>NZ_LR134408.1:0-2373440 GCF_900637825.1 Corynebacterium segmentosum
TTGGCGGAGCACTACACCAGCCAGCAGGACTATAACCGCCAGCAACCAGAATTTGGCGGGTCTGCGAATGCCGCGCGCATTCCGCGGGAGGCCCCGGCGCACGATCCCAACCGGGAAACCTCGCTAAACCCGAAGCACACTTTTGAAAGCTTCGTCATCGGTTCTTCGAACCGTTTTGCCAATGGCGCGGCAGTGGCGGTGGCGGAAAATCCCGCCCGCGCCTATAACCCGCTATTTATCTGGGGCGGTTCTGGACTGGGCAAAACGCACCTTTTGCATGCCGCCGGCAACTACGCACAGGTGCTACACCCAGGGTTGCGCGTGAAATACGTGTCCTCGGAAGAATTTACGAATGACTATATTAATTCCTTGCGCGATGACCGCCAGGAATCCTTCAAGCGGCGCTACCGCAACCTCGATATTTTGATGGTGGATGATATCCAGTTCTTAGAGGGCAAGGAATCCACGCAGGAAGAGTTCTTCCACACTTTCAATGCGCTGCACCAGGCCAATAAACAAATCATTTTGTCCTCGGACCGCCCGCCAAAACAGCTCACCACGCTGGAGGATCGCCTGCGCACGCGCTTTGAGGGCGGGCTGATTACGGATATTCAACCGCCTGATCTGGAAACCCGCATTGCCATTTTGATGAAGAAGGCCGCCGCCGATGGCACTGAGGTGGATCGCTCCGTCCTGGAGCTCATCGCCTCGCGCTTCGAGTCTTCCATTCGCGAGCTCGAGGGCGCGCTCATTCGCGTATCCGCGTACTCCTCCCTGGTCAATGAGCCGATCAACGTGGAAATGGCAGAAATTGCGTTGCGCGATCTCGCGCCGGATTCTGCTGACAGGCAAATTACCGCGGCCTCCATCATGGAGGTCACCGCGGAATACTTCGATATTGATGTAGAAACTCTGCGCGGTGCTGGCAAGAAGCGCGCGGTGGCCCACGCCCGCCAGCTGGCGATGTACCTCTGCCGCGAATTGACCGAGCTATCGCTGCCCAAGATTGGCGAGCAATTCGGCGGCAAGGACCACACCACGGTGATCTACGCCGATCGCAAGATCCGCAAAGAGATGACTGAAAAGCGCAATACCTACGACGAGATCCAGTCCCTGACCCAGCGCATCAAGAATCGCGGTCGCGCCTAGATCAAACGAACCACCCGGTGGCGTCTTCCTTAAATAACAGGAAGGCGCCATTTTTGTAAGCAGGCGCCGCGCTTGCCGATGCCCCCACCTTCCACCACCGCCTACCAGCGGTTATGTCCCTGCAAAGACCGCATAAACAGCTATCCACAGAGTTATCCACACCTGTGTAATTTCATGGATGTAATTTGTAGATTTTGCTCACATTTTTAAATTCCACAGGCCCTATCCAGCACAGACGCCTCTGTGATCAGCACTGTGTGCAGATCCGTGGATAACTACTAGAAGCTGTGGATAAAACGATGACCCGCCAATTTATCCACATTCCGGGCCGGTTGATCACAGCAAGATCACAAGAATTGGCACACCCCGGATCGCCGCGCTGAACTTGTCATTTACCCCGTTGATCACAGATCCCACAGCGCTTATTACTACTACTAAATTATTTCTCTGATCTTGTAAGTAGAAAGGGGATGTGTGGAATTGTGCCCGGTGCCGAGCACGCGGCGCTGGCTCGGACGGCCGGAGGGAAAATTACAAGGTTCACCGGATGCGGTAAGTTGGAAGCCAGCTTTTGAAAGTTACACATTCCTACCCCGCCAAAGAGGAGCTCTTCGCACCATGGATGAAGCCGTGTCATTTCGCGTTGCCAAAGATGACCTTGCCAACGCCGTAGCGTGGGTTGCCCGCAGCCTACCTTCCAAGGTCACCCAGCCAGTGCTGCGCGCGATGCTCATCACCGCTGATGACAACGGCTTAGAGTTCACCGGCTTTGATTACGAGGTTTCTACCAAGGTGCGCATCGCCGGCATGGTGGATGAGCCTGGCCAGATTGCCGTTGCCGGTAAGTTGCTTTCCGATATCGTGGCTACCTTGCCCAATAAGGAAGTGGAGATCTCCCAGGTAGATTCCAAGGCTTTGGTTACTTGTGGGTCCTCCCGCTTCGAGCTACCGCTCATCCCGCTCGATGATTACCCGCAATTGCCAGTCCTGCCTGAGGTCACCGGCACGATCCAACCGCAGCTCTTCGCAGAGGCCATCCAGCAGGTGGCATCCGCAGCCGGCAAGGATGACACCTTGCCCATGCTCACTGGCGTGCACATGGATATCCACGGCAAGGATATTGAGATGACGGCAACGGACCGCTTCCGTTTGGCCATGCGCACCCTGGAGTGGGAGCCGGCCGCTGAGGATGTAGAAGCAAAGCTCCTGGTCCCGGCAAAGACCTTGCAAGATACCGGCCGCAGCCTGGATCCGCATTTGAATATTCCCATCGAGATCGCGGTGGGTTCCGGGGATAATATCGGCGCCGATGGCCTATTTGGCCTGCACGCGGATAACCGAGAAACCACTACGCGCATGCTGGATGCGGATTTCCCAAACGTCCAGCCCCTGCTTCCGAAGTCGCACACGAATATTGCCTCCGTTGAGGTAGCGCCGCTGCAAGAGGCCATTCGCCGCGTTTCCCTGCTGACGGACCGCAATGCGCAGATCCGCATGGAATTTGCCGATGGCCAGGTCACCCTGTCCGCCGGCGCCGATGCCGGTAATGCCACCGAGACGCTGCCGTGCGCGTTCCATGGCCGCGATGAATTCCTCATCGCCTTCAACCCGGGCTATTTGAAGGACGGCCTGGCGGTCATCAACACCGATCGCGTGGTCTTCGGGTTTACGGAGCCTTCCCGCCCCGCCATCATGATCCCGGAGCCAGAGGAACTGCCGGAAGCCGATGAGGATGGCAATTTCCCCACGCCACAGACCAACTTCACCTACCTCTTAATGCCGGTTCGTCTGCCAGGTTAATGTTTATACGGGATCTCGATGTTCGGGATTTTCGCTCATGGCCCGAACTAAAGCTTGAGCTGGGCCCAGGGATTACTCTGTTTGTGGGCCGCAATGGCTTTGGCAAGACCAATATCGTGGAAGCCGTGGGCTATACCGCCCACCTGTCTTCCCACCGCGTCTCCCATGATTCGCCGCTGGTGCGCCAGGGCGCGCAGAGCGCGCGGGTGTCCCTTACTGCCGTCAATCAGGGGCGCGAATTAACCACCCACCTGCTGATAAAACCCCACGCCGCCAACCAGGCGCAGATTAACCGCACGAGGCTGCGCAGCCCGCGCGAGTTGCTCGGCGTGGTGAAAACGGTGCTGTTTTCCCCTGAGGATTTGGCTTTGGTGCGCGGTGAGCCCGCGGGGCGCCGCGCGTATCTCGATAGCATCATCGCCTCGCGCACCCCGCGCCTAGCTGGGGTTAAGGCGGATTATGACAAGGTATTAAAGCAGCGCAATGCGTTGTTGAAGTCGGCATCGGCAAGCTTGCGGTGCGGCTATGGCGATAGCGACGGCGCCTCGGCGCTGTCCACGCTGGATACGTGGGATGCCCAGCTCGCACGCTTAGGCGCACAGGTCATTGCGGCGCGCCTTGCGCTTGTCGATGCCCTCTTGGACCACATTCCCGCCGCCTATGCCGGCCTCGCGCCGGAGTCGCGGCCTGCGCACGTGGAGTATAAATCTACCATCGATACCTCTGACCGCGAGGTGCTGGAGGCCGTCATGCTGACCGAGCTGGCCTCTGCCCGGCAGCGCGAGATCGAGCGCGGCATCTCTCTGGTGGGCCCGCACCGCGATGATCTCGTGCTCCACCTGGGGGATCAGCCGGCCAAGGGTTTTGCCAGCCACGGCGAAACCTGGTCTTATGCCATCGCCCTGCGCTTGGCGGAGTTTGAGCTCCTGCGCGAAGAAGGGGGATCAGATCCGGTCCTCATCTTGGATGACGTCTTTGCCGAGCTCGATGCCAAGCGCCGCACCCAGCTGGTTCACCTCGCCGCCACGGCAGAACAGGTGCTAATTACCGCCGCGGTGGATGAGGATTTACCGGATAACCTGGAGCCCATCGTGCGTTACCGGGTAGGAGTGGAAGATACGGACCAGGGGCGCATTTCCACCCTGCACACGGAAGCAACAGCAGGAGAGGCTAGCGAGGAAGAAGCATGAGTGAGGAAGAAGGGGACACCGGCACGCAGCGCACGGATCCCGTTACCCAATACTTCCGGTTGGTGCGCTCTACCTCGAAGAATCCGCCAAAGCTTACGCGCCCAGTGCCGAAGATGCCGGTGCCCTCCTTGGCGGATGCCCAACAGCAGAACTATCGCGGCTACCAGGTGGGCAGGCCTACCGGCGCCGATGGCAGGAGGCCGCGGCGAAAGATTGATGTGCCGAGCCTGGGCGCACAGATTAAAAAGGAGATTTCCCACCGCGGCTGGGAGCATGAATTAGCGCACGGCTGGGTGATGGGGAATTGGGAAAGCCTGGTGGGCGAGCGCATTGCCGCCCATACGCAGCCGCAAAAAATCAAGGACAAGATCGTCTATATTTCCTGCGATAACTCCACTTGGGCCACGGAACTGCGCTACCTGCAGCGGGAAATCCTGCGCAAAATTGCGGACCGGCTCGGCCCCGATGTCATCGCTGAGCTGCGGATCCATGGCCCGCGGCAGCAGCGCAATTACGAGGGGCGGCAGTGGGTGAAGCCGCAAGGATCGCAAGATACCTACGGCTGATAAGTGGCTGATAGGCGCAGGTTAGCTCTGCTCTTTAAAAGATAAATAACCACAGAGCGCGCCACATAGCTACCTCTGGCCGGTGTGGGGTGTCATTCAGTAGGGGGTATGCGTGTAGAATAGTGAAAGTCTTAGAATTAGCTATAGCCAAAAGGAGAGCACGAATCCGTGGCTGAAGAACACGCATATGATGCTGGATCAATTACGATCCTGGAAGGTCTAGAGGCCGTCCGCAAGCGCCCCGGTATGTACATCGGTTCTACCGGATCGCGCGGTTTGCACCACCTTATCTGGGAGATCGTCGATAACTCCGTTGATGAGGCCATGGCAGGCTTCGCAGATAAGGTTACCGTCAAGCTTTTGGAAGACGGGGGCGTCGAGGTCATCGATAATGGCCGCGGTATCCCGGTGGAGATGCACGCCTCCGGTGCCCCGACCGTCCAGGTGGTCATGACGCAGCTGCACGCCGGCGGTAAATTCGACTCCGATTCCTATGCCGTTTCCGGCGGCTTGCACGGCGTCGGCATTTCCGTGGTCAACGCCCTATCCACCCGCGTGGAGGCGGAGATCAAGCGTGAGGGCAAGCACTGGTACCAAAACTTCCAGAACGCCATTCCGGATGACCTTGTAGAAGGCGGTAACGCCCGCGGCACCGGTACCAAGATTCGCTTCTGGGCGGACCCGGAGATCTTTGAAACCACCGAGTTCGATTACGACACCATTGCGCGCCGCCTGCAGGAGATGGCCTTCCTGAACAAGGGCTTGACCATCGAGCTTATCGATGAACGCGTGACTGAAGAGCAGATCGAGCTCGAGGAAATCGCCGATGCGGAATCCGGTGAGGCGAGCGCGGACGAGACATCCTTTGATGATGTGCCCGATGCCGGCGATACCTTTAACGAGGAAGCCGACTCCAAGAACGTCACCAAGGCCGATAAGAAGCGCCGCAAGAAGATCACCTTCCACTACCCGGAGGGCCTGACGGACTACGTAAAATTCCTCAATAAGTCCAAGAGTGCCATTCACCCCACCATCGTGTCCTTCGAGGCTAAAGGCGAGGACCACGAGGTCGAGGTGGCCTTGCAGTGGAACCAGGGCTACAAGCAGTCCGTGCACACCTTTGCCAATACCATCAATACCCACGAGGGCGGCACGCACGAAGAGGGCTTCCGCGCAGCTTTGACCTCCTTGATGAACCGCTATGCCAAGGAGCACAAGCTCATCAAGGACAAGGACGGCAACCTTTCTGGCGATGACTGCCGCGAAGGCTTGGCCGCCGTCATTTCGGTCAAGGTGGGCGACCCGCAGTTCGAGGGCCAGACCAAGACCAAGCTGGGCAACTCCGAGATCAAGGGCTTTGTGCAGCGCTCGGTTAACGAGTACGTCAATGACTGGTTTGATGCCAACCCGGCAGAGGCAAAGGCCATTATCAATAAGGCCGTCTCCTCGGCGCATGCCCGCATGGCAGCGCGCAAGGCGCGCGAGATGGTGCGCCGCAAGTCCGCCACCGACTTAGGCGGACTGCCCGGCAAGCTTGCGGATTGCCGCTCTAAGGATCCGCGGAGTTCGGAGCTTTATATCGTGGAGGGTGACTCTGCGGGCGGTTCCGCGAAGGCCGGCCGTGACTCCATGTTCCAGGCCATCTTGCCCCTGCGCGGCAAGATCCTGAACGTGGAAAAGGCCCGCATGGATAAGGTCCTAAAGAACGCCGAGGTCCAGGCCATCATCACCGCGCTGGGCACAGGCATCCACGAGGAATTCGATATCAAGAAGCTGCGGTACGACAAGATCGTGCTGATGGCCGATGCCGACGTGGACGGCCAGCACATCGCCACGCTGCTGTTGACCCTGCTCTTCCGCTTTATGCCGCAGTTGGTTGAGGATGGCCACGTGTACTTGGCTAACCCGCCGCTCTACAAGCTGAAGTGGTCCAAGGGCACGCCTGGCTACGCCTTCTCTGATGACGAGCGCGATAAGCTGTTGGCAGAAGGCCTGGAGCAAAACCGCAAGATCAACAAGGATGACGGCATCCAGCGCTACAAGGGCTTGGGCGAGATGAACGCCTCCGAGCTCTGGGAGACCACCCTGGATCCCTCCACGCGCCTGTTGCGCCGCGTGGACCTGGAAGACGCACAGCGCGCTGATGAGTTGTTCTCCATCCTCATGGGTGATGACGTGGCCGCCCGCCGCTCCTTCATTACCCGCCGCGCGAAGGATGTCCGCTTCCTGGATATCTAAATCGCTGGCCTAGCCCTGTGCGTGCAGTGCCTAGAGCAATAGAGCCCACCGTGAATAATTCCACGGTGGGCTCTAACAATGAGGTGAGGAGCTTTAGCTGCTGGAAGAGCGCTGATCAGCAAACCCAAAGCTCAAGGACACTAGGCAGACGGCGATGATGACGCCAAAGCCGGTCATGATGGATACGGGCCAATCTCCGGAGGTGCTTTGGAGCATGGCAAAGACGATGGCGGTAATGACGGCCAAGCCAATGGCGGTGCCGATGCGCTGGCCGGTTTGCAGGACCGCGCCGGAGGAACCGGCGTAGTTATCTGGGACCTGCGCCAAGGTCAGGGTTTGGTTAGGCGAGACCACGGCACCCTGGCCAAGCCCGATAAATGCCAAGGAGAGGATGAGCCACCATTCGCTTATTCCCCAGTGCGTGGTGCCCCAGACGAATGCCACCGTGGCGATGAGGCCAAAGATCGTGGTCAGCATGCCGATGATGACCACCATGCGCCCGTAGCGCGAAATCTTGCGGCCCGCGATGGTAGCGGTAATGGAGTTGAGGAGCGCGGACGGAATACCCACCGAGCCGGCTGCCAGGGCGGAGTAGCCCAGTCCATTTTGGAAGTACAACGCAACGAGCACCCAGATGCTGGTAATGCCCATAAACCACAACGTGGCGATGATGGTGCCGTTGCGGAAGCTCGAGGTAGCAAAGATATTGAGATCCACCATCGGCGGGTGGC
The DNA here is from genome assembly GCF_900637825.1 of Corynebacterium segmentosum. Lineage (NCBI taxonomy): Bacteria > Bacillati > Actinomycetota > Actinomycetes > Mycobacteriales > Corynebacteriaceae > Corynebacterium > Corynebacterium segmentosum. Next base: position 7,675 of record NZ_LR134408.1, read on the forward strand.
CGGTGGCCTTGTGGTGGCGCTCCCACAGCACCCACACGCCAATGAGCGCGGCACCCGCGAGGAGCAGCCACCACACGGCCGGGGAGCCGGTGGAGTCCATGAAGGGGAAGAGGATGCACCAGACCGCGGCGCCGAGGATGAGCGCACCGATGGGATCCAGGGTGGCCAGCGCCTTGAAGATGCCCAGCTTATTGCCCGCGGCATCGCGGACGCGGGAAAACAGCGGGCGTGGGAACCACATGAGGCCCAAGATGATGGCCAGCAGGCCGATCGGGGCATTGACCAGCATGGTCAGCCGCCATCCGTGGTCAGGACCGCCGATCTTGATGAGGAAGCCGCCCAATACCGGGCCGATGGCCACGGCGATTCCCACGGTGGCACCAAAGTATCCAAAGGCGCGGCCGCGCTCTTCCCCGCGGAAGTATTGCTGAATCATTCCCACGCCTTGGGGGTTCAGCAATCCGGCGCCAACGCCCTGGACAAAACGGGCGATGTTCAGAGAATGCGCATTCGGCGCGAAACCCGCCACGGCGGCGCTAATGGTGTAGACGGCGATGCCGAGGAGGAAGATGCCCCCGCGCCCCACGAGATCGCCGGCGCGCCCGGCGGCGACGAGGACCACGCCGAAGGTAAGCGCATAACCAGATAGCACCCATTGCACATCTGAATCCGTGGCACCAAGCCCAGACTGGATCGACGGCAGTGCCACGTTCACGATGGACACGCTAATCAGTGACATAAACACCGTGACCAGCACAATAATAAGAACCCGCCAGCGGGCGGGGTCTTGGCCGGCGGGGTAGTCGGTACGGTTTGCTTCTGATGTCGACGATTTATGATGCGGGGAATAATTCACTTCCACACTTATACTCCGCAGTCCAGATAACCTTCAACCGCAGGAAAACCGGTGGAAACTATTTATTTACATGTGCTTTTGTACTATGCGGCCGAATGCAGGAACTTCCGGGCTTAAGATCTTGGTGGCCTTGCCGCGCAGGGAATTATAGGGTTTGCGCAGTGCGGCGGAGTTCACCTTTTCTATGTGCTTATCTGCGATATTCATAATTTCATCGCTGACCTCTTCCTGGTGCGGTTCAAGGAAGGCGCCGAAATCATCCTTCCCGCTTTCCGCAAAGTCCTGCCACCGCGGATCCAGGGCATCGAGGACATCCGGCAAGATCCGTTCCAGCGCCTTGGGGACGACGTTGGCATCGGCTTTTTTGGCGGCGGCCAATCCGCCTTTAATGGCCATGCCAGAAATGCCGGATTGGGCGGAGGCGACTTTTTCAACGAGAGCCCCGCACTCGGCGATGAACTCGGTGCGGGTGGATCCATGCATCAAGGTAGAAAGGTGAGACATGGTGCCATACTTTACGCGAATTTAGTGGCCATATAGACGCGGGCGCAGTACTGCGCGAAGGTCTGGTTTCCAGCATTTAACGCTGGCACCGTTTCTAAAACCTCCGCCATGGCTTGGGCTGCCTGTTGCTCATCGCCGTGAATGGCTATGCCCTCCAGGCGCGCGGTGCTGGCAGCCGCGGCGGCCACCAAGGCGGAGTAATTGATGATGCGGAGATTAAAGCGGGCGCAAAACTCTTGGGCCACTAGGTACAACTGTTCGGGGCTCATGCGTGGGTCTTTCGCGCCCTGCGGATTTCTGCTTCTAGGTCCGCGCGGCCGGGGAGGAGTTCGCGGGCGGTGGCTTGCACGTGGGCATCGGCAAGCGTGCGCGAGGCCGCCGCCACGATGGCACGCACCACCGCCTCGTGCTTGGAGGTGCCTTGCGCGGAGGCCAAGAGGGTAAGGGCGTGATCTTGTTCTGCGGTAAGCCGCAATGTCATTGCCATGCCCCAGTGATACCACAGTGATACCACCGGTGCGGCAAATAAGGCCGATAAAGCCCGGAGAAGGTAGAATTTGGCCTTATGAGTGACAATAACGACGATCTTTTTGATCGGATTTTTCCTATTGACATTAATGAGGAGATGGAGTCGAGCTATATCGACTACGCCATGTCCGTCATTGTGGGCCGCGCGCTTCCTGAGGTGCGCGATGGCCTGAAACCTGTGCACCGCCGCATTCTCTACGCCATGTTCGATTCGGGCTACCGCCCCGAGCGCGGCTACGTGAAATCCGCGCGCCCGGTCTCTGACACCATGGGTCAATTCCACCCGCACGGTGACTCGGCCATCTATGACACCTTGGTGCGCTTGGCGCAGTCCTGGAATATGCGCTACCCGCTTGTCGATGGCCAGGGTAACTTCGGTTCCCGCGGTAACGACGGCCCCGCCGCAATGCGTTATACCGAGTGCAAGCTCACCCCGTTGGCCATGGAAATGGTCCGCGATATCCGCGAAAATACCGTGGACTTCTCGCCCAACTACGATGGCAAGACCAGCGAGCCGGACGTCCTGCCGTCCCGCGTGCCCAACCTTTTGATGAATGGCTCCGGCGGCATTGCCGTGGGCATGGCCACCAATATCCCGCCGCATAACCTCAATGAGTTGGCCTCGGCCATCTACTGGCTGCTGGAGAACCCAGACGCGGACGAGGATGCCGCGCTCGCGGCCTGCATGGAACGCGTGAAAGGCCCGGATTTCCCCACCGCCGGCCTCATCGTGGGCGATCAGGGCATCAAGGATGCATATACCACCGGCCGCGGCTCCATCCGCATGCGCGGTGTCACCTCCATCGAGGAATCCGGTTCCCGGCAGACCATCGTGATCACGGAGCTGCCGTTCCAGGTCAACCCCGATAACCTCATCTCCAATATCGCGGAGTCCGTAGCCAACGGCAAGATCGCCGGTATTTCCAAGATCGAAGATGAGTCCTCTGACCGCGTGGGCATGCGCATTGTTGTGACCCTGAAGCGCGATGCCGTCGCCCGCGTGGTGCTCAATAACCTGTACAAGCACTCCCAGCTGCAGACCTCCTTCGGCGCTAATATGCTTTCCATCGTCGATGGCGTGCCGCGCACCCTGCGCCTGGATCAGATGCTGAGCAATTATGTTGCGCACCAGATTGAGGTCATCGTTCGCCGCACCCAGTACCGCCTGGATGAGGCCGAAAAGCGCGCTCACATCTTGCGCGGCTTGGTCAAGGCGCTGGATATGTTGGATGAGGTCATCGCCCTGATCCGCCGTTCGCCTACCGTTGATGAGGCGCGCGAGGGCTTGAAGGAGCTTCTCGATGTCGACGATATCCAGGCCGATGCCATCCTGGCGATGCAGCTGCGCCGCCTGGCCGCCCTGGAGCGCCAAAAGATCGTCGATGAATTGGCGGAGATCGAAGAAGAGATCGCAGACCTCAAGCACATCCTCGCCCACGAGGAGCGCCAGCGCCAGATCGTCCACGATGAGCTGGAGGCGATCGTCGAAAAGTACGGCGACGAGCGCCGCACCGAGATCCTGCCTGCCTCCGGCGAGGTCACCGATGAAGACCTCATTGCCCGCGAAAACGTCGTGGTCACCATTACCGCCACCGGTTATGCCAAGCGCACCAAGGTCGATACCTATAAGTCACAAAAGCGTGGCGGCAAGGGCGTGCGCGGTGCGGAGCTCAAGCAAGATGACATTGTGAAGAACTTCTTCGTTTGCTCCACGCACGACTGGATCCTGTTCTTTACCAACTTTGGCCGCGTCTACCGCCTGAAGGCCTACGAGCTGCCGGAGAGCGGCCGCGCTGCCCGCGGCCAGCACGTGGCCAACCTGCTGGAATTCCAGCCGGAAGAAAAGATCGCCCAGGTCATTCAGATCCAGTCCTACGAGGATGCGCCATACCTGGTTCTGGCCACCCAGCAGGGCCGCGTGAAGAAGTCGCGCCTGACCGATTACGAGTCCGCTCGCTCCGCAGGCCTTATCGCCATCAATCTCAACGAGGGCGATGCGCTCATCGGCGCCCAGCTCGTTTCTGAGGGCGATGACATCCTGCTGACCTCTGAGCAGGGCCAAGCCATTCGCTTTACTGCCGATGACGACCAGCTGCGCCCCATGGGACGTGCTACTGCCGGTGTGAAGGGCATGCGCTTCCGCGGCGATGACCAGCTGCTGGCGATGTCCGTCGTCCACGACGGCGAGTTCCTACTCGTTGCTACCTCGGGTGGCTACGGTAAGCGCACCGCCATTGAGGAATACACCCCGCAGGGCCGCGGTGGCTTGGGCGTGATGACCTTCAAGTACACCCCGAAGCGCGGCAAGCTCATTGGCGCCATTTCCATTGACAAAGACGATGAAATCTTCGCCATTACCTCCGCCGGTGGGGTCATTCGCACCGAAGTAAACCAGATTCGTCCTTCCTCGCGCGCCACGATGGGCGTGCGCTTGGTTGACCTTGCTGATGACGTCGAATTGCTTGCCATCGACCGCAATGTCGAAGAAGATGGTGAGGAAGACGCGCAGGCTGTGGCCAAGGGCGAAAAGACCGTCGATGAGGTCCAGCAAGAGCACCACAAGGTAAGCGATGCCTCCAAGGACGAGGAGTAGGGCATGGAACGACGAGACGTAACCATCCACCACATCTCGCCCACCTCGGCGTTTCGCGTTGGTCTGGCCCTGTCACTCGTCGGACTCATCGCGTGGTTGCTGGCCGTGTGCCTGTTGTACATCGGTTTGCACCAGGTGGGCATATGGGAGTCAGTCAATAGCCTCGTTGGTGGCGTCGGCGGCGGCTTTGAGGTCACCTTTGGCGTGGTGATCGCAGCCAGCGCGCTGATTGGCGTTATTTTCGCCGTCCTGTTCACCTTGCTCGCACCGCTGATGGCCGTGATCTATAACGCCATCGTGGATGTCTTCGGCGGGCTAAAGGTCAGCTTGGATGACATCTAGACCACTGTGAGTGAGAGACTATGCCGGCAGCTACGGTTGCCGGCATTTTCTGGTTTTAAGCGCGAAGTAGGGTACTCATTAGGCCAACGAAGAGCGCCTTTAAAAACCTCTTTGAGCTGCCGATTTGTGTTCTTTCCGGGGTAGTATGTAAAGTTACATCTCGTTCCGCTAAAGGGCCTATAGCTCAGTCGGTTAGAGCGCATCGCTGATAACGATGAGGTCGCTGGTTCGATTCCAGCTAGGCCCACCACGGAACAATGGGGCATTAGCTCAATTGGTAGAGCATCTGCTTTGCAAGCAGAAGGTCAGGAGTTCGATTCTCCTATGCTCCACAGCATCAGTCCGGCTTCCTTAAGGGAGCCGGACTTTTTGCTTCTTGTACCCTCTCGAAGCTTTCCACGCCTATCAAACTGGTTTTGGGGGTGTTTGTCCGATAGCAGGCATCAACGCGCTTGATATTGTTGAAACAGCAAAGGCAATCCCCGAATACGACCACAACACCTGCTATCAGATTAGGATTGCATCTAACATGGGAGATCGTCCGCATCCACTTGGGGCACATGAATGCAGAAACTAAAACCTAAGAAATATCACCCAAGACTTACCTGGATCATATTTCTTGTATTAGCGATACTTTTGGGCCTATTTTTCGGGTTGGTCCTAGATTTAGGCACCGGTCCTAGAACAGTGATAGGATTAATCTTGTTCTGTCTTTGGTTCTGGATAGATTGGACTATGAGAAAGAAGTTTTCGAGTGATGAGGACTAAACTTCCTCTTTAAAGCCAATGTGGGGCACTCCAACTAAAATGGAGTGCCCCATATGTCGTTTCTTTGCCTCTTTCTTCCATTTTGGGTGGGCGAAAACAGCAGGTGAAACCTGAAGTGTCCCACTTGTGGAAGATCACATCTTGGCGGAAGAGCGTATCAATGCACCTCGCGTGTCAGGTGGTAGCCCCGAAGCTCGGCGTTTCATGGCACACAGCCTGGCAATGGGCGCAGGAGGCCCATCGTGCAGGAAACTTCCCAGGACTGGGCCCAAAGCCTCCGTTATGATCCGGTTCATCGATAAATGCCGAGTCCGTTTCTCTGTCGAGTTCATCTGCAATGACGTTGAAGAATAACCGAGCTGATGGGGCCGGGCCTGACCGCGCCGTGTCCACTTTCCGGGGGCTAGGCCCGTTTAAGCTGGGTGGCCATCTCGGCAGTTCCACTTCGCCTTCCATGCGACAATGGCTTTTTTCGTCCTGTAAATATACCTCCCCGGGGTATATGGTGGGGAGAGTAACCATCACTGTGTTCCACCGACGCTAGGACTCCTCTCGGTGCAGGGAGGAGAAGAAAGGAATTTTATGAGTACTTCCCACCAACACGGTGAGCATTCCGGTGCTCACCAGGCCGCGGAAGCGGATCATACGCAACACACAGATCATGGCGGCCACGAAGGGCACTCTCACGGTGACCACCACGGTCACGAGCACGGGCATGGCCACGGTCACGGCGATCACGCGGCGATGTTCCGCAGCCGCTTCTGGTGGTCGCTGCTGCTATCGGTACCGGTCGTCATCTTCAGCCCTATGGTCGCAGACTTGCTCGGCTACGGCGTACCCGAATTCAATGGTTCATCCTGGATTCCCCCGGTGCTTGGCACCATCATCTTCATTTATGGCGGCACGCCATTCCTGCAAGGCGGCTGGTCGGAACTGAAATCCCGCCAGCCCGGGATGATGCTGCTTATCGCCATGGCTATTACCGTGGCGTTCGTCGCCTCATGGGTCACCACCTTGGGGATTGGAGGATTCGACCTAGATTTCTGGTGGGAGCTGGCCCTCCTGGTCGTCATTATGCTGCTGGGCCACTGGTTGGAGATGCGCGCACTCGGCGCGGCCTCCTCCGCTTTGGACGCCTTAGCAGAACTTTTGCCTGACGAAGCCGAGAAGATCATCGATGGGCAGGCCCACACCGTGCCAGTCTCTGAGCTGGCGGTGGATGACATAGTACTGGTCCGCGCTGGAGCGCGGGCGCCTGCCGATGGCACCATTGTTAAAGGCTCAGCCGAATTCGATGAATCCATGATCACCGGTGAATCCCGCCCAGTCTACCGCGATAAAGGTGAGCGCGTGGTCGCCGGTACGGTGGCCACCGACAACACCGTCCGCGTCCAGGTAGAAGCCATCGGAGGAGATACGGCCCTGGGCGGTATCCAAAGCATGGTCGCCGAGGCGCAGGAATCCTCCTCCCACGCCCAAGCTCTTGCCGATCGCGCCGCAGCGTTGCTCTTCTGGTTTGCGCTAATCGCAGCCCTCATTACTGCGGTGGTCTGGGCCATTATCGGGAGCCCAAGCGACGCCGTGGTGCGCACCGTGACAGTGCTCGTCATCGCTTGCCCCCACGCCCTCGGTCTAGCTATCCCACTGGTCATTGCGATCTCTACCGAGCAGGCCGCACAGTCTGGGGTACTCATCAAGGAACGTATGGCGTTGGAGCGCATGCGCACCATCGACGCCGTCCTCTTCGATAAGACCGGCACCCTGACCGAAGGTGCGCACGCGGTCACCGGTGTCGCAACCGTTGAGGGCATCAGCGAGGGACAGCTGCTAGCAGTGGCCGCCGCGGCCGAGGCCGATAGTGAACACCCGTTGGCCCGCGCCATCGTCAAGGCAGCCGAAGACCACGCGGAAGCATCCCAGGAGCAGCTGCACAGCACCGATTTCAGTGCTGCCGCCGGCCGGGGAATCCAGGCCACCGTCGATGGGGCAGAGGTCCTCGTTGGTGGACCGAATATGCTGCGCGAGCTAGAGCTTGCCACCCCTGGGGTGTTCGATGCGCAGGTTGAAGAGTGGTCCCAGCGCGGCGCAGGTGTCCTGCACGTCGTGCGCGATGGTCAGATCATTGGCGCTCTCGCGGTCGAAGACAAGATTCGTCCCGAATCCCGCGCGGCCGTACAGGCCCTCCAAGAGCAGGGCGTCAAGGTTGCGATGATCACTGGCGATGCCACGCAGGTCGCCGAGGCCGTTGGCGAAGAACTGGGTATTGACGAGGTCTTTGCTGAAGTCCTGCCCCAGGACAAGGACTCCAAGGTCACCGAATTACAGGAGCGCGGCCTGGCCGTGGCCATGGTTGGCGATGGCGTCAACGACGCCCCAGCCTTGGCCCGCGCGGAAGTCGGCATCGCCATTGGCGCCGGTACCGATGTCGCCATGGAATCCGCTGAGGTGGTGCTCGCCAGCGATGACCCGCGGTCGGTGCTTTCAATGATCAGCTTGTCGCGCGCTAGCTACCGCAAGATGATCCAAAACCTTATTTGGGCATCTGGCTACAACATCATCGCCGTGCCCTTGGCTGCAGGCGTACTCGCACCCATCGGTGTCGTGCTTTCCCCGGCGGCCGGTGCGGTATTGATGTCGCTATCGACCATCGTGGTGGCATTCAATGCGCAGTTGTTGCGCCGGATCGAATTGGACCCAGCTCGCTTGGCACCCACCAGCCACTAGGTGGATCAGATCAGGTTTTCTTATCGCCAGATGCAGCAATAAATTTGTTGTTTAGGCCAAGTCTGTAAAGCGCATTAAAAACCCCGAAGAATTATCCTTCGGGGTCAAACATTATGGGGCTGCGTTAGAGCGTCGATACCCAGGTTGCCGTGTCGCTGCTGAAAGAGAACGTTGGCTTCCAAATAACGCGGTATTCACCTGGTTCGGAGTGTTCAAAGTAAAGAGTGCCAGTAACGGTGCCTCCAGGAGTCAATTTGCCAGCGTGCAGGGAATCATCGAAACCGTTGATGTCGTAGTCAGCCACTACGCCGGAAGGAGTTTGCACGCTCCAATCGATCGGGTTGAATGATTTTTCGTCATCACTGTTATTGACGTAGGTGACTTCTGCTGCCAGGTAGGTATCGTCAAAGACGTCCGTTGCAAAATGCATACCATTGATGGTCATTTCCAAACCATCTTTGGTGCTATAAGTCTCTCCAGGGGCGAACTCGGTTGAGTCTTCCTTGGCGGGAGCCTCCTGATTTCCATCTTCGTTGGAAGCGGCACTGTTGGAAGAGTCATCGCTGGAGGAGGAATTATCAGTCTCATCGCTGCTAAAGATGGCACTGATTATCATGATGAGAATCAGCACACCGATGATGATGAATCCCCATTTCATGCATCCGCGTTTTTTCTTCTGCGGCTGTTGCGGCATGGGATTTCCTTGTGGATATGGCTGCTGCTGACCATTGAATGGCTGCCCGTTGTACTGCGGGTTAGCGGGTTGTTGTCCGTTCTGCTGCTGGCCGTAGGGAGAATTATTCTGGTCGTTTGGACCAGGATTCTGCGGGGACGTCAAGGGAATACTCCTTTGAAAGATAGCAAGGTCCTGATTACTATCCTTGATTTTTGTTGCTAAGTCAATTGTCCTGTCAATGGGAGTATAAGCACCCCTTGTTTGTCGTAGTCAGCGTCGTACCAACAGGGCACAGGATCATATGAAAGTAGCTAGGTACGCTTTTATTTTAGAATTGAAGTCCAGTTGCTAAAATAATCCTCATGACCGAGCGGGACGACTTTTGGCTGGAAGAGGATGAACTAGCAGCATTCATGTCCCTGATGAGCGTGAATGTCCGTCTCACCAATATTCTAGACGCGCAGCTGCGCGATGATGCCAAGCTAAGCTTCTTTGAATATACGGTGCTCTCACGGCTATCAGAGGCCGAGAACCATGAAATGCGCATGCGGGATCTTGCGATTACCGCAAATGGCTCCCTGTCCCGCCTGAGCCAAGTTGTCACCCGCCTGGAGCGCCAGGGTTGGGTCGTGCGGCGTCCTTGCCCCAATGATGGGCGGACGACGATGGCGCACCTTACCGATAGCGGCTGGGACAAGGTAGTAGAAACCGCCCCGGGCCACGCCAAGCAGGCCCGCCGATCCGTTATCGATAACCTGACCCGCGCGCAGATCCATCAAATGACCCAAATTAATGAGCGCATCATCAAAGCCATCGAAGCCGATGAGCGCTATGGCGGCCGCTATTAATTACTTTTTGGGATAGCCGCGGCGGCCGGAGACGGTCTTATCAAAGGGAATCCAAAACCGCAGGGCCGCTTCCTGGTTTTGGGAAATACCAATGCGCGGGCCGCGCACCCATTCCGGTGCAGACTCGCGCTCAGAAAGCTGCACTGGTAGGTGGTTATCCTCCAGCGTTGCTCCCAGAGCTTTACCGAGGTTCCCGGGGCCGCGGGCTAGGTTATGAAAATCGCTGGTGCCGCGTCGTGCAAAGGCGGTATCGATCCCGGATAGCACCTCACCGCCGCGCAGTAGGCACCCTTGGCCCACGCCTTCGGGCGCGCATACGATATTGACATTGCGGTGGATGCCGTAGGAGGCATACACGTACAGCCGGCCGGGTGGGCCGAACATGGCTGCATTGCGCGGGGTTTTCCCACGAAAGGTATGGGCGGCGGCATCGTCCGTGCCCAAATAGGCCTCGACCTCCGTAAGGCGAATGCTTACCCCTGCGTGCGTGATGACGCAGCCAAGGAGTTGCGGGGCTACGACATCAGCAGTGCGGGAGAAATCAATCATTAACGGGAGTAGTAGCGCTTTCCGTCTACCGGGGTGCGCAGCAACTCATCGAGGCTGACCGGCTCCAAGCCCTTGGCGCGCAGGCCGTCGATAATGCACTCGGCCGCGTTAACGGTGGTCGGGTGAATATCGTGCATCAAGACGATGGAGCCTGGGTTAGCATCCTGGACGGCGGCATTGCAGACGTGCTGCGAGTCGCGGATCTTCCAGTCCAAGGTATCCACGTTCCATAGGGCCTGCGACAAGCCCTTATCCCTGGCTACCTGGTCAACCGTTTCATTGGTGGCACCGTAGGGCGGGCGCAGCCACTTTGGATTCTGCCCGGTGGCATTGCGGATCGCCGCATTGCCGGCGTCGATTTCTTGGGCAATATCGCCGTAAGCTAACTGGTTGAGCTGGCGATGGGTCTTGGTGTGATTGCCAATGGTATGACCTTCTGCCTGCATGCGCTGGAGCGCTTGGGGGTACTGGTAGGCGTGATCCGCTAGTACCATGAAGCTGGCGTGGGCGTTTTTCGCCTTGAAGGTATCCAATAGCTGGTTGGTATAAGGGCTTGGGCCATCGTCAAAGGTCAGGGCCACGCAATTTGGGCAATCGACGCCGTTGCCCTGTGGCTGCGGGGCTGGTTGCGGTGCGGCCCCAGCCTGGGGATTCGGTGCGGGTGCAGCCTCATTCTGCGGCTCATCTTGTGGCGCTACCGAGGAAATAAGATCCTGTGCCTGCGCGCGGGTGCTGTCGATGCGGCTTTGAATATCGGTCTGAATCTCAGAAACCGCGGACTGGATATTTGGTTCTGAGGACCCGGCTACTTTTGGGGTGCCTTCGAGGAATTGCGCATTGGCGCAGGCGGGAAGGGCAGCGGTGGCAAGCACGGTGAGCGCGGAGGTAAGAAGACGACGCATACTTTTCCTAGGAACGAGGACAGATGGGCACGATTAGCCAGCCTACTCCACTGCGAAGGGAATTATGGATTAAACGCGTGTGATAAATGTGATAGAAGTACATCACTGTGCCGCGGTGTCTTCGGCATTTTTGGAATGAGCGGCTGCAGTAGTAGAGTACAAGCCACTGGGGCATTAGCTCAATTGGTAGAGCATCTGCTTTGCAAGCAGAAGGTCAGGAGTTCGATTCTCCTATGCTCCACAGGAAAAGTCCGGATTCTGGTTAAAGAATTCGGACTTTAGTCATGCATAGGGTTATAAAAATCGCTTGACCATGATGTAATGCTCGGCGTACACACCCACATGCTCGAAGCCCAAGCGTTCATAAAGCCCCTGCGCACGGGGATTATCGGGGTGGACGGCTAAGGAAATGCCGGGGGCTTTGAGGGTCTGGGCGAGGGAAATGGCGGCATCGATAAGCGCGGTGGCAATGCCCTGGCCCGCAAAGCGGCTTTCTACCGCGATGGCAAATTCTGGGATGGCCGGTTCCACGAACCCGTAACCGTGATTGTCCTCGGTGCCCCAATTGAGCCACACCCCGCCGGCGGGCACGAGGTTCTCCCAAGCGATGAAACCTCCCTGGTTGGGCTCCCAATTTTCCACGTAGAAGGAAAAATCGTCAGCAAAACCGGAAGAAAGCTCGCCTCGTTCATCACCGAAGGTATCGGTCAGGAAGTTGAGGCGAGCTATATAAGTGCGATCGGATTCTTGTGTCGCGCGAATTTCCATAATCCCCAGGATATATGAAGAATCCGCCGGGCTAGTTAAGCCAAGTGGTAGTTATGCACGTCCGCGCCGTTGAATTCGCGCATTTCACCGGATTCGTCAACGGAGCGGAAGGTAGCGCCGTTATCGATAGCAAAGCGGAGGTTATCCACGCGCGGGGAGGGATCATCGGTTACTGGGCCTGCGGGGAAATAGTACGTTGAACCGTCTTTGAGCTTGACGGTTAGAGACTCAAAGCTCATTGTTTATCTCCTTGTAGAAAGCCTTAATGGGTGAATTCAAGCAGGAGATTTTTGATTAGGCAAAGCAATGAGATCTAGGCAACGCCTACTGCACCCCCACCGCGGGGGTGCGAAAGGAACTACTGCTCGTCAGATTGCAGGCGGTGCTTGCCTTCACTCTGGTGATCATCGGTGATGCGGGTGGTATCCGCTTCCTCTGCGGCGGCTTCTTCTTCCTCGCGGTGCTTGGCCAGCTGCTCATCGATGGAACCCAAGAGCTCCTCATCGCGCACGGCACCCTCTTCTGCGAGGTCCGAATCGGCTTCGTGCTTACCTTCGCTGGTGGAGGTGTAGACCAAGGTGGATTCTGGGGCGGTGTTTTGGGTGCCACCGCGGTAGTCATCCACGCGCGGAGGGGTCTGGGAAGGCTTGTCATTGGAGCGTAGCCAGTAGTAAATAGCGCCGGTCGCCGCAGCGAGCAGGGCAACGATTCCGGCAACGGTCCAGAACTTGGAAGACTTCTTGTCCTTCTTGGTCTGCTTCTTTGCAGCCTTGGTGGCCTTCTTCTTGGTTTGCTTGCGGGCCTTCTTTGCCTTCTTGGTGGCTTCCTTCTTGGCCTCATCGAAACGCTCGACGGCGTCTTCGCGGTAGTTATTGAATTCCTCTAGGGCGCGCTCGAGGCGGGAGTGCGCGGCCTGGGTTACTGCGCCTGCCTGCTTGCGGGCCTCATCGAAGGCGCTATCGTCTTCCTTTTGCATCTGCTGGGCAGCCTCTTCGAGCGCGGTATACGTTTCGCGGGACTTTTCTTGCCGGTAATCGCGCAATTGCTTCCACAGGTTGGAACCGGTCTTCAACGCCATATTCACTGCGGTGGGGTTCATGAGTGCAGGTGCTCCTTAGATGAGATTTATCTGTCCTTTCCCATCCAGCATAGTGGCCAGCCTGGCACCCCACCACTGTTTTGGCGGGTGATTCAGGGAGTGGAATCACCCATAAAATAGACCGCTTGGTTCAGATTGGTGGATTAATATTCACGCCGATTTTGGCTAACCGCGCTGTTTATGGGCCTGCAAAGGTAATACCATTAGCGGCGCGCTACCCCGCAAACTGAACAGCTTGGTACGTTTTCCTCCAGACAGCAATTGAGATCGGGAAAAGGAGGTGACTATGAGCCCGCGATTTTCGGCGTCAGCACCATTGGATTCCATGAGCGAAGAAGAGCTAATGGTGCCGGAGCGTTTGGCGCTATCTTTCGAGGTAATTCCGCCGCGCCATGACGCCGATGAAGCCAAAATCGACCGTTTGCTGGAAACCTTGGAAAGCTACCATCCGGATTATATTGCGGTGACAAGCTCCAAACGGTCCGGTTGGCTCGAAGGGACGACGGCCTTTATCGAGCGGATCTCGCGCACCACCTCGATGCGTCCGCTTGCGCACCTGGCCTGCACGGCTGGTTCGCGCACGGAACTTATCGGCTGGATTAACCGCTTGGTCGATGCCGGTGTCCGCGGCCTGCTGGCCCTGCGCGGGGACCTGCCAGAGGAAGGCTTGCCGGAGCACTATCCGCAGCATGCCGATGAATTGATAAGCCTCATCCGGCAATTAGAAAGGCAACAAGCCGCGCGGTTCGCCGCTGGCCGCCTGGCCGTCGGAGTCGCGTGCTATCCCAGCGGGCACGTTGAATCTAAAAACGAAGATGAAGATTTTGACGTCTTGCTCAAAAAGCAGCGCCTCGGCGCGGACTTCGCCATTACCCAGCTATTCTTCGACGCCCAGGATTACCTGCGCTTTACCAAAAAGGCACAACTGGCCGGGGTGCATATTCCCCTTATTCCGGGGATTATGCCCATGACCAGCCTGCGCCGGGTGGAGCGAATGGGAGAGCTGTCCGGGCTCGCCGTGCCCGAAAGGGTGCGGTCGGCGCTCGCGGCAGCGACAACCCCAGAAGAAGAATACGAAACCGGCATGGAACTGACCACCGAACTAGCCCGCGACATCGTGGCTGGTGGGGCGAGCGGGCTCCATATATATACCCACAACAATCCCGACAATACTCACGACCTACTAACCCGAATCGGAGTAGACAATGACCAACGCTAATTTCCCCAAGGCGACAATTGAGGGCTATCCCCGCATTGGCGCCAACCGCGAGTTGAAGCGCGCGCTCGAGTCCTACTGGGCCGGCCGCATCGATGCGGAGACCTTCGAGTCCGCCGCACACTCGCTGCGCCTCGATACCTACAACCGCCTGCGCGACCTCGGCCTGACCGAGGATTACGCCATCCCGGCGGACGTCGCTTACTACGACCAAGTCCTCGAAACCGCACTGACCGTCGGTGCCGTTGCCGGTGAAACCCTGGATGATGAGTTCACCCTGGCCCGCGGTAATAAGGACACCGCGCCGCTAGAGATGACCAAGTGGTTCGACACCAACTACCACTACATCGTCCCGGAAATTGCCGATGACCACGCCTTTAAGGCGCACCCACAGCGCATTATCAAGCTGGTAGAAGAAGCCCGCGAGGCTGGCCACACCATGCGCCCATACCTCGTTGGCCCGGTCACCCTGTTGGCCCTGTCCAAGCAGGCCGAGGGTGCTGCCAAGGCCCCGCTCGAGCGCCTAGATGATGCCGTTGCCGCCTACCAGGAGGTCCTCGCGGAGCTGCACAAGGCTGGCGTGGAGTGGATCCAGTTGGCAGAGCCTGCCCTCGTAGCAGATCTGACCAACGCCAGCGATGAGGACTTGGCTGCATATACCAAGCAGGCATACTCCGCCATCCTGGGTGCAGAAGAGCGCCCGCAGATCTATCTGACCACCCCGTACGGCTCTGCCCGCAAGGGCCTCGATGTCATCGCAGAGCTCAAGCCAGAGGCCGTTCAGGTTGACCTTTCCGTCGGCACCCTGGCCCTGGATGAGGGCTACCTCGAGCGGGTCAAGAACCTGAACACCCACGTCGTCGCTGGGCTTGTCGATGGCCGCAATGTCTGGGCCGCCAACCTGCGCGACCTGCGCTCCAAGTACGAGGACCTGGCCGGCAGCATCGATGAGCTGTCCGTATCCACCTCCGTGTCCTTGCAGCACGTACCGCACTCTGTCGAGGCAGAATCCAAGCTGCCTGCCGATGTCGCCCCGTGGTTCTCCTTCGCCAATGAAAAGGTCAAGGAAGTCGTCGCCCTGGTACAGGGCCCAGAGGCGGCCGAAGAGGCCTACAGCGTCAGCGACCGCGCCGTGCGCACCCGCGCCGAGTCCGAGCGCATCAACAACGCCGCCGTGCAAGAGCGCATCTCTCAGCTGCCGGACGGCGAGGTCAAGCGCGAGCCGGCCTTCAACGAGCGCAAGGAAGCACAGAAGGAGCTCGGCCTGTCTGAGCTGCCGACTACCACCATCGGTTCCTTCCCGCAGACCAAGGAAATCCGCCAGGCGCGTGCCGCGCACCGCAAGGGTGAGCTTTCTGACACTGACTACAACTCCGCCCTCAAGGACGAGGTTAAGTCCGTCATCGAGCTGCAGGAGCGCCTCGGCCTGGACGTCTTGGTCCACGGCGAGCCGGAGCGCAATGACATGGTGCAGTACTTCGCGGAGCTGCTCGATGGCTTCGTCACCACCGAAAACGGCTGGGTACAGTCCTACGGTTCCCGCTGCACCCGTCCGCCAATCGTTGTGGGTGACATCTCCCGCCCGGCTGCTATGACCACCGAGTGGTCGAAGTTTGCACAGTCGCTTTCGGAAAAGCACGTCAAGGGCATGCTGACCGGCCCGGTCACCATCCTGGCGTGGTCCTTCGTCCGCGATGACGTGCACCAGTCCGTATCCGCGGACCAGCTGGGTGTGGCCTTGGCAGACGAGGTTCGCGACCTGGAGGAAGCCGGCATCGACATCATCCAGATCGATGAGCCAGCCCTGCGCGAGCTGCTGCCGCTGCGCGAGCAGGACCGCAAGGCCTACCTGGACTGGGCAGTGCGTTCCTTCCGCCTGGTAGCCCTCGAGGCCAAGCCCACCACCCAGATCCACACCCACCTGTGCTACTCGGAGTTCGGCCAGATCATCGACGCCGTCGCCGGCCTGGACGCAGACGTCACCTCCATCGAGGCTGCGCGCTCCCGCATGGAGCTGCTGGAAGATATCGATGAGACCTTCCACTCTGAGATTGGACCTGGCATCTACGATATCCACTCCCCGCGCGTGCCTTCCGTGGAGGAAATGGCAGAGCTTATCCGCGCCGCACTCAAGAACGTGCCGCTGGACCGCCTGTGGGTTAACCCGGACTGCGGCCTGAAGACCCGCGGTTACGAGGAGACCGAAACCTCCCTGCGCAACATGGTGGAAGCCCGCGATGTGGTGCGCAACGCCCTCTAAATAGAATCTGCGAAACTCTAGGTTCTTAAAGAAAACGCTATGCAGCCGGTCTGCATAGCGTTTTCGTGATCTTGTACCCACCCGTGACGCTATGGCCGGATCCGGATTACCGTGGGCGCTATGAAGCACTCAGCATTTCGCAATAGCCAAGAATCCTTCCTGTCTGATTCCCTGGCCGGGTTCATCGCCCAGCATCCCGATGCCACCTGGCACGATGCGGGCTTCATCGGGCGCAGCACCCCGCTGCGCACGGCCGATGATAAACCGGCGGTCGCGGTCATCTCCGGTGGCGGATCCGGCCACGAGCCCATGCACGCCGGCTTCATTGGGCAAGGCATGCTCGCCGCAGCCTGCCCGGGCCTGCTTTTTACCTCCCCGAATGCGGTCCAGGTCAGCGAAGCCACGCAGTGGGCCGACCAGGGCAGGGGAGTGCTGCACATTGTGAAGAACTACACCGGCGATGTCATGAACTTCACCGTGGCCCGCAACGCGGCGGAGGCCGTAGATACGCGTTCCGTCTTGGTTGCCGATGATATTGCTACCGAAGGCACCGGCGAGGGCCCCGGTCGGCGCGGTACGGGTGCTACGATCCTGGTGGAAAAGGCGGCCGGTGCCGCGGCGTATCGCGGCGATGACCTGGATAAGGTTACCGAGCTTGCGGAACGTACCGCAGATAATTCCCGCAGCATGTCCGTGGCGCTGGGATCCGGCTTTTTGCCCACCACGGGGCGCGAAACCTTTGATCTGGACGACGGGCACATGGAAGTCGGCGTGGGCATCCACGGCGAGCCCGGCACGCACACGGAAAAGGTCGATAATGCCCATGCCATCGTGGCTACCGTGCTGGAAAAGCTGGGTGCGGCCCTCGACATCAGCAGCGGCGACGAGGTGGTGTGCCTAGTCAATGGCCTGGGCGGCACCACGCCTTTGGAGCTGAGCCTTGTCTTCGGCGAGGCATCCGCGCAGCTGGCGGAAAAAGGAATTACGGTAGTGCGCTCCATGGTGGGCAACTTCGTCACCGCGGTCAATATGCACGGCGTATCCATCACGCTGCTCAAGGCGGACGATGAGCTGCTTGAGCTTATCGATGCCCCAACTTCAGCCCCCGCCTGGCCCCATACCTTGGGCGGTACCAAGCAGGTGGAATCGGCGCGGATTACCTTTGAAGATGAATTGCCTACCGAGGGCGAAGAGAACCAGTGGTTGAGTGACTTCGTTGACCGCGTGCAATCTTCCATCGAGGAGTTGACCGAGCTTGACCGCAAGGCCGGCGATGGGGACTTCGGCACCAATATGGAGGCGGCGCTTGAAAGTATTGAATTGCCGCTGCGCGGCGCGGATGATGAGATTTTCACCGGCTTGGCCAAGCGCTTCCTCGTCCTGGCGGGCGGAACCTCGGGCGCGGTCTTCGGCAGCTTCTTCAACGACATGGCCCGCGCGGAGACCTTAGCGGAAGGATTAAGTAGCGCGGCGGAGTTCATTCAAGAACTGGGCGGCGCGCAGCGCGGGGATTGCACCATGCTCGATGCGCTCATTCCGGCCGCGGAGAAGGCGCAAGAAATCGGCGCGGAGCGCCCAGACGAGCAAACGCTCCAGGCCCTGTACGAGGCCGCTCGCGAGGGCGTGGAAGAAACCGGAAAGATCGCCGCCAAGAAGGGGCGCGCGTCCTACCTGGGCGATCGCAGCAAGGGAGTCATCGATCCCGGTGCCCTCGTGGTTAGCTGGCTATTTGGGGGACAAGCTTTGTCAGCTGACTAAGGGAAGACACATCGCCCTCTCCCTTTCCGGACCTGTCGAGGTACACAGCGCGCAGGCCCGCCCTGCGCGCACCGAGTACGTCATTTTCCAGTGAGTCGCCCACCATCAGTGTTTCCGTGGGCGTGACATCGAGCCGATCGCAGGCGGCCAGGTAGGCCTGGCGCTGCGGTTTGGGGTAGCCGAGTTCGACGGTGGGGATAAGGGGGACATCGACAAGCGCGAGGCCTCCCGCCTCCAGTTTTGCCTGCTGCATCTCGCGCTGGCCATTGGTAAGGATGCCCACCCGGAAGCCGGATGCGAGCGCCCACTCGAGGGTGGGGCGGGCATCGGCAAAGGCGCGCCACTGGCTCTGATAGGCGGCTAAGTAGCCGTCGTAGGCGGCAAGGGCTGCGGCATCGTCCATGTCCTCGCCCAAAAATTCGCGGCAACGGGCGATGCGCTGGCCTTGGTGGGAGACCTCGCCGCGCTCATAGGCGGTAAACCACTTGCGTTCAATGGCGGCAAAACGCTGGTGCTGCCCAGTATCTAGCCCGCGCTGCCGGCACCATTCATCTACGCCGGCCCGCGCTGCGGCGGTGTGATCCATCAGGGTGTCATCGAGATCGAAGAGCAACGCGCGAATCATAAGGATAACGATAGCGCGATCGCTGAGAGCGTTATGTCTTGCACAGCGGAGAGGAAGTAAATTCTTTACAATGGCTGGCATGACTCAGAAGACCGCAACTGCAACGATGCATACCAACTACGGCGATATTGTTATCGATCTCTTCGGTAACCACGCACCGGTAACCGTTGAAAACTTCATCGGTTTGGCCAAGGGCGAAAAGGACTACTCCACCCAGAACGCAAAGGGCGAGCAGTCCGGCCCGTTCTACGATGGCGCCATCTTCCACCGCATCATCGATAACTTCATGATCCAGGGCGGCGACCCCACCGGCACCGGCCGCGGTGGCCCGGGCTACCAGTTCCAGGACGAGTTCCACCCAGAGCTGCAGTTCGACCGCCCATTCCTGCTGGCCATGGCCAATGCTGGCCCAGGCACCAACGGTTCCCAGTTCTTCATCACCGTGGCGCCGACCCCGCACCTGAACAACCACCACACCATCTTCGGTGAGGTTACGGACCCGGCTTCGCAGGAAGTCGTCTCCAAGATTGGCAAGGTCGACACCGACCGGATGGACCGTCCGCATGAGGACGTTGTCATCGAGTCCATCGATATCGCCTAAGCGTTTTCTCGCACCGCGCCCGGCACCACACTCCTTCCTGTGGTGCCGGGTTCGTTTAGTTTTATCCGAATGCCAACAAAGGGTCAGCTTCTACGCCATGGTGAAAAATTATTTGCGCACCGCCCCCGTTACCTCGACCATTGCCGCGATCTGCATCATCGTGTGGTCGATTACCGCGGTACAAGCTCGAACGTTGGGCGAGACCTTCTTTCTCTCCACGCTGAGCCAAGACTGGGCCTTGTGGGGGCCGCAGTACGCCGATGCGCCGCTAACGGCGCTGTCCTCGGAATTCATGCACTTGGACGGCGGGCACCTCGCGGTCAATATGGTGATGCTCCTGCTCATCGGTAGGGAAGTAGAGCGCGCCTTAGATACCGGGCTATACATTGCCGCGTACCTAGTTTCTTGTTTGGGCGCTTCCGCCATGGTGCTGTGGTTCGATTTTGGCACGCCCACGGTAGGCGCCTCCGGGGCGATCTTTGCCCTGATGGGCATGCTGGTGGGCGTCTTCCGGCAACGCGGGATGGACTTGCGCGCGCCCATCGTCCTCGTATTGGTCAATGTGGGCTATACCTTCGTCGCGGAGGGAGTCTCCCTGTGGGGCCACCTGGGTGGGTTGTGCACCGGCATTGTCTTGAGCTTCTTCCTCTTTCATCGAAATAAATCCGTGCGCTGGGCGGGTGTCGCTCTTACCGGTGCGGTCATCATTGTGTTATTGGCCCTGCGAGCTGGGGTTTGGGGATAACTGTGGAATTTGATCACCGGAATGGGTGTGCGAAAGAAATCCACAATAGTTATCCACATTGTGGATAACAACATTCTTGTAATTTACCGAACGCTTTTCCGGAGTTTTCCCTGATCACACAGGTTATAGCGGTATCGGCGGCCGAAAAATCACCTGTAGAAGCCCGTGAAAACACTTATCCACAGGGTGGGGATAAGTCTGTGAAATAAATATTCCACAGGTTTCTTCCACAGCCTGTGGATAACTTTGTACCCATCGTGTGGGCGAATTGGTAAATTGGGGCCACTGACCTGCACAAGGAGGACTGTGGATAAACAACCGCACGCTGTGATCGTCGGCGCAGGGCCCAATGGGCTCACCGCCGCGGCCCGCCTCGCCACGGCCGGTTGGCGCGTGGATGTGTATGAGCGCGCCAGTCACCCGGGTGGGGCGGCGGCATCGTCGACGGAGATCTTCCCGGGCACCATCGTCGATCTTGGCGCGGCCGGCCACCCCTTTGGTATCGCGAGCCCGGCCTTCCGCGCACTCGATCTGGAATCCCACGGCCTGCGCTGGCGCCATGCGCGCTATCCCATGGCCCATCCACTGGAGAGCGCGCCGGCGGGCATTCTCCACAATTCCCTCGAGGAAACCGCTGCGGGGCTCGGCACCGATGCCCGGGCGTGGACCCGCCTGCACGGCCACGTGGTGCGCAATATCGACGCACACGTGAATAACGCGCTCACCCCGCTGGTGCGCTGGCCCGAGCATCCGGTGCGCCTGGCGCAATTCGGCGCGCCGGGCGTGCTTCCGGCGAGCGCGCTCGCGCGGGCGGCGTTTTCTTCCCCGCAGGCCCGCGCCTTATTCGCCGGTAGCGCGGTACACGCCATTACCTCGCCTACCAGGGCTTTTACCTCCGCATTCGGCCTGCTCTTTGGCGCGCTCGGCATGACCCGCGGCTGGCCGGTGGTAGAAGGCGGTACGCAGGCGCTTGCCGATGCCCTCGTCTCCCTCCTCCGCTCCCACAACGCCCGCATCTACACCGGCGCCGACATCACGGATGTGCGCAGCCTGCCCCGCGCGGATGCCCTTATCCTCAATCTCACCCCGCGCCAGATCCTTAGGCTGGGCGGGCTCGACCTTCCTGCACGGACTCGACGAAACCTGCGGCGGTGGCGCTATGGCAGCGCGGTGTACAAGGTGGACTTTCACCTAAGCGAACCCGTGCCGTGGGCCGATCCCCGCGTGGGCCAAGCCGGCACCGTCCACGTAGGCGGCAGCGTGGAGGAGATCAGTGGGGCGGAAAGGGACATCGGCAAGCGCCGCATGCCCGTAAATCCCCTGGTCATGGTGTGTCAACAGTACGTGGCCGACCCGTCGCGCGGGCTGGTGCTGTGGACCTACGCGCACGTGCCACACGGTTATGAGGAGTGCTATCCGGGGGAGGTGACCGGCCTCATTGCGCGGCAGATCGAGCGTTTCGCACCCGGTTTTCGCGATACCATCCTGGCCACCCGCGCGACGAGCCCGGCTGACCTAGAGCGCTGGAACCCCAACCTCGTGGGTGGCGATATCGCCGGTGGCGCCATGACCGGCCTGCAGACCGTGCTGCGCCCGCGCCTTTCCGCGCACCCGCACCGGCTCGCGCCGGGAGTATTCATGGCATCGGGGTCCGCCGCGCCCGGGGCCGGCGCCCATGGCATGCCCGGGTGGTGGGCCGCTGAAAGTGCGGCTACGCCTTAATGGGCGCGCGGCGTTCGCAGTAGAGGAATACCGCACCGATCATCCACAGCGTTATCGCGGCAAGATATCCGGGGGTGGTCGTGGTCTGCGGCTCGATACTATTGCCTGGGATAAGCCCAGTAACCAGTGGCTCCAGTACGAAACCGAGCACGGCGACGTAATCTAGCCAGCCCAACCTGTGGGAAAATGCCCCCGCCACGCCGAAAAGTGGCCCGGCGATAAGGGCAAAGAGGAACCACGCGCCATTAGCTAAAAACGCCGTCTGCCAGTTGTAGATACCAAAGGCGGAAAGCAGCCCGTAGTGCACCGCCAACATGAGCAGGAGTATGCCGGCTCCTGCGAAAAAGGCCGTGGTCCACCGGTGGGCGCACGCCTTGCCCATGAGGTAGGCAAATAGCGCCCACACCATGCCAGAGCCGAGCACTGGGCCAAGGTAATTGCGTAAGGACAGGCGCGCGGGGGCGGTGCCTTCGATCAGGGCGGGATCAGAAAACGCGATATGGACGACGGCATAGGCCACCGAGACGGCTAAGCCGGCCAAGAGAACGTACTGGGACCGGTGCCGCGGCGGTGCGGGTGAACGACTGGTCATGGTGTGCTCCTTGAGATGAGGATCCCGCCATGTCCGGGGCACGGACTGGTGAGGGGCTGCAATAACCCTAACCTAGTGAAGGTGACAATCTCACATTAAAAACTGAAAGTGACCCCATTGACAACGGCTTATGGTACCAATAGGTTATAACATAGTGCTGCGCTGGGATATCGGCGCGTTTATGGGACGGTGCCTGCCCACACAACAGAAAAGTGAACGAAATATGCAGACACAGACGAAGGGCCGCGTAGAAGGCCTGTACATCGACGAGAACGTCGAGCTGCGCGCTGGTGCGCTGAACTTTGGCGGGCGCATTGAAGACATCTCGTTTGGTGATGTCCCCGCAGCGCACGCGGCCTGGCAATCCGGTGACCCAAACGTTTTGCTGTGGGTCCCAGGTTTTGTGGACTTGCACAATCACGGCGGCAATGGGGGAAGCTTTCCCAATGGTGATTATGACCAGTGCCGCGCCGCCGCGCGATTTCATCGCGCCCACGGCACCACCACGCTGATAGCCAGCATGGTTTCTGGAACGCAAGCGGAGCTGTGCGCGCGGGCGGAGCTGCTTGCCACGCTGGCAGAAGAAGGGGACATCGCCGGCATCCACATGGAAGGTCCATTCATCGCCGCGGCCAAGTGTGGCGCGCAGGATCCATCGCGCATCGTGCCGGGAGACCCAGACTTTTTCCGCGCGGTGATCGATGCCGCCCGCGGCCACCTGCGGTCCATTACCTTCGCCCCAGAAACCCCGGCCGCTGCAGAGCTCCTTGAGGTCTGCGCCGAGCACGATATTATCGCCAGCCTGGGCCATACCGAAGCCGATTATGAGACCACGCTGCGGGTGATGGAGCAGGCACAAGACTTGGGCGTTACCGTGACCGGCACCCACCTTTTCAACGCCATGCCGCCCATCCACCACCGCAACCCTGGCACGGTGGCCGCCCTACTCACCGGCTCGAAGGCCGGCGATGCGGGGGTAGAGCTTATTGCCGATGGCGTGCATCTTGCCGATGGCACCGTAGACATGGCCTATAACCGCCGCGCCTTTGCCGTCACCGATGCAATGGCCGCTGCCGGCATGGCCGATGGCTCCTATGAGCTGGGCTCCCTGCCCGTTACCGTGACCGATGGCGTGGCGCGGGTGGACAGTGGCGCCATCGCCGGTGGAACCTCCACCTTGGCGCAGCAATTTGCGCGTTTTGCCGCGCGCCACGGCGCAGAGGAGGCGGTTCGGTTTACCTCCACCACGGCCGCGGACGTACTGGGGGATAAGGACATAGGGCGTTTGGCTCCCGGCAAGCGCGCCAACCTCGTGGGCCTGAATGCGCACTTCGAGCCCATGCGCGTCATCGCTGATGGCATTGACATCACCGCCGCGACAGATACTGATTCACGTTAGGAAATACTGCATGGACATCCTCATTCGTTCCACACCAGCAGAGGTGGCTATTGCCGCCGCCGATATCTTCGTCCGCTATGCCAACGCCGGGGCCACCTTGGGCCTGGCCACGGGTTCTACTCCGGTAGCGATGTATCAAGAACTCACCGCCCGCTACGAGCGCCAAGAGGTGAGTTTCGCTCGCAGCCGAGCCTTCCTCCTCGATGAATACGTGGGGCTGGCTCGCTCCCATGAGCAGTCGTATTACTCCACCATCCGCCGCGTATTTACCAGTCACGTCGACTTCATCGATGAGTTAGTGCAGAGCCCCGAGGGCGATGCCGCGGACTCGGACCGCGCCGCAGCCGCCTATGACCAGGCCATTCGCCATGCTGGCGGCATCGATATCCAGCTGCTGGGCATCGGTGGCAATGGGCACATCGGCTTTAATGAGCCCTCCAGCTCCTTGCAATCGCGCACGCGCCTGGAAACGCTGCACCCGCGGACGGTGCAGGATAATGCCCGCTTCTTCGAGAACACGGACAGTGTTCCTCGCTATGCGCTGACCCAGGGGCTCGGCACCATCAGCGAGGCCCGTCACCTATTGCTGCTGGCCACTGGGACCGAAAAATCCAGCGCGGTCCGCGACATGGTGGAGGGCCCGCTGTCCGCGCACTGCCCGGCCTCGGTCCTCCAGCTACACCCACGGGCCACGGTGATTCTCGATGAAGACGCGGCTTCCCAGTTGGAAGATTACGAGTACTACCGCTTTGTGGATGAGCACCGTCCGCACTGAAGCCCTCTTTTACCTCTTTACACCTTTGAAAGGACTCCTCTCGTGAAACTCAATATTATGGGGCCGCTGCAGCGGCTCGGAAAGGCGCTGATGGGCGCCGTGGCAGTACTGCCTGTCGCGGCGATCCTCGGCGGCGTTGGCTACTGGATAGCCAGCGTTGCCGGCCAGGATAACGTTGTCGCGCAGCTGCTGGTCAGCTCCGGCGGTGCCGTGCTGGATAATCTGGGCTGGATCTTCGCCGTTGCCATCGCCTTTGGCCTGGCCAAAGACTCCAATGGTGCCTCCGCACTGTCCGGTTTCCTGGCGTATGCCACCTTCATGAAGCTCTTGGGCCCCGACGCGGTGGCCGGCTATCGCGGCATCGAAGATCCCGAGGCTCTTACGGGCGACGAAGCCGTCGAATGGGCGGCTGAAGGTTGGAATGCAGTCGGTGACGGCAACGTTCTTTTCGGCATCCTTGCAGGCATCATGGCGGCGATGGTCTATAACCGCTTCCATGGCACTAAGCTGCCGGACTTCCTGGCCTTCTTCTCTGGCCGCCGCCTCGTCCCCATCCTCACTGCGCTTTTCGCCATCGTGGTTTCCGCCATCCTCTACTTCGTATGGCCCTTCATTTACCACGCGCTCTTCAACTTCGGTACCTCCATCCAGGGCCTCGGTGCTGCGGGTGCGGGCATCTACGGCGTGGCCAACCGCCTGCTCATTCCGACGGGTCTGCACCACGCACTGAACTCCGTGTTCTGGTTCGACGTTATTGGTATTAACGACATCGGTAACTTCCAATCCGGCCAATCCACTATCGACGCGGCCGCCGCGGCTACCTCCGCCGCAGAGTGCCCTGGTATTTGGGAAAACGGACAATGCACCGTGGACGGAGTGGTTGGACGCTACCAGGCCGGATTCTTCCCAATCATGATGTTCGGCCTGCCAGGTGCCGCCCTGGCCATGTACCTGCGCGCGGATAAGGGCCGCCGCAAGGTCATCGGCTCCCTCATGGCCGCCGGCGCCCTAGCCTCCTTCTTCACCGGCGTGACCGAGCCGCTGGAATTCTCCTTTATGTTCGTCGCCCCGCTGCTTTATGTGGTGCACGCGCTGCTGACGGGCCTGTCGGTCTTTATCGCCTCCGCGATGGAATGGACCGCGGGATTCGGCTTCTCCGCAGGTTTTGTGGATATGTTGTTGTCCTCGCAAAACCCGCTGGCCAATAAGTGGTACATGCTCCTAATTATGGGCGTTATCTTCTTCGCCCTGTATTTCGTTATCTTCTACTACCTCATCGGCTGGTTTAACCTGAAGACCCCAGGCCGCGGCGATGAAGAGGACGCCCCTGAAGACGACGATGCCGCCACGGGCGATGACAAGACTGCCGCGTCCGCCTCCCGCATCATCGAGGGTCTCGGCGGCAAGGACAATATCGATTCCTTGGATTACTGCACCACCCGCCTGCGCGTGGGTGTAAAGGATCGCGCGCTTGTCGATGACCCCACTATCAAGCGCGCCGGGATTTCCGGCGTCATCCACCCTTCCGAAAAGAACGTGCAGGTCATCGTGGGCCCCTCCGTGCAGTTCATGTTTGATGAGGTCAACCACCAACTGCGCACCGGCTCCGCCTCGGTAGCTACGAAGTCGGCGAAGCCCAGCGAAGAGGCTCGCCCGGCGGAGAAGATCGGCACCGATATTCAGCTCCACGCCCCGTTCGAGGGAACCGTCGTGCCGCTTTCTGAGGTCCCCGATGAGTCCTTTGCCCAAGGCATGGTGGGCGAAGGCTTTGCCGTTATTCCTACCGTGATCGATGCCTTCGATGTCTGTGCCCCAGTTGATGGCACCATCACCATGGTCTTTAAGACCGGCCATGCCTTCGGCATGCGGACCGAAGAGGGCCTCGACCTGCTCATTCACATCGGCATCGATACCGTTGAACTGAAGGGAGAGGGCTTTACCAAGCTCGCGGCCAAGGGCGATGTCGTCCGCGCCGGGACCCCCATCATCGCTGTGGAGTCAGAGAAGCTGCGCGAACGCGGCATCAACCTGATTACCCCGGTGGTCTGCCCCACGGGAAAGCAGATTGCTGGAGTGGATATCGAACACGAGGGCCGCGCTGACCAGAGTGTCTCTGTTGCCCGTGTGCGCCCGGCTGAACACTAAGGCCTAAGCACGGAAACCCTCGCGGTCACCTTGCGGTGGCGGCGAGGGTTTCTTTTTGGCGGCGGTCTAGCGCCAGCCCATGGTCATGAGCAAACCAATGAGGGCGAGGCCGAAGCCGATGCCGTAGTTCCAACCGTCGAGCTCCGCCATGAACGGGATGGATTCACCGGCGAGGTAATTGACCACGAGCCACAGCAGGCCGAGGACCATCAGGCCAAGCATGATGGCCACGTACCACTTCGGGGTGCCTTCGGAGTTGATTTTGACCGGGGTGCGGTTCGCCCCGGCAGAGCTCGATACCTGGGTGGCAGAGCTCTGGGTGATCTTTGACTTTGGCATAAGAGACCTTCTCTAGATTTCAGTTCTTATCTCAGTGCTTACTGATGAATTACGATACCAGCAGCGGTGGTTACGGCAGTAGCGCCGAGGCTTCGAATTTCCAGATGCGAACCTCCACGTCCTGATCCTTGCGGATGGTATCGCCAGGATTGATGGATGCCCAACCGATCTTATTGCTATCGACCAAGGCGCCGGTAGGAATTGGCTCGCCCACGCGCAGCTGGCCATTCCAGCCCGCCTGGCGCAGGGCATTCTCGGCTTGTCCTTGATTCTTGTGCATGACCTCGGGTGCCTTCATGAGCATCCCATTGGATACCTCAATGGTGACAGTCTGGCCCTTTTCCAGCTGCGCGCCCTGGTTGGAGACGTTCAGCACGGTGCCTTCCGGCTCTAGGGAATCGACTTCGCGGACATTGACGTCGAAGTCACTGGCTTCGAGTCGGCTGCGCGCATCCTCCTCGTTCAAGCCGGAAACATCAGGAACGCGCTTCTTTTCGATGCCCTTAGACACCGTCACCCGGACCTTCGAGCCCTTGGACAATTGCGTACCACCCGCGGGGTTCTGCTGGATTACCTCGCCGGCGGGGGCCTCATCGTTGCGCTCGGAAATATCGGAGTTCAGCTCCAGGCCTGCCTCTTCCAAGACCTGCGCGGCCTGATCCAAGTTCATGCCGGTGATATCCGGGACATCGATGATCTCCTTGCCGGAAGAAACGGTCAAGGTCACCGAGGCGTTCTTCTGCAATTCCGAACCCGGGGCCGGATTGATGCGAATCGCCTTATTGCGATCGATATCCGGGTTAGCCTCTTCGTTTACGGTAACGAGAAGTCCCAAGTCCTCGAGCTCTTTGACCACTTCATTGCGCGGGCGGTTTTCTACCTCCGGCACGATGACGCTATTGTGTTCCGCTACCTCGGTTTGGTTCCGGCCGTCCCTATTCTTTTCATCGTCGCTGCTCCAGAAATCCCAGGCAAAATAGCCCAAGATGGCGACCAACAGCGCGACGAGAAGCAGCGCGAGCCACTTCATCCAGCCGCCGCCTTCATCTTCTTCGGGTGCTCCGGTAGGACGCGTCGATTCGATCGGTGCCCGGTGGGATGTAGCAGTAGCGGTGGCCGGCGCGGGCATCGCCGTCGTGGCATCGTCCTCGTTGACGTGCATGCGGGCGGCCTCGGTGACTTGGCCCGTGCGCAGGCGGTCCAAATCGCCGGCCATCTCCCAGGCGGACTGGTAGCGGTCCGCGGGGTGCTTGGCCATTGCGGTCAGTACCACCGCATCGATATTGACCCGCTGGGTGGGGGTCAACGAGGGGTCATCGATAAGCTCCGAAGGCGGGGTCGGTTCTTCCTGCACATGCTGGTAAGCCACGGCAAAGGGGGTTTCGCCTTCGAACGGGGTGCGGCCGGTGAGTACCTCGTACATGACGCAGCCCAGCGCATAGACATCAGAACGCGCATCGGCGTTCTTGCCGCGCGCCTGCTCCGGGGAAAGGTACTGGGCGGTACCGATAACGGCAGAAGTTTGGGTCATCGCCGAGGTCGAATCATCCAACGCACGGGCGATGCCAAAGTCCATCACCTTCACTTGGCCGGTGTTGGTGAGCATGATATTCGCCGGTTTGATATCGCGGTGAATGATTCCCGCCTCATGGGATGCCTGCAAGGCCTCCGCGACCGGCTTGAGGATCTCCGCCGCCTCTTGGGCAGGCAGCGGGCCATCTTCGCGAATAATATCGCGCAGCGTGGCCCCGTTGACCTTCTCCATGACGATATACGGGATGGTCATGCCGTCCATCTCGGTCTCGCCGGTGTCATAGACCGCGACGATATTGGGATGGTTGAGCCTGCCCGAGTTCTGCGCCTCGCGGTAGAAGCGCTCGCGGAAGTTGATATCGCGAGCCATCTCCGTGCGCAGCATTTTTACCGCAACTTGCCGGCCTAAAGTGGTGTCCTCTGCGGCAAATACCTCGGACATGCCGCCGGAGCCGATGATCTCACCGAGCCGGTACCGGTCATTGACCATGGCTTAGTCACCATCCTGTCTTAATAGGTCAGATAAATCCCCAGGGAGTTCATCGGGCTGTGAGTTTACTGTGTTTTTCTGCTCAGGTGTATTTTCGACGTGCGTCTCCTGCGGCTGGCGCTGCTGGGGCTGACGCTGTTGCGTCGGGGTATTCGGGGCCTGCTGGTTTCGCGTCGGGGCCTGCTGGTTCGGGGTCTGCGGCTGCCGGTGATTATCGCGCGGCGCTTGGTTGCCCTCCCGATCCGTAGGCTCCGTCTCCGTTACCGTCACCTCCTGCGGCGTCTCATTAGTATCTTCTTCCTCCAGGGTTTCTACCTGCGTGGTCGTGGGATCCCGGTATTCGGTGACCACGGAAGTTTCCTGGGTAGACGAAGGCTCGCTATCGCCGCCCTCGCTACTCATGAGGTTCATGATGGCGTAGCCGGCTGCGGCAAGCAGGGCGATGGCCGCGACGATTCCCAGGCCCTTGAGGAAAGACTTCCCGCCCTTCGAATCATTGTCCGGGGCTGGTGCTGCCTTGCGCTGTGGAGCTGGCGTCCCCGCCGCCGGATGAATGGTGGTGGGCTGGGCGACATCGGCAAGCATCTCCGTCGATGCCGAGGGCGAAGGCTCTGGAGCCTGCTGGTGGGGCGGAATGGACTTGGGCTGCGGTGGGCGCTTGCCCAGGCGCACATCGGATACCGCGACCGTAAATTCATTGCCATCGGCATAGCGGGTATTGGGATCCTTGCGCAGCGCGATGCGGATGAGCTCGCGCGCCGGGGCGCTAATCGTGGTCGACAGCGGTTCAGGCTCTTGGTTGATGTGGGCAAGGGCGATGGACACGGAGGAATCGCCCGAAAAGGGGCGCTTGCCGCCGAGCATCTCGTAGCCTACGACGCCGAGCGAATAGATATCCGAGGCAGGGGTGACCTCCTTGCCCTGCGCTTGCTCAGGTGAAACGTACTGGGCGGTACCCACCACCATGCCGGTGCGCGTGAGCGGTACCGAGGCAGCCGCCTTGGCGATGCCAAAGTCCGTGATCTTTACCTGCCCATTCTGGGTAATCATCAGGTTGCCGGGCTTAATATCGCGGTGCACCAAGCCCATCCGGTGGATTATGGACAGGCCGTGGCCCGCCTGCTCAAGCACGTCCAGCGCGAGTTCTTCCTGCAAGGTGTTCTCGCGCGCGAGCAGGTCCGCGAGGGATTCGCCCCGCACGTATTCCAAGGCCATGAAGCAGAATTTGCGGCCATTATCTTCCAGCTCGCGGTAGTCATACGTGGCCACCACGTTATCGGACTGGATAGATTCGGCCGATTCCGCTTCATTGCGGAAGCGGGAGAGGAATTCCTGGTTATCGGAAAATTCCGGCCGTAAAACCTTGATGGCTACTTCGCGGTCATTGCGAGTGTCATCGGCAAGCCACACCGTGGACATGCCGCCGTGGCCAATGATCCACTGCAGCTCGTAGTCGCTGCCGATAAGTTCCTGGAGATGGTCCTTATTCTCGGTATTCTTCATTACTGCTCCCCCTGGTATGCGCTCAAGATAGCACGACCAATTGGGCCAGAGACTCTGCCGCCCGTTGCGGATTCGCCCAAGTTACCGCCGTTCTTGACGACGACCCCGACGGCAATATCGCGGTCCGGGTCAAAGGCCACGTACCACACGTGCGGAGCCAAGCCTTCGCCGTGCTCGGCGG
Organism: Corynebacterium segmentosum; assembly: GCF_900637825.1. NCBI lineage: Bacteria > Bacillati > Actinomycetota > Actinomycetes > Mycobacteriales > Corynebacteriaceae > Corynebacterium > Corynebacterium segmentosum. The sequence continues at coordinate 38,716 of NZ_LR134408.1, forward strand.
TACCGGTCTTGGATGCAAAGCCATTGCCGTCGTAGCCCCACGAAGAACGCTCGGAGGCAAACATCAAGTCCTTAATGGTCGATGCGGTATCTTCCGTCACGGCCTCGCCGCCCTTCTTGGGCTTGGTGGTGCGGATCTCCTTCATCTGGGCATCGGTAATGCGATTGACCAGGTAAGGCTCCATGCGCGTGCCCTTATTGGCCACGGTGCCGGCCATGACTGCCGCCTGCAACGCGCTCATGGTGACATCGCGCTGGCCGATGGCCGATTGCGCCGTCGCCGCACCATCCGGCAGGTCACCCAAGGTACCAGCGGAGGAAGAGACGCCCAGATCGTATTTCTTGCCGATTCCGAAACCCTCCGCGTACTTGCGCAGCTCATCCGCGCCAATCTGCTCAGACATCTGCACAAATGCGGTATTGCACGACAGCGCAAAGGCGGTCTGCAGGGTCACTGAATCCTGGCCGTTGCATTTCTCATTGCCGTAGTTGGTCAGCTCCGTGACGGCATCCGGCAGGGTAATCACGTTGGCACCGGTCAGGCTCGACGAGGGATTGAATCCATTATTCAATCCGGCCGCAGTCGTAATGATCTTGAAAATAGATCCCGGTGGCAAGGTATCCGCCGCTGCGTGATTGACCAGTGGCTGGCCCGCTTGCTCCTGCAAGCCCGTCCAGGCCTCATCGGCGGACTCGCCGACCAGTGAATTCGGGTTAAAGCCCGGGTTGGAGGCCATGGCCAGAATCTTGCCCGTCGATGGCTGGATGGCAACCGCCGAACCTTCGTATCCCGGACCCGCCAACTGGTCATACGCGGCCTGCTGCAAGGCTGGGTCGATGGTGACCTCTACATTGGCGCCCTGGGTGGGCTTATTCGCGATGGTATCCAGCCAGTGCTGCTTGAACAGGGAATCATCCGTGCCATTGAGAATGTCATTTTGCGAGGATTCCAATTCCGAGGCGCCGAATTGGCTGGACAAATATCCGGTGATATTGCCAAAAGCAGGCGAATCGATGGGATAAGACCGGGAGTAGGTCTCATCCGGGTTTTCCGTAGATTGCGCCAGCACCGTATTGCCGGAATAGATCTGGCCGCGCGGGGTGGTCTGCAACTCAATAAACCCGCGCGAGTTCTTAGCATTATGCGCGTATTTATCGTCCGAAAATGCCTGAATCACCGTCAGGTTCACCAACAGGATTGCGGTCAAGACGATGGCAAATAGGGACACTAGGCGGATGGATTTGTTCATCGGTAAGCCTCCTGAACCGACGGGAACATGGAGGTGTCACTCGGAGCATTGCTCGAGTTCTCCTGCATGGGTCGGCGTGCCGCGTTAGAGATCCGCAGCAAAATCGCCAACAGTACATAGTTAGCCATGAGAGAGGAACCACCGGCGGACATGAAAGGAGTGGTCAAGCCGGTCATCGGCAGCAGGGCGGAAATGCCACCGGTGACGACGAAGACCTGTACCGCCAAAGTAAGAGAAAGGCCTGAAGCGACCAGTTTGCCGTACGTATCGCGGGTACGCAACGCGGTATTGAATCCGCGGGTCACCAACATGCCAAAGAGGACCAAAACGGCAGCTAGGCCAATCAGGCCCAATTCCTCACCGATAGCGGCGAGGATGAAGTCAGAGTGTGCCACCGGCACCAATTCGGGGTGGCCTTGGCCCAAGCCGCTGCCGGAAATACCGCCAGAGGACATACCAAAAAGGGACTGGGCCAATTGGTAGCCGGTGTTGTCGTAGTTGGCCAGCGGATCCATGAAGTTGGAAAAACGCTGCTGGATTTTTTCGGATACCTGGTAAATGCCAAAGCCACCGATACCGACGAGGACGAGGCCAATAAATAGCCAACTAACCCTGCCAGTAGCCATAAATAGCATGCCCAGCACCGTGCTGAAGAGCAGCAGTGCCGGACCAAAGTCATTGGAAATGCCCATGATGATGATGGCAATGGCCCACACGATGAGAATGGGGGCGAGGTCGCGCAAGCGGGGCAGAGAAATTCCCAAGAAACGATAGCCAGCCACGGTAAAAAGGGATCGCTTCTGCGTTAGCAGCATGGCAAAGAATAAGATCAGCATGATCTTGGAGAACTCACCCGGCTGGATGGAAAATGGCCCGAAGTTCAGCCAAATGCGCGCCTCAACGCCATCAGGTTGTGGCCACACCAACGGCAGCGCCAACAGCACGAGGCCGGCTGCGCCCAAGATATAGGAGTAGCGGGTGAGAGAGCGATGGTCCTTGACAACCGCCAGGACCAGCACAAAGAGCACCAAGCCAACGACGGTCCACATGACCTGGCGGACCGCGAGACCCCGATCATTGACCAAATCCAGGCGGGCCAAAACGATAAGCCCAATGCCATTAAGGATGGCCACGATAGGCAACATGATCTGGTCCGCGTAGGGCGCCAAGAAGCACATTGCCAAGTGCGCAATGGTAAAGACACCAATGAATCCACCGATGAGGTAGATCAGGTCCGTCGTAAGCGCATTATCTTGCGACAGCTCCAAACTGACCAAGGTAATGGCAAAGACAGCCGCGGCGAGAATAAGGAGGCCGAGTTCGATTCTTCGGCTAAAAAACTTCTGCATCAGCTACACCTCCCTACAAGTGACCCCAGGTTTGTTTTCCTTGGTGTCTTTATTGTCTTTTTGGCTCGGTGCAGTGATACATGGCTTGAGTGCCTTTTCACCCAGGTCATTAATCTGATCCTGAACCTTGCTCAGATCACCGGCGGAAATGTGGTTGACCGCGCCACGCTCAGACTCGGGCAGGTCAGAGACCTTCAACGGGGTGAAGTCTCCCTTGCACTTCTGCGCAGAAAACAGCAAGGAGTTCTTGTCATTAATGCACACGTATTGGTGCGTGGAGCTTAAATCCTTGCCAAATACGGAATAGTCCGCGCCTTTGAGGATGGTGATCTCTTGTGCGTCGTTGGTCTCGGCGTAATAGTTATTGGACAAGAAATTCTTTACCCACAGCCCTGCGCCGATAACGAGCGCCAAGATGATGATGAGGGCGATGAGGACTTTCCACCCGATTTTTCGTCGAGAGGGCTCGTCTTCTGCCTCTTCCTCATCGGAGTCCTTGGCCGCGTTGTCTTCATCGGCCATGACGGCCGGCGGGATCACCTGCGGTTTACGGGTGAGTTTGGCGGCGCGTGACGCAGAAGAATCCGGGTGAGTGGGCTCTTCTACCGAACCCGCCAGCGCGCCAACGCGGAAAGGCTCGTGGGTGGCGGGCTTTTCTTCCGTAACCTCACCGATGACGACCGTGACATTGTCTGGTCCGCCCGAACGTATGGCGAGATCCACGAGGGTGGAGCCCGCCTGTTCGATGCTTCCCTGGCCAAGGGCGGTTTCAATAGTGGAAGCCGTAACCGGGTCAGACAGTCCATCCGAGCACAGCAGGATGCGGTCACCCGCCTTGGCCTCGAATGTAAAGAGCGTCGGCTCCACCGCACGGCCGGTATAGGCCTTCAAGATGAGGGACTTTTGTGGGTGGGAAGAAACATCTTCTGCAGCCAGCTCGCCCTTATCCACCAAGGACTGCACATAGGTATCGTCCTTGGTGATTTGCTCGAGCTTGCCATCGCGCAGCAAATAAGCGCGCGAATCGCCCACATGGCAAACACCAAAGGTGGTGCCATTGAACAGCATCGTGGACAGCGTCGTGCCCATGCCCTCGGTCTCCGGGTGGGCGGTGACGTGCTCGCTGATGGCTTCATTGGCGTCATCGGCAGCAGCTGCAAGGAGCGTCTCCGTGTCCTCCTTACCCGGATCCTGATCCAAGATTTCGAGGTGGTTGACCATGAGTTGGGAGGCGACCTCACCCGCGGCATGCCCGCCCATGCCATCGGCCAAAATCAGCAGGTGGGATCCGGCGTATCCGGAGTCCTCATTATTTCCGCGGATAAGCCCGCGGTCCGACTTGGCAAAAAAGTTTAGCTTCAGTGTCATGCGTTCAACCTCACGGTAGTGCGGCCTAGCTTAATTTCGGAGTTCGCGCCGACTACCTCAGGTTGGTCGATGCGCACACCATTGACGAGGGTTCCGTTGCGAGATTCCAAATCCTCCACTACCCACTCGCTGCCGCGGCGAAATAGGCGTGCATGATGGCCGGAGGAGTAATCATCCCCAGTGACAAAATCACAGTCGGCGGCACGTCCCAAGGTACATTCCTCGAGCGTGCCCAAATTCATGTGGGATCCCTGCAAGGGACCCTCCACAATAGAAAGCTGCTTCACCGCAGCATGACTGCGCGGGGACGCACCCATTTTTGACGGCTGTGGCATAGCACCTGCGGATTTATTGGTATCCCGCCGCATGGCATTCAAGGCCACCAGGACAAATACCCACAAAAGAGCCAATAAGCCGATGCGAAGCGCCAGCATGATGACTGCATCCATGGCGGCCTCCCTTCCTCAGTGTGAATTAGTAACTATGCGAATCAAGGCCCGTAATGCGGACCTCGACGTGGGAATGGCCCATGGTGATCACATCGCCATCGGCAAGCAGCCAGTTATCAATAGGAGTGTCATTGACTGTGGTGCCATTGGTGGACTGCAAATCCACCAACACGGCATCTTCGCCGTTCCACGTGATTTCCGCGTGCTGGCGGGACACGCCCGTATCCGGCAGGCGCAAATCTGCATCATTGCTGCGGCCAATAATATTTGACCCTTCCTGCACGTGATAGACGCGGGAAGAGCCATCCTGCAACATCAAATTGACTGCGGGGCCCTGCGTTTGCGGCGCGGGTTGGTCATCTTGCGCAATGAAAGCGGTAGTAGCTGCGTCATCCGCATTATTTTCGTGCGGGTTGGTCATCTGGTCCTCCTGACCATCAAAGTCGTGGAAAATCGCCTCGAAACCGGTCTCTTCTGTGGGCTCGTGATCTATAAACGAGGACACACGAAGCTGGCCCGTGCGCAGGCCCGATTCCTCCGCAATCCGCACAATGACGGGACCAGCGAGGGACCATCCGTTATTGCGGATAAAGCGAGATAATTGGTCTGCGCAATCGGCAGGCAAATCGGGGTCTTGCGACAAGTTCTCCAAATCCTTGGAGGAGACACCTACAGTCATGACATTGGGACTATAGAGTTTGTCATCGTCCCCGTGGCCGAGATTGTCCTGGGCTTCTTGCTTCAAAAGCTCATCAATCTCTGCAGGAACGACCTTGCCGCCGAAGACAAAAGCCATGCCGTTATCAAGGCCGCGTTGCATAGCGGAATCGAGCTTCGCCAGCCTTTCTAAAAACGCCACGAATTTTGCTCCTTTCCGCTATACAGCGATCAGTAGTGATCAGTAGTAGCCATTATAGTTTGTACACCCCTTTCAAACGTAGACGGCGGCGCGAAAGTTCCTAGATTTTCGCCTTTAAATGCGCAAAATAATCCGCTTTTCCTGCTGATTTGTAATTGCATGTGCTTCCTGTGCTATCTTTATCTAGTCGCACTGACAACCACACCCTGCCCGGGTGGCGGAATTGGCAGACGCGCTGGCTTCAGGTGCCAGTGTTCGATAAGGACGTGCGGGTTCAAGTCCCGCCCCGGGCACAATGAGCAGTTGAACAAACTGCGAGACCGGAGGTAACAAACTCGAAAGGGTTCGTGACCTTCGGTTTCTTTGTTTTTCTGAACTTTGGCGGTTGAGGATTGCAAGTGTGGGAATTTACATCCTAACTCCCGCTCTCTTCTGTCGAACTCTTGTTTTCGATGGTGTCAACAAGTCATTTTGCTTGTTATTTTGATCTGACGTTCTGGCTTTAGCTCCCGCTTCGGGGAAATTGGAATCCTCCAACTGAGATGTTTTCCTTGGGCTGTTGGAGGATTTCCTAGTTGTTGAATCCCAATTTAAGAATTAAACGACTGGGCTGACGCGGAACAGGTTTCCATCAGGGTCGGCAACTACGAAGGTGCGGCCGAAGACGTCATCGTCGGGTGGCTGCACAATTTGGACTCCTTTTGATTGGTGCTGTTGCAAAGTTGGGCGGAGAGCAGCGAAGACTCAGTTTCTCATTCCCTGACGGCCGCTGCGTGTGGGCGTTGTTAGGCCGTCTCGAAGACCCGGTTGACGATCACCGCGTCCGGGTTCGGTTGCCCGTAGGCAAACATCGCGCCTAGCCCTTTCCGCAATGAGTGCATCGCCTCCATCCCTTTCAACGTCCGATATGCAGATATCCGGTTCTTAAACGCGCCTTTCGGCCCGAGAATCCGCTTCAGCCGACCATGGTCGCCTTCCAGGATGTTGTTGAGGTATTTCACCTGCCGGTGTTCCACTGTTGGCGGGCAGATTCCCTCTGACTTCAACTCGGCGATTGCCCTGGCTAGGGAGGGTGATTTATCGGCGTTGATCACTCTGGGATACCCGGCTGACGCATTGGATCTGACGGCCTTGGCCAGGAAACACTTCGCTGCGGCCACGTTCCGATTCGAAGAGAGGTAAAACTCCAAGGTCTGGCCACCGGCGGTGATCGCCCGATAGAGCTAGCACCACCTGCCGCCGACCCGGATATAGGTCTCATCCACCCGCCAGGAACTAGCTTGCCAGTCAGGTACCTGCCGGTACCACCGTGTTTGCTTGTCCAGCTCAGGGGCGTATTTCTAGACCCAGCGGTAGATCGTGGTGTGATCGACCGGCACGCCCCGCTGAAGTCATCATTTCCTCCAGAGCGCGGTAGCTCACCCCGTAGCGGCAGTACCACCCACTGCCCACAGAATAATGTCACGGGGGAAATGACGACCCGAGAAAATACCCATGGCTGTGATTAGTTCACGTCGCCCTTCCTACTGCCCCAACTTTGCAACAGCACCCAAAGCCCTGGAATGAACTCCTGTCACCAGGGTCATTCCAGGGCATATTTCCCTGACTAAGAGAAGCAGTGACACAGAAGGTCTACCTCAGCGTGGGCCCTGTGGGCGTGCAGGTTCCGTGTGTGGCTGGTGTGCTGCGGCATGGTCGGCAGCGATTGATGACCGACTCTGGAGCGGGTGCCTTGTCTGGTCTCGCGGTTCAGGGTGGGTGGACTATTCGGCGGGTTGGATCTCGCTCTCGGTGACCCACTTGTGGTTGGTCATCGTCATCCCGTCGACGGTGAGATCAACCATGTAGACCGTCTCCTCGGTGGAGTAATCGATGGTGGCCTCAGCACCCTTCATGCCGGACATGTGCTCGGCATCCAGGACAACGCTCGCCCCGTCGGGCAGGGGGGCCTGACCCGGATCGACGAGCTCCTCATGGACGACCCAGCGGTGGTCGGTAACCGGGGCCCCACCCTCGGCGGGGGTGTAGCTGACCGAATAGGTCGTGGTGTCAAACGCCCCGGAAATGGTGGCGGTGGCCCCGTCCATGCCGGGCATGTGGTCAGCGGTGAGGATGACCTCGGTGCCCACCGGGTACGTGGGATCCTCGGCCTCTTCAATGCCTGCCGGCGGTGCCCCGCCGTCGGCAGGGTGGTCGTGCCCGCCGTGCTCTTCGTCGGCAGTGGTGGTGTCTTCCTGGTGGGTCTCGTTGGTCTCTGCGGTTGCCGTCGTGGTGCTGGTGGTGTCGGCATCGTCGGAGTTGTCGGTGGCGTCGCTGCAGGCGGTCAGCGCCAGGGTGGAGGTCAGTACCAAGGCGGCGAGGGTAATGCTGCGTTTCATGAGCGTTCCTTTCAAAGGTGGTGTGAGTTAGGGGTCGAGAGACAAGGTCAGTCAGTAACGGTTACGGGGGATATCGACCTACTGTGTTCCTCCTTCCCGTCGGTCGGAGCCAGGTGAGCCGGCTCCAGATCAATGCGGCGCAACAGCTGGGCGTTCAGGGCCACCACGATGGTCGAGGCAGACATCAAGATCGCGCCCACGGCCGGGGACAGCACGAACCCGATCGAGGCGAGCACTCCGGCAGCCAGCGGCACGGCGAGGATGTTGTAGCCAGAGGCCCAGATCAGGTTCTGGATCATCTTGCGGTAGCTGGTCTGGGACAGCTCAATCATCGACAGCACTGCCCGCGGGTCATCACTGGCTAGGACCACCCCGGCAGATTCCATGGCCACATCCGTGCCGGCACCAATGGCGATACCGACGTCCGCGCGGGTCAGAGCGGGGGCGTCATTGACACCGTCACCGACCATGGCCACGCTCAAACCCCGGTCCTGCAGCTGCGTGACCTTGGTGTCTTTGTCCTGGGGCAGGACCTCGGCGAAGACCTCATCAATGCCTAGGTCCTGACCGACGGCGTGGGCGACCTGCTGGGCGTCGCCGGTGATCATCGCGACCTTCACCCCGCGGTCCTGCAGGGCTTTCACAGCGGCGCGGGATTCGGGGCGGATCTTGTCCTCGACGGCCACCGCACCGATGATCTGACCGTCGCGGACAATATGGAGCACACCGGCCCCACGCCCGGTCCAGGCACTGGTGGTGTCGGTGAGCTCGGCCGGGGTGGTGAGGTTGAACTCGCGCAGCATGTTCGGCCCGCCCACGAGGATCTCAGCGCCATCGACAGTGGCCCGGACTCCCCGGCCGGAGGCGGCGTTGAAACCAGTTGCACGGATTTGCCGACGGGAGGCCTCGGGATGGGCGGCTGCGGCCGCCACGATGGCGCGGGCCACGGGGTGCTCGCTGTCGGCCTCCGCAGCGGCGGCCAGGGCCAGTAGCTCGTCCTCGGTGACGCCGACAGCTGCCGCGACACCGGTGACCGCGTGCGCACCCTCGGTCAGGGTGCCGGTTTTGTCGAAGAGCACCACGTCGATGGTGCGCATCCGCTCGAGCGCCATCCGGTCCTTGATGAGCACCCCGGATTTCGCGGCCCGCTCGCTGGAGATCGCAATGACCAGCGGAATCGCCAGGCCCAGGGCGTGCGGACAGGCGATGACCAGCACCGTAACCGTGCGCACCACGGCATCGTCCGGGCTGCCGATGATGGTCCACACCACCGCGGTGATCAGAGCGGAGATCAGCGCGAACCAGAACAACAACGCCGCCGCCCGATCCGCCAGGGCCTGGGCCCGGGAGGAGGACTCCTGGGCGTCGGCAACCATGCGTTGGATCCCAGCCAGGGCGGTGTCCCCGCCGGTAGCCTCCACCCGGATGCGGACGGTGTTGTCGGTGGCCACAGTACCGGCGACCACCTTGTCACCGGTGTCGCGGAAGACGGGACGGGATTCGCCGGTGATCATCGCCTCATCGAATTCGGCGGCTCCGTCGAGGATGGTTCCGTCGGCCGGCACCCGGGCACCGGCCCTCACCAGAACGACGTCGTCGACGACCAGCTCGGAGATGGCCACGGTGTGGGTGGTCCCGTCGATGACTTTCTCGGCCTCATCCGGCAACAGGGCGGCCAGTGCGTCAAGTGCGGAGGACGCGGCCCCGAGAGCGGACATCTCCAGCCAGTGGCCCAGCAGCATGATGGTCACCAGCAGGGCCAGCTCCCACCAGAAGTCCAGGTCGAAACCGCCCAGCCCCAGAGTGGTGACCCAGGAGGCGACAAACGCCACGGTGATGGCCATGGCGATCAGGAGCATCATCCCGGGTTGGCGGGATTTCAGTTCTTTCCATCCGCCCTTGAGGAAAGGCGTTCCGCCGTAGACGAAGATGATCGTGCCCAGCACCGGGGGGATCCAGGTGGATCCGGGGAATGCCGGGAGGTGGTAGCTGAGCAGGTGGGCGACCATGGGGCTGAAAATAACGACGGGAATGGACAGAATCAGCGACCACCAGAAGCGGTCCCGAAACATTGCGGTGCTGTGTCCGGCGTGTTCGCCGTGACCATGAACGTGGTGGTCTTCGTCCGGGGCGGAATGCGGGTGATCGTGGGGCATTGCCTGGCCGTGGGTGTCGGCATCTGCGTGGTGTTCGTGGCTGGCATGATCCGGGTGGTGGGTGTGGTCTGTTTCCGGAGCGGGGTGATCACCATGGTGATCACCCGAATGGTGGGGAGTGCTCATGACGTTCCTTTCGCTCAACCCGGTCGGGGTCGAGATGATGGGTAAAACTGATCAGGATAAGACGGTGTAGCCAGCCTCCTCGATGGCCCGGCGAACGATCTCCGGAGGTACGACACCGGTGACCGTGACGGTGGAAACTCCACCAGCAGCGAGATCAATCTGGACGTCGTCGACTTGGGGGAGGGCCTGAAGGGCCTGGGTCACGCTTTTCGCGCAGTGCCCGCAGGTCAGGCCGGTGGCCTGGTAGCTAGGGGAGGACCCTCCTGCTGACGAGTCGCTGGCGGCAGGGATGGAGGCGGTGTCGGCACGTGAGGCAGGTCCGCAACAGCTGCAGCCGTGGGAGGCCATCGGCAAGAGGCGGGGCGGGGAGGTGATCATGGGAAAGCTCCTACGAGTCGGTGGGATGCGGCGATGCCACTCTCTAGCATATACCCCCCAGGGGTATATTTTCAATGGGTGGAGGGCGCGGCTCTCACGCAGGGCAGGGTGTGGTCACCGAGCAGCCTCCTCACTGTCGGGAGGGGACAGCGGGAGGCGGAGGGCAAACACCGCTCCGCGACCGGGTCCGGGGGAGGTGGCGGTGAGAGTGCCGCCGTGGGCCTCGATCAATGCCTTGGAGATGGTCAGACCGATACCGGCCCCGCCGTCGTCCCGGCTGCGGGCGGCATCCCCCCGGTAGAAGCGTTCGAAGATGTATCTGAGCTGGTCAGGCGGGATGCCCTCGCCGTCATCGGCGACGTGGATGAGTGCGGTGGACGCCCCCTGTCGGTGGACGCTGATCCGGACCTGCCCGCCGGCCGGGGTGTGTCGTAGCGCGTTCGAAAGGAGATTGCTCATCACCTGGCCGAAGCGTTGCCGGTCCACGAGCGCCCGGGCGGTGTGTGTAATGGTCTCGATCTGTAAATCGACGCCTTTGTCAGCATAAGCTTCCCCCGCGGCAGCAGCGGCGGTATGGAGCAGATCCCCGAGCCCTTCCTCCGCCAGGTCCAAATCGATCCGGTGTTCCTGGGCCCGGGAGACATCGTCGATGTCTTCCATCAACCGGGTCAGGCGGGTGAGTTGGTCAGCCATGATCGTGTGGGTGGCATTATTCCAGTCCACGATCCCGTCCTGGAGACCATCGAGGTAGACCGTGAGCACCGATAAGGGGGTGCCCATTTCGTGGGCCAGATCAGAGAGCATCTGGCGGCGGACCTGTTCGGTGTGTTCCAGCCGATCGGCCATGGTGTTGAAGGCATGCGCCAGGGTGGTGACCTCGGGGCCTGCTTTTCCGGCGGGCACGCGGATACGGGAGTTGCCGGCCGTCAGGCTGGTAGCGGCGCGGGTGAGATCCTGCAGGGGGGTGCGCAGACGACGCGATAACCACAGGCTGGCCAGCAGGGCGCTGATCAAGGCGGTGGGCAGGGCGACGGCCAGGGTGATCAGGTTGGCGCCCCGGTAGGCCTGCTCGGCATGGAACAGCTCCAGCGAGGGGTCCTCCTGGCCGGTCATCAACATATGATCATGGAACAGGGTCGGACCCACCGTCGTGGCCACGGCCGCGGCCACCAGCAGGCTAATCACCACGACCAACACCTGGGCGGCCAGGAAGCGGAAGGTCAGGCCGGGTCCGTGATTCATGGCTGCTCCACCCGGTAGCCCACGCCACGCACGGTGTCGATAAACCCCCGGCCCTGGGTGTCGGTGCCGAGCTTGCGACGCAAGTTGCCGATGTGGACATCGACGATGCGTTCATCACCGACCCAGGTGGTGTCCCAGACCTCGGTGACCAGGTCGTGGCGGGTCAGCACCTGGCCGGGGCGCAGGGCCAGGGCAACCAGCAGCTCGAACTCCGTGCGGGTGAGCTCCACGGTCGTCTCCCCCACCCGCACCTGATGGGCGACGGGGTCAAGGATGAGGTCACCAACGATCAAGGGGGTGGTCACCTGCGGTGGGGTGGTGCTGGTGCGCGGGCGGCGCAGCACCGCATGCACCCGGGTCACCAGTTCCCGGATGCTAAAAGGTTTGGTGATGTAGTCATCCGCCCCCAAGGTCAAACCGCTGATCTTGTCGTCCTCGCTGCCACGCGCGGTGAGCATGAGGATGTAGCAGTCCGAGAAGGTGCGGATCCGTCGGCACACCTCCAGGCCGTCGAGTTCGGGCAGCCCCAGATCCAGCACCACAACATCAGGGGAAAAGCGACGAGCCTCGTCCACGGCCTGGGTGCCGGTGTGAGCCTGGCGGGTATCGAAGCCGGCCCTGATGAGGTAGGAGGCCACCATCTGAGCCAGGGGTTGTTCATCATCGACGACCAGCACCCGCCCCGGGGGCGTGGCGGTGGTCGGTGTGCGGTCAGCCATAGGCCCCAGTATTGCTCCGGTCAGGGGGGAATACCACCCTCGCTCAGTGCCCGGCGGGGCAATCTTCATCAAATCTTCAAACATCACCCTTCGACTGCCGTCACCCTTGTGCCCCACCCCGGGCCGGCGGCATCGCCTCCCCTGGTCGGTTCAGCAGGCGCCACCAGGGATTTCACTGCCTGCACCGCATACCCGGGGCGGGTAGAAGGACATCGCCCACGGCTGTGGGGTGGTGTCCCGGTGGTGACCCAGCCCACCGAATCCACCCCCCTTTTCGCCCTGTTATAAGGCTGTGAGCAGGGTTTTTGATTTCTAGTCCGTCAGGCACCCGTGCTAGATAAAGGTATGACATCGACCTTGAGGCGGTGTCTTCTCACGGTCTTACCACGATCCAAGGAGATTGACGTGAAACGAGCAGCGATCGCAGCCGCCGCCCTTGCCCTCGCCCTCACGGGGTGTTCGGCCGCCGACCCGGAACCCACCGCCGACGGGACGGTGTCCCGGGATACATTCCTGACTACCCATGGCCTGGCCGCCATGGACGCGGTGGAGATCATTGATCACCTCGACCGGCAGAAGGTCACTGAGCGTCCCACGGATCTGATCGCTTCAGTGCGTGCCGATGAACTGCTGCTCTCGAGCGATGACCAGGAAGTCGTGGTCGATCTTCCCGACAATCAGACGTATGTCTCGATCGCGCCCTATCTCACCTCCACCCACGACTGCTTCTACCACAGCCTCACGACCTGCCTGGGGGAACTCGACAATGAGGATATCCAGATCACGATCACCGATGAGGCGACCGGTGAGGTGCTGGTGGACGAGGCGACAACCACCTTCGACAACGGGTTTATTGGCTTCTGGCTTCCCGATGATGCCACCGGCCTGATTGAGGTCAGCTACCAGGGGCGTACCGGCACCGCGGAGTTTTCCACCGCCGACGATGGTGCCACCTGTGTCACAGACCTGCACCTGACGTGATGGCTCAGCAGGGTCCTCACCTGCGCCTGTCTCCCGTGTCACTGAAATCTAACACCAAGGAAGGTTAAATCATGATGAATGGATTTTCCCGACGACAGTTTCTGCTCGGCGGGCTCGTCCTCGCCGGCACCGGGGCCGTGGCCGCCTGCACCAGCGACCCTGGACCCGCTGCCTCGGCACCAGGTTCCTCTCTTCGCCCCACTCCCACCCCCACTGCGCTCGGTGAGCCGACGGTGCGCCGGACACTGACCGCCCGGCCCCTCTCTCTGGATATCGGCGGCATCGAAGCCAAGACGTGGGGATACGTCTCTGACACCGGGGATGCGGCCATTGAGGCCACCGCCGGCGACGTCCTCCAGGTCGATATCACCAATGAACTTCCTGAGAGCACCTCCATCCACTGGCATGGTATCGCACTCCACAACGCAGCCGACGGTGTGCCCGGCATGACCCAGGACCCCATTGAACCTGGCGAGTCTTTCTCCTATGTTTTTGAAGTCCCCCACAGTGGCACCTACTTCTACCATTCCCACTCCGGCCTGCAGCTTGATCGCGGCCTCCACGCCCCACTGATCGTCCGTGACCCGCAAGACGCTGAGGACCAGGACGTCGAGTGGACCATCGTGCTCGACGACTGGGTCGATGGCATTCAGGGCACTCCCGACGATGAGCTCGACAAGCTCACCGGAATGGGTTCAGGCGACCATAACGGGAAGAAGGGAATGGGAGGTCACGGCCAGATGATGCACGGCACCCCGGACCGGGTACTGGGCGGGGATGCTGGCGATGTGATGTATCCGCACTACCTCATCAACGGACGTATCCCCCGTGCTCACCGGACCTTCGAGGCTCGCCCGGGCGACAAGGCCCGCCTGCGGTTTATCAACTCCGGCGGTGACACCATCTTCAAGGTGGCCCTCGGTGGTCACCGCATGACCGTCACCCACACCGACGGCTTTCCCGTCCAGCCTCGGGAGACCGAATCGATCTACCTGTCGATGGGCGAGCGTGTCGACGTCGAGGTCATCCTCGGCGACGGCATCTTCCCGCTCACGGCTTTGGCGGTGGGTAAGGACGACCGCGCCTTCGCCGTCATCCGCACCGCCGGCGGCCAGGCCCCCCACCCCGATGTCGACTTCCCCGAGTTGTCGTCCACCGGACTGCTTCTGTCCTCCCTGAAGCCAGCAGACCGTGCACTCCTGCCCGAGGACACACCAGACCGAGAAGTCAGTATCGACCTGGGCGGGCAGATGATGCCGTATGAATGGAGCATTCTCACCGACGGCCAATCCTCCTCCGCGACCGTGCAGGAGGGCCAGCGCCTGCGGATGGTCATGCGCAACAGAACCATGATGCCCCATCCCATGCACATCCACGGCCACACGTGGGCGCTGCCCGGCAGCGGCGGGCTACGCAAGGACACCGTCCTTCTCCGCCACGGTGAAACCATGATCGCCGACCTGATCGCTGACAACCCCGGTGAGTGGGCATTTCACTGCCATAACGCCTATCACCTGGAAACCGGGATGTTCAGCTCGCTTCGCTACGAGTAACCCCCACAGCAGGGTTGAGTGCCGAGGTGGGCGGGGGTGTCCCCCGAGTAGTGGACACGGCGTTGGTGTGAAGTGTCCCAGGTTTTGTTCCGTTTGAGTAGATGGGAAAATCTGGAACGTGCCGAGAAAATTTGACCAGGATGCAAAGGACCGTGTGGTCCGTCTCGTGGAGGACCGCATCTTGGCGGAAAATATGTCGATGCACCCCGCGTGCCAGGCAGTAGCTCCAAAGTTGGGGGTTTCATGGCACACGGCTCGTCAATGGACTTAAGCCTGCCCGGCGTGCGGGGAGCATCCCAGAACCTGTGCCTGAAGATTTGGCCGCCGAAAACGCGAGGCTACGTCGTGAAAATCAAGAGCTCCGCGACACTAATGAGTTGTTGAAGGCCGCGTCAGCTTTTTCGCGTCGGAACTCGACCCGAAACGTTAAGAAATGATCCGGTTCATCGATGAAAACCGGAATCGTTTCACTGCCCGAGTTCATCTGCAAGACGTTGAAAAATAACCGGGCTGGTGGGTTTATCACCTCGCGTGGGTATCGCCAGTCCAAGGCTCGCGGGTTAAGTGCTCGTCGACTTCGCGACGGGTGTTCTGGTTGAACGCATTAGTGCTGTTCATCGGGATAATTATGGTGTCTTAGGTGTGCGGAAAATGTGGCATGCTCTTCGCCGTGAAGGAATCGATATCGGTCGTGAACAAACCGCCCGACTGATGCGCCTGGCTGGCGTTTCTGGCAAAGGCAAAGGCGGATCACCGATTACAACCCGAAAAGCTCACGTGCCTGATTTGCGCCCGGATTTGGTCGAGCGTGAATTTAAAGCTCAAGGACCGAATAAGCTGTGGGTGGCTGACATTACCTATGTACGGACACGAAAAGGATTCGTCTACACCGCGTTTGTCACCGACGTCTACTCCCGGCGGATCGTCGGGTGGGCGCTGTCAGATTCGATGCGGACCGAAGCTTTGCCGCTGCAAGCACTCAACCAAGCGATTGTGAGTGCTGAGGAAACAACAGGTCTCATTCACCATTCGGATCACGGCTCGCAGTACGTCAGCGTTGTCTACAACGAGCGACTTACCCGGCACGGCATTACAGCTTCCACCGGAAGTGTTGGTGACTCCTATGATAATGCTCTGGCTGAAAACGTTAACGGCTCCTCATAAGAACGAGCTAGTCCATACTCGCAGGTGGGATGACGTTGTCGAGGTAGAAATTGCGACATTCGAGTGGGTGTCATGGTGGAACGAGGTAAGGCTCCACCAAAGCTTGGGATACCGAACCCCGGTCGAGGTGGAAACCGAATTTTGGAAGAAAAACCCGCCACAGGCAATAATAGAAATCAAGGCAAATGCCTAGGAACAAAACTCGGGGCACTTCATTCCTTGGCGGAGTATGCAATGCCGTTCAGGTGGCTGCACTGCGAATCATCGTGGTGGGAACCGTACCTGATGGGGTGAAGCCCAAAGCCCTTTCTACGATGGGATCGATAAATAGCTCTGCAATGCTTATTGGATACATCATTGGGGCGCCAATCGTAAGTGCCATCGGCCCAGCCGCGGCACTGGCCGTATCCGGAATTGGAACCTCGGTGCTCACAGTAGGACCAGTCCTGAAACACCGTTTGCACTGATGCCCATGCGCGCACCTAGTTGCTGTTTTTCTGCTTTTTCGTGCGCAGCATGTCCATGCTCATTACGGCGCCGATGATGGCTGCGTGTTGTTGCTCGTTGAGGTCTGGCGCGATCCGCAGGAGATACGTGTTTTTACCCATGAAGTAGTTGCCCATGCCGGTCCACTTATTGGAGACATCGGCAAGCTGGCGATCCTGGGAGGTGATGGTGAGGTTCCAATCCCAGAAATCGCCGTGCACTTCGACGTCGGCAAAGCCCTCCATTGTTAATTTCATCTTGGTTTTGAACATGGAGAAGCGCTTGGTGATAACGGCCATGGGCTGTTCAATTCCCGGTAGGTGTACTTCGTAGGTATCCCGCAAAAAATTCGGCGGATCCGAGATCGTCATGACTGTTTGTTGGGGGTTGCCTTCGGCATCCGTGAGTGCGACCTCCAAGCTACGGGAGGGTTTAAACACCATTTCCTTAAGGCTGGTGGATTGCACGATGGTGCCCACTGGGGTCCCGTTGACATCAGAAATCATGAATCGATCCTTGAGGAGGGACTTGGTCTGGGAAATAACCAGCTCGTCGAACGTTTTTAATCCTCCTCCCTAGGGGTGGTTTTTGCTTCTTCCTGTGCTTGGTGGGCCTCTTCGTAGGCCCGTGCGCGGTGGGCGGTCATGGTTTGTGCAAAAGTTTGCACCCAATTCTTATTCTTTTCTGCCAGTGGGCCGGAAGGCTCGGTGACGGTCCAGGTGCCGTCTTCGAAGAGCCAAATAATGTCCCGGGTGTGCGGATCCATGACGTAGAAGGCCCGGCCATCGGTCTTTATGTTGTGGTGGTGTTGGCATAGGCACGCCAGGTTTGCGGGAGTCGTCGGCCCGCCATCCGCGTGGTTGATGCGGTGATCCTTTTGGCACACCGTGGCAGGGCGGTTGCAGCCAGGGTAGCGGCAGGTGCCGTCGAATCCTTCGAGGTAGGCTGCCATATCCGGCGGGGTTACGTATCCCTTTACCTCTTTATCCGGGTTCATTTCTCGGATCTTGGAGTAGGGCAGCGCGTTGGAGTGCGCTGGGTCGAGCCACCCAACGGATTCAATGAATGCGGGGGAGTTGGGGACATCGGTTGCCTTGTAGGCATTCAGGATGACCTGGGGTGCTTCGGTATTGCCGGTGAGGAGGGAAATGGCGGCATCGGCAAGCGAGCAATCCAGCTTGAGCGCAGTCTCCTTGATGCACTTATCTACGCACGCCATTACCGATGGATCCGCGCTCAGCGTCATCGCCGCGGTATTGTTGCCCCAATTCTCCATGGTGTAGCGCGGCTGGGTCGGCCCCTTCTTGACCGCAAGGGTGTCATCTTCGAGGTTGATGAGCTCATTGATCTTTCTTTTAATCTGCGCTTGCGTCCGCATGGACTGGTTGGCGCGGGTGGGAGTGAGGTAGGCGGTGAGCTGCTCATCGATGCGCGCGACTACCTCCGGGGTCGGGTTGCCCAGGCGGTTAAGGGATTTATTGATGGCAATGAGGCGGTCTAAATCTAAGTGATAGAGCTCGTGTTGCAGCTCTTTTAGCTGTGGGAGCTCTTCCAGGCGGTACAGGGCCATCAGGATATGGCCGATTCGCCCTTCATTAACTCCGGTGGTGCGGTAGAGGGATTGGGTGACTAATTCGAAATCAGAATCGAGATCGGGGATCTGTTCAGTCCAGAACTCGTATTCAGTCTTCCGCATTTCAAAAGCTAAGCGTGTAGTGGGGTCTTTGGTGTTGGTCGTGGAAAAGTAGGGATCTTCCATGGCGCTTAAAACCTAAATTTGTTGTGTGAACGTCTGTACGAAAAACACTATAGAACACCCGCCGGACATTCGCCTGTTTTAACGTGTTTTCGCAGGTAGAACTGCATATTCTTCGGTCAGGATAACCAGCTTAAAAGCAAAATTATGTGCTAGCTTGAGGAAGGTATGAGTCAGGAGCAGGACACGCAGGAAGAACCCGGCCGCGCGTGGTGGCAGTGGTGGGCGCCTTTGGCGATGATCGCTAACTTCCTGGTGCTCCCGCCGGCGATTTACCAGGCGGTTTCCGGCACGGTATTGCTCGGCATCATGGGTGGGCTTACCGTGCTTATTGCTTTTATCGATGCCGCCACATTCCGCTACTCATGGACCATCTTCTGGGTTGCGGGCATCGCCTATTTCGCGGCCATGGAGATGTACTTCAACGAGGGGACATGGATTTACCTGCCGGTAGTGGTCCTTTTGGCGTTGGGTGCTAGCAAATTGGGCGCCAAGTTGAGGAAGCGCTGATGGAAATCTGGCGGTTGGATCACCCTGAGGCTGGCCTGCTCGAGGTTGAGCGCGGCTACGATGCCGAGTTCGCTGAGCAGGGCGAATGGCCCAAGGAGCCGAAGGAATTTACGCCGGTGCTTGGCGATGCCCCCTTTATCCACCGCCTCCAGCTCTGGCGCAAGAATCCTGCACCCCGCATGCAGATGGTGGTCAACGGCGAGGTTCGCAGCCGGCACGACAAGCCGCGTGGCGGCCGTTATTCATTGCAGAAGAATCTGGAAAACGATCTCTCATTCAGTGAGAATAGTGCGCCGCGGACTAAGCCTTATGTAGATATCCAAGCCACGCCCTTTGGGGAGATACAGGATGTCTACTACCGCGATGGGGAGGAGGCCGTGGCCTTTGATCCGCCGCCGGGCTCCTTGGGTGAAAAGCGGCGCCGGGCAATGGAAGAAAGCCCCTTCAAGCGCGTGCTGTATCCACTGCTCGGCGGGCTGGGGAAGTCCGGGTGGGCCATCGCGATGATTGTTTTGGCTCCTATTATTAGCCGCATCCTCTCGCGCTTGCTGCCGGATTGGGAGCTGCCAGATGTAGATTTTCCGGAGATTTACCTTCCGCTGCCAAATTTGCCGAACCTGCCGGAGCCACCGCAGATTACCTTGCCCGCGCCGCAGTTTGCGGTGCACTTTGAACCGCCGGAGTGGGTGGTTTTCCTGATGGATTACAGCAGGGTGTGGATGCCTATAGTTATTGCCATCGCCATTGGGGTGATGGCGGTGCGCAATGCAAAGAAATCGGAGGCGAAGAAGAAGGAGTGGCAGAACCATGAAGATTCGCGGCGCGATTGATGCGGAGGGCCGGTGCAAGCATTGGCATTCCCCGCTCGACGTGGTGGCCAATAAGTGCGCGACCTGCGGCGAGTACTTCGCGTGCGCGCTGTGTCATGCGGAGCTGACGGATCATGAGTTTGGGCCCATGCTTGTCGATGCCCCCGCTGCCCTCTGCGGTTCCTGCGGCCTCGAGATGGATTACCGGCTGTATTCTACTGTCGCGGCATGCCCGCAGTGTGGGCATATGTTTAATCCCGGATGCAGTGGGCATGCCGGGATCTACTTTCAGGTCACCGCGTAAAACGGGAGCAGTGTTACTGGTTCAGGCCCAAGAAGCGGTTGACCAGGCTGTGGTAGGCGCGCACGGTGAGGTCGAGGTCCTCGAGGTAGAGGTGCTCATCGTGGCTGTGTAATTGCGAGTTGGCGCTGGCCATATCGCGGCCCTCGGCATGCATCGCGAAACCGTAGGCGTTGCCGCCCTTGCGGCGAGCGAAGCGGAGGTCGGAGCCACCGGTGGCGTGGACGGGGACGACGTCTTTATTGGGGAAGAACTCTTTGGCGGTGGCCTCAATGGTGTGCCAGAGCTCGGTATCGGTGGAGGACTGGGTGGCGTTTTCGGTAATGAGGTGCTCGATTTCTACCTCATTGGCGAGATCGCCCAGTGCGCTGCGGAGGAAATCGTCCAAGTCTTCCTGGGTTTGCCCAGGGAAGGGGCGGATATCCATCTCGAGGTAGGCGTGGGAAGGAAGCACGTTGATGGCTCCGCCTGCGCGCAGGACGGTCTCGGCGATGGTGGTGTGGCTAAAGGCGTGGGCGTAGGCATCGAGGTTGCCGAACTTGGTGTAGTCACCGGTGCCATCGATAAGCTCTTTTTCGGTCTCAGGATCGAACTTGAAGGTGCGGACGAAGCCCTCCCAGATCTCGTTGGAGGCTGTGGGTGGCTCGGCCTCGGCGATGCGGCGGGCGACCTCGCCGATCTTTACGATGGCAAAGTCTTTGCCGTAGGGAGTCGAGCCGTGCCCGGCATCGCCGGTGACGTGGAGGCGGCGCTGGCCAGCACCCTTTTCGCCCACGTTGAAGCCCACCGCGCCGGGCAGGTGGCTACCGCCGGTCTCGGAGAGGCAGTTCTTCCAAGAGAAGGCATCGGGGTGGTTTTCTGCCATCCACCGCACGCCCAGGCCACCGCGGGCCTCTTCATCGGCCATGCCCACGAAGGCGAGCGTTCCGCCGGGGTTGCCGGCGCGCGCTACCTCGCGGGTGACGGCGGCCATGGTGGCGGTAATAAAGAGCATGTCTACGGAACCGCGGCCGTAGAGCTTGCCGTCTTCAATGAGTGCCTCGAAGGGCGGCTTAGTCCACTTGGGTTCGTCGACGGGGACGACATCGGTATGCCCCATAAGGGTGAGGGGCTCCTTGGCGGGATCGCCGGGGACGGTCACCACGATGGACACGCGTCCCGGGTGGGATTCAAAGCGCTCGATGGAGACGTCTTCACCGGCAAAAAAGTTCTCAAGAGTATCGGCATTGCGCACCTCAAAGCCGGAATCCGGGGTGAGGTCGTTTACGCAAGCATTGCGGATGAGTTCTTGGAGGAGTTCGAGGGTGTCATCGTAAAGCGTCATGCCCCTTAGGGTAATCCCGCGAAAAAAATTTTGTGATTTTGGCCAAAGTTGAACGGCGTTCAAGTATGGTTCACTGCATGAGCATCATCGACATCGCCCGTGAGAAAGCTCTGGAGCAAGGCAAAGGCCTTAACCAGGAAGAACTACTACAAGTACTGCAGGTTCCAGATTCCCAGCTGGAAGAAATTGCTGATATCGCCCACCAGACCCGCCTGAAGTGGTGCGGCCCGGACGTATCGGTGGAAGGCATTATCTCCATCAAGACCGGTGGTTGCCCAGAGGATTGCCACTTCTGTTCCCAGTCCGGCCTTTTTGAGTCCCCAGTGCGCGCAGTGCGCCTGAACATCCCTGAACTGGTGGAAGCGGCACAGAAGACCGCCAAGACCGGCGCTACCGAGTTCTGCATCGTCGCTGCGGTGAAGTCCCCGGATGACCGCCTGCTGGACCAGGTGGGCGAGGCCATCGCCGCCATCAATGATGCCGTTGACATCGAGATTTCCTGCTCCCTGGGCACCCTGACCCGCGAGCAGGCACAGCGCCTGAAGGACATGGGCGCACAGCGCTACAACCACAACCTGGAGACCTCCCGCTCCTACTTCCCCAACGTGGTCACTACCCACACCTGGGAAGAGCGCAAGAAGACCCTGGATTACGTGCGCGAGGTAGGCATGGAAGTCTGCTGTGGCGGCATCATCGGCATGGGCGAGTCCCTGGAGCAGCGCGCTGAGTTTGCAGCCCAGCTGGCAGAGATCGATCCGTGCGAGGTTCCGATGAACTTCCTCGACCCTCGACCGGGCACCCCATTCGCTGATCGCCCGCTGGTTCCGCTGGGAGAGGGCCTGCGCGCCGTTGCTGCATTCCGCTTGGCGATGCCCTCCACCACCCTCCGCTTCGCTGGCGGCCGCGAGCTTTCGCTTGGCGATGACGGCACCGAGCGCGGTTTGCTCGGCGGCATCAACGCCATCATTGCCGGCAACTACTTGACCACCTTGGGTCAGGAAATCGAAAAGGATGTGGACATGCTGGGCCGCATCGATCTCCCGATCAAGGCTCTGTAGTGTCCGAGCCGAACTCTGAGTTGGCAACCGCCGTCCTGGCCGGGGACGAGCCAATTTTCCACCCCAATACCGGCAAGCCGATCGAAGAGGTCTTCGCGCTGCACCCCGCCGCAGCCGCCGGCCTCGACGTGCCGCGCTACTGCCAGATCTGCGGCCGCCGCATGGTGGCCCAGGTGCGCCCCGATGGCTGGCACACCAAGTGCTCGCGCCACGGGGAGCTAGATTCCGAGTGGTTATACGTAGAGCAGCTACCAGAGAGCTAGCATTACCAAGATAAGGAGCCGCTGCCGCAAGGCAGGCGGCTCTTTTTTCTATTGAAAAACAGCCGTGAACTGCGGGTAGGTAATCCTACTTGCGAAATTTGGTGCGTCCTACTTTAGAGATTTGGTACTCTCTACTTTAGAGATTTGGTGCGTCCTACTTGCGAAATTTGGTAAATATATGTTTGTTCCTCGGCAGCTCAGTGGATCTATAACGCAGTTAATGAAATGGTTTCCAGTTGTCAGCGTGACGGGGCCGCGGCAGTCTGGGAAGTCGACTCTTCTGAGAGAAATGTTTCCGGACTTGTCATACCTCAATCTTGAGGATCCAAGTATCCGAAGGGTGGCACAAGAAGATCCTGTGGGTTTCCTTTCGAGCCAACGTGGACCGTTGATTATAGATGAGGCTCAATATGCACCGGATCTGTTTTCCGTTGTCCAACTTCGTTCGGATGAAGTGGGAAGCCCTGGGCAATATATCTTATCCGGATCGCAAAATTTCTTGCTTATGGAATCCATAACGCAATCGCTGGCGGGCCGCGTTGGGATCAGTCATTTGTTGCCCTTCGGCCTCATGGAAGCTCGCTCTATATCAGCTGATCTGACCGTTGATGAATTTATGGTTCGTGGTGGATATCCGCGCTTGTACCAGGCTCAAATTCCTCCGGAAATCTATTTTGAAAACTACGTGCAGACTTATCTCCAACGGGATGTGAGTGGGTTACTCAATGTTCGGAATAGTGATAGCTTTTGGCGATTCATTAAGGTTTGTGCGCTGCAAGCTGGAAACTTAATCAACTATTCCGCAATCGCAAATGAGATTGATGTTTCTTTCCAGACGGTAAAAAATTGGGTCTCAATTCTGGAGTCTAGTTTCATCATATTTTCTTTACCCAGCCACCATTCCAATCCCCGGAAGGTGCTTACTAAGACCGCGAAGTTGTATTTCTATGATACTGGTCTGTTGTGCCACCTTCTTGGTATTTCTTCACCAGAAGAACTTTCTGTGCATCCACAGTCAGGTGCAGTGTGTGAAAATATGGTGGTAGCAGAAACCATGAAAACGCATATTCACTCTGGTCGCAAGCCGGATCTACGGTTCTATCGGGATAGTTCTAAAAGAGAAATCGACCTATTGGATTTTACGGGCGGCGATCCTAAGGCTTATGAAATCAAGGCATCGCAGACCTATCATTCCAAATACACGCGTCATCTCGCGACTGTAGGTGAAGAGCTGGAGATCAAACCCGCAAACCGCACAGTGCTATACCGCGGCCAGCATTCCTTCGAAGCGAATGGTGCGCAGGTAGTCCCCGTTGAGCAGTACTTGAAGGCGCTTGATTAGATTGGTGGGTATGGATCCCGCTGTAGCCCATGCTCATCAGTCCGCGCTGCGATCGATTGCGCGCGTCGTGGAGGAGACGGCGCCGCATACGGAGGCGGGGCAGGCTTTGGGGGACATCGCCAAGCAGCTGCGCGACGGGCCGGTGATGGTGCTGACGGGGGCGGGGGTATCGACGGAATCGGGGGTTCCGGATTATCGCGGTCCGGGGGGCTCGCTGAGTAGGCACCGGCCGATGACGTATCAGGAATTTCGCCACGATCCGGCCGCTAGCCATAGGTATTGGGCGCGCAGCTTCGTGGGCTGGCGCGTGATGGATTCCGCGGCACCCAATCGCACGCATTATGCGCTCGTGGAGTTGGAGCGCGCCGGGCTGGTCAATGGCGTGGTGACCCAGAACGTGGATGGCCTGCATAAACGGGCGGGTACGGAGAGACTGGTGACGCTGCACGGTGATATGGAAACCGTGGTGTGCCTGTTGTGTGGTCACTATGAGGATCGCGGGCACTTTGATGCGCGCCTGGCGGCCGCGAACCCGGGATACCTGGAGCGCCTGGTGGTGGAAAGGGACCAAGTTAACCCGGATGGTGACGTGACGCTGGATGAGAAAGACGTTGCGGCATTCCGGATGGCTGGCTGCGAGCGCTGCGGATCGGAGCTGCTCAAACCGGACGTGGTGTATTTTGGCGAGCCCGTGCCAGCCACGCGGCGGGATGCCGCCTTTGCGCTATTGAATGAGGCTAATTCGCTGCTGGTCGCCGGTTCTTCGCTGGCGGTGATGAGCGGTTATCGCTTTGTGCTTGAGGCGAAGAAGCAGGGCAAGCGCGTGGCCGTTATCAATGGCGGGCCAGGCCGCGGGGATAAGAAGGTGGATACGCTGTGGCGCACGCAGGTGGGCCCGGCTTTTGATGCCCTGCTCGATGAGTTGGAGATTTAATCAACGCGGCGTGTGCTCTACCATCCTGAGCAGCGTGCGCACGATGGCGTGCACGCGCCTATCCATGGGCATATCTTCGTGCATGACCACCGCGTGGCGGTCGAAATCTTGGATATAGATATTGCGCACCGCACCTTCAGGTGCGCCCTCTGGGTCGAGGAAGCAGGTTTCGGGCGGGACGACGACGGCATCGGAACGCGTGGCGATGCAGGTGTAGCTCACGCCGGATTCGAGGTCGCCATCGCGGTTGACATCGCGAAGCACCTCGCTGCCTACCACCTGGTCCATGCCGGCGGGGCCAAACCAGCCATCGATAATGGAGCGGATCACCGCCTCTTGGCGTTGGGTGCGAATGAGGCGACTGGCGATGCCCCCGTGGGTCGTCCCATGATTAGGCGCGCTGATGCTCATGAGGTGGACGACCTTTTCGGCGCCGCCGTCCATGCGCATCCAGTACCGCGCGAGCAGTCCGCCCTGGGAGTGGCCTACCAAGATGACCTTTTCTGCTCCGGTGACGGCGAGCACGGTATCGATATACGCGCCGAGCTGCTGCGACGATTCCGGGATGGTCTGCGTGGCGCGGTGACCGTAGTCAGGGGCAAAGACCGCCCAGCCGTCTTGGCGCAAGATATTGCCCATAATTTGCCAGACGCCCTTGGTATCGCAGGTGCCGTGGATCAGGATGACCGGCCAGGGGCGCTCGTCGCTCGGGCGGGCGCCCCAATCGTCTTCGAAAACGCCGCGCGGCTTCGTGCGTGCGCCGAGGGGCAGGGTCCTTGCGGCATCGGCATCGAGGGCGGAATCGCCGGGACTGGACTTGTCCTTTTCGGCCTTGAGGCGGTCAACGATCTCGTCGGCGACGTCATCCTGCAAAGCACTGGCCGCGGCCGGGGAGGCGATGCCAAGGCGTGGCGAATCTTTTTCTTCGGGTGCATCTTCTTCGTTCACGCGCCCGAATTTGAGGAGTTGTTCAGAAATAATGCTTTTCAACTCTGCAAGAGATTCGACAGCCATGCCTTCCAATCATACGCGTTAATGCAGGTAAATGGCCTCTTTAGAAAAGTTGAAGAAATTTATGGAGAAAGCCCTTGACCTCACGCCATAATCTTTGTAAACTTAGGCTTGCCTAATCACGGGCGGTGCTTACGGCGTAGGGCGCTCCACTCCTTGCCGCTAAGTGCCAGAGATTAGTCATGGGGAGAGGGCCCGCCGATGCGCAGTCGGCGGGCCTTCGTTTATGCCTCGGGAGGGTTAGTCGTCGAAGCAGGCGGCGGGTGCTTCATCCTCACGCGGGGGAATGGGAAGATCAACGGGAAATTCACGGCTGGCGGCAAAAAGCTCCACCCCAATATTAGTGGCAGGCATAGAGCTAACGATACCAAGTGGGTGTTCCGGATTCAGAGCTGGAAAAGACTCAGCTGCCGTGCTGCTCGGTCCCCGCTAAACTCGCGGTTATGACCGATCTGCAGCATGTCCACTCCGTAGATGAAGCGGTGACTCGCTTAATTGAGCATTATGAAACCTCGTGCGAGATGGCGCGCGAGGCTCTTGCCTCCGGCACCCTCGATGATTATCGCCATGTGGTTTATCCCAAGGTGACCGTGGAGATCCGTAAATGGCAGCCGATCGACCGCTCCGAGCCCTTTGGCTATGTGGACGAGGCCGGCAAGTATTCTGCGGTCGTCTCCAAGCCGCACATCATCCGAGAGTACTTGCACGAGCAGCTGACGCGGCTGACCAATAACTATCCGTGCGATATCTTCGTGGGCCAATCGGATGAGCGCATTCCGCCGGAATACATCAAAGATGCCCCGGCGGCGCCGCAGGAACGCGGCCCCATTCCGCGCCCGACCTTGGATGAGGTCAACGATGCGATTATTGATGGCGAGTGGGATGCCTTCCACGGCGAAGAAAAGCCGCTATTTCACTTCGGGGCGCAGCGCTTCGATATTGCCTGTGCGCGCATCGAGCACTACACCGGCGTCGAGGTCGATACGGTGCAGAAATACATTCTGTTTACCAATTACGCGATGCATACCACGGAATTCGTGAAATTCGGCCTGCGCGAGCTGACCAAGGAGGATTCGCGGTATACGGCGCTGGTATTGCCCAATGGGGAGACCATTCACCCTAATGATGCGGTGGACCTCGACCTAGATGGGCTGACGCTGACCTCGCGCTTTCAGATGCCCCGGTTCGATCTCATTACCGCGGGCGGCGATGGCATCACGATGATCAATATCGGGGTGGGGCCATCGAATGCGAAGACCATTACGGACTGCTTGGCCGTGCTGCGGCCGGAGGCCTGGATCATGATTGGCCACTGCGCCGGCATGGATGGGCGCATGCGCATCGGTGACCTGATCTTGGGCAATGCCTACGAGCGCCACGACCACATCTTGGACCGGCAGGTGGTTTCTTCCACACCGATTCCGGCCATTCCAGAGGTCCAGCGCATGCTGGAGGCGGCCGTGGATGAGGTCTACGGTAGCGATAATTCGCTCATGCGCACCGGCACGGTGCTATCGACCGATGACCGCGATTGGGAGTGGCGCACCAGCCGGGATCTGTGGGAGTGGTTGCGCACTTCTACCGCGGTGGCGGTGGACATGGAATCGTGCGCCTTGGCGGCGAATGGGTACCGCTACCGCGTGCCTTATGGCACGCTGCTGTCCGTGTCGGATCTGCCGCTGCACGCCGTGCCGAAGCTGCCGGCGCAGGCCCAGGCGTTTTATTCCAACTCCAAGGAAGCCCACGTCATGTGCGCGGTGCGCGCGGTGGAACAGCTGGCAGAAAATCCGGAGCGCCTGCGCACTCGCAAGCTGCGGCGGACGCTGGGAGAGGTTCCTTTCCGGTAGCTGCTTTCCCTTGGCAGGTATCGCTAGTTAAACTACAAAGAAAGCCCATGACGCAAAAGGAGCCGCGCAATCGTGACTGAGAATTGGATCCACCCGGACCGGGAGAACCTCACTTGGGAAGTCTTCGGCGAAGCGAGCCGGAATCTTTCGGAGCAAATCGTGGAATCCGGCTGGTTTCCTGACTTGATCGTGGGCGTTGCCCGCGGCGGCCTGATCCCGGCCGGTGCCATTGGTTATGCCATCGGGGTCAAGGCCATGGGCGCTATCAACGTGGAGTTCTACACCGATATTGGCCAGACCTTGGATGAGCCAATCATCTTGTCCCCGCAGTTGGATACGGATTCCCTCAAGGGCAAGAAGGTGCTCGTCGTTGATGACGTGGCCGATTCCGGCAAGACCTTGGATCTGGTGGTGAACTTCTTGGAAGAAACTGCCGATGAGGTGCGTTCCGCTGTGGTCTATACCAAGCCGAAGACCATCTTTGAGCCGGATTATTCGTGGAAGAAGACGGATAAGTGGATCAACTTTGCTTGGTCGGTGCTGCCGGTCATCACGGCGGATGGCTCCTTTCAGGAAGGCTCGTAGTAGCTACTAGTATGTGCAGGCGTGATTAACGAGCAGCCTGCACCCACCGGCGTCATCGCCAGTTTCCGCTTTGCCTTTTCCTCACGTGCGCGTTTGCGCAAGGAGGTGCTCGGCGGACTGGCGGTGGCGCTTGCTTTGATCCCGGAAGTTTTAAGCTTTTCTATTCTCGCCGGCCTCGACCCGCGGGTGGGGCTGTATTCCTCGGTGATTATGGCGATGGCCATCGCCTTTACCGGCGGGCGCCCCGCCATGATTTCCGCGGCGGCCGGCGCGGTTGCCCTGGTGGTGGCCCCGCTCGCGCACGAGTATGGGCATGATTATGTGGTGGCGGCAGTGCTTGCGGCCGGTATCATCCAGGTGCTGTTGGCGTGGGTGGGCATCGCCAAGCTCATGCGCTTTATCCCGCGTTCGGTGATGACGGGATTCGTCAATGCGCTGGGCATAATGATGTTTACCGCGCAGCTGCCGCACCTTATTGATGTCCCTTGGATGGTCTATGTGCTGGTGGCCATTGGCCTGGCCATCATGATCATTTTGCCGCGGTTTACCCAGGCAATTCCGGCGCCGTTGGTGACCATCGTGGTGGTAAGCATCATCGCCGTCGCGGCGGGGTGGAAGGTGCCGGATGTGGCGGACCAGGGCGAGCTGCCCACGACGCTGCCGGGCCTTTTCATTCCGGATATTCCGTGGAACCTGGAGACCCTGCAGATCATTGCGCCCTACGCCTTTGGGATGGCGCTGGTGGGCCTCATGGAATCGCTGCTTACGGCGAAGCTTGTCGATGACATTACGGATACCCACTCCGATAAGACCCGCGAATCCTTTGGCCAGGGCATTGGCAATATATTGGCCGCGGCGATTGGCGGCATGGGCGTGTGCGCAATGATTGGCCAGACCATGATCGGCGTCAAGGTCTCCCAGGCCCGCACGCGCTTGTCGACGTTCCTCGCCGGCGCCTTCCTCCTCGTGCTGTGCCTGCTTTTCGGCGAGGCGGTAGGCCGCATTCCGATGGCCGCGCTGGTCGCGGTGATGATCCTCGTGGCGGCGACGACGGTCAATTGGCATTCCATCCGCCCGCGCACGCTCAAGCTGATGCCGCTTTCTGAAATCCTCGTCATGCTGCTGACGGTCGCGGGCACGCTGGCCACGCATAACCTGGCGGTAGGAGTGGTCTTAGGCGTGGTGGCTGCATCGATTGGCTTTGCCCGCCGGGTGGCGCACCTCGTGGAGGTTGAGTTGGTAGATGGATATACCTACGTGGTGCATGGCCAGCTCTTCTTCGCCTCCTCGAATGATTTGGTTTACGCCTTTGATTACACGCTTGATACGGACTTCGTGGTGGTGGACCTTTCCGATGCCGAGGTCTGGGATGCCTCGACGGTGGCGACGCTGGATGCGGTGCAGAAAAAGTACGCGGATCGCGGCATTGAGGTGGAGTTTCGGGGCCTCGATGGGGCGAGCGCGCAGCGCCTGGAGCGCCTGAGTGGGCAACTGGGTGATTAATATCACATTGCGAGCGTGATGTGCGTAAGCGTACCGGCTGAGAAGCGTTGGATGGAGTGGACTAGCGCGGCGAGATTGACCGTTTAGGGCAATGACCTCGAACTATTAGGCGATATTAACTTCGTGCCGTGGAGCAGCTTTGTCTTAACTAACTTAGGTGATCCAACCTGAAAAATGCCCCTGAGGTGCGGGTTTGATTAAGCATACCTTGCTAGACGGGAGATTTTATTTGGGTATTGTAGTGCCTACAACCAATTAATTGATTCCTACAGAAAGGATTTAGCAATGGATGAGAAGCTGCAAACTCTGCTAAACAATCAGGTCATTAACGAGCACGGCGCCGCTATGGTCTACACCCAGCTGGCCTACGAGATGGACAACCTGTCCTTCCCGGGCATGCGCGACTGGTTCATGGCTCAGGCTAGCGAAGAGCGCGTCCACGCACAGAAGCTTGCGGATCACCTCTTGGCACGCGGCTACCGCGTAGAGCTTAACGATATCCCGGTTGGCTCCATCAAGGCTGCCACCCCGCTGGATGCGTTCGAGGCTTCCTTGGCACACGAGCAGAAGGTTTCCGAGCAGATCCGCGAGATCGCCCGCGTTGCCCTTGACATCCAGGACCTGGACTCCCGTCAGCTCATTGACTGGTTCCTGGCTGAGCAGATCGAGGAAGAGGACACCGTTTCTGAGATCATCGACCAGATCAAGCTGGTGGGCAACGATGGCGCTGGCCTGCTGCGCATCGATTCCCGTTTGGCTAACCGCAACTCCTAAGTTGTGAATAACAAACACATCAAGATTTAAATCAATCCTCCCATAGCACTGGGCTGCTGTGGGAGGATTGACGTATGTCTGCACACCTCAAAGCAACCCTCTCTGCCACCCTGGCGGTATTGGCATTAAGCCTCATCATCGGTGCTGCGGTCATCTCAAGCCACGTGACCCTCGGCATCTTTTTGACCACCGCGGCGCTCATGCTGAGTCCGTTTGCGGGGGTGGTGATGCTGGCGTGTGGGGTCATCGGCAAGCGCGGGCTGGTCAACCGCTCCTTATATTCCTTGAGTGGAATGCTGATTCTGGCCTCGTTGGCCGTGCTCATCGTGTTACCGATGGCGCAGGCAACGGCGGCGCTGGTGATTTTTATCGCCGGTACCGCGGTGGGGATTGTGGCCGTGCAGACCCAAGCTACTAGGCGCGCATAAACTGGACGCATTATGCCGAAGTTGCTGTTTGATCTGTACGGCGTGCTGCTGCGCCCCGCCACGCCGGAAGCGCACGTTGAACTGGAGCGCTTCCTCGCGCCTGCGAACCCGGAGGCATTCTGGGAGGCCTATAACTATTTCCGGCCCGATTACGATGCCGGAATTTTTAGCGATAGCCACTACTGGAACGAGATAGCCGCCCGTGCGGGTATGGAGCCCATTGACTGCGCTGGGGCCGTGGCCTGCGAGAATCAGTACCTGCTCGAGGCGGACTCAGAGATGGTAGCGCTGGTCAAAGGGCTCATCGGGGAGGGCTTTAGCGTCGGGATTTTATCCAATATACCCACGACCCTGGCGGAACAGGTGCGCGCGCAGCATCCGTGGTTGGCAGAGTGTGCGGCGGTAACGTTGAGCTGCGATATCGGGGTGGCCAAACCGCATCCTGAGGCCTACCGGGTGGCGGTGGACGCGCTCGCGGCGCAGCCTAAGGACACGCACTTCTTTGATGACCGCATCGACTACATCGAGGGCGCTACCTATTGCGGGTTGCAATCCCACCTGTTTACCGGCATCGACTCCGCGCGCGAGGTATTACGCGGTCTGGAGTGAGCGGCCGAGCTCCAATGGCTCGCGCAATAGTTGATCGGTGGCCACGGTACGGGCGACGGCTCGCACGATTTCTTTGTGGCTTGGAATCATGCGCAGTTCCAGGTCCTCCGAGGTGGAACCTCGGACGGTGGAGGCAAAAAGCTGGGGCGCGCGGGAATCGCCGGTAAAGGCCCCGCCGGCAATGACGACGGTTTTCGGCGAGTATTCGTGGACCATCTCCGCCGTAATCTGGCCCAGCTGGCGGGCGCGTTCGTCCAAGATGGCGCGCACGGCGGAATTGGACTCGGCGATGGTAGCGACCTCGTGCAGGGTACTGGCCTGGATACCGTGGCGGCGCACGGCCTCCAGGATGGACTGGGTGGCCAAGAGGTGTTCGGAAGCGCCGTGGCCCAGCACGTCAGAGTGGGTCTGCGGGAGCGGGATGATGGAATTGACCTCGTCATCGACGGAGAGCGCAGATCCTAAGGAATCATCCGCGAAGAGCAGGAGAACGCGCTCGTTCGTGCCAATCTCGGCAGCCTGGGTCTCCGAGCCCAAAATGGCGGAAATGGCAGAGGTAACAACCACGGGAACGCTGAATTGGAAGCGCAGGCGCGCGGCGATATCCACGCCGTGCCAGCCCAGGTTATCCGCGGTGACCAGGCCCTCTTCATCCACGGTGCCCGAGGTGGTAATCCCCAAGGCCACGAGCCGGCGATCTAGGCCCGTCATCATGCGGTTGATGCCGGCCATGATGTGTTCAAGAAAGTCTTCCTCCGTCAGGCGGGCAACAGGAGTAGCGATTTCTTCTTCCGACACGGTGCGGCCCTTGATGTCATAGAGGCCGATGTAGGTCTCAGAGGTGCCGACAGCGATGCCGCCGAGCACCCAGTTATTATCCGCGGCCTCGAGGGGAACGGTAGGGCGGCCCCGGCCCTGGGATTGGGTGAGGTCGGTGCGCTCTTGGATGAGTCCTGCGTTGAGGAGCGCGGTGGTAGCGCGGGTAATGGTGGGCTGGGAGAGCCCGGTGGCTTCTACCAGCTCACTACGGGTAATGATCGGGTTCAGACGCACCAGGTGAAGGCACTTAGCAGCCGGTGTACGGGGGCGGGTGAACACGGGGCCAGGTTTGATCATGAAAGAAAGTATATGTGTCACAGACTGCTTTGTCTAATCTATTCATAGGTATATGTACCGAATGGTCTAAAGGTGGAGGTAGGCCGAAAATTCTCTATGCTGGGGCGCATGAAATCAGTAGCGGTTTATTGCGGCTCCGCCGTGGGCAATTCGCCCGCCTATAGCGCAGCGGCACAACACTTGGGCGGCGAGCTTGCCCGTCGCGGGCTGAACTTGGTCTATGGCGGCGGAAATATCGGCCTCATGCGTGAGGTTGCCAACTCCTGCTTGAAGGCCGGCGGCACCGTCACTGGCGTCATGCCGCAATCCCTGGTGGATTTAGAGATCTCCCACCCAGGCTTGACCCGCCTCGAGGTCGTGGATTCTATGGCCGAGCGGAAAACCCGGATGGAGCAGCTGGCGGATTCCTTTATTTGTTTGCCCGGCGGCGTGGGCACGTTGGAGGAAGTAACAGAGGTACTGACCCAACAACAGCTGGGCAGCATTCGCGGGCCCGTTGGCTTGGTTGATGTGGAAGGTTTTTGGCAGCCCTTTTATGACATGTATGCCGCCATGGCCGAGGCCGGCTTCATCCTGCCCCGCTTTGTAAAAGCACTGGTCATAGAGGAAAATTCCGCGGCAGTGCTGGATGGTTTTGCCCAGTGGCACTACCCGGGCACGAAGTGGAACAACGATTAGCTAACAAGTTTGCAACATTTGGGTGGGCCTGGGTGGCCTATCAACAAGATAAAGGGTTAGACTTCCCTCTTATGAGTTCTGAGCAGACCGCTAAGCGCCAGCCCTCTCTACTGGACGCTTCGTGCGATAACTTCGTTCACGACCTAGCCGAGCTATCCCCAACAGATGCAACCGCGTGGGGCATTGACGGTTTTGAAGGCGAATTGCAGGATTTTTCCCCCGACTATTTTGAGGCTGTCGCTGATCGCACCCGCGATATGGTTGCGGATCTGGATGCCTTGGATGACACCACCGATGAATCCGATGATGAGGATGACTTCGATGACGTGGATTATGTCACCGCAGCCGTCTTGCGGGATCGGCTCTGTTTAGATCTGGATTTGCACCACCACGGCGAGGATATTCGCAGCCTTAATAATATTGCCTCGCCCGTGCAGACCATCCGGGATTCCCTGCTGCTTATGCCGCAGGATACTCAAGAGGACCGCGAGGCCATTCGCTCCCGCCTGTCCAAGGTCAAGGGCTCCCTTGATGGCTACCGCGAGTCCCTGAAGGAAGCAGCCTCCCACGGCATGGTGGCACCGCATCGCCAGATTTCTGAGGTCATTGTGCAGTGCGAGCGGCTTGCCGATGCCGACTCTATGCTCGAGGGCCTCGGCCTCGACCCCGACTCCGCTGAGGTGAAGAAGGCCAAGGAGGCCTTTGGCGAGTTCTCGGATTGGCTGTCTAATGACCTGCAGCCGCAGTCCTCCAATAAGGACGCTGTGGGTCGCGAGCGCTACGAGCGTTTCTCCAAGCTGTTCCTCGGCGATTCCGTGGACTTGGATGAGGCCTATGAATGGGGCCTTGACCAGGTGCGCTACCTGCGCGGGGAGCAGGAAAAGATTGCGCACGATCTTTATGGCCCCGAGTGCTCGGTGCGCTCTGCCATGCGCAAGCTGAACCACGAGGAGCGTTATACCCTGCGCGGCACTGATGCCTTGGTGGAGTGGATGCAGAGCAAGGCCGATGCGGTCATCGCCGAGCTCAACGGCAAGGAATTCGACATTCCGGAAGAAGTCGAAGAGATCGAGTGCCGCATCGACCCAGCGGGCACCGGTGGCATCTTCTACACCCCGCCCAGCGATGACTTTTCGCGCCCAGGCCGCATGTGGTGGTCCGTGCCGGAGGGCCAAGATACCTTCCACACCTGGCAGGAGCTGACCACCGTGCACCATGAGGGTGTGCCGGGCCACCACCTGCAGCTGGGTTCTGCCCTGGTACAAGAGGATTTGAACCTGTGGCGCCGCGCGGTGACCTGGAACTCCGGCCACGGCGAGGGCTGGGCCTTGTACGCTGAGCAGCTCATGGCCGAGCTGGGCTACATGGACGATCCTGGCGTGCGGATGGGGCTGCTTGATGCCCAGCGCCTGCGCGCGGCCCGCGTCGTGGTGGACATCGGATTGCACCTGGGCAAGAAGCTGCCGGACTGCACAGTATCCGGCGTGTGGGATAAGGCCCACGTGAAGACCTACATGCGCGAAAACACCGCCATGGATGATGCGAACCTCAATTTTGAGGTCAACCGCTACCTGGGTTGGCCGGGCCAGGCACCGTCCTATGCCCTGGGTCAGCGCCTATGGCAAGAAACCCGCGCCGCCGCCGAGGAGCAGGGCATGAGCGCCTGCGAATTCCACTCCGAGGCCTTGGCTCTTGGCTCGGTGCCCATGTCGGTACTGCGTGAAGCCGTGCTCAATAACTAAACGCGCAGGCTAGCCGCGCACGCTAGCGCCTTTTAGCAAACTTGCCGACGGCCCTAATGAGCTGCGGCAGGTACCCGGCAATGACCAGCACGGCGATGAGGCGGGTAAGCTGCACCGCGATTACCACGGGGCCAGCGCCGCCTTCCGCGGAGAGCGCGAGCACGGTTTCTAGCGCGCCGGGGCTAGTAGCTAGGTAGGCCTCGAAGTAGCTGATATTCAGCCAGTGCATCAGCGGCCACGCCGTGGCCGCGCACAGGCCGAGGACGGCGGCGATGGAAAGAATCGTCGCGGGAAGTTGCTTGGCAAAGGCCTTGAGCGATGGGAGGGAAAGCCCGCCGCCGCAGACCCACCCGATGGATAAAAAGGCAATGACCTTAAAGGCATAGATAGGCTCTAACGTATGGCCCTCCGGCAGGAAGAACGAGGCCAGCACCGTCAAGATCAGCGGGCCGAGCACGGCCGCTGCGGGCAGGTGCAGGAATTTGCCAAGGCTTTCACCGACCAGCGCGATAACGAGCACCAACGCGATGATCCACCAGGTGGTTTCCGCCTCCAGCCTTAAGTCGCCGCCCCTTCCGGCCGGCGTATCGAGGAAGGTCACGACGGCGGGAAGGGATACGGAAACGATCAATAACCGCAGGTATTGGGTGAGCGCGACGTAGCGGTAGTCGGCACCGAGTTCATCGGCAAGCGCGGGCATGAGCGAGGCACCGCCGGGAAGCATAGATAGGATGCCGGTTTCGGAGGAGACGTCCCGTGGCTGCTGGCGGTGCAGCATAACGCCGCAGAAGATGCCCAGCGCGATGGTGACAAAGGACATGGTTATGGCCGCCGGCAGGTACCCCACCAATTGGCCAAAGGAGACCACCGTTAGCGGCAGCGCGGCCATGATGCCGATGAATCCGCGCGATAGCCCATAAAATTTGCGGTTGACCTTGAGGTCCTCGCCGGTGATAAGGGCCATGGCGCCGGAGGCAATGATCGCGGCCAAAATCCACGCGGCCGGCACGTGCCACATGCTAAAAAGCCAGCCCAAGAGGACGGAGACGGGGACCACGATGCCCCACCGCAGGATGGTGTGGGTGTCTACGCTTATTCCCCAGTGCCGTTTAGCCACGTATTCTCCCATCTTCTGCTCGTCTCCGATCGAGTCTAGACCTCCCCGCCGCGGGGTTTATGATCTCCTCATGGATATCGACGTGGCGCAGTGGGCGGTGCTCCTTATGGGAGCGGCGGGGGCAGGCTGGATCGACGCGGTCATTGGCGGGGGAGGCCTCGTGCTTATTCCGCTATTGCTTGCCGTTGTGCCGGGGCTGGCACCGGCAACGGCGCTGGCCACCAACAAGCTCGCGGCGGTATCGGGCACGGCATCGGCGGCCGTGACCTTGGTGCGCAGGGTGCGCCCGCCCGCAGGGGAGCTCGTTCGTTACGCCCTCATCGCCCTCGTGTGCGCCGGGCTGGGCGCGAGCGTGGCGGCGAATCTAAATAGCGATATCATGCGCCCGCTCATCATCGTGCTGTTAGTAGTGGTGGGCGTCTTCGTGACCTTTAAGCCGAGCTTTGGCACTACCGAGTCACCCGGGATCCGCGGCGGATGGCGCACCTGGGCGGGGATTGTGGCGGTCGCGTCCATCTCCTTTTATGACGGCATCTTTGGCCCGGGTACCGGCATGTTCCTGATTATGGCCTTTACCTTTATTTTCTCCCAGAACTTCTTGAAATCCGCGGCGATGGCCAAGGTGGTCAATACCGCCACGAACCTTGGCGCGCTGGTGACCTTTATTCTTGGCGGCCACGTGTGGTGGACCCTTGGCATCGCGTTGGCCGCCGCCAATATCCTCGGCGCCCAGGTGGGCGCGCGGACGGTGCTCAGCGGCGGGACGAAGCTTATCCGCTACGCCCTTCTTACCTTGGTCGTGGTCATGAGCTGCTATCTATCCTGGCAGCAGTGGGGTTAAGCTACATCCGGTTCTTGGTCCGCGCGGTGGCAATGGCATTCCACGGATCCTCGGGCCACGGGTGCTTGGGGTAGCGCCCGCGCATATCGGCGCGCACCCCGGCGTAGGGGCCGGACCAGAAGCTTGCGAGGTCATCGGTGACCGCTAGCGGGCGGCCGGCGGGGGAGAGCAAGTGAAATTGCACGCGGTTGCCGCAGTACTCCGGGGATTCTGCCAGGCCGAAGCATTCTTGCAACTTGATGTGGACCACGGGGCGATCGCCCGACCAATCGATTTTGGCATCGCGGCCGGAGGGCACTGGGAGGCGTTCGGGCGCGAGCTCATCCAGGCGCGTGGCTTCCGGCCAGGGAAGCAGGCGCTGCAGGGCGGGGTACATGTCTATCTTGGCGGTGGGGGTTCCCGCGGCAATCTGGTGCAGCTCAGGCCCAAGCCACTCGGCGGGATCGGCGGCATCGACATCTGGCCAGGGGTCGCCGTAGTGCGCGCGCAAGTGGCGGAGCCTATCTTTTAAGATCTGGGCCTTTTCGCTGAAGGTAAATAGGCCGAGGCCCTCTTCGCGGATGCCGGCGGCGAGGGCCTGCGCGGCGGCATCGCCGGTGATCTTAACTGGGGTCTCGGAGAGCACAATCGCCCCGGCCGCCCGGACTTTGACCCCGCGCACGCGGCCCCCACGCAGGAAGGCGCGGGTTTCTTCGGTCACGCCGATGGCATCTAGCGCGGCGGATTCTGCGATGCGCGCGGCGGTGCGGATGATGGGGTTTCCGGCATTGGAGAGGGTGACCTCCGCGATGGCGAGCCACGGCGAGCCGGCCAGCCCGGAGTTATCCAGCAGCCGGGCGCGGGTGCCGCTGGCCAGCAGGTAGTCTTCGCCCACGCGCTTGGCCACCTGCTCGGGATAGGCGGTGGCGACGACCTCGCCGGGGTCTGCGGGGCCGAGATCCTCCACCAGGCGGGACAGGCGCTTGACTTCCTTCTGCGGTGCGGGGCGACGGGTGAGATCGGTGGTGTTGGTGGGGGCATCGGCAAGCGCGGCGATGGTGGGGGCCGCCTGGCTGCCGTGCCGGATAAGGGCCGCGCCGAGGCGGGGATCGGTGGGCAGGAGGGCGAGCTCTTGCGTCGCACCAATGCGCTCGAGGGTGGCGCGCGCGGCCGCAAGGGCTTGGGCGGGCGGCGGATCGAGCAGCGGGAAATCCGGGCCCGCGCCCCAGCAATCCAAAAACAGCGCAGCCTGCGTGAGATCCGCGGACAGGATCTCCGGCGTAGTGTGCGGGGAAAAGTGCTGGTAATCGTCCTGGGAATAGCAGCGAATGACCGTACCCGGCGCCTCACGCCCGGCACGGCCCGCGCGCTGGTCCGCGCTCGACCTCGATGTGGAGACCGTCACCAGGCCAGACATGCCGCGCTGTGCATCGCGCCGGGGAACGCGGGCCAGCCCGGCATCTACCACCACACGCACGCCAGGCACCGTCAGCGAGGATTCCGCGATGGACGTCGCCACCACAATGCGCTGCTCATCGGTATAAAGCGCGGCATCTTGCTCTGCGGTGGTCTGCTTGCCGTGCAGCGGGAAAACATTATGGCCCTGCAGCTCCTCGCACACCAGGTTGACCTCGCGCATGCCGGGCACGAAGACCAGCGTGGATTCGTGTTGGCGGGCCGCCTGCTTGGCGATGCCCCCGTAAAACTCCCGCGACCCCGCCGCGCGCCCCGATTGCGGCGCGTACTGGATATCCAGGGGATAGGTCACCGCCTCTGTGGTGTGGACGGGCGCGCCCATGAGCTGGGAAAAGCGCTGCGCGTCTACCGTTGCGGACATGGCGATGACGCGGAAGTCTTCGCGCAGCTCGGCCAGCTCCAGGCACATGCCGAGCACCAGATCCGTATCCAGCTGGCGCTCGTGGACCTCATCGATGGCCACGGCGGCCACGCCCTCGAGCTCCGGATCTTTGAGTAGGCGGCGCAGCAGTACGCCTGGGGTGACGAATTCGACCTCGCTGCCCGTGCGGGATTCGCCGCGGATGGCGAAGCCGACCTTCTCCGGGGTGCCGCTGAGGGTGCTCAATCGCTGGGCGGCCGCGCGCACGGCGACGCGGCGCGGGGCGGTGACGATGACCTTGCCGCGCCCTGCGGAATGATTGGCTAGCGCCGGTGGCACGAGCGTGGTTTTACCCGTGCCGGGCGGTGCCTGAATGACGACGTTTCCGGTGTGGGGAAGCGAATCGATGGTCTCGGCTACGGGCAGCCCCGCGCCAATGCTGGCGAGATCGAACATTTACTGCGCGGCCCCGAAACCTTCCACGGGGCCGTCCAAATCCTTGCGCTCCCACGAATCCTCATCGCCGTCCAGGGTGCGCACCACGCGGCCGGGCGTGCCCAGGACCAGGGAGTTATCCGGGATATCCTTGGTCACCAGCGTGCCGGCACCAATAACGCAGTTTTCACCAATGGTAACCCCCGGCATGACGGTGGCATTGGCCCCAAACCACGTATTGCGCCCCACGGTGATGGGGTGGGCGATTTCCCACCCGCCCTCGCGCATCGCGTGATCATTGACGGGGTGGCCCACCGTAATGAACGAGCAATTGGGCCCAATCAACACGCGGTCACCGAATGTGACCTTGGCTTGGGCCAAAATGCTGCTGCCAAAGTTGATGAAGACGCCTTCCCCACAGACGATATTGCAGCCGTATTCCATATTCAGCGGCGCGTGCGCCCCCGGCACGTGCGATTCGTCCGGCAGGATCTCCCGCAAGATTGCCTGCGCCTGCTCCTTATCGGTGTTGTGCAGATCGTTGAACTGCCCAATCAGCCCAAAGGTGCGCTGGTGCTCCTTATCGATGTCCCCCATGCCCGGCAGGTGCCACTGCCCACCGGTCATTCGCTCCCAAGTGCCGTAGCGTTGCAGGTCGTGCAGCTTTTGTTCATCCATGTGAGCCATTGTAGAGGCCTCCACGGCGGTGGCGATTAGAGTGGAGGAATGCTTTTTGATTCACTGCCGCGGCCGAATGCGTACGTCGCGCCGGGCGTGGGGCACGTGCCGGGGTGGGTGGGCATCGGCAAGCAAAAGGCCCTTGTAGAAGAGACGCGGGAGATTGCTCGCGCGTATGCGCATACGCCGATGGCGATGGTGCAGCCGCGGCTGAAATCGGGTGGACAGATGAGCGTATTTCAGCTGCATCTTGGCCGGTATTGGCATTATCCCAGCTACCGGTACGTGGACAATATGGAAGGCACGCGGGTGCCGCCGGTGCCGGATAGCCTGCGGGAATTGGCCCCAGTGGCGCTGCGGCAGGCGGCCCAGGTTGCCCCGGAGCTTGAACCATGGGTGGATAACTTCGTGCCGGAGATGGCGCTGGTGAATTATTATCCGCCCGGCTCGGCGATGGGCATGCACGTGGATGACTCTGAGGAATCGCCCGCACCCGTGATTTCGCTTTCGATTGGGGATGAGGCCCTCTTCCGCATAGGTCATACCGAAAATCGCACTAAGCCCTGGGACGATGTGACTTTGTGCTCGGGTGATTTGGTGGTCTTTGGCGGGCCGAAGCGCTTTGCCTACCACGGGGTCGTGCGGGTAAATGATGGCACGCTGCCGGAGGGATGCGGGCTGCAGGAAGGCAGAATCAATATCACCATCAGACAAGTTTCGGCGAGCGCGGTAGGCTAGGGCGGGTTACATAAAGGTTGAAGGAAAGAGGTTTTTCTTATGTCCCGAATTGGCATCATCATCGGCTCTACCCGCGATAAGGCGGCGGGCCAGGCAGTAGGCGAGTGGGTCAATGACCTCGCCCAAGGCCGCGAGAACGGTGTGGAGTACCAGCTGTTGGAGCTCAAGAAGTTCAATGTTCCCATCCTTACCAGCGAGGTTGTTCCGGGTGCGGCGAATAAGCAGTACGATGACGCCAACGTGCAGGAGTGGTCCAAGGCCGTCGATGCCTGCGATGGCTTTGTCTTCGTGACCCCGGAGTACAACCACTCCGTGCCTGGTCCGTTCAAGAATGCCTACGATTCGCTCGGCGCGGAATGGGCCGGCAAGCCGGTAGCCTTCGTGGGCTATGGCTCCGTCGGCGGCGTGCGCGCGGTCGAGGCATGGCGCAATGTCGTGGCTAACTTCTCCATGCCGCAGCTGCGCAACCAGCTGGACTTTAATATCTTCACCGATTGGAACGATGGCGAATTCCGCCCCAGCGATGACTCCTACGAGCGCGCAAACTCCCTGCTTGCTGAGCTCGAGGACGCACTTTAAGTAAAAGGCCCTGCACCGCGCAGCGCGCTGCGTAGCATGGGGTGCATGACTGAAAAGAAAGTAGCAGTAGTAACCGGCGCCTCCTCTGGCATTGGGGAGGCCACCGCGCGTTCTTTGGCCAAGGACGGCTGGCACGTTGTCGTGGGCGCGCGCCGCACAGACCGCCTGCAGCAGCTTGCCTCTGAGATCAGTGGCGAGGCCTATGAGCTGGACGTTACCTCCGATGTTTCTGTTTCCAAGTTCGTCTCCCACCTCGACCGCGTAGATCTTTTGGTCAATAACGCCGGCGGTGCCAAGGGCTTGGAGCCGCTGGTCGATACCTCCATCGAGGACTGGCAGTGGATGTACGAGACCAACGTGCTCGGCACCGTGCGCATGATTCAGGCGCTTATGCCCAAGTTAGAGCGGGTGCCAGATCTTTCCGGGCTAATTATTAACGTCGGTTCCATTGCTGGCTGGACCGTCTACGAAGGCGGTTCCGGCTATAACACCGCTAAGCACGGCGTGCGCGTGATTTCTCGCGCGCTGCGCCTAGAAAACCACGATGTGCGCGTTACCGAGATTGATCCTGGCCGCGTGGCCACGGACTTTTCCTTGGTGCGCTTCAAGGGCGATGAAAAGCGCGCGGCCAAGGTGTATGACGGCCAGCTCAACCTCGTGGCAGAGGACATTGCGGAGGCCATCCGCTGGGTCGCCGCCCAACCGGCCCACGTCAACGTGGATACGATGACCATTAAGCCGCGCACGCAAAGCTAAGGCCCCGCGGGGCTCTTAAAAAGAGCAGCGGCGGGGCGGGGCCTAGGCTTTATCTTCCTGCTTGAGCCTTATTGCAGGCCAAACTGATCCCATGCGGCAGGGGCCAGGTTCTGGTACACGTGCTTGTGCTCTTGGTATTCGGCAAGGCCGGTGGGGCCCAGCTCGCGGCCGTTGCCAGACTGCTTGTAGCCGCCCCATTCCGCCTGCGGCAGGTACGGGTGGAAATCATTGATCCAAATGGTGCCGTGGCGCAGGGCGCGGGCAACGCGCTCGGCGCGGCCGGCATCGGAGGTGTACACCGCGCCAGCCAGGCCATACTCGGTATCGTTTGCGATCTCAATGGCCTCTTCTTCGGTGGTGAAGGTCTCGATGGTCACGGTCGGGCCGAAGGCCTCATCGTGGACGCAGTCCATCTCGCGGGTAGCGCCATCGATGATCGTGGGCAGGTAGTACACGCCCTGGCCCAGATCCGTGGTGCCGGTGCCGTGCTGGCCGTTGGTGTCCTCGCTGGTGGCGGCGCGGCCTCCGGTGAGGATCTTGGCACCTTGTTCGCGGGCCTTGTCCACGTAGGCTGCTACCTTCTCGCGGTGGTCGGCCGAAATAAGCGGACCGGTCTCGGCCTTGTCATCGGTGGGTCCACCGATCTTGATCTTCTCGGCGCGCTCGACCAGTGCGGCAACGAACTTATCGTGCAGGGACTCTTCCACCACGATGCGCGAGCCGGCGGAGCAGACCTGGCCGGAGTGGAAGAAGGCGCCGTTGAGCGCATTATCCACGGCGACGTCGAAGTTGGCATCAGCAAAGATAACGTTCGGGTTCTTGCCGCCGAGCTCTAGCGCCGTGCGCTTGACGGTTTCGGCCGCGTTCTTTGCAATCAGCTTGCCGGTAACGAGGCCGCCGGTGAAGGAGACCATATCCACGTCGGGGTGCTGGGAGAGCGGATTGCCGCAGTTAGCGCCGGCGCCGGTGATGAGGTTGCCCACGCCATCCGGCAGGCCGCATTCCTTTAGCGCCGCCATGAGCAGCATCGCGGTGTGCGGGGTCAGTTCCGCTTGCTTGAGCACGAAGGTATTGCCGGCAGCAAGTGCTGGGCCAACCTTCCAGGACACCTGCAGCAGCGGGTAATTCCAGGGGGTAATCAGGCCGCAGACGCCCACCGGCTCGGCGTCGATGCGCGAGCGCAGGTTGGGATCTTGCGGGTCGACCACGCGGCCGGCTTGGTGCTGGGCCAAGGTGCCAAAGTACTCGAAAGCATTGGCAATATCGTCCATATCGCCCAGGGATTCCTCGTAGCGCTTGCCGGTATCCGCGGATTCGGCTTGGGCGAAAAGTTCCTTGTGCTCACGGATGAAATCCGCCAGGCGGATGACGATCTTGCCGCGCTCGGCGGACGGCGTTGCGGCCCACTCGCCCTTATCGAATGTTTCACGTGCAACCTGGATGGCACGCAGGGTATCTGCCTCGGATGCCTCGGAGACGACGCCGACGGTGGAGCCATCGGCAGGGCAGATAATGGTGCGGGTCTCGCCATCCTGGGCGGCCTCCCACTGGCCGTTGATGAAGAGCGACTTGGGGGCACCACCGGAGTGCACGCCCTGGAGCAATTCGGTGGTAGTGGGATCGAACAAGGTGTTCTGGGTGCTCAAAGTGAAAGCAACCTTTCTCTAATTGAGGCGGTATCGCCCGCCAGTTTAACTATCTTCGCGCCAGGTGCGTTCCGGCTCGGCGCCATCGGAGACATCGGAATCGCCCGGCTGGCTTTGCTGCATGTAGAGGAATGCCAGGTGGCGCTCGTACAGGTCCAGCACGTTATTGATGATCTGGTTTTCGGAGTAGCCGTAGACGTCATAGCCCAGCGAACCGGTCATGTCGTAGACCTCCAGGCGGTAGTACTCGCCGTCGCCCTCGCAGAAGTCCGGTCGCTCCGCGGAAACCGGGAAGAGCTGGTAGCGGAATTGGCGCTCGTTGTGCAGCCGGACCTCGAGATCGAGCTGGGGCAATTCGGCATCGGGAAGCTCACTGGTGAGCAAGATGGCGTCGTAGCCGCGGGTGCGCATTTGCGTGGCCACCTGCTCGAGGGCGTAGGCGGCAGTTCCCCGCAGGTATTCATCCATGTCCTGCTTGGTGGGGAAGGAGTTGGCGCGGTCCAGGCGGTTCTTCCACAGGTTGGAATCGCTCGGCTCGCGCTCGGTGCGGCTGCTGATGGCGCCGTGCAATGCGGTTTTCCGGGCCTCGCGCTGGACGATTTCCAAGCGCAGCGACTTCCAGAGCGAGAACATGATGAGGTAGACCACGAACGCGAAGGGCAAGCCCATGACCACGGTCGCGGACTGCACGGTGGCAATGCCATCGAGCTGCAGCAACGCCAGGGTAAGCGCGCCGACGGTAATGGACCAGAAGATGCGCAGCCACCGGGCGCCATCCTGCCGGTTATCCGTGATGCGGGAGGTGAAGTTGGACATGACCAACGCACCGGAGTCCGCCGAGGTGATATACAGCAGCAGGCCGATGAAGGTGGTCAGGAAGATGACGATGGCGGAGCCAGGGAATTCCTGGAGCATGTCATAGAAACCCTGCTCCGGAACGTTGATGGCGTTTTCCGCAAATTCCGGATAATCACCGGAGCGCACCATGTCCAGGGCGGTATTGCCAAAGAAGGACATCCACATCAAGATGAACAGGAAGGGGAAGGTCAGCGTGCCCAGGATGAACTGGCGCAGCGTGCGGCCGCGGGAAATGCGGGCCAGGAATAGGCCGACGAAGGTTGCCCAGGCAATCCACCAGGCC
The DNA here is from genome assembly GCF_900637825.1 of Corynebacterium segmentosum. Taxonomy (NCBI): domain Bacteria; kingdom Bacillati; phylum Actinomycetota; class Actinomycetes; order Mycobacteriales; family Corynebacteriaceae; genus Corynebacterium; species Corynebacterium segmentosum. The sequence goes on from NZ_LR134408.1 coordinate 83,510, forward strand.
CAGAAGAAGAGGGTCCAGGACTGCATCCAGGTATCTACGCTGGCTTGGTCCTCAGCAAAGGCGAAGGTCTCCAGCGTCCAGGAGGGGAACTTGGAGACGTAGTCACCGATATTGGTGACGATGGCGTCGAAGAGGTAGGCGGTCTTGCCAAAGACCACGACGTAAACCATCAGCGCGATGGCCAGGTACACGTTGAGCTCAGAGAGGAAGCGAATGCCCTTATCCACGCCGGATACGGCCGATAGCGTCGCAATGACCACCGCGACAATGATGAGTGCGGATTGCAGCCCCAGCCCCTGCTCGATGCCAAAGATGAGGTGGAAGCCGTAGGACAGCTGCACCACGCCGATGCCCAGGGAGGCGGTGACGCCAAAGACGGTGCCCAGCATGGCGGCAATGTCCACCGCCGAACCAATGGGCCCATGCACGCGCTTGCCGATGAGCGGGTACAGCGCCGAGCGGATAGCCAACGGCATATTCAGGCGGTAGGCGAAGTACCCAAAGGCCATGCCCATCAGTGCATAGAGCGCCCAGCCGGTAAGCCCGTAGTGGAACATGGCATAGACCACGGCCTCTTTGGCGGCCTCCATGGTTTCGCCATCGCCCACCGGCGGATCCATGTACATCGTGACCGGCTCGGCCACGGCGAAGAACATGAGGTCCACGCCGATGCCGGCGGCAAAGAGCATGGATACCCACGAGAAGGTATTGAATTTGGGTCGGGAGTGGTCCGGGCCCATGCGGATGCTGCCGGTATTGGAAAAGGCGATGTAGAGGACAAAGACCACGGCAATGGTGGCGGTCAGGACGTAGAACCATCCCAGGTTCGTGCCGATCCATCCGGTGACGCTGGCGAGGGTATTCGCCGCGGACTCCTGCCCGAAGCCCGCGTACAGCGCCATGGCGATGATGAGAACACCGGAAATGATAAAGACCGGCCAATTGGGCTTGGGCGCGGCTACCTCATCGGCGCCGACATCATCGCCGGTTTCGGCCTTGTAGCTGCCGACGATGGCGCGGACTTGGTTGCGCGGTTTACGGCCCTTGTCCCCAGCTGAGCGAGTATCCCCAGCGGAGCGAGCGAGAGAGGTGTCGGAGTCCCCTGTGCGGGACTCCTCATGGTCGTGCGGACCAAGGTTAGCCATCTACTTCTCCTAGTCTTGATCGATTAAGTACCGAATCCTTCGCACGAGTGCCCCATAGCCCCCGAAAAAGAGGGGTGAGAGATAGGTTGGTGGCATAAATCATATGCGGGCAATCTATGCGTAAAGACCCCGGATTTCATCTGCTTAGATGCATATCCGAACACCGTAAATATACATTAATCTGGGAAAACGTCCACCAGATGTGTATTCTGGGGGCGCTATTGTGCATAAATGAAAGCGAAAAAGCGCAGATTTTTTGCGCAGGATACAATGGATCCGCCCGAAATACGGCGAGAACTACGCGTGAGATGGCTCACAGAAGGAAGGGGATTTATGGGTATTGTGGATAAGTTGACTAAGAAGCGCTCGACAAAGAGGGCGACGGATGAGGTCAGCGATGTGGTCGTCGTCGGCGGTGGCTCTGCCGGCTCCGTCATCGCGGCTCGCCTGACCGAGGACAAAGACACCCGCGTGCTCGTTCTTGAGGCCGGACGCCCGGATTCCCTGTGGGACCTATTCATCCACATGCCTTCCGGTTTCTCTTTCCCCATCGGGGCAAAGAACTATGACTGGATGTATGAATCCGATCCGGAACCGGAGATGAATGGTCGCCGCATCTACCATGCGCGCGGCAAGGTGCTTGGCGGTTCCTCTTCCATCAACGGCATGATCTACCAGCGCGGCAACCCCATGGACTATGAAAAGTGGGGTCAGAACCCGGGCATGGATAACTGGGATTTTGCCCACTGCTTGCCGTATTTCAACCGCATGGAAACCACCGCTGCCGCAGAAGACGATGATCCGCGCCGCGGCCACGATGGCCCGCTCTACCTGTCCCGCGGACCTGCTACCTCGGAGCTTTTCCAGGCGCTATTCAAGTCGGTACAAGAGGCTGGCTATAACCTAACCAATGACGTCAACGGTTACCGCCAGGAAGGTTTTGCCCCCTTCGATCGCAATATCAAGCACGGCAAGCGTTGGTCTGCTGCCCGCGCCTACCTGTACCCCAACCAGGACCGCGACAACCTTGAGGTGCGTACCCGCGCATTTACCACCAAGATCCTCTTTGAAGGCACCAAGGCAGTGGGCGTGGAATACGAGTGGCAGGGTGGCACCCACCGCGTTTTCGCAGACAAGATCGTCTTGTCCGCCGGTGCCATCAATACCCCGCAGCTGCTAGAGGTCTCTGGCGTGGGCGACCGCGAGATCTTGGAAAAGCACGGCATCGATGTGGTCAAGCACCTGCCAGGCGTGGGTGAGAACCTGCAGGACCACCTCGAGGTCTACATCCAGTACGAGACCACCAAGTCCACCGCTTCCTCCCAGCCTTACCTGGATAAGTGGCGTTGGCCGTTTATGGGCCTGCAGTGGCTGCTGACGAAGAAGGGCCCAGTGGCTACCTCGCACTTTGAGGGCGGCGGTTTCGTGCGCTCCAACGAGGATGAGGCCTACCCGAACTTGATGTTCCACTTCCTGCCCATGGCGGTGCGCTATGACGGCCAAAAGGCCGACGTTAAGCACGGCTTCCAGTGGCACGTTGGCCCGATGTTCTCCGATACCAAGGGCCACGTGCACATCAAGAGCTCCGATATCCGGCAAAAGCCCTCCATCCTCTTTAATTACCTGCGCACCGAGCAGGACCGCCGCGAATGGGTAGAAGCCGTCCGCGTCGCCCGCTCCTTGCTGGATACCAAGGCAATGGAAGAAGTTGGCGCCCGCGAGTTCAGCCCGGGCCCAGAGGTCCAAAGCGATGAGGAAATCTTGGAGTGGGTCCGCAATGACGGCGAGACCGCACTGCACCCATCCTGCACCGCCAAGATGGGCGATGAGTCCGATCCCATGGCCGTGGTGAACCCAGAGACCATGGGCGTATGGGGTATCGATGGCCTGTATATTGCCGATGCTTCCGTATTCCCCTCGGTTCCCAACGGCAATATCTACTCCCCGACTATGATGGTGGGCGAGAAGGCTGCGGACCTTATTGCCGGCCGCACGCCGCTCGAGCCGAACCACGCCGAGTGGTACAAGGCTAAGCAGGATATGCCGCTCTACGCTGAGGGCGAAGCAGTCCGCGATCACAAGCACTCCATCCAGGGCGCTGACCACTAAGCACCCTCCCGCGGGATTGCTCTAGCGCCGCGTTTCCCATTGTGGGGCGCGGCGCTTTTGCTTGCCGACGTCCCCCTTTCCCCACCGCGCACCCCTCCGCCTGGCCAGAACCATGATTTAATCGCCGGGCAAGGAATCGGCCCCAATGGAATGAAGCTGGAATGAAGCGCCAGAGTAAAGGAGGTCAGTGATGCTCAGCATTATCGCTGTAGTCATTAGTATCGTTTTCGCCGTTGCCGTTATTAAGAAGCTCGATGACATCGATACGCACCTGAAGGAGCTGCTCGCCGCGCGCGAAGATGGCGAAACACCGCGTTAATCGTGCGGGTGGCTAAGGAGATGGTGAACGAATTTCGAATTAACCAACTGCAAAAGGCCCATACCGACCGTGAAATGGAATTTTCCTGCGATGTAGCTTGAAGGCTATGGCTTCGTAGACCTAAGTGGTTTCCAAGCAGCAGTTCCAGTACTTCGTACGTGGGGTAGCCAACACCGCCGACTTCAAGGAAGTATCATTCCCGGATACCAGCGAAAAGAGTTAGTCATTTGGCTATTAGAAAGCTTCGCTACGTGTGGTTCGACCCGTACGCAATGTCCGTGAGTGTCTAGCCCTTGAGGGAGAACCTGGTGTCAGTGTCGCTGGCCGCACCTACGCCGCCGTCATGCCCGCCGACACCCTGTTCATCACCATCCCCACAGGGGTGGGTGTGGACATTCACGTGAAGATTCTGGAGAATTTCGCCGCCCACGTCGCCCCCTCGTTGTTGGCAGCCGAACCGTGAAGGACCAGTCATCGCCTATCCCATCGACTAATTCTTGCAGGTCGCAGGACTTTCGCGTGACTGTTAGTTCAGCCCATTTTAAATAGTTCACCGAACACTGTATAGTTCAGCATATGCTGACTATTGCTTCGCGCCTCGACGTCATGAACCGGCTCGGCCGGGCCATGGCTGATCCGACGCGCTCCCGAATCCTGATAACCCTACTAGACGGTCCGAGCTACCCGGCTGTGCTCTCGCAAAGCTTGGATCTGACCCGCTCGAACGTTTCGAACCACCTGTCTTGCCTGCGCGATTGTGGCATTGTCGTCGCTGAGCCGGAGGGCCGTAAAACCCGCTACGAAATCGCCGATCCGCACCTCGCGGCAGCGCTCGAAGCGCTAGTCAACGCGACACTGGCCGTCGACGAGAATGCCCCCTGCATCGACACTGAGTGCTCGGTGCCCGGCTGCGGCGAGAAAGGAGCGGACGTATGAGTTCAGCATGTGGATGCGAACACGAACCCGCCACGGAGATCGACGAGCTCGATCGGCCATGGTGGAAGGACCCTGAGCTACTGCTGCCGATCTTCTCCGGCGTAGCCCTCATAACAGGACTGGCGCTGGACTGGTCCGACTTGGAGACGCCCGCGACGGTACTGTATTGGGTTGGGCTGCTGTTGGGCGCTTACACGTTCGCGCCTGGAGCGATCCGGAACCTTGTCATGAAGCGCAAGCTCGGCATTGGCTTGCTAATGACGATCAGCGCGGTCGGTGCGGTGATCCTCGGATTCGTCGGAGAGGCCGCGGCGCTAGCGTTCCTGTACTCGATCGCCGAGGCACTGGAAGACAAGGCGATGGACCGGGCCCAAGGCGGACTGCGGGCGCTGTTGAAGCTGGTACCGCAGACCGCGACGGTGCTGCGCGACGGCACAGCGGCCGAGGTCGTAGCGAAGGACCTCGAGGTTGGCGAGCTAATGCTCGTGCGCCCCGGGGAGCGGATCGCCACGGACGGCATCATTCGGTCCGGGCGCTCCAGCCTTGACACCTCAGCGATCACCGGAGAATCCATTCCGGAGGAGGTTGCGCCCGGCGACGAAGTGCCTGCGGGAGCGATCAACTCCGCCGGGGTGCTGGAGGTCGAGACGACCGCAGCTGGAACGGACAACTCGCTGACCACACTCGTGGACCTAGTCGAGCAAGCGCAGGCGGAAAAGGGCGACCGCGCCCGGATCGCCGACCGGATTGCCCAACCCCTAGTGCCCGGGGTGATGATCCTGGCGGTGCTGGTCGGCGTTATCGGCTCGCTGCTGGGCGACCCTGAGACGTGGATCACCCGTGCGCTGGTAGTCCTGGTCGCAGCGTCGCCGTGCGCGCTGGCAATCTCCGTGCCGCTGACGGTCGTGGCCGCGATCGGCGCGGCCAGCCAGTTCGGAGTGGTTATCAAGTCCGGCGCGGCGTTCGAGCGACTCGGCGGCATCCGTCACCTGGCAGTGGACAAAACCGGAACCCTTACCCGCAATCAGCCTGAGGTTACCGGAGTGGTCCCGGCAGACGGATTCGATCGGCCGCAGGTGCTTTCCTTCGCGGCAGCAGTTGAGCAGCAATCGACACACCCCCTCGCTGCGGCGATCGCGGCAGCGGGGCCCGAAGCGCCCACCGCCTCGGACATCAGCGAGGAAGCTGGGCATGGCATCGGCGGCACCGTCGAAGGCCGACGGGTGCTGGTGGGCAGCCCCCGATGGATCGACGCCGGGCCACTGAAAGCAGACGTTGAGCGCATGGAGTCCGAGGGCCAGACCTGCGTCCTGGTCACCGTCGATGACGCTCTCGCCGGGGCGATCGGGGTCCGTGACGAGTTGCGGCCCGAGGTGCCCGAAGCCGTGCAGGCCCTGCACGCCAACGACGTGGAAGTAAGCATGCTCACCGGCGACAACTCTCGCACCGCCCGGGCGCTGGCTGGAATCGCCGGAATCGACGACGTGCGCGCCGAGCTGCGCCCTGAGGACAAGGCAAGCATCGTCGCCGAATTCTCCTCCAAGACGCCGACGGCGATGATCGGCGACGGCATCAACGACGCGCCGGCACTGGCGGGTGCGACGGTGGGCATAGCGATGGGAGCGACCGGCTCTGACGCCGCGATCGAGTCCGCTGACGTCGCCTTCACCGGCCACGACCTCCGGCTAATCCCGAAGGCGCTGCAGCACGCCCGCCGAGGAAGCAGGATCATCAACCAGAACATCGTGCTGTCTCTGGCCATCATCATCGTGTTGATGCCACTGGCGATCAGCGGCGTGCTGGGCCTGGCCGCCGTCGTGTTGGTTCACGAGGTCGCCGAAGTGATCGTGATCTTGAACGGCCTGCGGGCTGCGCAAGCGAAGCGCTGAGGCTGTGACCGGCAAGTCTCATAAGGGTTAAACCACACGCCGAGCGGACACACCTTGGGCCAGGAACGTCATTCGAGTTCACGGTCCGTCTCCGTGGAATTGGGATCGTACCCGGTGGCCTGTCCGTTCTCGGTGCGTGTGGGCACGGGGGCTGTGGGCGAGCCACCACCCGGCACGTGCCCCAGCCGGTCAAGGGCCCCCGAGCGCTCGGCGTCTCCAGTGCAGATCGTGGAAGGATCGAACTTGCTCAGGGACCAAGCGTCACTGCGAGACTCTTTTCGTCCCGCAACTTGAATAGTTCAGCGGCCTTGATACCACGGACATCTATTCAGAGTGCTGCCGAGTCTCATCGACACAGCCCGCGACTACCTGGGCAGTGTGTTTGACAAAAGACCCCACCCTCATCAGCGTTGAGTCAAGTCCCGTGTAGTGGTGTAGCCGTTTGTGCTTTCGGCTCGGTATTCAGTTCTGTGTTTGAGGTCAGGCGGTTAGCTGGTGGTGGTCGTCACGATGTTCTTCTGGGTGGTGCATGAGGTGTCTGGTGTGTTCGAGTGCGGTCAGTGACATGTAGCGTTTTTGTTGGATCCAATCGTCGTGTTGCTCGGCTAGGACCGCACCGACAAGCCGGATGATGGATTCACGGTTTGGGAAGATGCCGACGACGTCGGTGCGCCGGCGGATCTCCCGGTTTAACCGTTCTGTGGGGTTATTCGACCAGACCTTCGACCACACCGACTTCGGGGCTGCGGTAAACGCTAATACTTCATCGAGTGATTCCTTCAGATAGGTCGCAACTTGCGGGAACTTCGGCTCTAGTAGATCGACTACCTCACGGGCTTGGGACCAGGTGGATTGGGCATCTGGTTGTTGAAAGATGGTCTGGAACATTGCAGAGACCATAGGCCACTGTGTCTTCGGGACCTTCTCGTAAAGGTTCTTCGCAAAATGGGTGCGGCAGCGCTGCCACGACGCATCAGGTAGCACTTCGGAAATGGCGTGCTGGATGCCTTCGTGGGCATCACTGGTAACCAAGTAGACATCGGAAAGCCCACGAGCTTTTAAGTCTTGGAAGAAGCCTTTCCACGACGCGTTGGATTCCGTGGTGGCGACATGCATGCCAAGCATCTCGCGATACCCGTCAGCGTTGACCCCAGTGGCAAGCAGCACTGAGCATTTGACCACACGGCCGCCTTCGCGCACTTTGATTGTCAGCGCGTCGCAGGACAGGTAGGCGTAGCCGCCGGGATCGAGCGGACGGTTTTTGAAATCGGCGACCATCTCGTCGAGTTCTTCTGACATGCGTGAAACTTGGGATTTCGACATGTTGGCAATACCCAACGTGGCTACCAGGTCGTTCATTCTGCGGGTGGAAACCCCTTTGAGGTAGCAGGTTGCAATGACGGTCGATAAGGCTCGTTCTGCCCGCGTACGGCGTTCTAACAGCCAGTCCGGGAAGAATGCGCCGTGGCGCAGTTTCGGTACTGCGACATCGATCGTGCCGACACGGGTGTCAAGGTCGCGGTGGCGATACCCGTTGCGGTGGTTGACGCGTTCGGTGGAGGCAACGCCGTATTCGGCGCCGCAGACGGTGTCGGCCTGGGCGGAGAGGATTTGGTTGATAAACCCTTGCAGCATCTGGCGCATCAAATCCGGAGATGCTTGGGCGAGCAGATCATCCAGATAGGCTGTCGGGTCGATAGAATGTGGTGCAGCGGTCATCGTCATATGCCTTTCGGTGAGATGTGGTAGTTGAGTCGAAAGGTTAACTGGCGGTGGCCGCCCACTATTTCCGGGGCTCACCATCAGCAAGCGTTACACCACACTAGTGGACGTAACCGTTCCGTAGCCTCCGATGCGGTTAACTCACGCGAAATCTTGAACACATCGGACAAGGAAGTAGCAAACCCCGTAGCGTTAAAGGTTCCGAAAGTCCCAACTTCTGCAGACTCAACTATCCAGCCTGCAAGGTCTTTCACATCAATCATAGCGACGGGAAACGCCGGGTCTGGGACGATCACGTTCTCACCCGTGGGATGCGCGAAGCGCCACGGATAGTAACCACTGCGCCCTGTTTCGTCGCCGTAGCCGGCGATCAGACCGGATCGAACTACCATTACCGACCGATTTGTGCTGCGATAAATCGTTTCGCAAGCAGACTTTGCGGCTGGGTACTGCCCCATGTTCTTCATGTAGTCAATTTCAAGCGGAGCGACTACGGAATCAGACTCAGAAGAAATACTTCCCTGATCCTCATATACGCTGCTCGAGGACACAAATATACGATGCTTGGCCTCGAGTTTCGCCGCCGCATCCCGCGCATGCTTCGGCTGACTCGTCAGATCCACAATGGTGTCCCACGTTTTCCCCGCAACCTCATCGTACGCACCGTCACGGTCACGGTCCGAACTCACAAAGTCAGTTCCGTTGGGAACCTTCCCGTTACCCCTTGCAAGGCAAGTAACTTCATGTCCTCGCTCGACTGCTGCAGTCGCTATGTGTCCTCCAAGGAAACCGGTACCACCGAGCAATAAAAAGTTCATGTCACTAGTTGTGCACGAAACCTTCTCACACGTGAAGTGTCCCAGGTTTTGTTCCGTTTGAGTAGATGGGAAAATCTGGAACGTGCCGAGAAAATTTGACCAGGATGCAAAGGATCGTGTGGTCCGTCTCGTGGAAGATCGCATCGTGGCGGAAAATATGTCGATGCACCCCGCGTGCCAGGCAGTAGCTGCAAAGTTGGGGTTTCATGGCACACGGCTCGTCAATGGACTTAAGCCTGCCCGTCGTGCGGGGAGCATCCCAGAACCTGTGTGTGAAGATTTGGCTGCCGAAAACGCGAGGCTACGTCGTGAAAATCAAGAGCTACGCGATACTAATGAGTTGTTGAAGGCTGCCTTGGCTTTTTTCGCCTCATGACTCGACCCGAAACGTTAAGAAATGATCCGGTTCATCGATGAAAACCGGAATTATTTCTCTGTCGAGTTCATCTGCACTGGCGTTGAAGAATAACCGGGCTGGTGGGTTTATCACCTCGCGTGGGTATCGCCAGTCCAAGGCCCGTGGGTTAAGTGCTCGTCGACTTCGCGATGCTGCGTTGGTTGAACGCATTAGTGCTGTTCATCGGGATAATTATGGTGTCTACGGCGTGCGGAAAATGTGGCATGCGCTTCACCGTGACGGAATCGATATCGGTCGTGAACAAACCGCTCGGCTGATGCGCCTGGCTGGTGTTTCTGGCACAGGCACAGGCGGATCACCAATCACAACGCGTACACCTCAACGTGCCGGATCTGCGCCCGGATTTGGTCGAGCGTGAATTTAAAGCCCGGGGCCCGAATAAGCTGTGGGTGGCCGACATTACCTACGTGCGCACGAAGAAAGGCTTTGTGTATGCCGCGTTTGTCACCGACGTTTACTCCCGACGGATCGTTGGGTGGGCGTTATCAGACTCGATGCGCACCGAAGCACTGCCGCTGCAAGCTCTCAACCAGGCAATCGTGTGTGCTGAGGAAACAACAGGTCTCATTCACCATTCGGATCACGGATCGCAGTATGTCAGCGTGGTCTACAACCAGCGACTTGCCCAACACGGGATCACTGCTTCCACCGGAAGTGTGGTGACTTATATGACAATGCACTGGCTGAAAACGTTAACGGCCCCTCATAAGAACGAACTCATCCATACTCGCAGGTGGAATGATGTTATCGAGGTAGAAATTGCGACGTTCGAGTGGGTGTCATGGTGGAACGAGGTAAGGCTCCACCAAAGCCTGGGATACCGAACCCCGGTCGAGGTGGAAACCGAATTGTGGAAGAAAAACCCGCAACAGGGAATAATAGAAATCAAGGCAAATGCCTAGGAACAAAACTCGGGACACTTCACTACTATTATTTACAGACTGAAACCTCTATCTGGTACAAGGATCTAGTTCATGACCATTTCCTCACTTCTTACCCTGATGGGGATTTGGCTCGCGGCTTTGGTGTCTCCGGGCCCGGATATCGTGCAGGTCATCCGCGTGGCCCCACGATCCACGCGCGCCGGGCTATTGTGCGCGGTGGGGGTATTTAGCGGGACGGTCTTTTGGATTGTCGCCTCCCTGGCCGGGTTATCGGCGCTAATTACGGCGCGGCCGGGCGTGCTGAGCATCTTGCAATTGCTCGGTGGGCTTTTCTTGCTGTACATGGGCGTATCGTCCCTGCGCAGTGGGTTAGCCGCGCGGCGCGCACCCGCCCGCGAGGTGGACACGGAAGACTATGCGGACCAGGCGCGGGCGGCTGGCGATGCCGACGTCGAAGACATGACCAACTGGCGGGCCTTCAAGCTGGGGCTGGTGACTAACCTGTCGAACCCCAAGGCTCTTGTATTTTTCGGTGCGGTATTCGCCCAATTCATCCGCCCGGATATGTCCGTGGGGTGGACTATCGCGGTGGCGTTAATCCTCGCGGCCATGTCCTTCGCGTGGTTTTCCGCCTTTGCGCTGCTCGTGCGCGCGGCCGCGCGGTGGACGGCGCGGTATTCCGCCGGCATCGATATGGTCTCAGGCCTCGTCTTTGGCCTGCTCGGTGTGGTGATGGCCGGGGAGGGCGCCACCGCGCTGCTGAAGTCACAGTAGTTACCTGTTTCGCTGCAGGTGAGACACTTCCTACAGTTGAATGCGTTAGTAAAAATGCATACGAATGTGGAGGTGTTAGGTGGCTATAGGTGCCCTTGTGACCCTGATGGGCGTATGGTTCGCGGCCATGGCTTCGCCGGGGCCGGATGTAGTGCAGATTATCCGCCTGGGTGCGCGGTCCACCCGCGCGGCGGTGTGGGTGGCCATTGGCAGCACGACAGGCCTTGCCCTCTGGACCATCGCGTCGCTCGCCGGGCTTTCGGCATTGATCTCTACGCATGAGGGCATCCTGGTGCTCCTGCAGGTCCTAGGCGGCAGCTATCTGCTGTGGATGGCCTATAGCGCGATTTCCTCCGGCCTGCGGGAACGGCGCGCACCCGCCACCGTCGTGGGCACGGAAAAGCAGGCACCCCAACCGCGCGGATTCACCCCGGACGGCATCATCAAGGCAAAGACGGCCTACCGCATGGGGTTGGTCTGCGATCTTTCCAACCCCAAGGTGGTCATCTTCTTCGGCGCCATCTTTGCCAATTTCATCGACCCAGGAATGGGCGTGGGCGGAAACGTCGTCGTCGCCGCGGTACTGGTACTGGAAAGCTTGGTGCTCTTCGTCGGCGTCGGCTTGAGCACGCGCGCGGTATCGAAGTGGATGGCCAAGAACTCGGCGTGGGTGGACATCGTCAGTGGCATCGTCTTCCTGCTCCTCGGCGTGGTTATCCTCTTTGAAGGCATCCGCGGGCTTATTGCGATGTAGCCTGAAGTTATGATTTTTACTACCACAAATACCGTCGACGGTTATGAAATCACCAAATACCTGCGCATCATCGCTGGTGAGACCGTTACCGGTATCAATATGCTCAAAGACTTCGGGGCATCGATACGCAATATCACCGGCGGTCGCGCCTCTGGCTATGAAAGCGAAGCCATCAAGGCCCGCGAGGCGGCGTTGGATGAATTGTGGCGCCGCGGCCAGGAATTGGGCGCCGATGGCGTGGTGGGCATCGCCTTCGACTATTCACCAATGGGCACCAATAATGACATGCTCTTGGTCACCGCCACGGGCACGGCGGTCTCGCTGCGCGCGCGTGACTAAGTTTGTCCACCCCCACCCATAGCCGCGCGGGAACGGGCTCTGGGTAAGCTGGGCGGCATGCTTGAGGTTGCAATTTCTGGCGAGTCCATCAAATTGGGCCAGTTTATTAAACTGGCTAGCTTGGTCGGCACCGGTGGTGAAGCCAAGGAACTTATCGCAGAAGGTGCGGTGACGGTCAACGGTGAAACCGAAACCCGCCGCGGCGCCACGCTGCAGATTGGCGATGAGGTGTGCATCGAAGGTACCTGCGCGCGCGTGGGCGAACCCGACGATGATGACTATTTTGATGAAGCCACCGCAGACGATGACTTTGATCCGGAAAAGTGGAGGAATCTATAAATGCCCGCATTTGAAGCCGAAGTAGGCATGCCCTACTGGATCGATCTGACCACCTCAGATCCGCGCAAGTCCGCCCACTTTTATGAGCAGGTCTTGGGCTGGGAAATCTCGGCCGAGACCCAGGAGGAAAACCCCTACCAGATGGCGCGCCTGCAGGGCCTTCCCATCGCTGGCCTCATCCCACAGCCGGACGAGGCGCCGATGCCGGATACCTGGGTGACCTATTTCCTCTCCAAGGACATCGACGGCGATTGCCAGCGCACGGAGAACCTCGGCGGGCGCATCCTCGCCGCGCCCCAGCCCGTGGAACTGGGCCACATGGCCTTGCTTGCCGATGCCGCCGGTGGCATGTTCGGCCTCATTCAGCCCTCCGGCCCGGAGCACTTCGTTGCCGGTGGCGAACCCGGCACCCCGGTATGGCACGAGTTGACCGCCACGACGCGATTCCAGCAGGCCATGGACTTTTATGGCGAGCTATTCAACTGGGAGATTCGCGCTATGGAGTCTGAGGACGAGAATTTCATTTACGCCACCGCGGAAGAAGACGGCGCCCCGTTCGCGGGCCTGTGGAATGCCGAAGGCCAGTTCCCACCCCAGGTGCCGAGCTTCTGGCAGACCTACCTAGGGGTGCGCGATATCGATGCCGCCGCTAAGAAAGCGGTAGAGCTCGGCGGTGAAATCATCCGTGAACCATGGGATTCCCCCTTTGGCCGCATGTGCTTGCTCGCGGATTCCACCGGGGCGACCATCACCCTGACCGAGGTTGAAGACGCACCCGAGGATGAGCCCACCGAATCCGACGACGTGCTCAACCCCACCAGGGGCTAAGCCGCAGGGAAGAGGCGTTTATGTCAGACTCCTCTGATTTAACACAGCGCGTGCTAGCTATCGTGGCCATTATCCCACCCGGGAATGTGTCCTCCTACGGGGAGGTGGCAAAGCTCGCCGGGTGCGGGGCCCGCAATGTCGGCACCGTGATGAATAGGCATGGAGGTAACGTCGCCTGGTGGCGCGTGGTCCGCGCCAATGGCGCCTGCCACGATCCCGTTCGCGCGGAAGAATACTGGGACCGCGAGGGCATCGAGCATTCCCACGGGCGCGTCGCCATGCATAAGCACGGCATGGATGCGCGGGACCTAGAAGTATTGCTGCAATAGATAGTACAATAGGGAAACTTTTTGCACTTATAGCCTGCGGCGATGCACGGCCCCGGCTACGCTAAATGCGTTATGAAAAAGCTGGCAATAAGTTCTCTCGTTACCGCACTTTCCTTCGTGACCATTCCCGCTGCCCAGGCGGTCAGCCTCGATTCCCAGTCCGTGCCCGCGCGCACGCAAATCACCGTCAGGCATGATTCCGGCGCCACCGTCTCTACCGCTAATAGTCATGAGTCCCGCCCGGCGCTGTCCTTGAGCAAAATTTACCTGGGGTATTGGGTGCTCAAGTACGGTTCTGTCAGCGATAAAGCCCAGGTAGAACATATGATCCGCTACAGCGGCGATGCCGTGGCGAGCGACCTGGACCGGCGTTACCCGCAGGCCATTCCCAGCATCATCCAGGAATTCGGGCTGAGCGAAACTCACTACACCGGCTACTGGGGAACCACGCAGACCTCGACCGAAGATATCGCGCGGTTTACCGCGGAGATCCAGCACGACCCCATCGCTGCGCCCATTTTCGCGGGAATGGCCACCGCGGCTCCCGTGGCCGCGGATGGGTACCGCCAGGATTTCGGCACAGACCATATTCCCGGAGTATGGGGCACCAAATTCGGCTGGTCCGATGATCGCACCATCCACGCCTCCGTATCTACTGGGCATGGGTTTACCGTAGCCGCCAATACCTACGGCGATGCGCAGACCCATACCGCGGACGTTACGCGCGGCATCGGCAATGCCCCAGCCGGCGGATCCAGTGAGGCCATAGGCGCGCGCATTGAACACGACCTCAACCTGCCAGAACCTGCGCAGCAGGCGCTTCGCGATGCCACCCGCACCGCCGCCGACCTTGAGCGTCAAGCGTGCGCGAACGCTAACCAAGCCCTAGCGCAGGTAAGCCCGATCCGGGTGTGCAAATAAGCGCCGAGGAAGCGGCCTTTAGCTGAGGTTCCAGACGGTTACGGCCATGATGACAAGGCCCATGCCAAAGACGAAGTAGTTCCAGATATCGTTTTTGAACTGGCAATAATCATCGATCTTTTTAAACATGTAAACCGGCAGCAGGTAGACCAAGAATGCCACGAAGATGCCGCCGACCACTGAAATCATGTCCATGATGGAGGGGTTGAATACTGACACGAGGGTCGTTGCCACGAATACGATGACATAAATGGTGTTGAGCAGCGCGCGGCGCGAGAGCTTATTGGCCATGCGGGGAACGGCAATGCGCAGGAGGTACTCGGTGCCTTCCTCGGAACCAAGCATGTGCCCGAAGTAGGAAGAGATGATCGCGCACATGGTAATTAGCGGTGCCATATAACCAATGAACGGCGTGCCCGTGACGTTGGCGAAATAAGACAGCACCGGGATGTTTTGATCGGGCTGCCTCCTTCAATCCGTCCGCGCCGAGCGCGAGGACGCAGGACCAGACGAAGAACATGGTAAATACCACGAGCATTGCGGCGGTATAGAGCTCCACGCGGGAGACGAACTTCTCCGTCTTCTTGCCGTAGGCCGGCTGCACGTCGACGGAGAACTGCGATAGCGCGGCCATGTGGGAAAAGGAAAAGACCAGAACCGGCAGGATGAGCAGAATACCTTTAAGGATTCCCCAGATGCCGCCTTCGTATTCAACGTTGAGGAAGCTTTCGAAATCCCACTTGGGGATCAAGTAAATGGAGGTTGCCGCCAGGGCGATGATGAGCGGGTAGACCAGCATCTGTGCCAGCCACAGCATGGGGCGGCGGCCGATGGCAAAAAGGCCCGTCATGACGCCTACGCAGGCAATGGATAGTATCCACCGATTGATGCTCGGCCCGCCGAGCTGGTTGACGATGAAGCTATCGACCACATTGGTAATGCTGATGCCGTAAATGAGCACCGTCGGAACGATGGCCAGACAGTACAATACGGCGATGAAAAGGCCGCTATTGCGGCCCAGGTAGTAACGCACCAGCTCCAGGACGTCCTTGCCGTGCTGTTCTGGTGGCGCGCCGCTAACTATGCGGGCGTAGGTCCGGTGGGAAAAATACACCAACGGGAAGATGAAGACGGTGGCGAAGACGAGCGGCCAAAAGCCGAAGGCACCTGCGTTGAGCGGCAAGAAGAGGATGCCGGCACCAACACCGGTGCCAAAAAGCGCGATGACCCAAGACAGGGTGGAGCCCACTGCCTTCTGCCGGTTGGCTTCCTCTGCGGAGTTTTCGGGAGCTGCCCCCTCTGTACTTTCCGTGCTGTTATCCGTGCGGGACTCGTAAGTTGGGGCATTCATGAAGGTCTTCAGTCCTTTAAGTGGAGGATAGGTGGCAAAAGCGCCTTGAAGCGAGTGTAGCGAAAGTCACTACCGGCATGTGCCATAAACCACATATTTATGCGCCCGAGAGAGCACCAGAAGGCTCAGGCGTTCAAAGCAACCGCGTTTGTCCAAAAATCGGGGGAAATTTTGGCGGAACGCGGTTGTTTTGGACATTTTGGGAGAAACAAGCACGGCTTGGGGTTAGCGGGTGAAGGCTAGCGCCTCCTCTGCGGTGCTGTGGCTGTAGCTGTCATCGTTTTTGGCGTATTTATTGCCGCGCAGGATGAGCCAGACGCTCAGCGGGTACAAGATGATAGCTACGGCAAGGGCCTGAATGACGGCCGCGATATCGGAATCGTGCAGGTAATTCCAGCCAAAGTGGAGGAGGAAGGATGCCGCGAGGCAGCCGAGTGCCACGCCGATGCGCCACCAGAGCGGCTTGGCGGCAGCGTAGAGGGCCCAGCCGATGCCCCAACCGGCCAGTGCCGTGAGCAAAACGTGCAGGCCAGGGCCGGCGATAAGGCGCAGGCCCCACATCTGTATGAGCCCGGCGAAATCGCTATCCGGGTGGGTAGTAGTGCCCATGGAGCCGTAAAGGATGTTTTCGTTGGCTTCAAAGCCAAGGCCCACGACGGCGCCGACCATCCACCCGTGCCAGGGGCGGTTGAGCTGGCGGAAGGACATCAGGACGAATAAAACGCCGGCGGCCTTGGAAATCTCTTCGGGATAGGCGCCGCTCCATGACATGAAGGAATCGATCCAGCCTGAATTGATGGCGAGCTGCATGACCGCCGGGGAGCTCATAGATGCCAAGCTAATGGCCATGCCGGAGCCCCATAAAAAGGCAAGCGGTGCCCATACGCGCGCCGGGCGCGCCCACATCGGGCTCAGGCGCAATAGCGCGATGATTACCGCGACGAGGACCGCCGCGATGAGGAAGCTGATAATGCCCATTAGCGGCGAGATAAACAGCGTAATGACTGACTGGGAGATAAATCCGATAAGCCCCAGGCCGGAGAAAATCCACAGCGCGGTGCGAAAGAGCTTAGACATTTTTACACCAGGGCCTTTCCAGAAAACTCCTCGATATCAGCAGTGACTTCTTCTGGTAGTTCGTCTTGCCCGAAGGCCTTCCAGAGGCGTTGAGTGGTCGTGCGCGTTGCGGCGGACTCCCCAGTGACGGTGACCACCCAGTCCTTATTCTCGTCCGCACCGGTGCCGTTGATGGAGATGGCGGCGGTGGAGGAGGGGGCATCGGCAAGCGCGAGGGCGCCATCTTTTCCTTCGTAGACCTCGCCCTCGGGAAGGCCTGGGGCCATGCCATAGGCCCGGACCATGCGGCGCAGGGTGTGCTCATCGTCGTCGGTATCTTCCACGATGACCGCCTGCACGGAGGTGTCACCGCAGGTCCAGCCAACGCTGGCCAGCGAAGCATAATCGCGCTCGCAGTACAGATCGGAGACGGTAATGTCCCAGTCGTGGCTGGGATCAGACAGGGTCACCTGCTCCACATCGGCGTGGTGCGTCGGTAGCATCGCGTGGACGATAGCGGGCAAGGCAAGGACCACCGTCACGAAGGCGATGATGGCAATAAATAGGCTGCGCGGCCGGGCTGGTGGAAACCGGAATTTTTCCATAGTCCATACCTTAACTGGAAGGTTTGGCCTACAGTGGCAACCATGAAAGATCTTTATCAATTGGTCAATGGACCTTGGGTAGAAAATCACGTTGTCCCAGATGATCGCGGTGTGGATGGCACCTTCCACGCCCTGCGCGATGAAGCAGAAGAACTGGTTCATGACATCGTTAAAGATAACGATGGCCGCCCCGGCAAGCTGTATGCATCCTTCATGGATACAGAGGGCGTTAATAACGCCGGCATGGCCCCGCTGGATGCGGACCTTGACCGCTTGAGCGCTGCCGACCCCACGGAATTGGCGCACCGCTTGGGCGAGCTCGAGCGCGAGGGCGTGGGGGCGCCGGCGACGTTCTGGGTGGAAAAGGACTCCGGCTCGGAAGAAGCCGTTGCCTATATCGTGCAATCCGGCTTGGGCCTGCCGGATGAGGCCTACTACCGCGAAGAAGCGCACGCTGAAACGCTGGCCGCCTATGAGAAGCACGTCGCGGAGATGCTGGGCTTTATCGAGCCCACCCGCCTGTTTGGCCTCGGCACCGAGGTTGCAGCCGAGCGCATCGTGGGCCTGGAAAAAGAGCTGGCGGCGGGCCATTGGGACGTGGTTTCTACCCGCGATGCGGTAAAGACCAATAACCCGTGCGAGTTTTCTGAGCTGCCTTCCATCACCCAAGCCTTGCTCGCCGGCGGGAAGCTGCCGGAGCACCGCGTGGTGAATATGATGCCGTCCTACCTAGAGCACCTGGAAAAGCTCTTTACCGCTGACCGCATGGCCGATTGGCAGCTGTGGGCCACCTGGCACATCCTGCGCTCCCGCGCCGCCCTCTTGCCGGAGGAAGTGGGCGCTAAGAACTTCGAGTTCTACGGCACCCGCCTTTCTGGTGCCACCCAGCAGCGCGACCGCTGGAAGCGCGCGGTGGGCTTGGCCGAGAGCCTGGTAGGAGAGGAAATTGGCAAGGAGTTCGTGGACGCGCACTTCCCAGAATCCTCTAAGCGCGAGATGGATGAGCTGGTGGACTACCTTATCGCCGCCTACCGCGAGCGCATTTCCCAGCTGGAGTGGATGACCCCGCAGACCCGCGAGCGCGCCCTAGAAAAGCTCTCCCAGTTCAAGGCCAAGATTGGTTTCCCCGATACCTGGCGCGACTACTCCGGGCTGGAAATTTCTGACCAGGGCGCAGATCTGATTGCCAATGCCCGCGCCGGGTCCGCCTTTTCCCACGACTATGAACTGACAAAGATTGGCAAGCCCGCCAACCGCGATGAGTGGGTCACCACCCCGCAGACCGTCAATGCCTTCTATAACCCGGTGGTCAATGACATTACCTTCCCAGCCGCCATCCTGCGCCCGCCGTTCTATAACCCGGATGCGGATGCCGCTGAGAACTTCGGCGCTATTGGTTCTGTCATTGGGCACGAAATTGGCCATGGTTTCGATGACCAGGGCTCGCAATTCGACGGCCAGGGCAACCTGAACTCCTGGTGGTCCGATGAGGATCGCGCGGATTTCGAGGCGCTTACGGCAAAGCTGGTGGAGCAATTCGATGGCCAGGTGCCTACGGTGCTAAAGGATGCTGGCACCGAATCTTCCGGCGTCAACGGCAAGTTCACCTTGGGCGAAAACATTGGTGACCTGGGCGGACTGGGCATTTCCGTGGTGGCCTACAAGAATTACTGCGCCGATAAGGGCATTGACCTACTGGGCCAAGAAGAGGAATTTGAGGTCGACGGTGCCGAGCCGGAATTGGCCGAGCATACCTACAACGGCCTGCAGCGCTTCTTCTTGTCTTGGGCCCGCGTCTGGCGCACGGCCATCCGCCCGGAGATGGCGACCCAGTACCTGGCCATTGACCCGCACTCGCCCGCGGAGTTTCGTTGCAACCTCATCGCCGCGAATATCGCCGAGTTCTACGAGGCCTTCGACGTAGACAAAGACTCCGCGATGTACTTGGCCCCTGAGGACCGCGTCACCATCTGGTAAATCGGTTCTCCCCCGAGCCCACCTTGTGCGCATCATGTGCACGCGTAGGCTCGGGGATATGACTGATGCACACGATAAAGATCCGCACCGGCCGCTAGATCCCGGCCAAGAATGGCGCATCGGCGGGCAAGACCGCCAGATGAGCGAGGAAGAACAGCTAGAGCAGCTGGTTTCTTATATCGACGCCCATTATGAGACGCCGGATTTCCGCCCGCCCTGGGCCGGCGGTGGCTCGCCGGAGGCGGATCAGTATTGCGCACTGCTGCCAGACCGCATCACCCACGCCGCCATGATGGTTCTGGGCACCGGCGTTAATCACGCGCTGCCCGGCACGGCGTTTACGGACGGCATTACCGTAGACTCCGCCGAGGTCGGCGCCATTTTCCGCCCCTCTGAGCCCACTGGCCGGTGGGCAGTATCGCTGCACTCCGGCGGCTGGTGGCGCGGCGATGGGAAGGCGCTGGAAATGCAGTGGCGCCCCGAGGTTGCCGCCGCCGCGCAGCTTTCCGGCACCACGATCATTGACGTGGATTATCCGCTCGCGCCGGAGCATACGGTCAAAGACATGGTCGCGGCGGTCAACCGCGCCATTGATTACGCCCGCGAGCAGGGTGCCTCCCACGTCACCACGTGGGGATATTCTTCCGGCGGTGCATTGGCAGCGCTCGCGCCTGCCGATGCCCTCTTGCTCACCTTCCCCGATTTCGGCGCCCTGGCCAACCTGCCGGAGGACTACCGCGTGGGCTATGAGCTGCCTAAACAATTCCCTGAGACCTTCGTGCAGACCGCGACCGAGGATGAGATAGCCGATCGCGTCCACATCCCGCAGGCGCACGAGCGCGATTACGTTTCCACCCACCGCGTGTCCACCCCGGCCGTGGCGCGCCAACGGGTACAGGACGCCGCCGAATTTTTGCGCGGTGAGCTGGCGCAATAGGTTAGGGCTCCATTATTTCAGCGATAATCGGGAACTTATGCCAATAAGGCTGCGACTAGTGAGCCATGAAGACTACAACTCATGGTGCGCTATCGCGCCTGCATAAGTTTGCCGGCGTGATCGTCGCGCCGTTCCTCATTGTTGCCGCGCTCAGTGGCTTTTTCTACGCGCTCGCGCCCACCCTTGAGCAGTGGGTGTACCACGATGAAATCACCGCCACCGCGCAGGGCAGCCCGCGCAGCTTGGATGAGCAGATCGCCGCGGCGCAGCGCCAACACCCCGGCGCCGCGGTGGCCGCGGTGGAGGCATCTGAAGATCCGGAAGAGACCACCCGCGTGCTGTTCACGGATCCAGATGCCAAGAGTCCTAGCTACACCCACGCCGTATTCGTCGATCCAGTAGACCTGCGCATCACCGGCGAAGAACAACAATACGGCGGTTCGCGGGCCCTGCCGCTGCGCACGTGGCTATCCAACGGCCACCGCACCCTGTGGTTGGGCGAGCCCGGCCGCATCTATGCGGAGCTCGCCGCGTCCTGGCTCGGTGCGCTGACCATCGCCGGTGTCTACCTCTGGCTCAAGCGCAGGAAGAAAACCCAGAAGAAAAACAATAAGGCGCTGCGGATACACGCCCGCTTGGGCAGCTGGTTGCTGCCCGGTTTCCTATTCCTCACCATCACCGGCTTGACCTGGTCGATGGTCGCCGGCAGCAATATTGGCAAGGTGCGCGAGGAGCTCAACTGGAAGGAACCGTCCGTGGCAACCTCTGTGGCAGAAGCCGGTGCCGGTGCCGGTGCTGGCGCCAACGGCCACGAGGGTCACGAAGGCCACGAGGGTCATGCTGGACATAGCGGCGGTGAGGTCACGGACAACGACGTGCTCGAGGGTGCGCAGACGGCCTTGTCCACCGCCCGCAGTGAGGGGCTTACCGGGGTGCTGCGGATGACCCCGCCGGAGCAGGCCGGCGATGCCTGGACGGTGCGCGAGGGGCGCGCGGCATACAAGCTGCGTAGCGATGCCGTAGCGGTTACCGCAGATGGCCGCGTGATTGACCGCATCAATTCGGCGGATTGGCCGCTGGCCGCCCAGCTGACCTCCTGGCTTATCCAATTGCACATGGGCACCCTCTTCGGCATCTACAGCCAGGTGGCCTTGGCCGCGCTGGCGCTGGGCCTTCTCGTCATCAGCATTGCCGGGTTGTGGATGTGGTGGAATAAGCCGCGCCGCCGCCTCCCCGAGCTAAAAATAACCCCCGCCGTGGTGGCAGGGGTTGTGATCTACTCGATCATTGCGCCGCTTTTTGGAGCATCGCTGCTACTCTTCTTCGCCGGCGATTGGCTGGTACACCGGCTGCGGCCCCAGTCCCGATCCCGGTCCCGGTCCGGCTCTCAGTCCGGAACGGGCCGCAGCAACGAGGACAGTGGGCCTACTGCTCGTCCTCGGGGCGAATCTTCATCTCGGATTCCTTCCACAGTCCAGAACGGGTAACGTCCTCGTAATCGATCTCCGCGTCGGCCGGGGTATTGCCCTGCGAATCGGTACGCAATTCGTACTTTTCAATGGCACCCCAGTCGCGCGCCCAATCGTTATTGAGGTAGCTCGGGATTTCGTAGGAGTAATTCACCGCTTCCGCGGTGGACATGGCGCCACCACCGGCGAATGATTGGAACTCCGTGAGCGAGGTCTGCGCCGAGGCATCCGGCAGGATGCGATACTCCGGAATCTCGGTCACGCCGGCGTAGTGGTCAAAGGTGCGCTGGCAGGGGAACTGCAGCGCCACCGCCCAGTCCAGCAAGGCCGGGGTTTCCTTGGGGAATTGGTTATTGATGGTGTCCAACTCCGGCACGCGCGGTGGGGTAAAGGCAATCCAGTCATCCTCATCGGTGGAGTCATCCTTGGCCACGAGGCGAACCACGTTGGCATCGTCAGGCAGCTTATTCATCGGGATGCGCAGGTTGCGCCACTTGGGGGTCGCACCGGCGGCGGACATCTCCTCTTCGCCCTTATTGCTGACGTTGCCATCCTCATCGATGGTGCCGTATTCCAAGGTGAGCTCCATTCCGTCTTGTTCCACACCGTTGACGTCATGGTGGTAGATATTGCCGGCCGCAGAAACCGCGAGCACCGGGGTCTTCTCGGTTGCCTCCGGCAGGTTATACCACTGGGTGGTTACCTGCGAGGTGGCCTCTTGGTCCTCTGAGTACGAGCCCAAGACCGGCACGGTGGTGTAGTCCAAGTTGAAGGGCAAATGCATGGTGGAGCCATTGACGCCTTCGGTGCCGCGGACGCCGCCCTCAGAGGTATTAGTGGTCTCTCGGGCGTGCTCATCCTTTTTGCGCTTGGTCTCCTGCGAATCAGAGGAACCCGAAGAATCGGAGTCATCGGCGCCCAATTCGGTTTCCGAGCCCGTGGTCGCGTTGTCCTGAGAGGCAGAATCGGAGTCTCCCGAGCTGCCGCCGATGGCACCGACGGAAGCCGAATTCTGGTCCTCTGGCTCGATCGACTCAGGGATATTATTCGGGCCGAAGCCAGCATGGGTCTCGTCCTCATTGATGAGAGACTCGCCCAAGCTACCGCTGACTGGAGTGAGGAAGGAGTCATTGGTATTGGTCTCCACCAGGGTCTCGTTGGCCAGCGAGCAGGTATCGCCGCGCAGGGACGCGAGGTTGCCCTTGCCCACGGAGTAGGAATCCGCCTGGGCGATGGTGGACTTGGCAAAAGAGGCCATGGAAAAAGCCACCACAATGGCGCAGGCTAGCGCGATGGGCGCGGACATGATGCCGGCCGAGCGCGATACCTTGGCCGCGGCGTCGTCCTTGAACTGTTCCACCGTGCCGTCTTCTTGCGCCTGCAGCTTGCGGTGATCGTGGCGCAGGGATTGCACCACGCCAACCGCGAGGACGACTAAAGAGATGGCCAGCAGGATCTTATTGGCCTCAACACCCTTGAACTGCACCGTGCGGTCCCACCACGGGATGCCGAAGGAGGAGACATACCACCACGCGTTCCAGCCCGCGAACGTTAGCGCGAGCAAGAAGATGACCGCCGCGATGCTGAAGGTGCGGGCGCGCGGCGAATGCAGCGCGAAACGGGAGAGGACAACGGCGGCGAGCGCGGCGATGACACCGGCTACTCCGGCATAGATGCCAAAGTGGTGCGTCCACTTGGTTGGGGTGAACATGAGGAAGAACATGGACAGCGCCACGATGATGAGCAGGCGCTGGGTAGGGCCAACGGCGATGCCGCTGATTCGGCGATCCTTAATGACCGCCGCCGCAATAAGTGCCAGGCAAAACAGCATGGTAAAGACGGCGAAACGGCGGGTCAGCGAGCCGTCCACGGATTCTTGGAAGAGCGTGGAGTAGCGGGCGTATTCCGAATACCACGGCAGCGACGGGCCGACCTCAGAGCGGACGCGGGTGGATTCCATGACATTGGCCAAGGTTTGATCGCCGAATGCTGCGACCATGATGGCGGTGCCAGACGCCAAGAATGGTGCGATAAGGGAAAGCCAGCCGGTGGCGCCGCCGCCCATGGCGGGAACGCGCTCGCTCATGGCGCGGAAAAGGTGCGGCACGCTCACGAGGAAGACGCCGACTGCAAATAGGCCGGTTGGCCCAGCGGCCAGCGTCAGGGTAGCGGCGATGGTACCCACCGCGGCGGGCAAGAGGCGGCGCGTGGCGATGGATCGCTCAAACGACGCCCAGGTCAGCATGACGCCGAAGGCCACGATCGGCTCCGGGCGAATGCCATTGTTATACGGCAGCCAGAAGGCCAGGAACATCAGCGCGGCCGTCCAGTGGCTAACGCGGCGCTTGTCGATGACCTCCCCAAACCGCGGCAGCATTTCGCGCGAGAGGATAAACCAGGTGATAAGCCCGGCAATTAAGCCCGGCAGGCGCACGAACACGGACGCGGTGGAGATTTGGGACAGCAGCGCGACGAGGTCGTAATACGGCGCACCGAAAGGCGCCTCGGGCACGCCGTACCAGCGGTAATAGTTGGCCATGTAGGTGGCGTTATCGAAGACGCGGCTCATGGAGAAGATGAAGCCATCGTCTGAAGTATTGGCGCCAAAGATGTACCAGAATCCCAAGATGGCGGCGACCACGCCATCAAGCGGGCGCACCTTCTTCCACGATTCCGGCATGAACTTCAAGCGGCGGCCATCAAGCCGGTCGATGCGCCAGAGGCAGTAGAGGGACACAATGACCATGGCGCCGCCCAGCCACATGGCGATGGTCTTAACCGGCGAAGGCGAAGAGGTAAACCGCGAGTTGATATCGACGTGGACATTGAGGCCATCATCAACCAAACGCTGCACGTCGGCCTTATCGTCCAATTCGGTATAGACGCCGGTTACCTGTGGGCGCAGATCGTCGTCGGTGGTCTTTTTATGCTTGCCCACGCTGACGGTGGTGCCGTCGCCGGTGGCGGAGATCTTGAGCTTGGCGGCATCGTCAAGCTGCGCTACCTCCTTGGCGTTGAGGGTAAGCAGCACCTCATCGAGCGAGACGACGGATAAGCCGTCATCGTTGGCGCGGACGAAGAGCCCGCGGTTCGAGGCCTTCTTTGACTCCGGCGGCACGGTGCCATAGACCATGTTCTGGCCATCGCGCAGCTCATTGACCGCGGACATGGGGATGGTGGCCTCTAGCGACTCGGGAGCCACGGAGATAAGCGGTGCGTTGATGGATTGCACCGAATCATGCTGCGGCCAATCATAAGACGACTGGGTCTGATCCACCGGCAGCAGCGGGGTGGCTATAAAACACAAGAAGCCAATCAATCCGGCAATGATCGCCGTCCACCGCAACCCCTTAGGGGCGGTGGAAAAGCTCAAGCCGGAAGATCTCGCTTTATTCGAATTCACAGTTAGGCTATCTGACACGGCGATTAGTGTACGTCAGATAAGCCGTACTTCTTGGGTGCACGCCCGATAACACGGGCGAAGTGTGGGTGAACTTACTGGGTTCGTACCGCTGTTACGAAAGGACCGGTTTGTTTGAGCTCCCAGCCCTTGTCAAAAACCTCGGCGTTGAAAAAGACCGCGCGGAAGCGAATATTGGGCTGGTTGGGATAAATATCCTCGGCCAAGTGCAGCTTGTAACCATCGTCCTTATTGTCCAGATCGCCGCGGAAAATCATGACATCTGGCCCGCGCCATGGGGTGGAATCCAGCGACTCCTTGAATTCCTCGGGGCTTTGCTCCCAGGAGTCATTCGCCCAGGTTTCAATCTGGTCATTGCGCGTCGTAAACTCGCCCAGCGGATTGGCATAGTGGCTGGTAAAGGCGTTAAAGCCCCAGTACGGGTAGTAGGCCATGAACGTCTTTTCATCCGTGAGGACCACGGTTTCATTGGCCGTATAGCCCTGGTCCTGGATGAAGTTGTGGATATCGAGGTAATGGTGGGAGGAATCGCTGGTAAAGCGGTCCCCACGCTCACCGTAGCCATCGGTATCGCGGTAGGCGTAGTCGATGGCATCCTCATTTTCCTCCGGGATCTGCTGGGCATAGAACACACCCGCCAGCGTCAAAATGACGCCGAAGACGGCGGTCAGGCGCTTATTAGCCGCGCTGGAGAAGCTGGCGGGATACAGGCGGTGAATACCGACGGTGCGCACCTCCCCTAGGGCGAGGATGCCGGCGGTGGCAAAGAGCAGCACCACGATGACCTCGAGGCGGAAGCTCAGCAGCGTGGTGCCGGCCAGGGTCACCACCATGGATAAGATGATCCACCCGTAGATGCCGATGAGGGCAAGGCCGAGCGCGCGCATCTCCGCGTTCTGCAGGCGCATGACGATGTAGACCAGGCCGATCAAGCAGAGGAATCCGACGATGCTCAAGGACAAGAAGGGCACCGGAAGCTGTGTGCCTTCTTCCGGCAGGTAGTGCTGCGCGGTGGTTTGCAGCGGGGCAGAGGAGTGCAGCACGCTCCAGAGATAGGGGGCCCATGCAATCAGCGCGATGGCGATAGAGATAACCGCGATGATGATAAGCCGGATAATGGGGCGCCACGTGCGCTCATAGAATGCGGTAAATACCGCAATGAGGCTCACGACGGTAAGCGCGGCCGCGCCAGTAAATAGCGTGTAGAACGTGGCGGAAATACCCAGGTACAGCGCCACCGCAAGGATGGATAAGCGCGATCCCTGGAAAGCCCTAGTGCTCAAGACCGCAATGGCGGGGATGCCCATGGCGATAACGGCAGAGTATGGCTCTTCCGCCGCAATGGTGAGCGTGACGGCGGTGGTGGTCAGCGCGATAGCGGTTCCCACGGGCAGGGACTTAGTGAGGTGCTGCCAGATGGGAACGAGGATGCAGCCTGCTACCGCGATGGAAATCAGCGACCAGGGCTGGTAGACCTCCCAGCCTGGGACTCCGAGCAACGAGCCGAGGCGCCCGCCCAGCCAGAACCAGCCCAGCGGGTAGAAGGTGGGCATGTCCAGGTAGTTCATGTCCGCGTAGCCCATTTGATCCACCGAGCGGGTAAGGAACTGGGTGCGGAATGCTTGGTCTACCTGCACGCCATCGAGCCACAAGCGCGAAGCAGAAAGCGGCAGGCCGATAGACGCGAGGGTGAGAAGGGCCGGCGATAGGTAGGTCACCGCGTACGTCACCCACGTGCGCCACCGCGGCCTGGAGAAAGTCTCCTTGTAGTGGTCATAAATCCACCACGCGCTAAATCCACCGGCTAGAACCAAGGTGATGACGACGCCGACGGTAGATAGCGCGCGGGTGACCATGGAGGTATTAAAGGACGGCAGGGATACCGCCTTGAAGGCATACCAACCAAGGAGGGTGACGATGCCGCCACCGAGGGCGGCGAAAAGGATACCCAGCAGGGTAGAGCGGTGGGGGAGTGCATCTGCGTGATACGCGGTGGTGCGATTCTTCTCGCTCGCTGGAGCTTTTTGGGAAGGCGTAGCTGGGCTTGTCATGCCCTTTAGTTTCGCATACCTTAATCCCACTTCTGGGATAAGGCGCGGTGTGAGCTGGCTTATTAACTAGCAAAGTGCGCAGGGCCGCGGGCCTTTTAGGGGCCCTGCGTACCCTGCGCGCTGCGAGGCACGCCGGAACCGCGGTTAGAACGGCAGCTTGCGGAAGATAGGCTGCGGGATGAACTTGAATGCCAACGAGACGTACTTGAACAGCGGGTGGACGTAGATGGATTGCTTGCCATCCAGTACCGCCTGCACGGTGGCCTTGGCCACGTCAGAGACGTTGACGGTCAGCGGGGCATCGCCGGCCTCGGCCGACATCTTGGTGCGAACCTGGCCCGGCCGAACGACGAGCACGTTGGCACCGGTACCGCGCAGTGCTTCATCCAAGTTGATGTAAAAACCATCCACGCCGGCCTTGGAGGCGCCGTAGACAAAGTTGGAGCGGCGCACGCGCATGCCGGCCACCGAGGACATCGCCACGATGGTGCCGTGGCCCTGCTGCTTGAACTTTTCGGCCAACAGCACGCCGACGGAGACGGGCGCGGTGTAGTTGGTCTGGGCGGAAGCTACGGCCTTGTCGTGGTTTTGCCACAGCTCTTCTTGGTCACCTAGGGTGCCAAAGGCCACGATGGCGATATCGACATCGCCGCGCTCCCAGGCCTTATCGATGACCGCCGGGTGCGAGTCAAAGTCGGTGGCATCAAAGTCCACGACCTCGACATCCGCGCCGCGGGCCTCCAGGTCAGCCTGCGCCTTTTCGATGCGCGGGGACTGGGCGCGGGCAGCCAGGGTGACCTTGGCAGGTCCGCGCTCAAGGAACTCAGCGACGACGCCGAGGCCAATTTCAGAGGTACCGCCCAAAAGCAGGATGTGCTGGGCTTGGCCTACTGCATTAAGCATGGTTTAAAAAAATCTCCTTCATGAGGGTGGTGATGAGTCCAGTGATTAGTGCAGCTCGAGGCGGCGGGACATATCGGAGGCAAAGACCCCGGTGGGGTCGATGTCATTGCGGGTCTTGAGCCAGCCTTCTAGGCCCGGGTACATCTGGTGGAAGTTCTCGGCGGAGGTGCGCGATTCCTTTGCCAAGTACAGGCGGCCGCCAAACTCCATGACGCGGCGATCCAGGTCATCGAGAAGCTCGCCCAAGCCCGGGCGGATGGGGAAGTCCACGCAGACGTTCCAGCCAGGCATCGGGTAGCTCAGCGGCGCGCGGTTTCCTTCGCCGAAGAGCTTGAATACGTTCAGCGCGGAGTAGTGGCCGGAGCGCTGGATATCGCGAATGATCTCCTTGAACGGCTCCACGGCCTCCGTGGGAACGACGAACTGGTACTGCAAAAAGCCCTTGGAACCGTAGCCGCGGTTCCACTCGCCAATGAGATCGAGCGGCTGGTAGAACTGCGTCAAGTTCTTTACCTGGTTCTTCGCCGGCGCGCCCATGGTGTAGTAGGCCAAGCCCACAGCAGAGAGGCTGAGCTTATTCAGCGTCCAGGACGGGAAGATATCCGGCACGGTCATCAGCTGCGGCGCGTTGAATTTCAGCGGATCCTTCGCCAGCTTGGGGGCCAATTCCTCGAGCTGCGCCAAGGTGGCAAGGGAGCCGCGGGAAATGGTGGAGCGGCCCAACTTCGGCTCTGGGGAGATGACATCGAACCAGGCGGAGGAGTAGGTGTAATTGTGCTCCGAACCATCCGAGTGGAAGGCAATGGTTTCTTCCAGGTTATCGGTGCGATCCGTATCCGCGATGAAGTAGGCGGTCTCCGTCTTGGTCATGCGGATGGTAGCGCGCAGGATGATGCCGGTAAGGCCCATGCCGCCGATGGTGGCCCAGAAGAGCTCACCACTGGGGTCATCCTCGCTGCCTTCTGGGGTGAGGTGGAGTACGCGGCCATCAGCAACCAGCAGCTCGATGGAAACTACGTGGTTACCAAAGGAACCAGCGGAGTGGTGGTTCTTGCCGTGGATATCGGGGCCGATGGCGCCGCCGATGGTGACCTGGCGGGTGCCCGGCAGGACCGGAACCCACAGGCCATAGGGCAGCGCGGCCTTCATGAGCTGGTCAAGGGTGACGCCACCATCGACATCAACAAGCGCGGACTCCGGGTCAATGGAGTGGATCTTGTTCAGCTTTTGCATGTCGATGACCAGGCCGCCGCCATTTTGGGCGGGGTCACCATAGGAGCGTCCCATGCCGCGCGCGATGACGCCGCGGCGCAGGTGGGCGGGCTTGTCCGAGTTATCGTCCGCAACCTGTGCCACTGCATTCTTGATGACGTCCACGTCTTCCGTGGACAGCACATGGGCGGTCGTGGGGGCGGTGCGGCCCCAGCCGTGCAGGGACTTTTCGGTGGTATGTAGTTCCATCTCTTACTCTTTGCTCGACGGATTGTATCGATGTACCAGCCTACCTAGCTCATAGTGCGGTGGCTGGAGTGACGTTCGTGATATTTAAAACATCGTGGGGCACACAGGCGGCCCCGAATGGTGTGTTTCAGAGATCCATGATCTCGCGGATTTCTTCCGGCAGGCCTGCTTGGGACTCAATGGTGGGCCCTTCGTAGGCGCCTAAAATCTCGTACACACGGCGCCGCGAAGTGGAATCCAAAATCGGCATTTCCTCTGCCATCAGGCGCGTCATAAAGGGGCTGAGCGGCAGATTGGTGTGCTCTGTTGCCTCAAAATGCCCGTTGCGCTTATCGTCCTCGGCACGCTCATCCTGAGCGGCTTGTTGGGCGGGCGTCATATGCTCTGTCTTTTCCGAGTACATGCGCAATAGCTTACCGCCGCTTAGAGTGGTCGCTATGACAAACAACCACGAAGCAGCAGAAAAATCCCGCGATAATTACGCCCTCGATGACACCTTGGCAGGCCGAATCACCCAAGCGGCCGCACAGGGCATCGTCACCTCCTACCCGGATTGGATCAAATCCACAAAGGGCCTTATCACCGCCTATGTTTTGTCCACGATTGGGTTTGGCGCCTTGGTGGCCTATACCAACGCCCAGGCCGAAGAGGACGGCGATGAACCGCGCTCCCCGCAGGAATTTGCGGATAAGGGCCTAAAGCTCTG
Organism: Corynebacterium segmentosum; assembly: GCF_900637825.1. NCBI lineage: Bacteria > Bacillati > Actinomycetota > Actinomycetes > Mycobacteriales > Corynebacteriaceae > Corynebacterium > Corynebacterium segmentosum. The sequence goes on from NZ_LR134408.1 coordinate 113,971, forward strand.
GGCCATTTTGGCCGCGGTGCTCATCTTGGTGGGCCTTGCTTTGTGGGCCGATGTAGCCGTATCCCGCAAGGTGGTGTCTTTCCTGCGCAAGCGCGGCGTTAAGCGCCCGTGGACGCTGTTGGGAGCAATCGGCGCGGCGGCGACGTTTATCATCAGCGATCTCGAAGCGCGCGATATAGAAAAACTGGCTTCTTAAAATTTGCGTATGGTGGGGCCCATGAATGCAGGGGTCACCGATATTGGACAGGCACGGGCTCGCCGTGCTGACCCGCTGCTGTCATTAAAGCGGGAACCGCTCACCGTCATCTGCCAAGCCTCCAATATCCGCGCGGATGAGGAGGTCCACCGCCAAATCGGCTTTAGCGATGCACTTACCCTGCACGAGCTGCAGAAAGTACTGCACATCTGCTTTGGGCTGCCGGATGAAAAGTCCCCGTGGCATTTTTATGAACACACCGATGCCCGCGGTCCGCGCCTTGATCCAGAGCGTCAAGCTTCCGAATTCCTCTGGCGCGAGGGAGACCAGATCGATTTTGTGTGGGGGCTCTGGGACTTTGAGCTGGTGGTCGCGGAAATCTATCCCCGCGATAATGGCACCCCCAGCGCGCTGTGCGTGGGCGGCTCGGGCAGCCTCTTTGCACCCTTTGAACTTACCGCGGTGAACCGGGCATTAACCGGTGAAAAGATCACCGATGAAGTCTTGGCACAGGTTAAACCCCAGGTAAGGGCGCTCATCGAGCGCACCAAGCTTTATGACTTTGTTCCCCTCTTACAGGCCATGGACTTAAACCGTGGAAGCGACCTACCGGCGGCCACCGCCGAGGCACTGGCTAGCCTGCCGCGCGAGGTTACCAACGAGGAAAAGGATGCCTTTTGGTCCATGGCCTTGGCGCTATCCTGCATGGGCGGTGATGAGCTCACCGATTCTGTGGTGGAAACCACCATGGATGCCTTGGGCTGGGTCAACGATGATGGCAACACCTTGAAAGGCGCGGAGATTCGCGCGCTGTGCGATGCCTCCTTGCACCAGCTATCCCAGATTGGTGCCTACGGCAAGGACGCCGCCGCGCCGGTGTACCGCCTAGACATGTACCGCGCGCTGCTGCGCGGGTAAGCTAACTGCCTGTGACTAATCCACTTGAAGATGCTGCAGAAGTAAAGCGCCCCTCCAGCTCTTTGAAGCAGCAGCTGGTGCGATTTATTGCGGTAGGCGTCTTTGCCGCCGTCATTGACTATGGGTTGACGCTGTTATTGACCCATCTAGGTCTGCACCGCTCTGGGGCGAAGGCGATTGGTTGGGTCTTTGGCACCATCGCTGCCTACCTGGCCAATGCGCGCTGGACCTTTGGCACGAAGGTTTCTGGCCGCACGGCCGCGACGGTGGGCGTGTTATACGTATCCACCTTTGCCGTGCAGAATTTCTTGTACTGGGTGCTCAATGAGCCGCTGATTTCCCTAGGCTTTGAAGGCGCGGTGAAAGACACCATCGCCTTCGTCATTGCCCAGGGCGTGGCGACGGTGACCAACTTTGCCATCCAGCGGGTCTTTATCTTTAAAGAAAAGTAGGTCTGCTGCGCCTTAGGAGCGAGTGCCGGGGCGGCGGAAATCCTCGCGGCGCCCGCGGTTGTGCAGCTTGAGCCACTCCAGGAAGCCTGCCGGATCGTGGCGTTGGACCAAGAAGAACCAGCCAAAGCGGGCGAATTCCTGGGGCAAAAGCTTACGCATGCCGCGCTGCCACAGCAGGTAGCCGCGGTTGCGGTAGGTGAAAAAGCGCTTGAACTCGCCTTCCGGGTACTGGGTATGCATCTTGCCGCCCAAGATGGGTTTGAACTCATCCGAGCCATCCGGGTGCAGGTAGCTCGTGGTTAAGGCGGTGCCGAAGGACAGCCCGGAATTGACCAGGCGGCGGTGGTATTCCACCTCATCGCCGCGGATGAAGAGGCGATAATCCGGCACGCCAATGGTCTGCATCGCCGCGGCGGAAATCAAGGCACCATTAAATAGGGAAGCGATCCCAGGCAGGAAGTCTCCTTCCAGCTCTTCCATGCGGCGGCGCCAGACCAGCCCTTGGCGCAGCGGAAAGGCCAAGCGGCCGGGGTCATCGATATTGCACACGGCGGGCGAGACCTCGTGCAGGTTATTATTTCCTGCCACGCGGTATAGCTCTTCTAATACGCCGTAATCAGCGGGGCGGCCATCATCATCGGCGCACCATACGGCATCGGCACCGAGCGATAGCGCGGTAAGAAAACCGAGGGCGAAACCGCCCGCACCGCCCAGGTTGGTCTTGGACGGCACATAGACCGCTCGATCACCTGCCAGGGATTCCACCGCGTCACGGACCGCATCTTCGGCGCCATTATCCACCACGATGACCCACTCGACGGGGTGGGTTTGGTTGACTACCTTTTCGAGCGAGGCGCGCAGCAAGTCCGCGCGCTGGTGAGTGACAATGACGGCAGCGGTGGTACCGGTGGAATCAAGGGTGGCAGTCATGCGTTCCATCTTGCCACCGGGGAATGGATCTGCCGCGGATAAACACTCCGCGTGGGCTAAGCTGACTTTCTATGGAAAGCATGTGGCCACCGTTCGGGCTAAGGATATACGCGAGCGATACTACCCACCCCGGCATCGAACTCCGCGTGATGCGCGATGAGGATATTGCGGCAATCGCCGGTGTGGCGGCAGAGGATATCTACGGCGCAGACATTCCGGATTATGCCTTTCCGTGGCTCTTTAAGCCCGGGATGAATACGCCTGCAGCGGCGGCCCAGTTCCGGTGGACCAACCGCGCGCAGCTGTGCCCAGAGAAATGGTCCTTGGATTTCATCGTGCGCGAGGTGCATTCGGGGGAAATCCTGGGCACCATCGATGCGCGGGCGGAGGATTTTGCTACGGCGCGAGAAATCGCGACCGGGTCGTGGGTCTTTCACCGCTTCCAGGGCCAGGGTGTGGGCACGCTCATCCGGCACGCGGTGGTGGCCTTTGGGCTCGATTACCTGGGTGCGCAGGCGATGACCACGAGCTGGGCGGCACAGAATGAGGCCTCGGCGCGGGTGAGCCAGAAGCTGGGTTACCAGGTGGTTTCTGAAGGAGAAGAAAAGGCGGGGCCAGAGAATAGTTCGCAGCGGCACGTGACTGCGCGCGTGGAGGCCGACACCTATAAACGCCCGGATGACCTGCACGTGGAGGTCTCCGGGCTGAGCCAGCAGCTGCTGGGGATGCTGCGCTAGCTTCTACCCGGCTGCCTCTTCGCCCTCAAAGCGCTGGCGCAGATCGCGCACGTATTCGCCTACTTCTGGGCCCTCGTACTGGCCCACGACCTCGGAGACCTCGCCCACGGAGCGGATTTCGCCGTGATCGATCCACAGCGCGGTATTGCACAGCTGCGCCAAAAAGTCATTGGAGTGAGAGGCAAAGACCAAGATGCCGGAGCGCTTAACCAGCTCTTGCAGGCGCACGCGGGCCTTGGCCATGAAGGCGGCGTCGACGGCGCCGATGCCCTCATCCAGCAGCAGGATTTCCGGCTCGATGGAGGTCACCACGCCGAGTGCCAGGCGCACGCGCATACCGGTGGAGTAGGTGCGCAGGGGCATCGATAAGTAATCGCCCAGCTCGGAGAACTCCGCGATCTCATCCATCTTTTTCTTCATCTGCTTGATGGATTGGCCCAAAAACAGCCCGCGGATGATGATGTTGTCGTAGCCGGATACCTCTGGGTCCATGCCCACGCCCAAGTCAAAGACGGGGGCGACGCGCCCGCGGACATCGGCAGTACCGCGCGTGGGCTCGTAGATGCCGGAGAGCAGGCGCAGCAGCGTGGACTTGCCGGCGCCATTGTGGCCAACGAGCCCGACGCGATCGCCTTCGCGCAGGTGCAGGTTAATATCCCGCAGCGCCTCAACCACCACGGTGTTGTGGGCATTTTTCCCAATGGCACCGCCCGCGGTAGAAAGCATGGCCTTTTTTAGGGAGCGGGATTTGGCATCAAAGATGGGAAAGTCCACGCACGCGTTATACGTATCGATTGAGACCATTAGTTTTTATCCTTTCAACGAGCCTCATGGTGGGGATGGGAGTAAAGGAAGGGAGGCTATACCCAGTAGCTCACGCGGAAGCGCCACTTGCGCATGACTAGCCCGGCGATGAACAGGCCGATGGCTGTGCAGCCGATGACGATCCACCAGTGGTAGGCGGCAACGGGCTCACCAATCATTGGGGCGCGCACGATTTCCAGGTAGTGATACAGCGGGTTGATTTCCGCGATGCGGGCGCGGTCTGCCACCGCACCGCCTTGGTCCTTGAGCGTATTGGTCATCCAGACAATCGGGGTGACGTAGAACAATAGCTGCGTCAGGGCCTCTAGCAGCGGGGCAACATCGCGAAAGCGCGTGGCGATGATGCCAAAGAACATGGTGACCCACACACCGTTGATGAGCAGGAGGAGCAGCCCGGGGATGAAGAGGAAGAATTCCCAGCCCAGGTTGCGCGGGAAGATCATAATGAGCAAGAGCCAGATGATGAGGTTATGGCCCAAAAACAGCGTTTGGCGCCACACCAGGCGGTACACGTGCACCGAAAGCGGGGCGGGAAGCTGCTTAATCAGTCCCTCATTTTCAATAAAGACCGTGGCGCCTTCCTTGATGCAGCCCGAGATGAAGGTCCACATAATAAGGCCCACGGTGACGTGGGGAAGGAATTCCGCGACGGGAATCTGGAAAAGCATGGAATACAGCAGGCCCAAGGCAAGCGCCATCACACCGGTGGCGATGGTGATCCAGAACGGGCCAAGGACAGAGCGGCGGTAGCGCTGCTTGATATCTTGCAGGCCCAGCTTGAACCACAGCTCACGCTGCTGTGCACCCCGCGTAAGGTCCGCGAAAGCAGCCTTGAGGGTCATGGACTGGGACGCTGGGACGGCCTCGCCTTCTGGCTGGGAGGTCATGCGGGCGATATCAGCGCGCAGTTGATTGTTATCTTGCACGCCCAACACCCTAGCGCGCGTGCTGGGCAAACGGGGAACTACACGCCGCTAGCCTGCGAAAACAGCGATGCCCAGGGAAAATTCAGATTTGGGAAACTGAAGCCAAATGCGTATACAGTAGGGAATCGACCGCCACGTGGTGGCAGTTGTTCAGTGCGATGAAGAAGGGGACCTAATGCCAGCAGCTTCGGCACACTATGACGTCTTTAGTGCGCGAGGTTTGTACACCGGGCTATCTGATGGCTGGACGTACCTCAACGCGCACGCGGTGCCCCAAATTTCGGAGCGCGTGACCTCCGGCGTTGCCCGGTCCTTCCGGATGGCGACGGCGGTAGCGACGCAAGAGGGCCCAGGCGGCGCCCACTCGGCCGCGCCAGAGCCGGGTCGGTTGGCAGGCGATGGCAACTACGCGGCAGCGCGCATGGCCATTGCGGATCTCACCGGTTCCAAGGCGGACCGCGTAGTCCTTGGCCCATCCTTGCCCGTGCTGTATCAATCCTTAGCGCGCGCGGCACGCCCGCTATTGGGCAGCAATTCCTCGGTGGTGCTGTCCAAGCTGGATCCGCCCACGCTGTATTCGGCTTTTTCTGAGGTGCGCGCCGATATCCGCTGGGCGCAGCCGGATCTGGGCACCGGCGAATTGCCGGGGTTCCAGTTCGCGGAGCTTGTCGATGGCTCTACCAGGCTCGTCTCCTTTTCCGCCGCGCATGAGCTTCTGGGCACGATATCCCCGGCCGAGGAGATCATTGACACGGTGCGGGGGCGCTCGCGTGCTTGGACGCTTCTCGATGTCTCCGCAATCGCGCCCTATCGCCCCATCCGCTTCGATGAGCTGGGCGCGGATATTGTGGGTATCGATATCGGGCTGCTGGGCGGGCCGCAGATGGCCGCCTTGGTCTTCCGCGATACGCGCATGCTCCGCCGCCTGGATGCCCTAAATCCCATTTATTCCAAGGAAGACGGCCGCAAGCTAGAAACCCCCGTCTCCTCCGGCTTGGCCGGCGGCGTGGGGCCACTGGTAGACCACCTCGCGGCCCTGGCCGGTGGGGATAAGGGATCGCGCCGGGTGCGGCTTAATAAGTCCATGACCGCCTTGAATGCCTACCTCGAGGACTTGCGCGCGGATCTGTACTCATTTTTGAGCACGCTTCCCGCCGTGCACATCCTGGGTATTACCGGCGAGGCAGCAGCGGGTGCGTCCGATAATCGCTTGCCGCGCCTTACCTTTGCGGTCCAGGGCGTGCCCGCGGAGACGGTGTACAAGCGCCTCTTTGATAATGGGCTCGTCACCACCCTGGCCCCGCAAACGCCGCTGCTTACGGAAATGGGCGTGGAAGAGATCGGCGGTGCCGTCACCGTGGCATTAGGCCCGTTTAATACCCACTACGATATCGAGCATCTCGTTCGCGTCGTTGCCTCGCTCGCCTAGGTTCGCTTGAGTAAGGCGTGCCGGGAAGCTACACCGTAAGCACCAGCGTGCCGGTGACCTCGCCGCTGTCGAGGGTGGCGTGGGCTTGGGCGGCATCGGCAAGCGGGTACGTGCCATGCAGCGCGTGCTTAACGCGGCCATCCTCCAGCATGGGCCACACATTCTTGATGGTGCCGGCGACGATCTCCGCCTTATCGTCCAAGTCACGCGCGCGCAGCGTCGTGCCCTGAATGGTTAGGCGCTTCGGCAGCATGGGGGCTAAGTTGATATCCGCCTTGGTGCCGCCCTGCATGCCAATGATGATGAGCTTGCCGTCCTTGGCCAGGCACTTCATGTTCTTTTCCAGATACTTCGCACCGATGATATCCAGGATGACATCGCAGCTGCCCTTGAGCTCGTCGACGAAATCCTGCTCCTTGTAGTTGATGAGAATATCCGCGCCAAGCTCGCGGCAGCGATCCAGCTTTTCCTGCGAGCCGGCGGTAACAGCCACCTCAGCGCCCAGCGCCTTTGCTACCTGGATGGCAAAGGTGCCGATGCCACCGCCACCGCCGTGGATGAGCACGCGCTGGCCCTCGTGCAGGCCCGCCTCGATGCCCAGGTTGGACCACACGGTGCAGCCGACCTCAACCACGGCCGCGGTTTCTTCCAGGCTAAATCCCTTGGGCAGCGGAAGTAGCTGGCCCTGCGGTACCGCGACGTATTCGGCATAGCCGCCGCCTGCAAGCAAGCAGCCCACCTCGGTGCCGGCTTTCCAGTCCGTATCGCCGGCATCCTCAATCACGCCGGCGGCCTCCAAGCCGATGATGTCCGATGCCCCTGGCGGCGGCGGGTACGCGCCCATCGTCTGCAGAATATCGCCGCGGTTGACGCCTGCGACCTTCACCTTCACCAGTACCTCGCCGGAACGCAGCTCGGGAACGTCTACGTCCTGTAGCTCTAGCGACCGTGGGGTATCAGGATCGGTCTGGACGATTGCCTTCATCTGTGTAGCACTCATACCGCCAATCTAATGGAGAAGGTGTGGTGTGCGCCACGTCCCATTTCCTCGTGGGGCAATGTGATTCGCGCGGGCCGGTTTAGTAAGCTAACCAAGTTGCCTTTTCGGCACGATGGAGACGTGGCAGAGCGGCCGAATGCACCGGTCTTGAAAACCGGCGAGGTTTATTCCTCCGCGGGTTCAAATCCCGCCGTCTCCGCAGGTGTCATGAGTCGCGACATGCTTGACAGGTCAGTCGCGACATCGTTGACAAACCGGCACCTCAGTTGTTTTTGTTCTGGGGTGCCGGTTTTTCTGTTATTTAGGGTTTAGGGGTAGGTCTCCTTTTTCCAGTAGGGCTTTTGGTAGTCGCGGGCTGTGTCGATGTAGTGCTCGGTGATGATTTCTCCGGTCGCAGCTAGTGATGTGGTTGTCGGCGATGGCCATGAGGATTTTTGTTTCTTGAATGCGCGCCCGATGCCTAGGTGGAAGAGCTTGCCGTCGTAGCGGACGGTGACTTTGCCTTCTGTCCCAGACGATGTCTTTTCTGGTGCGCCATTCTTGTGTGAGATTGTTGAGGCTGGCTTTTGCCTAGGCCCACCCCACGAAATTAATACCCCCATACATGACCTTCGCTGCCTCTTACCAGATTACAGAGACAACTACAAGGCGTAACACCGGGACCCCCACCTTGCCCAAATGGGGCGGAAGCTCTCAGTTTCTTACACTGTCGAGACTGTATGTGCAGCATGAATGTTTAGATTAGGGTCTAATATACCCCCATATAGGTTGGTTCGAGTGTCGTTCCAGGATTTGAAAATCAAGGCTGTGCATGTGTTACCTGGCGTTTTGGTGAATTATTTAGGTTTTAAGAAAGTTCCTAAATATTTAACTATGGACTACCCGTATGCATAAGGCTACCCTAACCTTATCTGTCAATTATCTGGTGTTTAGCTGTTTTTAAATGCGGTGGCGGGAAAGGGCTACGGATGAAATTCGCTAAGAAGTTGACTGCAACTATTGCGGTATGTGCCAGTGTTACTTTTGCTGGTGCTGGTGTTTCAAGCGCCAAGGTTTTTCACGGCCATTGGATTGGTGGCCGTATTGAAGAGGCGTATCACCGGCTTGGTGGGTGGCAGACTTTTGGCGACGCTACAACTGATGAGCGTGTAGCTAAAAATAATGGTCGGTTCCAGGTGTTTGCTAAGGATGCCTCCATTTATTGGCATGCTGGTGTTGATAATGGAATTGCTCACCAAGTGGGTGGGCGTATTCGCAATAAGTGGGGGGATCTTGGCTGGGAAGGCGCGGCCTTGGGATATCCCATTACGGATGAGTTGAAGACCCCTGATGGTAAGGGGCGGTTCAATCATTTTCAGGGCGGGTCTATCTACTGGTCGCCAGAGACTGATGCTCATCAAGTGTGGGGAGGCATTCGCGATAAATGGGCTCAGCAAGGCTGGGAGACCGGTGAGCTAGGGTACCCAACCACCGATGAGTTGCTTACCCCGGAAAAGACTGGGCGCTACAACCATTTTCAAGGCGGATCTATTTACTGGTCACAAGCTAGCGGAGGCCACAGTATTTCTGGCCCCATTCGGGATTTCTGGGGAAGTCAGGGATGGGAACGTAGCTCTTTGAAGTTTCCCACATCGGAAAAATACGCTGCAGGCGGAGGCATAAAGCAGGATTTCCAGGGCGGATCTATTCAGTATTTTAAGCCTACTGGCAAGGCCCTAGAGGCTTATGACAATCAAAATATTTCAAGCTACCGTCAGATTTATCCACTGTTTAACACCACCGACTTCAAGCGGTGGCATGCAGCCGGGGTCTATCGAGAGGTTATCCAAAACATGGATAAATACTTTCCCCTCTCAGGGTGTCCTGACGAAATTACCGAGGGCTCTGTATGCACTTTTACCGGTGTGGGCGGAGCTAAAAGCAAAGTAACCGTAGAACGTATCTCTGATGAGGGATTCTCACTGGTTACTGCTAGCGATCATCCTGAAGGCGGCGGCAGAACACTAAACATCCGATTCGATGAAGTAACTTCCCCCAATGCCGGTGATGACAATGTTGTCTTTGACAACGACAGCGTAGAAACTTCCTACACCGGCTCTGACAAAACATGGGTTCGTCTCGTAGTTGAATCCTTTGGTCCGACACAGACCTCAAAGGTTCAAGGTCCTTTTAGCTCCGATCACATTGGTTCACAGGTATGGAGCAAGTTTGCCGGAACTGTGCGTTCAACAATTGACTCTTCCTCGACGACGTATATCCCGTTGGCACAGTAGCCATAGTGTTTATCCATGTATCTAGATTCAAGGAGCCTATTGTGAACTCTTTTGTTCAACGCTTATCTATTGGAGTGCTTACCTGCATAGTTTCTGCTGGTCTTGCTACCTCTCCTGCACTAGCGGGAATACCTGTGACCATCACAGCAGGTGACGGTGGCCTCGTTCAAAAAGACTGTGCTACTGGCGCGGAGTATGTGCGTATTGATTCTTCCGAGCTGGAAAACTCTAAAGCGTGCTTTTTCCTTACAAAGCCCACAGGCTGGGTGGCCGTGAACATTACGGGATCGTATGGAGTTGTCAATCGCTTAAAAGTGCCGGTTTCAGTGGCCTTTAAATTGCCCGATGGTGAAGTGTACTGGCAGAGAGTAGTGGAACCAGGAAAAATCCAAAGCATCGACGTCGGACATAATCGTTCTACTGTTGTTGAAATGCAGGTTACCCCGGTGGCGACCTCAAATGGTGCTGGCACTGGCGACCTTAGCGTGGATACAGTCAACCCACACGTGATCAGTATGCGTGCTGCTGGACGGTATGCAGGTGGAAAAATACTGCGGTTGTCGTGGTCTGGAGTAGAACTATCAAGCATAGATAGAAACTCAGGCTTTAATGATCGCCTCGATGCGTCTTTTAAAGTAGTCCCAGCCCGCGATGGCTCTCAGTGCCTGTCCTTGGAAGCAGCTGCATACTCGGGCGTCTACTTGACCATGCAATCTAACGGATCAGTATCTGTTCAAAGCAACCCGAACGCCAAAGGCGCAACGTGGTGTCCTGCGAGTGTGGCAGAAATCCCCACAGGAACTCGCCTTGCCTCGGCATTAAATCAAAATCGTGTTCTCACAGCAAGTGGGACGCAAAAGATTGCGACCACCACTTCTCGCACGAGTGAATCGGTGTGGTTTATTGACCAGGGCCTTGCCCTACCCGGGAAGTAAACGCAAAACATGTAATAAAAGGGCCGCCACTGTGTATGCCTGCCTTTCTTCAGGCTGCTGTCGCTGTAGCGCATAGCGTCCAGTTAACCCCATACCTTTAGATAAGAAAGTCCGCACATGCGCTACAAGCATCATCACCCTGCGAAGACAATGACACATTGCGCTCGAAAAATCATGTCCGCCATCACCGCTGCTGCAGTAGGACTAAGTCTTTCGTCAGCGCATGCGCTTGCCCAAGCAGATCAACGTGATCTAGGCGCTGAGATTGCTGATGAACAGCAAGCGAGAAACTATGCCATTGAAATGGTGAGCACCAACTTCCCTGCCTCGCAGGCAGCTGCTGAAGAAGTACTTCGCGGTGGGCAAGAAGAATTATCTGCTTATACGAAATCAGGCATGGATGAGGCCCGCACCCTGGACCTTCGCCACATAGTAGTGACAATCTCTTCACTATCTGAAGAAAACGTTCAAAACGCAGCCAAACAGGCACTCGATGCAGGTGATATCGACAGTCTTAGCAACTTTATCGATACTGGGTGGCAAACAGCCCAAACCGAAGATGATCGTGCCACAGCGTGGAAAGCTACCCAAGCATCAGAAGGAAGTGTCCTTAAAGCAGCAGCCGAACAGGCACTATCTACAGACACTGAAGAAGCCCTAAGCGAGTTTGCAGCTACAGGTGCAGATAAAGCTCGCTGGGATGATAAACGACGCGAAGTCTACGAACTTTCCCGATCCCCACTTCCATCAGTTGCTGCAGGCGCTTCTGAAGCACTGATGACAGATACAGATACAGCAATTGAGTCGTATCTTCGCTATGGGCAGTTTGTTGATGCAGCCCAAGACTCAGAGAAGATGAGTATTACCGAACTGGTCGATACCGCTATCGAAGAGTCCGATAAAGCCCAGCGTGCCGCAAGCTTCGCTGCAACAAACGCTGACCAAGCCAGACGGGCAACAGAGGCATCTCGACAGGCTACTCAAAAAGCAAAAGATGAGGCACTAGCCGCCGATGCAGCACAAGTAAGGGCAGACAATGCCGCAGCGTCGGCAGGAAAGCTTGCTAACCAGTCTGCCCAAGTAGCCGATAACGCAGTGGCTGCAGCAGCAGAAGCACGACAAGCCTTAGCGCAAACTGCCGATGCTCTAGCTCGTGCAGCCTCTGCTGCTTCTCGGGCGCGTATTGCAGCCCAAGAAGCAGCATCCCGTGCTTCTGCAGCAGGCTATGACGCCTCCATGGCATCTCAAGCGCGCCAAGCAGCCGAACAAGCTCGTGATGCTGCACGGGCTGCTGACAAAGCCGCGCAATCTTTTGTCCACGCAGACGCCGCTGCCGGTTTTGCCCGCACCGCCAGCGGCGCCGCAGCCAGCGCTGCAAACAATGCTGATGCGGCAGCAGCCGCTGCATCCGAAGCAGCAGCCGCCGCAGGAGCCGGTGACCAAGCCGCTGCAGAAGCACGAGCAGGTGCCGCACGAGCACGTGCAGCAGCCTCTCGAGCACGCGCAGCCTCTAACGAAGTCGATGGAATCGTCAATCAGATTACCGAGCTAGTACAAAAAGCCCGTACAGCAGCTCGACAAGCCGCCGACCACGCAAATAAAAGCGCCCAAGCCGCAGAAGACGCAGCACGAGAAGCCGGCAATGCCTCTGCCGCCGCACAACGAGCCGGCGCTAATGCTCAATCAGCCCAAGAAGCAGCCATAAAATCCATCGAGGCCATCAACCTCGCTAATGACATCGCCAAGCTTTCTCAAGAAGCTGCCACCCAGCGCCAAGAACAAGAAGCCCAATACCTCAAAGACCAAGCAGTATATGCACGTGAACTCGAAGATGCACAAGATAAGGTAGTCCACGATAACAAGGAAGAAAAACAACGCCTGCAAGCAGATCTGACAGAACTTGCCTCTCTAGCGCAAGTTCCTGAGGAGAGCATCGATACTGCAAAAGTCCAGCAACTTACAGTCTCTGCTTTACAAGTAGGCGATTCCATGGTCCAAGGCGGCGCTCAAGTCGCACTCCAAACCGGATCTCAAGAAGACCTTTTGGCCTTCGTGAAGTCTTTCGACTCCCTTAAGTACCAAGACAATGTCACCAAGGCCCAATTCTTGTGGCAGGCAGATCCCAACCCAGAAATCCGCAAAGCTGCCGACGAGCATATCGAAGATCCTCCAGCAGAGTTAGACACGTTCCTTAACGAGACTGTTCACACTATGAAAGTCCCGGAACTAACTAGACAAGCTTGGCAGCTTCGTGATGCCGGCGGCAATACCGTTAAGGAAAAAGCTGACGCAGCCATTTCTTCTGGAACCTACGATGACCTTGTCGATTTTGTCGTTGAAGGCGGCTTTGAAAAAGCTCGATATGAAGACCAACAACGTCAAGCCTACGAACTCGCAAGAACCGGTGGACCCGAACTTAAAGCTTCTGCAGAAGCAGCTGTGCTCGGCGACCGAGCCATGCTCAACGAATTTGTCTCTGTTGAAGCTTTTCGAAAGTCTGGCGATGATGCCGAGCGCACAGTTTACAACGATAGTATCAACGCTCTACTTCAACAGGGTTTTTCCGCAGCACAAAAAGCATCCGAAAGCGCAGCTAAAGCCCAACAGTCCTACTATGCCGCCTATGGCGATTCTGTAAAAGCAAGAGACTACGCCAATCAAGCTTCGCAGTGGGCAGGAAAGGCAGCTCAATCTGCCCGAATCGCACAAGACCATGTGCGCAACGCAGAAAACTCCCTACGCTTTGCTCTAGCCCAGAAAGAGCGAGCTCATGCTGCCGCCAACCAAGCGGAAGCCGATGCACGACAAGCTGGCGCCAATGCCGATGCAGCTACCAGCTATGCTTTACAAGCACACCAATCAGCAAGTGATGCCGCAAGTTCTGCTGCGACCGCACGCCAATCAGCCAATCAAGCCGGCTACGACGCTCAGCGTGCAGGCCAAGCAGCTCAAGAAGCCTACGACGCAGCAATCCAAAAGCAGCTCGCAGAAGAAGCAGAACTACAAGAAGCCTCCATGGCTGGAGCAGGTGACAACGCACCGACAAGCGTTCTCGATGCCATTAAAGAAACCATCGGCAAAGAAGCACTAAACATCCTGCTTGACTTTATAGGCGTTACCGACGTAATCAATTGCTTCAAGGGAGAAATCTCAGGCTGCCTCTGGACCGCATTAAGCTTCATTCCAGGCGGGGCCATTGTTAAGTTCGGCAAAGGATTAAAGGCTGCATCGGCTATCCGGAAACTCTTAGCCAAGCTCCCAGATGTCAAAAAACTCCTAAGCGTACGCAAGCAACAAAAAGCAGACCGCCTTATCGCTGGGCTGAGTAAACCAGGAAAATGCGGGATCACACTAGCAACATCTCGCCAGCAACCGACGTATTCCTTCGCCATACACAGGCCAACACACAACAAGACTAGAGCACATATTCAGCCTGCTATCTCGCGGTGCGGCGGATATCCCAAGACATTCAAGGCATACCAACTTGATATCCACACGCTCACCCCCGATGAACTAAATGTGTTCATGAAATGGAACAGGACCAAATCCTTAAAAGAGATGGACCCACAGTACTTTATGGCCTTCGGCTACAAGACAGCTCCTTCTAAGATCGATGCGACAATAAGTAGTCTTCAGAGGAAAATTGAGCACTCAGCTATCGAGGTACCAGTATCTCAGCCGCATATCCTCAACAGCATTGGATTGCGCAAGGCACCCAATCCTTTGGATGTTAAAAAGCGCACAGTTGGCCTAACGCCAGCACAAAATCAGTTTGCCCAAACTCAAGCGATCTTGGCAAAGGGAAGAGACGGCTTAATAGCACGTATTAACCAACGTGATGCCGACTACTTCCTTGATTCAGAAACGGGGCAAAAGGCGCTAAAGACAACAAGCCGTGGACGCCCCGACCTTAATATCGTCCACGAGGATGGTGTGTCAATTAAAACTGAGTTCGACCGCCCACCTGCATCCAGGGCGCCGTACCATGCACAGCAGCAGTTGGATGCGAATCCGGATGCGGTTATTTGGCTGCTTACACTAGACAAGCTTGATGAGTCCTCTGAACTTTGGAAAGTCATCAAAGCCAATCGAGATGGAGTAGACAACTATGTCGCTTCGCTCAGGGAAGGGATTTAAAGATGGGTGTGTACCTGCGGCGAGATATTGATTATCTGCTAGCCCCGTATTCTTATGATCAGTTATTTTTGAAGCTGCCTTTTGATTATGCGGTTGAGGCTGCCGCACGGTCAAATGTTTTCCACACGCCTTTAGACACAGCTAATAGTTACTGGTCACAGCAATACGTGAACATTGATACCACCGTCGATGATCTTCCCCATGCGCTACGCCTTGGGGTCCACGATCCGCAGTTTCCTCGTCGTTGGGCAGCAGTCTTAGAAACCACGAATCCCGATTGGGTGTGGTTTATCAGCGATGATACGAGCAACAATCACGACTTTTTCGCAACCGTTAGGTATAACGGTTCTATTCCTTTTGTTCCCAGTATGACACAGCTACGTATCGTGGATGAGCCAGATGAACGCAAAATCGTCACAGGATGGAACTACCGCTCAGGCAACAAGTGCCTCATCATCGACACCTACGATATGGATGCTGCTATCGGCAAACGCGCCCCTGTCGCTGAAATCCGAGGAAACAATACCTTTATTGTAGGGATCGGGGAAGGAGAATCCCGGTTCCAGGCTTTTACCGACTGGCCTGACGGCGAAGAATTTGCCTTCCCCGGACTAGAACGACTCAAAACCAAAAAAGGTCCACTACGCAAGCGGTTTACTACCGAAGATCTCTTCGAATGCGCACAACTTTTCGGACTCGATCCCTTCAACAGGCAATTCCTCACCGGGCGTGCAACACTCATCAATAGTGGATACCCTTTGCCTAAAAAGTACGGACCATGCGCTTTATTTGAACGTCGTGAACACACCTGGGACCGCGAACACGAAGGGAACTAAAGACAATGACGAAGTATTTCTACACCAATTCCATCGCACCGGTATCCCATGCTGTGGCGCTTCTTCGGTTTCCACTATCTACCGTTGTTGAAGAATTTCAACAGTGGGCATCAGGAATAGAAAGCATTTATACAAGGGAGTATTCCCACAGGAAGAAGCAAAAGGTTGAATGTGTAGTTCATGCGGACAAGGTATCGGCCAGTAGGAACCAGCTTGCAGAGTTACTTAAACCGCAAAATCACATTACGCAGTTTGTATTCGTCCCCACCGAGTCAGAATGGACTGCAGTTTTTAGCCCCTGCTGCTTTACCAAAGCGCCAAAGATGCCACGGATTGGTGAATTTGCCTGCCTTTTGGCGCGCAAGAAAGAAATTGAGTCACAAGTTCCTTACTACATCGAAATCAAGCACACGCCGTGGGTAGATACCGACGATGTAGCCTTTTTCCATCGCGCAAGCTATGGAGAAATAGAGTTTATGATGTGCGCGCTTCCCTCCGAATTGCCCGATGATCGTTTAGGCCGATTTGATTGTTGCTTCTACAGATCTTTTAGCAGCCACAAACAGTTAAAAGCTGATGGTACGCTGCACCGTTCCATGTCGTACCTCGAGGATCAAAGTGAGCCTTTTAAGGATTACGGTTTTGATTTTGACTCCCTGCCAAAGGTCACTGAGTTTCCACAAGAAACGTTTACAAAAGAACACGCGCAGATTATGTGGTCTCAGTTTGGGGAGAAGCAGATAGAATCCATCCTCGCCCCGCTAGGTGTATCCCCGTATGATGACGCATTCTATGGGACAGATGGTTACTTGGCCCGTCTAACACCAGCACGCGTTGTCGACCCACACACTAAGGAGTTGGTCACGGCTCCCGACTTCGATCCCCCGGCACGTATCCCTCTAGAAAAGTACCAGTTTTTCCAAGGGCTCCACGACGGCCCCCTCCGTTCCTGGTCGTCAACACCTATTGCAGAATAGAAGTCAGACGAAACACAACCTGAGGCATCTCAAAACGGCGCTCCAGACTCCAAACACGCGGAAGCATCGCTGTAACAAGCCCCGAACTTCATACCGAGCCGAAAGCACAAATGGCTACACCACTACACGGGACTTGACCTCCGTATCGGAAACGGACGAGCAGCAGACAATCTAACAATGAAGCCAAACTACGCCACACTTGTGGCCTAGACTGCAAAGAATAGAGCCCTCGTCTAAGTTGAATCTTCCAAAAAGGCAGGGTCTAGAAGATAAACATCTTGCGTCAAGGAGTTGTAGAAATGAAGTTCAATTTTGAGGTACCTGAACCGTTGCAGCGGTCTGTACCTGTTTCATACTACGAAAATATTCTGTCTGATTACCGATACCTAGATATTTCTTATCTCGGGATAGGCAGCACGGGCCAAATTTTTGGCAAATGTGAGATCGGGGGAATCGACTATGACATTGATGGCTTTGAAAACGACGGATTGATTACCTCAATAGAAATCTTAAACGCGCGGGAGACAGATAGCTTCCTTGATATCCCACTGTCATTGTCAAGCCGAAAGTTTGTCAAAGCCCTAAAAGATGTGGGGATCGAATTTGAACATAACCGTGACGGCATAACCATTCCCCACGACAATGGAACCATTGCTTTGTCATACCAATTCGGCAAAGTCGTGGCTATTTGCTGGGAATAGCCAGCCAATTTCAATCACACGAGTGCGCAGTCTGACTTACGCGACAGCCTAACCGAAGACCTTGGCGTACTAAACAACCGACGAAAAAGGAAGTGCATCGAGAAAATGAAAATTGAAGGTACCTGTCCCTTGCCCGTACAACCCGGAATGACGGTGAACCAGGCCACTAAAGCATGCTATGACTCGGAATTAGGTGCGGATACGTATGAAGAGCAGTTTGAAGGCTGGGTTGATATCGAAACACTCGAGCCCGGTGATCCTGGCCGCAAGATTATGTGCTGCGTGGAAGACGGTAAGTGCGTCACCGTTGAAATGAAGTACCTGGAGGTACCAATCACGGATACTTTCTATGGCGTTGACCTTAATCGTCGCCCCGCCGAGACCGCACAGGAGAGCACCAAGCGAGTCGCACAAGAGCTACAGCGCCAAGGAATCCGTGCTGAGATAAATGATTTCCTCATCTTATTGCCTGACCAATTCGTCGCAGTCGAAGTCGACGAAGGCGTTGCGTGGTTTGATCCTGAATATTGGAGTCTTGAGGACTTTCTTGAAACGTCGTTCCTTGCCTAGTGAAAAGTAATTCTTAGACGTTAGCGAACTCGCCGGCGACAGCATGCTTTAACGGAAAACAATTAGGATAATCCCCAACTTTGGCGAAAGTTCTAGTTTCCCGCTTTGTACTGCGGTATATGGCTAAGGTCGTTGCGCTCGTATTGCGAGCAAGGATCTGAACCTTGTTAGGTAGCCCCCGAACATCTAGCCCTGTAGGGCTGGAAGGAAATATAAGCTACACCCTATTGTTACGCCGGTGTGCGGCAGAATGTTTCCTGTAAAATAGGGCCGTTCCTAATATTGTTTTACACGTGTCTATCAGGGTTCAGGCCTTATGTTTACAGAAAGTGGTGAGTGTGGTGTTATCGTCTGACGGTTTCCATATTGAAAGTCATGGACCTGACCCCTGTTTGGTGGACACCTGATATCCAGCCCAGTCGGGCTGGAAAGAAAGGTAATCTACCATCATGTCCAGGTATTCCGAACAGTTCAAACGCGATGCCGTGGCCCTCTATAAGGAACAATGAGGACCTCTCGCTGAACTCAGCATCAGCCCAGCTCGGTATCAACCGTGCCTCGCTGCATTCATGGGTAAAGAAGTACGGCACCGGCAAACGTGCCCGCATAAAAGCAGTGCAGGATAAAGCCCAAACGGCAAATGAATCGTGAGACGGATCCGCCAGCTAGAAAAAGAGGTCTCTAAGCTGCGCGAAGAACGTGACATCCTGCGCAAGGCCGCTAAATATTTTGCTTAAAGAAACTCACGGGAGTTCTGCTTCCAGTGTGGCTATGACCACCGAACCAAGTACTCGGCTTATGCGGATGTGTAATGTGTTAAAGCTGAATCGTTCCTCGTTTTACAAGTGGGTCCAAACCCGTAAAAATCGCAGGATAAGAGATGTATTCTGATGCCGTTATCGGTGCGAGGATCGCAACCATCTTTGATGATGAGCATGGTCTTTACGGCGCTAAACGCATCGCCGCAAGCCTGAACGAGGACACGGCGTATGCCCCGATAAATCACAAGAAAGTTGCACGAATCATGAAAGCCATGGGGCTTAGAGGCTTTACCAAACGCCGCCGATGCATCACTACCAGGCGTAAGCCTGGCCACCGCGTCATGCCGGATTTGCTAGGCCGCAAATTCACAGCCAACGAGCCGAACCGCGTCTATGTCGGCGATATTACCTATCTGCTTCTGACAAGGGAGGGAAAAACATGTATTTGGCCACAGTCATTGACACGTATTCACGCAAACTTGCAGGTTATGCACTTGCAGACCACATGCGTGTCTCACTGGTCATCGATGCTCTAGCTCACGCGCATGGTGTGCGTGGCAGTCTTGACGGGGCTATTTTCCATTCCGATCACGGCAGCGTGTACACCTCACAGGCCTTTAGGAACTATTGCTCGTCGTTGGGTGTGCGCCAGTCTATGGGAGCGGTAGGAACGAGTGCTGATAATGCCTTGGCAGAATCGTTTAACGCCACTTTAAAGCGGGAAGTGCTGCGTGATCGGAAAGTCTTTGACAATCCGATCGCCTGCCGCCGGGAAGTCTTCCGGTGGTGCATGCGCTACAACACGCGCCGGCGGCACTCCTGGTGCAATCTTGTAGCGCCTGATGTCTTTGAAACCGAGACTTCGGCTATACTGACCACAGCAGCATAGCTAGCCCCCGATGTGTCCACTTTCCGGGGGTCAGGCCCTACAGCAAATGTGGAGCTAACAGGACACCGGAAAGCTGCCTAAGCTAACGAGCTTCACGCTTGTTGCTGCGGCATTTCATACCGGGGGATGACGCGCCTAGTGCGGCGCAGACTTAATCTTGGAAATGTACAGGGCAAGTCAGGTGTGGTTGTGGTGCTGGCTTTGTCCCGGAGATAAAAATGCTCGATGAAAGGACTCCATGAATACCTCGGAACTTTATGTAGCAGCAGCGGAATCTACTAACCCTAATGACACGTGGTGGTTCCTTGGGTTCCTGCCCATTATTTTGCTCGTCGCGTTCTGGATTGCGGCGGTTATTTCTATTATCGCTTCTGGGTACACGATTGCGGCCAAGGTGCTCTTTATCGCCGCTACCTTTGCCCTTCCCTTCTTGGGACCGCTCATCTGGTTCATCTTTGTTCGCGGCAGGGAAGACAAACAAAGGCGCTAGAAGGGCCATCGCCCGGCTGGGCTAGGGCATCCCGTGCTGTTCCAACCACGCGTTAATGCCGCCGCGCAGGGAAACGACGCGCTCGTAGCCGCGGCCGCGCAATGCGTGGACGGCTTGCGCGGAGCGGATGCCGCTGGCGCAGTAGATAACGGCGGCATCGCCCTGGCCGATGTCCGGGTTCTCCCCGGCGAGGATGCGGTCGAGGGGCAGGTGCGTTGAATGAGGAATGGCGGCGCGGGCGCGCTCGGTGTCGGTGCGGACATCGATAAGCGGGGCGTGCGCGGGGATCTCGCGGACCTCGGGGGCATCGGCTGGCTGGGTAGGCTGCGCTCCTGTGGGGCGGATGGGGATATACTCCCAGGTCCCAGATAGGGCCTCAAAGTAGCCGAGCGTGCCAATAAGCGGGGTGCCGACGCCGGTAATGATCTTCAAAGCCTCCAAGGCCATCGCGGATCCCACCGTGCCGACGATGGGGCCCAAGACGCCGGCTTGGGAGCACGACGGAACCTCGCCCGGAGCCGGGGCGGTGGGGAAGACATCCTCGTACACAGGGCCCTTGCCGGACCAAAAGACGCTCATCTGCGCATCAAAGCCCAGGATAGAAGCCCAAATGTGGGGAATGCCCAGGCTGTGGGCGGCCCACGAGCACAGGTAGCGGGCGTCGAAATTATCCGTCCCATCGAGGACCACGTCGCAGCCGCGCAGCTGCTCGAGGGCGGTGGCGGATTCCAGGCGGCCGTGGCAGATGAGCTCCACCTCAGGGTTGAGGGCGCGCACCGCCGCCGCGGCCGATTCGGTCTTTGCGGTGCCAATGGAGGCGGTGGTGTGAATGACCTGCCGGTGGAGGTTGGAGGGGGAGACGAGGTCGTCATCGAAAAGCGAGATGCGGCCCACCCCGGCCCCTGCTAGGTAGAGCAGCGCTGGTGAGCCAAGCCCGCCCGCGCCGATGACCGCGACGTGGGAGTCGGCCAATTTCTGTTGGCCCTTATCACCCCACAGGGCTTCCTGGCGGGCATAGCGGATGCTCATTCGAGGCCCACCCAGTTGACGGAGCCATCGCCGTGGCTTTGTTCCTTCCAGATGGGAACCTCGGCCTTGACGCGATCGGCGCAGGCCTCCGCGGCGCGGAAGGCATCGCCGCGGTGGGCAGAGGCGGCGACGACGGTAAAGGCCAGATCGCCCACCTGTAGATCGCCGGTGCGGTGGGCCGACCACAAGCGCACGGGGTGCTGGCCTGCTACTTCATCGACAATCTCGCGCAACTTTTCCGGGGCGCTGGGGTGTGCGGTATAGGTTAGCTGGGTGACATCGGGCCGGCCGCCATCGTGGTCGCGCACGATGCCCTCGAACGTGACCACCGCGCCCATGGCTGGGGTGATGACCTCAGCTTTGACCGCGGCAAGGAGGGGCTCGAGGGGCTGCTCGGTCAGCATCGTGCCGACAGTGAGCCCGGTCTGCGCGGCGACATAAGAGGGATCAGTGCTCATGTTTTCCTTCTAACATATCGACGATGTGGACGATTAATTCATCTAGCACGGCGCACCCATCTTTGACCCCGCCGGTAGAACCGGGCAGGGTCATGGCAAAGGTGGTGTCATTGACACCTGCGACCGTGCGCGAGGCCACCGCAGTGGGGATAGTCTCTAGGCCCTTATTCCAAAAGGCCATGGCGATGCCGGGAAGCTCGCGCGTGAGGTGGGGTTGGACGGCATCGACGATGAGATCGTCCGGGGTCAGGCCGGTTCCGCCGGAGGTGAGGATGACCGCGGGCTTTTCGGCGAAGGCCTGGTCCACCGCTGCGGCGATATCGGCATCGGGCACCACGCGGGCAGCGGGGCAGTCGAAGCCCTTGCGGCGCAAGAAATCTACCGCGATGGGGCCCGAGCGATCTTCGTAGACCCCGGCGGCGGCGCGGGTGGAGGCGACCAAAACAATGGCGGTGCGAGCAGAACTCATAGGGGATAGACCTTTACTTCTTCTCCTGCGCTGAGGCTCTTACCAGCAGGAATGCGGATGAGGTGGGTGGCATCGACGGCTTGGGCCAGCAGGTGGGAGCTAGCGCCGCCGGTAACCCGGGCTTGCGCCTCGGCGTACCCGCGGCGGAATTGATCCTTGTGGGGTAGGCCCTCGATGGCGTGCGCGATTGGTACGCGATATGCTGCGGGCGCCCAGCCCAGGGTGGGGGCCACAAAGAGGCGGAAGCTCACCATGGTGGAAATCGGATTGCCGGGCAAGCAGATGACCGGGGTGCCATGGAAACTGGCGATGCCCTGCGGCCCGCCGGGCTGCTGATCCACGTGGCCAAACCAGCCGGTGAGCACCTGCCGGATGACCTCGTATTTACCTGCGGAAATCCCGCCGGAGGTGACGATAGCATCGGGGAGGTAGTCCTGCGTGGCCTCCTCCAGCGCGCGGGTGAGCACCTCTGGATCATCATCGGTGGTGACGTATCCGGCGACCTCGATGCCGGCGCGGTGGGCCATAGCGGAGATGAGCGGCGCATTGGCATCGGGAATAGCAGTAACACCCGTACCAATTTCCGCGCCGCCGGTGCACACAAGGATGCGGGCTGGGCGATAAACGCTGACCTCCTCGATGCCCTGGGAGGCCAGCGCGGCCAGGCGCACCGGGGTGAGCTTTTGGCCCTTGGCGGCCAGGAGAACGCCCTGCTCGAGGTCCGTGCCTATCCCGCGGATGAATTGGCCCTCCTCAGTGGCCGGAACCGTAATGGTCTCGCCCGGCTGGAGGAATTCCTGCGGCTGGCATTTTTCAATCGGCACGATGGATGCCGTGCCCTCTGGAACCTTGGCTCCGGTCATGATGGGGCAGGCGGTGTGCAAGGGACCATCCAGCAGCTCGGTGGGATTCGCGCCGGCGGCGATGGTGGGGCCGACCTCGTACGATCCGGCTGCGGTGGCGGGCAGCGCGTAGCCATCCATCTGGGAATTGCTAAAGCGCGGCGAGGGGAAGGCGGCATAGACATCGGCGGCAAGGACCATCTCCTGTGCCTGCCTTAAGGGCCGGGAGATGACTTGGCGCGGGCCGAGGGCTGCCGCGACCTCGTGTGCGTGGGTTTCGGGAGTGCGCATAGAGCCAAGTTTACCCGCGAGTTCGACACGTTCGAAGCCTGCGGGCATAGTAGAAAGCATGTTGACCGTTCACTATTTCGCCGCCGCTCGTGCCGCGGCCGGCGTTGCTTCGGAGCAGGTAAAAGCGCCCACCACCTTAGGCCAGCTCATAGAGCAGCTGGGCAAGGACCACACCGGCACCACAGAGGCCGGTATGAGCATGAAAGAGGTGCTGGGGCGCTGTAATTTTCTTATCGATGGCGCCGGGAACACCCAAGCGGACTCGCCGCTCATGGGCGTTTCCCGCGTTGACGTGTTGCCACCCTTCGCCGGGGGATAACCCGTTCTTTTAGACCGGCTTGCGCAGTGGGCTGGTAAAGAAATTAACCAGGCTGCTGACCAAGGACAAGATGATGGCGCCGAAGATTGCAGAGCCCCAGGAATTGACCACGAGGTGTCCAATCCCTAGGTCAAAGGTATTAAGCGTCCACTCCACGATCAGTAGGGCGGCGCCATTGATGACGAGCGCAAATAGTCCGAGAGTAAGGCAGGTTAGCGGGGCACCGATAAAACGCAGCACGGGCATGACCACCGCGTTAATAATGATGAAAACAATGGCCACGGCAATGAAATTACCCAGCTTATCCGGGGTGATATAAATCCCAGGGATGATGCCCACTACAACCCAGAGCGCAATCGCGATGGCGACCACGTTGAGGGCAAAATTGGTCAACGAACGCATTTAGCCTCCTACGGTATCGTTCCACGCCCGAAGCAGGGCGTTAGTTTCTTCCTCGGTTGTAATGGTAATGCGTATGCCTTCGCTAAAGGCGCGGACGAGCACGCCGCGTGTGGCCAGGCGCGCGGCTAATTCCTGCGGCGTTCCTAGCTTTTCAATATTCGCCGCCGGCAGCCATACGTGGTTGGCCTCCGAGCGGGGAACGCCCCACTCTGCCAGCTCCTTTTCCACGCGCTGGCGCTGGCCGCAGGTCTCTTCGGTACGCTCGCGCAGCGAATCCTGCGCTGCTAGCGCGGCGCGGGCACCGGCCTGGGCCACGGCGTTGATGGAAAACGGAATCGCTACCTTATTCAGTGCCGCGATGACGTCTTCTGGGCCATAGGCATAGCCCACGCGCACGCCGGCCAAACCATAGGCCTTGGAGAAGGTCCGCAGGAAGACCACGTTGGGGTAAGCGCCAAAGAGCTCGGTTCCCAGCGGGGTATCGGCATTCCGATTATATTCGATATAGGCCTCATCGAGGGCCACGAGGACATCGCCTGGCACCGCGTCCATAAATTCGGAAAACTCCGCCTTAGTCACGGTAGTGCCGGAAGGATTATTCGGATTGCAGACGAAAATCAGGCGCGTATCTGAGGTAATTTTCTCCGCCATTGCGGGCAAATCCACGCGCTGGTCCGCATCGAGCGGAACCGGGATGGGGTGCGCACCCACCACCTGGGCAAAGATGGGATAAGCCTCGAAGGAACGCCACGGGAAAATCACTTCCTCACCGGGCGTGGTGGTGATTTGTACCAATTGCTGGCACAGCGCGGAAGAACCCGTGCCCACCGCAACCTGGTCAAAGCTCACGCCTAAGTGCTCGGCCAGATCCTCACGCAACTCGGTGGCCGCGATATCCGGGTAGCGATTGGCCTCGGCAGCGGCGCGGGCCATAGCCTCGGCGGCCTCAGGCAGCGGTGGCTGCGTGGCTTCATTAGAAGAGAGCTTGAGGGCATCATCGTGGCGCGCGCCGGGCACGTAGCCAGGGATGGCGCGTAAGTCGGAGCGAATCATGGCTACCACTCTAGGTCGTCTCTCCTGCGCGCGTAGAAGAAAACCGGGGACAAAACCAGGGGGTTAGTTTGGCCGTGGCGCATGCGGCAGGTATTGTCTTTTACGGTTCTTTCTGAACTTGGAGATGTGCCAGAGCGGCCGAATGGGGCTCCCTGCTAAGGAGTTGACCCTTCTGGGGTCCGGAGGTTCGAATCCTCTCATCTCCGCCACACAAATCCCGGGCAATTGCGCTCGGGATTTTGTCGTTTGCCAGCTTAAACGGCAGTCCTAAACGGCGGGTTAAACGGGGTAAACGACAAAGAATGGTGGCCACCAAGCAGGGGCCAGGCCCCTATTCTGCAAGCAGGGACACGACTATTCCCTCGCTACGGGCATGAAGTGGAAATGCAGTTCTCCGAGGGCGCTTTTGGAGCGCAAGGAGATTTTTCAAAAGGATGAACTCGTCACGTGGTGAATTTTTATCGTGAATAATGGCGCTATGGATAAAGCGCAGAAGATAAAGAACGGAATTTTGCTCGCTTTAGCAGTCGCCTCTTTGGTGGTATTTGTTTTGTGGCTGACCGATGTAATAGGCATCGGCTTAGTAACCATCTTCATTGTTGTTCTGACTGCTGCTTCTGTGGGAGTGCGCGTGTGGGCGGAGAATGCAGGGCGTCAGTCTAAATAAGTAGTACACCGCACCCCGTTTATCCCAGGGTGACTGTTACGTGACCGTTGGTTCATGATTTTCCCTGGCGCAGGTGGTGCGGTGTAGGCGTAGTTTCCTTTGCTGATGCGCGGGCTTGACCACTTTACAGCGCCGGAAAAACCTCGCTGCGCAGGAGATCAGCAAGCTCGCACTGCGGGTCGGCGGGATCGATCCAGGCGGTTTCGGCGATTTCGGCTGCGGCGTGGGCGATGACCGGGCGCGGGTAGGTAAAGATATGCCCGCGGACGGTCTGGCCCGGTTCATTGGCGGCGGGGGCAGTGAAGGTGCCGAGCTCGGTAAGTTCAGGTAGGCGAACCCGGACGCCGATTTCTTCTTCCGCCTCGCGCGCAGCGGCCTGGACAGGGCTTTCGCCTTCTTCTAGCTTGCCGCCCGGCAGCTGGAACTTCGTGGATGAGGCCTTGCGTACGCCAAGCACGTGGCCAAAGGAATTGCGGAAAACGATTGCTGCGACTTCAATCATGGCCCCGATCATAACGAGGTGGCCGGCGAACAGGCTCGCAGCCTTATCGCGCCAAGGGTGGACATTGAATATAAGGTAGGAAGGCATGAGCGATTCGAGGTTTCCCCGCTCGGTATTTGGGGTAGGAAGCGACCCTGATCCGCGTTTTACGCTGGCGAATGAGCGCACCTTCCTCGCATGGATCCGCACCTCGCTCGCGCTGATTGCCGGGGGAGTGGCCTTGGAAGCTTTCGACGTGCCGCTGCCGGCGACGCTGCGCGCGGTGGTCTCCACATTCATGCTGGTGGTGGCGATTGTGCTGCCGGTAGTCGCGTGGGTGCAATGGAAGCGGGCTGAGCGCGCCTTGCGGCAACAGCGCCCGTTGCCCTTCAGCATCGCCATCCCGGTGCTTGTGGGCACCATCGTCGTTATCGCGGCTGTCCTGCTGGTAGGCGAGCTACTTGCCTAGCCCGCAGCAACATGGGGAGCTCTTTGACCCCGGCTTGCAGCCCGAGCGCACCCGCCTATCGTGGCAGCGCACTATCCTCGCGCTGGCGGTGATACTCCTAGGCGTTATGCGGGTGGTCAGCGTCAGCGTGTTTCTCCCGTTGCTGGCGCTCGCGGCTGGCGTGCTGGTGCTGATAGTGGCGGTGAGGAAGCGGGCATCGCTTGTCGATGCCTCCCTGCGAACCCACCGCCACCTCCCCGGCGCCGCCGTCTTGGCCAGTAGCGCGGGGCTGGTCTCCCTGCTTGCGGCCTTTGCCTTGTGGGGTGTTTTTGCCTAAAGGCAAAGTTTTCTACCGCAGCGCTGTGTACTGGTGGGGGATACGCGTAATCTATGTGAGGCTATATCAATTACGGTGGCCACCGGTGCCGCGGTATGAGGGGCGAGAAGGGCAAGGTGATGGCAATGGCGGATATTACTGAGCAGGCCAGCGATACGGTCGAGGCATGGTTGAAGCAGGATTCTGCCATTGACCCACAAAAGGCACCCCGCTTGCAGGCGCTGCTTGATGAGGTGCCGCTGCAGGAGCTCATCGCCATCGTCGAGCGGCAAAATGCCATCCGCGCCGCGCTGGCCCTGCGCTTGTTGCCGCGGCGTAAATCCATCGTGGTATTTGATGCCCTGGATGCCAAGCACCAGGCCGATATTATCGATGAGCTGGGCAATGCTGATGTCTATGAGTTCTTCGATGAACTTGAGCCGGAAGACCGCGTGGCCCTTTTGGATGAGCTGCCGGCGGAAATAGCGGACCGGCTGCTGCGCTCGCTTACCAAATCGAAGCGGGATGTCACCGGGGTTGTCCTGGGCTATACCAAGGGCTCGGTGGGCCGCCGCATGTCGCCCGAGGTCCCCGGCATTCATCCCGAGATGAGCGTGGAGGAAGCGCTGCGGACCCTGCGCGCGAAGGCCGATGAGCTGGAAACCATCTATGCGGTGCCCATCACCCGCGCGGACCGCCGCCTAGTGGGCGTGGTGACGCTGCGGGAGATTTTTACCGCGGAGGAGGGCACCACGATTGGGGACATCATGCAAAGCCCCATCTATGCCAATGCCAATGATGATGCGGAAGAAACCGCCAGGTGGTTCCTGCCGCTCGATATTTTGGCATTGCCCATCGTGGATGATTCGGACCGCCTGGTGGGCCTTTTGACCTGGGACGATGCCATTGACATCGTCGAGGCAGAGGACAGCGAGGACTCCGCGCGCGCCGGTGGTACCGAGGCCCTGCAGCAGCCATACCTTTCTACACCGCTACTAAAACTGGTGAAGTCTCGCATCGTGTGGTTGCTGGTCCTGGCGGTTTCCGCGCTGTTGACCGTGCGGGTCTTGGATGCCTTTGAAGACACCTTGGCGCAGGCCGTGGTGCTATCCCTGTTTATCCCGCTGTTGACCGGTACCGGTGGCAATACGGGAAATCAGGCGGCAACGACGGTCACCCGTGCGCTTGCGCTTGGCGATGTCCGCGGGCGCGACCTCCTCGCTGTCCTCTGGCGTGAGCTCCGCGTGGGTATGCTGCTTGGCACTGTATTGGGCTTGGCAGGACTTGGTCTGGCAACGGTGGTCTACGGCGTGGATATTGGCATAGTCATTGGCTCGACGCTGTTTTTGATTTGTTCGATGTCTGCCACCGTGGGTGGGCTTATGCCCTTGGTGGCCAAGACCATCGGAGCCGACCCCGCCGTATTTTCCAACCCATTTATTTCTACCTTCTGCGATGCCACGGGCCTGATCATTTATTTCCTCATTGCCAAGGCGGTGCTCGGCTTATAAAGATCCCCGGGCCCACGGGCCTGGGCGCTTCGTGCGGGGGTGGCGAACCGGTGGGGGAGATTTCACATTTTGCGTAGCTGCGTTGTGTGAATTTTAAAATTGGTGGGGGTAAATTTGGCAAAGTTTGTGGTTTCTGGTGCAAATGTTTTGTAGGGTCTTAGCATGCTCTGCATGGACTGAATGATGTTCGGTATGCACCAAGGATCCGGCTCGATTGCTGGTAATTGACAGAGCTATTACCCCCGCCCTGCTAAATGTCTCTCTAGCAAAGGAGTTCGCGGCATGACCACCCCGCATACTCACGAATCTACCGCCCAATCAGAGGGCGCTGAGGATCCCGGTGCCCCACGCAATGAATGGCGCCGCCAGTTCATCGGTCTTTTCATTGGCCTAGCCCTGGCTATCCTCGTATTTTTCATCTTCCCCTCGAATGCGATCGACACCGTCCAAGAGTCCAGCGGCGTGGATGCGGAAGCTGACTACACCCTCGGCGCCATTCGCACCGTGGCCGCGGTGACCATCCTCATGGGTGTGTGGTGGATGACTGAGGCCATCCCGCTAGCGGCCACCGCGTTGATTCCCCTGGTGATCTTCCCCTTGTCCGGGGTGGGAACCATTAAGGAAGTCGGTGCGCCATATGCCTCTGCCACCATTTTCTTGTTCATGGGTGGCTTCCTGATCGCGCTGTCGCTGCAGCGCTGGAACCTACACCGCCGCCTTGCTCTTTACGTGGTCAAGCTCATCGGCACCTCGCCGCGCCGCCTTATTTTGGGCTTTATGCTGGCCACCGGATTCTTGTCCATGTGGGTATCGAATACCGCGACGGCCGTCGTCATGCTGCCGATCGGTACCTCCGTGCTGGCCCTTACCGCAGAGACCGTTGGTGGTTGGGATAAGCAGAAGAAGTTCGCTACTGCGCTCATGCTGGGTATCGCGTACTCGGCCTCCATCGGTTCGCTAGGTACCTTGATCGGTACCCCGCCGAATGCATTCTTGAATGCGTATATGGCCGATACATGGGAGGTTACCCTTGGCTTTGGCCGCTGGATGGCCGTCGGTGTGCCCCTAGCACTGACCTTCCTGCTCATCGCGTGGGCGCTGTTGATTACCGTCTTCAAGCCGGAAATGACCGAAATTCCCGGCGGCCGTGAGCTGATCAATGAAGAGATCAAAGCGCTCGGCCCGTGGACCCGCCCACAGATCATGACTGGCATCATCTTCGTGCTGGCCGCGCTGGCTTGGGTATCGCTGCCCATTATCCTTGGTGACTTTGATAACTACGATGACGCCATCGTCGGTATTGCCGCAGGCATCCTCTTGTTTATCTTGCCGGCTGACTCGGAGCGCCGTATTCGCTTGCTGGACTGGAAGACGGCCAATGAAATGCCGTGGGACGTCCTTCTCCTCTTTGGTGGTGGCCTGTCCCTGTCCTCGGCCTTTAACTCTTCCGGTCTGTCCCTGTGGATTGGTGAGATGGCTAAGGGGCTTAGCGTCTTGCCGATCGTCCTGATCGTGGCAGCTGTGGCCACCTTGGTGCTCTTCTTGACGGAGATTACCTCCAATACCGCTACTGCGGCGACCTTCATCCCCATCATGGGTGGTGTCGCCGTGGGTGTGGGTCTTACCGGCGAAGGTGATATCAACGTCTTGCTGCTCACCATCCCGGTTGCCTTGGCCGCAACGTCTGCCTTTATGCTCCCAGTGGCTACCCCGCCGAATGCCATTGCTTACGGTTCGGGCTATGTCAAGATTGGCGAGATGATCAAGGGCGGTGTTGGCCTCAACATCATTGGTATCTTCCTCATCACCCTCACCGTCTTCCTGCTGGCGGTTCCTATCTTCGGACTGACGGTCTAGCCCACCCACCGGTCGGCCAGACCCTTGTAGCCATCCTTTAATGAAAAACGTTACCATTAAAGGATGGCTACACCTGTTACCGTGCTGTCCGGATTTCTAGGCAGCGGAAAGACCACGCTCCTCAACCACCTGCTCGCAAACCGTGAGGGCCGCAAACTCGCGGTCATCGTCAATGACTTTTCCGAGGTCAACATTGACGCCGCCCTCGTCGCTGGCGAGGGGCACCTCGAGCGCGGTGAGGATCGCTTCGTGGAACTATCGAATGGCTGCATTTGCTGCACCCTGCGCGAAGACCTCATTGAATCTGTGGGCAAGCTAGCTCGCTCCGGCCGCTTCGATCAGATCGTCATCGAATCCACCGGCATTTCCGAGCCCATGCCGGTGGCAGCCACCTTCGAGTGGGAATTTTCCGATGGCACCACGCTTGCCGATGCCGCCCCCATCGACACCATGGTCTCCCTCGTCGATGCCTCAACCTTCCTAACCCAATTGCGTCGTGGTCGCAGCCTCGTCTCCGAAAGCATCGAAGCCACGCCCCAAGACGATCGCACCATTTCCGATCTCTTAGTGGATCAGGTCGAGTTCGCCGACCTTATCCTCATTACCAAGACCGACCTGGTCGATGCCGCTGAGACCGAGCGCGTGGTCGCCACCGTTCGCGCCATGAACCCGCGGGCTCGCGTAGTGCCGGTAACCCACGGTGTCATCGAGCCTGGGCTTGTCCTGGATGCACATTTGTTCAATGCTGCCACCGCCGCGTCCTACCACGGCTATGCCGAAGAGCTGGCTAACCCACACACGCCAGAAACCGAGGAATATGGCATTTCTTCCGTCGTATTCCGTGCCGATCGCCCCTTTAATCGTGAGCGTCTCATCGCCGCCTTGCGGGCCAGTACGGGCCTCGTGCGTTCTAAGGGTTATTGCTGGATCGACACCGACCTGCGCGTAGCCCACGCCTGGCAGCAAGCCGGCCCTAACCTGCAAATCATGCCAGCGTCACTGTGGGCCGCCAACGGCGTAACTCCTGGCACGGAGCTCGTGCTCATTGGTATCGATTTCGACCACGAATCCACCCTGCAGGCTTTCCAGGACGCCCTGCTTTCCGATGCCGAAGCCTCCGTCCTCGTATAACCCCGCGCCGAGTCGCAGCATGAACGGCGGGTGAACTACACGCCTTTGACTATCCCGCCGATCATGGTTGTGTACTGGTGATTTGTTACTTTGCATGTCCGTGGGTATAGTAAATTCTCGTTGCACAGCAGAGCATCCGCGCTGCTACACAACGGACTGCGCCCGTAGCTCAACGGATAGAGCATCTGACTACGGATCAGAAGGTTGGGGGTTCGAATCCCTCCGGGCGCACAAATGTCATGAGTCGCGACATGCTTGACAGGTGAGTCGCGACATCGTTGACAAACCGGCATCTCAGTTTCTTTTTGTTCTGGGATGCCGGTTTCTTCTTATTCTGGGCCTAGGGGTGGGTCTCCTTGTTTCCAGTAGGGCTTTTGGTAGTTGCGGCTGGTGTCGATGTAGTGCTCGGTGATGACTTCTCCGGTTTCGGCTAGTGATGTGATGACGTGGTTGTCGGCGATGACCATGAGGATTTTCTGTCTTTTCCATTTGCGGCCTATGCCTAGGTGGAAGATTTTGCCGGCGTAGCGCACGGTGGTTTTGCCGTTGTCCCAGACGACGTCGTTTCTTGTGCGCCATTCTTGTGTCGGGTTGTGGGCTGGGTTGGCTTTGGTGCCGGTGGTGTAGGCCTGGTGTGGGGTGCGTCGGCCTAGTGCTTTGTGGGGGCGTGTGGTGTTGTAGTAGTCGCGGAATTCATTGAGGAGTGTCTGCAGGTCAGCTACGGTTTTAGCGGGTGGTCGGGCGTTGATCCATTTTTTGAGGGTTTGGTGGAATCGCTCGATTTTTCCTTGGGTTTGGGGATGGCCTGGTCGGCCGTTTTTCTGTTGGATTTTGTTGGCGTTGAGGACTTTTTCAAAGGCGTTTCGTCCACCTTTGCGTCCTGCTAGGCGGGCGGTGAAGACGAGGCCGTTGTCGGTGAGTGTGGATGCTGGTGGTCCGTATTCTGCTATCAGGCGTGATAGTTCCTCGGCGACTTGTGTGCCGCTAAAGGCTGCGGCTGCGGTGATTGATAGCAGGTAGCGGGAGTGATCGTCGAGGAAGTCAAGGACTTCGATGCGGGTGGTGTCCGCTAGGTACAGGTGGGTGATGTCAGCCTGCCAGCATTCGTTGGGCATGGCTGCTTCGAAGCGGATGAAGGAGCTTTTGGGCTTCTTTTTTGGTGCTGGGGTGATGAGTCCTTCTTTTCTTAGGATGCGGCGGATTGTCGAGGTTGAAGGGACGCGTTTGCCGTCTTGTTGTAGGTGGTAGGCAATGGTTTCTGGACCTGCGTCGAGTCCGTGACGGGTGAGCTGTTTACGGATTGTGATGATGTCTTTGCACACGGTGTCTGGCACGGCTTGGGGGTGAGTGCGTGGGGCGCGGGATTTCGGCGCGATGGCGTCTGTGCCACCGGCATCGAAGGCATGAAGGATTTGGTAAACGCGTTGGCGAGAGATACCGAATTGCTTGGCTACTTGTGATGGGCTGCGCTTTTGCCCGCGGACTGCTTTGACGATGGCGAGGTTACGGTTGGGACTGTTCATAGTGTCAAACATGTCCCGACTCACCTGTAAAACATCACCTGACACGGTAAGGGTGGGCTAAGTGTCAAGTTTGTCCCGACTCACCTGTCAAGCATCAGGACTGCCTTCGCAGGAACAGGGTGTCAAATATGTCGTGAACTCAGACACCTCCGGGCGCACAAATGTGAAGTCTCGAGACATTGTTTCTATTTCGATGTCTCGGGGCTCTCTTCGTGTTGGGGGTTCGTTTTTAGATTTCGCCTGTGTGGGGGTTAATGGCGGCGATGTCGTTGTTGATGCAGATGAGCATGATTTCTTTGGTGCGGTGTTTTCTTCCGACGTAGAGTTTGCGCATGTTGCCGGCCCAGCGGAGGGGGCCTGACCCCCGATGCGTCTACTTTCTGGGGGTCAGGCCCTAAGTCCAAGAAAAGTCACACTATTTTGGCAAGCCTATCCTTTGTAGTGGCCAGGAATTAGACTCAGAAATGGATGTACATTAGGCCTGCCTTAAAGTACCTGCAAGCATCTGCCTTAGTCCGTGTAGGTGGGCCTTCGAGAAAGGAATCCACCATGACTCACGCCTCCCACCAGGACAATCCACTTCCCTATGCGCAGCGTCGTGCAGAAGATGTACCCGGACACTGGTTGCTCGCGCGGCTGGGTAAACGAGTGCTGCGGCCAGGCGGTTTGGAACTCACCCGCAAGTTGCTCAAGCATGCCGGTCTTAGTGATGCTGATGTCGTTGAGTTGGCACCGGGCTTGGGACGCACCGCCACCGAACTATTAAGTTTCCAACCTGCCAGCTATGTCGGTGTGGAAAAAGACGAAGATGCCGCACGCATTACCGGTGAGATTGTCAAAGATACCGGACGCATGGTGCATGCTGATGCCGCGGATACCGGTTTGCCCGATGCTCACGCTGACGTCGTGCTGGGTGAGGCAATGCTGACGATGCAATCGCCGAACGGAAAACAAAAGATCGTCGACGAGGCCGTGCGGGTGTTGCGACCGGGTGGACGCTATGCGATTCATGAGCTCGGCTTGCAACCCGACGATCTTGATGATGAATTCAAGACAGAGCTGCGCAAAAACCTCGCGCGCGTGATTAAGGTTAATGCCCGCCCGCTCACCGTGGATGAGTGGACCGAGCTTCTCGAAAACGCGGGCTTAGTCGTCGAATGGACGGATACCGCGCCAATGGCGCTGCTAAAGATGCGCCGCAATCTTGCCGACGAAGGACTGCTGGGTACGTTGCGCATCATCAAAATGCCTTACGCGATAAGGATGCCAGGCGCCGCATGTTGGCAATGCGCAAGCTTTTCAACGAACACAGCGATGTCTTGCGCGGTGTGGCTTTGGTGGCCCGGAAACCGAGCTAGAACCAACCGAACGACGAGGTTAAGGCGCGCAACTCGCAGAAAATACCACGGTAATTCTGCTGAACTTCACATCCCCACCAGATTAACTATCGCTAAAATGGAGGATGAATTCAATCACAGAAAGGATGATTTATGAGCTACGTTAACATCACTGCCCTTTCCTTCCCTGAAGGTGCTGGCCCGGAAATCGAGCAGCGCTTTGCACAACGCGCAAAAGGTGTCGACAAGGCTGAAGGCTTTGAAAGCTTTGAGTTGCTGCGCCCCGTCGCCGGTGAGGATCGCTACTTCGTCGTCACCCGGTGGGACAGCCAGGAAAACTACCAAAAGTGGGCTGATGCACGGCCAGCAGGCAACCATGTCGAAGACGAAAAGCGTGGCATGTCCGTCGACGTGCTGGGCTTTGAATCCATTCAGCTCGAAAGCTAACTCATCAAAAATCTTCACAGGCACGACAAGCGAAACCGCGGGCCCGGAAATCCGGAACCCGCGGTTTTCATTATCCCCCAGTTGCACGCGCTAACTGGCGAACCAGCCAGCGCGGCCTGTACTAGTTTTAAAGCTCGCTAATTGGGGTACGGTGTGGCAACACGCGCGGGCGCTTACCCGCGATGTCGGTTGCGTCCTTTAGTGTGGTGTATCTGTAACTGACGGTGAGGGTCTGATGGATGCATGAGGCGACCACCGTAGTACCTTTCGAATGAGAGTGGGTGTGGGAACCTAACCCGCATGAGGAGGGGCCCGACCCCGACGTGTCCACGTTCCGGGGGTCGGGCCCACATTCTGGGCGCAGGTATGCGCCAACCTGGCCAATCGTGGGGTCAAAGACGTCTTTATCGTCTGCTGTGACGGGCTGAAAGGCCTGCCAGAGGCAGTTGAGGCAACCTGGCCGAACTCTATGGTGCAAACCTGTATCGTGCACCTGATTCGCGCCGCTAACCGGTGGGTAGCCTACGGGGATCGCCGGGGCGTATCAGCCGCGTTGAAAAAGATTTACACTGCCACGGACGAGCCCACAGCACAGGTTGCTTTAGACGAATTTGAAGCCTCCGAGCTGGGTGAGAAATATCCCCGCTCAGTCAAGGTCTGGCGTGATGCGTGGGCGCGTTTCGTACCGTTTCTGCAGTTCCCACCAGCAGCCAGAAAGGTAATCTATACGACGAACTCCATTGAGTCGTTCAACAATGAGCTGCGTAAAGCTACCCGCAACAGGGTGCAGTTCACCAACGATGAATCAGCGATAAAGACGCTGTGGTTGATGATCTGCAACATCGAAGACAAACGAGCCGCAAAGAGGGCAAAGCAAGGCAAACGAGTCTCAGCGACAGCCGGCAGACTCATGGAAGGAGCCCGAGTTTCCGGCTGGAAACAAGCCATTAACCAAATGGCCGTGGCCTACCCCGACAGCTTCGACAAATACCTATAAACCTACCCCCACACACAAACAACTTGACACCCTCCGAACAAGCAAGCATTGATAGATGCAGGTCTGCACTACATTTTGTCGGTGTGAAGTGCTCCGGGTTTTGTTCCTAGGCATTTGCCTTGTTTTCCATTATTGCCTGTTGCGGGGTCTTCTTCCAAAATTCGGATTCCACCTCGGCTGGGGTTCGGTATCCCAGGCTTTGGTGGATCCTTGTCTCGTTCCACCATGACACCCACTCGAACGTCGCGATTTCTACCTCGACAACATCATTCCACCTGCGGGTATGGACTAGCTCGTTCTTGTAGGAGCCGTTAACGTTTTCAGCCAGAGCATTATCATAGGAGTCACCAACAGTGCCGGTGGAAGCTGTAATGCCGTGCTGGGTAAGTCGCTCGTTGTAGACAACGCTGACGTACTGCGAGCCGTGATCCGAATGGTGAATGAGACCTGTTGTTTCCCTCGCGCTCACAATCGCTTGGTTGAGTGCTTGCAGCGGCAAAGCTTCGGTCCGCATCGAATCTGACAGCGCCCACCCGACGATCCGCCGGGAGTAGACGTCGGTGACAAACGCGGTGTAGACGAATCCTTTTCGTGTCCGTACATAGGTAATGTCGGCCACCCACAGCTTGTTCGGGCCCCGGGCTTTGAATTCACGCTCGACCAAGTCCGGGCGCAAATCAGGCACGTTAGCTTTTCGGGTTGTAATTGGTGATCCGCCTTTGCCTTTGCCAGAAACGCCAGCCAGGCGCATCAGTCGGGCGGTTTGTTCACGCCCGATATCGATTCCTTCACGGCGAAGAGCATGCCACATTTTCCGCACACCTAAGACACCATAATTATCCCGATGAACAGCACTAATGCGTTCAACCAGCACGCCGTCACGAAGTCGACGAGCACTTAACCCACGGGCTTTGGACTGGCGATAACCACGCGAGGTGATAAACCCACCAGCCCGGTTATTTTTCAACGTCTTGCAAATGAACTCGACAGAGAAATAATTCCGGTATTTATCGATGAACCGGATCATTTCTTAACGTTTGGGGCCTGGTTCCGACGCGAAAAAGCTGACGCGGCCTTCAACAACTCATTAGTGTCGCGGAGCTCTTGATTTTCACGGCGCAGCCTCGCGTTTTCGGCAGCCAAATCTTCAGGTACAGGTTCTGGGATGCTCCCCGCACGCCGGGCCTGCTGGGTCCATTGACGAGCCGTGTGCCATGAAACCCCCAGCTTCGGAGCTACTGCCTGGCACGCAGCCTGCATCGACATATTTTCCGCCAAGATGCGATCTTCCACGAGACGGACCACACGGTCCTTTGCATCCTGGTCAAATTTTCTCGGCATGTTCCAGATTTTCCCATCTACTCAAACGGAACAAAACCTGGGACACTTCAGTGAAACCCCACCGTGCCTGAGGTGATTGAAACCTGGCGGCGGGAAATCCCTGGTGAAGCCTACGCCCACGGCCAGATCTGGACACAAGCCTCGGCAAGCGATGCGCGCAAACACACAACCCCGAATACGGTGACCCACTTCCAGTACTCCTATGATCGGGCCAGACGCGGCCTGCGCGGAATCAAAGAGCAAGTCGCAAAAGCCAAACGCGCTGTTGACGGCGAAATCGCCATTAAGCGCAACCGCTATTTCGATCTTTCCACCCCGAACAAGAAGGTCAACTACGCTCTCGCTGCCAAACACCGAGCCCTAGCCGGAATTAAAGGCTATGAAACCGACCTGACCGCTCTTCCCGCCCAGGAGGTTATCGGGCATTACCGCAGGCTATTCCACATTGAAAATGTCGTATCGGATGTCGAAATCAGACCTGAAAGCACGCCTAATCTATGCGAGGAAACAAAACTCGATCACAGCACATCTCAATATTGTGATGGCAGCACTAGCCGTGACCCACCTGATGGAGACCCGCAGTGGTCACTTCATCAAACGCCTCGTGAGAACACTCAAGAAATACCGCAGCTTTCAACTCGTCGTTGGCGGCGAAACCATTCACGCCGCCGTACCATTCCCGCCCGACCTCACGGCCACCATCCAAGTAATCACCGGCCGCGAACTTCCGCACAAAATTGGCCTAAGTCAGGTTAGAAGGGAATCAGCACACCGTCTCGTGGGATTCGTGCTCTGGGTGCTCAATCTGGATGGTGGAGTGCTCGATACCGTGTTCGCGCAGGGCCTGCTGGGCGGCATCCAACAGCGGGCCGGTGCCGACGGTGCCGTCGCGCACGATATGCACGGTCGTGAGCACGTTCACGCCGTCCAGGCTCCACAGGTGCAGGTCGTGGATGTCAGCAACGCCCTCGACCTGCCGCAGCGCGGGCTCGATCGCACTGGCGTCGAAGTCCGCCGGGACTTGCTCGAGCAGCACGCTCGTCGAAAGCCGCATGAGCTGCCAGGCGC
This sequence comes from Corynebacterium segmentosum, assembly GCF_900637825.1. Lineage (NCBI taxonomy): Bacteria > Bacillati > Actinomycetota > Actinomycetes > Mycobacteriales > Corynebacteriaceae > Corynebacterium > Corynebacterium segmentosum. The sequence continues at coordinate 151,940 of NZ_LR134408.1, forward strand.
GCGGCAGCACCATCGCCGCGATCGCTAGGGAGGCGATCACGTCCGCCGCCACAAACCCCGTGGTCAGTACCACGATGCCGGCCACGATTACTGCGACAGAGCCGAGCATATCCACTAACACGTGCAAGAACGCGCCCTCCACGTTGATCGAGGATTTGCGGTGCCGGTGCAGAACCCACGCCGATAGCGCATTCGCCACCAGGCCGATCACCGCGATGATCAGCATCGTTTTTCCCTGCACTTCGGCCGGGCTCTGCAGGCGGCGCACCGCCTCGAAGACAATCCACACCGAGATCGCCAGCACCATCACTGCGTTCGCCAGTGCAGCAAGCACCTCCACTCGTCGGTAGCCGTACGTGGCCTGAGCCGATGCTTGTCGGCGCCCAACCAACACCGCTAACACCGCGATGATCAACCCCGCAGCGTCGGAAAGCATGTGCATCGCATCCGCCATCAGCGCCATCGAACCCGCCAACCAGCCGCCGATCAGCTCCGCGAAGAAGACGGTGCCGGTAATGCCTAGCGCAATCAAGAGTGCGCGCAGCGGCGTGCTGGAGTGATCGTGGTCGTGGTGCTCGTGTGCCATGCACTCAGCCTATCCCCGTCGACGCTTATTGACAATTAAATGCAAATGGATGGCGGTAAGCGCAGCCACTGAGGCCAAGTCGGCCTGCTTTAGGTCATTGTGCAGTTGTCCTTTGAATGTGTAGAGAAGCTGAAACATGAACAACCAAAAAGTAGGGTTAAGTAGCAGAATGTGTGTCCGTTCGGCGTGTTGCGGGGCGGGTACACGGTTAGTTACTTCATGGGGTCTTTTCTGATTCCTATCGAGTGTTCGTACTCGGTTGGGATAGCGTTGTCGTAGAAGGCTGGTCGGCCTGTTTCTTGGTCGGCTTTGTTGTGGTTTTCTTCGGCAAGATCGTTGACTTTGGCGAGTTGATCTTGGCCATAATTGCACTGCCTGGCGATATTTAGCGGATCGTCAGGCAGTTGCTTTTTGGTGTGGAGGTACCACTCGAGCATTTTTCGTTGGCGTTCCCCTGACCTGCCTCGGTGCGCATCGGCGATGCGTTTGAGCTGGGCGTTTATGCCGCCTTCAAGACTGTTTGTCGTTGAAGCCCAGCGCTTAGGATCAGGCACATTCGGTGGTGGCTTAAGGTAAGTAAACAACCAATTGTTGCGCGATAGGTGCAGCAGTGAGTTGTAGGCTTTGCGTATTCGCAGATGAGTCCATTCCCACTGGTTATTGAGTGTTCGGCGTTCCTTTGGCACGGGTGTTTTCTCGTTGAGGAATGTTTTGAATACCTGACCGAAGTCGTGCAGACGTAGCGTCCACTCCCGTGCCTGTTCGAGTGTGGTGACACGGGTTAGTTTCAGCGCCAGTGCGTAGATGGTTTTGCCGGCGTCGGTGCGCGGCCGTGAGGTGGTGTAGCGGCGGATGACGCGTTGCGCATGGACGAGACAACGCTGAATCATCGCGTTTGGCCAGCAGGCTTTAATCGCGGTGAGTGCGCCTTGTCCGACGTCGATGACGACGCAGAGCGGCTCGGCGATTTTGCGAAGAAGCTGCGTGTATGCGTGGACAGTTTCGTGTTTGGTCCAGTGCCAAGCAATGACGTGGTGGCGTCGATGAAGATCTGCTCGTAGACGCGCTGCGGGGCACCGTCGTTGGGGACGTCGATGAGCCAAAACGGTTCAATCGGCGATCAAGTGTCCAACGACTCACCCTTTGTTGCCCGGCGAGTTCAGACAACGTCACTGTGGAGGTGACATAGGAGATGAAGGCTTTAAAGTCGCAGGCCTGAGTGAGATCGGTGCGGGTTCGTGTCGTGGAGCTGCCGCAGTTCGGGTCTTTGCACCGCCACCTGGTTGTGCCTTTGGATGTGGTTCCGTTTTTCTTCATTTGCCCAGCACATACCGGGCATCGTGGTCTGTTTTTACTCACCCGGAAAGCACACCAGAGAGTGTCTGATGGTTTGTGTGTGGGTACCTAACCTGCATGAGGAGATGGACCAGAATGACTACTGTGGCGAGACGAGATCCGGCTGATAAGGCCAAGATTGATGCGATTGAAAAGAAGCTGCTTGCTAATCCTGACATCGCGAAACTGATTGATGACCTAGGCACGTCCACAACGGATGCCAACGACCTAGTTCGCGGCATGTTACAAGCCTCGATTACCAGGGGACTCAACGCTGAAATGGATGCCCACCTGGGCTACGAGTCTGGCGACAGGAGCGCTAAAGCTGCAGCTAGAACAGACAATTACCGCAACGGGTCGTATCCAAAGACCGTGGATTCTAACTACGGGCCAGTCACCGTTGATGTCCCTCGGGATCGGGCTGGAACATTCTTTCCGACTATGGTCCCTAAAGGTTCTAGGCGCTTGACTGATGTTGATGACATGATCGTCAGCTTGTATGCCGGTGGGATGACAATTAGGGATATCCAGCATCATATGGCAACGGCGATGCGTGTCGATATTTCCCATGAGACGATTTCTGCGGTTACTGACGCCGTGCTCGATGAGGTTATGGTCTGGCAAAACCGCCAGCTAGACGAGTTCTACCCCGTGGTTTTCCTGGACGCGTTGCGCATTAAAGTCCGCGACGACGGCCGAGTAGTCAACAAATCTGCGTACATGGCAATCGGCGTGGATCTCGACGGTATTAAGCACATTTTAGGATTGTGGATTGCCAAGGAAGAAGGCGCTTCATTCTGGGCGCAGGTATGCGCCAACTTTTCTAACCGTGGGGTCAAGGACGTCTTTATCGTCTGCTGTGACGGGCTGAAAGGCCTGCCAGAGGCAGTTGAGGCAACCTGGCCGAACTCTATGGTGCAAACCTGTATCGTGCACCTGATTCGCGCCGCTAACCGGTGGGTAGCCTACGGGGATCGCCGGGGCGTATCAGCCGCGTTGAAAAAGATTTACACTGCCACGGACGAGCCCACAGCACAGGTTGCTTTAGACGAATTTGAAGCCTCCGAGCTGGGTGAGAAATATCCCCGCTCAGTCAAGGTCTGGCAGGATGCATGGGATAGATTCGTGCCATTTTTGCAGTTCCCGCCAGCAGCAAGGAAGGTCATCTATACGACGAATTCCATTGAGTCGTTTAACAACCAGCTGCGTAAAGCTACCCGCAACAGGGTGCAGTTCACCAACGATGAATCAGCGATAAAGACGCTGTGGTTGATGATCTGCAACATCGAAGACAAACGAGCCGCAAAGAGGGCAAAGCAAGGCAAACGAGTCTCAGCGACAGCCGGCAGACTCATGGAAGGAGCCCGAGTTTCCGGCTGGAAACAAGCCATTAACCAAATGGCCGTGGCCTACCCCGACAGCTTCGACAAATACCTATAAACCCAGCCCCACACACAAACAACTTGACACGCTCTGAGCTGACTTACTGGGCAGCTAAGCACGATACTGTCGAGGCGTTCATCCCACCGGGAATGCCCTGGCATAACGGGTTTGTGGAGTTCTTCCACAACCGGCTACGTGACGAGCTGTGAGAGGACGAGATATTCGACTACCCCCGCCCATGCGTCGCGTTGCCTGCGACTGTGGTCACAGCGCTATAATACCTATTATCCTCATTCGAGCCTAGGGTTTATCCCGTCGACTGAGTACGCTAACCAATGCGTACCAAACCCAGGAAGGCACTCAAACCGCCCGGTCCTAAAACCGGCCCGGACCATATAGTCACTGAGCCGAGATTAATGGCATAGTACCTGGAGCACATCATGTTCACATTACTGCATCAATAAATCCTGTTTGACACTCCGCGAGTTGCGGCGGGTCAAGAGGTTGACCCGTGAGAATTACCCATTCCGGAAATCCGGCGCTGGGTTCATGCTGCGCGCATGAGCTTTCAGTCGCGGGTGCCAAACATTGAGAGACACGATGCAGGATTATAATACTTCTGATCAAAAATTTTGGACCATCGTACGCAAGAACCATCCTGACTATCTACGGTGGTTCTTCGCTGATACAGCAAGCGCCTTGGGGGCATCCCTCGTAGCTATCCCTATTTCACTTGCGAGCTACTACCTCACTGGGAGCTTAAGTCAAGCGGGAGTGATTGGCGCCGCAAGCTCGGCGGGATCGATGATCATGACGATCCCAGCCGGCATGATCATCGATCGTTTTAACAAGAAGAAGTTACTTTTCTTCTATGGGCTGAGCCAAATTGGCATCTGGTCAACCTTCTCGTTACTGCTTTACTTGGGCAAATTCACTTTCATGCTTTTGTTCTTCTTTAGCCTGTTTGCAGGAATGATTACAGGCACCTTCGGAGGCCTAACCAACGCCATTTTGAGATTCATCATTCCTGAGAATTTGCTTGTTCAAGCGCAAGGCCGTAACCAAACTCGAGACAACATTATCTGGATGGTCGGACTACCTTTAGGCGGCTTTCTCTACGGTCTAGCCCCAGTTATTCCCTTTATCGTACAAACTTTGTGTGGGTTGGGTCCGCTTTATGCTTCAAGAACCATCAGTATGGACCTGGGGAGGTCAAGTAGTGAACAACAGTATTCGTTTCGAGAGTTCTGGTCCGATAGCAAATATTCTTTGACTTGGATTTGGAAATATCCGATGCTCCGAACAATCTTCAGCATCGATATTTTCTCCAACTTCGCCAATTTTTTCCTCATCGCGTCCGTTGACCTATGGCTGGCATACCTCAAAGTTGATGGTTGGATAATCGGCCTCACCTCAGCCATGTTCGCCCTTGGAATGATTGTTGGAGGACTTCTTCAAGACCGCCTCATCAAGCAATTTCCAGGAAGAAACATCATCCGAGTAACGATGTTTTGGGAGCTACTGTGGTATCTGTTCCTTCTTATATTTTCTCAGTATTGGCCACTTATTGCAGTTGCAGCATTTTTCATCGTAGTTCCCTCCATTGCCTGCAACTCATACTCCGGGGGAGTGCTTGCGTTATCAGCACCTCCCGAAAAAATAGGAAAATGCTCGGCAGGAGCGCGTCTGATGATGGGGTTGCTACCAATCATCGCGTCCGCCAGCGCGGGTGCAATTCTCGCCGCAATGGGTTTTCAGGCAAGCATGGCGCTATGTGCTCTGTGCTCGGTTATCTCCTGTTTGATAGCGGCAATTTCAGTCCTGCGCACACTACCTAAGGCATCCGAGTTCAATTTGCTCCCCGTATGCGAGTAAGTCTCAAGGTCATCTACCAAGAGGGTCTCTGATGGTTTGTGTGTGGGTTCCCAACCTGCCTGAGGGGATGGACCAAGATGACTACTGTGGCAGGACGAGAATTAAGCTCATAAGACCAAGATCGATGCGATTGAAAAGAAGCTGCTTGCTCACCCTGAAATCGCAAAACTGATTGATCACCTAGGAACGGTTGCATCTCCTTCCGTCGCACGGTGAGGCCGGGAAAGTGGGTGCACTCTTCTGTGGTCGGCGGGAGAGTGGGGCGGCAATATTGGCCGGGGGTAATAACGGCATTTATAAGACACAGGGCATGCAAACTGTTGATACAGCAACCTCCCAGACTTCTATTGTAGAAAAAGAGAGTCGTTATAAATATGGGTCGTGGTGGAAAACACTGCGTCTCATCACATTGTGAAGGAGAGTGCTAGGTGAGCTCATCATCGCGCATCGTCGGGCTGGATATGGCCCGTTCACTTGCCATTATTGGCATGATTATTTTGCACATGGCCTCGTTGGTATGGAGTACCAAGGTCATTTTGTCGGGTCTTCCGGCCGCCCTATTTGCCATTATCGCCGGAGTGACGATGATGCTCATTGGCAAGAACTATTCCATGCAGACGCTGTTGCGGCTAATCGCTCGCGGCGCCATCATTACGCTTATCGGATTGGCGCTATTGCCAGTCGGTGGGCAAATTCAGGTCGTGCTTATTGCCATGGGTATCACCATGATGGTGGTGTCCTGGGTGCCACCGCTGAATGTGTGGTGGAAGCTGGCACTGTTCTTCGTCGCGGCCATTGCCTCGACCGTGCACTACGCGCCTTTTACCTTGCCGCAGGTCTACCCACTGCTGGCATGGATCGCGTACTTCCTTGCCGGCATGCTGCTGTTCGAGGTCTACATCCGCCCAGGTAGCTACCGCACGGCGCTGCAGTGGATCGTCACCGCCTCCAGTGCCGTGATTGCCGCCGTCGGTACCTACTTCCGCTTCGAGCCGGATATTCCCAGCTGGCTGCGCTTTACCGGCCACACCGGCGTCGCGGGCGAAATCCTGCTCTCCGTTGCAGTGGCCGCCGTAGTGCTGCACCTGTGCCTGCTCATTGGCAGCGCGGTACCCAAGCTCGTCTACCCCTTGGCCGCAATGGGCACGATGTCCCTGACCGTTTATGTCTTGCACGTGCTCTCCGCTTATTACTGGCAAAGCCACATCTCACTGCACAACACCGCGTGGGCGTGGGCATTTATTGGCCTATTCCTCGTACTCGCCACCATCTGGCGGAAATTCCTGGGCCAAGGCCCCCTTGAAAAGGCCGTCTCCTCCGCCGTTAAACTCGCCGTTCCTGCTGGAAAGAAGGACTAACATGTCGCGTAAAATTGCTACCGCTTTGACCACCGCTGGTATCATCGGGATGTTGGCGGCCCCCGCCAGCGCCCTTGAGCACGGCGAACCCGCCCCCGATAACGCCGAGTCCCAGACCGTCGCCGCGCTCAAGATGGGCCGCATAGGCAACTTCGGCGACTGCACCGGCACGCTCGTGGATAGGCAGTGGGTGCTTACCGCCCGCCACTGCCTGCAGTCCGTCAATAACGAAGGCACCCAGGCCCGCTTGGGAGGCAAGGTCTATGACGCGGATTCGTGGGCGCTATCCCCGCTTTCCGATGCCGGACTGCTCCACCTCACCGAGCCCGTCACCGATATCAAACCGGCCAAGATCTCTACCGATATTCCAGAGACCGGCGACCTTGGCACCCTATATGGTTGGAGTAGCAGCTCCTCCATGGCGCGCAAAGGCCAGCTGCCGATGGCAGAGATGAAGGTCTCCGAAATCCTGGGCGGCGGGCCAAGCGATGACGCCGCACAGAAGCCGGGCGCCGACAAGGAAGCCCCGGAAGGCTACGAGTCCGTGCCCGCTGAAGAAGCCATGCCGGGCCTCAAGATGCCGGGCGGCTCCAAGCCGGATGCAGACGTGAAGGTCCCTGAAGGCTACGAATCCGTGCCGGCCGAAGAGGCCATGCCCGGCCTCAAGATGCCGGGATCTGGTTCGGGATCGGATAAGCCCAAGGTGGTCTCGCCGGGTGCCACCAAGCCGGGCGCCGAGCAGCCGCAGATTGTCAAGCCTGACGGCAACGGTGGGGAAGTAATGCAGCCTGGCCAAGGCGGCATGGCCCCGATGATCAGCAGCCCGATCCTCGACGTCCACTCCACCGGTAATGCTGGTATGCAGGGCGGCGACTCTGGCGGACCGTTCTTCGTGGACGGAAAACTCGCGGGCCTAGCTACCGCGGGTACCTCGAATGCGGACCCGGAACTTCCCTCTCCAAGCGCGGCAATCACCACCCTCGCCGGCACCAAGGAGTGGGCAGAGGGCGTAATGAGCGGCAAGGATAAAGACGCCATCTTGACCGCCGAGAACACGCCCGAGCCAGCCCAAGTTCCGCAAACCAGCGGGGACCACCCGTGGATCTACTTCACCGTAGCCGTAATCGGCCTTATCGGTGCCGCGGCAGCCGCGCGCACCTTCGCCGCCGGCGCAGGCAGCGGTGCCGCCCGCAACAAGCGCCGCTAAAAGATCTCGATGCGCCCGCCCAAGGATTCGGTCTGGCGCAGCTGCGCCACCCACTTCGGCCCGCCGGGGTGCAGGCGCAGCACGGGGCGGGAAGAGATCTTGACCGGGGAGACCGATTCCTTGCGGGCGCCCGACCTGGCATCGATGCGGGTGTGGGCGCGGTAGCCGGCATCGGTAAGCTCGGCGATGGAAGGCTCGGGGGCGGCGAGTTTCTCCCGGGCATCGTGAAGCAGCTCCAGCGCCTCGTCCAAAGCCTCTACGAGGGCGGGGGCATTGGTCTCGCACATTTGCTGCACGAGGTCAGGGCGGGTGCCCGCCACCCGGGTCGCATCCTTAAAGGACCCAGCGGCCAAGGACTGCGCCAAAATGCCGCCATTATCGCCGACCATGGCGAGCGTTTCCGCAAAAACGTGCGGCAGGTGCGAAATGCGGGCGACCGCCGCATCGTGGTTGGCCACGCGAATGGGGACCGCCTCCGCATGCACCATCTGGGTCATGCGCACGACATCGGTGAAAGTCTCAATCCATTTCTTGGGGATTTTTCCCCCGCTCGCCTCACACTCGGCGGCGTAATCGTAGGTAATGCCCCACGCGGCGCGGCGGAAAAGCCCCGTCTGGGAGTGATCCCACCCAGATTTCGAGGTACCCGCCATGGGGTGCCCTCCCACGTAGCGATCCTCCATGCCGCGGTCACAAACCTGCTGGCGCACGGGGGTTTTCACGGAGACTACATCCGTGATGCCGCAGCTAGGGGCGTGTTCCTGAATGGCATCCAAGACGCTGCCCACCGCGGTCATGGGAACGGCGATCACAATGAGCGCCTCTTCAACCTCGGCGCGGTTAAGCACCGCCGGCAAGTCATCATTGACGTCAAAACCCTGCTTTACTGCGGTGCGGGCGGCGGAAGTCGAGTGGTTGTATCCAAATACGTCGTGGTTATAGCCCGCGAGATCGCGCAGCAAGGAACCACCGATGAGGCCGAGGCCGATAATGCAGATGGGGCGTTGAACATCTTGAGAACTCACGGTGACAATTGTGGCACAACACGACTAATCTCACGAGGTATGAGCAACGAAAATTACTCTTTCGCGGTTACCGTCGCCCGCAACGAGGGACAATGGGCCGTGCGCAGCTTCGATGATGACTTTGAGGACCCGCAAACCTCCATCACCGCGGTGCGCTCCCTGCGCTCCGAAGGCGCGGCTTTCGCCCTTCTCTGCGTCGAGGACGCCTACTTCATTGCCGTGCGGCCCGTGCCCGGCGGGGTGAAAATGCTAATTTCGGACGCCACCTACGGCGTTGACGATGACTTTGCCGCGGACTTCATGGAGCTCAATGACTATGAGATTCCAGACGTGGACCCGGAAGAGGCCGAACCCTACGGCGAGGGCGACTTCGATATCTTCGCTGACCTGGGCCTATCCGAGGATCAGGTGGGCTATATCATCGACGATGAGGACGATTGGCCCTCCGATATGCTCCTGCGCATTGCCGGCGACCTGGGCTTTGGGGATGAGCTAGAAGACGTCATTGATAACGCCTAAGCCCCTGCAGCGCGCGCAGGAACGCATGCAGCGCGCCCTCGCGGTGGCGCGCCAAACCCCCGCCGGCGACGTGCCGGTTGGGGCGGTGCTTTATGATGCCACCGGCCGCGAGCTCGCCACCGGCGTCAACCGCCGCGAGCAATTGCGCGATCCCACCGCCCACGCCGAGATCGAGGCCATCCGCCAGGCGGTGCGCATCCACGGCGATGGTTGGCGCCTGATCGGCTGCGAGCTCGTGGTCACCTTGGAGCCCTGTGCCATGTGTGCCGGCGCCCTGCAAGCCGCGCGGATAAGCTCACTGGTGTTTGGCGCCTTTGAGCCGAAGACGGGTGCGTGCGGCTCGCTTGTCGATGTCCTGCGTGCCCCCACCGCCCCCTTTACCCCACAGGTTCGCGGCGGCGTGCTTGAAGAGGACTGCGTGGCGTTGCTAGAAAAATTCTTCACCACTTTGCGCGAAAAGTGGGTATAGTGGCTGTCACACTGTAAGCGACTCATTTAAGGAGAGAGAAAATGGGCGATTTGGAAAACAAGAAGGACGACCTCGCAGGCAAGGCAAAGGAAGCTTTCGGCGAGGCAACCGGTAACGAAGACGTAGCCAACGAGGGCAAGGCCGATCAGGTCGCTTCCGAGGCTAAGGACAAGCTGTCCGATGCTGCTGACAGCATCAAGGACAAGGCCAACGACATCATCGGTGGCCTGAAGAAGGACTAATTTTATAGTCCCTTCCTAGCGAAATCGCTGAGCTGGCTTAGTGCCGGCGCGGCGATTTTGTTGCATCGGGGGTCCTCCCGTAATCTGGAACGCGGTGGCGTGTCCGAGCGGCCGAAGGTGATCGCCTCGAAAGCGATTGTTGGGTAACCCCCAACCGCGGGTTCAAATCCCGCCGCCACCGCGCAAGGCCCCGACCTGTTAATGCAGGTCGGGGCCTATTTTTGTTTTCTCCGGTGGGGAGAGTAGGTGTTTTTGGAGTGTCGATAGCCGGGCGAGCAGCCTGCGCAGACCCCAGTGGCGAGCCTAGTTCTTTTGGTTGATTTCTCCGTGCAAGTCTTGTGACTAAGCGTTACCTAACTCTAAATTTGTAGTTAGAACTTAGGTAAGCATTACTTTGGAGGAAGCCAGTGACTATCACGCTCAAGAAACCATTATCCGTCGCCCTGCGCGAGGAAACCGCCCACGCCCACGAGAACGCCGAGCGCTCGGCGTTTATGCAGCGCCTCATTTCAGGCGAGCTAACCGCTGAGGCCGCCGCCGATTTGGGTGGCCAACTGTGGTTTGTTTATGAATCTTTGGAGCGTGCCGTCCGCAGCGTGGCAGATACTCCAATCGCCAGCGCGGTGGCCGATCCCCGCCTTGAACGCCGCTTTGCCTTGGAAGCGGATTTGGCGGCGCTCGTCGGCGGCGATTGGCGCGAAAAGATTCGGATCCTGCCGGCCACGGCGTCTTACGTTGCCCGCTTGGAAGAGATATCCGGCAGCGCGGTAGAAGTGGTGGCCCATCATTATGTCCGCTATCTCGGAGATGTCTCCGGCGGTCAGGTCATAGCCGCGCGCCTCGGCGCCCTCTATGACATCGAACCGGATGCGTTGAACTTTTACGACTTCAGTGCCATCGGCAAAATCCCGCCGTACCGCAAGGGCTATCGCGAACGCTTAGACAGCCTCATTCTAACTGCGGATGAGCGCGAGGCTTTGCTCTTGGAGGCGCAGCGCGCATTCGCTTTCAACTCTGCGATCTTTGCGGAGCTTAACAAGCGCCACTAATTACTCGGTCTACTTTTTCACAGAAGGTACGCCTTCCCCGTTGATACAGCCCACGCCTCGCTCGCCAAATGGGCGCTCCGGCAGGCTAGCCGCTTGACGATGCCAACGCGAACCACACCGTGGCCACCCGATCTAGTCCTTGACTGCACCGGGTAGCCACGGTTCTTTTTGGTCCGCCGCCTTGGCATCGTCTGTGGATACGGGCTGCACGGTGGCTAAGTAATAGGGAATAAGGGGCACGGCAACTACACTAGGGCGAAGTTAAATCCGTCCGACTACGCGAATGCGAAGGTACATTTCCCGTGGCTAAACTCCTCTACCGGCTCGGGCGCTGGTCATTCCTTAATAAATGGAAGGTCATCGTCACCTGGGTGGTCCTGCTTGCTGCCGCCGGCGGCGCTACCGCCTTGTTGATGAAACCGATGACGAGCGAGTTCGCTATCAAAGGCACCCCGTCCATCGATGCCACTTACAAGACGATGGACCTCTTCCCGGAGGGCGGCAATCCCGCCAACTCGCCGTCGGTGAACTTGGTATTCAAGGCCCCGGAGGGCCAAAAGCTTTCGGATCCCGCCAATGAAAAGGCCATCGACGCGGTCATTTCCCACCTCGAGGACAACCTGGAGATGGGCGATACCATGCGCTTTGGCAACCCCCTTGAGGTCTCGCCGCGGCTGCAGGACGAGGTCATCCACCAGTTCACGGAGATGGGGCTGCCGGAATCATCCGCGCGTGCCGATGCCGATAACCTCGCCATGATCAACGAGGACAAGACCATTGCCTATACCACCTTCAACTTCGATGCCGAATCGCCCTATAGTGTGGACCAGGCCGATAAGGACATCGTGACGGAAGCGATGGACATCGGCAGGCAGCAGGGGCTTATCGTCGAGGCGGGCGGCGCCGGGTTTGGCGATGAGATTCGGGTCAATTCCACCTCCGAGGTCATCGGCCTTGGCGTGGCCTTCCTCGTGCTCATCTTTACCTTCGGCTCCCTGGTTGCCTCCGGAATGCCGCTGATTTCGGCCGTCATCGGGGTTGGCCTGGGCGCATGCGGCATGATGATTACCACGCACTGGATCGAGCTCAACAACATGACGCCGGTGCTGGCCATCATGATTGGTCTGGCGGTGGGCATCGACTATGCGCTGTTTATCCTGTCCCGCTACCGCGCCGAGCGGGCCCGCATGTCCGCCCCAGAGGCCGCCGGTATGGCGGCAGGAACGGCGGGCTCGTCCGTGGTCTTTGCCGGCACCACCGTCTTTACCGCGCTTTTTGCCCTGCTCATCGCGCGCATCGAATTCCTCACCGCCATGGGGCTTTCCGCCGCGGCAACCGTGGCCATCGCCGTCCTCGTCTCCCTCACGCTCATCCCCGCGATGCTGGGGCTTTTGGGGGACAAGGCGTTTGCCGGCCGCATCCCCGGCGTGGCCGGCAACCCCTCTCGCAAGGGCAAGGTGCGCCGCGGCCAGACCATGGGCAATCGCTGGGTACGGCTGGTACAAAAGGTGCCCGGCTTGGCGATGGCCCTCGTCGTCCTCTCCCTCGGCGCCATGACCGCCCCCGTGCTCCACATGGATTTGGCGCTGCCTGCCGATACCACCTCAAATCCCGATACCACCCAGCGCAAGGCCGCCGACCTGCTGGCCGAGGGCTTCGGCCCTGGCATCAACGGGCCGTTCCTCGCGGTTGTCGATGCCCACACCATCAACGCCGATTCCGCCGCACTCGCCCCATTGGTGGCGGCCCAGAGCGGAAATGACGACGCCGAAGAAGGCACCGGCGAGGCGCCCGCTGACTCGCCCGGCGATGCAGCCGGCCCTGCACCTGAGCCCGCGCCCAACGAAGCGCCCGACCAGCCAGCCGAGCACCCGGCAGAACACCCCGCGGATCAGCCAGCAGAACACCCGGCAGAACAGCCAGGCGAGCAGCCCGCGGAGCCGGATATCGCCCCCGTAGCCGATGTCGAGGACAAAGAAAACGCTGCTGCACCAAAGAGCGCCGAAGATAAGGCGGCGCTCGCGTCCTTCCTCTACACCGCGGATCAGTTGAAGACGCTCGGCGGGGTAAAGCACGCGCAAATCGTTTCGCTCAGCGATGACCAGCGCGCGGCACAAATCATGGTGACCCCGGAGACCTCGCCGACGGAGGCGGCAACCATCGATGTCGCGCACGCCCTGCGCTCTGCCACGAAGCAAATCGAAGGCACCACCGGCACCGAAGTCGGCCTGACGGGCCTGACCGCCGTGCAGCTGGACATCACCGAGCGCCTGCGCGATGCGATGGCGCCGTACCTCAGCATCGTCGTGGGGCTGGCGATCGTGCTGCTGCTCGTCGTCTTCCGCTCCCTCCTGGTGCCGCTGGTGGCGGGCTTGGGCTTCCTGCTTTCGGTTGGCGGCGCGTTCGGCCTGACGGTGCTGGTATGGCAAGACGGCCTGTGGGGCCTCGTCCAGGGCCCTGGCCCGCTGCTATCGTTCATGCCGATCTTCCTCATCGGCGTGACCTTCGGCCTGGCCATGGATTACCAGGTCTTCCTGGTCACCCGCATGCGCGAGCACATCGCGCGGCATCCGAAGGGCACGTCGGGGCCCTACAATGCCGTCGACGAGGCCACCATCACCGGCTTTACCCAGGGCGCGCGCGTGGTGACGGCCGCGGCCATCATCATGATTTCGGTCTTCGTGGCCTTTATCAATCAGCCGCTGCCGTTCATCCAGATCTTCGGCTTTGCCTTGGCGGCGGGCGTGCTTTTCGATGCCTTCTTTGTCCGCATGACCCTCGTCCCCGCCTCCATGTTCCTCATGGGCCGCGCTACGTGGTGGATGCCCAAGTGGCTGGATAAGATCCTGCCCACCGTAGACATCGAGGGCACCGCGCTTGAGGAAGAATGGGAAGCACAACACGGCCAGAAGGCCAGGGAAGAAGAGGAAGAAAAGGAATGAAGGACTTAAGTTTCGACATCGCTAAGCGCCTGCCCGAAGGCCCTGGCAAGCATGGCCGCAGCGGTATTATCCACACCCCGCACGGCGATATCGCCACCCCGGCGTTTATCCCAGTGGCGACCAAGGCCACCGTGAAGACGCTGACACCGGAGCAGATTCGCGCCACCGGAGCGCAGGCCATTTTGTCCAATGCCTATCACCTCTACCTGCAGCCGGGCCACGACATTGTGGACGAGGCTGGCGGTGTGGCGAAATTCGAGAACTGGCACGGGCCGACCTACACCGATTCCGGCGGATTCCAGGTGATGTCTTTGGGCGTGGGCTTTAAAAAGGTCATCGCCATGGACTTGGCGGATCTCACCGAAAAGGATATTCGCGCCGCGAAAAGGGAGCGCATGGCCAAGGTGGATGAGGAAGGCGTGGATTTCCGCTCGATTATCGATGGCTCCAAGCACCGCTTTACGCCCGAAAAGTCCATGCAGATTCAGCACGGGCTGGGCGCGGATATCATGTTCGCCTTCGACGAGCTGACCACGCTCATTGATTCGCGCACCTACCAGGAGGAATCCGTCGCCCGCACGCACCGGTGGGCACAGCGCTGCCTGGAAGAACACGACCGCCTTACCCGCGAGCGCTACCACCGCCCGAAGCAATCGCTGTGGGGCGTGGTGCAGGGAGCGCAATACGAGGACCTGCGCCGCCAGGCCACCCGCGGGCTCTTGGATTTGGATCGCGCCGCGCGAGAGAAGGGCCGGCGCGGATTCGGTGGCTTTGGCATCGGCGGTGCGCTGGAAAAGCAGAACCTCGGCACCATCGTGGGCTGGGTGTGCGATGAACTACCGGACGATAAACCGCGCCACCTGCTCGGCATCTCCGAACCGGATGACATCTTTACCGCGGTCGAAGCCGGCGCCGATACCTTCGATTGCGTCGCGCCGACCCGCCTGGCTCGCCGCGGTGGCGTCTACACGCTTGATGGCCGCCTTAACCTCACCAATGCGCGGTTCAAGCGGGACTTTAAGGGCATCGACGAGGAGTTTGGCGGCTACGTCACGGAAAACTACTCGCGTGCTTACCTGCACCACCTGCTCAAGGCGAAGGAATTTTTGGCCGGCACGCTGTGTACCATCCACAACGTAGAATTCATGGTGCGGTTGGTAGATAATATCCGTGCCGCCATTAACGGCGGCTACTACGAGGACTACCGGGATGAATTCTTGGGCCGCTACTACGCGGCGTCGAAGGCGCGGTAATCCTCGCGCTTTTTCACCAGCTTGATAACCGTGGAAGTAATGGGCAAAAGGACGACCTCAATCAGGGTCTTCCACACAAAGCCCACCACCACGTAGTTGATGAACCCGCCCGCGGTATCGATGCCGATGACGGGCGCGGCAATGGCGCAAAACAGCAAGGTATCACCAAACTCACCCACCACGGTGGAGGCAATTAGCCGGGAGAAAAGGCCCTTTTCGCCGGTGCGCTTTTTCATCGCGGTTAGCGTCCACGCGTTGAGCAGCTGGCCCACCAGGTAGCCGGCTAGGGAGGCCAAAACGATGCGCGGCACCAGGCCCAGCGTGGCGGCGAAGGCCTCCTGGCCCTCATAGAAATCCGCCGCGGGCAGCCAGATGGCGATGTAGAAACACACGACGGCGAGCAGGGCCATCGCAAAGCCGATGTAGATGGCGCGCCGGGTGGACTTGAAACCGTAGCACTCGGACAAAACATCGCCGACGATATAGGCCAGCGGGAAGAGGAAGAAGGCGCCGTCGGTCACGAGCGGCCCAAGCTGGACGCCCTTGGTGGCGTTGATATTAGAAATCAAAAACGTCACGACGAAGATCGTGACGAGCCACGGATACAGAGTGGAATGAACGGGGATAAAGCGCACTTGAGAGGAGGGGGATTTTTCCATGCCCACTATTGTGCCAAACCGTATGCTGGGAATATGAATTCCG
Source organism: Corynebacterium segmentosum (assembly GCF_900637825.1). Lineage (NCBI taxonomy): Bacteria > Bacillati > Actinomycetota > Actinomycetes > Mycobacteriales > Corynebacteriaceae > Corynebacterium > Corynebacterium segmentosum. The sequence goes on from NZ_LR134408.1 coordinate 167,885, forward strand.
CGACCACCGGGGCGGGCCGCTATGCCCCGAGCCCTTCTGGCGATCTGCACTTTGGCAACCTCCGCACGGCGCTTCTCGCGTGGCTCTACGCGCGCTCGACGGGGCGCAGGTTTGTGGTGCGGGTGGAGGACATCGACAAGCAGCGCTCCTCCCGCGCGGCGGCCGAGCGCCAGCTCGCGGACCTTGCGGCCCTAGGGCTGGAGTGGGATGGCGAGGTCATCTACCAGCAGGATCGCGAGGCTGCCTATGCCGCGGCGCTCCAGAAGCTGCCGGTCTACGAGTGCTACTGCTCGCGCAAGGATATCCGCGAAGCCTCCCGCGCCCCGCACGCCATCCCCGGCCAGTACCCGGGCACCTGCCGTGCGCTTTCCGATGCCCAACGTGCCACCAAACACGCCCAGCTCGCCGCCCAAAACCGCCAGCCGGCGCTGCGCCTGCGCGCCGATGTCTCCACCTTCACCATCCACGACGCCCTGCACGGCGATTACACCGGCGACGTCGATGATTTCATTCTCCGCCGCGGCGGGCAGGACGGCGGCTGGGCCTATAACTTGGCGGTGGTTGTTGATGATGCTTACCAGGGCATCGACCAGGTGGTGCGCGGTGATGATCTTTTATCCTCCGCCCCGCGCCAGGCCTACCTGGCTTCGCTATTGGGGATTGAACCGCCGACCTACGTGCACGTGCCGCTGGTTATTAATTCCGCGGGCAAGCGCCTAGCCAAGCGCGATGGCGCGGTGACGATGCGGGAAATGGGGGAGCCGGGGGACATCGTCAAGCAGCTGGCGCATTCTTTGGGCTATGCGGCGGAGACCGCCGCCGAGCTCCTTGCGCAATTCCGGCCGGAGGAATTGAGCCGCGAGCCGTATATTTGGCGCCCGTAATACTATCGAGCCCATGGAAGTTTTACTGGTTCTTATCGGGCTCATGCTGCTGACCGTCTTCGTCGTTGCGATCGGCGATAGGGTCGGTTTGCCTTGGCCCGCGCTGCTGACGATTATTACCGCCTGCGCCGTTTTCGTACCGGGGCTGCCGCAATTCGACATCCCTACCGAGCTCATCCTTCCCATCTTCTTGCCGCCGCTGTTGTGGGCGCTGGCGCGGCGCACGTCCTGGGGCGTGATTCGCGGGCAGTGGGTGACCATCCTGAGCCTGTCCGTGCTGCTTGTCGTCGCCACCACCCTCGCCGTGGGCGCGACCGCCTACGCATTCCTGCCGGGAATTAGCATCGCCGCCGCCATCCTCATCGGCGCGGCCATCGCCCCGCCGGACCCCGTGGCCGTGGATGCGGTGGCCGAGCCCGCCGGCATCCCGCGCCGCATCATCACCACCCTGCAAACGGAGGGGCTGTTTAACGATGCCGCCTCCATCGTCGCCTTCCACCTTGCGCTCGCCGCCGTGACCCAGGGCGGGGATATTTCCTTTGGCAGCGGCGTGCTGAGCTTCCTTTATTCGTCCGTCGTCGCGCTTGCCATTGGCTGGCTCATCGGGCGGCTGACGGCGCTGTTTATTACCCACGTCCACGATGTGGTCGCGCGCAACGCTTTGACCTGGGTGGTTCCTTTTGCCACCTTCCTCGTGGCCGAGGAGCTGGAGGCCTCTGGCGTTATCGCCGTGGTCATCGCCGCCGTCGAGCTCAACTCGCGCGCTGATATCCAGGCCGAGGACCGGCTTTCCGGCCAGTCTTTCTGGGAGACCATGGAGCTGCTGTTTACCGGCGTCGCCTTTGGCCTTATCGGGCTGACGGTTAATACCGCCATCGCGGAGGTCGGCTCGGATTTGTGGCACTCCGTCATGGTCGGCGTGATCCTTTCGCTGGTGGCCTTCGTGGTGCGTTTTGTGTGGATGTTCTTCTACTACCGCCTCAACGTCTCGCGCGGGCGCCCGCACGTTGCCCCGCTGCGGATGCAGGAGGTGCTGCTGATGACCTGGTCCGGCATGCGCGGCCTGGTGACCTTGGCGCTGGTTTTGTCCATTCCCACCGGCGTCTTCGCCTTCCACCACGAGCTGGCCGTTATCGCCCTGACCGTCCTGCTGGTCACCATGGTGCTGCCCGGCCTGCTGCTGCCGTGGTTGATGAGGCAGCTCGATCTCACCGAGGCCTCGCAGGCCGCCAACGATAAGATGCGCGCCGCGGTGGTTTCGCGGGCGCGCGCCGCCAGCATCGATGCGCTATCGCAATTCCGCCCCGAGGACGATGCCACCGGCGAGGCCGAAACGGTCGATCCGGAAATTTCCGCCAACGTCATCCAGTGGTTCGAGGACCGCCTGGGCGATGGCGAAAACCCCGCTGAGAATAACGACGAGCGCAAGCAGCGCGCCGAGGAGGCCCGCCGTGTCGCGCTGGAGGCCCGCCGCACCGCGCTCAATGCCGCGCAGAGCGAGCTCCTAGTTCTGCGCAAGGATCGGGCCTTCAATCCGGCCATCGTGGATGAGATACTGGAAGAGATCGACCGCATGGTCATCGGCACTAAGCACCGGGAGATTTAGCCCATGGATCCACAACACTATGCCGAGCTCGAGGACGCGATGGACTACCTCTACGATTTCCTCGATGAGGACTTGGCGGACCGCGTGCGCGCCGAGCGCGAGTTCGTTCCGGCGGGCCTAGAAAGCTTGCTTGCCGATGACTCCCTCGACGACTACGTCTGGCTCTGGATCAAGGATTCCGGGCCGAATGGCTTCCGGCAGTACCTGCGCGATGGCGGTTATTCCGAGGCCGAGGTGCGCCAGACCTTTGCCTGGGCGCGCAGCGAGTGGGGCATGAATACCCCACCGCATATCGCGTGGCTTAAAGAGGACGGCTACGAGCCACCGCGCATCGACTAGGCCAGGCGGTACGGCCCCGCCTTGCGCACCGCCGCATCGATGACCTCTGGGTCCACCGTGACGGACTCGGAGTGCTTGATGACGACATCCGCGGAGGCCTCCCCGGTCATCTCGAAGGTGGCTTGGCCCATTCCCGTATCGGCAAAGATGCCGTAGAGCTTTTGCAGGCACTTGCGCACGTCGTTGTCGTTGCGGACGCCTTCGATGGCGATGCGGGTTTCGGTGACGGAAGATTTATCAGTCATAGAAACAGATTCTAATCCTTCGATGCTAGATGCGGCCGTTGAAGGCCTGGAGCGCGGAATCCTCGCGGGTGCCGCCGCGGCCATCGCCGTAGTCGGCGTAATCACCAATCCAGGCAATCCGCGATACCCACTTCACGGCCTTATACCCGTGGTTCGACTCCACGCGGGCGCGCACTGGGGCGCCCAAGTGCAGATCGATGTCCTGGTCATTGCGCGAAATCGCCAAAATGGACTGATCTTCCATGGCGGTCTCGATATCGAAGGCCGCGTAGAAAGGCTCGCGCGGGCGGTTATCGTACATCTTTTGCGCCAAGCCATAGGACTCGATGAGCACGTAGTTGGCGCCTTCGGGGCGGGGGCAGAGTAGCTCGAGGACATCGGCAAGCTTGGGCCCTCCCCACTTGGAGGTCGCAGACCATCCCTGCATGCAGGTATGCGTGGCGATGTAGGACGTCTGCGGCAGCTCCCGCAACTGTTCAAGGGTGACGGTCTTTTCGGTGCCGTTGACATCATCAGCCACGGTAATGGCGTAGTCCTCCCAGCCATTGCGCTTGTACTCGGTCCACTCCGGGGACTCCTTCTCCGTCGGCGGCAGGCCGTTGGTCCAGTGGAAGGAGGAAATGGGAAGCGGCGAGTCCTTGGTTTCCTTGGGCTTGCGCGGGTGGAAGTGATTCAGCGAAAGCTTGCGGCCGATTTCGGTGAACGAGACCAAGAAATTATGCGCCCGGGCGCGGTCCGCCAAGGTCCAATAGGACAGGGCAATCCAGAAGATGATGACCGCCACGATGGTGATGACTACGGTGGTAAAAGCCTGCATATAGCGTTCGGTGGAGACGTCACCGAAGACGATGTGGACCATGTTGTGCTCGCGGTGCACGAAGAAGACCAGCACCACGTGGACCAGGATGAACGCGGACATCAAGACCATGCCGATAAAGTGCAGCGACCGTGCGCCCTGGTGGCCGCCCAGCATCTTCACGAACCACGGGAAACGCACGCGGATGGCCGGAGACATGCCCAGGCCGGTGACCATCATGAAGGGTGCGACGATGAAGATGACGAAGGCGTAGGCAAGCTGCTGGAGGGCATCGTAGGGCGTGAAGTGCTCGATGCCAGGCGCGCTAAGGCTGATATAGACCTTGAAGGTGTCCCAAGCCTCCGGGAAGATATCCCAGGACGTGGGGATGATGCGCTGCCACAAGCCAGTGGCAAAGAGCAGCACGACATATACCAGCCCGTTGAGGACCCACAGCATGACCGATAGGCCGTGCCAGTGGCGGCCGAGGCCCACGTTTTCGCGGCCCGGCAGGGTCACCAGCGGCGACCACGAAAGCTCGTCCATCAAAGAGGTATATACGCCCTCTTCCTTGGGCAGCTTGCGCTTGGTAAATCGCAGCCATTCGGTGCCAGGGGCGCAGTCATTGCGCCACCACAGGCGCGGCATGGAAGAAAGCATTTCCAGCCCGGAGCGCAAGAGCATGCCGATGAGTACAAAGTTGATGAGGTGTGTCGCGCGAAGCCACAAAGGAAAATCGGGGTTTTCGCCGAGAGCCAAGACATAGTCCATAGGGAGAGCGTCCTAGTGAGATAGTTTATGGGGAAAGGAACTATCTCTATTTTGACGGGTTTTCACGGATTAAACAAGCAGGCTGTAGATATGTGAAAATCCCGACTCTTTCGAGCCGGGATTTCCAGTGGCGGAGGATGTGGGATTTGAACCCACGAGGGGCGTGAACCCCGCACGCGTTCCAGGCGTGTGACATAGGCCGCTAGTCGAATCCTCCGAGAAGAAACATTAGCAGCCGTGGCAATTAGAATGCCAATCGCCTGGTCAGTACCGATTTTTGGGCAATTATTGGGTTTCGGTAGGGCAGGACCCGGCGCTCACCGAACTGCTGCCGCTTGCCGATGCCCCCACAGCCTTCCGCCTCGCCCCAAGCGATGTCGGGCGGCGGTGTATTTGGCTTATGCGGGCCGTGGGCGTTAAGGTAAAGACAGGATTCCGCGTGGCGTCCATCCTCTGAACTCCCCCAGGGCAGGAATGCAGCAAGGGTCAGGAGGCTCTGACGGGTGCGCGGGGTCCCTTTTTTGTGCAGGGTGCGTTAGTATTGGTGGCTAAACGTCGCACCACACTATGGAAGGTAAGACATACTAATGTCGCTTCTCACTCTGGAATCGTCCGCCTTGGCAGAACTTGCCGCGAAAGTCCGCGAAGAATATGCGGGACTGAAGGCAAAGGGCCTCAAGCTGGATTTGACCCGTGGCAAGCCTTCGAAGGCGCAGCTCGATCTCTCCAATGCGCTGTTGTTGCTGCCGGGTGAGGGAAACTATACCGATGCTGAAGGTGCTGACCTGCGCAACTACGGCAACCTGAGGGGCGTCAAGAAGCTGCGCGAGCTGTGGGGCGAGTTAATCAATATTGACCCAGAGCTCCTGCTGGCAGGCGATAGCTCCTCGCTCAACATCATGTTCGACCTAATTTCTTGGTCCTATACCTTCGGCACCAATGATTCGCCGCGCCCGTGGAGCGAGGAAGAAACCGTCAAGTGGATCTGCCCGATCCCCGGCTATGACCGGCACTTTGCCATCACGGAGCTCTTTGGCTTCGAGCTGGTGACGGTGCCGATGGAAGACGACGGCCCGGATGTCGAGGCCATCGCTAAGCTCGCCCAGGACCCACAGGTCAAGGGCATGTGGCTCATCCCCATGTTCTCCAACCCCACCGGCGTACTTATCTCGGAGGAAAAGACCCGCCGCCTGGCAGAAATGGACACCGCGGCGCCTGATTTCCGCATCGTGTGGGATAACGCCTATGCAGTACACACGCTGACAGAGGAGTTTCCGGAAGTCTTGCCGGTTCTGGACATCGCCAAGCAGGGCGGGCACCCCAACCGCTTCTGGGCCATGTCCTCGAGCTCCAAGGTCACCTTCGCGGGCTCTGGCGTGAGCTTTTTCGGGTCCTCGGCAGAGAACCTCGACTGGTACTTGGAGCACGCGGGCATCCGCGGCATTGGGCCGAACAAGATTAACCAGTTCGCCCACGCCGAGTTCTTCGGCTCCGCGGACGGCGTGCGCGAGCTGATGCGCCGCCACGCCGAGCTGCTGGCGCCGAAGTTCGCCGCCGCGCGCCGCATCCTGGATGAGCGCCTGGGCGAGTACGGCGTGGCGGAATGGACCGACCCAGCGGGCGGCTACTTCATCTCCATGGACGTCGTCGACGGCACCGCCACCCGCGTGTGGGAACTGGCCAAGGACGCCGGCATCGTGCTCACCAAGGCGGGCGCGGCCTACCCGCACGGACGCGATGAGAATGACCGCAATATCCGCCTTGCGGTGTCGCTGCCGCCGCAGGAGGAAATCGAGGAAGCCATCGACGGCGTTGCCACCTGCGTGCTCCTGGCGGCCATCGAAAAGGCGGAGGGCTAAAATCAACGCCGACGAATCCGCAGTGTGGCTCAGCGAGGTCATCCCGGCTCCGCTGGAGTTCCGGTACGTCGACGGGCGCAGGCTGGGTTTAGCCACGCTTGCCGATGCCCAATCCCTGGCCCTCACCACCACCTTCAACGACGTCGATACCGGCCTGCGCAGCGATGCCGAAGGCCTGGATGTGCGCTGCGAACTCGTCACTGTAGCGCGCGTGGGCCAGCCCGAAGTCGCCGCTGCAGTGGGGGCTGCCGCCGCGAAGCTGGAGAAGGCGGGCGGCCTCTTGCCCGCGCAACCCGGCGTCTTGCTACCATCGCTTCTTGATCTCCCCGGCGAGCCGTCCGTGCACCACGGGCTGCTCATCGCCCCGTACCTCTGGGGCGGGCAGACGCCGCAATACCGCGAGGATGACCGCCTGACGCTCGTGCTGCAGCTGGTCATGCTGACGGATGCGGAATATGCGTTTGGGGTGGAAGAGGGCGTCGGCAAGCTGCAGCAGGCCGTGGCCGAGCAGGGCATTGACCTGCTGGACTGGTCGCGCGAGGGTTAGCCGGTAAACTGGCTAACCGTGGCTTTATACCGGAAATACCGTCCAGCAACGTTTGCCGAGGTCGTGGGACAAGAGCAGGTCACCACGCCGCTATCTGCCGCCCTCGACGCGGGGCGCATCAACCACGCCTACCTCTTTTCCGGCCCGCGCGGCTGCGGTAAGACGTCTTCGGCGCGGATTATGGCCCGCTCGCTCAACTGCGAGCACGGGCCCACGTCGACGCCGTGCGGCAAGTGCGATTCGTGCGTGTCGCTTGCGCCCGGCGGCCCGGGCAACCTGGACGTGACGGAGCTCGACGCCGCCTCGCACAATGGCGTGGAGGACATGCGCGAGCTGCGCGACCGCGCCTACTATGCGCCGGCGGAATCGCGCTATCGCATCTTCATCATCGACGAGGCGCACATGATTTCCCCGTCCGGCGCCAATGCGTTGCTCAAGGTGGTTGAAGAGCCGCCGGAGCACGTGATTTTCATCTTTGCGACGACGGAGCCGGAAAAGATCATCGGCACCATTCGCTCCCGGACGCACCACTATCCCTTCCGCCTGCTTACCCCGCCCGCGATGAAGGGGCTGCTGCAAAAGACCGTGGCTTCCGAGGGCGTGCAGGTTGAAGACGCCGTCTATCCCATGGTCATTGAGGCCGGCGGTGGCTCCCCGCGCGATACCTTGTCGCTACTGGACCAGCTTTTGGCCGGTGCGGGCCCCGATGGCTTGACCTATGACCTCGCGCGCCCGCTGCTGGGCGTTACGGACGTCACGCTTCTCGATGACACCATCGCCACCCTTGCCGAAAACGACAAGGCCGGCCTCTTCGCGCAGATCGACAACGTCATCGAGGCCGGCCACGACCCACGCCGCTTTGCGGTGGATCTGCTCGACCGCTTGCGCGACCTGATGATCCTGCAGGCAGTGCCGGGCGCCATCGATGCCGGCCTGGTTTCCGCGCCTACCGACCGCGCCGAGGTGCTCACCGCCCAAGCGCAGCGTTTTTCCGGCCCGCAGTTGACTTATCTTGCCTCCACCGTCAATGACCGCATCAGCGATCTGACCGGGGCCACCTCGCCGCGTCTGCTGCTCGAAATCATGTGCGCACACCTGCTCATCGGTACCTCGTCCGGCGCGGCGCCGGGTGCAGCTCTGGGCGCCGCGAGCCAGCCAGGCCAATTGCCTCAGGCCGCCCAACCCAGCGGCGCCCCGCAATCCGCACAGGCAAGCCAGCCCAACCAGGCCGGCCAAGGGGCACAATCGGCGCAGGCAGCGCAGTCAGGGCAGCCAGGACAATCGGGCCAGGCGGCACCCTCTGCGGGAAACGGCCCCGCCTTTTCGGGGGCCCAAGACCCGCAGTCGGCAGCGGCCGCCATCATCGCGCGGCGCCGCGCAAAGTCCCAGGCCCAGCAAAACCAGCCTGCTCCGGGCTCCACCGCACCGGCGGAGCCACAGCAACGACAAAACCAGGCCGCCACGGGCCCTACTGGCTCAGAGGTGCCTGCACAACAATCAAATCAAGCGGCCGCTGGCACCGAGGCACAGTCGGGGCAAGCAACATCACCGTCACCATCGTCTCAACCGGAGGCAACGGCGCAGCAATCGCGTGGCGAGCATGAGGGTCCTGCGCAGTCGGCGCAGGCCACCCCGGCTGAGCAGTCTGCGCAGCCAGCACCGGCGGCGCAACATGAACAGCCAGCGCAAACGGAGTCGACAGGGGCTGAGAATCAGGGACGATCTGAGTTGTCCCAAGAACAACCGAGCGCGGAGCATGCGCAATCGGCGCAGGCTGATTGGGCTGGGCGGCCTGAGCAGCAGTCCACGGATTCGCAGTCTAGCGATGTGCCTGAAAAGGACGCTTCGCCTGCTGGAGCAGGCGACGACGTAAAAACTGACGATGGCGCGGATCCATGGGGCCAGGAGCGCCAGGTTCCGCAGAATGCCCCAGCCCGCGGCAACGGCCAAGGGGAACCATTGGAGAAACCGGTGCCAGCGGCGACAGCACAGTCGGAGGGGCAGAGCCAGACCCAGGCAGCGCAGGCGACAGTGCAGTCGGAGGGGCAGGGCCAGGGGGCATCGGCAAGCGGCGATGACGGTGACTTCGTGGAGGCAGTGAAGCGGAAATGGGTGGAGCTGAGGGGGAGCGTCGGCAAGCGGAATAAGGTTGCTGAAATCATGCTTGCCGAAGCCCGCGTGCTCGGATTCCGCGATAATACGCTGACGCTGGGGCATACCACCGGTGCGCTGGCAGAACGCATCAATGCGCCGGCGAATAATTCCGTCATTGTGGACGTGCTGCGGGAGGAATTCCAACGCGATATTGAGGTCAATTGCGTGGTGGGCACGGACCCGAAGACCGCCGGTTTCGATGCGCCGCGGGCCCCGCAAGCTAAACCCGAATGGAACCCCAACGCGCCCGAGCGGGAGCCCAGCGACGATAAGGAGGCGGAGAGTAAGCCTGGTTGGCGCTCGCGCATCGCCAAGGCTACTGAGGTGGCGAAGCAGCGCGACGACGAATTCGCGCGCACGCCGCAATTTAGCAACGGGGTGCCGCTGCCGCCTGAGCCGGAGGGCCCCGCGGACGAGCCGCCGCCGGAAGAACCGCCGGCCTATACCCGCGATGATGAAGAACGCGACATGGTCGAAGCCGCGCAGTCCGCAGGCGAAATGGACCATCGCAGCGCGACCGAGATAGCGATAGAACTCGTGGAAAAGGAACTAGGCGCTCGCCGTGTCTAGGACTGTGGCACGGTAGACTCGGGCGGTAGCAAAGCTATTGAGAAAGGACGAAAGCTATGGCTGAACAAGATTCCACCCCACAACCCAACGACATGAATGACCTCATCGCGCAGGCCGCGCAGGTGCAGGCCGAGCTGCAGAAGGCGCAGGAAGAAATCCTGGCCACCAACGTTGAGGGCAGCGCGGGCAATGGTCTGGTTAAGGTGACCATGACCGGTGGCGCCGAGCTGGTAGACCTGCAGATTGATAAGTCCGTGGTTGACCCGGAGGACATCGATACGCTGCAGGACCTGGTGATGGGCGCGTTTAAGGATGCCCACGCCGCTGCGGGCAAGCTGGCACAGGAAAAGATTGGTCCCCTCTCGCAGGGCATGGGCGGCCAGGGTGGACCGTCGATGGATGACATGTTCGGCGGCTTCTAACCGCGCGATATTCTTAAAAGGCCGTTGCCCCGATAGCGGGGCCGCGGCCTTGACGTAATTTTGGGAGTTGTGGTGTTTGAAGGACCTCTGCAGGACCTCATTGATGAGTTTTCGCGCCTGCCGGGCATCGGCCCGAAGTCGGCGCAGCGTATCGCGTTTCATGTGTTGCACATGGAACCGGAGGATATCGAGCGCCTGCAAAATGCCTTAGGCGGGGTGCGCGACGGCGTTACTTTCTGCCGCATCTGTTGCAATATTTCGCGCGAGGATGTGTGCCGGATTTGCATCAATTCGCAGCGCGACGCCTCGACCATTTGCGTCGTGGAGGAGCCGAAGGACATCCAGGTCATCGAGCGTACGGGTGAGTACGAGGGCCGCTACCACGTCCTCGGCGGTGCGCTGGACCCGCTGGCCAATGTTGGGCCGAAGGATTTGAATATTTCCACGCTCCTCCAACGGCTGGGCGGGGTGCTGCCGGATAGGGAATTGGCGGATTCCACGCCAGAGGCCCCGCTTTACGACGACACCCCCACCATCCGCGAAGTCATCCTCGCCACCGACCCAAATACGGAGGGCGAGGCCACCGCGGCGTACCTGGTGCGGTTATTGCGGGACTTTCCCGATTTAAAGATCACCAGATTGGCCTCCGGCATGCCGCTCGGAGGCGATTTGGAGTTCGTGGACGAGCTGACCTTGTCCCGTGCGCTCTCGGGGCGCTTGACCATCTAGGCGTCCGCAGCACCGACCGCGGTGCCGTTCGGCAACGGCCCGGGACATTTGGTTTCTTGCGGTTTAAGGCACGGCGGCGGTGGGCCCGCGTGGCGCGCGGCCGGTGAAGACTGGGGGAGGCGCATTCGACTCCGGTGGCGACGCCGAGTCAGGCGGTGAGGCAGAGTGCGACGGTGCAGCTGAATTCGGCGGGTCGGCTGGCCGGTCCGCGTGGCGGGGATGCGGCGGCAGCCAGGCGATGCGCCCGTTGACGCGCGCCATCCGCCCGCGCCCCGGAAGGCCGTTGATCGAATTGTGGTACGGGCACAAAAGGCACATATTCGCCGGGTGGGTGTGGCCGCCGCGGGCGTATTCGAAGATGTGGTGGGCTTGGCATTCGGCGGCGGGGCGCCTGCAAGAGGGCCAGGCGCAGCGCGCGCCTTCGGCCTCGAGCATGCGGCGCTGCTTGGCGGAGGCGTGGCGGGCGCGGTAGAGATTTACGGGGCCTTCCTCGGGGTGGATGAGGGTGAAAAGCCCGGCGCCGGCGAGCGTGCGGCGGATAAGGTCGGCGCCGGTGATGGTGGCGCCGTTGGTCATCGCGAGGAGAACCTCTGAGCCCTCGCCGCGCAGGATCTTCAGGTAATCCGGCAGCTCGATGATGACATTGGTGGTCACGCTGGCCGGCGCGACGGCGCGGGAACCGGTGAGCCAGGCGAGGGGATCGCCCTTCGCGGTGGCCCAGATATCGGCCATTTCGGCGGCGGGGCCGGTAAAGCTCAGCGTGGTTTTCTCGCTGTGCAGGATGCGGCGCCCGCCGTCTTCGCGCTCGGGCGGCGGGGCGATGTCGCGTAGCAGGCGGGTGGCGGCGCGGGACACTTCGGCGGTGGTCCCGGCGGTGGCGCACAGCGTTTCGCGGAAGCGCCAGCGCTCGGTGGGATTCTTCACCCGCCGGGAGCGGCGCGCGATGAGCGCGAGCGTGCCCAGGCTGTGCTGGTTGCGGCGCGCGGCGGCCAGGGCGCGGCGTTGATAGCGCGAGTGGCTGGTGGGCGCGAGGAAAGCCTCGGCGGTGCGGCGCAGCTCGCTCGCTTGGTCCGCAGGCAGGGGCAGGTCAGCGGCAGCGTAGGCCTCTTCAATCAGGTCTACGCCGCGCTTGGCGATGTCCCCCAGCTGCTCCAATAACGTCATGCCCCGCAGCCTAGGGTTGGGGACTGGGAGCTACAAGGCGGCCGCGCCCGGCCTGTGGATAACTAGGCTCTTTTTGGTTGTGAGGGCCGAGAATTGGCGAAGTTATCCACAGGTTTAGCGCTGGGAGCGCGGCGGTTCGGTGGCGTTGAAGCGCTCGGTGCGCAGGCGGTCGACGGCGGGGATATCCAGCGGATCGAGATCCGCGAGCGAGACGCCCATGGCTCGGGCGAGGAGCAGATCCGCGAGCTGTGGGTTCCGGGCAAGCGCCGGGCCGTGCATATAGGTGGCGATGACGCTGCCCTGCACGGCGCCTTCGTAGGTGCGTTGGGTGGAGCCATCGGCGAGGTCTGCGGTGGCAGCTTGGTCGGCGTTGCCGTTACCGCGGGTGAGGATTCCCAGCGGGCGAGCGGACGGACCGAGGATGGTCGCGCCCAAGTGATTTTCGAAGCCGGTGAGCGGCTCGGTGAGATCTGCGGTCACGCCGGCGCCGGTAGGGGTGGAAGACACCTCGCCGATGGCGCGGTCTTGCATGCCGGCGGTGGTGGCATCGATAAGCCCGACGCCATCGATAACCCGGCCGGAAGCGCGGAAGGACTCGCCCAGGACCTGCAAGCCGGCGCAAATGGCCAAGATGGGGCGGCCGGACGTGGCGGCGCGGGTCAGGCCGCCATCGGCAATGAGGTGTTCTGCGGCAAGAATCTGCGCGGTGTCTTCGCCGCCGCCAATGGTATAAATATCCAGCGTCTCGGGCACGGGTTCGCCCAGCCGGATGGGGTGAATCTCGGCGTCGAGGCCGCGCATGCGGGCGCGTTGGCGCAGCACGAGGGCGTTGCCGTCATCGCCGTAGGTGCCGAGGACATCGGGAAGCACTAGGCCGATATTAAGCATTATTAGCCTCCTTGGACAGGGCCTTTTTCAGATCGCGGAAGGCGGTGTAATTGGCAAGGACCTCGATGCGGCCCTCGGGGCAGGCGGCGAGCGCATCCATGGGGTCCGGGATGAGCTCGTGGGTGATATCCGCGTAGACGAGGCGGACGGCAAGGTCGGTGCCGCGCTCGCCGGCGGCCTTGACGCTGAGACCGTTAAAGCCCTCGAATTTTACGTCCCAGAGCCAGGACATGTCGATACCATCGGCAACCTGCCCGTTCGTGGCGATGACCAGCCCATCGGCGCTGCGGTCCACCATGGACAGGGCCTCTTGCCAGCCGGCGGGGTTCTTGGCCAGCAGCAGGCGAATCTCGCGGCCCTTCCAGTGGATGGTGGAATACCGGCCGGCGACGTCATCGATGCTTTCTGCCGCGGCAATTGCGCGGTCCAAGTCCACGCCGAAGCCCTCGACGGCCGCGGCGATGGCCTGTGCCGCGTTGCCGCGATTGGCGCGGCCCGGCAACGCGAGGTTCAGCGGGCGCTTCGCGGTGGGGGTGATAACGCCATGCTTATCGATGCCCCACGTCGGCTGCGGGCGGCGGAACTCGCGGCCATCGGCAAGCGGCTTGACCGCGTACCAGTCATCCTCGGTGCGCACGACGTGGCCGCCGGTGCGCGGGCAGGTGACGGAATCGCCGAGCCAGCCGGCGCCGGCGGAGACCCAAATGACGTTCTTGGCGTCATAGGCCACCGAGGTCATGAGCACGTCATCGCAATTGGCGATGACCAGCATGTCCGGGTGGGCCTCCACGGCGCCGCGGAGGGCGCGTTCGATCTTGTTGATCTCGCCGACACGGTCGAGCTGATCGCGGGTGAGGTTGAGCAGGACGAGCGCCTGCGGGTTGAGGTTATCGGCAACGTGCGGCACGTGCAGCTCGTCGACCTCGAGGACCAGGTGCGAGGCGTCCTTGCCCGCCATGAGCGCGGAGATGATGCCGGCGTCCATGTTATCGCCGCCGTCGTTGGTGGCGACGCGGTGCTCTGCGCGGACCGCGGCGGCGAGCATGCGGGTGGTGGTGGACTTGCCGTTGGTGCCGGTGACCAGCACGGTCGGGCGCCCGCCGCCCAGGTTGGTCATGATGGAGGGATCAATGGCATTGGCGATAAGGCCGCCGATCATTCCGCCGGCGCCCCGGCCGGTGGCGCGGGAAGCGGTGGTGGCCAGCTTCGCGGCGGATGTCGCGGCGGTGGTGCGCAACTTCTTCAAGGCACCCGGGACTGAAAAACTCATGCCCCCTAGGGTAGTCGGGGAAGCGGCCTAGGCGTTGTTCTTGGGCGCCGAGCCGCCAGAATTTCGCCGCCCCCGGCCGCGCCCGCCGCGCCTGCGCCGCCGCTTCTGGCTCTTGCTCTGGTTATTTCCACCGCTCTTCTGCGGGGGCTGGCGCCGCGCAGTGGTGGGGTCTTCGATGCGGGTGAGGGCATCGAGAAACGCGGCATCAGACATCAGCGGGATGCCCTTGCGTTGGGCGTGCATGGCTTTGCCCACGAGATCCGTGGTGACATTGCACACGACAAGCGATGCCTCGCGGGTGAGCTTTTCCGAATAGTTCAGCTCTTCGCGCATGAGGGCGGAGATAATCGTGTCCGGGTCCTCCAGGATTTCGGGGGTCACGACGATTTCCATGCCGCGGCGCAGCTCCTTGCCGGGCTCGTACTTGCCGGGGTTGTGGTGCTGCACGGGGGCTTCGGCCGCATCGACGCGCACGTGCGAGCGCTGCAGGCCAAAGCGGTCGGCGCGGACATCGTCTGGGGCATAGCTGCGCACCGGGCCGCGTTGTTGGTGCTGGTAGAGCTGGATGAGCAGCTCCGTCTCCTCGCGCGAGGTTTCCTGCTCCGGGCGCCGGGCGCGTTCCACCGTTGCCTTCGGATCGGCATCCAGGCCATTCTGCTTAGCGACGCCCCTCAGCCGCACATCATTCGACCGCACGCCTTGCGCATACGAGGTGGCCAAGGTATCGATGATGCGCACGGGGGCGGGCATGTGGCCCACCTTTTGGCGGCGTCGCTTGCCCTTATTGCGACCGCGGTTGCGCGCGCGATTTTGGCGGGCGGCGGTCATCATGGCGCGGCGGGCCTCGGCGACGATAAAGCCCCAGGTATAGGGGATATCGTGGACGACGAGGGTGCGGCCATCGATAAGCTTATCCAGCGATTTGAGGATCCTGCTAAAAGCAGGGGCCTGTTCGATATCCGCGACGGTCAGCCCGTGGAGGTGGTGCGGGCCGGCGTCGATATCCGGCTTGAGCACGGCGTGGAAGCGCTGGCCAATATCGCCGGCATTATCGAAGGCCACCGCATCGATGGTGACTATGCGCCCGGTCGAGGGGTGGATGCCCGTGGTCTGCAGCGTGAGGGCCACGTAGGGGTGCTTGGTGACGGTCTCGGCTTTTTCCGGCTGCTTTTGCGCGGCGTTGTCCGCGCTGGATGCGGAGGTTGATCCGGTTGATTCGGTCGGGGCAGACGAAGCGGTTGGGCCGGCTGGAGTTTTCGGCGTTGCAGGACCGCCGGAGGGACGGACGGCGCGACGCGGCCGAGGCCGGCGCGGGCCTGGTTTGGCCATACCTGTGCTGTTGGGGACGCTGGTGCTGGATTCGCTTTGGGAGTTGGGGCCCGGCTTGCGCTGCTGTGCCGCAGCTTTGGTCTCCGGCTGGGCAGGGTTGGTGGAGTCGGCTGCGGAGTGAGGGGACGCCTGGGCGTGGGTCCTAGCCGCATGCTGGGACGCCATGGTCGCCGGCGAAGGAGCCTGCGGCGACCGTGGGGAGGGGCCAGGTGTGTTATTCATCAACCTAAGTCTAGTATCCCGGAATTCCTGTGGCGGGACAGGGCGCGCCGGGCCTTTTCGTTGCCTAATCCGGTTTAGTGGACACTAAACCGCGACGATGAATACGGTCACCAGCGCCACGACGGCGACTAGGGCTATGGCCGTGACCCACCACCCGGTGTGGCGCGTGGGCTCCGGGGTGGCGGTGACGGCGCGAAAGCTGCTGGTTTCGAAGGTCTCGGTCGCCGCCTGCGTGGTCGGGGTGGCCACGGCCACCGAGTCCTCGTTGGAGGCGGGAAGCGGGTCGCCGGCGTAGATGCTCAGCACACGATCGTTGCCGCGCGGGGCGTGGTAGGCGTGGGCGAGGATGGGGGCATCGGCAAGCGGGGGCAGCGAGGGACCCGGGGACAGTGTGGTGAGGAATTTAGGGCCGAAGAAGACGTCGACGGTGTTGGCGGAGGGCACGAGGTTGACCAGCACGTGCATCCGGGCCTGGGCCGGGATGTCGAGATCCGTGGGGAGATCGGTGATATCGATGGGCGGGGCGTAACCCAGCATCGTATAGGGGCCGCCGGGCGGATTATTCGCCGGCAGGCAGAGTCCGGGGCGGGGAAGCAGGAGGGTGACGTGGCCATCGGCATGCGGCTGGGCCGTGGCGGCCGGGGTGAGACCGGCGCGAAAAAGCAGGTCGATCTCGGGGTATTCCGCGCGGTCCGCGGCGCTAATGGTGCCTATCTGTTCTTGGGTTTCCACGCTTAAACCGCCCTCCTGGCCGGGAGCCAGGGTGACGGTAAATTCCTCCGTGCCCTTCACCGATGCGCCGTGAATGGGCAAGGCCTGCACCGCGCCGAGGCCGCGGTGGGGGATGAGGTAGGTAGAAGAAGGCATAGTCGATCTTCTACCATGCCCGGCTGCGTCCGCGTTAGGCCAACGCGCGGTTTACTGCGGAGGTAATCGCGTTGATGGAGGCGCGGGTCGTGGAAGCGGCGATGCCCGCGCCCCAGACCTTGTTCTGGTTGACGTCGGCGGCAATGTAGCAGGCGGCCTCGGCATCATCGCCGGCCGAGCGCGATTGCTGGGAGTAATCGATGACATCGAAGTCGATGCCCAAGGACTCCAGCGCATTGGCGTAGGCGGCGATGGGGCCGTTGCCGGTGCCGGTGACCTCGGATTCCTTGCCGTTGTAGGTCACGGTGGCGGTGACGGTGGCATCGGTATCTTCGGCGGAAATATTGTCGATCTCAAACGATTCCAGCTGCAGCGGGGTGGTGCGGTCCAGGAATTCGGTGGCGAAGATGTCCCACATATTCTTGGAATTGACCTCGCCGCCTTCGGTATCGGTGATTTCCTGCACGACGGTGGAAAACTCCGCCTGCATGGCGCGCGGCATATTGATGCCGTGGTCGGTCTTCATGATGTAGGCGACGCCACCCTTGCCGGACTGGGAGTTGACGCGGATAACGGCCTGGTAATCGCGGCCCACGTCCTTCGGGTCGATGGGCAGGTAGGGAACCTCCCAGATGGCATCGCGCAGCTCTTCCCAGCTGACGTCGGTGGAATTGGCCTCCGGGCGCACCGTTGCGGCCAGCGCGTCCAGGCCCTTATTGATGGCATCCTGGTGCGAGCCAGAGAACGCGGTAAAGACCAGTTCACCGCCGTAGGGGTGGCGCTCGGGAACGCGCAGCTGGTTGCAATACTCCACGGTCTCGCGGATCTTGGGCAGATCGGTGAAGTCGATCTGGGGGTCAACGCCCTGGGTGAGCATGTTCAGGCCCAAGGTCACCAGATCCACGTTGCCGGTGCGCTCGCCATTGCCAAACAGGCAACCCTCGATGCGGTCGGCGCCGGCCATATAGCCCAGCTCGGCGGCGGCAACGCCCTCGCCGCGGTCATTGTGGGGGTGCAGCGAAATCAAGATGGAATCGCGCCGGGCCAGGTTGCGGTCCATCCACTCGATGGAATCGGCGTAGACATTCGGCGAAATCATCTCCACCGTGGACGGCAGATTGATGATCATCGGGTTCTCGGGGCTCGGATCCATGATGGCGACCACGTCATCGCAGACCTCGCGGGCGAAATCCAGCTCGGTGCCGGTAAAGGACTCAGGGGAGTACTCCCAGCGCCAGTTGGTATCGGGGTAGTCGGCGGCGATGGATTTGATGAGCTCGGCGGCATCGGTAGCCAGCTTCTTGATGGCCGGCTTGTCCTTGCGGAAGACCACGCGGCGCTGCAGCTTCGAGGTGGAGTTATAAAAGTGCACGATGACGTTCTTGGCGCCGGCGCAGGCCTCGAAGGTGCGGCGGATCAGGTGCTCGCGGGCTTGGACGAGGACCTGGATGGTGACGTCCTCTGGAATCTTATCGCCTTCGATGATTTCGCGGACGAAGTTGAAGTCCGTCTGGGAGGCGGACGGGAAGCCCACCTCGATTTCCTTGTAGCCCATCTGTACCAGCAGGTCGAACATGCGGTGCTTGCGCTCGGGGCTCATGGGATCGATCAGCGCCTGGTTGCCATCGCGCAGGTCCACGGCGCACCACTGCGGGGCGTGGGTGATCTTCTTGCCCGGCCAGGTGCGGTCCGGCAGGTCGATGTCCTCGACCTCGACGGAGAAGGGTTGGTAGCGCTCGAACGGCATGGAGGAGCCGCGCTGCTTATTCCAGGCGGGCTGTCCCTCGCGGGGAGGGCCTGCAGGGGTGGTGATTTCGCGGGGTGCGCTGATGAAGGAATCGTTGGGAGACATGGGGTGCGGTGTCCTTAATGTGTTTGGTGTCGGGAAGTGCGACGGCCAGCTGGGCTAAGGATTGCCAGACTCCGCGACGGGGCGCTGGCCGTAGGTTTAGGCCGAAATCCCGCCGCGGCAGATAAGGAGTAGGTCGTACCGCAATGTCATACCGGTCACACTACAGAGAATCTCACTGCGTGGCAACATATTTCATTCAACGGGACGCGCGGGCCCGTGGCGTACCATGCTGGTGTGCCTATCGCTCCTAACACCCGCCGCCCTACAGCGATGTCCACGCTGCGCTGCTGGTTTTATGCCGCGCTCGTGGCGGTTGTAGGCACGGCGATTCGCCTCAGCGTGCTCGCGGCGATGGCCGCGGCGCAAGGCGATTCCCTGTGGGGGCTGTTGAATAAATGGGACGCCCACTACTACGTCGACATCGCCCGCGCGGGTTATGCCGGGGCGGATGGTGCCCCAGCGGAAGAAACGACCCTCGCATTCTTTCCCGGCTTCCCGCTGGTGGTGCGCGCAGTCAGCAACCTGCTGGGTACGGATATTGCGGGCACGGCGATGGTCCTCAACCTCTTTTTCACCATCGCCTTGGCGGCGGGCGTTATGGCGCTGGCTAGGCAGATGGGGCTGGGCACGCGCGGCCAGGTGCTCGGCGCGGCGGTGGTTACCAGCGCGCCCATGAGCATCGTTTTTGCCATGCCTTATACGGAGGCGCTCTTCGGCGCGCTCGCGATCTGGGCAGTGGTGATGCTGCACGATCAGCGCTGGATTGCGGCCGGGGCGCTGATTTTTCTTGCCTCTTTCGTCCGCCTGACAGCGGTGGATCTCATCGTGGTTTTCGCGCTTATGGTGCTCTTTAAGGCGTGGCGCACCTGGTGGGCTTGGCTGAGCGTGGCGGTATCGGCGTTGCCCCTAGCCGGCTATATCTTGTGGGCCAATCGCCATTTATCCGGCGCCGGCGGCTACTTTGGCCTGCAGGAAAAGCACTGGAATTCCGGTTTCGACGGCGGCCGGGCGACGGTGTCCTGGGTGGCGGATACGCTGTCTAATGCCACGAATGGTGGGTACCTGCTCAGCGCCGCGGTAATCATCGCCGCCCCCATCTGCCTGCTGTTGGCCTGGGGACGCCTCCCGCTGCCGGCCTGGCTGTTTGCTGCGGTGCTGATGGCTAATGTGCTGCTTTCCGATGGCATCATGCACTCCCGTCCCCGCCTCTTACTGCCCGCAGCGGTGGTTTTGGTGCCGTGGGTGGGCAAGAAGGGGGCATCGGCAAGCGTGGGTGCCTGGGTGCTCTTCGGCGCCTGGTTTTCGGCCTATATGCTGGCCGTATTCGAGTGGGCCATCTAGCTGCGCTGGCTGACCGGGTTGCGCGACAAAATGATGGTCGCGGCGATCATGACGCCGAGCGCGGCCATCATGACGAGCCAGCCGGCGGTGGAATCGATGAGGAATTTCTCGCCCAAGACCATATAGCCCAAGCCGAAGGCGACGATGGGCTCGAAGATGGTCATGGCCGGCAGCGACTGCGCCAGCGGGCCGGCGTTAAAGGAGTATTGCTGCACGACGGTGCCGGTCAGGGCGAGGCCGATGAGGCCGTAGAACTGCCAGCTGCCCACCAAGACGCTCAAGCCCTCGTGGGTGAAGATGTCCACCACGGCCTTAGAGAGCAGCGCGACGAAGCCATAGATGACGCCGCAGGCAGTGCCCAGGGCAAGCGGGCGCTGCTCGCGGAATTTATGGCCGGCCACGCCCAACGCGACCAGGGTGGCCAGGCCCAATAGCAGCGCGGGCCACCACTGGCTCCACTCGGGCCGGGGATTGCCGGCAACGGGGCGGCCGTAGACCACCATCACGCCGACCGCCACCGTGAGCGCGATGGACCAGAAGGTCTCGTGCACGGGCATGGGGCGCTTGGCATACCAGGCCGAAAGCGGCAGGGTAAACATGAGCGAGAGCACCAAAATGGGCTGGACCACCAGCAAGGTACCAAAGCCCAGGGCGACGACCTGGAGGCCGTAGGCGAGTATGGCCGCGCCGGTGCCGACCCACCACAGTGGGTTGGTCATGGCGGAGCGCATGACTGAATCGTCTGCTTCAAGGGCGATGCGGTGGCGAACGACCGTGCCCCAAGCAACCGTAAGCGCGGAGGCGAGCGCGAAGAATACGGCCAGGAAGTTGCTTAACACCCGCTCAACGCTAGTAAAAAAGTGACGGAGATGCATTTTGCTTATCGATGCCGCCCCCGCCCCGCCGCCTCGCGCATGCACGGGGGTGGGTGTGAATAAAATAAAAGTATTGTTTCGGAATTATGATGAGGTGTAGCGCCTTGCGGGGTAGCATAGGAATTTGACTAGTGTCCGACAGGTATTTCTGTGGCGCGCCTGCGCCCAGGAGTGCCTTTTAAAACGAAAGGTGGCAACCACACCGTGGCCCTGATCGTTCAAAAATACGGCGGCTCCTCCCTCGAATCCGCAGATCGCATCCGCGCGGTAGCGGAGCGGATTGTGGCCACTAAAAAGCAGGGCAATGATGTCGTCGTGGTGTGCTCCGCTATGGGGGATACCACCGATGAGCTGCTTGACCTTGCAGCGCAAGTCAATCCCGTTCCCCCGCAACGCGAAATGGATATGCTCCTTACCGCGGGCGAGCGCATCTCGAATGCGCTCGTGGCCATGGCGGTGGAGTCCCTGGGTGCGAAGGCCCAGTCCTTTACCGGCTCCCAGGCGGGCGTGCTGACGACCGAGCGCCACGGCAATGCGCGCATCGTTGACGTCACCCCCGGCCGCCTGACCGAGGCCCTAGAGGAAGGACAGATCTGCATCGTCGCCGGCTTCCAGGGCGTGAATAAGGACTCGCGCGATGTGACCACGCTGGGCCGCGGCGGGTCCGATACCACCGCGGTGGCCTTGGCCGCGGCGCTTAAAGCGGATGTGTGCGAAATCTACTCCGATGTCGATGGCGTCTATACCGCCGATCCGCGCATTGTTCCGGATGCGCAAAAGCTAGAAAAGCTCTCTTTTGAAGAGATGCTGGAAATGGCCGCCGTAGGATCCAAGATTCTGGTCCTGCGCAGCGTGGAATACGCCCGCGCTTTCAATGTTCCGTTGCGAGTTCGCTCGTCTTATTCAAATGACCCCGGCACGTTGGTGACCGGCTCGATGGAGGATATCCCCGTGGAAGAAGCAGTACTTACTGGTGTAGCAACTGATAAATCCGAGGCGAAGGTAACCGTGCTGGGCATCCCAGATCGCCCGGGCGAGGCCGCGAAGCTTTTCCGCGTCATCGCCGATGCGGAGATCAATATCGACATGGTGCTGCAAAACGTCTCCTCCTTGGAGGACGGCACCACCGACATCACCTTCACCTGCCCGCGCGCCGATGGCCCCCGCGCGATGGAGCTATTGAGCAAGCTGCAGTCCGAGGGCGGCTGGTCCAATGTGCTTTACGATGACCAGGTGGGCAAGGTCTCCCTCGTCGGCGCCGGCATGAAGTCCCACCCAGGCGTGACGGCGGACTTTACCGAGGCCCTGCGCGATGTGGGAGTGAATATGGAGCTTATTTCCACCTCCGAAATCCGCATCTCCATGCTGACGCGCGAGGCGGACCTAGAAAAGGCGGCGCGCGCCCTGCACGATAAATTCCAGCTCGGCGGCGAGGAAGAAGCCACCGTCTATGCTGGAACCGGACGCTAAACCAGAACAAATCAAGGGGAAGACAATGACTACCGTTGCAGTCGTCGGCGCCACCGGCCAGGTCGGCCGCGTGATGCGCTCCATTTTGGAAGAACGCAATTTCCCGGCGGATAAGGTGCGCTTTTTCGCCTCCGCCCGCTCCGCAGGAACCGAGCTGGAATTCCGCGGCGAGCAGATCGAAGTGGAGGACTTGGCCGAGGTCACCGAAGAATCCGTGGCCGATGTCGATATCGCGGTATTTTCCGCGGGCGGGTCCACCTCTGAGAAGTGGGCCCCGGTCTTCGCTGCCGCGGGCGCTACCGTGGTGGATAATTCTTCGGCCTACCGCAAGGACCCGGAGGTCCCGCTCGTGGTATCGGAGGTAAACCCTGAGGAGGCGAAGAACACGCCGAAGGGCATCATCGCCAACCCGAACTGCACCACCATGGCCGCCATGCCGGTGCTGAAGGTCCTGCACGATGCCGCCGGCCTCAATAAGCTGCACGTATCGTCCTACCAGGCGGTATCCGGCTCCGGCCTGGCCGGCGTGCAGACACTCGCCGCGCAGGTCTACAGCGTGGGCGATCACAACGTGAACCTGGTCCACGATGGTTCTGCCCTCGATGATGAGGACCTGGGGCCCTTCGTTGCGCCCATCGCCTATAACGCGCTGCCCTTTGCCGGCAACCTCGTCGATGACGGCAGCAATGAGACCAACGAAGAGCAGAAGCTGCGCAATGAATCCCGCAAGATTCTCGGCCTGCCGGACCTCAAGGTCGCCGGCACCTGTGTGCGCATCCCCGTCTTTACCGGCCACACCCTGACCATCCACGCGGAGTTCGACAAGCCCATCACCCCGGAGCAGGCCACCGAGCTTCTGGGCGATGCCCCAGGCGTGACGCTTGCCGATGTCCCCACCCCCCTCGCTGCCGCCGGCAAGGACGATTCCTTGGTCGGGCGCATCCGCCAGGATCAGACGGTAGATGACAATAAAGGCCTCGTGCTCGTCGTCTCCGGCGATAACCTGCGCAAGGGCGCTGCGCTTAATACCATTCAGATCGCAGAACTGTTGGTATAGCCGCAAGGTACCACCGCGCCGGGCAAGAGCTGCGAAGCCTTGCCCGGCGCTTTGCAATATGAAAAATCGGCTCCTCGCTTCCCACCGCGGGAAGGAGGAGCCGAATTGTATTTAGTGGCGCTTAAACCTTAGTCTTCGTCTTTCTTGCCAAAGTCCAAGTCACTATCAACGGAAGGTACTTCCGGCTTCGTGTGCTGGACGTAGGTGACGGAAGGCGCGGGCGCTGAACGGTCGTAATCGAGTTCATCGTCCTCTTCGAGCTCCTCGTGGATATCCTCGGCGAGGTGATCGATAAATTCCTGCGTCCCCATATTGGATGCTGCGGCTAGCATGCGCAACTCGCGCTCATTCTTCTTGGTAAAGCGCTCGCGAGGGTCGAGCTTGCGGGCGACGAGATCGTGGGCACGCATGCGGCGATCGGATTCATCGGCAAGCATGCCGCGGTTTTTAATGCGGTTATAAACCATCACGAAAATCATCAGTAGGCCGAGGTAACCCAGGATGGGGTAGACGTTGCTGACTAGGGACTGGAAGCCGATGAAGGACAGGATGAAGCCGATGATGCAGGATGCGGCGTATACGGGGTAGAAGCGCTGTGGGTTATTGCGGGTCAGGCGCTTGCCCAGCGCGTAGAACATACCGATGGCAGTGTTAAAGACCATGCCGTAGATGACGAAGGTCATCAAGATGCCAAGAACTGGGTGGATGCCCGTAATCAGCTTCAGGACCGGCATGTCCTCGCCGTTGACGTCCTTGGCCTCGAAGAAGAGGGCGAAGACGAGCAGGGCCAGCAGGATGAGGTAGAGGAAACCACCGATGAGGCCACCGATGCCCACGGCGCGGTTATCCAGGAAGTTACCGCCGATGACGATGGACATGGATACGGCCGTCATGACGTTCAGGCCGGTGTAGTTCAGGGCGGAGAGCCACCAGTTAGGCAGCGAGGTATTGACGTTATCGATGGCCCAGGTATTCAGGGATGCGAAGTCCACATCGGCCGTAAGGATGGTGTAGCCGGTGGCCAGTACCACGAAGACGATGATGAACGGGGTGATGGTACCGATGACGCGGGTAACGCGGTCCACATCCATAAGGCCCACCAGCAGCACGAGGATCAGCATGACGGTGCCGCCGACCCACACGGGGATGCTGGGGAATTGCTGGTTGATATTGGAGCCACCACCGGCGAACATGACGAAGCCGATGGAAAACAGCGTAATCAGCGTGGACCAGTCCAAGATCTTGGCGGTGACTGGTGAAGCGATCTTGTTGTAGACAGCGGTGTGTTCCACCGCCTGGAAATAGGAGCCCAGCTGCAGGATGGACACGCCGGTGACCATCATGAGGGCGGCGGCGAGGGCGATGCCCCACAGGCCCCATTCACCGAAAGCTACGAAGTACTGCATGGCTTCTTGGCCCGAGGCAAAGCCTGCGCCCACCACGACGCCAATAAACGCCATGGAAATTCCGATTGCGCGTTTAATCATGAGGGGAGAAACTCTCTTACTCACACTCGCCGGGCCCGGCTTTGGGAACGCGCGGGCCCGGATCGACGGTCGATTTATCACGTGTGTGTATCTAATAGAATCACATTTCACCCGTCACTTCACAGCTGAAATCGTGTCACTTTAGTATTTTTCTACCCCGACCTCAGGCCGCATGCGCCCGCTGCGCTGCCCTAAGTACCTGCACTTTGATAAGTATTGCGGCGAAAGTATACGTCTAGGCGCTCGAACATTCGGGGGTATTAATTTGCGCCCTCAATGAGGTCCTTGCGGGCGCGCGCCACGCGGGAGCGGATGGTGCCAACGCGCACCCCGGCAATCTTGGCCGCTTCCTCATAGGTATAGCCCAGCACCTGGGTGAGGATGAGGGCTTCGCGGCGGTCGGCTGGCAGGGCATCGATAAGCGCACGGGCATCGATCCAATCGCTCCAGGAACCGGAATTTTCCGCGGCGGAGCTCATTGCGTCCTCGTATTGCGTGGCGGACTTGCGGGGCCGGGCCATGTCGTGGCGGATATTATCCACCCACACGCGCCGGGCCAGCGAGAGCAGCCAGGTGCGTGCGGAAGAGCGGGCGGCAAAGCGCGGCAAGGCGCCAATGACGCGCAGGTAGGTCTCCTGGGTGAGGTCGTCGGCGATTTCGGGGCCGCCCAGGTGGGCGAGCAGGCGCCAGACATCATCCTGGGTGGCCTTGATGAACTCCGTAAGCGCTGCTCGGTCGCCGCGCCCAGCCCGGAGGGCGAGCTCGGTGACGCGGGCGTCGTCTGCTGCGGAGTGGTGGGTCACCTGAATGAATCTACCAGTAGCACCTGGATTTCTTATCCAAGGTTGCGGTGGCTGGGGCACGAGCAATCAACACATGCGCGCGCAAAGTAGCGCGGCGCCGTTAAACGTAGTAAACTATGGGTTGTCCGTGATTGATAATTGACCCCAAATTATCGACTGATTGCCAGGAGGCAAAGACATACCATGACTGATTCCACTGCTGATGACATCCTGAACAAGGGACAGCGTCCCGCAGGTAAGGGCACCACGACCCGTCCGTCCGGCCAGCCCGTGCCGTCCGAGAACACGTCCGTGACCGCCGGCCCCCAGGGTCCGGTCGCGCTCAACGATATTCACCTCATTGAAAAGCTCGCCCACTTCAACCGCGAGCGCGTGCCTGAGCGTACCCCGCATGCCAAGGGCCACGGCGCCTTCGGTGAGCTGCACATCACCGAAGATGTGTCCGCCTACACCAAGGCCAAGGTCTTCCAAAAGGGCACCGTCACCCCAATGATGGGCCGTTTTTCCACCGTCGCCGGCGAACAGGGCTCCCCGGATACCTGGCGCGACGTGCACGGCTTTGCCCTGCGCTTCTACACCGAAGACGGCAACTTCGACATTGTGGGCAATAACACCCCGGTATTCTTCCTGCGCGATGGCATGAAGTTCCCGGACTTCATCCACTCCCAAAAGCGCCTGGGTGCTAATGGCCTGCGCGATGCCGATATGCAGTGGGATTTCTGGACCCGCAACCCGGAATCCGCTCACCAGGTGACCTACCTGATGGGTGACCGCGGCACCCCGAAGACCACCCGCCACCAAAATGGCTACGGTTCCCACACCTTCCAATGGGTCAACGAGGACGGCGAGGCATTCTGGGTCAAGTACCACTTCATCTCCCGCCAGGGCGTAGAGAACTTCACCGATGAAGAGGCCACCGTGGAAGCCGGTAAGAACCCGGATAGCCACCGCGCGGACCTCTACAACGCCATTGAAGAGGGCAACTACCCCATCTGGGACGTCAAGGTGCAGATCATGCCGCTTGCTGAGGCTGAAGACTACCGCTTCAACCCCTTCGATCTGACCAAGGTCTGGTCCAAGAAGGACTACCCGCTGCACGATGTGGGCTACTTTGAGCTCAACCGCAACCCGCGCAACTTCTTTGCCCAGATTGAGCAGGTTGCACTCGATCCCTCCAATATCGTGCCGGGCGTTGGCCTGTCCCCGGATAAGATGCTCCAGGCTCGTGTCTTTGCCTATGCTGACCAGCAGCGCTACCGCATCGGGCCGAACTACAAGCAGCTGCCGGTCAACCAGCCGCGCAATGCGGAGAAGGTCAATACCTACGAGCACGAGGGCCCAATGCAGTATTTCTACAATGCTCCAGAGGATCCGGTGTACTCGCCCAACCGACATGCGAAGGGCGCGGGCGTGCTTGACGATGCCTCCGTCAACAACCGCGAGGACCTCGAGACCACCACTGCGGCGGACCTCTACGTGAACCCGGATCCTCACGGCCAGGACTTGGTCCGCGCGCCGTACGTGCGCCACGCGGAAGACGATGACTTCGTCCAAGCTCGCGACCTGTACGAAAACGTCTACGACGACGCCGCCAAGGAGCGCCTGGTCACCAATATCACCAACGCGATGGCCGGCGTCTCCGAAGAAACCGAAGAGCGCGTGTACCAGTACTGGACCAACGTCCACCCGGACTTGGGTCAGCGCGTGCGCGAGGTCTTCGCTGAAAAGAAGTAGCCCGCCGCTGCGCTTGTACTGCTTCTTAGAGGCATAAGACACAGGCCGCCTTCGACCATCTGCTGTGAACTGGGGCAGTTGGTCGGAGGCGGCTTTTGTGATTTTTCTACGCCGGGCTAATTGCAGCGGCGCATATCGTCTGCAACGAATTGAGGCGCGCCCTGGTTAAGCCATTTATCCACGTCATAGCACGGCTCGCTCATCCCCGAGGTGGCTTGGCCAATCGGGCGGATGACCGTCCATGCGCCATCGACAAAGTGGGCCCATACGAGCCAATCTGTTTGGTTTTGACCAAAGTGTGCCCAAGTACCATCGCAATCGAGCACCACAATATTGCTCATATCGGGGGCTAGGGGAGCAAAGGATGCTGGTGAGCAATCGCCCTTGGCCTTCTTGGCGGTCGTGGTGACCGTGACCTCTTGCGGGGTGGGCTGCTGCGCGTGCGTCTGTGCGGGCGAGGTTGCTGGGGCATCGGATGTAGTAGCCGTCGTCTCCTCCGTGGAGCTTGTAGCGCTGGAGCTGGACTGCGCCACGGCATCGGAAAAATGGGGCTCGCTAGGGTTGGCGGAGTTATCGGCATCATCGGCGCAGGACACCAGTGCCATGCTCAGCGGAAACGCGGCCGCGCAGGCTAGCGTGCGGGAGAGAACGGATTTTCGGGGGATAGGCATGTCTTAATAGTAGATTCTCTTTGTTATGCGCGGGGATCGGCGCGCCTGCAGAAAGGGAATGACCTGCAGCGATAGGTTACTAGCATGACCAAAAGCCTTGCCTCGACCGCGTCTACTGCGTCCGCGAGTTCCTCGCAGTGGCGCACGCTCTTATTGCTCGTATTGCTCGCCGTACCACTTATCGTTGGTACCGCAGTGGCGACCTGGTCGCAGTGGGAGCCGGCGCACGCGTGGTCGAGCGCCGCGCAGCCTTATGGCGCACCGCAGGCGAATTCGGCATCGCCAGAGCTCAAGGAAGCTGCCGAGGCCGCCAGCCGCGCCCAGGCGCAGGCCAGCATCTTGAAATCCGGGGCGGACCGGTTGAACAAGGGCACCAGCGAGTTGGATAAGGGTGCGGGGGAGCTAGGAGAGGGCGTCGACAAGCTCGCCGGCGGTTCGCAAGAGCTGGTGGCGGGGCTGAACCAGCTGCAGTCGGGGACGAATACCCTCGGCGGAGGGGCGACGGAGCTGGCCAATACCGTTGGCGGGGCCGTCGACCAGGTCGTGGGCCTGGGAGCCGTCCAAGGCCAAATCCTGGAGGCCATTGATGGCACGGTGCGCGATTTGGAGGGAAATGATTCCAAGGAAGCGAAACAGGTCCGCTCTCAGCTGGGGGATCTGCGCAAGCAAGTGGAAAATTTCCGCCTCGATGAATCCCTGACCGGGGAGTTGAAGAAGCTCAAGGATGGCTCGCGCGATCTGTCCAATCAGCTGGCGGTAAGCGGCTATGCCTATCACGACGGCATTAACCAGGCCGTGGCTGGCGCGCAGCAGCTCAACCAGTCCATCGCGGAACTTAATAGCCGCGTGGATGAGGCGCTCGATGGGGTGGGCAAGCTTGACGATGGCGCCGGCAAGCTCACCGGCATGGCAGAACAAAACCAATCGAACCTGGGTGAGGTGCAGCGTGCGCTGCCGCCCGCACACGTGGCCGCGGAGGAGGATGCGCGCCAGCTGAGCCCGGTCATCGCCATGCTCATTTCCGCGCTCGTCCTGCTGGCCGGATCCGCCGCCGGGGTGGCGTGGAAACTGGGATTCCGCCCGTGGTTGATGGTCCTCGGCGGCTCGCTGGCAGCGGTGGCCATCGGGGAGAGCCTGCTTTACGTCCTGTCCATCGGCATTACTCCCATCGCCGCCGTGGCCGCCGGCGGGGCGCTCTTCCTGGGTGCGCTGTCCTCCGCGCTTATCGTGCGCGGCCTGCTCGAACTGTGCGGCATGACCGTGGGGTCCATCCTCGCTGCGCTCTTTGGCATTGGGCAGACCGCGTTGGTGGGCTGGCTGTGGAAATCCGCGGCCATCGCCGGGGTGGACAAGGTATGGCAGGTAGTGGCCAACCTTTTGCCGCTGAACTGGACGACGGCCGCCGTGACCGTGGCTGGCAACGACGGGGAGGCCGTGGTGCTGTGGACGGGCCTTGGCGTCTTGGGTGCTATCACTCTGGTGGGCCTGAGTGCAGTGAAATGGCTCGTTCCTGTCAAAAAGATTCAAAAATCCGGCGCTAAAGTATGAAAATTTATACTTAAATAGACAAAAGCTTGTATAAAGCTGGCAATATTTGCCAGCGCTATGGCTGGAATACGATAAGTGTTATTCTTACTAGTGCTCACACCGCCTACTTAGGGGGTAGGCGAGCGGCTTGCGCCGTTGTGAGTGATAGGGAATAGGGACGACGCGGTGCTGTAGGGGCGCCGCGTCGTTTCCCGTTTTTACCCAAAGCTATATATCCACGGTGAGGTGGGGTTGTTTTATGCGGTTATGGGCAGAAATGTGCGCTACCACACAGTAATGTTTAACATTAGCCATACGTCTTTTGGCTAATGGCGTGCGCCGCGCGGGCGCCAGTGACATTTAAAGGAGCGCAATGCAGACCTCCCTCGGGCTGACCCTGATGGGATTGGCCATCATCTTTGTAACGGTGGGCATCCTCATCCGCGGCCGCGTTAATCCCATTATTCCCATGACCCTGGTGCCCGTCATCGGCGCTGTGATAGCCGGTTTCGGCATAGAAGATATCGCGGATTTCTTTGGCGAAGGCTTAAGCTCTGTCATCAACGTCGTGGTGATGTTCATCTTCGCCATTATCTTCTTCGGCATCCTGCAGGATGTGGGCCTTTTTACCCCGGTAATCCGCAGCCTTATCAAGGCGACCCGCGGCAATGTCATGGCCGTGACCATAGGTACGGCAGCGATCGGCATCGTGGCGCACCTCGATGGATCGGGTTCCACGACCTTCCTTATTACGATTCCCGCATTGCTGCCGCTGTACCGGGCGCTGCACATGTCGCGCTACGTCCTGATTACTATCGTGGCCCTGGCCGCTTCAGTGATGAATATGGTCCCGTGGGGCGGGCCGCTGGGGCGCGCCGGTGCGGTGGTTGAGCAAGACCCCAACGATATCTGGCTGCACCTATTGCCCATCCAGGGTGTGGCGGTGGTCCTCATCTTCGCCATCGCAGCCCTATTGGGGTGGCGCGAAAAGCGCCGCTTGGCCAAGCTGCAGGAAAGCGGCGAGATTAAGGGCGCCATTTCAGTGGACGTGAATTCGTTGGCGGATGATTTTTCCGCCAAGCAGGCCGAAGAACAGCAGAAACTTGGGTTCAGGTACCGGAAAGCACGGTGGGTGACCATCGCGAATATCGTCGTCGCCTTGGCCGTGCTTGCCGCCCTGCTTTCGGGCTTGTTGCCACCAGCGCCCGCATTCCTCATTGCTACCACCATTGCCTTGGTGGTCAACTTTGACGGCGCGATGGAGCAGGGCGACGCCTTGCGGCGTCACGCCCCCAACGCCTTGTCCATGGCCGGAGTGATCATCGCGGCCGCGATGTTCTTGGGCGTGCTCAATGAGACTAAGATGCTGGAAGAAATCGCGCTGAGCCTGGTGAATATCCTGCCGGAAAGTGTGGCGCCGTACCTGCACGTCATCGTGGGATTCTTTGGGGTTCCGCTGGATCTGTTGACCTCCACGGATGCGTATTACTTCTCGGTACTGCCCATTGTCCAGGGCACGGTGGAGTCCTTCGGCGTCAGCGGTATGGGCGCTGCGAGCGCACTTATCATCGGCAACGTGGTCGGAACCTTCGTCTCCCCATTTTCGCCGGCGCTGTGGTTGGCGTTGGGACTGGCGGACGGCCAGATGGGCAAGTACCTCAAGATAGCCTTCCCCATCGCATGGGTATTTTCCATCTTCCTCGTTGCCATCGCATTCTTTACCGGAATGCTGGCCTAAGAAACGGTGGCCCTGGAATCCAAGGCGAAGGGTCTTTTGCGAAACCACCCGCCCACCTGCACCATCGGTTTCCGTAGTCGGTTCCGTTGGGAAACGCAGTTTGAAGTGTTCCAGATTTTGTCATCTACTCAAACGGAATAAAACCTAGGAGACTTCAGCCTGAAGAAGAAACCCGCCTTCACAGACGAAGGCGGGTTTGAAGATTTTGTCGGTGGTTATGCTTCATTCATGGGGGCCAACGTACAGAACTCTAATATTGTCAGGTCCCCAGTAGCACCAGTAAATCCTCCATGCTTGGGGACTGTGATTCTCTACATAAGAGATATAGATGGTCTCACCATTATTGGCCGTCTTACCCTTCATGGTATGCGTGTTAAGGCTTGGGTATGAAGGGCCTGGGTCTTCCAAGAACCCAATTGCTTTCTTGACCTTTTTCCTCTTGTCGGGATACTTGGCTAGCGCTTTCTTAAGGTCTTCTGCGGCGGATAGGGCAAACTGGATCTTGAAGCGTGGCATTTATTCTTGCTGGTCAGTTAGAGTTCAAAATCCACAAATCGGCCGTCTGCGTAATCTTCCAAGCTATCTCGGAATACGCGAAGGGCATCGGGGTTCGAGTAAAGAAGCTCGATATCTTGGTTCATGTCTTCTTTCGCAACGTGGGTTACGCGACCTGCAGAGTCCGAAAATGCCAGCATCTTCCCGCAATCAGCCGCGTTCTTGTGAAGCGTGTTGCTCATGCTGCGTCCTTTCTGTGTTCAACCCGTCCAGTTTAAATCCGGTTGGGTTTCCCGTTGGTTGTCTCCGTCGGGCTGCTGTCCATTTTCTCATAAAGTGTGACAGCGGTGCACTTGCTTGAGGCTGTGTGCGCTCTGAGCTTGTGGTTCTGGCTCGGGTGTCTAGAATATCGAAAGAAAGGAACCCCAAACAGGGGGTGATCTTATCCCGTCCCTACATTCATCAGGTCTGGGTATCAAGGTCGGTGAACGCAGAAGCCAATGTTATGTTCATCCCACCTTTGAGTATTGTGCCATTTTCTTCATTTGTCCTGCACAAATAGGGTATCGTGGTCGGTTAGTGGGCATCGGAAAATTCAACCAACGCACTGCATACCACATGCCGGTGCCATTCCGATGGATTGAACAAACAGCAGGACCGAATAAGCCACAACAGTTTATTCAGCTCCTATTTAGACAAGCTAACCAAGGCTTACGCTGAAACCCAGACACACTTTTTGCTATTTAACCCGAAAAAGCCCGCAGTTTCCTGCGGGCTGCTGTCGGGATAACAGGATTTGAACCTGCGACCTCTTCGTCCCGAACGAAGCGCGCTACCAACCTGCGCCATATCCCGGTCACTGCTTAAAAGCAGTACTGAGATACTTTAACGCACGTTGAATGAGATCGGCAAAACGGCAGGTCTAGTCCACCTCAGTGATCCGCAGCAGGGTGGCTGAGGGGCGGCAGAATAAACGCACCGGGGCGAATTTGGAGGTACCCAGGCCATTGGAGACGTGCATCTTCATCGGGCCGAAGTCATGCAGGCCCTGTGCGCGCGGGCGGTCGATGCCGCAGTTGGTCACGATGGCGCGCGAACCAGGCAGGCACACCTGCCCGCCGTGGGTATGGCCGGAAAGGGAAAGCTGATAGCCATCGGCGGCGAATTTTTCGAGCACGCGCGGCTCGGGGGCGTGGAGGAGCGCGAGCGAGAGATCGGCATCCTCGTGGGGCGGGCCGGCGATTTCGGAATAATCGTCCAAGTCGTGGTGCGGATCGTCCACACCAGCTACGGCGAGGCGGACATTGCCCACCTTGAACTCGTGGCGGGCTTGGTTGCCGTCGTACCAGCCGTGCTCCACGAAGGCCGCGCGCATGCCGCGCCAGGGCAGGTCAACGTAGGAGGGCTCGCGCTTTTTACCCAGCAGGTACTTGAAGGGATTGACCGGGCGGGGTGCCCAATAATCATTGGTGCCAAATACGAAGACGCCGGGCCGGGCGAGAAGCGGGCCGAGCGCGCGCAGGGTATCGGGCACGGCCTGCTTATCGGAAAGGTTATCGCCGGTATTGACCACGAGGTCTGGATCCAGCGCATCGAGGGCAGAGACCCAATCGATCTTGGTCTGTTGCCCCGGGATCATGTGCAGGTCAGAAATATGCAGCAGGCGGAACTCTTCTTCGCCGCGCAGGGTGCCTTTGGGCAGGAGCGGAAGAGTATATTCCTTGAGCTCGAATTTGTTGAGCTCGCTAAAGCCCCAAGCAGCAACACCTAGGCCGGCGGCGACGCCGCCAAGAATCCGTTGAAGTTTCACAGCTTCTACACTACCTGCCTTAAATGGACGTATATTGAAAGGCATGAGCGAGCTAAAAGATACTATCCGAGCAGATCTGAAAACGTCGATGAAGGCCAAGGAAAAGCAGCGCACCAGCGCCATTCGCGCGCTGCTCGCGGCAATCCAGGCCGAGGAAACTACCGGCTCCCGCCACGAGCTGGAGGATGAAGACATCCTCAAGGTCATCGCGCGCGAGATTAAAAAGCGCCGCGAGTCCGCGGAGGTCTATGAAGAAAACGGCCGCCCGGAATTGGCAGAGGCTGAGCTTGTCGATGTCCCCTTTTTCGAGGCCTACCAGCCGCGCCAGCTCGATGACGCGGAGCTTAAGGCCTTGGTAGAAGAGGCAATTGCTGAGGTAGAAAAGGAAAACGGTGAAGCACCCACCATGAAGCAGATGGGTGCGGTTATGAAGGTGGCCAACGCAAAAGCCGCCGGCCAGGCCGACGGCAAGCGCCTTTCCGCAGAGGTAAAAGGCCAGCTTAATTAAGCTTTAGTGGCCGAGGAGGCTGCGGATATCGTTGCGGAAGTTATCGATATCTTCTTGGCGGATTCCAAAGTCCTCAGGACTGAGGTTGAAATCGCCGGCACCATGTCCTCCCTCGTTGCTCACACCGGTAGTGTTCGCGCTGCCGGTGTTATTTTGTGCGCCGGTGGCATTCGCACTGCCGACGCCGCTGGAGGGGGATTGGGTGGCAGGGGAGCCATCGGAAAGCTGCAGCGTAATCTCCGCGCCTTCCTTCTTGCCATCCTTGCCGGTAAT
Source organism: Corynebacterium segmentosum (assembly GCF_900637825.1). Classification (NCBI taxonomy): domain Bacteria; kingdom Bacillati; phylum Actinomycetota; class Actinomycetes; order Mycobacteriales; family Corynebacteriaceae; genus Corynebacterium; species Corynebacterium segmentosum. Next base: position 202,188 of record NZ_LR134408.1, read on the forward strand.
TGCGCGCACCACGCGGCCGTAGGGAACGTCCCCGCCGACGACGCGGGAGGTCTTTACCACGTAGCCCCGGGCCTCAAGGGCGCTGCGGGCCTGGGACTCGCTTTGCCCGCGCACGCTATCGAGCAGCTTGTCCCCGGTGGTGCCGTCATCGTATTTCTTATTGTAATTGGGCAGCCCGCTCTGGGTAGCCCGCGGCAGCTGCGATGCCATGGTGAAAAATGTCTGCGCGGGCTCCAAGCCACCAAAGAGGTTGCCGGCGCCGGTGCACTGGCGCACGGGGGAGGTACACAGCGGCTGGGTATCGGTGCCGTCGTTATAAATATAAGGAGCGGCGGCGAGCCCGTCGTTGAATCCCAAAAATGCCGAGGACTGGTTGGACTCGGTGGTGCCGGTCTTGGCGGCGATGGGGGAGCTAAAACCGGCGGCCTGGGCGGCGTCCTTGGCGGTACCCTGCGTAGCATCTTCAGACAGCGCATTGGACAGGGCGTGGGCCACGTCTTGGTCTACTGCCTGCTCGCACGGGGTTTCCTTGAGGTAGACCTCGTTGCCGTTTTTATCCAGGACCTTGTCAATGGGGTTGGGCTCGCACCACCGGCCATTGGAGGCAATGGTGGCGCCCACATTGGATAGCTCCAGCGGATTGACCGGGGTGGGGCCCAGGGTAAAGGAACCGGAATTGGCGTCCTTCGTGCGCTGAGCGATGGAGGTGTCCTTATCAAAGGTGCCCTTGTCGCCGTAGGAGCGCAGGCCAAGGCGCACCGCCATATCCACGATGGGCGCCACGCCAACCTGCTCGGTGAGCTTGATAAACGGCGTATTGGGCGAGTGCGCCAGCGCCTCTTGCAGCGACATTGTGGCCTTATAATTGCCCGCGTTCTCCACGCAGTAGCGGTTGGCGGGGCAGTTATCGGCGCCGCCGTGGCCAAGGCCTTCGGCCTCGTAACGGGTGGGCACATCCACCGTATTTTTAATGCCGTAGCCTGCCTCGATGGCGGCCGCGGCGGTAAAAGTCTTAAAGACCGAACCAGCGCCATTGCCCACCAAGGAGTTGGTCTGCGGCAGCAGGGTTTCATTATTGTCTTGGTCCAGCCCGTACGCGCGGGAGGAAACCATGGCCAAGACCTTGCGGTCCGACGTACCAGGCTCGATAACGTCCATGACCTCGGCCACACCCTGGGCATCCGGGTTGGTATGCGATTGCACCGCGGATAGCGCCGTATCCTGCACCTGCGGGTCCAGCGTGGTCTTTACGGTGTATCCACCGTGGGCGAGCTGGTCTTGGTTAATGCCCTTTTCCTCGAGGTACTGCAGCACAAAGTCGCAGAAAAAGCCGCGATCACCTGCGCCGATGCAGCCATTGTCTAGGGTATTGGGCTGCTTGCCGACGCCCAATTCTTCCCCCTTATACTCATCCGCATCCGCCTGCTCCAGATAGCCGTTATCCACCATGGATTGGAGCACGACGTTGCGGCGGTCAAGCACCTCTTCCTCATTAGTAAAGGGGTTGAGGCGCTCCGAGGACTGCACCATGCCCGCGAGCATCGCCGCCTGCGGCACCGTGAGATCTGCGGCATGGCTATCAAAATAGGTCCGCGCGGCGGCCTCCACGCCGTAGGCATGGTTACCAAAGGAGACCAGGTTGAGGTAGTTGGTGAGGATTTCCTTCTTATCCAATTCCTCATTCATCTGGGTTGCCATGCGCATTTCGCGCAGCTTGCGGGTGGCGGACTGCTCGGTCGCCGCGGCCCGTTCTTCATCGGTCTGCGCGGAGACCAACAGGAGGTAGTTCTTGACGTACTGCTGGTCAATGGTGGACGCACCCTGGGAGACCCCGCCGGAGGTGAGGTTGGTCCACAGGGCGCGGAAATTGCCTTGGAGATCGACGCCGCCGTGTTCGTAGAAGCGCTCATCCTCAATGGAGACGATGGCGTTTTTCATCGCGTCCGAAATCTCATCGCCACTTACGGGGTGGCGGCGTTGGCTATAGACATAGGCCATATCTTTGCCCGAGGCGTCTTGCACCGTGGTGACGCCGGGGATATTGCCCGCTGTTAGATCTTGCAGGTCCGATTGCATGGTCTGGTTGGTGCGGGCGATCGCCACGCCGGAAATGCCCGCAAAGGGGGCGAGCGCGAGCGCGATGAGCGCGGCTACCAAGACCGTGGACAGGGCTATCTTGGACAAAGATTTGAAGACAGTCACCCCCAATACCCTACGTGGTCTGCCTGGCAATGGGGAAGGTGACCTGCACCCCCTAAAGTGTGACCTCGTAGACAATTCCGCGTTCTAGTGAATAGACTCAGGCCTCGGTACATAGTATTCCGTCTGGGAAGGAGAACACTCACCCATGACCGTTCGAGTGAAGACTGCGGGAATGTCCAATACAGCCCGAAATCCCGAGCGTGGTGAGTGGGTTACTCAAGCAAAGTGCCGCAATGAGGACCCAGACGCATTATTCGTGCGCGGCGCTGAACAGCGCAAAGCCGCCGTCATTTGCCGCCACTGTCCGGTATTAACGGAATGCCGGGCGGATGCCCTTGATAACCGTGTGGAATTTGGCGTGTGGGGCGGGTTGACCGAGCGCCAGCGCCGCGCGCTGCTGCGCAAGAACCCCCACATCACAGACTGGGCCAATTACCTGGCTAAGGGCGGCGAACTCGTCGGCATTTAAGGCGGTCAGAGGGGTAATTGCCCGCCCGACAGCGGTGACGCTCCGGAATAGGGGCGGCATAAGTCGTATTAAATCGCTAGAATGAAACCCATGACTAAATGGGAATACGCAACCGCACCAGTACTGACCCACGCCACCAAGCAGATTCTTGACTCTTGGGGCGAAGACGGATGGGAATTGGTCTCCATCACCCCTGGCCCGAACCCGGAGAACGTGGTGGCCTACTTCAAGCGCGAGGTGGCAGAGTAAATGAGCTTTTCCGCTCGCTTGAAAGAGCTAGGGGTGGAACTGCCGGGCGTCGCTAAGCCGCTGGCTTCTTATGTGCCAGCGCTGCGCGTGGGCAATCAGGTATGGACTTCTGGCCAGCTTCCCCTGGTGGAAGGCTCCCTGCCGGTGACCGGCAAGGTGGGCGCTGAGGTCACCACGGAACAGGCCCAAGAACAGGCCCGCACCGCCGTGCTCAATGCCTTGGCCGCTGTCGATGCAGAGATCGGGCTGGACAATATCTCCCGCGTGATCAAGCTCGTTGGCTTCGTGGCGTCGGATCCCGGCTACGAGGATCAGCCAGCGGTGGTCAACGGGGCATCGGATTTCATCGGGGAGGTATTCGGCGCAGCTGGCACGCACGCTCGTTCTGCAGTCGGCGTTGCGGCCTTGCCAAAGAACGCCCCGGTGGAGATCGAATTGATCGTAGAGATCGCTGAGTGATCGGATAGGCTGGTAGGCATGGAGCACCCCGCATATAGTCAATTGCGTCCCGTAAGCCAATCCGTTGGCGTAGTTCTTTGTGATAATCCCAGCTATACCGCCCTCGAGGGCACGAATACCTGGATTATTAGTGCCGCTGAAGACTCCCGGTCGATCGTCGTGGACCCGGGGCCGGAGGATGAAGGCCACCTCAACGTTGTGCATCGTCATGCTGGTGAGGTGGCTTTAATTCTGCTTACCCACCGCCACGATGACCACGCCTCTGGCGCGCAGCGGCTCCGGCAGATGACTGGCGCGCCCATCCGCGCCTTCGATCCCAGCTATTGCAATGGCGCGGAGGCGTTACAGAAGGGTGAGATCCTGACTTTGGAGGGCATCACCCCGCAGCTGGAGGTCCTGCACACGCCGGGCCACACCGCGGACTCCACGTCCTTCTTCGTGTGGAGCGGGGAGGTGGAAAATTCCCGGCTAGAGGGCATTATCACCGGCGATACCATCGCGGGGCGCCATACCGTTTTGCTTTCTGAAACCGACGGCGATTTGGCCGATTACCTGCACGCCTTGGACGTGCTGGAATCTCGCGGCAAGGATGTTCCGCTCTTCCCAGGCCATGGGCCGGATTTGGAGGATACCTCGCAGGTGGCGCGCAAATACATTGACCGCCGTCACTACCGCCTGGATCAGATCCGGGAGATCCGCTCCCGGCTGGGCGATGACGTGGATCTGACCACCCTGGTCAATGAAATGTATGACGATGTGGATCCGGTGCTGCGCCATGCCGCAGAGCAGTCCACGCGCACCGCGTTGAAGTACCTCGACGGCACCGGCACCGGTTCCGGTACCGATAACTAACGCGCGTCGCGGCAGGCAGCCGACTAAAACGCTTATTCCCTCCGCCCCTAGTGCTTGTGCACGGGGGACGGAGGGAATTTTTTAGCGCGCGCGGCGGGCGAGGTGCTCGGTATCGACGATGAGCACGGACTTGCCCTCGAGGCGAATCCAGCCGCGGTGGGCGAAGGTAGCCAGGGCCTTGTTGACGGTCTCGCGGGAAGCGCCGACCAGCTGGGCAATCTCTTCCTGGGTGAGATCGTGGTTGACGCGCAGCGCGCTGCCTTCCTGGACGCCGAAGCGGTTAGCCAGTTGCAGCAGGGTCTTGGCAACGCGGCCGGGCACATCGGTGAAGATGAGGTCCGCAAGGTTGGCGTTGGTGCGGCGCAGGCGGCGGGCCAGCACGCGCAGCAGCTGCTGGGCGATGGCGGGGTGATCACTTACCCACTTATCCAGCAGCTCGGAGTTCATGGTGGCGGCCTGGACCTCGGTCACACAGACGGCGGACGAGGTGCGCGGGCCCGGATCGAAGATGGAGAGCTCACCGAACATATCGGAAGGGCCCATCACAGTCAGGAGGTTTTCGCGGCCATCCGGGGCGTGGCGGGCGAGCTTAATCTTGCCGGAGGTGATGATATACAAACGGTCACCGGGCTCGCCTTCATCGAAGATGGTGGTACCGCGCGGGAAGCGCACTGTCTCCATCTGCTCGAGAAGATTCTGCACTGCTACGGGATCAACGCCTTGGAAGATTCCGGCGCGGGAGAGGGTGTCCTGTACGCCTTCCACGTTTTACTCCTTGGATGTCGACTGCGATAAGTCACTAAAGTGCTTGGGCCACATCCTTTTGCGGGCTCCAGGGAGGCACGCTAATGCGGAACAAGCGGGGTCAATTTTTTAGCGTACCCCATTTTACAGTGCAGTTCGTCACTTTTGGGTACTGCCCCTTGTTTCGTTCACATAACAGAAATGGGATCACTTACGCCCCTAGCGTTACAGCCAGCGGGTTTTCTGCTAATCCGCGAAGACAATCGCTTCCAGTTTTTCCATGAGGAGGGCAAAAAGAGCGATGCCAAGCGGAACGAAAATAACAAGTGAAATCATGTATTCCTATCCTACTAAGCTTGGCGGCATGAGTTCAGCATTGCCAAGCACCGCGGCCCCGAGCAAGAGAGCGCCCGTCATTAATGAACGATTGGCACGCGAACACCCCGATGCGCGGTGCGAGCTCGATTTTGACTCGCCCCTCCAGCTCTTGGTGGCCACGGTGCTTTCCGCGCAGTGCACGGATGCGCGCGTGAACTCGGTGACCCCTGAGCTTTTCCGCACCTATCCCACGGCGGCCGATTATGCAGCGGCCAGGCGGGAGGACCTTGAGGCAATCCTGCGGCCGCTGGGGTTTCAGCGGGCGAAGGCGGGGCACCTCATGGGCATCGGCGAGCGCTTAGTTTCTGAATTCGACGGTGAGGTGCCACAGACCGTAAAGGAATTGACCTCCCTGCCTGGGGTGGGCCGCAAGACGGCGCTGGTGGTGCTGGGCGATGCCTTCGGGGTGCCCGGCCTTACCGTGGATACGCACTTTAGCCGCCTGATGCAGCGCCTGGAGCTGACGGGGGAGAAGACGCCGGTGAAGATAGAAAGGGACATCGCCAAGCTCATTGCAGAGGCCGAGTGGACGATGTTTTCCCACCGTGTCATTTTTCACGGCCGGCGGGTCTGCCATGCCCGGAACCCGGAGTGTGGGGATTGCGTGGTGCGGGATCTGTGCCCGGCTGCATTAAGCTAGCGGTATGAAAAAATACGTCTTCGGCACCGTCATTGCGGCCATTGTCATCGCTGTCCTCGTGGTAGTGGGGGTCATGCAGCTGCGTGGGGATGACACCGGCGCGGGTGAATCGGCGCAGGCCCCTGGCATGGAATCGGGCGCGGCGGACGGCCAGGACGTAGCCGAGCGCCCAGATTGCCCCGCGGGGCCCATCGCCGGGGTGGATCTGGAATGCCTGGGCGGCGATGATGCCGGTGAGGGGGACAAGGCGGATGAGGGCATTACCATCGCCAACGTGTGGGCGTGGTGGTGCGAGCCGTGCCGCGCGGAATTGCCCCACTTGGACGAGGTAGCAGAGTCCCACCCTGACTGGAAGGTCATTGGAGTGCACGCGGATAAAAACGCCGCCAACGGGGCTGCCTTTCTTAACGATGTGGGAGTAGACCTGCCGAGCTTCCAGGATCCGGATAATAGCTTCGCGGGCACGCTGGGCCTGCCGGGCGTGGTTCCCGTGACCGTGATCCTCCGCGATGGCGAAGTGATCAAACAGGCGGCCCAGCCGTTTACCTCTGCGGACGAGATTGAAAAGACGGTCAAGGAGGCGCTTGCCGGATGAGTAAAGTATGGCCCGAATACACACCCGAGTGGATAAAACCCGCGCTGGGTGTCGATACGAGTCAGGTGCAAGAGCTCATTGGTAAGCGGCAGGCCTCGCAGCTCAATGGCTCCGAGGAAGAGGTGCCAACCAAGCGGGAAGCCGCGGTGCTGATGCTACTGAGCGGGAACAGCGTGGAGGATGGCGAAATTTTGCTCACGCACCGCTCGCCGTCCATGCGCTCGCACTCCGGCCAGATTGCCTTCCCGGGTGGCCGGCGGGATCCGGGCGATACGTCGCTGGTTGATACCGCGCTACGGGAGGCATGGGAGGAAACCGACCTGCAGCGCCATACGGTCACTCCCTTAGAGCAGTGGGAGCAGCTGCACATTCGCGCCACGGGCAATCCGGTCAGCCCGATTTTGGCCCATTGGAAGCAACCGGGCGAGGTCTATCCCGCAAGCCCGGCGGAGACCGATGATGTGTTTTTCGTCCCGATTAGGGAGCTCATTGACCCCCGCAACCGCCTGCTGGTGGGATTTAAGCAGTGGCAAGGCCCGGCGTTTTATGCCAATGACTACGTGATTTGGGGCTTTACTGCCGGGGTGCTGGCAGCATTATTGGATCATTCTGGGTGGAGCGTACCGTGGGATAACAATTCGGTCATAGACCTGCGTGACACTCTCAAAAAGTCCCGCAATAATGAGAAGATGTCCTAATTGCCCGCGCGCTTAAGGCGCCGGGAGACGCACGAGATTTCGATAGAGAAAGAACCAAAGCCATGACTGCTGCGCTCATTGTTGACGGCCTGATTGTGCTTGCCGTGTTAGCAGCATTGCTCAGTGGTTGGCGCAATGGTGCGCTCGCCGCGGTGCTCTCCGCCATCGGCGTGGGCGCGGGCCTCGTGGTAGGCATCGCCGTAGCCCCCAGCGTATTGCGCACAGTGGACGAGCCTTCGCTGCGTTTGCTCCTGCTCGTGGGCATCCTGGTTTTGCTGGTGGGCATCGGGCAAATCATCGGTTCCTCCTTGGGCACCAGCGTGCGCGATCGCATGAAGGCGCGCAGCACCCAACGGGTAGATTCGCTATTCGGCGCGGTCTTTCAGTCCTTCATCGCGCTTATTGTCATCTGGATGATTTCCATTCCCGTGGCCACCAATTTGGGCGGTTCCGCGGGGCAGGGTCTGCGCGATTCCCGCATCCTGAGCAACCTCAACGCGGCCGCCCCGCCGCGCCTTGCTTCCCTTCCCAATGGCGTGGCGGCGTTGCTCAATGAATCGGGCCTTCCGCCCCTGGTTTCACCGTGGGAAAAGTCCATCAGCGGCGAGGACGTCGAGGATCCAGCCCCTGACGTGCAGGACCCGGAGCTGGTGCGCAGCATCCGTCCATCCATCATTCACGTGCTTGGCGATGCCGAAGAGTGCTCCCGCCGCCTCTTGGGCTCCGGTTTTGTGGTGGCCGATGACTATGTGGTCACCAATGCCCACGTGGTGGCCGGCACCCAAACGGTGAGGTTGGATACGAAGCTAGGCCTGAAGGACGCCACGGTGGTCTATTACAACCCAGAGGTCGATATCGCCGTCTTGCGCGCGCCGGATCTGGGCATCCAGCCCCTGCCGTGGGCGCAGCAGCCGGCCCAGACCGGCGACGATGCCATGGTCATGGGCTTTCCACACTCCGGCCCCTTTAATGCGGAAATGGCCCGCGTGCGCGATCGCATCACCATCGCCGGGCCAGATATCTACTCCCAAGGCCGGGTAGAGCGCGATTCCTATACGGTGCGCGGCAATATCCAACAGGGCAATTCCGGCGGCCCCCTGGTCAATACCGCGGGCGAGGTCTTGGGCGTTATCTTCGGCGCCTCAGTAGACGATTCTGAGACCGGATACGCGCTGACCGCAGACGAGGTCATCGGCCACATTGGGGATGTCACCCAATTGCAGCGCCCAGTAGAAACCGGCGAGTGCGTGGCGCACTAGCTTTCGCATTAGATCCGCGTAGGGCAATCCGCCCTACGCGTCGAGCCAGCGGCGCAGCTCGTCGACGAACTCCTCAGGGGCCTCGAGGAAGGGCAGGTTCTTGGCGCCTGGAATCGAGGTGGCGCTAAAACCAGCGCGGGCGCGGAGGGCGGCCCGCTTGATAACTGGGTTCCACAAACGCTGTTGGGCGTGGATGAAAAGGACGGGGCGTTTTACGCCTAGTTCTGACCAGTTTAAGGGCACCACGGCGGTGCGCATCCGGTGGTTCCACAGGATCCCGCGGCGCACCTTGCCAATCTGTGAGGCGCGCAGGCGCAGGCTAAGGATGGACTCTAAGGTGGCATCGGCAAGCGCGGGCCCCGTATCTAGGCTTAGCTCCTTGCGGTAGGCCCGGGGGCTGAGCAACAGGGTATTCGCGCGGGTGACCTTTGGCAGGTGGCAGAGGAGGGAACGCAGGATCATCCACCCAAAGTCCCAGGGGCGGGCAGCGATGGCGCGGCGGATATCGACGGGGTGCGCGGCCGAGACCGAAACCAAGCCGCGCACGCGATTGGGGCGCTCGGCGGCCAGGCACCACGCTACCGCGCCACCGGTATCGGCGCCGACGATATAGGCATCCTCGTGGCCCAAGGCCTGGATGAGGCCATCCAGATCCCCGACCAAGGTGCGGATATCCTGGCCGGGATCGATAGGCGGCTTATCGGACATGCCAAAGCCGCGCATATCCACCGCGGCGACGTGGTAGCCGCACTGCGCGAGGGGGCCTATGACCTCCTGGAAATCGAACCAGCCGCCAAAAGCGCCGTGAATAAAAACGACGAGGGGATCGGCGCTATCGCCCGCTATGGCCACGTGCAGGCGGATGCCCCGGGTGTGGACAAACTCGTGCGCAAAGGGTCCTTCCAGCTCAACCGTGGAGGGGGGAAGTGGTGCTAAGGCCATGGAGGGCAAGGCGCCTTTCTATGTGTACAGAAAATCCGCCCCAGGAAAGGCTGAGGCGGATCTAATAGTGCGTGCGGTTTAGGTATACAGGCCGTGAGTGTCCTTGCGGTCCAGCGACTTCTGCGCCTTGCCCGGAATCAGGTTCTTGAGTTCCTTGGTGGAATCTATGGTCTTCTGCGGCGCCTTGACCTTCTTGACGTTCTTGACACCGAGCAGGGCGAGGGCGCCGGCTGCCACGATCATCACGAGGAAGACGATCAAGTAAGCGGCCCAGCGATCTAGCCAGAGCGCGAGGAGCTCAGCGACGAAGATGAAAAAGAAGAAAGAGCTGTACAGCGCGATGGTGCCGGCCGCACCGAAGAAACCGGCGCCGATGCCGCCCTTCTTTGCGGACTGCGCCAGCTCCGTCTTGGCCAGCTCTACCTCAGAGCGCACGAGCTGGGACATCTGCTCGGTGGCGTTGGAGACCAACTTGCCGATGGAGGTTTCGGAGGACGATGCATCAACATCGCTCAAAGGAATCGAATTAACCTTTGGTGCGAATTGATCGGTGCCGTCAGTAAATAATCCATCGTTGCTCACGATTAATTCTCCTCGTTTTCATCTAAACCTTGTGACGGCCCCAATGATAATAGATACAGCGCGGTTTTACGGTGCCACGCCAAAAGGTAGGGGCCTTCGGGGCTCGGGGCGTCTAGGGCTATCCTAATGTATATGCCAGAAAATGACCCGTTATCCCCGCTATTTCGCCTCCCGGGGGTGAAAGAAGGTGCGGACAAAGCCGCGGCTGCCATCGCGCGCGCCCACCGCAGGCCGGCGGGACTGCGCAGATATGAGGTCATCTCTGCGGAATCTTTGATGCGCGGAGCGCGCGCCAGCGTGGCCTTGGATGGCCATGCCATCCCCCCGCACCCTGGCCCTGACGATGTGGAAAGCGGTCCGCTCGCCGGCGCGGTCAGCGCGTATTCCGTAGCGGCACCTGAGGTGGTGGATTCTACCGTCCGCTCCTTTGCCCGCGCGCCGCTGCAGGTGCTCGCGCGCATCGACGTCGCCGCTGGTGGAACTGGGATTCCCAGCGCCGATAGTGCGCGCTTGCAGGGCTTGGCGCGCCTGATTGCGCAGGGCAGTGGCCCCGCATTCCGCGATCTCTTGCCAAGCGTCGTGCACGCGGAAATCGCGGCCGGTGAATTCTTTGGCCCGCGCAGCGGTGTCGTAGCGCGCGTTGCAGCCCGCCTTGCGGCCATACACACCGGCTTCGATCCCCGCGGGTTCGCCGTGCCGGAGGTGTATTTCCACCGCCATTCCAAGGCCTATCGCGAGTGCAGTGCGAACTACCGCGACAAACCCGGTGAGGTGGTGCTTTTCCATCTCTCCGCCTGGGAGGTAGGCGGCAAAGAAGCCGATGCCATCGCCCGCGCCGCCTAACCGTAAGCCCGTACCCGGTAGGCGGTGAACATCCATTCGGTGCAGGTCAGGACCGTGCAGGTAGCTTATTTTTCTTAGCTGTTGTGATCGGGTAATGAACGTGTCATAATAAGCGGTGCAAGGCCCCGATATACAGTGTGGCCTGCCCCGGCTCGCCCCCGAGGCCGGGTTACTGACGGCCCGCGCGCACCCCCCGATGCGCGGGCCGTCACCTATATCTACGGTTATCCACAAGGCTTTGTTGAAAATGCAACTAACCGAGCGCTAAGTGGTAGCTTTCGCGCTTTTATCCACAGGCGGGAAGTCACGTCTCTAGTGCTGGTGGCGCGGGTGCTTCAGGCTAGGGGGCATGAATACAGCACAGTCTCGCTCCACCATCGTCGTCGCTATAGGTGAGGAAGCCTTGCGCGCCGAGGCGGTCCACGCAGCCGCCGCGACCAGCCACGAGGTCATTACGGTAACCGATCCCCGCGATATCCCGCGCAGCCTTCCCGGGGCTTATACGGTCTTGGTCGACGCGCTCATGGCGCGCGTTATCGCTTCGGCGCAAGCCGCACAGACCTCGCCCGCCCCGGTGCTTTTCCTCGCCGCGGACCCGGGTCCCATCGATTATGAAGCAGCGCTTGCCTGCCATGCGGACCGCGCCTTCATTATTCCCGCGGAAATTAAGGACTTGCTGGCGGCTATTGCCCAGGCAGCGCACCCGCCGGAAGATCGCCCCGGTAGCGCCACCATCGCGGTGGTGGGCGCCAGCGGTGGGGTAGGCACCTCCACATTTGCAGCAGCCTTGGCGCGATCCCACTGCACGGCGGACGAGCAGGCGCGGGCGCTTCTTATCGATGCCACTGCGCACTCCGGCGGCCTCGATCTCCTCCTCGGCGTGGAAGCTTTGCCAGGCGCTCGCTGGCCAGAGCTCAATATTGGCGATGGCAGCATCGATGCCGCCGATCTCTACCGCGCCTTGCCTTCTACTGCCGATGGCATAGCGGTGCTATCCGCAGCGCGCAGTACGGTGAAGGACTCGTTCAAGCTGGATACCACGCTTCTAGCGGCGGCGACGTCTGCCGCGCACGCGGGCGAGGGCCTGTGCGTTGTGGATTGCACGGCGGAAAATATCCCGGCTGCCTGCACGCACGTGGTGTTGGTGGTGGCCGCGGAGGTGCGATCGGCAGCGGCGGCCGCACAGCTCATACTGCGCCTGGATGAGGCGCGGCGCGACATCGTGGTGGTGCTGCGCCAACGGCAGTGGGCGGCGCTGAGCGCACCGGAGGTAGAAGACATCATCCACCACCGGGTCAGTGCCCAATTGCCCACGGTGCGCGGGCTGACCCGCAGCATCGAAATCGGTGGACTCCCGGCCCGGCTTCCCGCGGCGCTCGCCAAAACCGCCCGTGCGGTGCGCGAGGAGGTAGGGGTATGAGCGCGGCGATGGATAGCTCGGCCGAAACCATGGAAAAGACCATGGAAAAGATGCAGCGGCTCATTGCCGCCGAGCCGGATCTGGTGCACGACGCCTCTAGCTTGGCCCGGCGGATCCGCGAGGAAGCAGGGATTATCAGTGACGTCGCCGTGGTGGATTTGCTCCGGCGCCTGCGACAGGATGCCACCGGCATGGGGCCACTGGATGCCTTATTGGCCCGGCAGGGCGTGACCGATGTCGTGGTCAACGGGCCCGAAGACGTCTTTATGGACCGCGGCGAGGGGCTAGAGCGCAGCGATATCACCTTTCGCAACGATGGGGAGGTGCGCCAGCTCGCTTCCCGGTTGGCGGCGGCCTCGGGCACGCGGCTTGATGATGCCCAGCCTTTTGCCGATGGCCGCGTCACGCGCCCCGATGGCGTCGTGCTCCGCGTGCATGCCCTTTTAAGCCCACCCGCCGTGGGCGGAACGTGCATTAGCCTGCGCGTATTGCGTCAGGCACAGACCACCCTGCCGCAGTTGGTGGCCAATGGCACCGTGCCCGAAGACATTGGCCAACTGCTTATCGCGATGGTGAAAAAGCGAGTGTCCTTCCTCGTTATTGGCGGTACCGGTTCTGGCAAGACGACGCTGCTCTCGGCGCTTTTAGGAACCGTATCCGAGCGCGAGCGCATCGTGGTCATCGAAGATACAGCGGAGCTGTCGCCGCACCACCCGCATTGCGTGAGCATCGTTTCGCGCCGGGCAAACGCGGAAGGCAGCGGCGAAATCACGATGGCGCAGTTGCTGCGGCAGGCGCTGCGCATGCGCCCGGACCGCATCGTCGTCGGTGAAATTCGCGGCCCAGAGGTAGTCGATCTCCTCGCCGCGCTGAATACGGGACACGATGGTGGCGCGGGCACCTTGCACGCCAATTCCCTCTTTGAGGTACCCGCCCGCATGGAGGCCCTCGGCGCGCTCGGCGGCCTGGACCGCAGCGCGCTCCACTCGCAATTGGCGGCCGCCGTCAACGTGGTCCTGACCATGGAGCGCACGCCACACGGCCGGCGCCTGGCCCATATCGGCGTCTTAGAGGGCAATCCGGTCACCCCGCGCATTGTCTGGAGCGCGACCGAGGGACCCGCGCCCGGCTTTGCGAAATTTTCCGCCGCGCTGTTGGAGGAACAGCGCGAAGAAGCAGGAGGTCAGGCGGATGCTTAGTTTCTTATTGCTCGCCGCAGCCCTCTTGCTGTCTGCGCCCTCGAGCGCGTCCCGCATTGCTGGCAAGGGCAGCCGGATAAAGGCCAGCTCCTTGGTCATTTTGGGCGCCGTATTCTGCGGCAGCTTGGTCTTCTTCTCGGTCGGGCGGATGAGCATTGCGGTCGCGGCAGCGATCATCGCATGGTGCGTGTCGTGGTATATCAAGGACATCATGGCCGCCCGCGCGCGCCGGCGCGGCCGCGAGGCCCTGGCCGGATACTTTGGGGTCGTCACCGCTGACCTGCGCGCCGGGGCAACCCTTGCAAGCGCGCTATCGCGCGGGGCGGAGTCCCTACCCGTAACGACGCCGCGGGATATGAGCGCGGCCTTAGAATCCACCGCTACTGCGGCGGCGCGCGGCGCGCCCCCACACGTGGCGCTCTCAGGAGCCCATGCGGATGCGGAACTTACCCGGCTGGGCCACCTGCTCGAATTATCTACTCAGCACGGCATCGCGGTAGCAAGCCTCTTTGAGCAGGCCCAAAGCCGGATGGATGCGCTGCGCCGCCACCACCAATCCACCGCGGCCGGACTGCAAGGACCCCAAGCTACCGCCACGGTCTTGGCGTGTCTTCCCATAGCGGGCATCGCCATGGGCGGGGCGATGGGGGCTAATTCGCTGGGCTTCTTGCTCGGCGGGGGATTAGGCGGAATCCTGCTGGTCATCGGGGTGGGGCTTGCCTGCGGCGGCTTTGCCTGGTCCCGCGTCATCATCAGGAAGGCGGCACCATGATGGCCTTTATCTGCCTGGCGCTGGCCGTGCTCGTTGGGCTGCCGGCCACCAAGGGGAGGCTGGGACCGGCTACCGCACAGAACTCAGCACAGCACACGGCGAAGACCCCGCGCGCCGGCCCAAGAAAGCGCGATGGCGCAACAGTGCGCGGGGGATTGATGAGCAAACTCCAGCCCTCTACCACCGTGGATCCACTCCTCGTGGCCGGGGATATCGAGCTTTTCGCAGCTTGCCTGAGTGCGGGCCTGACGGTGCACGCCGCTGCTACGGCAGTCGCGCGTACGGCAGAGGCCGATACCCAGCACCTGTGGGAGACGGTATCCGCGCTCCTAGGAGTTGGCGTGCCCACGGAATCTGCATGGGACCACATGAAGGGCCATGCGGGATTAGAGGACGTGGCGGGGCTTGTCATCTTATCGGGCCAGTCCGGCGCCACCATAGCCGCCGGATGCACGCGAATCTGTACTTCTTTGCGCGCCGAAGCATCTGCTCACGCTACGGCTAAAGCAGAGCGCGCAGGAGTATTCATTGCCCTCCCGCTGGCGGTGTGCTTCCTGCCAGCATTTATCGTTCTAGGCCTCGCGCCCGTAGTGATCAGCTTGGGCGCGCAGCTTTTCTAGACGCACCACTTTTCACTTCTACTCAACTACTCAACCACCACACCTTTTCAGAAAGGACTCCTAAAATGTCTGCACTATTTATCAAGTACTCCCAGCTCACCCGCGCCCTCGTCCGCAACGATGAGGGGATGAGCACGATCGAATACGCCATGGGATCGCTTGCGGCCGCGGCACTTGCCGGCGTGCTGTACATGGTCATCAACGGCGGCGGCGTGGTCGATGCCATCGAGGGAATCATCACCGATGCGCTGTCGAATACCCCGAGCTAACCGGGCGCACTAGAACACAAGAAAGGAGGAATCATGCGCACGGTAGTCGATGACGATGGTTCCGTGACCATCGAAGCCGCCCTGGCATTAAGCTCCCTCGTCCTCGTGGCGGCGGGCATCATCGGTGCGATCGCGACGATGGCGTCCTATATCGCGGCGGTGGACATGGCGGGCGCGGCGGCTAGGTCGCACGCCATCGGCGTCGAGTACCAACCGGCCCGCGAGGATGCCCGGGTAAGCGTGCAGGAAAGCGCGGGGCTTATCAGGGCATCGGTAAGCGTCGATGCTCCCATCGGCACCATGAGCGCGGAAGCGGTCTTTCCCGCGGAGGTGGCCGGCAATGACTAGCAAACTGCGCGGCGAGGACGGGTACGCCACCATCGCCGCCACCGGAATCATCGTCGCCATCATCAGCTTATTGCTGGTCATCGCGGCGGTGGGGTCTCGCGTGACCGCGCGCCACGAAGCGCAGGTAGCCGCGGACCTTGCCGCCGTGGCCGGCGCGTGGGCCTTGGCCACCGGCAAGGATGCGTGTGCGGCGGCAGAAAGCACCGCGCGGGAAAACGGCGCGAGCCTCGAGGAATGCACCGACAATGCACCCGATATCATCGCCGTTGCCGCGGTGCGCGGCCAGAGCGCCACGGCCAAGGCGGGCCCGGTTTAAACCGCGGTCTCTTGCGTCATGGTGACGAGCGCGCCGAGCAGCTTGATGGCACCGTCCTTGCTCAGCGGATTATTGCCGTTGCCGCACTTGGGCGATTGCACACACGATGGGCACCCGGCTTCGCAGGGGCAGGAGCGCACCGCCTCAAAGGTGGCCGCGATCCACTCGGGGAAGCGGCGGAAGCCTTCTTCGGCAAACCCGGCGCCGCCGGGGTGGCCGTCGTAGACAAAGACGGTGGGAAGCTGCGTATCCGCGTGCAATGCGGTGGATACGCCGCCGATATCCCAGCGGTCGCAGGTGGCGATAAGCGGCAACAGCCCAATGGTGGCGTGTTCGGCCGCATGGAGGGTGCCGGGGATATCGGCGGCGGTAATGCCCATCGCAGAAAGTGCCAGCGGGTCGATGGTATAAGCCACGGCGCGGGTGGTCAGCCGCTGCTCGGGGAGATCGAGGGGGATATCGTCGCCGATGGTGCCATCGGCAAGCCGCACCTGGTACCCGGTGACGCGGTCGGTGACCTCGACCTCCACGTCCGCCACCCACAGGCCCGGGGAATAATTGACCAGGTTATCGGCCTCGCGCACGATGCGAATATCCGTAGTAGAGCGCGGGGTGGTCGAATACTCGGGGGTCTCCGGGCGGGCGAGCGCCACATAATCGGATAGGATGAGCTCCTCGATGACAAAACTTTCGCCCTGGTGCAGGTAGACCGCGCCGGGGTGGACCTGGCTGGTCGCGCGCGCTGCATCGATGGTGCCCAATAGCCGGCCATCTGAGGCATCCACGATCATGACCTCCTCGCCCGCCCCGCCGCGCAGCGATACTGCCGAGTGGGCGGTTTCCGGCGAGAGCTCCTCCGCGCTGGAGGCGGGAATGGGCACGGCAAACCACCCGCGCTCCCGGCGGCGCACGAGGCCTTGCTCCGCAAGCTGGTGGATGACCTCGCTGGCACCCCACTCAGCAATGGTGGCATCATCCAGCGGTTTTTCCACCGCCGCGCAGTAGATATGGCCAAAGAGGATATAGGGGTTCGTGGGGTTAAAGACGCTTGCTTCCACCGGTTTTCCCAGTAGCGCATCGGGGTGGTGCACCAGGTAGGTATCCATGGGCTCATCGCGGGCGACGAGCACCACGAGCGAGCCTTGCCCGCGGCGGCCCGCGCGCCCGGCCTGCTGCCAAAAACTAGCCACCGTGCCCGGAAACCCCGCGGTAACCACGGCATCGAGCCCGCCGACGTCGATGCCCAGCTCGAGGGCGGAGGTGGTGGCGACGCCTAATAGGGAGGCATCGTCAAGCGCCTGCTCCAACCGGCGGCGGTCCTCGGCCAGGTAGCCGGCGCGGTAGGCGGCGATGCGCTGCGCGAAATCAGGCCGGCCCAAACTGCCGGAAAGGGTCTCGGCGGCTACCATCGCCACGACCTCGGCGGAGCGGCGGGAGCGCACGAAGGTCATGGTCCGGGCGCCTTCCGCGATGAAGGTCGCCATCATCTCGGCGGCCTCGGTGGTGGCTGCGCGCCGCACGGGGGCGCCGTGCTCGCCCTCCGCGCCTTCTAGGAACCCAGGCTCCCAGAGCGCGACCGTGCGCGCGCCGGTGGGGGCGGAATCCTCAGTAATCGCGTGCGCCGGGCGGCCGGTGAGGCGCTCGGCATGCCGGGCCGGGTCATTCATGGTTGCGGAGGCATAAATGATGGTGGGCTGCGATCCATAATGCCGGCACAGGCGGAGCAAGCGGCGCAGAACCAGGGCCACATTGGCGCCGAATACGCCCCGGTAGGAGTGGCATTCATCGATGACGATGAACTCCAGGTGGCGCAGCACCCGCGCCCACCGCGCGTGCGCGGCCAGCATGGACATGTGCACCATATCGGGATTGGAAAACACCAGGCGTGAATGCTCGCGCACGCCTGCCCGCGACTCCTGGGGCGTATCGCCGTCATAGGGCGCGGGCACCACGTTCTTGAGCTCCGGAATCCCTCGGCACAGCTCGATTGCGGATTGCAGCTGGTCCGATCCCAGGGCCTTGGTGGGGGTGAGGTAGAGCGCGCACGCGGTCTGTTCCTCCGCCAGCCTGGTGAGGATGGGCAGCTGGTAGCCCAAGGATTTGCCGGACGAGGTGCCGGTAGAAATCACGGCGTCGCGGCCCTGCCACGCGCATTCGGCGAGCTCGGCTTGGTGCGCATAGAGCTTGCCGATGCCCCCATCCATCACCTCCTCCTTCAACCCCGGCAGCACCCACTCCGGCCAATCGGCGTAGCGCGCCCGCTTTGCCGGGAGCGTGGTGTGAAATGTCAGGGTGGACTCAGAAAGGCGCCGCTGGATGAGTTCTAGGAGCTCTTCACCAATGGGGTTATCGCCAGCCGGGTGAGACAATTTTTACCACCTTGTGAGTTAAATCTATCGCTTTGGCGTGGAACGTGTCACACTGTTGACAGGCCAATGTTGTCTTGGTGCGGTTTTATACTTCACGGTACTGCTCGAGGACCCATTTACCGAATAACTACCGGCGCGGCAATCCGCGCTACCTCTTTAAGAAAAGGAACTCAGTTCACCATGACACAAGGAACCGTTAAGTGGTTTAACTCCGAAAAGGGATACGGCTTCATCGAGCGCGAGGACGGCGGTGGAGACATCTTCGTGCACTACTCCGAGATTCAGGGCAGCGGTTTCCGCACCTTGGAAGAAAACCAGAAGGTCAGCTTCGAGGTTGGATCCGGCCCGAAGGGCGACCAGGCGCAGGCCGTTTCCATCCTCTAAACCCCAGGGGGTTTAGAGCCCCAGGGGGTTTAGAGCCGTAGGGCGTTTCGGCGTAGCCGCGGCGGGTATCCCACCACTCCATGATGCTGTTTTGGCCCTTTTGCAGACCCAAGCCGATGAAGATGGCGGCGATAATGCTGATGACCATCGCAAATAGTGGGGTATCGGAGAACGCCATGCCGCCGACATAACCAATGGCCAAAGCCTGGAATACCCAGAGCATCACGCCAATGGTGTCGAAGAAGAGGAAGACCGGCCAGGGAAAGCGCATTGACCCCAGCAAAATGGTCATAAAGAGCCTGGCCGAGGGGATAAAGCGGGCAATGATAATGGCCGCGCCGCCGCCGCGGCGCACATTGCGTTTTACCCAGGAGAGGGCCTCGTAGGCCTTCGTTCCTTTTTGAATGCGGTTAAGCAGCGGCATGAACCGCGTGCCCAGCAAAAAGCACAGGTTATCGCCCAACATGGCTGCTACGAGCGCCACAAAGAACATGGTGGGCAGGTGCGGAAATCCCTGCGAACCGGACCAAGCGCCGACCATATTCAGCGGGATTTCAGAGGGGAGCACTGGAAAGAAACAGTCCCCGAAAATGAGCAGGCCCACGATGGGATAAACCCACTCCGTGCCCATGATGGCTTCAATCCACATGGTTACTGTGTCAACCATCTAATCCTCCACGGGGTGTGTTGTGGGTGTGCTATCGTCCCCAACAATGCTTTCACAGCTGCTGGACTTTCTAAAAAGGTCAGTATAGACCGGTTCGGTGGGGGTGCGAAGTGCCCCCTACACAGCCTTTTGGTGTTACCGAGTATATGGTGCGAAGAACGGTATAAACCACCTGTGTACGCTAGGGGCGATTGCTGAAAGCGCACAAATTTTAATGTTCGCATCATCGAAAGGGATGAAGTCGAAGTGGCAGAAGCGGCCGAGCCGGGCAAAACTTTAGTGATTGTGGAGTCGGCAACTAAGGCGAAAAAGATCCAGCCGTACCTGGGAGATAACTACATCGTGGAGGCCTCCGTGGGGCATATCCGCGATCTCCCGCGGGGCGCTGCCGACGTGCCGGCGAAGTTCAAGAAGGAATCTTGGGCCCGCTTGGGTGTTAACCCGGAAGATGACTTCGCCCCGCTCTATGTCGTCAGCCCGGATAAGAAGAAAAAGGTCGCTGACCTTAAATCCAAGCTGAAGCAGTGCGATAGCCTCTTGCTGGCAACAGACCCGGACCGCGAGGGCGAGGCCATTGCTTGGCACCTGTTAGAGGTTTTAAAGCCCAAGGTGCCGGTGCGCCGCATGGTCTTTAATGAGATCACCAAGTCCGCCATCTTGGAGGCGGCGGAAAACACCCGCGATTTGGACTATGACCTTATTGATGCCCAAGAAACCCGCCGCATCCTCGACCGCCTCTACGGCTACGAAGTATCCCCGGTGCTGTGGAAGAAGGTCATGCCGCGCCTTTCGGCCGGGCGCGTGCAGTCGGTGGCCACGCGGGTCATCGTCGAGCGTGAGCGCGAACGCATGGCGTTTATCTCCGCCGATTACTGGGATTTGCTCGCCACCCTGGACGCGGGTACCAGTAGCGGCAGCGGCGAGGGCCCGTCCGCCTTTGACGCGCGCCTGACCGCTGTTAATGGCAAGCGCGTGGCTGTGGGCCGCGATTTCGACGATCGCGGAAATGTGAAGACCAAGGACGTCATCGTCATCACCCAGCCGCAGGCAGAAGCCTTGGAAAAGGCCCTGCAGGGCGCGGGCATGACAGTAGCCGGGGTAGAGCACAAGCCCTATACCCGCAAGCCTTATGCGCCGTTTATGACCTCGACGCTGCAGCAAGAGGCGGGCCGGCGCCTGCACTTTACCTCTGAACGCACGATGCGCATTGCGCAGCGCCTCTACGAAAACGGCCACATTACGTATATGCGTACGGACTCCTCTTCGCTGTCCAAACAGGGCTTGAACGCCGCGCGTAGCTCCGCTACCAGCATTTATGGCGAAGAATACGTCTCGGATTCCCCGCGCGTTTATGACCGCCGCGTCAAAAACTCGCAGGAGGCGCACGAGGCGATCCGCCCCGCCGGCGAGTCCTTTGCCACCCCAGGCCAGCTGTCTAGCCAGCTGGATGCGGAGGAATTTAAGCTTTATGACCTGATTTGGAAGCGCACCGTGGCCTCGCAGATGGCCGATGCCAAGGGCACCTCCATGAAGGTGGCGGTCGCCGGCACCGCGACCACGGATAATGGCGCCTATGATGTCGAGTTCTCTGCAACCGGCCGCACCATTACCTTCCCGGGTTTCTTGAAGGCTTACGGCGCCGACGAGGATACGAGCAAGAAGAGCGAGAACCGCCTGCCGCACCTGGAGCAAGGCCGCGATCTGAAGGCCGAAGAGGTCTCGGCAGAAGGCCACTCCACCAACCCGCCGGCGCGCTATACCGAAGCCAGCCTGGTGAAAAAGATGGAAGACTTGGGCATCGGGCGCCCGTCGACGTATGCCTCTATCATCAAGACCATCCAGGACCGCGGCTACGTGGTCTCGCGCGGCAACGCCCTAGTGCCTTCGTGGGTTGCTTTTGCCGTGGTGGGCCTCTTGGAGGAAAACTTCACCGAGCTGGTGGATTATGACTTCACCTCGTCCATGGAAGATGAGCTGGACTCGATTGCCACCGGCACGGAGGATGGCACGGACTGGCTCAACGGCTTTTACTTTGGCAACGCTGAGGCCAACGAGCACAAGGCGGCCTCCATTGCGCGGCATGGCGGGCTGAAATCGCTTATCGATGTCAACCTCGAGGCCATCGATGCCCGCAAGGTCAACTCGCTCAAGCTCTATACCGATTCGGAGGGCCGCGAGGTCTTCGTGCGCGTCGGCCGCTACGGGCCCTATATCGAGCGCGCGATCGGCACCAACGAGGACGGCAGCGTGGAATACCAGCGCGCCAACCTCTCGGAGACGGTGACCCCGGATGGGCTGAATGAACAGCTGGCGGAAAAGCTCTTTGCTACCTCGCAGGGCGGGCGCCAGCTGGGCGAAAACCCTGAAAACGGCCGCATGGTGGTGGCTAAGGAAGGCCGCTTTGGCCCCTATGTCACCGAGGTCGTCCGCGATGATGAGCGGGAAAAGGCCGAGGCGGAGGCCTTGGAGATCGTCGCGAAGGAGCGCGCCGAAGAGGATAAACAGCGCGCCGAGGAAGGCAAGCGCGCCAAGAATTGGGAGACCAAGACAGCCGCGAAGCAAAAGGAAAAGCGCATCAATGACTACATTGATGAGAAGCTGAAGCCGGGCACGGCCTCGCTTTTTAGCTCGATGGAGCCGCTGACCGTCACGCTGGAACAGGCCCTTGAGCTGCTGTCCCTGCCGCGCGAGGTGGGCGTGGACGACGGGGAGATGATCACCGCCCAAAACGGCCGCTACGGCCCGTACTTGAAGAAGGGCACGGATTCGCGCTCGCTGGCTAAGGAAGAGCAGATCTTTAGCATCACCTTGGATGAGGCCCGCCGCATTTATGCGGAGCCGAAGCGACGGGGCCGCGCGGCCGCACAGCCGCCGCTGAAGCAGCTCGGCGATAATGACGTTTCGGGCAAGCCTATGACCGTTAAGGATGGCCGCTTCGGCCCGTACGTTACGGACGGCACCACCAATGCGTCCCTGCGCCGCGGCGACGATCCGGAGCAGCTTACCGATGCCCGCGCCAACGAGCTCCTCTCCGAGCGCCGCGCCAAAGAGGCCTCTGGGGAGACGAAGAAGAAGTCCACGAAGAAGTCTTCTAAAAAGAGCACAAAGAAGTCGACCAAGAAATCGACGAAGAAGGCAACCAAGAAGTCCAGCAAGAAGGCCACTAAGAAGGGCACGAAGAAGGCGGCTAAGAAATCCAGCTCGAAGCCTTCGCCCGGCACGAAGAACGTGGTGAAGGCCGGCTCGCGGAAGAAATAAGTGCAGAGATAAGTAAGGTGGCGGGCATGAATGATTTTCTTGCCCGCACCGAGGAAGGCGCCGCGGCCTTGACCCGCGCGGTGTCTGAAACTTTTGCTGATGTCACCGACCCAGCCCGGCGCACGCCGCGGGGCTGGCGGCGTTTCGCGTACCTAGCGCTAGGCGAGTCCACGGTGTGGTCCCGCCTCTTTGGCTGGAAGAAGGCCCACGCCGTCACGAGCGCGCCGCTTCTGCCGCTTTTGGCGGCGGAGGCGCAGGACCCCACCCTGAGCCCCGCCTTGTTGGCCGGCGCGGTGGGGCAGGCGGAAAAATCGCGCCGCTTGCATCACCCCTCTTTCCTTGGGGTAGCCGGCGTTAGCGCTAGCCACGCGGCATATTCTTGGGTGCTTTATCGGCGCGGCGCGCGCAACGATGCCCGCGGGTGGGGCCTGCGCGCCATGGCGTGGGCGGCGGCGCTCCTCGCCACGCGCAAGCAGCCCACCCGGACCGCGGTAGCGGTGGGCGGCGCGGCGGTGCTGACCACCTCGGCGCTGGCGGGCGATCCGCGCCTGCGCACCGATGCGACGAAGGGCTTGAGCCACGGCGCCAATCTCTTGGTCGCGGCGGAAGGCCTGACTGCGCTGCGGGCGTGGCTGTCTTTTGCTGAGTCTCAGCAGAAGACGCGGATACTGAAGAAAAACAAGAAACAGGCCAAGCCCACGAAGGCGGCCCGGGCGGTGGGTGCGGCGGAGGCCGGCGTCTTTGCTCTGGGGCACTTCCTGCTAGTCGATGCCCTGACTAGGTAAGGTCCTGACTGGGTAAGCTCCGCTCCGGCTGCATGCTCGGGCCATAAGATAGCCGGCGGTGTACCACCTCGAAGGGCCCGCGCAGGCCTAGCGCTTCGAGCACGCAGGCGCCGATTACGGTGACCAGCCACACGCCGCAGGCGAGGGCGGCTTGGCCGAAGGCGCCTAGCTCGTGGCCGTAGTCCAGCGTGAAGGGGTGCACGATAAGGAAAAACAGTATCGACTGGCCCACATAACCGCTCATGGATCGCTTTCCCAGCGCGACGAAGGGCCACAAGAAGGCGGGCACGGAGGCGCCGGCCGCAAGGCGTTCTTGCACGGGCTGCAGGATAAGCGCGAGCCCGGCGAGGATTCCGGGCCCGGTTAGCACGCCGAGGGTGGAATTGGCGCTACTGGCGGCGTTCGCCCAGCGCTCATCAATGACCCCGAGGGTGCCTAAGGACCACAGCGTGCCAATGACCAGCGTTACGGCGGCGGCGATGGCCACCCAGCGCAGGAGTTGGGGGCGGTGAGAGGGGACATCGGCAAGCACGCCCTCGCGCGCCCACACAAAGCCCACCAGCATGACCGGCAGGTACATCAGCACGATGAGCGGGGCGGAGATGATCTGCGCGCCCAGGGTGAGAAGCTGGCTGAGCAGCAGGTCACCGTAGGAATTTACCGTGCCAACGGCATCGACGGGGATATCGAGCCCGCCGTCAATCGCGGAGAAAATAAACGTGGCGATGCCGAGCACCGTCAGCACCCCGAGCGCGATATGAGAAATCTTGCGCAGCGTAGAATTGTGCAGCGTGAGCAGCAGGGCAATGACTATGCCCGCTATGCCGTAGACAAACATGATATCGCCCCAAAACAGCAGCACCATGTGCACCGCGCCCAACAGCGCGAGGAAGCCATAGCGCTTGGCGATGACCCTCCTTGCCTCCCCCAGCGGAAATCCCCGCCGCCACAGGCTCATCGCAATAAGCCCCACGCCGAAGCCCAGCAGGGTCGAAAACATGGGTAGGCCGCGGTTGTGCACGAAGAAAGCGCCGAAGACGACGGCGGTTTTATCGAGCACGCTGTCATTGACGATGCCGCCGAAATACGCGCCCGGGCGATCCTCGGTGATGATCCACGCGGTGGTCATATTCGCAATCGCGATGCCTAAAAGCGCCATGCCGCGCGCTGCATCGGGCACGATGAGGCGGGTGCTTGCCATTAGATTTCGCACCTTTCTGCCAGGCTGGCGCGGATGGGGCGCGCCAACTGGGTCATGCGGCGGCGCCCGCGCAGCTCGATGGATTTCATGACGGTCCAGCGGGCCTGTTCGGCCTCGTTGGCGGTCTTTAAGGTAGCAGCATTGGTCAAGACCTGGCCAGGGGTGTCCTTGGCCATTTCGGTCAGGCGGGCGGCCTCGTTGACGGCATCGCCGATGACGGTGTACTCGAAGCGATCCGCGCCGCCGATGTGGCCGGCCACCACGTGGCCGGAGGCGACGCCGATGCCGGCCTGTAACTCAAGCCCGCGCAATTCGCCGCGCAGCTCGCGGGCGGCCTGCAGCGCCATCGAAGTCGAGTCGTACACGTTGAGCGGCGCGCCAAAGACGGCGAGGGCGGCATCGCCTTGGAACTTGTTGATGATGCCCTTATTGCGGTGCACCACCGTCACGACGTGCTCGAAGAATTTATTGAGCTCCGTGACCACTTCTTCGGGCGAGTGGTTGACCGCGAAGGTGGTGGAACCGATGACATCGATAAACAACACCGCGACCTTCCGGTCCTCGCCGCCCAATTCGGGGCGCTCATCAAGGGCGCGCTGGGCCACCTCGGTGCCCACGTAGCGGCCGAAGATATCGCGGACGCGCTGGCGCTCGCGCAGACCGCGCATCATCTCATTAAATCCTGCCTGCAGGACGCCGAGCTCGGATCCATCGTAGATATCGACCTCGGCATCGGACTCGCCGCGGCGCACGCGGTTAATCGCATCCTGCAGCTCCACGATGGGATCGACCACGCTCATGATGGCGAAGCTGGTGCCGATAAACCCAGTAGCCAGCGCGGTGAGTGCCAGCGCCACGATGGCTGGGATGATCTCGCTGGCATCGCCGGAGAAGAGCCCGGTGTGCTGCCCCAGCAGCACCAACACGATGCCGAGCAGCGGCACACCGGAGGTCATCAGCCAGGTGGAAAACAGGCGATATTTGATGGGTGGTTCGACTGTGGAATCTTCAAAGCGGCGGGCGACGGCTTGCGCGGCGACGGGACGCACGAGGCGCTCTGCCTGCAGATAAGTCAAGATGATGACCACCAAGCCCGCCAGGGTGGTGGAGACACCCACGACGAGCCCGAGCCGCCCAGATTGCCCGCTGGAGATAGCCACCGTCAAGATGATGCCGATGAGCCAGACCGCGGCCGCGACCAGGGATTGGTACACGGGGATGCGCAGCACGAGGGTGCGCACCATATTCGGATCGTGCGCATCGGGATTGCGCTGCCAGTCCAGCACGGGGCGGAAGAGCAGCAGGGTAGCGGCGATGCCGATGATGACGGCAAAGATGAGGTAGACCGCCGCCACGCCCTTGAGGTTGGGCAGCTCGGCGGCAAAGTCCTCGATTTCCGGCATGGGCAGGAAATAGAGGATGAAGGTCATGATCGCGATGGCGCCGATGAGATTGGCGCCCAAGACCAAGGCAGCGTAGACCGGCCATTGGGTTCCCATAAGCCAACGAGCGCCACGCAATAGTCTGTTCATAACTACTTACTGTAGTAAGACCAGTAGGCTAGAGCGAGTGAATACGGGAAGCGTTGCGCAACGATTGGCAGATACCCCAGGTGTGGCCCGCACTATCTTGGGTGCCGCGCGGGCGGCGCGGGGGATGCCGGGGGCAGATCCGCGGGCGATGAGCCATTCCTGGCTCTTTACCGGACCTCCCGGTTCCGGGCGTTCCTTGGCCGCAATCGATTTCGCGGCCGCGCTCATGTGCACCGATCCGGAGGAACCGGGCTGCGGGAAATGCGAGGCCTGCCGCGCCGTGCTGGGTACTAAGCAGCACACGGATCTGGTCTTGGTAGACCCGCAGGAGGTCATCATCCCGGTGGATACGGTGCGCGAGGTCATCGGGCGCGCCGCGAGCTTGCCCACGGTCGCCCCATGGCGCGTGGTGATCTTCAATAACGCGGATCGCCTCAACAATAACGGCGCCAACGCGCTGCTTAAGACGGTGGAGGAGCCGCCGGAGCGCACCGTGATTATCATGTGCGCGCCTTCCGATGCCCCCGAGGATTTCTCCCAGACCCTCCGCTCGCGCTGCCGGCACCTGTACATCCCCTCGCCGTCGGTGGACAATATCGTTGCCCAGCTGGTGAGCGAAGGCGCCTCGGATCACGATGCCCGCCTCGCCGCCGTCACCTCCCTGCGCCACGTGGGCAGGGCGCGCCACTTGGTGGCGGATCCTACGGTGCAAAAGCGCCGCGCGGTGGCCATCAACCTGGCCGAGGACATCTTCCACGAATCCCAGGGCTTTCAGGCGGTGACCTCGCTTCTCAAGCTGGTGGATGCGGAGGCGAAGGAATCGCACAAGGAGGAAGAAGAAGCGGAGCTGGCCAAGCTGGAAAATACCTTTGGCGTGGGCGCGAAGGGCAAGGGCGCGGCGAAAGCGCAGCGCGATGCCCGCTCCGCCATCAAGGACTTACAGGAACAGCACAAGAAGCGGGCGAAGCGACGGGTCATCGATAACCTCGACCTGGTGCTCGTCGATCTCTCCGGAATCTACCGCGACGCGCTGATGACAAAGGTGGGCGCGCAGGTGGAGATGACACACCCGGACTTCGCGGGGTTATCTGGCGAGCTGGCGCAGCGGGTGAGCGAGGAGGGCCTCTTGGAGTGCCAGTCCGCCATTTCTTATTGCCGCGAGCAGCTGACCCAGAACGTGGGCACGCAGATTGCTTTCGACGGCTTGGTGGGCAGGCTGCGGCGGGCCTGCCTCTAGCGCTGGGGCGCTGTCTAGTACCGGGACCGTCGCTAGTATCGGGCCGGAGTTTAACACCGGCCCGCCAAAAACCAGGCCTGAGCCCCGATTTCTTTTCCGCGCCACCCCTGCGATAGAATCGCCAGTGCTGCTTTAAGCAGCGCGCCGCCTTAGCTCAGTCGGTAGAGCATTTCACTCGTAATGAAAAGGTCGCGAGTTCGATTCTCGCAGGCGGCTCCATTTTTATATGTGCGGGGTTCTTCCTTAATATAAACTCTCCTTCAATAGAAGCAGGCCATATGGCCTCGATGAGGGAAGGAACGAGACACTGCTTATTGCTACCGTCGCAGCAGAAATCCTCTTTTGGGCGTGCCTTATTCTGGGCGGTGTTCTCCGCTACATCGTCAAGGCCCCAAGAATTGGACTGGCATTCTTTATCGCTACGCCAATTATTGACATAGTCTTGTTAATTTTCTCATTTTTCACTCTGCATAATGACGGCGAAGCGGGATTCATGCACGGTTTCGCAGCTTTTTATATCGCATTTTCGCTGGTCTTTGGCGGCGATATTATCCGCGCGGTTGATCGGAAACTCAGCGGGAAGTCGAAAACCGAGTCTGGGAATCAGTCCGATAATAATGTAAGAAAATCCGTATATGCTAGTGCGGTGACGGCTGCGATCCTGATAGTTAGCATCGCGGTGGTAGGGCTAAACGGCAGCTTCTGGTTGATTTATTGGCTTATTGCCGTGCTCTTTACCCCACCGATGTGGTGGGGCATTGAAAAATTTAGTCGCCGTGCTTGAGCAGGCGCGGAACCACCTTGCCGGTGGCATTGCGCGGCAGCTTGGATAAGAAATGCACATCGCGGGGCACGGAGTGCTCGGCGAGTTTATCGTGCACCCAGGCGCGGATGGCATCGGCAGTCAGTTCGCGGCCAGCGGCATCGGCAGTAGGCACCGCCCAGACGGCGATGCGGCTGAAGGTCTCGCTATCCTCCACGCCACCCGCGTGCACTTCATCGATGCCGGGCATGGCCTCGAGCACCTCGGTCACGGACTGGGGGTGGACATTCTCGCCGCCCACGATGATCATGTCATCGGCCCGGCCCACGACGTGGAGGAAGCCCTGCTTGTCGATGTACCCCAGATCACCGATCGACAACAACCCATCGACCCGATTGAGCTTGAGCTTGGGGTTGGTATAGCCGGTCATGGCGGTGGAATTGGTGAGGTAGATTTCGCCCACCTCGCCGCGGGGAACGGGGTGGCCCTCCTTATCGAGGATGCGCAGCTTGGTGCCATTGGCCACCTTGCCCACTACGTCGGGGTTTTCTGCGACCTGTTCCATCGTGGCCGTTGAGGCAAGCGCCAGCTCCGTGGAACCATAAACATTGCAGAGGATGGGGCCGAAGCGCGCATTGGTGTCCTTGACCACCTGCGGGGTAAGGGCATTGCCGGCAGAGGCGATGAAGTTCAGGCTCGAGGTATCGAAGGCGCCCTCGGGATCGTGATCCACCAAGCGCTTGAAAAAGATGGGGGAGGAGAGCATGCCGTCGAGGCGGTAGCGTTGGACATCATCAAGCACCTGCTCCGGCTCAAAAACGCGGCGGGTGACGATGGTATTGCGCAGCCCCAAGGCGATATTGATGCAGGCCCAACCCCAGGTGTGGAAGATGGAGGCCGTCATCTGCACGCGCTGATCGGCGCGCCACGGGATATTGCCCACGATGGAGGCGAGGACAACCGGCAAGGTCGGCTCGGGACGGACGATGCCCTTGGGGATGCCGGTGGTGCCGGAGGACATCAGCACGATGGGGCCGTGCTTGGGAAAGGTAGGCAGCGCGATATCCAGGGGATTCTTCACGATCTTATCGAGCGTGGGTAGATCGCTTGCCCCCGTATCGTGGGCGATAATGACCGGGATATCGAGGTTGGGATCGACGCGGTCGATGAATTCATCATCGATGACCAGGACGTTAATGCCATTTTCTTCGATGCAGCCGGCGAGCTGCTCTGGGGAGGAACCGACATTGAGCAGATAGATCCCAGCGCCGGCGTAGCCCTTGGCACCGAGGGGGATGATGATGCCGCGGCCGTTGCGGGCCATGACGCCGAGCCGGATTTCTGGCAGCTGCAAAGACTGCAGGTAGCGGGCAAAATTCTGCGTGTGGGATCGCAGCTGGCGGTAGGTGAGGGTGCCGTCGTCATCGATAAGCGCGAGGCGATCGGGGCAGGTTAAATAGGCCTGCTCGATTTCGCGGGCCGTGGTAAAGCGATAGCGCGCAAGGTTGGGTAGGAGCTTGAGCTGCCCGCTCAGCCCGTCTTGCCGGGTTATCAGCCCCGATTTGAAGAGGGCAGGGAAGAACTGGCTGAGCGCGGACGCGTGGAAAGAAACATCAGACAATTTCATGAAAGAGATAACTCCGAAAAGGCGAAGATAACAAAAATATAACTACGATCGATATCGTTAGAAGGAAAGATGATGTTGCTTCTAACTCGAAAAATGTTACTGGAGTGACTAATCTACACTTAAGTTACAAGGTTTGAAGAAAAGGTCCCTCAATGAAATCCCTAAAACTCAAGGCATTTTCGGTCGTCGCTTCCGCGATTGCGGTGGTGGGCGTGGCGGTAGCGGCTCCGCAGGCTAGCGCGGCAGAGCGCAATCTCGTTTCCTTCGGCGACTCGGTCATGGCGGATCCGAACGGCGGGGAATACTTGAAGGACCGTTTCAATCCAACGCGGGTAATCGGAGAAAACTGCCCCACCTCCTTCAACTATGCGAAGCGGGCCGGCGCCAAGATGGGCCTGCCGGTGCGCGATTTTTCCTGCTCTGGTGCGGTGTCGATGTCGAACGGCCCGCAGATTTGGCAGCAGGTGGATGCCGCCATCGGATCGGGCGCGCTGACCCCGGATACGGCGCGCGTGTTGATTACCACCGGCTTCAACGACACCTATAACCACCGCGATCTGAACATGGATCAGATCCGCCGGGAATTTACGGATCGCACCGCCCCGCAGGTTGAGCGGATTAAGCAGGCCGCACCGAATGCCCGCATTCAGATCGTGGGCTACCCCACCATCGGTTCGGGGCCGCACTACTGCCTCGTCCACGTTGGCCCGACGCCGCTGGATTCGACCTTCCTGCCCATGGTTCAGGACTACGAGAATAAGGCGCAGTGGATGCAGGTTGATCTGGCGGCCCGCACCGGCGTGCAGTTTTTGGATATGAAGCCATCGACCCGCAATAACGGCATGTGCGCTAATGCGAATGACCGCATGTGGGCAGGTCTCGTGGACTTTACGGCGGGCGCGGGTAACTTGCCTATCCACATGAACCAGCGTGGCCACGAGCACGCGGCCAATGTGATTGCGGCTTCCTAGCAACTATTTTCATTACCGCGGCCATATTGAAAATGTAGGTATGGTTGTGGACATGACTGTAAAAGCTGTTATTGCCCGCTCTAAGGGCGCGGAAGTTGAGACCGTAAATATCGTCGTTTCCGATCCCGGCCCCAATGACGTCATCGTGCGGGTGCAGGCTTGCGGTGTATGCCACACCGACTTGGCCTACCGCGATGGTGACATCGAGGATGCCTTCCCCTTCCTGTTGGGCCACGAGGCGGCAGGCGTGGTGGAGACCGTAGGTTCTGCGGTTACCCACGTGGAAGAGGGCGATTTCGTCGTTCTGAACTGGCGCGCAGTGTGCGGCGAGTGCCGCGCTTGCAAGAAGGGCGAGCCCAAGTACTGCTTCAATACCCACAACGCGTCCGCTCGCATGACACTCGCGGACGATGATCCGGACGCCGGCACCGAGCTCACCCCTGCGCTGGGCATCGGTTCCTTCGCAGAGAAAACCCTGGTCCACGAGGGCCAGTGCACGAAGGTCGATGACATGGACCCCGCAGCTGCCGGCCTACTGGGCTGCGGCATCATGGCCGGCTTGGGCGCTTCCGTCAATACCGGCGATATCCAGCTGGGCGAGTCCGTGGCCATCTTCGGTTGCGGCGGCGTCGGCGTCGCGGCTATTGCTGGTGCGAAGCTGGCGGGCGCGGCGAAGATCATCGCCGTAGATATCGACGAGTCCAAGCTGGAGACGGCGCGCGAGTTCGGCGCCACCGACACCATTTGCTCGAAGGGCATGTCGGGGCAGGAGGTCATCGATGCGGTGCGCGATCTCACCGGCGGCTTCGGCACGGACGTTTCCATCGACGCGGTGGGCATCCAGCCGACGTGGCGCCAGGCCTTCTACTCCCGCGATCATGCCGGCCGCATGGTGATGGTGGGCGTTCCTAACTTGACCGACCACGTGGATATCCCCGCCATCGACCTCTACGGCCGCGGCGGTTCCATCAAGCCGGCTTGGTACGGCGACTGCTTGCCGGAGCGCGACTTCCCCGCATACGTTGCCCTGCACAAGGCCGGCAACTTCCCGCTGGATAAGTTCGTCTCGGAGCGCATCGCGCTTGACGATGTCGAGTCTGCCTTCCAAACTATGAAGGACGGCAAGGTACTACGTTCGGTGGTGGAATTTTAATGCAGATTGAAAGCACGGTAACTTCTGGCAAGTTCCGCTTGGATGGCGGCGAATGGGACGTGGACAATAACGTCTACGTGCTAGGCGATGCCTCCAGCGTCTACATCGTCGACCCCTCCCACGACCTCGATGCCGTGGCAGAGCTGGTGGGCGACCGCAAGGTCGAGGGCATCATCCTGACCCACGGCCACAACGATCACTGCGAGCTCGCGCCGGAGGCGGCGAAGCGCTTCGATGCGGATGTCTACATGCACCCGGACGATGATATGCTCTGGCGAGAGGCGAATGGCGATGCCCACTACATCGACCTAGCCGATAACGGCCAGTTCGACATCAACGGCGAGAAGATCACCGTCTACCACACCCCGGGCCACTCGCCGGGCTGCGTCGTCCTCTACGTCGATGGCACGCTGCTGTCTGGCGATACCCTGTTCAACGGCGGCCCTGGCGCGACGGGGCGCAAGTACTCGGATTTCGATGTCATCATCGAATCCCTGCGCAACGTCGTGTTCAACCTGCCGGATGACACGAAGGTCTTGCCGGGCCACGGCGATGCCACGACGGTGGGAGCGGAAGCGGCGCGCATCGACGAGTACATCGAGCGCGGCTACTAATAATCGCGCAAGTACTCTCCGTAGCCGGATTTGAGGAGGGGCTGGGCTAGCGCTTCCAGCTCTGCCTGGGAGATGAATCCGGCTTCGCAGGCCGCCACCTCGGGGGAACCGATGATGATGCCCGTCCTCTTCTGCATCACCTCTACATAGGCGGCGGCCTCGCTCATGGAATCGACGGTGCCGGTATCCAACCACACGCTGCCGCGATGGAGGCGCTGCACGCTCAGCGCGCCGCGGCGCAGGTAGGCCTCGTTGATGGAGGTAATCTCGAGCTCCCCGCGATCGCTTGGCGTGATGGACTTAGCGATATCGATGACCGAATTATCGTAGAAATACAGCCCGACGACGGCATGATTAGACCGCGGTTCCGCCGGCTTTTCTTCAATGCTGAGCGCTTGGCCGGCTTGATCAAATTCCACGACTCCGTAGCGCTGCGGATCCGATACCTCATAGGCAAAGATGATGCCGCCCTCTGGATTGCGGCACTGCCTTAGTTCCCCGCCGAAGCCGTGGAAGATATTATCGCCGAGGACCAGCGCAACGCTGTCATCACCAATGAAATCCTCCCCAATCAAAAAGGCTTGCGCCAATCCTTCTGGGCGGGCCTGCACGGCGTAATCGATCATCAACCCGAGCTGGGATCCATCCCCGAAGAGCCTTTGAAACGCCCCAGCGTCCTCTGGGGTGGTGATGATGAGGATCTCCCGAATGCCCGCCTGGATGAGCGTGGTCAACGGGTAGTAGATCATCGGCTTGTCATAGATGGGCATGAGCTGCTTAGAGATGCCCTTAGTAATGGGATAAAGCCGCGTTCCGGATCCACCGGCGAGGATTATGCCTTTCATCGCTACTCCTCGCTGGCCTTGCTGGGCTCGCCAGGAACGCTAGGGTACAGCGCGAGGTACAAGGCGAGGGCGGCCCGCCAATTCTGCGGGGAAAAGCCCGTGGCCTCGATTTTATCTAGGGCAAGCGTCGATTCCTTGGGCCGCGGTGCTTCGGGGCCGGCGATTTCCCGATACTCCTCCGTGCTTACCGGCGTGACCTCTGATGGGTCATGGCCCAAGCCGATGAATACGGACATCGCCATTTCATCGCGCCCGACGGTATCGCCAGAATTGGAAATATTATAGATTCCGTACTCGGGCTGGGTGTGCAAGAGATGCGCGATGCCCTTCGCCAGATCCTCGGCAAAGGTGGGGCGTCCGCGCTGGTCATGGATGACCTTCGGCTCTTTATCCGCTTCGGCAAGACGGCGCATGGTGGCGATGAAGTTTGGGCCATCGCCAAATACCCACGAGGTGCGCACGACATAATGCTGCGGCGCGGTTTGCGCGGCGGTTTCGCCAGCGGCCTTCGACGCCCCGTAGGCGGAAAGGGGCGAGGGAATCTCGTCTTCGGTATGCAGCTCCTTAGAACCATCGAAAATGTAGTCGCTGGATACGTGCACGAAGGTCAGCTGGTTTTCGGCAGCGATGCGGGCGAGCTTGGCCGGCGCTTCGGCGTTGACGGCCCAGGCGGCGGCGCGATCGTCCTCCGCACCATTGACGTCGTTGTAGGCGGCGCAGTTGATGATGGCCTCGTATTGCTTCCACTGGCGCTGCGGGGGATTGGTGATGTCGAATTCCGCATGCGTGCAGAACTCGGCATTCTTGAGAACCCGCTTCAGCGCCCTACCGAGCTGACCATTCGCACCGGTCACGAGGATTTTGCGGGGTGGCATGGGGGTGACGTCGGCAAGCGCAGGCAGGTGCTTGTCCTTTTCTGATACCTCGCGTGGCTCGAGGGGCCACTCCACCACGTCGAGGTTGATTCCGGTATAGCGCGCTTCGGGGGACCAGTGCTCGTTGACCAGATAAGAATAAGAAGTATCCTCGAGGGCTTGGAAGCCATTGGCAACCCCGCGGGGCACAAATACGGCGGTCTCCGGACCCACTTCATGGGTGACGATTTCGCCGAAAGTTGCGGAGCCTTCCCGCAGATCGCACCAAGCGCCAAAGATCTTGCCGTTCGCGACGGAGACGAGCTTGTCCCAAGGCTCGGCGTGCAGCCCGCGCGTGGCACCAGTGCGGTTATAAGAAATATTATTTTGCACCGGCTGGAACGAAGCCAACTCTGGTGCGACCTCACCAAGCTTTTCGCGCTGCCAGTTTTCCTTGAACCAGCCACGGTTATCCCCGTGCACGTCCAGCTCGATGATGCGTAGGCCTTCAATGGCGGTGTTGTGTACCTGCATAATTACTGTCCTCGCTCTTTATAGTGGGCTTCTACAGATTCCTTTTGGGAGCGCCACCACGTTTCGTTATCGCGGTACCAGGCGATGGTATTTTCCAAGCCCGCCCGGATATCGGTAAAGCGGGGCTGCCACTCTAATTCGCGGCGCAGCTTGGTAGCGTCCATGGCATAGCGCTGGTCATGGCCGGGGCGGTCCGCCACGTGCTCGTACAGGGCTCGACCTTCCTGGGTATGCCCCATGAGTTCGCAGATTATCTCGATGATGCGCTTATTATCGATGTCCGGCTGGTCAGCGCCGATATTATACGTTTCACCAATCCGCCCCTCTTCGATGATTTTTAGCACCGCCGCGTTGTGATCGTCGACGTGGATCCAGTCACGAACCTGCTCGCCCGTGCCGTAGAGCTTGGGGGTATGCCCGGAGAGGATATTGGTGATTTGGCGCGGGATGAATTTTTCGATGTGTTGGTAAGGCCCGTAATTATTTGAGCAATTAGAAATGGTGGCGCGCAGGCCAAAGGATCGGACCCATGCCCGCACGAGGTGATCGGAGCTCGCCTTGGTGGCCGAATAAGGGCTGGAGGGTGCATAGGCGGTCTCCTCCGTGAACTTGGTATCCGCCCCAATTTCCAAGTCCCCGAAGACCTCATCGGTAGAAACGTGGTGAAAGCGGACATCGTATGCCCGGCAGGCCTCTAGGAGGGTATATGTACCCACCACATTGGTGTGGATAAAAGGGGAGGGATCCCGCAGGGAATTATCATTGTGAGACTCCGCGGCGAAGTGCACTACGATATCCGCCTTAGCGACGAGCGGATTCACCACCGTAGCATCCGCGATATCGCCCTCCACTAATTCCACATCGAGCCCCGCAAGGTTATCCCGGTTGCCGGCATAGGTCAGCTTATCCAAGACGATGATGCGGGTATCTGGGCGGACCTTGGCCATGAGGCGCACGAAATTGGCACCGATGAAGCCGGCGCCGCCAGTAACGAGCATGGTGTGCATGAGTCTCCAGTGTAGGGCAGTCCGTACAAGCGCTGCGCGTGGCCAGCCCCAAAACGCTTGTACACGCACTTCTAGGCCGCACGACATGATCGTACGGCCTGAAGGCACGGTAGAGAGTGGGTGGTAGGGTATGCTCACGCTGCGCCGGGAGGCGGCGGAGAAGGTGGTGAGTCCGGAGCCGAAGGCTGCGGCGAATCGCCCGGGGAACTGGGTGGTGAATCCACCGGGGCATGAGGCTGAGCAGGCGGGTCGGCGAGCTTGCGCGCCGGGGCTTGCTCTGCCGCAGGGGAGTCATTGAGCTCCACCGAGGGTGAAAGCCCGCCGGTATGCGCTGAGCGGTAGCCCACTCGGCCCGTTTCTGGGTCTCTTTCCGCATGCCCCATGCCATTGCCGCCATCGCGGTTATCGTTATTGTCCACGTGGTGCCGGCGGCAGAGCAGGGTGAGGTTCCGGAGGTCTGTAGCTCCCCCGTGGGACCACGCCTGCAGGTGGTGGACATCGCAGTCTTGCCATGGCCGGTTGCAGTCCGGGTGGGTGCACACGATTTCCCCGGCAGCGAGCGCTAGCTTTTGCCATAGCGAAGCGGTGCGCTTGGTGCGACCGAGCTCGAGCGGGAAGCCCTTGTCATCGACGGCGCAGAAAAAGTCGTGCTGCGCAGCGCCCAAGCGGAGAAGATCGAGCGGAGATAGATCGATTCCCGCGCTTGTGGTGAAGCGGGTATCGCTGCTCATCGCTTGTAGCTCTTCCAGAGTGGTGGCGACGAAGAAGGAGCCGAGGCCATCCGATTTCTTCTGGCCCGCGGACAAATAGCTGCCTAGTGCCGCGGTCAACTGATCCGCCATGCGCTGGGCATAGGTGCGGGTATCGTCTTCGGGGCTCAGGCTCTCGCTGCCCTTATTCTTGGCAGGGGCGAAGGCGCTGGCCAAGACCGCGGCGGCGGAGGCATCGAGGTAGCCGGAGATGTGCACGCCACCGTCTGCATCTTGGTTAGAAATGCTGAAGCGGCGCTTGCGGGTGGCCGCGTGCGGATCGCGCTTCCCAGAGGGATCGACGGCGTGCTTATTTGCTTTGCGGATGGCCTGACGCAGCCAATCGCGCAGAGATTCATAAGAGCGGCGCTTGGCCTCTTCCAAGGCCTTATTGCGCAGCTCCCGCGGCCCAGGGACCGCGAACTTATTGAGGTTGCGCAGCTCCCGTTCGATGAGGTTGAGGATGCGCTCTGGGATAGGGTCTTCCTCGAAGAGCTTCTTGCGGCGCTGTTCTTCCGCGCGGCGCTCACGTTCGGCGCGGCGGCGCGCTTCCTCCTCGGCTTTCTTTTGCGCGGCCGCGTCTGCCTCGTCGTCTGCTGGCGGGGGAGTAGGTTCAGGATCCTCGATGGGTGCAAAGAGGTTCTTGCCGTTGCGCAGGCGTGCGGCGGCTTCGGACTCCGTGAGGCCAAGGCGGGCGACTAAATAGTCCTTAGCCTTAGAGGAGCCGACCCGCCTGCCGGCATCATCGCGCTCTGCAATAAAGGCAAAGGCGGCATCGATAGTGGATTTATTGCCCAGCGCCCGTTCTAAATGCTCGAAGTTAGGGTGGAGCAATTCGAAGGAGAGATCGTCCGGATTCTGCATAAGGTTGCGCAGGCGCGTAAGCCCCGCAGTCACATCAGAAATCGCTGAATTGATTTCTGTATGCTTAGCAGTTTCCATGGTTCCCTCCTTCCTGTTTCGCTTT
Organism: Corynebacterium segmentosum; assembly: GCF_900637825.1. Lineage (NCBI taxonomy): Bacteria > Bacillati > Actinomycetota > Actinomycetes > Mycobacteriales > Corynebacteriaceae > Corynebacterium > Corynebacterium segmentosum. The sequence goes on from NZ_LR134408.1 coordinate 239,561, forward strand.
CATGTTCTATTCTAGGTCAATAAAACACCAGCGCAACCGCAAGAAAGGAATTGGTCAATAGACTGTACAATCCCCACTAGTACGGGCCTGTCCATAAACAAAACCACGGCAAATAGCGCCCAAAACCACTAGTCCGGAAACTTGGGCAACGCGGTTTCATCGAGCCATGCGGCAACGGTGGCATCGAAAAGAGCGGCGTCCGGCGCAGCCTCCCGGAAGGACGAGAGGAGATCTGCGGGCTCGACCACGGAGTGCTGATGCTGGGTGAGGTAGGAGGTGAGGGTGGGGAAGAAGGCATCGCCAAGCAGCCGGTGAATGGCGTGCACCGCGAGGGCACCGCGCTTGTACACGCGGTCATCGAACATATCGCGCGCGCCCGGGTCAGAAACCTTGATGTCCTGCCGCTTGCGGGCCAAGACCTGGTAATGCGAGCGCGCCGCCTCGCGCGCGGACGCGCCTCCCTTGTGCTCGCCCCATAACCACTCGCTGTAGCAGGCAAAACCCTCATTGAGCCAGATATCCTTCCACGCAGAAAGGCCGACGGAATTGCCAAACCACTGGTGGGAAAGCTCGTGGGCGATGAGCCTCTCGAAGGCGTGATCGCCCTTGACATGGTTGGAACCAAAAATGGACAAGCCTTGGGCCTCGAGGGGAATCTCCAGCTCATCCTCGGTAATGACGACCTGATAGGCGGGGAAAGGATAAGGCCCATAGAGAGAGGAGAAGAAATCCACCATCTCCTGCTGCTGGGAAAACTCCTCGCGCACGCGCTCGCGCAAGAACGCCGGCGCCCACGCCTGGGTATCAGCCCCCAGCGAATATGAAGAGAACTCGCCTACCTGCACCGTTGCCAGGTATGTGGCCATGGGGTGGCGCGTGCGGTAGTGCCACCGAGTGGTGGAACCGCCGGCCTTGCGGGAGACCAATTCACCATTGGAAATGACGGTAAAGGGGCTATCGGCGGTGATGATGATGTCATACGTCGCCTTTTCAGAAGGCGTGTCATCGCAGGGGAACCAGCTGGGCGCGCCATTGGGCTGGCTGGCCACCAACGAGCCGGATTCGGTTTCCTCCCAACCAATTTCACCCCATGTGGTGCGGATGGGGCGCGGGCTGCCGCCGTAGCGAATGTGCAGCTCAAACTCGGTTCCGGCAGGGATTTCGGAGGCAAAACGCAAGCGCAGCTTCCCAGAAGATTGGCGGAACTTGGCCACCCGGGGCGCGTGCTTGGCGGTCACGCGCCGCGCCACCATCGCCCCGCCAAGATCTAAGGTTAAGGAGGTCAGTTCCTCCACCGCGCGCACGCTCAAAATGGCCTCGCCCTGCAGCAGGTTAGGCTCCACGCGGTAGTTCAAGTACAGCGTGTAGTGGGTGACTTCAAAACCAAGGTTGAAGTTCACGCCGGTATAAGGATCAGTATGCGCACGCGAAAAGCCGGTAGGAAGCAATGTCATAATTGCACCCTACCGCCCGTTGCGCGCAGCCTAAATTTAGCTATTGAAGCCCCGCTCGAATACTGGCCAGGAATCCTTCAGATCCTGGTTCCAGTGTGGCCACGAGTGGGTTCCGGTATTGCGGAAGTTAAAGGTTGCTGGCACGCCAGCCTGGTCAAGCTTGGCCTTGAAGTTGTGGGTGCAGTAGTTCACCCCGGCCTCGATGGCGCCGCCTTCAACCTGCAGGGTAGCGGAGCCCTGCGCTGCCTGGAGCGGGTTGTAGCCCTTGGACTGGATGTAGGAGAACGTGTCTTCCTCGCTAGCCAGACCAGAGCCGGAGGACACGTACAGCTCGGTGCCGTGCAGCTTCTCGGCATTCATCATGGCGTCGTTATAGCGGTTGGTGGGAGAACCCAGCGGGCCCCACATCTGGTCCACGCTGCCGCCGCCGCGGCCAACGGTCAGCTCTACGCCCTGGCGCTCAATGGGGTACGCGGTAGCCGCGCAACCTGCAAAGGAACCAACGGCGTCGTAGAAGCCCTGGTTGTGCTGTGCCAGCAGCAGGGAGGAGGTTGCGGACATGGACATGCCCGCAATGGCGCGGTGGTTATCGGCATTGATGTGCTTCTCGATGGCCCCCGGCAGCTCCTTGGTCAAGAAGGTCTCCCACTTCTGTGGCCCCTGGAGGAAGCCCGAATTCGGCTCAGAGATCCAGTCGGTGTAGTAGGAGAAAGCGCCGGCCTGCGGGACAACGACGTTGACGTCCTTCGAGTGGTAGAAGTCAACGGCATCAGAAAGCTTCAGCCAATCCATGTCCTGTTCCGCGCCGCCTGCACCGTTGAGCAGGTACACGGTCGGGCGGTTTTCATGCTGGGCGCGGACGACGGCCAAAGGAATCTTCCGGCCGTTCATCGCCGGCGAGGTTGCCTCGAGCTTTTCAACGCGCGCGTCATCCTTGTACTTCTTGTACCAGGACTTACCCTCGATTTCCGGGGTAGGCTCCAGCGGGGAAATCGTGGACTGTGCGGCATCGCCCGCCACCTGCTGCGGGGTCAGCTCGGCCGCGCCTGCCACGGGGGCATAAGCCAAGCCCGTGCAAACCGCAGCTGCCGCGAGGACAGAATTGAGACGCTTCATGGTGCTTCTTTCCTGTAGGGAGTGGACTCGATAACTATACTTCGGCCGCGAAAAATCGGCATATTGAGGAAGTATATTCAGTGTTTAGCCATATAGATATCGCCATTTATAGTGCCCAATAAATGCCCGCCGGTAAAGACCTAGGCCGATTTGGGGCATGAGCGGGGGTAAGCGGTGCTCTATACGCCTGTACCTTTGTTAATAATAACAAACACTGTGACAATAGAGGTTTGTGTGTCATAATCTCCCAAGAAGTCGCGGCGCAGCTGTAACGCCAGCAGAAATGGCTGCGTTAGTGCTTTTAGTGTGAAAAGCTAAGCAGTGCGATTGTGCACGTGCGCTCCAACAAAAGAAAGAACCTCAATGAACGTTTTCGATACCGTCCTCGTTTCCATCAACGAATTCCTCGGCCCCTTCATCCACTCCGCGTTGGAGGCCTACTCCAAGCTGCTGGTTTCCCTTCACCTGATCTAAACCTGCGAAGCCTCAAGGGCCCTGCGGGGGTGCATCTGCTGCTTGCCGATGCCTCCCTTCGCAGGGCCCTTTCCTTCTTCTCACCGCCGCATGGGGTGGGGTGCCCCCAAGTGTGACCAATTACGCGACAATGAGGAGAAAGTTACGTATCCTGTAGGGCGTGACTAACGAACATTATGACGTAGTAGTACTCGGTGCGGGCCCTGGCGGCTACGTTGCCGCCATCCGCGCAGCTCAGCTTGGAAAGAAAGTCGCTGTTATTGAAAAGCAGTACTGGGGCGGAGTCTGCCTCAACGTAGGCTGTATTCCCTCCAAGTCGCTGCTGAAGAATGCAGAGGTTGCCCACACCTTCAACCACGAGGCGAAGGCTTTTGGCATCTCCGGCGATGTTTCCTTTGATTTCGGTGTGGCCCACAAGCGTTCCCGCAAGGTTTCTTCGGGCATCGTCAAGGGCGTTCACTACCTGATGAAGAAGAACAAGATCACCGAGATCAACGGTCTGGGTTCCTTCAAGGACGATAAGACCATTGAGATTACTGAGGGCGATGATGAAGGTAAGACCGTTACCTTCGATGACTGCATCATCGCTACCGGCTCCGTGGTCAAGTCCCTGCCTGGCGTTGAGCTGGGCGGCAATATCGTTTCCTATGAAGAGCAGATCCTGAACGAGGAAGCACCGAAGTCCATGGTCATTGTGGGCGCCGGCGCCATCGGCATGGAGTTTGCTTATGTGCTGGCCAACTACGGTGTGGACGTCACTATCGTGGAGTTCATGGACCGCGTCCTGCCGAATGAGGACAAGGACGTATCCAAGGAGATTGCCAAGCAGTACAAGAAGCTCGGCGTGAAGCTCCTGACCGGTTACAAGACCACCTCTGTGAAGGACAACGGCGACGATGTCACCGTTGAGGTGGAATCCAAGGATGGTTCCAAGCAGGACACGCTGACCGTGGATCGCGCCATGATTTCCATCGGCTTCGCTCCGCGCGTTGAGGGCTTTGGCCTTGAGAACACCGGCGTTGAGCTGACTGAGCGCGGTGCCATCGACATCGATGACCGCATGCGCACCAACGTTGACCACATTTACGCCATCGGTGACGTCACCGCGAAGCTGCAGCTGGCACACGTGGCAGAGGCACAGGGCGTTGTAGCGGCAGAAACCATTGCTGATGCAGAAACCCAACTCTTGGGTGACTACAACAACATGCCGCGAGCCACCTTCTGCAACCCGCAGGTCGCATCCTTCGGCTACACCGAAGAGGCAGCCAAGGAGAAGTTCCCTGATAAGGACATCAAGGTTGCTACCTTCCCGTTCTCCGCAAACGGTAAGGCAGCCGGCCTGAATGAGACCGCCGGCTTTGTGAAGCTTATTGCTGACGGCGAGTTCGGCGAGCTCATCGGTGGACACATGGTGGGTTCCAACGTGTCGGAGCTGTTGCCAGAGCTGACCTTGGCGCAGCGTTTCGACCTGACCACTGAGGAAATCGGCCGCAACGTACACACCCACCCGACCTTGTCTGAGGCCATGAAGGAAGCCGCCGAGGGTATCAGCGGCCACATGATCAACCTCTAAACAAGCGTCCCCTATACCGCATAACGGCACCGCAGCGTTCTCCAGAAAGGAGGACCGCGGTGCCGTTTCGCTGTGTGCAGCTAAAAGCCCAGCTAGTAAGGCGCGACCGCCGAGCGGTGAATATCGATATCGATCGCCTCGTTAATGGGCGGGAAAGCGCGCTGCGAGCAGTTTTCGCGCGCGCAAGTACGGCAGCCAGGGCCGATGGGCGTGGCGGCGTGGAGATTGGTGAGGTCGAGGCCGTCTGCATAAACCGTGCGATCGGCGTGGCGGGCCTCGCAGCCCAGGCCAATGGCGAAGAGCTTATTGGTATCGCCGTAGCGCCCTTGGTGGTGCTGCACGGCGCGGGAAATCCACAGGTAGTTGCGCCCATCAGGCATCTGCGCCAGCTGACGCGAGATGACCCCCGGGCGGGTGAAGGTCTCATAGACATTCCAGAGCGGGCAGGTGCCGCCATTATTGGAAAAGTGCACGCCGGTGGCGGATTGCCGCTTGGACATATTGCCGGCGCGATCCACGCGCACGAAGGTAAACGGAACGCCGCGCAAGTTATCGCGCTGCAGGGTGGAAAGCCGGGAGGCGACCGTCTCGTATCCCACGCCGAAGACCTGGCACAGATACTCCACGTCGTAGCCGGCGCGCTCGGCCTCGCTGTGCATCATGGCATAGGGCATGAGCGTGGCGGCTGCAAAGTAGCTGGCCAAGCCGCGTTGCGCCAGGCTGCGGGAGGCATCAGAGGTAAAGGGTTCATCGGCCACGAGCGCGGAGATTTGCTTCTGGGCCTCGAGCAGGCCGAGCTCGGCGGCCATGCGGAAGGCGCGTTGGCCCTCGCTCAAGCGCGAGGCGAGCGTGAACTTCCCGCTCTCGCGGTCAAAGCGGTGCAGCGTGCCATCCATCTGCGCCGTGAGCTCGATTTCTACGCCGTGTTCCTCGCGCAGCCGGTTCGCCAGCGCCTGCTCAGTATCGCGAATGCCGAACCCGGAAACGCCGAGGTCACCGGCGAGCTCCTCCGCGTGATGGTCCAGCCCGTCCAGGTAATTCTGCCGGGCATAGAAGAAGTCGCGCACCTCATCGTGCGGCATGGATAAGGCGGCGGCGCTTTCCGATGTCCGTCTCGTGTCCGTAGCCAGCGACAGCTTATCGCGCACATTGCGGTAGCGACGGTGTACATCGACAAGCGTGCGGGCAACGGTGGGGTGGTTATATACCAGCTCCGATAGCTCCTGGAGCTCCACCGGGGAGGGGCAGAGCTCCTTGTCTTGGATGACGTCCTGGATCTCCGCGAGGAGGCGGGAATCATCGTCGCGGGAGAAAAACGTGGCGTCGACGCCAAAGACCTCGGTAATGCGCAGCAGCACCGGCACCGTCAGCGGGCGGACGTCGTGTTCAATCTGGTTGACGTAACTAGCGGAAAGGCCGAGGGCGCCAGCTAGGGAGGCTTGGCTGAGATCGCGTTCGCGGCGAAGCTGGCGAAGGCGAGATCCCACATACGTCTTACTCATGCGCCAAAGGTTACTAGTAGCGAGCGCGGCTGTGCATCTTTATGGCGAAAATTTTGTGAAGACTCTTCGCTACCTGGACACGCTGTTTGTGGGGTTTCATGCGAAAGTTTGACACATAAAGGGGTGGGTTAATCACTTGCGCAACATGGAGTGGCGAAGCTCACAATTTGGGCTACAAATATGAAACATCTGCATTGCGGAAATGAAGGTACCCAAGGTAACAGCGTTTTCGCATTCTTGTTCTCAGGATACCCTTACCTAAAAGATCTCACCGCCTAGTCGCGCTTGCGAACCAGGAGCAATTGGCCGCTCGAAAATAACTAGTAACCAGCGGTTAAGCCCAGTTAAGGTAAGTACGACTATGGAGGTGTCATGACTTTAAGAAATCCGGACCGTGAGGCAATCGCTCACGGCCACATCACTAATGAACCAATTCGTCAGCAGCCCGGAACGCCATCGTGGGTACTGAAGCTCATCATGGCCGTTACCGGTTTGCTCTTTGCGCTTTTCGTCGTCGGCCACATGGCCGGCAACCTGAAGCTGTACATGCCGGCACACAACGGTGAGCCCGCCCTGGATGAGTACGGCGAGTTCCTGCGCTCTATGGGTGAACCGCTGTTGCCGCATGGCTCTGCCCTGTGGATCATCCGCATCGTGCTGATCGTGGCAATCCTTGCCCACATCTACGGTGCCTTTACCTTGGCTTCTCGCTCCAAGGCATCCCGCGGAAAGTTCAAGCGCACCAACCTGATGGGTGGCCTGGATTCCTTCGCCACCAAGTCCATGCTGGTAACCGGTGTCGTGCTGCTGCTCTTCATCATCTTCCACCTGCTGGACCTCACCTTGGGTGTACAGCCGATGGCCCCAGAGGGCTTCGTTGAAGGCTCTGTCAAGGCCAATATGATCGAAACCTTTAGCCGTTGGCCGGTCACCATCTTCTACGTGCTGGCAATGTGCTGCCTCTTCCTGCACCTGACCCACGGCATTCGCCTCGCCGCATCTGACCTGGGTATCACCGGTGCCAAATGGCGTCAGACCTTCTTGGTCTTGGCCTACATCATCCCGGCCGTTGTATGCATCGGCAACATCGTTATGCCTTTGTCCGTTGCCCTGGGCTTGGTCAGCTAAAGGAGATAGGAACCCATGACTACTACTGAACTCAAGCGTGAACACCCCAACTTCTCGCACCCAAAGTCCATCGTTGAGGGCGTCTCCGCTGGTAATATCCTGGAATCCCAGGAACCGCACGGCGTGCCGATGAAGGATATGTGGGCTCACCACGTTGACCACATGAACCTGGTCTCCCCACTGAACCGCCGCAAGTTCGAGGTCCTCGTTGTAGGTACCGGCTTGTCCGCGGGTGCTGCTGCGGCAGCCCTTGGTGAATTGGGCTACGGCGTCAAGGTCTTCACCTACCACGACTCCCCGCGCCGCGCGCACTCCATTGCTGCGCAGGGTGGTGTCAACGCCTCCCGCGCCAAGAAGGTGGATAACGACTCCGCGTACCGCCACACCAAGGACACCGTAAAGGGCGGCGACTACCGCTGCCGCGAGTCTGACTGCTGGCGCCTGGCTAACGAGTCCGTTCGTGTTATCGACCACATGAACGCCATCGGCGCCCCGTTCGCCCGTGAATACGGCGGCACCTTGGCCACCCGTTCCTTCGGTGGTGTGCAGGTCTCCCGTACCTACTACACCCGTGGCCAAACAGGTCAGCAGCTGCAGCTGTCCACGACCTCTGCACTGTACCGTCAGATCGGCCTGGGCAATGTGGAGCTTTTTGCCCACAACGATATGCAGGACATCATCACCTATGAGGACAACGGCAAGAAGCGCGCGGGCGGCATTGTCACCCGCAACCTGATTACCGGTGAGCTCAAGGCCTTCACCGGCCACGCCGTCATCCTGGGTACCGGTGGTTACGGCAACGTTTACCACATGTCCACCCTGGCGAAGAACTCCAACGCCAGCGCCATGATGCGCGCTTATGACAAGGGCGCTTATCTGGCTTCCCCGGCGTTCGTGCAGTTTCACCCGACGGGCCTGCCGGTCAACTCTGACTGGCAGTCCAAGACCATTTTGATGTCGGAGTCCCTGCGTAACGATGGCCGCATCTGGTCGCCCAAGGAAGAGGGCGACGACCGCGACCCGAACACCATTCCGGAGGAAGAGCGCGACTACTTCTTGGAGCGCCGCTACCCGGCCTTCGGCAACCTGGTTCCCCGTGACGTTGCCTCCCGTGCAATTTCCCAGCAGATCAACAAGGGCCTGGGCGTTGGACCGCTGAAGAACTCGGTCTACCTTGACTTCCGCGACGCCATCGAACGTTTGGGTAAGGATAAGATCCGCGAGCGTTACTCCAACCTCATTCAGATGTATGAAGAGGCCATTGGTGAGTCCGCGTACGAGACCCCCATGCGCATCGCTCCTACCTGCCACTTCACCATGGGCGGCCTGTGGACCGACTTCAACGAGATGACCTCTATTGACGGCCTCTTCGCCGCCGGTGAGTGCTCCTGGACCTACCACGGTGCTAACCGCCTGGGCGCTAACTCCCTGCTTTCGGCTTCCGTTGATGGCTGGTTCACCCTGCCGTTTACCATCCCGAACTACTTGGCTGACCACCTCAATGAGGACAAGCTGGCCGAGGATTCCGCTGAGGCACAGGAAGCCGTGCAGAAGTCCCAGGAGCGCATCGATAAGCTGATGCAGGTCCACGGCGATGACCCGCACGGTCCGTCCCACTACCACCGCCAGCTGGGTGACCTGCTGTACTTCGGCTGCGGTGTGTCCCGTAACGTCGATGACCTGAAGGACACCATCGAGAAGATCCGCGCGCTGCGCGATGACTTCTGGAAGAACGTCCGCATCCCTGGTGAGGCGAATGACATGAACCAAGTCCTGGAATACGGCCTGCGCGTTGCCGATTACCTGGACCTGGGTGAGCTCATGTGCATCGACGCCCTCGACCGCGATGAGTCCTGCGGCGCTCACTTCCGCGAAGATCACCTTTCTGAAGAAGGCGAAGCCGAGCGTGACGATGAAAACTGGTGCTTCGTTTCCGCCTGGGAGCCGGGCGCGAACAAGAACGAGTTCATCCGCCACGCAGAACCCCTGTACTTTGACTCGATCCCGCTGATGACAAGGAACTACAAGTAATGAAATTGACACTTGAGATCTGGCGTCAAGCCGGACCCACCCAGGAAGGTAAATTCGAAACCGTCCAGGTGGATGATGCCTCCGAGCAGATGTCCATTCTGGAGCTATTGGACCACGTCAACGACGGCTATGTTGAGCGCGGCGAAGAACCGTTCGCTTTCGCTTCTGACTGCCGCGAGGGCATCTGCGGTACCTGTGGTTTGACCGTCAACGGTCGCCCACACGGCCCGGGCCAGAACACCCCTGCCTGCCAGCAGCGCCTGTTCAACTTCAACGATGGCGACACCATTCAGCTCGAGCCCTTCCGCTCCGCTGCGTACCCCGTCATCAAGGACATGGTGGTTGACCGCTCCGCACTGGACCACGTGATGGAGCAGGGCGGTTACGTATCCATGGATGCCGGCACCGCACCGGATGCCGATACCATGCACATCAACCACGAGACCGCCGAGTACTCGCTGGACCACGCAGCCTGCATTGGTTGCGGTGCCTGCGTTGCTGCCTGCCCGAACGGTGCGGCACACCTGTTCACCGGCGCCAAGCTGGTTCACTTGTCCATGATGCCGCTGGGTAAGGAAGAGCGCGGCAGCCGTGCCCGCAACATGGTTGCTGATTTGGAATCCAACTTCGGCCACTGCTCCCTCTACGGTGAGTGCGCCGATGTCTGCCCGGCGGGCGTCCCACTGACCGCAGTATCTGCCGTTACCCGCGAACGTGCACGTGCTGCTTTCCGTGGCAAGGACGACTAAGCTAGAGTTATTCCGTAGGAATACTAGGAACGAGAGAAAGACAGAAAGACTCCGCCATGAGCGATAACACCCACGTAGTTGCTGACTACCAGAGCGAAACGTATCCGGAGTTCTCCGGCAAGATTCAGGACAACTACATCGAAGGCTACGACCCAGTATCCTTCGCAGCTCCTCACTCTTCCCTTCTCCGCACCTCCACGTGGGTCGGCATGGGCTTGATCCTGTCTTGCCTGCCGGCAGCCGGCATCCTCATCTGGGGCCTCGGCGTCTGGGATACCCCGCTGGGCACCGCAGGTGAAGGCAACTACGGCCTGACCATCGCCATCGGCGTCATTTCCTTGGTTGTGGTGGCCATCGCCGCCGCCGGCACCATCCACTATGGACGCCGTTACTACCGCCAGTACCGCAAGGAAACCGGCCGAGTTAACTAGTATTCGCTCTTAAAGCACCTCCAGCCCCACCTCCAATAGCATTGAGAACATGCCAGGAGGCGGGGCTGTTCCTGTTTTGACGGGGAGCATGTGCTTTCCGATGCCCCAGCTGCCCCACACCCCGGATCTGCTCAGCTTTCACTGGCCCCTGTTTGGCGGACACCTGATATGCAGCCCAGTCGCGTTGGCAAGATTGGTACTCTACCACCATGTCCAGATACTCCGAACAGTTCAAACGCGATGCCGTGGCCCTCTATGAGAACAATGAGGGCCTTTCGCTGAACTCAGCATCAGCAGAGCTCGGTATCAACCGTGCGTCGCTGCATTCATGGGTCAAGAAGTACGGCACCGGTAAACGTGCCCGCATAAAAGCCATGCAGGATAAAGCCCAAGCGGCGAATGATGCCGAGCGGATCCGCCAGTTAGAAAAAGAAAAAGCACAACTGCGCGAAGAATGTGACATCCTGCGCAAGGCCGCCACATATTTTAACTAAAGCAGGCCACTGGTGATCGGCCCTAATCCCCGACGTGTCCACTTTCCGCGGTCAAGTCCCCCGATCGCTCACCGCCCGAACTATCTGCTATCGGTTAGGACAACAGGGGTATGACATCACACCCGAACTAGGAAGAAAATGGGACGAGAGATAAAATACGGTCCAACGTCAAAGATAGGCAGAATAAGTATTCTCTAAATGATCACGTGAAACGTTTACCCCGACCCCAGATGTAACCTAGGAAGGAATTTGATGGTACATGTTGAAATCGCTCCTTCCGTTCTTTCATGGGCTGTGGAACGTACACGGATTCCAGTCGAGCACCTTAAAGAAATTGCCGGCTTTAAGTTCGTCGACAAATGGCTCGAAGGAGAGAAGAACCCCACGCTCAACCAAGCGGAAAATCTAGCTAAACGGGCACGGATACCGTTTGGGTATCTATTGCTAGATGAGCCTGTAGACGACAGTGTAAAAGTCGCCGACTTCAGAACTGTCAAAAGCGGAGAACGGATTGATTACAGTCCTGATTTGGAAGAAGTTCTTCTCAACTCCGAGTCCGCACTAGCGTGGTATTCCGATTTCGTAACTGAAATGGGCGAAGAAGCCCCAGCGGTTTGTGGGAAATATAGTCTTGAGGATGACAGCAAAAAAGCAGCTAGGGCGGTCTTAGAAGAAGTCGACTGGTTCCCTGGGAAAAAAGACGGCACCCGAGACCGAGCTTTGATTCTCAGGGATGCGATTGAATCTCTCGGTGTTCTGGTCATGCGTAGCTCTGTCGTTGGCAACAGTACAAGTCGAAAGCTTGATATTGAGGAGTTCAGAGGCTTTACCCTTCTCAAAAAGGGATACGCTCTTATCTTCATCAACACCTCAGATGCTGCAGTTGCCCAGCTCTTTAGTTTGGCTCACGAGCTGGGGCATGTCCTCTTGGGCGAAGCGGGAATTTCGGGCGAGAGGAACGAACACCGTCGTGTCGAAAGGTGGTGCAATAGTTTCGCTTCCGAGTTTATTCTCCCAACGGCTAGCGCTTTAGATCTGTTCAATCAGTCTCAGAACTTGGAGGACTACGTGACAACGGCGTATCGACAATATGGCGTTAGCCGAGATACTGCCATCTGGACGCTATCCGACAATGGTGCCATCACTCGCTTGGACGCCCTCCATTACCTGTCTGGCGAACCATTGACGAACCAAAGGCAAAATTCAAACAGAGGAGGAAACTATTACAGTAACATCACCTCTCGACTCGGGCAGAGGTTTTCAGACACGGTAACGTATGCTTTTGCAGAAGGGCGCATCTCTCGTAAAGAGGCATCACGCCGATTAGGTGTTCCGAAGGCCTCCGCGCTAGAGAGCCTAGTCAGTCAACTTCAAGGGATTACCCCTGGAGCATTGGTCTAGTTATGTACTTGGTCGACTCGAACATCGTCATCAACGGTTTCAGAACCTATCCCCCAGATAGTTTTCCCAGTTATTGGCGGGCCATTGAATCCTTTGTCGAAAGGGGGAAGTTCTTATTTCACGAAAAAGTTTGTGAGGAAATTCTCATACATGAGGATGATAAATCATCGTGGTTAAAGAAGACAGTTCCTCGGGATTGTTGGATACGTCGTGACGACGAAATAGAGAGTTATCGAGCTGTAGCTAAATGGGCACGAGTGGACAGACAGCCTGCATACAATCCTCAGGAAGTGCGACAGTTCCTGAACATCGCGGATTCATGGTTGGTGGCGAGTGCCCACGCAAAGCGGTTTACTATTCTGACCAACGAGACCCCAGCCGCATCAAAAGAGAAGAGGATTAAGATACCGGACGCTGCAGAAGCCTTTTCTATACCTTGCATCTCGAATTTGCAGTTTCTTCGCCGGCATAACCTCAGGTTTTAAGAGTGTGCCACGATGTGTGTTGTATTCGGAGCGACGACTTAATGTGCCCTAGTACACGCTGGGATTCTCGCTGTTTTACGGATCTCCTTGGATTCTAGTGGTTGTTGCAACGATGATGGTTACTTTGGTGGGATACCCCCGGTGGGGTGCCCGCGAATCGTGGACACGTAGTAGAGCGGTCCTGACCCCTGTTTGGTGGACCGCTGATATCGAGTCCAGTCGGGCTGGGAAAAAGATAATCTACCACCATGTCCAGGTATTCCGAACGGTTCAAGCGCGATGCCATGGCCCTCTATGAGAACAATGTGGACCTCTCGCTGAACTCAGCATCAGCCGAGCTCGGCATCAACCGTGCCTCGCTACATTCATGGGTCACCAAGTACGGCACCGGCAAACGTGCCCGCACGAAAGCCCTGCAGGATAAAGCCCAAGCGGCGAATGATTCCGAACGGATGCCAGCTGGAGAAAGAAAGCGCAAAGCCGCCAAATATTTTGCCTAAAGCAGGCCCACTGGAAGTCGGCTCTAACTCCAGACGTGTCCACTTTCCTGGGTCAAGACCCATTCTATGGTCGATCTTGGATTATTCATTATGGAAACGCTAGACTTTATCTTGAAAGCCTCGGAACGATCCCTGCACTACGAAAGTGGGAGTAAATCGCCGAGGTTATTGATTTTTCCGGGCAATTAATTCCTTCTGCACCGGCCTGAGGCTTACCACGGGCTACAGATACACCACGCTAGTGGACGCAAACGATTTTATGCTTTCTCCAGGTGGCAATTGCGGTGCCCGCCGGACGTCCCAGTAAATAGCTTGTCTCTTCCATGCACTTAACAGGCTGAGGGAGGCGTACAAGGGGAGGAGCATGCGCTTGTCGATGCCTCCCCAGCGTCATCCTATGCTCACACAGTTCTGTGGAGGAGTGGCCTAATCACTCGGGGCTGAAGCCAAGCCCTCACTTTGAAGAAGTGTTCACCACCAGCTCGCCGGCTGAGGGGCTATAGACGTAATTGATGATGTCCCCAGACATGATGAGTTCAATTGCCTCATCGATGACCTTGAGCGGAACCATGAACCACTCCGTTGCTTCGACGGAAAGCCCAGCGGCGTTGATGACGGACGCATTGAGCCGCGCGGAATCAAAGACGCGGTGAATCAGGTGCTCGAGGGCCGATGGGCGGAGGTTATATGCCCGGTAGCTGGCTACGATTTCCACGGGTGCCATTAGATACGTTGGGCTCTTCTCGGCACCGCGGATGCGCTTTTCAACTGGGCCACGAGAAAAACCAATCTTGTACAAATTCTCAAGAGAGGTAATTTCTGGGTTATCGCTAAGGGAACGCAAGACGTAGATATAGCCCGTTTCCTCATCCGCGTCGCCGATCTCCGTCGCGTCCATCGAGGTACGGGTAAGCGCCTGACCACCGGTCTCGTAGAGGCGGTTGGCCAGTGACTCGCGGTACATCGACGATTCAGTACCGTTTTCAAAGATGACTCGCAGCCGCGGCTTTTCTTCGGCATGCTGGGTGTCTGGATCCCGTACTTCAGCGACGAAGCACATTATGCCGTTGATGACGAAGAATCGGCCCTCGCGGATGGTGTGCTCGCCCGCGAAGTTCGTAAGCCCCCACGAGCCATCTGATAGGCCTGTGTGCTTGGCCCTGAAATGTTCTGCAAAGGACTGAAAATCCTCGGCTTTCACTCTTACTGCGCGCTGACCGTCATCTGTTGGGCTCTTCCGTACCGGAAGCGATGAGGTGTCAAAGATGTCGGGAATGTCGCTGACGATGCCGAGCTCATCTGATTCCAGTAGCTCGTCCAAGGAACTGGGTGGCTTAGATGCGGTGAGTAGGCCGTGCTCATCCACGTCTTTGAGTGCTCCCATTTTTTCGTCGCTGGCCCTGATCCCTACAAGACGTGCGCCGAGTTTTCGCTCCGAAATATCCATCGTGTCCGGATCAGGCTCGCGTCCGTGCTCAGCGTAGAACTCTGAGACTTCGCGGAATGCCTTGGTCAGCCGGTCGACATCCGTTACCGGCTTAGGCTTCTCAGGAAGCTCCAGCAGCCCTTCCGTGTCCGCGTCAATGAGCGCATCGAGCTGTTCTAGGACGGAAGGATCTACAGCATCATTATCGGTTTTTTCACTCATAGGACTTATCCTTCGAACTCGTTGTTAACGGGCTGAGCTTGTGCTGCCTTCTCAGCTTTTCGCTCGTTAGCAGCCTTTTGTATGACCAACAACGCGTCAGCGAGTTGGCGCTCTTCAGCGTCTTCGGCGCGACGCTCAGGCTTGCGCCTGTTTGCTTTCATCCATGCCTGGATTTTCGGGAATTGCTCCATGGCCTCTTCGAGAGAAATATCGAGCCTATTGGTGTAGATAGAATCAGCAATAAGCTGCAGAACCGTTGGTGTCACCGATTTCGACAGAATCTCAAACGCCCTCTGGAAGGGGTTGATCTTGTCGATGAGATCGATGTTGAGATCATCAATGTCGACGAACTGGTTAGCCATCTTGATAAAGCGCTGATCGCCTACTTCGCGGACCTCACCAGTCTTGATAGCGGAATCGACGACTACGCGCTGGCGAACTTCCTCTACCTCGTCAGGCGTAAGCTCAGGGTACTGCGCGCGAATGATCTTCGGGATGAGGACCTTGTTGGTTGTTTCCGCATCTACATTGCCCACTGCAGCACGCTCGAAAGTATCGTCCTGGAGAATCTTTGCCTTCAAATCATTAAGATCGGTCGAAATGATTTGACGGACGCGATCGGTGGAAGGTTCTTTCAACCCATCGATCTTGAGCGTTCCTGGTTCGCTCCTGTCATCGGAACCAGACTTAGCCTTGAAGTCGAAGTTCTGCGCCAGGACTTGTTCCATGAGCAACGAGGCCGTGATTGCCTTGAGCATGTTGTTGACTGACACCGTAACCTCACTCTGAGCTGCGTCCGGCTCGGCGAGGAGATTCGTGAACTGCGCGTGGTTCTTGCCCTCAGAGTCGCGCGTCACGCGTCCAATAATCTGGATGATTTCAGTCAGCGAAGCGCGGTAACCCACCGTGAGGGCGTGCTCCGCAAACGGCCAGTCAAAGCCTTCTTTGGCCATCCCAAGCGCGATGATGATGTCGACAGCATCTCGCTTCTTGGAAGCAGTCTCGGTGAGGTAGAGAAGGGTGCGTGCACGGGCCTTCTGGTCGGTGTCATCGACCAAGTCTGCAACGCGCAGAATCTCCCCATTGTCACGGCGGCGCATGAGGATGATTCCGGTGTCTTCTTCCACTCCCACGTGCTCACCAATGACATCGAGGATGAGACCGACCTCTTCGATCTTATCCTTCGTAGATTCACCAGAGTTTACGCTCGGGATATGGACGATGGTCTTCTTATCCAGGTCAAGGACCTCATGGACCGTATCGGTGTATCGACCCTGGTAGAAGTGGTGGCCAATGCCCAGAGATTTCAAGTGTTCATAGCCATTGAGCTGGTCGTAGTAATTGAACGTCACCGGGGTGAACTTTGCTTCGTCACCAGGAAGCAGAACAGGAACGGCATCGCCGCGGAAGTAGGAACCCGTCATGGCTACGATGTGAGCGTCGGAACCATTCATGACATCGCGCAGCAGCTTGCCCAGACGGCTGTTATCCAAGTCCGCGGAAACGTGGTGGAATTCGTCGATGGCGAGCACCGTGCCATTGAAGTCCTCAGGAGTGAGCCTTTCAAACGCGAAGCGAAGAGTCGCGTGTGTACACACCAGAATCGAGTCATTGCCTTTGAGGAACCGAATGAACTCGTCAACTTTGCTGGAGGAGCTTCCGGCACTGCAGAGGTTATTCTCTGGCTTAACTTCCCAGTCGGCGAAGAAACCGAATTTCTTCAGCTCGGTGTCATTGAAAGAGCCACCAATCGAGCGTTCCGGTACTGCAACGATGACCTTCTCGCGCCCCTGGTTGAAGAGCTTGTCCAAGCCGACGAACATCAACGCACGCGACTTACCCGAAGCCGGTGGCGCCTTAATCAGCAGGTATTCAGCATCACGTTCCTCGTAAACGCGACGCTGCATCTCTCGCATGCCAAGGGTATCGGTGCTTACCGATGTCCCCGCCTGCGCGTATTCAACATTGACCAGGTTGTCTCGGGAGTGCTTGCCCATATCGTGTACTACTTCTTCCGCTTGCGTGTTTTCTTCTTAGGCTTGGCCGCTTCTTCTGCGGCAATCATCTCTTCATACCTAGCAAATAGGTCGGACAATCTATCCTCGTCAGTCTCGTACGTGCGTTTGGAGTACAGCGAGTCCACGTACTCGTCGACCTCGAGGTGTGCTTGGCGCAGGTTATCCGGCATCAAGTCCGGATCATAGAGCTGCGCCAGTGTCTTATCGCAGTGGTATTCGCGTACGTCGAGCACCCGGAGGGCCAATTCAGTCAAGCGCTGCTTCTGACGTTCAGAAAGTTCAGGGACGGGGAAATTGTTGTACACAATGGTGTTGGAGTACCGGTAATCTGTCTTCATCTTTCCACCCACAGTACTGGTCCATGCCATGTGCATCTGAGAGGTGAGCAGCGCAAATAGCCACGGTTCTGCATCGTAGATGGCGAATGCGGCGTTTGAGATAACAGTATCCGGACCGAGGTATCCCATCGGAATGTACTCGCGACGTTCTGAGGAAACGCTTGGAACAATGATCGAGTCGGTTGGTTTGTAGCGAAACTCGCCAAAGTGGTGTGGAACGGCCGCAAGCTTCTGGGTAGCAATCTTTTTGCTTTGAAGCCTGGTGGAGGTTACCCGCTCCAAACTTAGGTTCACAGGTGGAATGCCTTTGGCCTCACTAAGATCTTTGTCTGGAATTACAAGACAAAAGCGAGCTTCATCCTTGATAAACTCCGCAGATCCGATGTATTTATGGATCCATTTGGTGGAACTTGGATATGAATCGAGTAGTTCATGCCGTTCGGTAGGAGAGAGCAGTAAGTAGCCGCCGTCCTTAGGGGCGCTCCCCAAGACCATTTGTTCAATAGGCGAAAGTGGCGTTTTCCGTTTACTTGGGTAAGTGTCGGGTGCGTCGGTCAAATAGAGATTGATGTTGTCGGCATGCTGTCGCATTCCATCTACGAATAGGTATTTTGGTTTGTTAACCTTAGGACGCAAGCCAATAACTACGACGGTAACACCAGCGTTCTTTTTTGCGTTGTTTTCCCATTTAAATGATGGATAAGCGTAGGAGATTTCTACATCGGCATCTTTTAAAAATGGGTCTATGAATAAGACATGTTCACCTTGGGAGATGGAATTCGTGGATACGAATGCTAGCTCTGCCTGAGTGTGCGAAATATATCGGCTTCCTTTGTAGAGCCACAGGCCTACGTAATCCATTTTCTTTGAATAAGCCACCCCGTCTAATGCGACGGGATAGTCTTCCTTTTGCCTGTCGCTCATACCACTAAATCCGCCATAGGGTGGATTTCCGATAACGTAAATCTCATCTGTTCCGTTATTAGGGCAGACATCGTTCCAATCAATGCGGGTGGCGTTGCCGGCGTGGATTTGGCCGGTTTCCTTGAGCGGGATGAGGGGGATGGAAATGCCGAATTGTTCTTTGAACTCGCGGTTCATCTGGTGCTTGGCAATCCACATGGAAAGCACCGCCACCTCGACGGCGAAGTCATCAATCTCGATGCCGTAGAAGTTCTCGATGTTGATGCGGGACTCGTTGAACAGGGCATGGTTGGAACCGAGTTCGCTTTGGCGCCGGAGGATGGCGTGCTCGAGGCGGCGAAGTTCTTTGTACGCGATAACGAGGAAGTTGCCGGAACCACAGGCTGGGTCGAAGACCTTGATGTGGGCGATGCGGTTGAGCAGCTTATCCAGCTTATTGGTGCTGTCGTAGGCTTTGTCGAATTCCTCTTTGAGATCATCCATAAATAGTGGCTCGATGGTCTTGAGGATGTTGGGCACTGACGTGTAGTGCTGGCCCAAGTTGGAGCGCTTGCCTGGTGCAACGACTGCTTGGAACATGGAGCCGAAGATGTCTGGGTTGATGTCGAGCCAAATCTGGCGGCCTAGCTCGATGAGCATCTCACGGGCTTTGGGGGAAAAGCGCGGCACCGTTAGATGGGCGTCGGCGCGGAAGAGCCGTCCATTGACATAAGGGAAGTTAGCCAAGTGGCTGGGCTTTTTCGTTGGGTCTGGCTCATCCAAGGCGGCAAACATGTCGCGGATGAAATCGGCGGTGTCGGAGCCATCTTCCAGCGTGTGCGAGCCTACCGCATTGGTGAATTGGTTCTCCCCAAAGATGCCGGTGTCTTCGGCGAAGTAACAAAACAGCAGGCGGGTGAAAAATACGTTCAGACCGTGGCGCTGTTCAGGGTCTTTCATGATGCTGGGGTTCGCGGAAGCAAGCTCATCGAATAGCGTGCCCATCTTCTCTGCGGCCTTAACATCCGCGTGGGATTCGGCGGTGTACTGGGCCTTTTCCATGCCGGCCCAAGGTAAGAAGAAGGTGAAATGCTGATCAATTTCGCGCAGAGGAAAGGTACGATTCTCCCTAGTCTTCAGGTCGTACGCGATCATCTCCGTGTAATCGGTGACGATGACAAAGCGGGTGGCAAACTTCACCACCGTGGGGGAAACGCGCAGGCGTTCAAGTTCTTCGAGGAGATCACCGGTGGTCTCACGGAAGTAGACGATGTTTTTCTGGGCTACCTCGTGCTCTGGGTCCTCAGCAATGTTGAGCGAGCCATTGCGCAGGCGCGTGATATTTCCCTTAGAGCGACCGTATGCGAGCATGAGATCAAAGATGAACTCGCGGTCATAGTCATCCTGCCCGGCAAGGGGCTTGATGCGTTCTTCGATTGCTTTGAGATTGAGTCGTGCCACCTGAATCGTCCTTCGTCGATCTACGCCACTGGGAAGTGCATTTCAGTGGTTTATAAAGCTAAAGATCGATTTTAGCCAAGCCAGCTTTCTTGCGCCTTTGCAATGCCCACTAGTGTTATAGACCGAAGCTCGAATGCACCTTCACAATCCTCAAGGAGAACACATGACGCACCGCTCGGACGCAGCGCTCGATACGGCTAGGGAGCCGGCATCATCAGGCACCGGTGTGCCGCAGGCCGGTAACCAGGAGGCCCGTCGGGCGGACCTGCGGAGGTGGAAGGCGATTGCGCTGTCGCTCCTTCTGCTGGCGGCGGTGATCTTTTTGGGGTGCTCGTGGTGGCAGGCATCGGAAGGCGGCGCGCCGGTGTGGGTTGGCTACGTGCGTGCGGCAGCAGAGGCTGGCATGGTCGGTGGCCTGGCGGACTGGTTTGCGGTGACCGCGCTATTCCGCCGGCCGATGGGGCTGCCTATTCCGCACACCGCGCTGATTCCGAATAATAAGGACCGCGTGGGCGATGCGCTGAAGGACTTCGTGGAGGAGAACTTCCTTACCGCGGATGCACTGAGTGCCAAGGTGCGAGATGCCGAGCTGCCGCTGTGGCTGGCGCACCAGGGGGCAGAACCCGGCAAGGCGGAAGAAGTCTCCGAATGGATTGGTAAGCGTGCCGCCAGCGTCGTGGAGGACCTTAACCCGGCTGAGGCAGAGCAGTTCATCCGCACTCAGGTCGTGGACCGCCTGGCGGAGCCCGAGTGGGGGCCGCCGTTGGGTCGGTTGCTGGAGGGCTATATCGCGGACGGCAAGGCGCGCCCACTGGAGGATGACCTCATTGACTGGGCACACGGCAAGATCCTTGGGATGGAATCGACCGTAGTCACGGCCATCGATGAGCGCATGCCTGGGTGGGCGCCGCGCTTTGCCCGCGAGATGGTGGGGGACAAGGTCTATAGCGAGCTCGTCCAGTTCGCTGATGAGGTTCGCCGCGATGGTAACCACGAGGCCCGCCTGGCCATTCGCCGCAACTTGTCCAAGCTGGCTGCGGACTTGCAGTGGGATGCGGATATGCGCGAGCGCATCGAGGGCATCAAACAGGAGATGCTCGCCTCTGATCAGGTGCAGCAGGCGCCGGCAGCGATGTGGCGCACGATTTCCACTACGCTAATTGATCAGTTCAATGACCCGGAATCCTTCCTGCGGCAGAAGATGACGGCCAAGGTGAAGGAATTGGCGCACCGTTTGCTTGAGGATTCCGAGTTCCTAGCCCAAGCTAATGACCTCGTGGACAAGGCCGCGCGCTACGCGGTGGAGAAGTTCGCCCCGGAAATCATCGCGATCATCCCGGAGACCATTAAGCGCTGGGATGCGCAGGAGGCCTCGCAAAATATCGAGCTGATGGTGGGCAAGGATCTGCAATTTATTCGCCTTAACGGCACTATCGTCGGCTCCCTGGCAGGCTTGGCCATATATGCTGTTAATCATCTCATTTTCGGCGCCTAATGCGCCGGAATAATTCATCACACGGAGGATTTCATGACTGAGAAGAAGAAGCTTTTTGATTCCCTGAAGGAAGCTGGCGCGTCCGCGCTGAATACCGCCAAGGATTTCGGCGGCCGCCTGCAGGAAGAGCGCGAGAACCAGGGCGCGCAGGGCGCAGGTGCGCAGGGCCCACAGGGCGAGAACGACGGCATGCTGGATAAGGCCACCACCACCGCCAAGCAGTGGGGTGCGTCCATCAAGAAGGCTGCGGAGGAAACCCGCGACTCGGAGGCTTTCTCTGAGGCGAAGGACAAGTTCGCGGATGCGTACCAGGAAACCCGCGAGGGCGTGAAGGACGCGTATGACTATGCCCAGGAGCGCGTGAACGAGAAGAAGAACGCGCCCAAGAACGGTAATTCCGCTGCTGCGGACAAGGACGATAATATTATCGATGGCGAAGTTATCGATACCGACGAACCCACGAATTAATCTGCATGTACCTCTTACTTGACATTGCCTATAAGTTTCCCATCTACTTCTTCCAGGTCCTGACCATTACCGCCATCATCGGGGCCGTACTCGCGGCATCGACGCGCGAGGATGCGTTTCGGGCCGGCGACCGCAAAGGTAAATGGGTATGGGTAGGCCTGCTTGCGGGCTCGGCGGTGGCGATGGCTACCGGCCTGCAATTTTTGGCGTGGATTGGCACGGTCATCACCGGCATCTACTGGTTTGACGTGCGCCCGCAGCTCAAGGCCATCATCAACGGCGACTACAGCTACTAAGCATGAAAAATCTCCTGCACGCTTCCGCCGCCGAAGTCAGGGAGCAGTCCGCCGGGCAGCATGTGCTGGTCTCGCCGCACCACGTGACGGTGGCGGCTGCAGCAGAGCCGGCGGGCATTACCGCCGTGGCGGGCTATCCCACCGGCCGGCACCACACGCTCATCAAGGCCTCTGAGGCCCGCCTGGCCATCCAGTCCGGCGCGGACGAGGTGTGGGTCAGCGTGGACGCCACGCTTGCCGATGCCACCCCCATCCTCTCCGAGCTCGTCGCCATCCGCGAGGCCTGCCCAGACCCGGCCCGCGTGGGCCTCATCCTGCCGGAGACAGAACCGGCGCGGTCCCTCGCGGAAACCGCTGCCGCCCAGGCCGGTTTTCACAAGATCGTCATAGAAAAAGGCAGCGAGTCTTCCAACTCGCTGCCCGTTGTAGAATTCCCCACCGCCTAGATCGGCTCCGCCCTAGGCCGGCACCACTCTAGGTCGGCACCGCCTTAGGCCGGTGCCCTTTAGGCGGCCTTCTTCTGCTCACCGCTTTCGCCTGAGAAGTGGTCCATATCGTTCATCGGGACATCTGTGCCGGTAATAGTCAGCGTGAGCTTGCCATCGCCCACGTCCACGGATTCGACCTGCATGTCATTGGCAACGAGCTGTTCAGACATGCCGTCTTGTAGGGCATCAGAAATGGCACTAGTGGCTTGCTCTGGCAGGGAGAGGCCAAAGATGGCGGCCTCGGTGGCATTGATCTCCAGCTTGCCGTCACGGGCGGTGGGCTTGAGCGAAAGGCTGGCCAAGCCGCCGCCGAATTTCACTTCCAGCTCGTCGCTTTGGTCATTCGCGGTGATTTCAGTGACCACCATATTCCCAATGGTTTCGCTGCCGGATTGGTCCGAGATTCCCTTCTGGAAGCTCGCCAGCAGGTAATCATCCGGAACGGTGGTGGTGGCGCGGAGGAAGCCGGCCACGGGGTTATCTGCATCCGTGGACATGTCTTCCACGTGGATTTCAGAGGCGGGTTGGCCCTTGATCTGAGATCCTTCGATCTGCAGGGTCGAGGGCGTGGTCATATCCATCTGGGAAATCGAGCCGCGCATAAGCCCAAAGAGGAGGGGGCTGCCGCCAAAGCTTACCGAGGGATCCTCCGTGACCTCGATGCCTTCTTCTTTGGCGCTATTTTTAAACTCCTCGGTCATCTGATTACCAATGAACCAGCGCAGGCCAAACTCGGCGATGAGGATTAAAACAAGCAGCGCTACGAGGACGCCTACGACAATTTTCCAAGCGAGCGATCCGCCCGATTTCTTTGCAGCCATGACTACCAGTGTGGCGCATGAGGCGGCCGGTGGCAATGTGTGCTGGATATTAGCGGGGCGCGATGCTCTCCCAGCTCACAGTGAGCGTATTATCGCGCAGCCGGCGGCGGGGAGGGTGGAGGTTGAAGGGGGCATCGGCAAGCAGGGCCTGCGCCATGCGCCACCGCACCCGCGGGCCGTGCGGGGCCCACCCGGCGGCGCGATCCCAAGCCCTATCGGCGGCCTGCAGGAGCTCGTGGATGGGCTCGCCGGGCACGTTGCGGTGGATGAGCACCTTGGGCAGGCGCTCGGCCACATCGGAGGGGCGGGCCACGTCGAAGGGATCCCACGCGAGCGTCAGCGTCTTCGGCCCATGCTGATCGAGCAGGACCCACGCCGCGCGTCGCCCCAGCTCATCGCAGGTGCCCTCCACAAAGAACCCGCCAGGTGCCAAGCGCGAGCACACCGTCTGCCAGGCCTCCGCAACCTGATCCACATCGTATTGGCGCAGCACATTAAAGGCGCGCACCACCTGCGGCCGGTAGCCCGCCAGCTCAAATCCGCCCAGCTCAAAGCTCACGCCATCGCGCGGCGGCAGCACCCTGTCCGGGTGGATTTCTAGCCCGCGCACATCCACGCGGGGATTGATGCGGCGCAGCCACCGCGCCCACTCCACGGTGGTGGTATGGGAGGCGCCATAGCCCACGTCGAGCGCGAGCGGGGTGCGCACGTGGCGCAGCAGGGCCGAGATTTCCGGGTGCGCCATCATCCACCTATCGCAGCGCCTGAGCCGGTTGTAGTTGGTGGTGCCGCGGGTAATAACGCCAAAAGGCCGACCCGCTGCTGCGCTGGCGCGCAGGTTATGAGCGTGGTAGGCCATGGGAATCGGTGGATGCTAAGGCTGGGGATGCCTTAGGAGTTTTCAGAAATCCACTGTTCGGTCAGCTTGCCCTCGTTATCAAAGAGCTCTGCCAGGGATTCGCCCACCTTCGGCTCGATGGCTGCACCCATCATCGGGATCTTGACGGAGATCTCGTTGGTGTAGGTCAGCTTGGTCATCTCGCCCTCGCCGGCCAGGGAAATCTCGCCCTTGAAGTCCACCGGGGTGCCCTTGACGTCAGCGGTGTAATTGACGTCAGCGGCCTGGCCGTTGAGCTCGCCCACGGTGACCACGCGCTTGACCTTGAGGTCCTGCGAGACCATGGCACGCACAGCCTCTGGCAAGAGGTTGGTCGGCAGGACCTCGTAGAGAGTTGCTACGTTATCGGAGAAATCGTGAACCTGGCCTGCCTCCGGGGAAAGATTTTCCACGATGTACTCCCAGTATCCCTGGGTAAGCAGCGCCTTGTGAACCATGTCGATAGGCTGATTGATGGTTACGGTGTTTTCACTACGAGTTGACATGCTTAACAGACTACCTTGGTATACGTGCTTGATAAATTTTTGACGCAACAACTCACAGCAATCGACGGCGTAGACGTGGATCCCACGGCGAGCTTTGCCGATCTCACCACCTTGCGCGTGGGGGGAAAGCCACAGGTCACGTTGCGTTGTTCGCGGCCTGAAGCAGCGGTTGCGGCACTGCGGTACCTCGCGAAAGAAAAAGTTCCTTTCATCGTGGTCGGCGGCGGTTCCAACCTGCTGGTTTCTGATGGCGAGGTAGACGTGGTCGCCGTTGTCCTGGACTTTGCCGCGGTGGACATGGATACCGAAACTGGCCTCGTGCGCGCCCAAGCCGGCGCGGTATGGGACGAGGTTGTGGCGGAATCCGTCGCGCTGTCCCTGGGCGGCATCGAGTGCCTGTCCGGCATCCCTGGCACGGTGGGCGCGGTGCCCGTGCAAAACGTGGGTGCCTATGGCGCCGAGATTTCTGAGGTCCTGACCCGCGTGCGCTTGTATAACCTGCGCACCGATGCCGATGAGTGGGTTCCCGTCTCCGATCTCGATCTGGCCTACCGCTACTCCAACCTGAAATTCACCGGCCGCGCGGTCGTGCTCGAGGTCGAAGTGCAATTAACCACGGATGGGCTCTCTCGCCCCCTGCGCTTTGGGCAGCTTACCGATAACCCCGGCGAGCGCCGCCCCGTCGCCCAAGTCCGCGAGGAGGTCCTCGCCCTGCGCCGCGGCAAGGGCATGGTGCTCGATGCCGCCGACCACGACACCTGGTCCGCCGGCTCCTTCTTCACCAATCCCGTGGTCGAATCCAGCGTCGCCGACGCCATCCAGGACAAGGTACGCGCCACGCTTGGCGATGCCCCCGCCGACCGCATGCCCCGCCACCCCGCCGCCGCACAGGGCGATACCTCCCCGCACGAGAAGCTCTCGGCCGCCTGGCTTATCGATAACGCCGGCTTCACAAAGGGCTACCCCGGCTCCGGCCCGGCAACGCTATCTACCAAGCACACCCTGGCGCTGACCAATCGCGGAAACGCGACCGCCGCCGATATCGTCGCCCTGGCCCGCACCATCCGCGATGGCGTGCGCGAGGCCTTCGGCGTCGAGCTCGTGTCCGAGCCCGTGTGGCTGGGCCTATCCATGGACGAGGACTAGGCCGCGCCTTTCGGCGCGACGGGGCATCGGCCACTAAGTTCGCGCCGGGTTTTAGGCCTGCGCGCACATAAAAACGTCCAAAACAACCGCGTTCTTCTAAAACTCGCCCTCATTTTTGGCGAAACGCGGTTGTTTTGGACGTAATCGTTGCTTGCGGGCAGCGCGGGCGGCTCAAAAGCCGCCCCAGCGCAATGCTCTGCGCTACGGCCGGCGCATCTTAGGCAGCCATGACCTCGAGCCACTCCGGCTTGGCGTCCAGGAACTTGCGGGCCGCATCCTGCGCGCCCTTCAAGCTGTGGTGCGCGCCCCAACCGCACTGCTCTTCGTTGGCGGCGGGAACCTCGGTGGCGGTAAGGATATCGTTCAGCGCACCCTCAACGGCGCGCAGCAATTCATCCTGCTCCATGCCGTTGGTGATGGCGTAGAAGCCGGTGCGGCAGCCCATGGGAGCAAAGCCGATGAGCTTATCGGTGTAGTTGCGCATAAAGTTGGCCATCATGTGCTCCACGGAGTGCAGCGCCTCCGTGTCCAAGTGCTCCTTATTGGGCTGGCAGAAGCGCAGGTCATACTTGATAATTTCCACGCCGCCGCCCAAATCGGTGCGGTCAGCCACCCGGATATAAGGCGCGCTGACGAGGCGGTGGTCGAGCTCGAAGGACTTGACGTTAATCTTCTGTTCGTTCTGTTCAGTCATACTCCCCAGCCTAATCGCTGCGAGTGTCACTTCACAGAATAGATTCTTAGGCCGCATACGCTGCGTAACTATGAGTGCCTTGGACGATGCCCCCGCAACCGGCAGCAAGCAAGCCCGGAAGCAGACTGCCCAACAGCAAAAGATCGTGCCAAGCACCGTTACCACCCTGGTCACCGTGGAAAGCCCAGCCGCCGATGCCGATCCGTGGGCGCGCGGCAATCGCCTGCGCAAGGACAGCTGGGGTCTGGTAATGCGACGCGTGTGGGCTGATTTCTTCCACGATGCCTTAATGGACCGCGCCGCGGCGATGACCTACTTCACCCTCATGGCCTTCGCGCCCACTGTCCTAGCGGCGTATTCCATTGCCACGCTGGTCTTTTCCTCGCGCCGGGGCGAAGTGGAGGCATTGACCGCGCAGTTTATCGATACGTACGTGCCCCGTTCCATGGCGGAGGAGGCCGGCACCATTGTCAGCTCCATTATCGGTTCCACGCGGGAGGGCACGTTTGCACTGGTGGTCTCCGTCCTGATTTCACTCTTCGCCGCCTCGGCGTATGTGCGTGCCTTCTCGCGCACCGCCAATACTGTTTACGGCCGGGTGGAGGGACGCGGCACTATCCGCACATGGGCGTTGATGTGGGCCATTACCGTGGTCCTCGTCATCGGCGCGGTGGTGGTCCTGTGTGCCAATTTATTGCGCGATACCGTCGTGGACAGCGTCATCGAGCCCGTAGCACTCCGCCTAGGGCTGCATGGAACCGTGGACTTTTTCGGTGGCATTTTTATGCCGGTGTGGAATTGGCTGCGCTTCCCTATAACGGTCGTGGTGGCGCTGGCACTCATTGCCGTGTGGTACCACTTTGCACCCAACGTTCGGCCCAGCCGCTTCCGCTGGCTCACCTTGGGTTCGGTGGTAGCGCTAGTGACGAACCTGGTGGTGTGGGGCGCATTTTCCCTCTACATCAAGTACCTGGCCGGGGTGAGCATTTACGGGGCATTCGGAACGGTCATGGCGGTATTTATGACCGTCTGGCTGTCCAATACGATGCTGATTTTGGGCATCAAGATCGATGCGGAGGTCCTGCGTGCCAAGGAGCTGCAGCTTGGATTACACGCTGAGCGCTATATTCAAGCCCCGCCGCGTTCCGAATTCGCGGCGCAGCAGCAGGTGCGCGCGAAGAAGAAACTAGAAGAGCGCTCGGGGCGCATCTTTGCCGATGCCGCCCGCGGCGAGGAATAGCCCCGCACCGGGACGTAGCCCGCGCCGGGAATCCACCGCTGCTGAGGATTAGTGTGAGGACACTGCTGCCACCAAGATGTCCTGCACCTGGCGGCGGCGCAGCTTGCCCAGCTGATCGGTGGGCAATTCTTCGTGCACTACGAAATGGCGCGGGACCTTATAGCGGGCCAAAAGGCCGCGGCAGTGCTCGCGCAACGCTTCCGCGTCGAAGGTGGCGCCGGGGTGGAGCACCAGGCAGGCGGCGACGTCCTCTGAACCATCGGCGCGCGGGACGCCTGCCACCGCTGCTTGGCCCACCGCGGGGTGGCTCAACAATGCATGTTCCACCTCGCTGGGAAAGACGTTAAACCCGCCGGTGATGATGACCTCTTTAATTCGGCCGACCAGCCGGAAATGGCCATCGGCCTCGCGCACGCCCATATCGCCGGTGCGCAGCCAATCGCCGTGGAATGCCTCCCGCGTGGCGGCGGGATTATCGAGGTAACCCGCAAAAACCTGGGGCCCGCGGGCAAGAATCTCACCGGGCGTGCCATCGGGTTGGCTGCGGTCAAGGTCGGCGGGATCCCCGATGCGCAATTCGGTATCAGCAAGCGGCTTGCCGATGGTCCCCACGCGCCGCCCCTCACCAAGCGGGTTAATGGTCAGCACGGGGGAGGCCTCCGTGAGCCCGTAGCCCTCGACGAGCATGCCGCCGGTGCGGTCTTGCCAGGGCTCGATGATGCGCGCGGGCAGCGATGCAGCCCCGGAAATGGCGTAGCGCACTCCGCCCAGGTCCACGGCTGCTTCGGTGGTCGCTCCTGTTGCCGGTGCAGCGCTTGGTTCTGCGCCAGATTCGGCACCCGATTCAGCAGCCAACTCGTGCATGGCTCGCTCATAAATGGTGGGCACACCCGGCATCCAGGTCGGCCGGCGCTGTGCCAAGGCGCCGACCACGGCCGCGGGGCGCGGGGCGGGCAGCAGGATGATCTCGGCGGCGCAGCGCACGGCGAGCAAGACGCTCATGGTCAATCCGTAAGAGTGGAACATCGGCAGCGTGGCAAGGAAGCGCTCGTGGCCCGGGCGCAGATCGGCTTGGGCTTCCAATTGGATGCAGTTCGCGGCCAGGTTGCCGTGCGTGAGCACCACGCCCTTGGGCTGGCCGGTGGTGCCGGAGGTGTAGAGGATAAGGGCGGCATCGGCAAGCGCGGCCTGGCGGTGGGGAACTGGGGTGCCGGAGAGGGGAAGGGGCGCCTCCAAAGACACGGGGATCACCGTGCTGGCCAGGCCATCGACCACGGCGGCAACCTGATCCCACACCAAGGCGATGCGGGCGCCGTGGTGGGCAAAGAGCGGGGCCAGCTCGTGGGCGGTGTACTGAGGGTTATGTTCGACTACGACCGCGCCCAGGCGCAGCACCGCGAAAAAGGCAATGAGGTGCTGCGGGGAGTTGGGCAAGACCAGCGCTACCCGGTCACCGGGGCGGATTCCCATCTCCCGCAGGGCGCCGGCGGCAGCGGCGATGCGGGTATCCAGCTCCGCGTAGCTCAGGGTCTCGCCGCCGAAAAAGGTGGCGGGACGGTGGGGGAAGTTGGCTACGGCGGTGGCGAGGAAATCCGTCAGCGTGGCGTCGTATTCGAGGTCTGACATGGTGGTTAATACTAAGCCTTCTGTGAGAGGAGATCGAGCAGATCCTGTTGCACCATGCGTCGGCGGATCTTGCCCAGCTGGTCCGAAGCCAGCTCCTCAAAGTGGTAGAACGTGCGGGGGACCTTGTAACGGGTCAAGCGCTCACGGCAGAAGGACTTGAGGCCGTCTGGGTCCAGGACTGCGCCATCGCGCAGGATGACACAGGCGACGACGTCCTCGGAGCCATCCTTGCGCGGGCGACCCACCACGGCGACCTCCTTGACGTCTGGGTGCTTGCGCACCACTTCTTCGACCTCGGCTGGGTAGACGTTAAAGCCGCCGGTGATGATGATTTCCTTGATGCGGCTGACCAGCCGGACCCAGCCATCCTCATCCATGATGGCCATATCGCCGGTGCGGAACCAGCCGTTGTGGAAGGACTCCGCGGTGGCCTTTTCGTTATTGAAATAGCCCTGGAAGATCTGCGGCCCGCGAGCCAGCATCTCGCCCGGCTCGCCATCTGGCTGGGTTTCATCGAGGTTATCCGGGTTGCCAATGCGCACCTCAACATCGGGGAAGGGCAGGCCCACATAGCCCGGGCGGCGGTTGCCGTTCATGGGGTTGCCAATGAGCACGGGGGAGGTCTCCGTCATGCCAAATCCCTCCACGAGGCGGCCGCCGGTCATGGATTCCCAGCGCTCCATCACGTCAACCGGCAGGGTGGCGGCGCCGGAGAAGGCGTTGCTGATGCCGGCGAGATCCACGCCCTTGTCCTCGGCGGCGTCCATGATCTTCTCGTACAGCGTGGGCACGCCCGGCAGCCAGGTGGGGGTGTGCTTCTTAATGATGTCCATGATGAGCGGCATCTGCGGGGACGGGACCAAGATGAGCTCGGCGCCGAAATAGATGCTGAGCACGCACAGCGTGGTCATGCCGTAGGCGTGGAAGAGCGGCAAGGCGGCGAGGAAGCGCTGGTCGGTGGCATCCATATTCGTCAGCCAGGCCTCGCCCTGCACGCAGTTGGCGATGAGATTGCCGTGCGAAAGCAGCGCGCCCTTGGGTTTTCCGGTGGTGCCGGAGGTGTAGAGGATAAGCGCGATATCGTCCTGCGTAACCTGGGCAATCTCGAGGTCCTTGCCATCGCCGCCGATAGCAGAACCGATAAGCGTGGACCAGGCCACGGTATTTGGGGCCGCGCCGGTTAGCTGCTCGCGCTTGGCGGCCAGCGGTGGCAGGGGAACCCGCAGCGCGAGGCGCTTGAGCGGTGGCATCGCATCGATCATGTTCACGGACACGATGGTCTCTAGCGGGGTGGTGGCGCGCAGCTTATTCAGCGTCTGCGCCGTCTTATCCCAGGCGATGACCACGCGCGCGCCGTGGTCCTGGAAAAGCCCCTCGAGCTCGTGGGCGGTGTAGAGAGGGTTGTGCTCTACCGCGGTGGCCCCGAGCAGCTGGATGGCATAAAACGCTACCACGTGTTGGGGGCAGTTGGGCATGACGATGGCGACCCTATCGCCAGGCCGGATGCCAAAGGCCTTAAGCCCCGCAGCAGCGGCGCGCACCTGTGCGTCTAGGTCCGCGTAGCTCTGCGTACTGCCGAAGAAGTAGGTAGCGGACTTATTCGCATTGATGCGGAGGTTATTGACGTAGTAGTCAACGATGGTTTTATCGCCGTAATCAAGCGTGGCGGGGGTCCAGTCGCTGTAGTGCTTGACCCAGGCCCGGGATTCGTATGCGGACACGCGCTACCCTTTCGTTTGGTAAAGAAAAATATTACAAAGGGCGAGTATACCCAGAACGTGAGGAAATCCTCTAGTTTTCTTCGAGTGTCAGCAAAAAACGCTTGATATCCAGGCCGCCGGCATAGCCGCCGAGCGTTCCATCGCTGCGCAGCACACGGTGGCAGGGCCGAATAATCGGCAGGGGATTGGCGCCGCAGGCGGTACCGACCGCCCGGGTAGCAGCGGGGCGCCCCACGGCGGCGGCGAGCTCGCCATAGCTTGAGACCTCGCCATAACTGATGGTGTCTAGCTGCGCATGGATCAGGGCGCGAAATTCCGTCGTCGGTGCCGGATTGAGCGGCAGGTCAAACTCGCGGCGGTGCCCGGCGAAATACTCCGCGAGCTGCTCCTGCGCCGCATCTAAGATGTCTGCACCGCGCTTGTCGATGCCCCCATTCACCTCGCCGCTCACCTCGCCGCGAACCTGATTGGTTTCGCGGTGTCCCTTGCTGGTTCCGTCGCGACCCAACTGGATCGCGACGAAGTCAACGCGGGACAGCCCGTCTGCGTCCGCGGTGAGTAGCAGCGGGCCGATGGGGGTGTCGATGGTGCGCAGCATGGTGGTGTGAACGCTAGTTCTTAGGCGTTCTTCTCCGCTTCGAGGCGGTTGATGAGGTCTGCTTGCACCTCGCGGCGGCGGATCTTGCCCATCTGGTCCTTGGCCAGCTCTTCAAAGTGGTAGAAGGTGCGCGGGACCTTGTAGCGGGTCAGGCGCTCGCGGCAGTAGTCCTTGAGGCCCTCGGGGTCGAGCGCGGCGCCATCGGCAAGATCGAGGCAGGCTACGACGTCCTCGGAGCCATCGTCGCGCGGGCGGCCCACCACGGCTGCCTCGTCGATGCTGGGGTGCTCGCGCAGGATTTCTTCGACCTCGCCTGGGTAGACGTTGAAGCCTCCTGTAATGATGATTTCCTTGATGCGGCTGACCAGGCGGATGAAGCCGTCTTCTTCCATGATGCCCATATCACCGGTGCGGAACCAGTCGCCGTGGAAGGCGGCATCGGTGGCTTCCTGGTTATTGAGGTAGCCCTTGAAAATCTGCGGGCCGCGGGCCAGCACTTCGCCCTCAACGCCGTCCGGCTGGGTTTCATCCAGGTTATCGGGATTGGCGATGCGCACCTCGGTATCTGGGAAAGGAATGCCCACGTAGCCGGGGCGGCGGTCGGTGCTCATGGGGTTGCCCACGATAATCGGCGAGCACTCGGTAAGGCCGTAGCCTTCCACGAGCAGGCCGCCGGTGGCGTGCTCCCACTTATTGACGGTCTCAGAAGGCAGGGTGGATGCACCGGAGAAGGCAGCGCGCACGCCCTTGATGGGAACCTCTTGTTCCTCGGCGGCCTTGACGATGCGCTCGTACAAGGTAGGAACGCCCGGGACCCAGGTGGGGGTGTGCTTCTTCATCAACTGCATGATGAGCGGGATCTGCGGCACGGGGAGGATGACCAATTCGCCGCCGATGAGCTGGGCCAAGGTGACGTTCATGGTCAGGCCGTACGCGTGGAAGAAGGGTAGGGCGGCGAGCATGCGCTCAGGCTTATCGCCCAAGCCTGGGACCCATGCCTTGCCCTGCAGCAGGTTGGATACGAGGTTGCCGTGCGAAAGCATCGCGCCCTTGGGCGCACCGGTCGTGCCGGAGGTGTACATCACCAGCGCGACGGTGTCCTTATCAATGTCCTCTGGCGTCTTAATATCGCTGCCGTTGCCACCGATGGCATCGCCAATCAGCGCCTCCCACGGCACGGTATTCGGCGCTGGGGCGGAAAGCTGCTCGCGCTTGGCCTTAAGAGGGGGAAGCGGCAGGCGCAGCGCGGCGCGCTGCAGGGTGGGCATGGCGTTGATCATGTTGATGGACACGACCGTTTCCAGGTTGGTGGTAGCCCGCAGCTTCTCCAGGGTGGGGGCGGCCTTGTCCCAGGCGATGGCGATGCGCGCGCCGTGATCCTGGAAAAGCCCCTCCAGCTCGTGGGCGGTATAAAGCGGATTGTGCAACACAACCTGGGCGCCGAGCTTCAAGATGGCATAAAAGGCCGCGATGTACTGCGGGCTATTGGGGGCAACGATGGCTACGCGGTCACCGGGGCGCACGCCGAAGGCCTTAAGGCCGGCAGCGGCGGCGCGCACTTGGCGGTCCAGCTCGGAATAGTTTTGGGTGCGTCCAAAGAAATACGTGGCTGATTTATCGCCATTGACCTCGAGGTTGTTGTCATACAGGTCCAACAGGGTGGTGGTGCCATAGTCGAGGCTATGCGGCGTCCACT
Source organism: Corynebacterium segmentosum (assembly GCF_900637825.1). Classification (NCBI taxonomy): domain Bacteria; kingdom Bacillati; phylum Actinomycetota; class Actinomycetes; order Mycobacteriales; family Corynebacteriaceae; genus Corynebacterium; species Corynebacterium segmentosum. The sequence goes on from NZ_LR134408.1 coordinate 272,939, forward strand.
CCGGGTAATACTGGAGCCATGCCTTTGATTCATAAGCGGACAATGCGTGACCTTTCGGTAGCGTAGGTTGTTGGCAGGGGCCAGTATAGCGCCGCTAAGATGGGACAACATGCGCATCGCCATGATTTCTATGCATACCTCCCCCATTGAGCAGCCTGGCTCCGGGGATGCCGGCGGAATGAACGTCTACGTTTTAAATATTGCCTGCCAATTAGCCCAGCTAGGCGTAGAGGTAGATGTCTATACCCGTGCGACCCGCCCCAGCCACAAAGAAATCGTGGACGTGGCCCCCAACCTGCGGGTGATCAACATCGTGGCAGGCCCCTTTGAGGGGCTAGAAAAAGAAGATTTGCCCACCCAACTCGCGGCCTTTTCCGGCGGCGTGGTGCAATTTGCTAAATGGCAGGGCAAAAAATATGACCTCATTCATTCCCACTATTGGCTCTCTGGCCAGGTGGGGTGGCTGCTGCGCGATCTATGGGGCATCCCGCTGGTCCACACCGCCCACACCTTGGCCGCGGTGAAAAACGCCTACCGCACGGCCGAGGACACCGTGGAATCAGAAGCGCGGCGCATCTGCGAGCAACAATTGGTGGATAATGCCGATCTCCTCGTGGTCAATACCGATCAGGAAGCCCGCGATCTGGCCGAGCACTACGATGCCGAGCGCGATATCATCCGCGTGGTCTCACCGGGGGCCGACGTGGGCCTTTTCACCCCTGGCACCGACCGCAATACGGAGCGCTCCCGCCGCGAGCTGGGCATACCGCTGCACACCAAGGTCATCGCCTTTGTAGGGCGACTGCAAAAATTCAAGGGACCGGAGGTCCTCATCCGCACCGCCGCCGAGCTGTGCCACCGCGAGCCCACCCGCGATTTTCGGGTGCTCATCTGCGGCGGGCCATCGGGAGCCAATGCGTCGCCGGAGGCGTATAGGGAATTGGCGCGGGAGTTGGGCGTCAACAAGCGCGTGCGCTTTTTAGGACCCCGCCCACCCGAGGAGTTGGTGGGGGTGTACCGCGCCGCGGATATCGTGGCGGTGCCCAGCTACAACGAATCCTTTGGCCTGGTGGCGCTCGAGGCCCAGGCTTCTGGCACGCCGGTCGTCGCCGCGGCCGTGGGTGGGCTGTCCATCGCTGTCGTCGATGGTGAGACCGGGCTGCTGGTGCCGTCCCACGATCCGAAGGAGTGGGCGGATTCCTTGACCCAGCTGCTGGACGATGACCCCCGGCGCATCGCCATGGGTGAGGCCGCCGTCGCGCACGCCACGCGCTTTAGCTGGACCAACACGGCCCGGGAGCTGACGGAGATTTATGCCGAAGCCCAGCAGATTCCGGTGCCTGACTGCCACCAACGCCGCGCGATGGGAGACTAGCCTCACTGACGCGCCGGGCGGTTTCGTGGCATGCTGGAGGCATGACTAACGGAAAACTGATTCTTCTTCGCCACGGCCAATCCACCTGGAATGAATCCAACCAATTTACCGGTTGGGTCGATGTTGATCTGACAGAAAAGGGTGAGGCAGAGGCCAAGCGCGGCGGCGAGCTGCTCGCGCAAGAGGGCATCCTGCCTAACGTGTTGTACACCTCGTTGCTGCGCCGCGCCATCCGCACCGCCAATATCGCGCTGGATGCGGCCGACCGCCACTGGATCCCGGTCATCCGTGACTGGCGCCTTAACGAGCGTCACTACGGTGCGTTGCAGGGCCTGAACAAGGCCGAGACCAAGGAAGAATACGGCGAGGACCAGTTCATGGCATGGCGCCGTTCCTATGACACGCGCCCGCCCGAGCTTGCCGATGACGCCGAGTACTCCCAGGCCAACGACCCCCGCTACGCGGACTTGGACAAGGTCCCACAGACGGAGTGCCTGAAGGACGTTGTCGAGCGCTTCGTGCCCTACTTCGAGGAAGAGATTCTGCCGCGGGCTAAGAAGGGCGAGTCAGTCATGATCGCAGCGCACGGCAACTCCCTGCGCGCGTTGGTCAAGCACCTCGATGGTATTTCCGATGATGACATCGCCGGGCTGAATATCCCGACCGGCATCCCGCTGGTGTACGAGATTGCGGAGGATGGCTCCGTGGTCAACGAGGGCGGCACCTACCTGGACCCAGAGGCCGCCGAGGCCGGGGCCGCTGCCGTCGCCGCGCAGGGTGGCAAGTAACCCGCTACTGCATATAAGTCCCTGGGGAGGTGCTCCCTGGGGACTTTCTAATGATTAGGCTTAATCACGTGGAATTAATTTTTGTCTTTCTCGCGGGCGTGCTCGTCTGCGCGGTGACGCTGCCATTAATTTCCCGGGTGCGCGAGCGTATGGCACGCCGCCAGCGCGCCAGCGATGCCCAGGCAAACCAGGTCACCACCGTGAGCCAAGGCCTTCACCTCGCGGTCCAGGGCTCGCCCACGGCGCTGACGGTGCTCGATAGGAACCAGGAAATCATCCTGTCCAACCCCGCGGCGCACGAGATGTCCGTGGTTCACGATCGCGCCGTCAATCCGGAGATCTGGAAGACAGCGGAGCAGGTCTTTGAGGATAAGGAAACCCGCACCGTGGACCTGGCCATCCCCAAGCGCCGCACCGGGCACCGCGTCACGCAGGTCAAGGCCGTCATCAAGCCGCTGACGCTTAACGATGGCCGCTTCATCATCATCTACGGCACCGATGAGAGCGAAAACGTGCGCATGGAATCCGCGCGCCGTGACTTCGTGGCCAACGTCTCCCACGAGCTGAAGACCCCGGTGGGTGGCATCGCGTTGCTTGCCGAGGCCCTGCTGCAAGACCCCGAGGACCCGGAGCACGTGAAGTACTTCGGCACCAAGGTGCAAAAAGAGGCCAACCGCATGGCGGATATGGTCAGCGAGCTTATTTCCCTGTCCAAGCTGCAGGGCGCCGAAGCACTGCCGGAGATGGAACCGCTCTTCGTGGACGACCTCATTGACGAGGCGATTTCGCGCAACCAGCTCGCCGCAGACGCGCGCTCCATCAGGTTGACCCAAGGGCCGTCAGAGGACGTGCAGGTCATGGGCGATCGCTCCCTCTTGGTAACCGCGCTGTCCAACCTCATTTCCAACGCGATCAATTATTCGCCGGAGGAATTGCCGGTCTCCGTCTCACAGAAGGTGGTGGGGGATGACGTCGTGCTGATCCGGGTAACGGACCGCGGCATCGGCATCCCGCCGGAGCATCAAAAGCGCGTCTTCGAGCGCTTTTTCCGCGTTGACCAAGCCCGGTCGCGGCAGACGGGAGGTACTGGCCTAGGATTAGCAATTGTCAAACACGTGGTGGCGAACCACGGGGGCAATATCAAGCTGTGGTCGCGGCCTGGCACGGGCTCTACTTTTACCATCGAGTTGCCCATATATAAGGAAGAGAAGCCAGCGCACGAGGCTGACTTGCAGGATAATGAAGACAGGGATTCCGTCGATGCGGCGGCTCCTGGGCTCCAGCGTGCGGTAGCACGCGTAGCAGCACGTCGAAAGGATAAAGCACAATGACCACCATTCTCATCGTGGAAGATGAAGAGTCGCTGGCCGATCCGCTGGCATTCTTACTCCGCAAGGAAGGCTTCGAGCCGATTATCGCCCTCGATGGCCCATCCGCGCTGGAGAAATTCGCCGATAATGACATCGACATCGTGCTGCTTGACCTCATGCTGCCCGGCATGTCCGGCACCGACGTGTGCAAGCAGCTGCGCGCTACCTCCTCCGTGCCGGTCATTATGGTGACTGCGCGCGATGCGGAAATCGATAAGGTCGTGGGCCTAGAGCTGGGCGCGGACGATTACGTCACCAAACCGTATTCCTCCCGCGAGCTCATCGCCCGCATCCGCGCCGTGCTGCGCCGCGGCAACGATCAGTCCTCCCACGCCGACGCCGCGGAGGGCGCCGAGGTAGAAGACGAGCAGATCTTGTCCGGCGGCCGCGTAAAGATGGATGTGGAGCGCCACATCGTCACCGTGGCGGGCGAGCCGGTAGCGATGCCGCTCAAGGAGTTTGACCTGCTGGAATACCTCCTGCGCAACGCCGGGCGCGTGCTGACCCGCGGCCAGCTCATCGATCGCATCTGGGGTGCGGATTATGTGGGCGATACCAAAACGCTCGACGTGCATATCAAGCGCCTGCGCACCAAGATTGAGGAGCACCCCTCCCGCCCGAAGCACCTGGTGACGGTGCGCGGCCTGGGCTATAAATTCGAGCTCTAATACCAGCCGGCCTTGATACTGGCTGGGTGCTGGCTAAGCTTTACGCCGTGCTCGGCGGCTTCTGCGCGGGCACGGCATTGTTGCGCCAAAATATCGTAGCTTTCGCGCCCCATGAGCGCGACGAGCTCGTCCTCGTGCGATTGCCACATCGGCAGCGGATTGGCGTGGCAGGCGCTATCGGTAGAGCAGTACCAATCAAAGTCTTCGCCGCCATTGCCCCAGCCACGGCGGTCATATTCGCCGATGGTGGTGCGCAAAATCTCCTGGCCATCGGGACGTTCTTCATAATCCTCATAGCGCCGCAGCGGCAGCTGCCAACACACCTCCGGCTTGACCACGGTCAGTTCCTCGCCGCTATCGACGGCCCATTGGTGCAGCGCGCAGCCGGTGCCCGTTTCCCAGCCGGCGCGGTTGGCAAAGATGCAGGCGCCATCCACGATGGGCGTTTTCAGCGCCGGCTCAGGTTCGCCGTCCTCGCCGTCAAGCTCATCCCATTCCAACCACGGCTCTAGCTCATCGGTATTTTCTTGCGCCAAGAACTCATCTACCCCCGCTGGCCGCAGCTGCCAGTAGCGCGCGGGCATGCGGGAGACGGCATCGTAAAGCTGGTCCCGGTCTTGTTCATCGGCCATATATGCACCGTGCACGCAGCAGCCCACATCGGGCTGGCTCTTATCGATGCCCCTGCACGCCGACGTGCCAAATTGGCAGCTGTAGTGCGATTCCACCCACGTCAGATCGATGGAAAAGACGTGGTAAGGGTCGTTTGGGTTGGTAAATTCGAACCACTCCCGCGGAAAATCTGGGGCCTCTTCGCGCCCGGCTTTAATCGATGCCGCCGCTGGCGAGCTCGCGGGAAAACCTAGGTAAACGGTGTCAGATTTTGGGCGATTCACACCTAACCACGGTAGACCTACTACGCTATTAGTGTGCGATTAGGTGTATTAGACGTTGGAAGTAATACCGTCCACCTCGTTGCGGTCGATGCCGCAATGGGGGGACGGCCTACTCCGATGAGCGATTGGAAGACCCCACTCCGGCTGGTAGAGCAGCTGGATAAGAAGGGAAACATCCACGAAAAGGGCCTGAAAAAGCTCGTTTCTGCCGTGGGTGAGGCAAGTGAGCTGGGTGAAAAACTCGGGTGCGCCGAATTTATCGCCTTCGCGACCTCCGCGGTTCGCTCTGCCCCTAACTCTGAAGCAGTGCTCGATGAGGTGGAAAAGCAGACCGGCGTGCGCCTGCAGATCCTCTCGGGCGTGGAGGAAGCCCAGCTTACCTTCCTCGCTGCTCGCCGTTGGTACGGCTGGTCCGCTGGGCGCATCACCAACTTGGACATCGGCGGTGGCTCCCTGGAGCTATCCACCGGTACCGATGAACACCCTGACCTGGCCTTCTCCCTCGATCTGGGTGCAGGCCGGCTTACCCATAACTGGTTCGATACCGATCCGCCGGAGAAAAAGAAGGTCAGTGCGCTGCGCGATTTCATCGATGCAGAGCTTGAAGATGCCGTCACGCAGATGAAGGCGATGGGCCCCGCCGGCCTAGCCGTGGGCACCTCGAAAACCTTCCGCACCCTATCGCGGCTGACCGGCGCGGCACCCTCGTCTGCAGGGCCATATGTCAAGCGCACCTTGACCGCACCGGGCCTGCGCCAGTTGATTTCATTCATCACGCGCATGACTGCAGCAGACAGAGCGGACCTCGAGGGTGTAAGTTCGAACCGATCGCACCAAATCGTCGCCGGCGCTTTGGTTGCCGAGGCAAGCATGCGAGCTCTGGGAATTGAGAAGTTAGAAATCTGCCCATGGGCGCTGCGCGAAGGTGTTATTTTGCGCCGGACCGACAAGGGATTGGAATAGGAAGAGATCATGGCTGACGAAAAACAGTTGACCGTGGCCGAGCTGCTAGCTCGCAATAAGAAGGACCGCACGGATAAGGACGAGAAGACCTCTCGCCGCCGTCGGCGGAGCCTCGATGAGGGCGGCGTCTCCGTTGCCGAGCTCACCGGCAGCCTGAAGAAGGTAAAGTCCACCCCGCCTGAGGCGAAGCACACCAGCGTCTCCATCGACGATGACGCCCCTGTCATCCGCGCGCCGAAGTCCAAGGACGAGCAGTCCGCGGGAAACAAGGCTGCGGAGTCTAAGACCTCGGAGTCCAAGCCTGCAGCGGGCAAGGCCGCTGCAGGTAAGCCAAGCGCGGAGAAGCCAGCCGCGGGCACGCAGGAAGGCTCGAAGCAGGGCGTGGGGCAGTCGGGCATCGGCAAGCCTGCGCAAAGCAAGCCATCCCAGCCCCAATCCGCTTCCCCTAAGCCGGCTGCTGAGAAGCCTTCCGCTGGTACCCCCACCGCGTCGCCTGCGCCGAAGCAGAACGGCAAGCCGAGCGGGCCTACCGCCTCTCCTAAGCCGGCAGCAGGTTCTGCCTCGCAGCCGACGGCCAAGCCTGCCCCCGCGCAGAAGGCTAATGCGCAGAAGACTAACGCGCAGGAAGCAAAGAAACCTGCGCAGTCGGAGCCGGAGGACAAGGCTGCGGCTAAGGACGCCGAGAAGAAGTCTTATCAGCCGTCCGCGGATGACACTGCGGTGATCCAGCGCATCGGCAAGTCGCAGTCTTCGCAGCCCTCGCAGGACAAGCGCAAGGACGCTGCTGACGGCGCCGAATCCGGCACCAAGGAAAAGGCAGGCGCAGCTAGCGCTGCCGCTGCTGCGACCGCAGCGGGAGCCAAGGATGCCAAGGACGCGGGAACCAAGGGCAAGGCTGGCGCGCCTGCGCAAAAACCTGCCGCGGCCGCAAAGAAGTCCGACGATACCGGCGAGCTGCCCCAGGTGCGGGACGAGGAAATCACCGAAGAGCACGAGAAGCTCAATCCCATGTCCATCCTCATCATGGTGGTTGTGGGCATCGTCTTGGCGATCATCATCTTCAAGGGCTTTGAGGTGCTCTGGGATAACTTCCCGCGCATCGTCGTGGCCATCCTGGCGCTCTGCGTCACCGCAATCATGGCTGGTGTCACGCATGCGCTGCGCACCGCCCGCGATGGCTTCTCCATGTTCCTCGCAGGCATTACCGGCCTCATATTGACCTTTGGTCCGCTGCTTTTGGTCATGCTCTAAACCAGCCACCCGCTGAGAACCACCCGGCTGCTTCCCTCGTGGAGGTAGCCGGGTGTCGTTATTTTTGGCATGGTGGAGACTATGACAAAGATTGCAATTTTAGGTGGAGGACAAATCGGTGAGGCTTTGACCTCGGGTCTTGTGGAATCGGGCTTTAATGCCTCCGATATCACGGTGACTAACCGCACGGCCTCCCGCGGTGAAGAACTCAAGAGCAACTATGGCGTTAACGTCACGACGGATAACGCCGAGGCGGTGGACGGCGCGGACTATATCTTCGCGTCCGTCAAGCCTTACGCCATCTTGGACCTGCTGGGCGAGATTAACCCAGCCAAGGACGCCGTGGTGGTCTCTATGGCTGCTGGGCTGACGCTGGAGGCCCTGCAGGCCGCTGCGGGCGAGGGCGTGCCGGTTGTGCGCGTTATGCCCAATACGCCGATGCTGGTGCGCCGCGGCATGTGCACCTGCGCCGCCGGCGAGCACGTCACTGAGGCCCAGATGCAGGGCGTGACGGAGCTGCTCGAGGCCGTTGGTGAGGTTGCGGTCATTCCGGAGAAGAATATCGACGCCGCGACCGCCCTGGCGGGTTCCTCGCCGGCGTACTTCTTCCTCGTGGCAGAGGCGCTTGTCGATGCCGGCGTGCAGCTCGGCCTCCCCCGCGATATCGCCGAAAAGCTCGCCGCCCAGGCGGCTGCTGGCGCGGGCGATATGTTGGCCAATTCGGGCCGCTCGGCAACGCAGCTGCGCGCAGGCGTGACCTCGCCAGGCGGCACCACCGCCGCGGCCGTGCGCGAGCTGGAAGAGTCCGGCCTGCGCGGTGCGTTCTACCGCGCCGCCGAGGCATGCTCCGATAAGGCTAAGGAGCTGGGCTAGAAGCCCGCCTAATGCGACCAGTTACCCGTGGTGGGGGTGTAGTTGCCTCACACCACTTGGGGGCCGTACGGGAGCCATGAGGCGGTTGTTACGCAGCGCTTTTGGCGGTGAACTGAACAACTGCTGTGAAAAAAATTTGGCACTTGGGTCGCATTAGTCACATGTTTCACGATAGGCTGGGACAAGCACGTGCGTGAAGTCCTGTGGGAGGGGAAGCCTACAGCGCGTAACGAGCTGAAGGGTTAGATAATTATGGCAAATGAAGAAAAAGGAACCTTTCTGACCATCGCGGAGGTCGCTGAAATCATGCGCGTCTCCAAGATGACTGTCTACCGTTTGGTTCACGCAGGCGAAATGCCGGCAGTCCGCGTCGGACGCTCTTTCCGCGTTCACGAGTCCGCCGTCAACGAGTACCTCGAGGCATCCGTTTACGGAGCGTAGGTTCTCGCGCCTTTCAGGCAGCGCCCACTTCTGTTGGCCACTCTTGGTCAGCGGTGGTGGGCGCTGTCCCTTTTGTCGGCATCGCCCGTTTACCGCGCATTACCCTTTTGCGGCGCGCTTCACCCTTTTGTGGCGCGCAGGTTATTCCTGCGCGCCGTTTCCGCGCGTCGCCGCCGGGGCCACTTTTGGAGACGCGCTGGGGACTAGGTAAGATGGATCGCATTCGTGTCGGCACGCCGTGATGGCCCGCATATGTGCGGCCAAGGTGGCAAAGAGTGCACCTTTGTCGTTTCAGGCGCCGGCAGGTTCACAGTACGTACTAAAAGAAAGTGAGGACGCCTGTTATGGGTTCTGTCATCAAGAAGCGCCGCAAGCGCATGTCCAAGAAGAAGCACCGCAAGATGCTGCGCCGCACCCGCGTGCAGCGTCGTAAGTTGGGCAAGTAAACCCAATAGCCTAGGAATCCTCCGCACCGCGTTGTTACGCGGCGGCGGAGGATTTCTGGTTTTCGGGCCGAGCGTGGATTCTCGGTCGTTACTCCGCTGCGCCTCTCCACATACGTTTGCTTGTTTTGAGCTGTAGAATCAATTCAACCCACAAAAGTTGGGCCATGCGATGCTTCATGTGCTTAGCATCTGATTCAAGGGAGGTTCCCGAGTGGGGTCCTTAGCTGTCTTTGGTACGTATCTTTTAGCCATCGTTTTTGATAGGCGATGCCGTGCTTTCTGTGAAGCCACCCAAGTTCATTAGTCGCTGTCTTAGGGGCGTCAATTTTCCTCAAGACTGGTGGTGGGCGCTTATCGGAATTAAGGCGCTGGCCGCGCTTGGCTTGATCGTCGGAGCCGTTTTGAATAACCCGTCGATTACAGCCACTGTCTCAGTCGGCGTACTTGGTTACTTTATTTTCGCCATCATCGCTCATATCAAGGCGAACTTCGTAGGTAAGGAGTTCTGGGTAAATTGTCTCGGGATGACTGCTCTTAGTGTGGTTGTTCTAGTGTTCAACGTCGCGGCGATAGGGTAGCAATAGCCACACCGAGGGGCTTGAGAAAGTAATGCGCTGAGTGCCCGTTGTGAGACGGCACTGCTGGCTGTATTGCTACTTCCGGAAATAGCGCCAGCTGCCATAGGAGAAGGCGGCTGTGACAAGCGCTGGAAGGCCGTAGGTGCGGATGGCGCGGCGGATGGAGCGGTAGTCGCGGACGATCCAACCGCGCTCTTCTGCGATATTGCGCAGCTTGCGGTCCGGGTTGATGGCCACGGGGGTGCCCACCATGGTGAGCATGGGCATATCGTTCGCGGAGTCGGAGTAGGCGGTGCACCGGTCCAGATCGAGGCCCTCGATGGTAGCGAGGGCGGCCACGGCGTGCCTCTTGCCCGGGCCATGGAGGATATCGCCCACCAGACGGCCGGTGAACTTGCCGTCTTCTACCTCCGCGACGGTGCCGAGGGCGCCGGTAAAGCCAAAGCGGCGCGCCAAGACCTGGGCGAGCTGGACCGGGGTAGCGGTTACCAGCCACACCTGTTGGCCGGCGGCCAGGTGCATCTCAGCGAGCTGTGTGGTGCCGGGGTACGCGCGGCGGGCGAGGGAGGCTTCGACGATTTCCTCACAGAGATCGATGAGCTCGTCCACGCTGCGGCCTTTGACAAACTCTAGGGCCTGCGCGCGGCCGGCGGCGACGTCCTTTGCATTCTCGGCGCCGGAGAGACGGAATTTGAGCTGCTTCCAGGCAACCGGGAGTATCTCAGAGATGCGGATATAGCGCCGGCGGGCGAGCCCAAAGCCGAATTCCACCAAGGAGGAACCCTGAACGAGGGTATTGTCCACGTCGAAAAAGGCGGCGGCGCCGACATCGACGGGGACGTCCGGATCTTGGTCCGTGATGCGCGGGGAGCCTGCGGCGTCATAAGAGCCGGAGACGGAGGCGATGCCGGAGGCGAAGTCCTCGAGCTCGAGCCCGAATTCCTCTAAGGCGGCGGCAGCGGCCGCCTCACCTGCGGCGCGTTGTTCTTCCTCGCCCAAGGGGGCTAGCGCCTGGTTTTCTAGAAAGTTGCGCAGATTGCCGCGCGAGGCCGTCCAATTGGCCAAAAAGTCGCGGGGAGATTCGGGGAATCCGGGGGGAGGTATAGCGGACACGAGTGGAATAAACAGCTTTCGCAAACGCGGGGTGGACTAATATGTCCATAGTAAACGTTTCCACCGTCGGCGTCCTTATGAGGAGAATCCCGCCCCTATGTCCCAGCATCTAGTCGAGCTCATGGTGCGCCCCACCTGCGGTTCCTGTAAACGGGTAAAAGAGCAGATTACCCCCGTTATCCAGGCGGCCGGCGCCCAGCTGGAAGTGCGCAACGTGGAAGACAGCCGCGAGCTCGAGATGGAATTCGGTGACCGCGTTCCCGTTGTAGTGGTAGACGGAGAAGAATTCGCCTGCTGGGAAGTCGATAACGAAGAGCTAGCTGACGAGCTGCGCTGACGATTCGGGTTCCACGCCCATGCGGGGTAGTCTTTGGAACCATTGCGGTCAATCAAAAGGTTGAGGAGTGTGGAGCATGAGCGTGCTTGTTGTGGGAATGTCCCACCAATCGGCACCCGTGGCGTTGCTGGAAAAGTTGAGCATGGACGATGTGGTGCAGCATTCCGCCTGCGGGCAGTTGGTTGATGCCGAGTCCCTGACTGAGGCGATGATTATTTCCACGTGTAACCGCCTCGAGGTCTATACGGTGACCAATGCCTTCCACACCGGCGTGCAGGACGTCATCCGGGTGCTTAAGGAAGTCTCCCAGGTCGATGAGGAAGAACTGCGCAATTACCTCTACGTGCGCTATGCCGATGCCGCCGCGGAACACCTCATGTCCGTTACCTCCGGCCTGGATTCAATGGTGGTGGGCGAGCAGCAGATCATCGGCCAGGTGCGTTCTGCCTACCAGTCCGCCTCCGAGCAGGGCACGGTTGGCCCGCGCATCCACGCCTTGGCACAGTCCGCGCTGCGGGCCGGCAAGCGCGTGCACTCGGAAACGGAGATCGACAAGGCCGGCGTCTCGATGGTGACCTTCGCCTTTGACCAGGCACTGCAGCGCCTCGATGCGGAGGATCTGCAGGGCAAGTCCGCGCTGGTGCTCGGCGCCGGGGCAATGGCCTCGCTTGCGGCCACCCACGCCGGCCGGCTGGGCATCGGCGAGCTGGTGATTGCCAACCGCACCCGCGAGCGCGCCGAGCGCCTTGCCGGCCACGCAGAAGAGGCCGGGGTGCGCACCCGCGTGGTGGACTTTCAGGACCGCGCCACCGCGCTTGCCGATGTCGACCTCGCCATCTCCGCCACCGGCGCCGAAGGCTTTACCATCACCGCCGGCGATATCCCGCCCGCGCACCCGCTGATGCTCATTGACCTCTCCCTCCCACGCGATATCGATGACGAGGCAACGAAAATCGATGACGTGGACTTGGTGAACATCGAGCGCCTCAGCAAGTCCCTGTCCGCGGCCGCCACCGACGTCGCGGCCGGCACGAGCCCGCACGAGCAGGCCCGCACCATCGTGGACGAGGAGCTTGCCGCCTATACCTCCGCGCAGCGCGTGCGCGATGTGGCACCGGCTGTTAGCGCCCTGCACCGCCGCGCGGCGGACCTCGTGGAGTGCGAGGCGGCCCGCCTGCAGCAAAAGCACCCGGAGCTAGAGGGCAAGCAGCTTGCCGATGTCCAAGGCGCCCTCAAGCGCGTCGCCGACAAACTGCTGCATGAACCGACGGTGCGGGCGAAGAAGCTGGCGGCATCGGATAGCAGCTTTAACAGCGAAAATGCCCTGCAGGAGCTTTTTGGCCTGCAGCTGGAAGGCTCCGGCGTTGCCGTTGCCGTCAATGAATTGCCCACGCTGAATAAGGAGGCGTAAATGTTCCAGATTGGTACCCGTGGCTCCAAGCTCGCCACCACCCAGGCAGGACACGTCCGCGATTGGCTTATCGATGCCGGATTCGATTCCGAACTCCACATCGTCACCACCGCAGGCGATACCAATATGGCCCCGGTCGAGCGCATCGGCGTGGGCGTATTCACCCAGGCGCTGCGCGAGGCGCTGTACCGCGGCGAATGCGATATCGCCGTGCACTCTTTCAAAGACCTGCCCACGGCCGAGGATGACCGCTTCCGCCTGGTTATCCCGCAGCGCCAGGACAGCCGCGAGGTGCTGGTCGCCCGCGATGGCATGACCCTGATGCAGCTGCCGGAGGGCGCGCGGGTGGGAACCTCGGCGCCGCGCCGCATCTCCCAGCTGGCCGCCCTGCGCCCGGACCTGGATATCCGCCCGCTGCGCGGCAATATCGATACCCGCATGTCCAAGGTGACCGATGGCGAGCTTGACGCCGTGGTGCTGGCCTATGCCGGCCTGCTGCGCGGCGGCTACGAGGATCGGGCGAGCGATATTTTCGATCCAGAATTATTCATGCCCGCCCCCGCCCAGGGTGCGCTTGCCATCGAGGCCGTCGCCGGCACCGAGGCGGCCGCGGCACTAGACGCCGTTGTCGATGAACAAGCCACCGCCGCAGCCCTTGCCGAGCGCGCCGTCCTCGCCCGCCTCGAGGCCGGCTGCACCGCGCCCGTGGCCGCTACGTCTCGCTGGAATGGTGATCAGCTCACGGTGCGCGGCGGCGTCTTTGCGCTGGATGGTTCCCGCCAATTGACCGCCACCGCCTCCGGCACCGCGGCGGACGCAGCGGAGTTGGGCGCGCGGGTCTCTGATGAGCTTTTCGCCCAAGGCGCGGCCGACCTGCTAGGTCAGTAATTTCTACTTTAAGCGCTAATAATTTAAGGTGTAGATACCATAGATCATTTTTTGCAATGATACCCGGCCCCCTTTAAGGGCATCCCAGGACGTCGCGCCTGGGATTTTGGCCGTTATGACCTTGATATCCACCGACGGCGCGGGGAGAAACACTGCAGGCGATCATGTCCGTGTGCGGTGCCGCGGGCCCAGATCTAGAAAAGAACTTTATGAGCAATGCTGTGTCAGACACCCAGTTGGGCAAGATCGTCTTCGTGGGCGCTGGTCCGGGAAACCCAGACCTGCTGACCGTCCGCGCCCGCGAAGTTCTGGCCAATAACGCTATCGCCGTGGCCGATCCGCAGGTCATGCAGGGCGTGCGCGATGCCGTCGCCACCGCGCTGCCCGTCCCACAAGAGCTGCTGGATGCCGCGGAAGAGGAATACGCGCAAATGTGCGCCGATGCCAAGGCCAAGGGCGCGCGCCGCAAGCCGCCCCGCCCGCCGGCACCGACCGCCGCGGTGGTCTACGGACCGGGCGAGGACATCGTAAGCCAGCTGCGCGAGTGCCTTGCCGAGGCCGATGGCGAGGACGTCATCCGCCTCGTGACCGGCAACCCGCTCAACCGCGAATCCATCAAGGCCGAAATCAACGCCGTGGCCTCCGCGGGCCTGGAATTCCAGGTCGTGCCGGGCATGTCCCTGCCCTCAACCGTGCCGTCTTTTGCCGGGCTGGCCCTGGGCTCGACGTACACGGAGGCTGATGTCACCGATGGTGCCGACTGGGACGCGCTCGCCAATGCCACCCAGCCCATCGTCTTGCAGGCCACCAAGGAAGACCTCGCGGAGATTTCCACCGAGCTGCAGCAGCGCGGCATGCCGGCGGAAACCGAGGCGTTTGTGACCGTCCACGGCACCACGCGCCTGCAGCGCACGTACGAGACGACGCTGGGGACCATCGCCAAGCTGGACGCGGACCTGTCCGGCCCGCTGGTGGTCACGCTCGGCCGCAGCATCGATGACCGCACCAAGTACTCGTGGTGGGAAAACCGCCCTCTCTACGGCTGGCGTGTGCTGGTGCCGCGCACCAAGGAACAGGCCGGGCCCATGTCCGCGCGCCTGGCCGGCTACGGCGCCATCCCGCAGAACGTGCCGACGATTTCCATCGAGCCGCCCCGCAACCCGGCGCAGATGGACCGCGCCATCAAGGGCATTGTCGAGGGCCGCTACAAGTGGATCGTCTTTACCTCCGTCAACGCCGTGACCGCCGTGTGGGATAAGATTTCCCAGCTCGGCCTGGACGCCCGCGATTTCGCCGGCGTGCACCTCGCCGCAGTGGGCACCAAGACCGCCGATGCCATCCGCGCCAAGGGCATGGTGCCGGAGCTTTTGCCGCACAAGAAGAAGCAAAACGCCGAGGGCCTGCTCGAGGTCTTTCCCAATTACGTCGAGGACATCGACGCCGTGAGCCGCGTCCTCCTGCCGCGCACCGATATCGCTGCCGATACGCTTGTCGATGGCCTCCAGGCGCTCCAGTGGGACGTCGATGACGTCGTGGCCTACCGCACCGTGCGCGCCGCCCCGCCCTCGGCAGAAATCCGCGACATGATCAAGACCGGCGGCTTCGACGCCGTGGCCTTTACCTCCGGATCCACCGTGCGCAACTTGGTGGGCATCGCCGGCAAGCCGCACCAGCGGACGATCATCGCGTGCATCGGGCCATCGGCAAGCGCGGCCGCAGAAGAGCTGGGCCTGCGCGTCGATGTCGTGCCGGATGTTGCGGACGTGCCCGCGCTTGTCGATGCCCTCGCCAGCCACGTCGCCGCCCTCCGCGCTGCCGGTAACCTGCCCGCGCCCCGCAAGAAGCGTCGCGCGCGCAAGAAGACTACTAAGGTCGAGAAGGCGTAAGTTTTTAGTCTCGCTCTAAGGAGTACCCAATGAGCTCTTTTCCTGCCCGCCGCCCCCGCCGACTGCGCTCCACGCCGCAGATGCGCAACCTCGTCGCCGAAACCACGCTGCGCCCATCGGACTTAATTCTGCCGATGTTTATTGCAGACGGCCTCGATGAGCCGAATGAGATTTCCTCCATGCCCGGCGTGTACCAGCACACCTTTGACTCGCTGTGCCGCGCGACCGAAGAGGCCCTCGAGGCCGGCGTTACCTGCGTGGACCTGTTCGGCGTTCCGCTGGAAAAGGACAAGGACGCCACCGGCTCCGTGGCCTGGAATCCCGACGGTATTTTGAACCGCGGGATTGCCGCCCTGCGCGAGGAATTTGGCGATGACCTCATCATCATGGCCGATACCTGCCTCGACGAGTTCACCTCGCACGGGCACTGCGGTGTCCTCGATGACCAGGGCCGCGTGCTTAACGATGAATCCGTCCAGCTCTACCAAAAAATGGCCCGCTCTCAGGCCGAAGCCGGCGCGCAGATCATTTCGCCGTCCGGCATGATGGACGGCCAGGTTGCCGCCATCCGCGCCGATCTGGATGAGGCCGGGCGCGACGACGTCTCCATCATGGCCTACTCCGCGAAGTACGCCTCCGCCTTCTTCGGCCCCTTCCGCGAGGCCGTCGGCTCTTCCCTAGAGGGCGACCGCCGCACCTACCAGCAGGACCCGCGCAACTTCCGCGAATCCCTGCTGGAGGCCGAACTCGATATCGAGGAGGGCGCCGACTTCGTCATGGTCAAGCCGGGCTTGCCGTATTTGGATGTCTTGTCCGCAATCGCGGAGACTTCCTCCGTGCCCGTCGCCGTGTACCAGGTCTCCGGCGAGTACGCGATGATCAAGGCCGGCGCCGCCAACGGTTGGGTCGATGGCGAGGCCATCATGCTCGAGTCGCTCACCGCCTTCAAGCGCGCCGGTGCCGATCAGATCCTGACGTACTTCGCCACCGAAGCCGCACGCCTGCTCAAGTAAAGGATTTTTGTGACACAGCCTTCTTCTCGTCCGACGCCGCCGCCCGCGTCGCCGGAGCCGGGCAACCCAGGCCCACAGCCAGGCGATCCGCGGCCACAGCACGGTCAACAGGAGCCGCAGCCGGGTGCTCCAGGGGCACAGCCCGGGGATCCGCGTGGCCAGCAGGGGCAACAACCCGGAACCCCGGGGCCGCAGCGCGATAAGCAGCGTGAGCCTCAACGAGAATCGCGGCCCAAGCCGCAGCCCGGCAAACTGCGCGGCCAGCAGGAGCCACAGTCGGGCAAACCGCAGAACCAGCGAAACCAGCGCGGCCAGCACGGGAAGCCGAGCCCGAATCAAACTGGCGGTGGCCGGCAGGGCGGCAAGGACGCGAAGGGCGGTTCCAAGCGCCCCGAGACCGTGGTCTACATGCTGTGGCTCTGGCTGGGCGTCGTCGCCGGCGAGACCGTCCACCAAATCCTCAACGTGGTGCTGACCCTGCTCAACCACGATGTGCTCATGGCGCAGGCCAAGCAGATGGTCGAAAGTGCCTCGGGTGGCGAAGACGGCGAAGAAGTTTCGGACTCCTTTATTGAAATGGCCGCCTATGGATCGGTGGCGCTGTCGGCTGCCATTGCCATCGGCGTGCTGGTGCTGCTGCTCTTTTTGCTGAAGTCGCTGGCGGGGCCATCAAAACGCGCGGGCACCTCGCGCCGTATCTGGTTCGCCTTTTCCATTTACTTCGGCTTCCGCATCCTGCTGACCTTCATGGTCACGCCCGCGGGTGCCGACGTCCCCGACTGGCTCTTCGCCGCCGACGGCATGGTGCAAATCCTGGTCGGCGTCGCCGCCGTACTGGGTCTCATCTTCTCCATTAAGCCCGACACCCTTGACTACACCGGCGAGCTCGAACAAATGCGCGAGCTGGAAAAGGAACTCGAGCAGGCGCGCCGCGATAAAGAACGCGAGAAGCGCGAAAAGCAGGAAGCCAAGGAGAAGGGCGTCAAAGAGAAGGACGCCAAGCAAAAGGACCCCAAGGGTAAAGGCGGTCGCAATCAGTCTCCGCGGAATTACGGCTCCCAAAACAGGGGCGATGACGACAGGGTCAACCGATGACCAGCATGTTCCCCGGCCACGGCCGGCGCGATGATGGTCAAAGCGACGGTCCTGCGGATAAGAATCAACGCCCAGGGCCCCGCGACTATAACCGCCCCGTACAGAACATCACCCAGGAACAAGACTTGTCCGTGTGGCCGCGCCCGCTCCAGTGGGCGTATTGGGTTCTCGTTGTTGCCGCCGTCATCATGCTGGTCAGTGGCATGGTCGGCATCTTCGGCGGAGGCGGCGAGCAGATGGATCCCTCGGATTCGCGCGTCGCCGAGTACGTGCGGTCGAACCGCCTATTCGTCGCGGTGTTTAATATCATAGGCGCAATCATTCTGGCGCTCTTTTCCGCGCAACTCGCCAATGGATCGAAGTGGGCGCGCCGCATTATTTCCGTTGTCATTGCGATTGCCCTCTTCTTCAATATCGCAGCCCTGGCGCTTGGTATCGGCGGGCTTGGCTTATTGGTTATCGCCGTGACGCTGCTTATCGCGGTGGTTCTGCTCTTCCGGCCCCAGTCCAATCGGTTTATCGCCCACCGCAGCCTCCACGGGCGGGGCTGACGGGCGCTGATCGCAGGGCTAGCGCTCGCCTCACGCGAGGTTAGTGCGCAGCTGGCCTACGGCTGACGGACGCTGAACGCAGGGCTAGCGCGCAAGCCGAGGCGCCATTGACACGCATGAAGCGCGCGGGCAAAGGCGCGGCAAATTAGCCCCTGCTCCAACTTTTGATTCATAATGAGGGGTATGTCTCGACTTAACCGCGCCCCCATTATCGACGCCGCCCTCGGCCGCACTCCCTCCCGCCCGCCGGTGTGGTTGATGCGACAAGCTGGTCGCTCCCTGCCGGAGTACCGCGCCGCCCGCGAGGGCATCAGCATGCTGGACTCTTGCTTCATGCCGGAACTCCTGGCAGAAATCACCCTGCAGCCGGTGCGCCGCCACGACGTGGACGCGGCCATCCTCTTTTCCGATATCGTGGTCCCACTCAAGGCCGCCGGCGTCAACGTTGACATCGTGCCCGGCCGCGGGCCGGTGATGGAGAAGGCGGTGAGGGAGAAGGGGGACATCGGCAAGCTGCCTATTCTGGAAGCTGACGTGCCTGAAGTCGCCCAAGGCATTGCGGGAATCCTCGACGAGCTGACCGAGACCCAAGCGCTTATCGGTTTCGTCGGCGCGCCATTTACCCTGGCGAGCTACCTCATCGAGGGCGGGCCATCAAAGAATCACGAGCGGACCAAGGCGCTCATGCACGCCGAGCCCGAGACATGGCATATGCTCATGCGCCGGCTCGTGCCCACGATTATCAACTACCTGCAGGTGCAGGTCGATGCCGGCATTGACGCCATGCAGCTTTTCGATTCCTGGGCCGGCTACCTCAACGAGCGCGACTACCGCGAGTTCGTGCTGCCCTATTCGCAGGAAATCCTGGCCAGCGTCGACATCCCGCGCATCCACTTCGGCGTGGGCACCGGGGAGCTGCTACAGGCGATGTCCGAAGCCGGCTCCGAGGTCATGGGCGTGGACTACCGCGTGGCCATGGACACCGCCGCGCAGCGCGTGAATTCGCGCGTGCTGCAGGGCAACCTCGACCCAGCGCTGCTTTTTGCCGGCGACGATGCCGTGCGCCAGGCCGTGCGCACCATCCGCGGCGAGGTCGAGCGCGCCCAGCAGCGCGGCGATATCGACACCCATATCTGGAACCTTGGGCACGGGGTGCTGCCCACTACCGACGCGGAGGCCATCACCCGCGCCGTATCCATCATTCACGAGGAGGGCTAAATGCGTATTGCCATCATCGGTGCCGGCCTCGCCGGCCTTACCGCTGCCTACGAACTGCGCGATCACGATGTCGAGGTTTTCGAGGCCGCCGGGCGCATTGGCGGCAAGCTGTATTCCGTGCCGTTTAATGACGGCCCCACCGACATGGGTGCCGAGGCTTTCCTCGCCCGTCGGCGCGATGCCGTGGAGTTCTTCCACTCCCTCGGCCTTGCCGGGAGTTTAGTTGACCCGTCAGGTTTGCGCTCGCTGGTCTACAGCGGGGAGCTCAAGGCCCTGCCGCAGGGCGGGGTGATGGGCATTCCGTCGCATTCCGCGCCGGTTGCGCACCTGGTTTCGGAAGAGACGGCGCGGCGCATCGATAACGAGCAGCCTTTCGAGTGGACCGTGGGCGGCGACGTCTCGGTTGGTGAGTTGGTGCGTCAACAATACGGCGGGGACCTGGTGGACCGCGTGGTTTCTGCGCTGTTGGGCGGGGTGTACTCATGCACCGCCGATGACCTTGGCCTCCGCGCCACCATCCCCACGCTTGCCGATGCCCTCGATACCCTCGCCGCCTCCGGCCCCGTCACCCTCTCTGCGGCCGTGCGCTCCCTTGAGAAAGCCCGTGCAGATAACCCCAGCGCCGGCGGGCCCGTTTTCCAGACCTTCCGCGGCGGCTACGCCGAACTCTATGAGACCCTGGCGGAAAAATCCGGCGCGAAGATTTTCGTTGACACGTTCATTTCTGGCATCTCGCGCGAGGGCGATAAGTTCCGCCTCACCGGCGCGCCGGGCGATACCGCGACCTTCGACCGCGTGTTGGTAGCTACCCCGGCGCCGACCGCCGCGCGCCTGCTGCCCAAGGTGGCGCCGGATGCGGCGACGCGGTTGAAGGGGGTGAAGCTGGCGGCATCGGCAGTCGTGGGCCTCAAATTCGAATCCGACACCGATCCCTCCGGCACCGCGCTGCCACAAAACTCCGGCATCCTCGTAGCCACCGACCAAGATGACGTGCACGCAAAGGCGTTTACGTTGTCGTCGCGCAAATGGCCCCACCTGGCAGAGCGCGGCGGGGCGCTGGTGCGCGCCTCGTTCGGCCGGTTCGGCGACGACGCCATCGTCCGCGCCGAAGAAGACGACCTCGTGGACTACGTCCTCGATGACCTGCAACACCTGACTGGCTTCGACGGCCGCGCGGCTGGCGTTGCCGAAATCTTCACCCAGCGTTGGTTCGGTGGCCTGCCGCGCTTTGATGCCACCCACCTCGACACCGTAGCCGCCGTGCGCGATGCCTTGTCCCAATCCCCAGGCGTCGACGCCACGGGTGCCTGGGCCGGCGGCGTGGGCGTGCCCGCGGTCATCGCAGATGCGCGCGCTGCTGCCGCACGCATCTCTAGCAGCTAGCTCGCGTGGCTGGGACCCGCATCTAGCATCAGAAGCTGGCCTCGGCTGCAACTGGCGTCGGTTGCAGCTAGCGAAGTCGGTGGCTGACGCTGCCGGTAGTTAAGAATCGCCGGCGGTCCCGCGCCTGTACCGCGACGCGGTCCGGAGCTGGAGCGAATCGGTTTTGGGCATGCCTAAACAGGCAGCAGGGCTACTGCTGCCTGAACAGGCGCTTGCGGCTGATTCCGCGCGTGCGGAAACCTGACATGCGCACAGATAATTGGCATGTGCGAGGAGCTGTCCCTCGGCTGGGAATGGCAGCGGGCCCTGGGCGCTAGGTTCCAGTGCTGAGAACCGGTGTTAGGAACCAGCGCTACGGGGCAGTGCCGAAAGTCCGTGCTGGGGGCCTATGCTAGGCGCTAGCACTAGGTTCCGGCGCTGGGGCCGGGCACGGCATCGGGCACGGTGTCGGCCCAGGGCGGTTGCCACACCACCCGCCCGCGTCTGCGGGCGAGGCGACCACGGCGAGGTGGGGCATTCGGGTCATCGTCGTTGACGCCGTTGTGATATGAGCAGCAGGCCGCAAGGTTGGCCATATTGGTATCGCCACCGTGCTGCCAGGCTTCGAGGTGGTGGATTTGGCACTTATCCGCGGGATAATTGCATCGCGGCCACGGGCAGACGGGATTTTCGGCGGCGGCCATGAGCCGCTGCTTCTCGTTTGCCATGCGCTCGGTGCGGTAGAGGTTTACCGCGCCTTCGAAGGGATGCACGAGGGTGATAAGGCCACGCTCGGAAAGCGTGCGCGCGACCAATTCGGCGCCGGTAAGCCGCGCACCATTGGTGAGTTGGATGGTGATTTCCTCGCCGTCACCGTCGATGATGCGGTCGAGATCGTCGAGCGTGATGATCGCATTGGTCGTTACCGTCGGCCGCGGGGCGGCGGCGCCGGAGCCGGAGAAAAGCCCCGCGACGGAATCTAAAGGCGCATCCTCGTCCAAGTTGGATTCTAAGTCAGCGATGAGGGCAGACGGCCCGGTAATCGCGAGCGTCCACGGCGCGTCTTTGCGGCGGCGAATGCGCACGCCAGGGCGCGGCGGGGTGGGCGGATTAATCTCGCGCAGCTTCTTGCGCGCGAGTTTTTCCATCTCATCGGTATCCGCGGCGGTGCGGCAAAGCTCCACCCGCAGCTGCCACGCCTGGCGCTTGGTCTTGGCGCGCGTGGCGTAGCGCTCGATGACCTCGAGTGTTGGCAGCGCGTGGGCGCGTTCGCGGGCGGCGGCCACGGCGCGGCGTTGTTGGCGGGAAAAGGAGGTGGGGGAGAAGAAGGCATCGGCAAGCGTGAGCAGCGTGCGCGCAGTCCGGTTCGGCGCACCGGCCGCGCGCAGCTCGCGGGCGGACATGCCAGTGCACCCGGCGACGATGTCGATGCCGGGCGCTAAAGCCGCGAGGTATGCCTGAAGTGCTGTCATGCCCCGCAGCTTAAGGTGATAGCGCAACTAAAGCGCGGCGCGCGGGCGCAGCCTGTGGATAACTCGCCCGAAAAGCGCTAAAAAGCCGCGGTTCGTTGACGCGACATGTGAATAACTAGCCCTTATTGCGGAAAACGAAGATGGATGAGAAGTCCTGGTTCCCGTGGCCCATGTCCTGCATCTCGGCGAAGCGCTCGATGGCAGCAGTTACGGCGGGCAGGGGCTTATCGGAGGTCTTCTCCATGAGCTTGGCGTCCTTGGCCAGGGCATCGACGGTGAAATCGCCGGGGTCGGTATTGCGCTCGCCGGTGATGAACGGGCCTTTCATATTGGACATAAACGACAGGCCGGTGATATCGAGCATCTGCAAGATGACCTCGGAATCGAGCCCCTCGGATTCGCCGAGCTGCAGGGCCTCGAGCAGGCCTTCGGCGGTCACGGCGAGGGCGAGGTTGGCCAGCAGCTTGCCGATGGCCGCCGTCGCCGCCGTTTCCACCCCAATCAGCTTTTCTTCGCCCGCCCAGGCCTCGGCAAGTCCGAGGGCGACCTCGCGGCGGTCATCGTCAGGCGTGCCGACATAAACGCCCAGGTTGCCCTCGCGCGCCGGGCCCAGCGAGCCCACGACGGGGGAGTGGATGTAGGAATCGACGGCGGCGGCGAACTCGCGGGCATCGTCAGGCGAGACCGTCGTGGTGTCGATCCAGGTAATGCCCTCGGGGATAAGCTGCGGCTCGATGACCACCTCGCGGATCTGGTCGGGGCCGAAGAGAGAGGTGATGATGACCTCGGCGCCCTCGATGGCCGCGGCGGGGGTATCGGCGCGCGCCGCGCCCTCATCCACGAGCGGTTGCGCGCGCTCAGCGGTGCGGTTCCACACCGTCAGCTCGTGCTCAGATAGTAGGTGGCGGGCAAGCTCGGTGCCCATGCGTCCGGTTCCTAAAAATGCAATCTTCATACCTCCCCAGTGTGCCATCTCAGCGGGAATGCCGTTTTCTATGACGTATCACGGAACCTCAGGGAACGTTGGAGGGTTGCTGTGAATTCCACCGACATGCATAGTCAAACTTTTGTATGTCGCGCGAGTCGCTAGAATGACAGACATGCCTAATACTTCCCAGTCGCAACAGTGGTTCGAGCGTTCCTCCAAAGTGATCCCGGGCGGGGTGAACTCGCCGGTGCGCGCTTTCGGCTCCGTGGGCGGCCAGGC
Organism: Corynebacterium segmentosum; assembly: GCF_900637825.1. Classification (NCBI taxonomy): domain Bacteria; kingdom Bacillati; phylum Actinomycetota; class Actinomycetes; order Mycobacteriales; family Corynebacteriaceae; genus Corynebacterium; species Corynebacterium segmentosum. The sequence continues at coordinate 296,141 of NZ_LR134408.1, forward strand.
CCGCGTGATCGAGCGGGGCGCAGGATCGCGCCTGTGGGATGTCGACGGCAATGAGTACGTCGACCTCGTGAGCTCGTATGGCCCGATGATCCACGGCAATGCGCACCCGGAAATCGTCGAAGCCGTGCAGCGGGCTGCCACCGGCGGGCTGAGTTTTGGCACGCCAACGGAGGGTGAGGCGCTGCTGGCGGAGGAAATCGTCAAGCGCACCGCGGCCGATAAGGTGCGCATGGTCAACTCCGGCACGGAGGCGACCATGTCGGCGGTGCGTTTGGCCCGCGGCTATACGGGCCGCGCGAAGGTGCTGAAGTTTGAGGGGTGCTACCACGGGCACGTGGATGCGCTGTTGGCATCGGCGGGCTCGGGCGTGGCGACGTTTGGCCTGCCGGATTCGCCGGGTGTTACGGGTGCGACGGCGAAGGACACCATCGTCGTTCCTTATAACGATCTGGATGCGGTGCGCGAGTTTTTCGCGGAGAACGAGGGTCAGATTGCCTGCATCATTGCGGAGGCTTCTGCCGGCAATATGGGCACCGTGGCCCCGAACGAGGGCTTCAACGCGGCGCTGAAGGAAATTGCGCATGCCGATGGCGCCCTGCTCATCCTCGACGAGGTCATGACCGGCTTCCGCACCTCCTATAAGGGCTGGTACGGCGTCGATGGCGTGGCGGCGGACCTGGTGACCTTTGGCAAGGTGGTTTCCGGTGGCTTGCCGGCCGCGGCCTTTGGCGGTCGCGCCGAGGTCATGGACTACCTGGCGCCGGATGGTCCGGTCTATCAGGCGGGCACCTTGTCCGGTAACCCGGTGGCGATGGCCTCGGGCCTGAAGTCGCTGCAGCTTGCCGATGAATCCCTTTACCCCCGCCTTCAAGAAAAGGCCGACCAGCTTGGCGCGATGATTTCCTCCGCGCTGGAGGCCGAGGGCGTGGCGCACCACATTCAGCGCGCGGCATCCATGTTCTCCATTCGCTTTGCAGAGGGCGAGGGCCGCAACTTCGCGGACATGCAGGCCGCAGAGAACTTCCGCTTTGCCCCGTTCTTCCACGCGCTGCTTGAAAATGGCATCTACGTGGCACCGAGCGCGTTCGAGACCTGGTTCGTCTCTGATGCTCTTGGCGATGCCGACTTCGAGCGCATCGATGCCGCCCTCAAGTCCGCCGCGAAGGCCGCGGCCGCAGCGCGTCCCGCACAATAAGGCCTGCGCAACTAGGCCTACTCAACAAGGAGAGACATGACACGCACCATCGTTCACCTCGTGCGCCATGGCGAGGTACACAACCCCGGCAAGATTCTGTACGGGCGCATCCCGGGCTACCACCTATCCTCGCGCGGGCATTCCATGGCCGCGCGGACGGCGGAAAGCTTCCGCGATCATGATGTGACCTATTTGGCGGCCTCGCCGCTGCAGCGCGCGCAGGAAACGGCGCGGCCGATTGCGCAGGTGACGGGGCTAAATGTGGACGTCGATAAGACGCTCATTGAGTCCGGTAACCAATTCGAGGGCCTGCGCACCAAGGGTTTGCGCTCGGCGCTGTGGAACCCGCGGCACTGGCCGAAGATGGTCAATCCGCTGGAGCCGTCGTGGGGTGAGGCTTATGAGGGCATCGCCGAGCGCATGCTCGGGGCGGTCGACCGCGCGCATACTGCGGCGGAGGGGCACGAGGCCGTGCTGGTGAGCCACCAGCTGCCCATCGTGATGGTGCAGCGCACGGTGCTGGGCCAGCGCCTGCCGCATGCGCCGTGGAACCGCGAGTGCGCGTTGGCCTCGGTAACCTCGCTGCTTTTTGAGGATAACCAGGTCACCGATATCTTCTACTCCTCGCCGGCGCAGGAGATTTAATGGCACGCACACGCACCCGTGCGGCAACGCGCGTTGTGGCAGCCGCGCTTTCTGCAACCGTCCTGACCTTGACCGCCTGTACGCAGGATGCCGAAAACGCCCAAAACGCGGTGGCCACCGGCGGCGAGTTTGAATTCATCTCCCCGGGCGGGGAGCGGGAAATTCACTACGAGGAAGCCGATAGGAAACCGTTGCGCAGCTTTAGCGGCGCGGACGTCCGCGATACGGATAAGACCATTTCCTTGGATGACTACGAGGGCGAAGTCGTGGTCTTGAACTCTTGGGGCCAGTGGTGCGCGCCGTGCCGCGCTGAGGCCGATGACCTGCAGGCGGTGCACGCCGAGCTGCAAAAACGCGACCTGGGCACGGTCTTAGGCATCAACGTGCGCGACTATAACCCGCAGGTATCCAATGACTTCTTGGACGATAACGGCTTGGACTACCCCTCCATCTATGACCCGCCGTTTAAGACGGCCGCGGCGCTCGGCGGCGTGCCTACGTCCGTGGTGCCGACCACGATCGTCTTGGATAAACAACACCGCCCGGCTACCGTCTTCTTGCGGTCCATCACCACCGATGACGTGATGGATGTTGTGGATAAGTTAGAAAAGGAATAAATGGAATACGCAGCAAATATCGGCGGCCAGTTTGCCGAAGCTGCCACCTCCGGCCCGTTGATCCTTGGCATCCTCGCCGCGGCTCTGGCGGGTCTTGTCAGCTTTGCCAGCCCCTGCGTCATCCCGCTGGTGCCCGGCTATATCTCTTACCTCGCCAGCGTGGTTGGCGGTGAGGTGAGCTATGACGAGAAGTTGGGGGTGGGCGTCGGCAAGCGCAGGCAATGGGCCGTCGTGCTGGCGGCAGCGCTTTTTATTTTGGGCTTTACCGTGGTCTTTGTGCTGGCGACGGTCTCGGTCTTTGGCGCGATTTCCGCGCTCACGCTCAACGCCGATACGCTGATGCGCGTGGGCGGCGGCGTCACCATCTTGATGGGCGTGGTTTTCCTGGGCGCGATTCCGGCGCTGCAGAAAGACACGCGCCTGGCGCCGAAGCGCTGGACCACGTGGCTGGGCGCGCCGCTTTTGGGCGGCGTCTTCGCGCTGGGTTGGACGCCGTGCCTGGGTCCCACGCTGGCGGCGATTGTGTCCATTTCCGCCGGCACCGAAGGCGTGACCGCCGCCCGCGGCGCCCTGCTCATCGTGGGCTATTGCTTGGGCCTTGGCCTGCCGTTCCTGTTGGTGGCGCTCGGGTCCGCGCGGGCGATGCGCACCATTTCGTGGGCCCGCAAGCATTCGCGCACCATTCAGATCATTGGCGGCGTGGCGATGATCCTCGTGGGCCTTGCCCTGGTTACCGGCCTGTGGGGCGAGTTTATTTCCTATATCCAGAAATGGACCGTGGACTACGGCGCAACCCTCATTTAGGAGAAACGTGAAATATATCCGCAAAGCCTGGCGCTGGCTTACCAGCATGCGCACTGCGCTGGCCCTGCTTTTCTTGCTGGCGCTCGCCGCCATCCCCGGCTCCCTCTTGCCGCAGCGCGACCTGAACGAGCAGAACGTGCAGGAGTTCATCGAATCCAATGGCACCGTAGCGGAAATCTACGATAAGCTGCAGCTTTTTGATGTCTTTTCCTCCATCTGGTTCCAAGCCATCTTCCTGCTGTTGGCGGTCTCGCTCATCGGCTGCATCATTCCGCGCTCCATCGATCACTACAAGGCGTGGCGCACGCAGCCCACGCGCGCGCCGAAGTACCTGCACCGCCTGCCGCTGAGCGCCGAGGGGCATTCGGAAAAGAGCGAGGAAGAACTCAGCGCGGAGATCCACAAGCGCCTGAAAAGGTGGCGCGTGGCCGAGTACAGCCCGGATAAGGACCGCGCCGGGGTGCACGCCTTTTCCGCCGAGCGCGGTTACAGCCGCGAGCTGGCCAACCTCATCTTCCACGTCGCGTTGGTGGCGATCCTGGTCACCGTGGCCGCCGGCCGCCTGGTCAACTATGAGGGCCAGGTCATCGTGGTTACGGAGTCCGGCTCGCAGGGCGGCAATACCTCCCTGGAGCAGTCCACGGAGTTTTGTAATACCTCCACCTCAAACTTTGACTCCTTCCGGGCAGGGCCGCTTTTCGATGGCACCGGGCTCCACCCCTTCTGCATGACCGCGCACGACTTCACCGCGAAGTACCTGCCCAATGGTCAGGCGGAGATGTTTACCTCCAACGTCTCTTACGCGGAGGGCGACGATATTTATAAGGACCCTTCCGAATGGAAGGACTATGAGCTCAAGGTCAACCACCCGCTGCGCCTAGCGCAAAACCGCGTCTACCTGCAGGGCCACGGCTATGCACCAACAGTGACGGTGGAGTGGCCGGATGGGGAAAAGCGCACGCAGACCATCCAATTCCAGCCCACTGACACGACCTTCTTCCTGTCATCCGGCGTGCTGCGCTTTGACCCGCCGGCGGGCATGTACCCGGATCTTTTTGAGCGCCGCCAAAACCAGCTGGCCATCCAGGGTCTCTTCGCCCCAACGGCCGAGTGGAGCGGTGAGAACGGCAAGCTTTTGCAATCCTCCCACCCGGGCCTGAACGATCCGGCGCTGGCGGTTGATATCTACCGCGGCGATGCTGGCCTCGATACCGGTACGCCGCAGTCGCTCTTCTCGCTGGACACAAGCCTCGTGCACTCGGGGCAACTGCAGAAGATCGACCGTGTGAACCTGAGTCAGGGCGATGACGTCACGCTTGATGATGGCACCAAGATCACCTTTGACGGCGCTAATGAGTTTGCCAATTACCAGGTCTCCTATGACCCATTCCAGAAGTGGGTGTTGGCATCCGCGCTGGTTATGTTGGTATCCCTCGTGGCCTCGTTGATGATTAAGCGCCGCCGCGTCTATATTCGCCTGCGGCCGGATTCCGCCGGCGGCACCACCATCGAGATGGGTGGTCTCGCCCGCACCGACCGCGCCGGCTGGTCTGAGGAATTCCACGAGCTGCACCGCGCGCTCTTGGAGCTTCCGGATCCAGATGAGGTGGAAGAAGACAAACTCTATACTGATGATTAATCCAACTATAGTTGGATCCCGCTGTGTGCATGAGTAAGGTATTCAGCATTATCCCGCACGTGTGAAGGCTAGGTGGACTCCCTTGCAGATCGATCAGAATCTGTCGAACTTCTCGGATCTCGCGGTGCAGACTGCATTCGTGGTGTACTGCGTCGCGCTATTTATGTCGCTGTTGTACTACGGCCGCATTCGCAGCCTCATCGAGGCGCGCCGCGCGGGCCGCTCGGAGGCGTCCAAGGTATTGGTCGGCGCTGGAGCCGAGGCTGGAGCCGCTGCCGGGACCGCCACCGGGGCTGGCACCGGCGCAGACGCTGGTACCGCCTCTGACGCTGCAACCGGTACGGACGCAGCAGCTGCCAGCACCGATTACGAGGCTGAGGCCGCCTCCGCGGCCGCAACCTCGAGCGAGGACAAAGTCGCGGAGAAGGAACGCAAGCTGGATAAGCTCGGCGGGATGACCACCTCGCTGATGTGGGTGGGCATTGCTTTGCACGCCGCGGCCATCGTGCTGCGCGGGCTGGCCACGGGCCGTTTCCCATTTGGCAACCTCTACGAATACGTGTTGATGGTGTGCTTCGGCGTGCTGCTGGTGGGCAATATCGCCATGCAGCGCAAGGAGTGGCGCACGGTCTGGCCGTGGATCCTTACCCCGGTGCTGGCCCTGATGTTTTACGGTTCCACCAAGCTCTATGCGGATTCCGCACCGGTGGTGCCGGCGCTGCAATCGCACTGGCTGCCCATCCACGTCACGGTGGTGTCCTTGGGCGCGTCCATCGGCATCGTTTCCGGCATTGCCTCGCTATTGAGCCTATTGCGCCTGTGGCAGCCAAAGGACGCCGAACGCGGCTTCTTTGGCGCGCTGGCTTATCCGCTGCCGTCCGCGGCCAAGATTGACCGCCTGGCGTATCGCTTGGGCGTTATCACCCTGCCCACCTTGGGCCTGGGCATCATCTTGGGCGCCATCTGGGCCGAATCCGCATGGGGCCGCCCCTGGGGTTGGGACCCGAAGGAAACCGTGTCCTTTGCCACCTGGATTCTTTATGCGGCCTACCTGCACGCGCGTGCGACCCCGGCTTTCCGCAAGGCCGCGCCGTGGATTAACATCTTGGCTACGGCCGTGATGATCTTCAACCTCTTCTTCATCAATATGGTGGTCTCCGGCCTGCACTCCTATGCGGGGCTGAACTAAATGGCCACCAACCATAGCCCGCGCAATAAGCAGGGAAAGCCCGCCGGCGATAACGAGCTCATCCTGGGCTTGGGAGCGCAGATTGCGCAGCGGCGGCGGGAGTTGGGCATCGTCCAGCAGCAGCTTGCCGATGCCGCCCAAGTCTCCCGCTCCACCCTCCACACCATCGAACACGGTGGGGCAGGCGTGCGGTGGGAAAAGGTTACCGCTGTGGCAGAAGCGCTGGGACTTGAGATGCGGTTCGTGCCAAAGGATTAATCCTGGTTGTCGTCCTGGCCCTTTGAACCACCTTTGCCGTCGGCATCGCGAGTGCGGCGCTGGCGGCGTTTTTCTTCCTCGGCCTCCTGCTTGCGGCGCTGCTTGAAGCGCTCCTTTTCCAGGTTCCACAGGAATTCCTCGTCATCATCGGGGCCCTTGATGGAACGCGGTTGTTCTTCAACCTGGCGGGACTTCCAGGATGATGGCCCAAAGGCCTTCCACACCAGGTAGGCGGCGAGGACAAAAAGTAGTAGGAGGATTAGTCGACCCATGCAGATTATTCTACCTGTACGGCGTACAATCGACCCCCATGACGCACAACCCTGAGCCACCAAAACCGGACCCCGAACTGCGCCGTCGCTCCCGCAAGGCGCTATGGAAATACGGGCTCGCGCGCGTGGTGCTTTTTATCGCGCTCACCGCGGTCATCGAGCTGCTGGCGGTAGCGATTAAGTTCCCCATTCCCGTCCTCGTGGCAGCGCTCTTGGCGCTCTTTGTGGCCCTGCCGCTATCGATGCTGATTTTTAAAAATTGGCGCATCGAGGCTACGCAGACGTTGGCGGAATACTCCGCGCAGCGCAAGGCGCATAAGCAGTGGGTGCAGGCCGAATTGGAAGGCCGCGCGGAAGCCTAGCCCTGGACTAGACGAGGGCGACGGCGATGGCCTCGATCACTGCCCAGATGAGCATGGCGCGCCCGGTCAGCCCCAGCACGGGGATGAGCTCGGCTCCGGTGGCGCCGCGATTGACGGTGCGCACCGCGCGGAGTGCAAACGGGAAGTAGACCAGACCAGCGAGCGCGAGCCAGCTGCCGAAGGCAACCGCGATGGTGAGCACGAAGGGCAAGAGTAGCAGGCCGGTAAACAGCAGGCGGGCGTTCTTATTGCCTAGCCGCACCGCGAGGGTGATCTTGCCGGCCTCGGCATCGGAGGGGATATCGCGGATATTATTGACCAGGTTCACCCCGGAGCTCATGGCGCCGATGCCGATGGCCAGGGCCAGGCCCGTCCAGGAAATGCGGCCGGCTTGGGTAAATTCGGTGCCGAGCACGGCGACGAGGCCGAAGAATATAAAGACGGCGACCTCGCCCAGGCCGCGGTAGCCGTAGGGGTTCTTGCCGCCGGTATAAAACCACGCGCCGGCGATGCACAGCGCACCGATGAGGATGAGCCACCAGGCACCAGCGGCCAGCGACAGGATGATTCCGGCTAAGCTTGCGACGGCAAAGCACCCGAACGCGGCGTATTTCACGTGGCGCGGCTGTGCAAGTCCGCTGCCGGTCAGCCGCTGCGGGCCGGTGCGGTCATCATCGGTACCGCGGATGCCATCGGAATAGTCGTTGGCATAGTTCACGCCGATGATAAGCGCCCACGCCACGATGAGCGCGAGCATCGCGCGGCCGATATGCCCGCCGCTAATGCCGAAGGCCGCGCCCGTACCTGCGACAACGGGTGCGAAGGCGTTGGCCCACGTATGCGGGCGAGCGCCATTGATCCAATCCTGTGCGGTAGCGGAATAATTACCGGCTGATGAAGTCATAGCCACCATTGTGCCACTGGGCTAGCAGCGTTCAGCAATCAGTAAGCCGGGGCCGGGGCTGGAGCCGAGGCCGGGGCCCGCGGTGGAGGTTAGGCGCTAAAGAGGGCGGCAACGGCCTGGCGGTCAACCTTGCCAGGGCCGGTGGTGGGAAAGTCCGCGAGGCGCTTTAAGTCCTTAGGCAGCTGCCAGCGGGGGAGTTCGGCGTCTTCGAGGGCCTCGAAGATATCGCCAAGCTCGGCATCACCGGTATAGGCGGCCACGATGGCCTGGCCCAGCCGCGGGTGCGGGATGCCGACGACGCACGCCTCGGCAACACCGGGCACCCGAAGGATCTCGCGTTCCAAGACCTCTGGGTGCAGCTTCAGCCCGCCGGAGTCGATGACATTATCGAGGCGCCCGGTGACGGTGAGGATGCCGTCTTTGATGACGCCGGCATCGGAAGTGGCAAACCACCCGTTTGCAGGAAACGCCTCGTGGCTCGGGGCATTGCGGTAGCCCCGCGCGATGGTGGGCCCGCCGAGCAAGATGCGGCCGTCCTGGACGCGGGCGGTCGTTCCAGGCAGGGGGCGGCCATCGTAGACGCAGCCGCCGGCGGTCTCGGAGGAACCGTAGGTGGTGGTGATAGTGATGCCGTGCTCCGTGGCTGCGGCGTGCAGGCGTGGGTGGATGGCGGCACCGCCCACCAAGATGGCATCGAAACTCTGGAGCGCATCGATGCCCTCCTGCGAGTCCATGGCCTTGGCCAGCTGCAGCGGGGTGAGCGCAGTGTAGGTGCGGTCGCCAGTGCGGGAAAGCTCCGCGGCGGCGCGGGCGAAGGCAGAGATATTAAAGCCCGCGCTGAGATCGAGGCAGAGCGGATCCACCCCGGCCACAAGGGATCGGACGAGGACTTGGATGCCGGCGATATGGTGGGTGGGCATCGCCAAGAGCCATTGCCCAGGGCCGCCGAGGACCTGGTGGGTGGCATCGGCGCTGGCCACCAGGTTGGCCGGCGTTAATTGCGCACCCTTTGGGGTGCCGGTGGACCCGGAGGTGGAGACCACGAGCGCGATGTCCTCGGCGATGGGTTCACCGGCGCGTTGGGAATTGCGCAGGAGGGTGGCGCGGGTGGCATCGGCAAGCGGCAGCGGCAAAAAGCAGGACCTACCGGCAATGGCGGATTCGAGGTCCGGCAGGATGGCCGCGGGATCGTGCGGGTCGACGGGCAAGGGGGCGAGGATAGTCACGGCACTAGATCTTAAGGCCACAGCGGGACAAACCCCGGTTGCGGCCGGGGTGAGTCGATGCAGGAATCAGCGGTACGTGTCCTCCTGATCAAAGGGCCGCTCGTTATTGGCCTCGGCCTCTTTAATGCGGCGCAGCATCCACACGCGGGAGCCGAGAACGCCCGCGACGGCGAGGACCGCGAGCAGGATACAGAATGCGATGAGCACGGTGCGGGGCACTCCTTAGTAGTAGTAAGGGAACTCGTCCCAGTTGGGCTCGCGCTTGTCCAAGAAGGACTGCTTGCCCTCGACGGCCTCATCGGTCATATAGGCCAGGCGGGTGGCCTCGCCGGCGAAGACCTGCTGGCCCATCAGGCCATCATCGGTGAGGTTGAACGCGAATTTCAGCATGCGCTGGGCGGTGGGGGATTTCATGTTGATTTCCTGGCCCATGCGGATGGCGGCGTCCTCGAGCTCGCCGTGGTCCGCGACCTCATTGACCGCGCCCATCTCATACATGCGCTGGGCATCGTAAGTGCGGCCCAGAAAGAAGATCTCGCGGGCGAATTTCTGGCCCACCATCTTGGCCAGGTAGGCCGAGCCATAGCCCGCATCGAAGGATCCGACGTCCGCGTCCGTCTGCTTAAAGCGTGCCTCCTGGCGGGAGGCCACGGTCATGTCGCAGACCACGTGCAGCGAGTGCCCGCCACCGGCGGCCCACCCATTGACCACGGCGATAACCACCTTGGGCATGGTGCGGATAAGGCGCTGGACCTCTAGGATGTGCAGGCGGCCGCCTTCAACCTTGGCGCGGGCCTCATCGACGCTGGATTCATCCGCCGTGGCATCATCGTGGGCATGCTCGGTGGCGTAACGGTATCCGGAACGTCCGCGAATGCGCTGGTCGCCGCCGGAACAAAACGCCCAGCCGCCATCTTTTTGCGATGGCCCATTGCCGGTAAGCAAGATCGTGCCCACATCCGGGGTGCGGCGGGCGTGATCCAAGGTCCGATACAGCTCATCCACGGTGTGCGGCCGGAAGGCATTGCGCACCTCCGGCCTGTCGATGGCGATGCGCACGATGCCATTCTTCCGCCCGTCTGCCGCCAGACGGTGGTAGGTGACGTCCGTGAGATTCCCAAAGCCCTCAACCGGGCGCCACAATTCCTCACGGAACGGATTATCGGTGCTGTATTTCTTCTGCTCGCTCATAGCGCCCAGCATAGTGGGCGCGAAAAAGTTTAGTCCCCATTCCCAACCCTCACCTCTACGCACTGCCCAGTATGCTGGTAATAATCGATACTCAATAACTGCGAGGGGTTACCCCGCAATGTACCCGTGTACCCTATGCCGGCGCGGTCATCAATACGGTGGGAAGACTCGAACTTCCTCAACCCTTTAACGCCAAAGGGTGCCTAGATGTCCTCGAATTTCCCCTCGAAGGCGGGGGCATACTCGCTGCATGTGCGAAAAGGCTACCGCCACGCGCGCGGCGTGGCATGACTAAAGCTTCGCTATGGAGTTATCAGTTCCGTATTCCAGTTCAACTGCTGGATCCGGGTATCAAGCTCCCGGTATTGTTTGGACAGGTCATCGACCCGCTTGCGCAGCTCTGCTACCGGCAGCGTGGCCACGAACTTAATCTCCGCGCGGGAGTAGCGGTCCTGGCGCGCGCCCGCGGCTTGGGCGAGGTCGTGGTAGATGCGGCGGGTGCGCACGAGGCCATCGCGAAGCGCCAGCGCCTGCATCAAGTTTTTCTCGCCATCAAAATCGGTGGCCACGTTCGTGGCATTGATGGCCTGCACGAGCTTATCGATGCGCCCAGTAATGCCCTCCAACTCGCGCAAAAGCTCGGCCGGATCCTCGTCCGGGGTATCGCCCTCCTGCACGCGGACTACGGAGAGCAGGCGCTCGCGCAGCTCATTGAGCCGGTCCTGCGCCTGGGCGCGCTCCGCTAATGCCTCTGCCAGTAACATGGTTCCTCCTTCAGGGGGTAGGTAGGAACCAACCTAGCCGGGGTGGGGGCTGGGGTCAATGGTTTTCTTGGGTTACCCGATAAACATGAAGGCAAAGAGCGTGTTGAGCACCGTAGCGACGATCATCGGAACGGCAGTGCGCTTGACCAGCCGGATGGGGTTGACGTTAATGGCCCCAGACACGATGAGTACCGCAGCGTTGACCGGCGAAACCTGGCGCATGAGGTTTGAGGTTCCCCAGATGGCAGTGAGCATCTGTGGAGCATGGATCGAGGTCTGCGCAGCCAAGTCAGGTACCGCCTCCGCGAAGGCAAAGTAGGGTGCGGTGCCGGAACCGGTGAGCGCGGCCATGGCCGCCGTGGCGGCGACGAAGATCAGCACGAGCGTGATGGCGGCACCCGAAGAATCCTGTGCCACGTTGATAAGCATGTCGATGACGCCCATCTGCGTGATGCCTTCTACCAAGACGGCGGCCGCCACTAGGAGCGCGACGACGCCAGCCGCGCCTTCGCCCATTCCTTTGAAGAAGGTAGCGGTGGAATCGATGGCGCCGGTAACCGTGCGCTTGCGGATGGATTCGATGAGCATCGCAATAAATAGTGACGTCACGGTAACTGGCAGGATTCCCGCCTCGAAGGAAAGAACGCCAAGCTGGTTCAGGATGGCTGATAGAACGATGAGCAAGAGCGGCAGCAACGGCAGAACTGCGTAATAGCCGGGGAGGGAAGAAGCACGCGCAATGGATTCTTCGGTATCTGCCAAGGACGCATTCTCACCATCTGCAAACCCTGCGGTATCTGCTTCTTTTTATCGCAGCGGCATTGCCACCACATGTGTACAAAGGCGGTTATCACCAAGGTTGGTATGGCCGCATACGCGACTGAGCCGAAGACGAATTCCGTCACCGGCATATCTGTAAGCGCAGCACCTTGAATAAGTCCCGCTTCTAGGGGAGTGGGCATGATTGTGGACGACGTGACAACAATCGCAGCAACAGTCAGGGGCGTAAGCCCTGCGGCGATAAGCGCTGGAAGCAGCGTTGCGACCAACAGCAATGAAAGCGCAGAGGCGGAGGGAACCACCAGCGATAGGAGGCTACCGATGAGGAAGCCGACTGGGACCAACCAATAGGAACCTTCAAAGCGTTTGAGAGGGGAGGAGAGAATCACCACCGCCTTGGCATCGGCGCCGATGTGGTGCATGTATGACACGAAACCAAATAGGACCATGATGGCCATGCCGATGCCGGAAAAGCGCTCTTTGAAAAGGGCGTCTACCACCAAGAGCTGGTCATAGAAGGAATTGCCGGTAGCGTCGATATCGACGGTTCTAAAATCGGCGCGGCCGGTGAGCGCGGCGAGCATGAGTAGGACGATACCTACTGAGAAAATTGCCGCCGCAGCGTGGACTTTTTTGTAGATAAGGTAGACCACGGCCGCAAGCGCTGCCAGGGCTATCAAGAGGTACAGCATTGCAGAACCTTCATTCCGGTTATAACCACTTACGTATTTAATGTAGCACTCATAAATAAGATAAGTACTATGAACCTATGAAGATCGATGACGTTCTCGACCGCGCCCACGTAGTCTCCCTCCCGCTGGCCGTGAAGTTTCGCGGCATCACTACGCGGGAGGCGTTGCTCATTGATGGGCCTGCCGGTTGGGGTGAATTTGCGCCGTTCCTGGAATACGGGCCCGCGGAATCGGCCGCGTGGCTGCGCGCCGGGCTGGAGGCCGCTTACGAGGGCTTTCCTAAACCCGTCCGCGAATGGGTAGAGGTCAATGCCACCATTCCTGCCGTTCCTGCCAACGAGGTACCCGCGATTGTGGATCGCTATCCAGGCTGCCGGACGTTCAAGATCAAGGTGGCGGAGAAAGGCCAGACGTTTGCCGATGACATCGCACGCGTCCACGCCGTCCGCGAACACGTGAGTGCCCGGGGCGTTATTCCTGTGCTGCGTGTGGACGCCAATGGCGGCTGGAGTGTGGCCGAAGCGGTAGAGGCCGCCCAGGCGCTCATGCCGCTGGACTATATGGAACAGCCCTGTTCGAGCGCGGAAGAATTGGCGGAGGTGCGCAGGCAGCTCATGCGCAACGGACTTTTTGTGCGCGTGGCCGCGGATGAATCCATTCGCAAAGTTGAGGATCCGTACCGCGTGGCAGATCTGCAGGCAGCCGATGTGGCGGTGGTCAAACCCGCGCCGCTGGGCGGGGTGCGCCGCGTCCTCGACGTGGCACAGCACCTGCGCGAACGGCATATGGATATTACGGTGGCCTCGGCGCTGGATACCTCCATCGGCATCAATATGGGCTTGGCGGCGGTGGCGGCGTTGCCACAAATCTATGATGACGAGGACATCGACGTCACTCCGGCCGCAGCAGGCCTGGCCACGGGCATCCTTTTCGAAGAAGATGTCACCGCGCCACGCCAGCTACACGACGGGCACCTGCGCGCTGAGATCCTCGCCCCAGAACCGGACCGTCTGTCCGACCTAGCCGCGCCGGCCGATCGCCGCGAGTGGTGGTTCGAGCGCCTCCGGGAATCGTGGCAGCACCTGTAGTTTGCTCCTGATAGCGCAAACTACAGGTGCTTAACAGCTAATCTTGCGTTGAGAGGGTCGTTGCAACACTTTCCCTTAGGTGCATGTTGCAACGGCCCCTAGAATCCAAGGTTTATTGTTGCTGCTTGGGCTTTTTTCTGGAGACCAAATATTCAATGAACACTAGGCCAAACCAAACAATGATAACCGTTGCAATTACCTGCCACTCGATTGCAAAATAGAGTGCCATTCCTAGAAAGACTAGTGGTGGTATAAAATCGCGAGCTTTTAACGGCATTGTGATCCTCGTAGTCGTCTTGCCCTCGGAAAGTGGACACGTCGGGGTTAGCTATGCTGCTTTAGTCAGTGTAGCTGAAGTTTCGGCTTCAAAGACATCCGGCGCTACAAGATTGCACCAGGAGTGCCGTCGGCGCGTGTTGTAGCGCATGCGCCACCGGAAGACCTCCCGGAACGGCATCAAAATACATCTTTAACCTGCGAGTTTTACGGGTTTGGGCCCATTAATAAAACGAGGAACGATTAAGCTTTAAAACGTGGCACATCCGTATAAGCCGAGTATTCGGTTCGGTGGTCATAGACACACTGGAAGCAGAACTCCAGTGAGTTGCTTTAAGCAAAATATGTGGCGGCATTGCGCAGGATGTCGCGTTCTTCGCGCAGCTTAGAGACTTCTTTTCTTTCACTGGCGGATCCGTTCGGAATCATTCGCCCCTTGGGCTTTATCCTGCACGGCTTTAATGCGGGCACGTTTGCCGCTGCCGTACTTTTTGACCCAAGAATGTAGCGAGACACGGTCGATACCGAGCTGGGCTGATGCTGAGTTCAGCGAGAGGTCCTCATTGTTCTCATAGAGGGCCACGGCATCGCGTTTGAACTGTTCGGAGTACCTGGACATGGTGGTAGATCACCCTGCCCGACTGGGCTGGATATCAGGTGTCCACCAAACAGGGGGTCAGATCCCGAACTCATCCATACATGCTGGTGGGATGATGTTATTGAGATAGAAGTAGCCACGTTTGAGTGGGTCCCGTGGCGGAATTAGGTAAGGCTCCACCTGAGCCTGGGAGATCGAATCCCGGCCGAGGCGGAAACCGAATTGTGGAAGCAGACCCGCAACAGGAAATAATTGAAACCAAGGCAAATGCCTAGGAACAAAACTCGGGGCACTTCACTTTTGTCTATCTAAACCTTAGACCAACTCGTGGGTGAGGTTGGCCGGGCGGGTGTAGGTATTAACAACCGGGGACCACTTGATGGCGTCGTCCACGATCTTCTGCAGGGTTTCCTGGTCGGCGTCGCCGTCGATGTCGACCTTAACGTTGACGTCGGAAACGCCCGGGCGCTTGTCCTCGCCCAAGTCACCAACGCCCCAGGTTGGGGAGAGGTCGATGTCGCCAACGATGTCGAGCTCCAGCTTGGTCAGGGTGACGCCGCGGTGCTGAGCGATGGCCTGGATGCCAACGTTGATGCAGGCGCCAAGACCGGCCTGGGCGACTTCGGTGGGGTTGGGTGCGGAGTCATCGCCAAGCAGCGGCAAAGGCTCGCCCACCTTGATGGTGTGGTCGCGCACGGTGGTGTTATTGCGGAAGAAACCGTCAGCCTCGGTGTGGGTGCGGACGTGCTTCTTGGCACCCTCAGGGTTGTCGATGTTCTTCTGTGCTAGGTCGTTGAGCTTCTCGCCATCAATGGGCTCGAGAGCGTCGCCTTCGTTGTGGTTTGGGGTGAGATCAGACATTAAATTGCTCCTTGTATCAGATGTTTATTAACTGATGGCGCCATGGTAACGCGAAGGCAAATATAAATCTAGAACAAGGGGTCTATTTTGTAGAGAATGCCAGGTCTAGAGTGAATATAAATGTGTGCACCGCATTTGCTGACCTGTGAATTTAGAAATTGACACCGTAGTGCGCCTAGCCTAGGTTCGTTCTGAACAAACCACTTGGTCTAGTTAAGAAAGAACGCATGGTTCACGATCTGAAGCTGTCGCGACGGCAGATACTGCGCAGCGCAGTAGCAATGGGCGGAGTAGCAGTGGGCTCGCAGGTGCTCTCTGCGTGTTCCACGCCGCGGCAGGAGGACAAGGCTCAGTCCGGGACATCCGGGCGGGGCGGGGAAACCCTCACCATCGGATTCGTGCCCATCGCGTGCGCGTCCCCGCTGGTCGCCGCCGACGGGCTGGGCGCCTTTGCAAAGCAGGGCCTCAACGTTGAGCTGCGCAAATTCGCGGGATGGGCAGATCTCTGGACCGCCTATGCCACCGGCGCCTTAGACGTAGCGCACATGCTCTCGCCCATGCCGCTGGCCATCGATGCCGGTGCCACCAATGCCTCCCGGCCCACCGAGTTGGCCTTTACGCAAAACACCAATGGGCAGGCACTGACCTTGTCCACTTCCCACCTGGACACCGTGTCGCGGCCCGCGGATCTGAAGGGCATGGTCCTGGGCATACCTTTTGAATACTCCGTGCATGCCCTCTTGCTGCGCGATTACCTCGTGGCCGGCGGGGTCGATCCGGTCTCCGATGTGGAGCTGCGCCTCTTGCGCCCGGCCGATATGGTGGCGCAACTTTCGGTAGGCACCATCGACGGCTTCATTGGCCCAGAACCTTTCAACCAGCGCGCCCTGACTACCGGATCGGGCCGGGCCTTTGTGCCCACCCGCCAGATGTGGGATAACCACCCGTGCTGCTCGGTGGCCGTGGCAAAGGAAGTGGACCGGGACGTGCGCGACCGCGTGGTCGCGGCGCTGCACGAAGGCGCCCAGTACGTCGATAGCCCGCACCACGTCCACGAATCGGCCTCCATGCTGGCCAAGGAGAAGTACCTGAATCAGAAGGAAGAGCTGATCTCGCGGGCGCTGGCCGGAAACTACACCACCTGGGACGGCAAGGACATGGTGGATCCACAGATGATTAAGTTCGGCGGCAGCACCTCTGCCACCGCAATTACGTGGATGGCCGCCCAAATGGCCCGCTGGGATCTGGGCGGAAAGGCAATGCCGATGGATGATCAAGCGCTCATAGACGTCACAAAATCCGTCTTGCCGCGCGAAGCCGATCTCACCACGGACCCGGTGAAAATCAACGGCCATACCTTCGATCCCCTGCACCCCACCGCCGGATACCAGCGTTAAGGACTCTTTCCCTTATGACCACAGTAAAAAATGACAGCGCTAGCACCAGTACTAGCACTGCATACTCCACTGACAACCAAGCAGCAGCCTCCCGCCCAGGCCGCACCGCCACCGCTGGCCGCAAGAAGCGGCGGGATAGCCCGTGGAAGGCGATGGGCCTGGGCATCGCGCTTTTTATTGTTTTTATCGGCATCTGGCAGGCGGTGGCGGCTGCGGGCTGGCTTTCCGATATCGCCCCCACCCCCGCGCGTACCTGGGATAGGGCCGTAGAGATCCTTTCTGATCCCTTCTACCGGGATGGGCCGGCCTCAGTGGGTATCTTTTGGCACATGGTGGCTTCCCTGCGCCGCGTGCTCATTGGCTTTGTCATCGCCATGGCGATTGCTATTCCGCTGGGCTTTTGGCTGGGTTCTTCTGCCACCTTCCGCCGCGCAACGGATCCCTTTGTCCAAATCCTGCGCCCCGTGTCCCCGCTGGCATGGCTGCCACTAGGCCTGGCGCTGCTTCGCGATGCCGAAAATACCGCCGTCTTCGTCATTATCCTCTCTGCCTTGTGGCCGACGCTGCTCAATACCATCGAGGCGGTGCGCGGGATTCACCCCACGTATAAGAACCTGGCGTCCACGCTGGGAACGAACCGGATGCAACAGCTCCTCTATATCGTCGGCCCGGCCGCACTTCCCGGGATTATTACCGGCATGCGGCAATCGTTGTCCACCGCCTGGTTGGTCATCGTGGCCGCAGAAATGCTCGTCGGTGGGCAAGGTGTCGGCTTCTTTGTCTGGAATATGTGGAACCGCCTCGATATTGACGCCATCGTCGTGGTCATCGTCTTAATCGGTGTCATCGGGCTGGCTCTGGATTACCTCGTTGCCTCCCTGCAGAAAGTGGTGCGCTATGACTAATGCCCATATCGAATTTGCTGGTATTACCAAAAGCTACGGCCCAACGAAGATCATTGGGGAAACTTCAGTATCCATTGGGGAAGGCGAGTTCGTGTCCGTGCTGGGGCCATCGGGCTCTGGCAAATCCACCATGCTGAATATGATCGCGGGCCTGGCATTTCCCTCTACCGGCGAGGTGCGCGCGCGAGGAGAGGCCGTGACCGGCCCAGGTCCTGACCGGGGCGTGGTATTTCAAAATCACGCGCTCCTGCCCTGGATGACGGCGCGCGGGAATATCGAATTCGGGCTGCGATCGGCCCGCCCGGAGCTATCCAAGGCTGAGCGCACCCAGATTGCACAGGACTTCCTCGACGAGGTCAGTCTGGGTCATGCGGCAGATAGGCGCCCGTCGCGGTTATCTGGTGGTATGCAACAGCGCGTCGGTTTGGCGCGCGCCTTCGCCATCGGCTCGGATATCTTATTGCTCGATGAGCCCTTCGGCGCATTGGATGCGCTTACCCGCCGCCAGCTGCAGTCGCTGCTGTTGAATGTGTGGGAAGAAAACCGCCGCACGGTGGTCATGGTCACCCACGACGTGGATGAGGCAGTATTGCTCTCGGATCGCATTGTGGTCATGTCGCCGGGGCCAGAGGCCACCATCATCGAGGACATCGAAGTAGGGCTGCCCCGCCCACGCAGCGGTAGCGATGACTCCGCGGTGGTGGAGCGCAAAAATGAGCTGCGCGAACGGCTCCTTGGGCTGCTCGAAAACGGCTAGAGCGAGAGGATGTTCCTATATAGCTGGACAAGCAAACACGGTGGTACCGGCAGGTACCTGACTGGCAGGCCAGTTCCTGGAGGGTGGATGAGACCTATATCCGGGTCGGCGGCAGGTGGTGCTACCTCTATCGGGCGATCACCGCCGGTGGCCAGACCTTGGAGTTTTACCTCTCTCCGAATTGGAACGTGGCCGCAGCGAAGTGTTTCCTGGCCAAGGCCGTCAGATCCAATGCGTCAGCCGGGTATCCCAGAGTGATCAACGCCGATAAATCACCCTCCCTAGCCAGGGCAATCGCCGAGTTGAAGTCAGAGGGAATCTGCCCGCCAACAGTGGAACACCGGCAGGTGAAATACCTCAACAACATCCTGGAAGGCGACCATGGTCGGCTGAAGCGGATCCTCGGGCCGAAAGGCGCGTTTAAGAACCGGACATCTGCATATCGGACGTTGAAAGGGATGGAGGCGATGCACTCATTGCGGAAAGGGCAAGGTACGATGTTTGCCTACGGGCAACCGAACCCGGACACGGTGATCGTCAACCAGGTCTTCGAGACGGCCTAACAACGCCCACACGCAGCAGCCGTCAGGGAATGAGAAACTGAGTCTTCGCTGCTCTCCGCCCAACTTTGCAACAGCACCTATTAAGTTAACTTTACGGATTTTGAGGGTAAGGTTTTATGATCCAGTCCAATAAACCAGGTGTAGGGGCGGTTATCGTAGCCCTAGCTGTCCTATGGCAAGGAATCGGCACTGCGATAGTCGGAGCCCAAGTAGACCCAGAGCTATCTACTTTTACTACGTTTTCAGCGTTTCTTATCGCGGCGATTATCTCCACAGTGATCTATTTAGCGTTTTATCGTAGAAAATACCGAGCTACGGAAACACCGCATCCCCCCATGAAAATGACAACTGCAGCAAGCCTCAATCTGTTTACTGCGGGCGCTTTCTGCTTATTCTATATTTCCACTACTTTGATGCAGCCCACTGCAGCAAGTGTCATCGAAACAGGAGTCGGCCCTTTTATTGTCGCAGTAATAATGACTTGGTCGGCCAGAAGGCTCAGCAGTTCATTGGTGTCAACAACTGCAGTAGTGGTTCTGGCTCTATGTTTTTTCTTCCTAGGAACGGGAAGCAGTTCACCCCAGTCTTATCTGGGTTTTGCTCTAGCTGTAGGCGCAGGAATTTCTGCGGTAGGAGTGCTTTACTCCTCGCGCTGGGCTACTGAACAAGGGAACAGCGTTCTCACGATTGCAGCAGTGAGGTTTCACTTAGCTTGGATTATTAGCGGTCTCGTGGCTTTCTTTTCCGTGGAAGCGGAGATGCTTCGAGGCTCTACCCTGTCAATCGTCCTGCTATCGGTGATGTGCATTACTTTTCCTATCCTGCTCTTGCAGTGGGGAATTACCTTAGCGCCGCCTTTCATCTCGGCACTGATCATCGCGGCCCTTCCGGCCGTGGTGATGGCTACCGAGGTGGCATTGGGCTCTCAAGTCGAACCAATTCAGTTAACTTTGTTGATGCTCATTGTGGCAATAACCATAAGCCAAGCAATGTGGGGAACACGGAAAAATGAAAATATTAGTAGTTGATGATTCTTCAAGTGGCGCCGATCTGGTGGCAACCCTGTGCCAAAAAAAGGGACGTAGAGGTTGCTACTGCTAACCCGCCGTATGCCATTTCAGCTAACGAAGACGGGAGCATTTCCGATCTATGGGCCCTGGCCCTACTCCGGGAATGTAGCCAAGAAAAATTTGACCTTGTTGTGCCGGGAAGCGAATCAGGAGTATCCATAGCTGAGTGGGTTTCAGCTGAGTTAGGACTACCGCATAACGGTAGAGAGAAGATCTGGCACCGTCGCCATAAGCAAGGAATGATTGAAGTTGCTCACCAATATGGACTGCGTGCCCCAAGGTCTGTTACCCTATCCCCCGCTTCTGCACAAGACAGCCTTTATCTAGACCCGTCCCTGGTCAAGGATTGTGTTGTCAAGCCTGTGGGAAGCGGGGTCAGGTCCGAACGCAGATAAACATAACCTGCCCCAGCATGGGGCTAGGAGTATGAATCCTGGGCTCCTCCGAACGGAACTGCTAACAGCGTAATGGGCAGGCGGTTGCCTGCCCTCGCTGCTAGCTACGCTTGCCCCGTGAGTGCTACCTGTGCCGCGTGCACGGCGGCCTTATCGGCTTCCTGGATGAACCACGAATCCGTGCCCGGAATGGGCGGGGCCAGGGTGGTATCCGGGTACTCGGCGTGGGCAGGGATTCCTACGAGGTGCAGGCGCTTATCCACCGTGCCGTCGGCATTGTGGACCTGGCGGGTATCGGGGTCCTCAGCAGGCGAGCCGGTGGGCACCTCGATGCCATCGCGAGCGGTTTCCGTAAAGGCGCGCACTCGCCCGGATTCCACGAGGGAGTGCATGAAGGAATCGTGAGGGGTGCGGCGGATGTCGGGCTTGTGTACCCAGGCATCGAGAAGCGTGGTGCCCGGGATGCGCTTGCCACCGGAGGCGCTGGAGCTCATGGTCCATTCGTCGGCATCGGCATTCGTGCCCAAGACGGGGTTGCCGCCGACGAAGCTGACGATGCCGGCATCAACAAGCGCCAGCAATTGCTGCGTGCGGAAGGGCGGCGGGCCGGAGCACGTGGTTTGGCCCAAGGTAATAGCCTTATCAAACATGTGGTGGCGCGACTCCAAGGTATAGCGGCCCTCGGCGCCGAGGACCTGGGTGGGTTTGCGGGAGAAACCGACCGACCACAAAGCGGCGCGGACCGGGCTATCCGGGCCCTTCTGGGATTCTGCCAAGTCCTCGCACAGGCTCTTCACGATGTGCTGGGTGAGCTCCTGTTGGCTGGAAAAATCCTCCGTGAGCAGGTGCATCCAGCGCAGCAGGCTGAAGTCCTTGGTGGTATAGCGCGCAATGACCTCATCGAGCTGGGCCAGGCCGTTATAGGCCACGCCAGCATCTACCGGGGTGGCATCGAGGGCGGCGATGATCTCCTCGCGGGAGGCGCGCAGGCTCTCAGGCTCGACGCGGGCGAGGGAATCGATATAGGCCTGGTAGGCATCGCGGGCAACCGCCGGCCACACCTCGGTGTCATAGTTAATGGAGCGCGCGCCCGTGCGGTGGGAAAGCTCGGCGACGACCTTCTTCAGCCGCGGGATCTCCGCGGCCGGTGGCAGGGAGCCTTCATCGGATTGCGGTAGGAAGGGATAGCCGCGCCGGGATGCGGCTGCAAAGGTGGGCTCGGTGCCGGTGGCCTCATAGCGCATGCCCCAGGGCTTGGAGGAATCCTCGACGAACTTACCGCCGCGGCCCACAGTGGAGAGGATGAGGATATCGAAAAAGCCCATGCCAAGCCCGCGCACGAGGACCTTCTCGTTGTCCTTGATGGAGTCAATGCCCTGGTCAATGGGGTTATCGGCGCGAATCCAGCGCAGGCTGGGGTTTTCTTCCAAAGTTTTTAAGATCCACCGCTCGTTTTCGGTATAGCCTTGGGTTTGCCAGCCGGTGACCGCCAAGGTGGAGCCGGCCGCAACGGTGGTGTCGTTATTGAGGTGCAAAATATCTGCGCCATCGCGGGATTCAATATCCACTACGCGGGCGTGGTGTTGCTTGACCTCAACCCACTCCGGCACGTCCTGCAAGACAGAGCGGAAGAACCACAGGATGTAGTGGCCGTACAGCGCGCGCGGCAAATAGGATTCGGGGCGTAGCTTCTCCAGCTCTGCGCGGCCGAATTCTTCAAGGACCTGCGGATCGAGCGGATGGGCGGCGACGTAATCGCGGGCGCCGGGGGACACGTGGGCATCGCCAAGCGTCAGGCGGATCCACTCGTAGATGGTGGGGCCTTCCACCACTGGGGCCTCCACGGTGGAGCCGGGTTCAGAAAACAGCGTCATGCCGTGCGCGAAGGTATTCATGCACAGGTACTTGGGCTGGTTGATATCCCAAATCTTGCCGCCGCCGTGCTGGGCATCATCGATAAGGTGCAGCGTCAGCTTTTCTGGTGGGTGAGACACAGTATTGAGTTGTGCCACGAGGCGCTCGAGGACGGAAATGCCGCGGGGGCCAAGTCCAATCAGCGCGATGGATGAAGTGTTATCGGTCAACGCGGAGCCCTACCTTCTAGCTTATAGACCAAGCGGAATTGTCATAATAGACAATGAAGTCTATCAGTTGGGGCGCTGGCTAAATATGCACCGACCGCAGCTCGGTGGTGACAGGGCGCGCTCGCCAGCCGGAACACCCCGGACGGGCGTGAAATTAATTCTTGGGCAGGCGGAATAGTAGACAGAGCGGTAGGCACGTGCGCGTGGGGGTGGCGGGCCGAAGCGTTGCCTCAGGAAGCTGGTGCGCGGGTAGGATCGCGGACATGACAATTAAGGTTCGCGATGCCCACTTACACAACCTGCGCAATGTCGATGTGGATATGCCGCGCGGCCAACTCGTGGCGGTGACGGGAGTATCCGGTTCCGGAAAATCTTCCCTGGCCTTTGGTACGATCCACGGGGAAGGGCAGCGCCGCTACCTGGAATCGGTGGCGCCGTTTGCGCGCCGGCTCATTAGCTCCGCGGTGGACCCACAGGTCAGCCAGGTGGAGGGCTTGCCACCCACGGTGGCGCTGCAGCAATCCACCTCCGGCGGCGGGGCGCGCTCCACGGTGGGCACGGTCTCCGCGCTATCTAATAGCGTGCGCCTGTTGTACTCGCGCGCCGGGGATAACCCTGAGGGCCTTTACTCGGATGCCTTTTCTCCGAATACCCCTGAGGGCATGTGCCCGCAGTGCCAGGGCGCGGGCGTGGTGCACGAGCCCACCGAGCAATCGATGGTGCCCGATCCCACCTTGTCCATTGAGGAGGGCGCCATTAAGGCCTGGCCCGGTGCGTGGGCGGGCAAGAATTTTCACGATATCCTCATGAACTTGGGCTATGACCTGGATTCGCCTTGGCAAGACCTGCCGCAGGAAGATCGCGACTGGATCCTATTTACCGAAGAACGTCCCGTGGTCACTGTGAAGCCCTTGCGCGGCGCGGACCAGATTCAGCGCAATTATGAGGGCACGTGGCGCTCGGTGGCCAGCTACCTCACCAAGACGCTGCAGGAGACCCAATCGGAATCGCTGCGCAAGCGCACGTTGTCCTTCATGGAATCCCGCGAGTGCGATACCTGCCACGGCCGGCGGTTGAACCCGCGGGCGCTCAAGGTGACGTATGCGGGAATGAGCATCGACAAGCTGGGCGCCCTGCCGCTGGACCGGGTCTATGAGGTACTCAGCGCGCAGGAACCGAAGGAGAATTCCGCGGAGGATCTGCTGCTCAAACAGGTGCTGCCGGCGCTGACCTCCGCCCTGGAGCTGGGTCTGGCGCACCTCAGCCTGGACCGGCCCACCCAGAGCCTCTCGGCGGGTGAATTGCAGCGCATTCGGCTCGCCGCCCAGCTGCGTTCCGGCCTCTTTGGCGTGGCCTATGTGCTCGATGAGCCGTCCGCCGGCCTGCACCCCGATGAGCGCGGGGCGGTGCTGGAGATGTGCCGCCGGTTCATTGACGCCGGCAATTCGGTGCTGCTGGTAGAACACGATATGGACCTGGTGGCCCAGGCAGATTGGCTTGTGGACGTCGGCCCCTACGCCGGCGAGGGCGGCGGCAAGGTGGTCTATTCCGGGCCGGTCGAGGACTACGACGCCGATACCCCCACCGCCCGCGCCTTGGCGCAGCGTGAGCTCGCGCTTGCCGATGCCCCCCGTACCCCCTCCAACCACCTCCGCCTCCACGGCATTTCTGCGCGCAGCATCGACGGGCTCGATGTGGACTTTGGCCTGGGGCAATTTACCGCGGTGGCCGGTGTATCGGGCTCGGGTAAGTCGACGCTGGTAAGCACCGTGCTGGCAGAAACCCTCAAGGAGTCCGCCACCGCTGTGGCCGATGAGGATAAAGATGATGCAGACGAGGGCGGCCACGAGTTCTCGCTAGCCGGGGTAGAAGGCCTGGATAAGGTCTCCCGGCTGGTGCAGATTTCCCAAAAGCCCATTGGCCGCACCCCGCGGTCCACGTTGGCCACCTATACCGGCCTTTTCGATAACGTGCGCAAGCTCTTTGCCTCTACCCCGGAGGCCAAGGAGCGCAAGTGGACGGTCTCGCGCTTTTCCTACAACGTCAAGCAGGGTCAGTGCCCCACCTGTGGTGGCGCCGGAAAAATCGAGGTAGAACTGGTCTTTTTGCCGGGTTCCTATACCACCTGCCCGCAATGCGGCGGTGCCCGATTTAACGATGAGACCCTCGAGGTGACCTGGCACGGGCGCAGCATCGCAGAGGTGCTGGAGCTCACCGTGGACGAGGCCGCCGAGTTCTTTGCCGATGAACCAAAGATCCACCGGGCCATCGCCACGCTGCAGGCCGTGGGCTTGGGCTACCTCCGCTTAGGACAAGGCGCGCCGGAGCTTTCCGGCGGCGAGGCGCAGCGCATCAAGCTCGCCACAGAGCTGCAGCGCTCCCGCAATTCGCGGCGCGGGCACACGGTCTACATGCTGGATGAGCCCACCACCGGCCTACACCCGGCCGATATTGCCCTGCTCAATGCGGAGCTGCACAAGCTTGTCGATGCCGGGCATACCGTGATCGTCATTGAACACGATCTCAACGTTCTGGCGAGCGCGGACCGCATCATTGAGATGGGCCCTGGCGCCGGTGCAGACGGCGGGCAGATCATCGCGGATGCCACCCCAAGCCAGCTGGCCGCGGAAGATACCGCGACCGGCCGGGCGCTGCGGGCGCGCCAGCGGCAGAGCTAGCATTTCCTCGGTTCGGCGCTGGCATCTGGGAGATTCCCTGGGATCTCACAGGAAAATGATGTACATCTGGTAGGCATGACAAATAATGGCTTTGGTGAAAACGGTTCCAATGGCCGAAAAGGCTCCTATGACGACCGCGGCACTGACGACACCCGCCAGTGGTCTGGCCCGGCCGAGGATGCCACGCGCCAGATAGGCCGCGTCCCAGATAATGCGGCCGGTAATGCCCGCAGCCAGCGCCCACAGCAGTATTTCCCGGGCGCGCAGCAGCCGCAGAATGAGACGCGGCAATTCGACGCAAACGCCGATTACCAGCAGAATTACCAACAAAACTACCAACAGCCCGGCGGGCAGTATGGCCAGCAGTACGGTCAACAACAGTATGGCCAGCAACAATACGCCCAGCAGCAGTATGAGCCGGTGCCGTCGGACTATGACCCAGATCAGCGCGGCAAGGGAAAGAAAAACAGCGGGATGGCCGGGGTCTTTGCCGCCATCGCCGTCGTTGCCATCTTGGCGGCGGGCGCCCTGTTCTTCATGTGGCGCAATGCCGCGAGCGATGCCGATAAGCCGGCGCCAGAACCGGTGACGGAAACCACGACTACGCAGGTGCCCACCACGGTGACCGAGACCGAGGATGCGGGCCCTGGCATTTCTGAGCGCCTGCGCAATCTGCCGAACCTACAAGACGATCTCCCCGAAGATATTCCTACCGAGCTGCCACCGGAAATCCAGGACCGCCTGGAAGAAGGCGATGACCTCGACGTGGAGCGCCTCTTGCGGGATCTCTTTGGCAATAGCGGCAACCAGCAGCAGGGCTAGGCAGTAGTAGCGGCGGCTTGGCGCGGCGGCGTTGCACCGCACGGCGCGGCGGGATTGCCGTTTGCCGATTCCCAGCCGCTGCTCCGCAGTAGGTAAAATCTGGCAGCATGAATGAATCGATGCAGCTGGCTGAACAGGTGGCCGCCCAATTGGCGCGCCACCTTACCGATGTGGTGCTGTGCCCGGGATCCCGCAATGCACCGCTATCGCTCGCGCTCCTGGCGCGCGAGGATATCCGGGTGCATACGCGCATTGATGAGCGCGGCGCCGCGTTTACCGCCTTGGGTATGGCGCGCGTGCAGCACCGCCACGTCGGGGTGGTGATGACTTCCGGCACGGCCGTGGCCAATACGCTGCCCGCGGTGGTTGAAGCGCACTATTCGCATACCCCGCTCGCCATTATTAGCGCCGACCGCCCAGAGCGGCTGATCGGCACCGGTGCTTCCCAAACCATCGTGCAAGACGGCATCTTCGGCGTCTATGCGGATACCACTCAGGTCAACGAGCAAAAAGATATCGCCGCTATTGCGGAGCGATTTGAGCGCGATCTTCAGGTGCACATCAATATCGCCTTTGACGCGCCGCTGGTAGGAGATAGCCTGCCGGAACCTGTAGGTGGCGATGGCACTCGCGCGGCCACCCCAAGGTTTTATGACCACGGCGAGGTCGCGGTGGACTTGAGTAAAAATACCCTCGTCATCGCCGGCGATGAGGCCTGGGAGGTCGAGGGCTTGGAAGACGTGCCGACCATCGCGGAGCCCTCCGCGCCGGGACCCTTCCACCCCGTGCACCCGGCCGCGGCGCATATTTTCCGCAAGGCGCAGGTCTCCGCGAATGACTACGTGGTCAATACCAAGGTTGAGCAGGTCATCGTGGTGGGCCATCCCACGCTGCATCGCGGCGTGCTCGCGCTGATGAATGACCCGGATATCGAGCTCGTGGTGCTCTCGCGCACGGCGGACTTTACCAACCAGCGCGGGGATAACGCGCGCCTTGGCACCACCGTCAAGACCACCGGGGAGCCAACCCGCGAGTGGCTCAAGATCTGCCAAGGCGCGACCGACATGGCCGGCGAGGCAGTGCGCACAACCCTGGAGGATGAAGAGCTCGGGTTTACCGGACTGCACGTGGCGGCGGCGGTAGGCGATACGCTCGCGGTCAATGACACGGTGGTGCTTGGCGCCTCGAATCCGGTGCGCGATGCCTCCTTCATCGGTATGCCCTTTGACGGTGTGGATACCTACGCCCCGCGCGGGGTGGCGGGCATCGATGGCACCGTCTCCCAAGCCATTGGCGTCGCCCTGGCCACGCAATCGCTGGATCCCACCAATTGGCGCGCCCCACGCGTGATGGCCCTGGTAGGGGATGTGACATTCCTGCACGATGCCAATGGGCTTCTGATCCCGGAGGATCAGCCGCGGCCGGAAAACCTCACCATCGTGGTGGCCAATGACAATGGCGGCGGCATCTTCGAGACCCTGGAGCAAGGCGCGCCCGCGCTTCGCGATGCCTTCGAGCCGGCCTTTGGAACGCCGCATGGGGTGGGCATCGGCAAGCTGGCAGAGGCTTATGACGCAGACTACCGCCTGGTGACCACCCCGCAGGAGCTGCTGGATACCCTGGCAGAGCTCAAGGAATACTCCACGGGCATCACCATCGTGGAGGCGCAGACCACCCGTGCCACGCGCCGGGCGCTGCAGGATAAGCTCACGCAGAAGGTGGGCCAGTAAGTGTCCCCGCGCTATAGGCCAGCGGTTTTTCGGCGCCGGCTGCACCAGCTCGTGCTGGCCGTCTATGTGGCGCTGATCGTGGGCTCGGTGGGCCTGGTGGTAGGGCCCTTCCTCAATGACCGCGCCATTTCCGCGCAGCCTAGCCGGGCCTTGGCAACGGTCAAGGACGTCGGCGTGCTGCGCACTACCGTGGATTTTCAAGATAGCGACGGGATCTACCATGCCCCGCGGCAAGGATTGCTCTATCCCACCGACCTGGGCGAGGGACAGCAGGTATGGGTGCAGTACGCCGAGGATAATCCGGATTTGGTGAAGGTAGAAGGCCGCGAATGGACCTTGGCGGTCATACCGGCGCTGTCCGTGGCCATCGTGTCTACGCTTGCCGCCGTGGGTTTGTGGCGGCTTATTAACCTGACCACCCGCCGTGCTGAAAAGCCCGCTGAAAATCGGGCTGAAAAATAATTTACCCAGATTTTTCATTGGATTCACCAAAGGCCAAGAAAAATAGGCCATTATGGTGGCATGCGAGTTGCAATCGTGGCCGAATCGTTCCTCCCCAATGTCAATGGCGTGACAAACTCGGTGCTGCGCGTTTTGGAGCACCTGCACGAAACCGGACACGATGCGATTGTCATCGCCCCCGGTGCCCGCGAGGGCCAAGAAGAAATCCCCGATTATTTAGGCTTTCCCATCTACCGCGTGCCCACCGTGCGCGTGCCGCTGGTGGATTCGCTGCCGGTGGGCGTGCCAACCACGGCCGTGGATGACGCGTTGCGGAAATTCAGGCCCGATATCATCCACCTAGCCAGCCCGTTCGTGTTGGGTGCAGCGGGCGCATTTTCGGCCCGCCAACAGCGCATTCCGGCAGTGGCGCTCTACCAAACCGATGTCGCAGGATTCGCCACCAAGTACCATGCCTCCGCCTTGGCTTACGCCGTGTGGGAGTGGCTGCGCACGATCCACAACTCTTGCCAGATGACCTTGGCGCCGTCCTCGCTGACCATCCGGGACTTGGAAAAACACCACATCAAGCACGTGCGCCATTGGGGCCGCGGCGTCAATGCCGAGCTTTTCCATCCCCAAAAGCGCTCTGCTAGCCTGCGCCGCAGCTGGGACCGGAGCGGAAAGAAAAACATCGTCGGCTTCGTCGGCCGCTTGGCCGCGGAAAAGGGCGTGCACCGGTTGTCCGCGCTTAATGGCCGCGAGGATATTCAGCTGGTCATCGTCGGCGATGGCCCCGAGCGCCCCCTGCTGGAGGCCCAGCTTCCTAGTGCCGTGTTTACCGGCGCGCTCAGCGGTGAGGAACTGGCCCAGGCCTATGCCTCGCTCGATGTCTTTGTGCACGCCGGCGAATTTGAAACCTTCTGCCAGTCCATCCAGGAGGCCCAAGCCTCTGGTGTGCCCACCATCGGCCCGCGGGCAGGCGGGCCCGTGGACCTTATCCAGGAAGGCTATAACGGCCTGCTCTTAGACGTGGATAGTTTTGTCGAGGATCTGCCCAATGCCGTCGATGCGCTTTTAAACCCAGAGATCCATGCGGAGTTGCGGGATAATGCTCGCGCCTCCATTTCCTCTAAGACGTGGACCGCGCTGTGCGAGCAGCTGGTGGGCTATTACGAAGAGGTGCTGGAGGATACCCGCCGGGTGCCGCTGACCATTTTGGGGCAGCGCCCAGAGCTGCCACGGTGGGCGGCTCGTGCCCTTGGGGCACGCGTAGCCTAGACTAGGCATTTGTGTCTAAGGCAGATCTGGATAAAAAGCCCTTCGACGTCGCGCGCATGTTTGACGCCGTCGGCGAAAAATACGACCTCACCAATACCGTCTTGTCCTTTGGGCAGGACAAGCGCTGGCGCAAGCGCACCCGCGAACGCCTTAACCTGCAGCCAGGGGAAAAGGTCCTCGACCTCGCGGCCGGAACCGCGGTGTCCACAGAAGAGCTGTCCAAATCCGGCGCGTGGTGTGTAGCCTGTGATTTTTCGCGCGGCATGCTCGCCGCCGGAAGCGAGCGCGACGTGCCCAAGGTGGCCGGCGATGGCATGAAATTGCCCTTTGCGGATAATACGTTTGACGCCGTCACCATCTCCTACGGTCTGCGCAATATCCACGATTACGAGCTGGGGCTGCGGGAAATGGCGCGCGTGACCAAGCCGGGCGGGCGCCTGGCGGTGGCGGAATTTTCCACCCCCATCGTCCCGGTATTTGGCACCGTGTACAAGGAATACCTCATGCGCCTGCTGCCTCCGGTTGCGCGCGTGGTCTCCTCCAACCCGGACGCCTATATTTACCTCGCGGAATCTATCCGCGCTTGGCCTGGCCAAGAGGAGTTGGCGGCGGCCATCAACCGCAACGGCTGGGCCGACGCGGGCTGGCAAAACCTCACTCTGGGCATCGTCGCCTTGCACTCGGCAACGAAGCCGCTTGCCGATGCCCCACAGTAACCCCTTGTAGCCCGCCTAGACCGCCGCGGTGGAGGCCCACAGGGGCGTATCGCGCCGGACGGCCCCTACGGTGCGGCCGGCCGTGCGCCACAGGCGGGCGATAAGGTCGCGGTCCTCCTCCGTGATGAGGTTGCCCATAAGGCGCGCCGCCGCGGGCATCAGCAAGCGGCCCACCGGCCCGCGCAGCGCCAATGGCCCCGCCACGGGCAGGAATTGCGGGTAGGTCAACAGGCGGGCGGCCGTGCGCGCGAGCAGGAAGGATTCGCCGTAGTGCTCGCGCAGGGTGGCCGGCCACGCGAGGGTGAAATCCTTCGGGCCGAGCATGGCTACTGCGAGCGCTGCCGTCTCGAGGCCGTAGTCGATGCCCTCGCCGTTTAAGGGGTTGACGCAGGCGGCGGCATCGCCAATGAGCATCCAGTTGGCCCCCGCTACATCAGAGACCGCCCCACCCATGGGCAGCAGGGCAGAGGTGACGTGTTCGATGTCTCCAAGGCCCCACTCCGCGCGCTGTTGGGTGGCGTAGAACTCCAGCAACTTTTTGGTATTAATCTTGGCCGGCCGCTGCGCGGTCGAAAGCGCACCGACGCCGATATTAACCTGCCCAAGCTCTGCTCCCAACGGGAAAATCCAGCCGTAGCCGGGCTGGACGGAATCGTCTTCATCTTTTAATTCCACGTGCGAGTGCATCCACGGCTCGGTTGCCTTAGGGGAGGCGGCATAGGAGCGCGCGGCGATGCCATAGACCTCGTCCCGGTGCCAGGTGCGGCCCAATTGCTTGCCAAAGGTAGAACGCACGCCATCGGCCACGATGAGCCATTTCGGCCGAATTATCTGCTTGCCGATGCGAAACGATGTCACCCGGTTGCCCTCCATGACCGGGGCGCTCGCGGGGGTACCAGAGATAAGCGTCGCGCCTGCGGCAGTGGCTGCCTCTACCAGCTGCGCATCGAGCCTAAAGCGCGGCAGGGCAGTGCCCACCTGGGAAGGGTAGGTCTGCGGCCACGGGGCGGTGACGTCCCCGCCGTAGCCGTGCAATTTGAGCCCGCGGTTGCGGTAGGAGGCGTTAACGGTGATGCCGAGCTTGTCTAGCTGGTGCATTGCCCGCGGGGTGAGGCCATCGCCGCAGGTTTTATCGCGGGGAAAGGTGGCTGAATCAATGAAGACAGTCTCATAGCCTGCGCGGGCGGCGTGGATGGCCGCGGCACTTCCTGCGGGTCCTGCACCGATGATGGCGACTTCGACAGGGCGGGGGGAATCGATCTGTTCCGACATAGGGACTATCATTGCACTAGTTCAACCCCTCAAGTGTGTTAAGGGGGCTGGTTTGGACTACGGTAGATAAACGATTATCTCTGGCTTTTAATTGCAAGGAACGCTATTTAATGACTCACGGCCACTCGCATGCCACTCACGTGGATCTTGGTGATCCACAGCTTAATGAACGCATTGGCGCGGGCATGGAAGCAGTAGAAGAAAAGCTGCGCAGTGAAACTGACCGCGGCCAGGACTTCTTGAAGGACAAGGTAAGCCATCTGTCCAAGGCAGGCGGCAAGCGCTTTCGCCCGATGATGGCCCTGCTTGCCTCTGAGTACGGCACCAAACCGGGCTGTGAAGAGGTTATTAAGTCCGCCACCGTTGTGGAGATGGTGCACGTTGCTACCCTGTACCACGATGATGTGATGGATGAGGCGGACCGCCGCCGCGGCGTGGAATCCGCCAACTCTCGGTGGAATAACTCCGTAGCCATCCTTGCCGGCGATGCCCTCCTCGCACACGCCTCCCGCCTGATGAGCCAACTAGATACCCATACCGTAGGCCACTTCGCGGATACCTTTGAAGAGCTGGTGACCGGCCAGATGCGCGAGACCATCGGTGCCGGTGAAGCCAACCCCGTGGACCACTACATGGCCGTTATTCAGGAAAAGACCGCGGTGCTTATCGCCTCGGCCGGCTACCTCGGCGCGTACCACTCGGGCGCCTCGGCCGACCACGCTGCGGCCCTATACCGCATTGGCGGTGCCATCGGCATGATCTTCCAGATCGTGGACGATGTCATTGATATCTTCTCCGACCCGAAGGACTCCGGAAAGACCCCGGGAACCGACCTGCGCGAGGGTGTCTTTACCCTCCCGGTCCTCTACGCCTTGGAAGAAGACGGGGAGGTGGGAGACCAGCTGCGTGAGCTGCTGACAGGCCCCCTAGAAACCGATGCTGAGGTCGAGCGTGCCATCGAGCTCCTGCGCCAGTCTGGCGGCCGTCAGCGGGCGCTAGAGGACATTAACGCCTACCTCCGCACGGTAGAAGAACAGCTTTCCGTACTGCCGGAAAATTCCGCTAGCCAAGCGCTGCGCCAGCTCGCGGATTACACCGTTCGCCGCGTGGGCTAGCTGCTTGTCGATGCCCCCTCTTACACACCCCATTTCTCCCTGCTGCGCTGGCGATTTGGAGGTAGGTGGGTGCTTCATAGTAAAGTACATACACGCACCACAGAGTGCATGCCAGGTTGCCCGAGCGGCCAAAGGGAGCGGACTGTAAATCCGCCGGCATTGCCTTCAGAAGTTCGAATCTTCTACCTGGCACAACATGAAGCCCCACAAGCTGAAGCTTGCGGGGCTTCGTGGCATATGCGACAAAAAGTGTGTCTTGGGGCTTAAAGGTGGGTTAAGGGTCAAAATGTGTGTCTGGCTCGGCGTGTCGCTTGGGCTAGATTTGGCCTTTTTGGATGCCGATTGAATGGGTGTAGTTGGTGTCGATAGCGTTGTCGTAGAGGGTTGGTCGTCCTGTTTCGTGGTCGGCTTGGTTCTCGTTGTGGGTCAGGGTTTGTACTTTGGCGAGTTGGTCCTGGCCCCAGTTGGACTGCCTGGCGATTTCTACGGGATCGTCGGGCAGTTCTGTTTTTAGATACAGCCATCACGCTTGCCGACGTTTTCTCGGCTCCGCTCACTACCATTGAGAACGGTGGGCACTTCCCAGGGAGTGACGGCTACCTCGAATTTCCGCAGTTGTGGCAGCACATTATGCAGTGGCTGCGCAGCCTATGAGCCCTCTGTCATGGCTTTAAGTGCGGCAACGTGCTGTGCATAGGCTCCTGTTCCAGTCTGAGTCAACGCGACCCAGACGGCGTCTTTCGCGCGCGTGGAGCCATATTCGCGGGTGCGGCTGATATAGCCGCTGTCCTCAAGATGTTTCAACTGCTTGGACAGCGTATCGGCGGGAAGCTCGGTGAGTTCTGCAAGCACGGCGTATTTCATCTGCCTGCCGTCGGTTGCGCCTGAATGGAACAGCGCGGCACAAATTTTAAGCCGATTGATGGGGTGGATGACCGGATCCAGCTTTGCTGGGCGTGGTGAAGAATCCTTAGACATTGACACCCTTTACAGCGGCGTTGCGGTTCTCATACAACATCCACGCGGTAGCTGCAGTGACTACCGCTCCGGAGAACACTATCCAGGGCCATGAATCCGGCGTCGGTGTTGTAGACATGATCATTGCACCGGGTAGCAATACTCGTGACCAGGTTGCGTGATCGTTGCTCGGACCCATATTTGGATCGAGGCGCACGAATGGGTTTGCAATCTTATCCTTGAGGAGATAGCCCAGAACGAACGTCGGTACAAGAACCGCGAGGCCGTACCACCATGACAGCTTGGTTAGCGCGAGACCGCCGCCGACGCCAAGCGCCACTATCGCCACCGCCCACCAGCTCTGTTTCCACGTGGTGCGCTTTTGAACGTCGTGAATGATCTTAAGGTCGTCGCTCATCGTTCTTCTCCCTAACGCCAACTTCCCTGGTTTGCAACTAAGGCAAGTGTAACACTCGCTGTGCATGCAAGTCTAATGCTTGCCAAGTATGCAAGTGAAGGACTGTGCATAGTGGGAATGTAGCTACGCTCGGGGGTCTAACGGGACTGGTGGTCTGCTACTGTGACATCTGGCCGACTTTTATTGACTGAGGCTCCGCAGGCCTTACATCGCCATCGTGAAGTACCCGACGGCGTGGTCTTCCACGCCGATCGTGGTACCCAGTTCACCAGCGAACAGCTGTGGCAGGTCTGTCAAGAACTAGGGATTGCTCAATCGGTCGGCCGTACTGGTGTCTGCTTTGACAATGCGATGGCCGAGTCGTTCTGGTCGACATTGAAGACCGAATTTTACGATCGGAAGGAATGGCGAACCCGCAACGAAGCCCGGAAGGCGGTGGCTCGCTGGATTGAGATTGTCTACAACCGGCGCCGTTGCCACTCGTCCATCGGGATGGTAAGCCCCGTCGATTTCGAAGCCCAGCTCGCTGATCAAAATGGTAATAAGAAGGCCGCTGCTTAACCCCTAAGCAGCTTAACTACGTGTCCACGATTTGCGGGCAACCCCACTTGGCGGGAGTGTCCATCGCGGATAACGCATAGGTACAGCCAGCCCTCATTCGTGCGTAGATAGGTAATATCCGACATCCACACTCGATTAAGCTGCCCTTGATCAAATAGGCGTTTCACTAGGTCTGGAAGCGTTGACTTCCGCTTGGATTGAATCGTCGTTACGGGAACAAACGCCCTGGGTGAGATGCCTTCAATACCCATCATCCGCATGCGTTTGGCCACGGTTTTACGATTCACATAGACCCCACCCTCGGCGAGTTCTGCAGTAATCCGTGGGGCACCGTAGACTTCGTCAGAATCTTCCCAGATGTCATGAATTTTCCTGTCTAACTGGTCGAGGAATCTCTGACGCTGATTTTCACCACGAAGCCGTACTGCTTGAGCCTTTTGCCATTTATAGTAGCCAGAACGAGAAACCTCTAATAACCTGCTCATTCGTTTGATGCTGTAGTTCGCCTTCTCCTGCTGCATTAGCTCAAATTTTTCCGATCGCGTTGCTTCGCAGCGAAGAAGGCGGTGGCTTTTGACAAGAACTCATTATCCATCTTGGCCTCAGCTAACTCACGACGCAGGCGAGCGTTTTCGGCTCGTATATCGGCATCACTGCGGCCATCTACCGAGCCTTGGCGTTCCCGCTCAAGTTTGACCCACCTGCCTAAAATTGTGGCCGATACGCCAATTTCCTTAGCCACATGAGCGATTGGGCGCCCAGACTCAATGACCAGTCTGGCGGCCTCCTGCCGGTACTCCGGGGTGTACTTCTTCCTTGACGAACTCACAATGAACATCCTCTCCTACGGACACAAGATCCGCACTAATCGGGTGTCCACTAAACGAGGGTAACCTCACCAAGTCCTAGGCTGGTCCATGGATAGTGTGCAGGATTCTTACCTAGTTGAACGTGCACTGCGCATGGCTTACACCCTGCGTGGTGAAGTACCCGACGGCGTGGTCTTCCACGCCGATCGTGGTACCCAGTTCACCAGCGAACAGCTGTGGCAGGTCTGTCAAGAACTAGGGATTGCACAATCGGTCGGCCGTACTGGTGTCTGCTTTGACAATGCGATGGCCGAGTCGTTCTGGTCGACATTGAAGACCGAATTTTACGATCGGAAGGAATGGCGAACCCGCAACGAAGCCCGGAAGGCGGTGGCTCGCTGGATTGAGATTGTCTACAACCGGCGCCGTCGCCACTCGTCCATCGGGATGGTAAGCCCCGTCGATTTCGAAGCCCAGCTCGCTGATCAAAATGGTAATAAGAAGGCCGCTGCTTAACCCCTAAGCAGCTTAACAACGTGTCCACGATTTGCGGGCAACCCCACGAATCCATCATCCGGCTTGTCGGTGCGGTCCTAGCCGAGCAACACGACGATTGGATCCAACAAAAACGCTACATGTCACTGACCGCACTCGAACACACCAGACACCTCATGCACCGCACAGGAGACGCCAATGGTGACCACAACCAGCTAACCGCCTGACCTCAAACACAGAACTGAATACCGAGCCGAAAGCACAAACGGCTACACCACTACACGGGACTTGACCTATGAATCCGCTGGGCCTGACCCCCGATGTGTCTACTTTCCGGGGGTCAGGCCCTAGTTTAGATTTCCCGTCTACTCAGAGGAAAAACCTGGGACACTTCAAACTTCAGTCTGGAATGATTACTGTCCGTCCTTGCTGCCCAGCCTTGGTAACCTCTACGGGTAGGCCATATAGGTGCTCAATTAGTTCTGAGGTGATTATGTCCACGGGATTTCCGTGGGCGACTAACTGCCCGCTTTGCATCGCTACTATATGGTCGGCGAAACGTATCGCTTGCTGGAGGTCATGTACTACGGCGATGACTGTTTTGTGCTCGTTTTTGCTGAGGTTTCTCACCAGAGTGAGCAAGTCATGCTGATAGCCCAAATCCAAAAAGGTTGTGGGCTCATCTAGTAAGAGCACCGGGGTGTCTTGGGCTAACGCCATGGCCAACCAAGCGCGTTGGCGTTGACCGCCTGATAATTCATTCATTCTGCGGTCAGCCAGTGAATCCAGTTCCACCGTCGATATTGCTTGGGATACCTTGTCGAAGTCCTGGCTGCTGCGTTGTCCCAACGTTCCCAGGTGTGCGAACCGGCCACGCGCTACCAGTTCCGTCACGGTGAGATGCTCAGGGGCTATTGCATCTTGGGCCATGAGTGCGATGCGCCGCGATAATTCCTTGCGGCCGAAAGAATCAATCTCTTTGTTTTCTAAGGAAATAGTGCCTGCTTCTGTGGGCAATACTCGCGCCATAGCGCGCAGAAGGGTGGATTTGCCACAGCCATTGGGGCCAATAATGCACGTAAATTTTCCGCGCGGGAAGTTTACGCTTACGTTGTTTACGGCGGTGAAGTCGCCGTAAGTGATGGTAGCGCCCTGTACTGCTACCGCGATGTCTCCATCGCTGTCTGAATCTGGGAAAGCCATTATGGGAAAAGTCCTTTCAAAATTACCTGCGGTAGGTGCGGTGCGCGAAGAGCATGAGGATGATCAGGTATGTGCCGCCCAAGGTGACGGTTACGACGCCAACCGGAAGCATGGTGGGATGGAAAAGCTGTTGCCCTATGATGTCGCAGACCAATAGCAAGGTGGCGCCGATAAGTGCACCAGCAGGGAGGCTGACTCGTTGGCCGCCGGTAAGGAACCTTGTCAGGTGTGGTGCCGCTAAGGCTACGAAAGAAATCGGACCGGCCAGCGCGGTGCACAGTGCTGTTAAAAGGGCAGAGAGAAACACTAGAACAAGGCGGGTGCGGGTTACATTTAGGCCGAGGGAGTAGGCGGTGTCATCGGCAAGCTCTAGGGCCTCGCAGCGCGACCTCAACGTGAAAGCTAGCACGATGATTAGTGCCAGCACGATGGCCGCTGGGCCGACGAAAATCCATTCAATGCCGTTGAGCGAACCAGCAGCCCACGTGGCCGCAGTCATGGCCGTGTCCAAATCTGCGCTCAAGATGAGGTAACGGTTGACCGCGGAGAGCGTAAGGGAGACTCCGATACCGACCAGGATGAGTCGCATGCCGCTTACCTGTCTGCGCAGGGCCAGGACGACGATGATCAGCGCGGTGATCCCGCCTCCGATCACCGCTCCTAATGCGACGTTAATAAAACTGCTGAACCCTAAGTAGCTCACCACGATCACCCCGGTATAGGCACCGGTGTTAAAACCAATGATGTCGGGCGAGCCCAGCGGGTTGCGGGTTACGGTCTGAAAAAGTGTGCCGGCGATAGCGAGGCCAGCTCCTACCACGATGGCAGCGGTGACTCTGGGCAAGCGCCATTCGTAGATTACGGTGGTGCCGAAGCCGGAGTCGGGGTGAATGAGCGCCTGCCAAGCCGACACGCGATCTAGTCCTGCGCCAGGGTACGTCAGCGCTACGACGGCAGCGAGAAGGACTGCGGCGATGCCCACAAAAAGCACGATTATTTCGCGGCGGCGGTATCGCGCAGCGATGGTGCGTACCGAGGTGGTAGCGGTCCTCGTGGCATTTAGGTCTGTGGTCCTCATAGAACCACCTGCTTGCGTTGTGCAAGGAAAATGAGGAAAGGAGCACCGATTATCGCGACGGTTACTCCGGCGGGTAACTCGCCGGGCAAGATAAGCCGCCCAATGATGTCGGCGAAGAGAAGCAGATTTGGACCGATTAACCCACTAATCCAAATCTGATCGCGCTCATTGGTGATGCCTACTTGGCGAACCAAGTGGGGGACAAGCATGCCGACAAATGCTAAAACGCCGACTGCGGCAGTGGTCGTTGCGGCGAGCAAAGACACAACAAAGAGGGCCAATGCGCGGGTTTGGGCTACGTTGATGCCAAGTGCTTCTGCAGCGTTTTCACCCAGCGGCAGGACGGTCAGGCGGGGCGCTAGGAAAACCAACATCACTGCGGCGACGGCCAATCCACACCCTATGAGATAAAGCGGGGTGGTAGAAGCAATATCCATGCTGCCCACCATCCATGCCTTGATTCGGGCAAAGGCTTGCGGATCTAGGAGCGACATGCCCTCAGAAAGGCCTTCGAACACAGCGCTTAACGCCACGCCGGCAAGCACGATACGGAGCGGATCAATGGCGCCAGAGATGTCTCGGCCTAGGCGCGCAACTAATAGCATGGTGCCACCCGCACCGATCAAGGCAGCGGCGGTAAAAGCTAGGGGTGAAGTTAGCCCGAATACGCTAAGCGCGAGCGCGGCCGCGAAGGCGGCGCCGGCGTTCATGCCGAATACTCCGGTATCTGCCAGCGGGTTTCGGGTGATGATCTGGAGAATGCAACCGGCGACCGCGAGCCCAGTACCCGCGAGGATGGCGGCGATGGTGCGTGGGATTCGTCGCTCGTAGAGGATGTCTCCAGCCGTGCTGCTGCCGGGGCCGCCGCGGAGGCCTGCGACTATTTCAGAGGGGCTAAAAGACTGCGCGCCGATGAACAGGCTGAGCACAATCAGAAGCGCCATTAGCAGAAATGCAAGTGCAAGGAAGGCGCCGACCCGCCACCTGCGGCGACGAGTATTCGGTACACCCATTGGGGGGAGCGTTGATTTGGTATGCGTCATATTATTTTCAATAAATAAGTAAGTTAGCTTAGGCTAACGATTATGTCAGAAATAGTGTTCAACAAAAACGCCTGCTATCAAGCATGGCTGCCGCCGTCGCCATTGCCTTGTCACTGTCTGCTTGCAGTGCCGCCGAAAATGACGATTCCAAGGGCGGTCCGGGCAATGAAAGCGTCTCCCATAGCGGTGAGCGCTTTGGTACCGCAGATGAAGAAACCGCCAAGTTGGGAACCGATGCTGAGCCCGGCCAGTTCCCGCGCACCATCAAACACGCCAATGGTGAAACTGAGATTAAAGAGAAGCCAGAGCGCGTAGTGGTGCTGGACATGGGTGAGCTCGACTCTGTGCTGTCCTTGGGGATTAAGCCGGTAGGCATGGTTACCTCTAAGGGTGCGAATCCAGTGCCGGATTACTTGGCTGACAAGGTGAAAGACGTACCTTCGGTGGGCACCATTCAGGAGGTAAACGTCGAAAAAATCGCAGAGCTCAAGCCCGATCTCATCGTGGGCAGCCAGCTGCGCGTGGACGATCTGTACGGACAGCTTTCCGATATCGCGCCGACTGTGTTGGCTATCCGCCCAGGATATCCATGGAAGGAAGACTTCCGGCTGATCGGTGATGCGCTCGGTGAAGAGGAGAAAACCGTCGATATCCTCAATGACTATGCGGATACCTTGGCTGAAGTCAAGGAGAAGATGCCGAAGGACACGACCGTCTCTATGCTTCGATTCATGCCAGACAAGATCCGCTTGTACGCCAATAAGTCCCTCATCGGTGTCATTCTGCGCGATGCGGGACTGGATCGCCCAGAAAACCAGGACATTGATGAGCTGGCAGCGGAGATTTCTCCAGAGTCCATTTCTGAGGCAGACGGAGATTACCTGTTCTACTCCAGCTATGGCGACCCATCGGCCACTGGTGAGGACAAAATTGTCGAATCCGAACAATTTAAGAATCTGTCAGCGGTGAAGGAAGGCAAGGCCTTCCGCGTCAGCGATGACCTCTGGTTCTTGGGCCTTGGCCCAACGGGTGCGAAAAAGATCGCGGAGGAACTAGTCGAGTACTTGGATGTTAAGTAATTGACCTGATGGCATGAGGGCCCGCCCGAGTTGGGCGCTTCCCGCGTAGGGAAAGAAGAGCCCTTGTGCTCTAGAC
This sequence comes from Corynebacterium segmentosum, assembly GCF_900637825.1. Classification (NCBI taxonomy): domain Bacteria; kingdom Bacillati; phylum Actinomycetota; class Actinomycetes; order Mycobacteriales; family Corynebacteriaceae; genus Corynebacterium; species Corynebacterium segmentosum. Next base: position 336,447 of record NZ_LR134408.1, read on the forward strand.
CGCCTTATAAAGCCGTATGGGCCAGCAGATTCGCACTATGGTGGCGAAATCCTGCTGGCCCATAAAACTGTCTTCAGTAAGCGGGCGGATTAGAGCCCGAAGTAATCGCGCAGATCAGCCGCGATGGCATCGAGGCGACCGGCGTCGGGGGACTCCAGGTAGCACTTGAGCTTGGGCTCGGTACCGGAGGGGCGAACGATGACGCGGTCATCGTTCTCGGTGAAGAACTTCGAGCCTTGGGCAAACTTTTCCACCTTGGATACCGGGGAACCGGCGAGCTCGGTCGGCGGGGTGGTAGAAACCTTGTCCATTGCTTGGGTAATCAGGCTCAAGTCCTCGACGCGGAAAGTCAGCGGCTGGGTGTGCAGGGCGCCGACCGTGGCGTAAATATCATCCAAGCGGCCTAGGAGGCTGCTTCCAGCGGCCTTGCATTCGGCGGTGAGGCTGGCGAGCACCACGGAGGTGGAGATGCCGTCCTTATCGCGCACAGCGTTGGGATCGGGGCAGAAGCCAATGGCTTCTTCGTAGCCGAAGGCCAGCTCCGGGGTGCGGGCGATCCACTTGAAACCGGTCAGGGTTTCCTCGTGGCCGAGGCCGTAGTGCGCGGCGATGCGCCCGAGCAGGCGGGACGATACGAGGGAGTTGGCGAAGTTACCGGTAGCGCCGCGGCGGGCGAGGTAATCACCAAGCAAGGCACCGGTTTCATCGCCACTGAGCTGGCGCCAGGTGCCATCGGTAGGCACAGCGGCTGCGCAGCGATCGGCGTCAGGGTCGTAAGCGATAAGGATATCGGCACCGATTTTCTCGGCGTGCTGAATGCCAAGGTCCAGCGCGCCGGGCTCTTCCGGGTTGGGGAAAGAAACCGTGGGGAAATCTGGGTCAGGAGCGGCCTGTTCTGGCACCAGCGAGACGGTAAATCCGCAGCGAGACAGCAGTTCCTTACCCAGCTCGGCGCCCACGCCGTGCATGGCGGTCAGCGCAATGGTGATATCGGTATTGTCACCGACCAACGCGGCGGCGCGGTCGAGATAGTCCGCGCGGGTATCGACGTCCTCTATGCGCTCAGAAGAGAGCGCAATCTCGTCGGCATAGGGAGCCTTAGCGATAGCGGCGGCAATTTCGGAATCCGCCGGAGAAATAAGCTGCACGCCCTCGCCCGGGCCGGTGGCGATGCGTCCACCCAAGTACACCTTGTAGCCATTATCGGCTGGTGGGTTGTGGGAGGCGGTGACCATAATACCGGCATCCGCGCCCAAGGAACGGACCGTAAAAGCCGTCAGTGGGGTCGGATTCTGTGCAGGCAGAACCAGGGCCTTGCCGCCGGCGGCGGAGATAACCTGCGCGGCATCGCGCTGGAACTGTGCGGATCCGTGGCGGGCATCGCAGCCGATGACCACGACCGGCGCATCCACCTGCTGCTTGAGCCAAGTGATAAGCCCGTAGGTGGTGCGAATGACCACGGCGCGGTTCATGCGGGATTCGCCCGCGCCCACGGCGGCGCGCAGGCCAGCGGTACCAAAGTTCAGGGGGCCCGCGAAGGCGGCGGCGAGTTCTTGGGAATTTTCTTCCTCGATCCAAGTCAGCACCTGGCGGGCGGTGTCCGCATCCGGATCGTGTTCGGCCCAGGTGCGGGCGTAGTCGAAATCGAAGCTCGTATCCACAGCCATGGCTTAAAGCTCCTCGAGGATCTTGGCGGAGGAGGATAGCCCCAGGCGGCTGGCGCCGGCCTCGATCATGGCGAGGGCATCCTCGGCGGTGCGAATGCCACCAGAAGCCTTCACGCCCAGCTTGTCGCCCACGGTCTCGCGCATGAGCTTGACCGCGTGGGTGGAGGCACCGCCGGCGGGGTGGAAACCGGTGGAGGTCTTGACAAAGTCCGCCTGAGCGGCAGCGGCAGCCTGGCAGGCGAGGACAATGGCGGCATCGGAAAGCGCGGCAGACTCGATAATGACCTTGAGCACCTTGCCTGGGATGGCATCGCGCACGGCCTGGATTTCTGCCTGCAGCTCCTCGGCGCGGCCCTCGATGGCCAGCGGGATGTTGATGACCATGTCTACTTCCTCGGCGCCATCGGCAACCGCGCGGGCTGCCTCAGCAGCCTTGATTTCCGGCTTGACGGCGCCGGAAGGAAAGCCCACGACCGTGGCGACATGGAGGGACTCTGGGGTCTCGAGCGGCAGGGCGGAAGGAGAGACACACACGGCATAGGTGCCAAGCTCGGTGGCCTCTTCTACCAAGGCGCGGAACTGCTCCGAGGTGGCCTCCGGCTTGAGCAGGGTGTGGTCGATGTAGGAAGCAACGTCAGTGCGAGAAGTCATGATTTTCTCCTTTAGGAAATAGAAGCGGATTCTTTACGGGCCATCTTGAGGTCAGAGACCACATAGAGGCCAGAGCCGATGGCGGCGATGAAGGTGAGGACCAACAGCGTGGTGGTGTAGCTGGTGGATTCCTGCAGCTTGGCGGTATAGGCAATGCCCAGGGGCACGGCGATATTGATGGTGAGGTTGTAGAAACCAATGGCGATGCCAGACTTGGCTGCGCTGATATTGCGCAGGGCGGTGTTGACCAGTGGGGCGTACATCAGCGCAAAGCCGCTGGCAAAGGCCACGATGGCGATGATGAGTACGGAAACGTGAACCTGCGCGAAGAACGCGGCGAACAAGAGCGCGCCGGCAACCATGCCAAAGGCGGTGTAAATGGTGGCGCGAGAGGACATGACCTTGCCAATCTTGCCGGAGAAGATACCGACGAGGATGGCGCAGATATAGCCCGGAACCATCAACAGCGAAGCCTGATCCAAGCTCATGCCGTGCATGTCATGGGCTGCGAAGGGCAGCAGGAAGATAAAGCCCAGCTGCGTGGAATAGACAAAGAGCACCATGATAATGGTCCACACGTAGCGGCCATTGGTGAAAAATTCCGGGGTGACCACGGGGTTCTTTGCGTTCTTGATGTGCACGGTGAATGCGGCAACGCCCACGATGGCAAAGATGAGCCAGTACCAGGCGTAATCCTGCATGAACAAGATAAGCGCGCTGGCAAAGAGGGCTACGTAGAACAGGCCGAGCGCGTCCAGGTGGCTTTCCACGGCCTCATCTTCCGGCACATTCTTAATGATGGGCGGAATGGTCAGCAGGAGGATGAGCGGGATGAGGAACATCGCGGTCCAAGACACGTGGGTGGAGATGAATCCGGAGGTCAGCGCGCCAATGAGCAGGCCAGCCTGGAAGGCGGCGGTGGAAAAGCCGAGGTAAGTCTTTTGATCATCCTCGCTCAAGTGCTTGGTCACGTAGATGACATAGAGTGTTTCAGCGGCGGCCAAACCGGTGGTTTGAATCAGGCGGCCGGTTAATACCATGGCCCACGAACCGGAGAAGACGAAGGCCAGGATGGAACCTACGGCCACAAAAACGATGCCGGTAAGCATCAGTTTCCGGATAGAGATGGAGTCTGCCAAGGCGGCGTAGACAACGGCACCGATACCAATGATCACGCCGGCCAGGGAGGCCTGCAGCGACGCGGTCTTATCGGAAATTTCGAGCGCTTCCGCGATCGGCATGGTCATCGTCTTGAAACCATTGTCAATGATGAGGGAGAAGACGAAGACGAAAAGCAGGATGGGGACGGCGGCCTTGGGATTTACCTGGGTGCGCTCACCCGGGGTGGCCTTAACTTTTTTCAGCATGGCGGCGGGGTCCTTTTAGTCCAGCGCGTTGAGCGGCAGAGCGAGCTCCACCATGGTGCGGAAGGCGGTCTGGCGGTCTTCAGCGGAAAGCTGCTTGCCGGTGACGATGTTGTCGGAGACGGTAAACAGGCCCAAGGCGTCAACGCCGGCTTCGGCGGCGGTGGCATAGAGCGCTGCGGATTCCATCTCCACGCCGAGCACGCCCATGTGTGCCCAGCGGTCGTTCACGGTCTGGTCCATGTTGTAGAAGATGTCCGAGCTCAAGATATTGCCCACGTGAATGTGCTGGTTCTGCTTCTCGGATTCATCAACCAAGGCCTTGAGCAGCTTCCACGATGCGGTGGGAGCGTAGGTGCCTGGCAGGTCATACTGGGACAGGAAGTTGGAATCGGTGGAGGCAGAGGAAGCAACGATGACATCGTGCAATTCGATGTCTTCTTGCATCGCGCCGATGGAGCCGACACGGATGAGCTTTTTCGCACCGAACTTGTGGATGAGCTCCCAGGAGTAAATGCCGATGGACGGGATGCCCATGCCGGTGCCCATGACGGATACCTGCTTGCCGTTATAGGTGCCGGTAAAGCCCAGCATATTGCGGATCTCGTTGAATTGGACGGTGTCTTCGAGGAAGTTATCAGCAATGAACTTCGCGCGCAGTGGGTCACCGGGCAGCAGGATGGTCTCTGCGATTGGTGCGCCGTGCGGGTTGATGTGCGGGGTGGAAATGTCGGTGGCGGACATTGACGTGCTCCTCCATGTGAACTTCGGGTGTGTACATGGGTTAGTCTAGTCCGCCCGGAACCAATGTCAATGGGATGGTTAACAAATGTTCCCTCAGTGTGACGCGTTTTATGTTAATTATGCTCCAATAGCCTGTGAGCTGTGGATTGATCGGTTACAAGGTGGGTGGCCAAGCCCATCTCAAGGGCTACGTTGATGGCGCGGGTTTTGGTGTGTCCGCCGGCCACGAGTACGCGAGTGGGGCGTTGGGTTAAATCGTCCAAGCCGATGCCGACGGTGCGCGCATCCACGGCGGGGGAGGCGATGGCGCCCTCGGCGGTATAAAAGCGGGAACAGACATCGCCTACGGCATTGGTGAGAAGTTCCTCACTTTCTTCCTCGGTGAGATAGCCCAGGTTCAGCGCCAGGGACTCCTTTTCGATGGCCCCCGCGGTAAATACCGCCACGTCCACGGACGCCCCCATATCGAGGATTGTGGAAATGTGCCGGTCGCGGACGACCCACTCCTTGGCCTCGACGGAATCAAAGATGACCGGGAGGGGGAGTAGGTGTGCCTCGGCATTAAAGGCCTGGGTAAATGCCTGCATAGTCTGCAGATCCTTGGTGGAGCGCTCCGAGTGGGAGTGTCCACCTTTGAGCTGGACGATGTCCACGCCCTCTAGCGGACGCTTGCGTAAATGGGAGGCCACCGCGGACATGGTCTCGCCCCAGGAAAGGCCCACCGAGGTGTGATCGGTAATGAGTTCTTCCAATAGGGCGGCGCCAGCGCTGCCTAGATCAGCGAGCAGGGATCCGCCGGGAGGGGTGGCGGTGACGCGGGCATCGGCAAGCGAAAAGCGCTCGCAGAGCGCAGAAACCAGCTCATCGGACTGCTCGCGGGGATCGGTAATACTCACGGTGACAAAGCCGCGCTCGGCGGCGTGGGTGAGCAATTTGGAGACCGTCGGCCGGGAAATTCCCAGGTGCGCCGCCACCTCCGCCTGCGAAAAACCGGAGTTGTAGTAGAGCTTCGCGGCGTCGAGAGAAAGACAGTCTTTATGATCCAGCATGCCTTTCATTCAAGCACACCGGGCGGGCAGGACCACCATCGTCTAAGCCGCAGAAATTTGCTCACTTATGGGCGCTGACGTGGCGATTTGTGCAAAGTGGAGGTGGCAGGTTAAATTATTGAAGTCCGCAACGGAGAGCACAACGAAATATTGACGTGCTTGATGCTGGGATATGCCCCCTTAGCTCAGTCGGCAGAGCGTTTCCATGGTAAGGAAAAGGTCGACAGTTCGATTCTGTCAGGGGGCTCCATTCATGTCTGGAGGAAATATCTTCCTGCAGGATGAAGGTGTTCACCATGGCGGTGTAGCTCAGTGGTAGAGCAAGCGACTCATAATCGCTGTGTCGCGAGTTCAATTCTCGCCATCGCTACCGGGAAAGAAAAGCGCCACTGCGGCGCTTTTTTACTACCGTGCCTATGGCCTTAACAGAGCACTGGTTTCCGTGCGGAATTAGGGATCTGGTAAGGTCATCGGCGCGTGACGTTCAAGCGTCACGGATAACAAAATAGGGGCGTGGCGCAATTGGTAGCGCAACGGTCTCCAAAACCGTAGGTTGCAGGTTCGAGTCCTGTCGCCCCTGCAAGAATCCCCGTCACCAGCTTTCCAGGTGGCGGGGATATTTTTGTCACAGATGCGGCGTACCCGCCTGGCGTGCTTTCCTGCCCGTGCAGCTTTTGCTAGGGTTGACAAAGTTATGTCTGGGCGGGGTTTCGCGCCCAGAAAAAGATTTCATTTCCCAAGGAGGGTTAGCTGTGAGCGATGAGCAGCAGCCGAACGGCTCGGCGGCCCCGCGTCCCACCGGTAAGCGCCAGCTTTCTGGTGCGGCTTCCACGACCTCCACGGACTCGGCGAAGAAGAACGTCGTCCGCGTTGAGGATAAAAACCGCACCGACAGCCCGGGTGGCGGCATCGCCGCATTCCCCGGCGAGGTTGTCTCTGAAATGAAGAAGGTGGTCTGGCCCACTCGTGGGGAGATGCTGCAGTACACCCTCATTACGTTCGCCTTCTTGATTGTCATGACCGCGCTGGTTTGGGGCGTTGATACCCTGGCTGGCCTCGGAGTTGAGAAGATTCTGACTAATTAGCTAGAATGACCCCATAATCTTTTATCCCGCTGTTTCCGCACTCCGGAACGGCGGGATACTTTTTGCCCACACGCGCCGCGGGTAGGCTGGTTCTACAACACGCGCCGATGACATTTTGGAGTACCACTCATGAGCGACGAGAATAACGTCGAAAACCCAGGAACCTCCCTAGAGGAGGCCATGCAGTCCAACGTGCAGGAGCAGGCTGCAGAGCACGCCAGCGCAGTCGAGGACGCCCAAGAGGAGGCCGCAGCGCCGGCTGAGGATGGCACCAACAACGCAGACGCTGCGCTTGCCGATGCCCCCGCGGCAGAAGCCGAGTCCGCCGCGGAGTCCGCAGAGGCTGCCCCAGCGGAGTCCGCCGAAACCGAGGAAGAGGCCGAGGACGCCGCTTACCGCAAGCGCCTGCGCGACTTCACCCGCGAGCTGAAGAAGCAGCCGGGCCAGTGGTACATCATCCAGTGCTACTCCGGCTACGAGAACAAGGTGCGCACCAACCTCGACATGCGTGCCCAGACCCTTGAGGTGGAAGACTCCATCTTCGAGGTCGTCGTCCCCATCGAGCAGATCATGGAAAACAAGGACGGCAAGAAGAAGATTGTTAAGCGCAAGCTGCTGCCGGGCTACGTCCTGGTGCGCGCCGAGCTTAACGATGCCGCCTGGTCCGTCATCCGCGAAACCCCCGGCGTGACCTCCTTCGTGGGCAATGAAGGCAACGCGACGCCGGTCAAGACCCGCGATGTGGCTAAGTTCCTCATGCCGAATGAAGCGCCCGCCACCAAGGGCGAGGCCGCCCCGAACGAGCAAGAGGGCGAGCAGGTCGTCGAAATGCCAGAGAAGGAAGTGGCCAAGAAATACGCCCACGACTTCGAGGTGGGCGAGGCCGTTACCATCCTGTCCGGCCCGCTGGCTGCCGTATCTGCCACCATTTCCGAAATCGACCCGGAAACCGGCAAGATGCAGGGCTTGGTCTCCATCTTCGGCCGCGAAACCCCAGTGGAGTTGTCGCCGACGGAAATCGAGCGCATTTCTTAAAAAATGATTTTGTGCAGGGCGCACGGTGTTCTAGACTGGAACGCCGTGCGCCTTTTGCGTGCGCACACGTAAATCGTTTCATCCTCCGGTGGCCCACTGAGGTGAGCATCCGGACGGGCCGCGTTATTCATCGTGACGCAGGTCCGGTACCACAGGAAAGAGGTAATTCGATGGCTCCTAAGAAGAAGGTATCTGGCTTCATCAAGCTGCAGATCGAGGCTGGCGCCGCTAACCCGGCACCACCAGTTGGCCCGGCACTGGGTGCCCACGGCGTCAACATCATGGAATTCTGCAAGGCTTATAACGCCGCTACCGAGAACCAGCGTGGCAACGTGGTCCCTGTTGAGATCACCGTCTACGAAGACCGCTCCTTCGACTTCAAGCTGAAGACCCCGCCGGCAGCCAAGCTGCTGCTGAAGGCCGCAGGCGTTCAGAAGGGCTCTGGTGTCCCGCACACCGATAAGGTCGGCTCCGTCACCTGGGATCAGTGCAAGGAAATTGCACAGACCAAGTTCGAGGACCTCAACGCCCGCGACATCGAGGCCGGCGCACACATCATCGCTGGTACCGCCCGCTCCATGGGCCTTAACATCGATGGCGCACCGGAGAAGTAAAAACTTTATGTGGTAGGGCCAGCTTCGGCCCGTCAAATACCACGCCAATCCAGAAAAGGAATTGTTAAATGAGCACCAAGTCTAAGGCTTTTAAGGCCGCTGCGGAACTGGTAGATAAGTCCCGCCTGTACCGTCCGATCGAGGCCGCAAAGCTGGCCAAGGAGACCTCCTCAAAGAACTTCGACGCCACCGTTGACGTCGTCTTCCGCCTGGGCGTTGACCCACGCAAGGCTGACCAGCTGGTGCGCGGTACTGTCTCCCTGCCTAACGGCACCGGTAAGGACGTTCGCGTCGCCGTCTTCGCTGAGGGCGAGAAGGCAACCGCAGCTCAGGAAGCTGGCGCTGACATCGTAGGTACCTCCGAGCTGATCGAGCAGATCAATGAGGGCAACCTGGACTTCGACGTTGCCATCGCTACCCCGGACCAGATGGCCAAGGTTGGCCGCGTCGCCCGCGTCTTGGGCCCACGTGGTCTCATGCCTAACCCGAAGACCGGCACTGTGACCAACGACGTTGCTAAGGCAATTAGCGAGGTCAAAGGCGGTAAGATCTCCTTCCGTGTGGACAAGGCTGCAAACTTGCACGCCATCCTTGGTAAGGCTTCCTTCGATGCTGAGAAGCTCGCTGAGAACTACGGCGCCCTCATGGATGAAATCCAGCGCCTGAAGCCAGCTTCCGCAAAGGGCATCTACATCAAGCGCGCCACCATCTCTACCACCTCCGGCCCAGGTATTCCTGTGGACGGCTCCGTGCAGAAGGGCTACACCGACTAAGACGGTGATAGCGCATAGCGCGTGAATGAAGACCCCGAGGATTTTCCTTGGGGTCTTTTTGCATCGAACATCAGGCCCTGCGGTGTGAACGAAAAGCCAAGGTACTGGGCGTTAGTTTGCGTCTTTGATCTCGGCGTAGGCATCTAGCGCCGCTTGGCGCGACTGCCTGAGGTCCACGATGGGCGGGGCGGATAGCGTGGGCGCCCACTGGCGGATATACGCGCCATCCGGGTCGAAGCGCTGGGCCTGGGTTTCCGGGTTGAAGATGCGGAAGAAGGGTGCGGCATCGTCGCCGCAGCCGGCCACCCATTGCCAGTTAAACGGATTGGAGGCGGCATCGGCATCCACCAGGGTGTCCCAAAACCATTCCTCGCCTAGGCGCCAATGGATGCCCAGGTTCTTGGTAAGAAACGAACCCACCACCATGCGCACGCGGTTGTGCATGTAGCCGGTGTGCCAGAGCTCGCGCATACCGGCATCGACAAGCGGGATGCCCGTCGTACCCTCCTGCCAATCCTTTAGCCGCGGGTCATTCCAGGACCAGTCGAAGCGGTTGAATTTTTGCCGCACGTTGCGGGTGGCCAGATCGGGCAGGTGGTAGAGCCGGTGCCAGGCAAAGTCGCGCCACAGCAACTCGGACTGAAATTTCTCCGCGTCGGGCTCCTCGGCGGCGGCCACCCAGACCTCGCGCGGGGATACCTCGCCAAAGCGCAAGTGCGGCGAGAGCAGGGACGTGGCGTTGCGCGCGGGTATATCGCGCTCCTCGGCGTAGTGAGCTAAGTCGAGCTGGGCTAGGCGTTCGCGCGCACCGGCCTCTCCGGGAGTCCAATACTGGGCGAGCGACGCAGCCCACTGCGGTTCATCGGCGCTGGGGTTGGGCCAGCTCCTGCTTGCCGATGCCCCCATCTCCCGCCCCGCCAGCAATTCCGGTACTGGCAGCGGTTCCTCATCAGCAAGCTGGGACCGCGCGGCGGCCGCGAAGGGAGTAAAGACTTTATAAGGGTTGCCCTGGGCGTTGGTGACCTCCCATGGCTCCACGAGGGTGAAACCGGGGCAGGAGATGGCGTTAATTCCGGCATCGGCAAGCGTTGCTTTGACCCTCGCGTCTACCTCGCGCAGCGGGCCGTGGTAGCGGCGGTTCCAGGTGACGGTATCGGCGCCAACCTCGTGGGCGATGCGGGGAATGACGGTGCGGGCATCGCCGGTAGCGCGCAGAAGCTTCACCCCACGGGAGGCAAGCTCCTGCGCTAGGGCATGGAGCGAACGCTCCCGCCACCAGTGAGTGGCGCCACCGAGCGGCCGGGTGCTGGGGTAGGCGGGCTCATCGAGGACAACGGCCACTAACTCTGGCTTAGAACCGTTTTTATCGGTGGCGGCCTCCGCGGCGCGGGTAAGGGCCTGGTTATCGGATAAGCGCAGGTCATCGCGAAACCACATGAGGGAAGTCATACTAGATAGCCTACGCGGCTGGGCAATTTGGGAATGCGAGGAAAGCACGGTAGTATCCCTTGTGAAGTTTGAACGGCCTTGTGGCCGAGTCAAAGTTCACCGAAGACCGTTGGTCATCCACTAAGGATTGAAAGTTCTCCACCCTGGAGGCGGCCCACGCAGGAGACACTTTGTGCATTCCGCGGCATTTCTCATGTCGCACGCCCTGTGCTCTTGCACGGGGCTTTTCTTTTTGGAAGGCCCCAGCGGAAAATAAAAGAGATGTTTTGGAAGGAGGCGAGAGACAATGGCAAACCCAAAGAACACTGCAGACTTGGCAGAGCTGAAGGAGAAGCTGGCCGATTCTAGCTCCGTCGTTTTGACTGAGTACCGCGGCCTGACCGTATCCCAGCTGCAGGAGCTGCGTAACAACCTGGGCTTTGACGTTGACTACTCCGTCGCCAAGAACACCCTCTTCAAGATCGCTGCCAACGAAGCTGGCATCGAAGGTCTTGATGATTTGCTGACTGGCCCGACCGCAATTGCGTTCATCAAGGGCGAGGCAGTAGATGCTGCGAAGATCATCACCAAGTTTGCTGATGACAACAAGGCACTCGTCATCAAGGGTGGCTACATGGACGGCGACGCATTGTCTGCGGAGCAGGTTCAGGCCATCGCCAAGCTGGACAACCGCGAGACCACCCTCGCAAAGCTGGCTGGCGCTATGAAGGGTTCTATGGCGAAGGCAGCCGCTGTCTTCAACGCTCCTGCAACCAAGGCGGTTCGCACCGTTGTTGCTCTGCAGGACAAGAAGGAAGCAGAAGCTTAAGTCGTCACAACAGACGCACACATAAAACACCGTGCTTGCTACCTCATCACCGGGGAACAAGCACACAACACAGAAAGGACTTGCCATCATGGCTAAGCTCACCAAGGACGAGCTCATTGAAGCTTTCAAGGAAATGACCCTCATCGAACTGTCTGAGTTCGTTAAGGAATTCGAGGACGTCTTCGACGTTGAGGCTGCTGCACCGGTTGCTGCTGCTGCACCGGGCGCTCCGGCTGAGGGCGGCGCTTCCGCTGCTGAGGAGCAGACCGAGTTCGACGTCGTTCTGACCGACGCTGGCGCTAAGAAGATCGGCGTTATTAAGGCTGTCCGCGAGCTCGTCTCCGGCCTGGGCCTGAAGGAAGCTAAGGAAATGGTTGAAGGTGCACCTAAGGCCATCATCGAAGGCGCTTCCAAGGACGACGCTGAGGCTGCTAAGACCAAGCTGGAAGAGGCTGGCGCTTCCGTCGAGCTCAAGTAATTTAACTGAGCTTCACGCTTTCGAAGCCCCCACTCTTACCGCGCTAAATGCGGTGGGAGATGGGGGCTTCTCCCGTTTTATATGCCCCTCTTGAGTTCAGAGGGTCGTTGCAACACTTTCCCTTAGGAGGGTGTTGTTGTGCTTGGAGTTGTGGGCCCGTTTCATTCGTTGTCTGAGTCGGATCGTCGTGGCTTGGTCGCCTTGGTTGGCAGTGGGCGTAGCGTTCGTTCGGCTGCTGGTGAGCTTGGCTGTCATTACGTGCATATGGTATATAGTGAGCTGGTTGATTCTTCCGGTGACTACTAACCGAGAACGATGCCCTATTTGTGCAGGGCAGATGAAGAAAAAGAGAGTGTCCGATTCTTTGTGTGCGGGGGCTTGGTTTACAAGTAATCCGCGAATCGGTTGGGGTAGGCCACGGCTAGTTGGTTGATGGCTTGTTTCCACCCGGTGGCTTTCGCTCCTTCAATATAGCCGTTGCCTTCAATGTCGCGTTTTGTTTTCTTCGCTCGCTGGGCAGCGCGCTTGTCTTCGATGTCGCAGATCATCAGCCGCAGCGTCTTCAGTGCGGCAGTATCGTTCGGGAATTGCCCCCCGGTTACGGGTAGCTTTACGCAGTTGGGTGTTGAGCGATTCGATCGAGTTGGTGGTGTAGAGCACTCGCCGCGCCGCTGGCGGGAACTGCAGAAACGGTACCAACCGCTCCCATGCGTCCCGCCAGACTTTGACCGACTGGGGGTATTTCCGGCCAAGTTCACTGGCCTCGAAGGCATCCAGGCTGGCACGTGCAGTGTCCTCGTTAGCGGCTGTGTAGACCTCACGCAGTGTGCGGGAGACTGATTTGCGGTCCTGGTAGGACACCCACCGGTTCGCAGCCCGAATCAGGTGCACAATACAGGTCTGCACCATGGAATTCGGCCAGGTTGCCTCCACGGCTTCCGGCAGGCCTTTGAGCCCGTCGCAGCACACGATGAACACGTCTTGGACACCGCGGTTGGCCAGATCCGCACACCGATGCCCAAAATGCGGCGCCTTCATTGTCCGCGATCCACAATCCCAGGATGTGCTTGATGCCGTCCATGTCGACACCAACCGCCATGTAGCAGGACTTGTTGACCACGCGGTGGCCGTCACGGATTTTAACGCGTAGCGCGTCGAGGAAGATCACCGGATAGAACTCGTCGAGCTGGCGGTTTGCCAGATCATGACCTCTTCCAAGACCGCGTCGGTAATGGTGCTGATCGTATCCGGGCTCATATCCACACCGAGGGTGGTTGCGAGATGGTGGCACATATCGCGCACGGTCATCCCGCCGACGTACAGCGAGATAATCATGTCGTCGAGCTCTGTGAGCCGACGTGTGCCCTTGGGCATCATCCGGGGAGTAAACGTGCCGGCGCGATCCCTGGGCACGGTCACTTCCACCGCGCCGTAGCCAGAGTTGACGGTTTTGGTGTACGACCCGTTGCGGTGATTGCTGCTCTGTGCGGTTTCCACCTGGGCTTTGGCCTTGTGTTCGGAATGGCTATAGCCCAAATGCGCATCCATCTCTGCCTTAAGACCAGCGTTAATCGAAGCCTGCAACAGGCCTTTGACCAGCTCGCTGGCGTCATCGGTGGACATCGACAGCACGCCAATCAAGCTGGCGAGCTTAAGGATTTTCCATCAGCTTCTCACTGATGTCGTTGACCCTCGCCGGGTCATGGTTTTTCTTCGGTGACACAGTAGTCATTATCTGTGAAACTCCTTCTAGATCAGAGCCTCACACACAAACTTCCTGACACCCTCGGCCGAGATGGCTTTCGCCGCGATGAGTTCTTCGATGACCTTGCGTGTTGCCGGGCCGACTTTCCTGACACTCTCCCTCGGCACCTAGCACATCAGCATGCCCCCGGCGGTATTTCAGGTCCGAGGCTGCGTTATGCCTCCGGATAAGTGAAATAATCCTAATACCAGCACGCCAGACCGGCTAAACATATAACTTCACCAACACATCCTGTCGTTTAGGCCCCCGAAGGAGCTGTTGGCGTTGACTTTATCGACTACCACTGAAGCACGCACTCATGTTGATGTTGTTCCCGTTCCGCATCCCGGAGAAATTCTTCTCCTAGAATTCCTCAAACCCTGCGGAATTACCCAGTATCGCCTGGCAACGACATTGGCACTACCCGCTCTCAAGTCTGCAAAATCACCCGCGGTGCGCTCGGTATCAGCGCCGATATGGCCTTGCGCTGGTCGGCCTACTTTGGGAATTCCGCGGAGTTCTGGCTCGGACTCAAGAGGAATACGATCTGTGGAAAACTCGCCAGACCACTGATGTCAGCGCCATCGTTCCGTGGAATCACAAAGAAGAAGCCGAGTCTCATTCATAGGAACAGTTGACTTGCGCTCATGAGTGGCTAGGGGAATTCCCTTTCTCCCTCGCGTCTGCTTGCGCAAGGACGCGATCGGCTCGGCGCACAAAGATAAGGGCGGGCCCGATAGCGAGGAGCCCGGCGAGCGCATTGGCCCACAAACCAGTGGTCAAGGTCCAGCGATGAGACAATGCGGCCAGCGGGGTCGACCACACACTAGAGAGTGAAACGACGGTGCTCATTTGGATATTGGTGACTCGGCCAAAAGTTTCTTCTGCCAGAAGCCTGTGGAGTGCGGCATAGGTTACCGCGCCCGCGGCTGGGGCTGTAAGAACAGACAGCCCTAAGGGGATGATCATCAACAGACTGGGGCTGAGCAGGGCACCACAGGCGATTGATGCAGCAACCCAGGCGCATGTGCCTACCTGAAGGGTGGCGAAGGAGAACTTCTTCTGCAACCAACCCGTCGACAAAGCCCCCACAATCCCGATGAGGCCTATGGACGTGCGGGCTAGTCCCGTTACCCATCCAGGGTTATTCCCCTCCTCCAGTATGAGGACCGCCATGAACAGCGAGCCGTTAATTGCGCAGTTCGACAGTGTTTGCATGGCAATGAGCCCGCGAAGTAGTGGCGCGCGAGCCACGATGGCTAAGCCTTCCTTCGTCGTGCGTAGGAGCTTGTTCTCTGCCTTCTTTGTGGGGTCTAGGCGAGCCCTGATGAAGAGGAAGAAGACAATGGTGAGGATATTTGCCAGACCGACAAACACGAAGGGCAGTGCCACATTGACTTCTAGAAGCGCGCCGCCCACAGTGGGGCCGATGAGTCCCGCAAATTGCAGACGTGCTTGGATGAGCCCTTGTTTGGCGGCGAGCTGTTCTTCCTCAACGAGCTGGGGCAGGCAAGGGTCGGAGCAAGCTTGACCTATCCGGTAAAAGAACATCATGCTCCCGAGAAGCGCACCGAAGACCATGGGGGAGAAACTTCCGGATAGGATGAGACTCGCTAACGCGAGGTTGAGTACCCCGGCCAGAGCGTTGGTCACAATGATGAGTGGCTTGCGGCGCCACATATCCGCAAGAGAGCCGCCGATGATTCCGCCTGCCAGTGCAGCTATTCCGGTGATGGTTCCATACAGGCCGGCAAGGGTAAGGCTATCGCTCAAGCGTAGAGTGACCACCGGAATAGCAAGCCCGGCTCCTACCCCGGCTATCTGAGCCACGAGGTCAGACCACAGGAATAGTCTAAAATCACTTGGGTTGGTGCGATCAACTTCATCTATATTCAATGCTCCTCCTATAACAAAGCCATCTCAGTCGTCCCTAGGCCCAATTGCAATTAGCATGCCCCAGAGGAAAGATCGCCAATCTAGTCCCGCGTTGTCAGCGATGATGTCTTCCCGAAAGAGAGAAATGCCCCGAGAGAGGTGGTCAGTGGCTGTAGCAACCATTTGAATAACTTGGCTAAGGTGCCCAATTTCTAGCCAGAGCGTTCGAATCGAGTTTAGACTTTCGTATTTCCAAGATATGACTCGAGGATCACCAAGAGTAATAAAATGTATTGGGGCATCCACGACATGCGATTGTTTCCCAACCGCGGTCTTCCATTCCTTATAGGGCTCTAGATGATTGAGAAACAGTAAGGAATGGTTTTTCGGGGGGTATAAATAATAACCATCGTCGATTGAATCGCATCTACTAACGCGGACAATGAGCTCGGTTGAGCATAATCCTCCGGCAGATGGGGCCGAACGAAAATGGATGTTTCCGGACTTCTGTTCGTTTGTTGTTGGGCGCTTTGAAAAGCTTGCGGAATCGTAAAGGATTGATGCTAGTGACCTAAGGCTAATTGATTTTAGCTCTGTATTCGTAAAACGTGCGGATTTTCGAGAATTCAAAACAGATTTGAAGCTTCTGGTGTCGCTTATTATCTCGCCGTGCGGAAGGTTCAATTCTTGCTTGGCGAAAATCGGATTCTCCCATACATGATGCGGTGGGCCGGTGAGCGCGAGTTTTTCCATTAAATGCTGGTGATGCTCATCTAGTTGAGCGATTGTCTCGTCGGAACGGACTCCGCTGGCAAATGCGTAGTCGCGCGCGAGCGGAGGAGTATCGGGCCACATATCTAGAACCGTGCATTCGGTATTGGGGGGTCATTAGAAAAATGCTGTAGTACCCCTAAGTTCTGGAGTTCCGGAAATGAATCTTCGCTAGACACGACCGTTACTCCACTAATAGTTTGACTATCTAGTAAGCGGAAGAGTTCCTCCCTTGCCTTCTGGTTTAAGATTGTCTGAGTTTGCTCTAGAGGGTTGTCCCAAACGAGATACGGTCCCTTGAACCGAAAATGGCCCACTGTCGCTATTCTAAGCATCGTTTAAAGTCCTTTGTAAATATCTAGCAATGGCGTTGGAGACGAGATTCGTGCCAGCTCGGTCTTCGTAGAATAGCCAATCGAAGCAAACGTTACATTCAAGAAATATTGGGTCACCTCCTTGTATTAGGAGGTCGATGGCACATAAATTACAACCGGATAGTTGGGAGTATTCAATTAGAATATCTTTTAATCTTTGGGTAGATTTATATAGAGATACGCTCACGCCGTTGTTCTCTTGCCACAGGTCGTCTGCATTGTCATATCCCGATACTCGGAAAACGATAACTTCTTGGTCGATTACGTAGCAGCGGAGCTCATACTCTGAGTTCATATACTTCTGGAATAGGAGAGGTACCGGCTCATCACGAGTTGATTGATCTAGCTTCAAACGTTTAGGCATAGCTCCAAGAAGTGTTCCCGGAGTCGGTTCTACCCAGTGGGGGCCAATCGGTTTGGCAATTGAAAAGGGAAACGCCGCTTCATATCCAATTGACGTTTGAGGGGTAGTAAGTCCAATAGAATTGGCGAGCTGAATTTGTGCAAGCCGTGACCGAGCGTTACAAAATTGATTTACGCTAAATAAAGCAATCTCTTCAAGCGTTTGTATGTAGGATATTGCCTGATCTTTGATATAAATTATTTCCTCTTTAACGCAGGATATAATTTTTATAGATTCGCGTGAAAAATGGCGGATCCAAGCTACTACCACCGTGGTGTTGCCATGTTCCGTAACCAGTCTTCCGAAGTTATCTATTGGTAATAGCTCTTTACTGAGTTCGCCGTCGCTGTCAATTCGTACGACTCCAATGTTTTGGCTGGCGAGAATCAGCGACAGGAGGTCACATTCTCGGTCATCTTGGCGGGTTATGAAGACTACACTTTTTGATGGAAGCGATTCGGGGTGATTGTGGCGGAATTCTCGCTGAAAATCGTTGCTTGGGCCTTGAAGTCTTATGGTGATATTTTTGTCTATAAGGATCGTCATAGATACATGGCGGGGTCCTGTGGATGCATGCTTGAGGGGCTTGCATCCACAGGGGGTAGCTAAAAGTCCTTTTTTACGTCGTGATTTGCTGCCTTGATTTTGTAATCATTAACAAAGGCGTCCAGCTTGTGATTGGGTCGTGGTGTGGGGTGTTCTGTCTGGTTTAGAATCTCCCGTGCTATCTGAGCGCTGAGACGCGGTGCTACTTCTGCGTGATGCAAGGTAAAATCTCCCGGTAGTGTGATGTGCATTACTTGAGGTAATTAGAATCTACATGAGCACTTTGGATCCGGGTATCCTACAAAAGTTCTATATCTCGTTTCAAGAAGTGTGTTTTGAACAAACGAGTCGGTAGGATAAGCCACCATGCTGCCCAAGTCCCGCATCTTCTCCGTCCTCCTGCTCGGCCTCGGCGTTGCGCTGGTGGCCGCCGGAGTAGCGGCGCCGGCGTTTTTGGATTTCTCGCCGCGGCTGCCGTTGGAACTCAAAAACACCACGTGGACTCTTAAGGATGAGTCCGCGGATTCACAAGTGGTCAATAAGGATGGAACGTCGCCTTATTCCGGGCCGATGACCTACCAGATCAATGCGGGCATCCAAGAGCCTTCGGATGAAGATACTGCGACGCTGCGCATAGGGGAGACGCGCCTGCGCGGCGATGGCCAAGGACTCGATGATTTAAGCCAGGCGCAGGTGTGGACCTATCCCATTGACCGCCTGAGCGGTGAGGCAAAGGCAGAGGCCAGCCTGAGCCATACCTTGGCCAGCCCTGAGGAGAAGGTTGCTGTCGATGGGTACTGGCTAAAATTCCCGGCGGATGCGGAAAAGACGAATTACCCAGTCTTTGACCCCACCTTGCGCAAGGCAGTGGACGCGGTCTTTGAAGAAGAAACTGAAATAGATGGCCGTACGGTGTATCGGTATCACCAGGAAATCGAGCCAACAAACGTAGCGCAGCTTTATGCCGCCGATGGCAATACCACCTCTTTCCCCAAGGAAGATGGGGGACACGAACCTGGTTATTTGATGCACTCGGGCAGTACGGATTTCTACGTCGACCAAGCTACCGGCTTGGTGGTGGGCATGGACATGGATATCGATGACTACTACGCGGACCGAGAGGGCGTAGGCCGCGAGCGAGCATTCGTCTTTAATGGTTCCACCTCAGAGGAGTCCCGCGCGGCGCTACTCGATGAAGCGAAATCGTTCCCACGTAACCGCGTGGCGGAGATTGCGCGGTGGGCGGCACTGGGTATCGGTATCGTGTTCACCTTTATTGGAGTCATTGGGGCGCTGGGAATTTACGACCGTAAAAACAAGCATGTGCGCCGACGCGGAAAGAAAAGCGCCAGCGAAATGACTAGCGAAAGTGTCAGCTAAGAGTATTAAGCGCGGTTCGGGTTGCGGTGGAATGAGTTTTTAGTGGTACGGTGCTTGTGGTTGCCCCACTAGATCTGGCGCAACATTATTGCCGCGTTGGCGCAGCGGCGAGCGAGAGCTTGCCCCCTAGCGCGGAAAGAAAAAGCCTTAAGAGTGGTGTGTCTTTACATACCTGAGTTTTTCCTATACACTAATTCGTTGCGCTGGAATCTGGATCTTCGGTGCACATTTAGCCTTTCGGGTTGGTGATGGCAAAACCGACTTGACAAGGTGATTTTGTGCATTCTGAACCCAGACACTCCACAGCAGACCGAATGCTAAAATTACCAGCGGTTTTGCTGCTCGTCGGCCAGGGCGAGTAGCAATCCGCGTGAGGTGCTGGAAGGACCCATCTTGGCAGTCTCCCGCCAGACCAAGTCAGTGGCCAATATCCCCGGAGCCCCGAAGCGATACTCGTTTGCAAAAATTAGCGAGCCTATCGCCCTGCCGGGCCTCCTTGACGTACAACTCGATTCCTTTGCTTGGCTCGTCGGCTCGCCGGAATGGCGCGAGCGTGAGCAGGCTGAGCGCGGCGATAACGCACGCGTGACGAGCGGCCTTGAGGATATCCTCGAAGAGCTCTCGCCGATTCAGGACTACTCGGGCAATATGTCCCTGTCCTTGTCGGAGCCTCGCTTCGAGCCGGTGAAAAACACCGTCGACGAGTGTAAAGAAAAGGACATCAACTACTCCGCGCCGCTGTACGTGACCGCAGAGTTTATTAATAACGACACCCAAGAGATTAAGTCGCAGACCGTCTTCATCGGTGACTTCCCGATCATGACGGATATGGGTACCTTCATCGTGAACGGTACCGAACGCGTCATCGTCTCCCAGCTGGTGCGTTCCCCGGGCGTGTACTTCGATCGTTCCATCGATAAGTCCACCGAACGTCCGCTGCACTCCGTGAAGATCATTCCTTCCCGCGGTGCTTGGCTGGAGTTCGACGTGGACAAGCGCGATACCGTCGGCGTGCGCATTGACCGCAAGCGCCGCCAGCCGGTAACCGTCCTGTTGAAGGCGCTGGGTTGGAGCGAGGAGCAGATCAGGAAGCGCTTCAGCTTCTCTGAGCTCATGATGTCCACCCTGGAATCTGACGGTGTATCCAATACCGATGAAGCGTTGCTGGAGATCTACCGCAAGCAGCGTCCGGGCGAGCAGCCTACCCGTGAGCTGGCGCAGTCCTTGTTGGATAACTCCTTCTTCCGCGCTAAGCGCTATGACCTTGCCAAGGTTGGCCGTTACAAGGCCAACCGCAAGCTGGGCCTTGGCGGCGACCACGACGGTCTGATGACCCTGACTGAAGAAGACATCGCCGTCACCCTGGAGTACCTGGTACGCCTGCACGTGGGCGAGCGTGAGATGAAGGCGCCAAACGGCGAGATGATCTCGCTGAACACCGACGACATCGACCACTTTGGTAACCGTCGTCTGCGCACCGTGGGTGAGCTCATCCAGAACCAGGTCCGCGTGGGCCTGTCCCGCATGGAGCGCGTCGTGCGCGAGCGCATGACCACCCAGGACGCTGAGTCCATCACGCCGACGTCCTTGATTAACGTGCGTCCGGTCTCTGCTGCTATCCGCGAGTTCTTTGGTACCTCCCAGCTCTCGCAGTTCATGGACCACAACAACTCCCTGTCTGGCCTGACCCACAAGCGCCGCCTGTCCGCGCTGGGCCCAGGCGGTCTGTCCCGTGAGCGCGCCGGCATTGAGGTGCGAGACGTGCACGCTTCGCACTACGGTCGCATGTGCCCGATTGAGACCCCCGAGGGTCCGAACATTGGTCTGATTGGTGCGCTGGCGTCCTACGCCCGCGTGAACCCCTTCGGCTTCATCGAGACCCCGTACCGCAAGGTCGTTGACGGCAAGGTTACGGACCAGGTGGAGTACCTCACCGCTGATGAGGAAGACCGCTTCGCCATTGCTCAGGCAGAGGTCGAGCAGGACGAGGAAGGCCGTTTGATCGGCGAGCGCATCGAGGTCCGCCTGAAGGAGGGCGACATCGGAGTGACCGATGCCTCCGGTGTGGACTACGTTGACGTTTCCCCGCGTCAGATGGTCTCCGTTGGTACCGCCATGATTCCGTTCTTGGAGCACGACGATGCTAACCGTGCCTTGATGGGTGCGAACATGCAGAAGCAGGCGGTCCCGCTGGTTCGCTCCGAGGCCCCACTGGTGGGTACCGGTATGGAGCAGCGCGCTGCCTATGACGCGGGTGACGTCGTCATCACGCCAAAGGCCGGTGTAGTAGAAAACGTCACCGCTGACGTCATTACCATCATGGATGATGAGGGCCAGCGCGATACCTACATCCTGCGCAAGTTCGAGCGCACCAACCAGGGCACCAACTACAACCAGACCCCGCTGGTGTCCATGGGTCAGCGCGTAGAAGCCGGCCAGGTTTTGGCCGATGGCCCAGGTACCCACAATGGCGAGATGTCGCTTGGCCGCAACCTGCTGGTTGCATTCATGCCGTGGGAAGGCCACAACTACGAGGACGCCATCATCCTCAACCAGCGCATCGTGGAAGAGGACATCCTGACCTCCGTCCACATCGAGGAGCACGAGATCGATGCTCGTGACACCAAGCTGGGCGCTGAGGAAATCACCCGCGAGATTCCAAATGTCTCCGAGGACGTCTTGAGCGACCTCGATGAGCGCGGCATCATCCGCATCGGTGCTGACGTTCGTGCCGGCGATATCCTGGTGGGTAAGGTCACCCCGAAGGGTGAGACCGAGCTGACTCCGGAAGAGCGCCTGCTGCGCGCCATCTTCGGTGAGAAGGCCCGCGAGGTGCGCGATACCTCCATGAAGGTTCCGCACGGTGAGGTGGGCAAGGTCATTGGTGTTGCTCGCTTCTCCCGCGATGACGATGACGACCTGGCACCTGGCGTCAACGAGATGATCCGCGTCTACGTTGCGCAAAAGCGCAAGATCCAGGACGGCGATAAGATGGCCGGCCGCCACGGCAACAAGGGTGTTGTGGGCAAGATTCTGCCGCCAGAGGATATGCCGTTCATGGAGGACGGCACCCCGGTGGATATCCTGCTGAACACCCACGGTGTGCCGCGTCGTATGAACATCGGCCAGGTTCTTGAGCTGCACTTGGGCTGGTTGGCTCACGCTGGTTGGAAGGTCGACACCGAGGATCCGGCTAATGCCGAGCTTCTCAAGACCTTGCCGGAAGAGCTTTACGATGTCCCAGCGGACTCCCTGACCGCCACCCCGGTCTTCGACGGTGCTACCAACCACGAGATCGAGCGCCTGTTGGCATCGTCCCGCCCGAACCGCGACGGCGACGTACTGGTCAATGAGCACGGTAAGGCCACGCTTTTCGATGGCCGGTCCGGCGAGCCGTACAAGTACCCCATCTCCGTGGGCTACATGTACATGCTCAAGCTGCACCACTTGGTCGATGAGAAGATTCACGCCCGTTCCACTGGTCCTTACTCCATGATTACCCAGCAGCCACTGGGTGGTAAGGCTCAGTTCGGTGGCCAGCGCTTCGGCGAGATGGAGGTGTGGGCAATGCAGGCTTACGGCGCTGCCTACACCCTGCAGGAGCTGCTTACCATCAAGTCCGATGACGTGGTAGGCCGCGTGAAGGTCTACGAGGCCATCGTGAAGGGCGACAATATTCCAGATCCGGGCATCCCTGAGTCCTTCAAGGTGTTGCTCAAGGAGCTGCAGTCCCTGTGCTTGAACGTGGAGGTTCTTTCCACTGACGGCACCCCGATGGAGCTGTCTGGCTCTGATGACGATGACATGGATAGCCCATCGCTTGGCATTAACTTGTCCCGCGATGAGGGTTCTTCCGCTGACATCGCCTAAATAGATTCTCGGTCCACTGCGGAATGCACGGTTCCGGTGTTTAACACCGGGGCCGCCGCGGGCGGGCAATAAAGATTAATTCATTAAAAGCCATCAATTCCTCACATGACGAGGATGAAAGGGAGACATTACGTGTTTGACGTAAATCTCTTCGACGAGCTCCGCATCGGTCTGGCCACTGCTGACGATATCCGTCGCTGGTCTAAGGGCGAGGTTAAAAAGCCCGAGACCATTAACTACCGCACGCTGAAGCCGGAAAAGGACGGCCTGTTTTGCGAGCGCATTTTCGGACCTACCCGTGACTGGGAGTGTGCTTGCGGTAAGTACAAGCGCGTCCGTTACAAGGGCATCATCTGTGAGCGTTGCGGCGTTGAGGTCACCAAGTCCAAGGTGCGCCGTGAGCGCATGGGCCACATCGAGCTGGCCGCTCCGGTAACCCACATCTGGTACTTCAAGGGCGTTCCTTCCCGCTTGGGCTACCTGCTGGACTTGGCGCCGAAGGACCTTGAGCGCATCATCTACTTCGCTGCCAACATCATCACCTCCGTTGATGAAGAGGCTCGCCACAACGATCAGTCCACTCTGGAAGCTGAAATGCTGCTGGAGAAGAAGGACGTTGAGGACGATACCGAGTCCGAGATCGCAGAGCGCGCTTCCAAGCTCGAGTCCGACTTGGCAGAGCTGGAGGCAGCCGGTGCGCGTGCCGATGCCCGCAAGAAGGTACAAAACGCTGCCGATAAGGAAATGCAGCACATCCGCGAGCGCGGCGAGCGCGAGGTCGCACGCCTGGATGAAATCTGGAACACCTTCCTGAAGCTTGCTCCGAAGCAGATGGTCATCGATGAGACCATCTACGAAGAGCTGGTTGACCGCTACGAGGATTACTTCACCGGCGGCATGGGTGCAGAAGCCATCCAGACCTTGGTCCGCAACTTCGACCTCGAGGCAGAGGCCGAGGAGCTGCGCGAGATCATCAACAACGGCAAGGGCCAGAAGAAGATGCGCGCGCTTAAGCGCCTCAAGGTTGTTGCCGCATTCCTGAACTCCGGCAATGACCCGGCAGGCATGGTGCTTGACGCTATTCCGGTTATCCCGCCTGAGCTGCGTCCGATGGTGCAGCTGGACGGTGGCCGCTTCGCCACCTCGGACCTGAATGACCTGTACCGCCGCGTTATCAACCGCAATAACCGCCTGAAGCGCATGATCGACCTGGGTGCACCAGAGATCATCGTGAATAACGAGAAGCGCATGCTGCAGGAGTCTGTGGACGCGCTCTTCGATAACGGCCGCCGCGGCCGTCCGGTTACCGGCCCGGGCAACCGCCCATTGAAGTCCCTGTCTGACTTGCTCAAGGGCAAGCAGGGTCGTTTCCGCCAGAACCTGCTGGGTAAGCGCGTGGACTACTCCGGCCGTTCCGTTATTATCGTCGGCCCGCAGCTGAAGCTGCACGAGTGTGGTCTGCCGAAGCTGATGGCACTCGAGCTGTTCAAGCCTTTCGTCATGAAGCGCTTGGTTGAAAATGACTACGCCCAGAACATCAAGTCTGCAAAGCGCATGGTGGAGCGCCAGCGCCCAGAGGTCTGGGACGTGCTGGAGCAGGCCATTTCTGAGCACCCAGTGATGCTCAACCGTGCGCCTACGCTGCACCGCCTGGGTATTCAGGCCTTCGAGCCTAAGCTGGTTGAGGGTAAGGCTATCCAGCTGCACCCGCTGGCCTGTGAGGCCTTCAACGCCGACTTCGACGGTGACCAGATGGCAGTCCACCTGCCGCTATCCGCCGAGGCGCAGGCAGAAGCTCGCGTGCTGATGCTGGCTTCCAACAACATCCTGTCCCCGGCATCCGGTAAGCCACTGGCTATGCCACGTCTGGACATGGTGACTGGCCTGTACTACCTCACCATGGACAAGGCAGAGGACGAGATCGGTGGCAACGGTCGTTACCGCGAGGCTGGCGAGGATTACCCGGCAACGGGCGTGTACTCGTCCTACGCCGAGGCCCTCATGGCCTACGACCGTGGAACGGTTGGCCTGCAGGCACCGATCAAGGTCCGCATCGATCACCTGCGCCCGCCAGAGGACATCGAGGCAGAGTACTTCCCCGATGGCTGGTCCAAGGGCCAGGCATGGTTGGGCTACACCACCATCGGTCGCATCATGTTCAACGAGCTGCTGCCGTGGAACTACCCGTACCTTGAGGGCATCATGGTCCGCAAGGGCGGCGGCACCGACGGCAAGGTCCTCATTGGTGACGTGGTCAATGACTTGGCCACCAAGTACCCAATGATCACCGTGGCCCAGGTTCTGGACAACATGAAGGATGCTGGCTTCTACTGGGCAACCCGTTCCGGTGTGACCATTACGATGTCTGACGTGCTCGTGCTTCCGAATAAGACCGAGATCCTCGAGTCTTATGAGAAGGAAGCAGAGCGCATCGAGCGTAAGTACTGGGAGCAGGGTGCTCTGACGGAGCGCGAGCGTTATGACCGCCTGGTGGAGCTGTGGAAGGACGCTACCGACACCGTCGGTGAGGCCGTTGAGAGCATCTACCCGGATTACAACCCAATTCCAATGATTGTGAAGTCGGGTGCTGCCGGTAACATGCGTCAGATCTGGACGCTGGCCGGTATGAAGGGCATGGTTGTGAACTCGCACGGTGATTACATCACCCGTCCGATTAAGACCTCCTTCCGTGAAGGCCTGTCCGTGCTGGAGTACTTCAACAACTCCCACGGTTCCCGTAAGGGTCTGGCCGATACCGCGCTGCGTACCGCTGACTCGGGTTACCTCACCCGCCGTCTGGTGGACGTTGCTCAGGACGTTATCGTCCGCGAAGAGGACTGTGGCACCCGCCAGGGCGTGCGCGTTCCTATCGGCGAGGTTTCCGGCGACAAGGTCGTACTCTCCGAGCTGTGGGAGACCTCCGCTTCCGGTCGCGTGCTTGCCACCGACGTCAAGGACGAAAGCGGCGAGGTCGTCGCAGAGGCTGGTGCAGACCTGACCGAGGAGCTCACGCAGAAGCTTCTCGATGCCAAGGTCACCGACGTCAAGGTCCGCTCCGTGCTGACCTGCCAGACCCCGGCCGGTGTCTGTGCTAAGTGCTACGGCAAGTCCATGGCTTCTGGCCAGTTGGTTGACATCGGCGAGGCCGTCGGCATCGTGGCTGCACAGTCCATTGGTGAGCCTGGTACCCAGCTGACCATGCGTACCTTCCACCAGGGTGGTGTCGGTGGCGACATTACCGGTGGTCTGCCGCGTGTTCAGGAGCTCTTCGAGGCCCGTAACCCGAAGAACCGCGCACCGATTGCCTCCGTGGACGGCACCGTGTCCCTGTCCGATGAGGGTAACTTCTGGACCATGACCATCACCCCGGATGACGGTTCCGATGACGTGGTTTACGAGAAGCTGTCCAAGCGCCAAGGCTTGGCCCAGGTGCGTCGCCCGATGGAGTCCAACCCGGATGCGATGATCGAGCGTTCCTTGAAGGACGGCGACCACGTTGAGACCGGTGACCGCTTGATGCGTGGTGCGGCTGACCCGCACGACGTGCTCGAGGTTCTGGGCCGTCGCGGCGTGGAACAACACCTCATCAACGAGGTGCAGGCCGTGTACCGCACCCAGGGTGTGGCCATCCACGACAAGCACATCGAGATCATCATCCGCCAGATGCTGCGCCGCGGTACCGTCATTGACGCCGGTACCACGGAGCTGCTGCCGGGTAACCTGATCGACCTTTCTGAGGCTAAGCAGATGAACGCTGCACAGGTCGCAGAAGGTGGCGAGCCGGCTCAGCTGCGCTCGGAGATTATGGGTATTACCAAAGCCTCCTTGGCTACCGAGTCCTGGCTGTCCGCTGCTTCGTTCCAGGAGACCACGCGCGTGCTTACCGATGCCGCTATTAACAAGCGCTCCGATAAGCTCATCGGCCTCAAGGAGAACGTCATCATCGGTAAGCTGATCCCGGCCGGTACCGGTATCTCGCGCTACCGCAATATCTCCGTTAAGCCGACCGAGGCTGCGCGCAACGCCGCATACTCGATTCCGACTTACGGCGATTCCATCTACGGTGACGATGGCTTCGGTGAATTCACCGGCGCTTCCGTTCCGCTGGATGAGGACTTCACCTTCTAAGTCCTAGAGCGCGTGCCCCGCGGCACCGCGTCCAGTCAGAGCCCCCGCTTCCGTGCACACGGTAAGCGGGGGCTCTTTCAGGATATTTCTCTATTAACGCAGATGGCCTATAAATATTTTAATTTTCAAATATGGGCTTTGAATTGGGATACAATTTAACGTCACTTTGAACGAGGATCGTTTTTCAGAATTTCCGGAAGGGGATCGCTCGCCGAAAAATATTGAAGAACGCTAGGATCCAAGCAATTAAGTAATTCAAAAATTTCCTTCCGGTAGATGCTGCAATCGATATCGATCAGTGACTCTTGGTGGCTAATTCTATTTCTAAGCAAAACGGCGTGATGCATGATAAAACTGGCTCGATCAGGGGAAATAGTCTTAGGACCCGATGACAGCGCCCGGCTAGTTATCTCTTTGTACACGGACTTGAGATTCGTATAGGTGGTCTCGTTAGGGTAATACTTGCGGGTGCCATCGGGGCGAATTGTCGGTTCTCGGTAGAAGAAAGCTTCCTTCCATTGAGTTAAGGTGACTTGGGCAATAATGTCATCACGGTTAATGGGTTGACCTTTTCGCGGATGAGTTCCTTCGACGAGCCCAGTTCCGTTGTCGCGAATCCCTTTAGCATTCCTGGCTTTTCCTAGGGCTCTGTTTGCAATTTGTTGGCTGACTTTGGAGAGAGGGAAGGATACATTGCAAGTGGGATGTTCAATCCAATTTTTATTGCTTTGAGGCTCCTGCTCATCGCTCCATTCATCGATCGCTTTGCAAATCTTGTTTCTGAGGACAATCTCAAAAACGGATAATAAGTTCCAAAGCGCCGCAGATAGTTGAAGGTCCCACCTATAAAGCGTGAGGGCTCGACCAGCATGATTTCCCATTTGGGTTAAATATTTTTCAGTGCGCTGTTCTCCCAACGTCTGTAGTACATGCTGTTCATGTCTGGATCCGTGCATTGCTTCGTCTTTCTCGGCATCGCGGATTGGGCGATCTTGTCATAGTGTGCTTTTTGGTCTATTCTCGGAATGGAGAGAGTGATATAGCCACCTAGGATCTTAATTCACTCCAGTAGGAAGGGCCACGTTCGAACACCGGTTACAAACCGAAGCATCGGACGGGGCCCTTTCGTTTTGAGAGCGTCTAATGGATTGTGTGGGGTTAAACGACAAAATGTGTTGTTTTCCGGCGTGTCGGGGTAAACGACATTTTGTGTTGGTGGACTGCGTGGTTTAGGGCATGTGGCCTTTGCGTTTTCCCATAGAGTGGTTGTAGGCACTGTCGAAAGTTGCTGGTCGGCCGTATTCACGGCCGATGGTGGCTCGTGGGTCTGCGCCCTGATGCGTCCACTTTCCTGGGTCGGCCTCTAGCGCGAGTGACAGTGGCTTTACAGGCGTTCCATCGCCTTCGCTGGCGGATTGGTGCTTGTAGTCCCGTATTTTGGTGCACACCTCGCTACAGACGGGGTATCGAGGATGATTCTTACTCATCCATTCATCGTGAACCTCAGCGCTTAGCACATCAGCATGCCCCCGGCGGTATTTCAGGTCCGAGGCTGCGTTATCCCTCCGGATAAGTGAAATAGTCCTAATACCAGCAGGCCAGACGTGCTAATCATATAACTTCACCAACACATCCTGTCGTTTAGGCCGGTTTCTTACTGGGAGCCCAATTCGGCCGCCGAATTGGTTGTGGGGACTGGTATATGTGCCTGCTAGTATGAGTAAAGCCTGTGGCCCAGATAAGTAAAACGTGGGCCTTGGACTACTTGATTTAAAGCAATACACGGGAGCTTTCAGAATCTGTGGGCCCGCGGGCGCACAGGCCGCACAGGCACAGAAATGAAGGCTGAGATACTGCGATATGACGCGGTGAACCGTTGAACCTGATCCGGGTAATTCCGGCGAGAGGGAGGAAATAATGACTACTAATGCAGCTGCGTCCGCAGCGCCAAAGCGCAATCTGAACTGGCGCGTGGTGGATATTGTGGTGGCGTCCGTCTTGGGTGTTGCCTGTGGCTTCGTATTCTTGGGCTGGAATGCCGTGGGCTATGCCTGGTATGAGGCCATGGATGCGCTCACGCCGGGGCTTGGTGGCTTGGCCACCGGTATCTGGCTACTGGGCGGCATCCTGGGTGGATTGGTCATCCGCAAGCCGGGTGCGGCAGTCTACGTGGAGGTCCTTGCCGCGACGGTGTCGGCCGTCTTGGGCTCGCAGTGGGGTATTAGCACCCTGTACTCGGGCCTGGCACAGGGTATTGGCGTGGAGATCATCTTTGCCATATTCATGTACCGGCAGTTCAACCTTGGGGTGACCATCCTGGCCGGTATGGCAGCAGGCTGGGGCGCTTTCGTCCTGGAGCTGTTTACCTCCGGTAACCTCGCGAAGTCCTTCGAGTTCAATATGATTTACTTGGTCACCCTGACCTTTTCCGGTGCCATCTTGGCGGGCGCCCTGGGCTTCTACCTGGTGAAGGCATTGGCAAAGACCGGTGCCCTTGACCGCTTTGCGGTAGGCCGCGAACAGCGCGCTTAGGGTCTAGACTGCCGTGACTGATTTTTCACGCTTAGCAGGAAATGCCACAAAAATCGCGGCCCGCGGTTACGGGTGGACCCACGCTGGGCGTTCGCAACCGGCGCTGCAGGACATAGACCTTGTCATCGAACCCGGTGAGAAGGTCTTGCTGTGCGGGGACTCCGGTTCCGGCAAATCCACGCTTTTGGCGGCGATCGCCGGCGTCTTGGGCTCCGATGAAGAAGGCACGCGTACCGGCGAGATCACCTTGGAGGATTCTGCGGGCACGGTCGAAGAACCGGGCCGGACCATTCCGGTGGGTTTGGTCCTCCAGGATCCGGATTCGCAGGTCATCTCCGCGCGCGTGGGCGATGATATCGCCTTTGGCTGCGAGAATCTGGCCTATCCGCGCGAAGAGATCTGGCGTCGAGTCCAACAAGCTCAAGAGCTGGTCGGCCCCTACGTGGATTTGGATTTTCCCACCGAGCACCTCTCTGGTGGACAGAAGCAGCGCCTGGCGCTTGCCGGGGTCATCGCCATGGGAGCCGGCGTTGTCTTATTGGACGAGCCCACCGCCAACCTAGACCCGGAAGGCGCGCAGGATGTGGTGCGGGCCGTCGGCAAGCTGGTAGAGCACACGGGTGCGACCTTGGTGGTAGTCGAGCATCAACATGCGGCGTGGGAAGGCGTGTTGGACCGCGCAGTAGAGCTGTGGGATGGACGCATCATTTCCGATGGCCCCTTTGCCGATGCCGCTCGCAAGCGCCAGGTCACCGGTCTCCCGCAGGCGAGAACGCTGGGAAGCGACGCGCTCCAGCAGCCTAATGCAGCGCTGTGGAGCGAGGATTTGGTGACTCGCTATGGGCCGCCGCGGTCTATCTCCCTGCCAGCGGGGGCCTCGACAGTGATCACCGGCCGCAATGGCGTAGGTAAATCCACGTGGCTGATGACGATGGCGGGCCTATTGCCAGCTGAATCCGGGGAAATCGGGGTCGCGGACTCCATCCGCCGCGGTGTGAAGGGCCCGCCTTCCCGGTGGAAATCCCGCGAATTGGCTGACCGCATTGGTTTCGTCTTCCAAAATCCGGAACACCAATTTGTCGCCCGCAGCGTGGAAGAGGAATTGCGGGTCGCGCCCAAGGTCATGCGCGTCGATCCCCCAGAAAAGCGCATCGCGCAACTGGTGGAATCGCTTCGCCTGGGGCACCTGCTCAAGGCCAATCCTTTTACGCTATCCGGTGGCGAAAAACGCCGCCTTTCGGTCGCAACGGCCCTGGTGACCGCGCCGGAGGTGCTGCTTTTGGACGAGCCGACCTTTGGCCAGGATCCCGGCACCTTTGTGGAATTGGTGGGGCTCTTGCGCCAATTGGCCGATGACGGCACCACCATTGCCTCCATTACCCACGACCCGCTGTTCATGGCGGCCTTGGGAGATCACAAGGTGGAGGTGCAGGGTGCCTAATCTTTTGCGCAACGTCAACCCGCTGACCCGTATCTTCCTCATGTTCGTGTGGGTAACGCCACTGCTTGCGTCCATTGACTGGATATCGGCGGCCTTATCGTTGGGGCTGACGCTCATTTTGGCGCCTTTGTGTGGTGTTTCCTGGTTGCGGATGTGGAAGGCCGGTTGGTTTTTATTCCTTATCGCCCCGTTGTCAGGCATCTCTATGCTGTTATATGGCGCTCCCGGCGGAGAGGAGTATTTCACTTGGTGGCTGATTACGGTGACGGAAAATTCGGTCACCCTGGCCATCGCGATCACGCTGCGTGTGCTGGCGGTCGCGCTACCCACGGTGGTGCTCGCGCGCGATATCGATCCCACCGAGCTTGGCGATGCCCTCTCGCAGATCCTCCGCCTTCCCTCCCGCTTCGTCATTGGTGCTGTGGCCGGCGTGCGCATGATGACGCTGCTGAAATCCGATTGGCAATCGCTCGGCATGGCGCGCAGGGCCCGCGGGCTTACGGATGAAGGTCGATTCAAGCACTTGCTTACAATGTCCTTTGGCCTATTGGTCATTGCCCTGCGCCGCGGCGGCAAGCTTGCGACGGCGATGGAAGCGCGCGGATTTGGGCGCACCCCACCCGGAGGAGGGGAGCGGACCTGGGCCCGAGAATCCAGGTTGCACGCCCGCGATGGGTGGGTGATGGCCTGCGGCCTCGCCCTTGCTTGTGTACCGGTGGTAACTTCGGTACTTACTGGGGCCTGGAGATTCTTTGGCCTTTAATCCGCGAAAGCAGTGATTCAAGCACTATGGACATTGATGCCGAACAAGAGCGCCTCTTGGAGGACATCGTTAAGCTAGCAGCCTCGCGAAAGCGTGCGTTTAAACCCATCACGGTGCTTATCGATGGCCCCTCTGGCTCCGGCAAAACCTGGACCTCCGCAGCCTTGGCAGATCGCACCAATTGGCGCGTGGTTCACCTCGATGAATTCTATCCCGGCTGGCATGGCCTGGAAAAGGGCTCCGAGATGGTGGGCGAGCAGGTTTTGCGCACCATGAACCCCGGCTATTGGCGCTGGGATTGGGAAGCCAATTGCCCCGGTGACTGGGCAAGCCTTGATGTGCGCGATGACCTCATTATTGAAGGCGTTGGCTCCGTGACCGCGGATAATATCGCGGCGGCGAAAAAGCGCGGCGCGGTGGTGACCGTGCGCATCGATGGCCCCCGCGAGCAGCGCTATGAGCGCGCGATTGCGCGCGAGCCGGCCTACGAGAAGTGGTTTAGTACCTGGGAAGAGCAGGAGAAATCCTACTTTTCTGATAAGGCAGCAGAGCCAGACCTGACATGGGAGTGGGAGTAGCCCACCCACACCGCTGGCAGGATGCATTCCCTGTTTTGTATTCATAGCGCTGGCTTTGCTAGTCTTCTCTCTAGTTCACTATGTACTGCGCACCCTGTGTGAACATGGCGCGCAAAGAACATGGTGAAAAGTCTGATCCTTAACAAGGCGCCCGCCTTGGGAAGAGTTCTGGACATGCGGAAGCGCCCCGGGAAAGAGCGCCTATTTTTGCATGTTTGGTTCCCTTCTTAAGAAGTGGTGCAATTCGACAGAAAGACTGTTTAATGCCAACTATTCAACAGCTGGTCCGCAAGGGCCGCCAGACCAAGCGCAAAGAGGTCTCTACCGCTGCGCTGAAGGGTTCCCCGCAGCGTCGTGGCGTGTGCACCCGCGTGTACACCACCACCCCGAAGAAGCCGAACTCCGCTCTTCGTAAGGTTGCTCGTGTGCGCCTTACCAGCGGCATCGAGGTTTCGGCCTACATCCCAGGTGAGGGCCACAACCTGCAGGAGCACTCCATGGTCCTCGTTCGCGGCGGCCGTGTGAAGGACCTTCCAGGTGTTCGTTACAAGATCATCCGTGGCTCCCTGGATGCCCAGGGTGTCAAGGACCGTAAGCAGGCTCGTTCCCGTTACGGCGCAAAGAAGGGACAGTAATAAACAATGCGTAAGAATGCTGCTCCGAAGCGTCCTGTAGTAAAGGACCCGGTATACAACTCCGAGCAGGTAAGCATGCTCGTCAACAAGATCCTCCAGGATGGCAAGAAGTCCACCGCAGAGCGCATCGTCTACGGCGCGCTTGAGGCTTGCCGCGAGAAGACCGGCACTGACCCGGTTGGCACCCTGGAAAAGGCGCTGGGCAACATCCGCCCGGACCTCGAGGTTCGCTCCCGCCGCGTGGGTGGCGCTACCTACCAGGTGCCGGTTGAGGTCCGTCCGGACCGCGCCAACACCTTGGCACTGCGCTGGATGGTGACCTTCACCCGTCAGCGTCGCGAAAACTCCATGATCGAGCGTCTCGCCAACGAGATCCTGGATGCCTCCAACGGCCTCGGTGCTTCCGTCAAGCGTCGTGAGGATACACACAAGATGGCTGAGGCTAACCGCGCCTTCGCTCACTACCGCTGGTAATTTTTCAGCACCTTCATCAATGGCCTAAGCAACGAGAAACGAGTTTCGCGCTGATTTCCGGGTTCCCGGCGGCGACACAAAACTTCATATCTCTTGCTTGGGCCATTTTGGTGGCACAGGGTGTGATTTAGTCCAGCACAGCTGGGCTAGTCCAGCGCATTCGCTTTGTGTCCAGTACACTGAAGCGATGGAAGTCTAGGAGCCGCTGGGCACCTAGCACGGCCACACAATGGCAAACTTTTCAAGAACTTATCCATGCAGGCGTCTTAGCCAGGTTTCTGGTCACGGCGTCGACGACTATTAAGTTGGGGTATAAACGTGGCACAAGAAGTGCTCAAGGATCTGAACAAGGTCCGCAACATTGGCATCATGGCCCACATCGATGCTGGTAAGACGACCACCACCGAGCGTATTCTCTTCTACACCGGTATCAACCGTAAGGTGGGCGAGACCCACGACGGTGCATCCACCACTGACTGGATGGCACAGGAAAAGGAACGCGGCATCACCATTACCTCGGCTGCCGTGACCTGTTTCTGGAACAACAACCAGATCAACATCATTGACACCCCGGGTCACGTTGACTTCACCGTTGAGGTTGAGCGCTCCCTGCGTGTCCTCGATGGCGCCGTCGCCGTCTTCGACGGTAAGGAAGGTGTGGAGCCACAGTCCGAGCAGGTGTGGCGCCAGGCTGCTAAGTACGACGTTCCGCGTATCTGCTTCGTCAACAAGATGGACAAGCTGGGCGCAGACTTCTACTACACCGTTGACACCATCGTTGAGCGCCTGGGCGCTAAGCCGCTCGTTATGCAGCTGCCTATCGGCGCTGAGGATGACTTCGACGGCGTTGTTGACCTGCTGAACATGCAGGCTATCACCTGGCGCGGCAAGGTCGAGACCGGTGCAGAGCCAACCTACGAGGAGATCCCTGAGGACCTCAAGGAAAAGGCTGAGCAGTACCGCGAGCAGCTGGTTGAGGCCGTTGCAGAGTCCGATGAAGAACTCATGGAGAAGTACTTCGGCGGCGAAGAGCTTTCCATCGACGAGCTGAAGGCCGGCATCCGCAAGCTGACCATCAACTCTGAGATTTACCCGGTCTACTGCGGTACCGCTTACCGCAACAAGGGTGTCCAGCCACTGCTGGATGCTGTTGTGGACTTCCTGCCTAACCCGCTGGACGTGGGCGAGGTTATCGGCCACGCTGTGGGCGATGAGGACCAGCAGCTTACCCGTAAGCCTTCCGTTGAGTCTTCCTTCTCCGCACTGTCCTTCAAGATTGCAGCTCACCCGTTCTTCGGTCAGCTCAACTTCGTGCGCGTGTACTCCGGCCAGGTCACCCCTGGTACCGAGGTCATGAACTCCACCAAGGGCAAGAAGGAGCGCATCGGTAAGCTCTTCCAGATGCACGCCAACAAGGAGAACCCGGTGGAGCAGGCTGACGCCGGCAACATCTACGCCGTTGTTGGTCTGAAGGAAACCACCACCGGTGACACCCTGTGTGACAAGAATGACCAGATCATTCTTGAGTCCATGGACTTCCCGGACCCGGTTATCAAGGTCTCCATCGAGCCGAAGACCAAGGCCGACCAGGAGAAGCTGGGTAACGCCATCCAGAAGCTCGCTGCCGAGGACCCAACCTTCACCGTTGAGCTGGATGATGAGACTGGCCAGACCGTCATCGGCGGTATGGGCGAGCTACACCTCGACGTGCTGGTTGACCGCATGAAGCGCGAGTTCAAGGTCGAGGCAAACATCGGTAACCCACAGGTTGCTTACCGCGAGACCATTCGCCGCAAGGTGGAGTCCATCGACTACACCCACAAGAAGCAGACTGGTGGTTCCGGTCAGTTCGCAAAGGTTATCTGCACCATCGAGCCGTACAACCCGGACCCAGAGACCTTGGAAGAGGGCGAGTCCGCAACCTACGCTTTCGAGAACGCCGTGACCGGTGGCCGCGTGCCGAAGGAATACATCCCTTCCGTCGATGCTGGTATCCAGGACGCAATGCAGTACGGCTACCTGGCTGGCTTCCCGATGGTCAACATCAAGGCAACGCTGGAAGACGGCGCTTACCACGACGTTGACTCCTCTGAGATGGCCTTCAAGCTGGCCGGCTCCCAGGTATTCAAGGAAGCTATGGCCAAGGCAAAGCCGGTTCTGCTGGAGCCAATGATGGCCGTTGAGGTTGTTACCCCTGAGGAGTACATGGGTACCGTTAACGGTGACATCTCCTCCCGTCGTGGTCAGGTCTTCGCCATGGAAGACCGCTCCGGTGCCAAGGTCGTCAAGGCTAAGGTTCCGCTGTCTGAGATGTTCGGCTACATCGGTGACCTGCGTTCTTCCACCGCAGGCCGCGCTAACTTCACCATGGTCTTCGACTCCTACGCTGAGGTCCCTTCCTCCGTGGCTCAGGAGATCATCGAAGAGCGCACCGGCGGCGCTAACTAATAGCGACGCCCCGCCCGTTCAGCGGTGGCTAAGGGCTGGTAGTCTCTGCCAGTAGATGCCAGCCTCACCGCTAAATGTGGCAACTGGGCCAGGGTAGCGGCGGGCTGAGTTTGCAGCTAAAACCAGTGGTTGTGAATTGAGCCGGCCGTTACCCTCCCAGGATCCTTTATTTGAGACTCTTGTTGAGGGAAATGGCCGCGAAGATTCGCGGGGTTACCTCCTATAATGGCGGTTTGAAAAAACCGCGGGATAAATCTAGGATCGTGTAACTGGCACGTAAAGAAAGCGTCATTAGCGCTTTGTCCCAGATAGTGGGTCAGGTGCCAATGACAACTGTCAACCACGTGGCTGCGAAGGTCGTAGCCACCATATAGTCCAGGAGGACATACAGTGGCAAAGGAGAAGTTCGAGCGTACGAAGCCGCATGTGAACATCGGCACCATCGGACACGTCGACCACGGCAAGACCACCACCACCGCAGCGATCACCAAGGTTCTGGCTGACCAGTACCCTGAGGAGAACCAGGCATTCGCGTTCGACATGATCGACAAGGCTCCTGAGGAGAAGGAGCGCGGTATTACCATTAACATCTCCCACGTGGAGTACTCCACCCCGAAGCGTCACTACGCACACGTTGACGCCCCGGGCCACGCCGACTACATCAAGAACATGATTACCGGCGCGGCTCAGATGGACGGCGCTATCCTGGTTGTTGCTGCAACCGATGGCCCGATGCCGCAGACCCGCGAGCACGTTCTGCTTGCTCGCCAGGTTGGCGTTCCTTACATCCTCGTTGCACTGAACAAGTGCGACATGGTTGATGATGAGGAAATCATCGAGCTCGTGGAGATGGAGATCTCCGAGCTGCTCGCAGAGCAGGACTACGATGAGGAAGCTCCTATCGTTCACATCTCCGCTCTGAAGGCACTCGAGGGTGACGAGAAGTGGGTACAGTCCATCGTTGACCTGATGGATGCCTGCGACAACTCCATCCCTGATCCGGAGCGCGCTACCGATCAGCCGTTCCTGATGCCTATCGAGGACATCTTCACCATTACCGGCCGCGGTACCGTTGTTACCGGCCGTGTTGAGCGTGGTCGTCTGAACGTCAACGAGGACGTTGAGATCATCGGTATCCAGGAGAAGTCCCAGAACACCACCGTTACCGGTATCGAGATGTTCCGCAAGATGATGGACTACACCGAGGCTGGCGACAACTGTGGTCTGCTTCTGCGTGGTACCAAGCGTGAGGACGTTGAGCGTGGTCAGGTTGTTATCAAGCCGGGCGCTTACACCCCTCACACCAAGTTCGAGGGTTCCGTCTACGTCCTGAAGAAGGAAGAGGGCGGCCGCCACACCCCGTTCATGAACAACTACCGTCCTCAGTTCTACTTCCGCACCACCGACGTTACCGGTGTTGTGAACCTGCCTGAGGGCACCGAGATGGTTATGCCTGGCGACAACGTTGAGATGTCCGTTGAGCTCATCCAGCCTGTTGCTATGGACGAGGGCCTGCGCTTCGCTATCCGCGAGGGCTCCCGCACCGTCGGCGCTGGTCGCGTTACCAAGGTTCTCGACTAATGGAGGCTTCGTAACCGCTCAGTAGAGCTTTAAGAGTCCGCTGCACCGCATACCGGTGTGGCGGACTTTTTTGATCCCTACTCGCGCCTTGAGTTGGAGAGGTCGCTGGCTACAGGCAGTGCTGGTGCTTTAGTGGCTTTTTCTGCACTCCGAGGGAACTGTAGGGCCAGCTTAAGACTACTCACGCCGCTAGAGGCCTGAATGCAGCGATATGGCTGTGCCAGGGTGGAGGCCATCTCGGAGGCCTTTAGCTGCAGGCGCCATTGGCGCGGGCCGCTCCTAGGTAGGAGTCGCAATGTGTTTGCTCTAGGGCACCCGTGTAGTAGCGAGTCCGATAAGCTGCCGGACGGTCTGCGCTGACGGCTAATGGGCCGCCAACGCGAGCCAGTCTCGCTGCCCACGCCTGGGCAGCGAGTTTGTCCCCTTAAGTTGGATCCTGTTGGGGTTTGCAGGGTCCAAACACACCCAAACACAAAGGAAGGCCTTCCACTACCTGCAGGCAGGTAGTGGAAGGCCTTTACCTAGTAAGGGAAGTAGTTATTACTTCTCCCAGCCGATGTTTTCCTTAGGGACGACGGCGAATCCAGGGGCACCCATGTTGGCGATACCCTTCTTCAGGCCGACCATCACTGGGCCGTTAGCGTACGGAAGCAGGCCGTACTCTGCAAAAGCTTCGGACTCGAGCTCGTTAATGCGCTCGATTTGCTCATCGCGGGTCGGCAGCTTCTGCATCTCTTCGATCTTCTTGTCAAACTCTTCGGTACCGGTAGAAGACTTGTTCAGGGTCGAGTCGCTAGCGTAAGTCTGGCCGAAGTATGCTGCGCCGAATGGGTCACTTGCAGCGAAGCCGGAGAGGAAGAGGTCAAAGTCGCGCTCGTTGCTGATCTTGGAGAAGTCAGAGCTCGGGCGCTCCTCAATCTTCAGCTCGATGCCGGCGTCCTTCAGCATCTTTTGGACTGCGGTAGCAGTTGACTTGGAGACCTCGTCATCGCCGATAAGAACGTAGCGCAGAGACAGCTTGTCGCCGTCCTTTGCGTAGTAGCCGTCATCGCCCTCAGAGTAGCCGGCGTCTTCCAGCAGGCTCTTAGCCTCTTCGACGTCGTACTCGAGGACCTCAGAGAGGTTGTCCTTGTAGCCGTCCTGGGTTGGGTAGAGGGTCAAGGAACCAGGCATTTCCTCTTCATAGCCCAGGCCGTTGTAGCGGATTTCCGCGAGCTGGTCGCGGTCGATGGCTGCAAAGACTGCGTGGCGAACATCCTTATCAGCCAGCTGTGGGGCCTTGGAGTTCAAGGTGAAAAGGACGCTAGCGGGACGTGTAGCTGCGCGGACGTCGATGGAATCACCCATGTCTGCGGCGATGGTGAGGTTATTCTTGCTGCCGACACCAGCGGCGTCGATCTCGCCGGCCTGGAAGGCGTTGATGGTTGCCTGGGACTCCATCACGCGGTAACTGACCTTATCGAGCTTCGGCTCATCGCCCCACCACTTCTCGTTGGGTACGAAGGAAACGCTCCCGCCCCGGAAGTCGGCATTTTCTACCTTGAATGGGCCCGCGCCGTACTGTGGGTTGAGCTTGCCCAAGTATTCCTGGTCAAATTTCTCGGCGGTATCGATCGCTGGGTGCAGGATGTCGTTGAAAAGTCCCTGCCACCATGGGTATGGGCTCTCGAAGGTGACCACGGCTTCCTTGTCGTTTTCGCCCTTCTCCACGGATTCGATCAGCTCGTAGCCGTCGGTGGAGTTGACCTGGACATCCATGTCCTTGCCGTTATTGAAACGCCAGGTGTTTTCGAAAGCGGTCCAGTCAATGGGCGTGCCGTCATTGAAGGTGGCTTCGTCGTTGATCTCGTAGGTCACGACGGTCTTATCGCCTTCGGTGGACTCATCTACCGAATCCAAGTAAGCGGGGTTCGGGGTGTAGTTACCTTCGCCGTCAAAGAGCGCCATTTGCGGGTTGTACCAGCTCCATACGGTGCGGGTATCCGTGGTCATGTTGGCGTGGAAGCTGTTTTGCTGTTCAGTCAGCTCGCCAAGGGCGAGGGTCAGCTCACCGCCGTCCTTAATCTCATCGCGGTCTTTTTCGTTGTAGTCACCGGTGGGCTTGACGTCGATCTCTAGGCCACCGACTGCCTTTTTGGAGGAACCGTTACCGTCGCCATCGTCAGAACTCGAGCAGGCGGTGAGTGCGAGTGCCGTGGCGGAGAGAGTGGCAACCGTTGCTATACGGAAGCGACCGAACTTTTTCATGGGGATTACTCCTTGCGTGAGATGAAGATGAAGTTGGCATAAACGGAGAGTGAAGTAACCGCAAACTCCAACTGTGTGAATAACTATACAATATTCAAATTTGTGTCCGCAATCACTTTAAGAAAAGAAGGCGGGGCTAGGGGGTAGCTAGGCCCGAGACTTTTCCCTGCGTGCGCGGGCAACCTTGGGATCCGGATTCGGGATGGCATCCAGAAGTTTCTTGGTGTAGTCGTCCTGTGGGTTATCGAAAATCTCATCCGTCGAACCGGACTCGACGAACTTGCCTTTGTACATCACCGCAACGCGGTCCGAGAGGTGGCGCACAACGGAAAGGTCGTGGGCAACGAAGAGATAGGACAGGCCCAGCTTTCGCTTCAGGTCCTCGAGCAGGTTAATGACACCCGCCTGGATGGATACGTCCAAAGCGGAGACGGGCTCATCGAGCACGAGCACCGAAGGGCGCGTGGCCAGGGCGCGGGCCAGACCGATGCGCTGGCGCTGGCCGCCGGAGAAGTGGCTAGGGAAGCGGTCCAGCTGCGAAGAGTCCAGGCCGACTAGGCCCATGAGCTCATTCACGCGGGCATCGACATCCCCGTCGTAGCCAAGCGAGTTGAGCGGTTCCGCGATGACCTCGCGCACGGTCAGGCGGGGGTTGAGCGAGCTCATGGGATCCTGGAAGACGATCTGGATGTCTTTACGGGCCTCGCGGCGCTCGGAGCCGCTCATACCATTGGCGTCCTTGCCGTTGAGGACCACGGCACCGTTTTCTGGGTCCAAGTCCATGATCTCCAGCAGGGTAGTGGTCTTACCGCAGCCGGACTCGCCGACGATGGCCAGGCACTCGCCTTCGCGGATATCGAAGGTAATGCCGTCCACGGCCTTGACAGTACCCACCTTGCGCTTAATCAACGCGCCCTTGGTCAGCGGGAACTGCTTACGCAAGTCGTTCACGGCGAGGGTGGTCTTGCGATCCGCGCGGGGAACGTCGGCCAAGATGTCATCGGCAAGCTGCGGCGGCTTGAACATCAGCTCGCCGTCAATTTTGCGGTCGTGGATCTCCGGCGCGCGCAGGCAGGCGCTGCGGTGGGAGGTGGACTCGTCCTTGAGTGGAAGCAGGTCTGGCTCGCCGGAAAGGCAAGCCTGTTGTGCGACGGGGCAGCGCGGGGCGAATTGGCAACGATCTTTTAGATCCACCAAGACCGGCGGGTTGCCCTCGATGGGGGTGAGGGGCTCCGAGGCAGAGGCATCGGGGCGCGGGGTGGAACCAAGCAGGCCCACGGTATAAGGCATGCGGGGGTTAGAGAAGATGGTATCGACGTCGCCGTGCTCTACCGGCTGGCCGGCGTACATGACCATGACATCATCGGCGGTTTCTGCCACCACGCCCATATCGTGGGTAATCATGATGGTCGCGGCGCCGGTCTCGCGCTGGGCTACTCGGATGACGTCCAGGATCTGGGCCTGGATGGTGACGTCCAGGGCCGTCGTCGGCTCATCGGCAATGAGCACGCGCGGGTTATTCGCAATAGCAATGGCGATGACCACGCGCTGGCGCATACCGCCGGAAAACTCGTGCGGGAAGGACTTCAGGCGCAGGTGGGGCTCGGGGATGCCCACCAGATCTAGCAGCTCGGTGGCTTGCTTGAGTGCGGCCTTCTTGCTGACGTCCTGGTGGGCTTGGATGGCCTCCACCAGCTGCGAACCAATATCGAAGACCGGGGTCAGCGCGGAGAGCGGATCCTGGAAGATCATGCCGATGCCATTTCCGCGGATGCTCGACATTTCCTTATCAGAAAGCCCGAGGAGCTCTCGGCCATCGAATTTCACGGAGCCTTCTACCTTGGCGTATTCCGGCAGCAGGCCCATGATGGACATGGAGGTCACGGACTTACCGGAGCCGGATTCGCCGACGATGCCCAGGGTGCGGCCGGGGTGCAGATCAAAGCTGACACCGCGCACCGCAGAGACGGTACCTGCTTCAGAAGGAAAGCTGACGCGTAAGTCATTGACGGACAAGATAGGCGAAGTCATAGTTTACCTCCGGAATTGGAGTTGGGATCGAGTGCGTCGCGCAGACCATCGCCAATAAATGCCATGGAGACGGTCAGCAGCGTCAAGGTAGCGGCGGGGAAGTAGAACTGCCATGGGGCGGATTGCAGGGAGGCGGTGCCGCCCTGCAGCAAGGTACCGAGGGAGACATCGGGAAGCTTCACGCCCAAGCCCAGGAAGGACAGGGCGGTCTCAGAGCCCACGGTGCCCACCACGCCGAAGACGAACTGGATGATAAGCAGCGAACCAATATTGGGAATGACGTGGCGGATGATGGTGCGCATCTTGGATACGCCCATGTAGCTTGCGGCGCGGACATAGTCCTGCTCGCGGACGGTAAGGGCCAAGGACCAAATCACACGGGCCTGGTACATCCAGCCGAAGGCGATAAGGACGACCATCAAAAGCTTCCAGTCACCGCCGGAGTCTGCCACCACGAGGGCGATGAGCAGGAAGGTCGGGATGGACAGCAGGAAGTGGATAACGGCGAGGACGGCCTTTTCCGCGATTCCGCCCCACAGGGCTGCGGCACAGCCGATGAATGCGGAGATAACCAACGTGGCAAAGGACACCACGATGGCGATGGTTAGGGACCTGCCAAGGCCGTGGATGGTTTGGGCATAAAGGTCATTGCCGGAATCGTTGGTACCGAACCAGTGCTCGGAGCTCGGTGGCTCAGACAGGGCGAGGAAGTCCGGTTCCGTGTAGTCCCACTGGGCAAAGAAATTGCCAAAAAGGGCGGCGAAGATGAGAAAGCCCAGGATGAAAACACCGACGGTGGCTAGCTTGTTGCGGAAGAAGCGGCGGACGTACAGCTTGTACCGGGAAGTACCGCGGGGAACCTCCGGCAGCGTGGCCATGCGCTCGGCTTCCTCATTGCTTAAAGGATCCTCGGAGACGACCTCGGTGCGCGTAGAAACCTCGCCACGGGGCTGTTTCTTGGACATCTTTGGTTCTTTGGGATTTGTCATTTAGCTCACCCTTACTCGTGGATCCAAGGCGACAACAACGAGGTCTGCCAAGACGGCGGACACGGCCGTCATTGCGGCACCGAATGCCGCCACGGCTACCGCGCCATTGATGTCGTTCTTACTGATGGTCTGGATGAAGTACTGGCCCATACCGTTCCAGCCGAAGATGCGCTCCGTCATCACGGCACCGGTGAAGATGCCGGGCACAGAGAAGGCGACGGACGTTGCCACCGGAATGATGGAGGTGCGCAGCGCGTGCTTGCGGATGGCCTGCTGGCGGGTAAGTCCCTTTGCACGTGCGGTGCGGACATAATCCGCATCGAGGTTATCGAGCAGCAGCGTGCGCTGAGTCATGTGGTAGCTGGCGTAGCTGATGATCACCAGGGAAATCGTGGGCAAGACGAGGTGCTGCGCGGAGTCCAGGAGCTTGGGGAAGAATCCCTCAACCCCCAAGGACTTAGAGCCGACGACGTAGAAAATCTTCTTGCCGGTCAAATCGTTGATCTCCAGGGCGGCCCAGACGACGGCGATGGAGGCAACAACCACGTGGGTATTCATTGCAATGATGGAAATTCCCTGCCACACGCGGTCACCGGTCTTGTACTGGCGGGAGGCGGTGTATACACCAACGGCCACACCGATGACGATGGACAGGATGGTGGCCAGCAAGAGCAGCTGTGCGGATACCCAGATGCGGTAGCTGATCTCTTCGTTAACCATCTCACCGACCGGAGATTGTCCCCAGTCCCACTTCGTGAGGATATTGGTCAGCCAGGTCCACCAGCGCTCCAAGAGCGGGGTGTCTGGGCTGAGGTTATAAGGCTCGAGGAGGTTATTGATTTCCTCATCTGAAAGTGGTGGACGGCGCTCGGTGTAGTTCGAACGCGGGTCCAAAAACGAGGCCGCCAAGAAATAAGCCAAGTTAGTGGCTAAAAAGATCATGAGTAACCAGCCCAAGATCTTTTTGATCAAATACTTTGTCATGGGGAAATTCTCCGTGCGCGGTTAAGCAGGAAACAGTGCGAATAAATATGAAGCCAACGATGGAGTCGTTGTATGTGACCAATCTAATAAGATATAAGCGAGCACACAATTCACGTAGCCCCGTGATGTACATCGCCAATCAAACGACAGGTATTTTTTCAGTGTAGACGC
Organism: Corynebacterium segmentosum; assembly: GCF_900637825.1. Classification (NCBI taxonomy): domain Bacteria; kingdom Bacillati; phylum Actinomycetota; class Actinomycetes; order Mycobacteriales; family Corynebacteriaceae; genus Corynebacterium; species Corynebacterium segmentosum. The sequence goes on from NZ_LR134408.1 coordinate 380,129, forward strand.
TTAGGGCCTTAAAAAGAAAAATGGGATTCAGCTGCAGATTTAAAAACCTGAATTGTTCAACAGTTATAGGGAATGCTTACCTGAAAATAAGTGAAAACGGGGGTAACCAATCAGCCAAGGCGGGCTGCTGCCCCGTGGCTGTAATAGGGCGGAACGCCTCGGTAGGCTAGACCCTTATGGAAGATCCCACTCGCATTGACCCGACCTTGGCAGCGCTGCGCAAGGCATGGGAGGGCCAGCCCGATCTGAGCCTGCCGACGCTCTTTGCCTTATTGGCCAACCGGGGCATCGGCTGGGGCGTGAGCGACGCGGAGTTAGTCACCGAACTCGAGCGGCAGGCCGAGGTTCACCCGCCGCTATTGCCCTTGGAGGGCGGCCGCGTGGGCACTGGTGTGTGGCTCGTGCTTAGCGATGCCCCCACCTCCCGCATCACCGCCGATTCCTCCCGCATCATCGTGCGCCGCCCGAATGCTCAGCCGGTGGTGTGGGAATACAGCGCCATTAGGCCAACGGGGCCTGGCCGGACCTTCGTGGTTACGGATACTGAGGGCTTTGAACACCGCCTTGGGATCGTCTCCAACATCATGCGCCTGGATGAGCCGCTGCCGGAACTTAGCGGCCTGAGCCGTTACGAGTTGGGTGACTTTGTCTATGTCCTCCGCGTGGGCGACGCTATCGCTGTCCTAGACCACGGACTGCATCTCTTTCACAAGGAAAACCGGCGGGTGGTTGCCCATAATTATGCGTGGAAGAGGATAGAAAAATGCCGCCCTGGCGAGGAGCTAGAGTTACTCCTCGAGGGCGGCGATTATGCGCGATTGGGCAAGGTGGTTGAGGTCCTTGTTGCAGAGACCCCAAACCCCTTATTCAGCTAAATCCTTCATCGGCTTGACCTTGGTGAAGTGCAGCTTATAGCTGGTATCTAGGTCAGCGTCGGGGAAAGCCTCCCGGAAGTCGCGCTCATTCGTTTCTACAGCGTTGGTCAGCCGCTCCAGCGGCGTGTCTGGGTTGGCAACCACCGTGTACTGCAGCGTTGGGCGGGCGCGGTCGTATGCAACCAAGCGCTCGACCCGGTCCACACCATCGAGCGAGTCCAGATCCTTGGCCACCGCGGTGGCGATGGCGTTCATGGATGCAGAGATTGCGCCATCTTCATTGGAAGCTGAGGATTCCACATTATTAAAGCGGCGGTGACGCAGGTTCACGACGATGAGCCACAAACCAATGATGAGCAATAGGGCAGAGGCACCGGCCAAGACCCAGACCCACCAACTATTGTCGCCCAAAGTCCGCCACGTATCGTGGTCTACCCACTCCGCTAGGTACTCAGCAAATTCCACATTGAAGTTAATGAGAATCGGCCACACACCGAGCGCGATGAGGATGATTCCGAGCAGGCCGAGGAGGATTCGGTCAAAGGTAGCAAGCTTTTTAGACATGATTATCCATCTCCGGAATCTTCTCTACGGCTACGGTGACCTTTGGTGGATGCGCAAGCACTTCCAAGGCACGGGTGACAGCAGTTTCTACGCGCCCCGGCAACTCGGAGTCTTGCTCATCGCCATTGACGGTAACCTTCGCGCTCTTGGTATCCGCGGAAGTCTGCGCGGACGCGACTCCCGGAACGCGGCGCGCTGCAGCAGAGCTCAAGCGCGCGACATCAACCGGACGCATCCACATGGAAGCGGACTCGGAAGCGACCTGGATGTGGGTATTGCGGCGCGTCTTTACCGCAGCGATCATAAAGATGAGACCAACGACGATAGAGCCTACCCCAGCCCAGATCATCCACGTTTCTAATTGCTCGGTGGCAATAAGATTGAGGACCGGCTGGACCCACGATTGGGCATTGGCGTCTGCGCCGACGAGCCAGGTTTCGCGTACGCCCACAATGCCAATGGCCAGCAGGATGAAACCTAGAATGACGGTCCACGTACGCACGGCAGGAGACGCCTTGGGCTGTTGCCCGAAATGCTCAGGCATATTCATTTCAGCCATTGTTGCCTCCTTGCTCGTGGAATGGGGTGATGGAAATGGCACGCAGCGGCTCAGGCCGTGGCGCATAGACATGCAGCGGGCGCTGGCTCGTTGGGGTTACCTTGATGCGCTTGAGCGGTTCCTGGCGCGGGGTCTGAACCTTGCGCAGCGGGGCGGGCCTTGCGGTCCGCACGCGCTGCTCGCTCCGGGAATTATCGATCTCGATCTTGCGCAGTGGTCGTGGGCGAGGTGACTGCACCTTGCGCAGGGGAGCCGGCCGCGCAACGCGAACGCGCTTGTACTGTTGCGCATTGTCGATGTCGATCTTGCGCAAAGGCTGCGGACGAGGGACAGAGACCTTTGCCTTCTTGGCGAAGGGACGTACCTGTCCGCTCGGGAGCAACCGAGCAGGGCGCGGGGCGCGAACACTGCGTACCCGCTCTGGGCGCGGTTCGATGATGCGGCGCGGTTCGTGATCTTCTGGAGCACTGATGTCTAGCAGCTGGTGATCCGGAAGATCAGCGGAAATGCTTCGCACCGGCGCCTCCCGCGGCGTGTCAACAGAGCGCACCGGAGTATCGCCAGGCGGCGCCGATACTCCGCGGACGGCAACTTCCTTCCCAGAAGAAATCTCGCGGATATCCGCTTCTGGTGGAACGGCCACTGTGCGAACCACCGCCTCTTGCGGGGTATCGACGGTGCGAACCGCGGCTTCTTCCGGGGTCTCGATGCCTCGCACCTCGACCGAGTCCTGGGTGACAGGCTGGGTCACGGTAGACGGGGTGACCTCCGGCGTAAAAGCCGAAGCAGCAGGGCGCTGCGCTACCTGTTCTGCGGTAACGCGAGTATCCGGAACCGATTCACCAACGGTGACATTAACGCGGGTGGTGGTATAGCCGGTGTGGGCAGCAATGGCCTCTGAAATGGCGGCACGCGTACTTTCCGCGACTGCGGTAACCGGCGATGGCCACACCACAGCGATGGTCGCGCTTACTGCGGCGACCTCACGCTCTGGGTCCATCTGTACCGAAACCCGTGGATAACCGCGTCCGCCAATGCCAGCAAGCTTGGCATCTAAATCCTTTGTGCCAGGCACGCTAGCAATTGCGGCGGTCACGATTCGTTCCATGGTCCGCAGCGAGAAACGCGTGTGGCCCTTAGTGGAACCTTCTGACATTAGCCTTGGCCTTTCTCCTTGCCAATGAGGCCATTCCACACAGCGCTGAGGTCAATGCGGCCATCAAAATGGGAGCCCAAGAGGCCACCGATAGCAGCAAGCAGCACGGCGAGCAGCATCCAACCCCAACCTAAGTACAAAAAGAAGGCAAGTAGCAGGCCGATAACAATGCCCAATGTGGTGTAATTTTTCATATCTAATCCTTCGAGGGAGCAGCGGATAAGCCATCTACGGCATCAGAAAACTCAACGTCGACGCGATCTAATTCCGTACATGCCTTGCGGGCGGTCGAGCGGATTTCTTCCGCCAGACGGTACAGATCAGGTTGCGCACTGATATCAACGCGGACGTTGATTTGCAGGTGGCGATCGTCGCGGGGATCGGGCCGGCGCATGCCGGAAACCCTTTCGCCCGGGAAGAGTAGGTTCACCGAGCCGTAGCGTCCGCCGTCAAGGCCCGCGACACCGTTGAGCTTTTGCACCGCTTCCGCAATTGCGTGAGCGTGGCTTACCTCGAGCTCAAATTGCGCTCGGGGTTCAGGCATTGTTCTTATGCCTGGCCCTGGTTCAGTGCAGCCTGCTCTTCAGACTCGGAGTCTTCCTTCGGCAGCTTGACGTTGTGAACAACAACGTCAACGCGCTCTACAGTCAGGCCGGTCATGCGCTCGACAGCGTTCATGATGTTGCGGCGGATTGCCTCAGCCAGCTCGTGGATGGCAACGCCGTACTCAGCGGTGATGGCGATCTCGATCTTTGCGGAGCCGTTTTCTACCTCTACGTCAACACCCTGGCGTACGTCCTCGGATGCACCGAAGGACTCGCGGATGGTGCCCATCATGCGGGCGCCGCCGCCACCGAGGGAGTCAACGCCGGAAACCTCGCGGGCTGCAATGCCGGCGATCTTGGAAACAACGACGTCATCAATGGTGGTGGTGCCGTACTGAGTCTCCAAGTTGTTGTTTACCTCGCGCTCTTCAGAAGCGGCAACGTTGTTCTCAGAGTGCTTTGCAGGAGTGTTGTTCTCAGACATGGTCTTTAAGGCCTTTCCTTAAATATTGACTTGCATGGTCGCAATATGAAATTGAAGGACCAAGAACCAACGGTTCAAAATCCCTCTTTGAGCGTACCTACCGCCTAACCGGACGTGGGGTCTGTGACAACAATATTTACCAAAACGTGATTATTGGCACTATTGCCGGGGTGGTTTGAAAAACACCAGCCCATCGTGCTTAAATACTTAGGTTGCTTTAACAGGGCAGCGCGAACCGGTAACGGACCGTCTTTAACACGGTGCATATCGGGGAGACGCTGAGCTGGTAAAGCGAACATGACACCTTCGTTGTCACCGTGGATCAGGGCTTTCCTGAAACACAGACTGGAAGGTCATCCGATCGGGCTAGGTCCGCGCTAGAGCAGAGACACCCCGAGACGATGGACCGGAGAAGGGGCATGGCAAATAAACAGCGGCAGTTAGCGAATAGGACACTCTCCACGTGTAATGCGTGAAAACCGTCCTCTTCACAATACTTTGACTACGGGTCTTGTACCCCGTCAGGAGCACTGCAGACTGGCATTTGTCATGTGCTGTATCTCTTGGTTGTCATGACAGTCAGACCACTGGCGTTGTGTCAGGCCCCAGGCCCGGACAACGTTATAGAGAAATCGAGAAGCAATTTCCCACCGCTTCACGCCCCGGAAACGCCGGGAATGTGAAAGTGGGGAAGCGAGGAAGAGGATAAGCGTGGCGGGACAAAAGATCCGCATTCGGCTGAAGGCCTATGACCACGAGGCAATCGACGCTTCTGCAAAGAAGATCGTCGAGACCGTTACCCGTACGGGTGCTCGTGTAGTTGGCCCAGTGCCGCTCCCAACCGAGAAGAACGTGTACGCAGTTATTCGTTCTCCGCACAAGTACAAGGACTCTCGCGAGCACTTCGAGATGCGCACGCACAAGCGCCTGATCGATATTCTCGACCCGACCCCGAAGACCGTTGATGCTTTGATGCGCATCGATCTTCCGGCAAGCGTCGACGTGAACATCCAGTAAGCGACTTTGGTGGAGAACTAATAATGAGTGAAAACGAGATCAAGGGCATTCTGGGCAAGAAGCTCGGCATGACCCAGGTCTTCGATGACGAGAACCGCGTCGTTCCGGTTACCGTCGTCGAAGCAGGGCCATGCGTTGTCACCCAGATTCGCACCCCCGAAACCGATGGCTACAGCGCCATCCAGATCGCCTTTGGCGAGATTGACCCACGCAAGGCAAACAAGCCTGAGTCTGGTCACTTCAAAAAGGCTGGCGTAACCCCGCGTCGCCATGTTGCGGAAATCCGCATGGACGACACCTCCGCATACGAGGTTGGCCAAGAGGTCAAGGTAGACATCTTCGAAGGCATCACTTTCGTTGACGTCACCGGCCAGACCAAGGGCCACGGCTACGCTGGTGCTATGAAGCGCCACGGCTTCCAGGGTCAGGGCGCAGCTCACGGTAACCAGGCCGCTCACCGCCGCGTTGGTGGTATCGGTGGCGCTGCTACCCCAGGCCGCGTCTTCAAGGGCAAGCGCATGGCTGGCCGCATGGGCCACGACCGCGTGACGACCCAAAACCTGAAGATTCAGAAAGTCGATGTCGAGTCCAACCTGCTGCTCATCAAGGGTGCTATCCCTGGTGCGCGCGGCGGCCTCGTCACCGTTAAGACCGCAGTGAAGGGCGGTGCACACGCATGAGCAACCTCAAGCTAGACGTCCACACCTCTGAAGGTAAGACCAATGGCTCCGTGGACCTGCCGGCTGAAATCTTTGACACCGAGGCATCCGTTGCTTTGATGCACCAGGTTGTCAACGCACAGCTTGCTGCTGCTCGTCAGGGCACCCACGCCACCAAGACCCGCGGCGACGTCCGTGGTGGTGGCCGCAAGCCTTTCCGCCAGAAGGGCACCGGTCGTGCGCGCCAGGGTTCCATCCGTGCGCCGCACTACACCGGCGGTGGCACCGTCCACGGCCCGCAGCCACGTAGCTACGCACAGCGCACCCCTAAGAAGATGATCAAGGCTGCTCTCTTCGGTGCGTTGTCTGACCGTGCTCGCAACGAGCGCATCCATGTCATCGAAGAGTTGGTTCCAGGCCAGAAGCCGTCCACCAAGGCGGCCAAGGCTTTCCTCGAGTCCCTGACCGAGCGCGACAACGTGCTGCTGGTTATCGGCCGCGAGGACATCAACGCCCGTCGTAGCGCTAATAACCTGCCGAACGTTCAGATCCTGGACGCCGGTCAGCTCAACACCTACGACGTTCTCTACTCTGATGACGTTGTGTTCTCCGTTGAGGCGCTACACACCTTCATCACTCGCGCTACCGGCGCGGATAAGGAGGACAACTAATGGCTAAGATTTCTAACCCGCGCGATGTCATCATCGCCCCGGTTGTATCTGAGAAGTCCTACGGTCTGATGGAGCAGAACGTTTACACGTTCTTCGTCTCCCCAGACTCCAACAAGTCCCAGATTAAAGATGCCGTCGAGCAGATCTTTGACGTGAAGGTCGACTCCGTGAATACCGTAAACCGTGCAGGTAAGCGCAAGCGCACCCGCACCGGCTTCGGTCAGCGTAAGTCCACCAAGCGCGCATACGTGACGCTCCGTGAAGGCAGCGACTCCATCGACGTCTTCGGCGCAGGCGCTTAAGCGCCACCGGAGAGCCGAAAGGAAAAGGAAGAATTATGGCTATTCGTAAGTACAAGCCGACAACTCCGGGTCGCCGCGCATCCTCCGTATCTGAGTTCGACGAGATCACTCGTTCGACTCCGGAGAAGTCCCTGCTGCGCCCGCTGAGCAAAACCGGTGGTCGTAATAACTACGGCCGCATCACCACCCGCCACATCGGCGGTGGCCACAAGCGCCGTTACCGTCTGATCGACTTCCGTCGTAACGACAAGGACGGCATTCCGGCAAAGGTCGCTCACATCGAGTACGACCCGAACCGCACTGCAAACATTGCATTGCTGCACTACGTAGATGGCGAGAAGCGCTACATCATCGCGCCGAAGGGCCTGAAGCAGGGTGCTGTTGTCGAGTCCGGCCCGAACGCAGATATCAAGGTGGGCAACAACCTGCCGCTGCGCAACATCCCGACCGGTTCGACCATCCACGCCGTTGAGCTCAAGCCGGGCGCTGGCGCAAAGCTGGCCCGCTCTGCTGGTGCTTCCATCCAGCTGCTGGGTAAGGAAGGCAAGTACGCCGTTCTGCGTATGCCGTCTTCTGAAATCCGTCGCGTGGACATCCGTTGCCGCGCAACGGTTGGCGAAGTTGGCAACGCCGAGCAGATGAACATCCGCTGGGGCAAGGCCGGCCGCATGCGTTGGAAGGGCGTTCGCCCGACCGTCCGTGGTGTCGTTATGAACCCGGTTGACCACCCACACGGTGGTGGTGAGGGTAAGACCTCCGGTGGTCGCCACCCAGTGTCCCCATGGGGTCACAAGGAGGGTCGCACCCGCAACCCGAACCGTTACTCCAACAACATGATCGTGCGCCGTCGTCGCCCGAACAAGAAGCGCTAAGAGGAGGTAAACAATGCCACGCAGCCTTAAGAAAGGCCCGTTCGTCGATGAGCACCTCCTCAACAAGGTGGATGCTCAAAACGATGCAGGCACCAAGCAGGTCATCAAGACCTGGTCTCGCCGCTCGACCATTCTCCCCGATTTCATCGGTCACACCTTCGCCGTCCACGACGGCCGCAAGCATGTGCCGGTCTTCATCGAGGACTCCATGGTCGGCCACAAGTTGGGCGAGTTTGCACCAACCAAGACCTTTAAGGGTCACGTCAAGGATGACAAGAAGGGACGTCGATAAGCGATGAGTGAGACCATCACCTCCGCATCCGCCACGGCCCGCTACGTCCGCGTTACCCCGATGAAGGCACGTCGTGTGCTCGATCTGGTCCGCGGCAAGTCCGTAAGCGAAGCTTTGGCAATCCTGAAGTACGCACCGCAGGGTGCTTCCAAGCCAGTTGCAAAGGTCGTTGCTTCCGCAGCCGCTAACGCTGAGAACAACTTCGGCCTCGACCCACGCACCCTGGTCATCTCCGAGGCATACGCCAACGAGGGCCCGACCATGCGTCGTTTCCAGCCGCGTGCACAGGGTCGTGCATTCATGATTCGTAAGCGCACCAGCCACATCACCGTGGTTGTCGAAAGCCAGCAGGAAGGGGCCAAGTAATGGGCCAGAAGATCCATCCTCACGGCCTACGTTTGGGCATCACTTCCGACTGGAAGACCCACTGGTTCGCGGATAAGGACTACGCGAACTACGTAGCCGAAGACATCAAGATTCGTAACTACCTCAACAAGGGCCTCGAGCGCGCCGGCATCGCCGACATCGTTATCGAGCGCACCCGTGACCGCGTCCGCGTGGACATTCACACCGCCCGTCCGGGCATCGTGATTGGCCGCCGCGGCGCTGAGGCTGACCGCATCCGCCGCGAGCTGGAAAAGCTCACCGGCAAGATGGTTGCCCTCAACATCCTCGAGGTCAAGCAGGTAGACGCAAACGCAACCCTGGTTGCTCACTCCATCGCGGAGCAGCTGGTTAACCGCGTCGCATTCCGTCGTGCAATGCGCAAGGCTATCCAGTCCGCTATGCGCCAGCCACAGGTTAAGGGCATCAAGATTCTGCTGTCCGGCCGCCTGGGTGGTGCGGAAATGTCCCGCGTTGAGCGCTACCACGAGGGCCGCGTTCCGCTGCACACTCTTCGCGCCGAGATCGACTACGGCACCGCAGAGGCCCACACCACCTTCGGCCGCATCGGCATCAAGGTGTGGATCTACAAGGGTGACGTTGTCGGTGGCGTACGCGAGTCCGAACTGAACGCTCCGGCACAGGGCCGTGGCCGCGGTGACCGCAACGGTCGCTCCCGCCGCGGTGGCCAGCGCCGCCAGCGTGCACAGCAGAAGCAGGAGGGCTAATCCATGCTGATTCCTAAGCGTGTTAAGTACCGCCGTCAGCACCGCCCGAGCCGTCGTGGCGTGTCCAAGGGCGGAAACCGCATTAACTTCGGCGATTACGCAATCCAGGCACTGGAGCCTGCGTACATCACCAACCGTCAGATTGAGGCCGCACGTATTGCCATCAACCGCCACGTTAAGCGTGGTGGCAAGGTGTGGATCAACATCTTCCCGGACCGTCCGTTGACCCAGAAGCCGCTCGGTGTTCGTATGGGTTCCGGTAAGGGCCCGGTTGAGAAGTGGGTGGCTAACGTGAAGCCTGGCCGCGTACTTTTCGAGATGAGCTACCCAACTGAGGCTGTTGCAATCGAGGCTCTGCGCCGCGCTGGCCAGAAGCTTCCTTGCAAGGTCCGCATCATCAAGAAGGAGGACCAGTTCTAATGGCAACCGGTACCCCCGCCCACGAGTTCCGTGAGCTCGACAACGCAGAGCTGGAAACCCGTCTGAAGGATGCGAAGGAAGAACTGTTCAACCTTCGTTTCCAGAAGGCCACCGGCCAGCTGACCAACAACCGCCGCATCGGCACGGTTAAGCGCGACATTGCCCGCATCTACACCGTTCTGCGCGAGCGCGAGCTGGGCCTGTCTGTCGCTCCGGGAGCTGAGGCTTAATCATGAGTGAGGCTAACGTGACTGAATCCAAGAAGGGACCAACTCCGAAGAAGGAGAAGGTCAAGGGTGCTCCTAAGGTCCGCACCGGCTACGTCGTCTCGGACAAGATGTCCAAGACCATCGTCGTCGAGATTGAAGACCGCAAGCAGCACGCTCTGTACGGCAAGATCATGCGCTCTAACAAGAAGGTTAAGGCGCACGATGAGGAAGAAATCGCAGGCGTAGGCGATCTCGTACGTATCGCTGAGACCCGCCCGCTGTCCAAGGACAAGCACTTCCGTCTCGTAAAGATCATCGAGAAGGCTAAGTAAACCCTAGCCAGCGCAGCCCCTGTACCGGACCACATTGTTCGGCGCAGGGGCCTCTCGCTGTTTTAGGGCTCTTAAGGACGGGCCCTTCCATAAAACCAATAGGGCACCCAGGTGACGTCGTCGGTGGGCAAGCCCCAGCCTTTCACCGCGAGGCCGCGCACCTTCTTTGCCAAATCTCCCTCGCCGGAGACCCACACGTATCCTGGCGCCGGGACACCGGCATAATCTGCTTCCAGCGCGGCAACGACGGAATCCGCCTCCTGTTTCGGCTCGGTGCGAAGGACGCGCAGGCTGCGCAGGCTGGGCTCCCACCTGGCCGCGAGTCCGGGTTCTACCTCGTCATCGCTGGTGACCACGGCCACAACGTCGGTGGAAGCGAGCTTCGCCGGGTCACGGCCTTCTTGATAGGTAAGGATATGCCGCAGGGCCGGCAGTGCGGAGGCATCGGCGACGAGTAGTTGCTCCGCCTCAGTGGGCCGCCACAAGTCCTTGCAAGTAAAGAACCCTGCTGTATCGCCGGGTTGCGCGCGCAGAATCCACCGCGAGCCGGGGCCGGAATCGCCGTGGGTGACCACATCGACATCGACAGTCGCGTCCTCAGGGTGCAGCGCGCGTATGGTGTACCAGCGCAGGTCTGGACGCGTTTCCTCGTCCATAGCGGCCACCGCCGCGCGGATATTGACGCCATCGACGGGGAAGGGCGCAAATTCCTGCCCGGCTTGCGGCATGACGAGGCCAAAGTATTCATCGGGGCCGGCGAGCTCATACGTCCGGAACGCCTCAGCGTGAAACGTCAGGCGGTGCAGCCGCGGCCGGATCTGCTCATTGGCGGTGAGGGTAACGGGGATCAATTCGTGTTCAGGCATCGTGGACGATTGTAAGGAAGAGTTCATGCGTCCAACATACCTGTGCACAGTTAAGCCTTGCCTAATCCTTTCGGGGGGGGATAGGATATGTCACGTCATTTACCTCCTTTATTGAAAGGGTTAGCCTCATGAAGATTTTCGGACGCCGCACCATGGGTGTTGTGGCACTGCTGTCCGCCGGAGCCGTAGCCTTAGCTGGTTGTTCGCGCGGTGAGGGCGATGAAAGCACGCAGTCGTCCACCGAAGCCGCCAGCGAGGAGCGCGTGGCTAGCCTGGGCCTGGGTGACGCCGATACGCTGCTCGCCTTGGGCATCACCCCCGTGACGGTGGCGCCGTGGGGCGCTGAGGGCGACGGCGATCCTTCCGGTGTTGGCCCTTGGTCAAAGAAGCTGCTTGGCGATGCCAAACCTGAGACCATCTACAACACCGCAACTGGTTTCACCGCGGAGACCTTCGAGCAGATCACCGCTGCCGATCCCACCAAGATCATTGCGGTGAACCAGGCGGTGGATGCTCGCGCGAAGGAATCCCTGGAAGAAATCGCGCCGACTACCGTCAAGCCGGATGGGTATGAAGACTGGCAGATTCCCTGGGAAAAGCAGGTAGAGGCCATTGCGGACGCCGTGGATAAGGAAGACGACGGCGAAAAGCTTATCAAGGACACCGAAAAGGCCTTCGAGGAATTCCGCCGCGAGCACACCGAATTGCAGGGCAAGTCCGCGGCTATCGTCATGCCTTATGACGGCAAGATTGGCCTGTACACCGATGAGGACGGGCGCGGACAGTTCATCGAGGATCTTGGCATGGAGATCCCCGATGAACTGAAGGGTGATGGCAGCAGCTTCTTCGTCGACATTGCCCCAGAAAACTACGCAAAGCTCAACCAGGTGGAACACCTCTTTGTCCTGGATTACAACGGCTCCGCAGATGTCTTGAAGAAGGATAAGACCTTCCAAGGGCTCGATATTGTCAAGGATGGGCGCGTGCGCTACCTGGATACGGATACCGGCAACGCCATGAGCATGCCGAACCCAGTGACCATCCCCTGGGCAATAGATAAGTTTGAAGAGAAGCTGTAATTGTCAGCAACCACGAAGGGCGGCCAGAATATTCAGACGGGTTCCACGGCGGAAAGCCGCACAGCCACACCAGTGATAGCGCGGGGAAAGGGGCGCACGACGTTCCTTGTTGCCCTGATTCTCGCCAGCCTCGTGCTGGCGGTGGCGTCCTTGGCGCTGGGTTCCCGTTCCATTCCGCCTGATGAGGTCATCGCCGCGCTGCGCGGGGCAGGCGAGCAGGATATCCGCGATATCGTGTGGAACCTGCGCATGCCGCGCACCTTCTTGGCCTATTTCGCCGGCGCTGCCCTTGCCGTCGCCGGTGTCTTGGCGCAATCGTGGACCAGGAACCCGCTGGCGGACCCCGGATTTATCGGTATTACCGCAGGCGCCTCGTTCTTCGTTGCCCTGGGCACGGCCATTGGCATTGCTACCACCACCGGCATGCGCACCACCCTTGCGCTCGTTGGCGCGGGCATTACCACGCTGCTGGTTCTGGCCGTCTCGCGGCGGTTCCAGGATCCGCTAACGCTCATTCTCGTCGGCGCCGGCGTCTCAGCAGCCCTGGGATCGGGCGCGGTGATCATCGGCCTGTATTCCACGGACGTCCTCGATAGCATGCGGCGCTGGACCATCGGCTCAACCTTCGGGCGCGGCCCAGAAGATGTCACCATCGCGGGCATTGGCCTGCTCATCGGCCTGGCGTGCGCGGCGATGGCGGCCAGGCCGCTTGACCTTTTGGCCATGGGGGAGGAGTCCTCGCTCGCCTTGGGCGGATCCCCGACCACCGCGCGGGTGGGCGCGGCGCTAAGCGTCGTGGTGTTGGCCGGCAGCGCGACGGCGGCGACGGGTCCCATCGCCTTTGTTGGCTTCGCCATTCCCCACATCGTGCGGCGGGTGGTCGGCCCCAGCGTTGCCACGATGATCCTGCCCTCCGCGCTCTTGGGCGGTTGCGCCGTGCTCGCCGCGGATATCATCGGCCGGCTCATCGTGGGTAATTCGGAGCTAGAAATGTCCATCGTGCTTGCCATAGTGGGCGCGCCCTTCCTCATTTGGGGCGCCCACCGCGGCGTGGGCAGAGCGTGGGGCGATAACGCATGACAACAATAAGCAGTACCCTGCAAGCGCAGCAGCGTCGCAGGCACGTCCGCGTGCTCGCCGCCACGCTGGTATTTGCCCTTATCGCCCTCGCCGCGTACTTGGTGTTACTGGGGCAAGGGCCTTTGGACCTAAGCCCGCGGCAGGTCCTCGATGTGCTCACCGGCGGCGGCAGCGAGAGCCACATCAGGGTGGTGTGGGACTTGCGCCTGCCTGTTGCCATCGCCACCGTCATCGTCGGCGCCGCCCTCGGCGTGGCCGGCTCATGGACGCAGACCATGGCGCGCAACCCGCTGGCATCGCCAGATATCCTGGGCGTGACCGGCGGCGCATCGGTCCTGGTAGTGCTGGGCACCGTGCATTCGCGCCCCAGTTTCGCGGACGGCATTCCGGACTTCTGGTGGCGGGCATGCTTGGCGATGATCGGCGCCCTCCTCGTCGTCATCCTCCTCGCCGTCTTGGGTGGCATCGGCACGAGCAATCGCATCGTCATCGTTGGCATCGCCTTATCGCTGATGTTTCAGGCCATCGTGGCGTATTTGATGCGCAGCGCGCAGATCCAGCGCGCGGCGGAGGCACAAACGTGGCTGGCGGGCTCGACCGGGTTCGTGCGCATGGAGGTCATCGTTCCCTTACTCGTGGCGTTAGCGCCGTTTATTGCCATAGGCATCTGGTGCGCGCGGGAGCTGCCGCTGCTTGCCCACGATGATTCCTCTGCCACCACCCTGGGCGTGAATATCTCCCGCCAGCGCGCCTTGCTGCTCATCGCGGCAACCGGGATCTGCGCCGTGGTGGTCTCGGTGGTGGGGCCCATCGGGTTTATCGCCCTGCTGGCACCGCACCTGGCGCGGATGGTGGCGCGCACGCCTACGCCCTCGCCGGTGGCATCGGCAGCCGCGGGCGCGGCGCTGCTGACCGTGTGCGCCGTCATTGCTGGCGCGATTCCGGTTAACGCCCCGGTGGGCGCGGTTTCCTCGGTCATCGGCGGCTGCGCCCTGGTGGTATTGGTGTGGAATGCGGCCCGGCGCAGTTAAAAGCCGTGGCGCGGCACAGCGAAGTTCAGTCCAGCCCGCCACCCAAATAGTGCTACACACTCGTACGTGGATGAAGGAAAAGATATGACGGATAATCAGCCCACGCGCTCGAAGCGCCGGTGCAGCCTCCAGGCCACCGGCATCCATGCGGGATATAAGGACGGCGAGGATATCCTCTCCGGCGTCGATCTGCATGCCCGCGCCGGTGAGGTCACCACGCTCATTGGGCCCAATGGCTGCGGCAAGTCCACGCTGCTCAAGACGCTATCTAAGATCCTGGCCCCGCGGCAGGGCAGCGTCATGGTCGGGGAGGCTGACCTGCATGCGATGAACGCGAAGGAAGCCGCGCAGCAGGTGGCGCTGCTGCCGCAGCACCCCGTGGCGCCGGATGGGCTGCGGGTAGGCGAGTTGGTCGCGCGCGGGCGCCACCCCTATCAGGGCAGGATGCGCGGCCTTTCGCCTACGGACCGAGAGATCATCGCCCAAGCCTGCGAGGCCACGGAGATTGTGGACTTCCTCGACCGCGATATTGCCTCCCTATCGGGCGGGCAGCGCCAGCGCGTCTGGCTGGCTTTGGCGCTCGCGCAAGATACGCCGGTGCTGCTTCTCGATGAACCCACGACCTTCCTCGACCCCGCCCACGCCATGAGCATGCTGGAGCTGGCTCGCGCACAGGCCTGCGTCGGCAAAACGGTGGTTGTGGTCCTGCACGATCTCATGCTCGCGGGCCACTACTCCGATTCCATGGTCGTGATGAAGGCCGGCGATATCATCGCTCGCGGCGCACCGAAGCAGGCGCTGGCCCCCAAGGTATTGGCGCAGGCCTATGGCATTGAGGCGGAGGCCTGGGACGACCCGCTTGGCGATGCCCCCATTATCGTCCCCCGCCGCGTTCTCCCCAGCGAGAGCTAAGCGCTCCCCCCCCGCTAAGCGCGGGGAGCGTGTTGCTCAGATCGGCTACTGCCGCGCCAACCGGCGGATATCCAAAACCGAAATGGCGATAATAAAGAGGTTGAGCACGCAGCCCACGCTGAGCAGGAAGTTGCCGATGCGGTAGGTTCCTGTACCTACTGCCGCCATGTTGCCGTAGATGTAGATCCAGATTCCCCAGCCCACCAGCAGCACGATGCCGGCGATGCCGGAGAGCAGCTTGAGACTGCGTGGGGAGGCGGGGGCGAAGAATTTAAAGGCGGCATCGATAAGCGCGCCCGCTGCAAGGACGATGCTTAATCCACCCGAGAGCCAGAGCGGGAGCAGGGCTGCGGTGCCAACGACGACGGGGAGGATGAACGCGAGGAATGCTAAGAGGAATAGGCCCAGGTGTATCCACAGCGTGCGTTTGGTGTAGCTCATAGGGCTGACTCTACTTCCTTGCGCAGTGGGGGATTGGCGCCGGTGCGGGAGGTCGTTCTGTTATCCGCGCTGCTGGTCATCGCCACAGTAGTCGGTTCTTCGCCGCACACATGAATAATCATAGTTCCATAGTATCGGGGACATGAACCGCCGACCGAACTTCCACCTTGTGCAATCACTGGGGTGGTAGCAACGACTCAAGGGGAAATGTTCTGGCACAAGAAAAGGCTGGGGATAAACCCCAGCCTTTGTCTTTTTTTGACGTACTTTAGGCGCCGTTGCGCGCCCGGCGGGCGAGAGCATTGCCCAAGCCCTGGATTGCTTGTACCACCACGATGAGGATAATCACCGTGAGGATAATGGCTACGGTATCGAATTGCTGATAACCATACGAGACCGCCAAGTCACCGACGCCGCCGCCACCGATGGTTCCGGCCATCGCAGTGGCAGATATCAGAGTGATGGTGGAGGTAGTCAGCGCAAGGATGATCGAGGCCTTAGCTTCCGGCAGCAAGAAATAGCGGATGGTTTGCCACAGGGAAGCGCCCATGGATTCCGCGGCTTCTAGGATTCCATCCCCAACTTCCAACACCGATTGCTCGATGAGGCGGGCCATAAACGGCGCGATGAAGATGGTTAGCGGCACCAGTGCCGCGGTCATGCCAATGGAAGTTCCGACGATAAGGCGCGTGAACGGGACGATTGCCACCATCAAGATGATGAACGGCAAGGAGCGTACCGTATTGACTAGGAAGTCCGTGATCCTAAACAGAACGCGGTTGGGATACATGCCCTGTGGGTTAGCAAGTACCAGGATGATTCCCAGGGCGACCCCGCCGATCGTTCCTAAAAAGAGGGAAATACCCACCATATAAAGGGTTTGCCAGCCGGCCTCTAGGTATTGATCGATAGAAACCTTGGTATCGAAAATCTCGGTTAAATCCATTAGTTCACTACCTCTGCGTTGAGTTGGCTCTGCTGTTGTATCCATTGCACGGCATCGTTAAGCGCAGCTTCATCCTTATTGGCGAGCCCGAGCACCAACGTGCCAACCGTGCCATCGCGCAGGGCCACGTCGGAGGCGTGGACAATATCTGTGTCGATGCCTCGTTGCACCAGGCCGCTGACAAGCCCCTTCGCTGCGCCGCTGTGGTGTGTTACGCGCAGGACGCGGTCATAGTCGGAAGCATTGACCGTTTCTTGCACTGATACTGGAAGGTGTTGCGGGAGCACTGTCTCCACGAGCCGCTGCGTCAGGGGTTGCTGCGGGGCAGAAAAGACGCCGCTTACGGCACCATTTTCGATGACATGGCCGTCCTCCATGACCACAACGGTGTCCGCAATGCGGGAGATAACACCCATCTCATGCGTGATGATGACGACGGTGATATCCAGTTCCTGGTTCACACGGACGATGAGATCCAGAATCTGGTCAGTCGTTAGCGGGTCGAGGGCTGACGTCGGTTCATCGCACAGCAGAATCTTTGGGTTGGTGATTAAGGCGCGGGCGATCCCGACGCGTTGGCGCTGACCACCGGAAAGCTGCTTCGGCAGCGATTGAGCGCGCCCTTCAAGGCCCACCATCTCTAGCACCTCGGTGACGCGCTGCTGGATTTCCTTCTTGGGCGTCTTGGCCAGGATGAGCGGCATAGCCACGTTCTGGGCTACCGTCTGCGTATCGAGCAGATTGAAGTGCTGGAATACCATCGACACTTCTCCGCGCAGCTCGCGCAGTTGTTTCTTGGACAGCGCGTTAAGGTCGCGGCCTAGAACATTGACCGTTCCAGCGGTGGGCTTTTCCAGCCCGTTAATGGTGCGCAGCAAGGTGGACTTGCCGGCACCGCTCGTGCCGACGACCCCGAAAATGGAGCCCTTTTCGATGTCCAAGTTGACACCTTCCAGTGCCGTCACCGAGGCCGACTTGGTGCGAAAGGTCTTGCCTAAGTCGCGAAATTCAACATCAAGCATGGAGAAAAGTTCCGTATTACTTCTTGAGTGAGTCTGGGACGAACCAGTAGTTTTCCTCGTTCACGCTATCGACGTGGTCGAGGAACTTCTGGGACTTATAGGCATCAATAACTGCCTTAGCCCAGTCGGCGTCCTTCTTGTCTTCCGTGGTTACGGCCTGGAGGATGAGGTCATCGCTGAGATCTTCTTCCCCAAGAGCCAAGGCTGGATCGACCTTGGAGGAATAAGCGATGGAGCCTGGGATAACCCCCCAGTCAACATCGTCCATGGAGCGAGGAATAGTGGCAGAATCCATCGGCTGAATCTTGAGGTCGTGCGGATTGTCCTCAATATCATTGACCGTCAAGAGGTTCTGGTCAGCATCGTCCTTCATGGTGAGCCAGCCAAGCTTGACCAATAGGCGGAACGCGCGGGTTTGGTTCGAACCGTCCTGAGGGATGGCAACGGTGTGTCCCTTATCCACATCATCAATGGACTTATGGGACTTGGAGTAAATCTTGGTCTTGACGGTAGGGATATCGGTGAGGTTGGTCAGCTCGGACCCAGTCTCTTGGTTGTAGACGTTCATATACGCCGTGTGCTGGTCTACGTTGAGATCGATTTGGCCTTCAGATAGAGCGACATCTGCCTGTCGCAGCTCAGAGAAGTCCGTGTAATCGACCTTAAAGCCTTTATCTTCGAGGATTGGCTCAATTCCGTCCTTGAAAAGTTCAGAATATGGTCCTGGGGAAGTACCAACCTGAATCGTATCCGTATCGCCGTTGTCTTCACTATCGCTAGCGCAAGCGCTCAGCGTAAGTGCGGTTGCAGCAGCCGTTACCGATGCGCCGATTTTTGTAAATAGAGAGCGTGTCATGAGGAACCTTGGAATAGTAGACGTAAAAGTGGACGTCTCATAGACTACCCGGTTCAACTAATTAGACCAAGTTGTACGGAGCGAGAATTTCTATGTTTTTGCGATTGACCCGCCCGTTAGGGGCGACATTTCCGCAGGTGGCGCGGAGAAAAGATAGAACTTGTATAAATAATCGGGACAATTTAATAGGATTTACTATGTGAAATTGTACAGGCCGGTCTAGTTGTGTGTCAGGGCACAAGCAGCATTGCGGTCTGACTTTTCGGAGGGGATGGGGCGCATAGGAAAGGACAAATGAGAGCAGGGGAGGACTGTCGAGCTGTAGGCCGTTGAGTCTGCCAGCCATGAAAGCCTCACATTTTTAGGACACTGGAATTCCTAATGCGCATAGAAAAAGACTGTGCCGACCGGAAATCGTTCCCGACCGGCACAGCCAGTCCTTTTTACGGTTTTACCGTGTAGGGGTGTTTCGCTTAAGCGAAGAACTTGCGGCGTGCAACGAATGCACCTGCAGCAAGGAGGCCTGCGATAGCGAGTGCAACAGCGCCACGTGCGATGGAGTTGTTGCCGGTCTCTGCGGCCATGCCACGAACGTTATCGGTGGACTGAGCGCCATTGGTGGTGCCCTGTGCGGAGTTACCCTCAGCAAGCTTGCCGCCCTGAGCGATGACCTCGTCCTTGTTTTCCTTCAGCATCTGCTCGGAAGCAGCCTTCTCTTCAGCGGTAGGCTGCTCGTTCTTGCGAGCCTCGTCCTTGACGTAGGTCTTGCCGTCGTGGGTGAGGTACCAGGTGATGCCGCCGATGATCAGCGCTGCAGGAAGAGCCAACCAAGCAAGCTTCTTGGCGTCGAACTTCTTCTCGGTCTCGGTCTCACCGGGGAAAGCCTTGGCGTAAGCCTCACGCATTTCCTTGGTGATTTCTACGTTGACGTCATTGCTGTCCTTGACGTAGATGGTGGGATCCTGGATGTGTTGGTACCAGGTGTTTCCATCCTTGTCTTCCTTGGTGGCAGGAGCCGGGATGTCGGAAGTGTCGACGCCGGAGTCTTGCTGTCCAGGTAGGAATGGCTTAGCTTGATCCGCGGTGAGCTTAACCGGGTTACCATTTTCGGGCTTCGAAAGGTAGGAGCCGTCCTCCTGTGGGAAGTACTTAACGCCATCGACGGTGATGGGAGCGCCACCGGTGTCGTGGCGAGTTACTTCACTGCCGTCGGTGTTGGCGGTGTTTGATTCGGAGTCCTCATCGAGTGGAGCCAATGGCTGGAAATCGACGCCCAACTCATCTGCAAGTTGCTCCCTGGTGAAAGACTTTCCACCGTCAACCTTTTCGTAGCTGCCGTCTTCTTGCTTTTCAACCTGTACCCAGGTGTTGTCATCCTGCTTATGGTATTCAAGGCCGCGGATGGTCGTAGTGTCCGGAAGGGGCAGCTGAGCCTGAGCGACAGCGGTGCCCCCCAAAGCAAGTGCGCCAGTGAGTACAGCGGCGGTAAGAGTCTTTGGAAGACGCTTCATATTGTTCTCCTTAGGGGATGGTCTCCGTCAAGAGGGGAATTTACAATTGACAGCAATAACATTAGCCACAGCTGTTTAAGCTGTCATCTTAAAACTGTAATCATTTGTGCGGATAACTGAATCTAGTTTTTAAAAGACTGCGGAAATTAGAACTGGTGGACGGTGGTGCTTGGTGGCGTCAGTGTGGTGGATGGAGTACTAAAATTGCAGGTAACGTAAGTTTTGCGCACTTAATTAACAGAATTTCAGAAAATCGAAATGTAGTACATTGTCAGAAGTAAGAGTGCTACACCTCCATGGGGGTGATTGGCGGAGTCAAAGCGCTGCGTTTGCGGTGTTTTGGAAGTAGTTAAGCCTTGTGGTTCAATGTATAGGTTGCGAGAGCTGGTCGGTCCGTAGCGGTGCGTTTCCGAATCGCCGGTCCGAGACCCATCGACGCTTTACGGTGTTCGTTGTAAAGGCTCGAGCACAGCAAGTTTGTAGACCGCGTGTGGCAAGGACGGAAATCTTGTCGCACATCAATCCAGGTCAGGAGACCCATAGTGATTCAGCAAGAATCGCGTCTGCGCGTCGCCGACAACTCTGGTGCACGTGAGCTTTTGTGCATCCGCGTTCTCGGTGGCTCCGTCCGACGCTTCGCTGGCATCGGCGACGTAATCGTCGCGACCGTCAAGGACGCTGTTCCAGGCGGTAGCGTAAAAGAAGGCGATGTAGTTAAGGCAGTTATCGTCCGCGCGAAGAAGGAAACCCGTCGTCCAGACGGTTCCTACATCCGCTTTGATGAGAATGCTGCAGTTATTCTGAAGGGCGATAGCGAACCTCGCGGTACCCGTATCTTCGGCCCGGTTGCTCGTGAACTTCGTGACAAGCGTTTCATGAAGATCGTTTCTCTAGCACCGGAGGTGATCTAATCTTATGAAGATCCATAAGGGAGATATGGTGATTGTCATTTCGGGCCCAGATAAGGGTGCGAAGGGCAAGGTCATCGAGGCATACCCGAAGCGCGAAAAGGTCCTCGTTGAGGGCGTTAACCGCATCAAGAAGCACGTCGCAAACTCCGCTACCGAGCGTGGCGCCGAGTCCGGCGGAATTGTTACCCAAGAAGCTCCGATCCACGTGTCCAACGTGGCGATCGTTGACTCCGAGGGCAACCCGACCCGCGTGGGCTACCGTTTCGACGAGAACGGCAAAAAGGTCCGTATCGCGCGTAGCAACGGGAAGGACATCTAAAAATGAGCGAGAACTACACCCCGCGTCTGAAGACTCGCTACCGCGAGGAAATCCGCAAGAACCTGAACGAAGAGTTCAACTACGACAACGTCATGCAGATCCCTGGCGTCACCAAGGTCGTCGTCAACATGGGTGTTGGCGAAGCTGCCCGTGACTCCAAGGTCATCAATGGCGCTCTCGAGGACCTGACCGCTATCACCGGTCAGAAGCCACAGCTGCGTCGCGCGAAGAAGTCCATCGCAAACTTCAAGCTGCGCGAAGGCATGCCCATCGGTGCACGCGTTACCCTGCGTGGCGACCGCATGTGGGAGTTCTTGGACCGTCTGCTGACCATCGCGCTGCCACGTATTCGTGACTTCCGCGGTCTGTCTGACCAGCAGTTCGACGGCCACGGTAACTACACCTTCGGTCTGTCTGAGCAGTCCATGTTCTACGAAATCGACATCGACAAGATCGATCGTCCCCGTGGTATGGACATCACCGTCGTTACCAGCGCTACCAACGACGAAGAAGGCCGTAAGCTCCTGCGCGAGCTCGGCTTCCCGTTCAAGTAAATAGAGCGCTAAAAAATCCCAACTCCCTGCAAGGAGTTGGGATTTTCTAGTTTTAAATGTCAGTGGTGGATTCTAAGGAATCGAACAGTTCCCCGGTAAGAGGTCGTTGCAGAGGAGCGGTGCAACGACCTCTGGAGCTTAAGGCCTACTGGCTGTCCTTAGAGCGCTTTTCCACCAACATTATGCCGCCGGCAATAAAGAGTGCGGCGAGCACGAGAACCCAACCAACATTGGCACCCGTAGAGGCTAGTGCACCGTTGTGGGAGCTGGAGGAGCCTCCACTGGAGCCGGAGCCCGGGCCAGATCCACCGCCTGCACCCTTAGCAGTAGTGGATTTGCTGGAGCCTTCCGACTTCCCAGTGCCATTTCCCTTGGATGCCTTGGCGCCCGCATTCGAGCCAGACGAGTTGGAAGCCTTGGACTTATCAGAGCTCGGCTTATTAGTACCGGTGCTATTCGAACCCTTATCTGGCTTGGTAGCACCTGGCTGCTTATCCTGCGAGGAGCCAGCAGGCTTGTCCTTTTCCTTTTCGCCTTCTTCCTCGGAGTCATTTCCACCGGGCTGGGTGGTTGAATCACCTACGAGGAAGGTCACGGTGTGCCAGTCGGTGAGTTTGTCGCCGTTGTTGTTGACGGTGCGCATGTCTATCTCATAGCGGCCCGGTTCGGTAAAGATCCAGTGCGCGTGGACATGGAAAGGACCATCCTCAACGCCCTTAATCGTATGGGTACCTTTGCTATCGGCTAAGGTGCGTTCCGGTGTGTTCAGGGAGGCAGTGTGTCCGGCCCACCATTGTCCGTCCGTAGGCGCTGACTTAGGACGAACCTCGATAGCAGCGTCACGGTAGTCTTGCCCGACCTTGATCGTGTCCCAGCCCGGCCAGACAGCGTTATGGTCCTGTTGCAATGGCAGGTGATAAATCGTTGAGCCAGTCTTTACCATCCCGGTGAAGGACAGCGTCTTAGCCAAAGAGTCAGCGACCGTAACGCGGCGTGCATCGTGGATGCGCAGCGCGACGTCTTCAGGCACGTTGTGGCGGTCGTCTTCGTTGACATAGAAACCGAGCTTATTGTCCACAACCTTTGGCCCGAAGTCGATGTGACCTTTGGTGATCTCACGCTTTTTGGACGGCTCTTCGCTGGGAGCAGGTTCCGGTGATTCTGGGGTTGGTTCCTTCGATGGGGCGTTGTTGTCGGTCGTGCCATCAGTGCTGCCATTGGAGCCGCCTTCAGTGGCATTGTCGTTCCCAGTGGTGGGTGGGGTAGCAGATGATGAATCCTCGGTAGCTACCTTGAAGCGCAGAATGGCATTTTTCGCGGTTTTGCCGTCTTGTTCGGCGACCGTGACACCAACTTCATACGTACCGGGCTTGTTGAATGCCCAGTTGAGGTGCATGTGGTCAGGACCTTCGGTGGTATAGGAATGCGTACCATCGCTGCCGGCAAGGCGCTGGTCCAGGCCGGTTTGATCAGCCAGGTAAGCCAACCATTCGCCGTCCTTCGGGGCTTTGACGGGGGTGAAGGTAAAGGTGTAATTCTTCTTGGTGTCCTTGTAAGCATCCTCGGTACTTATTCCCGGCCACACCACTCCGGTGCGCTGTGTCTCTGGCAGGACGTAGGCAGCGCTGCCTTTCTTTCCAAAGTGCGGAATGTCCTTGTTCACGGTGGTCTTGACCTGCTTGGGAACGGTGAAAAAGACATCGGAAGGCTTACGCCAGATTGCACCAATGTGGTACAGGTTCGTCTCGTCCTTGATGCCTAGGTGCAGCTCACCGTCCTCGTGGATTGGGGCGATATCGACGTGGCCTCGGTGCAGATTGAGCTCCTTGTTGGGGGGTGTCCTTATCCTTCGGGCCCTGCGGTTTGGGTTTGGGGGCATTGGGAACAGAAGGCTTCGGGGTCGTGGAAGGTGCTTCAGGGGAAGACTCTTCGGTTGGGGCGGAATCCTCTGACCCTTCTGCTTCTTCCGAACCCTGCGGCTTCTTTGGCGCGTTGGAGTCTTCTGCTTCTTCCGATCCTTCGGGTTCCTGCGGGTCTGCGGAATCGGGAGCATCTGCGAACGAGACGGTGGTCTCAGCTATCGGCTTATAAGCATCTTTGTGTGTATGGCTAAATAGCGTGGCGCCGCCGGCATCGGAGCGTGAGTCAGGAACTATGCGTAGCATGAGCTGGTAGCCGGGCTGCTTACAGCTATCGATGAGTTGCCTGCTCGTCCTTTGGCCCGGTCCAGAAGT
The DNA here is from genome assembly GCF_900637825.1 of Corynebacterium segmentosum. Taxonomy (NCBI): domain Bacteria; kingdom Bacillati; phylum Actinomycetota; class Actinomycetes; order Mycobacteriales; family Corynebacteriaceae; genus Corynebacterium; species Corynebacterium segmentosum. The sequence goes on from NZ_LR134408.1 coordinate 403,960, forward strand.
AAAGCCGATTTCGCAATCTGCAATATGCTTTTCCGGCAGGCTGGTCATCGGTTCGCCATTTACCTTGTAAAAGCCGCCGGTAACGCGCACCGTGGTGCGGTCATCCTCGGGCTCTACGGTGATGTCGATATTTTTGTCCTCCTTGCCATACACCTCGCTGGTGGACACGGTGATATCTGAGCTCGTGATCTCAAGGGGCTCTGTCTCAAACGGCTCTATCTCTTCTATTTCGGGAGTAGGAAGCTCGCCGCTCTTTGTTGTAAAAGCCTCGTCATCTTTAGCGGCCCTTTCCTTGGCGGTGACGGCGCTGGTCCAGAACTCCACGGGTTCGGATACCCAGCGTGGGCTTGGGGAATTATCGTCAGGGATAAAGATGGCTTGGAAATCGGATTTTTCTTCACCGATCATTTCATCCCACGAGGCCTTACCACCTTCTACCTTGCGCTCGGCAAGGTAGTGGCCGTTGATGGTGAAGACGGCGCGGCCGGTGTCTTTGGCGTTTCCCGTATCGAGGGAGAGCGTGGTGAGGATGCCTTCCTTCGCGCCCTTGGTATCGGCCGTGGAGGGAGCCATCTTAAACATAGGGGCATTGGACTCGGAATCTTCGGCTGCGGAGCCTTCAGACTTGGCATCGTTAAAGGCAGCATCAAGGTCGGTGATCGTGCGCTCGGCGGGGTTGGTCCCGCCTACCTGCCAGACCAGGGTTTGGGGCTGGGAGTGGATGAAGGTGCCATCCTTCTTTCGTGCAGAGGCGCGATAGGTTACCTCGTAGTGGCCGGGGCGGGTAAACGTTGTGGCGTTATGCGTATGCGTTCCCGCGTTAACCCATGTGGTACGGAATCCCGGATCGTGGGAGGACCAGAGGCGGTTGAGGGGGTAGTCCTCTCCGTTGTACCTAAATAGCTCCATGCGGCCGGGACCCTTAAAGTCCACGATCTCCATGTTGAAGGATTTATCGCGGAATTGATCGGTAGGCAGATCCGCGGCGGCGCCGAATCCAGCCCAGATGGGCATGGTGTCTTTCGGGAAGCCTACCGCGGGGCCGCCGTAGTACATGAGCTGGTTATCTTTGGCCTTAAGGAAATCAAAGCGCGGGTCATTGGGAACGCGCCAGGCATAGGCTCCTAGGCCGCCATCCATGCGGCCGTGGCTAACCCAGTTGATCGTGTCCTCGATGGGGACGAGGCCCGCACTATTGGACATGAGCTTGAAGTTCCCGTCCTGCCACACCGCGTGCGGGGAATCCACGTGTGTTTGGGTGCGGACAATCGGGGCGTCGCCAGCGAGGGCGAGGGGAGCGTGGAATAACGCGAGCGCCAAGGCCATCACTATGGTGGCAAGGCGCGCAAATGAAGTGCGCAAAGGCATAAGGTTCTCCCAAGGTTAAAGGCAGTGAACTTTTATGTAGATTCAAACGAATATTACACTATTGCAAACCGTTATCGGTACATGTAGTGAGGTAAGGAAAAATGTGCTGGTGCGCTGGGGAAAGGGAGGATATGAAAGGTCCCTACTTCCGGCGGTGGAAGTAGGGACTGCGGGGTTCGGGGGAGTAAGCGGCGGAGGAGTGCTCGGCGATTAAGCCTTCTTATCTTCTGCGGTATGGGTGGTGCCCTCGTATTGCCAGCCCACGACGGCATTGCGCACGGCGGCCTCGAGGGGGTTAGCGGGCTGGATGCAGCTAATCGTCAGCAGCCTGCCTGGCATCGCGTCCTCGCCCCATACGCTGGAGTCACCGGCCAAGCCCTGTTTATCGGGGTCGTGGAGATCGGTTGCGGTGTAGATGAGCCAATTTTGGTCGGAATTTTTGGTGCGGACGTAGAGCTTATCGCCGATGCTGACCTTGTGCTCGTTGGCAGCGCCATCGTAAAGCTTATTGAATACGGCAGGCACACCCGCGCCGGTGTGTCCGGCGATGACGACGATATCCTCGGCATTGGTTCCCGGTAGGGAATACGGGCGATCATCGGCGGTATAAGTGCAGGCCTTATCCATGGTGTCAGGGTTGATGGCGCCATCGAGCACGCGGCAATTATCATCGTCGAACTTCGCATGGACATCGATGGCGGGAATGAACATCTCTACCGCGGCGGATGGCTCAATGACGGGGGCCTGTTCCGCCGTGACCTCGTTGGTCTCCAGCCCTTCCGGCGGGCTGATGCTGCGATCGATGGAGCTGATGACCAGCAGGGTTACCACGATGCCGGCCGCGATACGGAGGACCCAGGAAGACTTCCACGCATCTTTGACGCGATCCCATCCGGAAGGCTTCTTCCGGTGCCGAGGCAAAGAGGTCTCCTCGAGGCGGCGGTTGGGGTAGCGGCGCTGGATGCGGCGCGCGTGGTTTTCGGCCTTCCGCCAATCGCGATCGTCGGAGCGGTGCCTGCCGGAGCGCCTGGGCTGGGTTCCTTTGGCATCGCTGGTCGATGGCCGGGGGCGCGTGCTGCGGGTCCTGCGGGAATAGGACGTAGCGGCAGTGTTGCTTTCTGGTGCCGCCGAGTGGCGCGAGTGCGCCGCAGAACGTTGGGGCCTCTCCCTCCGTGGCCGGTCTTGGTGGTCCATGCGACCTCCGAGGAAAATGGGGACAATAGGGGTGGGTGTGAACCAAGTTTATAGTAATAATTTCTATTTACTGTTTATTGACGCGGGGAATGCGCAACACGCTACGATAATCCGTGATTCTCTTGTCCGTATAACCACAGTTAAATAAGGAAAATAAAAACCGTGTCTCTCAACGAAGCTGCAAAGGCCGGATCCCTGAAAAAGGCCGCCCTACTCGATCAATCATTTTCACGCTTTTCTGTCCGCGCAATCCTCGCCGGTGTCTATTTGTGCATCGGTACCGTATTTGCCGGCGTCGTAGGCCAAGCGGTGGAAGGGCTTGCCCCGGGCCTGGGGTCCGTGACCTTTGCCCTGTTCTTCGGCCTAGGCCTCTTTGCCATCGTTATCCTCGGCGCGGAGCTGGCCACCGGCAACATGATGTACATGGTCTACGGGGCGATGCAGAAGCACCTTTCCTGGGGCAAGGCCTTCTATGTACTGCTTATTACCACGATCTTTAACCTCGTCGGCGCCATCATCTTTGCCGCCGTCATGGGGATGTCCGCCAAGCTCGCGAATATGGATCCCTCGCACCTGTTGGTCACCATCTCTGAGGGTAAGCTGACCAAATCCCCGCAGGGAATGCTCGTAGAGGGCGTAGCCGCGAACTTCGTGGTCAATATGGGCATCGTTGGCGCGGTCTTTGCCAAGGAAATCGTGTCGAAGTTCATCGTCATCGTCCCGATCATCGGCATCTTCGTGGGCTTGGGCCTCGAGCACGTCATTGCCAATTTCTGCCTCTTTGCGCTCACCTTCTTCGGCAGCGATCCGCTGCCAGCAGCGCTGACCGTTGGCAACGTCGCCCTCAACTGGACGCTGGTGTGGATTGGCAATTTCATCGGCGGCGGCCTGCTCATCGGCGGGGTCTACGCCTGGCTCAATAATGGGCCGGAGGACTACCGCGACTAGGCCAGCGTGCCCGAATAAAGGTTAAAGCGATCGGCGCGGGCAAAGCCCACTAGCGCCATGCCGGTCTCGCGGGCGGTCTCTACGGCAAGGGAAGAGGCGGCGCTGACGGCAACCAGCATGCCAAAACCGGCCATGGCGGCCTTTTGAACCAGCTCGAAACTGGCGCGGGAGCTCATGACCAAAATGAGGTCATCGGCGGGCAGGCGCTCTTCCATGAGCAGGTGGCCAATGACTTTATCGGCGGCGTTGTGCCTGCCGATGTCCTCCCGGATGACCACCGGCTCGCCCTCGAGGGTAAAGGCGCCGGCGGCGTGGATTCCACCGGTCTTGCGGAATTCCTTTTGGGCGGCGCGCAGTTTCTCCGGCAGCTGGACCACCAGCTGTGGGTCCACGGGGATCTGGGGGATGGGGTAGCGAGACTTCTTCGCCAGCGCCTCGATAGACGAGGTACCGCACACGCCGCAGGCGGAGGTCGTCGTGGTCAAGCGGAGATCGCTCAAGTCCAACGGCGTATTCTTCACCAAGTCTATGTCCAGCAGGTTATAGGTATTCATGCCCTCGACGGTGGAACCGGCGCAGTAGCGGGCAGTGGTGACATCGGAAAGCGCGGCAATATGCCCCTCGGAGTGGAGGAAACCGTGCGCCAGCTCAATATCGTGGCCCGGGGTGCGCATGGTGGTGGTGATGGTCTGCCCACCCACGCGAATCTCAAGCGGCTCCTCACCGGCGACGGTATCGGCGCGGGTATCTACCTGCGCGTGCTCGCCCAGGCGCACCTTCGTGACGGCAAAGGTGGCATTCTTGCGTCCGGCCATTACTTCAGCGCCTCCTTGAGGGTTTCGATATTTACCTTGGCTTCTGCCGTGCTTGCCGATGCCAACCCCACCACGAACGCCGTCAACGGTGCTGCCGGCCGCGATTGGGTATGGGCCACGTCCTTGGTTAAATCCAGCAGTTCCCGGGTTAGCGCCGTGGCCTCATGGGGCTCGAGGTTTAATAGCCGCGCGGCTTCTTCGAGCCATTGGTGGGCGGTGCGGATCGGATCTTCGTTCTCGGTATTCATCTCAACTACTCCTCAACTATGTGGCGCTGTATCCGACTGTAATGAATGCAGGGGATTTATTTGGAAAACCGCAGGATATGGCGTAAAGTGTTCCGGCGTGCCTGCGCTGCAGCCGGTGCACGCGCGAAGCCCTGCGGGTTTTGCGTGCTGAGCTGGTTAAACGCAGAGCCGAAAAAGAATTGAACATCAACTTTGTTGTAGGCCCCTCGCCGTTTATAGCGGACCGTTGTCTGAATCAAAGGGTGGCGAGCGCCTTGCGGTATTGACCGTGAGGAGCGTGAGTAGCCCGAAATCACACGGAAAACGCTTTGGTGAGCACGGGAACCGCAACGAGAAAGGTACACGGTCACTCATATGACTATGACTGATCCTATTGCCGACATGCTGTCGCGCGTGCGTAACGCAAGTAACGCACACCACGACGTTGTGTCGATGCCTACCTCCAAGTTGAAGGCAAATATTGCTGACATCTTGAAGCAGGAAGGCTACATCGCTGACTACACCGTTGAGGGCCACACCCTGTCCCTCGAGCTGAAGTACAACAACCGCGAGCGTTCCCTGTCTGGTCTGCGTCGCGTGTCTAAGCCGGGTCTGCGTGTGTATGCAAAGTCCACCGAACTGCCACAGGTCTTGGGCGGCCTGGGCGTGGCTATCATTTCCACGTCCCACGGTGTGCTGACTGACCGTCAGGCTGAGGAGAAGGGCGTAGGCGGAGAAGTTCTCGCCTACGTCTGGTAAAGGGAGGTTTGACACATGTCTCGAGTCGGTCTAGCACCGATCGCCGTACCAAACGGCGTCGAAATCAACATCAACGGCCAAGACGTTGAGGTCAAGGGCCCTAAGGGTACCCAGAGCGTAAACGTTCCGGATCCGATCACCATCAACGTGGAAGACGGCATCTTGACCGTTTCCCGCCCTGATGATCACCGCAAGCACCGTGCACTGCACGGCCTGTCCCGCTCGCTGCTCAACAGCGCCGTCATCGGCGTGACCGAGGGCTTCACCATCAAGATGGAAATCTTTGGTGTCGGCTACCGTGTGCAGCAAAAGGGCCAGGACCTGGAATTCAGCCTGGGCTATTCCCACCCGATCCTCATCAAGGCTCCGGAGGGAATCACCTTCGCAGTGGACGGCAACACCAAGCTGTCCATTACCGGTATTGACAAGCAACTAGTCGGACAGATCGCCGCTAATATCCGTCGCCTGCGTAAGGACGATCCTTATAAGGGCAAGGGTATTCGCTACGAAGGCGAGCAGATCCGTCGCAAGGTCGGAAAGACGGGTAAGTAAGCAATGGCAAACACTGAAAACACGAAGCGCACTCCAGTCGGCAAGGACATTTCTTCTCGTCGTCGCGAAGCACGCGCACGCCGCCACTTCCGTATCCGTAAGACCCTGCGTGGCACCCCTGAGTCCCCGCGCTTGGTCCTGCACCGCTCTTCGCGCCACATGCACGTCCAGGTCATCGATGACCTGGCAGGCCACACCCTGGCCTCCGCATCCTCCATGGAAGCGGACATCCGTGCACTCGAGGGCGATAAGAAGGCAAAGGCTGCCAAGGTGGGCGAACTGATTGCTGAGCGCGCCAAGGCCGCTGGCATTGAGCAGGTCGTCTTTGACCGCGCAGGCTACAAGTACCACGGCCGCGTCGCTGCGCTGGCAGACGCCGCACGTGAAGGTGGTCTGAAGTTCTAATGATCATCGTCAACGGAAACATCAACGGAAGGATCGCGTAATGTCGGACCGTGAACAGCGTGACGGCGGACGCTCCGCCGAGAACAACAAGAACAACCGCGGCGGCAACGGCCGTCGCAACGATCGTCGTAACCAGCAGGACAACGAGCGCGATAAGTACATCGAGCGCGTTGTGACCATCAACCGCGTCTCCAAGACCGTTAAGGGTGGCCGCAACATGTCCTTCACCGCTCTCGTCGTCGTTGGTGACGGCCAGGGTCAGGTAGGCGTTGGCTACGGCAAGGCTAAGGAAGTTCCGGCTGCAATCCAGAAGGGTGCAGAAGAGGCTCGCAAGAACTTCTTCCGCGTACCTATGGTTGCCGGCACCATCACCCACCCGGTAGAGGGTCGCGACGCAGCGGGCATCGTCATGATGAAGCCTGCCGCTCCTGGTACTGGTGTCATCGCCGGCGGTGCTGCTCGTCCGGTGCTCGAATGCGCTGGCGTGCAGGACATTCTGTCGAAGTCCCTGGGCTCCGACAATGCACTCAACGTCGTCCGCGCTACCGTGGACGGCCTCAAGCAGCTGGTCCGCCCCGAAGAGGTTGCCGCACGCCGCGGCAAGTCCATCGAAGAGGTCACCCCGGCCCGTATGCTGCGCAAGCGCGCAGGTCAGGAGGCATAAACAATGGCTCTGAAGATTACACAGGTAAAGGGCCTGGTGGGCACCAAGCCGAACCACCGCAAGAACATTGAGGCTCTGGGCCTCAAGCGCATCGGTCAGTCCGTTGTTAAGCAGGACACCCCGATCATCCGCGGCATGGTTCACAAGGTTCGCCACCTGGTCACCGTCGAAGAAGTGGCAGGGGAGTAAACCATGGCTGATATCATCAAGCTGCACGACCTGCGCCCAACCGCAGGAGCAAACAAGCCCAAGACCCGCGTTGGCCGCGGTGAGGCATCCAAGGGTAAGACCGCTGGTCGCGGTACCAAGGGTACCGGCGCTCGTAAGCAGGTTCCCGCTGCTTTCGAGGGTGGACAGATGCCCATCCACATGCGTCTGCCTAAGCTCAAGGGATTCAAGAACCCGAACCACGTTGAGTACCAGGTTGTTAACGTGGCTGACTTGGCCGAGAAGTTTGCCGATGGCGGCGACATCACCGTTGCTGACATCGCAGCTGCTGGCCTCGTCCGCGCTAACCAGCCGGTCAAGGTTCTGGGCAGCGGCGACATCAACGTTAAGTTGAACGTCACCGCAGACAAGTTCTCCAAGTCCGCTGTAGAAAAGATTGAGGCTGCTGGCGGTTCCGCCAACACCAAGTAATCTGGACTAGAGACTAACTACACCCCCTTTCCTCGCACCTTGTGTGCGGGGCGAGGGGGTGTAGTCGATCTATGCGGACGTATGCATGGCAGTGGTAGTGTTATCACCGTAAACACTCATCCCTACTAGCTAGGAGTTTGCTATGTCGTCCATTTCTTCATTCCTTGCCGCTGTCATCTCCGCTGTGCTGGCGCTCGCCGGCTCCACCGGCCCCGTTGACGCCAACCCGCAGCTGTCCCAGCCGGATAACGCTGAGACCGCGCAGGTGGCCCAGGAGCAGTAATCGCGCTGATTTAAGCCTCGGGCCTCGTCAGAGATTGGGCCCGTAGCTGCAAAAAGGGTGGAACGCTTTCACGAGCGTTCCACCCTTATGTGGTTTTGGGAGCCGTCCTATGCCTCGTCCACGGTCTTTTCAAAAAGGCCGGGGAAGCGGTCATCGGGGTCCGTTACGGCCTTGATGGCATCGGGAAGCTTCCCACCATAGAGTTCCTCGAACCGCTCGCGGGAGTAGAAGGCCTCGGAGTACAGCGACTTGTGGCCGCCCAAGTCATTGACCTTTTCTTCAATGACGCGGTTGAAGGCGCCGTTGCCGGGGGCGCTGGGATCGACGTGATCGCCATCCACACCGGACCAAAAGCCGACGTTGACCCACGTCTTGCCGGGGCGCAGCGGATACAGCGGCCAGGGGTCCTGGGACTCGGCGGCAATGTCGCCGCTGCCCACGAGTTCGCCCACGCCATCGCGCAGGCGGATGGGGCACAGCCACACGGGCTGGATATCGGAGGCCTGGAAGAACCAGTGGAGGAACTCCGGAAGGTTTTCCGGGGTGACCTCAATATCCTGGACCACGCGCTCGGCGCGCGGCTTGCCGTGCGGCTTTTTGATGAAGTTGTACTCCAACTCGTACTTTCGGTCCAGGCGCACGAGCTTCCAGTAGAAGGAGCTGCGGCGCAGCTCGCGCGGCCACACCTTGCGCACCTTGGGATTCTGGGCGCCAAAGGCACGCGAGCACCAGAACCAGTCAGTATCCCAGCGCCAGATATAGTCGCGGATGGTAAGCCGGTCGCGCCGCATTCCCTGGGCGTGCTGCAGGCTGCGGTAGTAGATCTTATTCCGCGTGTAATCGGAGGTAGGGCCCTCCTCATCGGTAAAGCGCGCGAAGACGAGGTAAGCCTCGTCCTCAGAAAAGACCACGCCATCTAGCCCATCGACGGTCTCACCCTCGTGGGTGTGGCTGACGGAGACATCGGCAAGCATGCGGCTTGCCTCCTCCACCGTGTGGAAACGCTGCTCGCGCAGCTCCACGTAGGGCGGCACGGGCTCGAGCTCGATCTTCAGGCGCACCGCGTAGCCCAGAGAACCGTAGGAATTGGGGAAGAGGCGGAAGAGATCGACGTTCTGCTCGCGCGAGCAGGTAAGGATCTCGCCGGTGCCGGTGAGGATATCCATCTCGATGACGGACTCGTGCGGCAGGCCGTTGCGGAAGCTAGTGGACTCCACGCCCATGCCGGTCACCGCGCCGCCCAGGGTGATGGTTTTTAGCTGCGGAACCACGAACGGCATGAGGCCGTGCGGCAAGGTGGCATCAACCAAGTCCTCGTAGGTGCACATGCCCTGCACATCGGCAGTGCGGGCGAGGGGATCGACCTCGATGACCCCGCCCAGGCCGGAGACATCAAGGCCTATCTGATTCTCGCTGCGGCCGCGGAAGAGGTTAGAGGTATTTTTGGCCAGGCGCACGCGCTTGCCGGCGGGGACCTCGCGGAAGCTGCGCAGCAAGGTATCGACGCCGGCGCGGTGGGCCTGCCAGCCCACGGGCTCGATGCGCACGGCATCGACCGGGCGCGGCTGCAGGGCAGAAACGCGCTCGCGTAAGTGATCCAAAAGGGTCATATGGGCTCCTTTTAAAAGCGGCTGTCTTCCCACCAACGGCGCTCAGGAACGCCGGCGCGGGAGCCGGCCTCGCCGAGCTTGATGCCCAAGAAGTGGTAGAGGTTAATGATATTGCGCTCGAAGCCCCACTCCGAGCCGGCCATGTAGATGCCGTAGAGGCGCGCGGTGGGCAGGCCGACCAAATCGCATGCCTCTTCCCAGTTCTCCTTCAAGTTCTCGCACCACTCGTGCAGGGTGCGCATGTAATCAAAGCGCAGGGATTCGGTGTGGAAGACCTCGAAGCCATTGTCCTGCATGGCCTTGGTGACGTTGCCGGAACCGGTGAGCTCGCCATCGGGGAAGATGTAGCGGTCGATGAACCCGCCCTTGGGCGTCTTGTGGTTATCCGGGTAGGTGATGTTGTGGTTCAACATCAATCCGCCGACCTTGAGCTTGCTGTACATGAACTTGAAGAAGTCATTGTAGTTCTGCACGCCGATGTGCTCGATGATGCCGATGGCGGAGATGGCATCAAAGCCTTCTTCGGTGACATCGCGGTAGTCCATGAAGCGGACCTCAGCCAGATCCTGTAGGCCTTCTTCCTCGATCTTCTTTTGGCCCCACTCGGCTTGCTCCTGCGACAAGGTCACGCCGATGGACTTCACGCCGCGGCGGGCGGCGTAGCGCACCATGCCTCCCCAGCCACAGCCTACATCCAGGTGGGTGTCGCCTTCTTTCAGGCGCAGCTTGTCAAAGATGAGGCGGTACTTGTTTTCCTGCGCTTCCTCCAAGGTGGCATCCGGGGTGGGGAAGTAGGCGCAGGTATAGGTCATGGAATCGCCCAAGAAGAGCTCGTAGAAGTCATTGCCCACGTCATAGTGATCAGAAATGACGTCGGCATCGCGCTCCTTGGAGTGCTTGGACAGGCCATCGTGCAGCTTGCGGCGCAGCCAGGAGGCACGTTCTACCTCAGGCACCGGCTGGATGTGGAAGGCGCCCATGGAAGCCAGCGAACGAATCACGCGGGCCAAGTCTTTAGCGCCGGGCTTTTCGAACTTGTCATACATGGCATGCAGGGCATTGAAGATGCCGTACGGGTGGGCGGGGTGCTCGCCTTCTACAGAGATGCCGTCGGTGACGTAGGCGCGGGCGAATCCGACATCGCCTGGGTGGGTGGCAATATAAGCAAGTCCGCCGAGGCTATTGATGGTGACCTTGTAATCGGCATCGGCAGGGCCGGTGGCCGAGCCATCAAAGGCCTCCCAGCGGAAGGGGTTGGGACTAGGGATAAAGACGTCGATGATCTCAGCAACGGTCATCGGCGTGAATTTTTTGCTCATTCAGACTTCTTTCGCAACGTTGGGTTCACACCAATAACGACCTTGGCGTTTAGGGACCGCCAGGCCGGAAAACTACGGGTAAAAAATTGCGCAGGGCAATAATTAACATGGTAAACCCCCAGCGGAATAAGCGCGAAAGAATAGGCAATCATTGTCACATAATGCGGGTTAGATGTGGCGCGCAGATATAAGGCTGGTAGGGTTATGGGGTCAAAAGTGTTCCACCGTTCCTTTGGGACTCCTTGTCTTTACTTCTTAACGCCAAGTGAGGAAGATGTGGAGCCCTGCGGGAGCCATAGAGTGTCCACCTCCGTGTGTTGCTGCGATAAGAATCCTTAAGATTCGCGCGTGACAGCGGTAGGCCAGGAGGATTTTGTAGTGTCCGCCATTTTGCAGGCTTTTAAGGATGCCGACCTACGCAAGAAGATCATCTTCACCATCGTGATGATCATTGCGTACCGCATCGGTGCACAGATCCCGTCGCCGGGTGTAGATTACGCGTCAATTGCAGGGCGCCTGCGTCAGCTGACAGAGGAGTCCGGAGACCTCTACTCCGTGATTAACCTGTTTTCTGGTGGCGCCCTTTTGCAGCTGTCGATCTTTGCCATCGGCATCATGCCCTACATTACGGCGTCCATTATCGTGCAGCTGCTGACCGTGGTCATCCCGCGCTTTGAGCAGCTGAAGAAGGAAGGTCAGTCTGGGCAGGCGAAAATGACCCAGTACACCCGCTACCTCACGCTCGCCTTGGCGCTGCTGCAATCCTCCGGCATCGTCGCGCTGGCGGACCGCGAGCAGCTGCTGGGCCAGGGCGTGCCGGTCTTGGCGGAAGACCGCAACTTCTTCACCCTCATCCTGCTGGTGGTGACGATGACCTCCGGTGCCGTCCTCGTGATGTGGATGGGCGAGTTGATTACGGAAAAGGGCATTGGCAACGGCATGTCCCTGCTCATTTTCGCCGGCATTGCGACGCGCCTGCCTACCGATGGCATGAATATCCTGCAAAACAACGGCGGCATGGTCTTTGCCATGGTGCTGGCCGGCCTTATCGTCCTGGTCGTCGGCATTACCTTCATCGAGCAGGGCCAGCGCCGCATTCCGGTGCAATACGCCAAGCGCATGGTGGGCCGGCGCCAGTACGGTGGTTCTTCCACCTACCTGCCGCTCAAGGTCAACCAGGCCGGCGTTATCCCGGTCATCTTCGCCTCCTCGCTTATCTACATGCCGGTGCTGATCACGCAGATCGTTAACTCCAGCTCCGTGCACACCCCGGATAACTGGTGGCAGCGCAACGTTATTGCGCACCTGCAGGCGCCGTCGTCTTGGCAGTACATCGTCTTGTACTTCCTGCTGACCATCTTCTTCGCATACTTCTACGTCTCGGTGCAGTACGACCCCGCCGAGCAAGCCGATAACATGAAGAAGTACGGTGGCTTCATCCCAGGCATCCGCCCGGGCCGCCCCACCGCGGAGTACCTCGGCTTTGTCATGAACCGCCTGCTGAGCGTCGGTGCCCTGTACTTGGCGTTGATCGCCATCCTGCCGAATATCCTGCTGGACCTTGGCGTTGGCCACTCTTCGGCCGCCGGCACCTCCGCCTTTGGCGGTACGGCCATCTTGATTATGGTCTCCGTGGCCTTGACCACGGTCAAGCAAATTGAATCTCAACTTCTCCAATCCAACTACGAAGGACTACTGAAATAATGCGTCTTGTACTTCTCGGCCCTCCCGGTGCTGGCAAAGGCACCCAAGCAGCAATCCTGAGCGAAAAGCTCGGCGTTCCGCACATCTCTACCGGTGACCTCTTCCGCGCCAATATTGGCGAGGGCACCCCGCTGGGCGTTGAGGCGAAGTCCTATATCGACGCCGGCAAGCTCGTGCCTACCGATGTCACCGCGCGCATGGTAGAAGAGCGCCTCAGCCAAGACGACGCCAAGAATGGCTTCCTCTTGGACGGCTTCCCGCGCACCACCGAGCAGGCAGACATCCTGGAAGAGCTGTTGTCCAAAAAGGGCGAAAAGCTCGACGGTGTGTTGAACTTCGAGGTTTCTGAGGACGTCGTTGTTGAGCGCATGATGGCCCGCGGCCGCGCCGACGATAACGAGGAAACCATCCGCACCCGCCTGGGTGTCTACCGCGATGAGACCTTCCCGCTCATCGAGCACTACGGCGATGCCATCATCCCCATCAAGGCAGAAGGCTCCGTCGAAGAGATCAACGCCCGCGCCATGGAAGCGCTGGGCAAGTAATGGCTTTTCGGCGCGGCACCAAGCGCATTCCCGCCCGCACCCCGGGCGAGCTGGATGCTATGCAGGCGGCCGGCGAGATCGTCGGCAAGGCGCTGCAAGCAGTCCGCGCCGCGGCGGCGCCGGGGGTGAGCACGCTCGAGCTCGATGCGGTGGCGGAACAGACCATCCGCGATGCCGGTGCCACCCCTACCTTTAAGGGCTACGAAGGCTTTCCGGGCTCCATTTGCTCCTCCGTCAACGATGTCATCGTGCACGGCATCCCGGACGCTAAGACGGTGCTTGCCGATGCCGACCTCGTCTCCATCGACTGCGGCGCCACCCTCGATGGGTGGGTAGGAGACAGCGCGTGGTCCTTTCCCATCGGCGAACCCGATCCGGACGTTGCGGCATTGAATGCAGCGACCGAATGGGTGCTCATGGAAGGGCTGCAGGCGATGGTCCCGGGCAACCGCCTGACGGACGTCTCCCACGCCTTGGAGCAGGCGACTTACCGCGCCGAGGACAAGTTTGGCGTATCCCTCTATATCGTGGATGGTTACGGCGGACATGGCATTGGCCGCACCATGCACGAAGAGCCCTACTTGGAAAATGAGGGAAAGCCTGGCCGCGGGCCCCTCATTCAGGAAGGTTCCGTCCTGGCCATCGAACCCATGCTCACCTTGGGCACCGTCGATAGTGCGGTGCTAGAAGATGACTGGACGGTGGTCACCCTCGACGGTTCCGTTGCCGCCCACTGGGAACATACGGTAGCTGCGACGGCGGACGGCCCGCGCATCCTCACCAGGCGCTACTAATAAATTCCCAGTACATATTCCCTGAAAAATCGCCGCTTAAACTAGGCGTAAATCCCCTGAAAGGTTTATACTCACCACTATGTCTAAATTCAGCCTCCGCAAGTTAAGTGCCACCGTTGCTGCACCAGCAGTGGCTGGCGTCATGGCATTGAGCACGATTGCCGGCGCTCCAGCAGCTTCTGCTCAGCAACTCCCTTCCCTCGATCAGCTCACTGCCCAGGCCCAGCAGCAGCTTGATAACTTCCACGGCCAGACCCGCGACCAGGCATGGCAGACCCGCAATGACATCCTGGACCAGGCTGAGAAGTACACCCCGGAACTGGTGCCGAACGTGCAGTCCGCAGTCGATAGCGCCCTGGAATTCCTCTTCCCGGGCCTAGTGGCCCAGAAGAACGAGGAAGCACGCCAGGCTCGCGAGGCTGCTGAGCGCGCACACGCACAGCAGATTGCGGAAGAAAAGGCGAAGGCTGAAGAGGCGGCGCGCCGTGCGGAGGAGCAGCGCCGCGCTAACCAATTCGACCGCGGCTCCTGCCCGGCAGACGCCAAGATTTGTGTCGACCTTGACGGCCGCCGCACCTGGCTGCAGGAAGGTGGCGACGTGTCCTACATTTCCCCATCCATGTCCGCCGGCATGGTGGGCGAGGAAACCCCGCGCGGTACCTTCCACGTCAACCGCAAGGTGAAGGACGAAATCTCCCGCGAGTTCAACAATGCGCCGATGCCGTTCTCCATCTACTTCACCAACAACGGCCACGCATTCCACCTGGACAACACCAACGTTGATTCCAACGGTTGCGTCCACCTGCCGTACGATGCAGCGGTTCGCTACTGGAACGATGTCCAGATTGGTGACAAGGTCTATATCTACTAATTCGGTGTAGCTCACCGCGTGAGCGCACCCGCCCTCGTGCTTTGTTCCAGAACCTGGAACTGAGCGCGAGGGTATTTTTAGTTTTCTGCTACCGGGGTAGGGGATTGGGGAAAGAGCGTACGGTTTGGAAATCGTGTCGCTGCAGCGTATGCTGGTTTGACGGTGTATAGCGCCAGTAGGTCTGGTTGGCTTGCACCACCGCAGTAGACAACAAACATGCAGGTGACAGGTACTTGTCTGTCGCCAGAAAAGTAGAGGTTATGGCTAAGGAAGGCGCAATTGAGGTAGAGGGTCGCATCGTCGAGCCTTTGCCAAACGCAATGTTCCGTGTCGAGCTCGACAATGGGCACAAGGTTCTTGCACACATTTCCGGTAAGATGCGTCAGCACTACATCCGCATCCTCCCGGAGGATCGCGTCGTCGTAGAGCTGTCTCCTTATGACCTGACCCGCGGACGCATCGTCTACCGCTACAAGTAAACACAGTCAGCCTCCTCACCCAAGGGCAAGCGCTGCTTTGTGAAGCACAGCTTTGTCCCTGTACACCTCAGGCTACGGTGGCCTGAGCCCGCACTGGTAAGCAACCCAAGGATCCCCGGCACGGTCCGGGCGAAGCGTTGCATGGAGCGGGACGGATGGGGAGAAAACCGCCGTAACAACCCGAAAGGACACGCCTTATGGCACGTCTAGCTGGTGTTGACCTCCCACGCAATAAGCGTATGGAGGTCGCTCTCACCTACATCTACGGCATCGGTCCAACCCGTGCCAAGGAATTGCTAGAAAAGACTGGCATTTCTCCTGACCTGCGCACCGACAACCTGGAAGATGAACAGGTTTCGGCACTGCGTGACGCAATTGAAGGCTCCTGGAAGGTAGAGGGTGACCTCCGCCGCCAGGTTCAGGCTGATATTCGTCGCAAGATTGAAATCGGAAGCTACAAGGGTCTGCGCCACCGTCGCGGTCTGCCGGTACGCGGTCAGCGTACGAAGACCAACGCGCGTACTCGTAAGGGCCCGAAGAAGACGATCGCAGGAAAGAAGAAGTAGTTCATGCCTCCAAAGACTCGTTCCGGCGCACGCCGTTCCGGCCGTCGCGTCGTCAAGAAGAATGTGGCTCTGGGCCACGCATACATCAAGTCCACCTTCAACAACACCATCGTCTCGATCACCGATCAGACCGGTGCTGTTATCTCCTGGGCATCCTCTGGCCACGTTGGCTTCAAGGGTTCCCGTAAGTCCACTCCGTTCGCTGCGCAGATGGCCGCTGAAAGCGCCGCACGCAAGGCAATGGACCACGGCATGAAGAAGGTTGACGTATTCGTCAAGGGTCCGGGCTCCGGCCGCGAGACCGCCATCCGTTCCCTGCAGGCTGCAGGCCTCGAGGTTTCCTCGATCACGGATGCAACTCCACAGCCGCACAACGGCTGCCGTCCGACCAAGCGTCGCAAGGTTTAAGGGAAGGAAAGAGGTAAGAAAATGGCTCGTTACACTGGCCCCGCTACCCGCGTATCCCGCCGTCTTCGCGTCGACTTGGTCGGCGGAGACATGGCATTCGAGCGCCGCCCGTACCCTCCGGGACAGGCTGGCCGCAACCGCATCAAGGAATCTGAGTACCTGCTGCAGCTCCAGGAGAAGCAGAAGGCAAAGTACACCTACGGTGTGCTGGAGCGTCAGTTCCGCCGCTACTACACCGAGGCTAACCGCCTCCCGGGCAAGACCGGTGACAACCTGGTCATCCTGCTGGAGACCCGCCTCGACAACGTGGTTTACCGCGCAGGTCTGGCACGCACCCGCCGCCAGGCTCGCCAGCTCGTTTCCCACGGTCACTTCACCGTGAACGGCAAGAACATCAACATCCCGTCCTACCGGGTTACGCAGTACGACATCATCGATGTCCGCCCGCGTTCCCAGAAGATGGAATGGTTCGAAGACGCTCAGGACGCTCTTATCGATGCCAACGTACCGGCATGGTTGCAGGTCGTTCCTGATACGCTGCGCATCCTCGTGCACCAGTTGCCCGAGCGCGCTCAGATCGACATTCCGCTGCAAGAGCAGCTCATCGTCGAGCTTTACTCGAAGTAAACTGTTATACCGCACGGCCCTTCACGGCCACGCGGTCCATCAGGAATCTTCAACCTCAAGATTTTTACCCCCTCTACCGGCGTCAAATAGCGGTCGCCGAAAAGGAGAATTGCAATGCTCATTTCCCAGCGTCCTCAGCTCACCGAGGAATTCATCGACTCGTCTCGTTCCAAGTTCGTCATCGAACCGCTCGAGCCGGGCTTTGGTTACACCCTCGGTAACTCGCTGCGTCGCACCCTGCTGTCGTCCATCCCGGGCGCAGCGGTAACCTCCATCAAGATTGATGGTGTGCTCCACGAGTTCACCACCATCAACGGTGTGAAGGAAGACGTTTCTGAGATCATCTTGAACATCAAGAGCATGGTCCTATCCTCCGACTCCGATGAGCCGGTGGTTATGTACCTGAGCAAGGAAGGCCCTGGTGATGTCACCGCGGGCGATATCCAGCCGCCGGCTGGCGTGGAGATCCACAACCCGGATCTGCACATCGCTTCGCTAAATGACACCGCTAAGCTGGACATTGAGCTCGTCGTCGAGCGCGGCCGTGGCTACGTCCCGGCTGCCGCAACCTCTGGGGAAATCGGCCGTATTCCAATCGACCAGATCTACTCCCCAGTGCTGAAGGTCTCCTACAAGGTCGAAGCTACTCGTGTTGAGCAGCGCACCGACTTTGACAAGCTGACCATCGACGTCGAAACCAAGAACTCGATTTCCGCCCGCGATGCCCTGGCTTCTGCCGGTGGCACCTTGGTCGAACTGTTCGGCCTGGCACGCGAGTTGAACAACGCAGCCGAAGGCATCGAGATCGGCCCCTCCCCGCAGGAGACCGAGTACATCGCCGCCTACGGCATGCCTATCGAGGACTTGAACTTCTCCGTTCGCTCCTATAACTGCCTGAAGCGTCAGGAAATCCACACCGTCGGCGAGCTTGCAGAATGCACCGAGTCCGACTTGCTGGATATCCGCAACTTCGGTCAGAAGTCGATTAATGAGGTAAAGATCAAGCTGGCTAACTTGGGCCTTGCTCTGAAGGATACCCCTGAGGACTTCGACCCCACCCAGCTCGAGGGCTACGACGCAGAAACCGGTGACTTCAAGGACCCGGCTGCGGACGATTCCGAGTAAAGAATCACCCTGAACTGCGGCACTCGTTGCCGCGCGCTCAACTTTTACCGCACACGAGGAGTAAACAATGCCTACCCCGAAGAAGGGTGCCCGTCTCGGTGGCTCCGCCAAGCAGCAAGCTCACATGCTGAGCAACTTGGCAGCTAGCCTGATCGAGCACGGCGCCATCAAGACCACCGATGCCAAGGCGAAGGTTCTTCGCCCGTACGTCGAAAAGATCATCACCAAGGCTAAGTCCGGCACCATTGCTGACCGCCGCGCAGTGCTGAAGCTCATCCCGCGCAAGGATGTTGTTTCCCACCTGTTCGACGAGGTTGCACCGAAGTTTGAGAACCGTGAGGGTGGCTACACCCGCACCATCAAGCTGGACAACCGCACCGGTGACAACGCCCCGATGTCCCAGATCTCCCTCGTTCTTGAGGAGACCGTGACCTCCGAGGCTAACCGCGCTACCCGCGCTGCCGCTTCCAAGGCCGCTGAGGCTGAAGAAGCTCAGGCAGACGAGGCTGCAGAGACCGAGGCTCCGGCCGAGGACACCGCTGCTGAGAACACCTCTGCTGAGGAGTCCGAGGAGAAGTAATTTCCCTCGGCCGCTGAATCCGCGCCGGCCCCAACGCCGCGCGTGGATTGCACCGACTACTCGCAGCAGTAGCGCCCAATCGCCGCCTTCCCATTCTCTTTACGAAGAGACACGGGAAGGCGGCCTTTGTCGTTTTGAACGTGGAACCTCATATACCCGGTCCCGCTCCGTCGTGCGGCTCCATCGTGCGGCTTCGCCATGCAGCAGGCCACCCAATTTCCAATGCACAACGACACCTATGTACAACCCCCCAACGCTCAACCTCCTATGCGCATCCTCCACTGCAATAACTGAGCAAATACGGCCTTCAGATATTGCATTTTCTGCTCAAAACGAACAGGGGAGGTGTAGCAGGAGAGGTTGCACATTTCGGGAACTCGCCGATGCCTCCGGTAGCATTAGGTCCACCATGACTGAAGCAGCAGCGATCGCAGATGAGGGACCAGCAGAAGGATTCGTTCGGATCCGGTTAGATCTGGCCTATGACGGCACCGATTTTCACGGATGGGCCAGGCAAAAGGGCGGACTGCGCACCGTCCAAGGCGTGCTCGAGGAGCAGCTAGCAATGATCGCTCGGACGGAGGTACCGCTGACGGTAGCTGGGCGTACGGATGCGGGCGTCCATGCTCGCGGGCAGGTGGCGCACGTGGATGTGCCGCAGGAGATGCTGGAGCAACGGTCCGTAGCAAATGATCCCGGGAAGTTGGTGCGCAGGCTTGCCAAGTTGTTGCCGGAAGACGTCCGGGTGCACGGCTGCGATTTCGCGCCAGAAGGTTTTGATGCCCGATTTTCTGCGCTGCGCAGGCATTATGTGTACCGGATAACCACCAGCCCGCGGGGTGCGCTGCCGACGCGGGCGCGCGATACGGCCGAATGGTTCAAACCGGTAGACATCGGGGCCATGCAAGACGCGGCCAATGCGCTGGTGGGTCTGCACGATTTTGCGGCCTTTTGTAAGGCCAAGCCGAATGCCACCACCATTCGCGAATTACAGGAATTTAGCTGGCAGGATGTCTCGACGCCGGAGGAACCGCAGCTCTTTGAGGCCCGGGTGACCGCGGACGCCTTCTGCTGGTCGATGGTGCGCTCTTTGGTTGGCTGTTGCTTAAGCGTTGGGGAAGGCCGCAGGGACGTCGACTTTGCCGCGGCGTTGCTGCAGGAAACCAAGCGCTCCTCTCGCATCCCAGTGGCACCGGCGAAGGGCCTGTCTTTAGTGCAGGTGGATTACCCGGAGGCGGGCGAAATGTCCGCGCGGGCGGATATAACGAGGGAAAAGCGCACGACCTTGTGAAAACACGCTGCCAAGTGGCAGGGGTGAGGAGCCTGCGCTAGCCTGAGGTCTGGGTTTATTTAGACTTTTCGGGGAATTTTCGGGGGGAAATTCATGGCACGTCCATTGCCAACGACCAAGGCCCAAGTCTCGGGCCATAAATTTTTACGCCGGCGTGTGGAACACGGGCTCGTATTGGGCGATACCCGTATGATCCACGATCCGCTGGCTCGCCGCCGCAAGGCGATGATGTTCGGCGGAGTAGGAGTGGCCTTTTTAGCGGTCGGCTCGGGCCTTTTGGCTTGGCTGCAGCCGAGCCCGCAGCCAGGGGATGCGCCCATCGTGCGCTCGGAGCAAGGCCAGCTCTTCGTGGACGTCAACGATACGTACCACCCCGTCTATAACCTGTCTTCCGCGCGGATCATCGCCGGCGAAGCGGCCGAGGCGCAGACCATTGGGGACGAGCATTTGCGTGAGGCCTCGTTGGGCACGCCGGTGGGGATTTCGGATGCGCCTGGCTATTTGGCCGCACCGGGCGAGACCCCGCAGCGCTCGTGGGCGGCGTGCCTTGCCGGCCACGATGAGCAGCCCGCGGATAACCCGACCAGCATCGATGGCCAACAGGTTGCCCAAGAAGAGGTCATCGTGGTGGCGGATCCGCCACAGGAGGGCTTTGGGGAGAAGCGCGCCGCGCTCGCAGAAACGGATGGTGCGCAGTGGCTGCTCACCGCGGACGGGCGGGTGCGCTTGCCCGATGCGCAGAGCACGGAGGGCCGGGTCATCCGCCGCGGGATTGGCATCGACGGGAGCACCCATGCCTGGCCCGTTCCCGCGGAGTTGCTCAATGCCTTTGCAGAGCAGCCGCCGCTGACGTTTCCCGATCCGCTGCCGGACATCATGGATACCGGGCAGGGTCAGTGGGCCCGGACGGACGACGGCGTCGCCGAGCTCTCTGCCACCCAGGCTGACATGTTGGTTAGCTACGGCGCGACGCGCAAAGAAGTCTCATCGCAAGAGGTAGGCTCGCTTGCCGATGCCCCCTTAAACTTCCGCCTGCCCGCCACCACCTTTGACTTCGTTGACCCAGATGAGGGCTGGATGTGCGCCGATAGCGACGGTGGCGCAGCGACGGTCACCGAGAACCCCGGAACGGTAGCGCTCGCCGGTGAGGGCGTAGCGGAACGTTTTGGTGGGCTATCGGCAGGAGGAGTTGGCGTGGATACCGGGCATGGCTATCACGTTGTCTCGCCTACGGGGCAGCGCCATGCGGTGGACAATAAGGAACTCTTGGAGGCCCTCGGCACCGGTATTGGGGCGGAAGTTCCGTGGGAAATCATCCGGCTACTGCCAGAGGCTTCGCGCTTGGACCGGGACGAAGCTCTGCAGGTCAGCCACTAGGCCGACTTGGGTCGGCGTAGCCCGCGGGCAACCGCCAAGCCGGTAAGCAGCAGAACTAACCCGCCGAGCACCCACCCGGTGCGGCTCGCCGCTGGGGAGTGTTCGTCTTTGGCGGGTTGGATGGTCAGATCGCGCGCGGGTGCGGCATATTCGCCATCGATATGCGTCAGGGCGGCGAGCGGATCGATGAAACCGTTGCCGGGCTCGCCGGCAGAGAGGAGCCGTTGGCGTATATCGGCGGCGCTGGCGTCTGGGTAGCGCTCAGCTAATAAGGCGGCGGTGCCGCTAACCACCGGGGCCGCGAACGAGGTGCCGTGGAACTGTGCCAGGGAATCCTGCTGGTTCTTCCCGTCTGCCCAACCACCGGCGGGATTAAGCGCTAAAGGGACGAAGCCGTGGGCGGATAATTGTGGGCCATCGGCAGGCGTGAGGGAGTACTCAGCCAGCGCGTGGGCATCTTCTTGGGCGCTAACGGATAAAACGGTTGGTGAATCAGCGGGAAAGACGTGATCGCCTTCTTCACAGGTGCCGGAGGAAATATTGCCCGAAGCTGCGATGACTACCGCGCCGGCATCTTCTGCGTGGCCGAGCGCTTCATCTAAGCGGGAGCTATCGATGCGCTGTGCGGTCTTCTCTGGAACGCAGGACACGACGGAAATATTGATCACCTGGGCGTTGTCCTCCACGGCATGATCGATGGCGCTGGCCAATGTATCGAGCGAGCCGGTGGTGCTGTCCTCGTCGGACTCGCCGGCCGTGCCATCGTATTGGCGATAATGCGCGCTGGTTTGGCGGATGGCGCGGATCTCAGCGCGTGGGGCGATGCCAATATCGTGCCCGGAGATGATGCCGGCTACGACGGTGCCGTGCAGGTCGCAATCTCGGTGCGGATCCGGTTCTTCCGGAGTGACCAGGTCCGCGCCTGCGGTGAGATTCGGCAGCTGATCGTGGTGGGCAACGCCGGTATCGATGACGGCTACCTTTATGCCCTCGCCAGTGGCAAAGGAATGCAGCTGGGAGCGGTAGGCGCGCTGGTCCTCGGAAGGCTCTGGCGCTAGGGGAGAAGGATGCGCGGTGGCGCATTCCCGGTCCGGTTCCCGCGCGCCCGCGATGGGCGCGGTGGGAGCTGCTGCGATGAAGCCGCCGGTTTCGGCGAGGACACACGCGGTGAGGGCACAAGCAGCAAGCCTTGAACCGCCGCTGAAACCAGGTAGTGCGGAAGAACGACGCGAGCGGGTGTGGCGCATTATCCCAGCCCCCTGATGAGCTCGAAGATTCCGGCGAGGTGCGCGGCAAGCGGCAGGCAGGCGGCGATGGTGAGGGACTCAATGCGTTCGAACCAGGCGATGGTCGTTGGTTCCACCTCGCTCATTTTGGCCGTCCACAGTGGTGCGCTTAGCATCGCGGTAAGCAGGAGGGCCGCAACCACCGTTGGCGCCCAAGCGCCAGCAAGCCCATCTGCGGCAATCGCATGCACAGCGCACAGACAGGCGGTGAGGCAGGCAACCATGGCGACGAGCATGAGAGCCCAGCTAGCAAGCACGCGCCCGTGACGCGCGGCGTGCATGACCACCGTTCCGGCAACGGAGACGCAGAGTGCTTGGACGAAGCCGAGCCCGGTTAAACCGGTGCCGAAAAGCACGGCGATGCGAGACCCGATGGTAGCGGCGGATCCCGCATCGTCCACGGTCCCGTCCGTGGCCACGAGGGTGCCGGTGCCGGTGAAACTGAGCGCGATAAGGGCCGGGATGAGGCAGAGCGCGATTGCGCAGCAGATGCCCTCGTAGGCGTACCCGGCGCGGGTGGCGCGATCGTCCACATCGGGCTGGAGTTCATCCGAGACGGCGAGGTCTTGGCCAGCGGTGGGCAATTGCGGCACCTTGAGCCCCGCGGTGGCGATGGTCAGCGCGGGGGCGGTGGCAAGCATTATGACGCCTGCGATAACGGCGCCCGCAGCCGCTGCCGTGCCGTGGCTCGTGCCGATGCCCGAATTGCCGCTGAGCCCAGGAAGCAGGTAGCTCACGGCTGCAATGAGCACTAGCCCGGCGATGGTGAGCGCGCCGGAGGTAATGCGTACCGTGCTTAACCGGGTGAGGTGGCAGGCCAATAACGCCGCGAGCAGGGTGGCGCTGGTGGTGAGGGCGGCATAGGGGGCATCGGCAAGCGCGGGCGAAATAAGTGCCCAGCCGCTCGCCGCCCCTGCCGCCAGGGTGAGCATGACAAGCGATAGCGCCCGCGTCCACAGTGCGAGCACGAAGGCCGCGATGGCAAGCCCGGAGCAGGCTACGGTTGGGAGCGAGAGCACCCAAGCGACGGCGAAGGCCGCGGCAAGCCCCGCCCACGCCCAGACGATGGGAATGGCGGAGGTGGTGTCGTCGTGGCTCTGGGCGGCGAGGGACTCGGCGGCGTCGCGGATGACGGGCGCGGGCCGCTCCTCGCGCGGGGTGAGCACCAGGATGGAGCCTTCCGCTAGCGGCGTGGCGGCAAGCGGTGCGGTGAGGTCGATGGTGCGCCCAGAGGCCGTGCTGGCGCGCCACGGCGAGGCGATCGCGGGTGCATCGACAAGGTCAGTAAGTTCTGCCATGAGCTCGCCAAGGCTGGAGCTTAATGGCAATGCCACGTCTGCTTCCTTGTGGAAGGAATCGGCGTGGATGCGGATGGTAAGGCGCAGGTGATGCGCCGTTGGAGCGGTCATAATTCCCCCGAATTGTCTCATGATTGTGGGCGTCCCCCTTGCCCAATGCCACATATTGTGGCTTACTGGTGGCGTCGTGTCCACCGCAGCGCGGGGAATCTTGGCAGGGGGCCAAGGGCGCTAAGCGTGTGGATCGGGGGAGGATTTTGCCCATGCTTGGGATCGGGGAAACCCACATCGTGGAGCCATTGTCCATGCCGCTTCGGGACGCGCCACCGCCGCTTCCCACCGGCACCATCGAGGCAGAGGAAGTTCCGGAAGCGGTGCGCCCGCAGCCGGTGCCGCTGGTGCGTCTGCTGCTGCCCATCGTGATGATCGCCGCGATGTTGGGCATGGTGGCGCTGATGGTGTTGGGCGCGGGCGATTCGCGGCATATCAGCCCGGTATCCCTGATGTTTCCGCTGATGATGCTGGCCAGTATGGCCATGATGTTTGGGCCGCACAATAGCGGGCAGGACCCGGATGAAACCCGGCGGACCTACTTGCGCCACATTAAGGCGCTGCGGGAAAAGGCGCTGGATAATGCCGGTGCGCAGCGTGCGCACGAGCTGTACCGGCATCCGGATCCGGCGGGGCTGGAACCGCTGGTGGGATCGCGGCGCATGTGGGAGCGTGGGCCTGATGATCCGGATGCCTTGGAGGTGCGCGTGGGCACTGGGCCCACCACGTTGTGCACGCCCATCAACGTGCCTGATTCTGGTGCGACCGAGGACCTGGACCCGGTCTGTGCGGTGAGCATGCGCCAGGCCATCAAGGCGGTGGGCACCGTGCCGGATCTCCCGGTGGTGATCCAATTGCAGGCCTTTAGGTTTTTATCCTTTACCGGCGATAATGCCCGCGATACGGTGCGCGCCCTCGTCATGCAGCTAGCCCTGGCGCACGGTCCCGAGACCATCGGGGTTGAGGCCATCGGCGGCGAGTGGGAGTGGCTAAAATGGCTGCCGCATACCCGGGAGCCCGATAAGGCGCGGTTTCGCATTGTGCTTGTCGATGCCCTCCTGGCCACCGGCACCGAAGACTTCTTCCACGGCGATTCTTATACCACCGTCATTGAGGTAGGCGGCGCGCCGTCGTCTGCGTTGAGCCTGCGCGCGGAACAAGAAGGCCTGTGCCTCGTCGCGGCGGATACCCTGCAGGCGGTCACGGCCGCGGGCGTGGAAGAACTAGGCACACCCGATAGTTTGGGCACTGCCGCGGCCACGATTATGGCCCGCCGGATGGCGGTCTTTCGCCGCCCCGATAGCACCTCTGGGCGCCGGGGCAATGATTTGCTGGGGCTGCTCGGTTACAGCGGCGTGGACGAGTTGGCCGCCAGCGGCATGTGGCACGGGCGCGATGGTGCCTCGCGGCTCATGGTGCCCATCGGCATCGATTCCATCGGGCAGCCGGTGACCGTGGATCTCAAAGAATCCGCGCATGGCGGAATGGGGCCGCACGGCCTATGCATCGGGGCGACGGGCAGCGGTAAATCTGAGCTCCTGCGCACCCTGGTGACCGCACTTGCCGCCACGCATAGCCCGGATGAACTCAATCTCGTGTTGGTAGATTTCAAGGGTGGTGCGACCTTCTTAGGCTGCGATCGCCTGCCGCATACCTCCGCGGTCATTACCAACCTTGAAGAGGAATCCACCCTGGTAGAGCGCATGTACGATGCCATTTCCGGGGAGATGAACCGCCGTCAAGAACTCCTGCGTACCGCCGGCAACTTTGCCAATGTGGGCGAGTACAACGCTTCTGCGGATGCCGTGCGGGACTATGGGCCCTTGCCGGCGCTGGTCATCGTCGTCGACGAATTTTCCGAGCTCTTGGGCCAGCACCCGGACTTCGCCGAGCTCTTCGTTGCCGTGGGGCGCTTGGGGCGCAGCCTCCACGTGCACCTTCTTTTGGCCTCCCAAAGGCTCGAGGAAGGGCGCTTGCGGGGGCTGGACTCCCACTTGTCCTACAGAATCGGCCTGAAAACCTTTTCCTCCGCCGAATCCCGCCAGGTCCTTGGCGTGACCGATGCCTACCACCTTCCCGGCCAACCCGGCGCCGGTTACCTGAAATCCGATGCCGAGGATCTCACCCGCTTTCAGGCTTCCTACGTATCAGGGCCACTCGCGCGCCGGGCTGCACCTGGCACGGGGATGCACGCGGCCACGGACCAGGACGGCAACCCCGCAGGCCCGCCGCGCCGGGTGGAGCTTTTTACAGGCTGGGCGCAGGACGATGCCGCTGCACAGAGTTCTCCTGCTGTGGTGATGGATGAATCCACATCGGTTCTTACTGAGGTGGTTCGCGCCGCCGGCGAAGAGGCCGCCGCACGCGGCCAGGAGGCCCACCGCATCTGGCTACCTCCGCTGCCGCCGGTCATTGAACTATCGTCCCTCGATATGGAGAATGCGGGTTCCAATGCAGCGGAACTATCCGCGCCGATCGGGATTATCGATAGGCCGTACTACCAGCGCCAAGACCAACTAGTCATCGACTTTCACCAACACGGCGGCCACCTTGCCCTGTGCGGGGGACCGCAATCCGGCAAGTCCGGTGCGCTGCGCACGATAGTCTCCTCTCTGGCGCTTAACCGGCGGCCGGAAGATATCCGCTTTTATGTCATCGACTTGGGCGGTGGGCAGTTAGCCGCTCTGGACCGGTTACCGCACGTTGCCGGGGTAGCCGGGCGCGAGGAAGGCGAAAAGATCCGCCGCATCGTCGATGAGGTTGCCGGGTTTATTCGCCGGCCGGAATCGCGCGAGACCTTCTTGATTATCGATGGCTGGCACCACATCGGTCCATCCAATGCGGAGTTTGAGGATATAGCCGAATCCATTACGGATATCGTCGCTGATGGCGCCTCCGCCAATGTCCACGTCGTCATCGCGACCTCCCGGTGGACCACGATGCGGCCGGCGATTAGGGATCTCATTGCGAACCGCCTCGAGCTGCGCTTGGGCGAGGCGCTCGATTCGCTTATTGACCGCAAGCTGCAGCAAAAACTGCCCAGCGCGCCGGGCAGGGGGCTGACACAGGCCGGCGAAAATATGCTGCTCGCCCACACCTCGAATCAGGATATTGCCCATATCTGCCGCGTGCATGCAAACGCCGTTCCCGCCCCGCGCTTGAAGATGCTGCCGGCGGTCCTGACCCCAGAGGCGCTCGCCGCCCATGGCGAAGCACCTACTGGCGGCATCCCGTGGGGCATCGGCGGGCGCGACCTTTCCACCTTGGCGTGGAATCCGGAGCGCGAGCCGCACCTAGTTGCCATCGGCGCCCAAGGCTGCGGCAAGTCCAATTTCTTGGCACAGATAATGCGCGGGATTAGTAGCCTTCCGCGGGAGGCGGCGCGATTGGTGGTCATCGATCAGCGCCGCGCTCACCTGGGCACGCTGGATCAGGACATGGTGGCGGCCTATGCCGCAACGCAATCAAGCGCGCAGGAGGCAATCGTTAATACCGTGCGCACGCTGGAACAACGCTTGCCGGGGCCGGATATCACCCCAGAGCAACTCGCCGCCCGCGATTGGTGGGAGGGCCCGGATATTTACGTGGTGATCGATGATGCGGACTTGGTCAGCGATATAGCCTTGGCACCCTTACTCGATCTTCTGCCTCATGCGCGGGACATCGGCTTGCACATGGTCATCGCCCGAAAATCCGGCGGCATCGGCCGGGCACTGTTCGGCCAATTCTTTTCCGCGGTGCGCGATCTGCAACCCGCATTCCTGCTTTTCGATGCCGACCGCGACGAAGGCACCATCTTCGGGCTCAAGCCCAGCCACCAGCCGCCCGGGCGCGGGCAGTGGAGCATCCGCGGCGAAAACCTGGGAATCGCCCAGGTGGTCTATGGGGAAGGAGAAGAATAAATGTCTACAGAAACACCTATCTCCTCACCAGCGGCAACGATTACGGTGACCGTTATGGATGCGGCCACCATCTTTGAAGGCCCAGAGACCGTGTACCGCTACGATCTCGCCGGGACCGGCATCGTAGAAGGCAAGGCCTTAGGCCACGTCATGGACCAGATTGCGAAGATCGCTGGATCCGCTTGGCCGGACGTGGACGTATCCGTCATCGCGGATCCCTCTGGCACCGCCGTCTCCCGCGAGGCCGTCACCATTCTTACCCGCCAACTCGATGTAGCCGGCGCCCGCGTGCGGCAGCAGGACGCAACACCCGCACCGGAATCAACTCCAGCACGAGAGGCTGAATCGGCTGCGGGCGAGGCAGGGGCACCGTCGGCAGTAGCGGCGGCATCGGCACTTGCGGATGCCCCAGAATCCGCGCCCACCGCCCAGATGGATATTTCCACGGGCCGCACGGAAACAACGGCTGACCCGGGAACTGGTGCGCGAGCAGAAAAAGGGCAGGGGACAGGCACGCGGTGGGCCGATAAGCTGCGCGGCTGGATAGGTGCCATCGATATGTTTCATGTCGCCATCGTCGTGGTGATCCTCGCCGTCGTCGGCGCCTCGTGGTGGGCCATGGGGGCGAATGCGTCCGATAATGAGGACGGCGGCGAGGCCGGCACCGCCGCTGGAAGTGCCACCGCTGCGAGCGCCGCCGACTCCGTGCCAAAGGAAGAATCCGGTGGTGGCAGCGATGGCAACGCGGACGCGGCTGGCGACGCGGGCGGTGACGGCGAGCTCAACCCAGGCGAAAAGCGCCTTGATATCGAAGGGCTGTCCGTCGTCCTTCCCACCGGATTTCAGGCCACTGTGGAGGAAGGCCTAGTGACCGCCACAGGAGAAGACCCTGATTTAAGGATTCTCTTAGCGGCGGACTCGCTTTTTAACGTGCCAGCCAGGGCACTCTTTGATGAAATCAAAGCGCAGGTAGACAAGGATCCGGAACTGCGCGATGTATCCGAGGACGCAGGGCGTTTGCACTATATAGAAGACCCCGGCGATGGCTCCGTTGTGGAATGGACCATCTGGGAAGATACCGGGCACCACATGTCGGTGGGGTGCCATACCCGTCATAATGCCAATGCCGTGCAAAAAGCCGCGTGCCGGATGGCCACCGAATCCCTGAGTAAGAAATAAACAGAAAAGTTTTTAACGTCCCGGGAACCAAATGGGTCTGAGCACAGTCCAATAACGGTGAGAAAGCACAGAAGCTTTTTCGGGGGAAATCACACTCAACATCTCTTCCCGCCCTAAGGAGGGGCGCACTGTTATGTCTCAGACTTTTAAGACACAAGCCGATGTCATGGTCTCCACCGCCGGCCGCGTGGATAACACCAATGACGAAGTCCAAGGCGAGCTCACCCGCCTGCAGGGTGTAGTGGATTCTGTCCGCGGCAGCTGGGCCGGCCAGGCACAGGTTTCATTCGATAACTTGATGCAGCGCTACAACACCTCCGCGCAGCAACTGCGCGAGGCATTGACCTCGATTTCTGAAAACATCCGCAGCAATGCCCACAACTTCGACAACGTCGAAGCCGAAAACACCCAGGCCTTCTCCAATGTTGGCGGCGGCCTCGCCCTGTAACCAAGCCACCTTCACTAGCAATTTCGAAAGGAACCATTTTCCACATGTCCGAGATCAAGTACCAATTCGGCGCCATCTCTTCTGCCGCAGCTGATATCAACGCCACCTCCGGCCGCATCAACAGCACCTTGGCCGACCTCAAATCCCGCCTTCAGCCCATGGTGAGCACCTGGGAAGGTGAATCCGCAGTGGCTTATAACCAGGCCCAGGCCAAGTGGGATAAGGCGGCACAGGAACTCAATACGGTGCTGGCAACCATCTCCAAGACCGTGTCCCAGGGCAATGACGCCATGAGCGATGTCAACCGCCGCGCCGCCGCTAGCTGGGGTTAACGCACCCTTGGCAGCATCTATCTAGCCTGTTTCTTTAAAGCGCAGTAGGGGAGTCGGGCGGTGCCCGTGCCCGTATCCATCCGGCAGGAGGCGAACGCAGCCGCCGTCCCCTACCGCGCCACTTGCACAAACCGCCACATAGAACCTCTTTTGCCGGTACCTTTTCTTCCTGGAAAGGTGCCGGTTTCGGCGTTTTGGTCTTTTACTCCGATAGCGGCTAAAGTTGTAGCCCTATGTGTTCGCTCGTCGGCAAGCAGCTGGCGAAGCGCTTCCCGCAGGTCTCCACCGGCCGCTGTTGGGAAGCGAATGGATGCTTAGCGCTGGCCGGCAGTTCCGAGACAGACTTTCAAGGAGTCATTTTGTCTACTTTCCACCCAAAGAGCGGTGACATCACCCGCAAGTGGTACGTCATCGATGCTACTGACGTGGTGCTGGGCAAGCTTGCTTCCACCGTGGCAGACCTGCTGCGCGGCAAGCACAAGCCACAGTTCGCACCCAACGTTGACACCGGTGACCACGTCATCATCATCAACGCTGACAAGATTCACGTTTCTTCCACCAAGCGCGACCGCGAAATGCGCTACCGCCACTCCGGTTACCCGGGCGGTCTGAAGTCCATGACCCTGGGTCAGTCTTTGGACGCCAACCCGGTTCGCGTTATCGAAGAATCTGTTGCCGGCATGATGCCGCACAACAAGCTCTCCCGCGCTTCCATCAAGAAGCTGCACGTCTTCGTAGGCGATGAGCACCCGTACGCCGGTCAGAAGCCGGAAACCTTCGAGTTTAAGCAGGTGGCACAGTAATGGCTGAGCAGAACATCGACAACAATGTAGCCGAGGCTGCTGACATCGCTGCAGCAAGCGCCGCTACCGAAGAGTTCACCAACACCATCGGTGATTCGTTGGCTAGCGCCAACCCTGAGACCGAGGCAGAGGTTGAGGCCGCTGCTCCGGTTCACGAGGGCCCAATTCAGACCGTCGGTCGCCGTAAGCGCGCCGTCGCTCGCGTTCGCCTCGTTGCTGGCTCCGGCCAGATCGTGGTTAACGGCCGCGAGTTCGCGGAGTACTTCCCGAACAAGCTGCACCAGCAGGACATCCTCACCCCGCTGACCCTGCTGGACCGCGAGAACCAGTTTGACCTGAAGGTCACCGTTAACGGTGGTGGCCCGACCGGTCAGTCCGGCGCCCTGCGCCTGGCTATCGCTCGTGCGCTGAACATCTACAACCCGGCTGATCGCTCCGCCCTGAAGAAGGCTGGTTTGCTCACCCGTGACGCTCGTGCAGTTGAGCGTAAGAAGGCTGGTCTGCACAAGGCACGTCGCGCACCGCAGTACTCCAAGCGTTAATTTCGCTTCTACTGCGCGCGCAAGCGCCATACATTGCCGCTGCTTCCCATTTTGGGAGGCGGCGGCTTTGTCGTTTTATCGCTCTTGCCGGTGTCCCTTTCGTTTGGGACGGCCAAACTCCACCTGGCCGGCCTCTTGAGGCTGAGCCGTGCACGAGGCATAAGCGCTCAGTCGGGGCCGCGATGAAGCGCCCGCACGCCGCAGCGCGCCACGGACTGTAGGGACAGAGAAAGCCCGCCTCTCATCGCGGTGAGCGCTAATGCGCAGCGCGATGGAGGCGGGCTAGGGACCTAGAACCTAGAGGAGAAGGCCGGTTAGGCAGAGAGATTATTCATCGTCTTCTGCGGCCTTGTCCTTGGTTTTCTTCTGTGCAAAGTCCTTGAGCTCGGCGCGGCGCTCTTCGCGGAGGGCGGCCTGCTCTGCAAGGTATTCATCCGATGCATTGATAGTGTACCACTCGTGGAGGTACGGGTCATCGTTTTCAATTTCAGCCCCGGCGCCGTGGTTTTCTGGAACGGCAGAAGAGCTGAATACGAAGTCGCCATTGTGCTCTTGGAGGCCCAAGTGGGTGCCGCGCTCAATGGCGGCATGGGCATATTTCCTGCGCAGGATTGCAGGGTCGCGCGCCAAGTCCTTGCCCCAGGCCACCATGATGCCGATGAGGATGAAGGTAAACGGCAGCGAGCTGGAGACCATGATGGACTGCAGGCCGCTCAGGGCATCCTTGCCGGCGATAAGCAGCAGGGACAGGGAAATGCCGCCCAGGGCAACGCCCCAAATTGCAGAAATCGCGGTCGAAGGTACCGGTCGGCCGGATTGGGACATAGAGCCCATGACGTTGGTAGCGGAGTCCGCAGCCGTATTGAAGAAGACCACCACAGCGAGGAGGACGATGACCGTGGTGATGCTGGATAGCGGCAGCGATCTCATGAGATCGAACATCACATTCTCGCCGGAACCTTCGATCTCGATTCCATCCCCGTCCAGGTGAGTCTTGATAGCCGTGGCACCAAAGATGACGTACCAGAAAAGCGAAAGGGTGGTGGGCACGAGCATGATGACGAAGACGAATTCGCGAATGGTGCGCCCGCGGGAAATCTTCGCGATGAACATGCCGACGAAGGGCGACCAAGAAATCCACCACGCCCAGTACAGCATGGTCCATGCGGTGACGAATTCCTTTTCCGGTTCACCCTGGGAGGCCGACAGGGACATCATGTCTTCGAAGTGCTTGAAGAACTGCAGCAGGGAGGCGGGAAGCAGGTCCAGAATGTAGAGCGTCGGCCCAGTGATGAGCACGAAGACCGCGAGGCCGATGACCAGGCCCATGTTGATATTGGACAGGATGCGGATGCCGCGCTTGATGCCGGACATTGCGGAAAGAATGAAAAGGATGGTGAGGATTGTAATGATCACCACCATGATGCCGTTGCCTTCGAGGGGCTTGCCGGTAAGGATCGAGGTTCCCGTACGGATTTGCAGGGCACCGATACCCAGCGAGGTCGCCGTGCCAAAGAGGGTGACTAACACTGCGAAGATATCGACGATCTTTCCAAATACCCGGTTATTCGAATCCGTAATGAGGGGTTCAAATAGCGAGGAAATGAGCGGGATACGGCCGCGTCGATAAGCGGCATAGGCAAGCGCACCGCCCACCAGCGCAAAGATCATCCATGGCAACGTCGCGTGGTGCAGCACTGCCTGGGCAAAGGCAGGAAGGATGGCTTCTTGACTGCCGGATTCGACGCCGGAGAGATAAGGCGGGGGAGTCAAGAATAGGGCAAGCGGCTCCATCGGGCCGTAGAAGACCAGGCCGATTCCCATACCGGCGGCAAAGAGCATGGCGATCCAGGCGTTCCGGGAGAAATCAGGCTTGGAATCATCGGCGCCGAGCTTAATTTTTCCGGTTGGGGCGATGGCGATCGTCAGCAGGAATGCCGTGGTGGCAATCATGATGATCGTAAATAGCCATCCAAAGTTTTGGACGACCCATGCCCGCATGGTGCTTCCTGTGTTTGCCAGATTATCTGGGGCAATGATGGCCCACAGGATGATGGCGAAGGTTGATGCCAAGGCCACCGCAAAGACGGTTTTATTGGTCTTGAAATCGGCGCGGGTGTTTTCGACACTTACTCCGGGAATGAGGGCTGGATGAATAGCGCGTTCCCCAGAAGTGGCTTTCGCAATGGCTGAGCGAGCCTTCTGCGAGGTAGTTTCAGGTGACTTGTCACCTGAAGATCTAGGTTCGTTCATCGTTGATCCTCTCTAGGGCAAAAGAGTGAAGTATAACCTAGCTAATAATTTCATATAAATGCCAAAAAGTACGACTTTAAGCAAATTTTGCTTTTCATCACAAGGACATTTTTCGTGATGTTGGTTACCCAATTAGCCCGCTTGCCGATGCCCCAAAACATGCAACGGGTGGGACTTACAGGGCATAATTGTTTTCATGACTCGACTATTTGGAACCGATGGAGTTCGCGGCCTCGCGAATAAAAAGCTGACTCCCATTTTGGCCTTGACGCTGGGACAAGCGGCGGCGGAGGTCTTTACTGCGCAGCGCGAATCTTATGAGCGCCGCCCATTGGCAATCATCGGCCGTGACCCCCGCGTATCGGGCGAGATGCTCGATGCCGCCATCGCCGCCGGCTTGGCGTCGCGCGGCGTGGACGTTGTGCGCGTGGGGGTGCTTCCTACCCCAGCCATCGCCTTTTTGACGGATGATTACGGAGCGGATCTCGGCGTGATGATCTCTGCCTCCCATAACCCGATGCCAGATAATGGCATTAAGTTCTTCTCCGCAGGCGGCAAGAAGCTGCCGGATAGCGTGGAAGATAAGATTCAGGCCGCGATGGATAACCTCGTTGAGGAGGGCCCGACGGGCACCAAGCTGGGCCGTATTATCTCGGAGGCGCCCGATGGCCGTGAACGCTATCTAGCGCACCTGAAGGAGGTCGTCTCCACTGACTTGAGCGGCATCAAGGTGGTCGTGGATACGGCCAATGGCGCAGCCTCAAAGGTTGCTCCGAGCGCCTATGAAGCAGCAGGCGCTGAGGTCATCCCGATCTACCACCGGCCCAATGCCTTTAATATCAACGAAAACTGTGGCTCTACCCATATCGAAAAAGCCCAGGCAGCGGTGCTCGAACACGGCGCAGATTTGGGTCTTGCCCACGATGGCGATGCGGACCGCTGCCTCGCCGTTGATGCCGAAGGCAACGTGGTCGATGGCGATCAGATCATGGCGCTGCTCGCGGTAGGCATGAAGGAAGACAATGACCTGCGTTTCAACACGCTCGTGGCCACAGTCATGTCCAATTTGGGCCTGACGCTTGCCATGGAGGAGCAAGGCATTGAGGTCCGCCACGCGGCGGTGGGCGATCGCTATGTGCTCGAAGAGCTCCACCGCGGCGATTTCTCCCTGGGTGGCGAGCAATCTGGGCACGTCGTGCTTCCCGATGACTCCACTACCGGCGATGGCACTCTCACCGGCCTTTCCATCATGGCGCGTATGGCCAAGTCCGGAAAGAGCCTGAAGGAATTGGCCTCCGTGATGACCGTATTGCCGCAGGTGCTCATCAACGTTCCGGTATCCAATAAGGCGGCGATCATGGATTCTGCCGAGGTCAAACAAGCCATTGTGGAGGCAGAAGAAGAGCTCGGGGAAACCGGCCGCGTCCTGCTCCGACCCTCTGGCACCGAAGAGCTGTTCCGCGTCATGGTGGAAGCGGCCGAAGAAGAACACGCCCGCAAGGTAGCAGGCAGGCTTTCTGCCGTCGTCGCCTCGGTATAGGCAGGAAAATAAGAAGTACCGGGAACCATTTGGTATAAACCCCAGTCCAATGAAGGTGAGCACACTTACCGCATATGGATTTGGGGATTATACCGATGTCTGAGGTTTTTCTTCGCCCCGCAGAGGCGATGTCCGCACTACAACAAGCTATAAGCGCCAACGATGAACAGCGCCAAGCCCACCGCGCCGATGTTCCAGACTTTCCCGTTGCCGCGGCTGGGCGGAATTTTTCCGGCCACGGGGAGCGCATACGCAGCATCCTCGCGCGCATTCATGACAATGGAACATGGCGCTTAGACAATATCTCTGCCACGGGCCAGGCAGCGCACGATCAGATGCGCGCATTCGCCACGTACGATGCCGGCTTTAGCCGCTCCTTTGCAGGAGAAAGCGGAAAGGCAGTGGACTAATGAGTACGCTGACTAAATCGCTTTTAGGGGATTATTCCGCCGCCATTTCGCAGTTCCAATTGGCCTGCCTGGGAAATTACTCCGGCCCCAGCATGCCCTTGGGGCTTCTGAGTGAGCTCATCAGCGCGGTAGATGGAATCGCCCCACAAAACATACTGCGCCACACCATCTCCGCGGTGGGAGGAAATCTCCCGCACGGCGGCGGCACGGGGCTTGCGGATTTTCTGCGCACGGATGATTCCGAAGTCGCCCATGGCACCTTGCGCGAGCACCTGACCGGCATTCAAAAAGATTTTGATATCCACCGCGATGAAGGCAAGCAGCTTACTGACTCTGCCAAGCAATGCTCCGGCGCTATTTCCGATGTCGTCGATACCTCCGATACCGCACTCACCGAGCTGATTTCCGCGGTCATCCCGCTGCTCAATATCTTGTCCATGGTGGCCACTAGGCACCCGCTGGCCAAGTTCATTATTCCCATCGTCTCCACTATTGGTGCGAAGATCATCGATGACACCAATGACTCTATCGCCAGCACGTGCCGGGACCGCGATGATGCCATTGAATCCTGCTATGACGAGTTTGAATCCCGCTGCGAATGCGTCTGTGAGCGGCCTCTTCCTGAGGAATGCCCCGAGCCGGCAGAGGCCGAGGAGGATTCCTGCCCACCGCCAGTGGAAAAGTGCCTAGATACGCCAGCTCCCACGCGCCCGATGCCCGATGGCGGGGGCGACACCACTTCCAACCCGCCACAGCCAGCGCAGCCGACGCAACCCGCATCTACCGCTGAGTGCCCACCCAAGCCGGAACCGATGCCAGAGCCGACCCCGGAGCCAAAGCCAGATCCGAAGCCAGATCCGAAACCGGCACCGCAACCACAATCCGTACCCGAGCCGAAACCAGCTCCCGAGCCGCAACCGGAGCCGAAACCAGGACCGGCTCCTGAACCCGCACCTGAGCAGCACCTTTCCGGGTGCCAGTGCCAACAGTGCCGCGGTTTCGTAAACGAGGCGCCTCGACAGAACGAATCCACGACCACTCCGGCGCACGCAGATCCGAATCCTGAGCCGGAACCCAAACCACAAGACTGCCCACCGGAACAGCAACAACTCGCACCGCAGCCTGAACAGGACCCAGTACCTGAGCCTGTACCGGAAGATTCTGAGTGCGAAGAGGAACCAACAACACCGGCTGCCGTGGAAGATGATGCGGCCTGTGACATCGAGTCCTCCTGCAGCGGCAGCTTGGGAATCGTCGGCGCCGGAATCGCTTTGGTAGGTGTAGGCCTCATCATTGAGGGTGCTGCGGAGTGCCTGGAAAATATCGCCGATGCAGATTGCCCAGAGCCTGAACCGGAACCTGCGCCTGAGCCGGAACCCGAGCCCGCACCGGAGCCTGAACCAGAACCTTGTCCTGAGCCAGAACCAGAACCGGAACCGGAGCCGGAGCCGTGCCCAGAACCTGAGCCGCAGCCCGAGCCCGCGCCTGAACCCTGCCCGGAAGACGGAACAATTGAGCCACCTCCGGAGCTTTCTCAGGTGGAAGAGCCGGCCCCGCCTCCAGAAAAGGTGCAGCACCTGCAGGCAGCGGAAGCCGCTGGAGCTGGAGCACCTTCGCCAGAGCCGCAGCCTCAACCTGAGCCTGCACCAGCGCCTGCACCGGAACCTGCGCAGCCACAGGCCCCAGCCCCGCAACCAGCCCCGGCCCCCGAGCCTGCACCAGCGCCAAGCTCAGATGAACCATCCGTGACTGCACGAAAGGCAGGGCAGTGGTAATGAATAACGATTTTGCAGAATTCGCGCAGGGGTTTCGCGAGCGCACCGCGCGGCGCATGTTGGAATTTGAAAAAAGCCTGGCTAAGGCCCAAGACGAGCTAGAAAAGTCCACGGCCAAGGCCGTGCAACAGGCTAAAAATGAGCAGCGCGGGGGAAGGGACGGTGATGCGGTGGGGCATCGGCAAGCAGCTGCTGGAACGTGGCGCCGAAATAGTGCTGCCCCAACGCGTGTCAATAACGCATCGGGGCAGGTGAAATCTGTGCTGCGACGTGGATAGGTCTATTTCAGCGAATTAGCTTTTAGTCATCGCGGGAAATGCCGGCGCGCTCGGCCAGTTCATCGCCGGTCAAGCTTTCTAGCTTCTTCGCACTCGCCTCAGGATCCGCAAAGCCGTCATAGGCGGACTCGCCGGCGAGGGTGGAGAGCAAGAAGCCGGTGACGAGGCCGCGGGCGATTTCGGTGGGGCCGGATTGGAAGGCGCCGGAACCGATGGCTAATTTGCGGAAGCGATCTTCGCTAAAGCCGGCCTGCGTGCCCTTATCGATGGCCCGGTAAGCCACCTGGCCGCGCCAGTTATAGGCCAGCTTGGCGGGGTTTCCGGCATTGAAAATATCATCGCGCCCAGAGCCAATGACTAGGCCCGGCGTATCGAGGCTGCGGGCGGCCTCGACGGCGGACGGGGCGGTCACGGCGGGATAAATCGCGGCAACGGCCTTCACCTTGGGGTTATCAACCGCGCCCAAAACCGCGGTGCCGCCACCCATGCCGTGACCGATCATGCCGAGTTTGCCCGGCGATACTGTGATATTGCCGGTCCCCAGCCTCACCCCAGCGGCGATCTGCAACGCAGATTCCATGTCTGCGGACAGGTTGTGGTGGTCCGGGAAAAAGCCGGTTTCAGAATTGGGGGCAACCACGACGATGCCCCAGCTGGCGAGGTGGCGCAGCGTGGCGTGGTAATCCTTGATGCTGTGCATCCAATCGTGGCCAAAGGCGACGGCGGGCAGGCCTTGGCCCTCCGCAGGGGTATAAACCTTGCCGGTAATACCTGCATAATCAAGGTCGCCAACCAGCACGCGGTTGCGGCCACGCTTAGATAACGTTCCTAGGTGTTTATTCAAATTCGCAGACACGCATTCTAGGATAGATGAAGATCACCCCGTGCTGGTGGCAAGGGGTGGTCAGTGGCACATGCGGGGGATTCGCGGAGGCCAATAGGGCTACGTGCCACCGAAATTGTATGGGTTGCCTTACTTGCGCGGCGGCGAGAAAGCAAGCGAAAA
Organism: Corynebacterium segmentosum; assembly: GCF_900637825.1. NCBI lineage: Bacteria > Bacillati > Actinomycetota > Actinomycetes > Mycobacteriales > Corynebacteriaceae > Corynebacterium > Corynebacterium segmentosum. The sequence goes on from NZ_LR134408.1 coordinate 442,213, forward strand.
TGTGCACTACGTAACATTTTTCTATGCTTTTCTGGGAAGGCAGGCCGCCGCAAATGACCACCGGCACCCTTAAGATCGACGAATTATTTCCGCAGGATGGGCCGGAGATGAAGACCGGCATCATCGATCGGGTGGCCTATGCCTCCGATGCCTCGCACTACCTCTATACCCCGAAGGCGGTTATCGAAGCGCGCTCGGCAGAACATGTGGCCGCCATTTTCAAGGCGGGCCGGCAGCAGGGCATTCCGGTGACCTTGCGCTCGGGCGGTACCTCCTTGGCCGGTCAGGCCTCTGGCGATGGCTTCCTCGTGGATGTGCGCAAGCATTTCCGGGGCATAGAAGTTCTCGATGATGGCAAGCGGGTGCGCGTGCAGCCAGGGGCAACCGTGCGCCAGGTCAATGCGCGTTTGGGGCTGCGCAACCGCAAGCTCGGCCCGGACCCGGCCAGCGAGGCGGCCTGCACCATCGGCGGCGTGGTGGCGAATAATTCCTCCGGCATGGCCTGCGGCACCGAATTCAATACCTATAACACCTTGGAATCGCTGACCTTTGTCTTGCCTTCTGGCACGGTGATCAATACTGCGGACGCGGATGCGGACCGGCAATTCCAGGCGCAAGAACCCGAGCTGGTGGATACGCTGACCCGCCTGCAGCGCCGCGTGCGCGATAACCAGGAATCAGTAGAAATCATCCGCCGCCACTTCCAGCTGAAAAATACGATGGGCTACGGGCTTAATTCCTTCCTAGACTTTGACAGCCCAGTCAAGCTTTTTGAGCACCTGTTGGTGGGGTCCGAAGGAACTCTCGCGTTTATCGCGGAAGCCGTCTTTCGCACCGTGTCTATCTCTGCATTAACGACGACCACCGTGGCGGTCTTTAATGATCTCTCCGCCGCTACGAAGGCGCTGCCTTCGCTGGTAGATACCGGTGCCGCCACCCTGGAGTTGATGGATTCTGCCTCCATTCGCGTGGGCCAAGGCTTTGATAAGGTTCCGCAGGCCATTACCGGTTTCGACGTGGATTCGCAGGCCGCACTGCTCATCGAGTACCAATCCGATGACAAAGAAGAGCTGCGGATAAAAGAAAATAAAGGCTCGTCGCTACTGCGCGAATTGGACCTGCAATCACCGGCGGAGTTTTCTGCCGACATCCCCACTCGCACCGCCGCGTGGAACTTCCGCAAGGGCCTTTATGCCCAGGTAGCAGAGGCTAGGCCCTCAGGAACCACGGCGCTTTTGGAAGACGTTGTGGTGCCAGTGGGGGATTTGGCTGATACCTGTTCCTCCTTGCAGGAGCTTTTTACCCGCTATTCCTACGATGATGCGGTCATTTTCGGCCACGCGAAAGACGGCAATATCCACTTCCTTCTAACGGACCGCTTCGAAGGCGATAGCGCCATTGGCCGCTATAACAACTTCAATGAGGAAATGGTGGACTTGGTGCTTTCGGCGGAGGGAAACCTCAAGGCCGAGCACGGCACCGGCCGCGCCATGGCTCCGTATGTGCGCCGCCAGTACGGCGATGAGCTCTACGAGGTCATGCAGCAGCTCAAGCGCGCTTGCGATCCCGCCGGCACGATGAACCCGGGTGTCATCCTGGATGATGACCCAGATGCGCACATTACAAATATCAAGCTCAATCCCACGGTGGAAGAGGAAATCGACCCGTGCGTTGAGTGCGGCTATTGCGAGCCGGTCTGCCCATCGCGGGATCTCACCTTGACCCCACGCCAGCGCATCGTGGTGCGCCGTGCCCGCCAGCGGGCGCAAGAAAGTGGCGATACACACTTGGTTGCAGAACTCGATGAGGCCTATGAGTACATGGGCATCGATACGTGCGCCGTGGATTCCATGTGCTTAACCGCCTGCCCGGTGGGTATTGATACCGGTAAATTCATTAAGAAGCTGCGCCACGAGAATGCTGGGGCCGCAGAAGAAAAGGTTTGGTCTACTGCCGCCAAGAATTGGCAGGTCACCAGCCGTGGTGCAGCAACGGCGCTAACCGGCGCGCACATGTTGCCGGCACAGTTGGTCACGAAAGTCACCGATGTGGCCCGCTCGCTCATCGGCCCCGATACTGTGCCGGGATACCAGCCGGAGCTCGGCAAGGGCGGCAAGTCCCGCGAGCGCCTGGCCGGGCGCGTGGGAGATCGCTACGCTGAGACCTCGGGAATCTACCTTCCAGCCTGCGTAAACTCCATGTTCGCCCCGCAGGGCGAGGGCATGGGTGCAACGCAAGCCTTCATCACCGTGTTGGAGCGGGCGGGGATCGCGCTGGAGATCCCCAAGGGCATCGAGAAGCTTTGTTGCGGAACTCCATGGGCATCAAAGGGCATGCGCAAAGGCCACGCCATCATGGAGCAGCGCGTGCGCGAGAGCATTATGGAGGCCACAGATAATACCCGCCTTCCCGTGATCGTCGATGCTTCCAGCTGCACCGCGGGCTTTCAGGAGATGCTGGAATCCATTGGCATTACCGTCATCGATGCGCTGAGCTTTACCGCAGATACGCTGCTGCCGCGCCTCGAGACCACCCAGCCGGTGGGTTCGATGACGATTCACCCGACCTGTTCGGCATTCCAGCTCGGCATGATGGGGGATGTAGAAAAGGTCGCGCGTGCTGCAGCCACGGAGGTACATATCCCCACCGCCTGGACTTGCTGTGGTTATGCCGGTGACCGCGGCATGCTCCACCCGGAACTCACGGAGTCTGCCACCCGCGCCGAGGCCACCCAGGTCACGGAGCTGGGCGCGCAGTGTCACGCTTCGACCAACCGCACGTGTGAGCTGGGCATGACCCGCGCCACCGGCGAGGATTACCACCACGTCCTAGAGATGCTGGAGCGCGCCACCCGCTAGCGGTCTGGTGGGGAAGGGGCGCGGCTGCTTGCCGATGCCCCTTCTTCTCCCGCGTTCCCGGTCAGCTGCAGCGCGGGAGGGTTGCTCACCGAACGGGCAAAAACTAGCGGTGTGCAGGCCAGTTTTCAGTAACTATAAACGGCCCGAATTAGTATGCGGCCATAAATAACAGGCCCCTAGTCCAACCCCCGGTTCGTGTTGACCAATGAGGTAGGATTCCTTTTTATGTGTGGAATTGTTGGATATGTTGGTCACGCTAGCGGTGACCGCGAATACTTCGCTCTGGATGTAGTCGTGGAAGGTCTGCACAGACTGGAATACCGCGGCTATGACTCCGCTGGTGTGGCGATGTACGCCGATGGGGAGATTAGCTGGCGGAAGAAGGCGGGTAAGGTTGCTGCCTTGGACGATGAGATCGCAGCCCGTCCGCTGAAGGATTCAGTTTTGGGAATCGGGCACACCCGTTGGGCCACGCACGGTGGTCCGACCGATCTCAATGCGCACCCGCACGTCGTTGACGGTGGCAAGCTGGCCGTGGTGCACAACGGCATCATCGAAAACTTCGCGGAGCTGCGCACCGAGTTGTTGAACAAGGGCTACAACTTCGTTTCTGAAACCGATACTGAAGTTGCCGCGGCCTTGCTTGGCGATGTTTTCCACAACGACGCCGCCGGTGACCTTACTAAGGCAATGCAGTTGACCGCTAAGCGCCTCGACGGTGCGTTTACCCTGCTGGCCATTCACGCTGACCAGCCGGATCGCATCGTTGCTGCCCGCCGTGATTCGCCCTTGGTCATCGGCTTGGGCGAGGGCGAGAACTTCTTGGGCTCTGACGTCTCGGGCTTTATTGACTACACCAAGTCCGCAGTGGAAATGGACAATGACCAGGTGGTCACCATCACTGCTGACGATGTGGTCATTACTGACTACGACGGTAACCCCACCGAGGGCAAGTCCTTTGAGATCAAGTGGGATGCGGCCGCCGCTGAAAAGGGTGGCTTTGATTCCTTTATGGAAAAGGAAATCCACGATCAGCCCGCCGCCGTGCGCGATACCCTGTTGGGCCGCTTTGATGAGCAGGGCCAGCTGACCTTGGATGACTTGCGCATCGATGAATCGGTCTTAAAGTCCATCGATAAGATCATCGTGATCGCCTGCGGCACGGCGGCCTATGCCGGCCATGTGGCGCGCTACGCCATCGAGCACTGGTGCCGCATCCCCACCGAGGTCGAGCTCGCCCACGAGTTCCGCTACCGCGATCCGATCGTCAACGAGAAGACCTTGGTCGTGGCCTTGTCCCAGTCCGGCGAGACCATGGATACCCTGATGGCCGTGCGCCACGCCCGCCAGCAGGGAGCGAAGGTCATCGCCATCTGCAATACGCAGGGCTCGTCCATTCCGCGCGAATCCGATGCGGCGCTCTACACCCACGCGGGTCCCGAAATCGCGGTGGCCTCAACCAAGGCTTTCTTGGCGCAGATTACCGCGACCTACCTGCTGGGCCTGTACCTGGCACAGCTGCGCGGCAATATGTTCTCTGATGAAATTCAGGGGGTTCTTGCTGAGCTGCGCAATATGCCGGATAAGGTACAAAGCGTCATCGATGAAGAACAGCAGGTAGCCGGCCTGGCTAACTCCATGAAGGATGCGGAATCCGTGCTCTTTTTGGGCCGCCACGTGGGCTTCCCGGTTGCCCTTGAAGGCGCGCTGAAGCTCAAGGAGATCGCCTACCTGCACGCGGAAGGTTTTGCCGCAGGCGAGCTCAAGCACGGCCCAATTGCGCTTATTGAGGAGGGCCAGCCGGTCTTCGTCATCGTGCCGTCTCCGCGCGGGCGCGATTCGCTGCATTCCAAGGTGGTTTCCAATATCCAGGAAATCCGCGCCCGCGGTGCTATCACCATCGTGATCGCCGAAGAAGGCGATACCGCGGTAGAGGATTACGCTAACCACGTTATCCGCGTGCCAAAGGCGCCGACGTTGATGCAGCCGCTCCTCGCAACCGTGCCCCTGCAGATCTTTGCCGCGCACGTGGCAAAGTCAAAGGGCTACGACGTGGACCAGCCACGTAACCTGGCCAAGTCCGTGACCGTGGAGTAATCCACAACTGCACGGCATTAGCCAAGCCCCTTTTCTTCCTGCTGCATTTTCTTGCGCGGGAAGAAAAAGGGGGCTTTCGCTTTTCTAGGCTTGAAATTGCTATACTTTTCGCAGCAATAGTTGCCGGTGAAAGGAGTGGGCAGTGCTCATCCGTCGTGGTTTCGCGTAAGACACAAGATAAAGAACGGATTTAAGCATGCCTATTTTATTGAATGACCTTTCGTTAGTTTGGCCAGATGGTCAAACCTGCTTTAGCAGCCTAAACGGTGCCTTTTCTGGCCCTTTAACTGCGCTAATTGGGGATAATGGTGCAGGAAAGATAACTCTTTTAGAGGTCATACTAGGAAATATTCCAGCCACTGCGGGGACGGTGGAAAAGCCGGAATCGGTAGCGTACCTGCCGCAAGACCTCGCTTGGAATGAAACTGATGTGATAGCAGACATTTTCGGTGTCTCCCAGGTACTCGCGGCGATTTCCAAGGTCGAAGCTGGTGAGTATGAGCCAGAACTTTATGAGTTAATCGGGGGGCCGACCCCCGAAAAGTGGACACGTCGGGGGTCGGGCCCTATAGATGACCTTCCTGGCTGCTGGCGGGAACTGCAGAAACGGGACAAACCGGCCCCATGCGTCCTGCCAGACCTTGACTGAGCGGGGATACTTCTCACCTAGCTCGGAAGACTCGAATTCGTCTAAGGCCGCCTTAGCTGTGGACTCGTCTGCGGCGGTGTAGATCTTTTTCAACGTGGCTGATACAGCCCGGCGATCCCCGTAGGCTACCCATCGGTTTGCGGCGCGAATCAGGTGCAGGATACAGGTTTGTATCATTGAATTCGGCCAGGTTGCCTCCACTGCCTCTGGTAGGCCTTTCAGCCCGTCACAGCAGACAATAAAGACGTCTTTGACCCCACGGTTAGATAAGTTGGCGCACACGTGTGCCCAAAAGGAAGCACCTTCTTCTTTGGCAATCCACAATCCCAGGATGTGTTTGATGCCATCTAAATCCACGCCGATGGCCATATAAGCACTCTTGTTGACTACTCGGCCGCCGTCGCGGACTTTAATACGTAGTGCATCCAGGAAAATGACTGGGTAGAACTCGTCTAACTGGCGGTTTTGCCAGATCATGACCTCATCCAAGACTGCGTCTGTAACCGCTGAAATCGTCTCATGGGAGATATCAACCCGCATCGCAGTTGCCATATGGTGCTGGATATCCCGAATGGTCATTCCGCCGGCATAGGACCTGACCCCCATTTGGTGGACACCTGATATCCAGCCCAGTCGAGCTGGGAAGAAAGGTAATCTACCACCATGTCCAGGTACTCCGAACAGTTCAAACGCGATGCTGTGGCCCTCTATGAAAACAATGAGGACCTCTCGTTGAACTCAGCATCAGCAGAGCTCGGCATCAATCGAGCCTCGCTGCATTCTTGGGTCAAAAAGTACGGCACCGGCAAACGTGCCCGCATAAAAGCCATGCACGAGAAAGCCCAAGCGGCGAATGATTCCGAACGGATCCGACAGCTAGAGAAAGAAAACGCGAAGCTGCGCGAAGAACGCGATATCCTGCGTAAGGCTGCTAAGTATTTTGCCGAAGAGACTCACTGGTGATCCGCTTCCAGTTTGTCGATGACCACCGAACCGAGTACTCGGTTAAGCGGATGTGCGATGTGTTAAAGCTGAATCGTTCCTCGTTCTACAAATGGGTCCACACCCGTCAAGAACGCAGGTTAAAGATGTATTCCGACGGTCTTATTGGTGCAAGAATAAAGACCATCTTCGATGATGAGCATGGTCTTTACGGGGCTAAACGCATCGCCGCAAGCCTTAAGGAAGACACGGCGTATACCCCGGTCAATCACAAGAAAGTTGCACGCATCATGAAATCCATGGGACTAAAAGGCTTTAGCAAACGGCGTCGATGCATTACTACCAGGCGCAAGCCTGGTCACCGCGTCATGCCGGATTTACTAGGCCGTACATTTACCGCTGATACGCCGAACTGTGTTTATGTCGGCGACATTACCTACCTGCCGTGCAAGGGCGGCAAGAACATGTATTTGGCCACAGTCATTGACACCTATTCGCGTAAACTTGCAGGTTATGCACTCGCAGACCACATGCGTGTCTCACTAGTTATCGATGCTCTAGCCCACGCACACCATGTGCGTGGCAGTCTTGACGGGGCTATTTTCCATTCCGATCACGGCAGTGTGTACACCTCACAAGCCTTTAGAAACTACTGCTCGTCGTTAGGTGTACGCCAATCCATGGGAGCGGTAGGAACGAGTGCTGATAACGCCCTGGCAGAATCATTTAACGCCACCTTAAAACGTGAAGTGCTACGTGATCGGAAAGTCTTTGACAACCCAATTAGCTGTCGCCAAGAGGTCTTCCGGTGGTGCATGCGCTACAACACCCGCAGGCGCCACTCCTGGTGCAATCTCGTAGCTCCTGATGTCTTTGAAACCGAGACTTCAGCTACACCGTCCAAAGCAGCATAGCTAACCCCCGACGTGTCCACTTTTCGGGGGTCGGGCCCGTGGTTGCGCTAACTTGGGGTACTCTGTTGCTCGAATTATTGTTGGCAGCAGCTTGGATTTCTAATGTGCGGGCGAAAGTAATTTTGCTATTTGTCGGGATTGCCTTTCACTAGGCATAGCTGTTTTTATGGGGTTGATTAGTTTCTCTATGGTGATGACGGGCGCCCTCGTGATGTACTTAGGGTCCGCTACTATTTACTTTGGAGGTGTCGAAGTGGGGCGTCGGCGCTATAGATCCCACGTGCCAGATTAATTCATGCTGGCGAGTATCTCGTATTTAAATTTGCTATTGCTTAGGCCGGAAATGTTCCAAAGGGCGGAAAAGAGACTTTAATGCTTGTTTCGACAGTTTTTATCATTATTGTTTTTAATGTTTTGAGTTTGTTGTGCTTCTTCATCTCTAAGGAGTCACCCAAGGGAAGCTTTAAGTCATGGGATTACAGCAGGATGCCTGGTATCATGACGTCTAACACGTTAAGTTCTCGAGAAGCTTGGAAGGCAGCACATCGTTCTACTTCCTTTTATTTCATGCTTCTTGCTGTCTACTTTGCTCTGGGATCCGTCGTTAATCTAGTTGTTTTATGGGCAAGGGTGGATGTTAATAGCGAGGTTGTTTTCACCGTGACCATTATGCTTGGTATTGGCATGTTTTTGGGTCTTGTGATCATGGGGGATCGGGTTGCTTCGCGAATTAAGTAGGTCGGTTTTCTTCGGGCGCTCGGTTTGATGGTAGTAGGTTCTACTGTAGGTGGTAATTTCGAGGCGGCTGCAAGTTCTTCTGTTTTAGTGCAGTGGGCGAATTCGTCGGTTGCTTCTTCTTTGCCTGCTGATCAAGAGGGGCCGAGGGGAGTGGGGTTTGGTGTATGTGGAGTAAATTCAGCGCGCGGGTGGAAAGTGGCACAATAGTGGCATGCTGAAAACCACAATTGACCTTGCTGCCATCGCGCATAATGTGCGGCTGATTAAGGAGAAGATCGGCCCAGACGTCAAGTTGATGTGCGTGGTGAAGGCGGATGCTTACAGGCATGGCGTAGAAAAGGTCGTGCCCGTGATGCTGGAAGCGGGGGCGGATTCCATTGGCGTCGCCACGCTGACAGAAGCAGTGCAGCTGCGGCGCATGGGGGTCGATTCGCCCATTGCGGCATGGATCTGGCAGTCGGATCAGGTGCTTGAAGAGGCCCTGGCCTCTGGCATCCAGATTGCGGTCAATTCCCCGGCGCAGGCGCAGAAGCTGGTAGAAGCAGAGATTCCCGCCGAAATCTATATCAAGGTTGAAACCGGAATGCACCGCTCCGGGGTGGATAAGGCGGACTGGGATGAGGTTTTCGCGCTGCTGCGGGAAGCCCCGCATATCACCGTGCTGGGCCTCATGTCCCACTTTGCCTGCGCGGATGATCCGGATAATGCGCATAATGACACCCAGGAAGAAGAGTTTCGGCGCGCCCTGGATGCGGCGCGCGCGGCGGGTCTGGAGTGTCCGGTCAATCATTTGGCTAATTCGCCGGCCACGCTCTCGCGCCCATCGGCGCACTTTGACCAGGTGCGGGTGGGTATCGCGTGCTATGGGCTCGAGCCCATAGCGGGGCGGGACCATGGCTTGCGCCCGGCAATGACCTGGTCCGGAAATGTCTTCGGGGTCAAGCCAATTGATAAGAATGAGGCCACCAGCTACGGGCGCACGTGGAGCGCGGATAAGCCAGGGTTCCTGGCCACGGTGGATTGTGGTTATGCCGATGGCCTGCCGCGCGCGTACCAGGGCCACCTTCAGGTGGGCATCGGCGGGCGGCTGTATCCCCAGGTAGGCCGGGTGTGCATGGACCAAATAGTAGTGGATCTAGGAGATAACCCGCACGGTATTGCCCCCGGTGATGAGGTGACCATCTTTGGACAGGGTGGCATGTCTGCCACCGAGCTTGCTGATGCCGTGGGCACCATCAACTATGAAGTGGTGTGCCGACCCACCGGCCGCACCGAACGCGAATATATAGGAGGGGCCGATGCGCAGTAATTTTCCGGAGTCTGGAACCCGCGATCTGGCAACGGTGGAACAGACCCACGCCTGCGGCAAGGAACTGGGCGCAGCGCTGGAAGCTGGCGATGTCGTCATCTTGGATGGCCCATTGGGCGCGGGCAAGACCACCTTCACCCAAGGCATAGCCCAGGGGATGCAGGTTAAAGGCCGCGTTACCTCGCCCACGTTCGTGATCGCCCGCGTGCACCGCTCCCAGGTTGGGGGACCGGACCTGGTGCACGTGGATGCGTACCGCCTCTTGGATGAGGGCGGGGCCAATTCCGGCGATCCCCTGGGGGAGCTGGATGCCTTGGACTTGGATACCGAGCTTGCCGATGCCGTCGTCGTCGCCGAATGGGGCGGCGGCCTTATCGAGCAGATTGCGGATTCCTACCTCTTTGTCAGCATCGACCGCGAACCGGCGGAGTTCGCCGGCGCCGATGAGGACGTGCGCCGCGTCAGCTGGTCGTGGCGCCACAATGATTAGCTGGGCCTCATTAATTTGAAGGTATAAGTGATGGATATCTTAGGGCGTCAAGTTGCTTTAGGTATTTAAGGTGCGGGATCCTTGAAGGGTGTTAGATCTCCTAGCCTCCAGTCCTTTGCTCGCCCTTTTTGCCATCATGGCCATCGGTTTGGCCATCGGCAAAATCAAATTCTTTGGCATCTCTTTGGGCGCCGCGGCCGCGATGTTCGTGGCGCTTGGGCTTTCTACCGCCAATCCGGATATCCAGATTCCACCGCTGGTGTATCAATTCGGCTTGGCCATTTTTGTTTATGCCATCGGCCTTAATTTCGGGCCGTCGTTCGTTCGCGAATTTGCTACCCGCGGCTGGAAGCTGACCGTCTTTATGATCGGCATGTTGGTCCTGCTCGTGGGCGTAGGCTTCGGGCTCATTCGCGTATTCGGCCTCGAAACCGATGTGGCCGCCGGTATGTTTGCCGGTTCGCTGTCGTCCACGCCAGGTATGGCGGCGGTGGTGGATATGCTGGGCAACTCCACCCCGGTCGTCGGTTATTCGCTGGCTTATCCGGGCGCGGTCATCGGCGCGATCCTGGTCGCCGCCATCGGCGCGAAAATACTGAAGGTGGACCATGAGGCAGACGCCAAGGAAGAGGGGATGATTCCCGCCCCGCTGGTGGCTAAAGGCGTGCGGCTGACCAAAGACTTCCCGGATACGGCCGGGCACCTGTATCAAGTTACCGGGCACAGCGTGGTGGCCACCCGCGAGATTTCCGATATGGAGCACCACCGGCTGGCGCAGCCGGATATGCCCCTGCGCAAGGGCGAAGCATTCCTTATTAATGGCTCCGAAAAAGACGTCGCCGGTGCCATCGAGGTGCTCGGTGAGGAATACCCCGTCGAGCTCACCCCAGAGGCGGGCCTGGAATTTAAGCGGATAACCGTGTCTAATCCGCAAATTGCGGGCAAGCGCATCCGCGATATCGATGCGCTCGAGCATGGATTCATCATCGCGCGCGTGCGCAAGGGCGATAGCGATGAGGTCCCGCACCCAGATATGGTGCTGAATTACTCCGACCGCGTGCGCGTGGTGTGTAGCCCGCACCACGTGCGCGAGGTGCGCAAATACTTGGGCGATTCCGAAACGGCGCTCGGCAATGCTGACCTATTGTCCATGTCCATCGGTTTGACCTTGGGAATGCTTCTGGGCCTTATTCCCATCCCTATGCCGGGCGGATCGACCCTGCAGCTGGGCTTCGGTGGCGGTCCCGTTGTGGTTGGTCTAATCCTCGGCTATCTGAACCGCACCGGCCCCATCAATTGGCAGATGCCCTTCCATACCAGGGAAACCCTCTCGAACCTGGGGCTGACACTCTTCTTGGCGGGCGTGGGGACATCGGCAGGCGCGTCGTTCCGCGATGCCCTTACGGATCCGTCCTCGCTGACCATCATCGGCGTCGGCTTTATCATTACCTTGGTATCGGCCATTCTCATCGGCGTCATCGGCATGCTGGTGCTGGGCTTGAAGTGGGACGAGGCCATGGGTTGTGCGGCCGGCATGACCACGAACCCGGCCGTGTTTGCCTATATCCGGGGCCAAACCGGAACGGAGCTTGCTGGGCGCGGCTGGGCAACGGTGTATCCGACCACCATCATTGGCAAGATTATCGCCGCTCAGGTGCTGCTATTGTTATTGCTTTAGCCCCGTATGTCCCGCGCTAATTATTCACCCACTGGGTAAGCCGCCTACACTGGCAGGCACTACCCCGTGGGTGAGTGTTTGTTAGCCGCCGAGTAGCCTCGGTAATAGAGTTGACAATCACTTCCCATTTGCACTTATATGACCCCCTTGACTCGAGGAGCTTTACTCACCCCATGACTAAATTTGCTCGCAACCTGACCACAACCATTATCGCGCTGTTTATCATTGTGATGATGGTGCTCGTTGCCGGGGCTACCCTGCGTGATGAGGATTCCTTGGAGGGCAACCTCACTACGACTTTGCAGCACGCCCCGCGGAACCTCGAGGTAATGTCTCTCATTCCTTCGGATGTCTACGGCGCCGACTACAATGCCTTCGGCTTCATCTGCCCGGGCATGGCAGAAGATAAGGTCAAGGAAGCCGCCCCGAATCCTGATGACATCACCTTCGAGGACGGTGTTGTCCCCGAAGGCAAGAGCTACGTCATGGCGCTGGGCCACAACGTCGAGCCCTATGTAGAGGAATTGGATTCCTCCGAGGTTGAGGTCTGCGAGATGATCAACGCGCAGGTCAAGGCTATGGAGCAGCAGGGCCACGGCCTTGACGGTGGGGTCCCGCTGGTCCAGGGCTCCCAGCCGCTGACCTTCCAGAGCGATAACGGCGTGTGGAAGCTTGTCGGCTAATGCGCGTGCTAGCCATTGATACGGCGACGACCGCCCTGGTCACCGGGGTAGTCGATACCGAGTCTGGGCAGACCACGCAGCGAGTTCTGGCCGATACGCGCGCGCACAATGAACGGCTCATGCCCACCATCCTCGAGGTGATGAGCGAGGCCGGGCTTGAGCTCGGTAACCTCGACGCCATCGTTGCAGGCATGGGGCCTGGCCCCTTTACCGGCTTGCGCGTTGGCATGTCCACGGCATCGGCGCTTGCCGATGCCCTCTCCATCCCCCTCCACGGCGTCTGCACCCACGATGCCATCGCGCATACCGCGCTAGCAGGGGCGAATGAAAAGGACGCGGCGCTGGTCGCCACCGATGCCCGGCGCAAGGAAATTTATTGGGCCACCTACCGCGCGGGGCAACGCCTTATGGGCCCAGAGGTAGCGAAGCCGGGGGATCTCACCCTGGAGGGGATCGCGCAGATCATCATTCCAGAAAAACTGGCTGACCAGCTGCCGGAAGAACTCGCCACGCTGCCGCGTAGCGAGGGCGCACCCACCGCCGAGGGCTTGGTGGCCGTCGCGCGGCTCGACGCAGAACCGGCGCCATTCGTGCCCATGTACCTGCGCCGCCCCGATGCGGTTCCGCCCAAAAAGCAGCAGCTTTCCGCGGCCATTCCAGAGGTGCGCCTGTGAACCTGCGCGAGCTCACCCCCGCCGATGCGCCGCGCTGCGCCGAGCTGGAAAAGGTGCTATTTCCCGGTGAAACCCCGTGGACGGAAGCAGTATTTGAGCAAGAAATGGCCCAGCCCTTCAACTTCTACCTCGGGGTGGAAGGCGCCCTCGATCCCACAGCGCCAGAGGAGGGCGAGGATCCGGTCTTATTGGGCTATGCCGGCATCGGCATGATGGGCCCAGCCGCAGATCCAGAGTTTGAAATCCACACCATCGGCGTCGATCCGCAGGCCCAGCGCCGCGGCATCGCGCGCATGATGATGGACAATATTTGCTATATCGCGGACTTAAAAAGCGCGCCCATCTTCTTAGAGGTGCGGGTGGGAAACGATTCCGCCATCGAGCTATACCGGCGCTATGGCTTTAGCATCGAGGGAATCCGCCGCAATTATTACCAGCCCTCCGGCGCGGATGCGCACGTCATGGTGCGCCCCAGCCAGTCGCCACAAGCAAGCCAGCGCGAAGCAAAGGAGCAGTAATGAAGGTCATGGGCATCGAGTCCTCCTGTGATGAGACCGGGGTGGGCATCGTCGAGCTGGACCAGAACGGCCATATGGAGATCCTCGCCAATGCCGTTGCTTCGTCGATGCAGCAGCACGCGCGCTTTGGCGGCGTCGTGCCCGAAATTGCCTCCCGCGCGCACCTGGAGGCCATGCCGCAGGTGATGCGGGCGGCGTTGGATGAGGCGGGCATCGATAAGCCCGATGCCATTGCCGCCACCGTGGGCCCGGGCCTGGCCGGCGCCCTGCTCGTCGGCGCTTCCGCTGCCAAGGCCTATGCCGCCGCGTGGGGCGTGCCTTTTTATGGCGTCAACCACCTCGGCGGCCACGTGGCCGTGGCCAACCTCGAGGGCGAGAGCCTGCCGCACTCGGTTGCGCTGCTGGTCTCCGGCGGGCACACGCAGTTGCTCGAGGTCGAGGCCGTGGGAAAGCCCATGCGCGAATTGGGCTCCACGCTTGACGATGCCGCCGGTGAAGCCTACGACAAAGTCTCCCGCCTCCTAGGGCTGGGGTACCCGGGTGGACCGGTCATCGATAAGCTGGCTAGCCGCGGAAAACCCACCATTGATTTCCCGCGCGGCATGTCGCGCGCCGAGGACCTGCGCGGCGAGCACCGGCATGATTTCTCGTTCTCGGGGCTAAAGACCTCCGTTGCGCGCTATGTGGAGCGCGCCGAAAAGGCCGACGAGACCATCTCCGTGGAGGATGTATGCGCCTCGTTCCAAGAAGCTGTGGCCGATGTGCTCACCGCCAAGGCCATTCGCGCCTGCGAGGATACCGGGGCGAAGGTGCTCCTGCTCGGTGGCGGCGTCGTGGCCAATTCCCGGCTGCGGGAGCTGGCCGCCGAGCGCTGCAAGGCCGCTGGTGTGGAGCTGCGCGTGCCGCGGTTTAATCTGTGCACCGATAACGGCGTGATGATTGCTGCCCTCGGCGCCCAGCTCATTCATGAGGGTGCTGAGCCGTCGGGCCTGGGTATCGGCACCGATACGCAACTGGACGTGGAAGAGCCACAGTTAACCTAAAGTTCTTTTTCCTCGCACTGCGGGGTGGGGGAGTCGGCGGTAACGTTTAACGCGTTCACGCCCTCTCCGCTTTAAAGGAGCTTTCTCTCATGACCGTTGGTTTCCTCGTCAACCCCGATCTCACGCGCCGAAAAATCGAGTTCGAATTAGAACACGCCAACCAGTTCTTGGGCGGCACCACCGAGGATCGCGTCTCCGTCGTCTTTCAAGATGACGGTACGACCTACGCCGCGCTGTATAACCCAGAAGCCAAGCAGGAAGGCGCCGAGCCCAACCCGGTTGCATCCCTGGCGCGCAATGCCGCGGACACGGGAAACTCCGCCTTTTTGCAAGACCCCATCCGCGCTATCAGCGGCCCGGTCATCTTCGTGGATGCAGAGGGCGAGGAGGACTCCATCGATGAGGTCATCGCTTCCGTCGAGCACGGCATCCGCGCGGTGAAAAACTACCGCGAGGATTTCCCTGACGAGTACACACTCTGGCGCGCGGCGGTCATCAACTCCACGAAGAGCGCGTAAGCACCCATCCTTTAGCGTTCGGTGTGGCGCAGCCACATCAGCACGGCCTTGACGCGGCGATTGGCGTCTTCGGGCCGAAACCCGAGCTTGAGAAAAACATTGGAGACGTGCTTGCTTACCGCCCCAGCGGTTAATACCAGCTTGTCTTCGATTTCTTGGTTGCTCAATCCCTGCGCCATCAGCCCCAAAACCTCGCGTTCGCGGGCGGTTAGCTGGCTCAGCCCCGTGCGCCGCGCGGAGAGCAGGGCGGTGACCACTTCTGGGTCGACGACGGTGCCGCCGCCTGCCACTTCCTCAAGGGTGTGCACGAATTCATCCACATCGGATACGCGCTCTTTGAGCAGGTAGCCGAATCCGCCGTGTTCTAAGAGCCGGTCCAAGTAGCTTGCCGCCACGTACTGGCTGAGTACCACCACCGGTTGCGACGGGTCTGCTGCTCGCACATCGTGCACGGCGCGCAGCCCATCATCGCTCATGGTGGGCGGCATGCGGACATCGCTAATGATCAGATCGAAGTCATCGCTGCCTGCGCAGGCGCGCAATTCTTCCGCATCGTTGACGGCGGTCACGCTATGGCCCAGTGCCGCCAAAAGCTGTTCCAGCCCGGCGCGCAAAAGGGCAGAATCTTCTGCCAATAAGAGTTTCATCGGGCCTCCTTTAGCGGTAGTGACATGGTCAATGTTGCTCCTTGTCCTTCTGCGTGCGCGGGGGAGAAGTCGACGCTGCCGCCGAGCGCCGCGGCCCGCTCGCGCAGCCCGGCCAGGCCAGTGCCCGCGGTTGCACCGGTGGTCTTTGCGGTAGTCGATTCGCCACCCGTATCGGTGCGGGTACCAGCGTCGACCCGGGAGTGCGCGGGGTCGGACGCGCTAGGGCCTACTCCTGTAGAGAAGCCACCGGAGCCGTTATCGCGGATGCTGAGGTGAAGATCGTCGCCAAAAGAGATGGACACGGTGGCGGCGGTGGCCGCGCCGTGGGTTGAGGCGTTGGTCAGCGCCTCTGCTACCGCGTGGTAGGCCAGTAGCGCCGTCGTTTCCCCAATCGATCGTTCCGCGCCTTCGATGTGCAGTTCCGCGTCGAGCCCGCTGTGGGCCAAGAGCTCATCGAGGGCGGGGATGAGGCCGTCATCGAAAAGCACCTGTGGCGCAATGCCGCGCACGGTAGCGCGCAGGGCGGATAGGGCTTGGGTGGCGTTATGTTCGGCATCGGCAAGCGCCTGCTGGGCCTCGGGCGGGGACTGGAGTTTGGCTGCTGCCAGGTTGAGCTTGAGCGCGGTCAGGTACTGCTGGGGGCCATCGTGGAGCTCGCGCTCGATGCGGCGGCGCTCGCCCGAAAAGGCATCAATAAGCGTGGCGCGCGAGGCCGCCAACTCCTCCGCGGAGGGGCTCAGCGCGAGCCGGGTGAGGGAAATAGAGGCCTTGACCAGCAGGCGGTTGAGCACCACCAGTAGGACGAAGAGCACGGCGGCCGCGAGCCAGCACACGACAAAAATCAATGGGCGATTATCGGTGGTCCACTCGCCGGCATTGAACTCGGCCTGCGGAATAAACGGCGCGATGACCAGTACGCCCGCGACAAAACCGACAGAGACCCAGTTGACAAAGCAGGCCACGCAAATAAGAAGCTGTAGTAAAAGGTGATAAAACTGCTGCCAATCAAACCATCTGTTGGCCCGTCGCGGGGGAATATCAACGCCCATCCACTTCGCGCCACAGCGGCCGATAAACTCCGCGGCGCGGGCTACCAGCGGAATCCACGGCAGCATGAGCACCGAAATCACCAGTCCCGGAAGGGCAAGTATTCCGAGGACGAGGCTCCACCCGTTGGCCTTGACAGTTCGCATATCCGTTCAGCCTAGCCGCCGCGCCGGGGTGGGGGCAGTAGAGCTAGCCCCACCATTTTTCGGGCAGCCTTCCCCATCGCGCGTGCGGGGCACGGCCGGTGGAATGGAGGGCATGTTGAAAGCACAGAATCTGAGCAAGCGCTACGGCAGCCATACCGCACTCGCCGAAGTGGACCTAAGCATCGAGCCGGGGGAATTTGTCGCGATTATGGGGCCATCCGGAAGCGGCAAGACAACGCTGTTGAACCTGCTATCCGGGCTGGATAAGCCCAGTTCCGGCACGGTCAACGCACCGGGCCGCACAGAGCGCGCCTTCGTATTCCAGGATTATAACCTGCTGGAATCGCTGAACGCCCGCAAAAATGCCACGTTGACCGCGCACTTTTCTGGTCGGCGTTGCAGCCGCGACGAGGTGCAGAAAACCTTCGCGTCTTTGGGGCTTGACGGACTGGAGCGCCGCTTGCCCACGCAGCTGTCCGGCGGTCAGCAGCAGCGCGTCGCCGTCGCCCGCGCCTTGCTGGCCGGTGCGTCGTATATCTTCGCCGATGAGCCTACGGGCGCGCTTGACGATGCCACCGCCCAACTCGTCCTCACCCACCTCCGCACCGCCGCACGGGGCGGGGCCGCGGTGGTCATGGTGACCCACTCGCACCTCGCCGCGGAGGCCGCCGACCGCATTATCGAGCTCCAGGAGGCCAACCATGCTGGTGTGGCTTAAGGACTTACAAAGCAATTGGCTCTCATGGCTTGCCGTGGCCTTGACCATGGTGGTCTCATCGGCCGCGTGCGCGCTGGCGGTATCGATGCTGGTGGCCACCTCGGATGCGGACGAAGATCCCACGGGGCCGCTCGGCGGCACCGTGCTGGGCATGGCGGTCTGCGCCGTCGTATTGATCACGCTGTCGCAGATGCGGCTGATCATTGAGGAACGCGAACCCGTCTACCGCTCGTGGCGCATGATTGGCATGCCCGGGTGGATGATCAATAGCTTCATTGTGGGGCAGGTCAGTGCCGTGAGCGCTATCGCGGCGTTCATCGGGACCTTCCCAGCGCGCCTATTGGTTGAACCCATGACTGCGGCCTTTCGCAGCGATGGGATTCCCATGCCGGAGTTGGCCATTACCCCGCTGGTCATCCGCATCGCCGTGTCCGTGTGCGTGGCGTCAGCGGTTTGCGGTGCCCTCATACCGCTGCGCCGGGTCTTTCGCCCGCGAGTGGAACCTCGCCCGGTGTGGGTGGTGCTGCGCTGCCTCGTGGCCGCAGGCTTGGTAGGCGGCGCCGTATACGGCTGCCTGCAGATAGAGGAGCCGGCCGATAGCATCGCCGCTTCCATGGGGCTGGTCATCCTGGTGGCATTCATGACGCCATGGCTCATGCCCGCCGTGGACCAATGGACGCGACTATGCGGCATCGCCGGGGCCAATGTGCGGGTGCGCCGCCGCTTTTCCGTGCCCCATATCGTCCCGTGGGTGCTGTTTGGTGGCTTGATTGTCGCGGTCGGCTCGGGGATAAGGATGTTCAAAAGTAGTATGGGCGACTTAGACACCTTGTCATCGGGGCAGGTCTTCGCGGCGTTTCTCGGCCCAGTCGTGGCCCCAAGCATCGTTGGTGCGGTGTTGACTTCACTCATTATGCGCTCGCGCATCGCCAGCGATGTTCGCGGACTGCGGCTGGCCGGCGCCTCACCGGCGGCGTGGGCACGGGTGCAGGTGGGAGAGGCATTTTGCCTGACTGTTACTGCTGCGGTCCTAGTCATCGCCTTGAGCGTCGCGGTGGTCGCGGTGCTCAACGAGCTGTTGTATCCCGGTTCTCATTCCGGGATAGGCGCGCTGTGGGAGGGGCTTGCCGGAGTGTGGTGGGCGCCGTTCGGCCTAATTTTTGGCGCCATGTTTCTTGCGCTGTGCGCGGTCAAGCTCATTCTCGCGGGATTCCTGCGCTCAACCGCCCAGATCCGCACAAACTGATGGATGAATCGCCGATATTCTGATGGGTAGAACGCGCTCAAACTGATGGGTGAAACGGCTTCAAACTGGTGGATGGATTTAAAATGACTGCTCAAGGCTGCTTATTCACCGTCTTTGACCTACACGGCGCATTAGTGTGGCCCCGCTGCGGGGGTCGCGTCGTTGTTGAGGGTTAGCAGTCACGAGGGTAGAGTGCTAATCAGGTTGTTTGACCCACAGTTGTTCACCTGCGACGACGGCTGTGCTGGACATCCACAACCGGCACGCGCGCGCCATCGAGCGCGCAAACGAACAATACGGAGGAAACATCATGGCAACTATTAAGCCGCTTGAGGACCGCGTCCTCGTACAGATCGTAGAAGCAGAATCCACCACCGCATCCGGCCTGGTTATCCCGGATTCCGCAAAGGAAAAGCCGCAGGAAGCTACCGTTATTGCCGTCGGCCCGGGCCGTTGGGAAGACGAAGATGACCGCATCCCAATGGACGTTAAGGAAGGCGACACCGTTGTCTTCTCCCGCTACGGCGGCACCGAGCTCAAGTACGACGGTGAAGAGTACCTGTTGCTGAGCCAGCGCGACATCCTCGCCATCATCGAGAAGTAGGAAATACTTATGGCAAAGCTTATTGCATTCGACCAAGAAGCCCGCGAGGGAATTCAGCGCGGCGTCGATACGCTGGCTGATGCCGTCAAGGTCACCCTCGGCCCCCGCGGCCGCAACGTCGTGCTGTCCAAGGCCTTCGGCGGCCCGACCGTCACCAACGACGGCGTTACCATCGCCCGCGATATCGACGTCGAGGAGCCCTTCGAGAACCTCGGCGCCCAGCTGGTCAAGTCCGTTGCGGTCAAGACCAACGACATCGCCGGCGATGGCACCACCACCGCTACCTTGCTGGCCCAGGCGCTCATTTTTGAGGGCCTGCGCAACGTTGCAGCCGGCGCTAATCCGGTAGAGCTTAACCGTGGCATCTCCGCGGCGGCGGAAAAGGCTGTCGAAGAGCTCAAGGCACGCGCCACCCCGGTCAATTCCGCCTCTGAAATTGCGCAGGTAGCCACCGTGTCCTCCCGCGATCCGGAGGTCGGCGAGATGGTCGCCGGCGCCATGGAAAAGGTGGGCAAGGATGGTGTGGTCACCGTCGAAGAGTCCCAGACCATGGACTCCACCGTGGATGTCACCGAAGGTATTTCCTTTGACAAGGGCTACCTTTCCCCGTACTTCGCTACGGAGGAAGAGACCAACCACGCCGTGCTTGACGATGCCGCCATTTTGCTCGTCCGCAACAAGATTTCTTCCCTGCCGGACTTCTTGCCGCTATTGGAAAAGATCGCGGAAACCAACCGTCCGACCCTCATCATCGCGGAAGACGTTGAAGGCGAGCCGCTGCAGGCGCTCGTGGTCAACTCCATCCGCAAGGTCCTGAAGGTCGCCGCCGTGAAGGCACCGTACTTTGGCGAGCGCCGCAAGGGCTTCATGGATGACTTGGCCGTGGTTACCGGCGCCACCGTGGTGGACCCTGAGGTGGGCGTCAACCTGAACGAGGTCGGCCTTGAGGTACTGGGTTCCGCACGCCGCGTGACCATCACCAAGGAAGACACCGTGCTTGTCGATGGCGGCGGCAGCGCCGCAGCCCTCGATGATCGCCGTGAACAGATCCGCGGCGAAATCGCCCGCACCGATTCCACCTGGGATAAGGAAAAGCTCGAGGAGCGCTTGGCCAAGCTCTCCGGCGGCGTCGCCGTTATCCGCGTCGGTGCCGCTACCGAGACCGAGGTCAACGAGCGCAAGCTGCGCGTCGAGGACGCCATCAACGCCGCCCGCGCGGCCGTGGAAGAAGGCGTCATCGCCGGCGGCGGTTCCGTGCTGGTACAGATCTCCAAGGAGCTTGAGTCCTTTGCCCAGGACTTTGAGGGCGAGGCTAAGGTCGGCGTGCTCGCCGTCGCCCGCGCTCTGACCCGCCCGGCATTCTGGATCGCAGAAAACGCAGGTCTTGATGGCTCTGTCATCGTCTCCCGCGTATCCGAGATGGCCAACGGCGAAGGCTTTAATGCCAACTCCCTGGAGTACGGAAACCTCATCGATAACGGCATCATCGATCCCGTGAAGGTCACCCACTCCGCAGTGGTCAATGCCACCTCCGTTGCCCGCATGGTTCTTACCACCGAGGCATCCGTTGTGGAAAAGCCGCAGGAAGAAGATAACGCTGAGGCTGGTCACGGCCACGGCCATCACCACCACTAATTCCTGCGCTGCATATAGCCCAGAGCCCGCCGCGTCTTCCCCGCCTTGTTGGGGAGGCTGCGGCGGGCTTCTGGCTTATATGTAAAGCACGCGGGAACCACATAACCCGTGCGATGCCACGGTAGGCTTTTTTAGCCGCCAGCGGCAGCACGAGAGAGGCTAGCTCACAAAAGGCGCCAAGCTTAGGGTTCCTCCTCAGCCGGAGGTTGCCTCGTTTTTAGCGGAAGACCCCAGGACTTAGCGGGCTCGAAGGAGTCCCTCACGGGGCGTTATTTGCAGCAGGCGCTTGCTACGCAGGGCTAATCCGGAACCCCGCACTCCCGCCCGCCGCGAGCGAGGTGTGTGGACTTTGTGCGCCAACTTTAGTTTTGGCTTAAGCGTTGACCGTTGCGCGGCGGCGCTTGCGCAGCGCCACCACGCGCTCAGACTCGCTCATGCCACCCCAGACGCCATACGGTTCTGCCGAACGCAGGGCGTGCTCGCGGCAGAGCTCGATAACCGGGCAGGAATTGCAAATGGCCTTGGCGCGGTTTTCGCGCTGGGCGCGGGCGCGGCCACGCTCTCCGTCTGGATGGTAAAACACGTCCAAGTTTTCACCGCGGCACGCACCTTGCAACTGCCAATCCCAAACATCTGCAGTAGGTCCGAGAAGAGACTTGGACTGAGACACGTTTCTTAAGCTCCTTATAACAGGACGAGAATTCTTACGCTGGCGGCCGGTGGAGAGTCATCCGCGAACCGCAACGATTTGTAGTGTGTCGCGTCTTGGTAAACAAAGGGTTACTAGTATTTAACTTCTAGGTATTGTATCTATTTATGGGACTCGTTAGCGCCCATTTACCTGCAATAATGACTAAGGTTAACGAATTATGAATTTTCCTCTTTCTATTGTGCAGGGGGCATAAACCCGCCTTCAATGCGGGTACAACCGCTGGGCGCGGGTTTCTTGGTGGGGGTTTCTTTGCTGGGGCATCGCCAAGCAAGGGCAGTGCCGAGGCGGAGGTGTGCAACGCAATAGTCCCTTTGCACTCCCTACCCCAGAGGAAATATGGTTGAATATCGATTTAATAGTCTGCAGAGGGTGCACTCGTGAGCGATAAGGATAAAGAGCTAGCGGAACTCGTCCCGCTGGCCGCTGGTGGTAGCCGCCGCGCACTGCAATCTATCCTGCAAATTATTCATCCGCAGGTGCTGCGTTATTGCCGCGCGCGCATCGGTGGCGGGCGCCAGCCCACCGCGGAAGACGTGACCCAAGAAATCTGCCTCGCCGTCGCCACCTCTATCGATTCCTATGAAGACAAGGGCCGGCCGTTTATGGCTTATGTCTACGGCATCGCTTTTAATAAGGTCACCGATGCCCACCGCGCCATGGGCCGCGACCGCTCTACACCCACCGAAGAGCTTCCAGAAAGCACCGCGAACGAGGCGACTCCCGAGGAATGGGCGCTGGAAAATGACGGTAGTAACAGAATGCGCGCCTTGCTCGATACCTTAAGTGACAAGGCAAAAACATCGTTATTTTGCGCGTGTTCGTTGGTCTTTCGGCAGAAGAAACCGCCGATATCGTGGGGTCTACCCCGGGTGCGGTTCGCGTCGCACAGCACCGAGCTCTCGCACAATTGCGAAAGGCTCTTGGGCAACAACTAGCTACCGAGGGCTAAAGCCACAACCCCCGCTCTAGTCGCACGCGTACACCTTAAGAAAGGAAGGAGGGACAGAAACCATCATGGCCTCCAAGCATTCTAAAAAGAATAACGATGACCTGACGGAGCAGCTCCAGCCCTTGGTAGATGATGATGCATTCCTC
Organism: Corynebacterium segmentosum; assembly: GCF_900637825.1. Taxonomy (NCBI): domain Bacteria; kingdom Bacillati; phylum Actinomycetota; class Actinomycetes; order Mycobacteriales; family Corynebacteriaceae; genus Corynebacterium; species Corynebacterium segmentosum. Next base: position 465,174 of record NZ_LR134408.1, read on the forward strand.
ACCGAGCTGTCGCAGGGTAAAGATCCCTCCAATGGCAGCGATGAGCTCGCTGGGCTGCTGTTGGGGCTGAAGGGGGACATCGATAAGCAGATGCCGCCAGCCCCGCGCGTGGATGGGGTAGAGGAAGAACCGGAAGTCGTAAGCCTCAATAAGGTGCGGTCTCGCCGGCGCAATCGCCCCGTGATGCATGGGCTTATCGGCGCGGCCGCCGCCACTGTGATCCTCGCCGGTGCGGGCGGGGTCATGGTTAATTCCGGCGCCTTTGATCACCCAGATGAAACCCGCAACGTGGAGCTGGCCGGGACCTTAGATGAGATGGAATCCCGCGCGGCAGAGGGAGATATCGAAGGCGCGCGCGAACTCATGAAGGAAGCCCGCGCCAAGCTCGAAGAGGCTGAAGGCAAGGAAGAAAACGCCATCGCCGCCAAGGAAGAGGCCGAAAAGAAGCGCTCTGCCCGTCCGAAGCACACGACCGTGACGGAAACCGCCACCGAGACCGTGCCGGGCCAGCAGCCGCAGGACAAGCCCGAACCGGCGCCGAAGACCGTGACGGAAACGCAGTACCAGACCTCAACCGTGGTGGTAACGGAGCAAGCACCGGAGAACTCGCAGCCTGAGACGCGCGAGCCCGAAGAAAGCCCCACCACAACCATTCAGTTGGGGCCAGGCTCCGAGTAACAGGCTTCGAGTAACGAGGGCAGGGCTAAAGCCCTCGCACTAAAGCCCTAGCGGTTTTCCAAGCCGTCCAAGTAACCCAGCGCGTAGTCCCACGGCACGTAGCGGCGCGGGTCCGGCTCTGCTCCAGGCTCGTGCACTGGGGCAAGCTCGCCTGCCAGCGTGGCGCGCATATTGGCGGCCATAATGTCCCACTCGTAGAAGTGGTTTTCCTGGCAGTCTTCACACAGGAAGAAGATGCCATCGATCCCGCGCGGGCCGAGCACACTTGCGAATTTCTCTACCAGGGCGAGATCGTGGATGAGGGCGAGGCGGTCTTCATCGGAAAGCGGCATGACCTGCTCGTCCTCCTCCAAGAAGGAGGCGGGGTCATTCGGATCGTCTGCAAAAGGATCGCGGGGCATATTGGCGAAGAAGTTCACGCCTGCGAGCCTATTGAACTTGCCCGCTTAAGGCAATTAACCCCTAGCCTGAATGGTGTCATTGGCCGGGCACGCACTACAGTTGGGGTAGCCGCTGAACCTGTTTAAGGAGATACCTCGATGAGCGATTACCCTATTCACACTGGTGGAGATGACCCGAACAAGGTAGCCCTGCGCGGCTTGACCTTTGATGACGTGCTTCTTTTGCCCGCCGAGTCCAATATCGTGCCCTCCGAGGTCGATACCGGCGCGCAATTTACCCGCAATATTCGCCTAGGCGTGCCGCTGGCATCCGCAGCGATGGATACCGTGACCGAGGCCCGCATGGCCATCGCCATGGCGCGCCAGGGCGGCATCGGCGTGCTGCACCGCAACCTTTCTGCGGAAGCGCAAGCTGAGCAGGTAGAAATCGTCAAACGCTCCGAGTCCGGCATGGTCACGGACCCGGTCACCGCCCGCCCCGAGATGACCATTGGCGAGGTCGACGCCCTGTGCGCCCGCTTCCGCATTTCCGGCCTGCCGGTCGTGGATAAGGACGGCACCCTGCTGGGCATTTGCACCAACCGCGATATGCGTTTCGAGCCGGACTTTGATCGCAAGGTCAGCGATGTCATGACCGCGATGCCGCTCGTCGTCGCGCGCGAGGGCGTGTCCAAGGACGAGGCCCTAGAGCTGCTGTCGGCCAATAAGGTAGAAAAGCTGCCGATTGTTGATGCAAATAACAAGCTCATTGGCCTTATCACCGTCAAGGACTTCGTCAAATCCGAGCAGTACCCCAACGCCTCCAAGGATGCTTCCGGCCGTCTGTTGGTTGCCGCGGGCATTGGTACCGGCGAGGAGTCCTATCAGCGCGCCGCCGCGCTTGTCGATGCCGGCGTTGATGCCCTTGTCGTCGATTCCGCCCACGCCCACAATAACCGCGTGCTCGAGATGGTTTCCCGCGTGAAGAAGGACTTCGGCGACAAGGTCGATGTCATTGGCGGCAACCTCGCCACCCGCGAGGCCGCCCAGGCGATGATCGACGCCGGCGCGGACGCCATCAAGGTCGGCATCGGCCCGGGCTCCATCTGCACCACCCGCGTCGTCGCCGGCGTCGGTGCGCCGCAAATCACCGCGCTGATGGAGGCCGCAGCCGTCGCCGCCCCCGCGGGCGTGCCGGTCATCGGCGATGGCGGCATGCAGTACTCCGGTGACATCGCCAAGGCGTTGGCCGCCGGTGCCGATACCGTCATGCTGGGCTCCATGTTTGCCGGCACCACTGAGGCGCCCGGTGACATCGTGGTCTACCAGGGCAAGCAGTACAAGCGCTACCGCGGCATGGGCTCCATGGGCGCTATGCAGGGCCGCGGGCTCTCCGGCGAAAAGCGCTCCTACTCCAAGGACCGCTACTTCCAGGCCGACGTACGCAGCGAGGACAAGCTGGTGCCAGAAGGCGTGGAGGGTCGCGTGCCCTTCCGCGGTGAGATCGATGCCATCGTGCACCAAATCATCGGCGGCCTGCGCGCGGCCATGGGCTACACCGGCTCGGCCACCCTAGATGAGCTCAAGACCAAGCGATTTGTCCAGATCACCGCCGCGGGACTGAAGGAATCCCACCCGCACCACCTGCAGCAAATCGCCGAAGCCCCGAACTACCGCTAGGACAAACATGCGTGAATACGCCGAAATCGGCATCGGCCGCGAGGCCCGCCGCACCTTTGATTTAGACCAGGTCTCCATCGTCCCCCAGCGCCGCACGCGCTCGTCCAAGGACGTGGATACCACCTGGAATATCGATGCCTATACCTTCGATACCCCCTTCGTTTCGCACCCCACCGATGCGCTCGCCACGCCCGAGTTTGTCATCGAGATGGGCAAGCAGGGCGGGCTCGGTGTCATCAACGCCGAAGGCCTGTGGGGCCGCCACGAGGACCTCGAGGGTGCCTTGGCGCGCATCTATTCCCAGCCGGGCGATAATTCCACCATTCAGGAGCTGCACGCCGCCCCGCTTGACGATGCCCTCCTTGCCTCCCGCATTGCCCAAGTGCGCGAGTCCGGTGTGACCGTCGCCGTGCGCGTTTCGCCCCAAAACGCCCGCGAGATGGCGCCCAAGGCCATCGCGGCTGGGGCCGAGTTACTGTTCATCCAGGGCACGCTGCTGTCCGCGGAACACGTCGCCACCGGCGGCGAGCCGCTGAACCTGAAGGAATTTATCGGCTCGCTCGAAGTACCCGTCATCGCCGGTGGCGTGGCCGACTACACCACGGCGCTGCACCTGATGCGCACCGGGGCGGCCGGCGTCATCGTGGGCGCGGGCGTGACGACCAACGCGGAAACCGTCGGCATCGATACCGCCATGGCCACCGCCATTGCCGATGCCGCCGCCGCCCGCCGCGACTACCTCGACGAGACCGAAGGCCGCTACGTGCACATCATTGCGGATGCGGAGTTCGATAACTCCGGGACCATCGCCAAGGCCTTCGCCTGCGGCGCCGATAGCGTCGCGCTCGGCCCCCTTCTTGCCCAGGCCCGAGAGGCAGGCGGTAGGGGATGGTACTGGCCGGCTACCGCAGGCCATCCTCGGTTCCCGCGCGGATACGCGCAGTTCGCCGGCGTCGATACCGACCTCGATGTGGATTTCCTCACCGCAGGCGATGCTGCGCCCGTGGCTGCGCCGAGCCTGGAAACCGTGCTGCACGGCCCATCCAGCGAACCATTCGGCCGCACCAACCTCGTGGGTGCGCTGCGGCGTGCCCTCGCAAAGTGTGGGTACACCGACTTGAAGTCGTTCCAGAAGGTCGAGCTCGCGGTTCGCTACTAAGTAGCGCGCGGCGCGCCTCGCACGGTGCGGGCTCGCGCTGCTGCGCCCCGAGTCCCACCGCGCGCCGAATCGCTGCGCCCGGCGCCGCCGCGCCCACGGCTTCCTGGCGCACCCTGTGTTACTTGCGTCCATGGGCCCTCGCGCACCCCGATTCGCTTGCGCGGCCCGCGCCACCACGGCGCGAAAGCCGCCGCAAAGCCCCGCAGGGGCAAGCGCTTCCTGGGCCGCGGGGCCGATGGGTTAGACTATGGGGCGTGACTAAGCCAAATACTACCCCGCGCCCAGTCCTCGTCGTGGACTTTGGCGCTCAGTACGCGCAGCTCATTGCCCGTCGCGTGCGCGAGGCCAAAATCTACTCCGAGGTTGTTTCCAACTCCGCCTCTATCGAGGAAATCAAAGCCAAAGACCCCGCCGCGCTTATTTTGTCCGGCGGCCCGTCGTCCGTCTATGCCGACGGCGCCCCAGCGCTCAAGCCTGAGCTGCTGGAGCTCGGCGTACCAGTCTTCGGCATTTGCTACGGCTTCCAGGCCATGAACCACATCCTCGGCGGTACCGTATCTTCTACCGGTGAGCGTGAATACGGCCGCACCGATATCGACGTCAAGGGCGGCATCCTGCACGAGGGCCTCGAGCCCACGCACAAGGTATGGATGTCCCACGGCGACGCCGTCTCCGCCGCCCCCGAGGGCTTCGACGTAACCGCAACCTCCGCCGGCGCCCCAGTCGCCGCGATGGAGTGCCCGGCCAAGCAGATGGCCGGCGTGCAGTACCACCCAGAGGTGCTGCACTCGCCCCACGGCCAAGAAGTGCTCACCCGCTTCCTCACGGAGATCGCCGGTCTGGAGCAGAACTGGACCGCCGATAATATCGCCGAGCAGCTCATCGCGGATATCCGCACCCAAGTAGGCAAGGAAGGCCGCGCTATTTGCGGCCTGTCTGGTGGCGTGGACTCTGCGGTCGCTGCAGCCTTGGTGCAGCGCGCCATTGGCGATCGCCTGACCTGCGTCTTCGTCGACCACGGCCTGCTGCGCGCGGGCGAGCGCGAGCAGGTCGAAACCGACTTCGTCGCTTCTACCGGCGCCAAGCTAGTCACCGCGGATGAGCGTTCTGCCTTCCTAGCCAAGCTGGCAGGTGTGAGCGATCCAGAGGCTAAGCGCAAGGCTATCGGGGCGGAGTTCATTCGCTCCTTTGAACGCGCCGTAGCCGGCGTGCTTGCCGATGCCCCCGCCGGCTCCACCGTCGATTACCTCGTCCAGGGCACCTTGTACCCGGACGTCGTTGAATCCGGCGGCGGCGACGGCACCGCCAATATTAAGTCGCACCACAACGTCGGCGGCCTCCCGGATGACGTCGAGTTCGAGCTCGTCGAGCCGCTGCGCCTGCTCTTTAAGGACGAGGTGCGCGCGGTAGGCCGCGAGTTGGGCCTGCCGGAAGAGATCGTCGGCCGCCAGCCCTTCCCGGGCCCGGGCCTGGGCATCCGCATCATCGGCGAGGTCACCGAGGACCGCCTCGAGACCCTGCGCCAGGCGGATCTGATTGCCCGCACCGAGCTGACCAATGCCGGATTGGACGAGCAGATTTGGCAGTGCCCGGTCGTGCTGCTTGCCGATGTCCGCTCCGTCGGCGTCCAAGGCGATGGCCGCACCTACGGCCACCCCATCGTGCTGCGCCCGGTATCTTCCGAGGACGCCATGACCGCGGACTGGACCCGCTTGCCGTATGACGTGCTAGAGAAGATCTCCACCCGCATCACCAACGAGGTTAAGGACGTCAACCGCGTGGTCTTGGATTGCACCTCCAAGCCACCGGGAACCATCGAGTGGGAGTAAAACCCACAAAACGGCATGCGTATAAGGCGCTCAGTACTTGAGCGCCTTTTCGCATACCTGCGGCTAGTTGCGGGGTGTTACGGGTGGCCGCCAGACGATGCGACCGCCCACCCTTTCTAGCCGCCCGCGCCGAGGCGGGGCATTGGGATCGTCGTCGTTGATGCCGTTGTGGTAAGCACAGCACACGACGAGGTTGTTCATATTGGTCTCCCCGCCGCGGCTCCAGGCCGTGAGGTGGTGGACCTGGGATAAATCGGCCGGTTGATTGCATCCGGGCCAGGCGCAGCGCGGATTTTCCGCGGCCGCCATCATCCTCTGCTTATCGGTGGCCACGCGCGCCGTGCGGTAGAGGTTGACCGGCCCTTCTACAGGATGCACGAGGGTGACATAGCCCGTTTCGCCATCACCGCTGCCGTTGCCGCTGGGGCCGGGGGCGGAATAGCCGGCATCGTTAAGCACGCGGCGCAGGTACTCGGTACCGGACATGGTCGCACCGTTGGTGAGATCGAGTTGCACGTCGTCGCCGTGGCCGTCGCGGAGGCGAATGAATTTCTCCAGCGGCACGATGGCGTTGGTGACCACCGTGGAGCGCGCGGCGCTGCCGGCGCCGAAGAAGATATCTTCCACCGCCTGCAGCGGCTTTTTATCGGCGGCTGTAATCGCGCCCTGCAGATCCGCAATGAAGCGGGAGGTACCAGTAATGGCGAGCGTCCAGTAGTCATTGGGGCGCCGGTAGGTGCGCACGCCGGGGCTGACCGTGGACTTTTTCATCTCGCGCACCCGGCGCCGGGCGTGTTTGATAATGGCGCTCATCTCCGCGGACATCGCACAGCACTCCGCGCGCAGCTCCCACGCCTGCTTCTTGCTGGGCGCGCGGTTGACCACGCGCTCGATGCCGGCGAGGAGGGCAATGGGGTGGGAGTTGGCGCGGGCATCGGCAATGGCGCGGCGCTGCATCCGGCTAAAGGCGGTGTGGCCGTAGTAGCTTTCGCATAGAAGGAGCAGGTCGGCGGCGATGGCATCGGGCGCGCCGCGCTCCATAAGCTCAGACCCAGAGAGCCCGCGGCACGCGGCGATGATATCCATGCCGGGCGCGAGGGCGGTGAGGTAGGTCTCGAGTGCGTTCATGCCGCCTACGCTAGGGCGGTAGTAGCCCGCGCTCAATCGCTAGGGCAACCGCAAAGGCGCAATTTGTGGATAACCCGGATCCGTAGCGTGAAAACCAGGGGAAATCCTGTGGATAAGTCCCCGCAGTGTCGCATGGATTAGACAAAGGCCAGTCGGCGCGTGCCATCCACGTGGGGGAAGGCGATAAAACTTATACCTGAGACCGCAACCCACACCAGCGCCGAGCCCCACGCGGGCAGGCCGAGGATGGGCGCGAGCATAATAAGGAGCCATAAAATCATCAGCGGTACTAGCTGCGCGATGGTGGGGATGAGATCGGCATCGTGCCGGTCGGTGTAGAAGCGCATCTCGCGGCGGTAGGGGTGGGCAAAGACCAAGACGAAGGCCGCCACGAGGCAGACCGCGGCCCCAGATAGGGTGGCGAAGAAATGGGTGCGGGTGGTCAGCAGCGCGACGGTGGCGCCGAGCAGGATGGAGGATCCGAGGCGCACCCACGGCGGGGTGGGGATGGGGGTTGGATTCTCGCGCATAGCACCGTAGGCCTCGTTCAGGTTCATGCGCTTAAGACTACCATTCGAACATACAGTTGCATGTGTCCGGTTGAGGGTTCATACTGTGTGGGTGAGTCAAACGAACGTTCGCCTGGAAAAAGCGGTAGCGGGGCTGGAGAGGTCCGACCGCGTTGCGGTGCTGCGCGCCCGCATGCAGGCGATGGAGCAGGAGGATGAAGACGAGCTGGTAGATACCGTTCCCCAGCTGGCGCGGCTACTTCCCGCAGGTGGGCTCGCTCGGCGGAAGGTGGTCTCGTGTGCGGAGTGTCCCGCGCTCGTGGTGGAGCTTATCTGCCATCTTACGGCCCGCGGGGGCCATGTGGGGATAGTGGGGTGGCCGGATCTTTCTCTCGCACAAGTTTCCGAAATGGGGCAGCTTAACAACGTGGTCACCGTCCCCGATCCGGGCCTGGAGTCATGGGCGGTAACCAGTGTGCTGGCAGAGGGCATGGACCTTATCGTCCACCATGGCCCGCCCGGCGAGCTGAGCCCGGCCAAGGCGCGGCCGGTGTGGGCGAAGATCCGCGGCGGGCAGGCTGCGGTGCTGACCGTGGGCGCGCGGCTGCCGGGCACCGCGGTGCGCATTGGGGCGGAGGTGAGTACGTATCGGGGCATCGGCAAGGGCAGCGGGCGCATCCGCGGCGTGGATATCGATCTTGCGGTGGACTCGAAAAAGGGCACGGCGCGCGGGAGCCTCACCATGGGCGAAGCCCGCAGGTTGGAGGCCGTATGAGGGTGGCCGCGGTGTGGTTTCCGGATTGGCCCATCCAGGCGGTCGCGCAGGCAGGGCCGGTGCTGGTTGCGCGCAATCATGCGGTGCTGGTCTGCGATAGCGCGGCGCGCCGGGCCGGCATTCGGCGCGGGATGCGCCTGCGCCAGGCCCAGGCGATTTGCCCTGAGGTAAAGGTGGTGGAGGCGAACCCGGATAGGGACGGCGCGGCCTTCGCGGAGATTGCGGCAGGCTTGGACGCCGTGGCCTCGTCCGTGGAGGTGCTGCGGCCCGGCCTGGCCATCGTGGACGCGGGGGCGGCGCTGCGCTATCACGGGCCGGAGGCGCTGGAGATGCTTGCCGATGCCACCGCGCACGCCGGTTTTGATTCCACCCTCGGCGTGGCAGACGAGATCGCCACGGCCATCATCGCGGCCCGACATCGCGGGGTAGGCGCGGTGGTGCCGGAGGGCGGGTCCCGGGATTTCTTGACCGCCCAGCCCGTGGGCGTCTTAGCCGAGGAGGCTGCGCTGGGGTTTTCTGCGGAATTTGTGGCCCAGCTGCAGAAATTGGGCGTGCGTCGGTTAGGTGATGTGGCGGCGCTGCCATTTAAGCAGGTGGTTACCCGGTTTGGGCAGCAGGGCAAACGCGCGCACGAGGTGGCGCACGCGCGGGCGGACCGGCGGGTGTCCCCGGAAATGGCGAGGCCCGATCTGTCCGTGAGCAGCGAGCAATCCATCGAGCGCGTGGATGCGGCGGCATTCGTGGCCAGGCAATTGGCCGCGCAGTTGCACGTGCGGTTGGCGGAGGCGGAAGTGGTGTGCGTGCGCCTGCGCGTGGTGGCGGAGCTGGCCACTGGTGAAACCGTGGCCCGGGTATGGCGCACGCACGAGGCGTTGACGGAGCAAGCGACCGCGGACCGGGTGCGCTGGCAGCTGGATGGGTGGCTTATAGCGGCGCGCTCGAGCGGCAAGGACGGCGCCGCGATCGTGCGGCTGGTGCTCGAGCCGGTGGAGGTGGCCAAGCCGCAGGCCGATGGCCTCTGGGGCGGGGATGCCTCACAGGAACAGGTCAAGCGGGTGATTTCGCGCGTGCAATCGCAGCTGGGCATAGACCGCGTCTTGCAGCCGCGGGCCGCCGGTGGCCGTGGGGTGGCCGAGCGCATCGAGTACGTGCCCTATGGGGAGCAGCGCGATGCCACACCGCAAGGCAGCTGGCCGGGCAGGATTCCCGCGCCGCTTCCCGCCCGCCTAGGCGGCGGGCCGAACCACCCGGCCGCGCGCATTCGGCTTATCGATGCCGTCGCCCGGGACGTCATCGTCACCGCCGAGGCCCTCCTATCCTCTGTGCCTGTGGGACTCGGGTGGGGCGCGCACCGCTACCGCGTTATCGGCTGGGCTGGCCCGTGGCCGGTGGATACGCAGTGGTGGACCGAAAAGCCACAGCACGCGGCGCGGCTACAAATTGTGGGCCAGGCTGAGCGGGAACAGCGCCAGCGCGCCTGGCTCTTGGTGTGGGCAGAGGGGCGCTGGCGCGTGGAAGCGACGTATTAGGAGCGAATATCTACCACGAGGCGCGTGGGATTTTCTAGCACCTGCACGGAATAAGGCTTGCGCTGGTTCATGCCGATGACAAACTGGCTGCGGCCCTCGTAGGTGCGGCCGTTGACCACTTGGGTAATAACGCCGCCGGCAGGTGCCTCGACGATGCCAATGCGCGGCTCGTCGATGCCCGCCTCAAACGGATAGACCACGCCATCGATATTGACATTGAGCGTGGTATCACCGGCATAGTTAATGGGTTGGCCGGAGCCTTGCTGCTTGGGGTTATCGGCGTAATCCACGAACCAGCCTGGGGAACCCTCGCCCTCGAGCTCGAAGACGGCGCGCTCAAAACCATCGTGCTGGCCCACGCGCACCTTGGTCACCACGAGCTGCGAAGGGGCCTCGGGGCGCAGCGTTTTCATGCTCATATCCGCCTCACCCAGCGGGTTGATGTGCGAGTTTCCCACAGAGGCCGCCATGGTGGTGTCATCCGCTGATTCGGTGCTGCAGCCGGTGAGGAAGGCTGCGGCGGCAAGCAGGAGCGAGAGGCGGGCTTTATACATGACCACTAGAGTATAATTTCCAGTAATTGCTGCCTAGCGTTGGGGGCAGATCTTGACCGAATTGTTGCCAAATATGTGAGCTGAGTTGCAGACGGGATAGGCTAAGATACATGACCGATTTCTGTTCAGATTACCAGGTGGAACCGCTGCCCGGCACGGCGAAAAAAGAGTCCGTATTTGTCCTCTTTGAGTGGCCCGGCGGCTGGTCGCGCGATGTGCTTGATGGCGATACTTTTGGCCCGGAGCTCACGGCCCAGCTGAAGAAGAAGCTCAAGGGCCAGGCCGGGCTGCAATTGATTCGCCGCCCCGGCCGCGATGGCCGCCAAATCGGCACCATGCACCGGTGCTACCTGGTGTGGGCCGAGCAGGGCGTGATGGAATTGGTCCTTTTGACCGGACCGGAAAAGATCCTGGATTTGGATCTCACCGCGCCGGGTCGCAACGGGGGAGGATCCCTCGATACGCCGCTGGTTTTGGTGTGCACCCACGCTAAGCGCGATAAGTGCTGCGCCGTGAAGGGCCGGCCGCTCGCCGCGGAGCTGGTGGAGGATTACCCGGATATGGTGTGGGAGACCTCGCACACGAAGGGGCACCGCTTCGCGCCCTCGGTCATGCTCATGCCGTGGGCCTATTCCTTTGGCCGGATGAATAAAGAAGCCGCCGCGCAGATGATTGCGGCGGCGGCGCAAGGAAAGTATTTCTACCCGGTCAATCGCGGGCGCGGCATCTTCGGCCCGCGCGGCCAGGTGGCGGAGTTGGCGGTAGCGCGCGAGCTTATCGATGCCTCCGAGGACCTCTACTACGGTCAGCTCCACGCAGAAGACGAAAAGCAGGGCCCCGTGGTCACGCATGCCGATGGCCGGCGGTGGAGCGTGACGCTCGAGCAGCGCGCCGTGGAAGGAGTGGTTTCTTCCTGCGGCGACGCACCCAAGACCGGCAAGGCGCTTGTGGCCACGGGCGTGGAGCTTATTAGCGGCGCATAACCTTGGAGGAGAGCCAGTTGCCAAAGAACTGCGCGGCCTGCACCAGCACGATGATGATAAGCGTGGCCACGACCGTGACTTCCCACTCGAAGGCGCGGTAGCCGTAGACGATGGCGAAGTCACCCAGTCCGCCGCCGCCGACGTAGCCGGCCATGGCGGACATATCCACGATGGCGATAAACAGGAAGGTATAGCCCAGAATCAGCGGGCCGAGGGCCTCCGGGATAATCACGGAGGTAATGATCTTCCACGGTGAAGCACCCATGGCGCGGGCGGCCTCGATAACGCCGGGGTCGATGGCCACGAGGTTTTGTTCCACCACGCGCGCCACGGAGAACGTGGCGGCGATGACCATCACGAAGGTGGCCGGTTCGCGGCCGATGGATCCGCCCATCACGGCGACGGTGAGCGGCTGCGCAAACGCCAGCAAAATAATAAACGGGATGGGGCGAACGAAATTCACCAGCAGGTTGACCACCAGGTAGACGGCCTTATTTTGCAGGATGCCGCCCGGGCGGGCGGTGTAGAGCAAGATGCCGAGCCCCAGGCCCAGAATGCCGGCGACGACGAGGGTGGTCGAGACCATGATGAGGGTGTCGACGATGGCATCGACAAGCGATCCGCCCAAGCGGTCCCAGTCGGCGGCAGCGAGATAGTTGACGTTCATCGTTCAATCTCCTCAATTTGAGTGGTGGCAGATAGGGCGCGGTAGAACTCTTCGATGGCGGCGTCGTTGCCGCTTAGGCGCACGGTGAGCTTGCCAAAGGAGTGCTGCTGCAAGGTGGTAATGCCGCCGTGGACGACGGCGATGGATACGCCCGCATCCTTCAGCTTGGCCGCGGCGCCGAAAAAGCCGGATTCCTCGGTCAGGTTGATGGTAAACAGGCGGCCTTCGTGGGCGAGCAGGTCATCGGTTTCCACCACGTCGGGCTCATTGCGCAGCGAGGTGGCGACGAACTTGGCGGCCACGGCGGTCTGGGGATTGGAAAAGACCTGGTAGACGCTGCCTTGTTCCACAACGTGGCCATTTTCCATCACCGCAACCTTATCCGCGATGGAGCGCACGACCTCCATTTCGTGGGTGATAACCACGATGGTGATGCCGAGTTCCTTATTCACCCGGCGCAGCAGGTCGAGGACTTCCTGCGTGGTGGTGGGGTCGAGGGCGGACGTGGCTTCGTCGGCAAGCAGCAGCGACGGATTCGTGGCCAGGGCGCGCGCGATGCCCACGCGCTGCTTCTGGCCGCCGGAAAGCTGCTCCGGGTAGCTTTTCCCCTTATCTCCCAGGCCAACGAAATCCAGCAGCTCCTGCACGCGCTGTTGGCGCTCGCGCTTGCCGATGCCCTGCAGCTGCAGCGGGTACTCAATATTGCCCGCCGCAGTGCGGGAGTTCATGAGGTTAAACTGCTGGAAGATCATGCCGATATTGCGGCGGATGCCGCGCAGCTTCTTTTCGGACATGCCGACGATATTTTGGCCATCGAGTAGCAACTCACCGGACGTGGGCGTATCCAGGCCGTTGATCATGCGGACCAGGGTGGATTTGCCGGCGCCGGAGTAGCCGATGATGCCGATGATTTCGCCGGAATCGACGGTCAAGGAGACATCGTCAAGAGCTTTGACCTTGGCCTTTTTCTGCTGGAAGACCTTGGTGATATTGCGGAACTCAATGCGAGTGCCGTTCTGGGTGGAATCTGCCACGGGTTGCGTCCTTAGTGAGGAAGTGCCAAACCCCGCCGGGGTGAAAACCGGCGGGGTAGAAGGCAAGGGTGATTAGTCCAAATCTGCTTCGAGCTTGTCCAGGATTTCCTGGAGTTCTTCCGGGGTGCGCTCGACCTCGACGGAGGTACCTGCGGAGTCCTCGTCGACGCCCTTTTGTACCGCATCGGAGTGCCAGAGCTCGGCGAGCTTCTTGATGTCCTCGTTATCGGCGTCTTCCTCGCGAACGGCGAAGACGTTGATATAAGGCTCTGCCTCCTCGGAGTTCGGGTCATCCTGGAAGACGGCGGTGGCCGGGTCGATGCCGGCGCGCTCCAGGAAGGAGTTATTGATAATCGCCGGGGTGCCCTCGCCGTGCGCGGATGGGGTCTGGGCTGCATCGACCGGCACGACCTTGACCTTGGACTTCTTCTCATCGATGTCCAGCGGGGTCGGGGTGATAAGCCCGTCCTTCTTCAAGGTGATAAGGCCAGCCTGGACCAGCACGTTGATGGCGCGGCCCTGGTTGGTGGAGTCATTCGGGATGGCAACTTCTTCGCCCTCGATGCCGTCGAGGGAGTCGTGGCCCTTCCAGAACAGCGCCAGCGGCACGATTTCGGTGGCGACGATGGGCACCAGGTTGGTGCCGTTGCCGTGGTTGTACTCAGCCAGGAACTTCAGGTGCTGGAAGTTATTGGTATCCAGCTCGCCCTGGTTTAGGGCCTGGTTCGGGGTGTTGTAATCCGAGAAGGACTTGATGTCGATGTCGTAGCCGGCGTCCTTGGCTTCTTGCTCAAAGGCAACCCAGGCCTGCTTTGCATCATCGGTGGTGCCAACGGTGATGGTCTTGTCATCATCTGCGTCGGAGGAGCAGGCCACGAGGCTGGTGGCGGCGACGGTAACGGCGGCGGTAGCGGCCGCTGCGCGACGAATCTGCATGAGGTCCCCTTACATGTAGGAGTTGAAATAAATTGACCGTTTAGCAATCTAGCAATAAGCGAACCGCTTTGTCTATTGAACGCGTCTCATTGCGCCGGGTTGTATAGAACACCGATTCGATATTACCCTGTGAAGGGTGAAATTTAATGGTGGAAAGGCGCTACCGTGGTCGCGTTTAGAAAGGATACTATCCGGCAAGGACACTGCCGCGCCCGTCGCCGTACATCACCTCGGTGGCGGCGATGAGTCTGTCCAGCGTGGGCACTCCGCCGTGCCCTTTGCGGAGCTGCACGCGGTAAGCTCCTATAGCTTTCTCGACGGTGCCGCCGAGCCGGAAGAGCTGGTCGCCCGCGCCTTAGAGCTTGGCCTCGAGGGGCTGGCCGTCGTGGATCGGGATGGCTTCTACGGCCTGATGAAATTCGCGGAAGCCGCAGCTAAGGCGGGCCTTCCGGCCATGTATGGTGCGGAGCTTTCCCTCACGGAGGCCCCAGTGACCGTGCTCGCGCGCACGCCGGAAGGCTATCGCCGCCTCTCGCGCCTTATTGCCCGCGCGCGGATGGATGCCGGGGAGAAGGGGAGTGTCGCGTACCCGCCCCTAGACGCCGTGGCGCGCGAGCTGGAGGAAGAGTGCTTTTTCCTGCTGGGGTGGGAGGCTATACAAAAAATCGATCACGTTCTCGAAAGAATAAAAATAGACAGCACAGTTCTCGAATATGCGTGCACAATGTCTCCCGAAGATGCGGATCACCACAGTTTCCTGGATAAGTACAATAATCTCCGCGCCATCGCAACCGCTCGACCTGCGGCAGCAACGCGCGACCAGGTACGGCTCGCCGCCGCCAAACGCGCTTTGGCGCACCGCCAATCCTTAGAGGAAGCCGCACCGGATGCCCACCCGATGGGCGCAGGCTGGATGCGCTCCGGCGAGCAGATGGCCCAGTTGCTCCCAGGCCGGCCCGAGCTTATCGCCGAAACCGTCCGCCTTGCCCGCGAGTGCTCCTTTACCTGGGGTACACTTGCGCCCAACCTGCCGGACTTTGTCGTCCCAGAGGGGCATACCGAGATGAGCTGGCTCGAGCACGAGGTGTGGCGGCGCGGTAAAAAGCGCTACGCCTCGCGCCCGCCCGAAATACAGGCCAGGGCGAAAAAGCAGATGCGGCACGAGCTGGGCATCATCAAGCAGCTGGGCTTTCCGGGCTACTTCCTCATCGTCTGCGACCTGGTGGATTTTTGCCGCCAGGAAAATATCCTGTGCCAGGGGCGCGGCTCGGCAGCCAATTCCGCCGTCTGTTTTGCGCTGGGCATTACCAACGCCGAGCCCATTTCCGCGCAGCTGCTCTTCGAGCGCTTCCTGTCTCCGGAACGCGATGGCCCGCCCGATATCGATATCGACATCGAATCCGGCCGGCGCGAGGAGGTCATCCAGTACGTCTACCGCACCCACGGTCGCGACCGCGCCGCGCAGGTAGCCAACGTCATTACCTACCGCCGCAAGGGGGCTACCCGCGACGCCGCCCGCGCGCTGGGCTACCCGCAGGGTTCGGCCGATGCGTGGTCGAAGGGCATAGCCGAGCCGCCTGCCGATGTCTCCTTACTCGCCGAGCAATTCCTCGACCAGCCGCGCCACCTCGGCATCCACTCCGGCGGCATGGTCTTATGTGACCGGCCGATTGCGGACGTGGTGCCGATGGAATGGGCCCGCATGGAAAACCGCTCCGTGCTGCAGTGGGATAAGGACGATTGCGCCGCCGCCGGGCTGGTGAAATTCGACCTGCTGGGTCTCGGCATGCTGGAGGCGCTGCACCACATGATCGATGCCGTGCGCGCCACCACCGGCCGCGAGGTGCGCCTGTGGGAGCTCGACCTGGCCGAGCCCGCGGTCTATGACATGCTCTGCCGCGCCGATGCCGTCGGCGTCTTCCAGGTGGAGTCCCGCGCGCAGCTGGCCACGCTGCCGCGGCTCAAACCGCGCTGCTTCTTCGACCTCGTGGTGGAGGTCGCGCTCATCCGCCCCGGCCCCATCCAAGGCGGTTCCGTGCACCCCTACCTGCGCCGGCGCGATGGTCTCGAGCCCGTGACCTATGACCACCCGGTGCTGGAGAAATCGCTGGGCAAGACCTTGGGCATCCCGCTTTTTCAAGAGCAGCTGATGCAGATTGCGGTGGATGCCGCCGGTTTTACCGGCGCCGAGGCCGATGACCTGCGCCGCGCCATGGGCTCGAAGCGCTCGCCCACCAAGATGGCCGCGCTGCGCAGCCGCTTTTTCGAGGGCCTGCGCGCCACCAACGGCATCGACGGTGAGGTCGCGGAGAAGCTCTGGGCCAAGATCACCGCCTTTGCCGCCTACGGTTTCCCGGAATCGCACTCGCAGTCCTTCGCCTCGCTGGTGTATTTTTCCGCGTGGTTCAAGCACCACTACCCAGCGGAGTTCTGCGTGGGCTTGCTGCGCGCGCAGCCCATGGGCTTTTATTCGCCGCAGTCGCTCATTCAGGACGCCCGGCGCCACGGCGTGCGCGTGCTGCCAGTGAGCATCAACGACTCCGGCGCGCAGGCCAGGGCGCTGCCCACCGGCGAAATCCGGTTGGGCCTCAACCTCATCAAGGGTCTGGGGGATAAGGCCGCCGAGCGCGTGGAGGCCGCCGCGCCCTTTAGCAGCGTCTCCGATCTGTCGCGCCGCGCGGATCTCAGCGTGGAGCAGGTGGAGGCGCTGGCCACGGCGGGGGCGCTGGAGTGCTTGGGGTTGGAACGCCGCCAAGCGCTTTGGCAGGCTGGCGTCGCCGCCACCGAGCGCGAGGGCATGTTGCCTGGCACGTCCGCGCTCGCCTCGCCGCACCTGCCCGGCATGTCGGCCTTCGAGCTGATGGCTACCGATGTCGCCGCCACCGGCGTCACCCACGATAAGCAGCCTATGGAGTTAGTCAGGGCCGCGCTTGGCGATGTCCTGCCTTCCTCCCACCTTCCCCACGTCCCCGATGGCACCCGCGTGCGCATCGCCGGCATCATTACGCACCGCCAGCGCCCGCGCACCGCCTCCGGCCTGACCTTTTTGGGCGTGGAGGACGAAACCGGCCTGATGAATGTGATGGTCTCGCCCGGGCTGTGGTCCCGCCAGAAGGTGCTCGCCCGCACCGCCCGCGCCCTTATCATCCGCGGCATCGTGCAAAATGCCACCGGCGCGGTAAGCGTGGTTGCAGACAAGCTCGAGCCGCTGGATTTTGGCGATTTCCTCTCGCGCGGCTCCCGCGATTTCCGCTAGTTGCCTCCGCTGCGCGCGATATGTCCCCGCTCGGCGCGCAGTACAAATGGGCGAAGAAGGCTTTTTCTTTGGGGGACATAAACCACCGCATTGTATAAATCCCAACAACTTGGCGTGGTTTTACTCCACAGCGAAGATATCTCCCGGCTGGCACTCCAATGCCGTGCACAGTGCCGCTAGGGTGCTAAAGCGCACGGCCTTGGCGCGATTATTCTTTAGAACGGAGAGGTTAACTGGGGTGATGCCCACCTCCTTGGCGAGCGCCGCTCCGGTAATACCGCGCTCCTCCATTATCCGGTCGAGGTGGCAGATCACCTGGGGATCCTGTGCCTCAGACAAGACCGTCGACCTCCTCTTCCAGCCTGCAGCCGCGTTTGATGGCGGCCGAGAAGAGTTGCAGGACGCAGGCAAAGAGGTAGGGCAAGGCTAGCTCGCCAAGCGACGTTCCACCCTGGCTGGCCCACCAATCGATTCCAAGCTGTGAGGAAGCCCAGTTATTGCCCATGCCTTCGAGTGGGAAGCGTCCGATAAACCAGACGAAAATCCCAAAGGTCATTCCATTAAGGAAGCGGGTATTTTTCGTATTGAAAACCTGCCCACGAAGCATTGGTTTCACCAAGCGGTAGGCAAAGAACGCGATAACCAAGATTCCTGCAATCTTGACGACGAGCCCCGCAGTGAGCATCCAGAATGGCCCGCCGTCGAGGTTGTGCTTGCTTAGGCCTTCCGGGACGGCCGCACTCAGCGCGGTGGAAAAGCGTCCGGTGGCAAGGTCGCGCAGGTAGGTGGGGCCGAGGATGATGATGGTGAGGAGGGCGAGACCGGCTGCCGCATTAATTTCGCGGCGCTCAGCCTTGGGGGTGGGGTGTGGGGTGGTCATGGCAATCCTTTCCGTCGATTCCTTATCGACTTTCGATGTTGTCGCAATTCGATAATATCGAGGAACGATAAGTTGCGCAAGGGTGTGGGGTTCATTGCTACTGTCAATGATTATGAGCGAAGAAATGAACCCCGTTTCGCCGCGCTTGGTGAAGGTGCGCTACATCCGCCACCTGGGCTGGACGAGCATCTTCGCCGCGGCGGCCACAGCGGCCGGGTACTGGTGGACCCCGTGGTTCTACTGGGCGGCGGGGCTTTTTGTTGTCCTCTTTTTCTGGCTGCTGTGGCTCATCCCGGCACAAGTGCGCCGGCTGGGCTGGTGCGAAACCGACGATGAGCTGCTCATTACCCGCGGCAAGCTCTGGCATACTTTTACCGTCGTGCCCTACGGCCGCATCCAGTTCGTGGACGTGACCGCCGGCCCCCTCGAGCGCGCCTTCGGGCTCAAGGAGCTGCAGCTGCACACCGCCTCCGCAACCACGGACGCCACGGTGAAGGGTTTGGAAGCCCCGCTTGCCGATGCCCTCCGCACCCGCCTCACCCACCACGCCCGCGAACGGATGAGCGGGCTATGAGGTACCACCGCGTCCACCGCATGACCCCGCTGCTGCGGCTGTGGTCGGTCATCCTGGCCGTCATCGCGGCTTTTGCCTTAAACGTCAATATGGAGGCGCTGCGCGGAATCTTTGCCTTCGTTACCGGCGAACACAGCGCGGCAGACCTGCGCGATATTGGCCTCGCGCTGGCCGGGTTCATCGCAGTGTGCGCGGTGGTCTGGCTCGTCTCCGGCGTGTGGTGGCGCCAGATGGGATACCAGCTGGGCGAGGAGGAACTCACCTTGCGCCGCGGGGTAATTTCGAAGCAGCAGCGCACGGCACGCTATGACCGCACGCAGGCTGTAGACGTTGTCGAGCCCGTTATCGCCCGTCTCTTCCGGCTCGCGGCCGTGCGCGTGGAAACGGCCGGCGGGCAGTCGTCCGCCATCGAAATCGCCTTCCTGACAAAGCGCGATGCCGAGGCCCTGCGCGCCGAAATCCTCTCCCGCGTCCACGGCGAGCCACGAGAGCGGCCGGCTGAAGAACGGCCGGCTGAAGAAGAAGACAATGTCCTTATCCCCGAAATCCCCATCGCGCGTTCCCTGGCCGCGGCCGCTTTGCATGTATCCACGATTATTCTCATTACAGCCCTCTTATTCCTCGTGGTCACGCCGATGTCCCTGACCATCACGCTGCCCATCCTTGTGGCCACCGTCCCGCGCGCCTGGAACGTGATTGACTCCTCGTGGCGCTATACCGCCACCCTTGATGATGGCGTGCTCAATATCACCTACGGCCTTGCCGATCGCCGCCGCCAAAACATCCGCCTCGAGCGCATCCACGCCGTCCAGGTCACCCAGCCGTTCTTGTGGCGGCCCTTCGACTGGTACGAAACGCGCGTGTTGGTCGCCGGCTACGGTGGCACGGCGAGCGGCGAGGGATCGGGATCGACGCGGATCGTGCCCGTCGGCAAGCGCGAGCAAGCCCGGCAATTCCTGCCCGCCGATGCCGCCCCGACCTACGCCTCGCCCGCGCGCGCCAAATGGGTCTCGCCCATCGATTACCGGCAGCAAACCGTCGCGCTGGCCGGCGACTACGTCATCGTGCGCGCCGGCCGCTTCAACCGCCGCGTCCAGGCCATCGAGCTGCGCCACATCCAGGAGCTCACCCTGCGCCGCGGCCCGATTTCACAGCTATTTGGCCTAGCCACGGTGGAGCTTGACCTCGTGCAGGGGCCCGTGAAGATGGCGGCGCGCAACCTCGCGCTTGCCGATGCCCACGCGCTGCTTAACCGCCTGCGCTCCCGCGACCTGACAGAACTTACACCGCTCCCTTAAAACCCAGCTGGCGCCAGGCCTCAAAGACCGCGGTTGATGCGGAGTTGGAGAGGTTCATCGAGCGCCTGGCCGGGACCATCGGAATGCGCACCTGCTCGGTGATGCGCGGATGGTTGACGTGCTCATCCGGCAGGCCGGTCGGCTCCGTGCCAAAGAGCAGCACGTCGCCGTCTTGGTAGTCGACCTCCGTAAACCACTTATCCGTGTGCGTGGTAAAGGCAAAAACGCGCGCGCCGGGCAGCGCCTCCATGCACGCGTCGAAATCCTTATGAATCTGCACATCCGCCAGGTCGTGATAGTCCAGCCCGGCGCGCTTTAGGTGCTTATCGTCAAAGTTAAACCCCAGCGGCTCAATCAGGTGTAGGCTCGCGCCCGTCACCGCCGCGGTGCGAATGGCATTGCCGGTATTGGTGGGAATGACGGGATTATCAAAGACGATGTGCAGCTGGCTCATGCCTTCAGTCTAGGATGGGGGCTATGAGCGCTACCAAACTAGATGGCACCTTGTACCGTGACGAGATTTTTGCGGACCTCGCCGAGCGCGTGGCCGCCCTGAAAGACAAGGGGATAACCCCTGGCCTGGCCACCGTTCTGGTGGGCGAGGACCCAGGCTCCCAGTCCTATGTAAAGATGAAGCACCGCGATTGCGAAAAGTTAGGTATTAATTCCATCCGCAAGGACCTGCCGGCGGATATTTCGCAGGAAGAGCTCGAGGCGGTCATCGATGAGCTCAATGCCGATGACGCCTGCACCGGCTACATCGTCCAGCTCCCGCTGCCCAAGCACTTGGATGAGAACGCCATTCTCGAGCGCATCGATCCCGAAAAAGACGCCGATGGCCTCCACCCGGTCAATCTGGGCAAGCTCGTGCTTAACGAGGAAGCCCCGCTGCCGTGCACCCCGAATGGCTGCCTGCACCTGCTGCGCCGCTTCGGCGTGGAGCTGAACGGCGCTAAGACCGTCGTCATCGGCCGCGGCGTGACCGTCGGTCGCCCCATTGGCCTGATGCTGACCCGCCGCAGCGAGAACTCCACCGTCACCCTGTGTCACACCGGAACGAAGGATCTTGCCGCCGAAACCCGTGAAGCCGATATCGTCATCGCCGCTGCCGGCCAGCCGCACATGCTCACCGCGGACATGATTAAGGAAGGCGCCGCGCTTCTCGATGTCGGCGTGTCCCGCGTCGACGGCAAGCTCACCGGCGATATCGCCCCCGACTGCTGGGATAAGGCCGGATACGTCTCGCCCAATCCAGGCGGCGTCGGACCGCTCACGCGCGCCTTTTTGGTACGCAACATCGTTGAGCGCGCGGAAAAGCTGGCGTGAATTTAGACAACCCCCACGACGCGCACCTGGCACCGTCCCCGCTGCCCGCCTCCGTGCAGTGGGTGGCCATCGGGCTCTTCATCGCCGGGGTGGCCTTGTCCGGCGGCTATGCCATTTTCGAGTATTGGCGCAGGGCCACCTTCTTGCTCGGGCTTGCGCTGCTGTGGCTGACGGTGGTGCGCCTGACGTGCGATTCGAGCCGCGTCGGCGTGCTGGCGGTGCGCTCGCGCCGCTTCGATGCCACGTTTACCGGCGTCATCGGTGCGCTGATGGCCTTTCTCGCCTACTCCGTGGACGCGCTGGGCAGCTAGTTATCCACAGGTGATTGTTTCAGTATCACCAATCTGCGGCGTGTCGCGTGGTTATCCACAGCCGCAGCACTCTTGGCCTCGCGCCCTCCGCTACCCGCGGTTTAGGCTCGGGGCCATGATTTCGGATTACCTCGCAGCGATTAACTCCCCGATGGCGCTCATCGGGGAGTGCGCTGGGCTATCCGAAGCCGAATTGGTAGACCGCGGTTTCAGCGACAAAGAGGCCGCGGAATTTGCGCGGTTGGCGGATACGTATTTTGGCA
Organism: Corynebacterium segmentosum; assembly: GCF_900637825.1. Lineage (NCBI taxonomy): Bacteria > Bacillati > Actinomycetota > Actinomycetes > Mycobacteriales > Corynebacteriaceae > Corynebacterium > Corynebacterium segmentosum. Next base: position 486,923 of record NZ_LR134408.1, read on the forward strand.
GGACATCGTTTAGCGCAAAGCAGCGCGCCGCCCGTACCACCGCGCTCCCGCTCGATGCGCTGAAAATCATTGAGGTGCACGCGCAGAAGCTGAAGACCCAGCGCGCGGCGTGGGCCCTGCGTGAGGAGCTGTGCCGGCTCAACGTTTCTACCAGCGAGATAGAAAAGCGCGCCCGCCGCCGCGTCAAAGAAGAACGCACCCAAAAGCGCGCGGAGGGCGTCCGGCTCACCCGCCGCACCGATGACCTGTGGACGCTGACCATCACCGCGGAATCGGACTTGGTGGCCGAGATTAATAACCACGTCTCCACCGTGGACGATGCGCGCCGGGTCTTTGCAGAGGGCGCGGCTACCTCCACCATCACCACCAACGTGGTCCTGACCCTGGATGACATGGTGAAGGTCACCCACGGCGAGGACGAGGTCACCCTGCAGCTGACCAACGGCGCCACCATCACCGGTGCGCAGCTAGCGGAGCGCGCGCTTGCCGATGCCGGCCTCATCACCCTCATCCACCCCGTCACCGGCCCCGTGAACCTGTACCACACGCGCCGGCTGGCTACCTGGAAGCAGCGACAGATGGCGATGGCGGAAAATCCGGTGTGCCCGTGGCCCGATTGCCATATTCCGGCCGATGAATGCCAGGTTCACCACCTGCAACCGTGGTTGCTCGGCGGCGAGACCAATGCTGAGAACCTGACCATCGCTTGCAAGTATCACAATGCCGTTAACGACGATGACCCGAATGCCCCGCCCCGTCGTGGGCGCTTAGAGCGCCGCCCACATGAAGGTATCGTGTGGCGCCCGCCCTGGGCCCGATAAAAACATCGCCGAAACCAGCGCAGTTAAAACCTGCGCCGCTTCGGCGAACCTTGTATAAGCATCCTTGCCGCCCGGCGCGCCGCGCGGACCCCGCGACGACAAGCCATGCGTCAGTACTTGCCAGCTCGATGGCCACCCGCGCGCTGCTCGTCCCAGCCTCGCCGAACTGCCCGCCACCGCACGCCGCTCCGGACCACCCGCCACCCGCGCGCTGCTCGTCCCAGCCTCGCCGGACCGCCCGCCACCTGGACGCTGTTTGTTCCAGCCTTGCCGGACCACTCGGCAACCGCAAGAAGCTGTATCTGGGGCCGAGTGCGCCGTGCGCAGGCGGGGTCGGTTAAATGGCGTAGTCGATCATGCTGTCCACGTCCAGCGGGTGCGGTTGGGACAGGGTGAGGAAGTTGCGCAGGATGCGGTCCATCTGGCGCGATTCCGTGAGGAACGCATCGTGGCCAACGGGGGAGACCACCTTTGCCATGGCCAGCAGGTTGCCCAGGTTGCGCGAGAGGTGTTCCTGCTGGTGATACGGATAAAGGATGTCCGTGTCGACGCCCACGACCATGGTCGGCACCTGTGAAGAACCGAGCGCGCGGTTCAGGCCGCCGCGGCCGCGGCCGATGTCGTGGCGGTTGAGGGCCTCGGTAAGCGTGACGTAGGAACCGGCATCGAAGTGATCCGCCAGCTTCGAGCCCTGGTAATCCAGGTACGAGTTCACGGCGAAGCGCTGGTCGTGCCGGCGGTAAGGTCCCAGCGGCTCTTCGCCGGTTTGGGCCTGAACACCAAAGCGTTCATCGATTTCCTGCTCGCCGCGATACGTCAAGTGCGCGATGCGCCGCGCTGCCGCCAGGCCCTCGCGGGGGCGCTGAGAGGAGGAATAATAGTCGCCGCCGTGCCAGAAGGGATCGCGTTCAATCGCGGAAATCTGCGCCGACTGGATACCAATCTGCCACGCGGAGGCGCGCGCGGAGACGGCAATAACGCACGCGGCATCGACGGCCTCGGGATACATCAGCGTCCATTCCAAGGTGCGCGCGCCACCCATGGAACCACCGATGATCGCATGCACGCGCGTTATGCCCAGCTCTTCCAACGCCTTTTTCTCTGCGGCCACCAAGTCGCGAATAGATAGCGCCGGAAAGCGCGATCCCCAACTGCGGCCATCCGCATGCGGGGAAGAGGGGCCGGTGGAGCCATTGCAGCCACCGAGTGCGTTCATGGCGATAACGCACCACTTCGTCGTATCGAGCGCCTTGCCTGGGCCAATGAGATCGCACCACCACTCGGCAACATCGGCATTGCCGGTCAGCGCGTGTTCCACCAGGATGACGTTATTCCCGCCGTGCGGATCGCCGAGGAAATGGCCGAAGCGGTGGTAGGCGATGTGGGCATCGGAAAGCGTGGCGCCTGCTTCGGTGCGAAAATCGCCGATACTTATACAGCTCATGCCAGTGCGTTAAATCCCAATTCGAGGTCAGCAATGATGTCGTCGATATCTTCAATGCCCACGGACAATCGGATGGTGGACTGCGCAATACCCGCCGCGGCTAGGGCGGCGTCGTCGGACTGCGAGTGCGTGGTGGTTGCCGGGTGAACGGCGAGCGAGCGAGTATCGCCGATATTGGCGAGGTTGGAGTGGAGTTTCAGGGCATCGATAAACACCCATGCTTCCTCGCGCCCGCCCTCAATATCGAAGGACAGCACAGAGCCGGTGTAGGAATAGCCCAGCTTCTCCTTGACCTTCTTATACGGCGAGGAATCCAGGCCGGCGTAGTTGACCTTCGTCACCTTGGCGTGGCCTTCCAGGTACTCGGCCACGGCCTGGGCGTTGGCATTGTGCTTGTCGATGCGCAGCCCTACCGTCTCAATGCCATTGAGCGTCAGCCATGCATTGAACGGGGAAATGGCGGCGCCGGTATCGCGCAGCAGGCCGGCGCGGGCCTTGAGCGCGAAGGCGGGGGCGCCGAGGTCGGCGTACTTCAGGCCGTGGTAGGCCTCGTCCGGGGTGACGAAGTAGGGGAATACTGGCTTGCCGTCGCGCTCGACGGTCCAGTCGAAGGAGCCGCCGTCGATAATCGCGCCGCCCACCGCGGAACCGTTGCCGGTGTAGAACTTCGTGGTCGAGACCACGACGATGTCCGCGCCCAAGTCGAGCGGGCGGGCCAGCGCCGCGGTGGCGATGGTGTTATCCACGATGAGCGGGACCTGGTTAGTGTGGGCGACCTCGGCGATGGCCGGGATGTCGAGGACATCGGCTACCGGGTTGCCAAAGGTCTCGCCGTAAAAGGCCTTGGTATTGGGCTGCACGGCGTCCTGCCAGGATTGGGGATCATCCGGGTTTTCGACGAGGGTGACGTCGATGCCAAGCCGCTTGAGGGTGACGGTAAAAAGCGTGGAGGTGCCGCCGTAGAGGCGCGGGGAGGTAACGATGTGATCGCCTGCCGAGGCAAGGTTGAAAATAGCCGCGGTCTCTGCTGCCTGGCCAGAAGCAAAGGCCACGGCGGCCACGCCGCCTTCAAGGGAAGCCAGGCGCTCTTCCAGCGCATCCTGCGTTGGGTTGGTCAGGCGGGTGTAGATGGGGCCTGCATCGGAGAGGTTAAAGCGGTTGGCCGCGTGCTCGGCGTCATCAAAGACATACGAGGTGGTTTGGTAAATCGGCACGTTGCGGGAATTGTGCGCGCCGTCGAGGTTTTGGCCTGCGTGCACGGAGCGGGTAGCGAAGGACCAGTCTGCGTTGGAATTATCGTATTTCGTCGTCATGCCACGCAAGACTAGACCAAGCGGTATGTAACGTACAGCACCCCGCTGCGAAACCGCAGGGTAGTCAGAGAATAAAAATAGACTAAGCGGTAAATTTCTCGCCTGGATTTAGCCGCTTATAGCCCTGTACTCCGGCTTTGGTGAGCATGGTGTCGAAGGCGGTGCGGCCGACATCGGAAAGCACGGCGTCATGGATGGGAATCGTGACAGCGGCGCCGACGCGCTGGGCATAATCGGCGGCCTCCGCGGCCTTTACCTAGGGTCCAGCGATGGGCAGGAGCAACACGTTGGCCGGGTGATCGATGTACTGATCGCCCGGGTGGAGCAGGCCTTCCAAAAAGTAGCCCACGTTGGCCGGGCGCGGGATATTCGGGTGGATCGGCGCGTGTTGGCCGCCGAGTACTTCGATGTCGAGGCCGGCGACGGTGATGGTCTCGCCCGGTGCAACCGCGGTACCGCGCCCCAGCTGTTCGCAGGCTTCGGCGGGCGCCCAGAGTGGGGCATCGGGAAGCCGGTTTGGGTCTAGGTGATCCGCATGCGCGTGGGTAATGAGCACCGCATCGGCGTCGGGGATGGTGGGCGTCATGGTTCCGGGATCGATGAGGATACGCCCGCCCGGCGCCGCAACGGCGACGCAGGCGTGGCCAAGCAGACTAAATTCCATACGCCCCAGCTTAACCGAAGGTAAACGAGTAAAGCTTTAGTCCTTCGCTGACCTCGAGCTCGATGGTCTCCGACATTTCCTCTCCCTTGACCAGGTCAATCGTGCCATCCTCGTGGATGGGGAATTCCTCGGTATCGCCGTTTCCGCGGTGCAGGGTAACGGTGCCTTTCCCGGAGACCACCAACTGTACCCATGCGGCGTGATAGTTCAGGCGAAGCCGGGCGTTGTCGCCCGCAGTAATGGGCTGGTCCTCCAGCGTCCACGTCCCACCCAGCGAATACTGGCCCGGTTTCGGCTCGCCGAGCTCAAAATCGTGGGTTCCGGGGCGGTAACCGTTGTTGTCGAAATAACGAGCCCGATCCGTGCCCAGGTAGGTTTCCGGATTGCGCTCCGAGGCCCCTGTGTAATCGCTTCCTTCCAACGGCTCGGGTAGCGCAACGCCGGGGTCGCGCTCGAGCAAAAGCTCACGAATGTGGCGCTCGGTGGCGGCGTAATCGCCCTCGCCGTGGTGGGTTTCGCGCACAGTACCGTTGCTGTCTACCAAGTAGTGCGCCGGCCAGTAGTGGTTGTCGAATGCCTTCCACGTGGCGAAGTCGTTATCTTGGGCGACCGGATAATTGATGCCTTGCTCCTTGGCGGCCTTGCGGACGTTGGCGGCCTCGCGCTCGAAGGCGTACTCGGGCGCGTGGATTCCCACGACCTCGAGTCCAAAGTCCTTGTAGTGGTCGTAGATTTTGGTGATGTGCTCGTTGTTGCGCTGGCAGTTGATGCAGGCATAGGCCCAGAAGTCGATGAGCGTTACCTTCCCATTTGTGCGGGGATCTACGGGCTCGTCGGTATTAAACCACCCGGTCAGGCCCTGGAACTCGGGTACGGGGGTGCCCTCCGCGCTTGCCGATGTCTCCCCCTTCCACTCCACACTCGGCAGCTTCTTTTGCAGCCACGTCGGCACGCCTGCGGCAATGGCAATCGCCATGGCGATGACCAAGATGCCGGCGGTGATGCGGAGGGGGCGTTGGTGGCGTCGGAAAGCGTCAACGCGTTTGCCGGCCTCGTTGCCGCCAAGGGCGAAGGCAAGAAGAGGGATGGCGACGCCAGCCGCGAAGGACAGGCAGAGCACAAGGATATGGGCGTCGATCTGGCCGGTAGCCCCGGCGACGGAAATCGTCGCGAGGACCGGCCCGGCGCAGGGGACGAAGATGACGCCCATGGCCAGGCCCACGGCGAATCCTCCCTTATCGCGCGCCTTGGCTTGCAGCCCGCCGGCGTGTGGCAGTTTCTGGAAGGGCCATTCGAGTATTTCTTGCACCTTGGGGAAAATCATGCCGAGGCCCACGAGGATGAGTAAGACGACGCCCACCTTCCACACGATGTCGGCGGGCAGATGCAGGGCGTTGAGAACCGTAGTGGCGAAAAGCGTCACGAGGGTGAAGCTAGTGACCAGCCCACCTACTACCTGCCAAGGCCGCCGGCGCGAGCCGCCGCTGACCGCGACGACGAGGGGTAGAACCGGCAGGATACACGGGGAAATTCCCGTGATGAGGCCACCGGTAAACCCGATAAACAGTGTCTCTAGCATTCGTTGTGTCCTCCGAAATGTCGGTGCAGTGATATATCAACCAATTCGGAGTCGGGGCGAGAATGGATTGCTGGAAAGTTTTCCAATCCGTTTACGCTTACCGCTCCGAATGGGTGGATAGAGGGCCGGAAAAGCCGGCCCGCGACTACAAGGAGAACCCTCATGAAGAAGATCATTTCCGCCGCAGCTGCCCTTGCTATCGCCGCCGGTAGCCTGGCTGCCTGCAATAACGAGGACTCGAAGTCTGGGGAGACCTCGTCTGAGATGATGACCCCGTCGTCTGAGATGGCGCACTAATTCGCCGTTATGCCCGCCCGACTGCTGGAGGTAAACTCACACCCTGTGTCTACGCTCACTCCCGACGACCACGCGCGATTAAACCGCCTCTTGACGGCGTCCGCCGCGGGGGATAAGCGTGCCTTCAGCCAGTTCTACGACGCCCTCGCGCCGACCATTTACAGCGTCTGCCTGCACGTTCTGCGCAATCAGGCGTTGGCGGAGGAAGTGGCCCAGGACGTCTTTGTTGAGGTGTGGACTAAGGCCGTGCACTTCGATCCGGAGAAGGGGACGGCGCGTTCGTGGGCGGGGCGGATTGCGCATGGGCGGGCCGTCGATAAGCTGCGCAGCCATGTTGCCAGCGTGGAGCGGGATGACCGCGAAGCCGCGCTTGCCGATGCCGCCTTTCACCTAGACATCGAAGATGAAGCCCTCAGCAATGTGGAATCGCAGCGTTTGCGCGCGGCCGTCGACGAGATTGGCGAGCCGCACCGCACGGCCGTGATGCTTGCATTCTTTGCTGGATTAACCCGCGCCGAATTGGCAGAATCAACAAATGTACCGATTGGTACGGCGAAGACGCGCGTGCGCGATGGTGTGCAGAAACTAAAACTTATACTCGGGAAGGAGGGGAAATGAGCAACACTCACGAGTTTTCTGAAGCGGAGTTTGATGATTTCCTCGATTCCCTTCCTGAGATCGATCCGCCGCCCGAGATGAAGGACAAGGTGTTTTCCTCCCTCGATGCGGAGGCCGAGGTGGTGGAGCTGCCGCGCCGGCGCTGGCGGGCTTTTGTTGCGGTCCCCGCGGCCGCGGCCGTTTTGATTGCCGGTGTGGTGTTGTGGATTCCCCACCAGGATGGAGAAGACGCTGGTGAGGACAATACCGTGGTGGCAGAATCGCCTGGTAAGGAGTCCATGCACCACATCATGGAGGCCGACGACCTGATTCAAGGAAAGGCCGATGCCTCAGGCGCGCGGTTGGATATCGTGTCCTCGGCCTCGATGGGTAAATCCGGCGCGATGGTCGATGGCCAGCCCGAGCTGAAGGAAGGCATGGGCGCGCAGGTGTGGGCGATTTCCGAGGATAAAACGATGACCTCGGCCGGCGTCATCGGCCAAGACCCGCACGACGGTGTGTGGATGCCCTTTGAGAGTAATGCCGTCAAGGTCATGGTGACGGAGGAGCCCGCCGCAGGCAGTGCGGAACCTACGGGGCGCACGCTCGTCGAGGTGCGCCTGAGCTAGCGATCCTCGCTTGCGGATTCCTTTTCTGGCTTGCGCTGAAACAGGTACCAGATTCCGAGGATCGCGCCGAAGAGCAGGAGTGATGATGCGATGAAAACCATCGCGATCACCATTGTGCGGTGCGGATCGTTTAAGAAAATCATGCAGACGATGGCGGCGAGGAAAATCGCAGCGAAAAAAGTGATGAGCCAATTGCGCTTGGTGTGCTCTGCGAATGTCATGCATTAATTGTTACGGAAAAACCGGGGGTAAACAAGCTGGGTGGGAATTTTGGGGGCGGAACCCGGCTATATGGTGCACCGATTTTCCCAACAGTGCCCGCGTGAGGGCCGGCCGATGAGGGTGAATGGGGGTAGGTGCTTGTTGTTCGACTATTTAACACCGCTTTGTCCGTTCATAATGATGTATGTCGAACTCTCTAGAACTGTGAAAAGGATGCATTATGGCCACCACTACTGGGGCTGAGGATCGGAAGAAACCGGTCCTCAAGGTGAGCAACGTGTGGGTGCAGGGTATCGCCCTTGTCATGATCTTTGGCTTTTTGGTCATGGGATTTTTGGCGTACCGCACCTATGACGCATCCATGCCGTTGCCGGAAAAGATTGTCTCCGAATCCACGGGCGAAACGGTCCTCACCAAGGACGAAATCACTAACGGCCAGGCGCTGTACCAGGCCCGCGGCCTGCAGCAATACGGTTCCGTGCTGGGGCACGGTGCCTACCTGGGCCCTGACTATACGGCGGAGTACCTGCGCCGCGCCCTCGACCATGCCCGCGAGGAAAATGACGCGAACGGTATCCCCGATTTCGTTGATTCCTCCGCCACTCCCGAAGAGGCCGTGGTTGAAGAATTCCGCACCAACCGCTATGACGAAGAAACGGGCGTGCTGGAGTGGACCGATAACCAGATTTCGGCATTCGAGGCCAATAAGGACTACTACGCCCAGTACTTTGGCCCCGATTCCCACAATAGTGGCTTGCCGTCGGACTTTATTACCGATGAGCAAGACATCAATAACCTCGTTGGTTTCTTCGGCTGGACCGCGTGGGCTTCGGCGGCAGAGCGTCCGGGCCATGACTATTCCTATACCAATAACTGGCCAGCGGAATCGCGAGTGGACAACGGTCCGACCGCGGATCTAGTGGTGTGGTCGGTGCTCTCGCTCATCGCGCTCATCGGCGGTACCGGCCTGATCTTTGCGATTTACGGACGGTGGTCCAAGTCCATCGGTTGGCATTCGGAAGAAGCGCCGAACCTGGACTTTAAGCAGCCGGGCGAGGTCGGGCTGACCAAGTCGCAGAAGGTGGTGGCCTGGTTTGTTCTGGTCATCGCGTTGCTGTTCTTGATTCAGGCGCTGCTGGGTGCGGCCAGCCAGCACTATCGCACCGAGCTCACCGGTTTCTTCGGCATCCCGCTGCAAGAAATCCTGCCGTATAACGTCTCGCGCACCTGGCACGTGCAGCTCTCCCTCCTATGGACCGCCGGCGGGCTTTTGGCGGCCGGCATCTTCCTGGCCTCGTTCGTGGGCAAGAAGGAACCGAAGAAGCAGGATTGGCTCGTATGGTTCCTGCTCGGCGCCATCGCGGTCGTGGTCTTTGGCTCCATGGCCTTTGAATGGCTTTCTACCATGGGCTACATCGAAGAGGGCACGCTATTTTCCCAGCAATGGGAATACCTGGACCTGCCGCGCTTCTTCCAGGTACTGCTTACCATCGGCATGTTCGTGTGGATTGGCATTATCTACCGACAGCTGCGCGGCCGCCTGAAAAACGAGCACAAGTCCAATATGCCGTGGCTCTTCTTCTTTGCCGGCCTGGCCATCCCAGCGTTCTACGCAGTGGGCAACCTGGCGGGATCGGAAACCCACATCTCCGTCGCAGAGTTCTGGCGCTTCTGGGTGGTTCACCTGTGGGTGGAAGACTTCCTCGAGCTATTTACCACCGTCATGGTGGCCTACGTCTTCGTCCTGCTCGGCGTGGTTCGCGAAAAGATCGCCCTGGGCATCATCTTCTTGGACGTCATCCTCTATTCCACCGGTGGCGTGCTGGGCACGATGCACCACCTGTACTTCTCGGGCACCCCGGTCGAGCACATGGCCCTGGGCGCATTCTTCTCGGCCGCAGAGGTCGTGCCGCTGACCCTGTTGACCGTTGAGGCATGGACCTTCATGCAGCTGGGCTCCCGCCAACGCGCCTCGGGCGAGCGCCCCTTCCCGCACCGCTGGGCAGTCATGTTCCTGGTCTCCGTCGGTTTCTGGAACTTCTTGGGCGCGGGTATCTTCGGCTTCCTGGTCAACCTGCCCATCGTGTCCTACTACGAAATCGGCACGGCGCTTACCGCAAACCACGCCCACGGCGCGATGATGGGCGTCTACGGCTTCCTGGCCGTGGGTCTGTCGGTCTTTGCGCTGCGCTACCTCATCCCCAAGGATAAGTGGTCCGATAAGGCCATGGGCTGGGCCTTCTGGCTGCAAAACCTGGGCCTGCTCTGGATGGTGGTCATTTCGCTCCTGCCGCTGGGCATCATGCAGCTCTACGAATCCGTCGGATCGGGCTACGTGGAAGCGCGGTCGCTGGGCTATATCACCCAGCCCGGCAACTTCATCATGGAATGGCTGCGCCTGCCTGGCGATGTCATGTTCCTCCTCGGCGTCCTGCCCTTCCTCTGGATGGCGCTGCGTGGCGTGCTCTACAAGAAGGAGATCCCAACGGTGGAGGAGCACCCAACCAACCCGCTGTTTAGCATCATCACCCCGGACGAGGACGACCACGCGGGCGAGGTCCCCGTGGGTTCCTCGGTGGGGCTGGTTTCGGGCGGCAAGGGGCGCGTCGACAAGCGCAGCTCCACGGGCCGGCGCTACGGGTACATCGATGAGCGCGGTGCCTTCGTTGAGGAGGAAGATCCCGACGCCGAGCGCGGCGATTCCGCCACCGCGCCGCGCCAGGAATTTGAATCGCGCACCAAGTGGGGCGGTACCTACCGCTCGGATAAGAAGGACGACTAATGCCGGGTGCATTTACCGTATTATCCGCGTGCTACGGGCTCTTCCTGCTCGCAGTGGCCTGGGTATTCGACCTGCTCGCGCAACAAACCGCCAACCGCACCATGTCCAACCAATCCGGCACGTTCCGGTACTTGGAAGACCACGATGCTTGGCGATGCCCCGAAGATCACTGGCTCTGGCCCTCCAGCTTCGACCCGGAAAACCGCGTCATGCGCTACCGTGCGAACCCGACCGTGTGCAATACCTGCCCGGTCAAGCAACAGTGCACGGTCTCGCACCACGGCCGAGAGGTCACGCGTCAGTTGGACCCGTGGCCGCACTCGGATTCGGGGCGCTTCCACCGCGGCATCGCGCTGGCAGTGGCGGCGATGGGCTACCTGCTGCCGCTGGCCTCGCTAATTAGCCACCATTCGCCATCGGAGGTGGCGTTGACGCTGGCCACGGTGCTCATCATTACCGGATTCGGCGTGTACCCGCTGGCCCGCCACCTGTGGAATACGCCCTCGAACGCGCCGCAGCTTGTGGTGCCGGAGATGGATAACCGCGAGGCGGAATTGGCCGCGCAGGTCGATCGCTATGGTTCGAAGTACGGAAAATCCACGCGCTATCGCTCGGTGCGTCAAGAACTGGAAGGGGAAGTCTAAGTGTCCGCTCCCGTATTCTGGCCGATCGTCATCGGCATCATTATCGCTCTCATCGGGGTGTTTTTGTCCTACTCGCTCAAGGTGATTAAGCAGTATGAGCGGGGCGTGACCTTCCGCTTTGGCCACCTGCGGCCGATGCTGGAGCCGGGGCTGCATTTCTTGCTGCCGGGCATCGATAAGCTGGAGCGCGTGGATTTGCGCGTGGTGACGCTGACGATTCCGCCGCAGGAAATCATCACTAAGGACAACGTGTCCGTGCGCGTGAATGCGGTGGTCATGTTCGAGGTCACCGATTCGAGCAAGGCGGTCCTCGAGGTAGAAAACTACGCCGTGGCCACCTCGCAGATTGCGCAGACCACCCTGCGTTCGCTTTTGGGGCGGGCAAGCCTCGATGATTTGCTGGCCCACCGCGAGGAGCTCAACGAGGACCTAGCGGCGATCATCAACGGCCAAACCGAACGGTGGGGAGTGCTCACCCGCATCGTGGAAATCAAGGACGTAGAGATCCCAGAGATGATGCAGCGCGCCCTAGCGCGCGAGGCTGAGGCGGAGCGCGAGCGCCGCGCCAAGGTCATTTCGGCCCACGGTGAGCTGCAGTCTTCCCGCGAGCTGCGCGAGGCAGCCGAGGAGCTGGGCAAGGCCCCGGCGGCGCTGCAGCTGCGCTACCTACAAACGGTGCTGGAGCTCGGCGCGGACCAAAACTCCACCATCGTCTTCCCGCTGCCCATAGACATCATGGGTGGGTTCATGGAAAACCTGGGCACCTTTAATAAGGGATTTAAGGAATTCAGCGAGAGCTTCTCGCAGGCGGTAAATACGGAAAAGCCTGCGGACTAGGTATTTAAGAATGCGGCCCCTGCTCAGCGGAGGGGCCGTTTTTCTGTGCCTCTCGAAGCTGCGCGATGGCCTGCGAATTCTGCTTAATATCATTGGAATTACGCGCGACCTGCACGATTAAATAAATGACACCGGCTATAAGTCCGATGTAGATAGCTAGCGGGATGAGCATGAGCAGAAGTTCGAGCGGGCCAAGCGTCATTCTTACGTCTTTCTGTGCGAGGGCATTTAAATTCAGGCTAACATTCGCGTTGCGCGGCGGCGACCGCGCTCAGGCTGTGGCGCAGGTCGTCATCGCTTAAATGACCAAAACCTAAAACGACGCCGTCTTCGGCGTCCACGCCGCCCCAGTATTCGCGTAGCGGGGTCAGCTTAATGCCGCGGGCGGCGGCGCGCGGGACGATAGCCGGGTCGCACAGCAAAACCGCATGCAGGCCGCCGTTGATGGGCAACAGGCGTGCGTCGGGGAGAGATCCCAGGGCATCGGCCACGAGGTCGCGGCGGCGCTTATAGGTCCGGCGCATGCGGCCGGTGTGGCGCCGCAGCGCCCCGCTGGCCAGGTAATGGGCGAGCGCGGCCTGCGGGATGGTGCCGACCGGCTGGCCAAAGATTTCGCGCTGCTTGTCGATGCCCCCGCGCAGCCCATCCGGGACCACCACATAGCCACAGGCGATGGACGGCGAAATCACGGTGGAAAAGGTACCGAGCAGCACGGTGCGCTCTGGGGCGAGCGCAGCGAGCGCGGGCAGCGGCTGACCCACGTAGCGCAGCTCGGAATCGAAGTCATCCTCGATGAGTAAAGCGCCGTTCTGGCGGGCCCAGGCCACGAGTTCGGCGCGGCGTTCGGCCGGCAGCGACGCGCCATACGGATACTGGTGGCTTGGGGTCACGATCAGCGCGTCGAGGTCGGTATCGGGCACGGTAACGCCATCGGCATCGGTGGGCACGTTCACCAGCTCATGGCCAAGCGCCTGAGGAACGCGCCGCAGGCTGGGGTAACCGGGCGATTCGACGCCGACGCGCAGCGCGGTACCGAGCGTGCGCAGCACTAAGGCCAGGCCATCGCGGGCACCGGCGGTGATGACGATGCGCCGCGGATCTACCCGCAGCCCGCGCATGTGGCGCAGGTGGTTGGCTATGTGGTGGGGGAGCGGGGTGGCATCGGAAAGCGGCTGGGCGGCGGCATCGCGCCAGGCGGCGCGCCATTCGGGGGTGATGATGCCGGCGGTATCGGGCAGACCGGGCGTCAGTTCCAGCAGGTTGGGCGCGGGAGTGGGCTGCGGCGCGGGCTCGGGGCGTGGCGGCGGGCTGTGGGGCAGGCGGGGATTGATGACGGTACCGGAGCCGACCTCGGCGCTGAGGTAGCCCTCGGCCGTGAGCTGCTCATACGCAGTAACGACGCTGCCGCGGGAGACGCCGAGCTGGGTGGCCAGCGCGCGGGTGGAGGGGACGGGTTCGCCGGGCAGCAGGGCGCCGGAGGTGACATCGGCGCGCACGGCGGCGGCGATTTGTACCGGCAGGGCGCGCGTATCGGCGGGGTCGAAGCGCAGGGGCATGAAAACAGTATAAGTGGTACAACCCAACACGCGGGAAATGGTTCTTTACTTGTACCACTTCGGCAGGGCAGTATAGAGCGCATGACCGAAAACATTGCGACCACGCGCGTGAAACGTGGACTAGCTGACATGCTCAAGGGCGGCGTCATCATGGACGTCGTAACCCCGGAACAGGCGCGCATCGCCGAGGATGCGGGCGCGAGCGCCGTCATGGCACTTGAGCGCGTGCCTGCCGATATCCGCGCCCAGGGCGGCGTGGCCCGCATGTCCGATCCGGAGCTTATCGAGGGCATCGTCGACGCCGTATCCATCCCCGTGATGGCGAAGGCGCGCATCGGCCACTTCGTCGAGGCACAGATTCTGGGCGAGCTCGGCGTGGACTTCATCGATGAGTCCGAGGTGCTCAGCCCAGCCGATTACGTCAACCACATCAATAAGTGGGACTTCGACGTGCCGTTCGTGTGCGGCGCGACCAACTTGGGCGAGGCCCTGCGCCGTATCACCGAGGGCGCGGCCATGATTCGCTCCAAGGGCGAAGCCGGCACCGGCGATGTCTCCGAGGCCGTCAAGCACCTGCGCACTATTCGCGCGGAAATCGCCCGCCTGCAGCACCTCGACCGCGACGAGCTGTACGTCGCCGCCAAGGAACTCCAGGCGCCGTATGACCTGGTTGCGGAGGTTGCGGAGACCGGCAAGCTGCCGGTCGTCCTCTTCGTTGCCGGCGGCGTGGCCACGCCTGCCGATGCCGCCCTCGTCCGCCAGATGGGCGCCGAAGGCGTCTTCGTGGGCTCCGGCATCTTCAAATCCGGTAACCCGTCGGCGCGCGCGGAGGCCATCGTGAAAGCCGCCACGCTTTACGATGACCCCGCCGAGCTCGCCAAGCTCTCCCGCGGCCTGGGCGAGGCCATGGTCGGCATCAATGTCGGCGATGTGCCGGCACCGCACCGCCTGGCCGAGCGCGGCTGGTAATCGCGTGGCACACCCAGAAGAAGCAAGCGCCACGATCGGCGTGCTCGCGCTGCAGGGAGGCGTGGAAGAGCACCTGCGCATCCTCGAAGGCCTGGGGGCGGACACGCGCCGGGTGCGCGTGCCGCGCGACCTTGAAGGCCTGGATGGGCTGGTGATTCCGGGCGGGGAGTCGAGTGTCATCGACAAGCTCGCCCGCACCTTCGGCGTGGCAGGTCCGCTGCGCGAGGCCGTGAACCACGGCCTTCCCGTGCTTGCTACCTGCGCCGGGCTGATTTATTGCGCCCGCGATCTGGATAACCCCTCGCCGGGCCAGCAGACCCTGGGGCTGCTCGATATCACCGTGCGGCGCAATGCCTTTGGCAACCAGCGCTTTTCCGCTGAGCGCACCGTGCCGGTCGTGGTCGGGGAAGAAACGCTGCCCATCGAGGCGAGCTTCATCCGCGCCCCGCTGGTCACCCGCGTGGGCGAGGGCGTGGAGGTCATCGCGACCGTGCCGCGCGACGGCGCGGAGGAGGCGGTCGTCGGCGTGCGCCACGGCGCCGTCACCGCTTTGAGCTTTCACCCGGAAGAAAACGATGAGGCGCGCGTGCACGCCGCCTGGCTGGACAGTATCCGCTAGACGCCGGAGAGGCCGCGGCGCTTGAGCAGCGGCGCGACGTCCTTATCGCGCCCGCGGAAGTCGCGGTAGGCCGCGCCGAAATCGCGGGAGGCGCCCCGAGAGAGGATGAGGTCCCGGAACTTTTGTCCTGCGGCGCGCAGATCGCTTTGTTCCTTGAACCACTCGAAGCCATCGGCATCGAGCGCCTCCGCCCACAGGTAGGAGTAGTAGCCCGCGGAGTAGCCGCCGGCGAAGATATGGTTGAAATATGTCGATCGGTAGCGTGGGGCGATGTGCGGGTTATCTAACCCCACCGCGCGCAGGGCCTCCTCCTCGAATGCGTCCACGGCCTCAGGAGTGGCCTCCAGCGTTGCGGCGTCCTTGGCGCTGAGCGAATGCCACGCCAAATCGATAATGGAGGCCGCCAAGTACTCCGAGGTGGCAAAGCCCTGGCCAAACTCGGAGGCGGCGGTCACGGCATCGAGCAGCTCATCGGGGATCGGTTCGCCGGTGTCGACGTGGCGCGCATACTGCTTGACCAGTTGCTTATCCAGCGCCCAGTTCTCATTGATTTGCGAGGGGAACTCCACCCAGTCGCGCGGGACGTTGGTGCCGGCGAAGGTGGGGTAGTGGACATCGGAAAGCAGCCCGTGCAAGGCGTGGCCGAATTCGTGGAAGAGGGTGTGCACCTCGTCCAGGCTCAGCAGGGGCTGGGAACCATCGGCGGGCTTGGTAATGCCCAGCACGTTGACGATGACCGGCTTGCGCTCCAGCAGGCCTGACTGGCCCACGAACTGGCTCATCCACGCGCCACCGCGCTTGGTGGGGCGGCCGAAGTAATCCGTGAGCAGCAGGCCAATTCCCTTATCGCCGTGCTCGACGTTATCTTCGTGTTCGTCATTTTCTCCGTGCTCGACACCCTTGTCGAGCACCTCCCAGACGCGCACGCCCTCGGCATAGCCCTCCAGGTCCTCGCGCGGGGCAACGGTAATGCCGTACAGGCGCTCGGCAGCAGCGAATACGCCCTGGGTAAGGACCTTGTCCAGGGGGAAGTACTGGCGCAGTTCCTCCTCGTCGAGCGAGAAGTCGCGGGCGCGGACCTTGGATTCCCAGTAGGGCCAGTCGGCGGCGTGGAAGTCTTGCTCGTTGAGCGTGGCTTCCTCGGCTAGCAGCTTGTGCTCGCCGGCGGCATTGGCCGCGGCGGCGGGAGCGAGGTCTGCGAGCATGTCGCGCGCGGCGTCGGCGCTGCCAGCGGTTTCTTCCGCGATCACGTAATCGGCGTGGGAGGCATAGCCCAGCAGCTCGGCGCGCTCGGCGCGCAGCTGGACGGCCTCGATAAGCCCTGGAATGTTGTTCTCGGAGCCCCTGCTTGCCGATGCCGCATAGAGCTTCTTCCGCGCCCCCTCCCGAGCCAGGCGGGACTGCTCCGATTGCACGGTAGGCAGCTCGAGCGGGATGACGTAGCCTTCGCGGCCTAGGGCCTTGGCATCCGCCTTGGCTGAGGCGATGCGTTCCGGCGGCAGGCCCTCGAGCTCTTCCTCCGTGAACTCGACGGCGCGCTCGCGCGTGGAGGCCATGAGATTGCGGCCGAATTCCTCCGATAGGGCGGACAGGCGCTGGTTGATATCGGAGAGGCGGGCCTTGCCGGCGGCATCGAGATCCGCTCCCTGGCGCGCAAAGGTGCGTAGCAGGTGTTCGTGCAGGCGCGCGCCCTCCTCATCGCCGGCGGGCGGGGTAGCGTCCTTGATGCGCTGATAGAGCTTTTCGTCCTGGTACATCGCGTCGTAGTGGGCGGACAGGCGCGGATAGATATCGGCGGCGATCTCTTCCATCTCATCGGTGACGTCCGTGCCAGAAAGATTGCCAAAGACCGACATCACGCGGTCGAGGTCCTGGCCGGAACGCTCGAGGGCCTCCACGGTGTTTTCCCACGTGGGGGCGGCGGTGTTTTCGGTAATGGCGGTGAGCTCGGCGTCGTGGCGCGCGAGCGCTTCGTCGAAAGCGGGGCGGTAGTGCTCGACCTTAATCTCCGCAAACGGCGGGAGTTGGTAGGGCAACGATGAAGGGTGGAGTAATGGATTAGTCATAAATGACCAATGTACCCATTAACTCCACCCTCTGTGATGGCTTTCACTAAGAAGGCTAGCCCACCGTTACTAGCTCCGCGTCTTCATCCTGCTCCTTCTGCGGCGGCGTGGCCTTTCGCTTTCCGGTATTCATCACGATGATGTCTAGTACGAGGAATGCGGCAAGGGTAATGCCCAAAAGCGGTATAAATACACCGACGGTTGCGGCAAAGAGAGCGCCCAGGCCGGTGGTGGCCCAGGAGAAGTGCCGCTTGGAGCCAGGTGTAAATTGCGGCCGGCGCTTCCACCACATGTAGTAGCCCAGAACAACCATGGCGGCAATGGCGAGGCCGAGGGCGAAGAGGGCAATCTGCAGCGGTAGGCCAAACATGATGCCCATGTGCAGGTAGATGCCCCAGCTGCTGAGCTTGCTAAATAGCGGCAGTTCGGAGAATGGCAGGCGGTCGATGACCTCGCCGGTGGAACCGTTGACGGAGACCTCATCGGAGGTATAGCGCCACTCGACCCAGCGCTCGCTCACCTTCCACCCCGAGTCGGTGTCCTCCGGGGCGTACAGGCGCAGCGGGCCCGTTAGTCCTTCCGCTCGGCCGGTGGCATAGACGCGCTCGGCCTGCTTGGCGATGACCTCCGGCTCCGGTGCCTCGCCCGGAGCTTCCGCATCCCCACCGTGAGCGCCGTGGGCACCGTGGCCTTCGTGCCCGGCGTGGGCATCGTGTGTGGCATCGGTGGTGAGCGCGGTTTCTACCGGCGTGGCCTTCCAGTTCATCTTCTCCACCACGGAATTGACGTTCTCGCCGGCGAGCTGGGACCAGGTGATGCCGGTAGCGGACAGGCCAATGAGCCCGATGAAAATCCATGCGCCCATCGTGGAGTGCAGGCGGGTGGCCTTCCAACGCTTGGATCGCTGTGGCTGCTTCTTCAGCGGCGCGGCCGCCTTCTTGGGCCGGCGGCGAATCCACCACATGTAGAGCCCGCCGCAGGCCAGGACCCACAGCCAGGAGGCGGCTAGCTCGGAATAGAGCTCGCCCGGCTGGCCCAGGTGGAAGCTTTCATGCAGCGAGGAGATCCAGCGGCGCAGCGGCATTTCGCCCAGGCCAGAATAAGTGGGGTAGTCACCAATGACCTCGCCATCGGCCGGGTTAATAAACACGGTGCGCTGCAGGCTCTCGTCGATGCCCGGATCCGCCACCAGCACGCGCGTGGAGTCCGTCGCCGATTCCGCCGGCCATACCTGGGAGACCGGCATATCCGGGTGCTCCTTTTGGGCAGCGCTGATTTGGTCCTCCAGGCTTACCGGGTTATTTACTTCCTCAACGGTCATGACGTCGCGGTAAGCAAATTTTTCCAGGGTCGGCGCCAGTGCATAGAGGCAGCCGGTCAATGCCGCGATCAGGATGAAGGGACCGACGAACATGCCGCCGTAGAAGTGTATGCGTTGGATGAAGGAACGCAGAGCCGTCCGACTCATAAAATAGTTCTCTTTCGTGCTTAGTGGTCAGATGCATGGGTGCTGATATCAACTGCACTAATAGTCGGAACTTAGGCAACCCTGGTTCCCGGAAGGTGAAAAAATTTTTTCAGTTGTGTGAAATTGAAGGAGCGAAAACGACGACACTGCGCGCCCCAGTGAAGGGAACGCGCGGTGAAAATTAGCTGGTGAAGAAGCTTTTACTTTCTCAGGCCATCGATGAAGTTGTTCCTGGTTTCCTCGGCTAGCCGCTTGTGCTCGCCTGCCGCGTAAAGAGTTTTTGCGGAACCCAATCCTTATGCTGCTCAGCTAGTACGGCGCCGACGAGGCGGAGGTCAGGTCCGTTGGATCGATATGATGGTCGCCCTATTGTGCACGGCCGTGAGGCTTACCACGAGCTCCACACCACGCTAGCGGGCGCAACCGTTTTGGCTTGAGAAGCAAGAAACGAGCAAGAAAAAGTTTGCGCAGGTAGATGGGTAGATTTGGTGATAAAAGCGGTTGTTTTGGCCGGATTTCGGCGAACGAAGCAAGAAAAGACCGCCTCGAACTCCGAGGAGTAATCGAGGCGGTCTGTGGCTAGAAACCTAACGCGGGTTTACTTCTTCAGGCCATCGATGATCTCGTTGAACTGTGCGACAGGGCGCATGACAGCGGAGGTCTTCTCGTCGTTGGGCCAGTAGTAGCCGCCGAGGTCGGCGGGCTCACCCTGGGCATCGATAAGAGCCTGGGAGATTTCATCGGCCTTGCCGGAAAGGTCGGAGGCGACGTCCTTGAAGGCGGCCGCGAGATCGGCATCCTCGGTCTGGTTAGCCAGCTCCTCGGCCCAGAAGGTGGCCAGGAAGAAGTGGGAACCGCGGTTGTCGTTCTCGCCCACCTTGCGGGATGGGGACTTGCCCTCATTGAGCAGGCGCTCGGTGGCCTTGTCCAGGGTGGTGGCCAGCACGCCGGCCTTCTCGTTGCCGTTGGTCTGGTTCTCGTGGCGGAAGGACTCGGCCAGCGCCAGGAACTCACCGAGGGAGTCCCAGCGCAGGTGGTTTTCTTCCTGCACCTGCTGGACGTGCTTCGGGGCGGAGCCGCCGGCACCGGTCTCGAAGAGGCCGCCGCCTGCCATCAATGGAACCACGGACAGCATCTTTGCGGAGGTACCCAGCTCGAGGATGGGGAAGAGGTCCGTGTTGTAGTCACGCAGCACGTTACCGGTCACGGAGATGGTGTCCTCGCCGCGGCGGATGCGCGAGATGGAGGTCTTGGTAGCGGTGACCGGATCCTGGATCTCAATGTCCAAGCCCTCGGTGTCGTGGTCCTTCAGGTACTTTTCCACCAGGGACTGGATATTGCGGTCGTGGCCGCGCTCTGGGTCGAGCCAGAAAATGGTCTTCATACCGGACAGGCGGGCGCGGTTGACGGCGAGCTTGACCCAATCCTGGATCGGCTCGTCCTTGGTCTGGCAGGCGCGCCAGATATCGCCGGCCTCGACGTCGTGCTCGATGAGCACCTCGCCCTTGGAATTGCGGACCTCAACGGTGCCGGCTGCCGGTACCTTGAAGGTCTTGTTGTGGGAGCCGTACTCCTCGGCCTTCTTGGCCATCAGGCCGACGTTCGGCACGGTACCCATGGTGGTGGGGTCGAAGGCGCCGTTTTCCTTGCAGTCCTCGATGACGGCCTGGTACACGCCGGCGTAGGAGGAGTCCGGGATGACGGCGAGGGTGTCCTGCTCCTCGTCGTTCTTATTCCACATGTGGCCGGAGGTGCGGATCATGGCCGGCATGGAGGCGTCAATGATGACATCGGAAGGCACGTGCAGGTTGGTGATGCCCTTGTGGGAGTTGACCATGGCGAGATCGGGGCCATCGGCAAGCGCGGTGTCGAAAGCAGCCTTGATCTCCTCGCCATTGTCGAGCTTGTCCAGGCCCTCCAGGATGGAGCCCAAGCCGTTCTCGCCGTTCAGGCCGGCGGAGATGAGCTCGTCGCCGTACTTATCAAAGACATCGGCGAAGTAGGTGCGCACGACGTGGCCGAAGAGGATGGGGTCAGAGACCTTCATCATGGTGGCCTTCAGGTGGGTGGAGAAGAGCACGCCCTCTTCCTTGGCGCGCTTGACCTGCTGTAGCAGGAACTCATCGAGGGCCTTGGCGGACATGAAGGTGCCGTCGATGACCTCGTCCTTAAGAACCGGCAGTTCCGGCAGCAGGGTCTGCTCGCCGTCAGCGGTCTTCAGTACGATGGACAGGGTATCTTCCTCGGGGATGATGACGGACTTCTCATTGTGGCGGAAGTCGTTATCGTCCATGGTGGCGACGTTGGTCTTGGAATCCTTGGACCACTCGCCCATGCGGTGGGGGTGCTTCTTAACAAAGTTCTTTACGGCCTCCGGCGCGCGGCGGTCGGAGTTACCTTCACGCAGGACGGGGTTAACGGCGGAGCCCTTGACGGAATCGTAGCGGGCCGCGATGTCCTTTTCCTCGTCAGTGGAGGGGTTATCCGGGTAATCAGGCAAGTCGTAGCCGGCGGCCTGCAGCTCGGCGATGGCCTTCTTCAGCTGCACCAGGGAAGCCGAGATATTCGGCAGCTTGATGATATTAGCCTCTGGGGTCTTGGCCATCTTGCCCAGCTCAGCCAGGGCGTCTTCCACCTTCTGGTCCTCGGTGAGGCGCTCCGGGAACTGCGCGGCGATGCGGGCAGCCAGGGAAATATCGCGGGTTTCTACGTCAATGCCCGCGGTGGAAGCGAAGGCCTCCACGATGGGCTTGAGGGAATAGGTCGCCAGAAGCGGCGCCTCATCGGTACGGGTCCACGTAATCTTAGCCATGATTCTCCTATTAAATGTGGGAAAATTTCTTCAGGTGACCAGATTACCGATTTTGTCCGCTCCATGTGGAGCGCTCGGTACATTCTGGGGCTGGGTGGCATCGGTCACGGGGCCATGCGCTGGGTAAATCTCTTCACCTGTCCACGCCCTGAACATGCTTTATGCCCAGGTGGGGTGTATCGTCGCCCCTCGTGAAAATTATCGATCAGTTAAGCCCGCGCAGCGCCCATGAACATCGCATTCACCGTCGGCCTCTGCCCCGCCAGACGGAGATTTCTACCGCGCGCCGCACCATCGTCATGGTGGCGATGGCCCTTGGTGCGTTTGCTATCGGTACTACCGAGTTCGTCTCGATGGGCCTGCTGCCGCTGATCGCGGAGGACTTCGGGGTTTCTGAGGATACCGCCTCCACGCTGATTACCACCTACGCACTCGGCGTAGTGGTCGGTGCGCCCCTGATTGCGGCCTTTACCGGCAAGCTCCCGCGCCGCCGCCTCATCCTCTTGCTCATCGGCTTTTTGGTGGTGGGCAACCTGCTCTCGGTCCTCGCGCCGAATTACTGGGTGCTCATGGTGGCCCGCTTCATCGCCGGCATGCCCCACGGCGCGTACTTCTCCGTGGCTAACCTGTCCGCGGCATCGATGGCCCCTCCCGGCGGGCGGGGCAAGGCCATGGCGTTTGTGGGCATGGGCCTTGCCATCGCCACGGTCATCGGCGTGCCCGCGGCACAGGCCCTGGGTTCCGCGCTGGGGTGGCACGCGGCATACCTGGTGGTCGTGGTCATCGGCCTTATTACCGCCGTAGCCCTGTTTTTCCTCATGCCGCACATGACGGAGATGAAACAGACCGATATCCGCACCGAGTTCGGCGCCTTTAAAAACAGCCAGGTGTGGCTCACCGTCATCATGGGCGTGGTGGGTTTCGGCGGCATGTTCTCCGTCTATACCTATATTTCCTGGACCATGACCGAGGTCGCGGGCCTGAGCGATAGCCTGATTTGGGTCGTGCTCATGGCCTACGGCATTGGCATGACGATTGGCAATGCCTTTGGTGGCTGGTTGGCAGACCGCAACCTCGAATTTGGCATCATTTTCGCCTTAGCCAGCCTGATCATCATCCTCACGGCCTTCTACTTCCTTTCCAGCCACGCCATCGCCGCCACCATTTGCTTTGGCATGGTGGCGTTTATGGGTTCCACGTTGGTGCCGTCGCTGCAGCTACGCCTGGTCCACGTGGCGGGCGATGCTCAGACCTTATCCGCAGCGCTCAACCAATCCGCGCTCAATATCGCGAACGCGGCCGGTGCGACCATCGGCGGCATCGTCGTAGGCGCGGGCCTGGGCTACTCTGCTCCGGCGCTGGCGGGCGCCGGCTTGGCGGCCGCGGGTTGCGTTGTGTGGGCGATAACAATGTGGGATAAAAAACGCCTTGCCAATCGTGGCTAGAACTACCACCGCACACGCCTATATTCTGGAGCACCATGAGCCTTACCATCGCTAGCGTCAACGTCAACGGAATCCGCGCCGCCTGCAAGCAGCGCAATGAGAATAACCCCGGCATGAATGCCTGGTTGGAACAGACCCCGGCCGATATCGTGCTGATGCAAGAGGTCCGCGCCACCCCGGACCAAGCCAGAAAAGCCCTGGCACCCGCCCTGGAGGCGGGCTGGCACCTAGAGCTTGCCGATGCCGCCGCCAAGGGCCGCGCCGGAGTAGGCATCCTTTCCCGCACGCCGCTTGCCGATGTCGAAATCGGTTTCGGCTCCTTCACCGATGCCGGCCGCTGGATTGCCGCCACCACCCGCGATATCCGCGTGGCCTCGCTGTACTTGCCTTCCGGCGATACCGATTCGCCAAAGTTGGATGAAAAGTACCGTTTCTTGGATGAATTCGATGCCGTGCTGGCAGAAAACGCCGATAAGGACATGGTCATCGGCGGTGACTGGAATATCTGCCACCGCGCCCAGGATTTGAAGAATAATAAGGCCAACGAGAAGAAGGCCGGCCACCTGCCAGAAGAGCGCGCCTTTCTGGACCACGTCTTCGGCAGCTTCCCGGATGAGGAGCCGCAGGAGAAAAAGAACCTGGGGGAGTGGCTCGGAGTCGTGGACTACGCGGGCACCACGCCGTGGGAGCCGGCCACCGCGCCGCAGTGGTTCGACGTGGCGCGCCGCCTCCACCCAGAGGCCGATGGCCCCTATACCTGGTGGACCTACCGCGGCCAGGCCTTCAATAATGATGCGGGCTGGCGCATTGACTACCAGGCCGCTACCCAGCCGTTGCTCGATCGCGCGCAGCGCACCTGGGTGGATAAGGCCCCGACCGTGGAGCAGCGCTGGTCCGATCACTCGCCGCTGCTGGTGGAATACGCCTGATGTCGCCGCTATTTAGCGTCCTGTACGTCATCGGCATTACCGCCGAGTCCATGACCGCTGCGCTATCGGCCGGCCGGCAAAAACTCGACCTGTTCGGCGTGACGATGATCGCCTCCATCACGGCACTAGGCGGCGGCACCGTCCGCGATATCGTGCTTGCGGATCCACCGCTGACCTGGGTGGAACACCCCATCTATTTGGTCATCGTCATCGCCGCCGCCATCGTCACGGTGGGCATGTCCTTCCTCATGCACTATTTCCGCCACCTCTTCCTCATCCTCGATGCCTTGGGGCTGGCGGTCTTTTCCGTGCTGGGCACCCAGATTGCCGCCCACTTGGGCTACGGCTTCATCATCGCCTCGGTATCAGCGGTTATTTCCGGCGTCTTCGGCGGCGTGCTGCGCGATCTGCTCTCAGACCGCATTCCGCTGGTATTTTCCGGCGAGTTTTATGCGGCCATCTCGATCCTCGCGGCCGGGCTGTACATGATCCTCCTGCGCGCCGGGCTATCGGAGGAACCCACAGCGATCATCACCGCCTTGGTCTGCTTTACCGCGCGCCTTGCTGCTATCTACTTCAAGAAGGGCCTGCCGGTCTTCGAGTACCGCGACGGCGAGCAACAGATGGATCCGCGCCTGCGGCTATCGGCGCGCATCGTGCGCGATGGTGCCCGCCGGGCCAAGCGGAAGGCGGGCGCGGCCACCCGCTACGCCAGCCCGATTACCCGGCCGCTGGTTCGTAACAAGCGCACCGCAAGCGATTTTTCCTCCCCGCTCAGCCTCGAGGAGCTAAATAGCAACCGGATCGCGCGGCCGACCGCTCACGCATCGATTACCCGCCCCAGTGGGAAGCACTCGCCCGGAGCGAGGGGAGTGGATGTACAGCAGCAATGGACCTTTAACAAGGAGGATGTGGGCAGGCAAAGGACCCCCAAGCACAAGCAGTAGTGCTAGTATAAACACGTTAAAAATTTCGAAATCTGCAACGGAGAAAGTTCATGGCTCGCGCAATTATTCCTTTTGTCCTTGGCGCCGTAATCCTCGCCCTGAGCATCTGGTGGTGGACCGCTGTCGGACCGTCCTTCGCCTTCCTTGGCCCCATCGTCCTCATGGGCGTCGGCGGTGCCTTCATGGTGACCGGTTTCGCCGTCTTCATGGACATCGTCAGTCCCACCTCCCGCAAGGTCTAAGGGCGCGGTCTGGCGATGAGGGCTATCGATCTGCTCACGGACATGGCGCAACGCCCGCTCGATGCGCTCGCCGCATTGCCGGATCTGACTAACGAGACCGCCAATGCGCACTTTGGTGATCACCCGAATTCGATCACGTGGCTGCTATGGCACACCGGCCGCATGGCAGACCTGCAGCTAGCGCAACTGACTGGGGAAGAAGAGCTGTGGCAGCGCTACGACCTCGACCTGCCGGATGCCATGGGCTATGGCCAATCGGCGGAGGAAGCGCGTGCGGTGACCACGCAGGACATCGGCAAGCTCCGCAGCTATACCCAGGAAGCATTGGAGCAGGTCAAGGCGTATGTGACCTCGCTGGAGGATGACAACCTCGATGACGTGATCGATACCTCGTGGACCCCGCACGTTACCCGCGGTGTCCGGCTGGTCTCGATTTTTGATGACGCCGCGCAACATCTTGGGGCGGCCAATCAACAAGCAAAAATGACGGAGTAACATTACCTGACATGACTGATTCCACTGCATCTAATTCTGCGTCCCGCGTACTTTCCGGCATTCAGCCCACCGCTGATTCCTATCACTTGGGAAATTACTTGGGAGCGCTGAAGCAGTGGATCGACCTGCAGGAAGGCTACGATGCCTTTTACTTCATCCCGGATCTGCACGCGATTACCGTGGAGCAGAATCCGGAGGAGCTGCGCAACCGCACCATGGCGGGGGCTGCACAGCTCATCGCGCTGGGCATCGACCCGGAAAAATCCACCCTCTTCGTCCAGTCCCACGTGCCCGCCCATGCGGAGCTGACCTGGGTATTCCAGTGCCTGACCGGCTTCGGTGAAGCCTCCCGCATGACGCAGTTCAAGGATAAATCCGCCAAGCGCGGCGCCGATCGCACCTCGGTGGGTCTTTTTACCTACCCCATCCTGATGGCGGCCGATATCCTGCTGTACTCGCCGGATTACGTGCCGGTGGGCGAGGACCAGCGCCAGCACCTGGAGCTCACCCGCAATCTGGCCGAGCGCTTTAATAAGAAGTACGGCGAGACCTTCCACGTGCCGGAGCCGTTCATTCCAGAGGGCGCGGCGAAGATCTATGACCTGCAGGATCCGACGTCCAAGATGTCTAAGTCCGGCCCCAACCCCAAGGGCCTGGTCAACCTGCTCGATGCCCCGAAAACCTCTGCCAAGCGCATCAAGTCCGCCGTCACCGATGACCTGGGCACCGTCGCCTTCGACCGGGAAAACCAGCCGGGCGTATCGAACCTGCTGGTCATCCAGTCCGCGCTGACTGGTGAGTCCATCGATTCCTTGGTGGAGAAGTACGCCGGCCAGGGCTACGGGCACCTGAAGGTGGATACCGCGGAGGCGCTTGAGGCCTTTACCACCCCGCTCAAGCAGCGCTACGACGAGCTCATGGCGGATCGCGGCGAGCTGGAGCGCATCTTGGAGCGCGGTGCCCAGACCGCACAGGAAGTAGCGCAGCCGCTTGTCGATGCCGTCTATGAAAAAGTCGGCTTCCTTCCTCGCCCGCGCAGGTAGTAGGTACCCCTTAACCCACCCCACCGAGGGACAAGTGGGTGTTTGCCAGCTACGCTATACGAGGATAAACGCTGTGCGAACAAGAAGGGAAGCACGTGTCCACCACGCAATCCTCCTCTAAAAAGACGGACCACTACGGTATCGAGCGTGCCAACGCCGATGATCCGGGAGCGATAGATAAGGTCCGGCGTAAATCGCCCATGGTTGATCACCTCATGCGCATGCAGGAGCGCTATGCCGCAGAGGGCGGTAACCAATTTTCCGCGGGCATTACCTATTACTCGGTCCTGTCCATCTTCCCGTTGGCGATGCTGCTGGTGGCCACCATCGCCGCTGTCCTTGCTAATCGCGAGGACCTGCTCAATGACTTGCAGTCCTATATCACGGACTCCATTGACGGGAACCTCAGCGAGTCGGTCAATGAGATCTTGGATAAGGCCATTGACCAGCGCGGTGCCATGTTCGGTATCGGTGGTTTGACCACCCTGTGGTCCGGACTGGGGTGGATGAACCATCTGCGCATCGGCATTTCTGCCATGTGGGGCATCGATGCTAACGACGGTGGCTCCTTCCTGAAGAAGAAGTTCTCGGATTTGCTGGGTCTCATTGGCCTGATCGTCGCCTTTGTCGTCGCTTTCGGCGTGACCGCTGCAGGTTCCTCCGGCCTCACGCAGAAGGTATTTGATCTGTTGGGCATCGATTCCTTCCCTGGCATGGGCTATGTCTTCTTCTTTAGCGGCCTGCTGCTGGGTCTCATCGCCAACTTCATCGTCATGTGGTGGCTGATTATGATCCTGCCGCGTACGAAGGTGCCTAAGAAATCCGGCTTTATCGGTTCCGCCATCGGTGCGGTGGCGTTCGAGGCCATCAAGCAGCTGTCCACGGTGATTATGGCCTCTGCCACCGGCAGCCCGGCCGGTGCGGTCTTTGGTCCGGTCATCGTCCTGATGATTGTCATGTACCTGGTGTGGCGGGTGGTGCTGTATGTTTCCGCATGGACCGCGACGACCGCAGAATCCCTGAAGTACGCTCACCCGCCGGTTCCGGAGCCTGCTGTTATTCGCGTGCGCAATGAGGTGCGCGAGGGTGCACCAGCGGGTGCAGTCTTCGGTGTGGGTGCCGCTTTGGGTGCTGCGGCCGTAGGCGTGGCGAAGCTTTTCCGCCGGAAATAATTATCCTCCCTACGGGTGAGGACCGCCGCGCGCCTTACCTTTAAGATAGGACACTATGAACGCCGATGATATTGCCCCAGACCTCTACGAAAAGTGGGACCTCGACCGCAATGGTGGCGAGGATGAGCTTTCCGTTTTATTGGAAGCAAAAGACATCAAGCTCGGGCAGCAGGGATATAACCAGGATGAGCCGCGGCGCGTCCAGCTGCGCATAGCTGCCAGCATCCTGGGTTCGGCGAAGAAGAGGGCCGAATACGATGAAGCATTGCGCACCGGCCTTCGCCCGACGTGGGGCGAGCTCGGCACGCTGAGCTCGGTGGGGCAGTGGTCGCCGGCGCCGCGCCCGCAACCGAGCTTCCACGATCAACCGCAGGGCCCGGCGCAGGCACCCGGTTTTGCCCAGCCCAGCCCGTATAGCTCCCCGTACGCGCGCGATCCATTCGCCCAGCATGCTTCGCCGCAGCAGCAGATGGTGCCATCGCCCGCTGCCGCGCCGGCGCCAGTCCAGCACCAAGCGCAGAAACGGCCGTCCCAAGAAACGCGCATCGGCATGGGCATCTTGGACTTTTTCTTGGCCGGCGGCATCAGCGGCGCGGTTGGCGCGGGCGTCGACGAGCTCGCGGATGTGGAAGCGTTGTCCGTCGTCGCTTTCTGCATCGTCATGGTGGTCTACGTTCTGGGCAGCGAAGTTTGGTTGGGCGCTAGCCCGGCAAAGATTCTTGCCGGCTATACCGTGCGGGACGTGGATACGAAAGAAAAGCTCAGCCTTAGCCAGTCCGCCAAGCGCCAGTGGTGGCGCCTTATCAACGTGATACCTGGCATTGGGCAGTTGGTGGGCATGCTGGGCGCGGTGGTGCACGCGACCACCATCAGCGAGGAAAACAACCTGCGCGGCTCCCACGATGATCTCGCAAACGCAGAAGTGGTCAAGAGGAAGCCGCGCAAGTAGAACGCTGATATGGCGCATCCCAGGGCTGGTGCCTACGATGGTGCGCATGCATGATGCACCTTTAATTAGCCCCGAAAACAAGGATTCCGCCGAGAGCGTGGTGGAACAACTGCCCAAGGTATCCCTCTGGGAACCGGTTCGTTCGCAGGCCGGCACCGCGGAGGAATTGAACGCGGATATTCGCGAGCAGTGCGCCCAGCTTGCCGATGACCACGTGGTCTATGCCGAGCTGCAGCTCAACCCCGCGGCTTATTCTTTCGATACGTCAGCGGTCGTACGCGAGGTGGCCGCGGAACGCTTCGGCGAGCTCGAGGTGCGGTTTGTCCTCGAGGCGGCAGAGCCGGCGGCTAACGCAGGGGATGCTGCGGGCGTTGGGGGCTACACCCTGCCGGATGGTAGCGCTGCCGCGGCGGCTGAATTCCGCGCGCAGTACCTGCCTACCCAAATCGCGGTGGGTGAGGATTTCGCCGCCACCGAAAGCGCGGCGCAGGCCGGCGTCAACCGCTTGCTGCAACCGGTGAATATGATTGATGATTTCACCGCCGATGTCGATGGAATCCGCCCGGGCAAGGCCTCCGGATGGATCCGCGACCGACACATTCCATTGGTATTTTCGCCCGTGGATGACGTTGAGGAACTGACGGATCATCCGCTGCCGCTGTTGCAGCAGCTTGGCTTTACCTGTTCCGTCTCTTCCGGCGATTCCACGCTGAGCAGGCAATTTCTCGCCTTGAGTGAGACCTTTGGATACGGCTTGGAGGAGTTTTTCGATCTCACCGTAAAGGCGATTGAGAATATTTTCGGCACGGAGGAGACAAGGCAGCGTATCCTTGAGACCGTTGTCCTTCCGGCCTACGAGGACCTCTCCGATCCGGAACTTGCCGGCCCCGATACTGAGGAGTCGCTCCAAGATTCCGGGTTCTCAATGAACCTGAATGACAACGCTTCCGAAGAGTAATAGATAGTTAATCTACATAAAGGAGGAAGACATGCCTTCCGCACTATTCGTTGTTACCGCCGCTGATAAGTGGACGCTGGCTGATGGCAGCGCCCGTCCTACCGGTTACTGGGCCGAGGAGCTCATCGCTCCGCACCGCGTGTTTAAGAACGCTGGTTGGGATATCGACTTTGCTACGCCGAACGCAAAGGCACCCGTGGTAGACGAGTACAGCCTCGAGGTATTGTCTGAGGGCGACCGCGCCGAGCAGGAGAACTACCTCGCAGAAATCGGTCCAGATCTGGAAGACCCACTGAACTTGGCCGATGTTAAGGAAGCCGATTACGACCTTGTCTTTTACCCCGGCGGCCACGGCCCGATGGAGGACTTGGCTTATGACCAGGACTCCGCCAAGCTGCTGCAGGCGCGCATCGACTCCGGTCGCGCGCTATCCCTGGTTTGCCACGCACCGGCCGCATTGCTCGCACTCGACAATGACAACTGGCCGCTCAAGGGCTACACCATGACCGGCTTTACCAACGCCGAAGAGGGCGAGGAGACCATCGCCGCCGCCAAGTGGGTTGTTGAGACCCGCCTGCGCGAGCTCGGCGCTGATTTCAAGCAGACCGACCCGATGCAGCCTTATGTTGAGGTTGACCGCAACCTCTACACCGGCCAGAACCCGGCATCCTCTGAGCCTTTGGCACAGCGCATCCTGCGCGACTTCTAAAACCGGGGGCACGCTGGGAAGCGGCGCCAACAGGAGCCGCCGTTCCTAGCCGCCTCGTCGGGGCTCTTGGCCACAAAAGAAGCCAGCCACCCAGATCGGGGAGTGGCTGGCTTTCTTCTGTTTTAGGTGCCTGGTGCTTCTAGAAGCGGGAGAAGCGCTTAATCAGCATGTTCTCGAGGCCCTTCCAGGACTCGGCGTGCTCGTTATACGGCTTCGACGGGACGTAGCCGGCGTGCTCGGTGGAACCGAGCATGTAGCCCAGGTAGTCCTGCAGGCGCGGATTGGCCAGCATATAGGAGTTGATGGAATCGTCCCCGGCCCAGTCCGCGGCATCGGCGCAGACCTCGTAGCAGCGGGCCAGCTGGTCGGAGTCTACCGCTTCTGGACCCTTTTCAATATCGCGCACGAGGCCGTTAAAGGAATATTGGTTATCCGGGTGGACTTGGACCTCTAGTTCGCCGGCGTTGGCGGCGGTGACGACGTCCTGCCAGGTGGACACGCGCGCCAAGTCGTGGTCGTCATTATCGATGAGCCACCGCACCAGCGTCTTGGAGGAATCGAAGGTAAAGATTTCGCCCCACTTGCCCAAGAAGATGGGTTTGCCGTCCAGGTAGGTGCGCAGCGTGTAGACGGACTTGGACTGTGCGGTGATCTTAACCGGGTCGATTCCGGCGGCGGCCCAGGGAGACTCGTCATAAGGATCGGCGGCGTCTGCTGCGGCCTTGCGCTTTTCTTCAGCTTCCTTGGCTGCGGCTTCGGCGGCACTCGCGGCCTCGGAGATGCGGGTTTCGGCATCGGAGATAGCGGCGGCGTCGAATTCATCGCTCGGGACCACACGGACGTGCTTATCCAGATCCGCGATGACCTTCTTCCAGTTGGTCAAGATGACCCGCCCGACGCCGGTCCACTCATTCAGGCCCTGCTCGCCCGAGTAGTGATCGGCGCCGCGGGAGACGTTGCGCAGGATGGAGTGGGTGGCGAAGAAGATGGTGGTCTGTTCGGCAGCGGCGACATCGGCAAGCGCGGATGCCACCTCGAGATCGCGCGCCACGGTGGAGACATTGGCGTGGCTGGGGCGGCCGGCGAGGGCTTCTGGCATGCCGATGAGATCGTATTCATCGCGCTTGGCCGGGGTGACGCGGTGCGCCGGGCGGGCGGAAAATTGCTCCCACTGCGGGTGATCCAGCAGGTCATGCTTGGCATCGGACTCTAGGTAGCACAGCAGCTCAGCGGGGGAGTCAAAGACCAAGACGGAGTCATCGTCGCCCAAAAAGGCTTGCCACTCGGAGCCATTTTCGCGCCACTTGGGCGCCCAGAGGGTATAAAAATCGCCCTCAGTCAAGGAGAGCTTAATAGGCACAATCGCACGGGTACTCATGAGCTTTTAGTCTACCCAACGCCCCAGCTGCCGCGCGGAATTGCCGGGGCCTTGTCAGGCAGTCGGCCGCCAAAAACCCTTAAATTGCATGCCCATATTATTCGTTCGCAGCGGGTTGGTCTGTACGGGGTCGCCGGCCTCCACAATCTCGCCATTACCGGAATACATCGCCACATGGCCATCCCAGACCACCAGATCGCCGGGCTGGAGTTGATCGGCGCTGACCTGCTTGCCGATGGCCTGCTGGTCCGCCGTGCGCGGTATATCCACCCCCGCTTGGGAATAGGCCCACTGGGTAAGCCCTGAGCAGTCAAAGCCACCGTTGCCGGTTCCGCCCCAGGTATAGGGCTGGCCCACCTGGCTCTTGGCCGCGGCCACGGCCGCGCGGCCTGCCTCTGAGCCAGCTTCTGCGCCCGCTGATGCGTGCGGCGCGGGTGCAGCACCGAGCTCCGCCGGAGGAGCCACCGCGGTATGCGTCGCCGCGGCGGCCGTGGCCTGCTGGGGCTGGCCAACGGCTGATTCCACCGGTCGCTGGGAGATGGGCAACAGGGCCGCGGCGGTGGTGGTGAGCTCGTCTTTCAGTCGGTTGACCCGGGCCATCGCCAAGCCAATGTGCTCGTCTATCACGGTGCGAAGGGACGCAAGCGCTGCAGCCCGGGAGGCGGGATCAAGGGAGATTAATCCCATCGCGATGGGCGCAGCGGCCTGGATGAGCCGCGTGCCGATGCCAAAGATATCGCCGGCAGCCGCCGTAACGAGGCCGCGGGCCTGGTTGAGTACTGCGGAGATGGTCTCGTTATCGCCGGTGAGGAGGTTCGCGGCGGCGATAAGCTGCGAGGCATCACCGTGCGCGATATCCGCCAGCGGCTGGGCGGCGGAGAGATCTGGGACGCGGGGAAGTTGGACATCGGGAAGCGGCGAAGGCTGCAGCGCGGCGATATTTTTAATGGCGGTAGCAAGCACTTAGATCGCCGCCCCGAGTAAGTCGCGCAGCGCCGCATCGGAGTCTTCCGCCTCGCGCGACATCTGGAAGGAAGACTGCGCGATGTGCCCCATATCGTGGCGCAGCATGGTCATCCGCGCCCCAATATTGTCTAAGGCGGCATGAACGGTCTCATTGAACCCGGTAAAGGTCGAATCTTCGGGCAATGCCGGGTGGGGTGGATTGTCTCCCTGCGCGTTCGCATGCAGGTCACGGGCTAAATGGCGGGCGTGGGCGGTATCTATCTGAAATGGTCTCATGTCCTATTGGACTGGCCAATGGCCCAAGTGGTTCCCAAAAAGTTTAAAGTAGTGGGCATGGATATCCACGTCGTAGACCACCCGCTTGCCGCTTCCCGCCTGACCCTGATGCGCGATGCGCGCAGTGATAACTCCGCTTTTCGCGCTGCGCTCAAGGACCTGGGAACCATGCTCGTATATGAAGCCTCCCGCGATTTGGCGGTAGAAAACTTCGCTTGCGAAACACCGGTTGCCACAGCACAAGGCACCCGCCTGCAGGATCCGCCCATCATCGTGCCCATCATTCGTGCAGGCCTAGGCATGGTGGATCCCGCCTTGTCGATGATTCCGGATGCCCAGGTCGGCTTCATTGGCATGGCGCGCGATGAAGAAACCCACGAACCCGTGCCGTACCTAGAGGCCCTGCCGCAAGACCTCACCGGGCGCACCGTCTTCGTCGTTGATCCCATGCTGGCCACCGGTGGCTCCCTGCTGCACGCCCTGCGCCTCTTGGCCGCCCGCGGCGCTACCGATATCACCGCCATCTGCATGGTCTCGGCCCAAAACGGCGTGGATGCGCTGGAGAAATCGGGCCTTCCCGTCCGCCTCGTCACCGCCGCCATTGACCCCGAACTCAATGCGGATGCCTATATCGTGCCGGGGCTTGGCGATGCCGGCGATCGCCTCTACGGCCCGCGCAATATCGATCTTTAAGCTAGTATTTCTCCCTGAAAGCCCGAAGGCGGCTTTCAAAGGGGGAAAAGATCGTGAGTTTTATTCAACTAATGTGGTCGAGCTACGGCTACGGATTTTCGCAACAACTGCGCCGCGTGCGCGAGCGGCGCGGGGTATCTCAGCAAGTGCTTGCGGATATTTCGGGGGTATCGCGCAGCCAGATTTCAAACCTGGAACGCAATGAAAATGGCCTACACACCATGGCGGACCCGCAATTATCCACGGTGTACAAACTGGCGCTGGCTTTAGAAATCCCGCCGGCGGTCCTCTTGCCGGCCGGTGGGGACGTGGTGGAGGGCCACTTGGCAGACTCCGCCGTGCTCGGGGTAGAAGATGTGGCGCCCTTTCCACAGGACTACATCAACCAGCGGCGCTTTAGTGATGCGCGGGGCTAACCACCCTGACTTACTGAACCGCATGGTCTAGTTGTAGACTGCCTCCAAGAGATAGTCCAGCAACAGGGAGGCGTGCGCGTGATCTCGGAGTTTATTAACGAGTGGTTCGATGCTCACCGTGCGGAGGTCATCGCGTGGCGGCGCCATATCCACCGCAATCCGGAAACGGCGAACCAAGAGGTGGAAACCACCAATTACATCGCGAATATCCTTGCGGATTACGGGCTCGAGCCGCAGCGCTTCCCGCACACCGGCCTCATGGTGGATATCGGCCCGGATACAGAGCTTGGCCGCTTGGCCTTCCGCGCCGATATCGATGCCTTGCCCATTACCGAGGTAACTGGGCTGGAGTTTACCTCTGAGAAGCCCGGTACCATGCACGCGTGCGGCCACGATGTGCACACCACCGTGGCGCTCGGCCTGGCTTGCGCGCTGGCGGATTTTCAGCGGGTTAATGAGCTGGAGCTGGGCATTCGCATCATCTTCCAGCCGGCGGAGGAAGTGTGGGTCGGCGGGGCCACCGACGTTATTTCTTGGGGCGCGTTAGAAGGCGTGCATTCCATCTTCGCCATCCACGCCGAGCCGAAGCTGCGCGTGGGGCGCATTGGCATCCGCGCCGGGGCTATTACCTCGGCAACGGACGTGGTGGAGCTCAAGATCAAGGGCCCGGGCGGGCATACCTCGCGCCCGCACCTATCCGCGGATGTGGTCTATGCGCTGGGCAAGGTTATTACGGAGCTGCCGGCGCTGCTGTCTCGCCGCGTTGATCCGCGCACCGGCACGGTTTTGGTCTTTGGCCAGGTCAATTCCGGCTATGCCCCTAACGCAATCCCGGAAACCGGCATGCTGACCGGCACGATGCGCACCGCCGATATCACCATCTGGCGCCAGATGCAGGAACTTTTCGCGGAGCTAGTGGATCAGATCCTCGCGCCGGTGGGGGTAGAACACGAATTGTCCTATAACCGCGGCGTGCCGCCGGTGCTTAACGATGACGTCGCTACCGCCATGCTTGCTTCTGCCGCACAGTCCATCGACCCGCAGGCCGTGGTTCAGGCCCCGCAGTCTTCCGGTGGCGAGGACTTTTCCTGGTATTTGGAAAAGGTGCCCGGTTCCATGGCGCGCCTTGGTTGCTGGTCCGGGGAAGGGGAGCAGCACGATCTGCACATGGGCGACCTCATCGTGGATGAGCGGGCAATTGGTGTGGGCATTAAGCTTTTTGGGGCCGTTGTCGAGCAATTTATGGGGGAGAATGCGCAGGCGGACTAACGCGCTGGGGTTACCTACGGGTTAGACTCGTAGGCGACTTTAAAAGTGGAGCCTATAAAGGAGCAATTGCGTGTTGAACCAGACCAAGCGAATTGTCATCATCGGCGGTGGCCCGGCGGGCTACGAGGCAGCGCTGGCTGGCGCCAAGTACGGCGCGGAAATCACCATCATCGAAGACCAAGGCATGGGCGGCAATAGCGTGGTCTTGGACTGTGTTCCCTCCAAGTCGTTTATTGCCGGCGCCAATATTAAAACGGACTTGCGCCGCGCGGATGACATGGAGCTGAACGAGGGCATCGGCAAGGCGCAGCTTTCCATCAGTGCGCTGAACCAGCGCGTGCAGGACTTGGCGGCTAAGCAATCCGGTGATATCCGCAATACCATGGATTCCCTGGGTGCCCGCGTTATCGATGGCCGCGCGCACTTCCCGGAGGATCAGCAGGCCGATGCCTTTGGTGGGCACAAGGTCACCGCGGTCTTCAATGAGGATGGCCACGAGGAGACGCTGGATGCGGACCTCGTCTTGGTGGCTACCGGCGCCACCCCACGCATTTTGCCCGGCGCCCAGCCGGATGGCGAGCGTATCCTGACCTGGCAGCAGGTATATAACCTTACCGAGCTGCCGGAGCACCTCATTGTGGTGGGTTCCGGTGTCACCGGTGCCGAGTTTGTCTCCGCCTTCGCTGAGCTGGGCGTCAAAGTTACGATGGTGGCCTCGCGCGATCGCATCTTGCCGCATGATGATGCCGATGCCGCCGACGTCCTCGAAACCGTGCTGAGCGAGCGCGGCGTGGAGCTGGAAAAGAACTGCCGCGTGGAAACCGTTAACCGCACCGAGGACGGTAACGTGCTGGTCACCACGCAGGACGGGCGCGAGATTCACGGCTCGCACGTCATCATGTCCATTGGTTCTGTCCCGAATACCAAGGATCTGAAGCTGGAAAACGTGGGCGTGGAAACCGCGAAGTCTGGTCACATCCAGGTAGACCGCGTCTCGCGCACCAATATTGCCGGCATTTACGCAGCCGGTGACTGCTCCGATCTTTTCCCGCTTGCCTCCGTGGCCGCGATGCAGGGCCGTGTGGCGATGTACCACGCGCTTGGTGAAGGCGTCTCGCCGCTGCGCCTGAAGACCGTGGCTAACGCGGTCTTTACCCGCCCGGAGATCGCCGCGGTCGGCTTTACCCAGGCTGAGATCGAGGCCGGTGAGGTCGCCGCCCGCGCCATTACCATGCCGCTGAATACCAACCCGCGTGCGAAGATGCGCTCGCTGCAGCACGGTTTTGTCAAGCTATTCTGCCGCGCAACGTCCGGCCGCGTGATCGGTGGCGTCATCGTCGCGCCGACCGCCTCCGAGCTCATCCTGCCCATCGCTATGGCAGTGACCAACCAGCTCACGGTGAACCAGCTGGCCGATTCCTTTGCGGTCTACCCATCGCTATCTGGCACCATCACCGAGGCCGCCCGCCGCTTGGTGGCCCATGATGACCTGGAGTAAACCTCGTTCCTAGAACGTGGAGTAAGCATGCTCCGCAGTGCGGTTAAGCTCGATTTTGATCGGCCTATCTGCCTCCGGCAGGGCGCGCTGTGGACAGAATTCGCGGGGGCAGGCCGTACAGCCTGGGCCAATCGGGGTGGCGGCGGAACTGTCCAGGTTCAGGGCATCGGCATAGACGATGCGATCGGCCTGAGTGATATCGCAGCCTAGGCCCACCGCGAATTCTTTGCGCGGCGTGCCCCAAGACTTGGCCGTTCCCTGCACGAAACGCCCGATCCACAGGTAGGCGTGGCCATCCGGCATGGCGGCGACCTGCCGGGTAATCCGGTTCGGGGTTTCAAAGGCGCGGTGGACTACCCACAGGGGGCAGGATCCGCCAGAGCGCGCGAAGTGAAAGGCGGTAGAGGACTGCCGCTTGGAAATATTGCCCGCACGGTCAGTGCGGATGAAGGAAAACGGCACGCCCTTAAGCCCTGGGCGCTGGAGCGTGGCAAGGCGCTGCGCGGTTGTTTCAAACCCGGTTCCAAAGTAGTTGCATAGCAGGTCGATATCGTAGCGAGTATCTTCTGCTATCGTGAGAAAGCGCTGGTAGGGCATGGTGACAGCCGCCGCGAAATACTGCGCAAGGCCTAGGGTTGCTAAGTCTTGGGATTCGCCTTCGGGCAGTTCAGATACGAGGTTGTCACAGATATCGCCGTAGGCAAGTAAGCAGTATTGCAGGGCCATTTCAAAGACCAATTGCGCCTCAGATAACCCATCGCGCAGCGAGAGCTCGCGCGTATCTGGGTCGAAGCTGCGCCGAGGGC
The DNA here is from genome assembly GCF_900637825.1 of Corynebacterium segmentosum. Classification (NCBI taxonomy): domain Bacteria; kingdom Bacillati; phylum Actinomycetota; class Actinomycetes; order Mycobacteriales; family Corynebacteriaceae; genus Corynebacterium; species Corynebacterium segmentosum. The sequence goes on from NZ_LR134408.1 coordinate 524,433, forward strand.
CGGGACGGGAAAAGCGCACCGTAACCCCCAGATCCTCATGCATGCGGGAGGCGAGCCGGCCGCGGCGCAGGACGCGATCGCCCAACTGGCCAGCGAGTTCTTCTGCGAGCACATCGAGCTCGTGGATGTAATTATGCGCGTCATAAAAGAAATCCCGCACCACTTCAAAGGGGGAGGGGTCCGCAGCGGGCGCGCGGGAAGCAACATCAACAAACCGCGGCATCAACTCGGGAAAGCGAGAGGCGAGATCCGAGAGCGTTTCTTCAGAGGCATCGGGGAAGATGTGGCGGAGCTCGGTAATCGTATGGATATCGCGGTCTTCGGCGAAGTAGCTGGGATCCACGGTAAAGCGCTGGGCTAGCTGCATTAACACGGTGACGGTCAGCGGGCGCTGGTCGTTTTCCAACTGGTTGAGGTAGCTCGTGGATAACCCCAACTTCTTCGCCATCGCCACCTGGGTGAGCCCGCGCTGCTTGCGCAAAGCGTGAATCCGTGCCCCCGCATAGTGCTTGGTCATGCGTCCCCGTCCTTCCTTTAAGTCCCCTGCGCTGTGAAAATCACAAGTTTTGCAGATTTCACAAAAGAAGTCCGCTAATTTCCACAAACATTACTTATAGCGTGCACCACATGCAAACATTTACTGTGATTTACAACGCATTCTTGATGAAGGAGGACGCAACTAGTGAAAAACCATGAGGTACGCACCCATAAATCCGCCGAGGACTTCCCATACGAGGAGCACCTGGCGTTCAAGGTGGCCGAGGTGGCCGCGGACCCCGTAGAGGTCCCGGAAGAAACCACCGAGATGATCATCAACCGCATCATCGACAATGCTGTCGTGGCTATGGCCTCTGTTGCCCGTGGCCCTGTGACGTCCGCGCGAGTGATGGCAGAAGCCCACCCCGTGGACAAGGGCGGTTCCACCATTTTCGGCATCGATGGCACCTATTCCGCGGAGTGGGCCGCACTGGCCAATGGCACCGCGGTCCGCGAGTTGGACTACCACGACACCTTCCTTGCCGCCGAGTATTCCCACCCCGGCGACAATATTCCACCGCTTCTTGCCGCAGCGCAGCACAAGGGTCTGAGCGGCCGCGACCTTATCCGCGGCATTGCGACCGGCTATGAAATCCAGGTCAACCTGGTCAAAGGCATGTGCCTGCACGAGCACAAGATCGACCACGTGGCGCACTTGGGGCCATCGGTAGCCGCAGGGCTTGGCACCATGTTGGGCCTGGATAGGGACACGATTTACCAGGCCGTCGGCCAGGCGCTGCACACCACCACGGCAACCCGCCAGTCCCGCAAGGGCCTGATTTCTTCGTGGAAGGCCTACGCGCCGGCCTTCGCGGGCAAGATGGCCATCGAGGCCGTCGACCGCACCATGCGCGGCGAGGGTGCCCCGGCACCGATCTGGGAGGGCGAGGACGGGTTCATCGCCTGGATGCTGCATTCACCAGAGCGCACCTACACCGTGCCCCTGCCAGAAAACGGTGAGGCCAAGACCGCCATCCTGGATACCTACACCAAGGAACACTCCGCGGAATACCAGGCGCAGGCTCCCATCGACATGGCCTTTGCGCTGAAAAAGACGCTGGAGGATAAGGGCCTGAAGACGGCGGATATCGAGTCCATCGTGCTGCACACCTCCCATCACACCCATTACGTCATCGGCACCGGCGCGAACGATCCGCAGAAGATGGATCCTTCCGCCTCCCGCGAAACCCTGGACCACTCTGTGATGTACATCTTCGCGGTCGCGCTAGAAGATGGCGTCTGGGACCACGAAACCTCCTATTCCCCTGAGCGCTCCAACCGCCCGGAGACCATCGAGCTGTGGCAGAAGATCTCCACCGTTGAGGATCCCGAGTGGACGCGCCGCTATCACTCCAACGACCTTGAGGAAAAAGCCTTCGGCGGCAAGGCCGTTATCACTTTCAAGGACGGCACCGTCATCGAAGACGAGCGCGCCGTAGCTGACGCCCACCCGCTGGGCGCCCGCCCCTTCGCCCGCGAGCAGTACATTGCCAAGTTCAAAAAGCTTGCCGATGGCGTCGTCGACGAGGCCGAGCAAGAGCGCTTCCTCACCGCCGTGCAAGACCTAGAAAACCTCACCGATCTAACCGAACTCAACGTGCGGGTCAGCGATGAGCACCTTGCCACCGCGCCCGAGAAACCGGAGGGAATCTTCTAATGGCTGGACTATTTGGTTCTACAATCACCAACGCTGAAAAGCGTGCGAACTTCCGCAAATCCATCGAATCCGGATCGATCACCACGCTGCCGGGCGCGTTTAACCCGCTGACCGCCCGCCTTATCCAGGACATCGGCGGCTTCGACGGCGTCTATGTATCCGGCGCGGTACTGGCTAATGATTTGGGCCTGCCTGATATTGGGCTTACTACCTTGACCGAGGTGGCCCAGCGCGCCGGGCAGATCGCGCGCGCTACCGACTTGCCCGTGCTTGTCGATGCCGATACCGGCTTCGGCGAACCCATGTCCGCCGCCCGCACCGTCGCCGCCCTCGAGGATGCCGGCCTAGCCGGCTGCCACCTGGAGGATCAGGTCAACCCGAAGCGTTGCGGGCACCTCGACGGCAAGGAAGTGGTGGACAAGGAAGTCATGGTCCGCCGCATCAGCGCGGCCGTCAACGAGCGCCGCGATCCTAATTTCATCATCTGCGCGCGTACCGATGCCGCCGGTGTCAATGGCATCGATGACGCCATCGACCGCGCTAAGGCCTATGCCGAAGCCGGTGCGGATCTGATTTTCACCGAGGCGCTGTATTCCCCCGAGGACTTTGAAAAGTTCCGCGCCGCCGTGGATACGCCGCTGTTGGCGAATATGACGGAGTTTGGCAAGACCGAGCTGCAATCAGCAAAGACCCTCGACGGGTTGGGATACAACGCCGTGATCTGGCCGGTCTCCAGCTTCCGCGTGGCCATGGGCGCTACCGAAGAATTCCTGCGCGACTTGCAAGATACCGGCATCCAGACCGAGTGGTTAGAGCGCATGCAGCACCGCTCCCGCCTGTACGAACTGGTCCGCTACCAGGAATACAACGAGTTTGACCAGTCCGTATTCACCTATTCCAAAGACAGCTACCAACCCACTTTTGAAAGCTAAGGAGCCAGTGACCATGTCCGATAAGAAAAACGAAACCCCAGAAATCCGCAAGGGCCTTTACGGTGTCGTTGTCGATGAAACCGCCATTTCCAAGGTCGTTCCAGAGACCAACTCTTTGACCTACCGCGGCTACCCGGTCCAAGAACTGGCCCGCTACTGCTCCTTCGAAGAGGTGGCCTACCTCTTGTGGAATGGCAAGCTGCCGGGGCAAGAATCCCTCATCCGCTTCTCCGCGCGTGAGAAGGCATTGCGACACCTAGACCGCCACCTCATTGACCTGATCATGTCCATGCCGCAAAGCTGCCACCCCATGGACGTTCTGCGCACAGCCATCTCCTTCATCGGTGCCCAGGACGCGGAGGAATACACCAAGGACTCCGAGCACGTGCGCCGTACCGCGCTCGAACTCATGGCGAAGATCCCCACCATCATCGCGCTCGACATCCGTCGCCGCCGCGGTGAGGGCTACATCGAGCCGTCCCGCAAGAAGGGCTTTGCCGAAAACTTCCTGTGGATGGTCTTCGGCGATGAAGAAGGCTCCCCAGCGGTCAACCGCGCCGATATCGAGGCCTTTGATAAGTCCCTCATCCTTTACGCCGAGCACTCCTTCAATGCCTCCACCTTCTCGGCGCGCGTGGTTACCTCCACGATGTCTGATACCTACTCCGCCATCGTCGCCGCCATCGGCGCGCTCAAGGGGCCGCTGCACGGTGGTGCCAACGAGGCCGTCATGAAGAACTTCCTCGAGGTGGACGATCCTGCCAAGGCAGAGGAGTGGACCAAGAACAAGCTGGCCAATAAGGACCTGGTCATGGGCTTTGGTCACCGCGTGTACAAGAACGGCGACTCCCGCGTTCCCACCATGGAAGCTGCCTTCAAGGAGTTGGCCGAGCAGCACGACCAGACCAAGTGGATCGAGATGTACGACATCATGGCCAAGACCATGGAAGAAAACACCTCGATCAAGATCAAGCCGAACTTGGACTTCCCGGCCGGCCCTGCCTACCACATCCTCGGGTTCGATATTCAGTTCTTCACCCCGATCTTCGTCATGGCCCGCATCACCGGCTGGACCGCGCACATCGTGGAACAAAACGAGAACAACTCGCTGATTCGCCCGCTGTCCGCCTACGCCGGCGAAGACCAGCGCTCCGTTCCGCCGAAGTCCTTCTAATCGCTCGGCCCCGCGCGCTTGCGGCCCGCGGTGGGCCGTAGAGTAGGCCGTTAAGTGGACCGCATTTGCTCCCCACGTTCACGTGGGGAGCATTTGTGCATCCTGCTGCGTTTATCGGCGTTAAATGTGCATCCTCCTACGGTATAACTGAGCAACCCGCGCGCTCAGATGTTGCATTTTCTCCTCAGATATTGCAGAGGAGGATGCACATGTAGCGGCTACGGCTGCGAAAAATTTGCTGCCTGAAAATTTGCAGACTTTGCAGAATTGCTAGGTCTGTTAATACTGGTTGGCTGGCAGAAATTGCTTACGTGGGGTTTAAGTTGCAGGTGAGTGTAGAAAATCCCGTTTTTAAAAAGGGATGATAAAAACTATTCTTATCTCTAAACTGAGAGACGGATCACCCCAGTGGGGACGTTGCAAGGCGGCGTCTTCCAAGTTGAAAGGAACACCCAAGTGGCCAATTCCGCCCTTCCATCGTTCGACAAGATTTTGGTAGCCAACCGCGGTGAAATCGCCGTGCGTGCCTTCCGCGCTGCCTTTGAAACGGGGGCGAAGACCGTCGCCGTCTATCCTCGTGAAGACCGCAACTCCTTCCACCGCGCCTTTGCGGATGAAGCAGTGCGCATTGGTGACGAGGGACAGCCCGTTAAGGCGTACCTCGATATCGAGGAAATCATCCGCGCTGCCAAGAAGTCTGAGGCGGATGCGATCTATCCGGGCTACGGCTTCTTGTCCGAGCGCGCCGATTTGGCCCGCGCCTGCGAGGACAATGGCATTAAGTTCATTGGCCCCACCCCGAGCACGCTAGATCTCACCGGTGACAAATCCGCCGCGGTCAACGCCGCGAAGGAAGCGGGGCTGCCGACGCTGCAGGACTCGCAGCCGACCACGGACATCGATAAGCTGGTAGCAGACGCCGGTGACTTCAGCTTCCCGGTCTTTGTCAAGGCCGTCTCCGGCGGCGGCGGGCGCGGTATGCGCTACGTGGAATCCGAATCTGAGCTGCGCGAACGGGCGGCAGAGGCCTCGCGCGAGGCCGAGGCGGCCTTTGGCGATGGCAGCGTATACCTCGAGACCGCGGTGATTAATCCGCAGCACATTGAGGTGCAGGTGCTTGCGGATTCCCAGGGCAATGTCATCCACCTCTTTGAGCGCGACTGCTCCGTGCAGCGCCGCCACCAGAAGGTCGTGGAAATCGCTCCGGCGCCATCGCTGGATCCGGAGCTGCGTGATCGCATCTGCCAGGATGCCGTGAACTTCTGCGAGCACATCAACTATGAGGGCGCCGGCACGGTGGAATTCCTTGTGGACGAGCGCGGCAACCACGTCTTCATTGAGATGAACCCCCGCGTGCAGGTGGAGCACACCGTGACTGAGGAGGTTACCGGTGTGGACATCGTCAAGGCGCAGATGAATATCGCCGCCGGCGCTTCCTTGGAAGACATCAACCTGTCGCAAGAAAATATCACCATTACCGGCTCTGCCCTGCAGTGCCGCATTACTACCGAAGATCCGAATAACGGCTTCCGCCCAGATACGGGTACGTTGACAGCGTACCGCTCGCCGGGCGGCGCTGGCGTGCGCTTGGATGGTGCGACCTCCGTGGGTGCTGAAGTCTCGCCCAACTTCGACTCCCTCTTGGTGAAGATGACCTGCCGCGGCACCACCTTCGAGCAGGCTGTTCACCGAGCCCGCCGCGCGTTAAACGAGTTCCACGTATCCGGCGTGGCCACCAATATCGGCTTCCTGCGCGCATTGCTCAATGAGTCTGACTTCGTCAATACCCGCGTCGATACCGGATTCATCACCGAACACCCAGATCTGCTCAAGGCCCCACCGGCGGTGGATGAGTCCGGCCGTATCCTGGAATACATCGCGGATGTCACCGTGAATAAGCCCAATGGTGACCGCCCCACCGCGCTGCGCCCATTTGATAAGCTGCCGAAGTTTAATGCGGAAGAGCCGCTCCCGCGCGGTTCCCGCGATGACCTCTTGGAGCTCGGGCCGCAGAAGTACGCGGAACAGATTCGCGCCAAGGATTCCTTGATGGTTACGGATACGACGTTCCGCGATGCCCACCAGTCCTTGCTTGCTACCCGCGTGCGCAGCACGGCCTTGGTCTCTGCGGCAGAAGCCGTGGCGCGCCTGACCCCAGGCCTCTTCTCCGTGGAGGCGTGGGGCGGTGCGACTTATGACGTCGCCATGCGCTTCCTCCACGAGGATCCCTGGGTGCGTCTGGACCTGCTGCGCGAGGCCATGCCGAACCAGAACATCCAGATGCTTCTGCGCGGGCGCAATACCGTGGGCTATACCCCGTACCCAGATTCGGTCTGCCGCTCTTTCGTGCAGGAAGCGGCCAAGTCCGGCGTGGATGTCTTCCGCATTTTCGATGCGCTCAATGATGTCTCCCAGATGCGCCCCGCCATCGATGCCGTGCTCGAGACGAATACCACCGTGGCCGAGGTTGCCATGGCGTATTCCGGTGACCTTTCTTCGCCGAAGGAAGACCTCTACACCTTGGATTACTACTTGAAGCTCGCCGAGCAGATCGTAGAATCCGGCGCGCACATCCTGGCCGTCAAGGACATGGCCGGCCTCCTGCGCCCAGAGGCCGCAGCGACCCTAGTGACCGCGTTGCGCAAGGAATTCGACCTGCCGGTTCACGTTCACACGCACGATACCGCCGGTGGCCAGATTGCTACCTATTTCGCGGCGGCGCGGGCTGGCGCCGATATCGTCGACGGTGCCTCGGCACCGCTGGCTGGCACCACGTCGCAGCCATCGCTTTCCGCGCTCATCGCCGCCTTCTCCAACTCCAAGCGCGATACCGGAATCGACCTGCAAGCGGTCTCGGACTTGGAGCCGTACTGGGAAGCCGTGCGCCAGCTCTATGCTCCGTTTGAAAACGGCATTCCTGGCCCGACCGGCCGCGTGTACAAGCACGAGATTCCGGGTGGTCAGCTGTCGAACCTGCGCGCGCAGGCCGTCGCATTGGGCCTGGCGGATCGCTTCGAGGTCATCGAGGATAACTATGCCGCCGTCAACGAGATGCTGGGCCGGCCTACCAAGGTCACCCCATCTTCCAAGGTGGTGGGTGACTTGGCACTCCACCTCGTGGGCACTGGCGTTGCTCCGGAAGACTTCGCGGCCAACCCTACGAAGTACGATATCCCGGATTCCGTGGACCAATTCCTCCGCGGCCAGCTAGGCACCCCTCCGGGTGGCTGGCCTGAGCTGCGCGATAAGGTCCTTGATGGCCGAACCGAAACCGGTGCGCAGATTAACGATGTCCCGGCTGAGGAACAGCCGCACTTGGACTCGGATGACTCGGATGAGCGTCGCGCCAGCCTGAACCGCTTGCTCTTTCCTAAGCAGTTTGAGGAATTCAATGAGTTCCGCCGCAAGTTTGGCAATACCGAGGCGCTGACGGATACGACCTTCTTCTACGGTCTGACCGAAGGCGAAGAAAAGGTGGTGCATTTCTTCCCAGAAAACTCCACCGATCGCTCCAACCTTAAGCAGATCGTGGTCCGCCTCGACGCGGTGGGTGAGCCAGATGAGAAGGGCATGCGCAATGTTGTGCTCAACGTCAACGGCCAAATCCGCCCGATGAAGGTGCGCGATGAAAACGCCGAGTCCACCGTGGCCACGGTGGAAAAGGCGGACCCGTCCAATGACGGCCATGTAGCGGCCCCGTTCGCCGGCGTGGTGAACCCCACGGCAGAGGCAGGCGACGAGGTCAAGGCCGGCGACCAAATCGCGGTCATCGAGGCCATGAAGATGGAAGCTTCCATTTCCGCCACCAAGGATGGCGTGGTGGACCGCGTGGCCATTGGCCAGGCCACCAAGGTGGAAGGCGGCGATCTCATCGCCGTGATCAAATAGCGCGCTAACTAGCGCAGGCACGTAAATCCCCTCCCTGCTTGGATGAATATCCAGCTAGGAGGGGATTTCTATGCCGTAAGTGTAGCGCGGCGGGTTAGAGAACCATTGGTGCAACGATGACGCCGACGATAGCGGCATTGAGCATATTGGTAAGGAAGCCACCGAAGAGTGCGCGCGGGCCAAGCTTGGCTACTTCACCGCGGCGCTCAGGGATGAGGCCACCGATGGAGCCAATCTGGATGCCGATGGAGGACAGGTTGGCGAAGCCAGCGAGGGCGAAGGAGGAGATCAAGACGGCCTTATCGCTGAGCTCATCGACGCTTTCACCGAATGCGGTGTAGCCAACGAACTCGTTGAGGATGGTCTTTTGGCCGATGAAGTTACCCACCTCGAGGGCCTCGTTCCAAGGCGTACCGATAAGCCAGGCCACTGGGGCGAAGATGATGCCGAAGAGGCCTTCCAGCGACCAGTTATCTTGGCCGAAGAGGGAACCAATGCCGCCGAGGATGGCAGAGAGCATCACGATCGAGGCGATGAAGGCGATGAGCAAGCAGGCAACCGAGATGGCGATCTTACCGCCGGCCATGGCACCGCTACTGATGGCGTCAATGATGTTTTTAGATTCGGTATCGCGGACGTCTTTAACGGTGGCGTCGAGGTTTGTTTCTTCCGTCTCTGGCATAAGGCCCTTGGCGACGAGCAGGGAGCCCGGCGCATTCATGAGCGATGCGGCGAGCAAGTACTCCAGGGGCGCGCCCAAGAGCGAATAGCCGATCAACGTGGATCCGGCCACGGAGGCAAAGCCGCCGACCATACAGGTATAAAGCTCGGATCGGGTGAGCTTGGGAAGGTAGGGTTTAATCACCAGTGGGGCCTCGGATTGCCCGAGGAAGATCACGGTGGTGGCCCAGACCGATTCCACCTTGGAGGTACCCATGAGCCATTTGATGGCGGAGCCGACGTATTCCACGAAGTACTGGATAACCCTAAGGTAGTACAGGGCGGCGATGATAGCACCCAAGAAGATGATCACGGGCAGCACATTGAGGGCAAAGACAAAGTCGTCACCGAAGAGTCCACCGAAGACGAATTGGGTGCCCTCGTTGGTAAATTCCGTGAGCTTTGTCAGCCCATTGGCGATGCCCTTGAGGGCTTTGAATCCAGGTTCCCACGCGAGGACCAAGAAACAGAAGACCACCTGCAGGACAAGGCCCACGCCAATGGTGCGCCACTTGATATTTTTACGCGAGCTCGACAGGACGTAGATCACTGCAAGAATGGCAATGATGCCGAGCAATCCTTGTAGACGTTCCATATTTTTCTGACCGTTCTTTGAAGGGACTTTTTAGTTAGAGTGACTCTGGGCCAAAGGAATGGGGGAGGATTTCGGCAAAGTCATGGCTGCGGGGCTTTCCATCGACGGAGACGATGACGCGCTCGCAGTTAAACTCCCGCAGGACTTGGCGGCAGGCCCCGCAAGGGTAGCAAGGCGCGGACTTTAAGCCGACAATGGCAACCGCTTTAATCTGCGGAATACTGGGCAAGTGGCCATCGGTGGCCGTTACGTCTGCGGTGGTGACCATGTGTGCAGCGGCGTTGCGTTCGGCGCAAATGCCCAGCGGGCTGGAGGCGTTTTCGACATTGCAGCCGGTGACAATGCGGCCATCGGCAAGCAGCAAAGCCGCACCGACTGGGAAAGAGGAATAGGGTGCCCAGGCGTGGTGGGCTGCCTTTTCTGCGAGGCTGAGCAATTCGGCATCGGTAAAAGGCGCATCCGGGGTAGCGTTCATTGCGGTATGGACTTTCTTTCTACGGGGTGAAGAGAGTGTATTAATTCTCTATTAGAACAAAAAGAAAAATTCTCGTTGACATCTGTTCTATAGGGAATGATAATTGGACGTGGTGAAGTGTACAACCGCTATATATAGTGCAGTAAATCACAATATGTGCTTGTGCGCTTCGGTTTCCAGATCATTACAGGAGGAGTCGTCGTGGCCGAGAAATTCGATGCGGTAGATGTTATTCGCACCAAGCGCGACAAGGGGGTGTTTAGCCCGGAGGAAATCGACTGGGTCATTGATGCCTATACGCGCGGGGTGGTGGGCGATGAGCAGATGGCTGCACTCAACATGGCTATCTTCCTCAACGGCATGAACCGCGAGGAAATCTCGCAGTGGACCAAGGCAATGATTGCCTCCGGTGAGACGATGAGCTTTGACTCCTTGTCCAAGAAGACTGCGGACAAGCACTCCACCGGTGGCGTCGGCGATAAGATCACGCTGCCGCTTGCACCCCTCGTGGCCGCCTTTGGCGTGGCGGTACCGCAGCTTTCTGGTCGCGGGTTGGGCCACACCGGCGGCACACTAGACAAGCTGGAGTCCATCCCGGGCTGGCAGGCGGATATTTCCAATAAGCGTTTGATGGATATCCTGGAGGATCCGGGCTGCATCATCTGTGCGGCAGGTTCAGGGCTGGCACCTGCGGATAAGAAGATCTATGCCTTGCGCGATATCACCTCCACCGTTGAGGCCATTCCACTTATCGCTTCTTCCATCATGTCGAAGAAGATTGCGGAGGGTACCTCGTCTTTGGTGCTCGATGTCAAGGTGGGTTCCGGTGCCTTTATGAAGGATAAGACCTTGGCCCGCGAGTTGGCGCAGACCATGGTGGACTTGGGTAACGACGCCGGTACGGCCACCACGGCACTATTGACGGATATGTCCACCCCGTTGGGCCGAAAAGTGGGCAACGCGCTCGAGGTCGAAGAATCTGTCGAGGTTCTGGCTGGCGGCGGGCCAAGCGATGTCGTCGAGCTGACCCTAGCGCTCGCGCGCGAGATGCTGGAAGCAGCGGGCGTGCACGATGCCGACGTGGAAAAGGCGCTCAAGGATGGCCGCGCCATGGACAAATGGAAGCAAATGATTAAGGCACAGGGCGGAGACCCAGATGCCCAGCTTCCTCAGGCTACGCATACCCATGATGTCATTGCTGAATCCGATGGTTACTTGACTGAACTCGATGCCCTGTCCGTAGGTATAAGCTCTTGGCGCCTGGGCGCTGGCCGCGCGCGGAAGGAAGACCCAGTCCAGGCAACCGCAGGCATTGAATTGCACGCGGTAAAGGGTGAGAAAGTATCCAAGGGCCAGAAGCTTTTCACCCTGCATACGGAGACCCCAGAACGCTTCGAACGCTCCCTGGAGACCTTGCAGCAGGGCTTCAAGATTACGGATGCCCCGCTGGATAAAGAGCGCCAGATCATCCTGGACCGCATTAGCTAATTCAGGATGAACGGAAGCGCAATCGATCCGATGATGATGAGCGCCATGACGACGAGAAAGACCTTCGCCTGCCACGTGGCGTAGTTGAAGGAAATTCCGACGCCTAGGCGCCTTTCCACCAGCACCGCTGGGTCATCGGGGTTGTAATACAGGATCCCCCACTTATAATGCTCGTCATTATCGGGGGATTCCTTGTTGTCATCGGGAAATTTCACTCCGCGCAGCTGATCCTCGAGCCGCGATTGGGCGCGAAGGATCATCGCCACGATGGCAATGGAGCCACCAATGGTCATCACAAGCATAGTGATAATGGAGAGTCCTACTAAGTCCTGATAGCCCGGTAGCGGGCCGGTGATCTGCATAAAGGACAGCCCGAGGGACATGAGAAGCAGCAAAATGCCCATCGCTTCATTGGAGGCTGCTAGATTTGCTTGATTGCGCAGCCGCGCCTTGATGGAGCGCTCCGAGCGCGGGCGTACCGCGGCGTATTGGATAAACCAGCAGATGGCTGCGAAAAGCAGCCACACCCCCAGTGCAATAAACGTGAGGAAAAAGACGCTGCCTATAGACTTTTCGCTCCAACTATCGGGCTCCATAGAACCATCCCAGTGCACCGGCACGGGATTGGGGATAGTGGACCAATTGGCGGCGACGATGAGTGCGCCAGCGATGATGGCAAGCAAGGAACCTAGCATGGTTAGCCAGGGAAAAGACGGGGTTGGTACATCAATATCCTGCACAGCGTCAGCGTCCCGCCCTGCTACTCGGGCACTGACGGCGGTTTCTACCCCGTCGAACCAGCCGCCCTCCTTCTTGGCCGCGATGATGTAGCGGCGCTGGGAGAGGTAAGCCCACATGCTACCGAAGACGACCAGCAGGGAAGACAGGGCCGCCACCCACGAGTGGTTAACGTAGAAAAGCGAAATAACCGTTGCGGCGATGCCCACTATCCACGTCCGGGTTTTAAAACCAGAAATGGCGCCGACCACAACCGGATCAGAAAGATGACTCTTAGGAACGCGGACGCCGAGCGGGGCCCCTTGCGCCGTAAGGGCCGGGATTGTGGTCATTATCCACGTTATTGTCAACGTGGTGGCGGCCATGAGGACGGTAAGAATCATGCAAGCTCCTTCAGTGTGGAATCGAGATAGCTGTGGAGCTCCTCAGTGGAAAAGCCCTGGGCGCGGGCGAGGGTTGCCACGCGGCGCAGGCGTTGCCGAACCTGCTGTTCTTGCGCCGCGGTGTGCGCGCCGGGCCGGACGATCGATCCGGAGCGACCCGCGGTTTCGACGAGGCCATCAGCAACGAGCAAGTCGTAGGCGTGTTTTACGGTGGCCGGGTTGATACCAATATCCGCGGCGACCTGGCGCACGGGATCGAGCTTGTCGCCGGCAAAAAGCTGCCCGCGGGCGATGGCCAGCACGATTTCATCGTGAATCTGCTGGAAGACCGGCACATCCACGTCGGGGTTGAGTGTGATGAGCATGAGCTACCTCCTCCGACTATTTTTGTATTACTAATAGTAGCACAAACTGTACTAGTGGGAGTGATACAGAGTGAAGGCTGAGGGAGCTAGATATGAACCTGCGAGGTTAAGCTGAGCTGCTTGCAGAAGCCCTCATCGTGGCTGACCAGCAGGTACGCACCCTCGTAGGACTCAAGAATCTGCACGAGCCACTTTATGGTGGTGATATCCAAATTATTGGTGGGCTCATCAAGCAGGAGGAATTGCGGGCTGGGCTCGGCTAGCAACACCCGGGCAAATTCCGCGCGGAAGCGTTCGCCGCCCGATAGCTGGTCGGTGCGGCGGTGCACTTGGTCATCGCGAAATAGTAGCTGTGCCAATTGATCGCGGATGAATTGTGGGTGAGCAGTGGGGTTGGCCTCCGTGACCATTTCTAAGATTGTGCGATCTTCCGGCAAGGTGATTTTCTGCCGCAAATATCCACAGTCCAAGCTGTACTCAACGTCACCGCGGGCAACCTTATTAAGGAATGTGGTTTTCCCGCTGCCATTTGGCCCCATAAGGCGTACATGCTCAGGGCCGGTTAAGTCCACGATGCTGCTGGTGAGCACGCGGGTGCCATTAGGCAACTGCGTGCCTGGGAGATCGACGTGGACATGTTCGTCAGGGCGGATCTTATTTTGCGCAGCTTGATAGGCAGCAAATGCCTCCTGCACCGAACCCGATGCCTGAGCAGACCGCTTAGCCGCGGTATTTTGGGAGCGGTTCTTATCGTTTCCCATCGCCATCCCGGGCTTTCGGCGGTTGTGCGAGAAGGCCTTGCCGCGGCGCTGATCCCTGGAAATGCGCACTTGCATCGCCTCGCGCTCGCGCACTTGCTTGCGGTGTTCGGCTTTGGCCTCGCGAGTTTCTGCTTCAGCAGCGCGCTGTTCGGTTTCAATGGCCTCCCGGTAGGCGTGATAATTTCCGGAAAATAACCGCAAACTTCCCGCGTAGAGTTCTGCAATGTGCTCGACATGGGAGAGCAGGTCTAGGTCATGGGAGATGACAAGAATGGGCGTAGAAGAGCTGGAAATGAGCTCGGTGACCTTGGATTTTCCTGCTGCGTCCAAGTTATTGGTCGGCTCATCGAGGATGACAAAGTCCGGGTGATCAAAAAGACGGCGTTTAATGCGATGGTGACCGCTTCGCCTCCAGACAGCGTACCGATGGTGCGATCTAGCGGGTAGGCAACGCCTACGTTATGAAGGCAAGCATGAATCCTGTCTTCGATATCCCAGTCGTTACCAATGGTTTTCAGCAGATCCTCGGAGTAATTTCCCGCTTCAAGTGCGTGGAGCGCGGCAATCTTTTCCGCCGCGCCGAATACTTCGGCGATGGTTAAGGAATCACGCAAGCCAAGATCTTGGTCTAGGTACGTGACCTCTGGTGCCGTGAATGTACCCGAGGACGGCGCGATCTGGTGGGACAGGACCTTAGCAAGGGTTGACTTTCCGGAGCCATTATCGCCAATCATCCCCGTAACCGAGTCAGGGATCGTTCCGGAAAGCTGTGAAAAGCAGGGCGTGCCGTCTGGCCACGACAGGCTGAGTTGGGAAAAAGAAATCGGCATGAAGAATCCACCTTTAAAGAACGAGTGTGCAAGGGACGTCGTACTAGGCGGAAATCTTCATAGCCCTCAACAATAGCAGCTGTGGTGCAGAACACAAGGGTACTAGCTAAAATTCATCTCTTGCTGGAACCGGAGGCCTGCAAGAGACAGACGCCAGATTAGAAGCGGCGGAAGAACTTATCTGGGGCGAGTTCTTCGAAGCCCGGTAGTGGCGTGGCGGACGCGATGCCGGGGGCGGTTTGCTCGGCCGCGAGATCGATGGCGTTAGCAACGAGCAGGTCGTGGGCGCGGGAAGCCTCGTCGTCGGTGCCATTCGTGGCGACGATGAGCTCGGGGATGTCCTCGGGATCGAAGGGGGTGAGCCAGGTGGCATCGTCAAGCGGGTCAGCGCCCGGATCCCCAAGGAAGGCTGGGCCCTTGGTGGCGGCGGGGTAGTAGCGCAGGAGCGCGGCCCCCACGGGCTCTACAGTTGGATCCTCATTGGCGGCAAGGGGCAAGGCGATGACGCCGCCATCAACGATGGGGGACCAGTCCGCGATATGGGAGGGGAAGAGGCCCGCAAGGTAGTCGCGGTCCTCTTCCTTGGCCAAGCGAACACCAAGAGAAGAATCAGTCATTCTACCAGGCTAGCTGGCGCGGCTACTTAATTTCCAGCAGCTGCGCGCCCTTGGTGGTGGACGAGCCGGCCTCGACCGCCAAGCCGGTCACGGTGCCGGACTTGTGGGCCTTGACGGGGTTTTCCATCTTCATTGCCTCAAGGACCAGGACGATATCGCCCTCTTCTACCTCTTGGCCCTCTTCTACGTTCACCTTGATAACCGTGCCCTGCATCGGTGCGGTCACGGCATCGCCGGATACCGCGGCCTTGGCACCGGCACCCTTGCGCTTTTTCCGCTTGCGCGCGCCGGTAATGCCAAAGGTGGCGGGCAATGCTACCTCGATGCGGCGGCCGTCGATTTCTACGGTGTGGACCTGGGAGGCCTCGGGCGCGCCGGCTTCCGCATCGGTGGAATCATCATGCGGCGTCAGCTGGTTATCCCACGCCTCCTCGATCCACTTGGTGTAGACATCGAAGGACCCATTTTCCGCGGTAAAGGCGGGATCGGCGACGATGGCCCTGTCAAAGGGGAGCACGGTGGGCAGGCCCTCAACCTGGTATTCAGCCAGGGCGCGGGCGGAGCGCCGCAGGGCGGTTTCGCGGTCCGGACCCCAAACAATGAGCTTGGCCAGCATGGAATCGAATTGCCCGCCGATGACGGAGCCCTCGACGACGCCCGAATCCACGCGCACGCCAGGCCCAGCGGGCTCGGAGTACTTGACGATGGTCCCGGGGGCGGGCATGAAGCCGGCCGCGGCGTCTTCACCATTGATGCGGAACTCAAAGGCATGCCCGCGCGGTGCCGGGTCTTCGCTCAGCGAAAGCCTTTCGCCCTGGGCAATCCGGAACTGCTCGCGCACGAGGTCCAGCCCGGTGGTTTCCTCCGAAACGGGGTGCTCCACCTGCAGGCGGGTATTGACCTCGAGGAAGGAAATCAGGCCATCGGCGCCGACCAAATACTCCACGGTGCCGGCGCCGCAGTAGTCAGCTTCGCGGCAAATGCGCTTGGCGGACTCGTGAATGGAGGCGCGCTGCTCGTCGCTCAGGAAAGGCGCCGGCGCCTCCTCTACGAGCTTTTGGAAGCGGCGCTGCAGGGAGCAATCGCGCGTGCCGACGACCACCACATTGCCGTGCTTATCCGCCAAAACCTGGGCCTCCACGTGGCGGGCCTTATCGAGGTAGCGCTCGACAAAGCACTCGCCGCGGCCAAAGGCGGTGGTGGCCTCGCGGGTCGCGGATTCAAAAAGCTCCGGAATCTCTTCGGCGGTGTGCGCGACCTTCATGCCGCGGCCGCCGCCACCAAACGCCGCCTTGATGGCCACGGGCAGGCCGTGCTCATCCGCGAAGGCCTTGACCTCGTCCGCGTTGGCCACAGGATCCTTGGTACCAGGGGCCATGGGAGCTTCGGCGCGCTCGGCGATGTGGCGGGCCGTGACCTTATCGCCCAAAGCGCGGATGGATTGGGGAGGCGGGCCGATCCAGGTCAGGCCGGCATCGATAACGGCCTGAGCAAAATCGGCATTTTCGGACAAGAAACCATAGCCGGGGTGGATGGCATCCGCGCCGGACTTAGCGGCAGCGTCCAGAATCTTGTCAAAGACAAGATAAGAATCAGCAGAGGTGGAACCGCCGAGGGCAAAGGCTTCATCGGCAAGCGTGACGAAGGGCGCCTGCGCATCCGGCTCGGCATAAACGGCGACTGAGGAGATCCCGGCATCGCGAGCAGCACGAATGACGCGCACGGCGATCTCACCTCGGTTCGCTACGAGAACCTTGGAGATCTTCTTGGTTTCTACTGCCACGGCAGTAACCTCCTGAATACACTTCGTTTACTACGGGATCTATTGTTGCACACCAAAATATTAATTCGTCCGTTTGGCAATAATTGTTACGTTTAAACAAAAATAAACCCACATCGTCACGATGTGGGTAATTAATGACCGGACGAAAATCTACTTTTCAATCGGCATATTGACCATGTTGCCCCACTCAGACCATGATCCATCGTAGACCTGCGCCTTTTTAAAGCCCAAAAGGTAGGTCAGTACGAACCACGTAAACGCGGCCTGCGCGCCCACGTGGGAATACAAGATGGTGGGGGTATCCGGCTCCAGCATGCCGTAGTTGACCTTGAGGTCATCGACGTTGCGGAAACAGGAGTTGGGGTACGTTGCGCGGTCCCATTCCAAGTTGATCGCACCCGGAATGTGGCCGTGGCACATGGTCGTGCCATACGGCGAGTTTCCATTCGGGTCGAACTCCGTCGCCTCACCCGCGAATTCCTCCGGCGGGCGGGTATCAACCAGGGAACCAGTTGCCTCGCGGACATCGGAAACAAAGGCGCGCAGGACGGAATCGTCCCGGGTTACCTCTGGATATTCGGACTCGGGGAATTCCGGGACCATGAAGGAGGTATCGCGCTCCTCCGACATCCACGCATCGCGCCCGCCATCGAGAAGGCGAACATCCTTGTGTCCAAAGAGGGTAAATACCCACAGCGCATAGGCCGCCCACCAATTGGACTTATCGCCATACAAAACAACGGTATCGTCTTCGTGGATGCCCTTTTCCCGCATCAGGCGGGTAAATTCCTCGCCGTTGATAAAGTCGCGCGTCAGCGAGCTCAACAGCTCGGTGCGGAAATTAATCCGCGTGGCCGTGGGAATGTGCCCGATATCGTACAAAAGGGAGTCTTCATCGACCTCGATGACGCGCAGCCCTTTAACGCCCAGGCGCGCAGACAGCCACGGAGCGGAGACAAGCCGCTCTGGGTGCGCATATTGCTGGAATGGGGGATAGGGGTCTACTTCTGCCACTGCCCGCCTGCCTTTCTAATAAAACGGGATGATTCGCTCCCACCACTCTAACCCGATGAATGCCAAATTGATCACTTGGGAGGCCGTAGTGTGGTATTCCATACAATAAAACAGTCAAGTGGGGGCGGGAAAGCATTGAACATAATAGTGCTTTTACTTGGAGCCGCGATTCTACAAGTTTTCCTGCCGCATTACTTAAGGCGCGCACCCAGCAGCTCTCGAAGATTAATCGGGGCAGCGAATTTTAATCATGTTTACACCGCGCCAGGCGCTGAAAAGGTCTATAGTCAGATCGTTCTGTTTTCTCCCTAGACCTAGGAATATGGGCTGCGATTATGGCTGATCATAGCGACAACTCCACCAACGACAACGAGGAATTCTCGAAGGGCTTCGTTGCCCGTGATTTCTCTGAGGGTCCGCGCAATGACACTACCGAGGATTTCGGTGCTTTTGCGGACAATGACGCGCGAGCTTTCGGTTCCCATGGCACCCCGCAGGCTGGCCAGGAACAAGGCTCGCAAAGCAGCCAAGAGCAGCACCCGCAATCGGGCCAGGAACAGGCGGCTTATCAGCACCCCGAGTACTCGCAGCAACCGGGTCCAGCGCAACCGGGGCCCGCGCAGCCGCCGCATTCCTATCCAGAACAGACCAATTCTTGGCAGGGACAGCAGGCGTGGAACGCGCCGAATGGACAGCAGCCAGGATTTACTGCGTATCCGAATAACAGCGGGCAGTTCCCGCCACAGGCTCCGCGCACGAAGACGCCAACCGATGGCTTCTTCTCCGGACTGTTGGACTTCAGCTTCGATAAATTCATCACCGTAGGCTATGCTTCGGCGATTTATGTCATCGGCATGATCATCCTTGGCTGCACGTGGTTGTTGGGCCTACTTTTAGGATTCGTTTTCTTTGGTCCGTTCGGGATTATCACCGCCATCTTGGTTACGCTTATCTGCTTTGGCGAGCTCATTGGCTTGAGGCTCTTTTTAGAGTTCGCAGTCGCAAATATCCGGACGACGCAATATACCCGCGAAATCCTGCACCGGCTGAACTAGGCATAAGCTACAAGAAAAGCACATTCTCCTCTGGGATTGAACAGGGAGAATGTGCTTTTTATATTGGCCTAATAAGCCGCAGTGTGGGCTTAGTCGAGCAGCTGGGCAACGCTATCGGGGTCGGCATCGGAAAGCATCTGGCGGATGCGGTCGTACTCATTGTCCTCGCCGATGGCCTTGGCGGCGCGTCCGAGGGCGGCAATGGCGCGCAGGACACCCTGGTTGGGCTCGTGGGAGAAGGGGACTGGGCCCCAGCCCTTCCAGCCGTTGCCGCGCAGGCGGTCCAAGCTGCGGTGGTAGCCGGTGCGGGCATAGGCATAAGCGGTGATGTACTCGTTGGGGTCCGCGCCCTCGAGCTTGGCGAGCTCCTGCTCCGCGAGCATGGCCCATAGCAACGGGGAATCTGGGTGGTCTACGATGCCGGCCGCAGGCGCGGCCGCGTCCTTAGCGCCGGGATCGGCGGGCAACTTAATAGGTTCTGGGGCAAGCATGTCTTTCATTTCCATAAGACACACTCTAGCGATGCTCGTGCGGGCCTACCAGAAATCAGAAACGCTGAGCCCAAAAGAGTAGAGCGCGCGGCGCACCACCGGTAGGGACAGCCCAATGACAGAGGAGGGATCGCCGTCGATACTATCGATAAACCAGCCACCCATGGCCTCCAAGGTAAACGCGCCCGCGCATTCTAAAGGCTCGCCGGTGCGGGCGTAGGCCTCAATATCGGTGGCAGAAGCCTCTGCGAAGCGGATGGTAGTGGTGGAGGTTTCCACGTGGCGCTGCGCGCCAAAAATCAGGCAATGGCCGGTAAGCAGCTGCGAGGTGCGGCCTGCCTGGTGGTGCCAACGCTCGATGGTGGCGTCGACGGTGTGCGGTTTGCCCTGCAGTTGGCCATCCAATAGCAGCATGGAATCGCCGCCGATGACCGGCTCGTCGGGGTACCGGGAAGCAACCTTCTCGGCTTTGGCGGTGGCAAGCTTTGCCACGGTATCGGCAGGCGAGTGCCCCGCCAACTGGGCTTCTAGGGCGCGCTCGTCAATATCGGCGGGCTCGAGCACCGGTTCCACCCCGGCCCCGCGCAGGATGGCGGCGCGCGAGGGCGACTGCGAGGCCAAAATGAGGCGCATTAGTAATACCGCACGGTGTGGAAGGCAGATGGATTAAAAACGCGCTGCGCGCCGTAGTGGTCGAAGCGCTCACCGGGCCTGCCCCAGTGGTTGCGATCCCCAAAGGCACCGGAGTGGTCCTTTTTCATCTGCTTGAGCACCGTCGATAGCGCGGCGCGCTCTTCTTCCGTGGGGTTTCCCTTCAGGACTTTGATTTCGGTTTCAGACATTTTTTCCTAAACAGTTCCGTGCTTCTTGGGTACCTGGGCCACGACCTTGCGCTCTAGCAGGCGCAGGCCTTCAACCAGGTAGTGGCGGGTGGCGGAAGGCTCGATGACATTATCGGCCAGGCCGCGCTCGGCGGCGGCGTAGGGGTGCAAGAAGAGCTCGTCCATTTCTTCCTGCTTGTCCTTATCGCCGTAGATGGCCAGCGAGGTCTCGGCCGCCTCGGCGACGGAGATTTCCGCGGTCGGCCAGGCATAGACCAAATCCGCGCCCAGATCCTTGGACCCCATAAACGCGTAGGCCGGGCCAATGGCCTTGCGGGTGACCACCGTAAGCTTGCCGACGCTCGCCTCCGCCTGCGCATACGCAAACCCCGCCGCCCGGCGCAGGAGACCGGCCTTTTCTTCCGCCGGGGTGGCAACGAAACCGGGCGAGTCCACGAACTCGATGATTGGGGTATTAAAGGCATCGCACAGGCGCACAAAGCGCGCCGCCTTTTCCGCCGCGGCAGAATCCAACGCGCCGCCAAGTGAAAGCGGTTGGTTGGCAACGATGCCCACGGCGCGGCCATCCACGAAGGCAAAGCCGGTAATGATATTGGGCGCAGCCTCGGCCGAAAGCTCAAAGAAGGAGCCCTTATCGACGACCGCGTTGACCACCTCGCGCATGTCATAAGCATCCGCTGCTGAATCCGGAATAACGGAATCCAGATCGAACTCGGCGACCTCGCGCGTATCGATGCGCGTTGCCTCGGCGCGGTTATTGGCCGGCAGGTAAGCCAGTACGTCGCGAACTAGCGCGAGGGCTGCCTGCTCGCTCGGGGCGCTGAGCTGCGCGGTACCGGACTGCGCGTGGACTGCGGCACCACCAAAGGTTTCCGGTTCCGCGTCGGCCACCTCGCCGGCTGCCTGGTGCAGGCTGGTGCCGTGGGTGACAATGAGGACATCGGCAAGCGTGGGCGCAAAAGCCGCAATGCCGCTTGTATCCCCGGCCACCACGGAGATCTGTGGAATAAGGCCGGAAGCCTCGGTTGCGCGGGCGAGGATGCGGGCGTAGCCGGCCAGCGTGACGATGCCCTCTTGCACGCGCGGGCCGGTGGAATCATAGATGCCAACGATGGGCACCCCGGTTTTCAGCGCAAGGTCATAGACTTTGGTGAGCTTTTCCGCATAAACCTCACCCATCGTGCCGTCAAAGACGGTGGCATCTTGGCTGAAGATGCACACGCGGCGCCCGTCGATGGTGCCGTAACCGGTGACGATGCCATCGGTGTACGGGCGATCGTGTTCGCGGCCAAAGTCGGTGGAGCGGTGGCGGGCCAGTGCATCGGTTTCTACAAAGGAACCCTCATCGAGCAGCTGATTCACGCGGGTGCGGGCGGCTGGCTCGCCTTCCCCCAGCGGCGCGCGGGACTCGGTGAGCTTGTTATCCAGGTCCTCAATCTTGCCAGCGGTGGTCTTCAGGTCAGTCATAGGCGTTGAGTTTACTAGTGGAAGGCTAAAGATGCGGAACTTGTCCACCGCTACAGGGTCGGCGCCGGCGCGGTATGGGCGCGGCATCGGTGGGGCTGGGCCATTAGGAAGCATTAGATCCCCTTTATTGGGGGATGGGGGTGAGCGGTGAAATCTCTGGCATTTCTTACCGGTAAGACGGCATTTTCCCACCGCAAGGAGGGGGAGAGGGCATGGGCGAAAGAATCTGTAGCTGTTGAGGACTTATAACAGCGGGCTTAATATTAGCTGCGTCTTCACGAATAATTTCTTGTATATTTCACAACCACAAGGATGGTCTTCAGGTGATTTCAAAGGGACTGCGATTTATCGCCCCGCTTGCCATCGCCGCGCTGATTGCGCCGGCGGCACAGGCGCGCGATATTCCTCCAATGCCACAGGCATATCCCATTACCAATCTCTACAAAAGCTGCAGTGCCGCCGGCGATAACGCCGAGCGCGAATGGCGTTTTGCCGAGACCGGGCGTCGCTATTTAAGCGATGGCACCCTGCAATTTAAAAACAGCACCGACCAGGAAGTGCCGTATACCGCAGAGGTAGAAACCGGCACCAACCACGAGATTGATGCCAATTCCAAGGCTAAGCTGCCCTCTGGCTGGGATACCACCGCTAAATCCGATATCGGCCTAAAACTGGCCAATGGCTGGCGGGACAAGGAAACCTTTGGCCCCGTCAAGCTCAAGCCGGGCGAATCCTTCCGCGTGGAGTACGGCGTGGTGGAAAAGGACTTTATTTCCATGTTCGTCGGCTGCAATGATGACCGCCTCGAAAACATCCCAGGCGCCAATGTCATCCGCGGTAAAGGCCCAGCAGAGCGCTATGCCTTTGCTTATATCATCAAGGCCGATGGCTCCGTATCGGATTTGGCCATGGAAATTCCTTCCCGCTCCGGCAGCACGAATTCCAAGCCCATCGAAGGAAACTACACCGCGGTCTCCGGTCCCAGCTTGGAAAAGATTGCTGACCCAGACAAAGACGAGATCGTGCAGCCGGCCGCCGAACCCCAACGCGATCCCGCCTGGCCCAAGGAAGGCGATACCTGCGAGGCCAAAGATAAGTCCTGGTACCCGCTGGATATCACCGCAGTGCAGCCCACCTTCCGCAAGCCCGGTTATTCCACCGACTTCCTCAACTGGTCGCACGGGGACTATGAATTTGCGCCAGTGACCGACTTCGTCGTCGGTGCCCAGCACGATCCGTATACCAATTGGCGGGGCAATAGGGGCGATATCCCACAGGGCTGGCTCGAATCCGTCGGTGCCGTCAAGCGCGCCTATATGCCGGTTGGTACCGAGCTCAAGCACGTACACCTTGAGCCCGGGGAACGCGTGCGCGTGGAGTACGGCACCACCATGACCCGCATCAACTACCGCGAGGTGCACTGCGGAAAATCCGGCAAGTACGACCTCACCTCAGACTATAAGCAGACCACCGCCCCGAGCGGTTTCTGGGCCGAGGCCACCATCACCTCCAAAGACGGCAGCACCCGCACCGTAGACGTCACCCCTGACGAATACCGCGATCTGCCCGTACCCACCCAAACCATCTACTAACTACCTTTTAGGAGCACACCTCATGCGCATGTCCAAGATTGCGTCCACCACCGCGGCTTTGGCCGTTGCCACCGGCGTATTCGCTGCCCCAGCCGCTAACGCATTGCCACAGCGCGACCTGGGCCCAGCAAACCCCACTACCATTGGCGAGCGCTGCGCCAACCCCGGCGATACCGGCCAAACCGTTGACATCAAGCGCACCTATTTCGACGGCTCCGCCGGTACCTGGACCATCTCTAACTACAACGACGAGCCGCTTCCAGTGACCCGTTCCATCAAGGAAACCAAGACCAAGGAGTGGAACGTTTCTGCTGGTGTGGACTTCAAGCTGCTGGATCTGATCAACTTCACTTTCTCCTCCAGCTACACCTCGAGCCAGTCCTATGAGGTTGGCGAGCAGATCGGCCCATACGATATCGCGCCGGGCAAGACCGCTGTGCTGAAGGCCGGATGGGTAGTTTCTGATTTTGAGGGCCAAAAGACCGTGTGCGGTTCCGACCACACCTGGCAGGCCAACGGCGATACCTTTACCGCAACCCTGCCCAAGGAACGCCACGTCGCGGTCTCCACCCGCGATAACAACGATTGGGGTTAAACCGTGAAGGCGAAGTCCATCGCTAGTGCGATCGCAGCGCTGAGCCTGGTGGCCGTCCCCGTCGCCCACGCCTCTGACTTCGGCGGAGACTTTGAGCTGCCCCAGCGCTGGAACGATGACTTTAAGCCCGGCACGCATTGCGCAACGCCGGGGGAGAACTCCACCTATGTCACCGCGAAGCGCCGCTGGTTCAAGCAAACCGATGCTGCCAGCGTGGCAAACCACAACGCTGAGCCGCTGCCGGTTAAACACACCGTATCCAAAGCGCGAACGGAAACCGTTCAAGTGTCTGGCTCCGTGCGCGGTGAAGGCGATCTGGCCAAGATCCTGACCAAGACCTACGGCTTCAACTACGTCAGCGAACAGCACTGGAAGATTAACCAGGTAGTTGGTCCCTATACCCTGCCCGCTAATTCCCAAGGCAAGTTGGTATGGGGCTTTACCATGCTGGATACAGACGGCCAGGATGTGCGCTGCAATCAAGATCAAGTATGGGAAACGGTGGGCAAACCATACTCGGCCACCGTTCCAGAGTCCCGCTATTCCGAGCTGCGCTTAGAAGACGCCCCGGACTGGAGTTAATTCTTCAGGAAATGAGCCCAGCCGCGCCCTGTGAATGGGGGTGTGGAGCTGGGCTCTTTGTGTGGCAGGACCGCGGGCACTGCCCGTGTCGCGCACTGCCCGCTTTGTAGAAGTGCATCCTCCAAAGTGCACATTCCAAAGTGCAGGGTCCCCTGCAACTTTTGAGGAAGATTTGCGATATCTGAGGGTCGGGTTTGCTCAGTTATCGCAGTGGAGGATGCACAAAGTTAAGCCGGCAACCACGCGTACCCATAAGGCCCGAGCTCGACGGGGCCTAGGTCAACGGAGCGGTCGCTGAAATTGTGCAGGCACAACAGGTTGCCGCGCTGGTAACCGAGCACGTTTTCCTTACCGGTTTCCACAGGCTCGCAGGGTGCCGTTCCCAGCTCGGGGTGCGCGTGGCGCTCCGTGATCATGGTGCGCACGCTGTGCAGCAGAGAAGTGGCATCGTTGAGCTGCGATTCCACGGACGTGCCGCCGACAATAGGCAGCCGCGCTGGGGTGCGGGCGCTAAAGCCCGCGGTTTCGCTATCGTCCCACTGCATAGGGGTGCGAACGGCATAGCGATCCGGCAAAGAGGTGTCATCGAGCATGCCAATTTCATCGCCATAATAAATAAATGGCGCACCAGGCAGGGTCATCAGCAGCGAAAACATCAGCTCCACCTTCCGGCGGTCCCCGCCCATGAGCGGCATGAGCCGCCTAGCGATGCCCACATGCGCCCGCATCCCTTCTTCTGGCAGGTAGGTCTGATACATCAGCTCGCGGACGTCATCATCGACCATCTCCAAGGTCAACTCGTCGTGGTTGCGCAGGAAGGTACCCCACTGGCACCCCTCGGGCAGCGGCGGTAGCTGGTCGAGGATGTCGTAGACGGGGGTGGCATCGCCAAGCGCGAGCGCCTGGTACAGCCGCGGCATGACCGGGAAGTTGAAGACCATGTGGAAGCGATTGCCGGAGCCGTAGTACTCCATGGTCTCCTTGGGCGGCTGGTTGGCCTCCGCAATGAGGACGGCCTCGGGATAGTGGGTATCCATAAAGGCGCGAATCTTTTCCACGAACTCCACCGTTTCCGGCAGGGACTCGCCGCCGAGCTCATCGCGCTCGAAGAGGTACGCGATGGCATCGAGGCGCAGGCCATCGAGGCCCTTGTCCATCCAGAAGGACAAGATATTAAAGACCTCGTCCTGCACGTCTGGGTTATCGTAATTGAGATCCGGCTGGTGGGAGTAGAAGCGGTGGAAATAGTACTGCTGGCGCTCCTCGTCCCAGGTCCAGTTGGAGGTCTCAACGTCCGTGAAGATGACGCGGATTTCGGGGTAGCGCTCGGGGTCATCGCCCCAGACGTAGAAATCCCCAAATGGGCCATCCGGGTCGGAGCGCGAGGCCTGGAACCACGGGTGATCGGAGCTGGTGTGGTTGAGCGCCAGGTCCGTCATGATGCGCATATCGCGGCGGTGCAGTTCCTCAACCAGTTCCTCGAAATCCGCCATCGTGCCGTAATCGGGGTGGATGGAATAATAATCGGCGATATCGTAGCCGTCATCGCGCAGCGGCGAGGCATAAAACGGCGAGAGCCAGAGGCAGTCCACGCCCAACCACTGGAGGTAATCCAGCTTGTCGATGACCCCGCGCAGCGTACCGACGCCCTTATTCTCGGCCTCGTTATTGCCGGAGTCCTTAAAGGAGCCCACGAGGGCTTGATAGAAGACGGCGTTGTGGTACCAGCTCATTGCAGATCCTTTCTTTTTGCCCGCCAGGCAAGGTAGGTCAGTGCGCACAGCGCGCCGGCCACTAGGCCGGGCCATACGGCGGGAGAGTCTTCAAATAGGTTCACTACGGCTTGGATAACCGCAAGGCACGCGAAGAAGCCGAGGAATCCGAGGAGCGAATCCCACAGCAGGGACCGGCGCATTAGGCCTTGACACCTCCTGCGGTAAGCCCGGCGACGATGCGGTGCTGGAAAATGAGCACCATGATGATAAGCGGAATGGTCACCAATGCACCAGCCGCCATGGTTGCGGCATAAGGGTACTCGAAGGCCGAGGGGCCAGAGAAACGGGCGATGGCCACCGTGACCGGCTCGGTGCCCGTCGTGGACAGCTGTTTGGCCAACATGAATTCATTCCACGTGGTGATAAAGGCAATGATCGCGGTGGTAAAGAGCGCCGGGGCGGCCAGCGGCAGGAGGATGAGCCGGAAGGCCTGGGCGCGCGACGCGCCATCCACGCGGGCGGCCTCCTCGAGCTCCCACGGCAGCTGCCGGAAGAAGCTGAGCAGGGTATAGACAGTCAGGGGCAGGGCGAAGGAGATATTCGGGATGATCATCGCGCGGTAGGTGCCGATCCACTCTAGGCGGCCAAAGAGCTGGAAGAGTGGGGTAACCAGCGCGATGGCGGGGAACATGGAGGCTGCCAGGATGATGCCGGTGACAATACCCTTGCCGGGAAAGTCATAGCGGGAGAGCGCATACGCGGTAAATACGCCGACCAAGACGGCTACCGCGGTGGTTGCGAGCGAGATGAACAGCGAATTGCCCAGCGCGCCGAGGAAATCATTGCCCTTATCCGTCGCGAGGGCATCGCGGAAATTATCGAGCGTGATATGCGTTGGCCAGGGCGTGGTATCAAAGGTGAATTCCTGGCTGCGCAGGGCGGTGACCACCATCCAATAAAAGGGGGCAAGGCCCCAGAACATGATGAAGATAATGCCCGCGTAGTGTCCGAATTTACGCATTATTTTGCACCCTTTCTACCGGAGACATCCGCGCCGAGGAAGCGGATGAGGATGAAGGCGACGAAGAAGATGAGCAAGAAGATAAGGGTGGACAGCGCCGAGGCGGAATTGAAGTTACCTTGGCGCATATCTTCCACCACCAGCTGGGAAATGGTGGCGGTAGGGGAGTTAGACGAGCTCGAAATCATGATGACGGGAAGGTCATACATACGCAGCGCATCCAGGGTGCGGAAGAGCACGGCCACCATCAGGGCTGGTCGCACCAGCGGCAGGGTGATGCGGAAGAAGGTTTGGATGCGGTTGGCGCCATCGACGCGGGCGGCATCGTAGACGTCCTTGGGGATCATCTGCAGGCCAGCCAGGATGAGCAGCGCCATAAACGGCGCGGTCTTCCACACGTCTGCGATGATGACGGCAAAGCGCGCATAAAACGGGTCCGTGGTCCAGGCGATATTCGTACCAAGCAAGGAATTGACTATGCCCTCCGGGGCGAACATGAACTGCCATAGCTTGGCCGTCACGGCGGTAGGAATGGCCCAGGGGATGAGCACGGCGGCGCGCACTAAGCCACGGCCGCGGTATTCGCCGTTCATGATGATGGCCATGAACATGCCGAGGATGGTCTCCAGGGCGACGGTGACCACGGTGAAAAACAGCGTGATTTTTACGGCGGGCCAGAAGTCGGTGGCGATAACACCGGGCGGGCACGTCGTGATTTCACCCGCACCGGAAACACAGCGGTTATTGATCCAGTACAGGTAATTGTCTAGGCCGGCGAAACCGCCTTCTTCAAAGATGCCCGTTTGTGGGTTAAGCTGCCGGTTTCCCTGGAAAGACAGGATGACCGCGCGCACGATGGGGTAGCCGATGATGATGCCCAGCACGATGAGCGCCGGGGCGATCAGCGCGGCGGGCCGCCCGAAATTGGCAAACCTGCTGGAGCTAGGGGTGCGCTTGGGTTTCTTCGATGATGGGTGCGTCTGTTGCGTCGGCGAAGTGGTGACCATGGTTATTCGCCTTTCTGGTTCAGATAATTTCTGGTGCGCTAGATTCTATCCCCAACTAGGGTGGGAAAACCACAAAGGGTGAGGCTATGGCGTATGCGCCTTCCTCACCCATTTGTGCACTAGCGGTTCGCTATGTATTTCTCAGTTTTATGCATGCTCCCTGCTCGTGGGATACGAGGGGCAAGGAGCGTATCTTTAACCCTGCGAAGCAGAGTCGATAGCCGCCTTCATATCGGAGGTGGCATCCTCGACGGACTTGCCATCGGTCAGCGCTGCATAAGCGTTGTCCTGAATGGCCTTAGAGATGGCGGAGTAGAACGGCGATACTGGGCGCGGTGCGGCGTTTTCCAGGGATTCCTTCAGCGCTGGCAGGTAGGGGAATTCCTCCTGCAGCTGCGGGTCATCGTAGATGGAGGAAAGAACCGGCGGGAAGGACTGCTCAGCAAAGGACTTCTGGTTTTCCTCATTGATGATGAAGTTCATGAAGTCCAGGGCGGTGCCCTTGTTCTTGGAATTGATATTGATGCCGTTGTTGTAGCCGCCCAAGGTGGATACGCCAACGCCGTCCTTGCCCAGCGGTGCCTGGACCTCAACGTCGATGCCGGCATCGACCGCGTTGGTGTACATGTAGGGCCAGTTTACTGCGAAGGCGGTCTTGCCCTCGGTGAAGGCCATGTTGGTCTCTTCCTCGGTGGCGGCGGTGGAATCCTTGGAAATGATTCCGTCTTCATACGCATCCACCATGGCCTGCAGGCCTTCCTGGGCTTCCTTGGAGTCGACGGTGGCATTGCCGTCATCGTCAAGCACCGAGCCGCCCCAGCCCTCCATGAAGCCGGCGGTGTTCAGAGCCAAGCCCTCGTACTGCTTGAGCTGGGTGGTCAGGCACTTCTTGCCATCTTCCAGGGCCTTGCAGGCGGATTCGAGGTCAGCGAATTTCTCCGGGGTAGCGTCCGTGAGCTCAGTATTGCGGAAGAGGAGCTGGCCATTGGTGTTTTGCGGGAGCGCATACAGTACGTCATTGTAGGTGGCCGATTCCACGGTGGCGGGCAAGAGCTCCGAAGTATCGGTCTCGAAGTCACCGTTGAGCGGCTGGAGCCACTGGTTGGCGGCGAATTCCGCAGTCCAGACCACATCGAGGGCCATGACATCGTAGTCATCATTGCCAGCCTGGAGGGACTGCACCAGGGTCTCGCGCTGGGCATCGGCCTCGCCCGCGAGCTCCTTGAGCGTGACCTTTTCATCCGGATTTTCTTCATTCCACTTATCGATGATGGGAGTGATCTTATCCGTGTCGTTTTTGCCCATGGCAAAGGTGATGGGGCCGTGGGAGTCAGCGCCGGAACCGGAACCGGATGCGGAGCCATCCGCGTTATCTGCACCATCGTCAGACGTGGAGCAGCCGGCAAGGGCCAGTACCGCCGTGGTGGCGACTGTGGTGCGAATGAAGTACTTCTTCATGGGGGATTCACCTTTCAGAAAGCTTGGGTGTTCCTTAAAAATAATTTACAAACACCGCGCGCTGAATAGATTTTGATTATTCACCTCTATACGGGGGTGCTTTAGGTGGTGATGCGCTGCCCGGTTTCTGGATCGAAGCGGTGTGCGGCGCTTTCATCAAAGGTCAATACAACCTCCTCGCCGCGCTGCGGCGGGGTGCCTTCGCAGCGCGCAACGAAACGCTCGCCACCCACCGTGGCGTAAACGAAGGATTCGGAACCCAATTCTTCAACCAGGTCGACCACGCCGCGCAGGCCCTCAGCACCCTCATTGAGGTGCATGTTTTCCGGGCGCACGCCCAGGCGCTCGCCGTTGTGGTCAAAGATATTCATCGCAGGCGATCCGATAAAGCCAGCCACGAACTCGTTGGCTGGCTCCGCATAAAGCTCGCGCGGCGGGGCAACCTGCTGCAATACGCCATCTTTGAGCACCGCTACCCGATGCCCCAGCGTCATCGCCTCGACCTGGTCGTGGGTGACATAGACCGTGGTGGTCCCAAGCCGCTGCTGCAGGCTCGCAAGTTCCGTACGGGTTTGCACGCGAAGCTTTGCATCCAGGTTAGATAGCGGCTCATCCATGAGGAAGGCCTTAGGATTGCGCACAATGGCACGGCCCATGGCCACGCGCTGGCGCTGACCGCCCGATAGGTCCTTGGGCTTGCGCTTGAGGAATTCGCTCAAGCCCAGCATCTCCGCGGCATCCTGGACCTTTTGCTTGATTTCAGCCTTCGGGAGCTTGGCTAGTTTGAGCGAAAAGCCCATGTTTTCTTCCACCGAAAGGTGCGGGTAGAGCGCGTAATTCTGAAAGACCATGGCGATATCGCGATCGCCCGGCTCGAGGCCCGTGACATCCGCATCATCGATGGAGATCCGGCCACTAGAAATTGGTTCAAGGCCCGCCAGCGCACGCAGCGTAGTGGACTTGCCGCAGCCAGACGGACCCACCAAAACGAGGAACTCGCCGTCCGCGATTTCTAGGTCCAATTCCTTCACGGTGGGCGCCGCCGCGCCGGGGTAGGTGATATTTACCTTTTCAAAAGTGACCTTTGCCATGCGCAACACACTAGCACCACCGGCGGGCGGTATCTTGGAATCTATGACTGCACTTGATAAGCACCGCATCCGCACCGCCCTGGCAGAGGACTTCACCACCATCGATTTTGTGGATCAGACCGGTTCCACCAATACCGATCTGATGCAGGCCACCAATGTAGCCGATGGCACCGTGCTGCTTGCCGATGAGCAGCTATCCGGCAAGGGCCGCCTCGGCCGGGCGTGGACGGCACCGGCTGGCTCCCAAGTGATCTTTTCCGTGCTGCTCTTGCCCGATTCCCTCGATTACTTGGGCACGCTTCCGCTGGCTGCCGGCCTGGCCATGACCGATTCCATCGAGGGCTCCGTGCTGAAGTGGCCGAATGACGTGCATATCGATGGCAATAAACTCTGCGGCATCCTTGCCGAGGCCGGTCCCGTGGGCCAAGCCTTCAAGTCCGCACCGAAGACCGAGATCAATAAGGCAGAACTCAATAAGACTGAGTTGAACAAGGCCGAGATGAATAAAGCTGAAGTCAATAAAGCCGAGGTAAATAAGGCCGTCGGCGGGCAGGCGCCCTCCGCGCGCGTGGTCGTAGGCATGGGCATTAATGTCACGCTCACCCGCGAGGAATTGCCCATTGAAAAGGCGACCTCGCTGGCGCTTGAAGGCCGCGATACCGACCGCACCGAGCTGGCCATTACCGTGCTGAAAAACCTGCGCCGGCGCATTACGCAGTGGGAGAACCAGGATCCGCAGCTGATGCAGGATTACCGCGCGGTGTGCTCATCCATTGACCAAGAGGTGCGGTTGGAGACCCCGACTGGCGATGTCATCGGCCGCGTCGAGGGCATCGGCGATGACGGCCGCATTAATGTCGCGGGCGAGTACTACTCCGCCGGCGACGTGACGCATCTGCGTCCGGCACGATAGACGCCGCTCGATAGGCATCGCGCGGCAGGTGCTGCGGAGTCCGCGTGGACTGAGCAGCACGGCCTCGCACTGGTACTATCCATGGCTATGGGATTGATGAAGATGGGCCAAGGCGAGGTTAAG
Source organism: Corynebacterium segmentosum (assembly GCF_900637825.1). Lineage (NCBI taxonomy): Bacteria > Bacillati > Actinomycetota > Actinomycetes > Mycobacteriales > Corynebacteriaceae > Corynebacterium > Corynebacterium segmentosum. The sequence continues at coordinate 556,342 of NZ_LR134408.1, forward strand.
CGCGCGGACGTGTCCGCGCCGTTTCGCGCGCTCGTTTTCCCATTCTTGGAGCTCATCCTCATTACGGGCGTGCTGTGGATTGCCATCGGCTGGTGCGATGCCGAGGGGGTAGAACCAATACTGCGCAATGGACTCGTCGTTTTGTGGGCTGGGCTGAGCACGTGGCGCTTCCTTATTCCTTTATATAAGGCCCGCCGCAAGCGGTTCATCGTGACCAACCGCCGCGTCATCGTGCGGGAAGGACGCCACATCGATTCGATCCCGCTGGAAGATATTCGCGGCGCCCGCAAGCGCCGCGGCGGTATTTCCATTGCGCTCAACGGCTGGGACAGAGCCATGTATTTTCCCACCGTAGCCAAGTCAAAGCAGGTGGCGGAGATTATTAATGATCGCCCCTGGTTTTAACCTCGGTGGAGTGCAATTGCTTATCAAGATCCTCCGGCGCGAGGTTTGCGCGGCCGAATTCTTGGGTCAGCGGCAGGCGCAGTTCTAGATCGGAACCGGGGCAGAGCTCGATTTTCGCTTCATCCACGGTGTAATCCAGCACGTGTCCGCCAGACTTACGCGCGGCGTCGATAAAGTGCACGTGGCAGCCGGGCACCGAAATCCCGCGCTCGTATACGGGAGTGCGGAAGCCGCCGATGACGCCTTCGACATCGCTAAAGAGCATCTCTTTATCGCCGCCGACCGCCTTGGTCATTGGGGGATAGGGCTTGGTTTGTTTAACCACGGTGCGCGTTGAGACTTCAGAAAACCTGCCCGTGATGCGGACGGCGTACATGTAGTTGGCGGAAGGCTCCACCTCGTCGATGAAGGCGGAAAGCTCGTTGCGGCGCAGGCCCCGTGGGGCATCGACAAGAATGCGAGGCACAAAGTTAGTGGCCACGGCATAAGGAGTCTGCTGGTCCAAGTCCGCTACCCGCGCGGAGCCATCGCCGCGCAGTTGGTAGCAGGTCCCGTCCAGAATGATCATTTCACCATCGAGGCCGTTAAAGGTACCGATGCCAAAATTGCCCTTTCCTAGCAGTTCAGAAATGGTCATCTCGCCGTCATAGATGCCATCAAGGAGGGCGCTCATGAGGGAGTTCTGGAAGATCGAATGACGGGTAAACATGGTATCCAAGCTAATATTGTGGGCGTGAGTGTCTCAAAACCTATTGTAACTGTCTGTGGCGATGGTCAGCTGGCGCGCATGATGCAGCCTGCCGCCGCTGAACTCGATATTCATCTGCGGATTCTTGCTGGTAGCCCGGATTCTTCGACCGCGCAGGTTACCCCGGACATCGTGGTGGGCGATTACCACAAGTACGAGGATCTGCTCGCGGCAGCCCGCGGCGCGGATGCGGTTACCTTTGAGCATGAGCATGTGCCCAATGAGCATTCCGCCGCGCTTATCGATGCCTCCTTCAACGTCCAGCCCCAGCCCAGCGCCCTGCGCTATGCCCAGGACAAGCTGGACATGCGCGAAAATCTTTCCGCTCTGGGGGCGCCCGTCCCGCGGTTTAGCGCCATCGAATCAGTCGCCGATGCCCGCGCTTTTTTCGATGCCGTAGACGGGCGCGTTTGCCTCAAGGCCCGCCGCGGTGGCTATGACGGCAAGGGCGTGTGGTTTCCTTCGGATGCGGATCTTGATGAGCTCGTCGCCGAGCTATTAGAGGCCGGCACGCCGCTCATGGCCGAAGAGAAGGTGGACCTGACCCGCGAGCTATCCATTTTGGTGGCGCGGCGTCCCTCCGGCGAGGCCAAGGTCTGGCCCATTACCCAGTCCCGCCAAGCAAACGGCATCTGCGCCGAGGCCATCGCGCCAGCTCCCAACCTCGCACCCGAGCTAGCCGAACGCGCCGCCGCCCTAGGCCTGTCCATCGCTGAATCCCTTGGCGTGACTGGAGTTCTAGCCGTAGAGCTTTTCGCGTTTGCCGGTGAGAACGGCGAAGAGATTTCCATCAACGAGTTGGCCATGCGCCCGCACAACACCGGCCACTGGACGCAGAATGGCTGCGTGACCTCGCAATTTGAGCAGCACTTGCGCGCGGTACTCGATCTACCTTTGGGTGCGGTGGATGCCTTGGCTCCGGTGACCGTTATGGCTAATGTGCTCGGCGCGGATGAAGACCCCAAGATGCCTATGCCGCAGCGTGTTCGCGAGGTCATGGAACGCTACCCACACGCCAAGATTCACCTGTACGGCAAGGACCACCGCGCTGGCCGTAAGATCGGCCACGTCAATGTCGCTGGTACTTCTCTTGAAGAGACCCGCGATGCTGCTGGCCAAGCTGCGCACTTTCTCATGCACGCGACCTGGGCTTAACCAATTCTAGAAAGGACATTATGGAACCGCAGGTAGGAATCATCATGGGCTCAGACTCGGATTGGCCCACCGTCGAACCGGCTGCGCAGGTCCTCGCGGACTTCGGCATCCCCTTTGAGGTTGGCGTGGTCAGCGCTCACCGTACCCCAGAAAAGATGCTGGCCTATGCCAAGGGCGCGCACTCCCGCGGCCTGAAGACCATCATTGCTTGCGCCGGCGGTGCTGCACATCTGCCCGGTATGGTCGCGGCGGCCACCCCGCTGCCCGTCATCGGCATTCCGCGCGCACTTAAAGATCTCGATGGCCTAGATTCCCTTCTTTCCATCGTGCAGATGCCCAGCGGCGTACCCGTTGCCACGGTGTCCATCGGAGGGTCGAAGAATGCTGGCTTGCTAGCCGCCCGCATCTTGAGTGCCGGCGACCCCGCATTGCAAGACAAGATGGTTGCCTACCAAGAACAGATGGCGGACGAGGTTGAGCAAAAGGATAAGAACCTGCGCTCGAAGCTGCTAGGGGAGTAGTCACTAGCACGCCGTGTCCAAAACAACCGCGTTTCTCCAATTTTGGGCCCGATTTTTATAAGAACGCGGTTGTTTTGGACATTTTTGTATGATTGCGTAGGTTTCCTGGCTCCTAGGGCGTTCATCGGGCGGCGCTGCGTTCAAAACAACCGCGTTTCTTCATTTTTCGGCCTGATTTTTAGAGGAACGCGGTTATTATGGACGCCTCAGGGCTGAGGTCGGTGGCACGTGGCCCTGCGAGTCCGCGCTGCCTCACTTACACTTCCACTCGGGGCGTAAGTGCTCCGAGGGGGAGTAGATGAAGGAACTTTTAGTATCGGGGTTGAATCAAAGGCAACTGAGGTCCGGTCTGGCCAGCGGCAAGATAATTAAAATTCGCCGTGGGCTGTATACGTGGCGGAAACCTACGCCATTCGAGCTTACTCGCATCGTGCATGAAAAATGGCCTGGAATAATGCTCGCGGGGAAATCTGCGGTTGAGCTCTATTCCAAGAAGGAACTGACCTTTCCGCTGCATTGTGCCTACGAGCACCCGCTAGCCAACTCCACTTGGTTAAAAGTGCAGCGTACGCGTCAGACAACGACCTTTAGCCATGAAGGCGTTCCCGTGCAGAATCCGCTTTTGGCTGCGGGAGAAGTAAGCGAAGCGGACGCGGTGGCGATGCTAGAAGCGCGCTATCAGACGCGACGCGGGAAACAAGCCCTAGAGAAGGAACGGGGCGCTATCTCTCGGGTACCAGCAAGGGTTAAAGAATTGGTGAAAAAGGCCGCCATCGGTGCCGATAGTGAAGTGGAGAGAAAGGTGACCCGCGCATTGCAGAAGCGCGGTAAAAAGGTGCAGGTTAACCACCAAATCGGTCCGTACCTGTGGGACATTGTGGTGGGTAAGGTGGCGGTAGAGATTGATGGTTACGACTACCACAAGGCTGAAGACCTAGGGACCTTCATTAAGGACCGATGGAAGGGAAATAACGCTGCACTGAAAGGCTATACGGTGTTGCGGTACTCGGGGAGCTGCGTGAAGCACCACTTAGTTGATGTAGTGCAGCAAATAATCGAAGCAGACGAGGGCCGCACCAACTTCACGTCGCACGTTCACAAGCCCGTGTGGCAGTGGCATTGGATTCTTGCCGGATTTGAGTCCGAACCAATCTACGGCTAGATACCACCGAACACAGTTCTATTTCTGCGTGACCTCTGGCAATTGTGAAGAGGTCGTGGGATAGGACGGTTGGGCGCCGGCGCTGGTGGCGGCGAAGGCACCGACGCGGGCGGCGAAGGTGGCGGCATCGACAAGCGTGGCGCCTTCAAGGAGCTTGGTGCAAAATGCTCCGGCAAAGGCATCGCCGGCGCCGGTGGTATCGACCGCGGTGATCTGTGGGGTGGGGATGTCCGTGTTGGATTCGGGCGTTGCCACGTAGGCGCCTTCGGCCCCGAGGGTCAGCACCACCGATTTAAAGCCGGCGGAAACCAGGCGGTGGGCGAGCTCGCGCGGGGTGCCGGTGGAAGAAAGGCCTAATTGTTCGAGGATAAGCCCTGCTTCGTGCTCGTTGGCCATGAGGGGATCGGCTTGCAGGAGTGCGTCGCGGTCTACCTCGATGACCGGGGCGAGGTTGACAACCACGCGTCCTTGGGCGGCATCGACGGCGGCTTTGAAACCGGACGCGGGGATTTCGCCCTGGAGCAGGACCACGTCCGCATCGGCGATGGTGGATTGGCGGGCGGTGACGAAGGGGGCATCGACAAGAGCGTTCGCACCAGGGGAGATGACGATGGTGTTTTCGCCATCGGCGGAGACCGTGATGACCGCCAAGCCGGTAGTGGTATCGGACTGTTCCACCGCGCTGAGATCGATGCCGGAGCTGTGCATGTAGTGCATGGCGGGCTCGGCATAGGGATCGGAACCGACCGCGCCGACGAAAGCTACGTTGGCGCCCAACTGTGCGGCGGCGACCGCTTGGTTAGCGCCCTTGCCGCCAGCTAGAATCTCACCGCCAGAGCCCAGCAGGGTTTCGCCGGGGTGGGGGTGGCGCTCGGCATGGACGATGAGGTCAGCATTGATGGAGCCGACGACGGTTAGCTTGCTCATTGGAATTCCTCCACGGTGTCTTTGGTGACGGTAATTACCTCTACAGGGACATTCTTTTCTGCGCTTTCGCCATGTAGAAGCGCTGCTGCTTGTTCAATTGCGCGGGCGCCAAGCTCGGCAGGCTGCTGGGCGATTGTGGCTTCCAGCTTGCCATCTTTTACGGCTTTGAGTCCGTCAAAAGTGCCATCGAAGGCAACAATTTTGACTTCCTTGCCGGCTCTGGAGCCGAGGGCTTCAACAGCTCCTAAAGCCATCTCATCGTTTTCTGCAAAAATGGCGCTGATATTCGGGTTCGCCTGCAGCAGATTGGTCGTTACGTTGAGGCCTTCAGTGCGGTCGAAATTCGCGGACTGTTTGCCGGCGATCTTGATGCCGGGGTACTGCGCGATCCTTTCCTCAAACCCCTTGCCTCGTTCGCGCGAGGCAGAGGTACCAGCGGTTCCTTGCAGGATGAGAATTTCGCCCTCTTCGCCGATAGATTCTGCGAGTTTATCCGCCGCTTGGGCGCCACCGGCCACATTGTCAGAAGCCACCATGGAATCTAGTTCCACGCCGTTGACGTCTCGGTCGACCCCAATGACTGGCACACCATCATTTTTGATGCTGCGTACAGCGGGGGCGACGGCATCAGAATCGGTGGGGTTAATGACCACCACTTTTGCGCCCATGGATGTCGCATTTCCCAACTGATTGACCTGTTGAGCCGGGTCATCGGAGGCATCTTGGATATCGAGGGGAACGTCCAGCTCTTTGGCCTTATCCTGCGCGCCGTGGAGTAATTCTACGAAGAATGGATTAGTTTGCGTCGATACGGAAAGGGTGATGCGGTTTCGGTCCTCCTCGGAGCGATTGCACGAGGCAAGGCCCAACGCTAGTGCTGGGACGATGAGTGAGGCTAAAAGTTTCTTCATGGTGTCCTGCCTAATTCGCGGTCTTATTACGGAATACGTCGAAGCCCACGGCTAGGGCGATGACCAAGCCGATGACAATCTGCTGCCAGAAAGAAGAAACATTGAGCAGATTCAAGCCATTGCGAATCACGGCCAAAAGGATGGCGCCAACGAGTGTGCCCGTCGCTTTGCCTTGTCCGCCGGAAAGGGAGGCACCACCGATGACAACGGCTGCAATAGCATCTAGCTCATAGCCAGTTCCGGCTTGTGGCTGTGCGGACTCAAGGCGGCCCGCCATAACCATTCCTGCCCAGGCGGCGAAAAATCCGGAAAGCGCGAATACTGCGATTTGGATACGCCTTACTGGCAGGCCAGACAGGCGCGCGGCTTCAAGGTTTCCGCCAATGGCATACATCGAACGGCCGAGGACGGTGCGCTCTAAGATGAACCAGCAGATAACGCCAGCGATGACCATCATGATGATGGGAACCGGGAAGCCGAATACGTCGCCGCCGAAGGCGTTAACCGTGGGGGCGGTTTCGATGGGCGAGCCCTGTGAAATCACAAGAGTGATGCCGCGGGCGATGGACATCATGGCCAGAGTGGCGATGAATGACGGTATTTTTCCCCAAGCCGTGGCCATACCGCAGATTGCGCCCGCAAGAGCGCCGACGAATAAACCTATAAGCAGAGTCAGCCAGCCGGGAAGCCCAGCAGTGGAGAACATGTAGGCCGATACCATCGCTCCTAAGGCGGCTACCGAGCCAACAGAAAGGTCAATGCCTGCGGTAACGATGACGAAGGTCATGCCAAAGGCCAAGATTGCCACCGTGGCGGCTTGGATGCCTACATTGAGGAGATTGGCGACGGTAAGAAAATAGGGAGTGGCGATAAAGAGCGCAATACATAAGGCGATGAGCCCCACGAGCGCGCCATTATTCATGGCCCAGTTGGCAATGCGATTCTTGGTCATGAGTAGTCCTTATTTTGTAGAGGCGGAGGGTGATGTGGCGGATTCGGTATTGACCTCGGAGACGTCCGTAGCCGCAGCTACGTTAGAAACCGCCAAGGCCATGACTTCATCTTGAGTGGAATCCTTGGGCAGTTGTCCTACCAGTTGGCCCCCGGACATTACGAGGATGCGGTCAGACATGCCGAGAATCTCAGGTAGATCCGAGGAAGCCATGAGTACTGCTCCGCCTTCTGCAGTTACTTCGTTGATGATGTTGTAGATTTCTACCTTTGCGCCAACATCGACGCCGCGCGTTGGTTCATCAAGCAATAAGACTTTGGAGCCGGCCAGTACCCACCGACCGAACACAGCCTTTTGCTGGTTACCACCCGAGAGATCGCGGATAGGTTGGTCCAACCCGGCCATACGGATCCGAAGGGTTTCGGCAACCTCACCGGCACGTCGGTGTTGCCCCTTGCGGTCTGCGAGCCCTGCCTTCGCCGTGGGATACAAGGTGGCAAGGCCAAGGTTGTCGGATACTGAGGCATCGAGAATCAAGGCCTGTGATTTACGGTTTTCCGGAATATGGCCTACCCCCGCGGCGATGGAGGAACTGATATCGCCGTTGGGTAGAGCGTTTCCTTCGACATGTATCGCGCCCGAATCATACGAATCCGCACCGGCGATAGCGCGGATAATCTCGGTACGGCCCGCTCCCACAAGGCCGGCCAGCCCGACCACCTCGCCGGCGCGCACTTCAAACGAGACATCGTGAAATGCGCCTTCGGAGGACAGGTCTTTAACTTCAAGCAGTGCCTTACCAAACTGAGCCGAAGCTTCGCGCGGATACTGGTTTTCAATCTCACGGCCAACCATAAGCCGCACCAGCTCGTCCTTATCGGTATCAGCGGGGACTTCAGCGATGAAGGCGCCGTCTCGCAGCACACTGATGGTTTCTGCGATTCGCGCCAGTTCATCGAGGTGATGGCTGATAAAAACCATCGCGACGCCCTTGGCTTTCAGGTCCTCTAATACCGTGAAAAGGGCATCGACCTCCTTGCCCGTCAATGCCGCGGTTGGCTCATCAAGAATGAGGATGCGCGCATTCATCGATAGGGCTTTGGCAATTTCTACCAATTGCTGCTTGGCGATGCCCAGCTCGCTTACCGGTTGATTTAAATCAACGTCCAAGCCGATGAGGTCCAATGCTGCTTTAGCCTGTGCTTTAAGGTGTTTTCTGTTGACTAGGCCAAACTTATTCGGCGTCCGCCCGAGCATGATGTTTTCTGCCACAGACATCGTGGGAACGAGGTTGAGCTCTTGATGGATTGTGGCGATGCCAAGCGCTTCGGAGGCTTTAGTATCGGGGATTTTTACCTCGGATCCATCAATGAGGATTCGTCCTGAATCCGGCTCGTGTACGCCTGCGATCATCTTGATGAGTGTGGATTTCCCGGCACCATTTTCACCGAGGAGGGCTTGAATCTGCCCATAGCGTACGTCTAAATCTACGCCTTTGATGACCTCGACTGGTCCGAAGGACTTAGTAACGTTGTCGAGTTTGAGGACGGTATCGCTCATGTGTTTTCTCCCTGCACCTCGTGGGCTGTGGACATCCGCGGAATATAGCGGGTGGGAAGGATTTTTCCTTGGGGTTGTCGTTTGTCTTCGATGGATGCGATGAGTTCAGCAGCGGCGGTTCGGCCCATGCAGGCGACATCTTGGTCCACCACGGAAATTGGGGCTGCTTGAAACCGCAGATAGATAAAATCATCGAAACCAACGAGCGCTACTTCTTGGCCGATGGCTTTACCGGCGTTATGGCAGGCCTCTAATGCGCCGGCAGTCATCATGAAATCCCCGGCAACAATTGCGGTGACTTCTGCTTGCAGCAGTTCGATGGCGCCCTTGTAGCCTTCCCTGTGTCGAAAGTTGCCTTGATGGATGTGTATATCCATTCCCTGAGCGGCCTGCTTAAACACCTCGAGGCGCTGGCGGCCAGTAGAAGTTTCTTGCGGCCCCGAGAGATAACCAATCTTGGTATGGCCCTTGTCCTTGAGTTGGGCCACGGCGTCGTTGATTCCAGGGGAGGGGTCTGAAACCACGGATGGCAGCGAGTAGAGTTCGCGGTCAATGAGAACGAGGGGGCGTTGTTCCTGCGATTGCGCCAGGGCATCCTTTGTTCCAGCGAGCGGTACGGCGATGATGCCGTCGACTCGTCGTTGTCCCAATGCTTCCAATGCTGTCACTAGGCGTTCCGGATCTTCCCCGCAACTGGTAATGATGGTGGCGATACCTTGGGTGTTTGCTTCTTTTTCCACCGCCGCTGCCATGGCAGCGAAGTAGGGGTTATCTAGATTGGGAATGATGAGCCCGATGGCGTGTGAGCGCGCGCTGCGCAGAGCCCTCGCCTGGGCATTGGGCCTGTAATTAAGCTTTTCAGCGACGTCTTGAACCCGGGTCCGCGTGGCCTTTGAAATGGAGGTATTTCCCGCCAACGAGCGTGAGGCGGTGGAAATGGACACCCCAGCAGCCGCGGCGACGTCTTTCAGCGTGGTTGTAGCCATGCCGAGCTCCTCATAGATGGGGAATAAACGACTAAGTGTGCAATCGTTTGCACGATTATTTTAACTCTACGGTTTGGCTCTTATCAGTGTCAAGGGTTCCCGCCGGTCTAAGCTAATAATCATGGATAATTCCCAGCGCGATCCGCTCCTTGTATTGGGCTCCCGTGTCACCCACGGCCATCCGGGCGCCATGCTGCGGTCTCGCTTGGATAAGGCACTCGAGCTCTATTCTGGGCAGACGGTCATCGTCTCTGGCCGAGGGGAAGCGGGCGCGATGGCTGAGTACTTGTTCCAGCGGGGTGTGGATCCTGCGGATGTACTTGTGGAACCGGCCGCTACCAGTACAAATGAGAACCTAGAAAACGCGCACGGCCTCGCACCAGATGACGTGTTGCAGGTGGTTACCAACGATTTCCATGCGCTGCGCACCACATTGTGGGCCTGGCATTTGGGCATTGCGATAACCGTTCACCCCGCGCGCACGCCGTGGCTCTCGATGCCGAGCAATTACCTGCGCGAGGTTGTGGCGACCCCGCATTCCGCGGCGCGCATCCTGTGGCGGAGACTGCGTAGGTAGTGGATAGCGATTGTGCAGGGGGTGATCTGGTCTGACTTGGACTGCTGGGGCCAGTATTCCTCGCATTCTGGGGGAGAGGTAAAAATCAATCTCAGGCATGTGGGTACGCAATGGTGTGGGTATGTACACCGCAGTAGCCCTGAAATGGGTCAATCTTGCAGTGTCCGAGCTGGCCAAATGCTCCTTTTAAGGAGATGGTTGTGCAAACGATTGACTTGATTTTGCGCGAGATCTTAAGCTGATTTCAATCACACGTTATAGCCAGAAAGGTCGTTAATATGACCGGTTATACATCGAATGAAGAGCGCGCCGACATTGAGTGCGTCAGCATCTCTCATGGCGATTACTTAGCCGAAATTGCCCTATGGGGCGGCGGCGTGAAGTCCCTGACCTTTCAGGGACGGCCGCTGTTAGAAACCTATAAGGACAAGTCCCCGATGATGGCCGGGGTGGTAATGGCGCCGTGGCCTAACCGCACCGAAGACGGTCAATTCACCTGGCAGGGTGAGCACTACCAGCTGGGCATTACAGAACCAGAGCGCAATAACGCTATTCATGGGCTTGCAGTGAACTGGTGGAAGCTAGTTGAACAGCATAAAGACGAGGGCACGCTAACTTTTAGCATTGGGCCCCACAATGGCTGGCCTTGGACTGTAGAGCTAGTGGCCACCTACGCCGTGGATGACAGCGGCTTGCATTCTCATCTGAAGGCCGTGACCGAGCACGCCGAGGACATCCCATTTGCTTATGGGCTTCACCTCTACCTGTCTGCGCAGGGTGCGCCCACCCACGAGTGCGTGCTCAAACTGAATGTGGATGAGCACCACCTTTTGGATGAAAGAAACCTGCCCACCGGTGAGGTGCGCCCGGCGAAGTTGGTGGACACACCGCTGGACCGTGTGAACTGGGATGACTGTTTTCACGGACACGGCCCGCTTGTAGCGGACTATACCGCCGATGGCCGCGGGGTCCGCTTGGAAATGGATAGCGGTGTGGAGTGGGTGCAACTGTATACACCGGAGAATTTTCCCCGCGATGTAGCACCATCGGGCAAGGCCTTGGCCGTTGAACCTATGAGTGCGCCACCTAATGCCTTGCGCAGTGGGATAGATCTTGTGCGACTTAAACAGGGAAAACCGCACGTTTTTAGCCTGCATTTGTCTGCCGTAGAAAAATAAAATCGAGAAAGGTCAGCGATGGAAACAGCCGAATCCGTATTGAGGCTGGATGCCTCATGGGTGGACTACCTCTTGGTAGCCATTTACTTCCTATTCGTTTTGGGCATCGGCTGGGCGGCAAAGGCCCGGGTCTCAAACTCCATTGACTTCTTTTTATCGGGTAGGGGACTTCCGGCCTGGGTAACCGGGTTGGCCTTCGTCTCTGCCAACTTGGGTGCGGTGGAGATTATCGGTATGTCCGCCAACGGTGTCGAATATGGCTTCCAGACCATGCACTACTTCTGGATCGGCGCCGTTCCCGCCATGGTATTTCTTGGCATCGTGATGATGCCGTTTTATTACGGCTCCAAGGTGCGTTCGGTCCCAGAGTTCATGCGCAAGCGGTTTGGCAACGCAGCACACTTGGTGAATGCGATTTCCTTTGCCATCGCTCAGCTGCTCATTGCCGGCGTGAACCTCTACCTTCTAGCCACCATCGTAGAAGCCTTGCTGGGATGGCAGATGTGGGTATCTCTGCTGGTAGCCGGGATTATCGTGCTGTCCTACATCACATTGGGTGGCCTTTCCGCAGCCATTTATAACGAGGTATTGCAGTTCTTTGTCATCGTGGCGGCACTCGCACCTTTGACGATTATCGGCCTCAACCGAGTCGGCGGATGGAGCGGCTTGAAAGATGCCGTTGCTGATGAATCGCACTTTCACACGTGGCCGGGCACGGAAATTTCCGGTTTCGAAAACCCCGTGTGGTCGGTCATCGGAATCGTCTTGGGTTTGGGCTTTGTGCTGTCTTTCGGCTACTGGACCACGAACTTCGTCGAGGTGCAGCGAGCAATGGCCTCAGATTCCATTTCCGCTGCTCGCAAGACTCCGATTATCGGTGCCTTCCCAAAGATGTTTATCCCATTCTTGGTGGTAATTCCGGGCATGGTGGCTTCGGTATCGGTTGCGGACCTGATGGAACAACGGGCTGAACCGAATGATGCCATCTTGTTGCTGATGCGTGATTTGCTGCCTAATGGCCTTTTGGGCGTGGCCATTGCGGGCTTGTTGGCATCCTTTATGGCTGGTATGGCCGCCAATATCTCTGCCTTTAACACAGTTATGTCCTATGACATCTGGCAAACGTATGTGGTTAAGGATCGTGAGGACGATTATTACCTCAAGTTCGGGCGATGGGCTACGGTAGCGGCGACGGCGATTGCGATTTTCACCGCGTTGTTGGCGAAAAACTTTGGCAATATCATGGATTACCTGCAAACGCTCTTTGGATTCTTTAATGCGCCGCTCTTCGCCACGTTCATCTTGGGCATGTTCTGGAAGCGGATGACTCCGCACGCCGGTTGGTCGGGCTTGGTTGCCGGTACGGCTTCGGCGATTGCGTTCTGGTACGTAGCTACCTTCACTGACGCCATTAATCTTCCGGGGCAGGGAACTGCGTTCGTTGCTGCTGGTGTCGCCTTCGTTGTGGATATCCTTGTGTCCATCATCGTCAGCATGTGCACCCAGCCCAAACCTGACAGCGAGCTTGTGGGCTTCGTCTCCTCCGTTACCCCAAAGGGTCACTTCGAGGACTACACCGAAAAGTCCCTGCCGTGGTACCAGCAAACTGTCCCACTGGGCATTATTTGCCTCGTCATTGCCGTCGGCCTCAACATCATCTTTGCCTAAGGAGTAGCTCATGTCTGATAAAAAACACGCAGGCGCGTTTGACTTGCGCAATGTGATTGGCGCCTTATTAGGCCTGTACGGAATTATTCTCATTGCTTGTTATTTCTTCCTTGACCCTGGCGTCAACCCGGATACCGCAATGCCAAAAGAGGCGGCGAATAACCTGTGGGCAGGCCTGGCAATGCTCGCGGTAGCAGCGATTTTTGTTCTGTGGGCGCGCCTGAAACCAATCAGGATCCCAGGAGAAGACTAATGGTTGATATCACTCACGCTCAGCTTGCCGATGGCCGCGAGATCATCTACTTCGACGATCAGCCGCATTCCGACCGCGTGCTTGATGATGCCCGCGATATTCCCACCGTTGCTCCCGCTTCCGAAATGCGGCGCGATCCATTGACGGGAGATTGGGTTGCTTTTGCCGCACACCGCATGAACAGGACCTTCATGCCGCCGGCAAATGAGAACCCTCTAGCCCCGACGCGGCCAGACCAACTGCCTACTGAGATTCCCAGCCCCAGCTATGACGTGGTGGTTTTTGAAAACCGCTTTCCCTCGTTCTCCATGGCCGCCACGATTGAGGAACCGGATAAAGATGAGCTCCTCGGCATGGTCCCGCGCCTGCCAGCCCATGCCCGTTGCGAGGTGGTGTGCTTTACCGAGGACCCAACCCTTTCATTCCGCGATTTGCCTGAATCCCGTATTCGCACCGTGATCGAGGCCTGGGCACACCGCACCGCCGCATTATCCGCCATCGACGGAGTGCAGCAAGTATTCCCCTTTGAAAATCGCGGGGAAGAAATTGGGGTTACCCTCCAGCACCCGCATGGCCAGATTTATTCTTACCCGTTCCTTTCCCCGCGGTTGCGCTCGATTGTGGATTCGGTTCGCGCCTATGACGGCGATCTTTTTCAGGATCTTCTCGATAGGGAACGGGAAGCAGGCGATCGCATCATTGCGGAGACTCAATATTTCACGGTCTTCGTTCCTGCGGCAGCTAAATGGCCGCTTGAGGCTATGGTTCTGCCTAATGACGATGTCCCAGACTTTTCGGCGCTCAATGAAGCACAACGCGCCGACCTTGCTGGAGTGCTGAAAAAGCTTTATTCCGCGGTCGATCGCTTTTTTGAGGGCGTGGAAAAGACACCATATATTGCCGGCTGGACACAAGCCCCAGTGGATCCGGAGCTTCGCCCAGGCGTCCGCATGCATTTGCAGCTATTTTCGCTCATGCGCTCGCCAAATCGCATGAAGTATCTTGCCGGGTCTGAATCCGCGCAGGGAGTGTGGATTAATGACACCACCCCAGAACGCATCGCTGCACGCTTTAAGGAGGTCTGGGATGCCTAATTGGTTTACTACGCGCACGGACGAGGAACTCGCAACCGCTGCCCATCGGCTTTTCGTGGAGACTTTCGCTGAAGATGAGGCAGGTGCTGCTGCCCCTGAGCCGGTGGGGGTGTGGGCGGCTCCAGGGCGGGTAAACCTCATCGGCGAGCATATTGACTATGCCGGTGGCGCATCCATTCCTTTTGCCTTGGAACAAAATACGGCCGTGGCCGTGCGCCCGCGTACAGATGGCGCAATTCGCATTGCATCGGAATTCGATGGTTCCGTAGCTCAGGCCTGTGTCCCGCTTTCTAGCGTGTGGCCGAGGCATCCCGCTGACTGGTCAGGATACGTCGCTGGCACAATTTGGGCGGCGGTGGAAGCCGATCTATTGCAATGCGATGGACTCGATATCGCGATTGTATCGGACGTTCCCGTTGGCTCTGGTTTATCCAGTTCTGCAGCGTTGGAGTGCTCTATTGCCGTAGCGGCTTATGAACTTGACCATGGGCATTTACCCGATGATGCTGCGCGCGCTGGGTTGGTTGAAGCCTGTATTCGTGCAGAAAATGAAGTGGTGGGTGCCTCCACCGGGGGACTGGATCAAAATGCCAGCCTCTTTGGGCAGCGCGGAAAGGCCTTATTCCTCGATTTTGCTACCGGTGCCGTCGAACGCATCCCCTTCGATATCGCCTCCCAAGACTTGGTGCTGCTCATTGCGGATACCAACGCACCTCACACGCTTTCCGATGGCCAGTATGCCTCCCGCCGCGGGATTATCGATGATGTGCAATCCGCAGCTGGGTGCACCATCCGCGATATTCCGGATGCTGTGGATTTTGCCGCAACTGTTGCCGAAAAGTCCTCGGACTCGGCCGAGCTGTACCAAAGGCGCGTGCGCCATGTGGTGGAAGAAACCGAGCGCACTTTGAGTGCTGCTTCCGTCTTGTGCGCATCCGATATGGATACATTTCGCCAGCTGATGCGCGATAGCCATGTCTCGCTGCGGGATCTTTACGAGGTCACAACGCCCGAACTCGATTCTGCTTTTAACGCGGCAGGTGAGTTCGGTGCGCGCATGACTGGCGGTGGCTTTGGCGGCGCAGTTATCGCCCTAATAGCGAAGGACGACGTAGACGCGACCGCGCAGGCCATTGAAGAAGCAGCGGCACAGCAAGGCTTTCCCGCTCCGACCTTCGTGGTGGCCCGCCCCGGAGAGGGCGCGCGCCGATTACACTAAGCGTGCTGCGGCGGAAACCGTTACCGGGGCTTTACCGCCTTGAGCGCCTT
Organism: Corynebacterium segmentosum; assembly: GCF_900637825.1. Lineage (NCBI taxonomy): Bacteria > Bacillati > Actinomycetota > Actinomycetes > Mycobacteriales > Corynebacteriaceae > Corynebacterium > Corynebacterium segmentosum. The sequence goes on from NZ_LR134408.1 coordinate 571,708, forward strand.
GCTGATCCCGCTTTGCAAGGTAGGCCGCGATTGCTTCATGGGGTGGGCAATGGCGCGCAGCCCCATATACGCAATCTGATCGGCGGCGCGATTGAGCGGATCACCGGCATGACCGAGCACCCTGCGGATATCCACTTCGCAGGTGCCTTCGAGGTCGCCCCAGGCCTGTTGGAAACGGGAACGCGCGCCAGAGGATACCCCGCGCCACCTGCGTCCGGACCGCGCCGCCTTCGAGCCTTTCTTGTTCACAATGTGGTTGACCGCATCCAATGCCGCAACAGAATCGGATTCGATGACAGCCTTTGTCGCACCTACCTTGAGCAGGTACTTTAACGCGAGCGTGAGCGCTTCTAGTTCCAGTTCGTCCGTGCTGGCTTTCGTCTCGCGGGTGCGCAGGCGGTAGTCACCGTTTCCCGCCACGAAACACATCGAGCCCTTGAATACGGTATCGGAGGAGGCGTCGGTAGCGATGCGCGCTACCGCGCCCGCCGGCCACGACGTCGTGTGCGAGAAGTTGGGCCACCATTTCGCCTCTGGCGTTTCGACGTGGTTGGCTTCTTTCTTTTTCGGGGCCTCGCCCAGCTTGCGCGCCTTCCGCGCGGTCAGGCCAGCTTGTTTGCGGCGTGCGGAGCTCGCGCTTGCCGATGCCCGATTCTCCCCCGCAAAGCTCCCCGTCACCGTATAGCCGCGCTTCTCGAGCGCCGCTCGGAGCGCATTTTGCCTGCGCCCGGTGACAATCCAGGTGCGCCCATCGATTCCGTGCAGGGCGCGTTGCAGCTCGCGTACCGCAACTTTAACGATATCGCCTTTTTTGATCTGGCCTTTGCGCACGAAGCGTGCCTGGGCGGTATTGACCGCAATGACCCACCCCTCGATGGTTCCATCCTCCGCTGAATCCCAGCGCTCATCCCACAGGGCGATCGCCACATGAACCGGCGCAGACACCATGTCCTTGGTGATTTTGCGGGTGCCATAGGTGCGCGATTGCGTGCCGGTAAGTGCTGAGAGCTCGAGGGGTTCCATTGGTTCTAGTAAATCACGCCCCATTCCAGCTGTGAGCTGCACGCGCCTGATGTGGGCTCGATTCGTGAAGGTTCGCGATAGTTCTAGGCCTCATTGCGTTCCAACCCGCAACAGGGTCGCAAAAGAGCTGTGCAAAAGCCTCCTCAGGATGTTCCGCAACCGGCTGCTTAAAGGCCTCTTCAGGTTGCTCCTAAGAAGTGCAGGGTCCTATGCAACATTTGAAGAAAATTTGCGATATTTGAGGCACCATTTTGCTCAGTTATTGCAGTGGAGGTTGAACATAGGAGGCTGGCCTTCCAACCCTGACCAAAGCGACCGACTGCCTGGCCTTCGCAAAAGGTGTTAGTCGCCCGTTCCGTGGGATTGGCACCCATTCGGTGCAGGTTTCCAGCAGGGAGCTCAGAATATGACCATTTGGAGCATCACGCTCGGCAGTTTCTCCACAGAGCCGCGAAGATAAAGGGCATGCTAAATCATGAGTTAATTAATCTTCGTTACGCAGGTTCAACTAGTCCTTACTATCCCGCGTTGTACACGGGAGAATTAAAGCGAGTCGCTCCATGGATTGCAGTGAAAACAACGACGTGGGAAAGCTGGCCATGGCATAAGCAACAGGTTGCCCTTACTTTAGCGGCCGGCCTAAGTGCGCACCGAGCGTCATTGGTGGCTAAGTCGGCTGCGCGTATGTGGGGAATATGGGTGATCCCCCGGAGAAACGAGGTCATTGAACTCGCCTCGCCGTCAGGAAGTATTCCACCGAAAACGCAGTGGCCGCGAAATTACTACCGTATGGCACGCATAGAGGAGACAACGGTGGAAAAGTCCGGAGTTCGGGTGACGAATCCGGCGCGGACATGCTTGGATATCGCAAGGTTACATGGGTTTGCGGAAGGGCTTGTTGCGGTCGATTCCGCATTGCGCGCGGGCCTGGTGTCGGTAGAAGATCTGAAGGAAACACGGGCAGCAATGGCTCGGATGAAGGGGCCTATCCCCATGAAAATGGCGGTGGAGCATGCGTACGCAGGATCCGAATCACCGTACGAGTCGCTTTTGCGGGCGTTAATTATTGAAAGGATTCCCGCTGCCACTGTGTACCCTCAATTTCGCGTATTGGGAAAGTACCGAGCCGACTTATGTATCGATGGATGGCTCATTATCGAGGTCGACGGGGATACCAAGTATGACGGTACCTATGGAAAACCGCCGGAAGCGGTGGTCAAAGAACAGATGCGTCGGCAACGCGAAATCGAAAACCAGCAATTTACGGTATTGAGATTCGGGCCAAAAGATCTGGTCAATGACCCGAATAAGGTAGTGGAGACGATAGTTGAATACCTGGAGCGAAAGGCAGGAAAAGTAGCGTAGATCACCCCCGCAGCACCCCTTGCCATAAATGTTGTTGAACAACCTCCGGGGGAGCAATTATGATGATGCGAATCACATTTAAGAGAGACCGGCGTCACGAAAGGTGAAATTAGTGAGTGCTGAAAAACAGGCTTCCGCCCCGGCACAGGCGGGGGCGCAGGCGGATGCGAAGACCCCGCCCAAGGGCATCGGCGCCATGGCAGGCGCCATGTTCCTCATGGCTACCTCGGCTATCGGCCCGGGCTTTTTGACCCAGACTTCGGTCTTTACCGTCCAGATGGGCGCTTCTTTTGCCTTCGCCATTGCGCTGTCCATCCTCGTGGACATTGCCATCCAGCTCAATGTGTGGCGCGTGCTTTGCGTGACGGGAATGCGCGCAAACACCCTGGGCAATACCGTTCTTCCCGGCTTGGGCTGGGTGCTCGCAGGCTTCGTCTTTTTCGGCGGAGCGATTTTTAATATCGGCAATATCGCCGGCGCAGGCTTGGGTCTGAACGCAATGCTGGGCATCGATGCGCGCATTGGCGGCGTCATTGCGGCGGCGATTGCGGTTTTCATCTTCCTCTCCCGCCGCGCTGGAATGGCGCTGGACCGCCTCGTGGCAGCCCTGGGCGCGGTGATGATCCTGCTCATGCTGTATGTGGCCATCGTCAGCCAGCCGCCGGTAGGGGAGGCGCTGAAGAATACCGTCGCGCCGGGTGAAATCGATTTCTTCGTCATTACCACCATCATCGGCGGCACGGTCGGTGGCTATATCACTTTCGCCGGCGCGCACCGGTTGATCGATGCAGGCTTATCCGGCGTTGAAAACGTCAAGAATATTACGCGGACCTCCGTCAGCGGCATCATCGTCACCGGTATTATGCGCATGCTGCTCTTCTTAGCGGTATTGGGCGTGGTGGCTACCGGCGTCACGCTAAAAGAAAATAATACCGCCGCCGATGCCTTCTACCACGCGGCCGGTGAATTCGGCCTTCGTGCATTCGGTATGGTGCTCTTTGCCGCAGGACTGTCCTCGGTCATCGGTGCCGCTTATACCTCGGTTTCCTTCGTGACCACCCAGGAAACCCCGGCCCGGACCCGTAATATCTTCACCGTTATCTTCATTGCGGTCTGCACGGTCATTTTTGTAATAATCAACTCCGCGCCGCAAAAGCTCTTGATCTTCGCCGGTGCGATTAACGGGCTCATCCTTCCCATCGGCTTCGCGCTGGTGATGTGGGTAGCTTGGCGCCGCAAGGATCTGCTGCAGGGTTATAAGTATCCAAAGTGGCTGCTTATCCTTGGCGGCTTGGCCTGGTTGCTTACCATTTTCATCGGCCTCCGCGCAGTCTCAGGAATCACAGCAATATGGGCATAATGCACACGCCAGAAGAGGTGCGCGAGTTCGCGCGCACCCACGAGATGACCACCACCGCCGGGCACGCGCGGGGCTACATGCAGGCCAACCTGCTCTCGCTGCCCAGCGCATACGCCTTCGACTTCCTGCTCTTTGCCCAGCGCAACCCCAAGCCGTGCCCCATCGTCGGTGTACTTGAGGCGGGGCAGTACACCTCGGATCTGCTGCCTGGTGGCGATATTCGCACCGATATTCCGGCCTATCGCATCTTTGAAAACGGTGAGCACACGGCCACGCTTGCCGATGCCACCTCCTATTACACCCCCGACATGGTCAGCTTCCTCATCGGCTGTTCGTTTACCTTTGAAACGGCGTTGGTGGATGCGGGTATAGAGATCGCGCATATCGAACAGCAGCGCAATGTGCCGATGTACCGGACGAATATCCCCACTACTCCTGCGGGCGTATTCTCCGGGCCAATGGTGGTATCGATGCGCCCGATTCCGGCATCGCAGGTTTCCGATGCGGTGCGCATTACCTCCCGCTATCCGTCCGTGCACGGGGCGCCGGTGCACGTGGGGGATCCGGCGGCCATCGGCATTGTGGATCTAGCGCACCCGGACTTTGACGATGCGGTGGACATCCCAGAAGGTTGCCTGCCCGTCTTTTGGGCGTGTGGGGTTACTCCGCAGGCCATCGTGATGGAATCAAAGCCGGAGCTGGCCATTTCCCATGCTCCGGGCAAGATGCTGGTGACCAATGCCCGCGATGCGGAGTACCTCATCCCTTAGGCATTTACCCCGCCGCTTACTTAGTCTGTGAAGGACAAGATGGTATCGCAGGTTTCTAAGAGGCTATCGCGCAGGTGCGTGGTGGCCTCTTCGCGTTTCCCGTCCGCGATGAGAGTGGCCACATTAACGTTGTCTTGAATGTGCTCGGCGTGCAGCTGCGGGTAGCGGGGGATGACCAATAAGAAGGTAAGCCGCATGCGCGCGAGCAGGTTGCTCATTTGCTCATCCAAGGTGGGGGAATTCAGCCCTGCTACCAGTGCTTGGTGGAAGCGCTGATTAATGGATGAGACCTCCTGGTGCTTATTCCGCCTCGCACACTCGAAGGCGGAGGAAGCGAGGGAGATAAGCGAGGGGGCATCGGCAAACGCGCCCCACCGTGCGGCGGCAGGTTCGATGGCGGCGCGAGCGGCGAATAAATCGCGGATATAGGCGGCATCCGGGGTGGCGATGAAGACGCCGCGGTGGGGGATGCGCTCGACCAGGCGCTCGGCGGCGAGCGTGGTAAAGGCCTCGCGGAGGGTATTGCGGGAGCAACCGAATTGCTCGGCCACCTTTACCTCACTGAGCTGCTCGCCGGGCTGAAAATTGCCGGCCGACATCTCTTGGCGCAAAGCGGTGGCGACGGACTGGGAAAGCATGACCCTCACCTTACTGAATGGGTGAGGCGTCAACGGCCATTCCGTATGACTTAAAGATCTAAAAGTTCTAAAGAGGCGGCGAAGTTCTAAAGGATCTAAACTGAGACCATAGTTCTAAAGGTTCTAAAAGGAAGGTCTGGCATAGTGATTCCGGATAAGAATCCTTTTCGTCCCAGTTTTGGCGCGTCGCCGGTGCAGCTGGCCGGGCGCGATTTTGAAATCAGCTCGTTTAACTATGGGCTCCTGGGTGGCGTGGGCGCCATGCAGCGCGCTTGCTGGTCAGCGGTACGCGCGGGGTGGGCAAAACGGTACTTCTCAATGAGTTCGAAGAATCCGCGCGCCGCCTTGGGTGGGTTGTCATCCGCGCCTATGCGGATGCCCAGATGGTGGCGCAGCTGCGCGATTCCACGATTCCGGAAGCCATAGAGGAGCTGGACTATACGGAGACTCCGGGCCGAAAGATCACGGGATTTTCTGTGGCGGGCGTGGGATCTGTAACGACGCAATTGCCCCACAACCAGGCCCAACCCAGCTTGGTTTCGCGGCTGCGCAGCCTCCTGAAGGCCGCGCGTGCGCATGATGCGGGCGTCCTATTGACCGTCGATGAGGTGCAAGCGGCCAGCGTGGATGAGCTTGCGCAACTTGCCACCGCCATCCAGGATCTCATTCGCGACGAGTACGATATTGCCTTCGCCGCCGCGGGATTGACGTTTGGGGTAGAAGAGCTATTGGAGCACGAGGGCACCACCTTTTTGCGCCGCGCTCAACGGCTGGATTTGGGGCTGCTTGATGATGCCACCGTAGCCGAAACCCTCCACAGCACCGCCATCGCGGCTGGGCGCGGTTTCAGCGAGCGCGCTTTAAAGGAGGCGACCGCATTGGTGCAGGGGTATCCGTACCTATTGCAGCTGGTCGGTGCTTTGGCGTGGACCCGTGCGGTACTCGATGGGGCGGATGCCATCGAAGAGCGTCACGTGTCCTCTATTGCGCGCGAGATTCCAGCGCATATGGGCAACCAGGTGCACAGGATTGCGTTGAAGAATGTTCCTGACGCCCAGCGCGCTTTTCTCAACGCCATGGCGGAGCTGGAATCCGAACACGGGGCTGATATTCCCACCGGTGCCATCGCGGCGCACCTAGGCAAGACTCCCAATGCCATTTCCATGGCCCGCAAGCTGCTTTTAGAACGCGATCTCATCGCTAGCCGCCGCTACGGAACCGTGCGTTTCCTCTTGCCCTACCTTGGCGAGTATTTGCGCAGCACGCGCTAGTCGATGGTCGCAATCACCGTCGCGGAATCCAGGCGGTCACCCTCTTCAGCGAGGATCTTGATGGTGCCGCCGCGCGGGGCCTTGATGGCAGATTCCATCTTCATGGCCTCGACCGTGGCGATGGAATCGCCCTCGGAGACGCTATCGCCATCGGATACATTCCAGGCCACGAGGTTGGCCTCGAAGGGGGAGGTGACCGCGTTATCGTCGCTGGACTGTGCCCCGGCCGTCGAGGGAGCGGTGGCAGTGGCACCAGAACCATCCGCGGCGCCCGCACCAGCGCTGGCACCGGCGCCTGCGAGGAAGTCTAGGGGCACACCGATATTGACGAGCTTGCCGTCGATTTCTACCGCGACCGTCCGGCGCTTGGTGTAAATGGCCTCGACCTTGTCTACCTGGTTGGCGGCAGAGGGCCGGTAGTTGTGGTCGAGCCAGTCGGTGAACACGCCGATGTCGCTGGCACCCGCATCGGTGTCGGCGGAAGACGGGGTGCCAATAAGTGCTGGCTCGTCCATCATGTCGCGGTGGAAGGGCAGCACGGTGCGCACGCCGGAGACGTCGAATTCGCGCAGCGCCTGGCGCGAACGGGCGAGGGCCACCTCGCGCGTGGGGCCCCAGACGATGAGCTTGGCAATGAGCGAGTCATAGTACGGCGGGATAATGGATCCCGAGCGGACAGCAGAATCGACGCGGATGCCGGGGCCGGTGGGCGGCTCGAAGGAGACGATGGTGCCGGGGCAGGGAGCAAAGCCGTTGAGGATGTCCTCGGCATTGATGCGGAACTCGAAGGCGTGGCCGGTGGAGGCTGGATCCTCAGAGATAGACAGAGGCTCGCCCGCGGCGATGCGGAATTGCTCGGCGATGATATCGGTGCCGGTCACTACCTCGGTCACAGGGTGCTCGACCTGGACGCGGGTATTGACCTCCAAAAAGGAGATGGTGCCATCCTCGGAGACGATGTACTCCACGGTGCCGGCGCCGGTATAGCCCACGTGGGAGCAGATGGAGCGGGCACCTTCGATGATGCCGGTGCGCTGGGCATCGGAAAGCGCGGGCGCAGGGGCCTCCTCGATGAGCTTTTGGAAGCGGCGCTGGGTGGAGCAATCGCGGGTGCCCAGCACGCGGACGTTGCCGTGGGTATCCGCCAGGACCTGCGCCTCTACGTGGCGTGGGTGGGTCAGGAACTTCTCCACGTAGCACTCGGCGCGGCCGAATGCCTCCATAGCCTCGCGCCCGGCGGAGTTGAACGCGCCTTCGATCTCATCCATGGAGTCCACGACTTTAAGGCCGCGCCCGCCGCCGCCATAAGCGGCCTTGATGGCAATCGGCAGCCCATGCTCCTCAGCAAAGGCGCGGGCCTCCTGCCAATCATCAATCGGATCGGAGGTGCCCGGAGCCAGGGGCGCGCCGACCTCTTCGGCCACGCGGCGCGCGGCAATCTTATCGCCCAAAAGCTCGATGGATTCCGGCGAGGGGCCGATCCAGATCATGCCGGCATCGGTGACGGTGCGGGCAAAGTCGGCGTTTTCGGAGAGGAAACCGTAGCCCGGGTGGATGGCATCGGCGCCGGCGCGCACTGCAATATCCAGTAGCGCCGGGGTATTCATATAGGTATCGGCGGCGGTATTGCCGGGCAGCGCATAGGCTTCATCGGCAACCTGGGTGTGCAGGGCGCCGGCGTCGGCCTCGGAATAAATGGCGATGGACTTAATGCCCAAATCGCGGGCCACGCGGGCGATGCGCACGGCGATTTCGCCGCGGTTAGCAATGAGGACGGTTTTAATCTGCATTTTCTTCTCCAGTATTTAAAGCTTGGGGTGTCACGAGGCGGAAGGTCACGCGCGCGCCGGGCGGGAGCTGCGCGGCGATGTCGATATCTTCCTCCAGCACGGTGGCGATGACGGGGTAGCCGCCGGTGACGGCGTGGTCGCGCAGGAAGACCACCGGCTTGCCATTCGGCGGGATCTGGATGGAACCGGCCACCATTCCCTCGGAGGGCAGCTCGCCATCCTTCACGCGCTGCACGGTGATATCGGAAGCCCCTGCGCTGTCTTTAGCCCCGGAAAGCCGCAGGCCAACGCGATTGGAATCAGAGGAAACGATCCATTCGGTATCCAGGAAGGTGGAGATATTATCGCCAAACCAGTCATCGCGCGGGCCCAGCACGCAGCGCAGCGTCGCGCGCGTCTTGCCAGCGGAATCAGCGGATACGCGCAGGGGGTTGACCAATTGCGCATCCGTCATGCCGGTGGAGCGGGGCAGCACGCCGATGACATCGCCGGTGGTGACGGGGTCGGGGCCGAGGCCGGAGAGGACATCGGTGGCAGAGGAGCCGAGCTCGGATTCGGCGATGATGCCGCCGCGAATGGCCACGTAGTTGCGCATTCCCACTGTTGCGGCACCGACCGTCACGGTCTGGCCAGCGGTTACGAGCACCGGGCGGGCGAGGTGCACGGGCATCTCACCTAGGCGGACGCGGGCAGTGGCGCCGGTAACGCAGATGACGGTATCGGTCAGCGCGCGCAGCTTAATGCCGCCGATGTTTTCTAGCACCGTCGCACCCCGCGGATTGCCCACGGCGACATTCGCGGTTGCCGCGGCGGCGTGATCGGCGGCACCGGAGGGTGTTACGCCCAAGTCACCTACGCCGGGGCGGCCAAGGTCTTGAAAAAGCGTGAGCAGGCCGGTATCGAGGACCTCCATGCGGGGCAGGCGGGCCGGCGAGCGCTTGGATTCCGCGCTGCGATCCACCAAGTCCGGTAGCTCGTCCACTGCGCGGTAGCGCACGCGGTCACCGGGCTGCACCAGCGCGGGTGGGTTAGCGTGTGAATCCCACATCGGGGTATTGGTGGTGCCGAGCAACTGCCAGCCACCTGGGGAAACGCGCGGGTAGACCGCGGAGAACTCGCCCGCGATGCCCACGGCGCCAGCCGGAACGGCGGTGCGCGGATCGGAGCGGCGTGGCACGGCCTTGGCCTGGGCCGGATCAGAAGGCGCGCAGTAGGTAAAGCCGGGGGCAAAACCACCAAAGGCGGCGGTCCACTCGGTAGAGGTATGCCAGTCAATCAAGGCCTCGCGCGACATGCCGAGGAGCTCGGCGGCGGCGTCGACATCTTCGCCATCGTAAAGCACGTCGATGTCTACCGTGCGCGTCTCCTTCGCGGTAGCGGCGGCAGGGGAGAAGTCCGTCAGGAACTCCGCGGCCGCGCGCGCGGCATTCGGCGCCTCAAAGGTAATGAGCAACGTGGTGGCGGCGGCAATGCAATCCACCTGATTCTTGAGCGGTTTAGCGGACAGCGCCGCGTGCCACGCCATGACCTGCTCGAGCCCGTCCAAATCAATGAGGAGGGCGCGGGTGCCAACGAAGTGAATATGCGGCATTAGATAAAGCTCCGAATATCGATTCCTTCCGCGCTGAGGCGTTCGACCACACCGCGCAGCAGTTTCACGGAGCCCGGTGAGTCACCGTGGGTGCACACGGATTGGGCATCGACATCGAGCGTGGTGCCATCGATGGCGGTAATAGATCCGGTTTGGGCGACTTCCAGCACGCGCTTGACGACATCCCCCTCATCCCCCAATACCGCATTGTCCTGTTTGCGGGAGACCAGCGTGCCATCCGGGTTGTAGTTGCGATCCGCGAAGGCCTCGCGGATGACGGTGAGGCCTTGGGATTCTGCAATATCGACCGCGAGGCCGCCCGGCAGCAGCATCACGGGGAGGTCACCGAAGGCCTTGATGCCTGCGATAACTCCCTTGGCTTGTGCCTCGTCCTTGACGATGGTGTTGTACATCGCGCCGTGCGGCTTCACATAAGACACCCGCGTGCCATTGGCGCGCGCCAGCGCATCGAGCGCACCAATTTGGTAGGTGACCTCGTCCGCGAGCTCCGCCGCGTTGTAGTCGATGAAGCGGCGGCCAAAACCGGCCGGATCGTTATAGCCCACGTGTGCTCCGACCGTGACTCCCGCACGCGCCGCGGATTTAAGGGTCTGGGCAATGGAGTGCGGGTCACCGGCGTGGAAGCCGGTGGCGACATTGGCGGAGGAGACCATCTCCAGCATCGCGGCATCATCGGCTACCGGGTTGCCAGCGGTGGTTTCACCCAAGTCCGCGTTGAGATCAATGTGGAGCGAAGCCATTCAACACCATCCTTAATTGTTGAACAATAAGTGTGGTTCCAAGTGTAACCCGTGCCACTGCCATTTGTGAAGGCGGTTACTTTTTGGGCGGAGTGGTGTCGGTGGAACAGCTCCTTTCCGGACAGACCGAGGGCAAGGCAGAAAACTAAGACTCCACGGCGGCTTGGGGTTTGACCTGGAGGACAGAGGAGATAATCCCTTCTGCCTCTTCGCGGGAGCTGGCCTCGTGCAGCTGGGCGCGGAAATCCTCCTTCATGATGGCGCGGGCGAGGGTGGACAGCAGCTTCAAGTGCTGTTTCCCAGCGTCATCGGGCACGGCGATAAGGAACGCTAAGCTCGTGGGTCCTTCTCCGGCGCCCCAGGTGATGCCACCTTCGGGAAGCCGGGCGAAGGCCAGCGTCGGTGTGGTAACCCCAGCGGAACGAGCGTGTGGGATTGCCACTCCGTGGCCTACGCCGGTGGAGTGTTGGGATTCGCGGACAAGGGCGGCATCGGTAACCACGGCGGCGTCGCTAATGCGGCCATCGGCTGCGGCGAGGGAAACGAGCGACTTGATGACGGCCTCGGAGTCATTACCGAGTGGCTCATCGAGGCTGATGGTGGAGGCATCGAGAAGCGGGAGCGCGGTGGACTCCGTCGCCTCGTCCGCTTGCGGGGAGCGTTGCGTCAGGCGAATGAGCAGGAGCATGAGCGCGGCACACACGGCAACGCCGCAGAGCAGGGACAGGAAGAACCACGCCACGTGATCCACCGCGCCGAGGACGGCGACGATCGGGCCGCCGTGCATGACATGATCTTGGACCCCGAACGCGCCAGCCATGGCACCGGCCACAGCACCGCCCACCACGTTGGCCGGGATGACCTGCAGGGGGCGCGCTGCGGCTAGGGGAATGGCGCCTTCGGTGATGCCGAAAAATCCCATGAATAGCGCGGCGATACCGGAATCCGTTTCCGCCTTATTGAACCAACCCCGGCGCAGGAGGGTAGCCACGCCCACTGCGAGCGGCGGGACCGCAATCGCGGCGGCGGCCATACCCATCGGGGCCGCATTTCCCGCAGCGATCATGCCGCCGCTAAACAGGAAGGCAGTCTTATTGAACGGCCCACCCATATCGAAAGCGATCATCGCACCGATGATAAGACCCAGCACAATCGCCGATGAGCCTTCCAGCCCGCCGAGGTATTCGGTCATGGCCTCGAAGGCGGTGGCAATCGGCGCGCCGATGAAATAGATGAAGGCCAAGCCCACTATTAGCGTGGTGAAAATTGGGATGACGATAATCGGCCAAATCGGCGCGATGAATTTGTGCACCGGAATCTTCTTGATTGCAAGGGCCACGTAGCCGGAGAGAATACCGGTGACGATACCGCCCAAGAATCCGGCGCCAGCCTCGGACCCGTACAGCGAGCCGGTCGTGGCGATGAGCCCGGTGATAAGGCCTGGCGCTAAGCCCGGCCTATCCGCGATGCCAACGGCGATGTAGCCAGACAAGACCGGGACCATCAGCGAAAATGCCAGGCCACCGAGCTCATTGAGGGTATTCCAGAAGCTATCTTCAGGAATGGACAGCCCTTCCGGCGTGGGCGTGCCGCCCAAGGACAGTGCCACGGCGATGAGCAATCCGCCGGTGACCACGAAAGGAATCATGTGGGAAACGCCATTCATCAGCGCCTTGTACATGGTCTGCCCAATACCGCGCAGCCCAGCATCTTCCGCGGCGTCCTCTGCCTCGCTTTCCGATGCCCCCTCATCCTCACCCTTCCACGCTGCCGCCTCCAATGACTTGGTTAACAGCTGTTCGGGGTGCTTGATGGCTTCGTCCACGCCGGTGGCCTCCAAGCGCTTGCCGTGGAATCGGTCCTTTGCGATGGTCGTATCGGCACCGATAACAATGGCATCGGCTTCCTCGATGTCTTGTGTACTGAAGTGGCCCTCCACGCCGATGGAACCGTGCGTTTCAATCTTGATGCGGTAGCCCAGCTTTTCGGCGGCGGCCTCTAAGTTCTCGGCGGCCATATAAGTATGGGCGATACCCGTTGGGCACGCCGTGATGGCGAGAATGAAAGGCGAAGAATCTGATGTGCTCATACTCTAATTATAAAGCACCCGTGTAAACGAGCACAAGGAAAAAGGGGAGGTTCTTTGCGCAGAGTCCGCTGTGCGGGGGCCTGTGTGCGGGAGCCAATGCGCAGTGCCCGATGTACAACCTCCTCTGTGCAGGGTCCTATGCGCATCCTCCTCTGCGTCAATTGAAGGCGCGATGCGATTTTTGAAGGGCGAGTTTGCTCAAACTGTGCAAAGGACCTATAGCATCGCGGAGATCGCACAAGCGAAGACCGGCGGTACCCTAGAACCAGAGCTAGAAACAGAACCGAAGCCGCCCGCACTTGGGGAACACGAATGAATCGTGCCCACTTGAAACGAAGAAAGCCGCATCATGAGTACAGCATCGCCGGATAATATCCTGCTCTACTTGCCAGAAAAGCAGGAAGAGCAGATTCGGGAGATCTTTGCAGGTCTTGCCGAGCGCGGATTCCCCGTGCAGAACCAGCGCCCGCATATTACGGTGACCTTCGCGCCGGAGATGGACCCCGACGTTGTAGAGCTTGCCGCGGAGCTTTTACCGGCGGTTATTCCGGCGACGTTTCGGCGCGTGGGAAATGTCATCTTCGGCACCAAGCGGAAACGAACCGTGGCGTGGTTATTAGAAACTAGCGATGAACTCGAAATCGCAGCGCGGAAGATTAGCGCCGCCAATCCCGAGGGCCGCGGACCGCGCTGGACGCCGCACCTGACGATGGGCCTGCGCTTACCGCGCGAGGATGTGGGTGGCTATTTAACCGCGATGGATGAACTGACGTCCTCGCATTTCAAGGAACTTAACGCAGTAGAAGCTGCGTATTGGCGCCCGCGCACGCAAGAAAAGACGGTGCTAGCGGGAGGCTAGCCAGCTCATCACATTAAGCTCCTGAGCTCGAACTCGCGGCGATACGCCGTATTGATGTACTCCCGTGCCGCCATCATTTGCAGCGTTCCATACTTGGAATTGGACGGATCGACCAAGAGCTCGCACTTTTGCAGAGCTTCATGTTGCGCCACCGTGTCTGCGGTATCCAGGCACATGAGATCGATGCCGTCGCCATAGCGGGCGTAAAACGCCGTGGCAACGTCGAGTACGTTGGGACGCTCAGCTTTTGCGCGCGAGAAATCGACCGAATAGGCAAGGTCAACATCATTAGCATTGGTGGCATCTACGTGCGCGCTGCCAAAAAGAACCAGCAGGTCAATGCCGGTATCCAAGCAGAATGACTCCAAGGACCCGTCATCGGCCTCAGCGCGCAACCGCGCGGCAAGCTGTGCTGGAGTGCTCATAACGATCACCTTACCAACGACGTCAGCAGGCAGAGACGCGCAGAATTGCGGTGTGCTTAAAGCAGCGCCTGAATCTCGCGGGCGACGCGCAAGACGGTGAGATCCTGGCCCGGCTTGCCGATGACCTGCACCGCATCACCCACTCCCGTGGTCTCCGTCGTGCGCAGCGGGACAGTGATCGCCGGCCAGCCCAATACATTGAATGGCTCGGTCCAGCGGCGCAGGCTGGCAGCAGAATCCGCAGTATTTTCTGCAGTGATGTCGTCCCACCTGATCGGGCCGGCGTCGAGGGTGGGGGTGAGGATGATGGGGGAGGCATCGACAAGCGTGAGTGCTTTCGTGCGCAGTGTTTGAACCTGCTGTGCTGCAGCGTCGTAGTCTGCCTGAGTAATATCCTGCCCGCCGAGGACGCGCTCCAAGATGACGCCCTGGTACTTATCCCGCTGGTCAAGATAGGGCTGGTGGACGTCGTAAGCCTCCTTTAGGCGCATCGGCGCGTAGAGCTTCGCGGTGGTAGCGATGGTGGATTCGAGCTGGGAGTAATCGAGGCGCTCCACGGCTGCGAATGTGGAATCCTGCAGCGCAGACAGCAGACCAGCAAAGCGCTCACCTTTGGTCGTCAATGCGGAAATATCCATGGTGGCCACGTTCTCGGCCGGAGTCGGTTCTTCATTCACCGTGGCTAGCAGGGCCTGCTCGATGAGCTCTATGGAGGTGGCGAAGAATCCGATGCAATCGAAGCTCGGCGCGAAGGGGAAGACGCCATCGAGCGGGATCGTACCGGTGGTGGGCTTAAATCCCAGCACGCCCTGGCTGGCGGCCGGGACGCGCACGGAACCGGCGCTATCGGAACCCACCGTGAGCTCGAGCGCCCCAGACGCAACTAGCGCCGCCGACCCAGAGCTGGATCCGCCGCCGCAGACCTGCGGATCGCGCGGATTGATGACGCGGCCATATGCGGAGGCATCACCCAAGATGCCATAGGAAAATTCCTGGAGGTTGGCCTTGGCCACGGGAATCGCGCCGGCATCCATTAGCCGCTGTGCCACCGTGGCGTTCTTGGTCGGAACTGGTCCCGTATCAACGTTGGTGCCACAGGTCGTTGGCACCCCGGCGATATCCACGATGTCTTTAAAGGCAATGGGCAATCCGCGCAGCGTAGGCGCGGAATCCACCGCGTCTTCATTAAAAGAAATGGTGGAAATCACCGCGTTAAATTCTTGCTGCGCGTGGGACAGTCGGTCAGAAATTGTGGACATGGTGGGGTGAATTCCTTTCCACGACGGTTCATACCGTTTGCGGGGTGACTTGCTGCTTTCCAGGGTACAGCTGGTGAGCTCGGAGGAATTGAAGCAATTCCACACGCTGAAACCGTGGCGGTCTTCACCGACCAAAAGTAGGCTCGAGACATGACGCGAAAAATTATTCTGGACTGCGACCCCGGCCACGATGACGCGGTAGCCCTGCTCTTGGCTATGGGCAATCCCAACATCGATCTGCTGGGCATTACCACCGTCGGCGGCAACCAGACCTTGGACAAGGTCGCCCGCAATGCCCTGGTCGTCAAGGAAATCGCCGGTCATCCGGAGATTCCGGTCTACGCCGGCTGCGATCGCCCGCTCGTGCGCCCCGTAGAAGTTGCCGAGGTTATCCACGGCTCCACCGGCATGGATGTCAATGGCGTCGAGCTTCCGGACCCAAGCACCGCGCTTGCCGATGCCCACGCCATCGACTTCATCATCGACACCGTCATGTCCCACGAACCCGGCACCATTACCTTGGTTCCAACGGGTCCGTTGACCAATATCGCTATGGCCGCGCGCAAAGAACCGCGCATCGTAGAGCGTGTCAAAGAGGTTGTGCTTATGGGCGGCGGCTACCACGAAGGCAATTGGTCCCCCGTTGCCGAATTCAATATCAAGATTGATCCTGAGGCGGCGCATATCGTCTTCGAAGAGCCGTGGCCGGTCACCATGGTCGGGCTCGACCTTACCCACCAAGCACTGGCCACAGCCGGGGTCGAAGCCGAAATTAAGGCGTTAAATACGCCCGTCGCAGACTTTGTCGTCGGCCTCTTCGGCTTCTTTCGTGAGGCGTATCAGCAAAACCAGGGCTTTACGGATCCTCCGGTTCACGATCCGTGCACGGTGGCTTACCTCATCGATCCGAGCATCGTGCAAACGCGCAAGGCGCCCGTGCACGTCGAGCTCGCCGGCGCACTAACCACCGGCATGACCGTGACTGATTTGCGGGAGCCCGCCGATGACACTTGCCATACTCAGGTCGCTACCAAGCTGGACCATGCGGGCTTCTGGAATTTGGTAACCGAGGCCCTTAAAAATCTCGCCTAGCTCTTTGTGTGCTTTGACCAACGTAAACTGCTTCATTGCAGTTAAGCGAACCGAGTCCCGATTGAGAAGGGCGGCATTGCTTTATAAATACTGATATAGAGCAGCGGCGTTTGATGGCGAAGAAAATGAAGGAGTACTACTTCTCACTTTAAGAGCCGGTTGTGGGGTCAAGGATCTTTGTAGACTTCTTCAGAATTGAGAAGTCCTCGCAATTTTTGGGAATGAGGCTGCTCCTCGTCAATATCCACATCCGCAAATTCACAGTTCGGGGCTGGTAACTCGATGCGGATAAACTGAACAGGAAAACCCAACTCGAGGAGCCACCATGGACCAGAACAAATTCCGTCACGTCGTCGTCATGGGAGTCTCTGGCTCGGGTAAGACAACGGTGGGGGAGGCCCTGTCACCGTTGGTGGGGCTAGAGTACCGCGACGGCGATGATATGCACCCGCAGGCAAATATCGACAAGATGGCCGCGGGAACGCCGCTGAATGATGAGGACCGGGAGCCGTGGCTAAAACAGATCGGGCAGTGGCTGGCGGATAGGCCGGAAGGTGCGATGGTGGGGTGCAGCGCGCTAAAACGCAAGTACAGGGATCTGATTAGGCAGTACTGCCCAGGCGTGGCGTTTGTGCACGTGCACGGGGACTTTGATGTGTTGTATGAGCGGATGCAACACCGACCGGGACATTTCATGCCGGCGTCGCTGTTGCAATCGCAGTTCGATACTTTGGAGCCGCTGGAAGAGGACGAAACTGGCCGCGTTTTCGATGTGACGCGGCCAGCGGAAGATATTGCAGAAGACGCTGCTGCTTGGATAGAGTTCGGCGCCTAAAAGACTGCAGCCGCGCCGTAGAGGACGAGGACGAGTGCGAAGCCGATGACGGAGATGAGCATCTGGTTGACGGTCCACGTCTTCAGAGTTGTCATGGTATCCATGCCCATTAGGCGGCCGACGAGCCAGAAGCCGGAATCGTTGACGTGGGAGCCAAAGACCGAACCGGCGGCGGTGGCTACGACGATGAGTGCGAGTTGCATTTCGTTGAAACCGCCAGCTTCCACGGCGGGGACCATGAGGGCGGCGGCCGTGGTGAGCGCGACGGTGGCTGAGCCCTGTGCCAGGCGGAGGGCTACGGCGATGAGATAGCAGGCCAGGATGACGGGGATGCCGAGGCCGGAGAGGGAATCGGCAAGCGCATCGCCAATGCCTGAGGTGCGAAGCACGCCGCCGAACATGCCGCCCGCGCCGGTGATGAGCACGACGGAACAGATAGGGCCAAGCGAGGAGTCAACGAGTTTTTCCAGCGCCGTCTTTTCCACGCTGCGGCGCAGGCCGAGGACTACCAGCGCGATAAGCACCGTAATCAGCAGTGCGATTGGAGTTTGGCCGAGCATGACGAAGAACCTGACCCACGTGGCATCGGCATCGATTGTGCCGTAAGAAGCTAGGGCGTTGAGCCCAGTATTAAAGAAGATGAGCACCATCGGGATGAGCAAAATAGAAATCACTGTGGTGGCGGAGGCAGGTTTTAAGGGTTGTTCTTCCTTTTCAAGGACAGGCCCGGCGATGGCGTCAGTGACCTTGAATGGGAACTTCTTTCCGGCAAAAAGTCCAAAGCGATAGCCGGAGATATACCAGGTAGGCAGGGCCAGAAGCAGGCCGACGAGCAGCACCAAGCCGAGATCGGCGCCGTAGAATTCGCTGGCGGCAACAGGGCCAGGGTGCGGTGGCAGGTAGACATGCATGACAGAAAAGGCGCCAGCGGCCGGCAGGCCAAAGGCAAGGACTGGGCCATCCAAGCGGCGGGCGACGGCAAAGATAACCGGGAGCATCACGATAAGCCCAGCGTCGAAGAAGATTGGAAAGCCCATAATCAGCGAGGCGATGCCGAGTGCAAGCGGCGCTTTATTCTCGCCGAAGCGGCGAACCATGGCATCGGCAAGCGACTGAGCACCGCCGGAAGCCTCCACGAGCCGGCCGATCATGGCGCCGAGTCCCACCAGAAGCGCCACCGAGCCAAGTGTGGAGCTGAAGCTTTCCGTCATCGTAGGGACAATGCCCTCGAGGGGTATGCCGGCCGCAAGTGCTGTTAGGGCGGAGACCACCAGCAACGTTAAAAATGCATGCAGCTTGAAATAGATGACAAGCACGAGGATTAATGCAATCGCGGCGATGGCGATGCCGAGGAGTGGGCCAGTAGAAAGTGTTGGCTCCCAAGTATCCATGAGCTAAAGGATCCTTTGCGTCCGTTTGAAATTTAATAGGGCGTATTGGCCTTTTCAATCCGTCACGGTAGCAGTATTGAATTCGCCCTGGAACGCGTTCTGCGTGTAATCGTGGAAAATGAGGCTGACGCGACACCCGATGGAGGTGAACCGCCGCGGGTTTCCTGGGATGAGCAGACAAGGCTACATTGGAATTATCTCTCTCACCTTTGGAAAGGACTCTTTATGAAGCGCAAGCTTGGCTTTTCGGCATTGATATTGGCAGGTGCGGTGGCACTCGGGGCGTGTTCTTCCGGCGGCGATGATGCTGCAGAACCATCTACCAGTGCACAATCGGAAGCGACGTCCTCTACCTCAGAGGCTGCGCAAGCCTTAGGCAAGGGCGATAGCTTCGATGTACCGTGCAGCGGCAATGATGACACCACGTGCATGACCGTGAAAATCAACGACATTGTCGATGATGCGCACTGCGCAAGTACCGAGTCGAAGAAAGGGAAGTTTGTCGCGGTAGAGATTTCCGCGTCCATGCCTGAGGGCGCGGATGACGGATTCACCTCGCCTTTTAGGTCTATGCCGTGGCGAGCAAGCACCGCTGACAACAAAATTAATAATGCACGGGCAGAAGTTAGCTGCGATGATGGCAGCTACCTCAACCTCATGGATGAATTCCCAGGCTACAGCGCCGACGGTACGGCTTTCCTCGATGTTTCTAAAGACACCAATATGCTGCACTTTAAGGCTACGAATGAGGTGAGCTACAAGATTAAGGTGGAAAGCGGCGGTGAAGCGGAGCCTTCTTCACAGGAGCCAACCAATGAAGCAAGCCCCAAGAATGACCCTGCCCAAGAGCGCGCAGGCGAAGCTGAGCAGCCCGCCCCACAGCCGAAATCGGGAACAGATAGTGGGGGACAACAGCAGGTAAACCCGAACAACCAGGAAGGCGATGCGCTCCAGAATGCTGGCGATGCGCCTGTCGTAGGAATTACCCAAGCCCCTGGCGTGGAGAATCCGCACCCTCTCGATAAAACAGTTGCTTCCTGTGGCGACCCATCCAATCAGCAACCAGGGACCACCTATTTCACGGATGGGACGACTGGGTGGACGCAACAGTGCGCAAGCCAGATGGCGCAGTAAAAACAACTCCAGCGCCCGGGCCGCAGTGAAGGGCCGCAGGGCGCTGGAGCTGGTTCTCTCTATCTCTCTTGCGTTCTCTCAAACGCTAAGGAAAGTATGGGCCTAAATCCTGTTATAGGCATTGAAAAAAGCTGAAATTTTCCTGAAAGTTAGTGCAGGCTAAGAAGATCACGGGGTAGGCACGCGGTGCGCTAGTCTGGGAGGTAGAAGAAATAGCCAAAATGTGGGTGGAAGCTGGGGCAATGGCCGCCGAGAAGTGGCCTGGATCGCAGCTTTCCCGCGAGGTAGAGGTGGAAGATTTGTCGTCGCAGTATGATCCGAATTTTCACCGGCAGATGGGCGTGGAAGCTGACGTCGTCTTGCGCGTCGGAATGATGCTGATGGGGGCTGGCACATCAGGCTATCGCGTGCTGCGCGGCATGAA
The DNA here is from genome assembly GCF_900637825.1 of Corynebacterium segmentosum. Taxonomy (NCBI): domain Bacteria; kingdom Bacillati; phylum Actinomycetota; class Actinomycetes; order Mycobacteriales; family Corynebacteriaceae; genus Corynebacterium; species Corynebacterium segmentosum. The sequence goes on from NZ_LR134408.1 coordinate 591,785, forward strand.
GCGCAGCGCCCGGGCGTTGGGGTTTGATCATCTGGACGCCAATGTGGGCCTGACGCAGATTACCTGTACCTTTCACCGGGGCGATTCCTTTCGCACCGTGATTGCGCGCACGCACTCGCCGGCCGTCGATGCCTCCCGCATTGAGGCGTTGGAGGATCTCACCCATAACCACCTATATTCCGGCATTACCGCGGAAGAGCTTTCGGGGATGCTCGATTCCATAGAAAGCGATGTGAAAAAGCGCTGGAGCGTGTGGGTCCTATCCACAGCGGCCGCGGTCGCGTGCGCGGCGTTTGCTTTCTTAAATTTCTTCCCAGTGCAAGCGGTAGGGCTCGTGGCGCTGGCGGCATTCGTGGGGCAGTTTGTGCGCTATGAAGTGCTTCACCAGCACGTGCACCAAATTGGCGGGATCATTGCCGGTGGCGCGGCAGCCAGCATCACCTTCTTTATCCTCATCGAGCTCCTCGGATTTGCCGGGGTAGTAGAGCCGAGCTCGCTGTCCTCGGGCTATGTTGCGGCGGTGCTCTTTTTGATTCCGGGGTTCCCGCTGTTCTCGGCCCTGATTGATATCGCGCGCTTTGACTTTGATGCGGGTATCGCCCGGCTGGGTTATGCGTTTACGGTCATCTTTACCGCTACGTTTACCGTCTCCATGGTCAGTTGGCTAACGGATCTCAGCCCGGATCCGCCGGTTCCTGCACCGGATACGCGGTGGTACCTGCTGGCTTCTGTCGCCAGTTTCTTCGGCATCGCGGGCTTTGCCTTCCTCTTTAACTCCTCGCGCCGCATGGTGTTGGTGGCTGCAAGCGTGGGAACCGTGGCCAACGCGGTGCGCCTTGTACTCCTTGAGCTGGGCACGACCATCTACTTTGCGGCGTTCATTGGTGGGCTGATTATCGGGCTCTTGGGTGCGGTGGCCTCCCAAAAGGCGCGGTTGCCGCGCATCACCACCACCGTGCCGGCCGCCGTCATCATGATTCCTGGAGTGACGATGTTTCGCGCGGTCTATTACCTTAATGACGGCCAAATGGATCAGGCGGTGGCAAATGTGGCCACCGGCTTGATGGTGGTAGGAGCCATCGGCGCAGGAATGGTATTTGCCCGGTTGCTCACGGACCGCGATTGGGCGTTGGGGCGGCTCATTGATTTCGATAAGGAAATCCCACGAAAGAAGCCCGCCTAGCGCGGGTGGTTCGGCCTTGCAGCGGGGCCGAGGCGATAGCCAGCGGCGGCGGCCAGAGACGGCGGCCAGAGGCAACAGGCAAAGCGGCAGCCAATAACACGAATAGTAAAACGCCAGCGGCACTCGGTTCCTTTCGGTTCCGAGTGCCGCTGGCGTCTCTCTCTACAAGGGTGTTTCCATGTATCGGTTTTCACCGCCCTCTGGAAACTGAGGGGTTCTCTCTATCTCTCTCGTATGCGCTCTCTCAAACGCATGATTTAAGTATGGGGCACGCGGCTGGAACAGCAATGGAATCTATCTGATAGGTCGCTGAAAAATACTGAAAGTTTCCTGTAAATCCATTTGCGCTGGTAAGCGGCCCTCAAAGATTATCCTTCTAGCAGGCCTTCATCGATGAGGAAATCCTGTGCCACGGCGGTGTAGTCCTCACCGTCGACGTCCACGCGGGCATTGAGCTCCTGCATCTTCTCATCCGTCAGGAGTTTCGCGAGGGGAGCGAAGAGATCCTTGATCTCTGGGTATTCTTCCAAGACCTCGGTGCGCACAACCGGGGCGAGGTTGTACTTGGGGAAGAAGAGCTCAGGGTCCTCCAGCACGGTGAGGTTTAAGGACTTAATGCGGCCATCGGTGGCAAAGATGGAACCGAGGGTGCACTCGCCCTTATTCAAGGCGGCATAGACGGCGCCGGAATCCATAATCCTGATGCGGTCGCGCGGTGGTTGTTCAATGCCATAGCTATCCAACATGGTAAGCAGGCCGTCATTGCGGGCTAAGAACTCGCTATCGGTGCAATAGGTCTGTTCACTGGTGGGAATACCCTTGATATCGGCCAGCGACTCAAGGCCGTACTGTGCGTGGGACTGCTCGCTAATGGCCAGCGCGTACGTATTATTCATCGGCGCTGGGGGCAGCCAGGTAAGTCCATGGTCCTTATCGGCCTCCTTCACTGCCTCGTATTGCTCCTGCGAGCCGGGGACCGGATCGGCGTTGCCCAGGTAGGTAATCCAGGCGGTGCCGGTGTATTCAAACATGGAGTCCATATCGCCGACCTCCAGCGCTTGGCGCGCCGAGGTAGAGCCGGGGATATTGGTCAGGTCCTTTACGTTGGCACCGGCGGATTCCAAGAGGATGGCGCCAATCTTGCCCAGGATGACCTGCTCGGTGAAGTTTTTGGAACCGATGGAAATATTGGCGCCGTCCAAGTCGATATCGGCTAGGTCGCCCTTTAACTGTCCGCTCGGGATGAGGCCACCGGCGGTGCCGAGGCCACATCCAGCGAGGAAGAAGGTGCTTGCGGCGGCAAGTGTTGCGAGGAGGCGTTTCATTTGATCATTCCCTTCGGGGCGAAGACAACCTCAAGAACGCGGCCCACCCATTCGACCGCTAAGGCTAAGGCGGCGATGAGGACCGCGCCAGAGATGAGAATAGGGTTGCGGTAGAGGGTAATACCGGTGGTAATCAGCCCGCCGAGGCCGCCGGCATCGATAAAGGTGGCAAACGCACCGGCGCCGACCAAGAGCACCAGGGAGGTGCGGATGCCGGTCATGATGACCGGCAGGGCCATGGGCAGCTCGACCTTGGTGAGCACTTGGATGGGTGACATGCTGAGGCCGTAGGCGGCCTCGACAAGCTGCTTATCCACGCCCCGCAAGCCCGCAATCACGTTGGCGAGTACCGGCAAGAAGGCATAGAACCAGAGGCCGAGGATGGCCACAGGCTCGCCAAAGCCGAGCCAGATGGCCAATAGGACGATGACACCGACGACGGGCGCGGCCTGTCCAATATTCGCGATGCTGGTGATGATCGGCGCCATGAACTTGGTGGACTTGCGCGTTAGCACGATGCCCAGCGGCACGGCCGTGGCGATGACCAGCAGTGCGGAGATGACAACGAGGACTAAGTGCTCGCGGGTCATGGTGAGCACAGAACTAATCTGCAGGGTGCGCTCTTCAATATCATCCAGCTCGGCCGTGGCGTGCCAGAAGAGCCAGCCGCCCACCGTGAGTACGACCAGGATGGGGATGCCGATGATTAGGAGGCGGTCTTCACCGGTCAGGCGCTTAAATTTCTCCACCGGAATCCACCTCCTTGTCATCTAAAGCCTCTTGAGCCGCGGCATTCATCTGCTGGATATAATCAGTGACCGTTTCGTAGTACAAAACGCCCACGAATTCACCGCGGCGGGTAACAAGCGCCCCGCTGTGGGAGGAAGCAAGCATGGCGGACATGGCATCGCTAAGCGTAGAGCGCGCATCCACAACGGAGTTGAGCTCGAACTGCGGCTCCGGGATGGTCTCGTAGCGCTCGAGCTGGCGGGCGAAGATCCAGTCGCGGGGATGGCCCTTGTCATCGATGATGACCACCATTTCTTCGCCGGCTTCGCGCAGGCGCGCTAGCGCCTCGCTTGTGGGTTCGCCGATGCGCGCGGTGGCCTGGTCCACAAGCTCCAGCTCATCCGCGCGGCGCAGGTTGAGCTGTTTTAGGGCAGAGCCGGAACCAATGAAGTCGGCCACGAAGTCATTCGCGGGCGCGGCCAGGATATTTTCGGGCGTATCGTACTGGCTGATTTTTCCGCCCGGTTCAAAGATGAGGATGCGGTGGCCCAGCTTGATGGCCTCATCGATATCGTGCGTGACGCAAATAATGGTCTTTTTCAACTCGGATTGGATATTGACCAATTCATCCTGCAGGCGGGTGCGGGTGATGGGGTCTACTGCGCCGAAGGGCTCGTCCATCAAGACCACCGGCGGATCCGCCGCTAGGCCACGGGCGACGCCGACGCGCTGTTGCTGGCCACCGGATAGCTCGCTGGGGAAGCGATCGCGGTAGGTTGCAGGATCGAGCCCGACCATATCCAAAAGTTCATCGGTGCGCTGAGCAATCTTATCGGCCTTCCACTTCTTCAGCTTGGGCACAAGCGCAATATTATCCGCGACGGACATGTGCGGGATGAGGCCGCCGCCTTGGATGACGTAGCCAATATCGCGGCGCAGCTGCGTGGGATTTTTCTTGGTGGCATCCTCTCCATCGATATAAATGGTGCCGCTGGTCGGCTCCACCAAGCGGTTAATCATCTTCAGCGAGGTGGTCTTACCGCAACCAGACGGCCCGACGAAAGCGACCAGCTCGCCTGCCGGAATTTCGAAGGAAAGGTCCTCCACGGCGGGGGAGTCTTGGCCCGAATAGGCCTTGGTGACGTGATCGAAGACGATGCTGGCACCGCTATTGCTCGCGTCCGCGGCGTGCGTGGATGAAGCGTGCGTTGAATCAGACATTCTTAGATACCTTTCGGGGTGGTCAATTTTTGGATTCCGTCGAGAATCGCATCCACGATGAGCGCAATAATGACGACGCCGATGGTGCCCACCAGCGTGAAATTAAGTGCGTTGGTGCCGCCGATTTGGCTGAGTCCTGAGTAGATATATCCACCCAGTCCTGGGCCGAGCGCATAGGCGGCGATGGCGGCAACACCCATAGACATCTGGGTGGAGACGCGAATGCCGGTCATAATCACCGGCCAGGCCAGCGGCAGCCGGATGCGGAAGAGGATAGCCGTCGAGCTCATGCCCTGCCCGCGGGCGGATTCGATGACATCGTCGCTGACATTGTGCAAGCCGACGATGGCATTGCGCAGGATGGGAAGGACGGCATAAAAGACCACGAGGGCAACCGACGGTATGGTGCCGATGCCAAAGAGCGGGATGGCAAGGCCAAGCAGCGCCAGCGAAGGCAAGGTCAGGCCGATGGAGGTTAAGGCATTAGCAATAGCCGCACCGCGCGGGCGTTGGGCTACAAAAATGGCAATAATCAGCGCGATGACCAAGGCCACGGCAACTGATTGGATGACAAGGCTTGCGTGCTGGTAACTGCGGAAAAGGATATCCTGCCAGCGCGCAGCGATAAATTCGTTCATTTCATCACCTAAAAGAAAGAGAATAGGGCGCAGGGAAATTTATTAGGGGCACAGGCTCTCTGGTCCTTCCTCTGCGCTGATGATGTGCTTCTAGCGTACAAGCCTTTTTACGCGCGAAACAATAGCGTGACAGGCTGGGCACAAAACCGGGGGCAGTGAGCACGAGGTAATACCGGTCTTAGTGGCGGCCTAGAAAAACAGCACTTGGCCGATAAGTGCCAGGGCAGCGGTAATAGCTACCACCGTGACGATGCGGTTCAAGCGCTTGGTATCGATGAAGTGGTTGAGGTAGTTGGCAATGAATAAGCCGACGACTACTAACGGGCTATAAGCCGCGGCGGCGTAGACCTGTGGCTGGGTCACCTGGCCGTTAAAGCCCAGGATGATAAGGGACATGACGGTACCGATCACAAAGGTGCCGGCGAGGCTGCCGCGCGTGCGCTGTGGGTCGAAGCGCTTCATAATCAGCGCCATCGGTGGGCCACCGATGGAGGTAGAGGTTCCCAGGAATCCGGAGGTAAGGCCGGCAAGAACGGTATTGCGCCTGGTGGGCTCGGGGCTCCAGCCGAGGCTGGAGAGGGACATCGCCAAGAGCACCGCGCAGCCGATGAAGATGGAAAGGCCATCGTGCGAGAGGGAAGCGATCGCCCACGCGCCGGCAAATGAGCCCGGAATGCGGGCGATGACGGATATGCCGACTAGGCGCCATGAGGTTTCGCGGTAGGTTCGCGCCAACGTATAGATGGAAATGCACAGCGCGAGGAGCAAGATGAGCGTGGGGACTAAATCCGGGCGCAAGAGCGCGATGATGGGGGTGGCGATGGTGCCGAGCCCAAAGCCGATCGAGCCCTGAGTGATGGTGCCGACCAAAATGAGCACACCAATAAAGATGTAGACCCACGCGTCTGAAGAGATTTCCAAGAACATGATGGAAGGCAAGTATAGGCCACGTGGCCTAGAGCCGGGCGGTTACTTTCTCATTCGCTGCAATTTCATCCAGGCGGGACGCGGGGCAAAGTCCTGCGACGATGACGGCGGAGCCGCCAGCCGCTAAGGGATCGAGGACGGCGCGGGTGAAGGAAGCCTTGTCGCTCCATCCGGTAGATAGCAGCCGCTCGGCGCCGCCGCGCGGGGCCACCAATTCCGGCAGGGGCTGGGTTTCACCAAAGTATTGATCGCCATAAAAACGGACGGTGGGGCCGAAGTCGATGGTACCGGTGGGCAGATCCCCGCCGGATTCAACGATGCCGCGGCCAAAGGGGTCGTCGCTGATGAGCACGATATCGGCCTGCGGCTGGCGCTCTTGGGCGGCGAGGTAGCGGGAGGGGGAGGTAAAGACGACATCGGCAAGCGCGGCCGATTCACCGAAATCAAAGCTGGGCCCGGCGGCGAGGGCACCTAAGGCAATGACGGCGGCCTGCCACGAGGTGGGCACGTCGATGGCGATGGTGGAATCCGGCTCCAAATCGAGCTCTTCTTCCAGCATATTGGCGATCTTGGCCACCCAGTTATCTAGCGTCTGGGCGGAAAAATCCATGCGCGCGCCGGTGGATTCGTTATAAACAGTCAGCCGCGGGGTGGCGGCATCGGCGTTTAAAAGATGGGCGAGTAGTTCCATACCCGCCCATCGTAGGCCAGCCTGCTTAGTTCACGCAGCGCGGACCGTCGCCGCCGGCGTCGATTTCAGGGGCAACCTTGTTGGCACCGAAGTCATTGCCCGGGGTTCCTACCAGGTCGGTATCTTCTTCGGCCGCGGATTCCTCGGCGCTGGCTTCCTCATCGGAAGGGCCCTGGTAGTCATCGGTGGCCACGACGAGCAAGGTATTGGCATCGAGCTGTGGGTTTTCTACCACCGGTAGGCCACCGAGCTTTTCCGCCAGCTTCTTGGCATCTTCGCTCTCCGGGTCTGCGGCAACGACCTGGGACTCAGAGTAGATGCCGGGCTGGGCATTGGCGGAGCGCTCGACGGTATAGCCGGTGTTGTCCAGCCAGGTGCCGATGCCGGCGGCCAAGCCATCGATATTGCCGGCATTGAGGACGTGGACCTCGTTATCGGAGTTGATATCGGCATCGTGCTCCGCTGCGTTTTCGGCATTTTCCTCCTTGTGGGCCGCGTCTTCTTCGGCTTCCTCGTGCGACATGGCCAGATCCTCCATGAAGCGGTGGACCTCATTGGTATCGATGGTGACGATGGATTCGCCGTAATCGCCGCGGCCATCGATGGAGGTCACCGGAATGGTGGTAAAGGTGACATTGCCGCCGGCCAGGCCTGCTAGCTGGGTGACAAAGCCCATGATGTCCCAGCCGTCATCGATGACCACGGAGCGCTCCACGGCCTTGGCAATCTTGGAGAGCTTGGACGGGCTGGTCAGAGTGTCATTATCGAGCACCTTATTCACCAGCGAGGCCATATACGCCTGCTGGCGTACGATGCGGTCAAGGTCACCGCGCGGCAGGTTATAGCGCTGGCGCACGAAGGTCAGCGCCTGCGCACCATCGAGAGTCTGGGTGCCCTTGTGGAAATTAGCGCCGGACATCTCGTCCTCAACATCCTCGTTGAGGCAGACCTCGACGCCACCGACGGCATCAGTAAGCAGCGTAAAGCCCAGCAGGCCCACCTCGGCGTAGTGGTCAATGGATACGCCGGTCAGGGAGTGCACCATCTTCAGCAGGCCTTCGCGGCCGGCTTCTACGCCGCGCTTTTCGATGTCCTTATCCGTATACGGTGCCTTTTCGCCCTGCGCCTCCGCCTGGGCGTTTTCCTGCTGGAGCTCTTGGACCTTGTCGTTTTTGTGCGAGGCGTAGACGGCATTGATCTTCATATTGCCGTAGTCCGGATCGTTGACATAGGTATCGCGCGGAATGGATACCGCGGTAGCGCGCGAGCCGTCTTCCGGAATGCGCACGAGCATGATGGTGTCGGTGTTTTCCTCGCCCTCGGCAACGCCGGCGTGGAGATCCGCCAGCTCCTTTTCAGAGAGCGGATTGCCCTGGGCATCGGTGCGCGAGTCCTTGCCTACGAGCAAGATATCGGCGGCGCCGTCCAAGGAAGGATCGGATAGACCATCCTCGCCCAAAGATAAGTCTGAGGCGGAGGACATGCCCGTATCCAGGCGCCCCACCGTGGCGTAGCCCACGCCGGAGACAGCTAGGATGAGGGCAGAAATAACAGCCACGATGGTTTTGGTGGCCGTGGAACCCTTTTGCTTAACCGCGCTAGCGGCAGAGGGCGCGGGTTGGATATTGCGCGCCCGGCGAGTGTTCTCAGAAGTCACAAGTGAAGGCTTTCTACTTTCCGGGGATCTGGAGATAGTTTAGGGGAGATCTCGCCGAAATTAGGGATCCGTGACCAGTTTCGCGTGTTTGAAACAGTGTCTGTCTCCTGACGGGGCCTCTCGCATGACTAAGCTTGGGGCCCATTGTGACTACTGAAACTACAGCTCCGCTCGCCGTTATCACCGTGACCTATAACCCCGGTGAGTACCTGGCGCGCTTTTTAGACTCCCTGCCGGACGCCGGTGCTAACGGTACCCAGGTGGTGCTGGCGGATAATGGCTCGACCGATGGCATCCCTGAAGCCGCCGCTGCGGAAGAAGAGGACGTGCACTTCCTCGATACCGGCGGCAATATCGGCTACGGCGCCGGCATGAACGCCGGTGCGCGGTGGGTGCGCGAGAACCGGCGCGTAGACGATGAGTTCTTCCTTATCTCTAACCCGGATGTCACCTTCAGTGAAGGCGCGATTGACCAGATGATCGCGTGCGCGCGCCGTTGGCCGGATGCCGCGGCGGTTGGCCCACGCATTGTGGAACCCGATGGGAGCAACTACCCGTCCGCCCGGTCGGTGCCGAATATATCCACCGGCATTGGTCACGCGCTGTTTTCCAACCTATGGCCCTCTAATCCATGGACGCGCACGTACCGCAACGATGCCGATATGTCCGTCCAGCGCCCCGCCGGCTGGCTGTCCGGGTCCTGCCTCTTGGTGCGCTGGGACGCCTTCGATGCCATTGGCGGTTTTGATGAGCGCTACTTTATGTATTTGGAAGATGTGGACTTGGGCGATCGCTTCGCCCGCGCCGGGTACCAAAACATTTTCTGCCCAGAAGCCGTCATTAGCCACGCCAAGGGGCATTCCACCCAGGCGCACGCCGGGGCGATGCTGCGGGCGCACCACAGTTCCGCGTACCGCTTCCAAGCGGACCGTCACCCGGCGTGGTGGCAGGCCCCGCTGCGCGCCGCGCTGTGGCTGGGCTTGCAGGCGCGGGGAGCGGTAACGGCCGCTCGCGCCAGCACGGCCAAAGATTCGGAGGCCTGAAGCGCGTGCCGTTGACCTGGTTTCTGGCCGCGGCCGCATACACTGACCTTCGAAAAACCTCAGAATAAGATTGTCTGCATACAAAGGATGACTATGACTGAAGCAGCCACCACTTATGGTGCCACCACCGATGCGGTGATTTTGGTGGGCGGGCGCGGTACCCGCCTGCGCCCACTGACCATTGGTACGCCCAAGCCCATGCTGCCGACGGCAAACTACCCGTTCCTGCAGCACCTGCTCGCCCGCATCAAGGCCGCGGGCATTGAGTACGTGGTGATGTCCACCTCGTACAAGGCAGAGGTTTTCGAGGAATACTTTGGCGATGGCTCTGAGCTTGGCCTGGACATTGAATACGTGGTGGAAGAAACCGCGCTGGGCACCGGCGGCGGTATTCGCAACGTCTATGACAAGTTGCGCAATGACACCGTCATGGTTTTCAACGGCGACGTGCTCTCCGGCATGGATCTAGAGGGCATCTTGACCACGCACCACAACAAGGGTGCCGATGTCACCATGCACCTGCTCAACGTGGCGGATCCGCGCGCCTTTGGCTGCGTGCCCACGGATTCTGAGGGTCGGGTCACGGCCTTTTTGGAAAAGACCGAGGATCCACCAACCAACCAGATCAATGCCGGTTGCTACGTCTTTGACCGCTCCGTCATCGAATCCATCCCGGCAGGTCGCGTAGTTTCGGTCGAGCGCGAGACCTTCCCGGGCTTGCTTGCCGATGGCCGCTTGGTCGTCGGCCACATCGATAACTCCTACTGGCGCGATATGGGCCGCCCGGATGACTTCACCCGCGGTTCCTCCGACTTGGTGCGCGGCATCGCGCCATCGCCGCTGTTGGAAGGCCGCACCGGCGAGTCCCTCGTGGAATCCTCTGCGGGCATTGCCGGCGGCGTGCTGCTGCTATCTGGCACCGCGGTGGGCCGCGGATCCGAGGTGGGTGCTGGTTCCCGCCTGGAGGGAACGGTGGTCTTTGATGGCGTGCGCATTGAACCGGGCGCCATCATCCACAACTCCATCATCGCCTCCGGCGCGCATATTGGCGCCAATGCGGTCATCGAAAACTGCGTCATTGGCGAAGGCGCCCACGTTGGCGCCCGCTGCGAGCTCGTGGACGGCATGCGGGTATTTCCTGGTGTGACCATCCCCGATGCCGGCATTCGCTTTAGCTCTGACGCCTAAAGCACCCACCACCTACCCTCCGCACCGCTTTCAGCTCGGCCACGAGCGCGGTGTGGAGGGCTTTGTGATCCCCGCCCGGCCGAGATTTTGGGAGACACGCCGACACTTCCTGAAAATTGTTGACAGAAAAACCGGGCACCACTATATCTAGTACCCCCTACCTATACCCCCGGATGGCACCGGATGTTACTAATGTGACGGATGGGGATCGTGTGCAGCGTTTTTGCAATAAAGTGCGGAAAAGGCACTAATTCAGGTTGACGATATTTAGTGATCCGGTGTGAAATTACATCAGTGCAAGAAACGGCGACCGACACACCCGTTTTTACGGATTGGCTCGCGGATTGACGGCGATTCAGCCGCACTTCAGCCTCGTGTACAGTCGGTTGCACTGATTAGGATTACCCAACCTCGGAGAAAGGAAAAGGCGTGGACAAAATGGCTAATAACAACGCCATTCTCCGTGGCGGTGCTGCTGCAGAGGTATCGCTCGATGAACTCTTCGGTGCCGTCGAGCAGGAGTGGCAGGATCAAGCGTTGTGCGCGCAGACGGATCCAGAGGCATTCTTCCCCGAAAAGGGAGGTTCCACCCGTGAGGCAAAGCGTATCTGCCAAGCCTGCGCGGTGCGCGATGAGTGCCTGGAATACGCGCTGGAGCACGATGAACGCTTCGGAATTTGGGGCGGGCTTTCGGACCGCGAACGCCGCCGCCTCAAGCGCGAGATTGGTTAATTAAGTTGTGTGTGCTCTAGCCCTTGGCTGCAACCCTGAGTGGTGTGGCCAAGGGCTAGAGTTTTCTCTGTGGTGCGAAAAAGTGTCCCTACCAGCTATAGCGCGGGTCTACCTCCTCTGGGGCGAGGTTTAAGTAATTGGCCACCAGGGCGGTAATGACCGTGCCGAGGAGCTCCGCGCGCTCGGCGGAGGTGACGGCACGCTGCTCAATGGGCATGCGGAAGATAACGAGCCGAGCGCGGGTAGGGCTACCAGCGGAATCGACACCGGCGGGCACGATGCGGCCGAGCGGCACGGGGCCATCGGCAATGATTTCATCCGGCAGTACCGTCATATCCGCCGAAAGGCGCATGCGCGGGATGGTGTCTACCGCAAGGTCGAGCCCGCGCAATTGCGGGGCGAAGGCGTGCTGAATGGGTGCGTAGGCCTCGAGGACGGCGGCATCGAAAAGCTCGCGGGCGCTGCGGTAGCGTGGGGTTTGCTGCGGCAGAAGGGGCCCGTGCAGGCCGCGCCCGTGGCGATCGTGGGCGGGGCGGATATGCGGGCGGGGGCGAGCAGCGGTCATGGCGTTGATTCTAAAGCTCTAAGGTTGCGCAATAAGTGCAGCCACGCCGGGGAAGTACTATCTAAATCTCAACCAAGGGTTTAGACTAATGCGCGTGACTGAATCTCGCCATTGCTCCCGCCCAGGCTGCGGCCGACCCGCCGTGGCGACGTTGACCTACGCATACGCGGATCAAACCGCCGTGGTTGGCCCGCTGGCAGAAGAGGATAACCCGCACAGCTGGGATCTCTGCAGCACCCACCGCGACCGCATCTCCGCGCCGGTGGGCTGGGAGCTGGTGCGCGTAGACCGCATCGAGCTCGACGAGGATGACGACCTTATGGCCCTGGCCCAGGCGGTCAAGGAAGATGGCAGGGTGACCACTGGGCTTGTCGATGACCGCAGCGCCGGCTCCGGGGCAGATCCCATCGATTACGCCGCCACCTTCGATGGCGCTGATCCCGCCAATTCCAATCATCCGGTATTTCGCACCCGCCGCGTGGCCTATGCCAAAAAGGCCCGCCGCGCTCACCTGTCCGTCGTTCCTGATGCGCAGAGCGAAGATAATTCTGCCGAGAGGCAGGACACGGACACCGAATCTGATTAAAGCAAGGGCGCTGAGCACAGCGCCTGAGAAAACTCGCGCTACCTAGCCGCAGACACGGAAGGAGCACTGCGCTAGTTGCCCGTAGGCAGGGAGTATTATTGCGAGGTATGCGAACTCGTGAGCATCTTGATGCAGTGATTAAGGCCTATGACGTCCGTGGCGTGGTGGGCGAAGATATCGATGAAGACTTCGTGCGCGATACTGGCGCCGCCTTCGCCGCAATCCTGCGCGAAGAAGGCGAAAACACCGTGGCTGTAGGCCACGATATGCGCCCGTCTTCTCCCGCGTTGGCGCAAGCCTTTGCTGAGGGCGTGGTGAGCCAAGGCCTCCATGTGACGCTTTTGGGGCTTACCTCTACCGATGAGCTCTACTATGCGGCGGGTTCTATGGAGTGCGCGGGCGCGATGTTTACCGCCTCCCACAACCCGGCGAAGTACAACGGCATCAAGCTCTGCCGCGCCGGTGCCGTCCCCGTGGGGCAACAGACTGGGTTGGAAGAAATCAAGCAGATGCTTATCGATGGCACCCCAAGCTACGACGGCCCTAATGGTGCCATCGCCGAGCAAGAAATCCTGACCGGCTACGCGGACTTCCTGCGTCACCTCGTGCCGCTGGAAGAATCCAAGCCGCTGGTCGTCGCCGTCGATGCCGCCAATGGCATGGGCGGGCACACGGTCCCGGCCGTTTTCGATGGCCTGCCCTTTGATGTCCGCGATCTCTACTTTGAGCTCGACGGCACCTTCCCCAACCACGAGGCGAACCCGCTGGATCCCAAGAACTTGGAGGATCTGCAGAAATTCACCGTAGAGCAAAACGCCGATATCGGCCTTGCCTTCGACGGCGACGCCGACCGTTGCTTCGTGGTGGATGAAAAGGGCCAGCCGGTATCGCCGTCTGCCATCTGCGCGCTGGTGGCCAGCCGCTACTTGGATAAGTTCCCGGGCGCGACCATCATCCACAACCTGATTACCTCCAAGACGGTGCCGGAGCTCATCGCGGAAAAGGGCGGTACCGCCGTGCGCACGCGCGTGGGCCACTCCTTTATTAAGGCCCAAATGGCCGAGCACAAGGCGGCCTTTGGTGGCGAGCACTCCGCGCACTACTACTTCCAGGAATTCTGGAACGCCGATTCCGGCATGCTGGCCGCCATGCACGTGCTCGCTGCGCTGGGGCAGACGGATAAGCCGCTCAGCGAGCTCATGGCGGAGTACTCCCGCTACGAGGCCTCCGGCGAGATCAACTCCACGGTGGCGGATCAAAAGGCCGCCACCCAGGCCGTGCTCGATGAGCTGGCGGATAAGATCGAATCCGTCGATGAGCTCGATGGCGTTACGGTCGAGCTCAAGGACACGGACGCGTGGTTTAATGTGCGCGCTTCCAATACCGAGCCGCTGCTGCGACTCAATGTTGAGGCGAAGACCTCCGAAGAGGTCCAGCAGATTGTGGACGAGGTCCTCGCCATCATCAGACGGTAATTACTGAATTACTGCGCGCGGGAGTGGGCGACCATGTCTTCCCACTCCACGTACTTCTTTCGCTCGCGGCCTTCGCGCTCGCCCAAAGCGCGCTCAGCGGCATCGAGGCGTTGCCAATCCTGCCAGGTGAGGTAGTCGATGCCCTTATCCGCGAAGGCCTCGGTGATATCGCCGGCGGTGGGGGACGGTAGGGTGCCCGCGGCGGCATCATCAAGCAGCATGCCAATGGTTTCGCTGGCATCGGACTTGGTATTGCCAATCAGGCCCACGGGCCCGCGTTTTACCCAGCCGGTGGTGTAGAGACCGGGCACGATGGCGCCCTCTTCGTCGATGACGTGTCCGCCGTCATTATTGATGACGTTTTTCTCGCTATTAAATGGCACGCCATCCACTGCGTCCGAGCGGTAGCCCGTGGCAAAGTAGACCGCTTGCACTGGCCACGTGGTGAATTTACCCGTCCCGCGCACGCTGCCATCGCCGGTCAGCTCGGTGCGCTCCGTTTTAATCCCGCTCACCCGGCCGTCCTCACCGAGGATCTCCACCGGCTGCTCAAAGAGATGAATCTGCAGCGTATGCGGGGCCTTTTTGGGATCGCGAATGGCATATTGCTCAAGAACCTGGCAGACCAAATCCGTGGACTTGCTGGAAGCGCGTGCCTCTAGCGAGGCCTCATCGTAATCAATATCTTCGGGGGAGACGACCACATTGATGTTATCCGAGTGGTCGAGCTCTTTGAGCTCTTGCGGGGTGAACTTGGCTTGGGCGGGCCCGCGGCGCCCGAAGACGCGCACGGTCTCTGCCTTATTTTGTGCCAGCGAATCGTAGACATTATCGGCGATTTCGGTCACCTTAAGCTCATCGCCAGTCTTGGCCAAGATGCGCGAGACGTCCAAGCCCACATTGCCCACGCCGATGACAGCGACCTCGCTGGCGGAGAGATCCCATTCGCGCTCAAAGCGCGGATTGCCGTCATAGAAGCCTACGAATTCACCGGCGCCGTGCACGCCCTGCAGCTGTGCGCCAGGGATATCGCGGTGGCGATCGCCTACCGCACCGGTGGCAAAGACGACGGCATCGTAGTGCTGCTGCAGCTCGTCCACGGTGATATCGCGGCCGATGTGCACGTTGGTAAGCAGGCGAATCTGCTCCGTGTCCAATACGCGGTGCAGGGATTTAATGATGCCTTTAATGCGTGGATGGTCAGGGGCCACGCCGTAGCGGATGAGGCCGAAGGGAGCGGGCATTTGCTCAATGAGATCGATGTGTACATTGCCACCGGTCTTTTTCACCAAGATATCGGAGGCGTAAATGCCGGCGGGGCCGGCACCGATGACGGCTACGTTTAAGGGTTTTCTGACACGGTAATTTTGCCTTTCTTGTCTGCGTATTCTCCCGCGGTGGGGTGAAGGGAACGGGCCCTCGATAAATATGCGTAAATAGACCAATTAGTCTAATTCTCGTGGGCGAGCGCGGGATTTCTCTTAAGAGAGTGAACCGTATGGTCTGTTTGCGCACAAGCGGAATAATTAGATTCTTTATTAAACCTTCTCAAAGTGCAGGTCATAGCTTTGGGAAAAGTGAAAATAAAACAGACCGCTTTGTCTGTAATCTATAGACGGGTAGGTTTTCCCTCAACGCTTTGAAAGGGAGGTCTACACCACATTATGGCTACCGCAACAACGACCAAACGCAAGCCACGCGCCAATAAGCCCGAGGGCCAGTGGAAAATCGACGGTAAAGAACCGTTGAATAACGATGAGGCCATCAAACAGGATGATGGTGGTCTCTCCGCTAAGCAGCGCGTGATAGACATCTACTCCAAGCAGGGATTTTCCTCCATCCCGCCGGAGGATTTAGCACCGCGCTTTAAATGGTTAGGCCTGTATACGCAGCGCAACCAGAACCTGGGCGGGGAGATGACCGCCAAATTATCTAACGCGGAATTGCAAGATGAATACTTCATGATGCGCGTGCGCTTCGATGGCGGCCGCGCCGATCCAGCCAAGCTGCGCGCGGTGGGAGAAATCTCGCGCGATTATGCCCGCTCCACCGCGGACTTTACGGACCGCCAGAATATTCAGCTGCACTGGATTCAGATCGAAGACGTACCCACCATCTGGGACAAACTCGAATCTGTGGGCCTGGGCACCTTGATGGGGTGTGGCGATGTGCCGCGCGTCATCTTGGGCTCGCCGGTCGCGGGAGTTGCCGAGGATGAAATCATCGATGCCACCCCAGCCATCGAGGAGATTAAGAATAATTACTTACCGCGCGAGGAGTTCCATAACCTTCCCCGCAAGTTCAAAACCGCTATTTCCGGCAATGCGCGCCAGGACGTGACGCACGAAATTCAAGACGTTGCCTTCGTCGGCGTCAACCACCCCGAATATGGCCCCGGCTTTGACTGCTTTGTGGGCGGGGGACTATCCACCAACCCGATGCTCTCGCAATCCTTGGGCGCGTGGGTGCCACTCGAGCGCGTGCCGGAAGTATGGGCCGGTGTAGTCAGCATCTTCCGCGACTACGGCTTCCGCCGCAACCGCAACCGCGCGCGGCTGAAGTTTTTGGTGGCTAAATGGGGCATCGACAAGTTCCGCCAGGTCCTCGAGGAAGAGTACCTGGAGAAGCCGCTTGCCGATGGCATCCCGCTCGAGGTTAATCCCGGCAGCCGCGATCACCTGGGCGTGCACAGGCAAAAGGACGGCAAGTTCTACGTCGGCGTAAAACCCACCGTGGGCCATGCAACGGGCGAGCAGCTCATTGCCATTGCCGATGTCGCGGAAAAATTCGGCATTTCGCGCATCCGTACCACCCCGATGAAGGAATTGCTCTTCCTCGATGTGGAAGAAGACGATATTCCGGCACTTTCGCGCGCGCTGGATGAAACGGGCCTGTATTCCCAGCCCACGGAGTTTCGCCGCGGCGTCATTTCCTGCACTGGGCTGGAATTTTGCAAGTTGGCGCACGTGACCACGAAGGCCCGCGCCATCGAATTGGTGGACATCCTCGAAGACACCCTGGGGGATTTGGACGTACCCATTTCTATCGCACTCAATGGCTGCCCCAATGCGTGCGCGCGCTCCCAGGTATCCGATATCGGACTTAAAGGTCAGATCGTCACCGATGCCGATGGCAACCGCGTCGAAGGATTCCAAGTCCACCTAGGCGGTGCCCTCGGCCTTTCTCCCGACTGGGGCCGCAAGCTCCGCGGACACAAGGTCGTAGCCGATGAGGTACCGGACTACGTCATACGGCTGGTCAATAAATATAAGGAACAACGCGAAGAAGGCGAGCAGTTTCGCCACTGGGTACTGCGCGCCGAGGAGGAAGATCTGCAGTGAATTTCCGCCGTAAACCTAATCCCAATCGCAATCACCCCACCTTTTGCCCTTACTGCGCCGGCACCGATCTGTTCCCGGATGAAGAAGACGACTTTGCCTGGAATTGCCAGGAATGCCTGCGCGTATTTTCGGTCCGCTTCCACGGCCAAGACGATGCCCCCGTGGCACCGGCCCCGGCCGTTTCTTCCACCGAAGCCCTGCAGCGCTCCCTAGCCCGCCGCGGACACTCCACGGCTCCGGTGGATTAAGGATGCACCATGACCACACTCATCACCTTGTCCCACGGCTCGCGCCACCCGGGCGCCGCCGCTGGCATTGAACGGCTCACCCAGGCCGCTGCTGCCGCGATACCAGCCCGCCCTGCTTATCGGGCGGCGCACCTAGAGTTCAATACTCCCGATCTCACCGCAGCTGCGGTCGACCTCGCCCGTTGTGGGGAGGATACGGCCGTAGTCATTCCATTGCTCTTTACGCAGGGCTACCACCAGCGCGTTGACGTTCCCCGCGTTATTGCCGCGGCCGAACAGGCCTCAGGCGTGCGCTTGGTACAAGGCGAGTGCTTGGGCGGAGGGCGCGCCGCAGAACATGGCGTACGAGATGTGGGCAGGCGGGAAGCCGCAGAAGCGGACCTGGCGGCGGTGCTCGCGGCACGCGCAAGGCCGGAAGATACCCACCACGTCATCTACTCCGTCGGTTCCTCTGATGCTGCGGCCAATGACTCCATCCACCGGCTGGCCGTTCGGGTATCCCAGCTCACCGGCGTCCCCGCCACGGCCGCGTTCGCTACCCGGGGTGGCAGCAATGACATCCATGCACTGGCGAGGAGCACTGCGCGAATGCGGGTTATCCCGCTGTTTGTCACCGCAGGACTGCTCCTTAAACCACTGTCATCTACCCCCAGCAATGTCACCGTCGATCCCGTTCTTGGTACCGATCTCGCTGGCATCGTTGCTGTTCACTACCACATCGCCCAGGAGGTCGGTGTTCCATGCTAACCCTGATTTTAATCGCCGTGGCCGGTGCGGCCGCCCAGCTTGTCGATGGCGGCATCGGCATGGGCTTCGGCGTCACCTCAACCACCATCCTTCTCCTGGCGGGCCTTGGGCCCGCCCAAGCATCCGCCGTAGTCCACACTGCGGAGCTAGGAACCACCGCAATGTCGGGCTTGAGCCACGCCCGTTTTGGCAATGTGGACTGGAAAACCGTCTTCCGGCTGGGTGTGCCGGGTGCCATCGCGGCGTTTATCGGCGCCACCGTGCTCTCCAATATCTCCACCGATGCGGCAGCCCCGATTACCGCGCTCATCTTGGTGGCCATCGGCAGCAACCTCATCTGGCGCTTTTCCCGCCCGCGCCGGGCGAAGTTCGTGCAAAAACGCAGCCATTCCACCCCATTTTTGATCGGTCTCGGTTCCGTCGGCGGATTTGTTGACTCTACCGGTGGCGGCGGCTGGGGCCCGGTGTCTACCTCGACGCTCATGGCGATTGGCCGCGAGCAGCCCCGCCGCATCGTCGGCACGGTAAATACCGCCGAATTCCTGGTCACACTGGGGGCCACCCTCGGCTTCGTCGTTGGATTGTGGCAGGATATCGTCGCCAACCTCTCCGCCGTGCTGGCCCTGCTCATCGGTGGTTCCATTGCCGCCCCGATTGCGGCCTGGGTGATTTCCCGGATTGAGCCGGTCGTCCTCGGTGGACTCGTGGGTACGGCCATCGTGGCTCTCAATATCGGCAAGGTCTTAGGCGGGCTAGAAACCTACTTCGGGCTGACGGCACCGGGTTTTGTCTCCCCGCTGCTCATGGTCCTAGTCCTCGTCGTGGGCATTTCCGCCACCATCCACGGTGCGCGCGCTACCCGGGCAGCCCGCGCAAGGGAATTGGAAGCCGAAAACGCCGAGACCAAGGCGCACGCGGAATTTCATGCCGCAGGCTTTGCACACAGCGCGGCCGGTGCCTCTAAGGACGCGAGCATCGTGGAGGAATCCGCACCGCAGGCGGATAAGGCCTAATCCCCGGCTGGGTCGAGGCCGGCAACCTCGCCAATGACATAGACGGCGGGGGAGGAGACGTTATTGTCCTTCATTGTCTGCGCAAGGCGTTCTAAATCGCAGCGAAATTCCCGCTGCGTATCCAGGGTGCCCTCCTGGATAATCGCGCACGGTGTCGACCCAGCAAGCCCGCCGTCTTGCAATGCCCTGGCAATCGCCGGGGCATTTTTCACGCCCATGATGATGGACAAGGTCGCGCCGGACTGGGCCAGGGCGTGCCAATCCACCAGGGACTTCTCGTGGCCAGGCGGCAGATGCCCTGATACGACGGTAAAGCCGTGAACCATTCCGCGCTGGGTGACGGGGATGCCAATGCCCGCGGGCACGGAAACCGCGGAGGTCACCCCTGGAATGACGGTGGTGGGGATAGATGCCTTGGCTAGGGCCTGTACCTCTTCAAAGCCGCGGCCGAACACGAAAGGATCGCCGCCCTTCAGCCGCGCTACCTTCCGCCCGGCTTGGGCGTGCTCGATGAGCAGCTCGTTGATCTTGTCCTGGGTAATCGACTTCTTGTAGGGCAGCTTGGAGACATCGATAAGCTCCTTGGCTGAAATATCGCAGAGTTTATCCAATTGCGGGGCCGGACCCAGGTGATCGGTCAGGATGACCTCGGCCTCCTGCAAGGCGCGCATGCCGCGAACCGTAATCAGGTCCCACGCGCCGGGGCCGCCGCCGATAAGGGATACGGGGTGAATCTGTGCGGACGTCATGCCGCACCATCATAGTGGGAGCCAGACTATGCTTGAGCGATATGGATAACGGTTTCACTGAGGGTTCCGCCTACGACACCGAAACGGTGCGATTTTTTGATGTCGCCCACGAGGGCGCGCAGATTCGTCTGCTCGCCGGGCAAATGGAGCGCTGGGGTGAGATCCTCAACGGGCTCAATCCGCGCTCCCTGGTCATCCTGCCCACCGATGCCATCGCCCGCGAGGCAGCGCACCTTGGCGTCGGCTTGGCCGAACCGCTGCGCATTCCACTGGTGGTGACGGAATCGCTGCCGCAATACGTGGGCGCACTCGATATCGTCGTGGCGGTGGGCGAGCCCGCAGAATGCGATTGGGCCTCCCGCGCGCTCATTGCGGCGAGCCAGCGCGGCGCCACCACCATCCTGGTGGGCCCGGCAAGCGGCCCCTTGGTAGAGGATTGCCCGGAAGACACCCTGATTGCCCCGTCGCTTCCCACCGCAGAGGGCTGCTCGCCGGCGCGATTTATCACGGCCCTGTACGCGCTGTGCAGCATCGTTCATACCTCCCCGCGCGCGGTGTGCGAAGAATTAGAGGACCTTGCCGCCGCCGTGGACCGCGAGATCGAGCAGCTTTCGCCAGAGCGCGATGATGCCATCAATCCCGGCCGGCAGCTGCGCGAATACACCGAGGGCGCGCGGATTATTCACTCCTGCGTCATCGATCCCTATGCATATGCCGAGCGCCGCGAGCGCGTACACATCGATACCTTGGTCGCCCGCATGGCAGCAACCATCTGGGCTGTGCACGGGTTGCCCGGCACTTTCGTCGAGCCCGCTGACCTGCGCGGCGCACTCGATCGGGGTGCTGAATCTAGTACGGCGCCCGCGCCTGCCGATGACCTTTTCTACGATCCCTTCATCGACGGTGCTGGCGCGGATACACCTTTGATACCCTTGAAAGTGATTTTCTGGGGGCAGGAAGAGGCGAACCTGCCCAACTCGCTTGCAGTCCGCAGCACCGACCCGGAACCGGGCCTTGGGCATCTTGCCCGCTCACTGCAGCTTATTACGCGGAGTTTTGCCGCGACCGCCTACGAGATTTCTAAAGGATAGAAATAAATGCAATTACTGGAAGGCGCTACCCGCAACTACTCGTGGGGTTCGCGCACCCTCATCCCTGAGCTGCGGGGCGAAGAAGCCGCAGAAAAGCCGGTGGCTGAACTCTGGTTTGGCGCCCACCCAGGCGATCCCTCCACGGTGGATGGCCAGCTTCTCAATGAGGTTATTGCGGCGGATCCAGAAGGCCAGTTGGGCGCTCGAGTCTATAAAGAATACGGCGAGAACCTGCCGTTCCTGTTGAAGATCCTCGCCGCCGAAGATCCGCTGTCTTTGCAGGCCCACCCGTCTAAGGAGCAGGCCGAGGAGGGTTTCGCCCGCGAAAACGAGGCGGGCATTGCCCTGCAGGCTGCAAACCGCAATTACAAGGACGATAACCACAAGCCGGAACTTATCGTGGCTCTTTCGGATTTCTACGCCATGGCGGGTTTCCGTCCCCTGGCACAAACCCGCGAGCTCTTTGCCGCCTTGCAGTGCCCAGAGCTTGAGCGCTACCTGGCCATGCTTGACGATGACCCCGCGGAATCCTCCGAGTCCGCCAACCTCCGGGTGCTTTTTACCACGTGGATTACCATCCCCTCGGCCAAGCGCAAGGAGCTTATTAAGGCCATCGTTGCCGCCGGCGAGCGCCTGATTGCCGTCGATCCCAAGGATTGGAAGGCGCGGGTCATGGCTACGGTGGTGGACCTTAATGACCGCTATCCTGGCGATATCGGCGTGCTTGGTGCGCTCTTGCTCAACCACATCGAGCTTGCCCCAGGCGAGGCCGTCTACCTCGACGCCGGGCAACTCCACGCGTATGTCTCCGGGCTGGGCGTAGAAATCATGGCCAATTCCGATAACGTTTTGCGCGGCGGGTTGACCCCGAAATTCGTGGATGTGCCGGAGCTGGTCAAGGTCCTGACCTATGCGGCCGCCAATGAGCCGCGGGTGCAGCAAAAGGATAAGCATAACCAGGACAATGTCCACGGCGCCGAGGCGTGGTCCTATCCAGTGCCCATCGATGAATTCCTGCTCGACCGCGCCGAGCTCGGGCCGGATTCTTCCGTCGACCTCGACTATGACGGCCCCACCATCGCCTTGTGCACCGGTGGGTCCCTCAACCTGCGCAATGCTGCGGGCGAGGAATTGATCCTTTCCCCGGGCCAGGCCGCATGGCTGCCGGCCTCCGACGGCATGGTTACCGCCCAAGCTCACGCTGTAGAAAAGGAAAATCCTGAGGGCAGCACGGCGCAATTATTCGTCGCCCGAGTCTAAGCGGCCTCACAACAATGCCCCCTTGCTGGAAAATCCCAGCAAGGGGGCATTTTTAGGCGCTGGCCGCGGTGAAAAGTTAGCGCGCAGTAGAAGAACTGGCGGCTGAGCTTCCCGTTGCCGGGAGATCCGTGGGCTCTTGGTTACCTGGCTGCTGCGTAGGGGCAAGCTTCTCGGTTGCCTGCGGCTCGGCGTGGGACTTATTTTTCGTCTGCTGCGTGCCAGAGGGTGCGCCCGCTCCCGCACCGTGTCCCTCGGTAGTGGCATCGGGGGCCGACGGGGTGCGCTGCGTGCTCGACTCGGGACGAGGCTTGTGCGGAGCCTGCGTCGCTGGCGGCGCCGGGGTACCGGATTCGGCGGGCTCCTCCGGCTTACCCGGCTTGCCGGGCTCGCCACCTTGAACAGGCTTCTCTTCGCCCGGGGCGGGGGATGGAACAGGGGAGCTCGGTGCCGGGGACGACGGTGCTAGGTTATCCGGCTTGCTGGGGTTATCCGGGACCGCCTGCATGGTGCCGGTGCCTGTGCCGTTACCATTTTGCGGCACCTGCCCGCCCTGGTTGGACGGGGCATTATTAACGGAAGTGCCTGGCGAGTACACATTTTCGGGGCGATACACCTTGGTAGGGCGGGTGGCCGCGTGGGGATGCGTGACGGCATTCGGCGCCAAGTATGGGTCCGTTGATTCAGGGTGCTGGTGGTCTGATTCACCGGCGCCAGAATTGGCTTCTGCGGGGGCAGAGTTTTCCGTCGAAGGCTTCTTATGCGTCGACGATGTCGTCGATTCTTCAGCGGAAGTATTTTTTGGTGCCACGGTAGAGGTAGGGGACTCATTCGCGGCGTTGGAGTAACGGGCGCTCGGCGTGCTCATGCGCCACACGCCCACTCCCACGACGACGGCGGCGATAAGGCCGAGCACGATGAAGACGTACACGCGACGTGAATCTGGTTTCATCGTGCCCTCCTTTCTTGGTTGCATAGGGTGGGTAACAAGTTGATAACGAGAATATCATGTATTGGAATTTCCGCGACAGGCTGCGGATCCCGTGATATGTAAACAACGCAGGGATGAGAAATGGCAGTGCCTATGCAATCCTTTTCATGCCCGATTTTTCTCCGCCGGAAAAGCGTGTATAAATGGCGCTAAACCCGTCGAAGGAGTGAGAGATGAGCAGCTGGGACGAAGAGATTTTTAGCACCGATCTCAACGTGGATTTTCTAGATGAATTGGCAAACCTCGATGAAGAAGGGGTAATCCGCGCTGTGCAGGATGCCTGCGAGGTAGCCCGCAGCAAGGACGATATAACCGAAGAGGAACAGCTCAACGCCCACGCTGCGGCCACGATCGCCGCCATTTGGGCGGGCGCGCCGTTCAGCGCCAGCGAAACCGTCGAGGATTACCCCTATATTAGGGACTTGGTGGGAACCGTTGACGATACCTTGACCGAAAACGCCCTCGAGATCTTGGACACCGTCGAAGAAGACTACGACGTGGAACCGTTTATCGAGGCACTTTCTTAAAAACCATGTCCTTCGGTGCCTAAGGCGCCGCCACAGAGCAGAAAGGATTCTGCGTATCTCACCATGCTCATAAGCATTGAAGGCATTGACGGCGCCGGGAAAAATACGCTTGCGACCGCAGTGCGAGGCGCCCTCGAAGTCCCGGTAAGGACCATAGCCTTTCCACGCTATGAGACCTCCATCCACGCGCAGCTAGCGCGCGAGGCGCTGTACGGAAAGATGGGCGATCTCACGGATTCGGCCTACGGTATGGCCACGCTCTTCGCCCTCGACCGCTTTGGGATAAAAGAGGAATTGCGGGCGGCGAAGGAAACCCGCGAGATAGTCATCTTGGATCGCTATGTGGCCTCCAATGCTGCCTATTCCGCGGCCCGGTTGCGCGACGATAGCCTCTTCCAGTGGGTCTACGACCTAGAATTTGGTACCTTGGGCCTGCCGAAAGCGGACCTGCAGGTGTATGTGGATACGGCGGTGGAGGTGGCATCGGCAAGAGCGCAGTCCCGGGCCGCCACCGATTCCACCCGCGAGCGCGACCACTATGAACGCGATGGGGGATTACAGGAGCGCACCGCCGCCGCCTACCGGCGCTTGGTCGAATCCGGTTGGGGTGGGCGCTGGATCGCCACCGCCGATGCGGATACTATTACGGCAGCAATTAATGACCTTGTAGGAGATTAAAACGTGGCGCCAACGATTTTGGTCGTGGATGATGATCCAGCGATCTCGGAAATGCTGACCATTGTCCTTGAATCTGAGGGACTAAACCCCGTCCCCGTCATGGATGGCAACGATGCCGTTCCTGCCTTCCGCGAGCACGAACCGGATCTCATCCTTTTGGATCTTATGCTGCCGGGCATGAACGGTGTGGATATTTGCCGCACCATCCGGCGCGAATCCGCGGTGCCCATCGTCATGCTGACCGCCAAGACCGATACCGTAGACGTGGTCTTGGGCCTTGAATCCGGCGCGGATGATTACATCACCAAGCCCTTTAAGCCGAAGGAGCTCATCGCCCGCATTCGGGCGCGCCTGCGCCGCACCGATTCCGCGGAACCGGAAACCCTTGAGGTCGCCGACCTGATCATCGACGTGCCGGAACATACGGTGCGCCGTACCGATGGCACCGAATTGAACCTGACCCCGCTGGAGTTCGATCTCCTGCTGGAAATGGCGCGCCACCCAGGCCAGGTGCATACTCGCGAGTCACTCCTGGAGTCCGTCTGGGGCTACCGCAATGCCTCCGATACTCGTTTGGTGAACGTGCACGTGCAGCGCCTGCGCGCCGAGATCGAGCACGATCCGGAAGATCCGCAGATCGTGCTGACGGTGCGCGGCGTGGGGTATAAGACCGGCAAAGCCGGTGCCGGGGAGTAAGGAAACATCAGAATTCTGGACCGCGTGCGGCGCATTCGTGACGCCATAGTAGATACGCTGCGCACCTCATTGCAGGCGCGCGTTATCGGCATGATTGTGGTCGCCTCCTCGGTGGTCATGATCATCTTGGCCTACGCCTTGGTCTCCGTGCTGACCCAGCGGTTGGTATCCCAAAAAGAAGACGTGGCGCTGCAGGAACTCGAACGCGCCCGCACGGCGGTGGAACAGCAAATCGATGCCACCAGCTCGGCCAACTCGGTGCAGGTGCGCATCAATTCCGCCCGCGCTTCTTTGGATCAA
Source organism: Corynebacterium segmentosum (assembly GCF_900637825.1). Classification (NCBI taxonomy): domain Bacteria; kingdom Bacillati; phylum Actinomycetota; class Actinomycetes; order Mycobacteriales; family Corynebacteriaceae; genus Corynebacterium; species Corynebacterium segmentosum. The sequence goes on from NZ_LR134408.1 coordinate 617,383, forward strand.
CTCTCTGCGCAACAAGGCGATGCGCAGGCCGTATATGAACCCGTCATCGTGGTGGAAAACCAAGATGGATCCATCACCACCTCACCGGAGGATTTCCCGGTGCCGGAACAAATGCGGCAGATGGTGGGCCAGGACCAGATTGCGCAGCAGTATTACCCGGTCCCGCGCGGCAATGGCGATTACTATAACGCGCTCATGGTGGGCACACCCACCGATGCAGAGATTCCGAATCTGCAGGTCTACCTGGCCCTGTCCATGGAATCGGAAGAGTCCACGATGGCGCTGATGCGCGGCCTGCTCTCTGCCGCCGGCGTGGTGGTCGTGGTCTTGCTGGTGGGCATTGCCTGGTTGGCAACCCAGCAGGTCATTACCCCGATTAAGTCCGCGTCCCGCATCGCCCAGCGCCTGGCCGCGGGTCACCTCAAGGAGCGCATGGCCGTGGACCGGGACGATGAGATGGGCCGGCTTGCCGCCTCCTTTAATAATATGGCGGATAAATTGTCCTCCCAGATTGCGCAGCTGGAGGAATACGGCGATTTGCAGAGGCAATTCACTTCCGATGTCTCGCATGAGCTGCGCACCCCCATTACCACCGTGCGCATGGCAGCAGACCTCATCGAATCCGAGGCCGATAGCCTGCCCGCGGGCGCCCAGCGCGCCTCCAAGCTCATGTCCAGGGAGCTGGACCGCTTCGAGGAGCTGCTCGCGGATCTGCTCGAGATTTCCCGCCACGATGCCGGCGTGGCGGACCTGTCCACCACGGCCATTGACCTGCGATCCTGCGTGGATGCCGCCTACCGCCAGGTTGAGCACCTAGCCCAAAAGCTCGACGTGGAGGTGGTCCGCAATATGCCAGACGAGCGGATCACCATCCAGGCCGATTCGCGCCGCATCGAGCGCATTTTGCGCAACCTCTTGGCCAATGCCATCGACCACTCTGAGGGCAAACCCGTGGTCATCGATATCTCCACCACGGAGAAGGCCGTGGGCGTGGCGGTCACGGATCACGGCGTGGGCCTGAAACCCGGGCAAGAAGAGCTAGTATTCAACCGTTTCTGGCGCGCGGATTCCTCCCGTAAGCGCCACTCTGGCGGCACCGGGCTGGGCCTTGCCATTGCCCGCGAGGACGCGGTCTTGCACGGCGGCACGCTCGATGCCTTTGGCGTCTTCGGCTACGGTTCCCGCTTCCGCCTCATCATCCCGCGCGAGCCGAATACCGAGATCGGTGAAGAACCCATCTCCCGCGAGATTCCAGGCGCCCCGGGCACCGGTTCAGACGCCGCGCACGACGGGCACGATTCGCTTGACGATGCCCCTGCTACCGCAGAACCCAGCGGCGCAACTGGCGCTGCCGATGATGCAGCTCGTGATGCTGGTTCAGCGGAATCTGATGCAGCGGATGCTGGGGAAGCGGCTGCTGGTGCAGCAGAAGATGAGGGCGAGGGTGGCGCCGGTGGGGCATCGCCAAGCAGCAGCTCGGTGGTAGGCCGCGGAATTGGCATCGACGATGACTCGGCGGAGGCAGCCGAGGCGGATGGTGACGGAATCCTGTGGCCTTCTGAGCGCAACCGTGGGGCCGCCTCGCCCGAGAGGCGCTCCTATAAGGCGCCGGATTTTAAGGGGGATAAATAAATGAATTCGGTCATACGCAATGGATTGTGGCGGCGGAGCACCGCCGTGGGCGCGGTGGCGGCGCTGTGCTTTGTCACCGGCTGCTCAACCTTGCCGCACGATACGAGCCCCCAGGTCGTGGGTACCTACCACAAACAGGCCGATGGCCCGGAAGAGGTCATTGCCCCAGAGGTGGGGGCGGACCCGGACCTTACCCTGCGCGATTTTTATCGCGCCGCGGCCGTTCCCACCAATGACCACGATGCCGCTCGCGGGTTCCTCACGAATAACGCCCGCGGGGCCTGGGATGCCTCAGGCGATGTCATGGTGGTCGATAGCCTGGATATCGTGACCGCGCCCGATAAGAAGCAAAATACGGCGGCGGATGCGCGCTCCTTCAATGTGCGCGGCACCATCATTGGACGCCTCAAATCCGGCGGGGCCTATGTGCCGGAAAATGAGAGCTACGAAGCTACCATCGACATGAAAATGGTAGATGACCAGTGGCTTGTTGATAGTCTGCCGGCCGGGTTGGTTATCGAGCGCAATGAGCTGCGCAATCATTACACCCCGCAATCGCTCTATTTTTATAAACAAACCGATGACGTCCTCGCCCCGGACCGCCGGTGGCTGTATAAGGGCAGCGAGGAATCCGAGTCCACGCTGATTACCCTCTTGATGGAAGGCCCATCTAGCAGCATTGCTCCGGCCACCCGCCGGGCGGCGGATGAAAAGGTCACCTTCGCCGGCTATGACAACGAAAACGGCTACCAGTTCGAGGGCCTGTCGGACCTGGATGAAAATGACCGCACCCGCTTTGCGGCGCAGTTGGTCTGGACGCTTTCTGATGCCGGGCATATCGGCCCCTTCAAGGTCAAGGCCGATGGCAGCAATCTGTTAGAAGGCATGGACACCGTCAGCGTGGACGATTTTGCTGACTATAACCCCAAGGTAAACAGTAATTCCCTGTCCACGCTGTACGCCTTGAACGAGGGCAACGTGCTGGAGGTCGATAGCGGGGTGGCCGAGCCGGTTAAGGGCTCTTTGGGCTCGAGCGGCAATGTGCAATCGGTCGATGTCACCGAGTCCGGCATGATTGCGGCGGTTAGCCGGAAGCCTAGCGGCGACTTCAAGCTGCAGATGGGCGAGATTGGTGCCGCGCTGCAGGATTCGGTCGAAGGTAAGACGCTGGCGCGGCCCACCTTTGAATATAACGGGCAGGCCGTCTGGACGGTGGTCGATGGTGACCGCATCGTGCGCGTCGTGCGTTCCAAGACCACCGGGCGGATTTCAGAATCCGAGGTCGATGCCCGCAGCATCGACGATATCGAGGGCGAAATCTCCGTTATCCGCCTCTCCCATAGCGGCGCACGCGCGGCGATGATCATCGATGGCCACGTCTACATCGCCGCGGTGGCTCAATCCAGCAGCGGCGATAAGCGCATCGTCAACGCCCGCGAGGTGGGCCCTGAGGTCTCCGGCTCGGCATTATCTTTGGATTGGAATAACGATGGCTCGCTCATCGTGGGTACGTCCTCTGGGCAGTCGCCGGTATGGCGCATCGAGCAAGATGGTTCCTCGGCCTCTACCATGCCGACGGGTAATATCACCGCCCCGGTTGTTGCGGTGGCTACCTCGCCATCGAAGCTTTATATTACGGATTCCCACGCCATGCTGGAGCTTCCCGCCACGGTGGTCGATGAGGTGAACTGGCGCGAGGTGCCTGGCCTGCAGGGTCGGCGCTCTTCGCCTATCGTGTCCAGTTAGAAGGCAGCGGCGCTGGGCGGCGCTGCCGCAGAGGACCTTTCGGGGATGGGGTGGTGTCGCGCCGTGAGCATGCGAGAGCTGATTTTTCCGCGTGCGTGTGCCGGGTGCCGCGCGCCCGGCCACGTCTTGTGCCCGCAGTGCCGGGAACACCTGCGCCAGCCTCCCTACCTGGTAAGCCGGCCGCGGTTGCTCGGGGCGCCGGTATTCGCCCTAGGGCCTTATTCCGATATTCGCCGCAACATCGTCATCAGTATGAAAGAACAGGGCAATAGGGAAGTGCGCGATTATATAGGTGCGGTGGTGGCCGCGGGCGTGGCGCACTTGGCCGCCCGTGGCGAGATTCCCCGCGAGCTGTGCCTGGTGCCGGCCCCTACGCGGCGCCGCTCGGCGCGCATGCGCGGCGGTGATCCCGTGACGGCCATGTGCCAGGGTGCGGCGCGCCGGCAGCAGGGCCTGCGGGTGCGCGAGGCGCTTGTCATGGGCGCGGATACGGCGGACCAATCCGAGCTCAATGCGCAGGATAGATGGGCGAATCTGCAGGGGCGCGTGGGGATTAGAGCCCCGATGGGCGGTGAGCAGGCGCTGCTTGTCGATGACGTTATAACCACCGGTGCCACCCTCGCGGCCAGCATGGCGGCCCTGCGCGCCGCTGGCGCTACGGTCTATGGGGCGTTGGCTTTTGCCGATGCTTAAGGCGCATCACACAGTAGGGTGCACGGTGTTACCCCCTAATGCCATCAGGTCATAACCACTGGTATTATTAGAGGTGTCACAGAGGAACAGTTACTGTGATTGTTTCTAGTCCCCACTACCAAAGGGAGGCATCTCAATGTCCCAGCCAAACAAAGCTCAGGTAACGATTACGGGCCGTAACGTTGATGTACCGGAACACTTCCAGGAGCGCGTCAACGACAAGCTGGCAAAGATTGAACGCCTTGATCCCACACTGACCTTCTTCCACGTGGAATTGCAGCACGAGCCAAACCCGCGCCGCGAAGCAGAGTCCGACCGCATCCAGATCACCGCGACCGGCAAGGGCCACATCGCCCGCGCAGAGGCTAAGGAAGACTCCTTCTACGCAGCGCTGGAAACCGCGATGGGGAAGATGGAACGTTCCCTGCGCAAGGTGAAGGTGCGCCGCGAATACGTCAAGGGCGGCCACCGCGCACAGAAGGGCACCGGCGAAATCGCCGCAGAGATGGTTGCGGAGGCAGAAGCACAGCGCGCCAAGGAAGAGCGCTTGGTCGATCCTTATGCCGAGACCGTCGAGGACGTTCGCCCCGGCCAGATCGTGCGCACCAAGGAACACCCGGCCACCCCGATGAGCGTGGACGATGCCTTGAGCGAGATGGAGCTGGTTGGCCACGATTTCTTCCTCTTCGTTAATGAGGAAAACAACAAGCCTTCCGTGGTTTACCGCCGCCACGCCTTCGACTACGGCATCATCTCCTTGTCTGAGGATGCAGAGGGCTAAAATCCCTCGTGCCCGGCTAGGGCGTTAAGTTTCTTCACCCCTTTCCTGCCCATCGCGCGATCGCTCGATGAGGCGGGGAGGGGGTGATTTGTCATGCTGTGAGCTATCCATTTTCTTAGTGCGTTTAGTGTGAAATCACTATCGTTTAAGGGCGGGTGGAACGCGACAAGGGCAGTGGCGTGAGTACAATTGCGGGAAGTTAACTAATGTGTCGCGACAAGAAGGACTAACGAATAGTGTTTGGACTTTCCAAGCTGCTGCGCGCGGGCGAGGGCCGTACGGTCAAGCGCCTGGGCAAGATTGCAGACGATGTAATTGCACTCGAGGATCAGTACGCGGAGCTTTCGGACGATGAGCTAAAGGCCAAGACTGACGAGTTCAAGACTCGCCTGAAGGATGGCGAAGAAAAGAACGACATCTTGCTCGATGCTTTTGCTACCGTCCGCGAAGCCGCTTGGCGCGTCCTGGGACAAAAGCACTACCCCGTGCAGATCATGGGCGGTGCCGCCCTGCACTTTGGCAATGTTGCAGAGATGCGCACCGGTGAGGGCAAGACCCTGACCTCCCTGTTGCCCGCTTACCTCAACGCTTTGGAGGGCCAGGGCGTCCACATCGTCACGGTCAATGACTACCTGGCCAAGCGCGATGCTGAGATGATGGGCCGTGTGCACCGCTGGTTGGGCCTGTCCGTGGGCGTTATCTTGTCTGAAATGCGCCCGCAAGAGCGCAAGGCAGCCTACGACTGCGATATCACCTACGGCACCAATAACGAGCTGGGTTTTGACTACCTGCGCGATAACATGGTGCGCACCCTCAATGATGTAGTTCAGCGCGGACACAATTTCTGCATCGTGGATGAGGTGGACTCGATTCTTATCGATGAAGCCCGTACCCCACTCATCATCTCCGGCCCGGTCGATGGCTCCTCCCAGTTCTACGGCGTCTTTGCGCAGCTGGCGCCGCGCATGCGCGAGGGAATCCACTACGAAGTGGACCACAAAAAGCGCACCATCGGCGTCTTGGAAGAAGGCGTGGAGTACGTCGAGGATCAACTCGGCATTGATAACCTCTACGCGCCGGAGCACTCCCAGTTGGTTTCCTACCTCAATAACGCGTTGAAAGCCAAGGAGCTATTTACCCGCGATAAGGACTACATCGTCCGCAACGGCGAAGTGATGATCGTGGATGGCTTTACCGGCCGCGTTCTGGCAGGACGCCGCTACAACGAGGGCATGCACCAGGCCATTGAGGCCAAGGAGCAGGTGGAGATCAAAAACGAGAACCAGACGCTGGCGACGGTTACCCTGCAGAACTTCTTCCGCCTCTATGAAAAGATTTCCGGCATGACCGGTACCGCGGAAACGGAAGCTGCGGAGCTGCATTCCATCTATGGGCTGGATGTGGTTCCTATTCCTACCAATAAGCCGAACCAGCGCACCGATCATTCGGACCGCATTTACAAGACCCAAGAGGCAAAGTTCGCCGCGGTGGTTGATGATATTGCAGAACACGTCGAGCATGGCCAGCCGGTCTTGGTGGGTACCACCTCTGTGGAGCGCTCCGAGTATCTGTCGCAATTGCTTAGCAAGCGCGGCGTGCAGCACAACGTGCTCAATGCCAAGCACCACGAAGAAGAGGGTCAGATCATTGCCCGTGCGGGCCGCCCTGGCACCGTGACCGTGGCAACCAACATGGCCGGCCGTGGTACCGATATCGTGCTCGGCGGTAACCCGGAAGTCATTCTCGATGAAAAGCTGCGCGAACGCGGCCTCGACCCCTTTGAAGATGAGGAAAAGTACCAGGAGGCCTGGGAAGCCGAGATCGACGGCGAGAAAGAGCGCTCGAAGCGCTTGGGCGATGAGGTGCGCGAATCGGGCGGACTCTATGTCTTGGGCACCGAGCGCCACGAGTCCCGCCGCATCGATAACCAGCTGCGCGGTCGTACCGGCCGTCAGGGGGACCCGGGCGAGACCCGCTTCTACCTGTCCATGCGCGATGAATTGATGGTGCGATTTGTGGGCCAGTCCATGGAGCACATGATGAACCGCCTCAACGTGCCTGATGATGTCCCCATTGAGGCCAAGATGGTCTCGAACTCCATTAAGGGCGCCCAGGCGCAGGTGGAGAACCAGAACTTCGAGATGCGCAAGAACGTGCTGAAGTACGATGAGGTGCTCAATGAGCAGCGCAAGGTGGTTTACTCCACGCGCTATTCCATCCTCGATGCCGATGACATCAAGGACGATATCCGCACCATGATCGATGACACGGTCTCTGCCTACGTCGCGGGCGCTACCGCCACCGGTTATGTCGAGGACTGGAACCTCGAGGAACTCTGGAATGCCCTCGAGGCACTGTACGGTCCCACGATGTCCCCAGAAGAATTGGTGGAAGGCTCCGAGTACGGTTCCCCAGGCGAGCTCACCGCGGAGCAGCTGCGCGATGCCCTCGTCACCGACGCGAACCGGGAGTACGACAAGCTGGAGGAAGCCGTGTCTGCCATCGGCGGAGACAAGCAGATGCGCAATACCGAGCGCATGGTCATCCTGCCGATTATTGACCAGAAATGGCGCGAGCACCTTTATGAGATGGACTATCTCAAGGAGGGCATCGGCCTGCGCGCGATGGCGCAGCGCGACCCGCTGGTGGAATACCAGAAGGAGGGTGGCGATATGTTCAATGCCATGAATGAAGGCGTGAAGGAAGAAACCGTGCGCCAGTTGTTCATGCTGCGCAAGCAGTTCAAGCAGCAGGAAGAAAACCAAGAGTCCGGCGGTGACTCGGGCTCTGGTCCTGCAGGCCAAGAAACCGTAGAGGCATAAAACCTCCGCGCTCTTTTGCGCCCCTTCCTTTTCCTCCGGCCCTCGCGCGGTGGGTGAAAGAGGGAGGGTGCGGTCAGTTTTAGAGCAGCCGAAACGAGCGCAGGCCCTGGTCTGTGGCGGAGCCGGTAAAGGCGTGGCGCTGGGTGCCGATGACCGCGGAACCGAAGTATTCGCCATTAGGCCGCGCGTGCAGGCTGGTAAGGCGCAGGGCATCGGTGTCATAGGGGCTTTCCCGGCGGTGCACCCAAGAGCCGATATGCAGGCGGATGGAATCCGAAAAGCGCGGGGAATTGAGGTGGGCAATGGGGCGGTAGCCGGCGGCGACCTCAAGGATAAAGACGACCCAGGCTTGGATATGGTGCTGGACGGCAACCTCGGCCGTAGTGGGCAGGCGGCCGTAATGGATGCGGTGCGGGGCGATATATAGCTTGAGATGAGAGTAGCCGGGAATGGGCTCATACATGGTGAAATGAGTGCTCCTGCGAAAAGGGCAGGGAGGCGAACGCGTGATAATTATCTCATGGGGGCGCTGCGCGCGCTATTTCTGGCAGTTTCCTGTATGAGGCGGGCGAGAATATAAGCGCAGTTCGCTATACTTTCGGGAGTTACAAAGAATTCGTGTACTGAAGGATTAAAAATTATGCGTGGTCTCATCGTTGACTATGTCGGCGTCCTCGATGGCGCTGAAGAGGACAATCGCCGCTGGAAGGCTCTGCTATCTGCGGCGAAGGCAAATGGTGCCGCAACCGCTATCTTGTCTAATGACCCGGGTGGTTCCGGAGCCGAGCACATTCGCGAGTGGGAATACCGCGGCAACGTCGATGCCGTGGTGTTGTCTGGCGAAATCGGGGCGGAAAAACCGGAGGTTGCGGCCTTCCAAGCGGCTGCCGATACCCTCGAGCTGCCCTTGAGCGATTGCGTCATGGTCGATGATTCGATCCTCAACGTGCGCGCCGCCGTCGATGCCGGGATGATCGGTTTCTTGTACACCAGCTTCGACCGCGTGTCTGTAGAAATTCAAGCCGTATTCGATATTGAAGGGGAATTTTAGTGGCTGAAGCCCGCGTCTATATTCCGGCGACCTATGCCATGCTGGCGGAGCTCGCAGAAACCGGTACGCTCGCGGCGCGCTCTGGGTGGGGATTCATGGTCACCCCAGCCCTGCGCGATTTTTATACCGCAGGCGATGAAGAAGAGATCGCCTACTCCGCCTTCCTCGAGGCCTCCATGGCCTCGCTGCGCCTGTTGACCATTGGGGATGAGGAGAAGTTCCCGCACCGTCGCGTGGTCATTTCCATCGACGTTGATGACGCTGCAGTCACCCCGCGCCCAGATATGGGCGAGCCGGTGGTAGAGCTCCAGCCAGCGCAGTTTGGCACCGATAACCTCGCCGCCATTCACGTAGATATTGAAGAATCCGAAGAGGCAACCGCCAAGGCCATCGAGGCCATTGATTCCGCTGACCTCGGCGATGAGGACGCGGAGCTCGCGGTGGGAGATGCCCTGGATAACTTCATGGCCTTCTACCACCCCACGGAGCTGCCCTTCCTCGTGGAATTGCTTTAAGCCGCGCTAGTTTTCCCACTCCACGTTGGTGCGCAGGGCTTGCAGCAGCCCGCGTACCGCATCGCGGCGGCGGGCGGTAGCGGTGCCTTCGGGGATGATCTCTGGATCATCGAGCCTGCATTCGGGATCCGCCGGTGGCCCCGCGTGCGTACAGCCGCGCGGGCATTCCTCAATAGCCGCGGCGAGGTCCTCGAAAACGCCGAGGACGGTATCCGCGTCCACGTGTGCCAGCCCAAAGGAGCGAATGCCCGGCGTATCGATGATCCAGCCGCCCTGGGAGTCGGTGCTAGGAGCGTCGGTGGGCAAGGGGAGGGCCACCGATTGCGTCGAGGTATGCCGGCCCTTGCCGATGCCCGATACTTCCCCCGTTTCCCTTTCCGCATCTGGGACCAGCCGATTGACCAGCGTAGATTTGCCCACCCCGGAATGCCCGATGAGCGCGGTAATATGGCCATCTACCTGCGCGCGCACGGCTTCCAAGCCATCCTCGACCCCGGCCTCGACCACCGTGACATCTAGGTCGGCGAACTCTTCTGCAAACGGCGTCGGGTCCGCGAGATCCGTCTTGGTAAGGCACAAGATGGGGTGGAGGTTGCCCACGAACGCGGCAATCAAGGCGCGCTCGACAAAACCGGACCGCGGGGGCGGGTCGGCCACGGCAGAAACGATCAGCAATTGATCGGCATTGGCCACCACGATGCGCTCATACGGATCCGTGTCATCGGCGGTGCGACGCAGCACGGAGGTGCGATCCGCCAGCTTGACGATGCGCGCCAGCGTGTCCTTCGCACCAGAGGTATCACCAACCACGCCGACGCGGTCACCGACCTCGATGGCGGTGCGGCCCAGCTCGCGGGCGCGCATGGCGGTGACGTGGGGGCCATCGTCAAGCGCGACGCCCCACCGCCCGCGGTCCTTGGTGATTACCATTCCGTATTTGGCATTTTTGTGCTTGGGACGATCCTTGGTGCGCGGGCGCGAGCCCTTGCCGGGGCGCACGCGCACATCAGATTCATCAAAGGAACCGAAACGTCTAGCCATGTAAATCCTGTTGGTCGGGGTGCAGCATCGTCTCCCACATGCGGGCGAAACCGGGCAAGGTCTTGGAGGTGGTGGAAATATCCTCAATCTGGATATCAGGGACTTTCAAACCCAGAATGGCACCGGCGGTGGCCATGCGGTGATCGGCATAGCACGGCCAATTGCCGCCGTGGAGCTCGGCGGGTTCGATCACCAGGCCATCGTCAAGCTCGGTGACCCTGCCGCCCAGCGCATTGATATTCGCCGCGAGTGCCTGCAAACGGTCGGTCTCGTGGCCGCGCAGGTGGGCAATGCCCGTGAGTCGGGACGGCGTTTCCGCGAGCGCGCACAGGGCCGCAACTGTGGGGGTAAGCTCCCCGATATCGCCCATATTGCGCTCGATGCCCTGCAGCCTTCCCGCCGGGTTGCCCTCTGCTGTGACGCTATTGTGCTCCTGGGTTACCATCACGCCCATATCCAGCAGGATATGGCGGATGGCATCGCCCGGCTGGGTGGTATTCGCCGGCCAATTCTTGATGGTCAGGCGCCCGCCGGTGACCGCCGCTGCGGCGAGGAACGGCGTGGCATTGGAGAGATCCGGCTCAATGAACCATTCGCGCCCGGCAATGGGGCCGGGATGCACCGTCCACGTCGTGCCATCCGAATCCACGCGCACGCCCGCCTGGCGTAGCATGCCCACCGTCATTTCCACGTGCGGCATGGACGGCAGTTGGCCGCCCTCGTGGGTGAGCTGGATGCCCTGGGAAAAACGTGCCCCGCTCAGCAGCAGGCCGGAGACGAACTGGGAAGAACCAGAAGCATCGATGGTGACCTTCCCGCCTTCTGGTACGCCGTTGGCGGACACCGTAAAGGGCAGGCTATCGCCTTTTACATCAACGCCGAGGCTGCGCAGCGCATCCAGCGTCGTGGACATGGGGCGGTTATAGGCCTGCTTATCGCCATCGACGCGCACCGGGCCATCCGCCAGCGCCGCGACCGGTGGCACAAAGCGCATCACGGTGCCGGCCAGCCCGCAATCCACCGTGGCACCGTGCAGCTTTCCCGGCTGGACGTGGATATCGGCCCCCTCATGGGTGAAGCGAACCCCCATGGCGCTGAGCGCATCCTCCATCAGCTGCGTATCGCGCGAAACCAGCGGGGCGTGCAGGATAGACGGAGAATTAGCCAGCGCGGCCAAGATGAAGGCGCGATTGGTAATCGATTTCGATCCAGGCACCTGGTGTTCCCCCGTAACGGGGCTGGTAGCCAGCGGGGCGGTCCAAGGTTGAGACATAGTGTCCATAATAGAGGCCATGTGCGGAAGATTCGTTCTTTTTACCGAGTCCCTTCTCGATGAGGTGGGAAACCTCCCGGGAATCCAGGAAGTCCACGCCCCACAGGGTACGCCCGGGCCCCGATATAATATTGCCCCGACTCAGCCCATTCCCATCGTGCGCGTGCGCGAGGAGCTAGCGGAAGTCGATCCCGCGCGGTGGGCGCTCTTGCCGCAGTGGAAGAAAGACCTAGATGGCCCGCCGCTTTTTAATGCCCGGGCAGAAACGGTGGCGAGCAAGCCGTCTTTTCGCACCGCCTTTAAATCCCAGCGCTGCCTTATCCCCATGAACGGCTATTACGAGTGGCACAAGGATGGCTCCACCAAGACGCCGTACTACGTCCACCCAGACCAGGGACTGCTGTGGGCCGCGGGGCTCTGGGATACCGGGTTGGACCGGCTCTCTGCCACCATCGTGACCACCGCGGCTACCGAAGAGATGGAGTGGCTGCACCACAGGTTGCCGCGATTCTTGGCGCCGGAGGAGATGCGCACCTGGCTCGAGGGTAGCGCCGAGGAGGCCAAGGAGCTGCTAGTGCCCACGGGCCTGCGAGGGTTTGAGTACCACGCTGTGGACAAGGCCGTGGGGACTGTCTCTAATGACTATCCGGAGCTACTCATCCGCCAGTAGATCGGCAAAGTCTGCCCCGCACAAGTGCGCGAGGTCTTCTGCGTTGAGCTCGATATCTAGGCCGCGGCGGCCGCCGGAGATAAAGACAGTATCGAAAAGCACCGAGGATTCCTCGATCACCGTGGGCAGCGCGTTCTTTTGCCCGAGCGGGGAAATGCCGCCGTGCACGTAGCCTGAGGATTTCTCAGCATCGTGCACCTGCGCCATGGCGGCCTTAGATACGCCAAGGGCAGCGGCGGCCTTCTTGAGGCTTAAATGGTGCGTGGTGGGAATCACGCACACCGCCAACTCACGGCGCGGACCTTTGCCCGCGGTGAGATCAATGATGAGCGTTTTCAGCACGCGTTCGGGTTCTACGTCTAAGGCCGCCGCGGCGTGATCACCAAAGTGATCCTTGCCCGCCTCGAAGGTGGATACGGAGTGTTTGACTCCGGCATCTTCGATGACTTTCAGTGCCGGGGTAGCGGCATGCGGGGACTTTTTGGCCATATAGGAATTTTAGCGTGAGACGTTAGGATAGATTGTGTGGTTAAAGAAACAGTGAGCGAGAAGGAGCTGCAGCGCCGCTTTGAAAAGGAAGCGCTCCCGCTGCTCGATCAGCTCTATGGCGGCGCGCTGCGCATGACGCGAAACCCGCAAGACGCGGAAGACTTGGTGCAAGAGACCTATCTGAAGGCCTATAAGTCCTTTCATTCCTTTAAGCAGGGAACGAACCTGAAGGCATGGCTGTATCGCATCATGACCAATAACTACATCAACTCTTATCGCAAGGCGAAGCGGCGCCCTACCGAGTCTTCTGCCGATGATCTGAGTGATTTTCAGCTCTATACCACCGCGGGACACGATTCCACCGGGTTGGAATCCGCCGAGGTGGCAGCGCTTAAAGAGATGCCGGATAGGTCCATTTCGCAGGCCATTAATGACTTGCCGGAAGACTACCGGATGGTGGTCTACTACTCCGATGTGGAGGGCTTAGCGTACAAAGAAATCGCCGAAATCATGGATACTCCATTGGGAACGGTGATGTCTCGCCTTCACCGTGGAAGAAAAATGCTCCGCAAGGCGTTGAAGGACGTAGCACGTGAACAAGGAATTGGATTAGAACACCCGGACATGGAGGACAAGTAATGGAAGGCGCAACCGGAAAGAACTGTGGTGCGTGCAGCTCCACTGAGGTACACAACCTATTTTGCGAGCTTCTCGATGAATCCACGACCTACGCCCGCGCTTTAGCCATCCGCGAGCACATCGCCCAATGCGATTTTTGCCAGCAACGCCTAGAGCGCGAAGAACTCGTCCGCTCCCTCGTGCGCAATTGCTGTGCCGGCCAAGCTAAGGCACCGCAATCGCTGCGCCGCCGCATCTCGGTAGAAATTACGGAGATCGAATCCCGCTGGTAAGAAGCGCCCTTCAGAGCTACGAAAACCTCTGGAGGCTTCTGGGTTCCTGGGGTGCAGAAATTTCTTGTTTAGATCTTAACTTAGATATAGCAAAAGCCCGGCTGGGTAGTGCTGAAATGCACTGCCAACTAAGCCGGGCTTTATGTTTGCTGTACGTTATGCGCCAGGACGCTTGCCGTGATTAGCGGCCTTCTTGCGGCGATCCTTGCGCTTGCGACCACGCTTGCTCATTGCGCACTCCTTCGTTGAGGGTTTCTGAACTTTATTCAACTGTAGCGGCTAAGGGCGCCGAAACGAAAATTGGGGTAGGGGTTTAGGTTTCCCGGGTCTGTGCTTTTAGGCGGACACGCGGGAACGGCCGCGGCCGCGGTTGCGGCGACGCTTGAGGGCGCGGCGCTCCTCTTCAGACAGGCCGCCCCAGACGCCGGCATCGAGGCCGGACTCGAGTGCCCAGTTGAGGCAGGAAGTAGCGACGGGGCAGCGGTTGCAGACCAGCTTGGCCTTAGCGATCTGGGTAAGAGCAGGGCCAGAGTTACCTACTGGGAAGAACAGCTCTGGGTCTTCGTCGCGGCAAACGGCTTCGTGGCGCCAATCCATGATTGATATCTCCTAACAAATTTTTGACAGCAGTAAATACGAGCGCAATCCGTGCGGGGCAGGAAAGCACCTTGATTTTTAGGTGGTGTGTGAACTGGTCTGCTAGCAGTGGGGCCCGGTCTCGAGGTCGGGCCAGCGTCGCCGCCGCCTATGGTTCACGGTGTTGTTGCCTGAAGTTTCCTCCAGGTTAAGAAGAGGTTTACGCCCTCTTTCTTTTTGCTACTAGAGAATCATGACATGTTTACCCGATCGCCGCTAGGGTTAAAGGCTAAATTGTGGTTAACATCACGCAAATAGGCGCAGTGTGGGGGCCATAAATGTTAAAATCAAATTTTAAAGAAGCCTGTGAGAATCGCCGTGAGCTGCAGCTATAGGTGCTATGTTGTGAGTGTGGTGAGGAAGAGACCGTCAAATCTCCCAGCTCAGCCCCTTGCCCCCGCGCTAGTGCAGGAAACATCGAGGCCTTGCCGTGGGTGGCACAGAAAAAATTCACGCCGGATTAGTAGACTGTGGCTTTGTGTCTAAGCAGAACAAACGCCAGGTAAATAAACAGCAGCGAGATAAGGCGGCAGCGCCCGCGCCGGCACCGGATAGTGCCCCGCAGTCGGTGCTGATAGGCGCTGGCATTGCCACGGTGCAATCCATCGCGGTTATTTGTTTTGGTATTTTCCTCATCGTGCGCGAAGCGATGGGCGCGGAAAATGACTCTATGGTTTCTGATTCCGGATCGGGAAGCTTTGTGGGGCTTGGCACCGCCATCTTTATCTTCATCGTCTTTGGCTTTGTCATCGCAGGCGCCTGGGCCATGGTGAAGGGAAAGCGATGGGGAAGAGGCGCCGTAGTCCTCGTAGAGCTCATCTTGGGCGCGAGCGCGTTTCAAATGTATAGCGGTGGATCCCCGGTACTGGGGACTATCACCCTGTTAAGCGCGGTTGCGGTGCTTTATCTCTTGATGTTTAGGCGCGAGTCCTCGGAGTGGGCCGCCTCGAATTTCTAAGGGTCACTCGCGTTTGGGCCATTCGCGCGGGAGCAGCGAGTGGCACTCGCTTAGTCGCCGCTGAGGCCAACGACGGTATCGCCGCGGGTTTCTACAATGGTCTCGCCCGCTAACGTGAGGTGGACAGGACCGCGGTAATCTCCGCGGTCGACGGCAATTTCGCGCAGTACCTCACCGGTAGACCAGTCCACCACTGATATGCCCTTTTCGGTGGGCATCAGCATGCGCCCAGCCACTGAAATTGGGGTGCCGATGGCGCCGTCAATGACGTGATCGATCCGCAAATCACTGGGGGTTAAAAGGTAGAGGCGCTGCCCATCAAACCACGTCATGTGGTGCGGGAGATCCGCAACGGCCGGGGCGAAAGGGCTTGTGCCGGAATCGATGGCGTCGGAAGGCTTTACGGGGGTAGAAGAAAGCTTGTCGCCCTGGTTGTTGTAGGACTCAATGCGGGGTTCTGGGCCGGGGATATAGACCGCGGCGGCGTCTTGGCCCACCGCGATAAGCCGCGCTCCATCGCGATCGACGGAGACATCCACGTCCATTTCTGGTTCCCGGGAGTCTTCCGGGGTGGTGGTTTGAAACCTTAACCAGGTGGTGTGAGGTTCTTCCGGGCATGATTCCGTCAGCGCGAGATTCTCGGTACGCGTCAACGCCGAAGAAATGGTGCACTCCTCGTGCGGTTGCTTCTGCGCCTCCTGCTTGGCCTCTACGTCGCCGTATTCCACGGTGCGCACGAGATCTGAGCGCCACAGATCGATTCGCCCGGCAGAAACGGTCCCTACCCGGTCATTGGATTGCACGGGTACAACATCCGGGGAATTAATAGCGCTGCGGGTGGAGTCATATTCGCCCGTCGCCGCATCGATGGCAACCGTATCCCCGCAGCCCACGCCCGTGCGATAGGTGGCAACCACCTTGCCCCAGGCGGTCGATAGCGAGCAGATCTCGGCATCACTGCGGGAATAGGTCCAAGCCGTGGAACCGTCGCCATTGGTGGCAGTGAGCACATCGCCATCGTGGCTAATGCTCAACCCGTGGGCGGAAATGGCGCGGTATTGGCCGGGTACGGACTGGTTGGGCAGGCTGTAGGCGGTAGTGAGGGAGGAGGGGACATCGGCAAGCACAGTGGCATCACCTTCCCCAGGAACCGCCTCTTGGTGCAGGTCAGCCTGGTGGATATTGGCGGTGGCGACCGCGCCGCCCACCGCGACGGCGCAGATAGCGCCGATAATGCCGGTGGCCTTCCAATCCGCCGCGGTTGCCCGCAAGATGGGGGCCTTAGTCATCGGCGCCCTCCTCGGGGCGTGCCATTACCGCGCCGAGCTCCGGAACGGGACCGCGACCGCGACTGGGACCGGGATTGGGTCTGTCCCGCGGACCGCTGATGCGCCGGAAGCTGGCCAATCACGCTGGTGGCAGGCCCCACCTTTTCCTGCACACCAGCGGGGATGGACAGCGCCTGGGCAAGCTCCGGGGAGGTGGAGAACCACTGCGGCGGCGTGGCCGAATCTAGGCCCAGATCATCGTTGATGACCTGCCATTTGGCCAGCTCATCGTAGCCTACGAGGGTAACGGCGGTGCCGGTATGCCCTGCGCGGCCGGTGCGCCCGATGCGGTGGATAAACGTCATGGGATCATCGGGAACCTGGTAGTTGATGACATGGGTTACATCATCGACATCGATGCCACGCGCGGCGATATCGGTGGCGACGAGGATATCCACCTCGCCCGAGCGGAAGGCCTGCAGGGACTTCTCCCGGGACTTTTGGCCCAAGTCACCGTGCACGGCGCCGACGCGGAAGCCGCGCTCAGCAAGGTCATCGGCTAATTGCGCCGCCGAGCGTTTGGTGCGGGTAAAGATGATGCTGCGCCCCCGGCCTTGGGCCTGCAGGATATGCGCGATGACCGGCACCTTATCCATGCGGTGGGCCTGGAAGGTGACCTTGCGGGTGGTTTCGTGCGTGACCTCATCCGCATCCGATTCGGCCCGGATGTGTACGGGCTTATGCATGAACTGGCGCGATAGGTTCAAGATGGCGCCCGGCATGGTGGCAGAAAACAGCATTGTTTGGTGCGCATTGCCATCAAGCGCTTCCAAAATCGCCTCTATGGAGGGCAAAAAGCCAAGGTCCAGCATCTCATCGGCTTCATCGAGCACCACGATGGCGACGTGGCGCAGGACCAGATCGCCGCGTTCATGCAGATCGAGCAGGCGGCCTGGCGTGCCGATGACCACATCAACGCCGCGCTGGAGGAGCTTAATTTGCTCCTCATAGGGGCGCCCGCCGTAGATGGCAGCGAGGCGGACCGGCAGGTGTGCGGCCGCGTCCTGCAGATCAGCGGTGACCTGCTGGGCTAGCTCGCGGGTGGGCACGACGATGAGAGCCCGCGGCGTCCCATCCGGTGGGGCAATATCCGCGTCATCAAAAACGCGATCGAGCAGCGGTACGCCAAAGCCAAAGGTCTTGCCCATGCCGGTGCGCGCCTGGCCAATGAGGTCTTGGCCATTGAGCGCAATGGGCAGGGTTAATTCCTGGATTGCAAAGGTTCGCGCGATGCCACGGTCAGCGAGCCCATCGCAGATTTCGGCGGCGACGCCGAGTTCCGCGAAGGTCGGTGGCTGGGTTTTTATGACAGACACACCTTGATAGTAGCCGGGATGGTTATAGTGGGGCCATTGGCATGTAAAATTCTCGTTAGAGGAGGATAATTTTTATGGATATCAAGTTTGGTTTTGCAGATACCCCGCGCGAGCTGATCATTAGCACCACCGGCGAGCAGGCGGAGCTGACGAAAAAGATTAATAGCGCCTTGGCGGAAAACTCCACGTTGGAGCTAGAAGATGACAAGGGCCGCAAGTACCTCGTGCGCACGGACCGCGTGGTGTACGTCGAGGTTGGTGCCGCGAAGAAGCAGTCCGTCGGTTTCGCCGGCGCCTAAGCTTGGGGCTTTCTAAAGGTTTGCTAATTCAGTGTGTGAATAAGCAACCGGGTATCCTCAATGCCTATGGAAAGTAGGCAGAATCGCAAGGCTCAGCAGGGCCATAGGCGAATTCCGGATCACCCGAACCCGGTGGTCCGGTTCGCCCACCGCTACGGCTGGTGGCGTGTGGTGGCTATCCCCGTGATGGTGCTGCTTACCGTCTGGGTGATTGTGGATATCGCGTCTGGCTCTTCGGGCGATGACAATGGCGATGCATCCAGTGCGGAAACTACCGCCGCCGCCACTCCTACCCACGAAGATCTCACGGGCCCGGATCCCGCAAATGCGGAGGCGGTAGAGCGCGAGATTAGTGAGATGCCCCCTGGAAGTGACTTCACCAAAAAGGGAAAGGGTACTTTCCACGGAATCGGCCGCCCCGGTGCTGTAGCCGGTGAAGGCGGCGAGAAGAAGGTCCGCTATTCCATCGAGGTAGAAGATGGACTTAATACCGCTCCCTACGGCGGCGATGATGCCTTTGCCGCAATGGTGGAGGCAACCCTTGCGGATCCACGCGGGTGGACCGCCCAAGGTGACTTCGAATTCGAGCACGTTGCCTCCGCAGACGATCCCGATACTCGCATCCAGCTGACCTCATTAGGTACGGCCGCGGAGCGGTGTGGTGAGAAGATCGAAACGGAAACCTCCTGCCACACCATGTTTACCGGCGAATCCACCACCATCATCAATGAGGCGCGGTGGGTACGCGGAGCCACGCCTTTTGAGGGCGATTTGGGCAATTACCGCCAGTACGTCATCAATCACGAATTGGGCCACGCCATTGGCTATGCCTCCCACCAGCAATGCGGCGGCGAGGGCAAATTGGCCCCGGTGATGATGCAGCAGACGCTGAGCTTGAACAATAAACAATTGCATGACCGCAATCCCAAGGAGGTCTATCCTGATGAGGATGTGACCTGCGAGCCTAACCCGTGGCCATATCCCAATCCGGAGCACAAGGATCCCCACCAACCCCAATAAGGAGTACTGGATGCCGCTTCCCCCAGAGCATGTTTTAAGCGCCTTCCACGCGGAGACCGGAGCGACAGGGTCGCGCCGGGCCCAAGGCGATCAGCTGGGCCCGGTTTGGGATAACGGCATCAAGGTGGGAGACGTTGTCTACTCCCAGGCCGGCCCTTTCGCGGCGTGGTCTGCCAAGGTGCGCGAAAGGCTCAGCGTGCCGGGCGCGCGGGTATCGAGGCCGGTTCTCGCGAGCGACGGGCGCCATACCGCGGCCGGGTGGAAGGCGACGCAGTTCCTTCCCGGCGAGGTCACCGGGCGCATCGATGAAGCGGCGCAGACGGCCTTGCGCTTGGACGATGCCATGGCCAATGCACCTGCGCCGCCGGGGGCGCACCGCGATGATGCCTTTGCCCGCGCGGAGCGCACCGCCTGGGCGGAGACGGGGGAGGCCTACGATAAGGCCGCGCTTGCCGATGTCCCCTTGGTCACCGCTCATACCGCTCTGCTGACCACCACGGTCTTTTATGGCGCGCACCCACCGGGAATCGTGGATCTCGTGCCGAGCCAATCTGCCCGCCCGGCGGGGTGGAGCGCAGCGCTCGTGATCGTGGACGGTTTGATCGCACAGGTGGTAGATGATGATATCTGCCAGCGGTTTGGCCACGTGCCGGGCATGCAGGAGCTTTTGCTGCGGGCGGTGTCTTACCGCCGGCATATCAATGATCTGAATCCGCGGTCGCGCTCGAATGTGCGTTCTAATATTGAGCGGGTAGAACAGTTTCTTGTGTCTAGGGCATCTGCGATACTGGGGCGGTGACTTACAATCCCCATTCCACCGCCCGCGCGGGAGTGGTCTTACCGCCGTCGCCCGAGGTACGACTCATCGCCCGCACCCCGTCCGCATACGCTCGTTCCTGGCCTGTTGAGCTGCCGGAAACCGGTACCTGGAAGGTAACCGGCACCGCTGGAACCGGCGTATCCAGTTTTCTTATCGATACCGTCATTCATGCCCTCGACCGCGCCCAGGAGACGGGGGCAGATCCCTCCGGCATCCTCGTTGTCGCCGCCTCCAAGGAATCCGGCGCCCGCCTGCGCCGCGAGCTTTCGGAACGCCTCGAAGATTATGCGGCACAATCCTCCATGGTCCGCTCCATCCACTCCTTGGCCTTTGCCCTTCTGCGCAGTGCAAGCGACGAGGAATTGCGCCTTATTACCGGCGCGGAACAAGATGCCGTTATCCGGGAATTGCTCGAAGGCCACGCTGAATCCGGCCACGGCGACTGGCCAGAGGAAGTCCGCCCCGCCCTTGAGTACGTAGGCTTTGCCCGCCAACTGCGCGATTTTCTTTTGCGCTCCATTGAACGAGGACTTAGCCCCGCGGATTTAGAGAGCCTCGGAGCTAAGTACGGCCGCGGTATGTGGAGTGCTGCCGGTACGTTCCTGCGCGAATATGAACGCGTCCAAGCCCTATCCGGGGCGCATTCCTATTCCGCGGCCGAGTTAGTCAACCAAGTCTTGCTGCGCCCAGAACTTACGAGTTCGCACCCGTGGCACACCATCGTGGTCGATGATGCCCAGCTATTAGATCCCACCGCGGGCAAGCTCATCTCTCGCTTGGCCTCCGATGCACAATTGCTGGTCATCGGCGGCGATGCGGACCAATCCGTCTTTGCCTTCCGCGGTGCGAATTCGCAGTTCCTCGAGGAATTTCCCGCGGAGAACTCCGTCGAGCTTTCGCAGCCGCACCGCAGCGGATCCCCGGCCTGCGTTTCCATCGTGGATTCTGAGGGCCGCCTGCGCGATGTGGTGGCCGATACCGTGCGCCGCCGCCATTTGGACGATGGCGTGCAGTGGCGCGATATCGCCGTCATTGTGCGCTCAACGGCGGATATTGGCCAGATGCGCCGCACCTTGCTGGCCGCCGGGGTGCCCGTGCATATCAGCCCAACCGACGTCATTTTGGCTGAGCAGCGCCTAGTATCCGCCATGCTCCTTGCCCTGCGCGCCTTGGAAGAAGACCTCAGCAATGCGGAGCTCGAGGAATTGCTTACTGGGCCCGTGGGCGGGGCGGATCCCGTCACACTGCGCCGCCTGATTCGCGGCCTGCGCCGGTGGGCGCCCGATACGCGCGGCATGGATAGCCTGCGAGAGCTCTTGCACGGCGAGCTGCCGGACTTCAACGGACAGCTCACGGAACGCGAGTTTTCTATCCTGGAGCGCGTGCGCGCGGTACTCGCCGCGGGGCGGCAGGCTATACAAGCCCAAGCCTCTGTGGAAGAAATCCTGTGGGAGGTATGGAGCGCCACTGAGTTGGATATGCGCCTGCAGACATCCGCCTTGCGCGGCGGCGCCACCGGCTCGCAGGCGGACCGCGACCTCGATGCCATGATGGCGCTCTTTGACGCCGCCGGTGATTACTCCGAGCGCCGTCCCGGCTCCTCGCTGCAGTCCTTTTTAACCCACATCACCGAACAAGAACTGCCCACCGGCGTCCGCGACCGCCGCACCGCCATCCCGCAGGCCGTAGAGATCATCACTGCCCACGGTGCCGTTGGCCGCGAATGGGATACCGTCATCGTCGCCGGAGCCCAAGAAGGCGCGTGGCCCTCGCTGGGGGAGACCGGATCCATTTTTGGCCAAGAAGATCTCATCGATCTTCTGGACCGCGATATTGAGCCTGATACCCCTGTTAGCCACATTGCCTCCCGTCTGGCAGAAGAGCGCCGGCTCTTCCACGTCGCCACCACGCGCCACCGGAGCCGGTTACTCATCGCCGCGGTGGAAAACTCCAATGAGGATGCCTTTGCAGAGCCTTCCCGCTTCATCGCGGAATTTACCGGGCGCGGGGTCGATGTGCCCGGGACTATGGCGCGCCGGGAAGCCAGCCGCGCCTTGCGCGCCACCCAATTTCCCCGCGAGCTGGGCTTGGATGTTCCCGAGCCGGCACCGGTGTCCCTGCGCGATGGGCTCGAGGTCGATCCCCTCGACGTGGCGGTGCTTTCCGTTCCTTCCTTTGTGGCGCAATTGCGCCGCGTGGTCACGAACCCAGAATCCGGCGAGGCGGAGCGGCGCCAAGCAGCCCGGCAGTTGGCGCGCTTAGCGCAGGCGGGAATCCCAGGCGCCCACCCAGACCAATGGTTCTCCGCGCGCTCTGTGGCATCGCATACGCAGCTGCGCGGTAGCAAGAGCCTATCGCCATCCCGGGTCGAAGCCCTGCTCAACTGCCCGCTCAAGGCGATTGTGGGAAACTTGGCCGAAGATCCCAGCGGCGCCGAGCACCTCTTGCGCGGCACCATGGCACACGCCTTCTTGGAGGCCATCGGCCGCGGCATGGATGCGGAAAAGGCCCGCCTGCTCGTCATGGAAGCCTATGAGCTCATCCTGGATGTTCCGCAGTGGCAGCTACAGAGCAAGTTGGAAGAATTCTCCCGCCTGCTGGAGCGCACGCAGCAATGGGCACAGCAATCCGAGGTTAAAAATGAACTCGCCGGGGTGGAAGTACCCGTCTACGTCGAGGTCGCCCCGGATATTCGGGTAGGTGGATTCATGGACCGCTTGATGAAGGACGGGGATGGAAATTACCTGGTCGTGGACCTCAAGACCGGCAAATCTGCAGCGACGCAGGCAGAGGCAGAAGAAAACCGTCAGCTAATGACCTACCAATTGGCCTTGTCCCGGGGCAGCTTCGACGGGCAGCGCGTGCGCGATGGCGAAGGGATGCCGCGCGCAGGCGGAGTTCTTGTCTATCCCGGAAAAGATTCCAGCAAAATTACCACCCGCACACAAAGCCAGCTTACCGCAGAGGCCCTGGAAGAATTCTCCGCACTTTTGCCATCACTGGCAGCGGAGTTGCGCGGCCCGCAGCTTACCGCCCGCACCAATAAAGATTGCGATAAGTGCCCCATTCGTACCATCTGCCCAGTGCAGGAGGAAGGAAAGATGACCATCCATGCCTAAGCAGGATTTTTCCCCGGAACAAATAGCGAAAGCACTGGGCAAGGACTACCCACCCACTGAGGAACAAGCCCACGTCATCGAGGGTCCTTTTGGCCCCAAGCTCGTGGTGGCTGGGGCCGGTGCCGGTAAGACGGAAACCATGGCCTCCCGCGTGGTCTATTTGGTAGCCAATGGCTACGTGCGCCCAGAGGAAGTGCTGGGGCTGACCTTTACGCGCAAGGCGGCGCAGCAGCTAGAACAGCGCATTCGCCGCCAGCTCATTCAGCTGCGCGATTCCGGGCTCATCGTCCCCGGCAGCCCCGCTGCGGAGGCGCTTAACAATATCGCACCTACCGTGGCCACCTATGATTCTTATGCCGGCGAGCTCGTGCGCGAATACGGCCTCCTGGTCCCAGTAGAGCCCTCGGCGCGCATCATCACGGAAGCAGAGCGCTTCGCCATTGCCTACGACGTGGTGAAAAACTACGGCGGCAAATTATCGGATGAAAAGACCTTGGGTTCCATTACGGAAGTCCTGCTCAAGATCACCTCCGATATGGACAATTCCTTGAAGGATCCGGATGATATCGCCGAATTCGCACGGGATTTTCGCGCCGATATAGACAACCTGGAAAAGGCCCCGAGGACGAAGGGCGAGTATTCCAAGGACCTGCAGAAGTACATCAATGTCCAGGATCTACGCGTGCAGTACGTGCCTTTGATCGAGGAACTCAAGCGCACGCAGGCAGAGCAGCAGGTCATCACTTTTGGCGAGCAGATGTCTGTGGCAGCGCGCCTTGCGCAAGAGCACCCGGCGGTGGGCAAGCAACAGGCGCAGCGCTACCGCGTGGTCATGCTGGATGAATATCAAGATACGTCTTATGCCCAGCGCGTACTCCTGCGCAGCCTCTTTGGTGGGGAACACAAGGACATTTCCGTGACCGCGGTGGGCGATCCCATGCAGGCCATTTACGGCTGGCGCGGGGCTACCTCAGAAAACCTCACCGCGTTTGTGGAGGATTTCCCGCAAGCCGATGGCACGCCTGCTCCCAAGGATCAGCTGACTACCTCGTGGCGCAACCCGTCGGGTGCCTTGGAGCTGGCCAACTCGGTGGCGGCCGGGGTCTTTGGGGGCGGCCCGCGGCCCGTCGATGAGCTGCACGCGGCCCCGCACAAGGGCGAAGGCGAGATTGAGCTGGGCTATTTCGCCAGCGAAGATGAGGAACACGAGTTTATTGCGCAGAAATTAAAACAGCAGTGGGATGCGCGCGAGGGCGATGGCTTTCGCGCAGCGGTGCTGGTGCGTACCAACCGGCAAACCGCGGCCATTGCAGCAGCCTTGGATGCCGTCGATGTCCCCAATGAAATCAATGGCCTGGGTGGACTGCTGTGGCAACCGGAAATCCAGGACCTCGTAGCGCTGGCGACCATGCTGGTGCGGCCGGAAGACGCGCAAGCGGCCCTCCGCATTTTCGCCGGGCCCATTTGCGGGCTGGGAATGGGCGATATTCAAGCCCTTGCCGCGCGCCAAAAGAACCTGGCGGGGGCAAAACAAGAGCGCCTGCAGTGGGAAGAGGGTATGGATCCTGAGGAGTATCTGCGCGCCCAATTAGCGCAGCTTACGGCTGAGGGCCCAGATCAAACGGTGGGGCTTGCCGATGCCCTGGCGGACCTCGGCGAGCGCGACCGCTATACCCCGCAGGGCTTGGCGCGCATGGAAGAGGTATCTGCCAAGCTGCGCTACCTGCGCACCTACTCGCTATCCAAGCCTTTAAGCGATCTCTTTGCGGACATCGAGGCCATCTTCAATATCCGTACCGAGGTCCTTGCCCGCGGCAGCGCCGGGGGAGCCACCCACCTAGATAAATTCGCCGATATCGTCGCCGGATTCCACGGGGATTCCCTGTATGCGCTCCTAGATTATTTGGAGCTCGCACGCGAGCATGAAGATGGCCTTGAGCTCGGGGAGGTGCCCGCCTCAACGGATCGCGTACAAATCATGACCGTGCATAAGGCCAAGGGCCTGGAGTGGGAACACGTCTATGTCGTGCACGCTGACTCTTCGAGCTATAAGGCCCAAGCAGAGACCTTTTTGTCCAAGATCGAAAAGGTGCCCGGTGACAATGACTACATCGAGGTCTCACCGGATGCGGTTACCCGCTCAGAATTCGAAAAAGCCTGCAAGGCATTCTTGGATGATGACCGCGCGCATAACGCGGAGGAAGCGGCTCGCCTGTTTTATGTGGCCCTCACCAGAACCGAGTCCACGTTGACCGTTACCGGCTCCGGCACGAATAACCGGACGGGCAAGGCTAAGAAGGGCCCGTACGAGTACCTCGAAAGGCTAAAAGAAACCTTCCCCCAGTACGTAGGGGAATGGACGGTGCCCGAAGAGCCGGTGGAAACCTCGGCTCATGCGGCAGAAAGTGGGCTCTTCCCGGCCCTTGAAGCAGATCCGGATTCCCTAGCCGGCGCGGATGCGGTCCTAGCCGCGATGGAGGACCTTCCTGAGTTAAGCCACGGCGAGACCTTCGAGTTGTGGGAACAGGATGCGGGCGCGCTCATTGAGGAATACAAGTCCTTGCAGCAACCGGTTGTGGATGTGGAACTTCCCAGTGAACTTACCGCTTCTGACATGGTGGCCCTGGGCAGCGATCCGCTACAGTTTGCGCGCCGGCAACGCCGCCCCGTGCCGTTTAAGCCCAATTCCTATGCCAAGCGAGGCACCGCCTTCCACGCGTGGCTGGAAGAGCGCTTTGGCAGCCCCGCGCTGCTAGGGGAAGAGGAATTGCCGGGCATCGATGAGCCGGAGGATTTCGATCTGGAAGAGCTTAAGGAATCTTTCCTGAATTCCGAGTGGGCGCAGCGCCAGCCGGACTTTGTGGAGGCGCCGTTTGAAATTACCATCGGCAGCGCGGTGGTGCGCGGGCGAATGGATGCCGTCTTCCGCTTGGCAGATGACACCTGGATGGTGGTGGACTGGAAGACTGGCCGTCCTCCCAAGGGCGCGGCCATGGAAGCGGCGAAGATCCAGTTGGCGGTCTATGCCGAAGCCTGGCGGCGCATCCACGGCGGCGATAAAATCCGCGCGGCTTTCCATTACGTTCACGATGGTTATACTTTTGAACCAGATACTTTAGCCCAAGGCGAGGAGCTACGTAGCCTGCTTGAATCGTCAGTAGCAGGCCATTAGGGCTAAGGTATGGGAACGGAACGCGGACGATGAATGGATAGTTGCGTCCCCGTATAACCGGCGAAATGAAAATTCGATCCAGAAAAGAAGGCTGGGCCAGTGGCCAAAAAACATGCGAAGGTGCTCAAAGGGCGTATTAAACAGCGCTTTTTGCCGCAGGTCGAGTTGTCCTCGCAACCTGATCACGCGCTCCTTGATGTCATCACTGTGCCCAAGGATCAAAACGCCAGCCCGTGGCGCCAGTTGGCCAAACGCGCGCTGTGGGCATTTGGCATCCTCATCTTTGTCACCATCGTGGTGTACTTAGACGGTGAGGGCTATAGCGAGGACATGTCGCTTTTGGATTCCTCCTACTATGCCGCCGTCACGCTGACCACCGTGGGGTATGGCGATATCGTTCCGGTTACGGAGCAATCGCGGTTTATCAACCTCGTACTTATTACCCCAGCCCGCCTCGTCTTCCTTGTGCTGTTGGTTGGTGCGACGCTATCCGTGCTCACGGACAAGGCCCGCCGCACCTTTGAAATCCAGAACTGGAGAAAGCAATTGCGTAACCACACCGTCGTTATCGGCTATGGAACGAAGGGCGCTGGGGCAGTCGCCGCGCTCTTGGCAGATGACGTGCCCACCTCCCAGATTGTGGTCATCGATAATAACCGCGCCTCGCTGGCTCATGCGGAACACCATGGGCTGGTCACCATCTTTGGCTCGGGCACCAAGCAGGACGTGCTTAAGATCGCCGGGGTGGAGCACGCAAACTCCATTGTGGTCACCCCGTCCTCGGACGATACCGCGGTGCTGTGCTGCCTATCCGTGCGCGAGCTTGCCCCCAAGGCCAAGATTGTGGCCTCGGTGCGCGAGTCCGAAAACCGCCATCTCTTGCTCCAATCCGGTGCAGATTCCGTGGTGACGTCTGCAGAGACCGCCGGCCGTCTGCTGGGGCTTGCCACCGTGACCCCCACCGTGGTGGAAATGATGGAGGACCTGCTTTCTCCTAACGAGGGCTTTTCCGTATCAGAGCGCGCCGTGCGCGAGTTCGAGGTTGGTTCCAACCCGCGCCACCTGGCGGATATCGTGCTCGCGGTGCTGCGCAATAACGAACTTCACCGCGTTGATACCGCTGATGCCTCCGCACTGAAACCGGGCGACCGCCTGCTGTATATCAAGCATGACTTGGAACAACCCGTGGAAGTGCAAGATGAGGACGAGGAGGATTAATTGTATTTGCCCGTAACGCATACGGGACTAGTGCCTGCCACCGCCAGTGGGGACGCCGCGTTGGTGGAGGAATTGCCGGAAGGCGTGGGGACACCGGAGATGGTGGACATCGGCACGCTGCACGTTTTTGCCTGCCCGGAAGCAATTGCGCGGCGGATGGGGCAGTTGCAACCTGCGACCTTTTTCGCCGATGATTCCCTCGTCATGCAGGCCATTGCCTTGATTCGCAACCGGCTGGAGCAACGCTTCGATCCGCGCACGGGCCACCCGTTGGACTATCCCACGCCGGGTATTATTGGCCGCGATCCGCAGGATTCGCGCCGCATGGTGTTTCCGCGCCTAGACCCGGCGGTTATCGGGCTCATTGAACTCAAGGGCGAGGAGCAGATTTTGCTGGCGCGCAATCGCGGGCGCAATAGCTTCTTTTCCTTGATCGCCGGATACGTGGAACCGGGAGAGACCATTGAGGCCGCCTTTGCCCGCGAAACCATGGAGGAAACTGGGCGGCGCATTGAGAATCTTCGCTACTGGGGATCCCAGCCGTGGCCGCCGAGTGGCTCGCTTATGCTGGGCTTTCACGCAGAGACATCGGATGTCCAGCCCACCTGCCATACTGATGGGGAACTGGAAGAAATTCGTTGGGTGACCCGCGCCGAGCTGCCTAAGCTCCCGTTGGCCACCGCGGGTTCTATCGCACACACGATGATTATGGAGTGGTATCACGGTGAATAAGCCGGATTTGTCCCTGCTGGATGAGGATCAACGCCGCGCGGCCACCGCCCCGCGCGGGCCGGTGTGCATTTTGGCGGGCGCGGGCACCGGTAAGACGCGCACCATTACCTATCGCATCGCCAATATGGTGGATCAAGGATTCGTAAACCCCCAGCGCGTTTTGGCCGTGACCTTTACCGCGCGTGCGGCAGGAGAAATGCGGGATCGCCTGCGCATGATGGGCGTGGCTGGTGTGCAGGCCCAAACCTTCCACGCGGCCGCGCGGCGCCAGCTGAAGTATTTCTGGCCACAGGTCGCAGGCGATCTGCCGTGGACGCTTTTGGATAATAAATTCCCGCTGGTAGCCCGCGCGGTGCGCTCGGTGGGGCTGGATAATTCCAAAGACATGATTCGCGACGTGCTGGCAGAAATCGAATGGGCGAAATCCGCGCTGGTCAGTGCGGAGGACTATGAGAGCGTCATCGCGGAAACGGATCGCACCGCCCCGGCCGATGCCGCCAAGGTGGCCGAGGCCTTCCGGCGCTACGAGAAGGCCAAGGCTACCCCGGATATGATGCATCTGGACTTCGATGATCTGCTCATGCACATCGCTGGCGCCATCGAAAACGTCCCGGCCATTGCAGAGACCTTCCGCGAGCAGTACCGCACCTTCGTCGTTGACGAGTACCAGGACGTCACGCCCCTGCAGCAGCGCGTGCTGAATGCTTGGCTGGGTGATCGCGATGATCTCACCGTGGTGGGCGATGCCAACCAGACCATCTATTCCTTCAATGGCGCCTCGCCGGAGTACCTGTTGAATTTTTCGCGCAGCTATCCGGACGGGACCATCGTCAAGCTGCAGCGCGACTATCGTTCCACGCCGCAGGTCACGGACCTGGCTAATCGGGTCATCGGCAAGGCGACGGGGCGCGCGGCGGGCACCCGCTTGGAGCTGCAGGGCATGCGCGAGCCTGGGCCGGAGCCGACGTTTAAGGCCTACGAGTCTGAGGAAAATGAGGCGCAAGAGGTGGCCGGGCAGGTGCTGACCCTGCTCAACCAGGGCGTGCCGGCCTCAGAGATTGCCATCTTGTACCGCATTAACGCCCAGTCGGAGCAGTTTGAGCAGGCGCTTGCCGATGCCGGAGTGGTCTACCAAGTCCGCGGCGGTGAAGGTTTCTTCCGCCGCCCGGAGATTCTGGAGGCCATTCGCGTGCTCATTGCCGCCACGCGCCGCGATGATTTGCCGGAGGACCCCGTGGCGATTGCGCGGGCCGCCTTCGTCGAGCTTGGGCTCAGCGCCACCGAACCGCAGGGCGCGCAGGCCCGCGAGCGCTGGCAATCGCTGAACGCGCTGGTGGGATTGATTGAGAAGATCGTGGAATCCACCCCGGGCATCGATCTCAACGGGGTGCTGGGTGAGCTGCGCCGCCGCTCTACCGATAAGCAAGCCCCCGCCATGGAGGGCGTTACTCTCGCTACGGTGCACGCGGCAAAGGGCTTGGAGTGGGACGCCGTCTTCCTCGTCGGACTGAGCGAAAAGCTCATGCCCATCAACCACGCCATTAAGGCGGGTAACGAGCAGATCGAGGAAGAGCGCCGCCTGTTTTATGTAGGCATTACCCGCGCCCGCGAGCACCTAGCCCTGTCGTGGGCATTGGCGAAGACCGCCGGTTCCAGGGCCTCCCGGGAGCGCACTCGGTTCCTCGACGGCATCGCGCCAGGCGTGGAATCGGCTGCGGGAAGTGGGCGCTCCCGTCGCCCGAAGCGCTGCCGCGTATGCAGCGGTGTTCTAGAGACCCCAGCGGAAAAAGTCATTGGCCGGCATGAAGACTGTGAGGGCAATGGCGATGACGAGGTGTTTTCCGCCCTGCGTTCGTGGCGCGCGCAGGTTGCCCGGGAAGAAAAGGTTCCGGCATACGTTATCTTTACCGATGCCACGCTGCAGGCCATCTCAGAAGAGCTGCCGGTAGATGAGGCGGAGTTGCTGTCCATTTCCGGAATAGGGCCCAATAAGCTGGAGCGCTACGGCGAGCAAATCCTAGAGGTCATTCGCTCTGTGCGGTTGTAGCCAGGTTGACCTTGCCGCCGAAGCACACCGGGCACCGCGGATGGGCGATGGCCGTGCGCTGCTGGTGGCGGCCGTAGACGTCTACCTCCCATTGTTGGCCTGGGCGCGGAAATGAGGTTGGCGCGCCTGGCGGGAGGGGGCGTTTGCTTAGGCGGCGGATCACCACCTGTGCTTGGGCCGCTACCGCATCGATGACCAGCTTTTCTGGCTGCCTGCGCACGCTGGTGAGCTGGGAGGCAATGGTGCTCCACTGCGGATCCGCATCCACGCGGAATAAGTGAATGCACAGCGGGCAGGGGCCTTGCCCTTCCACACGCAGGGGCCCGATGATGCCGCGGTTATCTTGTAAGGAAATGGGCAGCCAGGTTGTCGGGGTGCCGGCAAGCGCATTGGCGCAATCGATGGGGCAGTGGAGCTGGTCGATGGCAAGCACCGTAAAAAGCCCATCGAGGTCGTGGATATAGGAAAAGATATTGTCCTCATCAAGGGGGATGCGCACCGTATATCCATCTGCTGCCAAGCGGGCGCGCAACTCCAGAGCAAGCGGGGATTCACCCAGCATGATGATGGTTTCATGCTGCTCGGGATGTGGTGGCTGGGGCCAGAGGATGCCATAGTCCAGAGCATCATCGATGAGGCTGCTGGCGGCGGCGCTATCCAAGCCGGCCGCTTCCAACCGCGCCGCCAATTCCCCGGAATCGACCGGCTGATGGGCCGTGGCAAAAGCGCGGGCCACACCTTGCGCATTGCCCGTATCCGCCACCGCCACCCGGGTGGCGTCCATCCCAAATTGCACCACGGAATCCTCGCGGCAAAATACGCCACACCCTGGAGCTAATGTCACACGTTGAGCCGTGCCTTGTGAGGCAGTCACTGGTTTTCCCCTCGATTCCCCTTTTATCACCCCGAATACGGCATATGTGCCGCATGTGCGTCCATTGCACCACAGGTACAATGGCCTGTCATGTCGAGCACGCAACCACCAGGACGTACCCACCCTGAGGTCAAGGTTATCCGCTCTGCGCGGCGGCGAAAGTCCGTGCAGGCGCGCATGGTGGCCGGGGTATTAGAAGTGCGCATTCCGGCCTGGATGTCCGCCCGCGAGGAAAACGAGGCGGTACAGGATATGCTCGCGCGCTTAGAAAAGAAAACCGGTGGTGCGGCGAAGACCGATGCGGCGCTCCTCCAGCGCGCCGAACAGCTCAACGCACAGTACCTGGACGGGCGTGCATGGATTGGGTCCATCCGGTGGGTGAGCAATCAAAATGCGCGGTGGGGTAGTTGTACTACCTCCACCGCGGATATCCGGCTGAGCAACCGCTTACAGCAGGTGCCGGATTATGTGTTGGATTCGGTCATCATCCATGAGTTGACCCATACCTTCATCCCGCGTCATGGGCGCGAATTCTGGCAGTGGGCCGATAGGGCACCCCACGCCGAGCGGGCCAAGGGCTACCTTGAGGCCTACCAGCGCTGGGGCGGTTAGCGCGAGCTACTTATCCTCGCCGCCGTTGTCCTTTTCGGAGCTGTTGTCGCCGTCGTCCGCGTCGTCGCTGCTCTGCGCGTCCTTGTCTTCTGCAGAATCCTTGTCCTCTTCGGACTTGCTTTCGGAGTCCTCGCCGGAGCCCTCGCCGTTTTTGAGCATCTCTTCGAGCTTGGCAAATTCTTCCTCGAAGCCCTCATCCGGCTCATCATCCAAGAGGGAATCGATGAAGGCGGCCGGGTTATCGAGGTGCTCTGCGGTGGGCAGGAAGTCTGGGTGGTCCCAGGCCTTATCGCGCTTTTCGGCACCTACGGCCACGGTGGCGCGGCGCCACAGCTCGGCGGCCTCGGTGACCTTGGGGGCGTTGAGCTCGATGCCCACGACCTTGCTAAAGGCCCGCTCGGCAGACCCGCCGGTGCTGCGGCGGTGTGCCCAGGCCTCAGTGAGCTTGGAGGTGGAGGGGATGCGCTCGCCCAAGGCCTCGCTTACGACGTGCTCGGCCCAGCCCTCGACCAAGGCCAGCAGGGTTTCCAGCCTGGAGGCGGCGGCGGTGTTCTTGGAGGTAACCCGCGGAGAGAGATCCATTCCCTGCAGTTTGCTCATGGCTTCCTGGATGGCCTGCGGGTCGCCGGATTCCAGGTTCAGCTCGCGGGCGAGCTCTTCAATGTGGGAGGTATCAATGACCAAGCCGATGGCGTATTCCTCCACGGAGGAGACGATGCGCTCTACCAGCCACGGCACGTGCTTAAACAGGCGCTGGCGGGCGGCCTCGCGCGCGGCGATATAAACCAGTACCTCTTGGCCCGGAACGTTGAGCTCGCGCGCGACCTTCTGAATGGTATGCGGCAAAAGCGCCACCGTATTGGCCGGGGCGATGGGCAGGCCAAAATCGGAGCCGGTCAGTGCCTGGCTGGCGAGATCGCCTAGGGCGTGGCCTAGCTGCATGCCGAAATTCATGCTGGACATCTGGCCCATCATCTTGGTCATCGGGCCCATCATTTCGCGAGCCTCTTCCGGCATGGATTCCAGCTGGGCATCATTCATGTGCTGGGCCACGGGGGTGACCATGCGTTCCCAGGCGGGCATGGTTTCTTCCAGCCACTGCTTGGAATCCCATGCCTGCGTGGTACCGGAAGCGGTGGGGAGAATAGAGGCATCGTCAAGCCAGAGCTCCGCCAGGCGCACCGATTCTTCTACTGCCTTGGAATCTTCCGCGCTGATGTCTTTTGACTTGGGGATCTGCTGCAGGGCGATGCGCTTGGCCATATCGTAATTGACCGGCCCGGAGTTCTGGGGCGAGTTCATGGACGAGCCCATGCCGGATAGCATCTGACCGAACTGGTTCAGCATGTCTCCGAGGCCGCCACCATTACCGCCGCCGAATGCGCCGAACGGGTTCTGGTCACGACGGCCGTCATTATCGTCGTCATCGTTATTTGGGAAAGAAAAACCGAATCCGTTGCTCATGCGCTCCAATCTACCGGCACCGTGCGGAAAGTTTCCATGATCACAGCAACGCTGACAGCGAACAGTACGCCAAAGGTTGTAGGCTATTGCTTCGTGAATTCTCCTGCTAGCCGTCGCGTCCGCACCATCGCCTGGGGTGCTATCCCCGTTGTGCTTACCGGTGCGTTGGTATCGCTTGACCATATCCCGGGCACCGATGTCTCGCTGACCGTTCCTTATGCCGCCGAAGGCCCTGGCCCCACCGTGGATACGCTGGGCGAGGTTGATGGCACCCAAGTCGTTGATGTGCAGGCGCCAAAGACCTATAAGCCCAGTGGGCACCTGAATATGACCACCGTATCCGTGCGCACCAATATGACCTTGGCGCAGGCGTTGGGGCGCTGGACGCTTACCGATGACACCCTGGTGCCCATCGATACCGTCATTCCGCAAAACATGACCGATGAAGAGGTCCAAGAATCCAATAAGCAGGCCTTTACCCAATCGGAGTCCGCGGCCACCATCGCGGCGATGGACTATTTGCACCTGCCGGTCAAAATCACCGTGGCCGAGGTCATCGAGGACGGCGCCGCTTCGGAGCACCTTAAAAAGGACGATGTCATCACCGCCGTCGATGGCACCGAGGTCACCGAGCCAAGCGAGGTCCAAGACATGATCAAGGACAAAAGCCCCGGCGATAAGGTAAAAATCAGCGTCACCCGCGGGGACAAAGAGCTCAGCGAAGAGATTGAATTGGGCGAAAACCCGCACGATAAGGGCAAGGCGTTGCTGGGAATCGCCATGCTATCGCAGCCCAAGGACGATATTTCGGTGAACTACAACCTGCAGGATATCGGCGGGCCATCAGCGGGAATGATGTTTACCCTGGCGGTCATCGATAAGCTCAGCGATGAAGACTTAACCGGCGGTACCTTCGTGGCCGGCACCGGTACCATTCAGGCCGATAGCAAGGTTGGGCCAATTGGTGGCATCGAGCATAAAATCGCCGCCGCGCACGAGGCAGGCGCCGAGCTCTTCTTGGCGCCTAAGGACAACTGTTCAGCGGCGGCCGGCAGCGACCACGGCGATATGACCATTGCGCAGGTAGAAAACCTCGACGATGCCGTGGCGGCCATGAAGGACTTTGCGGCGGGCAAAGACGTCAAGGAATGCACCTAATAAAAACTCATAAGGCCGGGGCCTAGTCCTTTACTAGGCCCAATTCCTTAATTTTTTCTTCCGGGTCCACCTGGTCAGAAGAGATCATCTGCTGCATGACCAGGCCTTCCTTATTATCCACCACGGTGATAACGGCCGTGGTGCCCAACGTGGACCAGCCGACGACGCGATCGCCATCGTCTTCGATGGCATGGGAGCTGCGCAGCTCTGTAAGTACCTGGGTGGTCTGGGAGGCCTTGGAGTGCGACTTAAAGAACTGGAATTGCCCCACCTTAGGGCCGGAGCAATTGTAGGAAGAGTCCCCGCCGGTGGAATCGCAGCGCTCAAACTGGGCGAATAAGTCCTTGGGTGCCAGCGACTTATATACGTCGTAGACTTTGGCGACTGACTTATCCAATTCGCCGCCAGCACTCGGCTCGCGGGTGGTGCTTTCCTCGGAAGCCTCGTCCTCGTCCTTGTCTGCCGATTCTGACTCCGTGGAAGACGTGGAGGATTCGGTGCTTGATGCCGCGGACTCCTTGTCGTTCTCAGAGGTCGTGGTGGTGGTGGCCGCAGAGGTGGTCTCTACGGGGGCATCGTCAGGCGCATCAGCATCGGAAGAACAACCTGCCGCAGCCACGCTGAGCCCTAGTAACGCCGCCGCGGTAGCGGTGCGGGCAGAAGAACGGCGGGTGAAGGAAAGGCGTCGCACTGTATAGAACTCCTTGGTTGCGGGCTTAATTGCCACTTAGTCTAGTTCATCCGGATCCTGGTTGAGGCCATAGCGCAGCGCGGCGATTACGCCAGGGGCCACCTGCGGGCCGCCGCGGAGCTGAATATCGTCCTCAGCAAAGGGGCCGGCCGCCTCAAGCTCTTCTTCAGTGGGCCGCAGCTGCAGCAAGGTGGTCTCAATTCCTTCCTCGCGCAGGGCACCCGAATACAGGCGCGCCGGGCGAGGGGAGGGGTCCTCGCTAGAAGTATCCCGGAACTTGATCTCCTGGGCCAAGATGGCGCCCGCGACCTCGCGCGGCCAGGCCAAGCGGGAGACGTAATCAGCCAATTCCTCGGAACCCGGCTCGATGTTTTCCGGGACATTGTCTTGCACGATAAGGGTCAGCGGGGACGCGGTTTCCTCATCCATGGCCGCTAGCTGGTCCGCCACCAGATGGGTGGGAACAAGGGCGAAGATGGTGGGGCGGGCGTCCCAACCTTCAGCATGGACGAACTCCACGGCCTCCGTCATAGCGCGGTTTAAAGCTGGCTGTGATAATTCGGGGGAACTCATAGGCATCCTTATTCGTTATCTGGGTATTGATTCCTTAAACTGGAAAAAGTCTACATGTTTAATATTCGCACTATTTGATTGGAGCTGGCGTTGTCCCTAGGGTCATCCACACCAGCCGCCCCATTGAAGCGGCCACCTAAGGTCGCGGCAATTATTGCGGCCATCATTGCCGTCCTCTTATTCTTCGGACCCATGCTCGTGGGTATGTACACGGATTGGAGGTGGTTTGGCTCCATTGATTACCGCAGTGTTTTCACCACCGCGATTATTGCGCGCATAGTCCTCTTTATCATCTTCGGGCTCGTTGCTGCCGCAGTGGTGTGGGCAGCCGGGTTCTTTGCCTGGCGCGGCCGCCCCGATTCCCTGGATATGGGGGATTTGAATTCGCCGGTCTATCAGTACCGCCAGTCCATTGAGAAGTCCATGGGCGTGCTGTTCAAGGTCATCCCGGCCATCGTGGGCATCATCGC
Organism: Corynebacterium segmentosum; assembly: GCF_900637825.1. Classification (NCBI taxonomy): domain Bacteria; kingdom Bacillati; phylum Actinomycetota; class Actinomycetes; order Mycobacteriales; family Corynebacteriaceae; genus Corynebacterium; species Corynebacterium segmentosum. The sequence continues at coordinate 653,514 of NZ_LR134408.1, forward strand.
CGGTTTCATCGGCCAGTCCCACTGGCGCGATGTGATGCTATTCCTCAATGGTCAGGACTTCGGCGTACAAGACCCCCAATTCCACCACGACTTGGGCTTTTATGCCTTTAGCCTGCCCGTGCTGCAGATGGTGGTCAGCACCCTGTCCATCCTGCTTGTACTCGCCTTCCTCATTGCCCTATTCGGCCACTACATCTTGGGCGGAATCCGCATTGGCAATAAGGCCGCGGGCGTGCGCGGCTCTATCTCCCGCTCGGCGCGCCTGCAGCTTGCCATTACGGCCGGGCTGTGGATGGTGGCCCAGGTCGCCGGATACTGGCTGGAGCGCTACGGGCTGCTGTATTCCGAGCACGACCTGTTTACCGGTGGTTCCTACACGGATATCCACGCCTACCTGCCCGCCAAGATCATTTTGATGATCATCGGCGTCTTCGTCGCTATTGCGCTCTTTATGGCCATCGTCATCAAGGACCTGCGCATCCCTGGCCTCGCCGTCGTGCTCATGCTCGCGTCCTCGCTCATCATCGGCCAGGCATGGCCGCTGCTCATGGAGCGCTTCTCGGTACAGCCAAACCGCCAGGCGAAGGAAAACGAGTCCATTGCCCGCAATATCGAGGCCACGCGGTATGCCTATGGGCTTACCGATGACCACGTGACCTACAAGGAAAACTGGGGCGGCGACAACGTATCGGATGACAAGGTTGCCTCCGATAACGCCACCATCAATAACCTGCGCTTGCTGGATCCAGAGATTTTGTCGCCGACGTTTACCCAGATGCAGCAGCTGAAGAACTTCTATGGGTTCCCAGAAACGCTGTCCATGGACCGCTATGAAATCGATGGCAAGATGCGCGACTTCGTCGTTGCAGCCCGCGAGCTGGACCCGAATGAGCTGCGCGAAAACCAGTCCGACTGGATCAACCGCCACACCGTATATACCCACGGCAATGGCTTCGTAGCCGCGCAGGCCAATACCGTCGATGAGGTTGCCCGCGATGCCGGTTCTGCTCGCGGTGGTTACCCCATCTTCACCGTCTCTGACCTACAGACCCAGGCCGGCGAGTCCGAGGGTGAGGGCGAGACCCAAGATGCCGAGAAGTCCTTGGGCATCAAGGTAGACCAGCCCCGCATTTACTACGGCCCGGTCATCGCTAGTGCCGCAGATAATTTGGACTACGCCATTACCGGTACCACCGGCGAGAACCCAGTGGAGTACGACACCGATAGCACCAACTACACCTATGACGGTGAGGGCGGCGTTGAGATTGGCAATCTCTTTGACCGCACCATGTATGCCGCCAAGTACCGCGAGCTGAACTTCCTGCTTTCGGACCGCGTGGGCAGCGAATCCAAGCTGCTTTATGACCGCGACCCCCGCGAGCGCGTGGAGAAGGCTGCCCCATGGCTGACCACCGATTCCGCTACCTACCCGGCCGTTATTGATGGTCATCTGAAGTGGATCGTCGATGGTTACACCACCCTGGACTCCCTGCCGTACTCGCAGCGCGCTTCGCTTTCCGATGCCACCCAGGACGCCCTCAACCCCGATGGCACAACCCAGCGCTTGGTCAATGACCGGGTGGGCTATATCCGCAACTCCGTGAAGGCGACCGTGGATGCCTATGACGGCAGCGTGGACCTCTACGAGTTCGACAAGGAAGACCCCGTGCTCAAGGCATGGGAAGGTGTCTTCCCGGATGTGGTGAAGCCGGAATCCGAGATCTCCGATGAGCTGCGCGAGCACTTCCGCTACCCAGAGGACATGTTCAAGGTGCAGCGTGACCTCTTGGCCCGCTACCACGTTGATGACCCGAACGTCTTCTTCAATAACGACGCCTTCTGGTCCGTACCGAATGACCCGACCGCAGAGGAATCCCGTGACCTGAACCAGCCGCCGTACTACGTGATGGCTGCCGATCCGGAAACCGGCGACCCGAGCTTCCAGCTGACTACCTCATACCGTGGTCTGAACCGTGAGTTCCTGTCCGCACACATGGCGGTATCTTCCGATCCGGATACCTACGGCGATATCACCGTGCGCGTGCTGCCAACCAATACGCAGACCCAGGGTCCGAAGCAGGCACAGGACGCCATGATGTCTTCTGACCAGGTGGCCCGCGACCGCACCCTGTGGGAAGGCACCAACGATCTGCACAACGGTAACCTGCTGGCCTTGCCGGTCGGCGGCGGCGAAATCCTCTACCTCGAGCCGATTTACTCGCAGCGCAAGGATCAGGCCTCCGCCTTCCCGAAGCTGCTGCGCGTGCTCGTGTCCTACAAGGGCCGCGTGGGCTACGCACCGACTATCGGTGATGCCCTTGAGCAGGTGGGAATCGACGCCAAGTCCGCCCAGGACATCGAAGAGATCGAGGGTGACTCCGGCGACGACGATGCCGCTAAGGACAGCTCTTCTGCGGACAAGAAGGACGAGAAGAAGGAATCTACTGAGGAATCCGCTCCGGCTTCGGCCCCTCGTTCCTCCGATGAAGCAGGCGCTATCGAGGACATCAACAAGGCCCTGAAGGGCCTGGAGGATGCCCGCAATGGCTCCTTTGAAGAGTACGGCCGCGCCTTGGATGAGTTGGACAAGGCAGTTGAGTCCTACCAGAAGTCCGAGGGCTAAAGCCTCTCACTTCGCGTAGTAGAAACTCAGGAAATAAGGCACCTACCCAGGGGATTTGGGTAGGTGCCTTCCTGTCTGTATAGTTACAGAAGTCGCCGGGACAGAGCGAATACATAAGTATTAACGCACTGTTCAAGCGCAGATGATGGAAGTCATCTCGACGCGGGGTGGAGCAGCTCGGTAGCTCGCTGGGCTCATAACCCAGAGGTCGTAGGTTCGAATCCTGCCCCCGCTACCAACTTCCAGGCCCTGGCCAGAAAAGATTCTGGCCGGGGCCTTTACTTATGCGCCACCCTAGTGGGTGGGCTTAACCCTTGGGCGTAGACCTAAGCCGGTTTCCTGAGTGGAACGATGAGTGGATCTCCAGTCTCCGGATCCTCAATGACCCGCGCCCGCAGATCAAAAGCCTCCTGCAGGAGCTCTGCGGTGATGACCTCTGCGGGTGTACCGGAAGCAATGACCTGGCCGTCTTTCATAACCACGAGATAATCGGAGTAGCGCACCGCCAGGTTGAGATCGTGTAGCACCATTACCACCGTTCTGCCTAGTTCCTGGCGCAGGCTATCGACTAGTTCGAGGATGTCCACGGAGGTCGCGAGATCAAGGTACGTCGTCGGCTCATCTAGGAAGAGGATGTCGGTGTTTTGCGCCAACACCATGGAGATCCATACGCGCTGGCGTTGGCCGCCGGAAAGCTCATCCAGCGTGCGGCTAGCAAGATCTGCAGAACCGGTTTGCTTTAGGGCCTCGAATACTGCGTCTTCGTCTGTGGAGGACCACTGGCGGAACCAGGCCTGATGTGGGTGCCGCCCGCGGGCCACCAGATCGGAGACCAACAGGCCTTCAGGGGCCACGGGGGATTGGGGCAGCATGCCCAGTATGCGGGCGACGTCCTTGCGCTTCATGTCCGAGATATTCTGGCCATCCACACTCACGGTCCCGGTATCAAGGTTGAGCAGTCCTGACATGGCGCGCAGCAAGGTTGATTTACCGCATCCGTTGGGCCCCACGATGGTGGTGATCTTTCCGGCCGGGAACGTGGCGCTGAGATCGCGGATAATGGTGCGCTGTCCGTAGCCCACCGTGACCGAGGAAGCGACGACGCCACCGGCGGTATTTGGTCGGTCTGCGTTTGGCTGGGGAATGGGGGAGGTCATGCGTCTGTGCTCCTAGTGCGTTGAACGAGTAGGTAGATGAGGAAGATGCCGCCCAGTGCGGAGGTGACAATACCCACCGGAAGTTCCACCGGCAGAACCGCTTGGGTGACGATGTCCGCGCCGAGCAGCAGTACTGCGCCGGTAAGCGCCGACGCCGCAAGCGGGGGACTGGGTACGCCACACAACCGAAGGGCCACCTGGGGCGCTACGAAGGCGATGAAGCCGATGGGCCCGGCAGCGGAGACCGCTACCGCAGCTAGGGCTACGGCCAATGCCAGCATCGCTACCTGCACGGCGTTGACTCGCTGGCCCAGCGCTCTGGCGAGGTCGGGGCCCAGAGTGGTGGCCAGTGCTTGGTAGGCGATCCAGGCCAGCAACGGGGCGCAGACGATCACAAGGACGGCGATGGGGATGGTGGTACTCCACTCCGACCTCGCTAGGGAACCGGTGAGCCAGAACTGTGCCTGGCTTGCATCCCGCAGCTCCGCGCGGACCATGAGGAAATTGATGTAGGAACTCAGCAGCGCGGTAATAATGATGCCCACGAGGACGAGACGGTAGGAATCGGCTTGGCGTCGCCAAGCCAGCGCCCAAATCACCGTGGCGCTCAGGATCGCACCCAGCAACGCGGCCAGAGGAATGCCGATTCCGGCGAGCCAACCGGCGAACCCACCGCCACTGCCGAGGACGATGACCGTGACGGCCATGGCCGAGGCTCCCGTGGTGATGCCGAGGATATCGGGGCTGGCCAGCGCGTTGCGGGTGACTGTTTGGGTGAGCGCGCCGGACAGCCCCAGCGCGCAGCCGACCGCGATGGCGGTGGCCACGCGGGGCATGCGCCACTCCAGGACCACGAGCCTTTCCACGCGGCTTCCTTCCCCTTGGAAGATCACCTCAAGTACCCGGGGAACGGAGATGGGGTAATCGCCCAGCCCAATGGAAAGGGCACCCAAAAAGACAATGAGCGCTGCGGCGATAACGCATACCAGCACCACCCTCGGGCGCCAGAGGAAGGAGATGGGCCCAGCCCGGAATGGTATCCCGCCGGGCATTTGCCACGGCGTATTTTGTTTATCCTGTACAGCTTGTGCAGCTTTGTTGCGTCGCATCACAGCGTCATCACCTTCTTCCGGTAAATCAAGGCGATGAAGAACGGTGCACCAACGAAGGCCAAAACGATGCCCACTTGGAGCTCGCCGGGGCGGGCGATGAGGCGGCCTACCACGTCCGCACACAGCAATAGCGCCGCGCCGGCAAGTGCTGAGTACGGCAAAATCCACTTATAATCTGGGCCGGTAAGAGCCCGGACGATATGGGGCACTACCAGGCCAATGAAGCCCAGCGGGCCCGCGGCAGCCGTGGCCGCGCCGGCCAGCAGCGCGATGATGCCCATGCCGCCCAGCCTTGCGGCCGCGGTATTGATGCCGAGCCCTGCGGCGACGTCGTCGCCTAAGTTCAAGATATTCAGCTGCGGGCCGGTGGCGAACGCCAGGACCAGCCCCAGCACCACGAACGGCAAGATGCCGAGCGCAATGTTCATATCCCTGCCGGCCAGGGAGCCAACGGTCCAAAAGCGCATCCGGTCCAGGTTATTCTCATTGGTGAGAACGAATGCGCTGGTAATAGCGCTTAAGACCGCCGACAGCGCGGCACCGCCTAGCACTAAGGTCAAAGGATCGACCGCTGCCTTGCCCGCGGAGGCCAGGCCAAAGACGAGTGCGGTGGCCGCAATCGCGCCGAGGAACGCTACCACGACGGTGGCCCACGGGGCGCTGATGCCAAATAAAGCGAAGCTGACCACAACGCTGAGCGCCGCGCCGGAACTGACACCCAGGATTCCCGGATCCGCCAGGGGATTGCGGGTGTGGCCTTGGATGAGAGCACCGGCGACTCCGAGTGCTGCCCCCACGATGATGGCCAGGATGGTGCGCGGCAGCCGCAGCTCAGCTACCACGCGTTGGTTGGTGGAAACTTCCTCCTGGCCACCGCGTGCGGCCGGGAGTTCCCGCAGCGCAGTCCACACGTCCTCCGCAGGAATGGAACGGGCGCCATACAGCAAACTGCAGATAGTGCCAACGAGGACCAGCAGGAGCAGCGCCCCTAGACCCAGGAGGCGGGTAGTGCGCACACTCATGGCGTGGCCTCCAATCGCTGCTTCCGCTTGCCGATGCCCCCCACGCCCAGCCAATAGTGCCCAGCGAGCACCGGTGCTGCGGAGTGACGCCACGGAAAGTACTGGCTCACAGGTTGCGATGGGATTCCCTAAGTCGCGGGGTGGAGAAAGGTACCTAGCTACTCCCGCTGGGCGGGGAGGGGAGCTGCGCCCGAGGCGTGGCTCAGGCTGTTGCTGGGTGTGATTGTCAATCATGGACAAGCATATTACCGTTTTCATGTAAGGTAAGCCTTCATTTAATTAAAAGACTGTAAAAGTGAAGGGCTGCAAGTCATCGCAACTGGCCCTAGGCGCCCACTATTTAGGTGAAACTCTATGCGGCACCTTTTGTAGTGCCTGTCTCAAAGTTGAGTGTGCTGCATGTGCATCGCATAGGCGGTAGCTGGAAATCTTTAGTGACCAGCGTAACATTGATTATTTAGGCAAGCCTAAGTTATCTTTTTAACGTGCAAGAATGCGTCATCATGGCTGTCGATTGGGGAACTTGGTTCCCCCCCATTTGGGTATAACCGACCAAAAATTCTGACCTTTCCCCATTCGTGAACGGACTAGGCCTTGCGCTGAGATCCGTCACCAGTAATAACGGAGAAAAATGACACTCAAGAAAATTCTTGTCGGTACTGCTACTGTGCTGGCTCTGGGCACCGCGGTGACGGCGTGTTCGACTGATGACCAGTCCGAAAACTCTGCAGACTCCCAGGCGGTCAACGCCGAGCAAGGCGCATTCCCCACCACCATCGAGCATCGCTATGGTTCCACCGAAATCAAGGAAGCCCCACAGCGTGTGGTCTCCCTAGGCTATACGGATCAGGACGCGCTGCTGGCGCTCGGAATCACGCCGGTTTCCGTGAAGTATTGGGATAGCATGACCCCAGACGGGCAGGCTGCGGGCAACTGGTCTAACGACAAGATCGAGGGGGATACCCCTCGAATCGATAAAGACACAGAGGTCAATGCGGAAGCCATTGCTAAAGACAAACCAGATCTCATCGTGGCCGTGTACTCGGATATTGATGAAAATACATACAAGAAACTCTCCGATATCGCCCCTGTCGTCGTGCAAAAGGGTGAATATAAAGAGCTGCAGCAACCGTGGGACGTGACTACGGAAGAGATTGGGCAAGCCGTAGGAAAGCCTAAAGAAGCAAAACGTCAGGTGGAGCAGGTTAAAGCGAAGTTTGCAGACCTAAAGGGCCGTCACCCAGAGTGGGCCGAGAAGGAACTCGGTGTGGCCACCGTCTCTGCCGACAGCCTGGCCGTCTTTGCTGAAGAAGATCCGCGCAGCCGCTTCTTTACCGAGCTGGGGTTCAAGATCAACCCCGCCTACGCGGCAATCACCAAGGATAAATTCTACGGCGAGGTCTCCAAGGAAAACGCTGACCAGGTTGATTCCGACGTACTGGTGTGGGACCAGTTGTCCTACGCTCCGACGCAGGACAAGGCATCTGTTACCGAGGATCCAATCGTGAGCAAGCTACCCGCCGTTAAGGACGGGCACAGTGTCTACTTGGAAGGTGACCTAGAAAAGGCCTTCGGATGGCAGACCGTGCTGAGCTTGGACTACCTGTTGGATAAGATCGAGCAGCCGTTGGCGGACGCCACGAAGTAATAGGAGTCAATCGCTGAACCGCTCCCGCATGAATGTGAGGGGGCGGTTTTCGCTGTGTGGGAAGCCGGTCGCACCGCCGATCCGCTGCCCGGAAGTGCATCGTCAAGCAGCATTTTCTTTGGCCCCCGCACTTTTATAGCTAGGGGAATGGGTCTTGTGCAGGTGTGGGCTTAGGGGTCCTGTAAATAGGAAATATCTATAGGAAAATAGTTTAACAAATCTATTGCAACGTGGCCCAGGTAACGCTAACCTAACTTAAAAGTTGCCTTCGGGTCTACCGGAAAATCCGATGAAAAGAGCTGAAAGGCAACCTCAGGAAACCGACTTTAAGGAAAAGGGATGTCAGTAAAAAGGGGCGCGCGTTCATTTATCGCTGCCGCTATCTGTGCCGGATTGGTTCTGTCAGGTTGCTCGTCGAACGATTCAACCGATGAAGCGGCAACAACCTCCGAAGTCGCAGAGGACGTGACCATTGAGCACGCACGCGGCACGGATACGTATCCGGTCAACCCGCAGAACGTGGTTGCCGTGGGGCCGGCCGTTGATAACCTGCTGGAACTTGGAATTAAACCGGCAGCCGTCGTGCAGAATGCAAAAGACAAGAACTCGCCCTGGCGCGAGGGCAAGCTTGATGGCGTCAAGGTGATCGACCAGACAGACTTCAAGACTCTGCCCCAGGAACAGATTGCGGCAATCGAACCCGACTTCATCGTTGGTGACTACTGGACAATTTCCGAGGCTAATTACAAGGAATTGTCTGCAATCGCACCGACTCTCGGCGGAATCTCCGATAAGGGTGAGGGAATTGGCTGGGAATCTCAGCTAGAAGCTTTGGGCAAGATCTTCAATAAGGAATCCGAAGCGAAGAAAGCCATTGAAGAGGACCAGAAGCGTTTCTCCGACGTGAAGGAGAAACTGCCTAACCTCTCCGGTAAGACCGGCATTGTTTCCCAATTTGCCCAGGGCTCCTTTGGTGCCGTTGCTGACCCTGAGGATCCGGGTGCATCCTTCATCTACGATCTGGGCATGAAGTTCCCAGACAAGCTGACGGACGGATCCGTGCCTGTTGATAAGGGTCGCGTCACGCTTTCTCCGGAAAACGTGTCCTACCTGGCGGCCGACTTTATGGTTATTTATAACCGCACCGGCTCAATCGAAGAGGTTGAAAATATTCCGGGTTACAAAGATCTGCCGCAGGTGAAATCCGATGCGACTCTCGCTGGCGATGAAGCTGTCGTCGCCGGACTCAACAACCCAACGAGCTTGAGCCGAGCTTGGGTGCTGGATAAGACGATGCCGACGCTGGAAAAGGTTGGAAAGTAGTCAAGGTCCGCATAACCCTGATACCTGCTAGAAGAGGCTCGCTCCGTTGCAGCAGGTAGTCATGAACGCCTTCCGATTTATCGGGAGGCGTTCTCTTCAATGGACTGTACCCAAGGCAGTGGTGCGTCCGTTCTTGCCCTTCGAAAACCGAAAACCTGGCCTCACGCTTCCCGCATATTCGCTCATCGGCACAGCACGATGACTGTATTAAAAGGTGTGTAGGTGAGCCGGAAAATGCTTGGCGCTGGGAGAGGCGTTCAAGGCGTCAGCACAACTTAATAAGACAATTTAGGCCATCGAATAAAGTGAAATAAAAGCCATCAAAACCGAGAGGGGAATGGTCTCAAAAATGCCAAGGAACAGCCGGAGCAGGGAAATTTATCCAATTTCTTACCGGGAATTGTATGTGGAAAATATCGAAGATATATCGCCAGCCATGCGGCGAATTACGCTCAGCGGGGAGCAACTCCGAGACCACGATCGCGATGGTATTTCCGTTCCTTCGCTGATAAGCCATGGTTTTGACGACGACGTTCGGCTCATCTTCCCGGATCCGGAAACGGGGGAGCGGCCGCACCCAATAGCGCAAAATGATGGCAACTTATTGTGGCCAGAAGCCGTTAAAAACCTATTCCGCACATACACGGTTCGCTACTTTGACGCTGTACGCGGGCGATTAGCCATAGATTTCGCGCGCCATGGTCAGGGCTTGGCCGAAAACTGGTCCCAGAATGCCCGCATCGGTGACCCCATTTTTGTGGCAGGGCCGAAATCGTGTGCACAGTTACCCACGCATACCGATTGGCTTTTCTTGGCAGGAGACGAGACGGCGCTCCCAGCAATCGGCCGCTGCCTGGAATCACTCTCGCCAGGGCATCGCGCGGTTGCGGTGATAGAGGTTCCGACGAGCGCTGATATTCAAGACCTAGACATTCCCGATTCGGTACAGATCCACTGGGCCATACGTGACCGAGGCGAGGACTTCGTAGAAAAGTCGCGTGCGCTTTTTGAGGAGACTTCTCAGTCGGCATTGCCAGGTGGCGAAGCATACGCATGGGCGGCGGGGGAGGCCTCCCGGCTGAAACCGCTGCGGCGTTTGTTTAAGGCTTCCGGAATTTCCCCTGAGCATCGGGAAATCACAGGCTACTGGCGGCGTACCAGCCAAAGCGACGCTAAAGAAAGCGCATCGAACAGCAGCAATAGTGTTTTGCACAATATCCATGATCTGGCTGAGCTGAATTCAGCCTTTGCGCTCCGCACTGCCGTGCGTTTAGGGCTCTTCCAAGAAATCGATGCAGGTGCGAACACGGTCCCTGCTCTTGCTGCTGCGACAGAACTGCACGAGGATGCGCTACGGAGGTTTATCCGTTACCTGGCGGCTCTTCAACTCGTCGAAGTACGCGAGCGTACCCTCGCGTTGACCGCAATGGGAACTGAGTTGGCGGACCCAGATTCCAATGTGGTGCGTTGGTTAAGCGGGCCTGCGCATCTTGAGGCGATGGCGCTGATGCGCCTTGAACACAGCCTTCGTACCGGAGAGTCGGCGCCGCAAGGCGAAAGGGGATTGCCGTGGTCAGAATATCTTGGCCAAGACCCGCACCTGGCAGCCGAACGCTTTGAGCAAAAGAATGTGAGTGCTGGGTGGACTGCTCCTTCCGCGGCAAAGGAACTGCAGCATTATCTCTGTGAAAGGGCTCGCGTGCTTATCGTTGGACAGGGCGGTGCAGTATATGCAGATGAAATCCTTCGCCGATGCGAGCATGCTGAATGCCGGATTATCACCGATGCTTCATCGGAAGCGGTGCTACGGGAAATCGCAGTGGCCTCTCATGCACGCTGCGAGATGGGCGGCGACGGACGCGGGCTTTCTCCCACCGAAACAGACTATGCGTGGGCAACTGACGTGATTTTCATCGATCCCTGGAGCATCTTTGGTAGCGAAGAGGTGGCTGTCGAATTAGGCCGCGCGGTTAGTGGGGATAAGTCCCGCCGGGCTTATATCCTTACCGAGGTCCTCGAGGAAACCGGCGGCGATGAGCATTCCTATGAAGAGGACTTGGTGAGGCTTTCCATGTTCGGCACCAAGGTGCCTACTCAGGACGATGTCAGCGCTGCTACAACTGATAGCTCCGCTCTTATTTCTTCTGCTACGGCTGTTGGCTGGGGCAAACACCTTTTCGTCCTGGAAGCAGAAGCGAATTCCTAAAGAGGAACCTCGGTAGGACAAATGCCTCGAGCTTAACCTTTTATTTCCGGACCACGGTCCCGGACGGGAGCCGGGTGGCCGTGGCTGCCATAAGCGTGGTGAACACGGTGAAGTAGGCAAAGGTTGTCCAGCCGATCCCGTGGGTGAGGGTCATCAGCACCGTGCAGACGGATACGCCGAGTGCGCTACCAAGTTGGGTCGCGATGCGGCCCGCAGCACTGGCATGGACGACTTCACCTTTGGATAAGCCGTGGTAGGTCGCGGACATCGTGAGCACCGTAAGGGCTCCGATTCCGCCGCCGCGCACGAATAGCGCGCAGCCTTGAAGGATGAGCCAGCCTGCCGCCTGGCCGGTGGGAAAGGCGAAAGGTAGCGTTCCGATAATAGTGGCGGCAATGCACATGTAGACGGTCTTCCGCGTACCCCAACGGGCGATGAATTTTTTCGATGCCGAGCGGCTGAAATAGGCGCCCACGCTTTGTAGGGCTAACAGAAGTCCCGCATGCAGTGCGGTGTAGGCGTAGTTGCTCTGATAGTGCAGCGGAATGAGGAACAGCCCGCCATAAAACACGGTGCTCGCAATGGCCAGCGTTGCCCACGCTGAGGCAAACGAGGGGTGGGTAAATAGGCGGACATCGATAAGCGGCGATGGCGCCCGGAGCGCATGCAGCACAAAGTATCCAATCAGCCCCGCACCGGCGGCGAGGAGAATTACGCTTGCCCAAGAACTCATGTGCCCGATGGTGGTAAAGCCATAGACCGCCGCGAGCAAACCTGGCGCGAGCAAGAGGTATCCCATGCGGTCCGGCTGGGCTGCAGGGTCTGCTGGGGTCCGTTCTAGATAGTGCACGGCAAGGGCAATCGCGGCGATGCCGATGGGGACGTTGATGAGGAAGATGGCGCGCCAGCCGATGGCATCGACAAGCAGCCCGCCCAGTAGCGGGGCAATCGCAGGCGCAATGACCGCTGGTAGACCGATTGCGGTGATAGCGCGTGTGGCCTGGTCCTTCCCGGCATTGGTGACGATGAGCGTCTGCATCACCGCCACCGAGAAGCCCGCCGCGAATCCCTGCAGGACGCGGAAGGCGATGAGCATGTCTATATGCGGTAGACATCGCGCACAGGATTGAAGCGACGGTGAAGGTTGCGAGCGCGGTAATCCAGAGATTTTTGGCGCCGAAGCGGCGCGTTGCCCAGCTGCTGAGCGGAATGGCCATAGTAGAGGCCAACCCGTAGCTGGTGATGACCCATTGGGCGAGAACTATCGGTGCGTGGAACGCCTCGCTGATGGAATGAATGGCGACGTTAACGATGCTGATATCTAGCAGCGGCAAAATTGAGCCGAAGACTAGGGCAATGACGACCCGCCTGGTCTGGGGGTCGAGTTTTTCTTCTTCCTGCATGAGGGGTTTCCTTCGAAGTGCGTGCGCAGATGGCGTGGTGAGGTGTGGTCATGATGGAGAGAGTGATGGAGGTATTAGGAGGCGAATGGTCCGTCGTGGGTGAGGGCGGTGAGCATTTCCGCGAATTGTTGTCGCGCGGGCTCCGGCCAGCGGGCGAGGAATTCTTCCAATTGTTGGGTCAGGCGCGAGCGCATCACGGCGACGTTGTCTTCTCCCAGTGGGGTCAGCGACAGTTGTATCCATCGCGCGTCGCGGGGATCGGTAGCGCGCGCGATGAGTCCGGCCTTTTCTAGGGCCGAGGCGTGGCGGGATACCACTGAGCGGTCTAAGCCGATGACTGAGGCGAGCTCTTTCGGAGTGGAGGGTCCACAGCGGTCTAGGCCGCTGAGCACCAAATATGTGGATTCGTTGATTTCTTCACCGAGCCCCTCGGTGAGGTGGGTGTACATACGTCGACGGAGGCTGCGCTGGGAAAGGAGTCCCAGTGCGTCGGCGACTTGTTTGCTTGGAGTGTCCATGCCAGAAGAATACATGCATAGTGCACGCGTGTCTAGTGCACGCGTGTTTATTGCACGCTAATTTTGGCGAGATGATCGCGGTGAAGACCGGAAAGCGTATAAAACAACCGCGTTTGTCCATTTTTCGGGTCGATTTTTGGTGAAACGCGGTTGTTTTGGACAACGTGGCGCTCCCCCGAGCCTGTTTCTGCCGGGGCCGGCGCCTCAAACGTGCGAAAAGCGATACCGATTCTTCCATTCTCGGTTCCCGTGCACGCACCTTAACTTTCTGGAACGCTAGGATAGGAGAAAATAGATCTAGTTAAGGAGTACAAAGCAATGGCTAAAGAAACTGCACGCGCCCTTGGCCACGAAGTAGACGTGGATCGCGAAAAATTTACTTACCTGGCATCGACTGATGCCAATGGCAACAAGATTGAATCCGGCAAGGCTGCGGGAGCCGGTGTAGCCGGAGCCGCGGCTGGCGGAGCTGCTGCTGCCAACGCCGCCGCAACGGCAAGCGCAGATGAGCAAAATGATGCTGCGGCGCAGAGCGATTACGAGCCGAAGAATCACGTCGTTACCGGCGCTGAGGAAGAGCACGTCGCCGCTGCGTCCGAGCAGCCGGACCTGCAGGAAAAGCTGGATGAGGACAACGCGGACTATGAGCCCTCACAGCACGTGGTGGGCGAGGCCGAAGAGGAACACATCGCTGCCGCACCGGAGCAGCCGGCAGAGGATGCAGCTGATGAAGAGCGTGATGACTTTGATGACCTGAAGGACAAGGTCACCGAGGCCGGAAACGTCGTTGAACAAGCCATCAACCGCGCCAAGGACTTCGTGGAAGACAAGGCGCAGGAATACCAGGAGGGATCCGGTAAGAAGGGCGGATTCTTTGACCGCGTGAAAGACGTTGTGCGCGAGGCTCGCGATAACCTCGACGAAAAGCGTAAGTAGTTAACCGCGCCTAGGCCGCTGCTTTTCCCGTAGGGGGAGAGGCAGCGGCCTTTGTGCTGCCACGCTAGTCCAGCGCGTGCAGGTAGAACCGGCGGATGAGCAGGCGGCGGGGGATATCGACAAGCGGGCGCAAGAAGGGCAGGAAGGGCTCGGAGGCGGCATCGATAAGCAGCAGCGTCCGCCCATCGCGCAGGCGCTCTAAGGTGAAGGTTTCCTCGCCGCGCTCGAGGTGTCCGGGCAAGGTGCCGTAGGTAAAGCCGCAGCGGCCATCGCCGGAGAAAGCCTCGACCACGCGGCAGCGGAAATCAAATGGGCCAAGGCCCATGGTGATTTCGGCGCCTTCTTGGACGACCGGGTGGCTGGGGCGCACGCGGAAGAGGCCGCTGCGCTGGATGCCCCAGCGAAAGAGCCGGTGGGCCGCGGTATCGAAATCGGCGTCGATGACCCGGCTCATGTGCAGCTGCGGGAATCCGGCGGTATCGGCATAGGAAAGCGGCTCTGGCATCTTAAGCACCGGTGCCTATCTGTGGGGAGCTCATGGGGTGAAGAATAGGCCATCGAAAAGTTTTGGGGACGGATTAATTGCGCGATCACCCCCGAAACCTGAAAGAACGGTAACGGCTTGGAAACAGTCACAGGACTTAGCTGCTTTCACACGCGATCCATGTCAGGATTTAGCTAGCACGATCTTGACAACTGAAAGAAGGTAGTTTGATGCTTCGCATTCCGCACCTAAAGAAAGTCCTGGTGGGCTCGGCTTTCGCTGGTGCGTTTTTCTTGGGTTCCCCGGCAGCAGGAGCCCAAGAATTGCCCCAACCGGATATTGACTCGGCAGGGTTTATCAACCATGTGCGCGAGGGTCTCGCGGGCTTTGGCGTTGAGACCCCAGAGGTGGATAAGCAGGTCACCGATACCGTGGATTCCGCGCTGCAAAGCGCCCGCGACACGGTGGTGGATCGCGCCCAGCAGGGGGCTCAGTATGCGGAGCCGGCCACCAACCCGAACCCCTTCGGGCTGCTGGAACAAGCCACCCAGGTAGAGCAAAAGCCCTTGGGCAATAACCCCAACTACCAGTGGAAAAATGATGGCTTTTCCAAGGTAGCTGCGGGAAAGCCTGACGCGGACTTTGTCCTGCACCGCGTGCCGGGTTCCCTTTTCGATGCCCCGCGCATCCCCGAGGAATCCGATGCCGCCATGAATCAGGGCAAGTCCCTGTATGGCCCCGGCACCCCTATCTACGTCAATGGTGAGACCATGTGCACCTTGAGCGTTGCCGGCAATGACGCCGCCGGCCGCAAGGTGGGGCTAACCGCAGGACACTGCGGCAACGAGGGCGATGCGATTACCTCGGCCGATTCTGATCACATTGGCCCGACGGGCACCATCGTGTCCAAGAACGCTGCGTTGGATTACTCGGTGATCGAATTCGGCTCCAACGCTGAGGTCACCCGCACCTACAACGGGGTTACCGTTAACTCCCTAGGCGGGACCGTCAACCCGGGTGAGACCGTGTGCAAGCAAGGCGTTGCCACCGGCAAAACCTGCGGTATGACCTATCAGCAGGCGCAAAGCGTCCAGGTCAACCAGGCCTGCGCCATGATGGGCGATTCCGGCGCGCCGCTGCTTGCCGGTGACCGCCTCATCGGTTCCATCTCCGGCGGCTTCCTGCCGGTGAACTTCCCGTGCCGCACCCCGCTGCAGGGCGCGGTTCACAACCCCACCGCCGCTACCAACATGGATACCGTCCTGGCGGATATGAACCGCCGCGGTGGCGTTGGCGCGGGGTTCAAGCTCCCCGAAGCATAACCGCGAAGCAGGTAGCGCCCCATTCGGCATCGAAAGCCGGACGGGGCGCTTTTTTATGTGCAATTTCTATAGCCATATAACGCGTATCCGTCCCGCCAAAGTAGGGGAAAGCGAAGGCTATCCTCGTTCGCAGACAGCGGCCTAAACTAAACTGAGACTTACCTATTGCCCACTTAGGGTTAGTCAATATCTGCTGTGGATGCCCCGTCCACGGCGAAGTTTGAACCGAGGTTTCCCCATGCACAACCCCTTTTCCTCATCCCATCCCACCCCGCCAGAATCCGGGCCCATGCGCGCGGATCAAGCACCCACTGATGCCGTGGTAGAACTGTCCGCTGAGTGCCTGCACAACGCGGTCGAGACTCAACCCGCGCTGGCCGTGCGGCTGCGCGAGCTGGGCTTTCGGCCCGGCACCCGCGTGCAGATCGGCCGCACCGTCGCAGGTGGCGCGCGTGTGGTGAGCATGGGAACGGCCCGCTACGCGGTGGATGCGCACACGCTGCGCCAACTCGAAGTCATTCCAGTGGAGGCATAAGCGATGGCACATAACTCCACGGCCCCAGCAAGCTGCCACAGCACCTCCACCATGCGGATAGCGGCGGAAGGCACGCCCGTCCTGGCACTGGTGGGCGCGCCGAATTCCGGAAAATCCACACTCTTTAACGCATTGACCGGCGCGAAGGTCCAGACCGGCAACTGGCCGGGCACCTCGGTCGAGGTCAGCCGCGGGCTCTGGAATGCGCAGCCAGAGGCCTTCGACATCATCGACCTACCCGGCGCCTATTCCCTAGACCCCATGAGCCCCGATGAGGCCTTTACTAAGCAGATGCTCATTGACTGCCCCGCAGATGAGCGCCCCGATGTCGTCGTGGTCCTCGTGGACGCAACGGCCCCGGCCCGCGGGCTCAACTTGGCGCTGCAAATCGCCGCCGAGCCGTACCGCGTCGTCCTCGGCGTCACCAAGGAGGATATGGCCGAGCAACAGGGCATTAGCATCGATACTGATGCGCTCTCCCGCGCTACCGGCATGCCAGTGGTCAGCGTCAATGGACGGCGCCGGCGCAACCTCGACGGGTTGGAAAGCGCCGTGGCGCAGGCCATGCGCGCCGAGCCAATCATCATTCGCGAGGATTCTGGCCTGGATCAGCGCTTCGCGGATCTCGATGCCGCCGAAAAGGCCGCGGTCCACCGCGTGGAGGTGGGTGAGACCCTCACCCAGCGCGTCGACCGCGTGGTGCTGCACCCGGTGGTGGGCCCGCTGCTCTTCCTCGCGGTGATGTGGGCGGTCTTCTTCATCACCACCACGGTGGCAGGGCCCATGCAGGATGGCCTCGAGGACCTTATTACCGGTCCGGTCTCGGACGCTGCTCGCGCCGGGCTGGAAGCCATTGGCCTCGACCATTGGCTGATTACGGGCTTGCTTGTTGATGGCCTCATTGGCGGCGTCGGCATGGTCCTGACCTTCGCCCCGCTGCTGGCGCTGATGTTCTTGTGCCTCGCGGTGCTGGAGGATTCCGGCTATATGGCGCGCGCCGCGGTGGTCACCGATAGGGTGATGCGCTCGATTGGTCTGCCTGGCAAGGCCTTTATCCCCATCGTGGTGGGCTATGGCTGCAACGTGCCAGCGATTTCGGCCACGCGCGTGCTTGGCGATGTCCGCCACCGCATCCTTACCTGCCTGCTCATCCCGTTTACCTCGTGCTCGGCGCGCCTTATCGTCTTTATGATGCTGGCGCAGGTCTTTTTCCCAGATCACGCCGGATCGGCCGTCTTTGGCATGTATGTCTTATCCATCGCCTTGGTGGTTGCCGTGGGCTTAGCGCTGCGCAAAACGGTCTGGCGCGCCATGCCGTCCGAGGCGCTCGTTATTGACCTGCCGTCGTATCAGCTGCCCACGTTCAAGCTATCGCTTTCGGTCATGTGGGTGCGCCTGAAGGGGTTCTTACACACCGCAGGCGGCATCATCGTGGCCACGGTGGTGGTCATTTGGCTGCTCATGTCCATCCCGGTTACCGGTGGGCATTCCTTTGACGAGGAGGCCGTCCCGCCGGAGGACTCCGCCTATGGAGCGGTATCCAAGGCGATTTCCCCGGCGTTTGCGCCGGCTGGCTTCGATTCGTGGTCCCTGACCGGCCCGCTGGTAACAGGTTTTGTGGCGAAGGAAACACTGATTTCCACCTGGGCACAGACCTACGCCGTCGATGATGTCACGGATGCGGATCCTGAGGAACAGGCCGAGTCTTCGCTGGCCGATCACATCCGCAGCGACTTCGACGCCGCCTCCGGCGGACACGGCCTGGCCGCGGTGTGGGCGTATATGGTCTTCCTCTTGGCCTATACGCCGTGCGTAGCCACGGTGGCCGCGCAGCGGCGCGAAATTGGCTGGAAGTGGACGCTCATCGGCTTTGTGCTGCAGCTCGTCACGGCATGGGTTTTGGCCGTTGGCGTCTTCCAAGTGCTGAGGTTATTCCTATGAGCCCTACAGACAAGGTAAAAGAAGCGATCCGCGGCGGTCACTCCACGCCCGCGGATATCGCTCGGGCAACGGGATTAGGCCAGGGGACGGTGGAGGTTATCCTCGCCCACTTGGAACACAGCGCGCAGCTCGTGCGCGAATCGCTGTCCTCGTGCCCCACGGGTGGCTGCGGAAGTTGCTCGCACAGCGATGGTTGCTCCGGCGCCGAGGGCGGGCGCCGCGAACCGGTCCTATTGAAGCTTTCGGCCCGACCCTAATCCTGCAGCATCTGCAGCGCGGCCTTGTGCAGGCGGCCATTGGAGGCAATGGCCGATCCGCCGTGCGGCCCGGGATTGCCGGACAGATCCGTAAACGTGCCGCCGGCCTCGGTCACGAGCAGGGATGGGGCGGCGAGGTCCCAGAGGGAGACCTCCGGCTCGGTGGCGATATCGACGGCGCCTTCTGCCACGAGGCAATAGGACCAGAAATCGCCGTAGCCGCGCAGGCGCCACGTCTTATCCGTGAGGTTGAGGAACTTATCGCGCAACCCGCGCTCGGACCAGCCTGTCAGCGAGCTCATGGCCAGGGATGCGTGCCCAAGCTTTTCGATCTGGGAGACGTGCAGGCGCTTCGGCTCGCCGCCAAAAACACGGTAGGCACCGGCGCCTTTCGCCGCGTACCAGCGACGGCGCAGGGCAGGCGCGGAGACCACGGAGACGACCGGTTCGCCGTCCTCAAGCAGGGAAATAAGCGTGGCCCATACCGGCACGCCGCGCACGAAGTTCTTCGTACCATCGATGGGATCGATAACCCACTGGCGGCCTTCGTAGCAGGCCTGACCACCAAACTCTTCGCCCAAAACCTCATCGCGCGGGCGGGAACGCTTCAGCGAATCGCGGATGTGCTTCTCGCAGTTCAGATCCGCATCCGAAACCGGGGTCAGGTCCGGCTTTTCCTTGACGGAAAGGTCGGTGGCCTCAAAGCGATGCATCGTGACCACATCGGCGTGACCGGCTAACTCGAGAGCGAGACCTAAGTCTTCTTTGAATTTACCCACGGAGCCATTCCTCCATTTGTTGAACTACCTGTTTATTTCCGGCCAAGCACCACTCGACGCCACCGGCTTCTACCTTGCGGGCGGCACCACCGGCGGCTTCAATGAGAGCCTTGCCGGGGAACCAATCCCAATCCGCTACCGAATGCTGCATCCATGCGCCCCACGTGCCTTCTGCCACGGAGGCCAAGTCCACCGAACCGGCACCAAGCATACGGACTGTAGCAAAGTTTTCGGCCACCCGCTGCCACGCGGCACGAATTTCTGGATCCGCCAGCGACGTTGGGTGTAGGTAGGACGAGAGAGAGATTTCTTCTGCCGGCTTATCCTGCAGCTTGGCAACGTCCTTGCCATCGAGCGAGGTGGGGTAGTCGCGCCCGCCAAACCAGGTATAGCCCATGGCGGGGCGGTGGACGGCGCCGAGGGCGACCCCGGAGGCATCGGTAAGCGCGAGCGCCGAGCACCAATAATCCGAGCCAGAGGTGAAATTGTAGGTGCCATCCACCGGATCGATGACCCAGTTGCGCCCGGACTGGGACTCGCGGGCGGTGCCTTCCTCGCCCACGAGACCATCCTCAGGGCGCACGGCCTCTAGCACGCCGGCGATAAAGCGCTCGGCGGCGCGGTCCGCATCCGTGACCACGTCAGAAATAGAGGTTTTCTGCTCAACCGAGACGCCCATCTCGCGCAAGCGCCAAGCCAAGCGTCCGGCGTTATACACAAGCGCCTGCGCCAAATGGGCATCCCCATCGTCTGCATGCGCGACAATAAACGTTTTGATGACCGCATCGATCATCTCCTGCAAGCTTGGCTTTTGATCCATGCACACCATTGTCGCCCTAAATCCAGCCAATGGCTAATTCTGTGGGGGAGGTGGGTAAGATTGGGGCCTATGCGTCCCGAAGTAATTACACGGCTCAAGCAATTGGACACCACCCTGACCACCATTGAAAAGGTCATGGATCCGGAAGCCTTGGCTGCGCGCATTCGGGAGTTGGAAGCCCAAGCTGGGGATCCCTCGCTGTGGGATGACCCCGAGCACGCACAAAAGGTCACCTCTGAGCTGTCTTCAGCACAGGCAAAGGTCCGCAAACTGGAATCCTTGCGCGGGCGCTTAGATGATATGCCGGTGATGTACGAGCTCGCGGAGGAAGAAGGCACCGCCTCTATTGCCGATGAAGACCTTGCTGAGCTGGAAAGCGCTATCGAATCCCTCGAGGTAACAACCATGCTCTCCGGGGAATATGACCCGCGCGAGGCCGTGATCAATATCCGTTCCGGCGCCGGTGGGGTAGATGCGGCCGATTGGGCGGAAATGCTTATGCGCATGTACACCCGCTGGGCAGGAAAGCACGACCACAAGGTGGATATTTACGATATTTCCTATGCCGAGGAAGCAGGCATTAAATCCGCCACCTTCGTGGTGCATGGGGAATACATGTACGGCCAGCTTTCCGTGGAACAGGGCGCGCACCGCCTCGTGCGCCTTTCGCCCTTTGACAACCAGGGCCGGCGACAAACCTCCTTTGCAGAGGTCGAGGTCCTTCCTGTAGTGGAGCAAACGGACCACATTGACGTGCCAGATAATGAGGTGCGCGTGGATGTGTACCGTTCCTCCGGGCCTGGTGGACAATCGGTCAACACCACCGATTCCGCGGTGCGCCTGACCCATATCCCCACCGGCATCGTGGTCACCTGCCAGAACGAGAAGTCGCAGATCCAAAACAAGGCCTCTGCCATGCGGGTTTTGCAGGCAAAGCTCTTGGAACGCAAGCGCCAAGAAGAGCGGGCGGAGCTCGATGCGCTTGGCGCCGGCGGCAATGCCTCCTGGGGCAACCAGATGCGCTCTTATGTTTTGCACCCGTACCAAATGGTCAAAGACCTGCGCACCAATTTTGAATTGGGCGATCCTTCCAAGGTGCTCGACGGGGATATCGACGGTTTCTTGGAAGCCGGCATCCGGTGGCGCATGCAACAAGAGCGCGGTGAGGATTAACCTCAACCGCGCCCTGCAGGATTAAGCCGGGTAGTGCATCGGTGCGCCCGGTCCAAGTGGGATACCCAGCAGGTACCACACGATAAAGAAGATGAACCAGCCAACGATCATGGCGATGGAATACGGCAGCGCCAGCGACATCAGCGTGCCAACACCCGCTGGCTTGTAGTAGCGCTGCAGGAAGGTCAGTGCGAGGGCGAAGTACGGCGACATCGGTGTGATGATATTTGTCGGCGAGTCACCGATACGGAAGAGCATCTGGGAGACCTCGGGCGAGATGCCCACGTACATCATCATCGGGACGATCACCGGCGCCATCAGCGCCCACTGCGCGGAACCTGAGGTAATGAACAGGTTGAGGATTGCCACCATGGCCACGAGTGCGGCGAACATCAAGATGGGCGGCAGCGACCATGCCTGCAGCAGCTCAGAACCCTTAATCGCGGTCCAGACACCGAGGTTGGACCACTGGAACCACGCCAAGAACTGAGCGACGGCGAAAAAGAGCACCAGCATGGGGACCAAGGTCTTAATGCCTTTAGCCATGAAATCTGGCACGTCCGAGGCGGACTTCAGCGTGCCGGCGTAGATGCCGTAGACGATGCCGCAGACCAAGAACGCCAGGGCAATGGGAACCGCAATCGCGCTAATCAGCGGCGATTCCATGAAGCTATCTTCTTGGCTAGCGAGCGGGGAGCCTGGGATGAAGAGTAGGGCGAAGAATCCGGCGAGGAAGATGAGTAGCGCGATGCCAGAAGCGGTCAAGCCCTTTTGCTCCTCCGGCTTTACCCGCAGCTCGTCTTCTTCCTCGAAATCAACGTCGCTTTCTTCCTCGTCCGCCTCGTTATCAGCGGCGCCGGCGGCCTGGGAGAAGGAGACTTCCTCGTAATTGATCTTGTCGTGGTTGACCAGGTCGCGGGCCTTTTTCACCATGAACCATTCCGTGACGGCGGTGATGATAAGAGACAGCACGATGGCGGATGGGATGACGAAGAAGATATTGGCCAGCGGGCTGACCTCATAAGCCTCATCCACAAACTGTGCGGCAGGAGTGGAAATACCGGCCAGCAGGAGGTCAGTGATGTTGAGGATTAGCGAGGCGTTGAAGCCCGCCGAGGATGCCGCAAAGGCCACCATGGCACCCACGATGGGAGAGCGGCCCACCGAGTGGAAGGCCATCGCGCCCAGCGGGATGAGGATGACATAAATGGCATCCGAAGCCACGGAACCGGTCACGCCGGCCAGGGCGACGATGAAGGTAAGGAACTTCGGGCTGACCTTGGTCACCATGGCGCGCACGAGCGCGGACAAGAGCCCAGACTGCTCGGCCACGGCCACACCCAGCATCACGGCGAGGATGACGCCCAGTGGCGGGAAGCTCGTGAAGTTCTCCACCGCGTCCGTGACCATGCGCGAGATATTCTCGGTGGTCAGGAGGGATTCAACCTCGATGGTATCGCCGGATTTAGGATCCTCGGCGCTCATGCCAATTAAGTGGCCAATCCATGAGGTAATGGCGACGATGATCGCGAGGATGACGAAGAGCCAGAAAGGATCGGGGGAGTTTATTGCCAATCTTTTCTACGGTGCCTAAAAAGCCGCTTGCTTTCTCCGGTTTTTCTTTGGTTTTAGTCTCGGCCATAGTATCGGCACTTTCTGTCGATCGGGTCGGGCATCATTGCGTACCAGATTTTGTGTTCTAGACTACACTACTAAATAGCGTTCACAGGTCACTGTCAACTTTGGTTGCTACAGTGGCGGGGTGATTACTTTCAATAACGTGACTAAGGTGTATTCCGCCCAGTCCCGCCCCGCGCTCGATGGGGTGTCTTTTGAAATTGCGGACGGTGAGTTTGCGTTCCTCATCGGCCCTTCGGGGTCCGGAAAGTCCACTTTTCTTGAGCTCATGGTGCGCTATAGCAATGTGACCTCGGGCGATATTTACTTCGGTGACTTCCACGTCAACGAGCTAAGCGGCAAGGATATTAACGCCCTACGCCAATCCATTGGCTACGTATTCCAGGACTTTCGGCTGCTACCCAAGCTCAACGTGTACCAGAATGTGGCGTTTGCCCTGGAGGTCATCGGCAAGAGCAAGCACCGCATCTCCACCGCGGTGCCGCAGGTACTGGAGATGGTGGGGCTGGAAAACCGCCACCACGCAATGCCGCACGAGCTATCCGGTGGTGAGCAGCAGCGCGTGGCCATCGCGCGCGCTTTGGTCAATCGGCCGAAGCTCTTGCTTGCCGATGAACCCACGGGCAACCTCGATCCCGCGACCGCCGACGGGATCATGGACTTGCTGCTGCGCATCAACCGACGTGGCACCACCGTGGTGATGTCCACCCACAATTCCCGTGCCGTGGATAAGGCACAGAAACGCGTGCTGGAATTGCGCGAAGGCACGCTCGTTCGCGATGAGCACAATGCCACCTATTCGGCGCAGGAGGAGCAGGCATGAAGTTAGGATTCATCTTCCGCGAGGCCAGCAAGGGCTTGGGCCGCAACCTGACCATGACCATCGCGATGATCATTACCACGGCCATCTCTGTCGGCGCCGTGGTCGCCGGCATCATGGTCACCAACCTCACCAAGGATACGAAGGATATCTACTTGGACCGCGTGGAGGTCATGGTCCAGTTAAATGAGGATATTTCCGCCACAGATCCAGACTGCACCACCCCCGCCTGCGCGGATTTAAAAGAACAGCTGGAATCCGATAGTTCCGTAGAGTCCGTGGAATTTCGCAATCGGGAGGCCTCCTACGAGCGCTTCCGCGAATTATTCCAGGACACGGACCCGGTGATGGTGGAACAGACCTCGCCGGATGCGCTGCCTGCAGCATTGCACGTGCGCCTTGTTGATCCGGAGGAAGCCTCCGCCATCGATGCCGTGCGGGATAACCCGGCGGTAGAAGAGGTCGTGGACCAGCAAGAAGAGGTGCGTGAGGCGGCAAGCAACCTCGATTCCATCCGCACCGCCACCTTCATCGTGGCCATCGTGATGTCCATTGCGGCCATCTTCTTGGTGGCCAATATGGTACAAATCGCCGCTTTCCACCGCACTCGCGAGACCGAAATCATGCGCATGGTGGGCGCCTCGCGCTGGATGACGCAAGCGCCGTTCGTGGTAGAAGCCGTGCTCGCCTCCTTCATCGGTGTGGTCCTGGGTGGAGCCGGATTGCTGGTGGCGAAGTCCCAAGTGATAGATCCTGCGCTGCAGGGCCTGTATGAATCGCAGTTGCTGGCACCGATGAAGTCCGGCGATCTGTGGCTGGCGCTACCGCTGGTGGGGCTCCTTGCCTTGGTGGTTACCGCTGCCACCGCGCAGATTACCCTGCGTTCTTATGTCCGCCGCTAAGCCGTTTGCCGGGTGCGGTAAACGAGCAGTACACTGAGGCAATTATGGCTAAAAAGGGCAAGAAGAATAAGAAGGCGGCATCCGGGGACGCCACGCTTGCGACCAACCGCCGGGCCCGGCACGACTATAAGATCCTCGAAGAATTCGAGTGCGGCATCGTCCTGCTCGGCACGGAGATCAAATCCCTCCGGGAGGGAAAGATCTCGCTCAATGATGCCTTCGCCACCATTGATAATGGCGAGGTGTACCTGCGGAACTTACACATCCCGGAGTATTCGATGGGGTCGTGGACCAACCACAGCCCGCGGCGCACCCGCAAGCTCTTGCTGCACCGCCGGGAGATCGACAAGCTCTACGGGCAGGTGCGCAATGGTAATAAAACCTTGGTGCCGCTCAAGGTGTACCTCAAAAATGGGTACGCGAAGTTGTCGCTGGCGCTCGCGCAGGGTAAGCAGGATTATGACAAGCGCGAAGACATCAAGCGGCGCGACCAGAACCGCGAAATCACCCGCGAGCTCGGCCGCCGCGTGAAGGGGATTAATGCTTAAAACGGTAAAGGTTCACGATGCAGTCAAGGGCGAGGACTCCATTTCCGGAACCGGCGTATTGGTAGACCGCCTGTGGCCGCGGGGCATCGCCAAGGCGGACCTGGACTATGATGAATGGTTTAAGGACGTGGCGCCCAGCCCCGAGCTGCGCAAGTGGTGGGACCATGACGAGGATTCCTTCCAGGAGTTTTCGCGCCGCTACCGCGCCGAGCTCGATGACCGCGAGTCCGAGGAACTCACCCGGTTGCTCTCCTTGGCAAAGGAGGGGGACCTCACCCTGCTCTTTGGTGCTGCCGACCGCGAGATTAACCACGCGGTGGTCTTAAAAGACTGGCTGGAAGAGCACTTGGAGAAATAAAAGCGTCTGCGGTAGTGTTGGAATAACCGTAGGGAATGATGCACTATCCCGTCCCTACAGTGCTATGGGGTTGATTTGGTTTCGACTTCGTACACTGCGCCAGGGGAAGCGTGCCGGTGAAGGCTATCGACCACCGTTTAAGCGTCGTAGCAAACAAATAAACGCAGAGAAGAACTCTCAGCGTGACTACGCCCTCGCTGCCTAATTACAGCGACGCGTGTCTGTCAGCCTAGGTTTTGTTCCTGACCTAGAACCTGGCATCGACTAAGGAACTTGCCGTCTGGCTGTGTCATCAGGACCAGATGGGACTCTTACTGGTGACTGGGCCCATCATCCGGTACGAGTTCGCCCGAACCGGAGGGCCGAGCAGAGATCATGTGCGAACTGCGCACGGAGAAGCCCTGGCAAGGTGACGAAGGACCCGGGTTCAAGTCCCGGCAGCTCCACCAAGAGCCCCAGCTAGATTCAGTTCTAGCTGGGGCTTTTCTCATAAAATCCATCCGCGCGGGGGTAGGGTAGGCGGGTATCGATTTGTCCTCGCAACAGGGGTTTTCTTTCGCAAATGCAGCGCGTTTCTACGGTCGGGACGATGCTCTTTAGGAAAGGTTACCCTCAACCTTGATTGGTTAAGGTGACTTAAGATAAGTTAATGGGGCATTTGTTTCTCGTCTATAAGGAAAGCACAATGAAGAAAATTCATCGCGCTCTTTTGTCTGTCGTAGCTGTCGCCTCCTTGGCACTTACCGCATGTAGCACTGCGGAAGAAGAGGACCAGGGTTCGAATAAGGGGACATCGGAAAGCGCACTGCAGATCGAAGATAATAACGGCACCCACGAGCTGGACGTACCGTTCGAGCGCGTCGCGGTAACGGATAACCGCGCCTTCGAAATCCTCGCGGACTGGGACCTCAATATCGTGGCTGCCCCGCTCGGCATTGTCCCAGATACCCTCTCGGACAAGATCAATGAAGACTCGATCGAGGCCAACCTGGGTATGCACCGCGAACCTGACCTGGAAGCACTGGTTGCCGCAGAGCCGGACATCGTCATCAACGGTCAGCGCTTCACCCAGCACCAGGCTGATATCGAGGCACTGATGGAAGATACCCCGGTCCTCGACTTCTCCCCGCGCGACGATAAGGACATGGCGGAAGAACTCATCCGCCAGACCGAAGCACTGGGCAAGATCTTTGACCACGAAGATGAAGCAAAGAAGCTTGTCGATGACTTCAACAAGGCGCTGGACCGCGCCAAGGATGCCTACGATCCTGAGAAGACCGTCATGGCAGTCAACACCTCCGGTGGCGATATTAACTACATCGCCCCAGGCAAGGGCCGCTTCTTCGGGCCATTCTTTGACCTGCTGGGCATGAAGCCATCCCTCGAGGTGGAAAACGCCAGCGATGACCACGAGGGCGATGACATCTCCGTCGAGGCAATCGCTGATTCCAACCCTGACTACATCCTCATCATGGACCGCGACGGTGCTATTGCCAAGGATGAAGCAGGCTACACCCCAGGTAAGAAGCTGGTAGAGGATTCCGCGGCACTCAAGAACGTGACTGCCGTGAAGGAAGGCAAGATCGTTGCCGCTCCGCAGGATACCTACACCAATGAAAACATCATTACCTTCACGGAGACGCTCAACGCGATGGCAGACGCGTTTGAAAAGAACTAGCCACCACTAAAAACCGGAAACCGGAGGGATTTTGTGCCCTCCGGTTTTCAGGTGCGTAAAGGATAGTTATGGAAACCACCACCCGCACAAAGGTCTGGGACTGGAAGCTGGGCCTTGGCATACTCATCGTCGCCGCGTTGCTCGTTACCTCTTTGTTGACCGGGCAGTACGACGTTTTTGGCGCTGATGATGGCGCCGCCATGTTCGGCATTACCCGCTTACCGCGCACCATTGCCTTGGTGCTCGCCGGCGCGGCCATGGCCGTTAGCGGCCTGGTCATGCAGCTGCTTACCCAAAACCGCTTCGTTGAACCATCTACCACCGGCACCACGGAGTGGGCCGGGCTGGGCCTGCTCTTCGTCATGGTCGTCGCACCCACGTCCTCGATTCTAGTGAAGATGATAGGTGCGGTGATCTTTTCCTTCCTGGGTACCGTCGTATTCTTCCTCTTCTTACGCCGGGTGACCCTGCGCTCCTCGCTCATCGTGCCGATCATCGGCATCATGCTGGGTGCCGTGGTGTCTGCGGTCTCGACGTTTTTCGCCCTGATGACGGATATGCTCCAGCAATTGGGAATCTGGTTCATGGGTTCATTCACCGCGGTATATAAGGGCCAATACGAGGTTTTGTGGCTGGTCCTCTTGGTGCTGGTGGCGGTGTATATCTATGCTGACCGCCTCACGGTTGTTGGTTTGGGCGAGGACGTTGCTACCAACGTTGGGCTGAACTATAACCGCATGTTGTTGCTTGGAACCGGCCTCATTGCCATTGCTACGGGCGTGGTCACCGTTGTCGTAGGATCTCTGCCATTCCTCGGGCTTATCGTGCCCAATATCGTCTCTATGGTGCGCGGCGATGACCTGCGTTCCAACGTGCCCTGGGTGTGCTTGCTGGGCATCGGCATCGTCACGGTATGTGACCTGGTGGGCCGCGTGATCATCGCCCCATTCGAGATGCCGGTTTCGGTGATTCTGGGAGTCATCGGCGCCATCGTCTTCATCATCATGATTGTGAGGTCGACCCGTGCGAACTAAGATGTCCGCCCCGCCCAAGAAATACTGGATCACCCTGGCCTGCGTATGGGGCCTAGCTGTGGCGCTGGCCTTTGCGTACCTGGCCTATGGCAACCCGATGGAATTTGGCACCCGCAAGTTTTGGCTCATTGCCCAGCGGCGTGCTGATGCCCTCATTGCCATGGCGATTGTCGCCGTGTGCCAAGCCATGGCCACGGTGTCTTTTCATACCGTGACGAATAACCGTATTTTGACGCCATCCATCATGGGCTTTGAGTCACTGTATGTTGCCATCAATACGGCGACCATTTTCTTCCTGGGTGCTAGTGGGCTTAACGATGCCCGCACTGTGCCCACCTTCCTGATGCAAATGGCCGTCATGGTGGGGC
Organism: Corynebacterium segmentosum; assembly: GCF_900637825.1. Classification (NCBI taxonomy): domain Bacteria; kingdom Bacillati; phylum Actinomycetota; class Actinomycetes; order Mycobacteriales; family Corynebacteriaceae; genus Corynebacterium; species Corynebacterium segmentosum. The sequence continues at coordinate 682,119 of NZ_LR134408.1, forward strand.
TTTCCTTGGTGCTCTACTCGTGGTTGCTGACCAATAGGAAGCAGAATATGCATGCCATGCTGCTGGTCGGTGTGGTCATCGGTGGTGGCCTGGGCTCGCTATCGACCTTTATGCAGCGCATGCTTTCCCCCAGCGAATTCGACGTGCTTACCGCGCGCCTGTTTGGCTCCGTCAACAACGCCGAATCCGAGTACTATCCCATTGCCATTCCCGTCGTGGCCATTGCCACCACGCTTCTGGTGCTCAATGCGCGTAAGCTCAATGTGATTTCCTTAGGCGCTGACGTCAGCACCAACCTGGGCGTGAACCATAAAGTGCATGCGATCTACACGCTGATTTTGGTCTCGTTGTTGATGGCGACGACGACCGCGCTGGTAGGTCCTATGACCTTCCTGGGCTTTTTGGTAGCGACGCTGGCCTATCAATTCGCCGATACCTACGATCACCGCTATATCTTTCCGATGGCGGTGGGGCTAGCATTCTTCGTGCTCATTGCGGCGTACTTCCTCATGCAACACGTATTTTCCGCCCAAGGCGTGGTGTCCATCATCATTGAGCTAGTAGGTGGCTCCGTGTTCCTGTTTGTCATTATGCGAAAGGGCCGACTGTGATCGAATTAAAAAACGTTTCTAAAACCTATTCCGCCGAAACTGCTATTGGTCCGCTCAACCTGACCATCCCGCAGGGAGGCATTACCGCGTTGGTGGGGCCGAATGGTGCGGGCAAGTCCACGATGCTCACCATGGTTGGGCGGCTGCTCGACATGGATGAAGGCAGCATCGAAATCGCCGGCTATGACATCCAATCCAGCAAGTCCGCTGACTTAGCGAAGATCGTGTCCATCCTGCGGCAAGAAAATCACTTCGTCACGAAACTTACCGTGCGCCAGCTCGTGGGCTTTGGCCGCTTCCCGTACACCAAGGGGAGGCTCAACCAACACGATGAAGAGGTTATTTCTAAATACATCCACTTCCTGCACTTGGAAGAATTGCAGCACCGTTACCTTGACCAGCTTTCCGGTGGTCAGCGCCAGCGCGCCTACGTAGCTATGGTGCTGTGCCAAGAAACCGATTACGTCTTATTGGATGAGCCGCTAAATAACCTGGACATTTCGCACTCGGTGGACATGATGCGCCACCTGCGCGAAGCCGCCCAGGAGCTGGGCCGCACAGTCATCGTGGTCTTGCATGACATCAACTTTGCTGCGCGCTACGCGGACTATATCTGCGCCTGCAAAAACGGCCAGATTGTCGAATTCGGCCCAGCCGAGGACATTATGCGGGACGATATCTTGACCCCCATCTTTAATACTCCGGTCCGCGTAATCGATGGGCCCGATGGAAAGATCGCCTGTTATCACTAAAAACAGGCGCTGTGCTGGGGGTTTGCGTTGTGTTGTGGGGTGGTATAAATTTTAGCGAGTCGCCGAGAGGTAGCCGGTTGGTTACTTTTGAGTGACTTTTTGTACTGACTTGGCTCGAGGATTTGACTTGGTTCAGGTTGTTGGGTAGGTTGGTACGAGCCGCCGCTGAGAGGTTAACGTTTGGTTAATTTTCTTGTGGTGTGTGGATGTTGTTTGAGAACTCAATAGTGTGCCAATGTACTTATTTTTTATTTTTGTGTGCATGGTTGTGTGTTGATTGGTCTGTTGGTCGGCAAGCCTAGATTTGGTTTGTTGGTTGGTGTGTGCCGGTAAGGTGTTGGAATACGCATCTTTTTGAATACTGTTTAGTGTTTCGGCTGCATTGATGGATTGGTTGGCATGTGATTGTGTTCAACTTTTTTGTCTCCCTTTTTTGTGCCCCGTCGGGTTGGGGAGGCAGTGATTTTTTCTTTGTAGTAATTTTTGGACGCCAGCATGGGCCTGCTTTTGTGGGTTTGTGGTGGTTTGTTCTTTTGGTTAGGTTTGGGCTTTTCACGGCCTTTTCAGTGTTGTGCTGAAATTCTTTTTGTGGAGAGTTTGATCCTGGCTCAGGACGAACGCTGGCGGCGTGCTTAACACATGCAAGTCGAACGGAAAGGCCCTGCTTGCAGGGTACTCGAGTGGCGAACGGGTGAGTAACACGTGGGTGATCTGCCCTGCACTTCGGGATAAGCTTGGGAAACTGGGTCTAATACCGGATAGGAGCCATCTTTAGTGTGGTGGTTGGAAAGTTTTTTCGGTGTAGGATGAGCTCGCGGCCTATCAGCTTGTTGGTGGGGTAATGGCCTACCAAGGCGGCGACGGGTAGCCGGCCTGAGAGGGTGTACGGCCACATTGGGACTGAGATACGGCCCAGACTCCTACGGGAGGCAGCAGTGGGGAATATTGCACAATGGGCGCAAGCCTGATGCAGCGACGCCGCGTGGGGGATGAAGGCCTTCGGGTTGTAAACTCCTTTCGCTAGGGACGAAGCTTTTTGTGACGGTACCTAGATAAGAAGCACCGGCTAACTACGTGCCAGCAGCCGCGGTAATACGTAGGGTGCGAGCGTTGTCCGGAATTACTGGGCGTAAAGGGCTCGTAGGTGGTTTGTCGCGTCGTCTGTGAAATTCTGGGGCTTAACTCCGGGCGTGCAGGCGATACGGGCATAACTTGAGTGCTGTAGGGGTAACTGGAATTCCTGGTGTAGCGGTGAAATGCGCAGATATCAGGAGGAACACCGATGGCGAAGGCAGGTTACTGGGCAGTTACTGACGCTGAGGAGCGAAAGCATGGGTAGCGAACAGGATTAGATACCCTGGTAGTCCATGCCGTAAACGGTGGGCGCTAGGTGTGAGGGTCTTTCTACGACTTTCGTGCCGTAGCTAACGCATTAAGCGCCCCGCCTGGGGAGTACGGCCGCAAGGCTAAAACTCAAAGGAATTGACGGGGGCCCGCACAAGCGGCGGAGCATGTGGATTAATTCGATGCAACGCGAAGAACCTTACCTGGGCTTGACATACACCAGATTGGGCTAGAGATAGTTCGTCCCTTTGTGGTTGGTGTACAGGTGGTGCATGGTTGTCGTCAGCTCGTGTCGTGAGATGTTGGGTTAAGTCCCGCAACGAGCGCAACCCTTGTCTTATGTTGCCAGCATTTGGTTGGGGACTCATGAGAGACTGCCGGGGTTAACTCGGAGGAAGGTGGGGATGACGTCAAATCATCATGCCCCTTATGTCCAGGGCTTCACACATGCTACAATGGTCGGTACAACGCGCTGCGACACTGTGAGGTGGAGCGAATCGCTGAAAGCCGGCCTTAGTTCGGATTGGGGTCTGCAACTCGACCCCATGAAGTCGGAGTCGCTAGTAATCGCAGATCAGCAATGCTGCGGTGAATACGTTCCCGGGCCTTGTACACACCGCCCGTCACGTCATGAAAGTTGGTAACACCCGAAGCCGGTGGCCTAAACGTGTTAGGGAGCCGTCGAAGGTGGGATCGGCGATTGGGACGAAGTCGTAACAAGGTACCCGTACCGGAAGGTGCGGGTGGATCACCTCCTTTCTAAGGAGCTTTTACTAGGCTGCAGTTGCAGCCATGACCCACAGTTGTGGGTTGTCCACTGTTGTTTGATGGTGGGTTGGTGGTTGAGTGGGCGAGTGTTCTGCTGCCACCGAATTTGGAAATTCCGGGTAGGACATACACCTTAATCAGCAGGGTCTAAGTGTTGAGACAGTGCTTTGTGACATGCGTAAAAGTGTCCATGCAGGCAAAAATGAGTGTTGATTGTACGTTGGTGCATTGTTGGGTGTCTGGGGCATTATCCCCCTTTTTTGTGTGCCTGACTGGTTGATGGATGCCATTCATTGTGGTGGTGTTTGTTGCTGGTTTGGGGTGTTGTGTGAGAACTGTATAGTGGACGCGAGCATCTCACATGATGCCATCTGCTTGTGTGTGGGTGGTGTTGTGTGTGTGATGTGATTTTTCTTTTTGTTTATTTTGTCAAGTTCACTTGTTGCTGCCACATGCTGGCTGCATGGCTTCGTGTTGTGTGGTTTGTGTGTGGTGGTTGGTGTGTTCGTTATTTAGGGCGCATGGTGGATGCCTTGGCATGCTGAGCCGATGAAGGACGTGTAAGGCTGCGTTAAGCCTCGGGGAGTTGTCAATAAAGCGTTGATCCGAGGATGTCCGAATGGGGAAACCTGGCCCTGGTTATGTGGGGTTACCCTTCAGTGAATTCATAGCTGTTGTGGGGGTTACGCGGGGAAGTGAAACATCTCAGTACCCGTAGGAGGAGAAAATAATAATGATTCTGCTAGTAGTGGCGAACGAACGTGGATGAGGCTAAACCGTGTGCATGTGATACCTGGTAGGGGTTGTGTGTGCGGTGTTGTGGGGCCTGATTTTGTGTCATCTACCAGTGGCACGCCCTTTTTGCATTGTTGTTAGGTGAAGTGGTTTGGAATGGCCTACCGGAGTAGGTGAGAGTCCTGTAGCTGAAGATGATGATGTGGGGGTTGTTGGGTTCCCGAGTAGCAACGGGCTCGTGGAATCTGTTGTGAATCTGCCGGGACCACCCGGTAAGCCTAAATACTCAGTGTGACCGATAGTGGATAGTACCGTGAGGGAATGGTGAAAAGTACCCCGGGAGGGGAGTGAAATAGTTCCTGAAACCATGTGCTTACAATCCGTCAGAGCACTTTTTATAGTGTGATGGCGTGCCTTTTGAAGAATGAGCCTGCGAGTCAGCGGCATGTCGCGAGGTTAACCCGTGTGGGGTAGCCGTAGGGAAACCGAATCCTAATGGGGTGATAAGTGGCATGTCCTGGACCCGAAGCGGGGTGATCTACCCATGGCCAGTGTGAAGCAGCTGTAAGAGGTTGTGGAGGCGCGAACCCACGTAGGTTGAAAACTGCGGGGATGAGCTGTGGGTAGGGGTGAAAGGCCAATCAAACTCCGTGATAGCTGGTTCTCCCCGAAATGCATTTAGGTGCAGCGTCGTATTAGCTTGGTGGAGGTAGAGCGACTGGTTGGTTGAGCGGGACTACAATCTTAGCAATGTCAGCCAAACTCCGAATGCCATCAATTGTGTTGTGCGGCAGTGAGACTGTGGGGGATAAGCTTCATAGTCGAGAGGGAAACAGCCCAGATCGCCGGTTAAGGCCCCTAAGGGTGTACTAAGTGGAAAAGGATGTGGGATCGCGAAGACAGCCAGGAGGTTGGCTTAGAAGCAGCCATCCTTGAAAGAGTGCGTAATAGCTCACTGGTCGAGTGGTTCTGCGCCGACAATGTAGTGGGGCTCAAGTACACCGCCGAAGCCGCGGCAAGCAACATTTTTTTGTTGTTTGGGTAGGGGAGCGTCGTGCATGGGTGGAAGCGTTACCGTGAGGAGGCGTGGACTGTGTGCGAGTGAGAATGCAGGCATGAGTAACGAATTGTAAGGTGAGAATCCTTACCGCCGGATGACTAAGGGTTCCTGGGTCAAGTTCGTCTTCCCAGGGTGAGTCGGGACCTAAGGCGAGGCCGACAGGCGTAGTCGATGGATAACCAGTTGATATTCTGGTACCCGTACATGTGCGCCCATGATAAAGCACGGATACTAACCACTGCGGATACGCTACCTTTTCACTTTTTTGAGTGTTGGTGGTGTTGATGTCGTGGGGCCTGATGTGTGGTTCAAGTGATGGGGTGACGCAGTGAGGTAGCCGCGCCACTTAGTGGATTGGTGGTGTAAGCGTGTAGGCCGTGTGGTAGGTAAATCCGCCACACATAGAGGTTGAGGCGTGATGCGTAGACCCTAAAAGGGTTGATGGTGGTGATCCTGTACTGTCGAGAAAAGCCTCTAGCGAGTGTGTGTATGGCCCGTACCCTAAACCGACACAGGTGGTCAGGTTGAAGATACTAAGGCGTTCGGGTGAACTGTGGTTAAGGAATTCGGCAAAATGCCCCCGTAACTTCGGGAGAAGGGGGGCCCTGTGACGTGAAGACCCTGTGCGGTTGGAGTGTTGTGGGGTCGCAGAGAATAGAGGGAAGCGACTGTTTATCAAAAACACAGGTCCATGCGAAGACGTTAAGTTGATGTATATGGACTGACGCCTGCCCGGTGCTGGAAGGTTAAGAGGACCGGTTAGTTAACGTTTGTTAGCGAAGCTGAGAATTTAAGCCCCAGTAAACGGCGGTGGTAACTATAACCATCCTAAGGTAGCGAAATTCCTTGTCGGGTAAGTTCCGACCTGCACGAATGGCGTAACGACTTCTCTGCTGTCTCGACCACAGGCCCGGTGAAATTGCATTACGAGTAAAGATGCTCGTTACGCGCGGCAGGACGAAAAGACCCCGGGACCTTCACTATAGCTTGGTATTGGTGTTTGGTTCGGTTTGTGTAGGATAGGTGGGAGACGTTGAGGCTATCACGCTAGTGGTGGTGGAGTCGTTGTTGAAATACCACTCTGATCGGATTGAGCATCTAACCTTGGCCCATGATCTGGGTTGGGGACAGTGCCTGGTGGGTAGTTTAACTGGGGCGGTTGCCTCCCAAAATGTAACGGAGGCGCCCAAAGGTTCCCTCAGCCTGGTTGGCAATCAGGTGGTGAGTGTAAGTGCACAAGGGAGCTTGACTGTGAGACAGACATGTCGAGCAGGGACGAAAGTCGGGACTAGTGATCCGGCACCTACTTGTGGATGTGGTGTCGCTCAACGGATAAAAGGTACCCCGGGGATAACAGGCTGATCTTCCCCAAGAGTCCATATCGACGGGATGGTTTGGCACCTCGATGTCGGCTCGTCGCATCCTGGGGCTGGAGTAGGTCCCAAGGGTTGGGCTGTTCGCCCATTAAAGCGGCACGCGAGCTGGGTTCAGAACGTCGTGAGACAGTTCGGTCTCTATCCGCCGCGCGCGTTGAAACTTGAAGAAGGCTGTCCCTAGTACGAGAGGACCGGGACGGACGTACCTCTAGTGTGCCAGTTATCCCGCCAGGGGTATCGCTGGTTGGCTACGTACGGAAGGGATAACCGCTGAAAGCATCTAAGCGGGAAGCCTGTTTTAAGATGAGGTTTCTTTTGAGGTCCCCTAAAGACTATGGGGTAGATAGGCCAGACTTGGAAGCACTGTAAGGTGTGAAGGCTACTGGTACTAATTGACCAAAACAAACACACCACAACAACCCCCGAACACCACGTGTGGGGATGATTGTTGGGTGGACTTGTGAAGCGAGTAAACAAACAAAAATACACATTATCGTGTGTGTCGCGTCCACTATGCAGTATCTGACACAACACCACACACAGTGGGTAGTGTTCTGATAGGTTTGTCGGTGGTTCATAGCTACAGGGAAACGCCCGGTCCCATTCCGAACCCGGAAGCTAAGCCTGTACGCGCTGATGGTACTGCAACCGGGAGGTTGTGGGAGAGTAAGTCACCGCCGACACCAAACAACAAAACAACAAAATAAAGTTCGTACCGAGAGGGGCAAGGACACCGATTTCTACGGAGTCTTTGCCCCTCTTTTTCGTGATCCCATAATTTTCTATAATGAAGCCTATGAGGACTCTTGCACAGGCGGTAACCGCTCTCGTTCGGACCAATGACCCAGACCTGTACAAGGGTTCCCGCGCCGTTTATTACAGCGACCGAATATATGAAGCCGCTGAGCTATTAGAACAGGCAGTGGAGGATCCTGCGCAACTTCTCGGCATTATGCCGCCGAGTCCATCCGACATTGTGCTTGTTTCCCTAGACGCAGTAGAAGAGGTCCTCAAGACTATTCCGAGGGTGAATGACTATGCCCATGCCGTAAGGGATGCCGGCGAAGTCTTGGCGCGGGTAGTTCCTTTCGCGGCGCAGCAAGCTAGTTACTCCGGTAGCGCTTTGGCTGATTGGTTTATACGAATGAATGAGATTCTTCCGGCCGAAGAAATAGACCTCGACCCAGTCTTTTTGGCACCTGCTCTCGGGGAAGAGGGCGTGGCCTGCATCCGCTCGTGGTATGCTTCACAACAGGTCGGTGGCTACGTGGGGCGTCGGCTAGCGGTGCTTGAAGGCAGTGCTGAAGCCGTTCTTCGGACCCATGGTCTCAAGGGAAGTGCGGCGTTGCGATATGAGGAGATCATTGGCGGCCTTTGTGACATCGGCCGCTATGGTCTTGCCTTCGATTGGTCCGAGAAGGCGGTTAACGAGTGCGCCGTGGAGGAAACCCGAAATATAGCCTCGGGTTGGGCTGTTCTTGCCAGGGAGCATTTTCCCGAACATTCGGAACGCGTCGCCCGAAAAGTATTCGATACGTACCCGGAACTACCGTCCGCTCAGGAACTCTATGCAGTCGCCCCCGACAAGGCGGAATCGGCGGCGCATATACAACACACGTTGGAGGATAAGCCATGGGATTTGGTGATGTTTCAGCACTTGTGCCTTGAAGACCCTGGACTTGCCTGGAGCACCGTCGTTAAGGCGGGAATGGAACGGCCAATGGCGCAACGGTTCCTCGATGACCTCCCGGCGCAGGTCCTTCCTTTCGTTCGCGACAATGTCACAACTTACCTAGATTCGACGAAGGTCGGTCGTGACATGGGCATCGAGCTGCTGCAGACCATGAGAGAAAAGTCGTCGGAGCTGGGAGCGCCCTGGGATGCGGATTTCAACACGCTCTTGACAGATCTACGGTGCCGCTATGCAGAGCGGTATGTCGTCTTAAGGAGACTGGACGAGGTTTCCTTTATCACTTGATTCGGCTACCGAGAAAACGCTCAATTTGTGCCTATGGGTGAGAAGGGAGTCAGCAGTACGACGTGACCACAGCAAAGCGCCGGCAATGCTCACAGGGTGGTGTACAAATCGCTTTACTTGTTGTAAACATGTTTACATGAGCGAGTCAGTAATTAGTTTGCGCGTTAACGCGAAGCAGAAAGAGCGCCTAGATGCGCTTGCTTCGCGGACTGGGCGGACTGGGGCCTTCTATCTTCGCAAGGCCCTAGATTCCTACCTAGATGAACTTGAGTATGTGTATGCGCTTGAAGCCGAAGCCGAAGCAGCACGACGCGGAGAATTGGACACAATCTCCCTGCAGGACTTAGAGGACGAGTGTGGCTTGGTCGATTGAGTTCACCCCGCGTGCGGCAAAGTCGTTTCGGAAGCTTGACAAACCCGTGCAGAAACAAATCAGTAAGTTTCTTCGCGAGGTAGCAGAGTTAGACGATCCCCGTGTGCGCGGTAAAGGACTCGTTGCGGACAAGTCTGGATTGTGGCGATGGAGAGTAGGGGATTATCGGGTGATTGTTTCTATCCTCGATGAAGCTGTGGTCGTCAACGTCATCGATGTAGGACACCGACGCAATATTTACCTTTAGCCATTTGACATAGGTAAAAGAAAAAGCACCAGAAACAATCTGGTGCTTGAGAGTCCTAGCTAGAGGACGAGTAGGTCATAGCGGGTTGCTTTGACATCGGAAAGCCGCTTGCGGGCGCGCTCTAGGCGCTGCCATTGTTCCTGGGGGATGGATTTGCGGGCGATGGTGACGGTTTCAGCATCGGGGGTTCCCCAAGCAATGGGCATGGGGGAGATTTGCTGCCAATGCTCTTTATCGGAGGTGGAACGCTGGCCGGATACGGCGGCGACCGGAACCTTGGTGCCAACGGTGCGTTGGACGCCGGGGATGGAAGACACCGTGCGCAGGCACGCGCCCCAGCGTGGGGGAAGGGACGGATCCACATTAGTATTTACCAAGGCAAGAAGGATCATATCTCGTTCGTTGACCTGTGCGATGACGGCGGGAGCGAGCGGATAAGAATCATAGAGGGATTGGGCCGTTCCTACCTTGCTTGCGGCGGCGACGCCGACGATGGCAACGACGATGCCAAAGAGGATGAGCCCTAAGCCCAAGGTGATTCCCCAGGAAAAGCTCCACCAAACAGCGGCACCGGCGATGATCAGGATGAGGCCGAAGATAAGCCCGGACACGCGAAGCCGGTTGGAATCACGCAATAACTCGTTATTGGCCTTGGCAAAGGACTCGTCAACGTCGAACTTAAAGATCTTCATTGGCCTAAGTCTACTGCGTCCATGAGCCGGTAGGCATATCCTTGCTCGGCGAGGAAGCGTTGGCGGTGCATGGCGTAGTCCGCATCTAGGCTGTCGCGGGTGACCAGGGTATAAAAGAGCGCCTCGGTTTCCTTCGGGCGCAGCAGGCGGCCGAGGCGTTGGGCCTCTTCTTGGCGGGAGCCAAAGGTGCCGGAGACCTGGATGGCTAGTGCAGCTTCGGGCAGGTCAATGGAGAAGTTGGCCACCTTGGAAACGACGAGGATGGCCAGCTCGCCCTCGCGGAATTGCTGGAAAAGTTTTTCGCGCTTGGCGGTAGAGGTGGTGCCATCAATGACGGGGGCATCGAGGTGTTCACCTAATTCGCGCAGTTGGTCCACGTATCCGCCGATGATGAGCGCTTGCTGGTCGTGGGAAGCAAGGATCTTATCGACGGCGCGGAGCTTGGCCGAGGCCTGTGCAGCGATGCGGTAGCGATCGCGCGGCTGCGCGGTGGCATAGAGCATGCGTTCTTCCGGATCCATATCCACGCGGACTTCGATGCACTCCGCGGTGGCGATATAGCCGGCCATTTCCAGCTCTTTCCACGGCGCGTCGTAACGCTTCGGGCCGATGAGGGAGAACACATCGCCTTCACGGCCATCCTCGCGCACGAGGGTGGCGGTAAGCCCTAGCCGGCGCCGCGATTGCAAGTCTGAGGTCATGCGGAATACGGGTGCGGGAAGCAGGTGGACCTCGTCGTAGATGATAAGGCCCCAGTCGCGGGAATCGAAGAGCTCGAGGGCGCGGTATTCACCGTTTGTTTTCCGCGTGACCACTTGATAGGTGGCGATGGTAATCGGCTTGATTTCCTTCTTCTCGCCGGAGTATTCGCCGATATCGTTTGGAGAAAGCGTGGTGCGGCGCAGGAGTTCGTCGCGCCACTGGCGGCCGGCGACGGTATTGGTAACCAAGATGAGGGTGGTGGATTGCGCCTTTGCCATGGCGGCGGCTCCCACGATGGTTTTGCCGGCACCGCAGGGCAGCACGACGACGCCGGAGCCGCCGGACCAGAAGGCATCGGTGGCGTATTCCTGGTAATCGCGCAGGTGCCAGCCGTCCTCGTTGAGTGAGATGGGGTGGGATTCGCCGTCGATATAGCCGGCGAGGTCTTCGGCGGGCCAGCCGGCCTTGAGGAGTTCCTGCTTGAGGCGGCCGCGCTCAGAGGGTGCGACGGCGATGGTGTTGTCATCAATGCGCGCACCAAGCAGTTTTCCTACCTTGCCACGGGAGAGCTCGGTAAGGATGGCAGGCTCTTCTGATTCGAGGATGAGCGCGTGGGCGGGGTGGGCGTGGAGGCGGACTCGGCCGTAGCGTGACATGGTCTCGGCGACATCGACAAGCAGCGATTGCGGGACCGGGAACCGGGAGTAGGTTTCTAGGACATCGACGACCTGCTCGGCGTCGTGCCCGGCGGCGCGGGCATTCCAGAGTGCCAGGGAAGTAATGCGGTAGGTATGCACGTGCTCTGGGGCGCGCTCCAGCTCCGCGAACGGCGCGAGGGCGGTGCGCGCAGCTGCGGAATCTGGATGATCGACTTCCAGCAAGACGGTCTTGTCCGACTGCACAATCAGTGGTCCGTTCATGCGTCTAGGGTAACGGAGGTGATGCGGTGCAGGGGAAACCGGATGGTGGAGCCATCGGCGGCGCGGGCATCGATTTGGCCACCGGCGACGGTCAGTGGGGTGACGGTGCGGGTCTTGGTATTGCCATTTTTATCGGCGTAGCCAATGGTGATGGGGCGTGCGGTGCGCGCGGCGGCGTGGACCAGATCCAGGTTGGGCAGGCTCGGGGCCTCGCCGGTGGTGAGGTTGCGCAGCGCACGCGCGATATCCGGCGGCGCGGCCTGGGCGCGAGGGCTGGGTGTGGGAAGCGTTGCGGGCTCGGGCGCGATGGACAGGCTAGCGCCGTTTTCGTCCTCGGCAGCGGGGGAGAGGCCGTTTTCGCGCAGGCGCTCCAACAGCTCGCTGACGCGCAGCTGGGAAATCGCGACCGTGGGGGCCAGCAGGCGCAGCGGGGCGGCCTTCGCGGCGATCTGCAAGAGGGCTGGGTCCTCGCTGCGCAGGTAGGACAGGGCAGGGCCGGAGCGCAAGGTGCCGTGGCGCTTGGCGATGTCCTCGATGTGGAACTCCAATGTATGCGGGACATCGCCATGCGCGGCGAAGAAATCGCGGATTTCAGTGCCCGTCATCCCGCGGTCCAGGCCGCGGCGAAGAGAGGCATCGCTAATCCGGTAGACGCTGGCGAGTCCAGGTGATTCCAAGTCCGCGAGGGACTCCAGGGTGTGGTGGGCCGCGGGCTCGAGGGGGCCTGGCACGAGCACGGTCATATCCGCCTGGACCAGGAAATAATCGATGGTGTCGGGGGTGAGGGAATCGGCGGCATCGAAGCCATCGATAAGCACGCTGGTGGCTCGCCCGAGCGCGATGGCACCGATCCATTCGGCCTCGCGGTGCAGCTCCTCGATGGTCTCTGGGGAGGTGTGCGTTGCAAAAAGGGGAAAGGAAAAATGCAGATCCGCTTGAAATTCCGCTGCGGAAAGCGGTTCTGCGGAGTGGAGATACACATCGAGGATATGCCGGCGGAACTTGGGCAGGCGATCGGTGCTGGCAGCGAGCACCCGGCCCGATTCCCACGGGGTCCACGGAGAATGTTCCCAGGCCGCGAGGAGCACTCGCCACTGGGCGGCTAGTCCTGCATCGAGCCACTCTTGGGCGGAGTCGGTGGGCGCAAGGAAGTTTCCCTCGTACCCGGATGGTTCGCCGCGGTTGATAAGCCGCGCAGATAGACCAAGCGTAATCAGGCGGCGCAGTTCTAGTTCCGCGATGTCCAGCTGCTTGCTGAGCTGGGCAAGGGGGCGCACGCCGACGGTCTTATCCTTGAGCAGCTCGATCGGCCGGGCGCCGAGGGCAGAAATCAGCTGTTGCATGCCGCGCACCACGGACAGGCCCGCGGCGGTGCCGGCGTCATCGGCCTTGCGGTCAGCGGTGGGCTCGCCGCGCCGCGCGGAGGGCTCGGTGGGAATGTGCGGGACGGTGTGCCCCTTCATGGCGCGGTGCACCTCGCGCGGGAGGCGAACGGTCTGGGAGTCGACGCGCTGCAAAAGCTGCTTCGCAATCAGCCGCGGCACGGGGTGGGACGGATTGGTCTCGCGGGTGGTACCGATGCCATTGGAGCGCGCCAGGGTGGCAAGGACGTGGCGTTCGTCTTCAGCAAGGGCATCGATTGTCGCGGGCGATACCTCGAGCTGATTAAGCAGCGACCAGCCGGTGGGCAGCGCGGGCATGACCTCCGGCGGAATCTGCACCGCGCCGAAGGCGAGGCCGCGGTCCTTGAGTTCGCGGGTTATGGCGGGATTGTGGTCTTCTACCTCTGCAAGCTCGCCGCCGCGCTTGGCGATGTCCTCCAGCTCCGCCAACTGCTGCGCGTTACACTCCGCTAGCGCTTGGGCGATGGAGGTGCGCAAGAGGAGCCGCGTGGCCAGTGCCGCGATGGAGGGCGGCAGCGGGGTTAAAACGTCGGGGCGGTGGCGAAGGATGGTGGCCAGTTCCTCTTCTGAAAGGGAATTAAGCCAGGTGCGAAAATGCGGGAGGTGGGAGGACTGAGTCATGATAAATCACAATTTTAGCGCCCGATTGAGTTACGTTTTTGCCCGAGGTTTGAAATAATAAAGCTATGTCGAATGAAAAGAATGGCTTTGTTTCCCCGGCGTGGCCGGACAATGAACACCGCGAGCATGCAATTACGGAAATTTCTGCGCCTTTTGCTGGTGCTTCCAGCCCCTACGGCGATGACTTGGTGCTGCCGATGCCGGCAGAGAAGTTGAACTACGTTCATCCTTATACCCGCATCAACCGCTAAAAAATTCCCCTTGCCGTGAAAGGCAAGGGGAATTTTTATGCGCTTGTTAGCGGCTGAAGTTCTCAACCAGCTGTGCAACCGGGTCGATGACGTTGCGGTTTGCGGAGTAGAACGCATCAAAGTCGTGGCGGTTGGCGTGGTAGAAGTCGGTGAACTGCGCCGGCAGCTGCAGGCCATAAGCGTTAGCGGTGTCCTTGATGAGGTTGTAGACGGCGTCTACGGCGAGCTCATCGGACTTGTTTTCTACTGCCTGCTGCACTGGCTGCGGTGCCTCAGCGGGTGCGGAAGGAGCGGTGCGCTCGGTCGGCGCGGAGTTCAGGCCGAGGGAGGCCGAGCATGCGGGCCATGCGCCCCAGCCCTGGTTAGCCAGGGTGCGCTCAGCGATGACAATCTGCTGCTCGCGGGTTGCCTGGTTAGCAGTAGGGGCGAATTCACCGCCGCCGTATGCCTGCCAAGTCTGCGCGTTGAACTGCAGGCCGCCGTGGTAGCCATTGCCGGTGTTGATGTGCCAGTCGCCGCCGGACTCACACTGTGCGAGGCGATCCCAGTCGGAGTCAGGGGCGGCGGCGGCGTTCGGTGCCATGATGGCGGCGGCTGCACCCAAGGCAACGGTGCCTGCGGTGAACTTAGCAGCAAAGTGGTTAGTCTTAGCGGAGTGGCGTCCCATAAAAGTAGTCCTTTCCGTGGTGCCCGTTTTCGTGGAAATGTTTTGCGCCTAGAAGAAAGGATGGGCGGGGAAACCTTCTTTGCGGCGACACTGGGGGCCAGCGTAGCGGTTTATAACGAAATAGTCACGTTCTGGGCACTAAATGGGAAAGAATTGAGACTATTGTGGTTCTGTCCGCAAAGTTTCCGCAGGTAGGCGCGGCGGTGTGAACTGTATCACATTACATGTGGAACTTCTGTTCTGTATAACTTCCAGCTAAACTTAAGAATTTACCCAAGAGAAGAGGTGGATACCTATGCCCATTGGCAAAGTGAAGTGGTATGACGCCGAGAAAGGTTTCGGTTTCGTTAGCAACCCGGGCGATGAAGACGTCTACGTTGGCCGGAATGTCCTGCCCAAGGGAGTAGAAGAAATCTTTCCGGGCCAGCGCATCGAATTCGATTTTGCGGCGGGGCGCCGCGGGCCGCAGGCGCTGCGGGTGCGCGTGCTGGATAAGCCACGCCGCCGCACGCCGTCGCGCAAGCCGGAAGAGCTCGGCAGCATGGTCTCTGATGTCATGACCCTGCTGGAATCCCAGGTGCAGCCGGTGCTGAACTCGGGGCGCTACCCCGAGCGCAAGACCGGGCGCCAAGTAGCAGAAATCCTCCGCGCGATTGCGAAGGATTTAGATAGTTAATTATCCATGGTGGATAGGGACCACACGGTGGCGAGGGGGGTTTCTTCGCCATCGTCGTCGGTGCCAATCATGAGGGAGGAGACCTCCACCACCATGAGCCGGGGGCGCTCGCCAGTCGATGCCTCGATGGGATCTACCGAACCGGGGATATCTACCTCGGTCGTTTCATTCGCACCGTGAGAGGTCTCATCATTGGCGGCGGGGTCATCATAAATGGACAGCACCTTCCATTCGTGATTAGAAATCTCCTCGGGGATTTCAAGATGCAAGGTGTCATCCTCGCCCACGGTTAGCTGGGGGACATCGCCTTCAGGGCAATCGGTTCCCGGCTCGCATACGAGGTAGGGCGTGACCTCCTTGGTGTTATCCCCCACGGAGGCGGTAATCGCAATCTCGCTCGGCTCAGGGCCTGGCCGCGAATTGCGCCAGCTCTGGAAGATCACCGCGGAGGCGACGATGACCGCCACGACCACGATGAGCGCGAGGATTTGCAGCAGCGACTTTTTCCTTGCTTCCTTACGGGTTGCCATGGCCCATTACTGTACTCGAACGCGGTAGAGCTCATCCCACCGCTTGCCGGTAAGCCAGAATTCATCGGTGCCCTTGATATGGGCGATGCCATTTAAGACATCATCGGGATCGGTGTATTTCGATTTATCGATGGCATCGGTAGAAATCACCGCGGTGACCTCCCCAGAGGAGGGATCGATGCGGTAGATATCGTTGGTCTGCCACACGTTGGCATAGACATCACCGTCCACGCATTCCAGCTCGTTGAGATCCTCTACGGGCGAGCCCTCGAGGGTGACCTCGGTGGTGGAGCGCTCCGCAAAGGTTTCCGGATCCATGTGCCGCAGGGTAGAGGTGCCATCGGACATGATGA
The DNA here is from genome assembly GCF_900637825.1 of Corynebacterium segmentosum. Lineage (NCBI taxonomy): Bacteria > Bacillati > Actinomycetota > Actinomycetes > Mycobacteriales > Corynebacteriaceae > Corynebacterium > Corynebacterium segmentosum. Next base: position 698,178 of record NZ_LR134408.1, read on the forward strand.
GCTCGTCCTGGTTGGCACAAAGCCCCCAGCCTTCGCCGGTATAGGTGGCGGTCCCAGTGCGCTGGAAGTCGCCGTCATAGCGCAGGGCCTGCCCGCGCTTCCAGGTCAATTGCCAGATGGAATCGCCGTATTGGGTAATGCCTTCCCCAAAAAGCGAGTCATCCAGGGCATGGGCTTGGAGGACCTCGCCGGTTTCAGGGGAGAAGCGGATGAGCTTGGATTCGCCCCATTGCCCGGTGCCGAGCAGGAGGTTGCCCTCTCCGTCTTCTTCTAGGCCTTGCGTAAAGGAGTTCTCTGGCAGCGGCGCGGTATCGAGGACTTCCACTGATAGGTGCTCGGGGGAGGAAGATTCAGAAGCATCAGAAGAGCAGGCTGTTAAGGCGCAGCAGGGCACGGCAATGAGCGCGGCGCGGCGGAGAAACGACATGCACCATATGTACCACTGTTGGCGGGCCATCATGAATAATGAGGGGCGTGAGTAAGCGAAAAGCAAATCCGTTGATCGATTCCCGCGCCGTACGCATTGCGCGTGAGGCATTGGAAGAGGTGGGGGAAGGGGGCATCGGCAAGCATAGGGGCGTCGCCGGAATGGGCCGCAACGTTGTCACCCATCGCTTTGCGGCGGATATGCCGGGCTACCCAGGATGGGAATGGCAGGCCGTGCTCGCGTGCGCGGATGGCTCGCGCTACGTCACCGTCAACGAGGTGGCGCTGGTGCCGGGCGGGGAGGCGCTGCAGGCCCCGGAGTGGGTGCCGTATGAGGATCGCGTGCTGCCGGGGGATTTGGGCCCGGGGGATCTCATGCCGCCGGCCATCGATGATGAGCGCCTGAATGGAGATGAGCTTTCCGCCAAGGGGCTGGCGGATGCCAAGCATCGCTGGCAAGAAGAATATGGCCCAACCTCGGAGATGGCGGCGAAGGCGCAACTGCAGTGCCGCACGTGCGCTTTTTATATGCAATTCATGGATAACTTTGGGGTATGCGCTAACGAGTATTCCGCCGATGGCCGCGTGGTGCATGCGCGCTACGGTTGCGGTGCGCATTCGCAGACGCGGGTGAGCGAGGAGAAGGCGCCGGCCGCGGCCTTCGATGATGAAAAGCCGATTTACCAAGATTTTGATTTTGAGGATTAAGGCAGCACACTTAGGGCGTAAAAAATACCGCTCTACGTGAAAGGGCACGGCGTGAAAGCCACTCTCGATCGCTATTTCCACATTTCTGAACGCGGTTCCACCATCGGAACCGAGCTACGTGCGGGAACGGTCTCGTTCTTCGCCATGGCATATATTATTTTGCTCAACCCGCTGATCCTGGGCACGAGCCCGGACGCGGAGGGCTATACCTTAGGCGTGCCGCAGGTTGCGGCCGCCACGGCGCTGGTCGCCGGCGTGATGTCCATTGCCTTCGGCGCGATTGCGAAGTACCCCTTCGCCATGGCCGCGGGCCTGGGCATGAATACCTTCGTCGCCGTCAGCATGGTCGCCACCAGCGGGCTGACCTGGCAAGAAGCCATGGGCCTCGTGGTAATCGAGGGCCTTATTATCGTCCTGCTCGCCGTGTCCGGATTCCGCACCGCGGTATTTGACGCCATCCCGCAGCCCATGAAGGCCGCGATGGGCGTGGGCATTGGCATGTTCATCGCGATGATCGGTTTCGTGGACGGCGGGTTTGTTACCCGCGTGCCCGATGCCGCACAGACCACCGTGCCGGTGGGGCTGGGCATTAATGGTTCGATTGCCACCTGGCCGGCGGTGGTCTTCGTCATCGGCCTTATTGTTTGTGCCTTTATGGTCATCCGCAATGTGCCGGGCGGGCTTTTTATTGCCATCATCCTCAACACCGTGATTGCTTTTATTGTTCAGGCGCTCACGGACTCCGAGGACTGGGGCATGGCCGCCCCAGAGGCCCCGGACGGGCTGGGAGGCCTGCCGGATCTTTCCATCGTGGGTGATGTGAACCTGGTTGGCGCCTTTGCCAATATTGGCGTGATTTCCACGGTCCTGCTCATCTTCACCCTGCTGCTGACCAACTTCTTTGATGCCATGGGCACCATGACCGGGCTGGGCAAGCAGGCCAAGCTCGTGGATGACAACGGCAACCTGCCGGGCATGAAGAAGGCGCTGGTCGTGGAAGGCGCCGGCGCGGTGGCCGGTGGCTTGGGCTCGGCATCCTCGAATACCGTTTTTGCGGATTCCTCTGCCGGCATTGCCGATGGCGCGCGCACCGGCCTGGCCAATATCATGACCGGCCTGCTGTTTATCGCCGCGATGTTTTTCACCCCGCTCTATGAGATAGTGCCCATCGAGGCCGCCGCGCCCGTCCTGGTCATCGTGGGCGTGATGATGGCCGCGCAGCTCACGGATATCCCGTGGACGCGCATGGAAGTGGCCATCCCGGCGTTTTTAACCATCGTGGTCATGCCGTTTACCTATTCCATCGCCAACGGCATCGGCGTGGGCTTTATTACCTTCGCGCTCATGTCCACCTTTGCTGGTAAGGCCAAGCAGGTGCACTGGATCATGTGGCTGCTTGCTGGCTTGTTCGTCATTTACTTTGGCATCGATCCGATTTCGGAGGCCATCGGCTAGCCTGGAAGGCATGCACATTTCTGATCCCCGTGACCCTCGTCTGGATGATATTCGGAACCTCAATAAATCCGATAAATCCGGCGAGGGTTTGGTCATTGCAGAAGGCCCCTTGGTGGCCGCCCGCCTGATGGAATCGCGGTTTCCCATGCGTTGCTTGGTGGGCTTTCCCCAGAAGCTGGAGGCCTTCTTTGCCGAGTACGGCGAGCCCGAGTGCCCCGTCTACGAGGTCTCGCGCGAGACCCTGGCGGAGGTCGCGGGCTTCGATATGCACCGCGGTTTGGTTGCCGCAGCGGACCGCGCCCCAGAGCCGGAGGTGGGCGAGATCCTGGAGCAGGCCCGCACCATCGCCGTGCTGGAGGGCGTGGGGGATCATGAAAATATCGGCGCCATCTTCCGCCACGCGGCCGGCATGAACGTGGATGCTGTCTTGCTCGGCTCGGGTGCTGCGGATCCGCTCTATCGCCGCTCGGTGCGCGTATCCATGGGCCACGTGCTGCGCGTGCCGTTTGCGCATTTAGAGGGCGGTTTCACCACCTGGCAGCGCTCGTTGCAGGCGCTTGCCGATGCCTCCTTTACCCTCATTTCCTTAACCCCCAACCCCCAGGCGGTGCACCTGGCAGAGGCCATGCACGGGCAGGACAAAGTGGCCATGCTGGTAGGCGCGGAGGGCCCCGGGCTTACCGAGCACGCAATGAAGGCCACCGATATCCGCGCGCGGATACCGATGGCCCCAGGTACCGATTCTCTAAATGTTGCGACCGCGGCCGCCATTTCCTTTTATGAGCGCCAGCGTTCCTTGAGCGACTTGAACGTCTGACGCAGCCAATTGCCAATCAACGAGCCGAGGTGCTTGGCGGTAGAAAGGATCTCATCGCCGGTGGAATCCGGCTCGGCATCGTGGTCCTCGTAGTCGTCATAATCGTTCAGGCCCAGCCTATTCGCTGATTGGGCGGCGAACTCGCTGACCGGTTGCTTTGGCTTGGGCGGATCGATCTTGGGTTCTGGGCGCCCGTCCACGGCATAACCCACGACATCCAGGTCTGGGCCTTCCTGTCCCACGGTGATGCCCAACCAGTGTTCTTGGGCGGCCTCCATGATGCTGTGGGGCCGAAACGGCAGGGAAATACCGCCGAGGGATTCGTCCTTTTCGCCGGCCCAAAACGGTGCCTCGAAGGGCTCGGGCAGGCCGGTGTCCTCGTAGAGACGGTCGCGGGAGGCACACAAGCTGCGCTTGAGCTCACCGCTTTCCCACAGCGCGAAACCCGCATAGTCCTCGTCCGCGTTGCTGACTAGGGCAATAACCCGCTGGGCAGGGATTGCACTTAAGAGGTCATTCGGCAGTTGGGATAATAGGACGGAATCGCCCTCGCAGACCGTTTGCACCACGGCAATCCCTGGGTAGCCGCCGATGTAGTACTCATTCGGATCCGTCTGCGCGGAGCGGTTCAGGGGGAATTGCCCAATCGGGGTGACCGGGAACTTGGGGTTGAGCTGGGCTAGGAACTTGCGGCCGAAACCGCGGTCCGCCTTGGGTTCGGTCTTGAGAACTTCTTCGGCGCCGGGCTTGGAGATGTACCACAGCGTGAGGACGGCATGAGAGATGTCCACTGTTTAGTCCCTCGGGCGCTTGGTATTGGAGCGAACGCCCAAGAGCACGTCCTCCCAGTGTGGGGTGACGGCCTTGCGGCGGCGCTTCGAGGGCTTGGGCTCGGAGGACGGATTCTGCAGGAATTCCTCTTCTTCCGTCTCTTCGCTGGAACCGGAAATATCGGTGACATTGGCGGGCTGATCGCCGTCAATGGCTTCGTCGTAGCGGCCGCTGCCCAAGGAAGTCAGCGATCGCACCGGCTGCACGAAGTCCGGGTCCGTAAGATCTGCCGCGACCGAGTTGCGGGCCTCGACCGTAGCGGGGGAGGACATGGACTGCTTGAAGGTCCATTCCGCCTCGTTTTCAGAAAGGCCAGCCTTCCAGGTCACGCGCACTACCCACGGCTCGCCCTGGTGGCGGTAGGCATCCCACGTGGACTCCGAGAGGGAGTGGCCGCGGGCGGCAAAGGAGCTCGCCAGTACTTCCCACAGGGTGAGCTTGGCCGGGCCGTCTTCGCGCACCGGGTGGGCCTGCTTGGCCACCTCAGAAATGCGGTTGCGCTCCAGCATGACCGGGTAGGCGAAGGGCTCGATGCGCGATTCATCGACATGCATCTCTTCCGCGAGCTCCGCGGTGGAGGCACCGGCACGGATGCGGTTTTGGATCTCTGCCGGCCGGATCTGCTTTTCTTCCTCTTCGTGGGAGGGCTTCGGCATCGGCGCTAGCTTCGGCGGCTCCGGCTTGCTAGCGGCGGGCGTGAGGGCGGAACGCAGCTCATCGGTGATGGGAAGGGAAAACTCTTCGCCTTCTTCGGTGCGTAGCACCAATGAGTCTTCGCTCGATTCGCTGTCAACGAGAAACAGCTCGCGCATAGTGTGGCGCTCCTTTGCCTATCGACGGAAGGACGGATCTGTGATGCAGTCAACTATAACGCGAAAAGGCCCCGCGCCATGCGAGGCGGCGGGGCATGTTGATGACTTAGTTGGCATCCAGCACGTAGTCGATGCACTGCGTGAGCTTGGCGATGTCCCCAGGCTCAATCGCCGGGAACATGCCCACGCGCAGCTGGTTGCGGCCGAGCTTGCGGTACGGCTCGACATCGAGGATGCCGTTGGCGCGCAGGGTCGCGGCAAGGTGGGCAGCATCCACGGAGTCATCGAAATCGATGGTGCCCACGACTAGGGAGCGCGCTGCCGGATCGCTGACGAACGGGGTGGCCTCCGGCCGAGCTTCGGCCCAGTTGTACAGCGTGGAGGAGGACTCGGTGGTGCGCTTGACCATGCCGTCGAGCCCGCCGTTGTCATTCATCCACTGAATCTGGTCATCCAGCATGAGCAGGGTGGCGATCGCCGGGGTGTTATAGGTCTGGTTCTTGCGGGAGTTATTCACCGCGGTCTGCAGGTTCAAAAACTCCGGAATGAAGCGATCGGAGTTATTGATCTTTTCGATGCGCTCCAGCGCGGCCGGGGACATCGCGGCGAGCCAGAGTCCGCCGTCGGAAGCGAAGCACTTCTGCGGCGAGAAGTAGTACACGTCGGTCTCAGCGATATTGACGGGAAGGCCGCCGGCGCCAGAGGTGGCATCGACAAGCACAAGCTGCTGGTCGTTGTGGGGATGTGGGCGAACGACCTCCGTCATCGCGCCGGTCGAGGTTTCATTGTGGGCCCAAGCGGCGACATCGGCATCGGCCGCAAGCTCGCGCGGATCCGGGGCGGTGCCGGCGGGGGATTCGGTAAGAGCCGGGGCATCGAGCCACGGGGCCTTGGAGGCTGCCTTGGCAAACTTGGTGGAGAACTCGCCAAAGGTAAGGTGGGCCGACCGGCGTTCGATGAGGCCAAAGGTAGCCGCGTCCCAAAAGGCGGTGGCGCCGCCCAAAGACAGGACGATCTCGTAGCCTTCAGGAAGCGAGAACAGATCGCTTAAGCCCTCGCGCACGGATCCCACGAGGTTTTTCACCGCCGGCTGGCGGTGCGAGGTGCCCACGATAGCGGGGTCTATGGCCTCGATCTGGGCGGGGCGTACCTTGGAGGGGCCGCAGCCAAAGCGGCCATCGGAAGGCAAGAGATCTGCTGGCAGGGTGATTTCTGGAGTACTCATGCCGCCAGTGTAGAACAGTTCCGGTTGTACGGCAGGTATTTTGATGCCCGTAAACTTGTTGGCAGAATCACAAAGTTTGCTAGAGTGTGAATAGGTATAAGGCTGACTTGTCTAAGTTAGTGCCTTAAAGAACTCTTTAGCAGGGAAAGGAAATTCCGTGTCTACTGAAGAAAACAAGGTAGTACTCAAGCACGCTGGCAACGAGTACGAGATGGATATCAAGCAGTCCACTGAGGGCGATTCCGGCTTCGATATCTCCAAGCTCCGCAAGGAAACCGGGCTTGTTACCTTCGACCCCGGCTACACCTCCACCGGCTCCACCGAGTCCAAGATTACCTTTATTAACGGTGAGGAGGGCATCCTTCGCTACCGTGGCTACGATATTGCTGAATTGGCAAATAACGCCACCTTCAATGAGGTTTCCTACCTGCTGATCAAGGGCCACCTGCCGGATGAGCAGGAACTCTCGCAGTTCAATAGCGCCATCCGCCACCACACCCTCTTGGATGAGGACTTTAAGGCGCAGTTCAACATCTTCCCGCGCGATGCCCACCCGATGGCCGTGCTTGCTTCCTCCGTGAACATTCTCTCCAGCTACTACCAGGATCAGCTGGACCCACTGGATGAGGAGCAGCTGGACAAGGCCACCGTTCGCCTGCTGGCTAAGGTGCCGATGCTGGCCGCTTACGCTTACCGCGCATCCCAGGGCAAGCCATATATGTACCCGGATAACAACCTGAACGCGCGCGAGAACTTCCTGCGCATGATGTTCGGTTACCCCACCGAGGAGTACGAGGTTGACCCGGTTGTCTCCAAGGCACTGGACAAGCTGCTCATCCTGCACGCTGACCACGAGCAGAACTGCTCCACCTCCACCGTCCGCATGATTGGCTCCGCACAGGCCAACATGTTCGTCTCCATCGCCGGCGGCATCAACGCCCTGTCCGGCCCGCTGCACGGCGGCGCTAACCAGGCCGTGCTGGAGATGCTCGAGGACATCGAGAAGAACAACGGCGGCGACGCTACCGACTTCATGAACCGCGTGAAGAACAAGGAAAAGGGCGTTCGCCTGATGGGCTTCGGTCACCGCGTGTACAAGAACTACGACCCACGCGCGGCCATCGTCAAGGAAACCGCACACGAGATCATCGATCACCTGGGCGGCGACCCGATGCTGGACCTGGCCATGAAGCTGGAAGAGATTGCGTTGAACGATGACTACTTCGTCTCCCGCAAGCTCTACCCGAACGTGGACTTCTACACCGGCCTCATCTACCGCGCCATGGGCTTCCCGACGGACTTCTTCACTGTCCTCTTCGCCATCGGCCGCCTGCCGGGCTGGATCGCTCAGTACCGCGAGCAGCTGGAGATGAACACCAAGATCAACCGTCCTCGCCAGATTTACACCGGTGAAACCCTGCGCAAGGTTACCCCTCGCAGTGAGCGCTAAATAGCGCTTTTGGTCGCCCCAATTCAGCCGAATCGGGCTTGAGCACTATAATTGGTGCAGCTCGGTTCGGTTTTATTGCGACCGCACGAACAAACTAGATTTCCCAAGGAGAATAATCCCCATGGATAAACCTGTTATTGAAGCCCAGTCTGGCCCGGCGCCGACCGACCTCGTCATCGAGGACATCGTCGTAGGCGATGGCGCTGAAGCTCAGCCTGGTGGCGTAGTGGAGGTCCACTACGTTGGTGCCGAATATGAGACCAACCAAGAATTCGATTCCTCGTGGGACCGTGGCCAGTCCATCGAGTTCCCACTGACCGGTCTCATTGCCGGCTGGCAAGAGGGCATCCCGGGAATGAAGGTGGGCGGTCGCCGTCAACTCATCATCCCGCCGGAAAAGGCCTACGGCCCAGCCGGCGGTGCGCACCCGCTGTCCGGCCGCACCTTGGTCTTTATCATTGACCTCATCCGCGCCGACTAAACTGCGCTACAAACGTTGAACCGGCTCCCGAAAAAAAGGGGAGCCGGTTTTTCGTTGTACTGGGGCCTTAGTTCTTTCAAGTGCCCGCATAAGACGGGAAACTGGGGCACAATGGGAACTATGACTGTGCCAACTATTTCTTTCAATGATGACCGCGAGATGCCCCAGCTCGGTCTGGGTACCTACAAGCTCAACGACGATGAATGCATTCGCGTAGTCCGCGAAGCCATTGACCTGGGCTACCGCCACTTTGATACGGCGACGCTGTACAAGAACGAGGGGGCCTTGGGTACTGCGCTGAACCAAGCCATTGACGCGGGCGATGTCAGCCGCGAGGACTTGTTTATCACCTCCAAGGTCTGGCACTCCCACCACGGCGCGCAGAAGGCGGAACAAGCCTTCCAGGAATCCATGGAGAAGCTGAAGCTGGATTACTTGGACCTGTACCTCATCCACTGGCCGTGGCCACAGGGCGGGCTGTACGTGGAGACCTTTGAATCCATTGCGCGCCTGCAGGGTATGGGTCAGATCGCTTCCATTGGTGTTGCTAACTTCTACGAGGAAGTCCTCGAGGACCTCATTGATAAGACCGGCATTACCCCGGTGCTCAACCAAGTAGAGCTGCACCCTGGATTCACCCAGCCGGAGCTGCGCGAATTCCACCACAAGCACGGCATCGTGACCGAGGCGTGGTCGCCGCTGGCGCGCGGTGTGGTGCTCAATAACCCGGAGATTGAAAAGATTGCCGCCGCGCACGAGGCTACCGAGGGCCAGGTGGTGCTGGCGTACCTGATGGCCAAGGGCATTTCCGTTATTCCGAAGTCTGCCCGCAGCGAGCGACTCAAGGAGAACTTGGCCGCCGCGGAGCTAGAGCTGGGCAAGGATGAAATCGCAGCGATTGACTCCTTGGAAGGTCAGGAAGGCTTTGGCCGCATGTTTAATGACCCCCGCGAATTCCCGGGCGCGGAGGGCTAAGAACACACCTCGGGCTCAGGGGCCACCGGCGACGGCGTCGTCGGTGGCTTTTGCTGTGCAGGATGGCTGAGTGGGAAGTACGTGCTGGTTAAGGCACTCACCTCGCTGATAGGTGGTTCCTTTCGCGCCGCCTTTACTCATTAGTTAATGTCTGGTTAACAAAATTTGCGAACACGTTAACTCTGGGGTGGAGGGGGTGATTTGCAAAGAATATTAGCCCAGTTCACCGGAACCTATCGGGCTAAAAGGGGGGAGTTTTTGTGAGGCATATTGGCAATATTTACTGCTTTGCAAAGATTGTTCTGTATCTTACATAGCAACGCGGGTAGTGATGGACAACACATTGCGCCTCGTTTGTACAGAACCTCTCTCACCCAAGGAGACAACCCTTCTATGAGTGATACAACTGCTCCAGTCGAGCGCCGTGAGCTTACGGCAGCCGACTACATAGAAATGCGCGATAGCGAAGAGTTTGGCGAGCTGCGCAGCGCTTATCGTAGTTTCACTTTTCCCATGACCGTCGCGTTTTTCGTGTGGTACATCGTCTACGTGCTCACCGCCGTGTTTGCGCCTGATTTTATGGCCATTGAGCTTGGCGATGGCGGCTGGAACGTCGGCCTCGTCTTCGGCCTGGCCCAGTTCCTGACCACGTTCATCATTACCTGGATTTACGTGAAGTACGCCAATAAGAATATTCAGCCTAAATCGGTTGCTATTCGCGAGAAGTTGGAGGCCAAGTAAATGACTACCACTTACCTTGCACAAGAAACTTCTGCCGGTAACCCGATTCTGAATATCTCCATCTTCGGCATCTTCCTCGTGGTTACCATGGCCGTCGTGTTGCGCGCCGGCAAGACTACGAAGAAGGCGTCTGACTTCTATACCGGCGGTGGCTCGTTCTCCGGCCGCCAGAATGGCTTGGCCATTTCCGGTGACTACCTTTCTGCGGCATCCTTCCTCGGCATCGTTGGTGCGGTGGCGCTTAACGGCTACGACGGATTCTTGTACTCCGTCGGCTTCTTCGTCGCTTGGCTCGTAGCCCTGATGCTCGTGGCTGAGCCGATGCGTAACGTGGGCCGCTTTACCATGGCGGACGTTTTGTCCTTCCGCCTGAAGCAAAAGCCGGTGCGCGTGGCCGCGTCCATCGCCACGCTCTTCGTGACGTTGTTCTACCTCATCGCCCAGATGGCCGGCGCCGGGTCCCTGGTGGCCGTGCTGCTGAACATCCACGACTTTAAGTGGCAGGCAGTTGTCGTCGGTATCGTCGGCGTGCTGATGATCCTCTACGTCTTGGTCGGCGGCATGAAGGGCACCACCTACGTGCAGATGATTAAGGCCGTCCTGTTGGTGACCGGTGTGGTCGTCATGTGCATCATGGTGTTTGTCTCCCTGCGCGGTGGCTTCAGCAACATGTTCAGCACAGCGATTGATATGCACGCGTCGTCCGATTACCTCCATGAAAAGGGCTATGAGGCCAAGGAAATCATGGAGCCGGGCCTGAAGTACGGTGGCTCTACCGCCGCTAAGCTGGACTTCATCTCCTTGGGTATGTCCCTCGTGTTGGGTGTGGGCGGCTTGCCACACGTTCTGATGCGCTTCTACACCGTGCCGACCGCCGTTGAGGCGCGCCGCTCCGTGACGTGGGCCATCGTTATCATCGGTGCCTTCTACCTGATGACCCTGATTCTGGGCTACGGTGCAGCCGCACTGGTTGGCCCGGACCGCATCCTGAACGCACCGGGTGGCGCGAACGCCGCGGCACCGCTGCTGGCACTGGAAATCGGTGGCTCCATCTTCATGGCCATTATTTCCGCTGTGGCCTTTGCTACCGTGCTCGCCGTGGTGGCGGGCCTGGCGATTACCGCCTCCGCCTCCATCGCGCACGATATTTACCACGCGGTTATCCGCAACGGTGAGTCCACCGAGGCAGAGCAGGTGCGCGTCTCGCAGGCCACCGTGGTAATCCTGGGTATCGTCTCCATCATCTTGGGCATCTTGGCGATGACCCAGAACGTGGCCTTCTTGGTCTCCCTGGCCTTCGCAGTGGCGGCATCGGCTAACCTGCCGACCATCCTGTACTCGCTGTACTGGCGCCGCTTCAACACCGCGGGTGCCGTGGCCTCCATGTACACCGGTGTTGTCTCCTGCTTGGTCCTCATCTTCTTCTCCCCAGCGGTATCCGGCACCGACAGCGCCATGTTTCCGAACGCGGACTGGGCTATCTTCCCGCTGACCTCGCCGGGTCTGGTCAGCATCCCGCTGTCCTTCTTCGTTGGCTGGTTCGTCTCCATCGTGACCAAGCCGGATAACTTGGACGAGTTGGCGGCAGAGATGGAAGTTCGTTCCCTGACCGGTGTGGGCGTCGAGGCCCCAGTCCAGCACTAATTGCCCGAAAGGTAGCAATTACCGGTAATATGGTTCGACGTGTTTAATCCGTCCTCTCTCAACGCGGCGGCATCAGTAAAGGCTGGTGCCGCCCTTGCCGTGTGCATGCTTGCCTGCTCTACGGTTACTGGGTGCAGCAATAGCGAGCGAGATAGCACCGCCAAAGCCGAAGACACCACGATCACCGCGCATAGGGCGACAACGGTGCCCCCGCGGATCAATGAGTTCCTCAAGGGGGATGAGGACCATTCCATTAGCTATATTCGCCTGCACGATGGTATGTATATGGGCTCTGCGGCAGAACACGATCCCCGCCCGGCGCTTAGCCTTATCAAGCTCTATATTGCTACCTACGTCATTGAGCAGGGCGAGTACGAGGACAAATACGAGGCGCTCGGTATGATCGCCAGCTCTTCTGATAAGAGCGCCGAGGAGCTGTTTAAAAAGTATCCGGATTCCATCGATAAGATTGCCAAGGAATACGATCTGGAATCCACCAAGGCGGGCGAGACTTGGGGCTATTCGGAAACCTCCACCTATGACGTGGCCAGCTTCATCTCCCAGCTCATCAAGCGCGATGAAATCCACCCCGTGCTCGTGGCGATGTCGCACGCGGATCCCGTCTCAGAAGATGGCTATGACCAGGATTATGGCACCGCGAAGCTCTCAAATGTGGTGGGCAGCAAGTGGGGCTGGTCTAATGACAAGTCCATCAATTCCTCGGTGTCCTTTGGCAAGAACTTCGTCGCCGCAGCCTCCATTAATGGTTCTGCCGATGACCTCACGGACTACGTGAAGAGCGAAATCAATGGCGAGAACCTGGGCAAGGCTACCGAGCGGTTCCTGAAGTACAAGGACGGCGAGGACGTCCCGCCCATCGAGACGACCTCGGAGAAGCCGTCCTCGAGCGAGAAGAAGGACGAGGAGAAGAAGGACGAAAAGAAGTCCTCCGAGCCCAAGGGGAAATAGGCCTACTTAATGGCCTTGGCGATGTCCTGGGCGGCATCGGCAAGCCCGCGAATTTGCTCGTTGCTTAGCGATGACCCCTTAAAGCTCACCCCATCCGCGTTGAGCTGCGGCAGCTCCGGCATATTCGGGATGGCCTTGTCCAGGGTGGAGCTGAGATCCTGGATGCCTGGCTGCTTGGAACCGGGCGTCCATTGGCCCCAGTCGCTGGCATAGACCTCGTTGACATCGACAATGACGTTCTCGATGGTCTGCTGGCGCGACTGCGGTAGCTGGTGAATGGTGGTCTTGGGGTGGATTTTCCCGTTGGAACCCCAATCGTGCATCCAGTAGAACGTGCCAATCCCATCCTGGCTGGCCCACTCGATGGTGTTGTAGTTGCCGTAGACGCCGGTTTGGTAGCCGGCGACAGACAGCGCCTTGGAGAATGCCTGCAGGTATGGCCGGATGAACTGGGTGTAGTGCTCGCGGGTGGGATTATCGTCGATGGCGATATAAATGGGGCGGTGCGTGGGTCCACCGGCGGCCTTGTGCAGCGAAATGGCCTGCGGGGCGTGGATGGCAGCGCCGGCCGCGCCCTGCTTCCAATCGGCGGTTTCGGCGCGGCCGAATTGATAGACCGAGGCCGTGGGCAGGCCGGCGGCGGCATTGGCGGCAGCCTCTTGCAGCGTGACCGGCTTGCCGGTCATCCAAGCCGCGCCGGGGCGCTTATTGGAGACGTAGCGAATGGCACCGATGTGTCCCGCGCGCTTGATGGCGGCGGGGGAGGGTATGCCGGAGGAGAAGTCGATGATGGTCCCGCGCACTGGGCCGAGGGCGGCGGCAGAGGGTGCGGCCGCACCGATGGCTCCGGCGGTAACGGCAAGGGCGCTTGCCTTCAAGAGGCCGCGACGAGATAGAGATGGTGACATGAAAAGCTCCTGCAGTGATCGCATTAGTCACAATAGTTAACAAATGCACCATAGTAGGAGATAGTGGGGGAATCGTGTTTATTTTGACTCGTTGCTAAATTCCACGTTCGTGGCGTGTTCCACGGTGCGAGATACCGTGCAGTCCTTCTCGTGGGAGATGCGGATGAGGTTATCCACGAGCGTGCGGGCCTTATCGCCGTCCGGGGTGGAGGGGAAGGCGAGGTCGAAGGCGACGCGGACATCGGAAAGCCGCGAGGCGCCATCCTCATCCACGCGGTCGCCCTCTGCGCGTACCTGGAAAGACTCCGGCTCGGTGCGCCGGGAGGTCACGACATCCACGTCCACCGCGGTGCACCCAGCGACGGCGGCCAGCAGGAGCTCTACCGGCGATAACAGGCCCTCCCCACGGCCGAATTCGATGCTGGCGCCATCCGCATTGGTGGCGCGGTACACCGAATTTTCTACGCGGTTAAGGTCAACGGAATACTGCTTAGTGATTTCACTCATGGCTTAAAGCTTAAGCCAGGCTCGGGATATAGGCCACGCTGCCGCCCAAGGACATCGTGATAAAGATGGGCGCGATAACCAGGGGGCCAAGCCATGCGCGGCCGGTATTGGCATAAAACATCTTGTTCAAGATGGGCAGCAGGATCATCATGGGCAAGATGGACTGCAGCATATTCACATACAGCCAGTCATCGGTCCAGTGCACCGTGCCGGTGGCGGCGAAGACGGAGTACTGGATAACGAAGATCATCGCCAAGCCGACGGAGTTAGCTAGCGCCGCAATGAGGTAGGTCTGCCACTTGGGCGTATCGCTATAGCGCGTGCCCACACCGGCGCGAATGGAATTGGCCAGGTAGAAGATGAACATCGCCGGCACGTACATCAGCGCCACCAGGAACCAGCGCAGCGTCAGCGGGCGCGAGGCCACGACCAAGAAGCGGTAATCGCTGTGGAAAGCAAGGTAGACGATGGATAGCACCGAGAAGTACACGAAGAGCAAGATGAAGGCCAGCAGCAGCGTGCGCCAGAAGGTGCGCCGGCCCATCGTGATGCCCCACGCGCGGGCGCGCTCGCCGCGGGCATAGGTGGACTTATCCCGGGTGATATAGAACAAGATAAGCCCCACGATGCCGTTGACGATGGCCCACAAGACCACCGAGTTGACCATGCGCGCCGGGAAGAACCAGGTGCTGACCTTATTCGCGGCATCGTAGAAGACGTCCTGCGAAAGGTTCGCCAGCGGCATGAACGTGAAGAATGCGATGGCCGCCGAAAGCACGAAGAATGCCCAGAACTTCGCGGCCTCTTTGCCCCGCGGGCGCTTCGGTACCGTCGGGAGCGCCTGTGCCACCGGGGCGAAGTAGCGGGTGCGCAATAGCATGCGGGTAAGCGGGAAAAGCATGGCAATGCCGCCGATGAGGGAGATGAGGTTAAAGACCTCCTTGAGCCACCACGTCTGGTTGCCGGAATCCATCTTCACCGGCGCATCCAGGGTGTCATCGAAAAACTCGAGGATACTGCCGATGGCACTGGGTGTCAGCGGCTGCAGCGGGTGCAGCGTTTCATCGTTATAGGCAACGCGGTAGGTGCCCTTGTCGATGTCCCCGTAGCCCCGGCCGATCTCAATGCGGTCCACCTGGTCTTGTTTCTTGAGCCCAGAGTTGACCATGGACAGGGCCTCTGGGGCATCGCGCAGATCGCCATCGCCGTTGATATTGCGGTAGCCGCCTTCATCGTAGCGGGCATAGCCCAGCGCCATATTGGAGTGCACGTGGGCAAACTTCTTATCGTTTAAGTTCTTGAGCCAGCCGGAGATAAAGACCGCGGAGATCTTGTCCAGGTCCTCGGCACGCTTGCGCTCGCCATCCGTGATGGTGGTGCCGCCTTCGCTATCCGGATCCTTGGCGGCCTCGAGGGCGTCATCGACCTTCTTGCCGTATTTATTGGCTGCGGTGCGCACCGCAGTACCGCCGGCGGAGTGGCCAGTAATGCCGATGCGATCCTCATCGACGTAATTGAACGTATCCAGGTGATCCGTGACGTAATCAATGGCAGCTACGACGGCGGTATCGCCATCGTCCGGGTGCTGCGAGCTCGATTCGCCCTGGTTATATGGGTCAACTACCAGGGTGACAAAGCCGCGCCGGGCCAATTCCAGCGAGTTGGAGACCTGAGTTTCCTTGGTGCGCTGGAAACCGGGCGAGACGATGACCATCGGCGCTTTATTCTCCGGCGTCGCGTCCTTCGGCCGGAAGAGATCGGCGGTGACGGTAGCGCCGTGCTTGCCGGCGATTTTGAGGTCAGTGACTTGAACATTGCCGCCATCGGTTTGCACCAGGGACGAGCCCAGGGCGCCGACGAGCACGATGACGATGCACACGAGGAGCTTCCAGCCATCGCTAAAGCGGCGCTTCTTCGATACTTCAGCGGGCAACTGCTGTGCCTGCTGCTCTAGAGAAAGGGACGACCGCTCTTCCATGGGAGCGGAGGAGAGGGATGTGGAGTCGGACATATACGCGTTCCTTGTGGGGTGGTACTTCATTGAAACGAGTGGGCTGAAAGTCCGATAGTGGAAAACTTAAAGTCCAGCGTGGAAGCACATTAGGTCCGCCCGAAAGCCGGTGCAAACGGTGCACTTTCCAGGAGTGCTGTACGGACGCTGAGCTGCTTAAATTCCGCCCGGCGCAGTGAATTAATTACGCGAGGAGGGTAAGGGGTGCGGCAACCCCACATTGGGGGATTAACCTATAGCCCAATAGATATTTGTATACCTGTAGTACTACCGTTATGAAAAGCAATGAAGGAACCCTACAAGGAGAAACAATGGATTCGGTGATCGCAGGCAATGCGAGCTGGATGCTCATGAGCGCGGCTCTCGTGCTGCTCATGACCCCAGCCCTGGCACTTTTTTACGGAGGCATGACAGAGCGCCGCGGTGTGCTCAACATGATGCTGATGTCCTTCGGCTCACTAGCGGTAGTCAGCATCATTTACATCCTCTGGGGCTGGTCAATGAGCTACGGCACGGAGTCTTGGGGCGGCATCGTTGCCAACCCCTTCGAGTTCTTCGGGCTCAAGGATTCCATCTTTGATGCCAACGGTGAGTACCTCGAAGGTGCGGAAGGCTACGCCAATATCATCGATATCGGCTTCCAGCTCACCTTCGCCGTTATTTCCACCGCGATTATCTCCGGTGCACTCGCGGGCCGTGTGAAGTTCGGTACCTGGATGATTTTCAGTGGCCTGTGGGCAACCTTTGTCTACTTCCCGCTGGCTCACATGGTCTGGGGCGGTGGCATCCTGGGTGAGGGTGAAAGCAGCGTCACCAGCTGGATCTTTGGCAGCGAAGGTGGGGAAGCGCTTGTGGCACCGATTGACTTTGCCGGTGGTATCGTCGTCCACATTTCCGCCGGTACGGCCGCACTGGTCTTAGCGATTGTCGTGGGCAAGCGCCAAGGCTTCCCGAAGAGCGTTCAGCGTCCCCACAACCTGCCCATGGTCATGCTCGGTGCCGGCCTGCTGTGGTTCGGTTGGTTCGGCTTCAATGGCGGTTCCGCCTTCGCAGCCGATGGCCTCGCCGGCCTGGCCTGGGTCAACACCACCGCCGCAACGGCTGCCGCAATCCTAGGTTGGTTGCTCGTGGAAAAGCTCCGCGATAACTACTGCACTTCCTTAGGTGCAGCCTCCGGCGTGGTTGCCGGCCTAGTCACCATTACCCCGGCCGCCGGCGACCTGAACCCGGTCACCTCCCTCATCATGGGTGCCCTCGGCGGCATGCTGGGCTGCCTGGGCGTGGGCCTGAAGTTCCGCTTCGGCTTCGATGATTCCCTCGACGTCGTGGGCGTCCACCTGGTCGCTGGCTTGTGGGGCACCGTGGCGGTTGCGTTCTTTGCCAATGATCGCGGCATCTTTACCGGCGGCGGCGCCGAAGGCTGGAAGCTGCTCATCGTACAGATCCTCATCGCCGCAATCGCCGTGGTCTTCGCCGCAGTCATTACCGCCATCATTGCGGTGATTTTGAAGGCGACCATTGGCTGGCGCGTGACCGACCAGATTGAAACCGACGGCATTGACTTTGGTGGTCACCGTGAGACCGGCTATGACATTGGCGGCCGTGCCATGCGCGGTACCACCAGCCGCAACTAAAACGCCCAGCGATACCTAGGAGCAACAATGAAACTCGTAACAGCCGTGGTCAAGCCCTTTACTCTTGATGATATCCAGCAAGCCCTACAAAAGCTCGGCTCGCCCGGCATGACGGTGACCGAAATCGAAGGCTTTGGCCAGCAACGCGGCAACAAGGAAATCTACCGCGGCGCCCAATTCGCCACCTCCTTTGTGCCTAAGGCCAAAATCGAGCTCATCGTGGCAGACGATGACGCCGAAGCAATTGTCGATGCCATCGTCGACGCCGCCTGCACCGGCGAAATCGGCGACGGCAAGATATGGATAGCCCCCGTCGAAGACGTCATCCGCGTCCGCACCGACGAGCGTGGGGAGAAGGCTATTTAAGCCTCCAAGACACCGGCGCCCCAGGCCTCCTCAGAAGAGTGGAGGGCTGGGGCTCTAAGCTGTCGTTAAATCTTATGGTGAAGAAACAATGGGACCATCGAACCGGTTTGTGCCGAATCGGAACTATCGGCCTTAAAACGATGAGAGGGTGTGTGCTCTCCTTTGACGGCTACTCACTGGCTAAAGATCATTCCTCAGGCATCGGGCGGTGCCTAACCGAAGCTAGCGACAAGTTCTACTGCTCATCAAAAGAAAAGTAATAGAAACGCAGACGAACATAACCTGCCCTTGTCCAGGGGTAAAGTTAGGAATTTTGGGTACCTTTAAGCGGAACTGCTGACAACGCAATGGATGCCGAAATGGAACCCTTGCGTTAATCCTGGATTACCTTGTTTATGTTGCTGTTACCGAACGCTGTGGCAGCAGGACCGCGGCCACGGAAATAGGCATTGCCCTTTGTTCGGCAGTTGGGATAATTCCACCTGCATCGTTAGTACATGTCAGGAGGTCAGTAGCAGCCATTATCGGCCCTTTATAAGAGCAAGCCTTGACGTGAATTCCGACAAGCCAAGGGCGTGACCGTGTAGGGCGCTTACGCATGTGTTCTCAAGGACCCCTTTGAACTGGACACTGGCCCTGATGGAAATATTTAGCTTCCTGCTTTACACATGAGAAGCTTGAAGAATGAGTCAATCCTCTTCTTCTTTTCCTCACCGTTCGACGATCCGCAATATTGCAAACGTCCTGGCCAGCCCTGAACCACCGTGCCTGACTGGAAGTCAGATTGACCAGCTTCTGCAAGATATAGACGCGCCACCACGTGGAACCGGAAATAAACGAGAGGGACTGTTTGGCGCGCTTACTAACACGTCCAATTCGGAGTCAGCCGCTCAACGTACGCGTGACTTCATAGCGGCGGCAATGAGTCCGGCACGACACACTAACAACCGCCAGTTCTGGGAGGATTTGCGTCGCCAGCTCAACCGGGTACTGATCACTGAGGGGTGGCACATCGACGAAGATTGCCGGTTGATCGAATTCGGCGAAGTAGCAAATAAATTTGACGATATTGACCGTCTCACAAACTCTCTCATGGAGGAGCTACATCGGCGAGGTACTCACGAGCATCTGCTGGAATATTGCAGTCAAGAACTGATCTCCCAGTCACTGTTCCATGCGATATCCGAGGCCGCCAAGTCGATTCCTGATCGCATCCGTAACCTTACAGGCCTGACGGATGATGGCCAGGACTTGTTCGACACCGCTTTGGGAACAAAGAATTCTGCTCCTAGGCTTTTAATTAATGGACTTTCCACACAGTCGGAGGAATCAGAACAAAAAGGGTTTAGGAACCTTCTGGTAGGTATCTATGGGCACTACCGGAATCCTCGCGCACATCAAACCCGGCGGGGAAGTGAGGAAGACCAACATGACTTTCTCGATGCTTTTAGCTTATTTTCTTATGTTCACCGTCGCCTCGATTCAGCCCAGCTTGATCAGTCCTTCAGATAGAAGTCGCACCCGAACCTATCTTCCGAAAGTGGCACCCATCAATTCGCTCGATTCTAGTAACCATAGAACTTAAGCGTCCCAGGTTTGTTCTGTTTGAGTAGATGGAAAACCTGGAACTTGCCAAGAAGGACCCAGCCTCCGGCGTGTCCACTTTCCGGGGGTCAGGCCCCAGCAGCGTTGAAGAAGGTGTATACAGCTACTGATGAATCCACGGCAGAAGCGGCGTTGAAGGAATTCTCCAAGTCTGAACTGGGTGTGAAGTACCCTCAGTCGGTCAAGGTCTAGGAGGATGCGTGGGATAGATTCGTGCCATTTTTGCAGTTTCCTCCAGCGGCCAGGAAGGTTATCTATACGACGAATTCGATTGAATCGTTTAACAACCAGCTGCGTAAAGCCACGCGCAACCGGGTCCAATTTACTAATGATGATTCCGCGTTAAAGACGCTGTGGTTGATGATCTGCAATATTGAAGACAAACGAGCTATCAAGCGGGCGAAACAAGGCAAACGGGCCTCGGCTACAACCAGCAGGCTCGTGGAAGGAGCACGAGTATCCGGCTGGAAACAAGCCATCAACCAAATGGCCGTGGCCTTTCCTGACCGCTTCGACAAATACCTATAAACCTAACCCCACACACAAACAACTTGACACGCTCGGCGCAGGGAGCGGAAATAGCTACCTAGCAACTAGCTAACAATGCTATGTTTTCACGACCTGCGGGAAACGCAGAATTTAAAATCCTATTTTACTAACATCAAACCAGGATATTGAAACTTGATTATCAGGCCGTCACTCTACTAAGCCAACCGCTTTTCGACAGTAAAGGAAGAATCTGCTTTCTCTATTAAAATTTTTTGCAATTCAGAAAACGACTCCTCTACAAAATCAATAGTTTTGGGTAAGCCGTCCTGTACTTCCTCTGGAAAACTATCACTTCTATATGTGGGATCACCGTGCGCAATGCCGTTGCGTATTTCGACCATTTTATCAATAGTTTCGCCATTTCTGTGGAAAAATTCAGGGATGCGTATGTCCAAATCGCGTAACAATTTTTTTAAAACTTTGATTCTGAGATTTGAGGAAGTATTAGAAAATATTTTTATTTCTTGTTCCTGAAGCTCCAATCGATCATCATCGAGCTGTTCAATGAAACGCGCCCGTAGTTTTTGAAGTTCTTCAGGAGAAAGATCCGAGTTCTCCATGGCTTTTTGTGCTCTTCCAGTCTCGTCCTCAGGATACGTCGAACTGCCCTTGGGTGTGATTGGGCTTCCCGAAAAGATACGTAACCTAATGATTTCAAGTAAATTTGAATAGCTTGCTTTACGTATCCTTCCCAATGGGAATAGGTAAGTATATACATCGCACGCTTGTCTAAAGCCGATAACGGAACTACTCGTCCACTGCTGTCATCTTCAATATATTGATAGCGAACGATAGTTTTTTCGGGGTTGTTGGGATCTTTTTGAGTTGTCTTTCGATACTGGAAGTTGAACTTGCTCACCAGTTTGTTTAGCTCTTTTTTCCTCCACGCGCTGGCCTCGGTTAATGCACCAAATAATTCATCGATGTCACGCATTTGTTTCAATTTCTAACGCCTTTTAAAGTATTGACGTCCGAAGTTAATCATTTTTGGAAAACGATCGCGGGCATTTACTCCAGATCCTACGTGTTCGCGGAATTCATCAGAAGTCCAAAAATCGGACAGTAATCCTTGGAGGGTTTCAGGTGTACTCTCCCAGAAGTCTATTTCATTTGATACGCCGGACATTACAAATTCAAAGGCAGCATTTGATGCTGGACCGCGACGGGATTTCCCATCTTCAGAGAGTCGACGGAGCGCATCACTGCCTCCTGCAGACAGAACCAAGGAAACAGTCCTATTAAACAAATCCGTATCGGGAGTATAACTGGACTCTTCCCGTAAAGCAGCACCTTTCGCCCACGCCGTCAGGTATTCTCCGAAGTCTTCTCGAAGTGACGAGGTGTCTCCGGAAAATTCGCTCTGCATGAAAAATCGTAAAACAAGCTCATCGCTGAAAGCTTGTTTCGACTTTCTATCTGAGAGTTGAACAAGTTTAAGGAAGTCCTCGTTCTGTGCACATGACTTAATGGTTTTAAAGAAACTCGGGTTAACCATCAGTAACAGGCAGTTTCGGAGTTCTTGCTGAGTAAGGCTAGCTCCAGAATTCAAGCGCAAGAATAAATTGTACTTAGCTTCTGCAGAAGAAGTACTCTCCAGCATCGTGACATCGATACGCGTAGTTTCTAGTTTTCTTTTAAGCGCTCTCGGTAGGTCGATCCAACTAAGATCTTCTGCCTCGACTAGGTGTTCCAATCTAGACAGAGCAAATGGCTCAAGAGAAAATTCCGAGTCCCTACCCGAATCGGTTAATGCTTCTTCATCGGCACCGTCCATGCTATTGTCGCCCGACTCAAGGTTATTGTCCGAATCCGGAAAGGTCATCCCCATAAAACTGAAAATGGTGGAGAGTCTCTGTACACCATCAACCACATCCCAATCACCATCAAAATCTTCGGAAACAAAGACTGAGGGTAGTGGAATGGACAACAACATGGATTCAATCAGAGAAGATTTCTGTTCTTTGGTCCACCGGAACGTTCTCTGAAACTCTGGGCGGATATTTATCTGCCCTTCCTCAAACATGCTCCTTAACTCCCTCACCGAGTACGAGGTTGTTGCTGCCCGGACTTCTTGAGACCTAGCTTTAACAGCGTTGACAAGCTCTTCTTCACTAATGGCTGACATAAATCGTCCTTTCAATTCGTATAGAACTACAAAATCCACTCGCAATTATATCGTGAAAACTAAATGCGTGGGTCCTTTTTTGAGCGCCCGTTAAGTCCTCTGGGGTTCCCGCAAATCGTGGACACGCAGTGAAGCTACCTTGAGGTTAGACAACCATCTATTTTGTCGGCAGTAAATCCGATGTGGTTTTCGAAGACGACTGGGCTGACCATCCTGTTTGCTCCAGGGTCAGCTTCATCGAGCCTGTTAAGTTGTTCATGCGTGGGGTCTGGATTATAGGCTTTATCGAAGCAGTCGGGGGACGGCCATTGAGGGGATCCGATGGTTGGTGTGTAGGTTCCCAACCTGCATAAGGAGATAACCCAGAATGCGTAATATGGCACGCCGAGAGCCGTCCGATAATGCGACCATAAGGAAGTTTTTCGCTACCCCGTGCACGCGGAAATTATTGATGAATTAGCCATATCCACCACGGATGCCAATTCCCTAGTTTGGGCTTTACTGCAAGACTCAATTACCCGCGAGCTGAATGCGGAAATGGATGCCGAGGCTAGGCAGCAGTCAGGTAATGCTGTAGTTCCATTGCTTTCAGCGGGCCTCGGGACCGTGCTGGTGATCCTCGCGCTGGCCCGTTCCGGTCCTGTATTTGAAAAGAAAAATATAAAAGCCGAGCGCTAGAAGCGCTAGTTTTGGGGCTGCACTCCTTGCGGGAATGCAGAGGACACGACGTTAAGCACCTCCAATCAACCTACTGGTGGATTCAATGTTCAACCGCCTCTGCGATTCAAAGCCGAGCAAGTCGGGGCAAGATATGTATTTAGAGAAATTGATCCCCTCGGCTATCCAGTCACGGCGGTGGCTGGGAAGGAGTAATGACATGAAGGCTTTGTACAGGGCAGCGATTTTCTACCTCGTCTTGGGCTTGGTCGCTGGTTTGTTTTATCGGGAGTTTACGAAGCTACAGGATTTTCCCGAAGGCGAATATACGCAGCTAGGCGTGGCCCACACCCACTTGCTAGCGCTGGGCTTCATGCTGTTCCTCATTTTCTTGGCGCTGGAAAAGGTCTTCGCACTGTCGCGGTACTGCCAGCTATTCAACTCATTCTTCTGGCTGTACAACGTGGGCGTGGTGCTTACCGTTGGCATGCAAATTTCACACGGCATATTGACGGTGCTGGGCAAGGAGTCCAATGAGATGATTTCTGGCATCGCAGGTTTGGGACACATCTTCATCACGGTGGGGCTGACAGTTTTCCTCGTGAATTTGGGCCGGGCCATCAAGGAGCCAGATGACGGCAACGCCAAAGCTTCGGTGAACGCCTAACAATGAGCGAGCACAGCGCACAAGAAAACGTCACGGTGCCTACTCGCCGCGATTGGATAAGCTTGGCGGTTCTTTCCGTCGGACTGGGCGTCATCGTTCTTGATGGCATGATCGTCGGCGTGGCATTGCCGTCGATTATCACTGACTTGCAGCTCAACCTGACGCAGGCGCAGTGGGGCAACAGCCTCTATGCGGTTTTGCTGGCGGCGCTGCTGCTGTCGACGGGCAAGAATGCGGATACCTGAGGACGCAAGCGCGCGTTCCTCACCGGCCTGACAATATTCGTGGCAGGCAGCGTATTGGCGGGATTTTCTACCTCCGCCGCCACGTGGATCTCCGTGCGCGCAGTACAGGCAATCGGTCCTGCGTTCATCATGCCTTCCACGCTTTCCACGGTTAATACCGTAGTCCGCGGCAAATACCGCGCAGCAGCCTTTGGTGTGTGGGGCGCGGTGATTTCCGGCGCGGCAGCGGTCGGACCGCCTGCCGGTGGTGCACTGACGGAATGGGTGTCCTGGTATTCGCGATTATCGAGGGCCCCGACCTAGGCTGGTGGGAGCCCCAATCCTCATTCAGCATCTTTGGCTGGACCTGGTCCGAAAACGCGGCTATTTCACCGGTTCCGCTAGCGTCCGCGATTTCGGCCGTGGGCTTCGTGCTGTTTATCAGGTGGGAAAAGCACCGCGAGCGGAGGCACCGCTCGGCGCTGTTGGATCTTGAATTGTTTTCTTATTCCACGTTCTCGTGGGGCAACATCACCGCTGGTGCGGTAGCAATCGGCGAGTTTGCCATCATCTTCGTGCTGCCGCTGTACCTGATTAATGCGCTAGACCTCAGCACGATGTTGGCTGGCCTGGTGCTGGCAGCCATGGCAATTGGTGCATTCTTCTCCGGTGCAGCCGCCCGCCGCGTCGCGGCACGGTACGGGGCGCCTGGGGCAGTGGTGCAGGCCTTAAGCGAAGACATGGCCAACGCCGCGCAGTGGTCGCTCGTAGCCGCTACCGCATTCTTCGTTCTGAGCTTTTGTCGGTGCACTTAGGGTGCGCCGTGCTGCGGGGGAGAAGGGTGCCCCCGCAAACAACGCCGATCTCGGTGCCCGCGTTAATCGCGTCCCGAACTGATTTTCCACCCGCGTGCTGCTTTGCGTTGCTGCCAGAAGTGGCGGTAGATTCCGAGGACATCGGAAAGCTCAGAATGCGTGCCCAGCTGGCTGACGTGCCCGTGTTCATCCAAGACTACGATTTGATCAGCAGATTTAATTGTATCCAGCTTATGGGCGATGACGATAAAAGTAGACTTCTCCCGTAGCTCGTCCATTGCGGCAAGGATATTTGCCTCATTTTCTGCATCGAGCGCGGAGGTAGCCTCATCAAAGAGGACAATCGGCGCTTGTTTGAGCAGCGCGCGAGCAACAGATACGCGCTGGCGCTCGCCGCCGGACAGAAGCCGCCCGCCTTCACCAACAGGAGTGTGCCACCCTAGGCGGTTGGCAATAGCAGTCACGCCTGAAAGATCAGCTGCGCGGAAGATTTCCTCATCGGAGGCGTCGGGACGACCAACGCGGATATTAGCAATCAGCGAATCATCGAAGAGGTAGACGTCCTGAAAGACCATGGATAGTTTGGACATTAGCTGTTCGGTTCCAAGCTCGCGGATATCTACGCCGTCAACCATCACCGCCCCGGAATCTACATCCCAGAATCGTGAAATAAGGCGCGCAATTGTGGTCTTTCCGGAGCCAGAAGGACCGACAATGGCGGTAACGGTGCCCGGTTGGGCGTGGAAGGCGACATCGACCAATACCGGCTTATCTCCGTACCCAAACGTGACATCGCGCAGCTCAACACTGCCCGAACCGTCTCCTGTGCGCGGAGTAGTGGGTTCTGGCAGGGAAGGGGCATCGGTGATGAGCTCGGTTTCTGCGAGCGCGATACGGCCTGCGTCTAAACCGACGAAACAAGAGCCCAGCTGCTCAAGCGTGCGGGTAAACCTCAAGCTGATTCCGATGATCGCAATTGTTTCTAGTGGCGATAGGGCGCCTTCAACGGCAAGATCCGCGGAGACCATAATGAGAGCCACGATGAAGATCTGCACTACTATGCCGTTGAGTAGCAAAGCTAATGTGGATACCCATAGCTCGCGTATCCGTGCTTTATGATCGATTTCTAGTGCTTGCTCAAGCGGCGCAAACCCTTGTGATTTTCCCGCCGCGCGCAAGGCCGGCTGGCGGTTAGCAAATTCTACGATGCGCTGGGAGAGCTCTTTACTCGGCCCGAGTGCGCGGTTCGATGCTTTCTCACGAATCCACGCAGCCAACTGCATCACCACGAGCGCCAATGGTGCGATGATTAGAAAGACCAATCCCAACCGTGGATTCCAGAAACACGCTCCAACCAACAGGGTCATAAGTGCTGCACTATCGCGGTACACCATACCTTGAGTATGTGCAAGAGTCTCGGCCGCCACCATAAAACGATCTGAGACGAGACGAGATAGCCCGCCGGTATTAGCCGGTATGAACCAGCCGAGCGGTAGCGTTGCCAATTTATCGCCCACAGTCGTGTGCGCGGTTCGGATGAAATCCAAGGCCGTGTGGTAAGAGGCCATGGTTGCGAAAAATCGTAGCGCAAAAGCTACGAGCGCAATTGCCAAAAGCGTCCACATCCATGGTGCGATCGTCGTATCCCCATCGAGTGCCTTTGTAAGTGGCACGAGCGTGAGAACGGCGAGGCCGTCAAGCACGCCAACGATAAGCGATAGACAAGCATGCCTTTTATTGAGCTTATGACCTACAGGACTTTGCAGCTTTTTGACACTGCGAGTAAGTAACGGATCACGAAGCCGCGAACTAGCAGGCGTGGTGGCATTAGACATGAGAATTATCCTTCACAGGCTTGAGGCGGATTATTTGGTCTGCGCCTTGGATGGACTCTGGCTTGTGGGCGATGACTAAGACGGTCTTGTCTCTGACGAGTGTGGCTAGAGCTGCTTGAATTTCTGCTTCGCAGTCAGGATCAGTTGCCGCAGTAGCTTCATCCAGGATCAAGATTGGGGCATTGGTAATAATTGCCCGGGCAATAGAAATGCGTTGCTGTTGTCCACCGGATAAAGAGATGTCCTCACTAACAACGGTGTCGAGCCCAGCCGGTAAAGCGCGAATATCAGCAGCTATGTGCGCGGCCTCTGCTGCTTGCCAGATCTCTTCATCACGAGCTTCTGGGCGTGCAAGGCGAATGTTTTCCCGAATACTCATTCGCAGTAAGTGAGGATCTTGTAAGACGAAAGCCACAGTGCGGTACAAACTGTCGAAAGTGAGATCACGGATATCCACGTTGTTGATAGTGATTGTGCCCGAATCTGGATCCTGGAAACGCGCCAGCATCGTTGCTGCTGTGGATTTGCCAGACCCGGAGGGGCCAATCAATGCCGTGACAGTGCCTGCGTTTAATTGCGCAGAAAAGTCTTGGAGGACTGGTGTGTCTGGGGCGTAGCTAAAGCTGACCTTATGGAACTCCACCTCCATGTCTTGACTACTGGCATCGAGGCTCTTTTGGCCTTCTTTCACGTGGGAAATTGTCATGACTTCATCAAGGCGCAACGCCGCATTGCCAGCGAGCTGGTAAGACCACATCATGCGGCCGACGGTTTGAATCGTGCCTGGGATCACCAGTGCAATCAATGTTGTGGCGATGACTTCAGCAACCGTGACATAGTCCCCGGCTATTAGCAGGGAACCGACTCCTACATTGATAAGGATGAGGACAGGAACCGCCACCACGGATTCTGAAATTGCGCTAACACGCAGAAGCGGACGTACCCACTCGTAATAGAAGATAGCGAATTGTTTAGCAGCTTCGCGGTACCGAGCGTGGGCTTTGCCAACGGTGCCGAAAGCCTTGACGACGGAAATACCTTCGGAGAACTCCACTGCAGTGGCAGAAACCTCTCCAAGATAATCGTCCATTTCCGCAGTTTTTGTGCCCATATCTTTCATTGAATACGCCTGGATTGCTAGGAAAATGGGCACAGTGGCAATAGAAAGTAGGCCAAGGCGCCAATCCAAAATAAAGGCATAAACCAGAAGCGCAAGAGGCGTGAAGATTGCGGCAACTTGCTCTACAGGAGCATGGGCTGTCAGGGTGTGCAGAGTTAGCGTATCGTCCTCGACAGCTTTGCGGACTTTGCCGGAATTAGTCTGGCTAAACCACGAGAGTGGTGCTTTCGCAATAGCGGTAATAATTCGGTGCCGGTTAATCCCCACCAGCTTTGCATCAGCGAAGTGGGTGATCGTAAGGGCAAGGAAATAGAAGAATAGCTGGCCCAAAAATGCAGCAAGTAGCCATTTCACAATGGACGCGACGTCATCAGTATTGCCGTCGATTAGAGCATTTCCCAATGCCACCAACGCGACGTAGGGTGCTACGGCGAGTACCGAGGATATAAGCGCGAGAAACTGTGCGAAGTAGATGGTTATTTGTACTGGGGCCAGTAGCTTTTTTAGAGCGGCCTGGCCGGCTTTTTGTTTTGCGCGAGCCTCTTCTTCCGGTGACGCACCGTGTGATTCTGGTGCGTGGGTTCCGTTTGATTCTGTGGAACTTTGTTTTACCTCAGACATTTCTTTCTCAATTCTTGTTGATGTCAGTCATATCGATGATTCTGGTGACTGATTCTTGGATGAATTCGTGGTCATGGGTGATAACGATGACCACTGCGCCGCTTGCTGTAAGAGAGCGAAGCAGCGCAGAGATGGATTGCAGTTGGCGCCAGCCCACTCCAGAGGTAGGTTCATCGAAGATGTAGACCTCTGCTTGCTCGGCTTGGGCTGAAGCTATGGCTAAGCGTTGCCGTTGCCCACCGGACAGAGACTGCGGATGCCGTTGGGCCATCTCTTCCAGATCGAGGCGATGGAGAATCTCGTTGACATCGATGTGGTCCCGCTTCTTCTTTGCCAGTCCGAGCGTGACCTCTTCTTCGGTGGTGGCAGCGAATAGCTGGCGGCCAACATCCTGCATTACCATGTACGCGCTGCGCCTCCGAGCTGCTGCTCCTACTCGTTTGCTGTTCAAACGGAGACTACCGCCGCGTTTGGGAGAAGCAAGACCACAAATGATCCTGGCGAGGGTGGTTTTTCCAGCGCCGTTGGGCCCGATTAAGGCGGTGACTTCGCCGCTGGGGAAAAATGCGTGGTCAATGTTGAGCACCTCATGCGTGCCATAAGAAAAACGGATATCGCTTAACTCGAGTCCGCTCCGCTGGGGATCGGCGTTTTCGGGCGTGGGTGGTTCGGGCACGCTCGCGGGGAGTGGAACGTGGTGTAAGCTGCGTAGCCCCAATTGTTTGCGTTCGGGTTCGTCTAAGGCATAAAACTCTTGGGCGTGGAAACTGCGCGCTATTTTTCCCTGAGTCAAGTAAATAACTTGGTCAGCGATATCTTTTAAGAAAAAGAGGCGGTGATCAGCGATAATGATCGTTGTGCCTAATTCCTTCAAGCGGTGTAGTACGCGTGCAAGAATATCGATGCTTTCCATGGAGAGATTGGACGTGGGTTCATCGAGAAGCACGAGACTGCCCGGGGACACAAGCGCGCATGCGCATGCCACGGTTTGTAACTGTCCACCGGATAATTCTTTGAATCGCCGGCCCCGAAGATCGTTAATGCCTAGCAACTCGACCGCTGATTGAATCCTAGATTCAATTTCTGTGGGATCCACACCCAGGTTTTCTAGCCCGAAGGCTAATTCTGCATTGACGCTTTCAGTGAAAAACTGCGTCCGTGGATTCTGGAATACTGAGGCGCTGAACTCGATGGCGCGGGACAGCGGTTCCTGCGCAGGGTTAAAGTCCTGGCCATCCTTTGTAATAGTGATGGTACCTAGTAGCTCTCCTGGATTGAAATGGGGGATGAGTCCGTTGATCAACTTGAGTACCGTGGACTTTCCCGATCCGGAATCACCGGTAATCAGTAGGCACTGTCCTGGAGAGACAGAAAAAGACACATCAGATACACCTTGAATGCCTGGCCGAGCGCCCAATGGATATGTAAAAGAAACGTTATGGGCGTTTACACTGGTTGCGACACTGCGTTCGTTCATAAGTGGACCTCCGTGGGAAGCCAGACAGAGGCAACAACGAGGCCCAACCCAGCTATTGCAGTTGCATCGACAAGCTTGAAGGAAAGATCAGCGGTGGTGGTTGGGCGTGTGGGTCCTCCCAATCCGCGGACAAGAGCAGAGGCAGCGAGCTCATCACCAGCGCGGACGACGGCGCCTAACAAGGGGATGATCAGCATCGCGGACGATTGTGTGGGCTGTGTGAACCAGCTTTTCGCTCCAGGCTGGAGACCCCGAAGGACCATGGCATCGCGGATGGCTTTGGCTTCTGCCACGATGATCGGCAAAACACGCAGGAATACCGCCGGTGGAATGGTGGCCCAGCCTGGTAAACGCAGGTCCCGCAGTGCTGAGGTCAACGTGGATGGTGTGAGAGTGAGCAAGCCGAATGCGCCGATGGACATGCTGATGACGAAACGGCTTAGCCACGAAAAAACTGCCGCCGAAAAAGCGAAAAATGTGGAGCCAGGAAGCTGTAAAAGGCCCCAATACCCTAGATAGGATAATGCAAAAGCGCACAGGCAAATAAGACCATAGTGTGGCTTTACTGTAGCTAGTGCGATGGAGCTGAAGGCGATAGAAATCAGCAGTGTCGGTAGGTGGCCGTGGCTGAGAGCTACCGCATTGATTACTAGAACAGAAAGCAGCACGGTCCGTGGATCGATTGAAGATCGACGAAGCACGCCCTGTTTGTCCAAGCTCACAGGAGACCAGCGCTTTCAAAGTGTTTGCGACTGACGCGAACTCCGACCTTTCCTCCGATAAAGCCGACGATGAGCGCACAAATGGCCAGTACTCCAATGGTCCATGGCTGGAAGATATCCGACATAGCATCGGCGTATTCTTGGCCCATTTGGTCTGCGATATCGACGTAGTATGAGTCCGTATCCATAATTAGCGGGATAAAAGGCAAAGAAACCCAGGCACAGAAGACGCCATAGGCAATAGGGAAGGACTTGGCAATCCCGAGGTGGCTTTTTGTGATAATCAAATCCGCGATAAACCCAAGAATTATGCTTCCCAGCAAGGTCCAGAAGTAGTGCCCGGTGAGCATGAATGCTAATCCGTTAATACCGCCGACAAGGGTGAAAGCGCCCATTTTGGGCGTGCGGGCAGCATAAAGCGCTAGCACGATTCCATTTGCGATTGCCGCGATGAACCAGCCAATGAACATGAATTGGGGTCCTGCGAATCCAACCATCCCGGTTACAAAAGTGATTACAAAGTAAAGTGCGGAAAAGATGCCAGCGTTGATGAGATCTCTGGTGTTTAAACGTGCCGTCGACCCACTGGATGAGCTTGTATTCCGTGCAGGCGTAGAGGACTGTTGGGTCATGGTAAACCTCGATTCATAAACAGTAGGGAAAGTAAGGCTTATCTAAAACATATAATACTGTTTATAAGCTATTTCTAGCCGGATCTGAAGATTTACCCTTAATGGGGGCGAATGCAGATAAGCGGTTTTAGGGATCATAAAATAACTATTTATTGATATGAGGGAACTAAGGTGTACCGCCTCTGCATGCTTGGACCGAATGAAATCAGACAGCAAACGGATCGTTATCGGGATTGCTGTTGACGATGAGCTCAATATGATTGGTGACAGAGGATGCTGTTTCTTCACCGAAGAAGTGAGTAATGAAAGCCACCGCCATATCAATTCCTGCCGCCACACCGGATGATGTCCAGAGGTTGCCGTCGTGGACCCATCGAGCTTGCTTTTTCCATTCAATTTTCTGGCCGTGCGTTCTAACCCAGTCGAACGCGTTCTTATTTGTGGTAGCGGTGTTGTTTTCTAAAAGGCCCGCGGCGGCGAGTAGCGCTGACCCAGTACAAACTGAGGTGATGATGTCCGCCGAGCTTGCAAGGGCGGTTAGCTGGCGGAGGAATTCTGGATCTTGAACAAGTGAGCGTGTACCGCGTCCTCCTGGCACAAGCAGAGTATCTCCAGAGAAAGATTCAAAACGCATTGTCGGAACTATGCGTACCCCTTGAGCGCTGCTTACCGGACTGTCATGTTTTGACAGATAGTTGACTTCAAGGCCTGGTGTATTTGCGAGTACTTCTGCGGGGCCAAAAACATCGAGTAACTCGAACCCATCAAAAAGTACGATGCCAATGTTGTGCGGACGCGTCTGGCTCATGACTAAACCGTATCAAAACCGATTTTGACGACCTTAGTGTTTTGGTACGCGGGGTCAATAAGCAGAAGCGTGGAAAAATCTACCCCTCTGATGCAGGTCAGAGGGGTACAAATTGGTGCCCCAGAGAAGATTCGAACTTCCGACACCGGCTTTAGGAGAGCCGTGCTCTATCCCCTGAGCTACTGGGGCGGGGATGTTGCTCATGCAACTCGGATCATCATAGCAGTGCGGCGCGAGTGCGCCCCAAAAGGCTGCGTGCGCGGCCGTTTGTATAGGTCGGGCAAGCAGCCTTAGCTATGGGGTTTAGGCGCCTGCCAGCTCTTCCTGCTTGTTGCGCACGGAGGATGCAGGCGGGTTGGTCTCGTGGGTGCCGTCGGAGTACAAGACGGTGGGGATGATGCGGTTGCCGTCGTTGACGGACTTGATCCACTCGTTGATGTCGTCGGCGTTATCGCCTTCTACGTCCACGAGCTCGTAGGGGGTTTCGGTGCGATCCAAGTTCTTGATGAGCTTGGCGCAAAATGGGCACCAGTCGGCGTAGAAGATGGTGACATCGGCGTTGGTTTCGGGTGCTTGTACAGTCATTAGGCTGCGTCCTTTCTATCGTAAGTTAAAAAGCGGTACTTCATGGGTAGCTCGCTGGCTGGCTGCTCGGGAAGCTCTAAATGCCCCGTGTCAGAGGTGAGCCAATTCGTGCTGTAGGCCAGGCCGAACGTATCGGGAATATCCGGGGCAAAGACGGCGTCCTCGCCATAGATATCGCCGATGTTTACGCCCATGAGAGTGACCTCGATGCGGTCCACCTGGTCCAAGGCGGCGGTGTAGATTTGGCCGCCGCCGATGACCCAGGCATCGGCAAGCGCGGGCATCGTTCTGCCCACCGTAGCACCAGTTGACCACGCGCCGGGTGCGCGCGAGGAGAGCACGTAATTCTCCCGGCCGGGCAGGGGGCGGAACTTGGGGTTGAGGGACTCCCAGGTCTTGCGGCCCATGATGACCGGCGCGCCCATGGTGACGTCCTTGAAGTGCTTGAGATCCTCCGGCACGTGCCAGGGCATCTGCGCGCCATCGCCGATGATGCCGTCCAGGGACTGCGCCCAAATCGCGCCAAGCATTAGACCGACACCTGCGCCTTGATGGCCGGGTGCGGGTCGTAGCCCTGCACCTCAAAATCGGCGAAGTCATAGGAGAAGAGGTCCTTCGCCTTGTTGAGTTTAAGCTGCGGGTACTCACGCGGCTCGCGGGAAAGCTGCTCCTGGACCTGCTCGATGTGATTGTTGTAGATGTGGCAATCGCCGCCGGTCCAGATGAGATCGCCCACCTTGAGGCCGGCCTGCTGAGCAAACATGTGGGTCAGCGCCGCATAGGAGGCGATATTGAAGGGAACGCCCAAGAACATATCCGCCGAGCGCTGGTATACCTGCAGGGACAGCGTGTCATTGGCTACGTAGAGCTGGAAGAGCAGGTGGCAGGGCATAAGCGCCATCTGGTCGAGCTCAGATACATTCCACGCGGAGACCAGGTTGCGGCGCGAGTCCGGGTTATTCTTTAGAGTATCGAGCGCCTGCTGAATTTGGTCGATGTGGCTCCCATCCGGGGTGGGCCAGGAACGCCACTGCACGCCATAGACCGGGCCCAAATCGCCATTCTCATCGGCCCACTCGTTCCAAATGCGCACGTTATTATCCTGCAGGAATTTCACATTGGAATCGCCGCGCAGGAACCACAGCAGCTCGCCGACGACCCCGTGAAAGTAGACCTTCTTTGTGGTCAGCAGCGGGAAGGATTCGGCCAGGTTATAGCGCAGCTGTGCGCCGAAGATGGAGCGCGTGCCGGTGCCGGTGCGATCGCCTTTGGCCGTGCCTGATTCGAGGACGCGGCGGAGGAGATCCTCATACGGGGTTTTGATAGTGGCACTAGAGGCGGTGGACGTATCACTCATGGTGCCCCAGTGTAGAACGTTAGAAAGCCATGGGGATAGTTGGAGTTTTTATTTCCTGTCGGCGCTGGTAGTGGGACTGCTTGCGCGAAGTGTTTCTCGCAGTGCCTGCTCGATCGGGGTGGCTTCCCACTGGGCGGTGGCACCGCTCAAAATGGAGGGGTGTTCCCACAGGTAGCTCATCTCCAACAGCCCATTAAGATCGGAGTTAAAGAGCCCGCCAAGCTTGAGCATCCACGGACGCAGCGTTATGGGCGAGTGCCGGCAGCCTGCGAGATGTGCGAACTCCGCTTGGGTAATTGCAGGGGCGCAGGGTACGGAAATGATAGGTGGGCTGGTGGGGTCAAGGAGGGCATCGGCAAGCGCGCGGCCAAAGTCCGGAAGGTAGGTAACCGAATGCTTGGTATGCGCATTGAAGAGCGCGAGGGGAATGCGCTTGCCGATGATCAGTTGGTGATACACGCACCCCGGGCCAGAATCCGGGCCAAATAGATCTGCGGCCACCACCGATACGGTGCGGGCAGGTGAAGCGAGGCGAGTATTGATGAGCGCAGCGCGCACACCGGGTTTTCCTTGTCTGGATGTGGTTAAAGGGGTACCGGGTGAAAACGATTTGTAGCTCGGATCGAATCCGTAGATGGATTCTGGAAAGACGATAGGGATGGCGCGTTCGGCGGCGATGTGGAGGGCTGTGTCCTCAGCGGGGATGAGGAGCGTACGCCATGCCTCGACGTTATAAGCTGCGTGGATGCAGTGGACAATGCCGTCGACGTCTGCGGGATAGGACTCTTTTTGGGTGGCATCGCCGGTGATGTGCTGTACGTGTGGGCCTAGGTCGAGTGTGGAACCGTGGCGACTCATGATGATGCATTCATGGCCTCGGGCGGTGAGTTCGCGGGCAACCGCACGGCCAACGGGTCCAGCGCCAGTGATAAGGTATTTCATTATCCGGAGTCCTATTCATATTAGTGACTGGTGCTCTCTAAAAGTATAGGGCGGGGCCACTGAAAGCAAGAGCAGTGCTCTCTTTTGTGAGTTGCTATAGTTTTCCCATGGCACAAACCCCACGCGAGCGCGCCCGAGAGCAGACGATGACCCGCATCATCGAGCTGGGACGGCAGCAACTAGCTAGTGGTGGTGTAGAGGCGCTGAACCTACGGGCCATAGCCCGTGAGCTAGGAATCGTCCCTTCTGGTATTTACCGCTACGTACCGGATAGGGCGAGCCTTATTACTCTCCTCATTGTTGATGCTTTTGACTCCCTTGATGGGGCAGTGGTGCGGCGCGATGATCCGAGTGCGCAACCGCGTGAGCGATTCATTGGCCTCGTAGGTGCGATGAGGCAGTGGGCCCTTGAATTTCCGCAACGGTGGGGGCTGATTTACGGCACCCCGATTGTGGGCTATCAAGCGCCAGCTGCCGAGACGATAGCAGCGGGTACCAAAGTTAGCCGCCGCCTCGCCGCCTTGCTAGAACAGTCTACGGTCGCGTCGTTGGGGCAGCGATCGCGCCAACTGGATGCAGATATGGAGGCAGCCGCGAAAGATATGGGCTCCGAGCTCAGCGCGGACGCCATGGAAATGGCGTTGGAGGCTTGGGTGAGGATCATCGGGCTGATCAACGCCGAGGTTTTCGGCTACCTAGGGCGCGATACGCTGAGCGAGTTCGCTGAGTTCCATACCCGCGCTGTGTCGCGGCTCGCCGATGAGTTAGGGCTCTAAAATCCGCCATTGTCTGCAGCAAAGGCCGCGGCGTGCTCTAGAATCTCGTCTTTGAGCTCGGGGCGGCAGATGAGCAGATCGGGGATGAAGGTGTCCTCGTTATTGAAGGTGATGGGGCTGCCGTCGAGGCGAGAGCAGTGCAGGCCCGCTGCCATGGCAACGCCTACCGGGGCGGCCTGGTCCCATTCGTATTGGCCGCCGGCGTGAATATAACCGTCATAATCGCCCAGCAGAACGTGCATGGCCTTGGCCCCGGCGGAGCCGACGCCCTCGGTTTCATAGCCCATTTTTTCTGCGATGTAGCCGGCCACCTTGGGCGGGCGGTTGCGGGAGATGACGAATTTCTTGGATAGCGGGCCGGCGACGGCGCGCACATCGGAGGACTTGAAGGTCACGCCGTAATCCGGCAGGCCCACCGCGGCGTGGACTGGGGTGCCGTCCTCAACGAGGGCGATGTGTACCGCCCAGTCCTGGCGGCCGGTGGCAAATTCCTTGGTGCCGTCAAGCGGATCCACGATCCAGACGCGCTTCTTTTTTAACCGGGCAAGGTCATCGGAGGCCTCTTCAGAAAGCACGCCATCGCCGGGCCGGTGCTGTTCTAATACGCGGGCGATCCATTCTTGGGCGGCGTCATCGCCGGCATCGCCAAGCGAAAGGCCCCGTAGCAGGCCACCATTGCGCACACCCTTTAAAATCTCGCCGCAGCCTTGGGCGAGCGAATTGGTCAGGCGGGAATCAGAAATCTCGACGGTCATGGTGCCCACATTACAACGGGGACTAGAGTGTGGTCATGCCAGAAAACATCCTCGAGCGCTTTCGCCCCCAAGTGGCGCGGTGGTTCCAGGACGTTTTTGCCGCTCCCACCGCGGTACAAGCCCAGGCCTGGGACAAGATTTCCCGCGGGGATCACGCCCTGATGGTTGCCCCCACCGGTTCTGGTAAGACGCTCGCGGCGTTTTTATGGGCGCTAAATAACCTGGTGGAGCGCGAAGGACAACTGGCCCTGCCGGTGGGAAACGCCGCAGGCTCCGCCACCGGCGTGCGGGTGCTGTATATCTCGCCGCTAAAAGCGCTGGGCGTGGATGTGGAAAATAACCTGCGGGCGCCGCTAACCGGCATTGCGCGCACCGCGGAAAAGCTGGGCCTGGAGGCGCCGAATATTTCCGTGGGCGTGCGCTCGGGCGATACACCCTCGGCAGAGCGCTCCCGGCAGGTGCGCAAGCCACCGGATATCCTCATTACCACCCCGGAATCGGCATATTTGATGCTGACCTCAAAGGCGGCGGGGATTTTGAAAACCGTCGATACCGTCATCATCGATGAAATCCACGCACTGGCCGGCACCAAGCGCGGCGCGCACCTCGCCCTGACGCTGGAGCGCCTGCAAGAAATTGCCGGTGACTTTCAGCGCATCGGGCTTTCTGCCACGGTGCGCCCGCTTTCGGCCGTCTCGGATTTCTTAGGCGGCAACCGCCCGGTGGAAATCGTGGCGCCGGAGGCCCACAAGAAGTGGGACCTGGACGTGCGCGTGCCGGTAGAGGATATGTCGGATCTTCCCACGCCGGAGGCGGGCTCGACCATCGGGGAGCTTACCGTTGATGATGCCATTGGCATTACCGGCGGGCCGGAAGGCAGCGGCGACGGTCTGGAGGATTTCGGCGGGGAGGACTTCGGTGGGGAAGAAGACACCGCGCTGCCCACCGCGAACTCCATCTGGCCGTTTATTACCCAGGACCTCTATGCAGACATCATGGCGCATCGCTCCACGCTGGTCTTTGTAAATTCGCGGCGCAGCGCCGAGCGCCTGACCAGCCGGCTTAACGAGCTTTACGCGCAGGAATATGACCCGGATTCGCTCTCGCCGGAAACCCGGCGCGATCCCGCCCAGTTGATGGCGCACTCGCACGTTGCGGGCAAGGCGCCGGCGGTCATCGCCCGGGCGCATCATGGTTCGGTGTCCAAGGACGAGCGCGCCATGACGGAAACGATGCTGAAGGAAGGCACGCTGAAGGCCGTGGTGGCCACGAGCTCGCTGGAGCTGGGCATTGACATGGGCGCGGTGGATTTGGTGGTGCAGGTAGAATCGCCGCCCTCGGTGGCCTCGGGCCTGCAGCGTGTGGGCCGCGCCGGGCACCATGTGGGCGCGGTATCGCACGGCGCGTTTTATCCCAAGCACCGCGCGGACCTGGTGCAATCCACGCTAACGGTTGCGCGCATGCGCGGCGGGATGATCGAGAAGATGCATACCCCGCGCAACCCGCTGGACGTGCTCGCGCAGCAGACCGTGGCGGCGGTCGCTGCAGCGGGCGAGGAAGGCTTAAGCGCGGATGATTGGTATGACACCGTCAAGCGCAGCCATCCCTACCGCGAGCTGGCCCGCGAGGTTTATGACTCCGTCATCGATCTGGTCAGCGGCGTCTACCCGTCCACGGATTTCGCGGAGCTAAAACCCCGCGTGGTCTATGACCGCGTCTCTGGTGTGATGACCCCGCGGCCGGGCGCGCAGCGGGTCGCGGTGACCAGCGGCGGCACCATCCCGGATAGGGGAATGTTCGGCGTCTTCCTCTATAGCGGTGGCGAATCCGGCAAGGCCCCGCGCCGGGTGGGCGAGCTCGATGAAGAAATGGTCTATGAATCCCGCGTGGGCGATGTCTTTACCCTGGGCGCGACCAGCTGGCGCATCGAGGAGATCACTCGCGATCAAGTTCTGGTCACGCCCGCGCCGGGGCATACGGGCCGGCTGCCGTTTTGGAATGGCGATGGCGCGGGGCGCCCCTATGAGCTGGGCCAGGCCTTGGGCGAGTACCGCCGCGAGGTAAATACGGACCCGAGCATTATCGCGGATGCTGATGAGAATGCCCGCAGCAATATCTTGTCCTACCTGCGCGAACAGCAGGAGGCCACCGGGGTTATTCCGGATGAAAAGACGCTCGTGCTCGAGCGCTTCAAGGATGAGCTGGGGGACTGGCGCGTGGTGCTGCACACGCCCTTTGGCCGGCCGGTCAACTCCGCCTGGGCCTTGGCGGTAGGTGCGCGGGTGGGGGAGCGCACCGGCATGGACCCGCAGGCGGTGGCCGGCGATGATGGCATCGTGCTGCGCCTGCCCGAGGGCGAGGCCGATCCCGATGGCACGATTTTTGCCTTCGACGCCGACGATATTGCCGATGTCGTTGCCGAGCAGGTGGGCAATTCCGCCCTTTTTGCCTCCCGCTTCCGCGAGTGTGCGGCCCGCGCGCTGCTTTTGCCCCGCCGCAATCCCGGCAAGCGCGCCCCGCTATGGCAGCAGCGCCAGCGCGCCGAACAGCTTTTGGATGTTGCCCGCAAGTACCCGTCCTTTCCCATTATTTTGGAAACGGTGCGCGAGTGCGTGCAGGACGTTTACGATGTCCCGGCGCTGCAGGAGGTCATGCGCGATCTGGGGCACCGCCGCGTGCGCATCGCGGAGGTCACCACGGATCAGCCTTCGCCCTTTGCCTCCTCGCTGCTTTTTAATTACACCGGCGCCTTCATGTACGAGGGCGATTCCCCGCTGGCGGAAAAGCGGGCGGCGGCGCTCGCCCTTGATCCGGCGCTTCTGGCCAAGCTGCTGGGCACGGTGGAGCTGCGCGAGCTCTTGGATCCCGCGATCATCGATGAGGTCCATGCCCAGCTGCAGCGCACCGCACCCTCGCGCCGGGCGCGCACTACCGAGGAGGTCGCGGATCTCCTGCGCGTGCTCGGCCCCATCCCGGTCGAGGAGCTGGGCGAGTATACGGACGTTCCCTTAGCCGCCCTGGATAGCCTGAGCTCGCGGATTATGCGGGTGCGCATCGGCGGGCGCGAGCACCTTGCCCAGTCCCAGGACGCGGCGCTGCTTCGCGATGCCCTCGGTATCCCCATTCCTCCCGGCATCCCCGCCCAGGTCGCCACGCTTGCCGATGCCCTCCCACAGCTCATCAGCCGCTGGGCGCGCACCCGCGGCCCGTTCGTGCTCGCGGACCTAACCGCTGCCTTCGGCATTTCCGTCTCCGCAGCGCATACCACCCTGGCCGGCCTGGATTCGATTGTGGAGGGCCACTACCGGCAGGGCATCGATGAGCAAGAGTACTGCGCCGCCGAGGTGCTAAAGACCATCCGCTCGCGCTCGCTTGCTGCCGCGCGCGCGGATACCGAGCCGGTCTCCGGCGCCGCCTTCGCCCGCTTCCTCCCGGAGTGGCATGGCATTGCGCCAGCCGGAAAACGACCCGCGCTGCGCGGTGCCGATGGCGTATTTTCCGCTATCGAACAGCTCGCCGGGGTGCGCCTGCCGGCTTCTGCCTGGGAATCCATCATTCTGCCCGCCCGCGTGGGGGATTATTCGCCCCGCATGCTGGATGAACTGACCGCCAATGGTGAGGTGATGATCCTCGGCGCCGGAAAGGCCGGGGCCGCCGACCCGTGGGTCATGCTGCTACCTGCCGATTACGCCGCCCAGCTGGCCCCCGAAACCGATCCGGAGGGCGTAAGCATGCTGCAGTGCGCCATTTTAGGCGTGCTCGAGCGCGGCGGCGGCTTCCTCTTTTCCGATATCGCCGCCGAGGTCCCCGGTACCGCCGAGGAAACCCGCGAGGCCCTCTGGGGGCTGGTGGAAATGGGCCTGGCCAGCCCAGATTCCTTCGCGCCCATCCGCACGCGCTTATCGTCAGGCGGGCGCGGTGCCTCCCGCGCGGGCCGCGGTTCTACCGCCCACCGCTCCAAGCGGCGCCCCACGCGCTCGCGGCTGCGCATGGGACGCACCTCGTTCGCCCAGACCCAAAACGCCAGCGGAAGCGCTGGCCAGACCCCACCCGATATGCTCGGCCGCTGGTCGCTGGCGGTGCCCGCAGCCCAAGATGCCACCTCGCGGTCCGTGGCGCACGGCGAGGCCTGGCTGGATCGCTACGGCGTGGTCACCCGCGGCTCCGTGGTGGCCGAGGACGTCCTCGGCGGCTTCGCGCTGGCCTATAAGGTCTTATCCGGCTTTGAGGAATCCGGCAAGGCCATGCGCGGCTATGTCATCGAAGATCTCGGTGCCGCGCAATTTTCCACCCCGGCCATTATCGATCGCCTCCGTGGCCTAGCGGATTCCCCCGATGTCACCGGTTGGCCGTCTGGTACCACCGATCCAGAGACCTTCGTGCTCGCCGCCGTGGATCCCGCCAACCCC
Organism: Corynebacterium segmentosum; assembly: GCF_900637825.1. NCBI lineage: Bacteria > Bacillati > Actinomycetota > Actinomycetes > Mycobacteriales > Corynebacteriaceae > Corynebacterium > Corynebacterium segmentosum. The sequence goes on from NZ_LR134408.1 coordinate 738,819, forward strand.
TACGGCGCGGCGCTGCCTTGGCCGCAGCGCGATGATGCGGGTGGCAAAGCCACCGGCGGGCCGGCCCGCTCCGCCGGGGCACTGGTCGTGCTTTGCGATGGCCTCCCCATTGCCCACCTCACCCGCGGCGGCAAGACCCTGACCACGTTTATCGAAGCCCTGCCCGATGGAATCGAGACCACCGACGTCTACGCCCGCCTCCTATCCGCGCTCGTAGAACTCATCGCCGCCGGGCACATGTCACCGCTGGTGATTGAAAAGTGCAATGGCAACCCCATCCACCACACCCCGGCGGCTAATATCCTGCGCTCGCTGGGGGCCGGAATCACCCCGAAGGGCGTGCGCATTGCCGGGCAGGCTGCGCCGCCGCGTGAACCGCGCGTCCCGCAGCGTGGAGCGCGGGACGGCTCACCGGACAACTCAAGGGGTGGCTCGAGCGGTGACCTGCGCGGCGGCAGGCGTGCCTCCGAGGCCATCGAGGAGCTCAGCTTCGACGATCCGCCTCCGCCCCCGCCACCTCGCAATTCTGGTGGCTTCCGCCCGCGCGGCGGATACCGCCGCTAGCGCTACCCGCCCGCAGGTGTATTTTGGTGGGGCCACTGTGTCTGAGTCCGACGGAAGGAGGACAGCTCCCATGCCCGAAGGCGATTCCGTCCTACAACTTTCGCGCCGCCTGCAGTTTATGGCCGGGCGCGAGGTCACCGGCTGTTCCGTGCGCGTGCCGCAGCACGCTACCGTTAACCTCACCGGCACCATTTGCGAGCGCGTGTGGCCCTATGGCAAGCACCTCTTTATGCAATTCGACCAGACCATCGTGCACACCCACCTAAAAATGGAGGGCACCTGGGCCATCCACTACGCCGGCGACCGCTGGCGCAAGCCCGGCCATAGCGCGCGCATCGTGCTGCAACTGTCCCATTCACCGCGCGATATTGAACTCGTAGGCCACTGGTTGGGCTTTGTCGATATCTTCGACGCGGATCAGTACTTTAGCCGCATCGCGCACCTTGGCCCGGATATCTTGGACCCCGACTGGGATCGCGAAGAGACGGTGCGCCGTTTGCGCGCGCGACCCGAGCGCAGCATCGGCACGGCGCTTTTGGACCAGAAGATCGTGGCAGGCATTGGCAATGAATACCGCGCCGAAATCTGCTTCCTCGCCGGCGTTCACCCGGCCACCCCGGTGGCAGAGGTGGATGTGGAACAGGTAGTGGACATCGGCAAGCGCATCATGTGGGCCAACCGGAACTCGCCCATCCGCGTGACCACCGGCGTGCGCCGGGCCGGGGAGACTACCTATGTCTTTGGGCGCAACCGCAAGCGCTGCCGGCGCTGCGGCACCATCATCCAGAAGGATTCCCTGGGCGGCGTTGACCGCGGTGGGGACGAGGGCGAATTAGAGCGCATCATCTGGTTCTGCCCGCACTGCCAGCCGCTCTAAGGTTCCTTTACGCTTTTCGCGCTAAGCTGGCGGGCATGCGATCACTACTAAATCTTGTATTTAATATCATCTGGTTACTCTCCGGCGGCATCGTTCTTGCGCTGGGCTACTTCCTCTTCGGCATCATCGCCTGCATCTTCATCGTGACGATTCCGGCGGGCGTGGCCTCGTTCCGCATGGGCCAGTTCGCGCTGTGGCCATTCGGCCGCTCCGTGGTGGAGCCCCGCAAGGGCACCGGCGGGATGTCTGGCATCTCCAATGTCATTTGGTTCGTCATCGCTGGTCTGTGGCTATCCATCGGCCACGTCGTTACCGCCGTCATCCAGGCGATTACCATCATCGGTATCCCCGTTGCCTGGGCCAACCTCAAGATGATTCCAGTGACCTGCTTCCCCTTCGGACGCAAGGTTGTTAGCTCGAAGAGCATCCCGGCCGGCTGGCAGCCCATGGTGAAGCTGTAAATTCACCTAGTTTGAAAGCGCCTGGCCCGAAGCGACATGTTGCTTCGCGGCTGGGCGCTTTAGTGATCTGTGGTGCTTAGGCACGAATATGTCCAAAACAACCGCGTTTGTCTGAATTTGAGGGCAGATTTTTTAAGAACGCGGTTGTTTTGGACACTTTTACGCTAGAGCCTGGGGCGCATGACCCGGGCACGGGCCGGAGCTAACGGTTGGCGCGGTACCAGCCGATGAGCTTATCGGTGGACTGGTCGCCGGAATCTACCTCTTGGCTGCCGGAGACGGCGGGGGCCAAGTCATTGGCCTGCTGCTTGCCCAGCTCCACGCCCCATTGGTCGAAGGAGTTGATATCCCAGATGATGCCTTGGGTAAAGACGATGTGCTCGTAGAGCGCGATGAGCGCGCCCAGGGTGGAGGGGGTAAGCTCCTCGGCCATAATCGTGGTGGTGGGGCGGTTGCCCGGCATGACCTTGTGCGGCACGAGGTCTTCCTCAACGCCTTCGGTAGCGATTTCTTCTGCCGTCTTGCCAAAGGCCAACACCTTGGTTTGGGCGAAGAAATTGCCCATGAGCAGGTCATGCATCGAGCCGGTGCCGTCCGCGGTGGGGAAGTCCTCCTTGGGGCGGGCAAAGCCGATGAAGTCCGCTGGGATGAGGCGGGTGCCCTGGTGCATGAGTTGGTAAAAGGCGTGCTGGCCGTTGGTGCCCGGCTCGCCCCAGTAGATTTCGCCGGTCTGCCCAGTGGTCACTGCGGTGCCATCGCGGCGCACGGACTTGCCGTTGGATTCCATGGTCAGCTGCTGCAGGTAGGCCGGGAAGCGGCCGAGGTCCTGCGAGTAGGGCAGCACGGCGTGGGTTTGGGCGCCGAAGAAATTGGTGTACCAGATGCCCAGCAAGCCCATGAGTACGGGCACATTGCGCTCTAGCGGGGTGGTGCGGAAGTGCTCATCCATGGCGTGGAAGCCTTCCAACAAGCGCATGAAGTCCATCGGGCCAATGGTGCACATCAAAGATAGGCCAATGGCGGAATCGAGGGAGTAGCGCCCGCCCACCCAATTCCAGAACGGGAACATATTATCCGTATCGATGCCGAATTTCTCCACCTGCTCCGCATTGGTAGATACGGCCACGAAGTGCTTGGCTACGGCGGATTCATCGCCATCGAATTGTTCGATGAGCCAACGGCGGGCCGCGTGGGAATTGGTCAGGGTTTCCTGGGTGGTAAAGGTCTTGGAGGAGACGATAAAGAGGGTGGAGCCGGCATCGAGCCCGTCCAAGGTGGCGGCCATATCGGCGGGATCCACGTTGGAGACGAACTCCGCGGAAATGCCGGCCACCTCATAAGAGCGCAGGGCTTGTGCGGCCATGGCGGGGCCGAGATCGGAACCGCCGATGCCGATATTGACCACCTTTTTGATGGTGTGGCCGGTGTGCCCCAACCAGGAACCGGAGCGCAGGGCGGTGGCGAAATCGCGCATGCGGCCCAAAACCTCGTGGACATCGGCGGCGACATCTTGGCCATCGACGTGCAGGTCATCTTCTACCGGCAGGCGCAGCGCGGTGTGCAGCACGGCGCGATCCTCGGTGTTGTTGAGGTGCTCGCCTGCAAACATGGCATCGCGCCGGCCTTCCACGTCGGCGGCGCGGGCTACCTCGACCAGGTGCTGGAGGACGTCTTCATCGATGAGGTTTTTGGATAAATCCACGTGCAGGCCTGCGGCGTCGAAGGTGTAGTTCTCGGCGCGGTTCGCGTCTTTGGCGAAGAGATCGCGCAGGAGCATGTCCTGCTTATCTTCAAATACCTTGACCAGGTCTTTCCACTGGGGCGATGCGGTGATATCCATGGCAATTGGCCTTTCTGGCGACGAGCGCATTGGCAATGTGTACCCCTCCCACCGTAGTCGAGAATGAGTGCCAACGGCACCGTGAGAAGTGTGGCATTTAGAGCATGAGCGCGCCCGCCCAGCCGGCGATTAGAAGTGGGATATTGAAGTGAATAAAGGTAGGGATGACGGAGTCACGGATGTGATCGTGTTGGCCATCGGCGCCGAGGCCGGCGGTGGGGCCGAGGGTGGAATCGGAGGCGGGGGAGCCGGCATCGCCAAGCGCGCCTGCCGTACCAATGAGCGCCACCGTGGCCGCGGGGCTAAAGCCAAGCGAGGCGCACAGGGGAACGTAGATAACGGAGATAATCGGCAGGGTGGAAAAGGACGAGCCGATGCCCATGGTGACCACTAGGCCGACCAAAAGCATGGCGCCTGCGGAGAGGAACTTATTGGTGCCAAAGAGGTTGGCGGTGGCATCGACAAGCGGGCCGACTTCCTCTGTCGCCGTCATGACTGAGGCAAAGCCCTGCGCGGTGATCATGATAAAGCCGATAAGGGCCATCATTTTCATGCCGTTGGTAAATACGTCATCGGCGTGCTTCCAATCCACCGCGCCGGAAATGAGCAAGATGCCCAGGCCGGTCAGGGCGCCGACGAGCAGGCCATCGGACTCGAAATCGAGCGCCTGCATGATGATTTGGACGGCGAAGGTGGCGATAATCGCCAGGATGGAAACCCAGATTTTATACCGCGAGGGCGTTTCCTGGTGCTCTGCGGCGGCAATGGGACGGTCCTCGTACTCGCGCGGGGCGCGGTAGCTAATAAAGATGGCGATGAGCAGGCCGGCGAGCATGCCCAGGGCGGGGATGGCCATGACCTGCATAATATTGATATCGGAGGTATCCAGGCCGGCCTCTTCAATATTGAAGAGCAAAATATCGTTCAAGTAGATGGACCCGAAGCCCACCGGAATGAACATGTAGGTGGTGATAAGGCCGAAGGTCAGGCACGTGGTGATAAGGCGGCGATCCAGCTTGAGCTTATTCATCACCGCCAAGAGCGGCGGGACGAGCAGCGGGATGAAGGCAATGTGGACGGGGATGAGGTTCTGGCTCATCACGGCCATGGCGATAAGGCCAATAACGAGCATCCACTTGGTGGTGGCCGCGGCCTTGGGATCTAATTCGCCGCTGCCGCCGAGCTTGGCGATGAGAACGTTGGCCAAGATCTGCGGCAGCCCGGCGGAGGCAACACCCATCGCGAAGGCGCCCAAGAGGGCATAACTTAAGGCAATCTTGGCGCCGCCGCCGAGCCCGTCCTGGAAGGCCAACATGGTGGCATCCAGGCCCATACCGGATAGGAGGCCGCCGGCGATCGCGCCGATAAAAAGCGCCACCACCACGTGCACGCGCAGGAGGGCGAGCGCGAGCATGACGATGACGGCGATGAGTACTGCGTTCATGCCCCGCAAGCGTACTGCATACTATGGGCGAGCCCGTAATTAATCCGAGGGGTTGAGAGGTGGACTTATCCCAAGCGGCCGCGCCCCATGCGCAGCAGGGCAGAGGCGATGGTGGGGCCTTCCTCACCAAGTTCCGCGCGGAACTCATTGAGAATGGCGATCTCGCGGGTGTGCACCAAGCGTGTGCCGCCGGAGCTCATGCGGGTGCGGCCCACCGCGCGGGAGACCTCGGTGCGGCGTTTGACGGCATCCAAGATGATCTGATCCAGGCGGTTGATTTCCTCGCGATACTGCTGGATTTCCGCATCAGATAGGGGATCATCCGTGCCGGTGGGCGTGCGGATATCCAAGCCATTGTCAACGATGGATTCATTATCTTCAGCGGTCATGGTCCCTTATTGTGCCACTTGGTCAGGTATTTAGAAAGCGCAGGGTATGCCGCAAATACGGGCCATGTCCGGTGGGGCTAGTAGGTTGGTAGGCATTATGACGAATAACTCTCCATTTAGCCCAACTTCTACCCCGCGCGAACCCGTATCCGGTGCTGCTTCCCGCGGCGGCTTCGCCCCTAGCCAGCCCGAGCAGCAGAACCCCTTTGGCAGCACGCCTAGGCCCGCGGAATCCGATCCTTTAACCCAAGGTTTGAATCCACAGCAATTAGAGGCGGTCACCCATACCGGCAGGCCCCTGCTGATTGTCGCCGGCGCGGGTTCTGGCAAGACCGCGGTGCTTACCCGCCGCATCGCGTACCTCATGCGCCACCGCGGGGTAAACCCGTGGGAAATCCTCGCCATTACCTTTACCAATAAGGCGGCCGCAGAGATGAAGGAGCGCGTGGGTTCCCTGGTCGGTCCGGTGGCCGAGCGCATGTGGGTATCCACCTTCCACTCCATCTGCGTGCGCATCCTGCGCCAGAACGCCCAGCTCGTGCCGGGGCTAAATACCAACTTCACCATTTATGATGGCGACGATGCCCGCAGGCTTCTATCCATGATTGCCAAGGACATGCAGTTGGATCTGAAGAAATACACCCCGCGCGTGCTGGCGAACCAGATCTCCAACCACAAAAACGAGCTCGTGGGCCCGGCCGAGGCAGCCGACAAGGCGCAGCAGACCAAGAACCCCTTTGAGACCACCGTGGCGGATGTCTACGCCGAGTACCAGCGCCGCCTGCGCGCGGCCAATGCGGTGGACTTTGATGACCTCATCGGGGAAGTAGTGCGCATTTTCACCGAGCACAAGCAGGTAGTGGAGTTTTATCGCCGGCGGTTTAAGCACGTGCTCATTGATGAGTACCAGGACACCAACCACGCCCAGTACGCGCTGGTAGCAGCGCTCGTGGGCAAGGGCGAGCTGGGTCCTGATGCCCCAGAGTTGTGCGTGGTGGGTGATTCCGATCAGTCCATTTATGCCTTCCGCGGCGCCACCATCCGCAATATCGAGGAATTCGAGCGCGACTACCCGCAGGCGCACACCATCTTATTGGAGCAGAACTATCGCTCCACGCAGACCATCTTGAACGCGGCTAATGCCGTGATTGCGAAAAACGAGAACCGCCGGGAGAAAAACCTGTGGACCGCGCACGGCGATGGCGAATCCATCGTGGGGTATGTGGCGGATAACGAACACGATGAAGCCCGTTTTATCGCCGCAGAGATCGACGCGCTGGCGGATAAGGGCCACAGCTATTCCGATATCGCCGTGATGTACCGGACCAATAATTCCTCCCGCGCGCTGGAGGATATCTTCATTCGCTCCGGCATTCCCTATAAGGTCGTGGGCGGGACGCGCTTTTACGAACGCCGCGAAATCCGCGATATGGTGGCCTACCTGCGCATTATGGATAACCCCGACGATACGGTGAGCCTGCGCCGCATCATCAATGTTCCCAAGCGCGCCATCGGCGATAAGGCCCAGGGCCAGATTGCCCTGCACGCGGAAAACCAGGGGATAAGCTTTGGCAAGGCGCTTGCCGATGTCCCCCGGGGCGACGTCCCCGGCCTTGGCACCCGCGCCGTTAATGCCGTTACCAAGTTCAACGACATGATGGAGGGCATCCGCGCACAAATCCCCGGCATGCGCGATGAGGTGACCGGCCAGCCCGATCTGGGCGAACTGCTCACCGCCATCCTGGATACCACCGGATATAAGGCGGAGCTAGAAAATTCCAACGACCCGCAGGACGGCGCGCGCCTCGATAACCTCAATGAGCTGGTATCCGTGGCCCGCGAATTTACCTCAGAGGCCGCCAACCAGTTGGCCGCCGCCGGGGCGGATGCGGTCGATCCCAATGAGCTATTAGAAGAAGGCGAAGCCGCGCCGGGCTCGTTGCAGGCCTTTTTGGAAAAGGTCTCCCTGGTCGCAGATGCGGATCAGATCCCGGATTCTGAGACTGGGGTAGTGACCATGATGACCCTGCATACGGCCAAGGGCTTGGAGTTTCCCGTCGTCTTTGTCGCCGGCTGGGAGGACGGCCAATTCCCGCACATGCGCTCACTGGGTAACCCGAAGGAATTAAGCGAAGAACGCCGCCTGGCCTATGTGGGCATTACCCGCGCCCGCGAAAAGCTGTACCTCACGCGCGCCATCTTGCGCTCTGCGTGGGGCAATCCGGTAACCAATCCCGCCAGTCGCTTCCTCGCCGAGATCCCAGAGGATCTCATCGACTGGCGGCGAGAGGATTCCGATAGTGACCTCACCGGTTCCTGGGGAGCCGATGACTATCAATATGGCCGGAGCTATCGCCGCGGTTCTAGTGGCGCCTATTCCGGTGGTGGGGGTGCTGGGTTTGGCCAGCGCGCTACGTCTTCCCCTTCGCAACGCACTCGCCAGCCTGCAGCTAATTCCATGCCGAAGAATAAGAACCTCAACCTTGCTGTGGGAGACCGCGTCAACCACGCCAAGTACGGGCTCGGAACCGTAATTGAAACGGCCGGTTCCGGTGCCCGCGCCACGGTGACCGTGGACTTTGGTTCCTCCGGCAAGGTGCGGCTCATGCTCATCGGCGGTGTGCCGATGGAAAAGCTCTAGACCGAGATCCCGCGCTCGTTGAACCAGCCCACTGGGTCAACGGCCGCGCCGCCACCTGGGTGGATTTCGAAGTGCAGGTGTGGGCCGGTGGAGCGGCCCTCGTTGCCGATGTCCGCGATGTGGTCGCCCGCAGAAACGTGGTCGCCCACGTTCACGCGCAGCGAGCTAGCGGACATGTGGCCGTAGACGGAGATGCTGCCATCGACGTGCTGGATGCGAATCCAGTTGCCGAAGCCCTGTGCCGGACCGGAGTTAATGACCGTGCCGTCCATGACGGAGTAGATCGGGGTGCCGACTGGGTTAGCCACGTCGATGCCGTTGTGCATCGCGCCCCAGCGCATACCGAATCCAGAAGTCAAGGTGCCGGAGGTGGGAAAGACCACTGTATTGCCGGCAGCATCGCGACTGCGCTGAGGGGTCAGTCCAGAGCGGTCGCCCTCGGGGGCGAAAGCTTCCCGTAGGCCAGGAACGGAGGAGGGGTCCAAGATGATGTTGATCCCGCCGGATTCGTTCGGGCTAAATTCCGGGACGTCTTTGCCGGTGAGTACACCGGCGGCGGCGTTTGCGAAGCCGACGGCGGCGTCGATAACGCCCGCGTTATCAACGTTGGTTGCTTGCGGCTCAGAGGAGCCATTGGAAACGTCCACGCTGGCCACTGGATCAGCAGCAAAAGCGGAGGTGCCGGTAGCAAAAACGGTGCCAAGCGTAACGATGCTTAGCGCTACATTCCTGCGTGCGCGGTTCATGCGCTTCATAGTTTAAGTCCTTTTCATGGCTGTGCATGGTCTCGAGGCGCGCAAACCTTAAAGGTTTGGCGTCTTTCAACTGCCCTCTGCGACACGCCGAGGAATGGAAATACCCCATTTGGCGTTCGCTTGTGGCAACGAGTTAAAAGTTAGCCTGCCCATAGAGACCGCGCAATCTGTAAAAATGCTGGTAGAAAAGGCGTTTATTCGAAAAGCTTCGAACATGCCAGCTTGTTGCGCGTGTTACGAAAGTGGCCAAAGTTGCGGGTTTGAAGTACTGGTTTAAGCTCTGGGGGTGGCTGTCGGGGGTGAGGAGAGGGGGTTACTGGCACCAAGCTAGAAAACTGCCATCTACCTGCGACAAGGCTGGATGCTGGACTTAACTGGCAGTCGGTGGGGCTATTTTGGGGCCTCTATTGGTGGCTCGTTTATGGCGACGCTCGCCGGTGATAATTCCTGGCGCCGCGTGTATGTGCTCTCGTTCGGTGCAACGGCGCTCAGGGCGAATGGAGGGGCCCTAATCCCGCGATGTGGAGGCTTGGGCGGCTATGGGGCCCTAGGGGGCTCATACGGGCCCTGGAGGGCGGCTGTGCGGCTCTCTAGCATCCTTTGGGACGCAATCTGCCCTTCTGGGTGGGGTAGAACTATCTCCATCGCGGAGATCGCCTCTGGTGGGCGAAGGTGGGGCTGTGGCTCCGCACGAGGGGCTTGTTGTGGGGACTGCGGGCGAGTGGAGCTTATTGGGGTCTAGGCATAGCAAAAGCGCCGCAGAGGCTATCTGCGGCGCTTTAACAAGAAGGAAAGAAGGCTCTTAGAGCTGAATGCCTCGCTCGGCCAGCCATGCCTGTGGGTCAACGGCGTCACCGGAGTTCGGGTGAACCTCGAAGTGGAGGTGGGAACCGGTGGAGAAGCCGAGCGAGCCCATGCCGGCGATCTTCTGGCCAGCGTGCACGTGCTCGCCCACGGCAACATCGAGGGTCTGCATGTGGCCATAGACGGTCATGGTGCCATCATCATGGAGGATGCGAATCCACTGGCCGTAGCCGGAGGCTGGGCCGGAATCGATGACGGTGCCGTCCATGACGGAAAGGATGGGGGTGCCAACGGCGTTGGCGATGTCCACGCCAGAGTGGAAGGAGCCCCAACGCGGGCCGAAGCCGGAAGTGAAGGCGCCTTCAGCGGGGCGAGCAATGGAAGGAGCGCGAGCGGCAAGGTCCTCGGCGGCGCGGTCAGCGGAAGCCTGGATGGACTTGCTCAGCTGGTCAACCAGATTGGTAACCGGCTTTGCCTCAGCCACGTTGAGGATCTGTGGTGCAGCATCAGAGGAGCCGGCTGGGGTGTTGTTGACCTCGGAAGTATCAGCGGCAAGCTTGTAGTCAACAGACTGCGTCGTGGTGGTGGAAGATGCAGCGTTGTCGGATTCAACGTTAGCGGCAGCTGCGCCGCCTACGCCGGCGGTGGACACGGCACCGGCTGCAACGGTCATGACAGCGATACGACCCTTGGTGGTCTGCGAGGTGACAATCTTGCGATGGCGGCCGGCGCCACGCTGAACTTTGCTTCGCATTAAATCTTCTTTCGTGTCTTTCACAATCTTCAAAAAGAGCGTTACACCGTCTCTGGGTTAGTTACGAGATTGTGACCTTCTTGTTACCAACGAGATGTAACAGTAGCGTCTCAAAAAGATAACAGCAAGCCAAAAATGAATTTTTTCTCGCGCCGGTCTGGAATAAGCCTACATGCAGGCACGTTATGGAAAGTTGTGGCGCATAGTGCGATATAAATCTCTTAAAACTAAGCCCCCGCGGTAGCCCCGAAGCTGTAATGGTGCGCTGTAACGTCCTGCCGTGGAAATGCAATGGCATGTAATTACTGTGACCAGTGGGGGATAAGAGTTAAAACTTTATTCCTTATATATATGTCTACAGTAGTTACTGAACAAGTCCACGGTGATTTTGGAGGTGCCTCGTCGCGCCACCCCGATACCACGCACAAAAGGTGGCAAAGTGGACGCCGATGAACAAAAACACCAGCCCCCAATCTCGGTCAACGCCCCGCCCGCGTAGCCAGGCGCGGGGCCGGACAGTGCAGACAGAGCGCGCCCCTCGTGCACCGCATGCCACTGCGACGCAGAAGCCGCATAATTCCGCAGAACGCGTCGCCCGCAAAGCTGGGTCGAAGGCGAAGGCCCGTCGCACGCCGGCCCCGCTGACGAAGGCGGGGCGCATACGCCAATTATTCATGTCGGCGGCGCTGCCGAATATTATTGTCGTCCTTATTATTGTGGCGCTTGCATTCGGCGCGCTTTTGCTTTTTGGCTCGCCCCTTGCGTGGCTGCCGACCATCGTGGCGGAAGCGTGGATGGTCTTTAACCTCGCGCCGGTATCTGCGGCCGGGGTGGACCTGTCGTTCCTCCCCGCCTTGCCCGCCCTCATCCTCGCCACGGTGGTGGCGGTGCGCGTGCGCGCCGCGGTAAAACACAAAGTCAGCGTGAAGGATCTGGCTATTCTTGTCGCCTGCGTGATGGGCGTGCCGGTGGTACTGACCTGCATTGCCTGGGTGATGTTGTGGGATGCCGGCAAGGTTTTCGACGTATCCCCGCCGAACCTCGCTGCTGCGCTTGCTCGCGTCATCGTCGTGCACCTAGCGGCGATGGCAGCCGGCATGGGTACCCGCCTGTGGCGCGCCTTGGCCAAGCGCTATGGTGCCCCGCCGCTGCTTGTCGATGCCGCCCTTATCGCCCTGCGCTACCTCGCCTACCTCGCCATTGGCGCGACCGTGGTCTTCGTGCTCATCTTCATCGTGAACTTCTCGCGCCAGGGGGAGATGATGGATGAATATCCGTCCATCACTGGGTTGGGCGTTTTTACCCTCATCCTGTTGAGCCTGCTGTATATCCCCAACGCCATCGTCAGTACCGGGGCAGTGCTGGTGGGCTCGGAGTTTTCGGCAGGTGAGGCACAGGTCAGCCTCTTTAGTACCCACCTTGTTCCGCTGCCGCCGCTGCCCATTACTGGTGGCATCCCGGCATCCTCGCCCGGCTGGGCGGTCGTGTTCATGGTGGTTCCCCTCATCGCGGCGACGATGTCCTTGTATAAGAAGCGCCCGTCCTTCCAGAAGGTGCTCGCGGCCACGGTGGCTACCGCGGTCATCATGTTCTTCGCGTGCTATCTGGTTAGCGGCACGCTTGGCTATTACGGCTACACCGGCCCGCACCTGTGGACTGCTGCTGGCCTTGCCGCGCTATGGATCGCCGTCGTGGGCTTGGCCGTCGCGGCAGCCTTTGCGCTTATGAACTGGCGCGACGCCCGCGCGGCCGAAGCGGAGGCAGAGTCTTCGGCGGAGGAGGTCGCAGAGGCAGAGGCCTCCGAAGAGGATTCAGAAGACGCTGCAGAGTCGGCAGAAGATACCGCTTCTGAGGACACCACTGACGCAGAACAATCTGACGCGGACAAGGCCGAGGCCGACGAGGCTGACGGCGACGATGCTGATGCCGATTTGGACGAGAGCGAAACGGACGAGGACGAATCAGAATCTGGCGACGGTGAGGACTCCGAGTCAGCAGCGAATGACGCGGACGACGCAGCCGACGACGATGACGCTGCCGCAGAATCCAAGGGCAGCGCAGACAGCACCGACGAGGTCATCGAAGGGGAGGTCGTCGAAGACACCGACGACGATGACGCGGAAAGTACCGCGGGCGATGGTGGGGAAGAAGGGGCATCGGAAAGCAGCGAGCGCGAAGCGGCTGAAGACCCCGAGATCCTGGAAGGCGAACTCGTGGAAGAGGACGCAAATGAGGGCGAGCCTGACGCGGCAGATTCTACTGAAAGCGGGAAGAGGGACTAGGCTATAGCGCGTGACTTCACCGATGCCACCACGCGCTACTGCTGCCACTGATCGCCTACGAGTTGTCGTGCTTGTCTCTGGGACGGGCTCGCTTTTGCAAGCCATCTTGGATGCCCAAGATGAGCGCTACCGTGTGATGAAAGTGGTGGCGGATAAACCGTGTCGAGGTATTGAACGCGCCCGAGAACGCGATATCGATACCGAGATCGTGGAAATGGGCGCGGACCGTGCCGAATGGAATACATGTCTGGCTGATGCAGTAGATGCTGCGCAGCCAGACATTGTTGTTTCTGCAGGCTTTATGAAGATTTTGGGGGAGGGCTTCCTCCGCCGCTTCGAAGGCCGCACCATCAATACCCACCCGGCGTTATTGCCTGCGTTTAAGGGCGCGCACGGGGTGCGCGATGCGTTGGAATACGGCGTGAAGGTCACAGGCTCTACCGTCCATTTCGTGGACGCGGGCGTGGATACTGGTTCCATCATTGCGCAGCGGCCGGTGGCCGTGCGGGCAGATGATGATGAGGCCAGCCTCCACGAACGCATTAAAAAGGTAGAGCGCGAACTCATCGTCGACGTGCTGCGCGCGGCGCAGCCCCGCGGCGAGGAGCTTTTTATTCAACTCGCAGACTAAGACTTTTCGAAAGGCTTATTCCTCCTCATGAGCGAAGACCGCAAGCAGGTAAAGCGCGCACTCATTAGCGTGTACGACAAGACGGGGCTGGAGGATCTGGCCCGCGCACTTGATAAGGCAGGCGTAGAGATTGTCTCTACCGGCTCCACCGCCAAGAAGATTGCTGACCTGGGAATCGAGGTCACCCCGGTAGAAAAGCTCACCGGTTTCCCCGAGTGCCTGGAAGGCCGCGTCAAGACGCTCCACCCGCGCGTGCACGCCGGAATCCTGGCCGATACTCGCAAGGAAAACCACCTGGCGCAGCTCAAAGAGCTTGAGGTAGAGCCCTTCCAGCTCGTCGTGGTGAACCTGTACCCCTTCCAGGAAACCGTTGCCTCCGGCGCGGACTTCGATGGCTGCGTGGAGCAGATCGATATCGGTGGACCTTCCATGGTGCGCGCGGCGGCCAAGAATCACCCGTCCGTTGCCGTGGTTGTGGATCCGGCGCGTTACGGCGAGGTAACCCAGGCCGTTGAAGAGGGTGGATTTAGCCTTGACCAGCGCCGTGGCCTCGCCCGCGATGCCTTCCTCCACACCGCAAACTACGATGCGGCGGTCTCCGCGTGGTTCGTGGACCAGCTCAGCGACGGCGAGGAGACCACCTCGCTGCGCTACGGCGAGAACTCTCACCAGGCCGCCACCGTGACCCGGATTGGCACCAAGGGCCTGGCCAATGCCAAGCAGCTCAACGGCAAGGAAATGAGCTACAACAACTACCAGGACGCCGATGCTGCCTGGCGTGCGGCCTGGGATCACGAGCGCCCCTGCGTGGCGATTATCAAGCACACCAACCCGTGCGGCATCGCCGTATCGGACGAGTCCATCGCTGCGGCCCACCGCGCGGCGCATGCCTGTGACCCGATGTCCGCATTCGGCGGCGTCATCGCCGTTAACCGCGCGGTTAGCGAGGAGATGGCCGAGCAGGTCAAGGGCATTTTCACCGAGGTCATCGTCGCGCCCGCCTATGAGGACAAGGCGCTGGAGATTCTGCAGTCCAAGAAGAACCTACGCGTGCTTTTGGCCGAGCCGGAGGAAAAGGGCGAGGAGCGCAAGTACATCTCCGGAGGCGTGCTGCGCCAAGAGCCGGATACCTACCAGGCCGAAGGCGATAAGCCCGAAAACTGGACCCTGGCAGCGGGCGAGGCCCTGAGCGACGAGGACTTGGCCCAGCTCGAGTTCGCCTGGCGCACGGTGCGCGCGGTCAAGTCCAATGCGATTTTGCTGGCTAAGGACAATGCGACCGTGGGCGTGGGCATGGGCCAGGTCAACCGCGTGGATTCCGCCAAGCTTGCGGTCGAGCGCGCCAATACGCTTGCCGATGCCACCAACCGCACCCAAGGCTCCTTCGCCGCCTCCGATGCCTTTTTCCCCTTTGCCGATGGCTTGCAGGTGCTTCTCGATGCCGGCGTCAAAGCCGTTGTCCAGCCCGGCGGCTCCATCCGCGATGAAGAAGTTATCGAGGCAGCTAAGGCCGCTGGTGTTACGATGTATCTCACTGGAACGCGCCACTTCGCTCACTAGCGATAGCGCCTGAAACCTAAGGAACCTCGTTATGCCCGCACCCACCCGCACCGCGCCGAGGCGTACTGCACCGAAGCGCATGGCGCTCGGCGGCCTACTTGTGGCGGGGGCGCTGTGTCTTAGCGCGTGCGGGCAGGGCGAGCAGGAGACGGGATCCGAGCCGGGCATCGCCAAGCAGGCGACGCCGCGCTCTACGGAGAGCGCGACGGATAGGGCGGATACGGCGGATAGCCCTCGCGATTCCGCAGCGCAGGATGAGGCTGCGCAGGCCGATGACCAATCCGATGCCGCGAAAGCTGCCGAAGATGGCGGGCCGGCTGTGGTTGGTGACCTGCAGCGCGAACTCGACCGTATCGCCGCCAACTACGGGAATGTAGGCATCGCGGTATCGGATGGCACCACCACCATTGCCGCCGGGCGCACCGCGCCCGAAACCGCATGGTCGACCTCCAAGGTGCCGGTGCTCATCGCCGCCCATCGCGCAGGGCTCATCGGCCCCGACGTGGTGACATCTGCGATTACCTATTCCAATAATGCGGCGGCGCAATCCGCCTGGGACGCGCTCGGCGGCGGAGCGCAAGCCGCCCAGGCCGCGCAACAAGTGCTTGCCGAGACCGGCGATACCACCACCCAGGTCCAAAGCCAGGTCACCCGCCCGGAATTTAGCGCCTTCGGGCAAACGCAGTGGAGCGTGGGCGACCAGGCCGCGTTCATGGCAAAGCTGCGCTGCGTCAACGGTGCCGAACCCATCCTCACCGCGATGTCTACGCCCGACCCCGCTCAAAGCTATGGCCTGCGTAACCTAGAGGGTGCCGCCCTCAAAGGCGGCTGGGGGCCAGATATCGCCGGCGGCTATGATGTGCGGCAGATGGGTCTTGCCACCATCGGCGGACGCGAGGTGGCGGTAGCACTCATCGCCTCGGCCCCGGATGGTCAGTACGCCTCCGCCCAACCATTACTTTCGGGCATGGCGCTCGATCTCTCCAAGGCCGAAATAGCTTGGCCCACCCCAGCTTGTTAGCCCCACTTCCGGCTTATGAGAAAGGACTTATCATGCCGCACTTTCAATTAACTCCTCGTTTGCGTTGGGGGCTGCACCTCGGCGCGGTAGCGACCGCGGGCATCGTTTTAAGCGCCTGCAGCAGTAGCACGGATGGGGATCAGCCCGACTTTTCCGGCGATGGCGGCATGACCACCGTCGAAAGTACGACGGAGACTTCCACCGAAAAAACCTCTACGGCGACAAAGTCCCCGGAAACCCAAGGCAAAGAACCACCCGTGGTGACGGTGACCGAGACCGAACAAGAACAGGCACAGCCGCCGAAGACCACTAATGGCGGCGGAAATGAACTCATCGACGGCCTAGGTGAATACGGGTGGACCGATACCAATACCTACGCCAATTGCCACCGTTATGAACGCGTCGTCTTTGCCGGCAAAGGCCCTGACGGCAGGGCCATTATCTGTGAGAACCAGGGAAACGTCCTGACGTACCGCTCGACCATCTTTGGTGGCGAATTTACTGGGTCAATCATTGGCCAAGACGGCGGTAACTACTACGTGGACGCCTCGCCCTCGACCATCGTCGTAACCCCCAGCGGCATTAGCGTGCGCGAGGGCGGCGGCTTGGCTGCCACCGCGGACTTTGATGATTCCTGGCAACGCTAACCACTAGTAAGTGGTTAGCGACGCTACAAGGAAGCGGTTAACGATGCCACAAGGAATAGGTTAGCGAGACTTTTTCTTTTTGCGGTCCGCTGCCGCCGCCGCAGCCGCAGAGATCGAGTCATTGCGGTTCTTTAGCAGCTCAAGCGTCATGGCTTCGGCGTCCTCGGGGACGGTGGCGCCGAGGACGGCAAGGGCGGCATCGGCAAGCATGGCGGCAGTCTCCGGAACCGACTGGGCCGCGGCATAGGGAGGCGTGCCGTTATTGGGGCGCATCTCGATGACAGATAGCGCGATGTGGAAGGGCAATTCGATGCGCGGATCCGCATCGCCCACAATGGCGGCGGCGGTGGTGCGGAAGTGGCTCTGCAGCCGCTCGCGGGAGCTGTGGTACTCCGAAAACTCCGGCGAATTGGCCACCGGCAACTGGTACAACCGGCCGACATTCCAACCGCTGGTGAGCAGAAGGCGCGATTCCGCGGCGACTAGGGACCACAGGCGCTGCTCCGGCTCGGCATCGGAATCCACCAGCTCATCGGCAAGCTCCAGCGAAGGCTCGATGGTGGAATTAAGCAGCGCGAGGAAAATCTCCGTCTTGGAAGGAAAGTGGTAGTACAGCGATGCCTGGCGGATGCCTACCGCGTCCGCAATTTGGTGAGTCGACGTTGTGGCAAAGCCCTGGGTGGTAAATAACTCTGAGGAGGCGTCCAAAATCTCTTCCCGGGCGCTATTGCCTCTGCGGCGGGGGCTATGTTTACGCGGCCTACCGACGTTTCCTGACATGCGGCGGACGCCTCCTTTCTCTCAGCAGAAAATGCTTTTACTCAACAACTCTACAGCCCTGCAGCCCGCCGGCGCGGATCGCATGCGTAGCCACAAAAACTTTGTGGCGATTTTAATGTGCGCCGTCCGCGGTGCGTTGGGAGATGGACTCGAAGGTCGCAGACACCATGCGGCAGGCCGTGCCGTAGGCCGTGCGCTCCAGTGGTGGCAGGTCTTGCAGGACGGATTCACGGCCGTGCACATTGTCGTACCAGCGGCGCATTTCTACCGAATACCCAGTGCGCCACGCAAGGTCGAGGGTCTCTGCGTCCTCCGCGGTGAGCATCCCGCGCTCTTGGCCAATGGCGAGGCGATCGACCGTGGGACGCGGGCTCGGTGCCGCCCAGCGCGCAATGGCGGCGATGGGGGATAACAGCATGGACTTGATATCCACGGCCGCGTTGCGATCGGGCAAACCCCCAACGCGCTGGAGCAGAGGCGGACGCTGGGACAACGCCTCCTCCAACAAAGCCTGTTCACCGCCGCGGCCTAAAGGCAGGCCGGCATCGACGCGCGCTGCCATGGAACCGGCCGCTTGATGTACCTCAAGCCCCACATCGCGAAAGACGGACTCCAAGTCGCTGTCTTCTCCCATCCACTCGATGGGCATGCTGGGTAGCTGATCCCCGCGCGCCGCCGCGCCGGTTAAGCGGATATCCGCATCCACGCCTGGTGCGCGCACGATATCTGTCAGCAGCCGCGAAAACCAGTTGGCTAATTCAATCTCATCGTCCTGGTGCGCTACCGCATTGCGCAAGACATCTTGCGCTTCCGCCAATAAGCCGCGAGCGGTTGCCCGAGACTGGCAATGGGGAGCAAGCTCCGAAAGATCGAGAAGGGATTGATGCAGGGCCATACAGTCACTGCCTTTCACTCATTGCAAAGCGGTGCGCATCTAAAAGTTGTGCGGCGCAGGATTGCTATAAATGTAACACTTATGCAATTGCGCAGTAGCGTTTGGGGGAGTGTGCAGCGGGTTCGTCGCGTCCGTGCCTATGGGCGTTCGCGGAGGAGCTTTGCGGCTGGTGTTGCCGTGGGAACTGGCGTTTGCGGCGTAGCGCCAAAGAATACCCCGAAAACGACTTTCGCCGCCTCACCTCGAAAGGTAGGCGGCGAAAGTTTATGGTTCTTTTACCGTGTCACACTTGCCAGCGGCAAAAGTGCGCTGTTGATACCCAGCTACTGTTTAGCGGGTGGTGAACGGCAGGAGAGCCATTTCGCGTGCGTTCTTGACTGCGGTAGCAACCTGACGCTGCTGCTGCGGGGTCAAGCCGGTGACGCGACGGGAACGGATCTTGTGGCGATCCGAGATGAATAGACGCAGAGTCTTGGTGTCCTTGTAGTCCACCTTCTCAATGCCCTCAGCCTTCAAAGGGTTCTTCTTCGGGCGACGGCTCTGCTCCATACGGAACTTCTTTTGGTTATTGCGCTTATTAGCCATTGTGCAATTACCCCTTTACCAGCTGGACTTGCGAACGCCCGGCAGCTCACCACGGTGAGCCATGCCGCGCATACGGACACGGGACAGGCCGAACTTGCGGAGGTAACCGCGCGGGCGGCCATCGGCTGCGTCGCGGTTACGAACGCGGGCTGGGGAAGCGTCACGAGGCTGGCGGTTCAGCTCGAACTGAGCCTCCAAACGCTCCTCATCCGGGGTGTTCGGGTTCTTGATGATCTTCTTGAGCTCAGCGCGACGCTCCGCGTAGCGGGCGACGATTTCCTTGCGCTGCTCGTTCTTAGCGATCTTGGACTTCTTAGCCATGAATTATCGCTCCTCGCGGAATTCGACGTGCTTGCGGGCGATCGGATCGAACTTCTTCAGGGTGATGCGATCCGGGTTATTGCGCTTGTTCTTACGGGTCACGTAGGTGTAACCGGTGCCCGCAGTGGACTTCAGCTTGATGATTGGGCGAATATCGTTACGTGCCATACTTAAATCTTCTCCCCACGTGCGCGGATCTTGGCAACAACGGACTCGATGCCGTCGCGGTCAATGATCTTCATACCCTTGGTGGAAACATTCAGAGTAATGGTACGGCCCTCAGAGGGCAGGTAGTAGCGACGACGCTGCACGTTGGGGTTCCAACGGCGCGAAGTGCGGCGGTGCGAGTGCGAGACCTGCTTGCCGAATTCCGGCTTGCGGCCCGTTACCTGGCAAATAGCCGACATGGGTCTTCTTTCTCCTAGCCGCCCACATCGTGGCTATAAACGACTACGTGCCGACTGCCGTGTGAGGGTGGCAGTGCTCAAAAAGTGAGGTGTGAGCAGGTGCGGCATCGTCGTCAAAAACCAGTAGACGGGGCGTAATACGTATATTTTGACAACAGCAAGAGCAAATCTTACAGCCTTACTCGCGATATACCTAATCGCTGCCGCGATAGCCTCGCGCATTAAGCCGTCGGCTTTGCGTCGATGATCAAGCAGCACTGCCTAACGCATTGGGGAGGTTTTAATGGTTACTATAACGAATGGGGCGCATATGTGCGCCTGTGGCGACTGTGGTTGCCGCAGGTGAGCAATTTCGTATATATGGCGGTGGAATGTAGGATAATTCAGGTTATCGGTCGGCGCGCTTAGTGGCGCCGGGCGAGCTGTAACTGTACATCCCAACTCGGGCACGATCCGTACCGTCATTATTCAGTGTGCGGAACCGACCCGTAGTCCAACCCTGAGGGAATATCTATGAAGAAAGACATCCACCCGGATTACCACCCAGTGGTCTTCCGTGATGCTGGTACCGGTCACTCCTTTTTGACCAAGTCCACCGCTACCTCTTCTCGCACCGTTGAGTGGGAAGACGGCAACGAGTACCCGCTCATCGTCGTTGACGTTACTGCTGAGTCCCACCCGTTCTGGACTGGTGCACAGCGCGTTATGGATACCGCTGGCCGTGTCGAGCGCTTCAACCAGCGCTTCGGTGCCATGGCTCGCCGCAAGAAGAAGAACGCGTAAGGAGAAGAAGAGAAAATGGCAACTCCTAAGTTTAAGAAGTCCCGTGCGAACACCCACGCACGTCGTTCCCAGTGGAAGGCTGACAACGTCGCTCTCCAGGAAGTCACCATCGATGGTCAGACCGTGCGCATCCCGCGCCGCCTGGTCAAGGCCGCTAAGCTCGGCCTGGTTGACGTAGAGCAGTTCTAAGCCTGCTTTCAGTCTCACCCCTCCCAGTTGCTTATTGGCAACTGCGAGGGGTTGTGATGTTTTAGGCCCTTTTTAGGCACCGGTGATGGGCAATAAAGAGCGCCTGCCATCCCGGGTGGGTGACAGGCGGTGTAAGGAGAGTGCGCAGTAATAGTGCGTGCTCCTAAGTTGAAGGCTTATGCTTCAAGCGCGGCCTTGCGTTCTTCGGTGAGGCGCACTTCTTCCTTATTAATAAAGAGGAAGATGGCCAGAACGAGGATGGTAAAGAGCAGGAAGACCATGAAGGTGACATTCCAGCCGGCGTACTTGACCAAGTAGCCTACGCCGGTCGAGGCGAGCGTGGCACCAAGCAGGTAACCGAAAAGGCCTGTAAAGCCGGAGGCGGTACTTGCCACATTGCGTGGGGAGAGGTCGAGGGCCTGCAAACCGATGAGGCCAACCGGACCGTAGATGAAGGCACCGATGAGCGCGATGAAGATAACCATGATCGCGAACGGGGTGCCTACGGGGGCCAGCCAGTAGCCGGCGATGGACAGGCCCGTAGCCAAGATAAAGATCAAGATGACCTTAGAGCGGTTGCCGTGGAAGAGCTTATCGGACATCCAGCCGCAGAGAATGGTGCCCAGCAGGCCTGCGAGCTCGAAGGCGCCGAAGGCGACCAAACCGGAATTGATGTTCATGTGGTGGACTTCGGCGAGGTACGTCGTAATCCAGTTGAGCACGCCGTAGCGCAGTGCATAGACAAATACGTTGGCAATGGCCAGAAGGACAATGATGCGGTTACGCAGGACGTATTTGAAAATGAGATCCTTGGTGGAGATTCCATCGCCTTCTTGCCGCTGGATATCTGCAACCTTGGCGGGATCATTGCGCCATTCATCGACCGTCGGCAGTCCTTCTGAAGGCGGGTTATCGCGGATGAGCAAGAAAGCTAAGGCCGCGATGATCAGCGCCGCGACGGCGGGGAGCCAAAAGGCTACCTGCCATTGATTGCCGGTCATCGCCAAGCCGACGCCTACCAGCAGCGGTAATACGCCTGCACCCACATTGTGCGAGGTATTCCACAGCGAGCCCTTCCAACCGCGCTCGGATGTAGAGAACCACTGCACGATGACGCGGCCGCATGGCGGGTGTCCCATGCCTTGGAACCAGCCATTGAGGAACATGACGGTGGCAAAGACGCCTACGGATGCAGAGACCCACGGGACGAACCCGACTATCAGGTTCATCAGCGCGGACAAGCTCAGCCCGATGGGCAGGAAGTAACGCGCATTGGATTGGTCCGCGAGCATGGCGGAAAAGAATTTGGATAAGCCATAAGAAATCAGCACGGCATTACTAATGATGCCTATTGCAGGCTTGTCGATGGTCCCGTTATCTTCCAGCAGCAGCGGCGCGATGGTGGAGATGTTATTGCGGATGAGGTAAAAGCCCGCGTAACCCAGGAAGATTCCCATAAAGACCTGGAAACGAAGCCGGGGGAATTTCTTGTCAACGTCCTCTTTAGGTAATTGAGGGCGTGGGCGGGGAGATTTGAGCCATGTCAGCACTGCCTACTCCTTGGGTCGTAAAGATTCAACGAAATTAACTTAAAGTTAAAACTAAGCTAACCCTAAGTTAAATATAAAGGTACACTAACCTGATGGTGGATCGATTTTATGCCCCGGTGATTCTGTTGACAGTGGTGCGCGCCGCAGGGTGGAAGGATGCTTAATAGGGGTAATGGTGCAGTCGCGTGCGAGTGTCAAGAGGGCGTCAAATGTGGTGAGTTTGACCAGCTTATCGCCTACAGTAACTTCACAGGAACTTCTAGTAGGTTGGCAGAATAGTTTAAGTTGTGACTAAGCGAAGCGAGGCATAGTGTTCCTATGAACATGAGGAATGATGACAACCGCGGCAATAATGGTGGGTCGCACGGTGTCCCGCAGGATCCCTACGGCACGAGTAACGGGCAGACGCCATATAACCAGCCGCGCGGCGGCCAACAGGATTCTGGATCCGCGTATTCCAACGGAACCTATTCCCAAGGCTGGAACCAGCCGCGCATCAACGAGCAGGAGGCACAAGCCTCCGCGCACGGGAGCGAGGCACCGTGGCAGGCGCAGCACACCCCGCCCAGCAATCGCCTTTTTGGTGGCACTCAGCCGGGTGCTACCCGCGGGCAGGAGGAAACATCTAGCTTCGCTACCCAGCAGGGCGATTACTCCCAGCAGGGGCCTGCGAATAACCAGCCTGGCCAGCCGCCCGTGCCTGGGGTAACGCCTTTGCCGCCGCAGCCAAAGGAGAAAAGGAAGATCGGGCTGGGTGCCGCGACGGCAATTGCTGCGGTAGCGGCAATCGCTGCAGGTTCCATTACCGGTGTGGTCGTGGGCAAGAACCAGTCCAGTAGCGGTACGTCCGTGGTCAATGAGGCGCTCAATAGTAAACCGGCCGCCAATAGTATGGGTAAGGAACCGGAGGAGGGCTCGGTGGAAGCGGTTTCGGCTAAGGTTTTGCCGGCCGTGGTATCCATTCAGACTGCGACTCGGACCTCGGCTGCGGAAGGTTCCGGTTCCATCATTTCTCCTGATGGTTACGTCTTGACCAACCACCACGTCATCGCCGGTGCAGAGCAAGGCGGCATCATGCAGGTCACCTTGAACGATGGCAGCAAGCACGAAGCCGATCTCGTGGCTTCCGATGCCAATACGGATGTTGCCATCATCAAGATCAAGGACGTGCACGACTTGCCGCACCTGCAATTCGGCGACTCGGATGCGGTTGCGGTTGGCCAAGAGGTAGTCGCCGTCGGCTCGCCGCTCGGCCTCAATGCCACGGTGACCTCCGGCATCGTATCCGCGAAGAACCGCCCGGTGCGCGCATCTCAGCAGGGTGGCGAGTCCTCGCTTATCGATGCCATCCAGACCGACGCCGCCGTCAACCCCGGCAACTCCGGTGGTCCCTTGGTGGATATGGAGGGCAATATCGTTGGTATGAACTCGATGATTGCATCGTTGTCCGATAAGACCTCGGGTGAGGGCGGATCTATCGGCCTCGGGTTTGCCATTCCTTCCAACTTTGCCAAGCGCATGGCTGATGAGCTCATCAATAAAGGCCACGTAACCCACCCCACCTTGGGGGTTAAGGTCCTGGCGCGCGATGACGGAAATGGCGCGCGCATTGCAGAGGTCGAGCCAGGGGGGCCAGCGGATCAAGCAGGTTTGAAACAGGGCGATATCGTCACCCGCGTCAATGACCGGCTGATTGAAAACGCCGATGCGCTTATCGCTGCCGCGCGTTCCCAGGACTTCGGTGCGACCGTCACCTTGGAAGTATCCGATGGACATTCGGATGACACTCGTCAGGTAGAGGTAACCCTGACAGGCGAGTAGATTAAAACGCAGCCCGCGCCGTGTCCGCATTGCGCCCCCGACGTTTCTTTGAAGGAGAAAAATGGCAGACTCCCAGCAAGACTTGACCGACTCCACCAGGTTGGAGGATTCGGCTTCCACAGACGCTTTGCGGGATGTGGCGGAGCCGGATGATGCCTACCTTTTGGCCAGCGAGAAAGAGGACCGGGTGGCGGCGCCGCGCCGCGCGCTCGTCGTGATAGTCACGGATCACCCCGGCGAAAATTCAGATAGCACCTCCAAATTGGTTACTGAACTTTTGGCAGAGGCGAATTTCCGCATCGATGGTTCGGTGGTCGTGCGCTCGAAGAAATCCAAGATCCGGCAGGCCATTGAGACTGGCGTCGTCGGCGGTGTAGACCTCGTTCTCACCGTCGGCGGCACCGGAGTGAGCCCGCGCGATAAGACCCCAGAGGCTACCGCTGGGGTCATCGACAAGATGGTGCCAGGCGTGGCCCAAGCCTTGCGCTCTTCCGGTCAGGCGTGCGGCGCGGTCGATGCGTGCGCATCCCGCGGCATTTCGGGCGTTTCTGGTTCCACCGTCGTGGTCAACCTCGCACCATCGCGCGCTGCCGTGCGCGATGGCATGGCCACGTTGACCCCGCTGGTCCACCACCTTGTGGATCAATTGCAAGAATCCAGCGTGCAATAACGCGAAGGAAAGGGGTGGAGATACTGCCATGACCTCTCAACCACGTCGCCAGCGCAGGCGCGTATTCCGGCAGTCAGATGCGCCGGAATATGACCGCAGCGCGGATCGCCCAGTAGGGCAGGACTTAGCAAGCGGAGAAGGCACCGATGCCCAGCGCATCGTTACCCTCGATGATGCTGCAGTGGAAGGCGACGGCGCCCAAGCCGCCGAGCGCGGCGAAGAGTTTTACCGGGAGAATCAGCCGCCGCACCACGGCGGGTAGCCCGCACATCCTTGTCCCGAGCCCGGAAATTCTGAAGCAGTCTTAACTGCGCTTAGTAAGAACTAGTCGTCGTGGCGGCTGTGCTTGCCCTCAGACGCGGTGGAGTTTTCGATCGCATCTGTTGCAGTGGCCTCCCCAAGTGCCTTATCTGCGGCGGTGACAGCGCCCGCGTTCTGGGCCTGCAAGAGATCGCGGATTTCAGCCAACAGTTCCTCCGAGGTTGGTGCCGGGGCCTCTGGGTCCACGCCCTGGCGGCGCTTGGATGCTTCAGTGAGCTTGTTGAGCGGCATCACGATGAGGAAGTAGACCACTGCGGCGATGATCAGGAAGTTAATCGCGGCGGTAATAACGGCGCCAAAGTCCACGAGGGTGGATTTATTATCGGTGATTTGGAAGCCCAAACCGTCGACCTCGGCGGAGCCGAAGGAGTTAATGATCGGCTGAATGATGGAATCCGTCACGGAAGTGACGATGGCCGTGAATGCGGAACCGATGATGACTGCGGTGGCAAGTTCGACGACGTTGCCGCGCATAATGAAGTCTTTAAAGCCCTTGAGCATGGGAGAAAACGGACCTTTCTGGGGATAGGTAAGGGTGGGTGCGATCCATGAGCACGCTGGGAGTTTAGTTCAAGCTAAAAGTCATCACAACCTGGAAGACAAATGAATGGCACACTTCACTTGATTGGTGCAGTGGTGACTGACCTGCTCCAACCGATCAGATGGAGATTCCATTCTCCTAGAATTTGCCCAGATTATCGGGGCAATGGTCAACCTTCGTGCGGTCTTTAGGCAGCAGTATCTGCGTCATCAACGGCTTGAGGCTGGGCGCGATCGCCCACGATGACCACGGTCAGCGGTTGGTTCAATGAGGCCGCGGCTACATCGTTGGCGTGCTCATTGGGAAGTGCGAGCAAGACGGTGGCAGAAGAAACTTCACCCTCCGCAGTGGTGGTGGAGACCACCCGGGCGCCGGAGGCGATGACGCGTGCGGTCGCGGGCTGGGAATCGGTGGCATCGCTTGCCGTGACGATATCGACGGTATCGCCGTGGTGAAGGTGGGGGATGATGTCTGGATCGGCAAGTTTGACTGGGATCATGCGGCCGGAGCCGCCTCCCTTAGAATCGGCAGATCCCGAGTTCGCGACGAGGCTAGAGACCAACTCTTGGCCCAGGAGCCGCTGGCTGGTGACAACCTCGCCCTTGCCCGCAGCGGCGGTGATGATGCGGCCGGCGAGATCGGAGGGGGCATCGGCAAGCGCGCTGCTAGGAATGGAAGAAGAAGGCAGGGGCTCGAGGGAGACATCGGAGGCGGAAAGCTCCGCACCGGCGGGCAGATCGTGGCTAAAGACCAGCACCTGCGGCAGTTCCTTCGCCCTGGAAATCGCGGAGACCAACGCAGCGATGAGCAGGGCTAGCGCGATCGCGCGGCGCACGAGCACGCCGCGGCGGTGGCCAGGGGTGCGCAGGGTGCGGAAGAACTGTGAGATTCGCGGGGACGGGGAATGAGCCATGCACAATTAGACTGCGCTACTGCCCGCGCGGTTCCCCGTCTAGGAAGAAAAGCGGTGGATTCCTGCGGCGGTAACCACGGCCTCGACCCGGCGATCGTGGGATGTGGCCGGGATAGAGTCAAGGAACTCGGTGGGATAGACCATGGCGAGTACCGCGGGGTGGTTGCGCGGCACCAGGGAAAGTGCGCGGTCGTAGTACCCGCCGCCCTTGCCCAGGCGGTTTCCGGCGGCATCGATGGCCATGGCGGGAGCCAAAATCAGATCGCAACCGCACAGCACGCGGCTATCAAAACGCGGGCCGGCGGGTTCGGATATGCCCAGCTGGCCAGGCTGCATGCTGTGCGTGCCCTTGTATTCTGCCCAGTTTAAAACGCCGTTACCGCAGGTGATGGGCAATAATACGCGGTCGACGCGGCGGGAAAGCCACGGGATGAAATCCGCCCCGCCCGGCTCTGAGCCCAGCGGCCAATAGGCAGCGACGCTCGATACACCGGCAAGCTCAGGTTCTAACTGCTCGCGCAAGGCAGTGGTCCATTCCGCGCGCTTATCGGCGGTGAGGCCGCGGCGCGCGCGAAGCAGGCGGGTGCGCAGTTGCTCTTTGATATCGCTGGAAGAAGGCATAAATAAATAATAGCGTCCGTGGCGTAGCGCTACACAGGAAAATAGTGCGCCGTTGTACCCTAAGATCCATGGCTAATGAACGCGAAGATTCCGCCACCGGAATCACCACGGTTGTAGTTCCAGCGGCTGGCATGGGCACCCGCTTTCTGCCCGCCACGAAAACCGTCCCCAAAGAATTGCTGCCCGTTGTGGATACTCCCGGCATTGAATTGATTGCTGAGGAGGCAGCCTCTGTGGGCGCGCGCCGGCTTGCGGTTATTACCGCACCCGAAAAGCAAGAAGTAATGCGCCATTTTGCGGAATTTCCGGATCTGGTAGAAACCCTAGATTCCCGCGGCAAGGATGAGCAGGTAGCCAAGGTCAACCGCGCCCACCAGCTCATTGAGCCCATCGCGGTAGAGCAAGAAAAGCCCTTGGGCTTGGGCCATGCCGTGGGGTTGGCGGAAGAAGTCCTGGCAGAGGACGAAGACTCCTTTGCCGTCATGCTGCCGGATGACATCGTGCTGCCGGCCACCGTTATGGCGGATATGGCGCGCGTTCGCGCTGAGCTTGGCGGCAGCGTGCTGTGTGCCTTTGCGGTGCCGCAGGAGCAGACGTTTAACTACGGCGTATTCGACGTAGAAGATACTGACGCGCCGGGCGTGAAAAAGGTTATCGGCATGGTAGAAAAACCGGACCCGGAGGACGCACCGTCCAACCTGGTTGCTACGGGGCGCTACCTTTTGGACCGCAAGATCTTTGATGCGCTGCGCCGGATCGAACCGGGCAAGGGCGGGGAATTGCAGCTGACCGATGCCATCGAGCTGCTCATTGAGGAAGGCGAGCCCGTCCACGTGGTGGTCCACGAGGGCAAGCGCCACGATTTGGGCAACCCCGGCGGCTATATCCCGGCCAACGTGGACTTTGGCCTGCGCGATGAAAAATACGGCCCAGCGCTGTATAAAGCTATTAAACAAATCATGTCCGATTTCGAGGCGGAGCAAGGCCTTAACTAATTATCTTGCCGCGCGCACGTGTGTTGAGGGCAGCAAGGTAAAGGCCAATAAGAAAGGGCGGGCAGAGACCGTATGCGTTCAGTTGATGACCAGTTGGCTCTGGTTACTGATGCGGCGACGACCCCGGAGCCGGTGCGGATGAGCATTTCTAATGCGCTGGGGTTAATGTGCGCCGAGCAGGTGCAGGCCAATCAGCCCTTACCGGGCTTTCCCCAGGCGGCCATCGATGGTTATGCGGTTCGCGCCGTTGATATCGGCGGCGAGCGCGGGCTGAAGGTCCGGCGCCCGAAGAATCAGGACCAGGAAAGCAGCGAAGGGGAGGGATCTGCCGAGCAGGCCGAGGACGCCGCCGCGCAGCCCGCCCCACCCGAGGTCGAGCGCTCCTTGCCCGTCGTGGGCGAGGTTCCGGCCGGTTCGAAGCAGCCGTTGCGCCTGCAGCCCAAGCAGGCCGTACGCGTCTATACGGGCGCGCCCTTGCCCACGCTTGCCGATGCCGTCCTGCCCCTCGAGTGGACCGATCGCGGCCGCAAGCGCATCACGGCGCACCGGACGGTGCGCTCGGGCGACTTCGTCCGCCGCGTGGGCGATGATATTCAGCCCGGCGATGTCGCTGTGTCCTCCGGCACCGTCCTTGGCCCGGCGCAGATTGGCCTGCTGGCCGCCGTGGGGCGCTCCAAGGTGCTGGTTTATCCTCGACCCCGTGTGACCATCGTGTCCTTTGGCCGCGAGCTCGTTGATGTGGACAAGGAACCGGGCCTAGGCCAAGTCTTTGATGTGAACTCTTACTCCTTGGCTGCCGCTGCAAAAGAAGCGGGGGCGGACGTGGTCCGCGTGGGCATTGCCGAAGGCGAGCCCCGTCGCATCCGGGAAGTGCTAGAAACCCATATCACGCGCAGCGAGGCCCTCGTTATTACCGGTGCCGTTGGTGGCGCCGGTGCCGAGCAAATCCGCGAGATTTTGGCGGAAATCGGCGATATCGATACCTCCCGCGTGGCTATGCACCCAGGATCCGTGCAAGGTTTTGGGCTGGTAGGAGATGAACGCATCCCCACCTTCCTCCTTCCCTCGAACCCAGTATCGTCGCTGGTTATTTTCGAAATCTATATTCGACCCTTGATTCGCCTGGCCTTGGGCAAGCGCAACGCCCACCGCCGGGTGGTGCGTGCCCGCGCGCTCAACCACATTGATTCCCGCCCCGGGCGCCGTGGTTTCATCCGCGCCCGCTTGATGCGCGATGCCGAGACCGCCGATTACCTGGTTGAGGGCCTTGGCGGTGCGACCGGCGCGCCGGCGCACCTACTGGCCGGACTTTCCGAGGCCAACGCCATGATCCGCGTGCCAGAGGAAGTCACCGAGATCCGCCCGGGCGATGTTGTTGACGTCTTATTTCTGACCCAGCGCAGCTAATGCTTGACCCTTTCGGTACCGCCTCAGCCAAGCTGCGTCATCCAGTTACCGGGCCCACTGATGATCTGCATCCCGGTTGGCCGGAAGCGACGCCGACGGTGCAGCTTCCTTCCTCGGGGACACTGCCGTCTGGCGGGCGAATGCGGCTGAGACCCTTGCTGCGCTCGGATGGTCCCGAGTGGCGGCGCCAGCGCATTGAGGATGAACCATTGCTCCGGCCGGTGGAGCCGACCCAAGCGACCACTTGGACAGAGGCCCACAGCTCGCAGGCCTGGTGGAATTACCTCATTTTTCTGCGCAATTCCGCGCGCGATGCCCAGGTAATCCCTTTGGCCATTGAGCTCGAGGGAAAGTTCGTCGGCCAGGTAACGCTCGGCAATATCCAGCACGGCAGCATCCGGGACTGCTGGATCGGGTATTGGGTTTATTCCGCCGTGCAGGGCGCAGGCGTTGCCACCGCGGCGACAGCCCTGGGCGTGGATCATGCCTTTGGGCGGGTGGGCCTGCACCGGGTGACCGCCACCTACTTGGAGCAAAACCCCGCCTCCGGGCGCGTGCTGGGGGCCAATGGTTTTCGGTCCGAGGGGTATTTGCGCCGCAACCTGCATATCGATGGCGCTTGGCGGGATCACCATTTCGTGGCCCTAGTCAAGGAAGACTTCTCATCCACGGCGGTGGAGCGGCTGCGCCAAGCTGGGCGTTTGGTGTGAAAACCTTCCTTAAATCTGGGTAATGCTTTCACAATTTTCACATAAGTAACAACATTGTAATTTACAGCTTATGTGGGCCCTAAAGTGCGGTTTTAGCGATTACAGTGGAGTAATCATCTGTATCCCAAGGGAAGGTCCTTAAGTCGTGTCCACAGCTGTGCCAGTTATCGCAATCATCGTGGTGTGGCTCTTCGTGCTCGCGCCGTGGCTACTGGGTAGGAGCAACCGCCCGATGAGCCATACCGGCGAGGCATTTGAGGATACCCGCGTGCTCTTTTCCGGAGATTCCGGAAACGTCGCCGGCCGCCGCCGCCCGCGCTTGCGGGCCGATGATGTCCACCGCAGCGGCTCGGATGAGGATTACGACTACGAGGTCGTATCCGCTGCCGCTGAGGACCCGGACAGCGAGGCAGACGTCGATGACGTGCTGATCGATGAGGGCGCAGAAGACCGTTCTTCCCACGCGCAGTCGCGGACCATTGCTGGCGCTGCCCGCCGCGCTCGGGCGCAACCCTTTGGCGTAGGTGGCCGCGCATACCGCTCCGCCGCAGACGAGGATGAGGCTGACGCGCGCGACGAGCAGGCCACCCAGGCTGATGGGCCGGCAGAGACCATCGAGGGTGAAGTCATTGAGGAATCCGCGGTTCCAGCAGCTGCTGACTCACCCGACGCGACCGATTCCACAGAAGCAGCCGATAGCGCACGCACGTCCAATGATTCCGACGATGCAGATGCGGACGTTGACGATGCCGATGATGTCTTGCTTGATGATGACGAGCGCGCCGCCGGGGAAGAAGGCGATGCAAAGCGCAAGCGCCGCCGCGGCGATGTGGTTGCCAATTCCACCGAGTCTTTCACCGCGCCGGTGGCAGCAGACATTGCCGAGGATGCGTACGACTATGACGAGACCTATACCTCCCCGGTAGATCTGATGTACCCAGGTGCGGTCGATCCTGCTCCTGTTATCGATGCCGAAGAGGCAGACACCGCAGAGACCGACTCGGAAGAGCCGGAGAACGACGGTGCACTCGAGGAATCCGCGGAAGCGGATGCGCACGGTGCCTATGGTGCCGGGGACGCGGCGTTAAATACCGACCTTTCTGAGGACGAGGTCGCATTTGCCCAGCGCCGCCTTGGCCGCGGCGGCTGGGACCCAGTGGCGGATAAAGAGAAGTCCGCCACTCGCTATCAACGCCGACAGCGCACGCTCATTGGCCTAGCCATCGCCGTGGTCCTCACCGTGGCCTTGGGCATTGTGGCCGGCGGATGGACCTGGTGGCTGGCAGGAATCGTCGGCGTTCTGACCGGTACCTATCTTGTGGCGCTGCGCGCGCAAGTCCGCCAAGAGCAGGCGCTATTGCGCCGTCGCGTAAAGCACCTGCGCCGGGCGCGGTTGGGCGTTCACAATACTGATGATGAGGCATTGAAGATCCCCCGCAACCTGCGCCGTCCGGGTGCGGTCGTCGTCGAAATCGACGATGAAAGCCCCGACTTTGAGCACCTTCCCTTAAGCTACAGCGACGATGAAGACGGTGACTTTGATGGCCCACACGCCGGGCCCGATGGGGTAGGGCGCCGCGATGACCTGGCCGCTCGCCGCGCGGGTTAATTAGCCCGCTGCGCCTGGCTTCCGTGCAGTTTTTCGGTTTCCTCCGGCCATACGCCGGAGGAAGCCCGGCGGTGGGAGCCTAAGAGATGGGTATCGACCATACCGATGGCTTCCATGAGCGCAAAGCAGGTCACCGGCCCCACAAACTTAAATCCGGCCTTCTTCAATTCCCGCGACATTGCCTGCGACTCGGGGCTCTTCTTCGGAATATCCTCCATGACCTCGGGATAGATATTTTCTGCGGGCTGAAAGCTCCAAATGAAATCCGCTAGTCCACCGTCTTCGCGCAGTTTAATGGTGGCCTTCGCATTATTGATGGTGGCGCGGATCTTGGGCTCGTTGCGGATAATGGTGGCATCGGCAAGCAAGTGCTCCACCTCGGCCTCGCCGAATTCCGCGACCTTTTCTGGATCAAAATGGCAAAAGGCCTCGCGGAAGGCCGGGCGCTTTTTTAATACCACGGCCCAAGACAGCCCAGACTGGAAGGACTCCAAGCTCAGGCGCTCAAAAAGACCGGCCTCGTCCCTAATGGGAAGGCCCCATTCGGTATCGTAATAATTCGTCAACAGCGACGATGTCACGGCCCACGGCGTGCGGGCTACCCCGTGCTCATCGTAGGCCAGCGGGGTGCGTTCTTCGGTGGTGGTTTCAGTGTCCATGGGAGGTTCTCCTGTTGGTATGTCGTGCCTATTGTCCTTGTCTTTCCCATTGAAGCAGCGATGGCGGGTGAGGCGCAGCGTGAGTCTTGCTAGATGGTGAAATTGCAAGCTAGGCGGGTGGGGCGGTGGCGTCTTCGCGTTGGGGTGGGCATTCGATGTAGTCTATTGACCATGAATAGACCTGCCGTTCGCGATGCCGCATTGCTGCTTTTTCGGTTGGTCCTCGGACTCATTTTTATCGCGCACGGCGTGGACAAGATGTTCATGGATGGAATGGATGAGACGGTAGGGCAGTTTTCTGCCCTGGGCATCCCGCAGCCACAGATTGCCGGTTATGCCGCCGCAATCGGGGAGATGGTAGGCGGCGCCTTCCTCGTCATTGGTTTATTAACCACCTTTGCCGCGGCGGCGCTGGCCGTGGATATGGTGGGCGCGCTGTACTTCGTGCACTGGGGCAACGGCCTTTTTGCTGGCGACGGCGGCATCGAGTACCCGCTGGTGCTGTGCATGTCGCTCATAATGATCGTTATTTTTGGTTCTGGCCGGGCGAGCTTGGATAGGGCGTTAAGCAATGTTGACGCATAGCCAAGTGCAAGCGGCGATTTCTGCCCAGCTGGATGGGGAAGAAGCGGAGCTTTCCGCTGACGTCATCGACGCCCACCTAGAACACTGCGCGGAGTGCCGGGCCTTTCGCGATAAGGCAGCGGCGCTATCGCGCTCCTTAAGCTTCGTGGAACCGGCGGATTCCGGCATGGCACCGCCGACGGACCTCTCAGAGGTGATCCTCGCCGGGGTGGAACCGGAGTGGAAGCGGGCATCGAGCGCTAGGCAGGCCAACCTCACGGTGGCGCGCATCGCCTTGGTGGTCATGGGACTTGTCTTTGCAGTGTGGGCCATCGTGCAGGTGGTACGCGCCTCCGGCCTGGTACCGATGGGCGCAGAGGGGGCGGTGCTGGATCCGGCAGCCGATCCGGAGCGCGCCAACCTCCTGATGGAGGGCGCGGCCGTGCGCTTTGGCATGGCGTGCGGACTGCTGTGGAGCGCGTGGCGCCCAGCCTCTGTGACCGGGTTGTTCCCGGTATCAGCCACGATGTTTGCGTTTCTTTTTGGTTTTGGCGTGCGCGATATTGCGCTGGGGACCGTCACCATGGAGCAGGTCTATTTGCTTATTGCCACCGCGCTATCGACCATCAGCCTGGCCTGGGCATGGGCGGCCGAGAAGGGCTACCTGGTGCGCGCGTGGTGGAAATCCCTGAACGCGCAGCCACACTAAGGCGAACGGGCCTCTGCCACCTATTTCCAGCTGGGCAGCCACATCATGGACTGGTACCAAGATTCCGGGATGATGAAGCCGTATAAGATGGGCGCGAAGTAGAAGAACATCGCGACCACCAAGGCAAGGTAGCAGGCGGCGGCAAACGTTCCCCGCCGCATCGTTCCACCAGCGATGCGTGTAATCCACCGCCACCTGATGGGCTTACCGTGCCCGACCATTTGGCCCAGCGCGAGGGCAAGAAGCACGATGACAAAGGGGATAAACGCGGTGGCATAAAAGAAGTACATCTGCCGGTCAAAGGCTGCGAGCCACGGGAGGAATCCGGCCGCGAAGCCCACGAGGGGGATGAGGAAGGCGCGGTTGCGGCGGATGATAAGGGACCACAGCCCCCATAGCACCGCGGGGACCACCAGCCACCAGATCGCCGGGGTGCCAAAGAGGTAGAGCATCTTGCGGCATTCGCCACCGCCGCTGCATTCCAGATCCGTGCTGGAGTAGTACAAAATGGGCCGGGCCCCGGCCAGCCATGCCCACGGCTTGGAATCCCACGGGTGGTGGTGGCCACCAGAAGAGGTCAAGCTGGCGTGAAAATCCAATACGGATAAGTGGTAATAAAACCAGCCGGCCACAGGTTCCGGTAAGTGCATGAGCCAGGAGTCTTCCCCGATGGTCCCATCCACTTTGGCGTGCCGGTAGACCGCGGTTTCTGAGGCGAACCACGCGCGCCAGCTCCACACATAAATCATTATTGGCACGGCTACTAGGGAGGCAAGTGCCGCGGGAGTATCGCGAATGAGCGTACCCACGATGTAGCGGCGAATGCCGTACTTGCGGCGCAATGCGAGGTCGCTAAAGACGCAGAGCAGGCCGAAGAACATGATGTAGTACAGCCCGGACCACTTCACGGCGAGCGATAGTCCTAGGAAGACTCCAGCGGTAAAGCGCCACCACCGGAAGCCAAAACGCGGGCCGAAGGGGGAGGTGCCTATTCCGCCGCTCAGCAGGGCGTCGTGCAGGCGCTCGCGCATTTGTTGATGATCGCGGGCTAGCGCCCACGCGGCGGCGACGATGAAAAAGACCTGGAAGATATCCAGCATGCCAAACTTCGCGGAGACCAAGAGTACGCCATCGCAGACGGCCAAAATGCCGGCAAAGGTGGCCACCTGCCAGGAAAAGGACAGCCGGCGGGCCAGCGCCATGGTCATCAGCACGGTGGCGACGCCGAAGAGGGCCGTCATCAAGCGCCAGCCCAGCGGGGTATAACCAAAGACCCATTCTGAAAGGGCAATGATCTGCTTGCCCAGCGGCGGGTGAACGACGAGTCCAAAGCCCGGGTTGGTCTCAATGCCGCCGATGAATAAGTTATCCCAGCTTTTGACCATGTCCCAGGCCTGCGGCACATAGTGCTTTTCATCGAAGACGGGCGTGCCCTGGGACACCGGCGCGGTAAGGCCCACGAACCGGGTAATGAGCGCGAGAACCGCGATGATGCCGGTGCTAATCCAATCGGCCTTGCCCCACGTATAGGCACGCGGTGCCGGCGGCATCACACGGTTATGCGGGGTGCGCGGTGAGCTAGCGGGGGCAGCGGTAGCAATAGTCACGAAGAAGAGTTTAGGCCACGAGCCTGCGCGCGGGCGCATAGGAGAATGTGGAATGCTAGAGGCATGTCAGCTTTAGGTCTGGACCCACTTCCGCGCGGCGTTATCCTTGCCGCCACGCCCTTGGGAAATGTCGGTGATGCCTCGGCGCGCCTGATGCAGGCATTGGCGCATGCTGATGTCATCGCCGCCGAAGATACCCGCCGCGTGCGCAACCTGGCGCAGGCCCTGGGCATCGAAATTTCCGGGTCCGTGGTATCCAACTTTGACCACAATGAGCAGGCGCGTGCGCAGCAGCTTATCGATGCCGCCCAGCACGGCACCGTCCTCGTGGTCACCGATGCCGGCATGCCGATCATCTCCGATCCCGGCCTGTCACTGGTGGCCGCGGCCGCCGAAAGAGATATTCCCGTGACGTGTTTTCCAGGCCCCTCGGCGGTGCCCACGGCGCTCGCCCTCTCTGGTCTGGGCGTGGGCCACTTCCTCTTCGATGCATTCCCTCCGCGCAAGCCCGGTCCGCGAAAGGCGTGGCTGGAATCGCTGCGCAATGAAAAGCGTGCCATCGTATTTTTTGAATCGCCCCACCGCATCGTCGATACGCTTGCCGATGCCGCCCAGGTCCTCGGCGGCGATCGCCCCGCCGCGGTGTGCCGCGAGCTGACCAAGACATACGAGGAAGTGCGCCGCGGCTCGCTAGCTGAGCTGGCCGAATGGGCGAGCGAGGGAGTCAAGGGCGAGATTACCGTGGTCATTGAAGGCGGAACCGGCGCTGCCGTGACCGCCGCGGATCTCGTCCCACAGGCCTTGGAGTTGGCCGAGGCTGGCATGCGCTTGAAGGACGCGTGCAAGCAGGCCGCCAAGGGGAGTGGGGTATCCAATCGGGAGCTTTATGATGCCGCACTAGAGGCCCGCTGAGTGCCCGTTAGCTGAGCACTTGTTGAGGTGACAGCAGCTTATTTCTATGCAGTGTATAAAAGGTCACAATTAACCGTGCTAGCAGGTAGTTTCACGCTTCTGTATAAGTTATCGAATCGTTATACTTTCCGGGCGTGTGGCGCCTAAAAGCCGTCTACGTGGGGATATGCCACCTATAGTCATGCAGGAAACCTTAAGGAAACGCTCAAAAATGTGCGTAAGCTGGGGTTTTGATAGAAAAGTGGTTTGAAAAATTGGGGTCACGCCACCAATGTAGAAAGCATGACTAATACTGAAAATAACGGCGCTGGTGTGCCCGAAGAAGGGAAGGGGCCCGGCGAATCTCCTGCTGGGGCCACTTCTACTGCTTCGAGCGATCAGCCGATTGAGGATTATCAAACGGTAGAAGAGACGCTGGATGAGCAGACGGCGACGAGCCAAATCCAGGACATGATCAACTCTGAGGGGTTCCACCCCGAAGAGTATGACGATCCGGAAATCGAAATCGCCGCAGACCGCGATAATATCCCGATTGACTGGACCATCATGGGTATCGCCGGTGTGCTTGTTGCCGCCATCGTTATTTGGGGCCTTGCCGCGCCGGATAACTTCGCGGACTTTTCTTCCGCGGCCCTGACGTGGGTCGTCGATAAGTTCGGTTGGGCTTACGTGCTTTTTGGCACCGTCTTCGTGGCCTTCGTTATCTTCATCGCTTCCTCTAAATTTGGCACCATCAAGTTGGGCCACATTAATGAGGAACCGGAGTTTTCCACGCCTTCGTGGATTGCCATGATGTTCGCTGCCGGTATGGGCATCGGCCTGATGTTCTATGGCGCTTCCGAGCCGCTGGCGAACTACCGCGACGGTACGCCTGGCCGGGGAACGGAAAACGTGGGCTCGTCCATGGCCTATGCCATGTTCCACTGGACGCTGCACCCCTGGGCTGTTTACGCCATTGTTGGTTTGGCCATCGCGTACTCGACCTACCGTATCGGCCGCAAGCAGCTGTTGAGCCAGGCCTTCGTGCCGCTCATCGGCGAGCGCCGGGCCAATGGTGGATTGGGCAAGTTCATTGACATCCTGTCCATCTTCGCCACCGTCTTCGGCACCGCCTGCTCCCTGGGTCTTGGTGCGCTGCAGATCCAGGCCGGCCTGGAAGCCTCCGGCATCATCGATAACCCAACCCAGTCCGTGGTTATCGGCATTGTTTTGGTCCTGACCCTGGCCTTCTTGCTCTCCGCACTCTCCGGTGTGGGCAAGGGCATTCAGTACGTGTCCAATGCCAACATGGTCTTGGCTGCGGTGCTGGCCATCTTCGTCTTCATCTTGGGTCCAACCGTGACCATCCTGAACCAAGTTCCGGGTTCCATCGGTAACTACTTCAACTACTTCACCGAGATGATCGGCCGTACCGCAGAATCCGAAAACGGCACCGCCGGCGAGTGGCTGTCTAGCTACACCATCTTCTACTGGGCATGGTGGGTCTCCTGGTCCCCATTCGTGGGCATGTTCTTGGCACGCATTTCCCGCGGCCGTTCCGTCCGCGAGTTCTGCCTAGGCGTCTTGCTTATCCCAGCCGGCGTTTCCACCCTGTGGTTCGCCATCTTCGGTGGCACCGCAATCCACATGGAGCAAAACGGCGAATCCATCACCGGCGAATCCGCCGAGGTAGAGCTGTTTAACCTCCTACACAACCTGCCTGGTGGCTTCATTGCCGGCGTCGTCGCCGTCATCTTGCTGTCCACCTTCTTCATTACGTCTGCGGACTCCGCCTCCACCGTGATGGGATCGATGACCCAGAATGGTGCCGCAACCGCGAAGCCGTGGCTATCCGCCATGTGGGGTGCTCTGACCGCAGCCGTTGGCCTGACCTTGCTCTTGGTTAATGAGGACGCGCTGTCCAACCTGCAGAACGTCACCATCGTGGCGGCGCTGCCGTTCTTGTTCATCGTCATTGGCTTGATGTTCGCCATCTACAAGGACTTGAGCAATGACATTATTTACCTCGAGTACCGCGAGGCGCAGCAGTTCCAGCGCAAGATGGCCCGCGAGCGCCGCTTGCACCGCGACTACCAGCGCACGCAGGAACTCAAGAAGCGTCGCAACGAGCGTTTGAAGAACCCGATGAAGCGCAAGTAGATAAAGCATCTACCGCCTTTGGTAGCAGCGCCCGCCGCTTTCCCGCACGAGGGAAGGAGGCGGGCGCTTTTCAGCTGTAGAGGTTATGTGCCCTCAACGTGTGTTCGTGCAGGTGCTTCGATAAACTGGACTCCATGACTGAGTCTTTAGTAGTAAATGTTGCCTGGCCATATGCCAATGGCCCGCGCCACATCGGTCACGTGGCTGGCTTTGGCGTTCCCTCTGACGTATTCGCCCGCTTCCAGCGAATGCGCGGCCGCAACGTACTCATGGTCTCCGGCACGGATGAGCACGGCACCCCGTTGCTGGTCCAGGCCGATAAGGAAGGCGTATCCGTCCGCGAGCTCGCAGACCGCTACAACCGCCAGATTGTCAACGATCTGGCTAACCTCGGCTTGTCCTATGACCTATTTACCCGCACCACCACCCGTAACCACTACTCGGTGGTGCAGGAACTTTTCAAGGGCCTCAATGAGAACGGCTACATGCTGAAGGAGACCACCAAGGGGGCAATCTCGCCGTCCACCGGCCGCACGCTGCCAGACCGCTATATCGAGGGCACGTGCCCCATCTGCGGCGCGGATGGCGCCCGCGGTGATCAGTGCGATAACTGCGGCAACCAGCTGGACCCGGTAGACCTCATTGACCCGGTATCCAAGATCAACGGCGAAACCCCGCAGTTCGTGGAGACCGAGCACTTCCTGTTGGATCTGCCCTCCCTTAAGGACGAGCTGCAAAAGTGGCTTTCCACCCGCGAGGATTGGCGCCCGAACGTGCTGAAGTTCTCCTTGAACCTGCTGGAGGATATGCGCCCGCGCACCATGACCCGCGATATCGACTGGGGCATTCCCATTCCGGTGGACGGCTGGCAGGACAATAACGCGAAGAAGCTGTACGTGTGGTTCGATGCCGTCGTGGGCTACCTGTCTGCCTCCATCGAGTGGGCGCACCGCACCGGCCAGCCGGAGGCGTGGAAGGAATTTTGGCAGGACCCAGAAACCCGCCACTATTACTTCCAGGGCAAGGACAATATCACCTTCCACTCGCAGATCTGGCCGGCGGAACTGCTGGGCTATGCCGGCAAGGGCTCGAAGGGCGGCGAGCTGCACCAGTACGGTGAGCTGGACCTGCCAACGGAGATCGTGTCCTCGGAATACCTGACTATGTCCGGCTCAAAGTTCTCCTCCTCCAAGGGAGTGGTGATCTACGTTAAGGACTTCCTGGCTGAGTTCGGCCCGGATCCGCTGCGCTACTTCATTGCCGTAGCCGGTCCGGAAAACAACGACGCAGACTTTACGTGGGATGAATTCGTGCGTCGCATCAATAATGAGCTGGCCAATGGCTGGGGCAACCTGGTCAACCGCACCGTATCCATGGCGCACAAGAACTTTGGCGAGGTTCCGGTTCCAGCGGCCCTGGAGGAGCGCGACGAG
Source organism: Corynebacterium segmentosum (assembly GCF_900637825.1). Lineage (NCBI taxonomy): Bacteria > Bacillati > Actinomycetota > Actinomycetes > Mycobacteriales > Corynebacteriaceae > Corynebacterium > Corynebacterium segmentosum. The sequence continues at coordinate 778,630 of NZ_LR134408.1, forward strand.
GCCATTTTGCAGCTGGCGGAGGAGACCTTTACCACCGCCGGTAACCTGCTGGAGCAATCCAAGTTCAAGCAGGCCATTGTCTCCATCATGCACGTGGTGGGCGAGGCGAATGCCTATATCGCCTCCCAGGAGCCGTGGAAGCTGGCCAAGGATGAAACCCAGCGCGAGCGCCTGGCTACCGTGTTGTGGACCGCCCTGCAGGTCGTGTCTGACTGCAACGTCATGCTCACCCCGTTCCTACCGTTTACCGCACAAAAGGTGCACGAGACCCTGGGCCGCACCGGCGAATGGGCCGCGCAGCCTGAGGTGCGCGAGGTCAAGGACGATATCCCGGTTGAGCTCGTGGGTGCGGGGCTTCCCCCAGAAAACCACGAATATCCGGTGATTATGGGTGACTACACCCAGCAGCAGGCCAAGTGGGAGCGCATCCAGGTGGCACCGGGTACGACCTTGGCAAAGCCGAAGCCGCTGATTTCCAAGCTGGATCCAGAGCTTGGTGAAACCGGCCCGGAGTGGGCACCAGTGATGAACTAATACGGATAACCCCGCGTAGATACACAAGCGCGGTGGCCAATCCCAATGAGAGGGGGAGGCCACCGCGCTTTTGCTATGCCTTAAAGGCTCTGCCTAGTGCTGGAAATCGCGCTGCAGGTGAACTAAGCCCAGGCGCACGCCGTCCTTGGTGTGGATATTGGGCATGCGGCCGGTTTCTTTAAACCCAAACTTCTTGTGCAGCGCAATGGAACCGGCATTGGTATCCACGATATAGGTAATCATGGTCTCGATATAGGGATCATCGGCGGCGATGTCCATGAGGGCATCGAGAAGCTCAGAGCCCACGCCCTTGCCCTGGGCTGCGGGGGAGATATACACGGAATCTTCGACGGTGCCGTAATAGATGGCGGGCGTGACGAATTGAAAGTAGGCGGCCCAGCCGATGATTTCATCATCGTCCACGGCAACGAGCACGGGCGAGCCGGCCTTGGACAATTCTTTTAGCCAATCCTCGCGCTCAGAAACCTCTTCTTGCCAGGTAATGAGGTTATTGGCCGGTTTAGCCGCGGAGGCGGCGTTGTAGATGGCGGAAATGGAGGGGGCATCGGCAAGCTCGGCGGGGCGAATATGCATCAAAAAGTCCTTTACACCAGAAGTTCTAAGTGGGTGAGGCTAAGCCAGTGATCGAATTTGTAGGTTACCTCTTTGAGAGTTCCCACGTTTTCAAACCCGAACTTTTCGTGCAACTTTAATGATGCTGTATTAGTAGACACGATTAAGGCGAGCAGCGCATGCACCTTGTCATCTGCCCGGGCGCGGTCTACTAGCTCACTCATAAGCGCGGTGCCTACGCCTTGGCCTTGGGCATTGGGGGAAAGATAAATCGTGGTTTCATAGCAGCCCTGCCAGATGCGGGCATCGCGGTAGGGGTGATAGAGCGCCCAGCCTAGGTATTCGCCAGCATTGGTTTCGGCAACGAGGAAGGGACATCCCAATTCCTGAATATGACGCAGGTGTTCTTCGCGCTCTGCCACGGTAACTGGGGTGGAGTCAAAGATGACGTCGGTATGCTCGATGGCCCAGTTGAGGGTATCGGTCATGGCGGGGACATCGCTCAGGTCCGCTGGTCTGATCAACATAGCTGCCAATATTACAATTGCGGGTATGTCTAAAAAGAAGCCACGTCCTACTCCCATTCCGGCCCCAGGGCTCAGCGGCCTCAGCGATGCGCATACCCACCTTTTCTCGCATAAAGACACCGATGAGGTGCTGGTCAACCGCGCCCGCGCCGCAGGGGTATCCCGCCTGGTTACGGTTGGCGATGACCGCCGCGAGTCCGAGGCGGCCCTTGCGACCGCGCGCGCTTTTCCCAATGTGTATGCCGCCTGCGCCATCCACCCGGTGCGGGCGAATGAACTAGACGCGCCCACCAAAGCCGCGTTGGAGGAGATGGTGGCGGATCCGCGGTGCGTGGCGGTGGGGGAGACCGGCATGGATGCCTATTGGGTCCACCACGAACCGGAGACGACCGCGAGCTTGGTCCAGCAGGAGGAATCCCTGCGCTGGCATATCGATCTGGCGGTGCGCACCGGCAAGACGCTTATGATCCACAACCGCGAGGCGGACCAAGACCTGCTGCGCATTCTTGCCGATGCCCCCACGCCCACCACCGTCATGCTCCACTGCTTCTCCTCGCCGCTGCGCGTGGCAGAAGAGGCGCTCGAGCGCGGCTACGTCTTGTCCTTTGCTGGCAATGTCACCTTCAAGCGCAATGCGGAGCTGCGTCAGGCGGCGGCGCTGGCCCCGGCGGGGCAATTGCTCGTGGAAACCGATGCGCCATTTATGACCCCGGAGCCCTTCCGCGGGCAGCGCAACGAGCCATCCCTCATCGGGCACACCTATGACTGCATCGCCCGGGCGCGCCACCAGACCACGCAGGCCTTGGCGGCGGAGGTCAATGAGACTTTTGACCGCGTATATGGGCTCAATACAGAGCAGTAGTGAGGATCGTCACAAAATTAAATCCGCTGGTCGCTGGTGGCATGGGTGCTGGATGTGACAACTGTTTTCGCCCGTTATAGCTGTGGCGCAGCGCTTCTCGACTTTCCCCACCCGTTATCGTATTGTTATTGATTGTTCGTTGAGGCTTTATGCCTCTACCTTCCCGCAGCGTTGCTCCACAGTGGGGCAGTCGCGGTACCGCCGCTGGTTTCCCCTAGGCCAGCGGCAACAATTGTGATACTGGATAGACAGCACCACCGGAGATTAACTACACATGGCACCTCACCACATTAAGCGCATCAATAATTCACGTTCCCTGCCGCTGCGCCTGGCAACGGGTGGCGTCTTGAGCACCCTCGCCGTCGGCGGTGTCGTGGCGGTTGCCGCGCAGAAGGACCTGGTCGTAGACGTCAACGGCGACAAGGTTGAGCTGGCTACCTTTGCCAAGGACGTAGACGGTGTACTGCAGGCCGCCGGCGTCCAGGTGGGAGAAGAGGATATCGTCTCGCCCGCACCGTCTGAGTCCGTGGCCGATGGTGATGAGATTTCCGTGCGCACCGCCAAGCCGGTTGCCGTGTCCATCGATGGTGAACAGCAGCAGCTTTCTACCACCGATCTCACCGTTTCTGATCTGCTCAATAACCTGCAGGGTGTAAACCCAGGAGCTGCCGTGAAGTCTGGCGAGGATGACGTGGATAAGGATGCCCAGCTAAAAGACGGCATGGATCTAGAAGTCGTCTCCCCGAAGATCATCAAGATCAACGATGGCGGCAAGAATACCTACACCAAGATTGCCGCCAAGACCGTGGGCGATGTGCTCAAGGAGCGCGGTATCAAGCTCGGTGAGGATGACCGCGTCTTCCCGGCCAAGGAAGAAAAGGTCACCGAGGGCATGTCTATCAAGGTAGAGCGGATAGACATCCAGACCGAAGATGTCACCGAGGAATTCGACGCCGAGCCGAATTTCGTGGATGACCCTGAGCTGGAAGCCGGCGCCGAAGAGGTGCGCGAGCAGGGCGAAAAGGGTAAGCGCGAGATCACCCGCAAGGTGGTGCTGAAAAACGGCAAGAAGGAATCCGAAGAGGTCATCAAGGATGAGGTCGTTGTAGGACCAAAGCCTGCGACCATCGCCCGAGGCACCAAGCAGGCGGAGCCGGAACCGCAAGGCGGTAACTCGGGCGCGGCTGCCCCTGCCGTGGCTGATGGCTCCGTATGGGATGCCATCGCGCAGTGTGAGTCCAACGGTAACTGGTCCATTAATACCGGCAATGGTTTCTCCGGGGGCCTGCAGTTCGCGCCGTCCACCTGGGCTGGTCTCGGCGGTACCGAATACGCCCCTGAGGCTTGGCAGGCCACCCGCGAGCAACAAATTGCCGTGGCACAAAAGGTGCAGGCCGCCCAGGGTTGGGGCGCATGGCCTGCATGTACCGCCAAGTTGGGACTGCGCTAAAAAGCACGCGCCACACCGCGCATTCTGCACCGCACCTCGCGTCACCGCATTCCGCGTCACCACGACGCGGGGTGCGACTTTCTGCATTCTTCTACTAGGTTAGAAAACATGACTGATTCCCCGGGCGCCGCGTTTTTAGGCCCAGTAGAAATCCGAGCTTTAGCGGAGAAACTGGATATCACGCCCACCAAGAAGTTGGGGCAGAATTTTCTCCACGACCCCAATACCATCCGCCGCATCATCGCGGCGGCGGACCTGGACCCCACAGACCACGTCGTGGAGGTCGGCCCTGGGTTGGGGTCGCTGACCCTCGGGTTGGTGGAGACCGTCCAGGATCTCACCGCGGTGGAGATCGATCCGCGCTTGGCCGCGCAGCTGCCGGAAACGGTGGGCGAGCGCGCGGAGGACTACGCTAAGCGCCTGCGCGTGGTGGAAAAGGACGCGCTGCGCGTGACCAGCGAAGATGTCGCTGCACCTACGGCGCTGGTGGCCAACCTGCCTTATAACGTGGCGGTGCCGGTGCTCCTGCACTTTTTGGAAACCTTTCCCTCCATCCGCCGCGTGCTCGTTATGGTGCAGCTGGAGGTGGCGCAGCGCCTCGCTGCGGAGCCCGGCAGCAAGATCTACGGCGTGCCTTCCGTGAAGGCTGGCTTTTATGGCGCGGTGAGCCAGGCTGGGACCATTGGCAAGAATGTCTTTTGGCCCGCGCCCAATATCGCCTCCGGCTTGGTGCGCATCGATGTCTTCGATACCCCGCCTTGGCCGGTCGACGATGCCGCGCGCGCTGCGGTATGGCCGCTTGTCGATGCCGCCTTTGCCCAACGCCGCAAAACCCTCCGCGCCGCGCTATCGGGCCACTACGGCTCCGGCGCAGCCGCCGAGGAGGCCTTGCGCGCGGCCGGAATCGATCCGAAGCAGCGCGGGGAGAAGCTCGCTGTTGCAGACTTTGTACGATTGGCAGGACTACAGTGAACGCATCGCACGGAAACGAGCCGATTACCTATACCGCGCATGCGCACGCCAAGGTCAATGTGCACCTTGGCGTGGCCGAGCCGCGGGAGGATGGCTTTCACGAGCTGGTCACGGTCTTTCAGTCTTTGAGCCTGCACGATACGGTAACGCTGACTGATTTAGGCAATGCCGAAGTGGATAAGCCACGCGTGCAATACCTCAAGGTATCCGGTCCGCACGAGGCGGGCGTGCCCGAGGACGATACGAACCTGGCCTGGACTGCGGTGGACCGCATCATGCAGCACTTGTATGTCACCCGCGGGGGCATCAAGATTCCGGAGGTCGGACTCGAGATCCACAAGGCGATTCCTACCGCCGGTGGCATGGCGGGCGGTTCCGCGGATGCTGCGGCTGCGCTGCGCCTTGCCGAGCGCTGTTACGGCCGTTATTACGGGATCGATTCGGTAGGCGATCACATTCTGGATGCCTTGGGTGCCGCCCTTGGCTCCGATGTTCCCTTTACCCTGCTGGGCGGTACGGCGTTAGGGACTGGGCGCGGGGAGCAATTGACTTCCATGATGACAAGGGGCACCTATCACTGGGCGCTGATCGCCTCTGATCGCGGCCTTTCTACGCCTAGCGTATTCCGCAAGCTCGATGAATTGCGCGATGCGGGGCGGGCTAGTGCACCGGCCCTCGATACCACGGAGATTTCCCAGGCACTTATTTCCGGCGATGCCCAGCGCGTGGCGGCGCACCTGCACAATGACTTGCAGCCCGCCGCGCTATCCCTGCGCCCAGATCTCCGCAAAACCTTGGAGGCAGGCATGGATGCGGGCGCGCTCAATGGCATCGTCTCCGGCAGCGGGCCTACCTGCGCCTTCTTATGTGCTTCGCAGGAAGATGCGGAGGAAATCGCAGCGCAGGTCAGCATAGAAATACCGGGCACCAAGGGCGTTGTCGCCCAGGGCCCGGCTGCGGGTGCGGAAGTGCTCTAGCTTAGGGCGATGGAGGAGGGGCATCGCCAAGCACAAGCGCTAGAGCGCTGGATATTTAGAGCACGGCCATTTCGGTGGGCTCAAAGTCCAGCTCGTAGCGGTCGGTTTCCTTACCGCGCAAGAGGTCGATGACGACGAGCTCCTTCTTCTGCGCGTCCGTGATGTAGGCATAGCCATTGGCGGCCTTCAGGATCGGGCCCGGCTGCTGCCACTCCTCGTTTTCTTTCCACTTGGAAATCGCGTCGATCTGCTTGGTGATTTCCCCGGAGTCTGGATCGATGATGTTGAGCTTGCCGTCGGTGGTCAGCACCAGTGCCTCGCCCATTGGGCCGCGCGCCAGCGAGCGGAACCAGTAGGAACCGTCCAAGTCCACCTTCTTGGCGGAGTAGTCCTCGGTATTGATCAGCGTCACGGAGGTGGGGCGCTCGTGCTCGGCGTCCTTGTCGGTCTTATTATCGGCCAAGATGACGTTCGATTCCTCAGAACCCGCGGCGTTTCCGGAGCGCTGGTAGCCTTCGGCGCCGGCGTAATCGGAGACGTCTACCTTGTGGAACTTGGAGCCGTCAAAGACTACGGGGCCGTCTTCGCAGCCGAAGAAGAGCTTGCCGTTTCCAGCGGCTGCTTCGCCGTGGACGCCGGGGCACTCGGTGGTCTCATCCAGGACCTTGCCATCCTTATTCAGGTGCTGGATGGTGTGGCGCTCGTCCTCGGTGCCCTTGGTGATGACCACGGAGCCATCCTCAAGCGGGACGGCCACGCCGTGGTGACCCTCGCCAGTCTTGACGGTGTTGACGGGCTTGGCGTCCTTGGAGCCGATGTCCTCGGTTTTATAAATCTTGGCTACGCCATCGCCATCAGAAAATAGGGCGGTAAAACCATCGTGGTGGACCACGTGACCGGCGTGGGGTGCCTTAATCTTGTCATCGCCCAGCTTCGGATCCGCGGTGTAGTAGTGGTTGTGGTCGCCGTGTTCCTTGGTGATGCGGCCGGTATCGTAGGTAAGGAAGTTATCGCCCTTGGTCACCATGACGTGGCGGTCATTGCCTGCATCGTTAAGGCGGAGGAAGGCGTTCATGTCCTCTTCATCGAGGACATCGCCGGATTTGGCATCGTAGGTGGTCAGGCCCCCGGCGTGGGAGAAGACGATACGGGTGGGAAGCTGTGCTACCTCGGTCTGGCCTTCTTCAGCCTCCATGCCGTCGTGGGAGTGGCCCTCGTGATCATGATCGTGGTCATGATCGTGGTCATGGCTTTCCGTGGTGGTGGATTCGCTGGTGTTTTGGGCGTCGGTGTCTTCTTCCGGCGCCGAGCAGGCAGCGATGGTGAGCGCAGTGGCAGAGAGGATAGTACAGAGGGTAAGTGTGTGCTTCTTCATACATGCGCAGGGTATTGCAAGTGAATTTCGGTAGCAACATGTTTGGGAATGCGGGGGTAGCGGTGGGGAGGTATTAAGATGAGTCCCTGTTATGGCAAACCTGATTAACCTCGAGCAAGTCACCAAATCCTATGGCTTAAAAACTCTCCTTGATGGGGTATCCCTCGGCGTGCAAACCGGGGACCGCATCGGCATCGTGGGCGTCAACGGCGGCGGTAAGACCACCCTGCTGGAAGTGCTCACCGGCATCGAGCCGCCAGATTCCGGCCGCGTATCCCATACCTCGGATCTGCGCATGGCCGTGGTGACGCAGCGCTTTGATCTGCCCGAAGAGCTCACCATCGCTCAGGCGATCATCGAACCCCTAGAGCTCGAGACCTATGAATGGGCCTCCAATGCCAAGGTGCGCGACGTGCTCGGCGGACTCGGCATCGTGGACTTGGGGCTGGATGCCCCCGTGAGCTCCCTGTCTGGTGGCGAGCGGCGCCGCGTGAACCTTGCCGCCGCTCTGGTGCAGGATTTAGATCTCGTGGTGCTCGATGAGCCGACGAACCACCTGGACGTGGAAGGTGTGCAGTGGCTGGCGGATCACCTGCTCAAGCGCAACCTCGCCGTCATCGTGGTCACCCACGATCGCTGGTTCCTCGATACCATCGCCACCTGGACGTGGGAGGTGCACGACGGCACCGTCGATGCCTACGAGGGCGGCTATAACGACTGGACGTTCGCCCGCGCCGAGCGCGCCCGCCAGGCCGATGCGATGGAGCAGCGTCGCAAAAATTTGGCCCGCAAGGAATTGGCGTGGCTGCGCCGCGGGGCGCCGGCCCGTACCTCCAAACCGCGCTACCGGATTGAGGCCGCGGAAGCGCTTATTTCGGATGTCCCCGAGCCGCGCAACAAGGTTGAGCTTATGTCCTTTTCCAAGCAGCGACAGGGCCGCGTGGTCATTGAACTAGAAGATGCCACGATAAAGTCCCCGGATGGTCGCACCTTGGTCGATCACCTCACCTGGCGCCTAGCCCCGGGCGAGCGCATCGGCCTCGTTGGCGTGAATGGCTCCGGGAAAACCACGCTGCTGCGCACGCTCGCCGGCGAATACGAGCTCGCGGCCGGAAAGCGCATCGAGGGCCAAACCGTGCGCTTAGGTTGGCTGCGCCAGGAACTCGATGACTTGGATCCGCAGCGCCGGCTTCTCGATGCCGTCGAGGACGTTGCCACCTACGTGCAGCTAGGCAAAAAGGAACTCAGCGCCTCCCAGCTGGCCGAGCGCCTCGGCTTTTCCGCCAAGCGCCAGCGCACCCCGGTCGGTGATTTGTCTGGTGGCGAGCGCCGCCGCCTCCAGCTCACCCGCGTTCTTATGGCAGAACCCAATGTTTTGCTCCTCGATGAGCCCACCAACGATCTGGATATCGATACCCTCCAGGAACTGGAGTCCCTGCTCGATTCCTGGCCGGGTACCCTGGTGGTCATCTCGCACGATCGCTACCTCATCGAGCGCATTGCGGATAATACGTACGCGCTATTTGGCGATGGCAAGCTGACGAACCTTCCCGGCGGCATCGACGAGTACCTGCGCAAGCGCGAAGAAATCGAGGCCGGCAAGAACACTGGGGTTATAAACCTGGGAGAAAAGAAGACGGGTGCGCCGGCGCCGAAGCCGGAAAAGAAGCTTTCTTCCCAGCAAGAGCGCGAAATCACCAAGAAGATGAATGCGCTTGAGCGGAAGATGCAGAAGCTGGAGAAATCCGCTGCGCAGATCAATGAGAAATTGGCCGCGGCGGCAGAAGAAGTCGATACCGAAGCGATGACCCGGCTTGATACGGAATTAAAGGACAACCGCAGCGCCTATGAGGATTTGGAGATGGAATGGCTGGAGTTAGGGGAGAAGCTCGAGCAGTAGAAGCTCGCATCGCCGATATCGTCCGCCACCTCGATCCGTGGGGCGTTATCGGCGCCGCCATTCTGTCTACCCTGGGCCTTACTCCGTCTATTTTGCCCCGCGATTGGCCCTATCAAGGCCTGATTTCGGGCCTTGCAGCTGGTTTCGGCTACGTGGTGGGCATCGGCGTGAAGCTGGTGTGGTACCGCTTCGTCGTGAGCAAATGGGCAGATAAGTATCCCTGGCTTGCCGCCTCCGCTTGGGAGCCAAAGCGCTACCGATTGCTCGCGCGCATCGCCACAGGTGCGTTCATCGCCTGGCTGGTCGGTTTCGTTATTATCGCCGTGCGCTGGCAGCGTGAGCTCGCGAGCGTATATTCCGTGCCCGCGCCATCCATGTCCAGCTACCTGCTGGTGGTGCCCTTGGCGCTGGCGGTATTTACCCTCTTCCTGCTGATCCTGCGCTCCATTATCTTTTTGGTCCGCTGGTTGGCGCGGCGCTTCCCGCAGCGGTTTCGCTCCACCTACCGCCGCCTGGGGGCGGTATTAATCGTTGCGGTGATTGCCATCTACACCGTTGAAAACATCATTCCCGGTGCTATCGTGAGCTTGGGCGATAGGGTATTTACCGCCCAAAACGCCGACCCCGATCCGGACACCCAGCGCCCCACCCTCAGCGAGCGCTCCGGATCGCCTACTTCCGATGTCGACTGGGACGGCGTGGGCTTGCAAGGCTCCCGCTTCCTAAGCTCCGGTGCGCATAAGGACGAGCTAGAGCAGGTGACCGGCAAACCCGCCAAGGAGCCCATCCGTGCCTACGCCGGCCTGGGCAACCGCGACTCCAATGAGGGGCGGGCGCAATTGCTTATCGATGAGCTCGAGCGCACCCACGCCCAGGACCGCAAGGCCCTCCTGCTGACCATGACCACCGGCACCGGCTGGGTATCGTCCTATTCCGCGCAAGCCTTCGAATTGCTCTATGGCGGGGATACCGCCATCGCCGCCGCACAGTATTCCGCCATGCCGTCCGTCTTTCACTTCTTTGGCGGCGGTAGCCAAGTAGAGCGCGCCGGGGAAGAATTCATCAACCCCATCGTGGACTGGTGGAATTCCTTGCCGGAAGATGACCGGCCCAAGCTCTACCTCTATGGCGAATCCTTGGGCACCACCGGCATCGAGGCCGCCTTTTCCGGCGTGCGCGATATCGCCAATTCCGTCGATGGCATCTTATTGACTGGCCCGCCGCACTTTAACCGGTTGCGCTCGCAGTTTGTGGAGCGCCGCGATCCCGGGTCCACGGAAATCTCGCCGGTCTACGCCGGCGGCCTCGTGGTCCGCTTTGCCAACGACGTGGACCAAGTTCGCCGCTGGGGACGCGTGCCGGAAGAAGAGTGGGGCAGGACCCGTATGCTGTATATCCAGCACCCATCCGATCCGGTGAGCTGGTGGTCGCCCGAATTGGCCTTCAAAGAGCCCGATTGGATGAAGGAAGATACCTCCTATTCCCGTGAGCGCGTGATGCAGTGGATGCCTATTATTACCTACCTGCAAGTTGCCGCAGACCTGCCTGGGGCCAAGGATGTGCCCGACGGTGTGGGCCATAATTACGGGACCTCTGTCCTCGATGGCTTTGCGGCCATCGCCGGGCCCGACGTTGCGCGTTCCATTGACTCGGAAGAACTGCAGCGGCAATTCGATGAACTCGATGTAGGTATTTATTAGACTTCTTGGGACGTTATACCTCTCGCGCAGTAACCCAGATCACTCAGAATGCCGTTTATATAACAAAGCCATATCGAAGTGGAGCGTATCCGGTAATAACCTTTCGCCCTCTGAAAAGTTATGACAAGCTGAAAAACATGAAGCCGATTCGAAGCGCCACCGCAGCAGTCCTGACCACCGTACTCGCCCTGTCCGGTACCACGGCAGCGGCTTCTGCGGAGCTCACCGCGGCCCCGCAGGTACAGCAGGTGTCCACCCTTGCTGAAAAGTACAACGTTACTTTGCCCAGCTTCCTCCAAGCTGCACCCGATGCCGAGCCGGAGGTGGCCGCGGAAGAAGCGGCCACGGCTGAAGCCGCCCCTGAGGCACAGGCGCCCGAGGCTCCACAGGTTGCCGCTGACTTGCAGGCGGCCACCGCGGACCACTTGGCTCAGGCCGGTCACCACCCAGATGAGAACGCTGCCGCCATCGCGCAGGAATGGGCAAACCAGGGCGCAAACGGTGAGCTAACGTACTACGGCGACGTGGCAAACGGCGTTACCCACACCGAGGAAGGCCAGGGCAACGTCTACCGTCTGTCCGAAGAACAAGCCCAAGAGCGCCTCAACTGGTTCAACCGAGGCCTCGAGGTAACCCCCGGACCTGAGTACGGTTATGGCGTCGCCACCGCCTTTGACGGCGAGTTCATCTACATCGCGGAGTACTTCCTTAACTAGTTCTTAGCTTTCGCGGAACCTGCCCCCGATTCTTCCGAGACCCGCGTGCATGGCAGAGCAGCCATGACGTAGTGGACATATCATTGGTAGAATCGGGGGCATGATTTTGATTAACGTACAGTTCCACGTAAAGCCTGAATACGCCGATACCTTCCTTGATGAGATCAACTGGTACACCGAGGCTTGCAACGCCGAGCCCGGCTGCATCGACTTCAAGTGGTACCGCGATCCGGAAGACTCTCAGCGCTTCCTGCTGCTCGAGTCCTACGCTGATGGCAAGGACGTAGAGCACGTTCAGGGCGAGCACTTCAAGCGCGCCTGCGACGAATTCCCCAAGTACCTCGTAGAGACCCCAGACATCATCAATGTCCACATCGATGGCCGCACCGGTTGGGACAAGATGGGCGAGTTCGCCGTCGACTAATCTCGCCGCTTAATACGAAAGACCGCACTCATGTGAACCATGAGTGCGGTCTTTATTTTTGCGACTACTTCGAGCCGGGATCTACAGCCCCGCGCTTTGCGAACCCGCCCTTCGCGCTCACAGGGAGCGGGGTACCCGCTCGTGAGAACGGAACCCGTGAGCGCGAAGGGCGGGCTGGAGCTGAGGCCGGGTTTGGCGCCGGGGCCGAGGTGAGGAGCCGGGGCAGCAGGCTAGCCGAGTTGGGGTTAGCTGCCTGCCCTCGTGGACTTCACTAAGCCTGGCATTGCGAAGAGACGCTCTTGTCGTATTTGGAGTACTGCTTCAGGGCGTTATAGAAGGCATCGGAGTAGCCGCTGGCGCCTTCGGGAAGCGGGTGCACGCCATCGGAGTAGAGCATCTCCGGATTGTTTTTGGCATAGCCACACCAGTCCGCGATATAGGCGTTGTCGTACTCCTTGGCGGCGTCAATGACGTCCTTCTGGGACTGCGCCATCCACTCGCGGTCGCCATAGGGAACCACCATGACCACGGTGTGATCCTCGCCGATGATATCCATGGCCTGGCTGATTTGGTTCGGCTGGGCGGCGCCGTTGGTACCAAAGCCCAAGAAGACGGTATCGCGCAGCGTGCCGGCGTTCTTCATCTGTTGGAGGATTTGGATACCTGACGCGTAGTGGCGGGATTCTTCGGCATCGATATAAATGCCGGGGAAGCGTTGGCTTAAGGCATCGCTGGCCGCCAGCATTACCGAGTCACCGATTGCGGTGATATTCGTGCCCTGTGGCATCGGACGGGTCTTAGTATCGTCCTCTTTCTTTGCGTCGTCTTCCTTATCTTCGGCAGGCGGCGTGGAGGGTGCGGCCGCCTCTGGCGGGACAGGATTATTATTCTGGTTTTGCTGCTGGAGCTGGTCGAGCTGCTGCTCCAATTCCGTCTTATCGTTGGAGTTGACCACGCCGTAGACAACGCCAACCAAAGAAGCGACAACCAACAACGGGACCACTGGCCACATGGCCTTGCCAAAGCCGTCCTTGAGCTCGCTGAAGCTTGGGCGCGCAGCCCAGTAGTTCTTCCATGTCTTCTTGTACCCGCCGCGGCGGAATGGGTTCTCGATGAACTGATAAGAAATCTCCGAAAGGATCAGGGAGATGGGGACGGCGACAAGGCCCAGAATCCACGTATTCTCAGAATTCTGATTGCCGTGGAACAGTGCCTCCAAAATCATGATGACCGGCCAGTGCCACAGGTACAGCGAGAAGGAACGCTGACCGAACCAGCGCATGACCTTCGTCCTAAACAGCGGCGTCATTGGGCCGTACTCGTGGATGACGCCCCACACCATGAGGGCACCAAGGATGCTGGTGAGGAAAAGGCCGCCGCGGTAGGTAAATTCGGCATCGTCAGGCATGAGAAATAGCTGCGCGACATAGCCGATAAGCGCCAAGAAGCCGATGATGCCGGCGGCGCGGGTTTCGACCTTGCCGGAGGTGGCCCAGGAATCCGCGTTGGGATCGGACTTCGTAGAGGTCATCAACAAGGAGAGGACCGCGCCGGTCAACAAGCCGAATGCGTGGGTATCCGTGCCGTAGTAGACGCGGGTGGGGTCTTCGCCTGGGGTGAAGATGAACCACATGGCCGCAAAGGATGCCAAGCCCAACACGCTGGCGACCACGACCGGAAGGCGGCGCGGCTGGCGCGACGAGGCGCGGAAAATAACTAGGATGAGCAGCGGCCAGATGAGGTAGAACTGCTCTTCAACCGCGAGCGACCAGTAGTGGGCAAAGACCTGTACTTCGTTATCGGCAAAATAGGATTGCGAGGTGGCAATTTGCGTCCAGTTATTGACAAAGAAGAGGGTGCCGAAGAATTGCTGGCGCAGGCCAACGGCCAAATCGCCGCCAATCCACGCGACGATCGCGGTACAGAAAACGAGTACGGCGACGGCGGCGGGCAAGATGCGCCTAAAGCGGCGCACCCAAAAGTCCTTCAGGCTAATCGTTCCGGACGTGCGGTACTCGCGCACGAGCAGCGAGGTAATAAGGAAGCCGGAGAGGACGAAGAACATGTCCACGCCCAGGTAACCGCCGGGTAGGGCATCGCCGAAGAAGTGGTATAAGACCACGGCAATAACGGCGAGGCCGCGCAGGCCGTCAAGGCCCTTGACTTGGCGCAGCCGCGCGTGCCGCTTCTTGCGCACGTTCTTATCCTCTGGCGGGACTGCGAGTACTTCGGAGTCGTTCTGCTGGTTCTGCAAGGGATATTTCGATTTATTGGCGTCTTGTGTCTCGTGCGGAGAAGACTGCTTGCCAGCCTGAACGGCCGCGGGCTGGTGCTCCCGTGCAGTCTGTTCGGCAGGAATGCGCTGTGGTTGAGAAGCCCCCATTGCGGCGGCCTTTTCTCCAGCAGGAATCCCTGATTCTTGCTCTTGCGCAGAGGCAGGCTTGTGCGCAGGCTTGCGCTGCTCTGCTTGCGGACGCCCGGATCCGGATGCCTGCTGCTCCGGTTGGTGCGGTGCAGACTTACGCTGTTCTGGCGGGCGCTGCTCCTGCTGGCGCTGCTCCTGCTGGCGCTGCTCCTGCTGGCGCTGCTCCTGCTCGCGCTGAACAGGCTGTTGCTGCCCAGATGTGCGCTGCCCTGGCTTACGCTGCTCCGGCTTGCGCGGCTCGGCTTTGCTTTGCTCAGTTTTGCGCTGTTCAGGCTTGCGCTGCTCTGGCCTTTGGGCAGGCCACGACTGCTGGGCGGGAAATTCCGTGGTTCCCTGCGCGGAGTTCTTCGCATCGTCGGAAGGCTTCGAGGAGCCGGTGCCGGTGGATCGATTGGCGTCGGAAGGCCGAGGAGTGCCAGCGGAGTTATTGGAGCGGGAAGAATTCTTGGAACCGGCGGATGTGGAAGTTCGAGAGGCGCCAGAGGTCCCGGACGCGCGGGAAGCACTGGCGGGGCTGGCGGGAAATTCCTTCGTTTCGGCGGCTGGTTGCTGCGGTTTCTGTGGATTCTTGGGCGTGGCAGGCTTTACCTGCTGGTGTGGCTTTGCTCCGGTTTTCTTCTGGGCAGAATTATTCTGCTTGTCTTGGGCAGAGCCTTTGGCGGCAGCGGATTTGGGGGTCTGCGCACCCTGGTTTCGGGAAGGGATTTTGTCTTGAGGCGTGGGGTTACCCACCTGGCGGGATTGGCGAGCGAACCCACGGGTGGGATCCGTGGGCTGTGCGTGCGAGGATTTAGTGCCATCCTGTGCATTCGAGGTGGGCGGCTGGTGTTCCGTGCGCGCCTCGTGATTATTGCGGGCATGTGGATCCGGCCCGGTAGGGATACCGGAATTAGGCGTGGAAGCCCCAGTGGAGGAATCACCTGTAGGCCCATCTGATTGCCGCGTCGTGGGCGGCGTGGCCTCATTACGCTCGGAATCTTTCTTCCCCAGCAGCGAGCGCAGAAAACGATTCACGTGAACTCCCATTGCACTACGAAAATGTACTAGTCGGCCAATTTTAGACCGCGAGAAGCGCCATTACCCAAAGTAGAGAGCACGGCGTGGCGCGGGAAATTGGCAATGTTTTGGCGGATAGATGGTGAAAGAAGAAAGTCTAATCCTGTTGGCTGTCAAAAAGCTGATTCAGCACTGTCAGCACCCCATACTCGGTATTGGGCGGGGCGATGGTATCGGCAATCGCCTTGAGCTTAGGATGCGCATTGTCCATGGCAATGGCGGTTCCGGCGGCTTGGAGGAGTTCGAAATCGTTGAGGAAGTCTCCAAAAGCCGCGGTGCGGGATTGGGAGATATCCAGCAGCGACGCCATGGTTTCTAGCGCCACGCCCTTATTTACCCCGGCCGCCATGACATCGAGCCACACCGCCCCAGATACCGCGATATTGTGCTCAGGCACGGCCTCACGCAGCGGTTCGTGGAGGTGCCTTTCGCTGCCATTGGCGCAGAAGGCGGCGATTTTGATGATCTCCTCATCGAGCAGATCATGGAGATCATCTACCCAGCTGATGGATTTATAGTATTTGGAGATCTCGGCGGAGGCTTGGCTGTCGATGCCCCTTTCCACAAACGCCGTAGCTGGCGTGCACAACACCACGGTGTGGGGTTGGGACACCGCGTCGAGCGCCGCTACCGCAGCGCGGACGGCCGATGACGGCAGGGGAGTGGTGCTCAGCAGCTCGTTATTGTGCACGACCACGGAGCCATTTTCTGCAATAAAGGTCTCCTCATGAGGAAACATCTGTTGCAGGGTGGCGAGCTGGCGCCCAGATGCCGGAACGAGGGTGACGCCAAGCTCGGTTGCGCGCTGGCTGGTCGCCGCGAATCCTGGCGGCAAGTCGCCGTTTCCATCGAGCAGGGTGCCGTCCATGTCTAGGGCGATAAGCTGTGGAAGCAAAATTAAGACCTATCTGTGAAGTCGCAAACGGTAGCTAGGTACATGAGTTGTGTGTCACAATAGAGGATATGACTAATGATGCACCTATCGTGTCCTCAATCCGCAACCATACCGGAGTCATTGAGCTCAACCGCCCAAAGGCTCTCAACTCTCTCAGCCCAGAAATGATCGATCTCATCGCCGCTGCCTTGGATAAGTGGCGGGGTGATGACGAGGTAGAGCAGGTCCTTTTGACCTCTACAAATCCCAAGGCCTATTGCGCGGGTGGCGATGTCCGCATGGCTCGCGATGGCATCGTCGACGGCAAGTACGACGAGGTCGATGACTTCTTCGCCTCGGAGTACACCCTCAACGGGGATATTGCGGAATACCCCAAGCCGGTCATCGCGCTTGTGGATGGAATCGCTATGGGCGGCGGGCTTGGCGTATCCGCGCACGGCTCGCACTGCGTGGTCACGGACAAGACCTTCGCCTCCATGCCGGAGATGAATATCGGCTACGTCACGGATGTGGGCATGGCCTATGCCTCCCAAAATGCCGTGGGCACGCGCGGCAAGGCCTCGTCAGAACTCGCGAAGTTCTGGGGCATTACCGGCTACCGCATGTACGCCGCAGACCTCGTGTGGAGCGGGCTGGCTACTGACTACGTTAAAGACGGCGACGCCTTTGCTAGCGACGTCATTGACAAGGGCATTGATGCCGCGCTGGACAAGCACTCCGTGCAGCCAGAAGATGAGGCCCCGCTTGCAGAGCTCATCGAGGGGATCGAGGCCAGCTTCCGCCACGATTCCTGGCAGGACATCACCGCAGCTGCTAAGGAATACCCGGAGCTGAAGGAGCTGGTGGACAAGCTCACCGCGCAGGCCTGCCCAACCTCCATCGTGGCCGCGCTGGAGCTCTACCGGGCAGAGGCGCAGTGCTCGAGCATTCGCGATGCCCTCGAGCTGGAAAAGAAACTGGGCGCTTATATGTATCGCCGCGATGACTTTTCCGATGGCGTGCGCGCGGTATTGGTGGATAAATCCAATGACGCGGCATTCAACCCCGCAAGCGTCGCGGAGGTGGATGTAGACGCCATCCGCGGCGTATTAGCTAAAGGTTAATCCCGCGGAAGGAGGCGTAGGCCGATCGGGCCTGCGCCTCATTGATCTCTCGGGGCGGGGTCACTGCGAGCGTTGCCTCCGTGGCCGCTGACGTGGGCTGCGGCAGATGCAGCGCCTCGGAATCGAGGAGGGCGAGGCCGACGCGGCCATCGGCAAGCGTGGTGCCCACCAGCGTCCACATGCCCAGGATGGGCAGGGCCAGCTGCGGTACCTGCCGGGCGCGCGCGTAGTCCAAGGGTAGCGCGGGCCGGATTAGCGCCGGTACCTGGTGATCGATGCCGAAGCGGTACAGGTTCGCGGCAGCCTGCGCGGCTGCGGTGTCCTTGACCGCGGGATCGGCCCAAGACCACAAGAATTGATCCTCCGAAATGGTGGCGATGAGCACCGCCGTGGCCTCGTCCCTCCCGCCAGAGTGGCGGATCTCCGCCGTGGCACCGTCCAGATCGAGGTGCACCGTGGCCTCCGGGAAATTGCCCTGGAAATACAGCTGGTGCTCCATGCCGTAATAGAAAGCATCCTCGATAATGCGGGTATCCTTCATGCCCGGCTCGATTGCCGTGATCTGCGGCGCACCCAGTGCTCTAGAAAAATGCAGCGTCGTTCCATCGGAATAATGCTCGGCAGACTCCGCAGGGGAGCCCGCGCCAGTCTCTGCGAGCGTAATGCCCAAGTGGTGGGCGAGTTCGTGCACCGCGCGCTGCTCATCAATGTCCGGCGCGCTGCGGCGAAGCCCCGCGGCAATGCTGGTGGGAAAATCGAGCCGCGGATGAAAATCCACGGCGATGATCGCCTCATGATCGCCTTGCCGCGCCCGCAGCACCGGGGCATTGCCGGCCAGGAGGCGGGCGAGGGGGATAAACTTCGCCGGATCATCCCCGCCCTGCGGCAGATCGGTTTCCGCTTGCATCGCCCACCGCCAGGTGGGCGAGGCGGCGCGATCGATGACGGCGATGCGCGTGCCCCGGAAGTCTTTGACGCTGGAGGACGAGCTGCAGCGGATTTCCACGGGCTGATTGTGGCTAAGGCGCCCCTCGGCATCCGTCGAGGGGGTGAGGAAATTAAATTCCACGTCGGTGGTATCACCCAGGCGGGCCCGGAAGGCGGCGTCAAGGCCCGCCTGAATAAAGCAGGCATCGCGGGTGGCCTGGGCAAGCGAATTTGAAGTATCCATAATTACCTACGAGGATACTGAAACCTCATACGAGGCCGCGCAGGGTGGCAAAGGCGTGGTGGACCAGCTCATCGCGTTCCCGTTTGCTGGGCGCCTTGCCCATTTCGCAGCGCCTTTTCAGCTCTTGCTGGCAGGCATTGCCGGTGCTGCCGCACGCGTTCAAAATGATGGTGAGCTCGAAGGTCGAATATTCGGGGTAGCGCTCTTGAAAAGCAGCGATGATCCTGTGGGTGACGCTATCGAATTTCTTCTTTTCCTCGGCGGTGTGGCTGAGGTTTTCCATCGCTTCGCCGATTTTGAACAGGCTGTGCAGCGAGCGCAGCTCCATGTATTCGTTGTCGAGGGCATCAATGAGCGTTAATTCCAAGACCGAAGAGATGGGCTCGCCGGGAAATGCGGTGGGAATATCTTCTGCGAATGCCTCGAGGACATCCGCGGTGTAGTGCAAGAGGGAATCCGCCACCGAAGAAAAATAATTGTGGAATGTGCGCGGGGAGACCCCGACGGCGCTGGTGATACCTGAGACCGTGACTGCCTCAGCGCCGCCGTCCAAGGCGAGGCGGGCCGCGGCATCAGACATGGCCTGGCGCGTTGCTCGCTTCTTGGATTCGCGCAAACTAGTCACGATGAACCTTTCCTACCTTGTCGTGTTGAAAGCCTAGGAGCGCCTCGCGCTCCTTGTGCAGGGCTTCGCCCTCGATATCCATATTAGGCACGATCTTATTCAACCACTTGGGAAACCACCACGCCTTGTCTCCTAGGAGGAACATGGTGGCGGGGATGACCATCATGCGGATAACGAAGGCATCGATAAGCACGCCCATAGCCAGGGCAAAGCCCATGGTCTTGATGAATGGCTCGTCCATCAAGATGAAGGCTGCGAAGACCGAAATCATGATGAGTGCTGCTGCCGTGACCACGCGCGCGCCGTGCTTAAAGCCATTCGAGGTCGCGTTGGCAGCGGTCTTGCCGCTGACGTAGCCCTCGCGCATGCGGGTGACCAAGAAGACCTGATAGTCCATGGCCAGGCCAAAGGTCAGGCCGATGAGCATGATGGGCAGGAAGGATAGCAGCGGCTGCGGGTCGTTGACGAGGCCGAACATGCCCTCTTGCCAGATGCCGACGGTAATACCGAAGGTGGCGGCCACGGACAGCCCGTAGCCTGCGGCGGCGATGAGCGGGACCCAGATGGAGCGGAAGACCAGCATCAACACGATGAAGGCAAGGCCCAAGACGATGGCCACATAGGGAACAAGCACGCTATTGAGCCGCTCAGAAACATCGTCGAAGATCGGGGTGATGCCGGTAATGCCGTAGGAGCCGCCGTCCTTAGAAAACTCGCCCCGGTACTCGCGCAGGCGTTCCAAGGTCTCGGTGGTTTTCTCATCGGTCGCACCTGTCGTCGGCGTGATCATGATCTGGGCGGCATCGCCATTGTCCGTGGTTTGGATGATTTGGGCGTTGTCTACGCCTTCGGTGTCATTGAACTTGTGGAGCAGATCCTGGAAGACCGGCATGCGGTCTTGCTCGGAGACGTCTTCCACATTGACAAAGGCGATCATCGGGGCATTGCGGCCTGGACCAAAGGCCTCCTCGGACATCTCGTAGGCCTCGCGCTGCGGGGTGCCGGGTTTGGCGGAGCCATCGGTAGGCATGGCTAGGCGCATATTCGCAAACGGGATGGCCAGGATGGCAAGCACGATGACGCCCACGCCGAGGTGCAGCCACGGGTGGGCGCGCACGCGGCGGACCCAGCGCAGGCCCATGGTTGGCTTCTCGTCTTCGGGGTCTGGGACCTTGGGGCCGGGCACGCGCCCGGCGAAGATCTTGGTGCCCAGCAGCCCCAGCACGGCGGGGATAAAGGTATTGGCCACTAGCACGGCGATGACCACGGTGCCCGCGGCGGCGATAGCCATGGTGGACAGGAATGGGATGCCGATAATGGTCAGGGCTGCTAGGGCGATGACCACGGTGGTACCGGCGAAGACGACGGAGCCTCCGGCGGTGCCCAGCGCCATGCCCATGCCGTGGGCGCGGGTGCCCTTATCCATCTTCTTCAGTTCCTTGGCCAGTTCCTTGGGCGTCAGGTTATTTAAGCCCGAGGAGGTAATGAGCTCATTGCGGAAGCGGTTGACAATGAACAGGGCGTAGTCGATGCCCACGGCCAGGCCGATCATGGAGGCCAGCGTCGGGGTCATATCGGAGACGGTATCGGTAAAGATGGTGGCCAGCTGCACGCCGAGGATACCAATGCCCACGCCGATGACGGCGGAAATTAGCGGCATGCCGGCAGCTACGAAAGAGCCGAAGGTCACCAGCAGCACGATGGCGGCAACCACCATTCCGATGAGTTCAGCGCTGCCATTCATGCCGGCATCGGCCATCGCAAAGGCATTGCCCTGGTACTTAACGGAAAGGCCTTCGCCGTCGTGCTGGTGCAGGACATCCGTGACCGCAGCCATATCGTCATCATTGATGTCCATGACATCAGCGGCATCGAAGGCGATGGTGACGGTGCCGGTGGTCTTATCCTCGCTCAGCGGGGACAGCTGCTGCAGGTTCTTCGCAATCTGCTCTTCGGGCATGCCCTGGGCCCGCATCTGCTCGCCCATCTGCTTTTCCATGCCTGCGGCGGCGAGGACCGGGCTGACCAACTCATCCTGGTTCTTCAGGGCACCGGTGTCCTTGAGGTCTTGAAGCAGCTTGTCGATGTCCCCGGCAACGGCATCATCGCCCAGCTCCTTGCCCGCAGGGGCCTGGATGACCACGGTGCCCTCCGGGGCGCTCATGGCATCGGTATCTTGATCGAAGTGCTCCATCATCTCTTCTTGAGTGGTGGTGGAGTCCATCTCCGGCATGGCGAAGTTGGGGTTCGGGGTTTTGGCAAAGCCGGCGGTGAGGCCAACCATCGCCACCAAGACGATGAGCCAGAAGGCGAGGAAGGGCCATGCCGTGCGGTAGGACCAGCTTCCCAGCCGGTAGAGGAATTTGGACATGGGCGAGCTCCTTTATGAGTGAGAGAGGTGGGCGCTGCTTCTAAAATCGTGCATAGTCTATGCAATCCTGCGTATGTGGTGCAAAATAAGGTGCAGGTGGGTATAGTAACTCTTTAGTGTGACCTATAACCCAGGCGCGGCCAGAGAGCACAGGGCGGCGGGAAGGATAGGTAGACTATCGCGCATGATTCACGCGGTAAGTTTCGCCCTCTTGGATTCGGTCAATGCCCTGCTCATTGGCATCCTCGTGGCCATCGGCATCATGCTCCCGCGCGGGAAATACCGCTGGATCGCCGGCCTAGTCATCCTGGGCGATTGGTTGGGAGTTCTCACGGCCGCGGCCGTGGTCATGTTCGTCTTATTGGGCGTGCGCGAACAGATCGCGGCCATCTTGGAGTCACCGATTGCCGGCGGCATCCTCATCATCGTCGGTATCGCGCTGGCCTTCGGCGCTTGGCATTCCCAGGGAAAACCCAATGCCTTGATCGGACGAATGCTGCAACCGCTGCGCACGCCTTCTATCATCACCGTGCTTATCGGGTTTGTGATGGGCGTGGTGCAATCGCTGACCTCCGTGCCGTTTTATTTCGGGCTCATGTTCTTGGCCACCGAGGATCTTTCGCTCGCCGCCCAATACGGCGGCCTGTTGTGGTACGCCACCCTGGCGCTCTCCCTGCCGGTGATCTGCGGGCTCTTCATCGCCGTCGTGCGCGCCCATCCAGACTCAGCCGCGGGCCGAGTTTTTGCGGCGGCGCGCGATAATAGCACGCGGGTCGCGCTCATTGGCGGTTATGTCGTCGCCGCTTTCCTTATCATCATGGGTGTCGTGAACCTATAAGGATGCGCTAGTCAAAGTAGACATCATCAAGCGTGAGCGCGGTAGCAGATTGTTGCTTAGCAATGTCCACGTAGCGCGCGGCGTGCGGGATAAACGCCGCGGATTGCTCGGCGGACAGTTCGCGGCGCACCGAAGCTGGAACGCCGGCGGCCAAAGAGCGGGCCGGGATATCCGCGCCCTCGCGCACCAGTGCACCGGCGGCGATGAGCGAACCGGGTCCGATGGTGGAGCGAGACAGCAGGGTAGCGGACATGCCCACTAGGCTGCCGGCACCCACATGCGTGCCGTGGAGCATGGACATGTGGCCTACCGTGACATCGTCTTCGAGCACACACGGGGCCTCCCGCTCCACGTGGATAACGCTATTGTCCTGAATATTGCACCTACTGCCAATGCGGATGGGGCCGACATCGCCGCGTAGCACGCAGCCATAAAACACGGAAGAATCCGGGCCGATTTCCACATCACCAATGATGGTGGCATTCGGCGCGATCCAAGCGCTGCGGTGGATGCGCGGGCGCGTGCCTTGGAAAGGATAGATAGGCATTATTCCACCACCACCGCGAGGTTAGGGGATAGCTCGTACTCGCCCGAGGCATCTGCAAGCTCAGCCTGAGAAAGCGCGCTCGCCAGCGACGGCGTAATGGGGATGATCCAGCCGTGCTTGGGGTCTTTGACCGGCAGGACGTCTTTCGTCACGGCAGGAAAATGCGCCGTGGTGGTGGGGGAGACGAGGGCGGCGGACTCGCGCGATCCGGCTAGTTCAGCAAGGGCCCGCGCGCCCTGCTGGCCGGTGATGATAATGATCAGCTGGTCGGCGGTCCTAATATCCAGCCGGTCCACCTGCACGGTTGTTGCCGCGGAATCGGGCCGCGCCAAGTGTGGCGCCCCATTTCCGGTGAGCTTGGCAAGAGCCTCCAATATTCCCATAGCGTTCAAGTCTAGCCGCGCAGCCAGGTAGCGGGTTGACCGCCGTAACATCGCCGCGCGTACTATGGGAGACCATGATTGATGCCAGTAACACCGCCCTTGTGATCGAAGGCGGCGGAATGCGCAATTCTTATACCGCCGCCTGCATAGTCAAGCTCATCCAAGAAAACGTCACCTTTGGCTGGGTGGGCGGGGTCTCCGCTGGCGCTTCTCACACGGTCAATTACCTGTCACACGATGCCAAGCGCGCGGAAGAATCCTTCACGGATTTTGTCAATAACCCCAGCTTCGGTGGCGTGGGATCGCTGGTGCGCGGCAATGGCTATTTCAATGCGGAATATATTTATGAGCGCTCCGCGGATAAAGATATGCCCTTTGACTGGGATGCGTACCGTAAGCACCCAGCGGATATGGTGCTCGCCGCCGCGCGGGCCGATACCGGCGAATCCGTGTATTGGACCCGCGATGATGTGACAGAACCGGAAGATCTGTATGTGCGGGTGCGCGCCTCGTCCACGCTGCCGCTACTCATGCCGATTCGCATCATCGATGGCTCGCCCTATGTGGACGGCGCCCTGGGCTCGTCCGGCGGCATTACCATCGAGCAGGCTGAAGAAGCCGGCTATGAGAAATTCCTCTTCATCGGCTCCAAGCCGCGCGGGTACGTCCGCCCCGAGGTGGCGCGCCCGGCGATTACCCGCCGCGTCTTCCGTAAATACCCCGCTATTGCCGATGCCCTCATTGGCCGCCCACCCATCTATAACGCGGCCAAGGACCGTCTCCTCGAGCTAGAACGTCAGGGCAAGGCGCAGCTGTTTTTCCCCGAAGACATGCAGGTGGCCTCCACCGAGCGCAACGTGGATAAGCTGCGCGCGAATTACCAAGCCGGCAAGGCGCAAACCCACGCCGAGTGGCCGAAGTGGAAGGAATTCCTGCTGGACTAGCTCACCTCTGCGCGGTGGTGTGAGATCGCCCTCCTGGTTCTTGGCGGCATCAGGAGGGGTAATCGCGTGCGCTGCACTAATGGCGGTATTCGGTGCACGGTGCCAAGCATTTTCAGCTAGCTAAATCGCGCCAAGCTCCTAAGATTGCACAGCGTGTTAGCGATTTTTGATGGCAATATTTGGCTGAGCATTTTCTTCATGATCGTGCTCGGCACGCTATTTGGCATGATTCCCTTTGGCCCGCTGCGCTTCGGCGCGGCGGGTACCCTTTTTGTCGCCTTAGCCTTCGGATCCTTTATTGATCTAGATGACAATATCCTCAGTTCCTTGCAGGAGCTGGGCTTGGGACTCTTTATCTATATGCAAGGCCTGTCTGCCGGCGAGGCCTTCTTCAAGGGCTTTTCCACCCAGCTAAAACACATGCTGCTCGCCACTGTGGCGGTAATAGCCGCGGCGGCCGCCGCGCTGGGCATCGGCAGCCTCATGGGGTTATCGCCGCTGGCGGTGACCGGCGTATTCTCCGGTGCAACGACGTCCACGGCATCGCTCGCCGTGGCCCAGCAGCAATCCGGCGAGGAGCTGCCCGCCGTGGGATACTCCTTGGCCTATCCGGTCGGCGTGGCCGTGGCCATCCTCCTTGTGGCATTCGTCCTGCGGCATAGCTGGCCAGCGCAGAAGGACCAAGACCACTCGGCGGAAAAGATTTTCCGCTCGCGAACGATTAAGGTCACCCGCGATATTTCCTATGCTGAGCTGCGCGAGAAATTCGCGGATCATTTCATCATCGCTACCATCCGCCGCGGCCGCGATGTCGACGTGCCGGGCGATAACCCAGAGTTGCACCGCGGCGATGTCCTGCGCGTGCTGGTGACCAAGGCTAAAGCTAAGGAGCTTACCGATGCCTTGGGAAAGCGTCAGCCCCAAACCCCGTTTGTGGATAAGCGTCTGGTCAATGAGACCGTGGCCATCTCCAACGAGGATATCGAGGGACGCAAGGTCAAGGAGCTCAACCTCTTTTCGCGCTACGGCGCGCGGATTGTGCGGGTGCGCCGCGGCGATGAGGAATTCCTTGCCACCAACGAGACCCACCTGGAATCCGGCGATGACCTAGAGATCGTGGTCAAACACGATCGCCTGGGCGATGTCCGCGATTACTTTGGCGATTCCGTGACCGCATACTCGCAGCTTAACTGGGTAGCACTCGGCGGTGGGCTGACCATCGGCTACCTTATTTCGCTTATCGTGGTTCCGCTGCCCGGTGGCGCGTCCTTCGAGCTCGGGTTCGCGCTGGGCCCACTGATCACCGGACTGGTCCTCGGTGCCTTGCACCGCACCAGCCGCATTCCGTGGCAGATTCCCTCCCCGATCAATACGGCATTCCAGCAGTGGGGCCTTGCCATCTTCTTGGCCTCGGTGGGCCTGTCCTCCGGAGAGGCCTTTGTCTCCACCGCCTTTTCCTGGATGGGCCTGAAATCCATGGTGCTGGCCGCGATCATCGCTGTTATCATCATCGGGATTTTCGCGGCGGCCAGTCGGTTTATGGGGCAATCCGAAACCCGCACCTCAGGCGGCATTTCCGGGCTTTTTGGCCAGCCCGCGGTGGTCAATTACGCCACGGGCGCCAGCTCGGATTCGCGCATCCTTACCGGCTATACCTCCACCATTGTGGTGGCGCAGTTCATGAAGATCGTGGTCATCCCGGTCATGCTGCTCTGACGGGGGCAGCCGCTCTATTAATCCGCGACCAAGGTCTCCATGGTCAGCTCGGGGTGTTCTTTTTCAATGAAGGCGAGCTTCCACTTATCGCCAAATAGGGCGATGAGCTCGCCGTCTTGGCGGGTAAAGATCTCCACGCCGCGTTGACGGCCCAGCTCTGGGGCTGATTCGGCATCGGTGCGACGCGCCACGGAGTAGGGGATGGGCTCGGTGACGGTTTCGACGTTGTACTCGAATTCCATGCGGGCCTGCATGACCTCGAACTGCATGGGGCCGACCGCAGCCATGACCGGGGAGGCATCGCCGCGCGCATCGTTGCGCAGGATCTGCACCACGCCCTCGGCCGAGAGCTGCTCCAAGCCCTTGCGGAAGGCCTTATACTTGCCCAGCGACTTCGCCCGCAGGATGCGGAAGGCCTCCGGGGCGAATTGGGGCATGGGCTTGAACTGGACCTTTTTGCCGGAGTAGATGGTGTCGCCCGGTGCCAGCGCGCCCGCGTTGACGAGCCCCACGATATCGCCCGGGTACGCGGTATCCACGGTATCGCGGGTGCGGCCAAAGACCGTCAGTGCATACTTGGTGGAAAAGCTGCGCCCGGATTGGGCGTGATTGACCTGCATGCCGCGCTCAAATTCGCCGGAAACCACGCGCATAAACGCCAGGTTATCGCGGTGCTTTTGGTCCATGCCCGCCTGCACCTTGAAAACGACGCCGGAAAAGTCATCGGCCACCTCACGCACCTCATCGATGGCGCTGGTGGCCGCTTCCACGGCCTTGGGGTCGGATTCGCGGGAATGCGGGGCTGGGGCGATGGCGCACAGGGTATCCAGGATCTGGTGGACACCGAAGTTCAACATGGCCGAGGCGAAGATGAGCGGGGAGGTCACGCACTGCTCAAAGAGCTCTTGATCGTGCAGCGCGCCATCGGCGGCAAGCAACTCGGCTTCTTCCACCGCGGTTTCCCACACATCCTCTTCCTTTTCTTCTGCGGCCGCGGGATCGTAGTGCTCTTCCGGCGCGATGGTGGAACCACCGGCGGTGCGGATGAAGTGGATGTAGTTATCGGCCTCGCCGTCATCATTGATGTGGGCCAGGCCGCGGAAGTCGCCCGCCATACCCACCGGCCAGTACAGCGGGGTGGGCTGAAGCTGGATTTCATTCACGATCTCATCAACGAGCTCGAGCGGCTCGCGGCCCACGCGGTCCCACTTGTTGATCACCGTGACGATGGGCAGGCCGCGCGCCTTACAGACGCGGAAGAGCTTGAGGGTCTGCGGCTCGAGGCCCTTGGCGGCATCGATAAGCATCACTGCGGCATCCACGGCGGTAAGCACGCGGTAGGTATCCTCCGAAAAGTCCGCGTGACCTGGGGTATCGACCAGGTTGATCATATAAGGCTCGCCCTCGTGTCCCTCCGGGGCGTATTCAAACTGCAGCGCAGACGAAGCCACGGAGATACCGCGGTTTTTCTCCATATCCATCCAGTCAGACACGGTGGACTTGCGGTTGCCCTTGCCGTGGACCGCGCCGGCCTCATTAATCACGTGCGCATGCAGCGCCAGCGCCTCCGTCAGCGTGGACTTACCGGCATCCGGGTGGGCGATAACGGCGAACGTGCGGCGGCGCGAGGCCTCAAAAGCGACAGAACTCATGCGCCATAGTCTAATGCTTGAGCGCTACCACTCCACATTGAGGCGGCGGCCCAGATCCTCAAAGACGCGGTGGGCCACGGAGGTATTCTTCGCAATCGGGCGCTGCACGCCCAGCGTGCGCCTATTATTGTAATACTCCCCGGACTGGAAATGGATGCCCTCGGTGCCGGTAAGGAAGTAGGCCAAGTTCTCGCCGCCGGCCTCTGCGGTGCCAAAGGCCTTGCCGATGACCCCGGAGTACAACTTGCCCGTAAGCCCCGTGGAGGACTTGCCAAACTCGGTAGCTAAAACGCCCGGGTGAAAGGACACCGCGTTGATGCCGTGGGCATCGATAAAGCGGGCGAGCAAGATATCCGCCAGCTTGGCATTGCCGTAGGCGCGCTCTGGGCTGAAATGCTCCAGCGTATTGGGATCTGCCGGATCGAAATTCGACATCACCATATTGGCCAACGACGCCGTGTTGACCACGGTGGCGTTACTCTCGCGCAGCTTGTCTTGTAGCAGGGACGTCAACAGGAACGGCGCGACCACGTTGACCTGCCACGTGCGCTCGAATCCATCGGCGGTCATGGTGGGTCCATCGAAAATACCGCCGGCATTATTGCCCAAGGCATCGATGCGCTCTAGCTGCTGCAGGTCATCGGCCAGCTGGCGGACCTGAGCCAGTGACTCGAAATCGGCGAGGAAATACTGCCCGCCTACCTCTTGAGCAACGGCCTTAGTCTTGTCCGGATTGCGGCCAATGATGACGAGGTTATCCTGCGGGCGGGTGCGGTGAATCTGCCGGGCGGCCGCGGCACCAATGCCTGACGAAGCCCCGGTAATCACGATTGTCCTAGCTGCTGAGTACGGCGAAGTCATGGGCCTGATTCTAGCCGCGGCCGTGACATCCGTCCGCGATATCCTTCCGTGATATTTATCCGCGGCATCCCGCCGTGCAGTTCCGCTTGGGTCTGGACAGGTCTATACTTCCGGCTTGTGAAGCGCCTGCTTTTTCTGCGGCAGTGGGGACCAGCGCGGCTAACCGCCACCGGGTTTCTACTGCTCATCCTGATAGGAACGGTATTGTTATTGCTGCCGTTCGCCGAGGCCGGAGATTCCCGCGCCTCGTTTTCATCCGCCCTTTTCACCGCGACCTCCGCGGTCTCATTGACCGGGCTGGTCGTGGTCGATACCGGCAGTTTCTGGAGCCCAGCCGGGCAAGTGGTCATCTTGGCCCTTATCCAACTGGGCGGTTTGGGCATTATGTCGCTGGCCTCGCTATCCGGCCTGCTTTTAACCGGCCGGATTAGCTTTAAGGCGCGCAAGACCGGCGCCTATGAAAGCCGGCCTATCCTCGCCGGTGGCATTCGCCGCACCCTGATTTTCACCTTCGCCTTTACCGCGGTGGTAGAAAGCATTATCGCCACGGCGGTCACCGCGCGGCTTATGGTGGGCTACGGGCATTCCTTCCCGCGGGCGCTATGGGAGGGCATCTTCCACGCCATTTCGGCCTTTAATAACGCTGGGTTTAGCACCAATAGCGATAACCTCGTGCCCTTTGTGGGCGATGCCTGGATCCTCTTGCCGCTGGCCGGGGCGGTCATCGGCGGCGGGCTGGGTTTTCCAGTCTGGGCGGAATTGGTGCGCCACGTGCGTCGCGGGTCAGAGGCGACGCGTCGCATCTCAATTACGGCCCGCATGACCCTGGCGGCCACCGGCGTACTGCTCGTAGCTGGCACGATATTTTTTGCCCTTACGGAGTGGAATGGCGTGCTGGCGCCGATGTCGTGGGGCGAGAAAATTCTCAACGCGTTCTTTGCCAGCGTCTCCCCGCGCACGGCCGGATTTAATACCTTCGACTACGGTGAGGTTCACCCGGTAACGCTCATGGGCACCGATACCTTGATGTTCATCGGCGGCGGCTCGGCCGGTACCGCCGGCGGCATCAAGGTCACCACCGCGTGCGTGCTATTGGCCGCCATGGCCGCGGAGTTCTTGGGCAAGGAAAAGACCTCCATCTACCACCGCAGCCTTCCCCATAGTGTGACCCGACAGGCGCTAGCATTGAGCTTCGCCGGCGTGCTGGTGGTGACCCTTGGCGTGGCGGCGCTGCGCTTTTTCGACCCGCAATTTTCCGGCGATCAGGTCTCTTTCGAGGTCATGTCCGCCTTTGCCACCGTGGGCCTATCCACCGGGATTACCGCCAGCTTGTCCGCACCCTCCCAAATCGTGCTGTGCTTCATCATGTACCTGGGCCGCGTTGGCCCAACCACCCTGGTAGCAGCGTTGGCAGCAAAGAATTTAAGCCGCCGCTACAGCTACCCCGAAGAAAGGCCCTTCATTGGCTAGCATTTTTAAGGCGTTGGGCCACTCCCGCGCCACCCTCGACATCGCCCCGGTCGTCGTCATTGGCTTGGGGCGGTTTGGTTGCTCCCTGGCAAGCGAACTCATGGGCCATGGGGTAGAGGTCCTTGGAATCGATTCCGATGAAAAGATCGTGCGCGAACGAGCACCGCACTTAACCGAGGCTATTTCCGCGGATACCACCGATCCGGCGGCGCTCCGCCAA
Source organism: Corynebacterium segmentosum (assembly GCF_900637825.1). Taxonomy (NCBI): domain Bacteria; kingdom Bacillati; phylum Actinomycetota; class Actinomycetes; order Mycobacteriales; family Corynebacteriaceae; genus Corynebacterium; species Corynebacterium segmentosum. Next base: position 808,917 of record NZ_LR134408.1, read on the forward strand.
CTAGGCATCGACGAGGTGGAGCGGGTCATCGTGGGCATCGGCTCGCACCTGGAGGCGTCCATCCTCACCGTCTCCAACCTGGTGGAGCTGGGCGTCAAGGATATTTGGGCTAAGGCCAATTCGGAGGCCCACGAGCGCATCCTGCGCCAGATTGGCGCCCACCACGTCATCCGCCCGGAGCGCGATACCGGCCGCCGCGTGGCCTACCTCTTGGGCGGGCGCTTCCGCGACTTTGCTGAGATCGCCCCGTATTACGGAGTGACGCAGATGGCCGCGCCCTCTTCGGTTACAGGGCGTCCGCTCGATCTGGGCGAGGTTTGGCGCACCCACCACGTGCAATTGGTCTCGGTCTGCCAGGCGGAGGGTGCTTGGGCCCCGCTTGCCGATGCCACCCAGCTCGCCCCCACCGACTTCATCGTCGCCGCCGGCAGCCCGCAGGCGCTGGAGAAATTTTCCCAGTCCTAGCGCGAGTGAATGCGGTTTTGGGCTTGTACGAGCCCTTGCGTTGCGATGAGTTGGGCGGCTTCGGCGGCGGTGGCGATGGCGGTATCGAAGCCGGGGCCGGCATCGACAGGTGCTAAAACATAATCCGGAATCGACGAGCCCTTGGGCGGGCGCGCGATGCCAATGCGCACGCGCACATAATCCCGCGTACCCAGGTTGTGCGTGAGCGACTTCAGCCCGTTGTGCCCATTTTCATTGCCGCCCTGCTTCAGACGAATCTTATTGGCCGGCAGGTCGAGCTCATCGTGGATGACGATGATGTGGTCTGCCGCAACACCCAAAGCCCGCGCCAGCGGGGCAATCGGATCGCCAGAGAGATTCATAAACGTTATCGTGCGCACCGCCAGTACGCGGGTATCGCCCCAGCGCAGCGGGGCTACCTCGAGGTCCATCCCGCGCACCGGCTCGAGCACGTCGCCGCCTTGGGCAAGCACATCGTCCACGGCCATATATCCCACGTTATGGCGCGTGGCGGCGTACTTCGCGCCGGGATTTCCCAGGCCAATGATGAGCCAGTCTGCCTCCAACTCGGCCGGATCCAGCCCCTGCTGCACTGGCGAGGGACCGCAGAAAATCCGGGCAATAAAATCTGTCAAAGCTGCCACGAATGCGCCTTTCTAGCTCGGTACAGTAGTTTCCTATGAGCCAGGTTATTCAATCTTTGCGACGAACCGTAATACCAGCGCCCATGGCGGGCGGGCCTACCACCGTGGATCTGGTGCGCGCCGCGCATCAGGCCGGTTCCTTTGGCACCCTGGGACTCGGGTCTGCCAGCGTGGACTCTGCCCGCAGCCAGATTGATGCCTGCGCCGGCATCCCCTTTGGGGTGAACCTGTTTTGCCCGCAGGATCCGTTAACACCCGAGCAGTTGGCCGCCGCCGCGGAATTGGCTGCGGCCGAAGGTGCCACGCTGCCGGATCCCGATTATTCCTTCGGCTTCCATGACAAGCTCGAGCTGGCGCTCCAGGGCGGCGCGCGCGTCGCGTGGTCTATGTTCGGCACCTTTGACTCTGAGCAGCTTGCCCGCATCCACGCCGCTGGTGCCGAAGCTTGGACCACCGTCACCACGCCCGACGAGGCCCGCGCCGCCGCCACGCTGGGAGTGGACGCGCTGTGTGTACAAGGGCCCGCTGCCGGTGGGCACCGCGGCACGTGGGACCGTACCGCGCTTCCCGATGATCGACCCCTGGCAGAGCTCATTGCCGCCGTCCACGAAGCCGTCCACGCGGTCGCACCAAACATCCCGCTGATTGCCGCAGGTGGGTTGCGCACAGCAAGAGAAGTAACCCAGGTATTAAGCCTGCCCGGCGTGGCCGCCGCATCGTGCGGCTCTGCCTTTTTGCTGAGTAAAGAAGCCGGAACCAGTGACTACAACCGCAAGCTTCTCCAGCGTGGCGGGGCCACCGTATCCAACCGCGCTTTTTCGGGGCGCCATGCTCGCGGCTTGGAAAACGACTACACCCGCGCCCACCCCGATGTACCCCCGGTATATCCCATGCTTAATTCCGTGCTCAAGGAACGCCGAGCGCAGCACGATGACGCCGTAGCCTACTGCCTCGTAGGTGAGCCGGCGGCCAAAATCCGCGGGGGTAGTGTCGCAGACATTCTGGACTCCCTATGCCAAAACAAACACTGATACACGCTAAAATTTGGGGCGAAGATTGCTAGCCACCCCCGAAATAGAAATGGATGGAGCCTCGTGACTGCGAACGCACATATTGGACATGATGACTGGAACGAGCGCCTCGAATTGGCGCAACAGATGATTCCCCTCATCCACCAACTGCACCGCAATAACAACGTCGTCGCCACCATCTTCGGCCGCCCGCTGGTGGGGCAGACCGATATCGACATCATCAAGTCCCACCGCTACGGACGCCGCATTGCCCAGCGCCAGCTCTCCACGGCAGAAACCCTGCCCATCCTGTCCGAGTTAGCGGATATGAACCTAAGCTCCGCGTCCATCGACGTCGGACGCCTCCTTTTGGGCTTTGAAGAGTCGGGCGAAGACGACCTGCGCCGCTACCTCGAAGATGAACTCACGGAAATCGTCGGTGCCGGCGAGGACATCGACCCAACCGATGTCGTGCTCTACGGCTTTGGCCGCATCGGCCGCCTCCTTGCGCGCATTCTCGTCGCTCGCGAAGCCGCTTACGGCGGCGTGCGCCTGCGTGCGATAGTGGTGCGCAATAAGGGCGAAGGGGACATCATCAAGCGCGCCAGCCTCCTGCGCCGCGACTCCGTCCACGGTGCCTTCAACGGCACCATCAGCGTGGACGAGGAAGAACAGGTTATCTGGGCCAATGGCACGAAGATCCAGATGATCTACGCCAACGACCCGGCCACGATCGATTACACCGAGTACGGCATCAACAACGCCGTTTTGGTGGATAACACCGGTGTTTGGCGCGATAAGGAAGGCCTGTCCCAGCACCTGGAGGCCAAGGGCGTGGCCCGCGTGCTGCTGACCGCGCCGGGCAAGGGCGATATTAAAAACATCGTCTTTGGCATCAACGATTCCGCTATTACCGATGACGATAAGATCCTCTCCGCCGCATCGTGCACCACCAATGGCATTACCCCAGTGCTCAAGGTCATCAATGACCGCTACGGCGTGGCCCACGGTCACGTGGAAACAGCGCACTCGTTTACCAATGACCAAAACCTCATTGATAACTACCACAAGGGCGAGCGCCGCGGCCGCGCCGCCGGCCTGAACATGGTGCTTGCTGCCACCGGTGCCGCCAAGGCCGTGGCCAAGGCCCTGCCGGAGTTCGAAGGCAAGCTGACCGGCAACGCCATCCGCGTTCCTACCCCGGATGTGTCCATGGCGGTGCTTAACCTAGAGCTGGAGCAAGAAGTCGACCGCGATGAGGTCAATGACTTCCTGCGCAACGTCTCCCTGCACTCGGATCTGCGCCAGCAGATTTCCTACATCGCCTCCCCAGAGGTCGTCTCTAGCGACTTCGTGGGCAATACCAATGCCGGCATCGTCGATGGCATCGCCACCATCGCCTCCGGCAAGCACTTGGTGCTCTATGTCTGGTACGACAACGAGTTTGGTTACTCCAACCAGGTCATCCGCGTGGTGGAAGGGCTTTCTAATGCCCGCCCGGTGGTCCTGCCCAAGCGCGTATCTCCCTCTGAGCTTTAAGCTCGCATAGTTTAAGGCCCGCGGAGTCCCCGCGGGCCTTAGTTATTTAATCGGTAGGGCGAAGTGCCCGTGTGCGCAGCAACCGCCTGGCGGCCCACGAAGTAATGGCGGCGAAAAGCAGGGTCATTATCGCAGCACAGGCGTAGCGGCCAGGAGAATCCGCATTCATCGGCCAGGCGGGGAAAGCAACGAGCCAGAGGACGGTCTTTGCAAGGACATCGCCGCCTACCGTCACGGAGACAATGGTGCCGATGATGGTGAGAACTAGCGAGCTCCAGATACCAAAGCGGATCACCATGATGAGCGAGACCACCGCGAGCACGTACCCGACGCCGATGGTCAGCGGCAGTTGGGCGAGCACAGCTAGGGTGGCTTCACCGGCGAAGATAACTGCGACCGAAGCACACGTGCACACCGCTGCGATGATGCCCAGTAACCACAGGAGAAGGGCAGTAGAGCAGTGGCGAGATTCTGTATAGACAATCGGCCACGCGCCCGAGAACCCCGGCCAGACCAGTACAGGAAGTACACCGGCACCCACGGGGAGAAGCAGAAATACGAAGAATCCCTGTACATAGCGTGGTGGGTAGTAAAGGGCAATAAAGATCAGCGCTAAGGCGCTTAATACCAAGCACGTAATGACCGCTGGCGTCATTATGGCCCGGTGAAAGCCCCGGAGCGCATCGGAAAGGCGGGAGCAGGCAGCGGCACGAGAGGCACTCGCAGGCTGCCACCCTTGAGCTGGCGTGGCGGCGGTACTGGTCGTGGGTATCGCTACGCGCCGGCGTCGGGAAAGCGGACGTACTCGCCGAGGCGTCATGGTCACGGTCAAAGAGCCTGCTACAGCGAGGGTGAGGCACAACGCCAGTGCAGGAAGAGGGCTTTCCTGCAGGAGTGGATCGCCAGGCTCGAGCGGAACCGAATTTTGGTGGATACGCAGCGCAGGCAACAGTAACCGCAGCGGCCACGCGGGCGGAAAGGCCCACCATAGCTGCCCCTCGACAACGCGAGGAAGCACGCTAATGACCTGCCAGATAACCGCGAGGATAAGTGTGACGGCAAGGCCCAGCCTGCGGGCGCATGCGGTCGCAAGCCCCGCGATGCCGATGGCTCCGAGGAAAGAATAAGCCCCAGTGATGAGAAGCAGCTGGTGGTCTGCACGCCCTTGCGCTGCAACCGCCGCCCAGGACAGACCGAAATTAAGAAGGTGAAAAACTGCGAGGCTTACCACGACGAAGAGGAACCGGGACGCGTGCTCGTAGCGAGGATGAAGCCGGCGCCATAGGGTGCCGCCGCCGCGGCTGAGCACCTCGCGGCGCTCTGGAACCCCAGCAAAAACCGCAATGAGCGGCGCGTACATGCCGGTGATAAACATGGATTGCCAGCCAAGAACCCCGGTAGCGTCCTCGGCGGAGGAGGCGAACGCAGAAAAGAATACCGTCATTACCACTAGGGGCAGGGCGAGCAAGGGTAACCACTGCAGGGCGCTGCCGCGGCAACGCAGTAGTTCTGCAGAAAGATACCGTCGATACTGGTTACTCATCGGACTCACCATCTGCAGAAGTCAGGCGGAAGAATTCGGCTTCCAATTCACCGCTTGGGGCCAGTTCTTGTAGGGAGCCGGAGTACCGGATGGTGCCTTGGGACAAAATAGTGATGTCGTGGGCTAGGTGAAGGACCTCACCGAGTTGATGGGAGCTGACTACGACTGTGTGCCCAGCGGCGGCGAGCTGCTGGAGGAGTTTGCGGAGCTCCGCGATGCCCTGTGGATCGAGTCCATTTTGCGGTTCATCGAGCAATAAGATTTCTGGATCACCGAGTAGGGCTTGGGCTAAGGCCAAGCGGGCTTTCATTCCGGTGGAAAACGACTTTGCCTTCTTAGAACCAGCCCCGGCTAGACCAGCAATGTGCAAGACACGGTCGATTTCAGTATCAGGTAATCCGAGAAGGCGGGTATGCACGCGGAGGTTATCCGTAGCAGAAAGGTGGCCATAGAAAGCCGGCCCGTTAACCGAGGCACCAACATGGTCGAGGACTTCGCGCGACCATGGTTGTCCGGCCACGCGCACCGTTCCCGAATCGGCGGGCAGCAGACCGAGGAAAATGGAAAACAAGGTGGACTTGCCGGCGCCATTTCTCCCGAGCACAGCGTGTACGCGGCCAGGCGAAATATGAAAACTTATATCCCGCAGCACTGCCTGGGAACCAAAAGACTTTGTGATGTGTTCGAGAGAAACTTCAAAGCTCATACGAAAAGTATGAGCTGCGCTACTGCCTTAATCTTCAGCCTGCGAGACGGTCTTCGCGCCGGGGTAGTCCTACCACAGTAGGAGACTAGGCAATGCCAGCTTTGTGCGCCAGCAGCACCAAAGCCACGCGGTCGCGTGCAGCTAGCTTGGACATCAGTGCAGAGACATGCGTTTTTACCGTGGTATCTGCGATAGACATGTGGCCGGCAATCTCGCTATTTGTAGCACCGCGCGCGATGAGCGTGAGCACCTCCATCTCGCGCCGAGTAACTAGGCTCAGTCCTTGGCGCTCGTGCGGACTGAGCTGGCTGTGCGTTAGCGCCTTGCGGTAGCCCTCTAAAACAGGGCCCGTTACCTGGGCGGCGAGGACAGACTCGCCCCTGGCAACGTCGCGTACGGCTTCTACCAGAACCTCTGGGTCGGCGTCTTTTAGCAAGAATCCATGCGCACCGGCGGCAATAGATTGCGATACCAGATCCTCTTCATTGAACGTGGTGAGCATGATAATCCGGCAGTTAGGGGTGCGGGAAAGAATGGCTTGGGCCGCGGCAATTCCATCCATGCCCGGCATTCGTATATCCAAAATGGCCACATCAATGCGGTGGCGAAGTGCCAAGGAAACGGCGTCGCCTCCGGAGGTTGCGGTAGCCACCACCTCAATATCTTCCTGCGCGTTCAAGATGGTCGATAAGGCAGCGACGAGCATTGCTTGATCATCTGCAAGCATGACGCGAATCTTAGGCATGGTTGTCCTTGTGTAGTGGGAGTTCCGCAGCCAGTGTAAATTTCTGGGCATCGCCACTGCTGGTTAAGTATCCGCCCAAGGCTTGGGCGCGTTCTCTTACTCCCACTAATCCGACACCGCTGCCGGATACCTCACTGGGCGTAGGCGACGTAGCGGTGGAGGTGAGGGTGACTCGTGCGGCATCGGAAAGCGTAAGTTTTAGCTGCACATGCGTGCCGGGGCCTTGATGGCGCAAGGCATTGGTCAGCCCTTCAGAAATGATGCGCACCAGGGCTAGCTGAGTCAGCGCGGAAACCTCGTAGGAGGAAGGCAATTCCGCGTCAATCTTCAGGCCAGCGGTGCGAAAGCCGTCGATGATGCCCTGTACATGCTCGAGCTGCTGCGCGGGTTCCAAAGCTGCAGGCCCCGTACTGCGTAGTGCCGTGACGATGCCGCGCACTTCCTCCAGCGCGGAATCCGCACCATCGCGAATGCTCTGCAAGGTGTCCTCGGCAGCGGTGGTATCCGTGCGCGCGGCGATAATCCCGGCATTAGCCTGAACCTTGATCAAGGTGAGGGAGTGGGCCAAGACATCGTGCAATTCCCGCGCGATGAGTAAGCGCTCTTCCTCCTGCGCTTGGTGGAACCGTTCTTGAGCTAAGCGCTCGCGTTGCCTATCCAGGTCAAAATAGCGTGCGGCGATGAAGTAGGCGCTGCCGAGCACCGCCCAATGCACCACCAGCAAGGTGATGTAGCGGCGATCGAGCTGGAAAGATAATAAAAAGGACTCGGGGTCAATGCGCCACATCGCGGGCGATATAAAGGAACCCAAGAGCGCCGCGGTAAGCACCGCGCGGGGAATTGAGCGGCGTTCCACGTAGCGGGAGGTGGCGTAGACGGCCATCGGCGCGGTCAATGCCCATGGAGTAACCCCGAGGTTGGCTGGTAGCTGGCTTATCCACGCCGCGGCCCACGCACCAAGGAGGACAATAAAGCCAGCTGCACTGAGTACTGGTTTGGTACGCCAGACCCAGATGAAGGGCAAGAATAAAAGCGAAAGCGCTGCTTGGATGAGCTCGATAGCTCCTGGAGCCGCCCAAGCCCCGATGAGATAAAACAGCGCGATGAGCGCTGCCACCGCGGTGAGGATTTTATCCCCTAAGCGTGCTTTTGCCACGGTGTCAATGCTCATAGTCGGACATAGTAGTACGCCTTCGGGGGACTACTTCTTTTTGTCCTTCTTCTTGCCTTTCTTCTTCCCTTTCTTTTTAGACGAGTCCTCTAGCTTGGCGGCTACATCCGGTACGTAACGGAACTCTTCGCGGTCTGGGCGCTCGTAGGTCTTGCCATCGGAATCGGGACGGTGTGGGATTTCCGGCAGCTCGCGCTCGATCTTTTCGTAAGGGATGGTATTGAGCAGGTGCGAAATGACGTTGATGCGCGAGCGTTTTTTATCCTCGGACTCCACGGTGTACCACGGCGCGGTCGGGGTATCGGTGTGGATGAACATGGCATCCTTGGCGCGGGAGTAGTCCTCCCAGCGGGTAATGGATTGCAGATCCATGGGGGAGAGCTTCCAGCGGCGCAGCGGATCATTGCGGCGGGATTCAAAGCGCTTAATCTGCTCTTCATCAGAGACGGAGAACCAGTATTTGCGCAGGATAATGCCGTCTTCCACAAGCATCTGCTCAAAGGTGGGAGCCTGGTGCAAGAAACGGACGTATTCTTGGTCGGTGCAAAAGCCCATGACGCGCTCAACGCCGGCGCGGTTGTACCAAGAGCGGTCAAAGATGACGATCTCGCCTTTGGTCGGCAGCTTTTCCACGTAGCGCTGGAAATACCACTGGCCCTGTTCGCGCGAGTTCGGGGCGGGAAGCGCCTCGATGCGGCAGGTGCGGGGGTTGAGGTACTGCGTGATGCGCTTGATGGCAGAACCTTTGCCGGCGGCGTCGCGGCCTTCCATGATGATGACCACGCGGGCGCCGGTTTCAACGACCCACTGCTGCATATCGACGAGCTCTGCTTGCAACCGCTCGAGCTCTTTTTCGTAGGCCTTCTTATTCAGCTTCTTAGGGGATTTGCTGCTTTTGGTGCTCATTCTTCCAGCTTAACGGCTAGATGGCTCTATCTAGAAAACTGGTGTGCCCTCTTGGAGTGAGAACCCAGCCACAGCATGTGCAGGGTATGTGCAACAGGCTTAGAGGCCGGGCTCGCCGTAGCGAGTGGTATTAGAAATATGGCCGAGCCCTTCGATATCGATGGCTACCGTATCGCCATCCTGGAGGAATTGTTGCGGGTCGCGGGCAAACCCAACGCCTTCGGGCGTACCGGTCACGATGACGTCACCGGGGTTGAGGGGATAGAGCTGTGAGCAAAATTCGATGAGCTCAGCGATGGAAAAGATGAGGTCATCGGTATTGTCTTGCTGGCGCACCTCGCCATTAACCGTGGTGGTCAGCCGCGCGCTACCACCTGGCGCCCATTCATCAGGGGTGGTCAGCCAAGGCCCAAACCCTGCGGTGCGATAAAAAGACTTGCCAGCGTGGAATTGGCTGGTCTGGCGCTGAAAATCGCGCAGGGTGTAGTCATTCATGATGGAATACCCCGCCACGTAATCCAATGCGTCCGCGCGGGTTACGCGGTGCGCGCGCTCGCCGATGACCACCGCTAGCTCACCCTCATAGTCCAGCTTCTGGGTAGCGTATTCGGGGATATAGACGTCATCGAAGGGGCCGGTCAGGGCATCGGCGAACTTGATAAACAGCGTGGGGTGCTCGGGAAAGTCGCGGCCCATTTCCCGGATATGTTTGGCGTAATTAAGGCCTACGCAGATGATTTTTCCTGGCGTTGGGACGACTGCTTCTAAATCATGCTGATCAAAGACTATCGGCTCGCCGGATAGCTGTGCGGCCTTGCGCCAATCTTCGCTGCGCAGCAGCGCTCCTACGTCTTCGTAGTCCAGCTCCACTCCCACATTATCGCCTTCAATGCGGATTGCGGAGGTGCCGAACGCGGTGCGAAGAGTAGCCAATTTCATGCCAGCTAGTCTAGCGCACTCCTTATTTCTGCTACCGCGTCAGCGCAGAGGATAGGGATTTCCACCTTTTCTTGCTTGGACCATGGCTTGAGCACAAACGATGCCGGATCCATCCGGCCTGGCGGCCTTCCGATGCCGATGGAAAGACGCTGATAGTTCTTAGTACCGAGCGACTTCGTAGTAGAGCGCAGACCGTTGTGCCCGTGATCGCCACCGCCTTGGCGCAATTTCACGGTCCCGAAGTCGAACTCTAATTCATCGTGCACCACCACAATATCCGCGGGCGCCAGATGGAAGTACTGGGCGAGTGCCTTGATCGGCCCGCCAGAAAGATTCATAAAGGACCGCGGTTTAGCGCAGATTACCTTGCGGCCGGATAGCATTCCTTCCGCAACCTCGGTATTAGTCTTCTTATGTACCGAAAAGCTGCTCATTAATTCACCGGCGAGCTCATCGGCAACGTCGAAGCCGATATTGTGCCGCGTGCCTGAATATTTCGGGCCAGGATTGCCAAGGCCTACTACGAGTAGTGGAGTCACTGCATTATTGTCGCATAGATTGAAATTCTATTGGAAATACACTTCCATGCTCCATAGAATATGCCGCCGAGTATCATTGCTGCTCGGTTGCTAAAAATACCTCTTACAGCGGTGGACTTGGAGAAGTATCGTAGTGATTAAGGAGGTGCGTCCCATGCCCGAAAAACTACCTGAAGATGATCGCGAAACCGAAAAGATTCCTAGTAGCAAAGTTGCTGCTGCGCGGCTCATTATCAAACGCGCTAAGGAAGGCAAAGGCAAGATCGAAATCACGCCTAGAATTCGTGAACTTGCCGGACAAGATTTATAAAACCATCTATAAAACCACGATATCGCCGTGAGCAGCAATGCTCACGGCGATATGCGTTTGGGGGAGTGGGAAATTACTCCTCGGAGTCGTCGGACTCGGAGGACTCGCCTTCGCCCTCTTCGTCGACGGAGTCGGCACCAGCGTCGGCGCCGCCTTCCTCGGCAGCCTCAGCGGCCTCCTCGAGCTCCTCGTCAACCTCAGGCAGGGTGATGGAGAGGATAACGGTCTCTGGGTCTGCCACCAGGGTGGTGCCTTCCGGCATAGTGATGTCGGCGGCGGTGATGACCTCGCCGTCCTCGAGGCCCTCGATGGACAGCTCGATCTCTTCCGGAATGTTCAGTACGTCAGCCTCAACCATGAGGACGTCTGCATCCTGGATGTGCATGGTGCCCGGTGCGGACTCGCCGGTCAGGGTAATCGGAACCTCAACCTCGACCTTCTCGCCGCGCTTAATCAGCAGCAGGTCAACGTGGTCGATGTCCATGGTGAGCACGTTCTGGTCAACGTTCTTGACCATGGTCAGGTACTGCTCGCCCTCGATCTCGAGCTCCAAAACGGCGTTGACACCGTTGTTGCGAACGAGGGACTGGATGTCCAGCAGCGGCACTGCGAAGTGTACGGGCTCCTGGTCGCTACCGTAGATTACGCCGGGAACCTTCCAGTCGCGGCGCAGGCGGCGGGCGTAGCCCTTGCCAAAGACGGTACGTGGTTCTGCTTTAATAATTGGGCGCTCTGCCATGATGCAATCTCCTTTGTCGGTGTAGTGCGGCGAGGCTATCGAAGTTATAAAAACGACGAAAGCCTGCCGATGAACGTCTTGGACGAGTCATCGCAGGCGTCAATAAAAGCAACATGCTCTAACTTCAATCGCGTCGATAACGGCTTCCCAATTTTTGAGTCGCCCTCGCCGAGACTGAGTTAGATTAGCATCTCTCGGCCGACGAAACCAAAACCCACCCCGTTAATCTTCCTTCGCGCCCTTTCCTCTGATTACGCCCTTCACGCTCACCGGCGGCGCGTATGTCTGTAGCTCGGGTTACGCAGTGAGCGCGAAGGGCGGGTTGGAGAACAGCAGGCGGTAGTGCGGTAGTGCTTGCGTGTACCTGCGCCGCCCTTGGCGCCCACGGGGATGGAAAACACCAACACCCCGCCGTTCACGGTGAGCGCGAAGGGCGGGGTGTGAGGTGTAGTGCGACCGGCTAAACGCTTATGCGCGGTCGAAAAGGGTAGTCACGGAACCGTTTTCGAAGATCTCGTGGATGGTCCGAGCCAGAAGCGGGGCGATGGACAGGACCTTGAGGTTGGACCAGCCTTCGGTGGACTGCGGCAGGGTATCGGTGGTGATGACTTCCTCGGCACCGCACTCGGACAGGCGCTCGCGGGCGGGGTCAGAGAAGACGCCGTGGGTGCAGGCGATGATGACCTTCTTTGCACCTGCTTCCTTGAGGACGCGCACGGCGCCGGCGATGGTGCCGCCGGTGTCAATCATGTCATCGAGAAGCACGCAGTCCTTGCCCTCAACTTCACCCACCACGCGGTTGGAGACCGTCTTATTGGCCTCGGTATTGGAGCGGGTCTTGTGCACGAAAGCCAGCGGGGCATCGCCCAAGTCGTGGGCCCACTTTTCGGCGACCTTCACGCGGCCGGCATCGGGGGAGACGACGGCGATGTTATCGGTGGCGTACTTGGACTTGATGTAGTCAGTCAAGATGGGCTGGGCGTGCATGTGGTCCACAGGGCCGTCGAAGAAGCCCTGAATCTGGTCCGTGTGCAGATCCACTGAGACGATGCGGTCCGCACCGGCTGCTTGCAGGAGGTCTGCGACCAGGCGGGCGGAGATGGGCTCGCGGCCCAAGTGCTTTTTATCCTGACGCGCATATGGGTAGAACGGCAAGATTGCGGTGATGCGCTTGGCGGAACCACGCTTCAACGCATCGATCATGATGAGCTGTTCCATCAACCACTTATTGAGCGGTTGGGAATGCGATTGCATGACGAAGCAGTCAGCGCCGCGCACGGACTCTTCGAAGCGGATAAAGATTTCGCCATTGGCGAAGTCCCGGGCGGTGGTAGGAACCAGATCGGTGTTAAGTTCCTTTGCCACTGCCTCTGCCAATTCTGGGTGTGCGCGCCCAGAAAAGAGCTTCATGTTCTTGCTACTACCAGTTACCTTGCCAGTCATAGGAGAATATGCCCCTTTACTTTTCGTTGTCCTGTGCACGGGCTGCGGCTTGTGCCGCTGGGGTGCCCGGACGCTTCTTTTCAACCCAGCCTTCGATATTGCGCTGTTTGCCACCGGAGACTACGAGTGCTCCCGCGGGAACATCGTCTTTAATTACTGTACCCGCACCGGAGTACGCGCCATCACCGACATTGACCGGAGCGATAAACATCGTATCCGAGCCGGTGCGCACGTGGCTGCCAATGGTGGTGTGGTGCTTGTTCACACCGTCGTAATTGACGAAGACCGAGGATGCCCCGATATTGGATTCCTCGCCCACGGTGGCATCACCAATATAGGTAAGGTGCGGCACCTTGGTACCGCGGCCGAGCTCGGCATTCTTCGCCTCCACGAAGCCGCCGAGCTTGCCGTCTTCGCCCACGATGGTATTCGGGCGAATAAAGGTAAAAGGCCCGATCTTGGCGTTGACGCCGATGACGGAATCGCTGCCGTGGGTGCGGACGACGGACGCGCCGGTACCGATCTGCATATTCGTCAACGTGGAATCTGGGCCGATCTCGGCATTATCGGCGATGCTCGTTGCACCCCACAGCTGGGTGCCGGGGTGGATGGTGACATCGGTGCCGATGGTGACATTGACACCGATCCAAGTGGTCTCTGGATCGATGATGGTGGCGCCGCCGCGCATAGCCTTTTCCACCATGCGGCGGTTGAGCTCGCGGCCAGCGGCGGCCAGCTGCACGCGGTCATTGACGCCGGCGAGTTCCTGCGGATCCGCGGCCACGTGCGCACCCACGCCATGCCCAGCGGTGCGGGCGATTTCGAGGACATCGGTAATGTAAAGCTCGCCCTGCGCATTATTGGTATCAAGCTTGGTTAGGGCATCGCGCAATGCTGCCGCATCGAAAGCGAAAACGCCGGAATTGACCTCATCAACCAAGCGCTGTTCATCGGTGGCATCCTTGTGCTCCACGATGGCGGAGACAGACCCATCCGTGTCGCGAATGATGCGGCCATAGCCGGTGGGATCTGCAAGGCGCATGGATAATACCGTGACCGCATTGCCTTGAGCGGTGTGGGTATCGCGCAACCCCTCGATGGTTTCTGGGGTCAAAAGCGGCACGTCACCATTGGTGACGATGATGGTGCCTTCGAAATCCGAAATCGGGGAAATCCCGCAGGACACGGCATGGCCGGTACCGCGCTGTTCTTCCTGCACGGCCTGCACAACCTCGCGGTCCAGCTCATTCGAAATCTTTTCTACGACGGGTGAGACCTGCTCGCGCTGGTGGCCCACGACGGTCACGAGGTGGTCTGGATTAATTCCCGCCGCGGCGTGCAGTGCGTGTCCAAGCAGCGTGCGACCGCCAATTTCGTGCAAAGTCTTTTGCTTTGTGGATTTCATGCGCGTGCCGGCGCCCGCCGCGAGGACGACGACGGCACTTGGGGTAGTTGCTTCCACGGTCAACAAAACTCCTGGGGTTGAGTTTGATTAGTTCTTCGGGCTTCATCATATAGTCCCTATTTAAACTATGTGCGAGAAACCTCCTTTAGGCTGCCCGCGCGCCACACGCCAACAAAGCCAACGAGCGCCAAGAAAATCAACGCTGCCTCTGGTCCTGCGAGAGCGATGACGGAAGAAATACCACCCACGATGAGCAAAATAATGCCCATCATTGTATTAGCGGCACCCACGTACTGCGTCCTTTTATCGCCGCCGGCCATATCCACAACGTAGGTCTTTCGGGCCACGCGGACTGCCGTATGCGCGAGGTTGACGGCAAAGAAGCCGAGCGGCATGACCCAAGCATTCACGGAGTCTGGGGCCCAATGGGAACTAACCACGATGAGCAGGATGATGACGGAGGAAATGGCCGCACCAGCCGCCATAGTGTTCTTGGAGGATCTATCAGAAAATATGCCAGAAACGCGCCCACCTACGAGCGAAGCCAGACCGGAGGCAAGCACGAAGCCGTAGATACCGGAAAGGTCATCGTGCAGCAGCACGATAAATGCGGTAGAAAGCGCCGAGACCAGCAACAGAGCGCGAACGATGACGAAGTTGCGGAATTGGGCATCGCCAGTAAAAAGCTTCCAGGTATCTGACCACCAGCTCTTATCGATGCCCTCTTGCTCCCCCTCCGGCACCGGCTCTTCCACGTGCGAAAATACCCACGTAGCAATGGCCCAGGTAGAAGCGCCGACCAATAAAACGATGCCCATAGTGGAAATCGTGAGATCCCCCAAGAGGAATAAGATGACACCGGCTAACAGGGTGGCCCCGCCGCCCAAGGCCGCTGCTGATCCGGTGACCCGCCCGCGCTGGCCCTTGGAAATCGTGCGCGCCTGCACGTCTTTGCCTGCGATGGAACACAACGCGCGGAACAGGGAAAGCGCCGCCAAGGCGAGAAGCACGACCACGCCCAGCCATGCGCCGCGGATAAAGAATGCGGCGAGGGCGATGACGGCGCCGGAGATGGCTTGACCGGTCGAGCCGATCATCCACAAGCGCTTGCGGGCGCGGTGCGTGGTCACCCAGGGGGTAAGGGCGGCTTGCGGCAGCATGGAGCCAGATTCCCGGATAGGGGTAAGCAGGCCGGTGAAGAAGGCGGGAACGCCTGCCGCATTAAAGAGTGCTGGCAGCACCGTTTTGGAGGCAACGATCTGATCGCCTAAATTTTGCAGGCCATTGGACCAGATGAAGTACCTGGCATTTGAGTTAGACATGAAAGAACTTTCGAGATAACCGAGACAAAGCGGGATAACACTGTAATCCGGTCACAAGAGACCGTCTATCAACCTTACTCGCCCGCTACCCCTGGAAAGGGCGAAACCGGTGTGATCGGCTATGTTCAGTAGTTGTTATGCACGACGTGGATCCCCTCATCAACACGATGTACCAGGCCTTCGATCTGATCGGAGTGGCCTTGAACGGCATCATCGGCGGCACGATCGCCCGCCGTCGCGAATTCGACATCGTGGGATTTATTTTCCTCGCCCTCTTCTCTGGCCTGGCAGGCGGCATGATCCGCGACATGCTTATCGATGACGGCCCCGCCGCCGCCATTTCAGACCCCTGGTACCTGGGCCTTGCCTGCGCCGGCGCGCTGACCGCCTTCCTCATTGAACTGAAGGGAAAGGCGTGGGAGATTTTCCGCGAGCACGGCGATGCCATCATTTTGGGCATGTGGTCTACCACCGGTTGCGTGAAAGCACTGGCTGCGGGCATGCCCATGATCCCGTGCGTATTTTTGGGAGTTCTTACCGCCGTTGGTGGGGGAATGGTCCGCGATGTCGCCTCTGGACAAATCCCGTCCATTTTCGGCGGCAGCCCCCTCTACGCGGTGCCATCCATCGTCACCGGCATCGTCATGGTGACCTTTGCATCCTATGACCAATTCGCCATGGGCATGGTGGTTTCCCCGATCGTCGGCAGTGGCATGGCCATCATCTCCTACTGGCGGGGCTGGGTCCTGCCGCGCGCCGGGGTCGCGCCGGTGAACTACACCGCGGCACAGGTGGCCGCGATTGCCAAGAAGGCGGAGCTAAAAGGTTTTCGCCGCGGCCGGCGCAAGCGCTAGCGGACTAGACGCCTAGTCGGACCATGCCGTCGCCAGCTTTAAGGCAGGTTGGTGACGATGGCGATGATGACAAGGATAATAAGGACAAGAACGCTCCACCTAAGGAATGGATCCTTGGTTAAAGGCAACGGCTCCTGGGAGTCGTCATCAGGTTCCGGGGAAGACGTGGAGTGTGGAGCGTTCATGGCAGGAATCCTTTCGAGTGCAGTGGTGCCTCAATGCTAGTGAGGGTGACTACAGATTATCCACTGCGTACTGTGCTTCTTCTGCGGTGAACTTTTCACCGTATTCGCTGACGAGTTGGTCATAGATGGCGTTGGGGGACATGCTCATCATTTCTTCGTAATTGCGAGCCGTTTGAAGAGCATTATCGTGGTAGTCCGCTTCCAAATTATCAATGGCGTACTGGGCGGCTTCCGGGCTGAATTGCTCACCGTACTCGCTGCTGAGCTGGTCGTACAATCCCTGCTTGGACATGTGCATGGTGTCTGAGTACACCTTGGCGCTCTTCAGGGCATTCTTGAATTCGCGCGGGACGTCCTGGTCATCCTGCGCAGCGTGAGAATCTTCGCCTGCGTCAACCTCCTGAGCCTCTTCTTCTGGGTTGGCCTCCACAGTGTCTTGCTGGGTGGTTTGGTCCGTGGAGTTTGTGCTGCTGCTGTTTTCATCATCGCTGCCGCCCAAACCCGCAATGATGGAAATAACAATGAGGACACCGATGATGATTGCGCCCCATTTGAGGCACCCGCCCTTTTTCTTCTGCGGCGCGTCAGCTGGTGGTTGACCCACCGGTGGTTGGCCCGCGGGTTGAGAGTTATTGGAATACGGAGAGGGAGAAGAGGAGGGGGTACTCATGGTGAGCGTTCCTTTCAATGTGGGTGGGGGTATGGAAGAAAGTTTTCCGACATTGGCCACATTGTCGTGACTGTGGTCGAGAGAGATTAACGAAGCGGATCTTTAGCAACATGGACAGTGGAATCTTGTACATCACCCAGATCAACAACGATGGTGCAGGAATAGAACTCTCGGACTGGGGTGCCAAAGCCATTGGGAAAATCAACTTGGCCAAAGGCGTGGTACGTCCGTGGCGAATCGGTTATAGAATCTGGCGACTGAATATCAATCTCTTCTGGAAAACTGACTCCGCCGGGATACTTGGCCCGGTTGGTTACTTGCTCGCGGCATTTATCCAAAGCAGCCTCAGTATCTTGGGCTTCGCTTATCTTTAGTATGACAAAAATAAAGGCCATGAACACTACGAGGGCGGCCCCGACGAGTAATAGCCAGAACCGCCACCGCTTAAAAAGCGGCTTTTTCGGCTTTGTTGTGGGAACTGGGACCGGTTGTGTGGGATAGGGGGTCTGATATGGAGAGTTGTCCAACGCTAGGGTCTTTCGGAAGAGGAGTAACGAGTGATTGTTGCCGGTACGCACCCCGGCATCGGGCTGGGGCGTGAAGCTTCAACAGCTTTTAATAAATCAACCGGTCTGGACATAAGTATGGTGGAGAGTAAGGGAAATCGCCTATGTGTGCGAACGGTTCGTATTGTCTCAACGTATCTGTTAACTCGTGGGATCCTCGATTAATGCAGCCGCAGGCATTCGGCCTCTGCTCCCTAACTCGCTTTGTCTTAAGATGGGATTAGGAAAACTCGGTTATCAATGACTAAGCAGTTGGGAAGGGAAGAAATTCTATGAGGACGGACGTAGTAATTATTGGTGGCGGTTTTGCGGGCACTTCTGCAGCAATTACTTTGGCTCGCGCGAACCGGTCTGTCGTCTTAGTGGACTCACATCAGCCACGGAATAGGTTTAGCGAGCATTCCCACGGAGTTTTAGGTTTTGAGTCAGCTTCGCCTATTCAAATGCTGGAAAGTGGCCGCCGTGAATTTCAATCGTTTGGAGGAGAGATTATCTCTGAAAAGGCAAAGTTGCTCTCTCCTTTTGAGGATGACTCATCTGGGTGGAAAGCCGAATTGGAAAGCGGTGAGGTAATCTACTCGCGTCATGTAATCGTTGCTACAGGTATCACTGACGATTTGCCAGATGTTCCCGGACTAGAGCGGCTGTGGGGCTCACGAGTTTTTCATTGCCCCTACTGTCATGGCTACGAGGTCAAAAATAAGAACCTAGCCGTCATTGGAGGAAAGAACCCTCCCTTTACTTTCCGCATAGCAATGTTGCTCACTAAGTGGACGGATCGAGTGACTTTCTATCCAAATGGATTGGAGCTTCCGAAAGAGGAACAGCGGCGTATGGAATCGCTAGGAATCACGATCGAACTTAATTTAGTGCAAGGGGTTACAGAATCTGAGCGATTTGATGGTGGCGTAGTTCTTGACGTAGGGCAGGAAAAGAGAGAATACGAAGCTTGCTTTACTGGGCCTGAATTTGTTCCCAATGATTCGATTCTCAGGAAAGCTGGATGCGCTGTAGAAAACGGTTGGATTAAAGCGGATTCTGGGATGACTTCGTGTGAGGGAATTTGGGCCGCCGGAAATGTCATCAGCTCTCCAGACCAGATGCCTCAAGCCATGGGAGCTGGAGCCGCCGTTGCCATCAAGGTGGATCAGAAGATGTTTGATGAGGATGTCTCCTGCTAGAGGAATTATATCTTTGTTGGGTATAAAAAGCTGAGGATAGAGGTGTTTTCTCAATAAAGAACCAACACGATGTGCCGCTAGGAGTGTTGAAAATCAAGCCTGCCCTATTTTCACGGGGCTATCGTGTACGGTCCCTTTTCGCTAGCATGTGATGATGCGCTTTTCCTACCTGACTGTCCCCACTGTGACAGCGTGTTTATTGTTAGCGGCCTGCTCGAATCCCGATAGTGGTGACACGAATCAAGCTGCGAGTGGTTCCGAATCTGCGTCGTCCTCCAGTGCCGCCGCGCAGTCAAAGGCGGCGGGCGCACAGCATACGGAGATTCCGACCGCAGATGGTGATGCGTCTCAGCTTCTGGCTGGGATGACGATGAGCAATCTCGTCGATAAGCAATCGCAAGAAGTAGCCCGCACCGCGCTTGCCGATGCCGGAGTGCCACAAGAAAGTATCGATGGCTTCTTTGAGTTGGTAGACGAATATAACACTGCCGTACCGACGGAGAGCATGGTGGCCGAAGGCTTCACGGATTACGGGACGCAAGACCCAGAATACGACGTGGAGGCCATTTCAAAGGCCTGGAATGATCATCACGCGGACTATGTGGGTACCAATTGCCGCATCAATACCTTCACCCTGGCGGATTCGCTCTTTTCCGTTGATGATCAGGACAACCCCAATGATTCCTTGTTATTCCTAGATCAACAGTCCCTAGATAATGCGCCGGATCAAATCTTTGATGAAGCCGAGCGTGCCAAGTTTGAGGCTTTTTATGGGAATGTGGAAACCACCATGGAGCAAGATCCGGGGCGGCACATCGCCGATATCAAGGCTTATTTTAAAGACCGCGGCATCGAGTTCGCGGATACCGATGCCCGAGTGGTCTCGGTATTCTCGCACGATACCTTGACCGAACCGGCCACGCTTTTCATCGGACATACCGGCGTTGCCGTGCCATATGAGGATGGCTACCTATTCTTGGAGAAGCTCGCCTTCGATATGCCTTACCAGGCGGTAACGGTGAAGGATATGCAGCAGCTTAATGATTACCTGATGCATAAATACGACGACGGCCCCGATCTGGAGTACGGCCAACCCGTCATCTTTGACAATGATGACGTCATAGAAGGTATGCGCTACGTCAAGAAGTAAAAGGGCAGGGCTGGAAATAGGCCCTTAGCCAAATGGCCGTGGCCTGCTTCGACGGTTTGGGCAAATATCTATAATCGCGACCTCTCACACAAAACACCTGACACGCTCTCAGATCATGCGGTGGCGACTTTTGGTCTTGAAGGGGTCGGCTAAGTGTATTAAGGCAAGCATAACCACGGTCACGTCGCGCGCTACTGTGATATATGCCTCACATTTCGGGCTTGCGATAGTTGATAGATATGTCCCTATAGGTATACTCACTAATCGTGTCGAGCTGGAGTTCTCAGAGGCTAGACACCGCCTCCCCAGCAAACGTTGGGAAAACTCACAAGACTCACAAGAAGGGTTGAAGACATGAAAATGAAGAATTACCGCCGCGTTTCCATCGCAGCTGCAACCGCCGCTCTGGGCCTGACTCTGGTGGCCTGCAGCGATAACGGCAGCTCCGCCCCAGCGACCGTCACTGAGACCGTTGCCTCGACTGATCAGGGCAACCAGAGCAACCAGAACGGTGGCAAGGAAACCGTCACCGTCACCTCTGGTGCTGATGCTAACGCGAACGGCGGCAACGCTGGTCAGGGCGGCCAGGCTGGTGGCAACGCAGCTACCAACGACCTGCCAACCGAAATCACCGGTTACTCCGGTGAAGCAGAGCGTGACCTCACCGAAGAGCGCCTGACCAAGGATGAAGTGACCCAGGTTCTGCAGCGTGCCCACAATGGCGAAGGCAAGGTCAAGTGGGACAACGACGGCTACTGGGAAGTTGAAGTTGGTGGCGTCGACATCGACATCGACAAGAACGGCCTGGTACTTAGCGTCGACCGCTAAATAGGTCATCCCGCTTCTGTATAGGCTTTGTGACTATACAGAGCACTCAATAATTGGTTCTTTTTGGGAACCCAGCGAAACCGTCCGATGCGCATCTAGCGCACCGGACGGTTTTCTTATTGGCGGACCAACTGGTAGCAACAGCGTTGAGCGGTGGGGATTCAATAATGTGGTTGCAGGAGCAGCCCTTCTCCTTCGTCATCTCCTCTTGTGCACCTACCTGTTTTAATCGAAGGCGTTGCGCATCCTGCTGGTTATCGGACAGACCCACTGAAATTGTAGATGAGCCACGAGAAGTCTTTGACAGAGTTGAAGAGATGACGTATGTTCCGGCTAGGTGCTGGAGCCATAGTCTCAGACTAAAAGCAAGCGCCAGATGGGCCAAGTCTCAGACTTATTACCCATAAATAGCGGGTATCCATACCGCATTGATTCCCATACTTACCGCGACGCCTCACTTTCCTGTGAGGCGTTTGCTTTGCTGCAATGACCCAAGAATTCAAGGCAACCGGGAGAAAAAGAAAAGCCCGTAACCAGAAAACCGGTCAACGGGCAGTAAAAATGCTTCCCCACCAGGACTCGAACCTAGAATGGCGGTACCAAAAACCGCAGTGTTGCCGATTACACCATGGGGAACCACAGCGAATGCTGTAGTTATAGCGTACCTGACGCCCCCGGGTAAATAACAAATTACTAGGTAGGGGTGGGGCAAAGGATAGGGTAGAGGGCATGGTTCGACAGAGAATGACCGGGCGCGAGCGCCGCGAGCAATTGATTTCTATTGGGCGCGCTGCTTTTGCGGAATTGGGGTTTGAAGGCACGAGCGTCGAAGAGATTGCGTCCCGCGCCGGCGTATCGAAGCCGGTGGTCTACGAGCATTTTGGGGGCAAGGAAGGCCTGTATGCGGTGGTCGTGGATCGGGAGATGCTGGCGCTGGAAGAAGTCATTAAGGATTCTTTAGAAGAAGGCAGTTGGCGCGAGCGCATCGAGCAGGCCGTGATGGCGCTGCTGAATTACGTTGAGGAAGAAACCGATGGTTTCATCATCTTGGTGCGCGATTCGAAGCCGGGCGAGGAACGCAGCTTTTCCACGCTGCTGAATGCCGCGGTGGGGCAGGTGGCCTATATCTTGGGCGAGGCCTTTGAGCACCGCGGTATTAATCCGGAGCTAGCCAATATTTACGGCCAGGCCCTCGTGGGCATGGTCTCTACCACGGCGCAGTGGTGGTTGGATGAGCGCAGCCCGGATAAACCGGATAAGGAAGTCGTCGCTACGCATATAGTCAATCTATGCTGGAATGGTTTGTCCGGTATGGAAATTAAGCCCAAGCTAGGAGGCAGGAAGTAAATGGCGACGCCAATGCTGGCAGGTCTGCTTAAGGTCGCGGCCACGGACCCGAAGCTCAAGGGGCTCGTGGCCAATGTGGGCCAGGACCTGCACATTACGGGTATTGATCAGGCGCGCCCTTGGGCTCTTGGCACCTTGGCCCACCATGCGCCGGTGCTGGCGGTCACGGCCACCAGCCGCGAGGCCGAGGATCTCACCGCGGAGCTTACCGCGATGATGGGCGATAAGGTCGCGATGTTCCCGTCGTGGGAGACGCTGCCGCACGAGCGGCTGAGCCCGGGCGTGGATATCATCGGCAAGCGCGCGCAGGTGCTGCACAACATTGATGACCTGCGCATTATTGTAACGGCCGCGCGCGGGCTCTCCCAGCCCATCCTGCAAGAAATTGAGGGCCGCGCCCCAGTGCACCTGGAAGAAGACCACGAATATAGCTTCGATGATGTGGTGCGCCGCCTGGAATTTAGGGCATACAAGCACGTGGACATGGTGGCCAAGCGCGGTGAGTTTGCCACCCGCGGTGGCATTATCGATGTCTTTCCCACCACCTTGGATTACCCGGTGCGCGTGGAGTTTTGGGGCGATGAGGTCACCGATATCCGCCAGTTTTCTGTTGCTGACCAGCGCACCATCCCGGAAATCGAGGTCGGTCGCGTGGATATCTTTACCGCCCGCGAGCTGCCGATTACGGATGCGGTGGCGCAGCGCGCGGCTACATTGGCGGCGACGCATACCGGAAACCCAGCGCTGGTGGAGCTGCTCACCAAGGTCAGCGAGCATATTCCGGCAGAGGGCATGGAGGCGGTTTTGCCCGTGCTTTCCGATGTCCCACTGATCACCCTCTCCGAGTTCCTTCCCGCCGCCACGCACGTGGTGATGGTGGCGCCGGAAAAGATCAGGCGCCGCGTGGAAGACCTGGAAAAGACCGACGCGGAATTCCTGGCCGCCGGGTGGGAGGCCGCGGCCATGGGCGCGGATGGCCCCTTGTCCACGGAAGGGCTCGATACCGAAGGTTCGAGCTACCGCTCCTTTGAGTCTCTGGAGGTCTCCATTCGCGAGGCCGGCCAGCCGCTGTGGACATTTTCCCCACCGGGCATGCTGGCCGGGCCAGAGGAAGAAACCCTGCCGCTCGAGTTCGAGCCCGGGCCCACCCCGCGCGGAGATATCAAAGAAATCGACGCCATGATGGCCCAGCTGCTGGCGCATACCAACGCCGGCGGGCGCGCGGCGTTTATCGCGCCCGCACAGGGTGCCATCAAGCGCATGGTGGAGCGCTTTGCCGAGCAGGGCATTCGCACCAAGGTGGCAACCCCCGGTTGGGAGCCCAGCGCGGGCGAGGTCACCTTGTATCAGGCGCTTAGCCACGCCGGCTTGGTCTTTCCCAAGGTGCGCAAGCTCAAAGATGCCGAGGCACTCCCGCTCGTCGTGGTGACGGAAACGGACCTGACCGGTAACCGCGTCGGCGATATTGCGGACGCCAAGCGGCGGCCGGCCAAGCGACGCAATAAGGTGGACCCGCTGGCGCTCAAGCAGGGTGATTTTGTGGTGCATGAAACGCACGGCATCGGCAAGTTTTTGAAGATGGCCGAGCGCACCATCCAATCCGGCGATGAGACCAGCCGGCGCGAATACATCGTGCTGGAGTATGCGCCCTCCAAGCGCGGGCAGCCGGCGGACCAGCTGTGGGTGCCGATGGATTCGCTGGATCTGCTCAGCAAATACACCGGCGGCGAATCGCCCCACCTATCCAAGATGGGCGGCTCGGACTGGAAGAACACCAAGAAGAAGGCGCGCGCTGCCGTGCGCGAGATCGCCGGCGAATTGGTGGATCTCTACGCCAAGCGTCAGGCCGCTCCGGGTCACCAGTTCGCGCCCGATAACCCCTGGCAGGCGGAGATGGAGGATAATTTCCCCTTCGTTGAAACCGAGGATCAGATGCTGGCCATCGATGCGGTCAAGGAGGACATGGAATCCACGGTGCCGATGGACCGCGTGGTCGTCGGCGATGTGGGCTATGGCAAGACTGAGGTCGCCATTCGCGCCGCCTTCAAGGCCGTCCAAGATGGCACCCAGGTCGCCGTCCTAGTGCCGACCACGCTGCTGGCGCAGCAGCACTACGATACCTTTAGCGAGCGCATGGCCGGTTTCCCCGTCAAGATGGCGGTGCTATCGCGCTTTACCTCCAAGAAGGAAGCCACGGAGATCTTTAAGGGGCTTGCCGATGGCTCGATTGATATCGTCGTCGGCACGCACCGCCTGCTGCAAACCGGCGTGCACTGGAAGAACTTGGGCCTTATCGTCGTCGATGAGGAGCAGCGCTTTGGCGTAGAGCACAAGGAACACATTAAGGCGCTGAAAGCCAGCGTCGACGTGCTCACCATGTCCGCGACACCGATTCCCCGCACCCTGGAGATGTCCATGGCGGGTATCCGCGAAATGTCGACCATCCTCACCCCGCCAGAGGATCGACACCCGGTGTTGACCTATGTCGGCGCCTACGAGGACAAGCAGGTCGCAGCGGCGATTCGGCGTGAGCTTTTACGCGATGGTCAGACCTTCTTTATCCACAATAAGGTCTCCGATATTGAAAAGAAGGCGCGCGAACTGCGCGACTTGGTGCCAGAAGCGCGCATCGTCGTCGCCCACGGTCAGATGAATGAGGACGTGCTGGAAAAGACCGTCCAGGGATTCTGGGACCGCGAGTATGACGTTTTGGTCTGTACCACGATCGTGGAAACCGGCCTGGATATCGCCAATGCCAATACGCTCATCGTGGAAAATGCCCACCACATGGGCTTGTCGCAGCTGCACCAGCTGCGCGGGCGCGTGGGCCGCTCCCGTGAGCGCGGTTATGCCTACTTCCTGTACCCCAAGGGTGCCACGCTGACCGAGACCTCCTATGACCGCCTGGCCACCATCGCCCAGAACAACGATCTGGGCGCCGGCATGGCCGTGGCCATGAAGGACCTGGAGATGCGCGGTGCCGGTAACGTGCTGGGCGCGCAGCAATCTGGCCACATCGCAGGCGTGGGCTTTGACCTCTACGTGCGCTTGGTCGGCGAGGCCGTGGAGGCCTTCAAGTCCTTGGCCCGCGGCGAGGCACCTGCGGTAACAGACGAAGGACCCAAGGAAATTCGCATCGATCTCCCCGTGGATGCGCACATTCCAGAGTCCTATATCGATTCCGAGCGCCTGCGCCTTGAGGTCTACCGCAAACTCGCGGCCTCGCAGGACAACAAGGATCTGGCGGCGGCGCGGGAGGAAATGGAAGACCGCTTCGGCCCCTTGCCCAAGGAGGTCGAGCGCTTGCTCGCCGTGGCGCGTCTGCGCCACCAAGCCCGCCGCGCCGGGGTGGCAGACATTACAGTGCAGGGCACCCGCGTGAAATTCCACCCGGTGGAACTGCCCGATTCCAAGCAGGTGCGCCTAAAGCGCCTCTACCCGGGCTCGAGCTTCCGGGCCGCGGCCAAGGCCATCAATGTGCCTTTCCCCAAGGCTGGGCGCAATGTCACTTCGCCCAAGCTGCGCGATGAGGAGCTCATCCAGTGGGCGGCGGACTTCTTGAGCGCGCTTTTTGATGTCCAACCCATCAACGTCTCCGGCGAGAAAGCCGGCGCCGGATCGGTCATCAGCGTAGGCGAGTAGCCGAAGGGCGCGTAGCCCCTCGGCGCATAGCTGGTCGACGCTTAGGAGAAGTCCAAGCCGATATCCAGCACGCGCACCGAGTGGGTGAGGGCGCCGACGGCGATATAGTCCACGCCCGAGGTGCCGTACTCGCCGGCGTTTTCAAGCTGCAACCCGCCGGAGGCTTCTAGCGCCGTGGTTGGGCTGAGCGCTTGGCGGCGGTGGACGGCGGTGTGGACATCGGCAAGCGCGAAGTTATCCAGCAGCACCATATCCGGGCGCAGCGGGAGCACCTCCTCGAGCTGGTCCAAGGTATCGACCTCGACCTCGCAGGGGATATCCGGGGCATGCTCGCGCACGCGGCGCAGGGCCGTAGCCACGCTGCCGCCCACGGCGAGCACGTGATTGTCTTTAATCATGGCGGCATCGCCTAAGCCCATGCGGTGGTTTGCCCCGCCGCCGGCGCGCACGGCGTATTTCTGCAGCGCACGCAGGCCAGGAAGAGTCTTGCGGGTATCGCGCACCTGGGCCTGGTTAACGCCATCCGGCGTTCCTGTGTCCGCCGCCGCTGCTGCGATGGCATCGACCCAACGCCGGGTCTGCGTCGCGATGGCGCTTGCGTGCGAGACCATATTGAGCATGGTGCGCTCAGCGGCCAGCACGAGGAGGGTAGGGGCCTGCACCGTGGCGATGACCTGGCCTGGGGCAACGCGGTCGCCGTCGGTGGAGTGGAGGGTGATAGAGGGGGCATCGCCAAGCGTGGGGCCTGTATCCACGCCCCACTGGCTCAAGCGCTGGGCGGTCGCATCAAGGACCTGCTCTATAAGGCCCAAGCCTGCGATGGTACCGGCCTCGCGCGCGGTGAACTCCGCCGTGCAACGGGCCTTACCCGGCACTGTGGCAAGCGAGGTGTAATCCGGCCCGTAAGCGAAATCCTCGTCCAAGGCCGTGGCAATGAGCCCGGAGCAATCCGGCAGGCGCAGGTTTCCCATTTACTCGCCCCCGCCGGGGTTGCCAATGGAAATCATGGCTTCGAGGGACTTGCGCGCCGCATTCGCGGTATCTTCTGGCACCGTAACCTCATCGGTCTCTTCCACCAGGCAGCGCTCCAGGGCCTCTGGGGTGATCATCTTCATGTACTTGCACTCGGCGTGATCGTTGACGGCCTGGAAATCGATGTCTGGTGCGGCCTGGCGCAGCTGGTGCAGCATGCCGGTCTCGGTGGCAACGAGCACCTTGTTCTGCGGCTGCTTCTGGGACTGGGTGATCATCTGCCCGGTAGAGAGCATGTGCACGCGTTCCTGTGGCACCAAGCCCTCGTTGGCCAGGTACAACGCGGAATTGGAGCAGCCGCACTCCGGGTGGATATACAGGTCCGCATCCGGGTTGTCTTGGGTCTGCTGGGTCAGCTGCTGGGCGCTGATGCCCGCGTGCACGTGGCATTCACCGGCCCAAATGCGGATATTTTCCCGGCCGGTCTCGCGCTTGACGTAGGCGCCCAAGAACTGGTCAGGGCAAAAGAGGATCTCTTTATCCGCCGGCAGCGAGTTGACCACGTCGACGGCATTGGAGGAGGTACAGCAGACATCGGTCAGCGCCTTGACCTCAGCGGTGGTGTTAACGTAGCTGACCACCAGCGCATCGGGGTGCTCGGCCTTCCAGGCGCGCAGCTCATCGGCGGTGATGGAATCCGCCAGGGAACACCCAGCGCGCTCATCGGGGATGAGAACCTTCTTATTTGGCGAAAGGATCTTGGCGGATTCCGCCATGAAGTGCACGCCGCAAAAGACGATGATATCTGCATCGGTTTCCGCCGCCTTGCGCGAGAGCGCCAAGGAATCGCCGGTGTGGTGGGCAACGTCTTGGATCTCCGGGATCTGGTAATTATGGGCCAGGATCACGGCATTGCGCTGCTCCGCTAATTCTTTGATCCGCTCGGCCCAGGCCTTACCTGTTTCGGTGTCCGAACCGGCATAAGTGGCAGAGGGCATGACGCCAACATTCGTTTGAGTCACAAGTGCTCCAAAAAGTGATAGTCACGGGAATAAGTGGGGTGTTATAACCGTACTAAACTGTTTGTGCGCAAGACCACTTGCGATGGCCCTTGGCTGGCGGGCGAGGCGGCTAGAGCTCCAGCGATCCTTGGGCGAGGCCGACCGCAGCGATGATGGCGGCCACCAGCACCACGATGACGATTGACCACTCAAATCGGTTAAAAAGCTTTTCGCGTCGCGATAGGCGGGTGAGCACATACGGGATAAGTCCCGGCACGACGGCGAGGGCGCCGAAGAGAATATAAACCGGGTCGGCGGCGTAAATCAGCCACAGCGAGTACACAAAGGCCACTAGCGCGATGCCAAAGTGGCGCCGGTTTTCGCGCCTGGGAATATCCGGCCCAGATAGATCGAACCGCGTCCCGGCGTGCGGGTGGGTCACGCCCTTGCCGCGTATCGCTAGCAGCAACAGATACAGCGAGGAGAAGATATAGGGCAGGAGGTACATGATGGTGGCCAGCTGCACCATCGCGGCATAAGACGCCTCGTTGACGTAGAAGACGACGATGAAGATCTGGATGGCGGAGGTGGAAATCAACTGGGCTACCCACGGGGCGCCGGCCACATTGATGGTGCCGATGCGGCGGGGGATTAGGCCATCGATGGCCATCATGACGATGGGCTCAGCGCACAGCATTTGCCAGGAAACGTAGGCACCAAGGACCGAAAGGCATAGGCCAATGGAAATCAGCGCGCCGCCCCAGGGGCCGACGACCTCCGTAAGCACCGAAGCCATGGAGTTATCCGGCAGCGCGGCCAGCTCCTCTTTGGTCATCACGCCAAAGCTCAAGGTGGATACGGAAACCAAGAGCGCCAGCACGGAGAAGAAGCCAATGACGGTAGCGCGGCCGACATCGGTGCGCTTAGCGGCCTGCTTGGAATAGACGGAGGCACCCTCTACGCCGATAAAGACCCAGACGGTAAAGAGCATGATTCCTTGGACCTGCTCAAAGACGCTGGCATTGGAATTTTGGCCCCAGAAATCCAGGGTGAATTTATCCCAGCTAAAGCCGATGAACGCGACCAAGACGATGAAGGCCAGGATGGGGACGATCTTGGCAATCGTGGTCACCAGGTTCATGAATGCGGCCTGTTGCACGCCGCGGGCCAAAACGGCGAAGATTCCCCACGATAGGAGGGAGACGGCGATGGCAGAGGGCCATTGGTGGTCGGCATCGAAAAGCGGCAGGTAATGCCCAATCGTATTGAAAAACAGGGTGGCATAACCCACCTGCGCCATCACTGAGCCCAGCCAGTAGCCCCAGCCCGAGGTAAAGCCGATGAAATCACCCAGGCCAGCGCGCACATAAGAATAGACGCCGGAATCCAGGTGGGGCTTGCGGTAGGCCAGAATCTGGAAGACAAAGGCAACCGAGAGCATGCCGACGCCCGCCACCAACCAACCGATGAGCATGGCACCTGGGCCCGCCACGGAGGAAATATTTTGGGGTAGCGAAAATATGCCCGCGCCGACGGTGGATCCGATAATCAGCGCGACAAGCGTCCACAACGACACCGAGTGGGACTTATTTTGGCTGGAGGTCATTGGCCTAAAGTACCGCGCCTGCCCCGTTAAAGGGAACTTGAGAATTTACACGGGATAGACTTTGTAGCTATGACAGTCCTGTTGCTCGATGAACGCTGGCCCACCATGATCCCCATGCGCGCCTATGGCAGGTTATATGGACCCGTTCAGTTCACCGGGGAAGTGCCGGTATCAGTGCGGTGGAATTTTTCGGATCTCTTAAGCGGCGATGATGCCACCGGCACCTTGGTCACCACCGATGAACACGATCCAGAAACCCAAGCGCGCATTGCCACCGGCGAGCAGGTCATTAAGGCCGAGTCGCTTGACGATGCCGTGATGCAGGCGCGCAGCGCCATGGCGACGGCCCGGCGCATCGGCGAATGGGAGCGCGAGCAGACCCACGAATCCCTCCTGCCGTACCTAGAAGAAGAGGCAGGCGAATTTGCGGCGGCCGTGCGCCAGCGCGCGCCCGAGGAAGATTTACTCAAAGAGCTTGGGGATATCTTCCTGCAGGTGCTTTTTCACGCCGAGATTTCCTCCTTCTCGCTAGACGATGTCGCCGCTAGTTTCCTGCGCAAGATGCGCTCCCGCGCGCCGTATCTCTTTGATGGCACGGTGGACATAGTGGGCGTAGAAGAACAAAACCGCCTCTGGGCGGAGGGGAAATCGCGGGAGTAAAAGCCGGCTAAGAGTCTCAGGGACTTTTACGCGCGGCGGGCGCGTGTAGTTATCCGGCGGGGTGAATGTCACTTAGTAGGATGGCTACTCATGAACAGGCTGCTGCGAACAATCGGGGGCTGCGGGCTAGCCGTAGTAATCATCATTGCGCTGGTAATGGGGCTATTTGTATCCAATTCCACCGATGATTCCTCGGTCCCAGATGCCACCCCGCCCGTAGGTGGAAAAGAGGTGGCCAATATCGATGTCAACGCGCCGGGCCGCACGGCCGATAAGCTCACCCACTGGGCATCGGATTTGGCAGAAGCGACCGATATCCCGCCGCAGGCGCTGCGTGCCTATGGCAACGCGGAACTTATCGCTCGGCAGCAGCACCCGGGGTGCAATTTGCGGTGGAATACACTCGCGGGTTTGGGCTTTGTAGAAACCCGGCACGGCACCTATAACGGCAACTGGTTTAAGTCCTCCAAGCTGGATGACAACGGCTACCCGCAGCCGCCCATCGTCGGTATTACCCTGGATGGCTCGAATAACACCGCGCACACCCCAGATACCGATAACGGCGAGATCGATGGCGATACGGAATTTGACCGCGCGGTAGGTCCGTTGCAGTTCATCCCGACCTCGTGGGAGTCCGTCGGCGGCGATGCCAATGGCGATGGCAAGGCCGACCCGAACCAGATCGACGATGCCGCCCTGGGCGCGGCGAACCTCTTGTGCTTTGGTGATAGGGATCTCAGTAACCCGGATCAGTGGGAAGAGGCCATCTTAAATTACAACCAGTCCAGGGAATATCTGGACAAGGTAGCCCACGCGGCCAATGCCTACTCGGTACCGCAACCGGCTCGCTAGCCTCACGCGTCGCGGTTTTCTGGAACAATTGGGCCTGTAACTGAACTAAGTGGCTCAGCGACGAACATCATCTATAAGGAGTGAGTTACAGCATGGCTGGTATCATCCACGCATTTGGACGCGAGATCCTGGATTCCCGCGGTAACCCGACCGTAGAGGCCGAGGTCTTCTTGGAGGACGGCGCCCACGGCGTTGCCGGCGTTCCCTCCGGCGCATCCACCGGTGTGCACGAGGCACACGAGCTGCGCGACGGCGGCGACCGCTACCTGGGCAAGGGCGTGCAGAAGGCCGTAGAAAACATCAACGAGGAAATCGGCGATGAAATCGCTGGCCTCGAAGCTGATGACCAGCGCCTCATTGACCAGGCGCTCATCAAGCTGGACGGAACGGATAATAAGTCCCGCCTTGGTGCCAATGCCATCCTCGGTGTCTCCATCGCTACCGCTAAGGCCGCGGCCGAGTCCGCCGCGCTGCCGCTCTACCGCTACATCGGCGGCCCAAACGCTCACGTTCTTCCCGTTCCCATGATGAACATCCTGAACGGCGGTTCCCACGCTGACTCCGGCGTGGACGTGCAGGAGTTCATGATTGCCCCCATCGGCGCAGAGACCTTCACCGAGGCCCTCAGCATCGGTGCTGGCGTATACCACTCCCTGAAGGCCGTCCTGAAGGACAAGGGCCTGTCCACCGGTTTGGGCGATGAGGGCGGCTTTGCTCCTTCCGTCGATTCCACCCGCGCTGCGCTCGACGTCATCGTTGAGGCCATCAAGAAGGCCGGCTTCGAGCCGGGCAAGGACGTTGCCCTGGCCCTCGACGTCGCTTCCTCCGAGTTCTACGAGGACGGCAAGTACCACTTCGAAGGCGGCGAGCACACCGCCGAGGAGATGTCCAAGGTCTACGAGGAGCTCATCAACGAGTACCCCATCGTGTCCATCGAGGACCCACTGCAGGAAGACGACTGGGAAGGCTACACCACCCTGACCGCCGCTATTGGCGATAAGGTCCAGATCGTCGGCGATGACTTCTTCGTCACCAACCCGGCTCGCCTGCAGGAGGGCATCGACAAGAAGGCAGCCAACGCGCTGCTCGTAAAGGTCAACCAGATTGGTACCTTGACCGAGACCTTCGATGCCGTAGAGCTCGCGCACCGCAACGGCTACCGCACCATGATGTCCCACCGCTCCGGCGAGACCGAGGACACCACCATCGCTGACTTGGCTGTCGCCCTCAACTGCGGCCAGATCAAGACCGGTGCCCCGGCCCGTTCCGAGCGCGTGGCTAAGTACAACCAGCTGCTGCGCATTGAGCAGGAGCTTGGCGATGCCGCCGTCTACGCCGGCCGCGCCGCCTTCCCACGCTTCAACGCTTAAGACCTAGCGGTCTAGCTTAGAAGCTAGACGCCGCTAGGAAATTAGTCCCCGCTGTACCCCACAAAGGTGCGGCGGGGACTTCCTCGTTCTAAGCATCCCGAGCGCCTGAGAAAGTTGGTAAATTTCCGCGCGTGCCACGCCCGTGTTACTGGTGTGGCGGCGCTAGGATAGTAACCCTATGGCACGTGAGAAGAAGACGGAGCGCCGCCGGAGCCGCACTAGGGTTCCGGTGGCCTCGCGTGCTGCGGATATCCGCAAATCCCAGCGGGCGCAGGAAAAGAAGAACCGCAAGCCCGATCGCATGAGCATCGTCGGCATGACCGTCATCGTGGTCTTTGTCCTATTGATGCTCGTCATCATCGCGGTGCCGCTGCGCAATTACTACCACGGCCGCTCCGAAATTGCCCGGCTCAATGAATCGATTGCCGCGAAGCAGGATGAAAAAGATGCCCTGTTGGAAGAGATCGATAAATATAAATCCGAGGACTATATCAAGCAGGAAGCCCGGCGCCGCTTCGGCGTGGTAGAGCAGGGCGAGACCGCGTACCGCATCCTTGATCCGAATATCCAGCCCGATAACCAGGTCACGACCGCGTACCGCATCCTTGATCCGAATATCCAGCCCGATAACCAGGTCACGACCAATAGCAAGGAGCAGGAGGATTCGCGCCCGTGGTTTGAGGTGCTGTGGGATTCGGTGGCAGAACCGCCCGAGGAAGAGGCCCCAGCGGGCGAGTCGCATCACCTGCCGATCGAGCCAGCGCCTGAGGAAAGCGGCGATGTGCGATAATTGTTCGCATGACCGTCACTGATGCAGATTTAGCCATCGTTTCCGAGCAATTGGACCGCACCCCACGCGGCGTGCTGGAGATATCCTTCCGCACGCCGGACGGCCAACCGGCCGTGATTAAAACCTCTCCCAAGCTGCCGGATGGCACCCCATTTCCCACGCTGTATTACCTCACCGATCCCCGCCTGACCGCGGAAGCGTCCCGGTTGGAGGTCGCCCACGTGATGAAGTGGATGGAGTCCCGCTTAGCAGAGGACAAAGAGCTCGCCGCGGACTATCACCACGCCCACGAGCACTTCTTGGCCAAGCGCAACGAGATTGAGGATTTGGGCACTGATTTCTCTGGCGGCGGCATGCCAGAGCGAGTGAAGTGCCTGCACGTGCTCATCGCCTATGCGCTTGCCGAAGGCCCCCAGCATTTCCGCCTCGGCACCGAGGCCGTGGCCATGGCGGCCGACCACGGTAAACTGCGCGGGACGGCGATTCCGCAGGACTGGCCCACGGTGGAAGAGCTGGGCATCGACCTGGCGGAGTTCGATTTTTCCAACGCGGAATAGGAGTAAGACATGACTCGCGTGGCAGCCATTGACTGCGGTACCAATTCCATTCGCCTGTTAATTTCTGAGATCGATGAAGACGGCAAGGTGCGCGATATTACCCGCACCATGGAAATCATTCGCCTGGGCCAAGGCGTGGATGCAACGGGTGAAATTGCCCCCGATGCCTTAGAGCGTGCCCGCGTGGCCTTGGAGGGCTATGTGCGCCAGATGAAGTTTGAAAAGGTTACCCGCGTGCGCATGGTGGCAACCAGTGCCACCCGCGATGCGAAGAACCAGCAGGAATTTTTCGATATGACCGCCGAGCTTTTGGGTCAGATCCAATCCGGCGCTAAGGCGGAGGTTATCTCCGGCGAAGAAGAAGCACTCCTGTCCTTCAACGGCGCGGTAGCCGATATGGAGCCGGACCGTGGCCCCTTCTGCGTCATTGACTTGGGCGGCGGGTCCACCGAATTCGTCGTGGGCACCGCCGATGAAGAGATTCTAGGTTCACATTCTGCGTATATGGGCTGTGTGCGCCTGACAGAACGCATCATGCGCACCGATCCCCCCACGGAGTCAGAAATCGAAATTGCCTCCGAATACGTGGCAGAGCGCATGGGCGAGGTGGAAAAGATCGTCCCCATGTCCAAGGCACGCACCATTGTGGGCTGTGCGGGCACGTTTACCACGCTATCCGCCCTAGCCCAGGGCCTAGAGCGCTATGATCCCGATGCAATCCACGGCTCGGAGCTGCGTTTTGATGCCCTGCGGGTGCTGCTCAAGCAACTCGTCAGCATTCCCTCTGAGGAACGCGCCCTCAATCCGGTCATTCACCCGGGCCGCGCCGATGTCATCGGCGGTGGGGCAGTAGCCGTTGAAGGAATCATGCAGCTTATCGAGCGCACCAGCGATGCACGTAGCTTCTTCATCAGTGAAAAAGACATCCTAGACGGCATCATTGCAGGTCTGGTTAGTGAATCTACCCCTCATTAACTCTTTTTAGGAATAGTGTCCTACACTATTCCTTGCACCCCGCCCCCATAGCCCAATCGGCAGAGGCAGTCGACTTAAAATCGATTCAGTGTGGGTTCGAGTCCCACTGGGGGCACCGTGTGAAGTCTCGAGACACCGCTCCTAAGGTGTCTCGAGACTTTTCGTATGGCTGAGCCTAGCGTTTGAACTGGCTGGGAGAGCCTAGCCTGTTCGCATGCCATTCGCACACCTCATCTGCGAGCCAAAGACGCGTGCAGCCTATATCCTGGCCGGTACACAGCTCCTTGTCTGAACCCGCGTCAATAATTTTAGGCTGTACGGTTTTTCCGGTTGTTGCCGTCGATGGCAATTCCGACTGCGATGAATGCAGGGATGAAAAATGCGCTAGCGCCCGCCAGCGTCATGATGATTGCTGTGGCAATGGAAATGAGTGTAAATCGCAAGATATTCCTTCACTTTCAGCCGAAGTATGACTGTCTAGGCACACGAGGATTAGCTCATGAAGAAGATGCCTCTTTTAAGTTTATATCGAAACTGCGGATAGTAAATCCGCGGTGCACCTGACAGGGAGTGATGGCTAGCGAAATATTGATAGCAGAGCGGCAGGAAATAGGGCCGCTAGAGCCCTGGAGGAGCTGTTCACCATAGTGGACCGCCTTGTAGTCAGAAAATCCTTGGCAATCAGCTGTGGTTCTACGCCGAGAACCTTTCCGGCGGCTCACCCGACACGAGAGCAAGTTCCTAGCAACAAAACTCGGGACAGGTCACAGGAGGGGCCGGTCCAGCAATAAATTTCTTGGAATCTTGAACAAATTATTCTAAATGAGGAACTTTGTGAGGCGTGATGACGTTGATCTACATGAGAAAGATGATTCGTACATCACTGAGAAAGGACAACCGTGCGTTCAAGCAATCCGGTTATGACCTCGCTGACTGAAACTAGCCAGCAGCAGAACCCCGGCTCCGGCTACGCGAGCGAAGCCCCTCGCCCCATGACCGTGGATGACGTCGTCACCAAGACGGGCATCACCCTCGGCATCATTATCGTGGCCGCTGCTATCAACTTCTACCTAGGCACCATGAACCCGGGCACCGCCATGATGCTTATGCTGGTCGGCGGTATCGGCGGATTCATCACCGTACTCGTGGCCTCCTTTGGCCGTAAGTGGGGTTCCCCGGCTGCGACCCTCATCTACGCAGTATTCGAAGGCTTTTTCGTTGGTGGCTTCTCCTTCGTCTTCGCCAACAGCACCATCGGTGGTTCTAATGGCATGGCACTGATTGGCCAGGCAATCGTCGGCACCATCGGCGTGTTCATCGGCATGCTGATCGTCTACAAGACTGGTGCAGTAAAGGTCACTCCAAAGTTCACTAAGATTTTGGTCGGCCTCATTGCAGGTGTCGCGGTGATGGCTCTCGCTAACTTCTTGGGTGCCATCTTCTTCGATTTCAACCCGCTGCGCGATGGTGGCCCCCTCGCCATCATCTTCTCCTTGGTCTGCATTGTCTTGGCCGCTCTGTCCTTCCTGACTGACTTTGACCAAGCAGACCGCCTTATCCGTGCCGGTGCTCCTGCCAAGCAGGCATGGGGCGTAGCCCTTGGCTTGGCCGTGACCTTGGTCTGGCTCTACACCGAAATCCTTCGCCTGTTGAGCTACATTCAGCGCAACTAAGCCTCTTCGCGCTTTCGGCCCGCACTTCGGTGCGGGCCATTTTTGTGTTTTCCTTTGGCTTACGGGCGTGTAATTATTGGGGTAATTCAGGGGGTATTAAGCCGTTCTTTAGCCTTTAGCCGGGCAGGGGCGGGCTTTCAGGCTAAAGACAGCTAATGAGCAGCTAATTTCACCATTTGAAAACACTTAAATGTGGCGAATGAGACTAATGAGATAGTTAAATATTGACTAATTTGCGCTCTCAACGAGAAATTCTTGCACGATTCATGCATGCTATGTGGCGGGAACGGGAAACCGGAAGGTAGAGAGTTCTCTCCTCTATTTTCTTCTCGTTCCAGCTCGTCTAAAAGGAGTAACCGAAGGATTGTTGTGAAACGTCAGGCAACCGTAGCAGCGCTGGTAGTCAGCTCGGTCGCGCTGAGTGGCTGCGCTGCGGAAGTCGGCTCGAAGAGCGCATCAGAAGATGCCGCGATGACGGCAGAAACTGATGGCACTAGTTCAGTCGATGGCGCGGGTGATGCCAACGGGAGCCAGGGGGATGATGTGGAAGACAATCCGGGGGATTCGGAACACCCCGAAGGCGAGCATTCGAGGGCCGGCGCCGGTCTTCGGGGGGAGACCGGCGCCACGGGAGATGAGGATTCCGGGGTACTGCCGCCACCGGGAGAATTTGATCCTGCTGATCTAGATTTCGAGCTATTCGATCCATGTACGGAGATTGCTCCGAAGAGGCTGGAAGAAATTGGCCTTGAGCCGAAGATCCTTGATTATCGGAAAGAATCTGGGCACTATTTTTGTAATATCGCATCGAACGGGAGGAATTTTTCGGAAAATATTTTAGTATCCGCAGCTAGCGATTCAACTTCATTCGAAGAGCTAGGGCTAAATGAAGACCTTCGACAAAAAGATGAAACCGCGGATAGCGAAGGTATCCACCTCTTTAACTCTGAACTCTTTAAAGAATCCCAGTGCAATGGATATCTTTCAACTAGCCGAGGGACGATAATAATCGGCATAAATGATGTCACGCCACATTCGAGTCCAATGAAAAGATGTCAATTGGCTGCTGACATAATTACTAATCTCAAAAAATAATCGTGTTTTGGGGGAAACATGCTTGTTAGTGTCAAAAATCTACAGCGGAATACCAGCATAATATCCGAGCTGTATCGACGAGCTCAGTCGCTAAAAGACCGAGTGAACAGCCCACTTAATTCGGGATTTTCGAATGTGTCGGGCATTGATCACGTAGGGGGTGTGCATGAAAGGGCACTCACCACCGACCCAGGTTCGGCTAAGGGGACGCTCCTAGACTACGCCTCGCAAGTTGAATGGTTGTCGCAGGCTCTTGCCCGAGAAGCGCGAGGCTTTGAAGCCCAAGAAAATGCAAATAGTAGGGCGATGGATATCGCTGATGCGGGTGGTGAGATTGGCGTTGAATCGATGCCGATTATGGACCAGCCGGAGCCGGGGTATAGCCCCTTCGCCTTTACTCCTCCGGTAGTTAACGTCGGCACATCGATTACCAAGTTGGCGACGGACTTGATGTCAACGCAGATTTGGAGTGTGTCTGAAGCTAATGCGCGTTGGGCGTCGTTAGGTTCTGAGGTTCGGGAGATCGTCAGCGGGCTTGAAGAAGCCGCAGGGTCCCTGGAAAGTGAGAATGACAGCGAAACGACGTCGCGCGCGGCGGCGAAGATTAGGGAAGTGGCAGCCTCGGGAAAGCACTTTGTGGCCAATGCCGCAGCAATGGGAGAAAAGCTTACTGGGTTCCACTCGCGGTTGATGATGATTCAGCCTTCGGCGATGGCCATGGCGATGGATATTATGAAAATCCCTGACCCAGCGAAGCGAAAAGTCGCAGAGAAGGCAGCGTTGGCAAAGCTGCAGCCGGACCTCCAGAGGTTTGCCATTGACGCAATGCCCAATCAACATCCGCTGATGGAACAGTCGCCGGCCTCTGGAGGCGGCGGCGTAGATGCTGGTTTGTCAGGTGTGGAGGGCGATGGCCAGAAATACAACACCGATAACGTCGTCTGGCCGCGTGCAATTCAGGAAGCTATTGCTCGGGGCGATGTGGGCCCAGGAAACTTTGACGTGGCTAATGGTACGGTCCACGATTTGGAGTCCGTCGGCATGACTCCAGAGGAAACTGCCGCGTTCCAGGAGCAATTGCATGCAGATGGCAGAAGGGCGCTTTCTGAGCTAGGTGTGGGCGACGGTATAGATATCAGCGGTCGCGATGTCGCAACCAGTGGGGCCTCACTTCCTGGGGCGACGGCATCGCATGGCCACTTAGGATCTATGCCAACGGCAGGTGCCGCTCCCGGTACCGCGGGTATCGGTGCTGGAGCTGGCAGCGGTAGCGGTGGACTCGGTTCTACCGGGATGGGAGCACCGCTTGGTGCTGGACGTGGAACAGGTTCTGGTACCGGAGCCGGATCCGGGGTAGGCACAGGAACCGGTATTGCCGCTGCAGCGGGCGGTCCTGGCCTCGGCGGGCGAACTGGACGCGGAAACGCTGGTGCGCTTCGCGGAGGCGGATTCAATTCGCTGGCCGGGCTTGGCAGCGGGGCCATCGGTACGGGCGGAAGGCCTGGTTCTGGAGCAGGTGGAAATATGGGCGCACTCGTAAATTCCGCCCCAGGTTTGGGAGGTGGCGGAACCGCTGCGCGCGGCGGAGCAGGCTTGCGCGGTGGTGCCGGTGAGGGTGTCGGCGCCCGCGGCGTGGGAGGCGCGCTTCCTCGGGCCGCAGGTGAAGCCGCTGGCAATAGCAGCGGCGGTAACGGTAGCCGCGGACACCTAGAACGGGGCGCTGCGCGTGAAGCTGTGGTCCGCGGGGGAGGCGCCGCCAATAGCACCGGTGTTAAATCCGGTGCCGGGAGACCGGCCGCTGGCATGCGCGCCTTTGCACCAATGATGGGAACTCGGGGTCAGGGAAATGACAAGAACCGGGTGAAGGCGGTAACCACGCAGGTTGAGCGCGAACCGAATAAGCGGGATCTGTTGGGCGAGCCGCCGGCGGTCGTGCCTGGGGTCATCGGCAATTGGGCGCGAGAATCCTAGGTAGTGAATTGGGGAAAGAAAAAG
This sequence comes from Corynebacterium segmentosum, assembly GCF_900637825.1. NCBI lineage: Bacteria > Bacillati > Actinomycetota > Actinomycetes > Mycobacteriales > Corynebacteriaceae > Corynebacterium > Corynebacterium segmentosum. The sequence continues at coordinate 848,312 of NZ_LR134408.1, forward strand.
GGCTGAAGGAAAGTATCCTTCAGCCCAATTCTTTTATTTTTATTGCGGCAGTTGTGTCGCGGTAGCGTTTGGCAGCTGCTCAGGTTCCTCGACCCCGTTTTGCAGGCCCTCCGGATCCACGCCAGGCTCGGTGGTAGCAGCAGAGGAAGACGTCTCAGCATTCTTCTGTGCCGGTGCCTCGCCGGTAAAGGTCGATGCGTTGTCGATCTTGCCGGATTCAGAATCCTGCTCGTTCGGCGGGTGGCAGGCGGCCAAGGAAAGGCCGGCGGTAAATACTAATCCAGCGGTGGCGAAACGGGAGAATTTCTTCATGGGGATGTGCTCTTTCTCCAGAGTAGTGAAGGCGGTAGTGGGGTGGACGGAGGAAATTAGGACTCGCGCGGGGTGGCAGCCTTGGCGGAATCGTATGGGGCAGCCGACTCGATGGTCACCGAGATGGTCTTACCGTTTGGCGCGGAATACTCGCGGGTTTCGCCCTCCTGTGCACCGATGATGGCGGCGCCCAGCGGGGACTGCTCGGAGTAGGTTTTCAGGTCCTTGTTATCGGTCGCAGCGGCGCGGGTACCGATGAGGAAGGTTTCCTTATCGTCCTTGTTGCCGTTGTAGTACACGTGAACGACGCTGCCGGTGTAGGCAACGCCTTCCTGCATGGTGCCACGCTCGGTGGTGGAGTTAGCCAGCAGCTCAGAAATCTGCTTGATGCGGGCCTCTTCCTGGTCCTGCATCTCGCGGGCGGCATCGTAGCCGGCGTTTTCTTTCAGGTCGCCCTCTTCGCGGCGCTCATTGATTTCCGCCGCAACCTCAGGGCGGTGATCGATGAGTTCCTGCAGCTCGGTCTCGAGCTTTGCCTTGGTTTCTGGGGTGATGTACTGCTTTTGCTGCTCAGCCATTCTAAAACCTTCCGTGCTGTGGAATAGTGGTCAAAGTCCCGCGATGATGGCGGGACCGAAGTTAAGTATGCAACCAGGCAAATGCCCAGTTCTAGGCTGTACAAATCCTAGCACATGGGGCTAGCGACTTTCCGCGTAGTCGGGATTGTCCATATCCAGGTAATCCGGGATATTGCCGGAGCAGCCGTAGGCGCCACCGGCGACGGCGCGGGCATTGGTGGGGACATCGACAGCAATGCGGTGGGTTTCATTTCCGCCGGCAGGAACGGCGAATTCGCGGCGGCCCACCTCGGATTTGGAGTAATCGTAGGCCTGCACGATGCAATAGGCGTCTTCATCGGTGTGATTGCGGGTCACATCGACCCAGACGCGCGTGGTGTCATCACTGAGAACCTCCTGGGTGACCATAGAGATCTGCGCATTGACGGATTCTTTTTCCCGAAAATACTGGAAACCGTAGTAAAGAAGGGTGACGAGCATGGCGGCGAAAATCAACACCAGCGCCTTATTGGTCCAGCTACCAGAGTTCTTTTGTGATTTATCGCGCGAGCCGTAGCGCGCGGCGGAGCGAGAATTTCCGGCGGAAGTCATAGCCCTACTTTAACCGAGGAGTACCATTTTCCCATTATCTACTAAGATAGTGATCTGTTCTAAAAGCTAGTTTTAAAGGGGATGGATTTTCAGTGAGCGACTTTCGCCTCCTAGCAATCCACGCACACCCGGACGATGAATCCTCCAAGGGTGCTGCGACTACGGCCCGTTACGCTGCAGAAGGTGCGGATGTAATGGTGCTGACCTGCACCGGTGGTGAACGCGGTGACATTATTAACCCGGCTATGGACCGTCCTGGTGTTAAGGAAAACATGGCTGAGGTACGCCGCGAGGAAATGGCTAAGGCAGCCCGCGCGCTTGGGGTCCAACACCAGTGGTTAGGCCACGTAGATTCCGGCCTGCCAGATCCCGAGGAAGGCAAGAGCATGGAAGACCTCTTGCCGGAAGGCTGCTTTGCCCTGATGGGCGATGATGCAGCGGCTCAGGAAATGGTGCGCGTTATTCGCTCGTTCCGCCCGCAGGTCATCATTACCTATGACGAAAATGGCGGCTATCCGCACCCGGATCACCTTATGGTTCACCGAGCATCCATGATTGCGTGGGACAAATCAGGCGACCCTGACTACCACCCAGAATTGGGAGAGCCCTGGGAGCCGCTGAAGCTGTATTACTCGCATGGCTTTGTGTACCAACGCATGAAGATGTTCCACGATCTCCTCCTTGAGGAGGGAAAGCCCAGCCCGTATGGCCCTATGCTGGCGCGTTGGGATACTGCTTTTGGCGATATTATGGCTCGCGTTACCACGCAGGTGGAGTGCGCCGATTACTTCCAAAACCGCGACGATGCGCTGCGGGCGCACGCGACGCAGATCGATCCGGCCGGTGCATTCTTGGCCACCTCCGTGGAGGTCCAGCAGCGTCTGTGGCCGACGGAGGAGTTTGAGCTAGCTAAGACTCGAGTATCGACCTCGCTGCCGGAAAATGATTTATTTGCGGGCATTGAAAAGAACGAGGAGACTTAAAATATGAGCGTCTATGACTCCCTTTTCCTTGCTGCGCACGATGTCACTGTTCTTGCGCAAGGCACAGAAGGTGCTGAGGGCGGACCAATGGGCCCTGAGTTTGGTAAGGCTTCGCCCATCGGGCTGCTTATCTTGGCCATCTTGGGCGTTGCCGTGCTGGTAGCGGGCTGGAACTTCCACCGCCGCTTTTCGCGCTTTCGCCGGCGTACCATGTTCGCTGAGGACCACGGAATCGATCCATTTGATGAGGAAGCTGTGGATGCTGCGCTCAAGGAAGCTGGCCTTTACGATAACCGCAAGAAGTCGATTTTCTAGCCGGCTGGAGTAAACAACGTGACATTTCTCAAGCGGCTGATGTACCCCTTGTATGAAGCGCGCCTCGTGCGGCTTATCAAGGGCAGGCCACAGCCGAAGCACGTGGCGATCATGGCTGACGGCAACCGCCGCTGGGCGCGGGAAGCCGGGTTTACTGATATTAGCCATGGCCACCGCCAGGGTGCGAAGAAAATCGGAGAGATGATCGCGTGGTGTCGCGATACCGATATTGAGGTAGTCACCATTTACCTCTTATCCACGGAGAACTTGAAGCGCAGCCAGCAGGAAGTGCAGCTGCTTTTTGACATCATCTCTGATGTGGTCACGCATCTGTCCCGGGGAGATTTGGATTGCCAGGTGCGCCTTGTAGGCAACTTGGATTTATTGCCCGCGCCGGTAACCCAGCGCATGGTCGATGCCGCAGAGGAAACCAAGGATAACCAGGGCGTCATCGTCAATGTGGCTGTGGGCTACGGTGGGCGCCAAGAAATCGTTGATGCCGTCCAAAAATTGGTGCGCAGCGAGGCCGAAAAGGGCACCAGCGCGGCCGAGATGGCGGAGCGAGTCACCGCAGACTCGATCACAGAACACCTGTATACCAAGGGCCTGCCGGATCCGGATTTGGTGATCCGCACCTCCGGTGAGCAGCGCCTTTCCGGGTTCCTGCTGTGGCAAGCGGCCTATTCAGAAATCTGGTTCACCGATACCTATTGGCCGGCGTTCCGGAAGGTAGACTTCCTGCGCGCGCTGCGTGATTATTCCCAGCGTTCGCGCCGCTTTGGCAAGTAGCGGCTAGATTTTTCGCATCCGTACCTTTTCAACGAGGTGATGCGAGCCCTTTTTCAATACCAACGAGGCGCGCACGCGGGTGGGCAGGATGTTTTCTACCAGGTTCGGCAGGTTAATGGATTGCCAAATTTCGCGGGCTTGGGCGCGCGCCTGGTCATCATCCATATCGGCATAGGCGGCGAAGTGCGCATTCGGCCGGCGGAATTCGGTATTGCGCAGCGTGAGGAAGCGATCGATGTACCACTGCTCAATATCGTCCGTGCGGGCATCGACGTAGACGGAGAAATCAAAGAGATCCGCAATGGTGAGGGTGGGGCTGGTCTGAAGGACGTTGAGGCCCTCCAAAATCAGAATATCGGGCTGGTTGACCTCTTGGTAGCGATCTTTGACGATGTCATAGGTGATATGCGAATACAGTGGCGCCTTGACCACGGGCTTTCCGGACTTGACGTCGGTGACAAAGCGCATGAGCGCGCGGCGGTCATAGGATTCGGGAAAACCCTTGCGCTTCATTAGCCCGCGCTCTTTAAGCGTTTGGGTGGGAAAGAGGAATCCGTCCGTGGTAACCAGATCCACCTTCGGATGCGAGTCCCAGCGCTGCAAGAGCACCTGGAGGAGGCGGGCGGTGGTGGATTTACCCACGGCCACGGAACCGCCCACGCCAATGACGAAGGGCACGTGCGTGGGCGGGTTGCCCAAAAAGGCCTCGGTGGCGGCGGTGAGCTGCTGCCGGGCGGTGACCTGCATGTGGATAAGGCGGGAGAGGGGGAGATAGACGTCTGCGACCTCGTCCAAATCAATGCGGTCACCGATGCCGCGAAGTTCTTCAAGCTCGTTTTCTGTCAGCACCTGCGGCATCGATTTGCGTAGTTCACGCCAGGTTTCACGGTCAAAGTCGAGGTAGGGGCTCGAATCCAGGTTGCGCGCCATGGCTTAATTGTCGCACGCCGTAACAAGGGAATGAAAAATTTGCCCCCTGTAAGGTAGCCGAAAGGTTATGATATGTAATGGCTCATACTGCTTCCTACCGAGAAGAGGACTAGTCTTATATGGCTTCTTTCAATACTGACCTGCGCGATCTTGACCCAGATGTTTTCGGCGCTATCCAGGGAGAAATCTCCCGCCAGCGTGAAACCCTGGAAATGATCGCCTCTGAGAACTTCGTGCCGCGCGCCGTCCTGCAGGCACAGGGTTCTGTCTTGACCAATAAATACGCCGAGGGCTACCCGGGGCGTCGTTACTACGGCGGCTGTGAGCACGTCGACGTCGTTGAGGATCTTGCCCGCGACCGCGCGAAGGCGCTCTTCAACGCGGAATTTGCCAACGTGCAGCCACACTCCGGCGCGCAGGCTAATGCCGCAGTCCTGGCCAGCATCGCGGAACCGGGCGATAAGATCCTCGGCCTGTCCTTGGCCCACGGTGGGCACCTGACCCACGGCATGAAGCTGAACTTCTCCGGCAAGCTTTACGATGTCGCAGCGTATGGCGTGGATCCAGAGACCATGCGCGTGGACATGGATAAGCTGCGCGAGCAGGCAATTGAGGAGAAGCCAAAGGTTATCATCGGCGGTTGGTCCGCTTACCCGCGCACCCTGGATTTCGCGGCCTTCCGCGAAATTGCCGATGAGGTGGGCGCTTACCTGTGGGTTGATATGGCCCACTTCGCGGGTCTGGTTGCCGCGGGCCTGCACCCGAACCCTGTCGAGCACGCCGATATCGTCTCCACCACCGTGCACAAGACCTTGGGCGGTCCGCGCTCCGGCATGATCTTGGCCAAGCAGGAGTACGCAAAGAAGCTGAACTCCAATGTCTTCCCCGGCCAGCAGGGTGGACCGCTGATGCACGCGGTGGCGGCAAAGGCCATTTCCATGAAGATTGCGGCCAGCGAGGAATTCAAGGAGCGCCAGGAGCGCACCCTCGAGGGTGCCCGCATTCTGGCCGATCGCCTTTTGGCGGAAGATACGCGGGCAGCTGGCGTCGACGTCGTCTCCGGCGGCACCGATGTCCACCTCGTCCTGGCGGATCTGCGCAATTCGCAGCTCGATGGTCAGCAGGCAGAAGATCTCCTGCACCAGGTAGGAATCACCGTCAACCGCAATGCGGTCCCGAACGATCCTCGCCCGCCGATGGTCACCTCGGGCCTGCGCATCGGCACCTCCGCCCTGGCCACCCGTGGCCTCGATGCGGAAGCCTTCACCGAGGTTGCCGATGTCATCGGTACCGCCTTGGCACAGGGCAATAATGCCGATGTCGAGGCACTTCGCCGGCGCGTCGATAAGATCGCGGAGGACTACCCGCTGTATGAGGGCCTCGAGGACTGGAAGCTGGTTTAGTCCTTATCTTCTGAGGACTCCTCTGCGGCGTCCTTGTGGACGTCGTGGCCGCGAGCCTGCGCCAGCGTGGCGCGGGCTTGCTGCAGCCACTCCGGCTGCTTTTCCAAAAGCTCGCTGATTTCCGCGGTGGTCAGCGGCTTATCCATGTCATTCTTCTTTAGCGCGGTAACGGAAATGCCCAGTTTGTGGGCAACTTCCTGCCGGGGGTGGGGGCCTTTGCGGCGCAGCGTTTGCAGCCACTGCGGGGGATTGTGCTGCAGCTCGCGCAGTTCCTCGTGGCTGACCGCGCTATTTTGAAATTCTTCAGGCGCGGCGGGCAGATAGATATTCAGCTTTTTAGCGGCGGTCTGCGCGCGCATCGCGGTACCGGACGGTTGCTGTTGGTTATGTTGTTCACTCACGGTTTAACCGTAGCACTTTCAGTAGACTGTGCTCCATGCTGCGCTTAGCCTTTGTGACCGGTACGGAACCTGGAAAATGGTTTCAGAGATTTCAGGACAATACTGCCCACGGCGGTTTATCCACCGTCGATGCGGATGACAGCATGGCAGAATTGCTCGCAGGTCACGTGGATCTGGCGCTAACGCGCCTGCCGGATCCGCGGGTGGATGACTCTTTCCACGTGGTGCGCCTTTATGAGGAGGCCCCTGGCATTGCGGTCCCGAAAGATTCAGTTTATGCGGAGGTGGGCGAGGCGCTTGCGCTTGCCGATGTCTCCGATGAGCACCTTAACTACCGCCTCACCGATGCCGGTGAGGTCGATATCGCCGCCGTGCGCGAGGCCCTGCAGGTGGTCGCGGCCAATGTGGGCATCGCCATCGCACCGCTGCCGCTGCTAAAAATCCTCAGCAAGAAACAGGTGGTTCCGCTTGCGCTGAAGGGCAGCGAGGTGCCGGTCACCGAAATTGCCTTGGTCTGGCGAAAGGCGGAGGATAGCGAGGCAATTCAGGACTTTGTGGGCATCGCTAAGGGGCGTACCGCCCGCTCCTCCAGGCAGGAGAAGCCGAAGCGCACGGCCCGCGAAAAAGCTAAAGCCAAACAGTCTCGAAGGATTGTTAACAATCCGTTACAGAAACAAAAGAAGCGCCCTAAGCAGCGTAAACGGCGATGAACTGAAACCTGAACCGCGCAAACCTCGGTGCACAGAGTGGCGACATAGTGCACTTGGGGTCTACGGTGGGCTGCGCTCGCCTCAACGGCGGCCTAAAACTACAGTGAACTAATTTTCGGCTGAAAATCGAAAGGTAGATCTAGAAATGCGCAAGATGACTCGTCGTATCGCAGGTGGCTTCGCGGCCGCAACCCTCTCCGTTGCTCTCGTAGCATGCTCAGATGCAGAGGATGCTGCCGATGACGCGAAGGATGCCGCTGGCTCCGTAGCCGCAGACGCCTCGGATGCTGCTGGTTCTGCCGCATCCGATGCTACCGATGCCGCTGGTTCCGCTGCCGCAGAGGCAACCGGCTCTAAAGACGATAATGCAGAGGGCGCCAAGGGCGATACCCAGACCATCACCACCGCACATGGCGAGGAGGAAGTTCCGGCTGATCTCGCCGCCGCCATCGAGGAAAAGCAGGCTGAGTGGGGCGACGTGCAGAGCGTAGAGTCCTCCGATAAGGGCACCCTGGCTACCTTCGAGGGTGGCAAGCACTTGGTCTACTCTGAGGAGACTGGCGCACAGCCGGTCATCGGCAAGATTGCTGAGACCTGGGTCAACGAGGGCGGCCTCGACGCCTCCGTTGGCCTGCCTACCAACCCAGAGGCTGACGCAACCGACGCAAACGGCTGGACCCAAGAGTTTAGCAACGGCACCATCTCCTGGACCGAGGGTGAAGACGGCCAATTCAAGGCTGATATCGAGGCCTAAAGGCTAAAATTCGGCGCCTGCCCAAGCGGCACGCCGAACACTCTCGTCACTTTCCCTGCGGGTTTTCCCGCAGGGATTTGTCGTTTTCTTAAAGTTCATCTTCCACCCATGTGATTTCAACCTTGGGTGCTTAGGTTGGGTGGCAACCCCTAAAGGATCGCGATCATTAGCGGTCCTGGGGGAGATAGACAAGGAAGAACAGCTTTCTACCGTTTCACAAAGGAAGATTCCTGCCACCATGACTCGCCCCTCTGTACTTTCTACTCCACTAGGCACCACGGAAAATGACGTCGCTACCAAGACCTACGTCCTTGATACCTCGGTCTTATTATCTGACCCGTGGGCGCTGCGAAAATTCGCCGAACACGAGGTTGTCCTTCCCGTCGTGGTTATCTCTGAATTGGAAGGAAAACGTCATCACCCGGAGCTTGGCTGGTTCGCCCGCCAAGCTCTTCGCTTTTTGGAAGAGCTGCGCGCTACCTATGAGGCGCTTGACCAACCCGTTCCGGTCAACGTGGCCGGCGGTACCCTGCGGGTAGAGCTCAATCACCAAGACCAATCGCTCTTGCCGGCCGCATTCCGCGGTCCGGAAGGAGACCACCGCATCTTGGCCTGCGCCTTGAACCTCGCGCACGAGGGCAAGGACACGGTCCTAGTGACCAAGGACGTACCGCTGCGCGTCAAGGCCGGCGCCGTGGGCGTGCCGGCCGATGAATACCACGCCCAGGATGTCATTTTGACCGGGTACTCCGGTATGGCCACCGCCTATACCACCACGGATGTCATCGATGCCCTCTACAGCGATGGGGAAGTGCTGCTCGATGGGGCCGTCACGGACGATGACACCCCGGTGGAAGACCTGCCGGTGCACTGCGGCATCACCTTGGTAGCCGGCGCGCAATCTGCTCTGGGCCGCATCATGCCGGACGGGGCGGTGCGCCTGGTACGCGGCGATCGAAATGCCTTTGGACTGCAGGGTCGTTCGGCGGAACAGCGCATCGCCCTCGATCTCCTGTTGGACCCGGAGGTCGGCATCGTCTCCATCGGCGGAAGGGCAGGCACCGGCAAATCCGCGCTGGCCTTATGCGCCGGCTTGGAGGCGGTCTTAGAGCGCGGTGAACATCGCCGCATCGTGGTATTTCGACCCATGTACGCCGTCGGCGGGCAATCGCTGGGGTACCTGCCGGGCTCCGAATCAGAGAAGATGAACCCGTGGGCCCAGGCGGTCTATGACACCTTGGAAGGCCTAGTCTCTGAAAATGTGCTCGAGGAGATCCACGAACGCGGTCTCATCGAGGTCCTGCCGCTGACCCATATTCGTGGTCGCTCCCTGCACGATGCCTTCGTTATCGTGGACGAGGCGCAGTCGCTGGAGCGCAATGTTTTGCTCACAGTGCTCTCGCGCTTGGGGGAAGGTTCGCGAGTAGTGCTCACCCATGACGTTGCCCAGCGCGATAACCTGCGGGTGGGCCGCCACGATGGGGTACAGGCGGTCATCGAAAAGCTCAAGGGCCATGAGCTTTTCTCGCACATTACCCTTCAGCGATCGGAGCGCTCTGCCATTGCGGAGCTAGTAACAGATCTGTTGGAGGGCAATGATTAAGGGAGAGATGAAAGCGTGTTCGCAGACAGCGAATTTAATCAAATTTATATGGCAAAAATTACCCAAGACCAGTAATAATGGTGCCTATGAGCGAGAACGCCAAGCAGACGTCTGCGGACGAAAAGAAAAAGGATTTCCGTATCCGGCCCTTCACGTCGGCCGATTACCCGCAGATGCGGGAGATCTACGAGCAGGGCCTGCAAACCGGCCATGCCACCTATGAGACCCGTTCCTTGACCTACGAGGAGTTTACGAACTCCAAGATCATGGCTTCGGTGCACGTAGCCGTTGAGGCGGACGATGATTCCAAGGTATTGGGGTGGGTTTCGGCCGCCCCAATTTCCTCGCGCACAGTCTTTCACGGCGTGGTGGAGGATTCCATCTACTTGGGATCTGATGCCCAAGGCCGTGGTATCGCCGGGGCCTTGCTCGATTGCCTCATTGAGGTGTGCAAGGACCTGCACAAGTGGGCCATCCACTCCTGGATCTTCCCGGAAAATGAAGGCTCTGCGGGCCTGCACAAGTCCCGCGGCTTTGAAAAGGTCGGCACCTACTCCCACATGGCCAAGATGACCTATGGCGAGTTGGCCGGTCAGTGGCGCGATACTGATGTTTACGAACTCCTGCTTCCCAAGCCGGAGGAAAAGAACCGCTAAATACACTGTGCCTCGTAACCACGAAGGCCGTAGCGCTGCCGAGGGAATTAATAATCTCGGTCGCTACGGCCTTTGGTCGTTTTCTACTTCGCGAGGCCGCCGGTTGGGTAGGCGAAGGCGGACTCGATGGGGGCATCGGCAAGCGGCAGGCTTTCGCGCAGCGCATGCAGCTTCCTTAATCGATTGTCTCCTTCAGGCGCTCTTCACGAAGGGGAAGCAGGACGAGCAGGGCGACGATGACGAGCGGGACCATCAGCGCGATGACCGGGGTGAGGCCATCGTTATAGGAATTGAGGATCGCCTGCTCAAGGGGCTCTGGCAGGGAAGAGACCATATCCGGGGTGAGGCTATTGGCATTGCCATTGGCGTTATTGAACTTCTCAGCATAGGCCGCGCCCTCGGGGCCCAGCTGCTGGATGGCCCGCGGCAGGCGGTTGGCCATCTCATCCTGCATGTTGTTGATGAACATGGAACCGACCAGGGAAGCGCCCAGGGCAGAACCGATCTGGCGGAAGAAGTTATTCGCCGCGGTAGCCGTGCCCACTTGGGACAGTGGGAAGGAGTTCTGCACGATGAGCACGAGCACCTGCATCACCATGCCCAGGCCGATGCCGAAGGCCAGGAACTCGAAGCCCAGCTGCGTGAGAGAGGTGTCTACCGAGAGGCGGGACATCCAGAACAGGGCGCCGGCGGTAATGGCCAGGCCGATGAGGGGGTAGATCTTGTAGCGGCCGGTGCGGGCGATGATGAAGCCGACGCCGGTGGAGGTGCCGATAAGGCCAATCATCATCGGAATCATCATCAGGCCCGCGTTAGTGGGCGATAGGGTGTGGACCATCTGCAGGTAGGTGGGCATATAGCCCAGCACGCCGAACATGGCCAGGCCCAAGATGACGCCGGAAAGCGTGGTCAGGGCCATATTGCGGTTCTTGAAGAGGCGCACCGGGATGAGCGGTTCGGCAGCGCGCAATTCCACGATGGTGGTAATGATCGCGCCGACGAGGGTGATGGCGCCGAGGGTGAGGATCATGGTGGAATCCCAGTCGTACTCGGTGCCGCCCCAGGTGGTCATGAGGATAAGGGAGGCGGTGGTAATGGCGATGAAGGTGGCGCCGAGCCAGTCAAAGCGCTTCATATCGGCCTGGCCCACGCGCAGGTTGAGCACCAGAATGCAGACCACCATGGCCAGCAGGCCGAGCGGGATATTCATCCACATGCCCCAGCGCCAGCCGGGGCCATCAGTAAACCAGCCGCCCAAGACGGGGCCAAGGACAGAGGACAGGCCGAAGACGCCGCCCATGATGCCCATGAACTTGCCGCGCTCACGGGAGGAGGTGACCTCGGCGATGATGGACTGTGAGGAAATCATCATGAACCCAGCGCCGAAGCCTTGCACGGCGCGGGCGATGATGAGCACCGTCATGGAATCGGCAAAACCGCCGATGGCGGAACCCACGACGAAGACGGCGATGCCGCCAATGTAGAGCCACTTGCGGCCCAGCATGTCACCTAGCTTGCCGGAAATCGGCATGGCGATGGTCATGGTGACAAGGAATGCGGAGATGACCCAGCTCATGTGGTCAACGCCGCCAAGCTCACCAACAATCGTTGGCAAAGCGGAAGAGAAGATCATTTGGCCCAGGGAGCTCATCAACATGGTGAGCACCAGCGCAGAGAAAATGAGCCCCAGGTTATCCGCCCGCGACTGGCCCTGCGCAGGAGCCTTTTCGGCTGTATCTACCATCGGATTCCTTTCATAACATCATTAATCAACATCAGTGAATCATTCAGACGCGAACTCAGGGCGTGGCTGCAATCGCTATCGGGAGCGGCGATGGAAAGCCAGAGGGCCTCGCGGACCACTCCGGCGATGACCATGGCCTCCGTTGCCGTGGAATGGTCCTCGAGGACGCGCAGTTCCGGTTCCCAGTCAAGGCGCTCCTCAATGAGCCCAATAAGCTCGATGGATTTCGCCCGCTTGCGGCTAATGGAGGCGGCGGCCGCCTCTGGGTCATTAGCAATGCGCTTGCGTCGCTCCCGAATCGTGGGATTAACGTGATGGCCCTCCATGTGCTGTTCCACCAGGTTAAGGACGAGCTCCATGATGTTGGTGGTGGGCTCGTGGAGGAAATACTCGCGCATTTCCGCGGTGAAGTCAGCGCTTGGCGCCCCAAGCACGGCGGATTCCTTCGAATCGAAATAATTAAAAAACGTGCGCCGAGAAATACCGGCTAGTTCGCAGATCTCTTCAATAGTGACCTCGCCAAAGGAATGCTTATCCACCAATTCGGTGGCGGCATCCTCAATGCGTAGCCGCGTTTCTAGGCGTTTCTGCTCGCGTAGTGATAGTTCTTCTTGCACAGAATGCAACTTTACACTCGGTGCAAACTTGCACCAAGTGCAAAACGGGTGATTTTGTAGATGTGTACGCTGAATTTATGGTGGGGGGTCACAGCATGCGCTTGCCGATGCCCCTGTCTTTGCGCGCACTTCCCGTACCCGGTCATGTTCCCAGGCATGCGAAAACCCCGCTCAGAAGTGATTTCCGAGCGGGGTTACAGCGCTAAAAGCGGCTGAGATTAGATATTGTCGCGCTCGCGGTTGGTCATGCTCAATACATCCAAGCGCTTGTCCAGCTCTTCCTCGGTGAGGTTCTCGCCGTCAACAAAGCCCAAGTCGATAACGGCCTGGCGGACGGTGATCTTCTCGTTGAGGGCGTGCTTTGCGGCCTTTGCAGCGTTCTCGTAGCCGATAGCGGAGTTCAGCGGGGTCACGATGGAAGTGGAGGACTCCGCGAAGTGCTTCATGCGCTCCTCGTTGGCCTCGATGTGGTCGACACACTTCTCAGCAAAGACGCGGGCGGAGTTGGCCAGCAGGCGAGCGGACTCGAGCACGTTGCGCGCCATCATCGGGATGAAGACGTTGAGCTCGAACTGGCCCTGTGCGCCGCCGAAGGCAACGGCTGCGTCATTGCCCACGACCTGGCCGGCCACCATGGTGACCGCCTCAGGGATAACCGGGTTGACCTTGCCCGGCATGATTGAGGAACCAGGCTGCAGGTCCTTCAGGTGGATTTCTGCCAGGCCGGTCAGCGGGCCGGAGCCCAGCATGCGCAGGTCATTGGCAATCTTGTTGAAGGATACGGCGACCGAGCGCATGGCGCCGGAGAACTCTACGAGGCCATCGCGGTTAGCCTGTGCCTCGAAGTGGTTTTCTGCTTCCTTTAAGTTCTCAACACCGGTGAGCTTCTTGAGCTCCTCGGTCACCTTGCCGCCGAACTCAGCGGAGGTATTCAGGCCGGTACCGGTGGCGGTACCGCCGATGGCGAGCTCGCCCAAGCGCGGGAGGGTAGCCTCGATGCGCTCGATGCCGAGCTCCACCTGGCGGGCGTAGCCGCTGAACTCCTGGCCCAAGGTGATTGGGGTGGCGTCCATGAGGTGGGTGCGGCCGGCCTTGACGACGTCCGCGAATTCCTTCGCCTTCTTGGTCAGGGACTCGTGCAGGACCTTTAGGCCAGGGATGAGGTCATTGACGGCAGCTTCCGTAGCCGCCACGTGGGTAGCGGTGGGGAAGGTGTCATTGGAGGACTGGCCCATGTTGACGTCATCGTTCGGGTGAACCTCGACGCCCTGCTTATGTGCCAAGGAAGCGATGACCTCGTTGGTGTTCATATTGGACGAGGTACCGGAGCCGGTCTGGAAGACGTCAATGGGGAAGGCGTCGTTGTGCTTGCCTTCTGCGATTTCCTTCGCGGCGGCGATAATCGCGTCTGCCTTTTCCGCATCCAGGCTGCCGGAATCCTTATTGACCTGTGCGCATGCAGCCTTGAGCAGGCCGAGCGCGCGGATCTGCGCATTTTCCAGGCCGCGGCCGGAGATGGGGAAGTTGTCTACCGCGCGCTGGGTCTGTGCGCGCCACAGGGCATCGGCGGGAACTTTAACCTCGCCCATAGTGTCATGTTCGGTACGGTATTCGGTCATGAAAATCACCTCGGTTAATTGAATGTGTGCGTCTACCCCCAGTATGGCGAAAAGCTAAAAACTAGAGCGCGAAAAGCCCAAGCCCGCCCCGCCATTTGGGGGTGAGGTTTAGTTCTTGGTGGGGTCCGAGTAGTCCACGACGGAGTATTCCTGCAGCTTAGCCAGCTTGTGGAAGGAATCGACGTAGCGAATGGTGCCGGATTTGGAACGCATGACCAGCGAACGGGTGGAGGCACCATTATTGCGGTAGGAGACACCGCGCAGCATGTCACCGTTGGTCACGCCGGTGGCGGCGAAGTAGCAGTTCTTGGAGGAGACCAAGTCATTGGTGCCCAAGACCTTATCCAGGTCGTGTCCGGCGGCGCGGGCCTTTTCTGCTTCCTCTTCATCCTTTGGCCACAGCTTGCCCTGGATTTCGCCGCCCATACACCGCATGGCGCAGGCGGTGATAATGCCCTCAGGGGTGCCGCCAATGCCCATCATCATGTCGATGGAGTTGGAATCCTGGCAGGTAGCGATGGCGCCTGCCACATCGCCGTCCATGATGAGGCGCACCTTGGCGCCAGCCTCGCGGATTTCCTGGATGAGCTTTTCGTGGCGCGGGCGGTCCAAAACCACCACCGTGACATCTGCTGTGCGCAGGCCCTTGGCCTTGGCCACGGATTCGATATTCCACTGCACGGACTGGTTGATATCGATGGAACCGACGGCTTCTGGACCCACGGCGATCTTTTCCATGTAGAAGACCGCGGACGGGTCATACATGGTGCCGCGCTCAGCGGCGGCGATAACGGAAATGGCATTGGGGCGGCCTTCAGCCATCAACCGCGTGCCGTCCACGGGATCCACGGCGATGTCCATCGCCGCGCCCTCACCGGTGCCGACCTCTTCGCCGTTGAAGAGCATCGGGGCCTCATCCTTTTCGCCCTCACCAATGACGACAACGCCCTTCATCGCCACGGAGTTAATCAGCTTGCGCATGGCATCGACTGCCGCGCCATCGCCCTCATTCTTCATGCCACGACCAACCCAGCGGCCAGAGGCCAAGGCGGCGGCTTCGGTCACGCGCACCAGCTCCATGGCCAAGTTACGGTCGGGCAAATAAGAAGTATTTTCGGACATGTGTAGTGGTTGCCTTCCATGTGTTCTCACCGTGGGGGTAATTCCCACGCGCTTAGTGTTCTACTTTTCCTATTCTGGCACTTTTTGGCGCCAATAGGTCCGATTTGGGGCCCCTTTTGTGGGGATTTTCCTCTCTCCAGGCAGCATTATCGGCGCGAATGTGCGCACGCGGGAGGCATGTGGCACTTTCACGGCGGCTCATGCGATACTAAGGCGCGTGGCAGCAGAACAAAGACCGAAGATTTTCGAAGGCGCTCGCGACATCATTTTGTCCCTATCCGTAGTGGTCGTCATGATGTTGCTCGTGGTGGGCGCGACCGGGCTCTGCTCGGTCAATCCGGAAACAGCGCAAGGCCCAGTCCAAGAGGTAGACGAGGAGACCTTCCTGGATACGCAGGCCCGCGCCGGTATTGGCGCCATCCGAGATCCCCAGATGCCTGAAGGCTGGCAGGCCAATGCGGCCCGCCGCTCGCAGCTAGGCGGCGAGACAGCCACCGTCGTCAGCTGGCTGACTGCGGACGGAAACTACGTGGAATCCACCCAAACGCAGGTTTCTGCAGAAGACGTGGGCGAAAAATACGATGCGAACTACCGCGGGCTGAACTCTACGCGCGAGGTAGCCGGTCAGCAGGTGCGCGTGCTGGCAAGCGATGACGATTCGGTGCGCCGCTTGTGGATTGTTGACCTGGGCGATGCCCGCCTCATCATCTCTGGCGCGGCCCCCGATGAAGAATTCGCCGCCGCCACCGAGGCCTTTATCAAGGCCAAGCCTATAAGCGGAAAGTAACCTCGCTGAGCCCCTCAGAGTCCGCTTCCACCGTGATTCCTTCAGTATTACCGGTGGCTTCTTCTAAGCCAGCGGCATCCAGGCCGCTCAGCCGCGTCTTTTCTAGGTAGACATCCACGCGCTCGCGCTGAGAACGCTGCGGGTAGATGGAGACTTGGACCACGTGGGCATCGGCAAGCAGCAGCACGATGGACCGGGAAAAGTAGCTGAGTTCCTCCTCGGTGCCCGAAACCTGGGTGCTGGTATGCGCCGGCCCGAAGAACTCCTCTACCAGCGCGCGGGAATCGCCGCCCATGATGGAGCCTGCCGATGCCGATTTGGATACGAAATCAATCCGCTTTCCCGGGTAACCATAAATCTGCACTACTCTTCACCCTCCTCGGCCTGCTGCTCGTTGTTTTCTGCCTTCTCTAGGGCATCTTCCACGCGCTTGGAGGCGCCATCCAGGTGGGACTCGCACGTGCGGGCAAGCGCCTCGCCGCGCTCCCAGTACTTCAGGGACTCGTCCAGGCCCATCTGGCCGAGCTCTAAAATCTTGACGGTCTCAATGAGCTCATCGCGCGCCTGCTCGTAGCTCAACTCCTCTACGGGAGTAAAGGCATCCTGGCCCGGCTGGCCGGAACCAATGGTTTCATCTGACATCAGCAATTCTCCTACTATTTCTGGCTAATCGGCGGCCTGGGAGGCCATGGACACGGCGGTGATGGAACCATCGCCCACGCGAATTCGCAATTGCGCGCCGGGCGGTGATTGCTCATAAGAGCTGACGACCTCCGGATCGCTGCCATTTTTGGGCAAGACCTGGACAATAGAATACCCACGGGCAAGCGTGGCGGAAGGCCCCAAAGCAGAAACCCGCGCGCGCAGGGACTCCACGTGCCGGTTCTCGCGATCCAAGAGCACCCGCAGCTCGCGGCGCATACTCGTGCGCATGCGCTCGACCTCCTCGCGGTGGGCGCGGATGGGCGTCATCGGATCGGCCAGCACCGGGCGCGAGCGGATATTATCCAATCCACGGCGCTCGCGTTCTACCCAGCCGCGCAAGGCCGCCGCCATGCGGGATCGCGCCTCAGCGATGACCGCGCGTTCCTCTGCTACCGACGGGACCACGCGCTTGGCGGCGTCCGTCGGGGTAGCCGCGCGCAGATCCGCCACGTTATCGAGCACCGGGCTATCCGGCTCGTGGCCAATCGCGGAGACCACCGGGGTACTTGCGGCCACGACGGCGCGTTGCAGGGCTTCTTCAGAAAAGGGCAGGAGGTCTTCGACGGAACCGCCACCGCGGGCGATGATGATGACATCGATCTGCGCATCGGCGTCGAGCTCCTGCAGGGCGGAAATCACCTCGGGGACGGTATTCGCCCCCTGGACCGCAGTATTAATGACGCGGAATTGCACGGCCGGCCACCGGTCGCGGGCAACCGCCATGACATCGCGCTCGGCGGCAGAACCGCGGCCTGTAATCAGGCCGATTTTCTGCGGGAGGTAGGGAAGCGGGCGCTTGCGCGCGGGATCAAAGAGGCCTTCTGCGGCAAGCTGCGCGCGTAGCTTTTCGATGCGCGCCAACAAATCGCCGATGCCTACGTGCCGGATCTCCGTGGTCCACAGGGAAAAGGATCCGCGGCCGGCATAAAAGGCGGGCTTGCCGTGCACGATGACGCGGTCGCCATCTTTTAGCGGCGTGGGCAAGTTGTGCAGCATTGAGGACGAGCAAGTCAATTGCACCGACTTTTCCTGCTGGACATCGCGCAGGGTGAGATAGGACAGCTTCCAGGTGGGCTTGTAATTAATCTGCGTTAACTGGCCTTCCACCCACAGGTATCCAAGGCGCTCGATCCATCCCTTCACCTGGTCATTGACCTGGCCCACGGGCCACGGGGTCTCTGGAGTATTTGCCGGTTGGTTCACGCAGCCACCCTTTCCTTGTACAGCGCCATACAGTGCCTTTTAGTGTAGGTGCTCAGGGCCCGTGGCGCCCCGCTTGGGTGGCCTAGATGGGCGCTTTCCCTGCTGGATAGGCCTTACTATTGTTTTGCTTTACCTTTCGATACTCTGGGAGGCATGACTGATGGTAAAAATGTTCTCCTCGCGGCACCGCGCGGTTACTGCGCTGGAGTGGACCGCGCCGTCGAGACCGTAGAAAAGGCGCTAGAAAAATACGGCGCACCCATTTATGTGCGCAAGCAAATCGTCCACAACCGTTATGTCGTTGAATCTTTGGCCAAGCGCGGAGTCATCTTCGTTGAAGAGGCCGCCGAGGCCCCAGAGGGTGCCCACCTCGTCTTTTCCGCCCACGGCATTTCCCCGGCGGTGCGCAATCAGGCGCAAGAGCGCAAGCAACTGACCCTGGATGCCACCTGCCCCTTGGTGACCAAGGTGCACAAGGAGGCCCAGCGTTTTGAGCGCGATGGCTACCACATCCTCCTCGTGGGCCACGAAGGCCACGAAGAGGTAGAAGGCACCGCGGGAGAGGCCCCCGATGTTACGCACCTGGTCGATGGTATCGACGGCGTGGACAAGCTGCCGGATTACCTGCAGGATGAAAAGCTCATTTGGCTTTCGCAGACCACGCTCTCGGTGGATGAGACCGTAGTCATCGTCAATAAGCTGCGCGAGCGTTTTCCGCACCTGCAAAACCCGCCGTCAGATGATATTTGCTACGCCACCCAAAACCGGCAAGAATCCGTCAAGGCCATCGCGCCGAAGTGCGATCTGATGATCGTGGTGGGTTCTAAGAACTCGTCCAACTCGGTGCGCCTGGTAGAGGTTGCACTCGAGGCGGGTTCGCGCGACTCCCACTTGGTGGATTTTGCCGAAGAAATCGATGAAGCATGGCTTGACGGCGTAGAGACCGTTGGCGTGACCTGTGGCGCCTCCGTGCCAGAGCTTTTGGTGCGCGAGGTGCTCGAGTACTTGGATGATCGCGGCTTTAATGACGTGGAGCAAGTGACCACCTCCACCGAATCCATTACCTTCGCGCTGCCGCGCGATCTGCGCCCCGCGCGCACCTAGCGCGTAACCGCCTACAGGCAACGAAAAACCGTGAGCCCCGCGGCCTCGTAAAAGAGCGCCGGGAGCTCACGGTTTTATTTACTCATAGAGATTATCGTCCCACCGCTGCTTCTTGGCAGCCTCGTCTTTTGCTGAAGAGGAGGGGCCTCGTTCGGGAGCCGGTGGTATCACGTCCCCCGCGCGCCGGTTCGGATCCGGCTGCAAGCGATTTTCGCGTTCTGCCTGTTGCTCGCGGCGGCGCTCTTCTCGGTCGCGTCCGCGGATGCGATCCTGCGGCTTCTGCGGCGGTTGCGCCTGTGCATGCGATCTGCGGCGGGAGGCGCGTGGGGACTGAACCTGTCCGTTTTCGGTTCTATCGCGCGCCATGAGTTCCGCCACGGAGAGCCGCTCAGCGCGGTTTTGGCGGTCCCGCTTCATGTCCGCGCGCCGCGATACCTTTTGCTGGTTGACGGCGCGCTGCGCGGTCTTGCGGAAGCGCATCCAGCGTAAGACTCCAATTGCAGTTGCTCCAACAACCGCGATAAGCAGCCACAGGAAGTTCTGGACCAGCGGGTACACGGAGGTCAGCAGCGACGTCTTAGAAAAACTGGTGCCTTCCGGGGTATTGGACTTGGTAATGACGATTCCCGCCGTCACCACGGTTACCGCGTAAAAGATGGGGATGGACGCGATGGACAGGAATAAGCCCCGTTCCTCAACGATGAGCGCTATGAGCAGCGAGCTGATGATGAGGAAGGCAAAGTACATCCAGCCTATGGAGCCGGCAAGAATGGAAATCAATGCGCCGGTGATCAAAAGTGCCGCCAATAGCCCAAGGCCTTTCAGCAGCGAGATGCTCGGCATGCTTAGGCGTTGCGCGGCGGTAGGCTTTCGTTGTTTGGCTAGTGACACGTCGCAAAATCCTACCGCCTGGCGCGGGCCAATGGCTATATCCACGCAGTGAAACCGCCTAGAATTTAGGAATAATTTGTCCCGCGCGGCCACGTATCAATAGGGGAAGGCTCGCGAGGTGCCCGGTTTGTGCGGCCGGGAATCTCCATTTCGTGGAGCTTGCGGGCGGTCACGCCCACCCGCGAATCCAGCGAAGAGAGCGTGGAATTATAGGCCTCCACTGCCTTTTCGAGGCTCTGGCCCACCTTGCCGTAGTGCTCCGAGAGCGTATTGAGCCGCGAATAGAGCTCGCGGCCTAGCCGCTGGACTTCTTTTGCTTTGGCGGAAATATCTTCCTGGTGCCATCCCATGGCCACCGTGCGCAAGAGCGCGAAGAGCGAGCTCGGGGTGGCGATGACGACGTTGCGTTCAAAACCAAACTCGATGAGCTCAGGATTGACCGACAGCGCCGCATCGAGGAAGGGATCCGCGGGCACAAAGAGCACCACGAATTCCGGGGTGGGCTGGAAGGCCTCAATATAGTCCTTGTGGGACAGCGCCTGGATGTGGCTGCGCAGCTGGTGCGCGTGGCGGCGCAGGTAGCCTGCGTGTTCTTCTGGATCCTCGGTTTCTAGCGCATCGAGGTAAGAAGAGAATGGAACCTTGGCATCGACGATGATATGCCTGCCACCGGCCAAGTTGATGAGCATATCTGGGCGCACGATGCGGCCGTTTAAGGGAGCTGAAACTTGGGAATCGAAGTCCACGTGCCTTGTCATGCCGCCGAGTTCGACGACGCGCTCTAGCTGAATCTCGCCCCACCGGCCGCGCACATTGGGCGAGCGCAACGCGGTAACGAGCTGATCCGTGCGCTCCGTGAGCCGGGACGAGGTGCGGGTCACCGCCTGCACTTGGCTAGATAGTGAGGCCAAGTGGGCGGTGCGGTCTTCTTCTAGTTCTTGTAGCTGGAAACCCAGTCTATCCATGGCCTTTTCTAGCGGTTGCAGCTCGGCCTGGCGCCGCTGCGATTCCTGCAGCGCTCGGTGCTCCTCGCTCGGCGCGGAGCGGGACGCGGAATGGGAGTGGGCCAACCACCCCAGCACGGCGCCCAATAAGAGACCGATGAACAGCAGCAGCACGGGCAAAGTGGAAGTCATGGGATCCACTATGGCACGCGGCGCGGACACGCCTGACTATTTATTCGAATCTCCGTTCAAAAGATTTTCGAAGGCATCTCGCGCCCGGCGCAGGTTGGAGCGCATGCTCGGATCGTCATAGTCGTCTGGGGTGGAATCGACGTCGACGGAATCATCCAGCGTATTAGACGCGCCATCGGATGCGGCATCGGCGCCTGCGATATCGGGGTTGGCGTGTTCTGGGACCTTGCGCCACTGCTCGCGCTTGTATTGTGCCTGTTCTTCGGTATAGCGGCCGATGAGATAGCCCGCGACGGTGGAGTAATTGAGCTCAGAGGAGTGCTTTTCCCCGGACTGCAGCTTCATCATGTCTTGGACGTAGCGATAAGCCACCGCGATCATGGCGGCGGTCGGTACGGCCAAGAACCCACCGATGAGCCCAAAGAGCGCGGAACCGACGATGACGGAGACCAAAACAATCACCGGGTGCAGGTTCATGGCCTTCGCCTGCAGCCACGGCGAGAGGACATTGCCCTCAAGCTGCTGGACCAAAAGGACAAGGCCCAAGACCAACAGGGCTTGGGTAAAGCCCAAAGACACCAAGGCGATAACGACCGCGAGCGCGCCAGAGACGATGGCGCCGACAAACGGGATGAAGCCGGCGATGAAGGTGATGATCGCCAGGGCCATCGCCAAGGGCACGCCGATAAGCACGAGGCCGAGGCCGATAAAGATGGCATCGATAAGCGAGACCACTGCCTGCGCCCGAATGAATCCGCCCAGGGTATTCCAAGCGCGCGTGAGCAATTCCGTGAGATGCCAGCCGGCGCGCCGGCCGGTGGCATCGCGCAGCCACGGCAGGAATTTGGTGCCGTCCTTGAGGAAGAAGAAGGTGAGCACCAAGACGATGAATACCGTGATGAAAAATGAGGTGGCATTGCCGATGCCCGTAAACACCGACCCAGCAATCACGCCGGCGCGCCCCTGCAACCAGCCTGCGGCCTCGTCGATATAGGTGCTCATATCGTCGCTATCGAGATTCAGCGGCGGGCCCTGGGCCCATAGCTGCAGCTGCTGGATGCCGGAGACCGTTTGCAGGTAGAGCGACTGGGATTGCCGCATAAAGTCCGGCGCCACCGAGGCGATGAGGCCGCCGACCGCGGCCGAGGAGATAAGGATCGTCGTAATCGCCGCCAAGCCCGCGGGCAGGCCCTTTGTGCGCATCCACCGCGCGATGGGGTTTAAGACGGTACAGATAATAAGGGCCAAGAGCACCGGGAGGATGCCTTGCCAGAAGCTGCCCAGGACGTGATAGATCGCAAAAAGGAACACGCCGATGATCAGCAGGCGTACGGCCCACAGGGAGGTCGACTTCACCATTTCGCCCGCGATGACGGAGCGATCGACCTGATTGCCCGGGGGATGTGGCGATACATCGTCCAATTGGCTGGTGTCGAAGTCACCGTCCAATTTATCGCCCGGGCTTGCCTGCGGCTTTTCGGGTTTTGGTTGCTTATCAGAACTCACCCCACCATCTTGCCTCATAACGTGGTAGGTGCGTTAGGATTAGCCCCGTGAGTCTTACACTAGGAATCGTCGGCTTGCCCAATGTGGGCAAGTCCACTTTGTTTAATGCCCTGACCCGTTCCGAAATCCTGGCGGCCAACTACCCATTCGCCACCATCGAGCCCAATGTCGGCTTGGTGGAGCTGCCGGATCCCCGTTTGGACACCCTTGCCAAGATGTTCAATTCCGAGCGCATCTTGCCGGCGACCGTGTCCTTCGTGGATATCGCCGGCATCGTCGCAGGCGCCTCGCAGG
This sequence comes from Corynebacterium segmentosum, assembly GCF_900637825.1. Taxonomy (NCBI): domain Bacteria; kingdom Bacillati; phylum Actinomycetota; class Actinomycetes; order Mycobacteriales; family Corynebacteriaceae; genus Corynebacterium; species Corynebacterium segmentosum. The sequence goes on from NZ_LR134408.1 coordinate 871,065, forward strand.
GCGAGGGCATGGGTAACGCCTTCCTAGCCAATATCCGCGAGGCCGACGCCATCTGCCAGGTGGTCCGCGCCTTTTCTGATGACAATGTCATCCACGTCGATGGCCAGGTAGATCCCGGCAACGACATTTCCGTTATTAATACGGAGTTGATCCTGGCGGATCTGCAGACCATCGAGAAGGCCCTGCCGCGCCTGGAAAAGGATGCCCGGAAGAATAAGGACTTGGCACCCGTGGTGGAGGCAACCAAGAAGGCGCAGGAAATCCTGGAGGATGACCGCACCCTCTTCGCCGCCGCCAAGACCGGCGAGATCGATCTCTCCCTCGTGCGCGAGCTGCACCTGATGACGGCTAAGCCCTTCCTCTACGTCTTTAACTCGGATGAGGCTGTGCTTACCGATGCCGCCAAGAAGGACGAACTGCGCCAGCTCGTCGCCCCCGCAGATTGCGTCTTCCTCGATGCACAGACCGAGTCCGAGCTCTTGGAGCTGGATGAGGACGAGGCAAGCGAGCTGCTTGAGGCCGTAGGACAAGAAGAGCCTGGCTTGGCTACCTTGGCCAAGGCCGGTTTCTCCACCTTGGGCCTGCAGACCTACCTCACCGCCGGTGAAAAGGAAACCCGCGCGTGGACCATTAAGCAAGGCGCCGCCGCACCCCAGGCCGCTGGCGTTATCCACACCGACTTTGAAAAGAAGTTCATCAAGGCGGAAATCGTCTCCTTCGACGATCTCGTTGCCGCCGGCTCCATGGCCGAAGCGCGCGCCAACGGCAAGGTCCGTCAAGAAGGCAAGGACTACATCATGCACGATGGCGACGTGTGTGACTTCAAGATCGGTGGCTAAATCCTAGCTTGTTGCAGGTCGCGGGAGTAGACGTGGCGAGTGCGCGAATTTAGAGTTATCCTATTTGCGTACTTAACAACAATAAGGAGGTCATAATAATGGCTGAGCTAGAAAACAAGACGATCGCAATCATTGCTACCAATGACTTTGAAGACTCCGAGCTGACCTCTCCGCTGGAGGCCGTGCAGAAGGCTGGTGCCACCGTAAAGGTATTGGCACCTAAGGCCGGCACCATTACGGGCAAGAACGGTACCGAAATTAACGTTGATGCTACGACCAAGGACTCCGAGGGTGAGACCTTCGACGGCATCATCTTGCCTGGCGGCACCAATAACGCCGACCTCATCCGCTTGGACGAGGCAGCCGTTAGCATTGTGCGCAAGCACATGGGCGAGGACCGCCCCTTGGGCGCCATCTGCCACGGCGGTTGGATCCTAGCCGATGCAGAAGCACTCAAGGGCCGTACCTTGACGTCCTTCCCGTCCCTGCAGACCGATCTCCGCAACGCAGGTGCTACCTGGGTTGACGAGGAGGTCCACTGCGACCAGGGTTTGGTCTCCTCCCGTACCCCGGATGACCTGCCTGCATTCAATGCGAAGTTGGTTGAAGAGTTCGGAGAGGGTCAGCACTAAATTAGGCTTGAGCCTTAATTACTCCCTACGGGCCAGATTGTGAGAAACCTCCTGGTTCGTAGGGAGTTTTTCGTCTCTAGCGGCTGCAGGGCCCATGGGAAGATTCAGGCTTTGGCTGTATTTTTCCCCTTCCCTCTGTCTGCTAACCTATGACCTCAGAAGGGGAGTAGTTCCTACGGCGCCCATTGCGCCGCGATGACTGGTCGACACACTGGCCTCAAAGCCCGGCCACTCAGCATCGATGCACCCGATGCGAACGAGACCTTCGGACTGATTCTGGTTGCCGAAGGGAGAGTAGTAGACCTTGTCTTCTTTAAGTTCTGAGCAGCGCATTTTAGAGCGCTTTATGATGTTGTCCATCGCCGCGGCAGTGGCGACGATTATCTTGAAATCCCTGGCGGCTTGGCTAACGGGCTCGGTAGGTTTCTTCTCTGACGCCCTTGAGTCCCTCGTGAACCTCGCAGCCGCCATCGCGGGCTATTGCGCCTTGCGCATTTCCGCCAAGCCTGCCGACCATAATCATCACTTTGGACACGGCAAGGCCGAGTATGTGTCCGCGTTGGTAGAAGGCGCGATGATCTTCCTCGCCGCAGGGGCCATCATCTACACCGCGATCCAGCGCCTCATTACTCCCCAGCCCGTTGAAGAAGGCGGCTGGGGCTTAGCGCTGTCGCTCTTGTCCTCGCTGCTCAACCTGGGCGTCGGGTTGGCCTTGATTAAGGCGGGCAAGCGCTACCGTTCCGCGACGCTGAATGCCGATGGCCACCACCTGCTTACGGATGTGTGGACCTCCGTCGGCGTCCTCGCCGGCATGGCTGCGGTGTATCTCACGGGCTGGCTGTGGCTCGATGCGCTTGTAGCCTTGGCGGTTGGCATCAATATCTTGTGGACAGGATTTAAGATTTTGCGCGAATCCGTCAGCAGCCTGCTTTCTGAGGCGCTCCCGGAAGAAGAGCAGGATCAGATTTGGGATCTCTTAACTGAACTGGAAAAAGAAAAGGCCGTGACCTTCACGGACCGGCGCACGGTAGCCTCCGGCAGGCAAAGGATGGTCTACCTGACCATGGAGGTGCCGGCGAGCTGGAGCGTTTTATACTCGCACGAGATCGCCGACGACGTCGAAGTCGCCCTCGACCAGCTTTTCCCCGGATGCAGCGTGTTTATCCACGTGGAGCCGGCCGGCGTCGCGCATCGCCGCCCACTTCCATTCCGGCAATAAATTAAGGCCCAAGGCGTACTGCTCTGGGCCTTCATTCGCGATTTATTAAGCCTTGACGCTTACTTCCTCGTCGGAGTCTTCCTCCATGATGTGCTTGACGCCATTTTCGGCTTCATCCCACACCTCTTGGTTCTGGATGCCTGCGCGCTTGGCGACGACCGTCGCGCACAATGCCTGACCCGTGACGTTCAGCGCCGTACGGCCCATGTCAATGATGGGCTCAACGGCCAGCAGCAAACCGACGCCAGCCAACGGCAGACCCAGCGTGGACAGGGTCAGCGTGAGCATAACCGTCGCGCCAGTGGTACCCGCGGTAGCCGCGGAACCAATGACGGAGACGAAGATGATGAGCAGGTACTGCGTGAAGTCTAGGTCCACGCCATAGAACTGCGCAACGAAGATCGCAGCAACGGCAGGGTAGACGGAGGCGCAGCCATCCATCTTCGTGGTAGCGCCGAGGGGCACTGCGAAGGACGCGTACTCGGTGGGAACGCCCAGGGCGCGTTCGCTAAAGCGTTGCGTTGCGGGCATAACACCCATGGAAGAACGGGTGACAAAGCCCAAGGAGGTTACCGGCCAGATGCGCTTGTAGAAGCCCTTGACCGGAATATTGTTGAACTTCAGCACTGCAGGGTAGACCACGGCGAAGACGATGGCCAGACCCACATACATTGCCAAGACGAACTTGCCCAGCGAACCAAGTGCGTCCCACCCGTAGGTAGCAACGGCCTTACCGATAAGCGCTGCGGTACCAATCGGTGCCAGGCGGATAATCCACCACAGGACCTTTTGGATGACCTTGAGGAAGGACTCCGTAAAGTGCAAGAACGGATCGGCAGCCTTACCGGTCTGTACCGCGGCGATGCCAATGGCCAAGGAAATAACCAGCAGCTGGAGCGCACCGAAGTTGAGGGTAACTTCGCCATCGCTAGCAGAGGCCGTAAGCCCGATGAAGTTTTGAGGGAGCAGCTGCTCGAAGAAGGCAGTCCACGAACCGACGCTCGATGGATCCTTTGCAGCGGATGCATCGACGCTCGCGCCAGCACCGGGCTTCATGACCAATGCCACGACGATGCCCACGATGACGGAAAAGAACGCCGTAATGGCGAACCACATCAACGTAGAAACGGCTAAGGATGCGGCATTGGCAACCTTGCGCAGGTTAGCCACAGAGGTGACCACCGCGGCGAAGATGAGCGGCGGAACCATGACCTTCAATAGCTGGACATAGGCGCCACCGACACCGCTGAGCAGATTGGTCAGCCACCCTGGATTATCAGGATCGGTATCCATGCCAGATGCGATCAGTCCCAGGATAAGGCCGATGATAAGGCCCGCAATGACTTGCGCGCCAAATCCCGTTGCCCAGCTAGGGAGCTTGGAGCGAGAGGAAACTTTTTGTGTCATAGAACGTCCTTTGGAAATAAACTGAACAGGTCTGACTATTTGGTTAGTACGATTCTGTTCAACTTCGACCAGTCTTACTTTATTCCATGCGTCAAACCACAAGGAAAAAGGGTCTCGTTTCCAGCTGCGATGCCGTTAAGACTGCTTTGTAGACTAAGCAGTTCAGCACCTGTGTACGCTCTTACCCACACCGCGCTCCTCAACCTGCGCCCTCAATCTTCATCCGTAAACCTCGCGCTTCATCCCTTGTCCTGCAACCCCACCCTTCAATCCTCATCCTGTAACCCGCCCTTCGCGCTTGCCGCGAGCCTCATTTCGGTTAGCGCTCCTATCCCCCGTGAGCGCGAAGGGTGGGGAGAGGGGGATGGCGCAAACAAGATGCTGGGTGTACCCAATAGGTAGCCCGTGAACCTCCTGGTACCTTTACTCTTATTTCTTTTACAGGAGGTAGAGGTATGGGCTGGATAAAGCCGTTAATTGGCGTTGCCGTACTCGGTGGCGTGGTGTCGATGGGAGTCGGTGTAGCGAAGAGTGACGAGCACGCAGTGGTCAATCGCGTCATCGATGGCGACACCATAGACGTCACGCTTGATGGCGAAAAGACGAGGGTTCGATTCCTCAATATCGATACTCCCGAAATCGGGCGCAATGGGAAGCCCAGCGAGTGCTTAGCGGAAGAAGCCAAGGAGTACCTCGAAGGTCGATTGCCACAAGGAACCGAGGTGACACTGGAATACGACGAGGAGAAGACTGATAAGTATGGGCGCACATTGGCCGGTGTCTTTCTTGGAGGCGATCTTGTAAATGCAGACATTGCTGCTGAGGGGCTTGCGGTTGCCAAAAAGATTGGCGCTAATGGCAAGTTCTATAACGAGGTAAAAGAAGCAGAAAGCGGGCCAAGGACTAAGGGCACGGGAGTCTTCGGGGTTTCCGATGAATGCCAAGTATCCAGCGATGAAGATATGGCAGAGTCACTTGAGCAAGCTGAAGGTGCTACGGCTGCTGCCGCGGGGATCGGAATTATTGCTGCCAACATCGATAGCGACGACGACGGTGGGGCCGCAAAGGCTCTTGCACAGATCTACGCTGCCCGGAAGGGGCTGGACGCCTTGCGCGGACGTAGCGATGATCGCAGTGAGTTCCAAAAAGCCGCATATCCAGAAGCTCCAGAGCGCTTGGCAAAACAGATGGAGAAGGAACTATCTGAACATGAAGAAGAAATTGAGGAACAGGTAGAGACCGCCAAGCGGGAAAAGGCGAAAGAAGAGGAGCGAAGGGAACAAGAGCGCGAGCGCCAGGCGGCGGCTGAGCGTGAAGCGGCGGAGCGAGAGGCTGAGCGCGAGAGGCGACTGGCAGAAGAAGCTGCACATGTAGACGCCACAGCGCCCGCCGCAGGGTCTAATTCAAACACTGGCGGAAGTGAGCACGTCGCCCCGCAACCGCAGAAGGCACCGAGCATGGATACCTACACCGGTTGTCGCGCATACGGTGGTAACTACGCCTTTTCCTCCGTGGATAAGAAGGGCCGTGCCTACGCAAAGATTGATTGCACGACCAAGCAACAAATCGGCTAACTGCTTAGTTTTCATCACCCCGCCCTTCGCGCTCACCGTGAGAGTCGAGTGGCCTGAGCGAGCGCTTCCCCGTGAGCGCGAAGGGCGGGGGTGGGGAGGCGCACCCTAGAACCCGATTGAGCGCACTGCCCGTCCGCTCGCATTCGTTCACTTCACCTTCGCGCTCACCGCGAGAACGGCGCCCCGCTAAAGGCCACCGCCGGTGAGCGCGAAGGGCGGTGGGGCACCACGAGGAAACTAAGAGAACAGCGTGGAATCACAGCAGCGGGGCGCCGTCAGCTGCCATACTGGAATGATGAAGATTCTGGTAACTGCTTTTGATGCCTTTGGTGGCGAAGAAATTAACCCTACGGAACGCGCGCTGGATCGCTTGCCGGATGAAATCGGTGGCGCGCAGATTATTAAGCATCCTGTGCCCACAGTGTTCGGTGAAGCACTGAAGCAGGCCATTGCTGTGGCCGAGGAAGAAGCCGTGGACGCAGTGGTCTGCCTGGGGCAAGCCGGCGGGCGCGGTCATATCACTCCGGAGCGGGTGGGCATCAATTTGGCGGATGCTTCCATTCCGGATAATGCAGGCAACCAGCCAAGCGATGAACCAGTGGTTGAAGGTGGCCCAGCCGCGTACTTTTCCACCTTGCCGGTTAAGGCGATGGTCGCAGCGATTCAGGAGGCTGAGATTCCAGCGCGGGTCTCCACCACCGCGGGGACGTTTGTGTGCAACCACCTGCTCTATGGCCTGTTGCACCATTTCAAAGATACGCAGGTAAAGGCGGGATTTATCCACGTTCCGTTTATTAAGGAGCAGAATAAGGAAGACAGCCCGATGCTGGAGCTCACGGACGTCGTGCGGGGCGTGGAATGCGCGATCAGCGCAGTTGCGAAAAACGCTTAGGATCACCTTGCTAGAGAAATTTTCCGCCCAAATATAGATTTAAAGTCATGTCTCGCTTAAGTCCTCTCAACTGGCCGGTGGTGCGCCAGCTGCGTAGCGGCGATCCCTTTGGCAGGGATATCAATACGCAATCAACCAAGAGCAAGGAAAAGCACGGACGCACAGTGGAAGCTGACCGCGTGGTGCAATCCGTGTGTCCATATTGCGCGGTTGGTTGCGCCCAGCGCGTGTATGTCAAAGATGACCGGGTCATCCAGATTGAGGGCGATCCAGATTCGCCGATTTCGCGCGGGCGTCTGTGTCCCAAGGGCTCGGCATCGGAGCAGTTGGTCAACTCCGCAACGCGATTGACCAAGATTAAATATCGCGCCCCGCACTCCACCGAGTGGCAGGAGCTGGATGAAGACACCGCGATGGACATGATCGCGGATCGTTTCTTGGAAGCGCGCCGGAAGGGCTGGCAAGACACCGATGATTCGGGGCGGACTCTAAACCGCACGATGGGTATCGCTGGCCTTGGCGGCGCGACCTTGGATAATGAGGAAAACTACCTCATTAAGAAGCTTTTTACCGCTGCCGGTGCGGTGCAGCTCGAAAACCAGGCGCGCATATGACACTCCGCCACAGTTCCTAGTTTAGGAACTTCGTTTGGCCGCGGCGGCGCAACCCAACCGCTGCAGGATATGGCGAATGCTGATTGCATCGTCATCGAGGGTTCGAATATGGCCGAGTGCCACCCGGTGGGATTCCAGTGGGTCGTAGAAGCCAAAAAGCGTGGTGCCCGCATTATTCACGTGGATCCGCGGTATACGCGTACCTCTGCGTTCTCTAACCGCCACATTGGCATTCGCGGCGGTACCGACGTGGTGCTGCTGGGTGCGGTCATTAACTACATGCTCCAAAATGAGCTGTATTTCCGCGATTATGTGGTCGCGTATACCAATGCGCCGATGATCATCTCGGAGGATTACCAAGACACCGAGGAATTGGACGGACTGTTTTCTGGCTATGACCCGGAAACCGGCACGTACGTGACCGATTCGTGGCAATACGTGCAAAAACCGGAAGGTTCCTCCTGGAATGTCGAGCGCGATGACACCCTGGAGCATCCGAATTCGGTTTTCCAGATTCTCAAGCGCCATTATGCGCGTTATACCCCTGAGCTGGTAGAAGAAACCTGCGGCATCGCGCAGGAAGACTTCTACTACCTGGCGGATTCCATTGCGCAGAATTCTGATCCGGAACACACCACGTGTTTCGCCTATGCGTTGGGCTTTACCCAGCACACCTTGGGCGCGCAGTTCATCCGTACCGCTGCCATTTTGCAGCTTTTGATGGGCAATGTGGGCCGCCCGGGCTCCGGAATCATGGCCCTGCGCGGGCATGCCTCCATTCAGGGTTCCACCGATATCCCGACCCTTTTCCACTCCCTGCCTGGCTACCTGCCCATGCCGAGCGTGGAAAAGCAGACGTGGCCGGAATTTGTGGATGAGATCCGGGATGAGTCCCAAAAGGGCTTCTGGCAGATTGGCGAGAATTACGCCGTGTCCTTGATGAAGTCCTACTGGGGAGATGCGGCTACCAAGGAAAATAACTGGGGCTATGACCTCATGCCGCGCATTTCCGGCGCGCATTCTACCTATGAAACCCTGCAGGCCATGCTCAATGGTCAGGTGGATGGCTACTTCGTATTCGGCCAAAACCCGGCGGTGGCGCAGTCCAATGGTGGCATGCAGCGCCGCGGTTTGGCATCGCTGAAGTGGCTGGTCGTACGCGATTTCCAGGAAATCGAAACCGCTTCGTTCTGGAAGGACGCGCCGGAGATTAAAAACGGCGAGCTGAAGACCGAAGACATCGAAACCGAGGTCTTCCTAATGCCCGCAGCCACCCACGTGGAAAAGGCCGGTACCTTTACTCAGACCCAACGTATGCTGCAGTGGCGCTTCCAAGCGGCACCGCCGCCAGGCGATGCCAAGAGCGATCTGTGGTTCTTCTACCAGCTGGGTAAGAAGCTGAAGGAACGCCTGCGCGATTCCACCGATCCGCGCGATCTCCCGCTCCAGAAGGTGACGTGGGATTACGTGGAAAATGAGGAAGGAGAGCCGAATTCCGAGGACGTCCTCAAAGAGATCAACGGCTACTACCTGGATGGGCCCAAGAAGGGCGAGCTTTTGCCCACCTTCGTGGAGATGAAGAAAGACGGCACGACCTCCGGCGGCTGCTGGATCTACACCGGCGTGTACAAGGATGGCGTCAACCAGTCCGCACGCAAGGTCCCGGGCTCGGAGCAGAACGAGGTCGCACCCGAGTGGGGCTGGGTCTGGCCTGCTAACCGCCGCATTTTGTACAACCGCGCTTCGGCGAAGCCGGATGGCACCCCGTGGTCCGAGCGCAAGAAGTACGTGTGGTGGGACGAGGCCCAGGGCAAGTGGGTAGGCGATGACGTCCCTGACTTCCCGGTGACGAAGTCGCCAGAGTACAAGGCTCCTGCCGATGCCGTCGGTCCCGACGCCCTCGATGGCACGGACGCCTTCATCATGCAGGCGGACGGTCGCGGTTGGCTCTTTGCGCCTTCCGGGCTTTCCGATGGCCCCCTGCCCACCCACTATGAGCCGCAGGAGTCCCCGGTGACCAACGTGCTGTATAAGCAGCAGCAATCGCCGACGCGCTTGACCATCAAACGCCCGGATAACCTGCAGCGCCCAGAACCGGGCATGCCCGGTGCGGAGGTGTTCCCGTTCGTATTTTCTACCTATCGCCTTACGGAGATGTACACCTCGGGTGCGATGTCGCGCCGCCTGCCTTATTTGGCGGAGCTGCAGCCGGGCCTATTCTGCGAGGTGGATAAGGACTTGGCCGCAAAGCGCGGCTTGGAAAATGGCGAGTGGGCAACGATTATCTCGCCGCGCGGTGTGATTGAGGCGCAGGTCTTGGTCACCGATCGCATGCAGATGCTGAAGATCAATGGGGAAGAATTCCACCAGATTGGCTTGCCCTTCCACTACGGCGAGTCCGAGACCACCGCTGTGGCAGGCGACGGCGCTAACGATCTCTTGGGCCTTACGCTCGAGCCGAATGTGTTCATTCAGAACTCAAAGATTGGTGCCTGCGATATCCAACCGGGCCGCCGGCCAAGGGGAGAAGGTCGCTTGAAGCTGCTCAAGCAGTACCAGGAGAGGGCGCAGTTAAGTGTGGATTCCGGCAATGATTTGTTGTCGGTTCCTGACTCGTTTACCTATAACCCGGAACCCGAAAAGCATGGCCAGCCTGGGGCGGAAAGTAGTGACGGCGAGACGGCAAGTAAAGGCGAAGAAGGTAAGTAAATGACTAATCTACTGACCGAGGACGCGGGCCGGCACGGCTATGATTCCTACCGCCGCATGGCCTTTTTCACCGATACGTCCGTGTGCATCGGCTGCAAGGCCTGCGAGGTGGCGTGCAAGGAATGGAACCGCAACCCGGTAGAGGGATATGACGTCACCGGTAATTCCTATGACAACACCGGCGCTTTGGGTGCTAATACGTGGCGGCACGTCGCCTTCGTGGAGCAAAACAATGACCGCATTGAGAAGGCGCGCGAAGAGGGAAAACAGCTTATTTCCCTGGGCATGCCCACCATCGGTGGAAAGCCTGACGAGGTCGATACCACTCCGCCGGATACGGATACGTTCCGGTGGTTGATGTCCTCGGATGTTTGCAAGCACTGCACGCATGCGGGGTGTTTGGACGTGTGCCCCACAGGCGCGCTCTTCCGCACCGAGTTTGGCACCGTGGTCGTCCAAGATGATGTGTGTAATGGCTGCGGAACCTGCGTGGCGGGGTGCCCCTTCGGCGTCATCGAACGCCGCGATGACGGCGGGGTGTCGTTGAAATACGATAAGACCGCGACGGTGGATTATCAGGATAATTCGCACGCCGGTATTAATGTGCTGAAAAAGCTCAAGCAGCGCAAACCCCAAGGCACGGATCACACGCCGGGCGAGGCGATGCCGATTAAGAATGTGGGCGTCGCCCAGAAGTGCACCATGTGCTATGACCGCCTGAAACAGGGCGAGCAACCGGCCTGTTCCAAGACGTGTCCCACGGATTCCATCCAGTTCGGTACCTATGAGGACATGCTGGCCGCGGCGAAGGATCGCGTGCGCGTCCTGCACGAACAGGGCATAACGGAGGCGCGGCTTTATGGCGCCAATGATAACGATGGCGTGGGCGGAACCGGGTCCATCTTCTTATTGCTAGATTCGCCAGAGGTCTATGGCCTGCCGCCGGATCCGCGCGTGCCCACCGCGGATTTGCCGAGCATGTATAAGACCGCGGCCAAGGCCATCGGCGGGATGGCGCTGGCCGTGGCGGGTTCCTTTTTGATTGGAGGGCGCAAATGAGCGGTTTTGATGAGTACCGGCCACCGCAGCCGGAGCGGCCGAATCGCTACCGCAACTTCGATGGGCCGAAGCGCAAGAAGAAGCGCAAGCGCCCGGGTGCGGGTGCGCAGGATGGCTCCAAGGAGGAGCGGATGGCAGAAGACTTCGAGTTTTCTTCCTACTACGGCAGGCCGGTAGTCAAGGCCCCGCCGTGGGAGTGGCCCATCGGTGGGTATTTCTTCTTGGGCGGTATTGCCGGCGGTTCGGGTCTTCTCGCCACCGGTGCACAGGCCGCAGGCAACGCACCTTTGCGCCGGACCACGCGGGTAGCGGCCTTTGGCGCGGCGGCCGCCGGTTCGGTCTTTTTGATTTTAGATCTGGGCCGGCCGGAGCGCGCGTTGAATATGTTCCGCGTCTTCAAGGTGACCTCACCGATGTCGCTCGGATCGTGGCTGCTCGCGGGCTTTTCCACCGCGGCGGCCATTCCGGCAGCGGTAGAGGTGGATAATGCGACCAAGCGGAAGCTGCCGCTTCCGAAGTGGCTGCGCGCGAGCCTAGGCAAGGCCGCGACTCCGGCCGGGGTGATAACCGGTGTGCTCGGCGGCCCGTTGGCCGGATATACGGCGGTGTTGCTGTCCAATACGTCCAACCCGGTGTGGAATGACATGAAGCGGCACTTGCCCTATGTCTTTGTATCCTCTGCCTCGGCAGCGGCCTCCGGCCTGGCCATGGTCACCACCCCGGTGAAACACGCCGGGCCTGCCCGGGCCTTGGGCATGGCGGCTGCGGCCAGCGATATCGCGGCGACGAAGGTATTAGAAAACAATATGGAGCCGGAGCCGCGCGAGGAATTGCACCACGGCGCACCGGGGAAGCTCATGCGCGCCTCGGAGTACCTGATTGCCGCTGGCGGCGTGGGCAGCGCGGTGGCGGCGGCGACGAAGTCCCGCGCCGTGTCTGTGGCTTCGGGCCTGGCCTTGCTTGCTGGTTCTGCGTGCACGCGCTTTGGTGTGCTCAACGCTGGCTTGGAGGCGGTGAAGAACCCGGCCACCACGATGGGGCCGCAAAAACGCCGTGCGGAGCGGCGCCGGCGCGAGCAAGGGCTTGCCACCGACGTGCTCAGCGCAGGCTAGCGAGGGCTAGCTAGTTTAGTCGAGGTTGGCGAAGGAATCGGCAAGCTCTTCGCCGATCTCCTGCATGCGCGATTGCTCCGCCTCCAAGGACTCGGAATCGCGGTGGAGATAGTAGTTCACCGCAGCGTCATGCACCGTGGTCACGCAGGTGGTTGAGACGGCATCCTCGACCTCCCAGGCCGAGCAATAAAAATGCCGGTCCGCGGCGGTGAAATCGAACGGCTTGTACTCATTTCCCACGCGGCCTTGGGCGGCATTTTGCTTATCGATGTCCTCATTGACCAGCTCCAAGTAGCGCTCCGCCGCCGCATCTGGGTCATCGGGGCATACGGCCTCATTATCGGACTCGTATTTCGTGCCCAGCACGCTAATCTTTTCCGGCGAATCGCCGCCATAGAGCACGGAAAAGGAGTCATCCTCATCGCTGGTGGAATCGGGATCCTGGTTAGCGCCGATCAGGGTGTCTGGCAATGACGTGCGCAGTTCCGATAATTCGATGGGCGAGCAACCGCGATTGGTGCTCTCATCGGCGCAGGCGACTAAGCCCGCGCTGAGGGCGAGGGTGGCAAGGGGCAGGCTAAAAATGCGGTGATTCATCTTAGGAAATGGTGATATAGGCATCGTCAGAAAGCGGCGTAGTGCGGCCGATGACCGGGTAGCCCGGGACCTCGCCGATGATGAGGAGGCCGCCGGAGGTTTGGGCATCGGCAAGCAGCACTAGCTCTTCCTCCGTAAGGGAGGAGGGCTGCAGGTGCGGGCGCACCCAATCCAGGTTGCGGCGCGAACCGCCCGGGATAAAGCCTTCCGCGAGGGCATCGGTGGCGCCGTCCACGGTGGGGACCGCGGAAAAGTCCAGCTCAGCCGATACGCCAGAGGCGCGGCACATCTTGTACAGGTGGCCCAGTAACCCGAAGCCGGTGACATCGGTGGCCGCGCGCGCACCTGCGGCGACCGCATCCTGGGCGGCCTGGCGGTTGAGCGCGGTCATGGAATCGATGGCGGCCTGGGACACCTCGCCGGTGGCCTTGTGTTTATTATTCAAAATGCCCACGCCGATGGGCTTGGTCAGCGTAATGGGCAGGCCGGCCTCCGCGGCATCGTTGCGCATGAGTTTTTCGGGATCAACGATGCCCGTCGCCGCCATGCCGTACAAAGGCTCCGGGGCGGTAATGGAGTGGCCGCCGGTAATAGAAATGCCCGCCTCGGTGGCCTTATCCATGCCGCCGCGCAGCACCTCGCGCAGGACGTCCAAGCCAAGCTTCTCATTGGGCCAGCCCACGAGGTTGATGGCGGTAATGGGGGTGCCACCCATTGCGTAGACATCAGATAGCGCATTGGCCGCGGCAATCTGGCCCCAGGTATAGGGATCATTGACCATGGGGGTGAAAAAGTCCGCGGTAGAAATCACGGCGACGCCGTTGTCGATCTTGACCGCTGCGGCATCATCGCCATCGTCGAGGCCGACCAAGACATTGGGATCGGCCTTGCCGATGAGCCCTTCTACCGCCGATTCCAATTGCCCGGCGGGAATCTTGCAGGCGCAGCCGCCACCTGCGGCGAAAGAGGTTAAATTAATCTGCTCCATCATGTTGGTCATTTTACCCGCCGGAAGTGGTGGGGCGGCGGCGGTGGGGTGCGCGCGGGATCTGTAAAGTAGCCAGGCGGAGGCGTACGTGTCCTGGTGGGCGCCCCGGTCTTCAAAACCGGTGAGGCCGAGCATCTCGGTCTGGCAGGTTCGATTCCTGTCCGTCTCCGCCAAAAGCGCGCAAGGAGGAAAACGAGTGCCGAGTCATAACGCTGGTCGCCCCGCGAATAATGCCCGTGATCCCCGCCGGAATTTACCCCGCATGGATGAGCTATTGCGGCTCCCCGCGGTAGAGCGCGCACGGGAGATATTCGCTGAACACGCCATCCGCGCCACGATTAGGGCCGTGCTCTCTGCCGCCCGCCGCGGGGACGTGCCCGTTGCCAGCGTGGAGGAAGAAATAGCGCTAAGGCTGGCTGACCACAGCACCCATTCCTTGCAGCCGGTCATCAATGCCACCGGCGTCATCATCCATACAAACTTGGGCCGCGCCCCGCTGCCTGCGGCCGCGATCGACGCGCTGCAGGACGCGGCCGGATATACCGACGTGGAAATGGACTTAGACACCGGGCGGCGCTCGTCCCGGCGCGGTGCCGGTGCCACCCAGGCCCTATTGGCGGCGTGCCCCGGCGCGGAGGATGCGCTGGTGGTCAATAACGGTGCGGCGGCCTTATTGCTGGCCACGGCCGCGCTGGCCCCGGGCAAGGAGGTCATCATCTCGCGCGGCGAGCTCATTGAAATTGGCGCGGGGTTTCGCCTGCCGGAACTTATTGAATCCACCGCGACGCGCCTGCGCGAGGTGGGCGCGACCAACCGGACGCACCTCCACGATTATGAAGCCGCGCTGGGGGAGGAGACCGGCGCGATTTTGAAGGTGCACCCGTCCAATTTTCGGATTGAGGGGTTTAGCTCCTCTGTGGGCGTGGGCGAGCTGGCGCGCCTGGCGAAGAAACAAGGCACGAACCTTATTGTGGATCTCGGCTCGGGCTTGCTCACCCACGATCCGGTCCTGCCAGACGAGCCCGATATTCACGCGCAGCTGAAAGCCGGGGCGGATATTGTCATCGCCTCGGGCGATAAGCTTTTGGGCGGGCCGCAGGCCGGCATCTTATTGGGCACTAAGGACGCGATTGCGGCGGTGAAAAAGCACCCGCTGGCGCGGGCGGTGCGCATAGATAAGCTGCGGCTCAATGCCTTAGAGGCAGCGATCACGACGCCTGCCAATGCGGTGAATCAGGCCCTCCACCTTGACCCGGCGCGCCACCGCGAGCGCACCGAGGCCATCGCCGCGGCGGTGGGTGGCGAGGTTGTTGAGCATGCTGGCCGCGTGGGCGGGGGAGGCGCCCCCGAGTACCCGCTGCCCGGCGTTGCGGTGTCCTTGCCGGAGGAACTTGCACCAAAGCTGCGCCAGCACACCCCGCCGGTGGTGGCGCGCCAGCACCAAGGCCGCTGCCTCATTGACGTGCGCTGCGTGCCCGAGTCCCAGGACGAGGTGCTCATCGCGGCCATCCGGGCGGTGATGTAGGTGTACGTCATCGCGACCGCCGGCCACGTCGATCACGGCAAGTCCAGCCTGGTGCGCGCCCTCACAGACATGGATCCGGATAGGTGGGCCGAGGAAAAACGCCGCGGGCTGACCATTGACTTAGGCTTTGTCTGGACGGCGCTGCCCTCCGGCGCGGACGTGGCGTTTGTGGATGTTCCCGGCCACGAAAAGTTCTTTGGCAATATGCTCGCCGGGGTGGGCCCGGCCTCCGTGGTGCTTTTCGTGGTTGCCGCGGACGAGGGCTGGCAGGCCCAATCCACCGACCATCGCGACGCGCTGCACGCGCTGGGCATCGAGCACGGCGTCATCGCCTTGACCCGCAGCGACCGCGCCGATGAAAAGCGCCGCGCGGAGGTCACCGCCCAGGTACGCACGCAGTTTTCTGCCACCCCGCTTGCCGATGCCCCCATTATCCCCGTCTCCTCCCACACCGGCGAGGGCCTGGCGGAACTGGGCGCGGCGCTCGATGACTTGGTGGCCCGCGTGCCCGCACCCGACACAGACGCCCCGGTGCGCCTGTGGATCGATCGCGCTTTTAGCGTCAAGGGCGCGGGAACCGTGGTGACCGGGACGCTGAGTGCTGGCACGCTGCGCACCGGCGATGCCCTGGTGCTTTCCACCGCGGCAGGGGACAAGCGGGTGGAGATCCGTGGCTTGCATAGCGAAAATACCGCGCAGGAATCCTTGGGCCCCGTAACACGTGCCGCGGTCAACCTGCGCGGGGTCGATGCCGCCGATATCCACCGCGGTGATCTGCTGCTTACCCCAGGTGCGTGGCGCGGCGTCGATACCGTGGACGTCCACCGCACCTTTGGCACCGCGCTTGATGAACTGCCCGATAACCTCGTGGTCCACTGCGGTACCGCCGGGGTAGAAGCGCACCTGCGGCCGCTGTCAGCGGACTTTGCCCGCCTGCGCCTATCGCGCGCTATGCCGCTGGTCATCCTGGATCGCCTAGTCGTCCGCAGCCCCGGCGGCCGACATGTTAGCGCCGGCGTGGAGGTCATCGACGTGCGCCCGCCGGAGCTAGACCGCCGCGGCGCCGCCCGCAAGCGTGCCGAGGCATTGGCGGAGCACACCTCTTTCCGCAATCCTTCCTCCTACCTGCAGCGTGTGGGCTATGCCCGGCGCGCGGACCTGGAACTCGATGGTTATGACACCGATGCCACGCCGCCGGGCATCATTAACTTCCAACAGTGGTGGATTGCCGCCCGCCAGGTAACGCGCTGGAAAGAAGCGCTGACTACCGCGCTGCAGGAGCACGCTGCAGCGAATCCGCTCGCACCGGGCATGCCGCGCAATGCGGCACTCGATGCCTTGGGCCTTAAGGAAGAAGGGCTGCTGCGCCTAGCGGTAGCCGCTGCGCACGCTGAAGAATCCGAAGGCTTAATCCGGCTGCCTGGCCACACCGTAGATCTCGGCGCCGCCGAGCCCGCCGTGGCCGAATTGGAACGCAGGTTAGAAACTGAACCCTTTGCCGCACCAGAGGCACACGAGCTTAAAGAGCTGGGGCTGAGCGAAAAAGAACTGGCCGCCGCCGAGCGCGCTGGGCGCCTGCTACGTCTGAAAGATGGCATCATCCTCCTGCCGGACGCCCCAGACAAGGCACGGGAGCACCTCTCACAACTCGAACAGCCCTTTACCTTGTCCGCCGCGCGCCAAGTGCTGGGGACCACCCGCCGGGTGGCTATCCCACTGCTGGAATACCTCGATGCCCAAGGCATTACCCGCCGTGGCGAGGGTGGCAAGCGCACACTGCGCTAAGCACAAGCGGGCGCCTTATTTGCGGTGATTGCCGCCGCGCGGGCGGGACTGCTCGCGCGCCACGCGCCGGGCGCGCACGCGGGCGGATTCGGAAGAAAAGCGGCCCGGTTCCTCTGCGACGGGAAGCGCGCGCCAGCTTAGGTTCTGTGAGCCCGGCATGGACGAGACCAAGTCGGCCAAGCCGCTGCTAGCGGGCGGTGCCGCAGCCTCGTTCTTCTCGTGGGCACGAGGCGTGGTCGGGGCAGCGTCGTTCTCTGGAGCAGTGCTGGGCGTCGCGGGCGACGCTTCGGCCGAGCCCAGATCCTTGTTGGCACTCGGGCTGACTGGGCGCCGGGAGCCGGTGGGAAGATCGCCTGCAATGTCGGCGGACTCCAGCGCGAACTCCCACCCCTCGGGCTGGGCTGGGGTGGTAGGGCGGGATGTGGTGGTGCTGGGAAGCGCGGTGCGGCCAGACGGCACCCGCAGGGGTGGTACCGCCGGGGAGAATAATTCGGTATCTGTGGCATTCGCTGCCGGGATATCCACCGCGATCATCCCGCCGCCGCTATAGGCACGGGCTGCCAACACAGTACCGGCTTCTTGTGCCGCCGCATACGCGGCGCGCAGACCCGGCAACTGGCTCAACACGCCGCACGGACCGACCACAGTATCGCCACACGAGGCCACGACGGCGTCATCGATGATCTTGAGCGTGACAAAGAATTGCTGCGTTTCAAGTTGAGATAGCTGCGACTCGGTCAGGTCGCCCGCCGCAGTATCAACGACCGCGCCGTGACCGCCGGCGAGCAGCGCCGATTCGGCCGGCTGGTCATTGACTGGCACCATCCACGGCCACAGCCCGAGGGAGACGGCGACCTCGAGTTCACCGTCAATGATGCCGATCGTGGCTACCGTCTGCGGGGTGGCCTGCGAGGCCTTCAACCGGTGTAGGTCCGGGTATTCGGCTGCCTCTACCTCATCGAGGAACCCGATGAAACCAAATTCCGAACGCACCCGCCAGCCGTTGGAGTAGGTATCGGGCTCTAGAGAGACATCGATAAGAGTAGGCTGACTACCCACGCCAGGAATGCTCAGCACCGTGCCGGAGATGACATGTTCCAGGATGGCGACGTGTTCGACGCCGAAGTAGCTGGTCGCAAGCGGGTAGGGCACCATAGGAAAAGTAACTCCAAAGCTCTAAAGCGGGGCGTAACGTACGGATCTCATTTTACGCATGTGGGGGTAAAACAGCGCTTAGTCGGTGGTTTTAGCCAATGTTCGTTAACGTATTAATGATTCCCTTAAGTTGAATAGTGCATAACGAAATAGGAGTAGGGCTTTGTCGTCTAATTCATCGCCCCAGCCCGATAACGGAACCACCAGTGGGCTGGAAAACGTTAATAATACGGAAGAAAGCCAAAAGCGCGTGCGCGGCGCCAAGCGCATCCTGCACGACATCATCTACCCGCACAATATTCACCCCGCCTTGGTCCCTGGCGTATCCATTGAGGACCAAAAGGTTAAATACAGTGTGGATAAGACCATCTTGAGCGTTGTCGGTGGGCTCGTCATCGCCTTCGTGGTGTGGGGAGTGCTCGCCCCCGAACAGGTTTTTAATACCTCCTCTACGGCCCTGGACTGGGTTATGCGCAACCTAGGCTGGATCTTTACGGCCCTGGCCACCTTCCTGATGTTCCTGCTGTTGATCCTGGCCTTTTCCAAGTACGGGAAAATCCCACTCGGCGTGGATGGCGAAAAGCCGGAGTTTTCCACGATCAGTTGGGCCGCCATGCTCTTTGGCGCGGGCATCGGCATCGGGCTTATTTTCTTCGGCCCCTACGAACCGCTTACGCATTATCTCTCGCCGCGCCCTGGTGCCTATGAGGCCGCCAGCGATGAAGCGGTGCTCGGCGCGCTGGCCCAATCGGCCATGCACTGGGGCCTTAATGCATGGGCTATCTATGCCATCGTCGGGCTGTGCGTGGCCTACGTGTCCTTCCGCCGCGGGCGCGTACCCCTGATGAGCTCTATCTTGATGCCGCTTTTTGGCAACCGCTCCACCGATTCCACACCGGCGCGCATTATCGATGGCCTGGCTATCATCGCCACCCTCTTTGGTACCGCGGCTACTTTGGGCATTGGCGCGCTGCAGATCGGCCGCGGCGTGGAAATCGTCAGTGGCTGGTCCACCGCTGGCAATACCGCGGCGTTGGTCATCATCATTGTGCTGTCCATCGGCACCATCTTTTCCGCCGTGTCTGGTGTGGCTAAGGGCGTGCGGTGGCTATCCAATATCAACCTGGCATTGGCGCTAGGCATCGCCATCTTCTTCTTCGTCATCGGACCGACTGCCTTGCTGGCCAATATGATGCCCGCAGTCATCATCGAGTACCTCGATAACACCCCTGAAATGTTGTCCGCCAACATGGGTGAAGGCGAAGATATGGTCTCCTTCCTATCCTCGTGGACCACGTTCTACTGGGCGTGGTGGGTATCCTGGTCGCCGTTCGTCGGCGTATTCGTGACCAAGATTTCCCGCGGTCGCACCATCCGCCAATTCGTCCTTGGCGTGCTGTTTATTCCTTCTGCCATCATCATCGCCGCATTCACCATCTTGGGCGGCACCACCATTTGGCTGCAGCGCCGCGATGGCGATATCGCCCCCGATGGCACCATCGATTCCATGCCGGCGGCCGAAGACATCTTCTTCAACGTCTTGGACCATTTCCCCGGATCCAATTGGATGGCCCCGCTGGTCATCGTCATGCTCGTGGTATTTTTCATCACCACTGCGGACTCAGCCTCGCTGGTCAATTCCCAGCTCACCCAGCGCGGCAACCCACAGCCGAAGCCCTTGGTCACCGTCTTTTGGGTGATCTGCATGGCGGGCATCGCCGTGGTTATTCTCATCTCCGGCGGCAAAAACGCGCTGCAAGGCCTGCAAAACCTCATCACCATTACGGCGCTTCCCTTTGCCGTCATCATCGTGTTGATGTGCATTGCCCTGATTAGGGAACTGCGCCACGATCCGGCCTCCATCCGCCACTATTACGAGCACCAGGCCGTGTCCAATGCGGTCATCCACGGCGTGCGCGAATACGGCGATAACTTTGCCCTGTCGATCGAGCCCACTGCGGGAGACTCCGATTACGCCACCGGCGGCGAATTTGATTCCACCGCCGCAGAGGTCACTGAGTGGTACGCGCGCACCGATGAGGAAGGCCACGCCATCGGATATGACTATGAAGCCGGCCGCTACGTGGATGATGATCCTTCGGTGGCCGACGGCGAGTTCGTCTCGGGCTCCACCGATGACGATGCACAGACCCCGCCCGCTCATTAAGGCTCGATAATTTTAGTTAGGTACAGTCACAGACCATGACCTTGTCCACGTTCGCCTTCGCCTTTGGATTGGTCCTGCTCTCGGGCCTGTCCACCTCCATCGGCGGGGCATTGGCGGTGGGAAAGCGCCAGCCAGGGTCCGCGTTTATGGCCGCGGCCCTGGGCCTTTCGGCGGGTGTGATGCTCTATGTTTCCTTCATGGAAATCCTGCCGGAAGGCATAGAGCAGCTTGGCGATGCCCTCGGGGGCGAAAAGCCTGGCACCTGGGCCGCGGTAGGGGCCTTCTTTGCCGGTATTGCGGTCATCGCGATTATTGACCGGATGGTGCCAGAAGAAATTAACCCGCACGAACCGGGCACGACGGAAGAAGACGCCCGCCGGGGCAGGTTGATGAAGACGGGCGTATTTACCGCAGTAGCGCTGGGCTTACACAATTTCCCGGAGGGCTTTGCCACCTTCTTATCCGGCCTGGAGTCCAAGGAGATTGCGGTGCCGGTGGCCGTGGCGATTGCCATTCACAATATCCCGGAAGGCATCGCCGTCGCAGTGCCGCTGCGGGAGGCGACCGGCTCGCGCAAGAAGGCCTTCTGGTGGGCCACGCTTTCCGGACTGGCTGAACCACTCGGCGCGCTCATCGGTTTTGGCCTGCTCATGCCGGTATTGGGGCCGGCCACCATGGGCATTAGCTTTGCCGCCGTGGCAGGAATCATGGTGTTTATTTCCCTCGATGAGCTGCTTCCCACCGCGGAAGAAACTGGTGAACACCACTACGCCATCTACGGCCTTATCGCCGGTATGGCCATTATGGCTGTATCGCTCATGCTGTTTATGTAACTTAGTGCTGCGCTGCCGAGGTGGCAGACGGCGAGCCGGTCGAGGCCTTGACCGCCATGACGATGCTGGCGATGACAAGTCCGAGGATGAGCCCGCACACCATGGACAGGCCGGTTTCGGCCAGCCAGCTCAGCGCGTCATTGTGGATATGTTCAGTGGCGGCCTCGATAAACCCGTGCGGCTGGTCTACCCCGAATTCGTGGAGGCCCGAGGTGACGATATGCCCGCCTACCCACAACATGGCGGCGGTGCCGATGATGCCGATGATGTCCAACACGATGGGCATGCCCTTGACCAAGGCATTGCCGAGAAGGGAGTTGCCATCGCGGCGCTGGGTTAAGGCTAGGCCGATGTCGTCCATCTTGACCAGCAGTCCCACGGCACCGTAGACGCCTAGGGTCAAGATTATGCCGACGGCGATGAGCGCGCCGAGGCGCAGCCAGAAGGGCTGATCGATGACCTCATTTAAGGAAATCACCATGATTTCAGCAGACAGGATGAGATCGGTGGTGATGGCGGATTTCACCAGGCTATCTTCGGCCTCGGGGCCCTTGTGCTGGACGGTATCGGTGGCATCGCTTGGGGAGGAGTGGAAGAAGGAGAGGATCTTTTCCGCGCCTTCGAAACACAAATAGGTACCGCCGCACATCAAGATGGGTGTCAGCGCCCACGGCGCGATCCAGGACAGGATCATCGCAATAGGCAAGATGATGACGAGCTTATTGATGAGCGAGCCCTTGGTGATGCGCCAGATCATTGGCAGCTCACGCTGCGGTTTGATGCCCTCGACGTATTGCGGGGTTACTGCGGCATCATCGACGACGACGCCGATGGCCTTCATGGAGGTCTTGCCGCCTAGGGCGGCCACATCGTCGACGCTGGAGGCGGCGGCGCGGGCGATTAAGGAGACATCGTCAAGCAGGGCGAAAAGGCCACCGGCCATGGCTTATCCTTCGGGGGCTAAAGTTACGTTGTCTGACCAAGACAAGTCTATGCCGTGGTGGGCAAGCCAGGTCATTGCATCGTCGCCGTGGCGGGTAATTCCCTCGACCGCGTTCAGGGTGGTGTCGATGGCGAGCTCGGCGTCCTCGGCGGAAATGAGGCCGGCAGACGTCGCCGCGGAGAGCTCGTCGATGTCGAGGACGGTGATGGGCTCGCCGGTGGTGGTCACCAGATCAACGTAGAGATCGCGGGTGGTCCATTCGTTGCCGTGGCGCTGGATTTCGGCGACGTCGATATAAAAGTCCTGTTCCACCTCAACGCCGGGGCGGAAGTGGAAGATATTCGCGCGCAGGTTGAGGCTTGGCAGGAGCCAGGATTCGAGGTAGCCAAAGCGCGGGTGATCGGCGCCGCGGGCCATGTACAGGCCGAACTCGGTTTCGGTGTAGGTATCGACTTGGCGGAGGTAACCCTTGGGATCGGTATTGGTAAAATCCGCGGTATTAAAGGTCTCGCGCTTGACTGGGTGGAGATCAACGGCCATTACTTCACCTCCAGGAAGGCGGCGGTGGGGGCGAAATCGCAGCGCGCCTCGGTGGTATTAACGGAGCCGGAAAGCAGCGCGATGACCAGGCCCTTGCCCGTGTGCGCGGTGCCGGAGAGCGTCGTGGGCCCATCCTGGTTGATGCCGTTATTGTGCAGCGGGGTAATGCCGCTTTGCAGGGTATTGATATTGAACCACTGCACATGCATGCCGCCTTGATCCGGTGCTGCCGGTGGGGTGCCCAGGGCGGTAAAGAGGAAGGCGGTCTCGCCCTCGCCGGCGCCCGGGGCGGGAATCTCTGTGGGTCCGGGGACCGCGATGGCAGAGCCGGTGGCGGCGTTGGTGCCGCCGATGCAGTGCGCGGAGACGGTGGGCCAGTAGAACTGCCGGAAGTGCGGGTTATCGCCCTGTGGTAAGGCGACGCCGCCATCGCCGTCGCCGTTGCCGGCAAAGAAGGCCAGGCCTGACAGGATTGCATTGCGGGCCTCTTCGGGGATCCACGGCTGTGCGGCAAAGGCGCGCACGCGGTCCTGGGTCTCCGGGGCGGGGCGGCCGAGCTCATCTAAGGGGCTGGCGGGCAAGTGCTGCTGGGCCAGTGAGGAGAGGTCCGGGGCGAAGGCCTGCGCGGGCGCAACCAGGGGAGAGGCAAGGCCAATTAGTGCGGCGGTGGCAGCGGCGATATAGCCGGTGCGCCCGCTTAGGCGCCAAGAGGTTCGGGCGTGGCTCACGGTATCAGGTCCTTGTTATCTCGCGGAGGGAAAGCAATACAGCCCCATTAATCACATCAGTAACAATAATAACTCTAGTAACGATAGTGATCCGCTGGGAAGTGTCAAGTACTAGGTCGTTTCCGGCGCGCGAGACGTTACGGGGTGGCATAGGTCGCGTCTTGGCTCCCCGATGCTGCACTATGCCCTGTTAGGGGGTATCGTAGGACGTCGTTCAAGAACATTTCTCGCGCACCAGCGCTTGTAGATCCTCCGAAGGAGAACCCAACTAGTGAGTAATACCGAGTTCCGTAATGTTGCCATTGTCGCGCACGTTGACCATGGCAAGACCACGTTGGTCAACGGCATGCTGGAGCAGTCCGGTGCCTTTGGCGAACACGGTGAGCACACGGACCGCGTCATGGACTCCAACGATCAGGAGCGCGAGCGCGGCATTACCATTTTGGCCAAGAACACGGCCATCCGCCGCCAGGGTCTGGGCAAGGACGGCGCAGACCTCATCATCAACGTCATCGACACCCCGGGCCACGCCGACTTCGGCGGCGAGGTCGAGCGCGGCATTTCCATGGTGGACGGCGTCGTGCTGCTTGTCGATGCCTCTGAGGGTCCCCTCCCACAGACCCGCTTCGTCCTGACCAAGGCGCTCGAGGCCAAGCTGCCGGTTATCGTCTGCGTGAACAAGACCGACCGCCCCGATGCCCGCATCGACGAGGTTGTTACCGAGTCTCAGGACCTGCTGCTGGAAATCGCCGCCGGCCTCGAGGATGAGGAGGCCGCAGCCGCCGCCGAAGAGCTGCTCGATCTCCCGGTCCTGTATGCCTCTGGCCGTGCCGGCGTTGCCTCCACCGAGAACCCGGGCGATGGCAACGTCCCCGATAGCGAGGACCTGCAGGCGCTTTTCGATGTCATCTACAACGTCCTGCCCGAGCCTTCCGCTACCGTCGATGCCCCGCTGCAGGCGCACGTGACCAACCTGGACGCCTCCGACTTCCTCGGCCGTATCGCGCTGCTGCGTATCTACGCCGGCCGCATCAAGAAGGGCCAGCAGGTGGCTTGGATCCACTACGACGATGAGGGCAACCAGCACACCAAGACCGTCAAGGTCGCCGAGCTGCTGCGCACCGTCGGCTTCGAGCGCCAGCCGGCCGAAGAGGCCATCGCCGGCGATATCGTCGCCATCTCTGGTATCTCCGATGTCATGATTGGTGACACCATCGCCGATCCAGAAAACCCCGAGGCCCTGCCGCGCATCACCGTTGATGAGCCGGCCATCTCCATGACCATCGGCGTCAACACCTCGCCGATGGCAGGCCGCGGCGGCGGCACCAAGCTGACCGCCCGCATGGTCAAGGCCCGCTTGGAGCAGGAGCTTATCGGTAACGTCTCCCTGCGCGTGCTGCCCACCGAGCGCCCCGATACCTGGGAGGTTCAGGGCCGCGGCGAGATGGCTCTGTCCGTGCTCATCGAGTCCATGCGTCGCGAGGGCTTCGAGCTGACCATCGGTAAGCCGCAGGTTGTGACCCAGCAGATCGATGGCAAGACCTACGAGCCTTATGAGATCCTCACCATCGACTCCCCGTCGGAGCACCAGGGTGCCATCACCCAGCTGCTGGCCTCCCGCAAGGGCCAGATGCAGTCCATGGACGTGCGCGAGGGTGACTGGGTGCGCATGATCTTCCGCGTTCCCGCCCGCGGCCTTATCGGTTTCCGCACCCAGTTCATGACCGAGACCCGCGGTGCCGGCATCGCCAACTCCATTTCCGATGGCCTCGATGTCTGGGCCGGCGAGATCAAGTCCCGCGCCACCGGCTCCTTGGTGGCTGACCGCACCGGCCAGATCACCCAGTACGCACTGATGCAGCTGGCTGACCGCGGCAACTTCTTCGTCGAGCCAGGCGCCGAGGCCTACGAAGGCATGGTCGTGGGTGCCAATAACCGCGATGAGGATATTGACATCAATATCACCAAGGAAAAGAAGCTGACCAATATGCGCTCTGCCACCGCAGACGCCACGGTCACCCTGGCCAAGGCCCACACGCTTTCCCTGGAAGAAGCGCTGGAATTCTGTGGCAACGACGAGTGCGTCGAGGTCGCCCCAGACGTGCTGCGCGTGCGCAAGCTGGAGCTTTCCGCCACCGACCGCAAGCGCGCCGCTTCCCGCGCTAAGCAGATGAAGAAGTAACCTGCCGGCCTAAGTAGTGCCTGCGGTTGATACCGCAACCGCCGCGATAATCGCCGTCGTCTCCTGCAAAATGGTTTTTACCGCAGAGGCGGCGGCATCGTCGTATTCCACCTGTTGTTTTAATTCTTTGATGCGGTTGCGCATCTCCCGGCGTTTCATTTCGGGCGCATCCTCCTTGAGTAGGGGATAGGCCCCATTAACCTCGCGCAGAATATCCAAGATAATCATGTCTTTGGTGCTTGGGTTTTGGGTGCCGTCAAGTACCGCGGCGAGCCTCTCGCGCACCTCATCTTCTAGCGCCGTATCCGTCATGATGTAACGGTCACCGCCCAGCTGCCACCACGCGGAATCCTCGATCTCCAATTGGCCGCGGTCCTGAAAATCCTGGGCAATCTTCTCGCGTGGGGAGAACCACCGCGCCTGCAGCAGCGTTTTTACCGAGCCGGTCCGGTGCTCGTGCAGGCTATCCCACGCCCAGGCAAGCACCGGGTGCTCTGGCTTTTTATCAGTGGCGTGCACCTTATTCTTTGCAGTTATGGCAACCGCCTCGTGCAGGAGCAAATCGCTAAAAAGGCCCGCGCGCAGGGCGGTTTCATTATTTGATAGCACCTCCTTTTTACCGTTGTCCTTGGTAAGCAGGAGGAACATTTCTTGGCAGATAAGCATGGTGGGGAATCCCTTCAACAGTGATTTTGCTCGAGTTTAGCGCGCAGAATCTTCGTGTGGCGGGAAGAAGGTATTAAAGTAGTCCGCGATGAAAAATAGTCTCAAGGCCCGCGCACTTGCTGCCACTGCCGCCATCGGCCTCGCGTTTGTCAGCGGGTGCTCGGCCAATCCTGGCCCTCCGCCGGTGGTAGAAGACTCGGACGACCAGGAATCTACCGCCCAGGAAACGGCATCAACGACGACCGCGACGGACGATGAGCCGCCGCGCGCGGAGGAAGAAAAGTCGCGGCCTACCATTTCCATCGGTGTCGATCCGCTGCGCGCCGGACTTAACCCACACCTGGTGGCCAATAACTCCGAGCTCGTGGATCAAATCGCCGAGCTGGTCTTGCCGTCGACGTTCCACTGGGGACGCATGGATACAGACGTCCTAGAATCCGCCGCGGAGGTCACCGCGCCGGAGGGCGTAGCCCAGCGGGTGCGCTACGTCATCGCCACTCCCGCGCAGTGGTCCGATGGCACCCCGATTTCCGGGGCGGATTTCAACTACCTGTGGAAGAAGATGATCACCACCGCAGGCGTCAAGGACCCGGCGGGCTACCGCGCCATTTCCGCGGTGACCACCTCCGATGGCGGGCGCGTGGTGACGGTGGATTTTGCGGAGCGGGTTAAAGATTGGAAGCAGCTATTCAACCAACTCCTGCCCTCGCACCTGCTGCAGAATTCCGATTTTGATTCGGCGCTGGCCAATGACATCCCAGCCTCCGCCGGCCGCTTCTCGGTCGATAGCGTGGACCGCAGCCGCGGGGTCATCACCCTCAACCGCAACGATCGTTTTTGGGGTGCCGACCCCGCCCATATCGACGTCGTCCAGCTGCGCGAGGTGCGCGATAGCACCCAGGCGCTGAATATGCTGCGCTCCGGCCAGATTGGGTTCGCGGACTTCACCCCGGATCAGACCTCGCAGGAGGCGCTTGGCTTGCTCGGGCACGTGAGCGATAAGACGGTCACCCGCCCGCGCCAGCTGCGCTTGCACATGTCCACCGAGCAAGGAGCCTTGGAGGACGCCGCCGCGCGACGCGGTCTGGCCTCGCTTATCGATACCGGGCAGGTCGCCCGTCTCGCCACCGGCCGCGCCTCCAACCTGAAGGCCGGGCATAACCCGGTCTCCGGCGAGGCGAACCTGACCGCCCTGCGCGAGCGCGCCAGCAAGAAACCCATCCGCTTCGCCGTCGATCCGACCAGCCCCACGGCTTTGGCTGCGGCAAATACGCTTTACGATATCCTCGAGGCTCACGGCATCCCCGCCGAGGTCACCACCGATAGGCTTACCACCATTACCTCTAAGCTGCTGCCGGAAGGCAAGGTGGATGCGGTCGTGACCTGGGAGGATATCACCTTAACCTCGCTGTCGGCCGCGAATATCTTCAATTGCGCCGAAGACGAACCGCTCGCCGGGGATCTCTCCGGGTTCTGCCCCGACAACGCTGCTGAGACGCGCATGGACATCCTTTCCGGAAAGATAAGCCCCTCGACCGCGCTGGGGCGAATCCGCGAGATCAACGCCCAGGACGTGTTATACGTCCCGCTCTTAGATGAAACGCGTGTGCACGCGCTGGGGGAGGGTATTGTAGGCCCCGGCCAAAGTATTGATGATTGGGATAAAGGTCTGGTCACCGCGCCGGTTTGGAGGATAGATGAGGACTAAGGACTTGGTGGGCTACCGCGTTGTTGCAGTGCACGCACACCCCGATGATGAAACGCTTTTTACCGGCGGCACCCTTGCCACCCTGGCCGCGCGCGGGGCACAGGTCACGGTCATCACCCTTACTCTTGGCGAGGACGGCGAGGTCATCGGCGCGCCCTATCAAGGTCTTGCCGAGCACCATCAGCTCGGCGGCTTCCGCGCCCGCGAATTGGCCTGCGCCCTCACTGCCTTAGGCGTAGAAGGCATACAGCTGGGTGGATTCGGCCACTTCCACGATTCCGGCATGGTGGGATCGCCCTCTCACGACAACCCCCGCGCGCTGGTCAATCGCCTGGATGAGGCGGTAGATCTGCTCCGCGCGGAATTAGAGGTGCTCCAGCCGCACGCCATCTTGACCTATGGGCCGGATGGCGGCTATAACCACCCGGACCACGTGGCGGTGCATAGGGTGGTGGAAAAGGCGGCATCGGCAAGCACGCGCATTTGGTGGGCGATTTTTGACCGCGCCGCCAATTACTCCGGCCTGGAGACCCTCGACGCGCCCGCGGGCTGGCGCAAGCCCGATGCCGCGTACCTGGATAATTTCACCACCGCCGGCGCGGATCTGGCCTTCGCGCTTGACGATGCCGCCCTGCACGCCAAACGCGCCGCCATGCGCGCCCACGCCACCCAAATCTGGCTGGCTGATGGCACCACCACCGCCACCAACCCCGAGGCCGCCGTGGCCGCCGTCCACGACCCCGCCGCGGTGCCAGGGGCCTACTGCCTGTCCAATAGATTGCTCATGCCGTTGCTGCGTGCCGAATACTTCCAACTCGGCAGGGGCGCGGGCGCAACCGACCTCCTAGGGGATCTGTAATGCGCACTGATTTTAGCCGCGGCGAGCAGGTCACAGGGCTTATCTGGCTCTCCCTCGGCGCTCTGCTATCGCTATTTCTGGAGGTCATTTACCTCACCGCCCGGATTCCGCTGGCTGATGGCGCGAGCATCGCGTTTCCCATCACCATCCTCATCGCCGCCGCATTCAATGTGGTGTTAACCCGCACCGCGCGGCTGTGGAGTGATAGTACTTACATCGCAGCCATCCCGCTCATTGTCTGGGGCCTGGGCTTTTTCGGGCTTATGCTGCTGGTTCCGATTACCGGCGATGTCATAGTGGGCAATAATATTCTCAGCTTGCTCCTGCTTTTGGCTGGGATTGGCGGCGGCGTTTGGCCTTTCCTAAAGCAGAAGTGACATACTATATTTCATCCCCCAACCCCATGAAATCAGGAAGATTCAAGGATTCTCCATGACTTATACAATCGCTCAACCTTGCGTTGATGTAATGGACCGCGGCTGTGTTGAGGAATGCCCCGTCGATTGCATTTACGAAGGCAAGCGCATGCTCTACATCCACCCAGATGAGTGCGTGGATTGCGGCGCCTGCGAGCCCGCATGCCCGGTAGAAGCCATCTTCTACGAGGACGACGTTCCCGATGAGTGGATCGATTACAACGATGCCAACGCAGCATTCTTCGATGACTTGGGCTCACCCGGTGGAGCGGCAGCCCTTGGCCCGCAAGATTTCGATGCGTCAATGGTAGCCGCGCTGCCCCCACAGAATCAGGAGTAATTCATGGCCCGCACACCGCTAGGACAATCGCTTCCGGATTTCCCCTGGAACTCGCTGGCTGGCGCCAAGAAGAAGGCCCAGGCGCACCCAGATGGAATCGTTGACCTTTCGGTGGGCAACCCCGTAGATCCGGTCGCCCCCGGCGTGCAGCTGGCGCTGTCCTCTGCCGCCGAGGCCCCCGGTTATCCGCAAACGCAGGGCACTTCCGAGCTGCGCGAAGCCATCGCCTCCGCCCTCCGCCGCCGCTACCACATGGACGTAGACCGCGTCCTGCCCGTGGTGGGCACGAAGGAGGCCATCGCCTGGCTGCCTACCCTGTTGGGCATGCGCGGCGAGACCGTCGCCTTCCCCTCGGTGGCCTATCCCACCTACGAGGTTGGCGCCCTCCTCGCTGGGGCCACCCCGCTGCGCGTCGACGAAGACTTCCAGGATGCCTCCCTGGTATTCATTAATTCCCCGTCCAATCCCACGGGCCGCGTCGCTGGGGTAGAGGAGCTGCGCCGCATCGTGGCCTGGGCCCGCTCGACGGGCGCTATCATCGCCTCCGACGAGTGCTACATGGGCTTGGGCTGGAACGACGACAACCCGCCGGTATCCATCCTGGATCCCCGCGTGACCGACGGAGATAATACCGGGCTTATTGCCATGCATTCGCTGTCCAAGTCCGCGAATATGGCCTCCTACCGCGCCGGATTCTTCGCCGGCGATAATGACCTCATCGCGGAGCTCCTAGAGCTGCGCAAGCACGCCGGCCTCATCGTGCCAGGCCCGATTCAGGCGGCGATGGTTGCCGCGCTTGACGATGACCCCACCGAAGCCCTCCAACGCCAGCGCTACGCCGCGCGCCGCGCCGAATTGATGCAGGCGCTCATCAAGGCGGGCTTTACCATTGACCACTCGGACGCCGGCCTGTACCTCTGGGCCACCCGCGGCGAAGACTGCCGCGAGACCATCGACTGGTTGGCTTCGCTCGGTATCCTCGCTGCCCCCGGTGATTTCTACGGTCCCTCGGGCGCACAACACGTGCGCATTGGCTTAAACGGCACCGATGAGCGGGTGCGCGCCGCCGTCGAACGCCTCGCCAGTGCCTAACTCACCTCGCGCGTTTCGCCCGCCTGCGCGGGAGGGGATTTCTCCCCGCAGGGTGGTCTTGCGCGATCGCGTTCCTGTAGAAGGCGAATATTGGGCCGCCCGCGCTGGCGACTCGCCTTTTCCGGAGGGAACCCTCCTTCCCGCGGGTACGGTTCTTTCGCGCCCCATTCCCGCGTGGTATCACCCCTTCGTCCCGCCGGAGGATCCGATTCCCTTTGACTACTGCGTAGTCCACACGGATGAAGACATCATGGTTGCCGATAAACCGCACTTTCTTCCCACCACCACGAATGGCCGCTTGCAGCGTGAAACCCTGCAAACCCGCCTGCGCGTGGACTTCGGCGAAGACGAAATCGTGCCGCTTCACCGCCTCGACCGCCTGACCGCCGGTCTCGTCATCTGCTCGCGCAATCCTGCGACCCGCGCGGACTACCAGCGCATCTTCCTGGAGGGGAGGGCGGTGAAGAGGTATAGGGGCATCGTCAAGCAGCCGCTTTTCTGCGATGAGGAAATCAGGCTGCCGATGCACAAGCCGCGGGGCAGCAGGCAGGTGCTCGTGGCTGATAATGGCACGCCGACTTCGACGTATGTGCGCGCTGCGGGGCGGGAGGTGACCATGTGGCCGCGGACCGGGCATACGCACCAGCTGCGGGTGCTGCTGAACCACCTTGGGAGCCCGCTCATTGGCGATGACACCTATCCCACGCCGCGTCCGCTCGACCTCTATGACTTCTGGCGCCCGCTTTCCTTGCTGCACGAAACTATATCTTTTATAGATCCTTTATCACATTCGGAGCGTCAGTTTTTCAGTTCGCGGGGCTTAGGAACTACAATCAGGTAATTACTAACCTCCGGCAAGAAAGGCGGCCCATGGCAGACCTCAGCGTTGCGCGCTTTGCGTCCAATTTTGGGCAATTCCTTAAGTTCGGTCTTGTCGGCGGCTCGGGTACCGCGGTTAACCTCTTCGTGTATTTTCTCGCGCAGAAACTCTTTGGCGCGGCGGATATCTTTGCCGAGGATCCCTTCATGAACCTCTTCGGTTCTGCATTCCACATCCGCTGGTACCACGTCTTTGCCACCATCTCCTTCCTCGTGGCCAATACCTGGAACTACCAGCTCAACCGCATGTGGACCTTCCGTACCGTGTCCAAGGTGTCCTGGATTCGCGGTTTCTTCCCGTTCCTTTTGGCGGGAATCGGGGCGTTTATCGTCAGTCAGGTCATCCTGACGCTGCTCATGAACCCCAACTCGCCCGTGGGTCTGCCCAGCGATGTCTTCGATAACTCCACCGGATTGCGCACCAAGTCCTATTGGGCGCAGGCCATTTCCATCGTCGTGGCGATGCCCATCAACTTCATCATCAACAAGCTCTGGACGTTCCGCTCCAAGCCCAATAAGCCCGTCGTCGTCGACGAGGTAGCGCCGGTTTAACTACCCGCCCTTCGCCGCCGGCCACGGCCCTGCCGCCCGCACAACCCCAGCCGCCCCAACCGCCCTTCGCGCTCACCAGGGTGGGCTGCTGGGGTCTTTTTATGCCGCCGGTGAGCGGCAAGGGCGGGGAGGGGCATCGCCAAGCGAGTGCGTGCAGGGCACTCATCCCTTCGCGCTCACGGGAAGGTGGTCGTCGTGCGCAGCGCTCGCCCCCGGTGAGCGGCACGGGAGGCCTCGCCCTTCGCGCTCACCGACAACAGTTGCCGGCGGTGAAACCTACTCCCCGTGACCGGCAAGGGCGGGGAGGCCGGGAGCCGCTGACGCTAGCACCCCTTCGCGCTCACGGGCGTAGAAAACGGAAACCACCCGCCGTCTGCGGTGAGCGCGAAGGGCGGGTGGTGGGGTGTGCCTGAAGGCGGGTGGTGGAGGTGAGGTACTAGTCCTCGAGCTCGGCGTCGAGGCGGGACTGATCGCGGCGGTTTTGCTTACGTCGGAGTGTGGGGGAGAGGAGGACGGCCGTGATGGCACCTACGGTGGCGCCGATGAGGTAGGGGGCAGCGGCGGCATCGGAAAGCGCGAAGGCGTGGTAGGCGATGCCGGCGAAGCAGAGGAACATCGGGATGAGGTAGAGGGCGGTCAAAGTCCAGTTGGAGCGGACGGTGGGGGTGGCGATGCGCCTGCGCATCCAGGCGAGGCTGAGGGAGGTGCCGGCGATGGAGGGGACGATGGCGAGGAGTGCGAGGAGACTGAGGCGGCCGGGGAGGGACCAGGCGAGGGTGGCCGCGACGATGAGCTCGAGGAAGGTGATTGGGGTGAGGGTGATGGCGGAGGCCTTGGTGAGGATGTCCCGCTCGAACTCGTCGGTGGAGGCGCGCTCGATGTGGTTGAGGGATATGTTGGCGATGGCGTTAATCATGTTGTTCAGCTCCAAAGATTTCTTCGACTGTTTTGTCTAGTTCGTGGCAGATGTCCAATGCGAGGTGCACGGACGGGGAGTAGTTGCCGCGTTCGATATTTGCGATAGTCTGCCGGGAGACGCCGACGCGCTCTGCTAGTTCGCCTTGCGACCATTCGCGCCAGCGCCGCCACTTGCGGACCATGTTGGGTTGTCCGGCCACATCATCACCTCTCTTGTCATGTTTACATGACTTAATGTAAAGCAAACTTGACATTATGGCAAGGGCTAGACGCACAGATGCCAGCGCCAATATGGCTGGGTGGCGGACATGGGAAGCTGTGGCTTGCGGCCTTTGAGCAGGTCACGGGTGGCTTTGATGAGCAGAATGACTTGGTCAAGGTGGTGCGTGACGTCATCGGCAGTAAAGCGCAAAACCGTGTACCCGTGCGCGGTTGCGGCGTTCTGTTTGGAACGGTCGGCCTGGAACGCGACGCTGTGGCTGTGGTAGGTCCAGCCGTCGATTTCCACGATGAGCTTGCCCATCAGTAGGTCGAACCGGTATCCACACACCAGGGCGTTGTGAACAGGGAAAATGCCTTCTGCGCGCAGAGCGCGGCTGACCTTCCTCTCCGGCGGGCTATCCGCGCCGATGGCGGAGCGCCGAATCGTCTCCTTCAACGCGCGCGGTGTCCGGCCCATTCGTTTGCGGTCCCGGTCCAGCCGGCCGGGCCCCTTTTCACCGCGGTAAAACTCTTCCAGCAGCGGGCCACAGGCCCTAGCAATCTTGCGAGCAGCCCACAGAACCTGCACCACCGGCAGCCCTTTGACTAGGCTCGTTGCCTTGAG
The DNA here is from genome assembly GCF_900637825.1 of Corynebacterium segmentosum. Taxonomy (NCBI): domain Bacteria; kingdom Bacillati; phylum Actinomycetota; class Actinomycetes; order Mycobacteriales; family Corynebacteriaceae; genus Corynebacterium; species Corynebacterium segmentosum. The sequence continues at coordinate 904,821 of NZ_LR134408.1, forward strand.
GCGAGAATGCGAAACCCGGAAATTCTTACCCCGCAGCGTGCGCGGGCCCTCCGCCTCCAGCGGAAACGTCAGCGGCCGGTCGAGGTGAATTTCTTGCGCGGTCTTCCCCGTAAAATGAATGCGGCTCAGCCCATGCACCAGCGCCTTCGCCACCGCCAGCGGCGACCACTCGTCGGTATAAATCCCCCGGTGCACGCGGAATAGCTTCCCCGCGCGCACCCGTCGCCGAATCGTGTCCTTGCCTAGCCCCTGCTCGCGCAACTGCGCAGTCGTCCATGCCCCCATGGCTTCAACCTAAAGAAGCGGCCGCCTCCCCGTCCAGACGGGGTCCGACAGCCTGTGGATAACCCGCCTATTTTGAGGTTTCGCGCTCCCTTCTCGGCGCTGCCCTGTGGATAACTCCCTCCACTCCTCCCTCGACGCCCCCCTTCGCGCTCACCGGCGGCCACTTGGGTGCGCTGGAACGTCCCCTGGTGAGCGCGAGAGGCGAGTGTGGTCCCAGCCCGCCCTTTGTGCTCACGCCCACGCTTTCCGATGCCCATTTCCTCCTCCCCGTGACCGCGAGGGGCGGCCCCACACCCGTCGCGCTCACCGGGAGGTGAAAACGCCGTACCCCGCCCAGCGCTGGTGAGCGCGAAGGGCGGGGTAATGGGGCGTGAGGGCAGTGATGGTGGGCTGGAGGCGGGGAGTGGCCGCTAGATCAGAGGGAGCGTGGAGGTCGGGTCGATGCCGCGAGCCTTGGAATTGAGCACGCCCGCGATGGCGAGCACCGCGAACATGGCGGCGGCGGAGAGGAGTTGGGTGCGGGCGGTGGAATCGGTAAGCATGAGCACCGCGATGGCCGCGAAGAGGCCGAGGGCGAACCAGGTGAGATAGGGGAAGGCCCACATGCGGATGGGGAGGGGATGCAGGGCCTCGAGTTGGCGGCGCAGGCGCAGCTGGCTGACGGCAATGAAGACCCAGACGATGAGCAGGGAAGCGCCGGCGGCGTTGAGCATGAAGGTGAGCAACCAGCCGGTATCGGCGTAATTGAGGACGACCATGAGCGCGGACAGTGCGACGGACAAGGCGATGGCGGTCGTGGGCACGCCTTCGGTATTGGTGGCGGCGAAGATGCGCGGGGCCTCGCCGCGGGAGGCGAGCGAGTGCATCATGCGGGAGGAGGCGAAGATTTGCGCGTTGAAGGCGGATAGCAGCGCGAGGACGATGATGACCTCCATGATGCCGGCGGCACCGGGAATGCCGGCGCGGTCGAGGACCATGGTAAATGGCGATTCGGCGGCGGTGGAGGCGGCGTCCAGGCTGGAATAGGGAAGCAGGAACGTGATGACGAGCACGGAGCCCAAGTAGAACACGGAGATGCGCAAGATGGTGGAGCGCACGGCGTTGACCAGGGATTTCTCGGGATCCTCGGACTCGGCGGAGGCGATGGCGACGACCTCGATACCGCCGAAGGCGAAGGCTACGGCGAGCAGGCCGGCGGCGACGCCGCCGAGGCCGTTGGGCATGAAGCCATCGGCAAGGAAGACGGATGTGCCCACGAAGGTGTGGCCGGGCAGGAGGCCGAAGATGAGGAGGACGCCGATGATGAGGAAGGCGATGATGACGACGACCTTGATGAGTGCGAACCAGTACTCGAACTCGCCGAAGGTGCGCACGCGCAGCAAGTTGACGAGGCCGAAGGCGGCGACGCAGATGGCGGCGGGGATCCAGGGCGGGACGTCGAACCACGAGCCGATGAAGCCTGCGGCGCCGGTGATTTCGGCGCCAAGGACGGCGACGGTGGCACACCAGTAGATCCACCCTTGGGTAAAGCCCGCCCAGCGGCCGATGCCGTGTTCGGCGTATTCGGAAAAGGAGCCGGAGGCGGGGATGACCGTTCCCATTTCCCCAAGCATTTGCATCACGAGGATGGCGAGGAATCCGGCGATCGCGTAGGCGATGATTACCGCTGGGCCGGCGGCGGAAATGCCGACGCCCGTGCCGAGGAAGAGACCGGCGCCAATGGTGGAGCCAAGCCCCATCATGGTCAGGTGGCGGACCTTCAGGCCAGAACCAAGGGTAGAAGAGTTATCAGACACTTCTCCATGGTATTTCTCGCCCGCAGGGCACCGGAATTGGGGTGGCGTTAATTCTTGTGGAGGTCCTCGTTCAGTGCGACGGCCTCAGCATTCCACTCCACGGCCTCGACGGCACCGGAGACGGAATTGCGGCGCAGCAGCAGGCCAGAGGCGCCAGAAAGCTGGGAGCCCTTGACGGCCTCGCCATTGCCGACGCCCAAGGCCTCAGCCACCTTGCCAAAGACGGCGACCTTGGTGCCGGCGGTGACGTAGAGGCCGGCTTCGACAACGGCGTCATCGCCAAGCGAAATGCCAATACCCGAGTTAGCGCCGAGTAGGCAGCGCTCGCCGATGGAAATAACTTCCTTGCCGCCGCCGGACAGGGTGCCCATGATGGAGGCGCCGCCGCCGATATCGGAGCCATCGCCCACGACGACGCCCGCGGAAATGCGGCCTTCCACCATGGAAGCGCCCAGGGTACCGGCGTTGAAGTTGACGAAGCCCTCGTGCATGACCGTGGTGCCCTCTGCCAGGTGGGCGCCCAAGCGGACGCGGTCGGCGTCACCGATGCGCACGCCGGAGGGGACAACGTAGTCCACCATGCGGGGGAACTTATCCACGGAGTAGACCACGACGGGGCCGCGGGAGGCGAGGCGGCCGCGCACCATCTGGAAATCGGAGACGGCGCAGGGGCCGTAGTTGGTCCAGACCACGTTATTGAGGTGGCGGAAGATGCCGTCCATGTTGAGGCCGTGCGGCTTTACCTCACGGTGGGAGAGCAGGTGGAGGCGCAGGTAGGCGTCGTAGGTATCGGTGGGGGCCTCGTCGAGGTCAGCGATGGAGGTTTCCACCGCCACGCGGGCCACGCCGCGCTCCTCATCGGGGCCGACGAGGGCGGAGAACTGCTGCGGAGTCTCCTCCAAACGCGTCGTGCCGGTGGTCTCTACTTGCTTATCGGTATGAACTGCTGGGAACCAAACGTCCAAGACGGTGCCGTCGTGGGTAATGGTTGCCAGGCCACGTGCGGATGCAGAAGTCATGGTGGCTAGCTTAGCAATTACTGCCGTACTTGTTCGCGCTTGCCCGCGGGAACCACGAAGGACAAGGCGACGAGCGCGGCAAAGAGAATGATGACGGCAATGACTTGGTTGCGGGCGGAGGGATCAAAGAGCATGAAGATGGTCAGCGCGGCCAACGCGGCGGCGGTTGCCCAAGGCAACCAGGGGTAGCCGGGCACGCGGATGTCCGTTAGTTCGCCGTTCGCTTTCAACTGCGGGTGCAGCTTGAGGAAGGAGGCGACGATAAAGGCCCAGACCACCAAGAGGCAGCCGCCGACGGCGTTGAAGAGGAAGGCCAGCAGTCCCGGCGGGTTCCAGAATTGGAGGCCCACTGAGGCGAAGGCGAAGATCATGGACAAGATGACGGCATTGATGGGGGAGCCGGAGTGGTTGGTCTTGAGGAAGAACTTGGGCGCGCAGTGGTCCTTGGCCATATCAAAGACTAGGCGGGAGGTGGCGTAAATCTGCGCGTTGAAGGCGGACAGGAGGGCCAGCGCGATGATGGCCTCCATGAAGCCTGCGGCGAAAGGAATCTTGGCAGCCTCAAGCACCAGGGTGAAGGGCGAATCGGCGGCGGCATCGGCGTCTTGGATCTGGCTAAACGGCAAGGCCATGGTGATGACCACGATGGAGCCGATGTAGAAGATCATGATGCGCACGATGATGGCGCGCACTGCAGTGGCCACGTTGCGGGCGGGGTCCTCGGACTCGGCGGCGGCGATGGTCACCAGCTCGATTCCACCGAAGGCGAAGGCCACGGCCAGCAGGCCCGCGGCGAAGCCGGGCATGCCATTGGGTAGGAAGTTATCGGTGAAGTTGGTTCCAGCGCGGGAGAGATCCATGCCGGGCAGGATGCCCAGTGCCATGAGGATGCCGATGACGAGGAAGGCGATGATGACGGCGACCTTGATGATGGCGAACCAGAACTCGAATTCACCGAAACCGCGCACGGCAGCGAAATTCACCACGGCGAAGAAGGCCACCGCGATGAGCGCGGGAATCCACGGGGCGATATCGAACCAGCTGCCGATGATCGCGGCGGCGCCGGTGATTTCGGCGCCCATGACCATGATGAGCATGAACCAGTAGATCCAGCCCATCGTAAAGCGCGCCCAGTGGCCGAAGGCCTGGCCGGCGTAGGTGGAAAAAGAACCCAGAGAAGGGCGGGCCGCGGCGATTTCCCCGAGCATCCACATGATGAGCGCGATGAGGACGCCGGCGACGGCATAAGAAATGAGCACCGAGGTGCCGGAGATTTGGATTCCCAATCCGACGCCCAAGAAGAGACCGGCACCCACCGCGGAGCCAAGGCCCATCATGGTGAGGTGTCGCGATTTCAATTGTGTGGCTTCGGCCATAATTACCACCTTGTGAGAGGTTATTTTTTACAGTGAAGTGAACATTACACAATGCAACGGACCCAGCGGGGCGCTACCATGGCGGCTTGTGACTTTAGATCTATATGCCGACCCCATTGAAGTGACCAAGGCGCTCGTCGATATCCCGAGCCCCTCCCACCACGAGGAGGCCATCGCGGATGCGGTGGAAGAAGCCCTGCGTGGTCTAGACGTGGAGGTCGCCCGCTTTGGCAATACCGTGTGCGCGCGCACGAACCGGGGGATGGATTCCCGCGTGGTTCTTGCAGGCCACATCGATACCGTTCCATTGGCAGATAACGTACCGCATCGCATGGACACCGCCGAAGATGGCGCCGAGATCATGTTCGGCTGCGGCACCGTGGACATGAAATCCGGCATGGCGGTCTACCTCAACGCCTTTGCTCACCTGCATGAATCGGAAGAGCTCCAGCATGACCTGACCGTCATCGCCTATGAGGGCGAAGAGGTATCCACTGAATTTAATGGACTGGGCCACTTGCAAAAGGACCACCCCGAGTGGTTGCAGGGCGATTTCGCGCTCCTCGGCGAGCCCTCCGGTGCCCTGGTCGAGGCCGGCTGCCAGGGCACGATTCGCCTGCGCGTGACGGCGCATGGCACCCGCGCGCACTCGGCCCGCGCTTGGCTCGGCTCCAACGCTGCACACAAGCTCGCCCCCGTCATGACGCGCATTGCTGACTACGAGCCGCGCGAGGTCACCATCGATGGCTGCACCTACCGCGAGGGCCTGAACATCGTCCACATGGAGGCTGGCGTGGCCACCAATACCCTGCCGGACGAGGCATGGATGTTCGTCAACTTCCGCTTCGCCCCGGATCGCAGCACGGAGGAGGCGCTGGAGTACATGAAGGGGGTCATCGGCAAGCATGAGGACGTCACCATAGAGATCGATGACATCGCCGGTGCCGCCCTGCCTGGCTTGGGGCAGCCTGCGGCACGCGCGCTTGTCGATGCCGTCGGTGGCAACGTCCGCGCCAAGTTCGGCTGGACCGATGTCTCGCGCTTTGCTGAGATGGGCATTCCGGCCGTGAATTTTGGCGCCGGCGATCCGGGCTTTGCGCATAAGAAGGACGAGCAGGTGCCCACGGCGCAAATCACCGAAGTTTCAACCGCTCTGCTTAATTACTTGAAGGGATAAAAATGACCCCTGACCACATGCGTACCCTGCGCGGCCCGCTCTTGCTGCGCAGCGAGGGAGAACAAGGCTCCACCTTTGACCAACGCCTGCTGGAATCCGGCGCGGACCACGAATGGCAGCATGCCGATCCGTGGCGCGTGCTGCGCATCCAAGGTGAATTCGTCGCCGGCTTCGATGCGCTGGCTAAGCTGCCTAAGGCAGTGACGGTTTTTGGTTCCGCGCGCACCAAGCCTGAGGATGCGAGCTATCAGATGGCCGAAGAACTCGGCCGCAAGCTCGCCGAGTGCGCCTACGCCGTCATCACTGGCGGCGGCCCCGGCATCATGGAGGCTGCGAATAAGGGCGCGCACGAGGGCGATGGTCTCTCGGTGGGACTCGGCATCGAATTGCCGCACGAGCAGGGCCTCAATAAGTACGTGGACTTGGGCCTGAACTTCCGCTACTTCTTTGCCCGCAAGACCATGTTCTTGAAGTACTCCCAGGCCTTCGTCTGCCTGCCCGGCGGCATGGGCACCATGGATGAATTCTTCGAGGTTCTCTGCATGGTTCAGACGGGTAAGGTCACCAACTATCCCATCGTACTCATGGGCACCGAGTACTGGTCTGGCCTGCTGGAATGGATGAAAAATACCCTTGCCGCCGGCGGGTACATCAACGAAGATGACCAAGAGCTTTTCCTGCTTACCGATGACCCCGATGAGGCCGTCGCCCACATCATCGAGCGCCACAAGGTCATGAGCGATAAACGCATTAGGGAGCCGCGTTGAGCCTCGCGCGCGTGATGGCGATAGTCAATCGCACCCCGGATTCCTTTTATGACAAGGGGGCCACCTTTGACATGGACCCCGCCCTTAAGCGCTGCGATGAAGCCATTGCGGCAGGGGCCTCCATCATCGATATTGGCGGAGTCAAGGCTGGGCCGGGTGAGGAGGTGGATAGCGCGGAGGAAATCGACCGCGTCGTGCCCACCATCGCCCGCGTGCACGAGCGCCACCCAGAGGTACTCATTTCCGTCGACACTTGGCGCAGCGAGGTGGCCGAGGCCGCCATCGCCGCCGGGGCCGGGCTGGTCAATGACACGTGGGCCGGCTGGGATCCGCAGCTTATCGAGGTCGCCGGCCACCACCGCGTGGGTTACGTGTGCTCGCATACCGGCGGGATTACCCCGCGCACCCGCCCGCACCGCGTCCACTTTGATGACGTCGTCGCCGATGTCATTGCTGAGACCACCGCCCTGGCAGAAAGGGCCGCGGGGCTCGGCTGCCCGGAAGAGCTCACCTTCATCGATCCCACGCACGACTTTGGTAAAAACACCTATCACGGCCTAGAACTCTTGCGGCGCATCGACGAGATCGTCGACACCGGCTGGCCCGTGCTCATGGCGCTATCCAATAAGGACTTCGTGGGCGAAACCCTCGCGCGCGGGGTAGGAGACCGCGTCGCCGGAACGCTCGCCGCTACAGCCTGGGCCGCAGCGCACGGGGTGGCCGCCTTCCGCGTCCACGAGGTTGCTGAGACCGTCGACGTCATCCGCATGACCGCCGCCATCCAGGGCACGGCCGCACCCCTTGACACCACGCGCGGGCTCGCATGAGCGTTTCCGTCATCATCCCGGCGCTCAATGAGGAATCCACCGTGGCCGGCGTTATCCGCGCCTGCCTTGCCGATGACCCACTCGAAGTGCTCGTCATCGACGCCGACTCCACCGACGACACCGCCGCAGTGGCGCGCGCCGCCGGTGCCGATGTGCGCAATTGGCGCCATATCCTACCCGAACCGCCGCGCCCCGGCAAGGGCGAATCCCTCTGGCGCGGGGTCGCCGCCGCGCGCGGGGACATCGTCGTATTCATCGACGCCGACCTAGAATCCGCCGCGCCCGGCATGGTCACAGCGCTCGCGGCGCCCTTTGCGGATCCGAGTGTGAACATGGTCAAGGCCCGCTATCGCCGCAGCCTGAACGGCCAACCCACCGGCGGCGGACGCGTGACCGAATTGACCGCAAAGCCGCTCATCCGGCAATTCTTCCCAGAGCTAGCCCACATCGATCAGCCCCTAGGCGGCGAGTACGCGCTTCGCCGCTCTGCCGCGCTAGAGGTGCCCTTCGTGGAGGGCTATGGGGTGGAAGCGGGGCTGCTGGTGGACATCGGTAAGCGCGGCGGGCTGACACAAGTCGACCTAGGCACTCGAGTCCACCGCAACCGGCCGCTTCATGAGCTCGCGCCGATGGCGGATATCGTGGCACGCACGCTGCTTTCGCGCGCTGGGGTGAGTGCGCCGATTGCTCAGCGCCCGCCACTGCTAGGTAGGATTTAAGCCATGCTGTCCTGGATTGTGCTCATTGTGGTGCTCATTGCGTTCATTGTGATCGGAACGTGGCTGTGGGGTTCGATTTTTGGGCCCGGGACGGTGATGGACCCGCCCGATGAGCCGCAGAAGGTACTGGAGAATAACCGCGTCGCCGCAGCTCAAGGCCGTTTTGAGGATGTGCAATTCGAGGTCGTCCCGCGTGGGTATCGCCAGGATCAGGTCGATGATCTGCTCGCCCAGCTGGAGCAGGAATTGGAGGCCGCGCGGAAAAGCGGGCAAAAAGGGACTAAGCTGGAAAGAAACGAAGAAAGTTAAGGAGCCCTACTATGGCAGCAATGAAGCCACGTACCACTGGCGGCGAAATGGAAGCGGTGGTGGAATCCCGCAAGATCGTCATGCGCATCCCATCCGACGGCGGCGGGCGCATCGTTATCGAGCTGAACAAAGAAGAGGCCGCGGAGCTCGGTTCTTTGTTGACCGAGGTTTCTAGCTAGTCTGGGTACATGCTTTCTCATATCGTCGACATTCTGGCCGATCCAAACGACGGCACGGCGCTTTCCGGCGCCGATGATTTTTCCCGCCTCGTTTCGGAGTCTGGCCATTCCTTTGATGTGGCCAAGCAAGGGTATGTGACCTTAGCGGCCGGTGCTGGCCTGAAGCACAAGGGCGATGACATGGATATGGTCAACGCCCGCGAAGCGTACCTAGCCACCGGCCATTTCGCGCCCTTCGTCGAGTCTGTGACCGGCGCGGTGCAAGACGCGCTCGATGCCAGCTCGCTGTCTGCATCTACGCCCGCCTCGCTCCTCGAGGTCGGCGCCGGAACCGGCTACTATCTAGCCCACACGCTTGATTCCATCGATGGCGCGCGCGGCGTTGGCCTCGATATTTCCCCGCATGCGGCCAAGCACCTGGCCAAGTGTCACCCGCGCGTGGGCGCCGTGGTTGCCGATGTCTGGCAGCAACTTCCCATCCGCGATGAATCCATCGATGCCATTTCCGTGGTCTTCGCCCCGCGCAACCCATCCGAATTCCAGCGCGTCCTCGCCCCCGGCGGCCAGGTCATCGTTCTGACCCCGGGCGCCGGGCACCTCGATGAGCTGCGCGAACCCCTCGGCATCCTCGGTGTGGAAGAGGGCAAGGTCGAGCGCATGTATGAGCAGGCGGAAGGCTACCTCGAGCAAGCGGCCGACCCCGTCGATATTTCCTTCCCCATTCACCTGGATAAAGCGGCCATCGCCGCACAGGTAGGAATGAGCCCGTCCGCCCGGCACATCAGCGCCGACGAGCTCGCCGAGCGCATGGCCGCCCTTCCACCCACGCTGACGGTCACCGCCCGCGCCCGGCTAGACCGCCTCCGCGCGGTTTCTTAATCGCACACCTGCCTCGCGGCAACCTGTACCGCCCTTCGCGCTCACCAGCAGCGCGCGGGGCGGTTCTTTTTCGCTTCCGGTGAGCGCGAAGGACGGGTGTGGAATCGGCCAGTCACCGTACCCTCCCTTGGCGATCACGAGGAGCTGCTTGCCGATGTTGCGACGCCTCGCCGGTGAGCGCGAAGGGCTGGTGGCATCGGCAGGGCGGTGGCTGACGGAAAACGAGGGTGCAGAATGCGGCTAAGGACGGCATCATTTGACCCGTGCGGTCGGTCCTGGGGCCAGATGGAAAGAATACCCGCCCTTTGCGCTCACGGCAAGCACATTCTGATGGCTGGAGTCGCTTGCCGGTGAGCGCGAAGGACGGGTGTGGAATCGGCCAGTCACCGTACCCTCCCTTGGCGATCACGAGGAGCTGCTTGCCGATGCCCCTCCACCTTGCCCGTGAGCGCGAAGGGCGGGTGGCGACAGGCGGGGCAGAAAGGCGGGGCCGAGAGGCGGGTGGCCGGGTAGGAGGGCTGCAGTATTAGAGCTTGGAGCCGGAGCGCTGCCAGTCTTGTTCGATGACTGCTTCGCCGGTGGTTTCGACATCCATGCCGGAGCAGCCGCCGTCGAAGTACACGCGGGAGGCCATGGCGATGAGGCCGCCGTCGACGAAGACCTCCACCGTGGAGCCGTCTTGGATGATGGTGAGGGTGTCGGAGTCGCCATCGGCAAGCGTGGCTGTGGCGGGAGCGGAATCGGCGAAGAAGTGATCGAAGGCCTTGTTCATGGAACGATCGAGGCTGATTTCCTCGCCGGAGTGGCAGATGGAGGCGGCGGGGTCGCCGTTGCCATCGCGAAGGGTGATGGTGACGCTGGAGCCGGTGGGAACCTCCATGACGCCGGTCCAGGAGCGCGCGTAATCCGAAAGCTTGACCGCTTCGGGCAGGCCGGTGGCCGGTGCCTGGTACAGGACGCCGCCCTCGAGCGTGACCTGGCGCGGCAGGGAGAGGGCATTCGACCAGCCCTCGGCATCCCAGGAGGCGTGCTGGGTGGCGTCGTCGCCGCGGCCGTTGCCGTTGAGCAGGCCGAGGATGACGGCGCGCTCGTAGCGGCTTTCTTCAGGAATCGTGCCTGCGGTGGCATTCGTATTGCGCGGGCGGGAGAAATCGTGGCCGAAGTCCACGCGGCGGAAACCGGAGACCACCGTGAAGGTGGTGTCTTCCAGCTGGCCCACGAGGTAGCCGGAGACATCGCGGCCGTCGCGCTCGAGGGTGACAAAGAGTACGTCGTAGATCTCTTCGTCGACTTCATCGCGCAGGCGCACGATGCGCGGGGAAACCACCGGAGGAATAGGGGAATTGGCAGGCACTTCGCCGTCGAGGAAGCCCGGGTCACCTTCGAAGGTAAGGCCGCCGCGCAGGGACCACGAGATGCCGTCGTGGCTTTCTAGAATGACTGGCTGCGGGGTGTCGGTGCGGCCAGAAAGTGCCAGCATGAGCCAGCCCTTGTGGCCGTCCTCGCGGTCATCGGTGGCCCAATCGGGAACAACGGAAGGCGAGCGGAACCGGGTGTGGTCGGTGGTATTGCCAGCCACCTCGCCAAACCGCACGACGTTGGGGTCGAGGGCCGAGGAGTCATCGGAGACCTCGCAGACATCGTCGATGCCGGAATAGCGCGCGAGGCGAATGGAGGTGCCCGTCGCGGTCACGGAGGTGAAATAGAGGTTGATAGCGTCCTCACCCTGGGCCACGGACCCAGCGCGGAGGGCGAGCTCGCCGCCGACGGGCGCGAGGACGTCATCGCAGTCCAGCCAGTTAAACGGTACTTCCTCCGAGTACGTGTGTCCCCAGCGGGCCGGGGCATCGGGAGTGGGGCGGTACTGGTAGAACATGTGCCAGGTATCGCCATCGCGAAGGACGCCGGCGGGCGCGTCTAGGATGCCGGCATCGGGGATGAAGTGGAGTTCGGGGCGGTGAGTCGTCACGGCATTCCTCTCTTAAATCAGGTGCGGGTTACAAGCTTGGGTTGGGGTGGCAGCCACGCCGGGGAGGAAACTCGTTGACCTGCCACGCGGTGCTTTCGCGAACTTTATGGGGCAGTGTCCGGCTGTCATGTACACCCAGAATACGGATATCTTTTAGCGCGTGCAGGGGCCCTTGCTTGCCGATGCCCCCTTAAAGTTTTGTCACCAGCGTCAGCCCCGAACCCAGTGGGAGCCGGGTCACGGTGGCGCCCTCGAGCTCGCGGAGGTATTCATCGGCCTCGCGCGCGGCGGCGGTATCGCGGTCGGTGCGGGAGGTGTCGGCGACGGTGCCATCGAGAAGCGCATTGGCAAGCACCAGCGTGCCGTGTTGGTGCAGCAGGGGCCAGGCCGCCTTGATGAGGGCGGGGAGATCGAGGGCGGCGACGTCCGCGTAAATGACCTGGTAGGCCTCAGTAGCCAGGCGCCCGAGCACGTCGAGGGGGCGCGAGGGGAGGAAGCGGCCGCGGGTGGGGGCGTAGCCGGCCTCGCGGAAGGCGGCCTTGGCGCTGCGCTGGTGCTCGGCTTCTGGGTCGATGCACGTGAGGATGCCGTTATCCGGCATGCCTGCGAACAGGTAGAGGCCCACGACGGAGGCTGCGGGGGTAATCGCCACGGCCTGGGGGCGGTCTACCACACCGGAAGACGTCGCCGTCAGCGTGGTGAGAAGCTGGCCGGTGGATTCATCCGGGACGGGCAGGCCGTATTCCTCGGCGTGGTTGCGGGCGCCGCGGAGAGCCGCCGAAGGCTCACTGGTGGAATCGATATAGGAGCGCAGTGCGTCATATGCGGTAGTAGTCACGAATAAAACAATAGGTAAAGTTGCGCGCAAGGGTGGCAAAAACGCGCCTAGCCAGCGAAATTGTGGTCTGTGGGAAGTATGTGACGGACTCACAGGATATTATCAGCGCAGTGGCTGGAGTTTCCGCGCCGAGTATAGAAAAATGACACCCATGACAGAAACGAAGCGCGATGCCGAGTCCGTTGCCTCCACCGATCCGAACGTGGAGTTGACCGGTACCGCGGCGTTCGATGCTGGGGAAGCCACGATGCCTTCGTGGGCCGAATTGGTGGCAGAGCACGCCGATGGCGTGTACCGCTTGGCCTACCGTTTATCCGGTGACCAGCAGGATGTCGAGGATCTCACCCAAGAGACCTTCATGCGTGTCTTCCGCTCCTTGGATAAGTACCAACCGGGTACCTTCGGCGGCTGGCTGCACCGCATCACTACGAACCTCTTTTTGGATATGGTGCGCCACCGCTCCAAGATCCGCATGGAGTCCCTGCCTGAGGATTACGAGCGGGTGCCGGGGACGGATATGACCCCGGAGCAGGCCTATACCGTGGCCAACTTGGACCCCGTGCTGCAGTCCGCGCTGGATAGCTTGGCGCCGGATTTCCGCGTCGCCGTGGTTCTGTGTGATATCGAAGGCATGAGCTATGACGAAATCGCCGAAACCCTTGGCGTGAAAATGGGTACGGTGCGCTCTCGCATCCACCGCGGCCGCTCCCAACTGCGCGCGGCGCTGGAAAAAGAGGCACAGACCAATGCGGAGGCGCGCATCTTGCTGCGCACGCGCTAGAATCGAATCATTACCTCCCCTGCCACGCGGCAGGGGGACTTAAGTGTGAGTAATCCGTCTGTGGAATGAACGTGAGGAGGGTGTCGATGGACTCACTGCGAGGACGCCGCACCCTCTCCACGCTCAGCGTGCGGGGCGAGTTCACTCCCGCGCAGGCGAAAGCCCGGGATAAGGCAAAGGCGCGGGCGCGGCGCAGCGATTCCATCGGTCACCTTGGCCCAGAGGCCGTCGTTGCCTTCGTGGACGGGGAGATGGAGCCCAAAGCCATGCACCGCGTGCGCATCCACCTAGTCCACTGCGCGGAGTGCCGCGCCGACGTGCACCACCAGCGTCACGCCTCCGAGTGGGTGCGTCACTGCAGCGATGATTCCGCGGTGAAGGCCCCGCAGTCCTTATTGGCCAAGCTGGCGGGAATGGCTACGGAGGGTGTGGCCCCGGGCCCCGATGCGTCGACCCCGGCGCACCGGCCGGAGCAGGATTTCCTGGATAAAGTCGAGACGGTGGTACGCGCGATTAAACACAATCAGCGCGGGCAGAACTAAACGGAGGGCGAGGATTTAACCGTGTTTTCTTCCATTGGCTGGCCCGAGATTATTGTCATTGTCCTCCTCGGCATCGTCATCATCGGCCCGGAGCGCATGCCGGAGGTCATCAAGGACGTGCGCGCGGCCATCTACGCCGCCCGCAAGGCCATCAATAACGCGAAGGCCGAGCTCAACGGCGAGATGGGGTCCATCTCCGCGGAATTTGACGATATTCGCGGCCCGCTCAACCAGGCGGCGCAGTGGACGCGGCTAGGCCCCAAAGGCGCTATTACCAAGGCGCTTTTCGATGGCGATGATGCCGCCTGGGACGACTTCAACCCCAAGAAGATGGCCGAAGACATCAAATCCGGCACCGCGCCGAAAGAGCCCGAACAGCGCGCGCAGGACAACAATGGCCCCGCCCGGCCCACCTTTAACTATGCCGAGGTATACGGCGAAACTACACAGCAGCCGGCGCAGCAGCCGCCCCAGCAACAACAAAAGCCGCAGCGTGGTGGGGAGGATTCCACCGGCGGCGGCTCTGAGTGGAGCGACGTTACCTAATACAATGCGCCCTTAGTTCACGCCTAGGTTGAGGCTCTTGCCCACGAGGGAATCGGAACGGATGGCGAGCTTATCAGCCACCGCCCTAATTTCCTTCGCGGCAGGGGAGTCGGGTGCCTCGAGCACGATGGGCGTGCCGGCATCGCTATTCGAGCGCAGGGCCGGATCCAGCGGCACGGAGGCCAGCAGCGGAACCTCGTGGCCCAGGATGACGCCGAGGCGGTCTGCGACGATCTGGCCGCCGCCTTCACCAAAGACGTCCATGGTGGAGCCATCCGGCATGACCATGGCGCTCATGTTCTCAATCACGCCGGCCACGCGTTGGCGCGTTTGTTGGGAGATGGATCCGGCGCGCTCGGCCACCTCGGCTGCGGCGGCCTGCGGCGTGGTGACGATGAGCAGCTCCGCATTCGGGATGAGCTGCGCAACGGACAGCGCCACATCGCCGGTACCCGGGGGCAGGTCGAGGAGGAGGACATCGAGATCGCCCCAGAAGACGTCCGCCAAGAACTGCTGCAGCGCGCGGTGGAGCATGGGCCCGCGCCAGACGACGGGCGCGTTACCCTCCACAAACTGCCCAATCGAGATGTGCTTAATGCCGTGAGAGATGGGCGGCAGCAGCATTTCATCATCAAGCACGGTGGGGCCATCGGTCGAGCCGAGCAGGCTGGGCACGGAGTGGCCGTAAATATCGGCATCGACAATGCCCACCTTCAGGCCCTTATCCGCCAGCGCTGCGGCCAGGTTGACGGTCATCGAGGACTTGCCGACGCCACCCTTACCCGACGCCACCGCAAAGACACGGGTCGTCGAATCCGGCTTGGCAAAAGGAATCTCGGGCTCGGCCTGGCCGCCGCGCAGCTTCTGCTTGAGCGCGCGGCGCTGCTCATCGCTCATCGCGTCCATGGTCACGGTAACCTTGCCAACGCCGTCGATATCCTCGACCGCGGCGCGGGTATTGGTCTCGATGGTGGACTTCATGGGGCAGCCTGCGATGGTCAGGTAAATACCAACGGTGACGTCGTTTCCTTCGATATCGACCGATTTCACCATATTCAGTTCGGTGATGGGGCGGCCGATTTCTGGATCCTGTACGTGGGAAAGAGCCTCGCGTACGGCTGATTCGGTAATAGAGCTAGACATAACTCTTGCCATCTTAGTCACGGCGCTACCTCAGGTAAACACGCCCGCGCGGTAGACTCAGCGAGAAGCCACTGCATTTAGTGAAGGAGAACGTCTAACACCATGCGCATGTTCGCCCGTCCTGCCCTTGCCTGTGCAGGCGCTGTACTCAGCGCCACGTTGCTGGCAGGGTGCGCTGACCACGTTGTTACCGAGCCCTCCGCAGAGGCTAGTGACCGCAAGTCCGTAGACATCGTGGTCGACCCAGATGACACCGACCAAGTGGTGCTGGGCGAGATTTACCGCCAAACGCTCGCGCGGGCAGGGCGCGAGGCCACCGTGCTCAAAGAGGACAAATACCAGTCCCACGGAGACAAAGGCCGCAGCCTCAATCCAGAAGGCAACTTCTATGTTGGCTGTACGGGCGATTTCCTTAACTTTCTAAACCCCAGCGAGGCCCGCGACATCTCGCAAGATTATAAGAAGGCCGAACAAGACACTCAGCCTGGCGGGGAAGACTTCCTCGCCCGCACTCATATTGCGTTGATGTCCTCTCTGCCCACGGATCTAGCCACCGTAGAGCCCTCCGGAGCCTACGGTTGCGAGGACGCGGAGCCGGAACTGCCCGAAAACTTCGTGGTGGTTTATCAGAAGGGGCTTTTCGACCGTGAGGAAGAAATCGCCTTTGCTTCCCTCACCAAGTTCATCACGCAAAAAGACCTCTCCGACTTAGCCGAAGACGCCGAGGAAAAGGGCAGCGTGGAAAAGGCCGTCCGCGAATGGATGCAATCCTCAGGCGGCGACATCGTTGACAGCGAAGGCGATTCCGCGTCCACCGGCGGTTCGGGCCTGACGAGCTCCTAGCCTGCGCTTCAATCACGCCTCACCCCGGCGCGCCCCTTGGCACCTCCACCCGCCCTTCGCGCTCACCGGCAGCCGACCTTTAGCGTGCGATTGCCCTCCCCGTGAGCGGCAAGGGCGGGTGGCTTCGCGCCTAGCTGCCGTATTCTCCCTTGGCGCTTACGGGCGTTGCTCGCCGACGCCCCAACTCTTTCCCGGTGAGCGCGAGGGGAGAGTAGGTGGGGTGTGGTTGTGTCGGCCGCGCCTTTCCTGGGCTGCGATACCTGCACCGCGCCCTTCGCGCTCACCGGCAGCTGACCTTCAGCGTGCGATTGCCCTCCCCGTGAGCGGCAAGGGCGGGTGGCTTCGCGCCTAGCTGCCGTATTCTCCCTTGGCGCTTACGGGCGTTGCTCGCCGACGCCCCAACTCTTTCCCGGTGAGCGCGAGGGGCGGGTAGGTGGCTGGCGGGAGGTAAAGACGCATGAAAATGCCCCAGTGAGGAAATAACCTCACTGGGGCATTTAGCGCCGCAGCGCGCTAGGCGCCATTTCGGCGGTTACACGTGGTTAAACGTCGAAGGCCTCTTCGAGCAGGTTCTTTTGCTCAATCTGGTGCACCTTGGCGTTACCCGTAGCCGTAGAGGACTGGGCGCGGCGGGAGACGCGGACCATTTCCGGCATATCCGGAATGAGGTCGCGCAGGTGCTCGTTGTAGAACGGCCATGGGCCCTGGTTGGCGGGCTCATCCTGTACGAACCGGACCTGGGTGGCGTTCGGGTACATCTCGAATGCCTCGCTCAGGCGGTTGAACGGAATCGGGTGGAGCATTTCCACGCGGACGATGGCGATGTCATCGCGGCCGTCGGCCTCGCGCTTCTTCTCCAGGTCCCAGTAGAGCTTGCCGGAGACCAGCATGATGGTCTTGACCTTGTCCGTGTCGCCGACCTTCTTGTTGTTGACGTCCACGAAGTGGGGGTCATTGATAACGGAGCGGAACTTCTTGACCTCGGTGAACTCCTCAACGGAGGAGGTGGCGGCCTTGTTACGCAGCATGGACTTCGGGGTGAAGACGACCAGCGGGCGCTTCATCTCGCCCAAAGCCTGACGGCGCAGCAGGTGGAAGTGGTTAGCCGGGGTGGACGGCTGAGCCACGGTCATGGAACCTTCCGCACACAGCTGCAGGTAGCGCTCGATGCGGGCGGAGGAGTGGTCCGGGCCCTGGCCTTCGTAGCCGTGCGGCAGGAGGAGAACCAGGCTGGACAACTGGCCCCACTTGGCCTCACCGGAAGAGAGGTACTCATCGATGATGGTCTGGGCACCGTTGGCGAAGTCACCGAACTGAGCCTCCCATGCCACAAGGGCGTCGGGGTTACCCACGGTGTAGCCGTATTCGAAGCCCATGCCGGCGAACTCGGTCAGCGCGGAGTTGTAGACCATGAACTTGCCGCCGTTGTCCTTGGACACTGCCAAGGAGTTGAGCGGGTTGTACTCGTTGCTATTGCGGGGATCGAAGGTCACGGCGTGGCGCTGGGTAAAGGTACCGCGGCGGGAATCCTCGCCGGCCAGGCGCACGACTTTGCCCTGGTTAGCCAGGGAACCGAAGGCGAGCAGCTCGCCCCAGCCCCAGTCGATGCCGCCTTCGCGGACAGACTTCGCACGGTCCTTGGCCACCTTGGCCACGCGCTTGTGGTACTCGAAGTCCTCGGGTGGGTTGCCGTAGGCATCGCCAAGCTCGGCCATCTCTTCTGCGGTGATGGAGGTATCCAGGCCGCGGGTGAGCTCCTGCGAAGAGGTAATACCGGTCTGTTCCTTCGGGCCGGCCTTCTCGGCTTCCTTGTGCTCGGTGAACACGGACTCCATCTGGTCGTGGAAGTCGCGTGCGGCTGCCTCGGCGTCCTCGGCAGACAGGTCGCCACGGCCGATGAGCTCGTTGGTGTAGTGCTCGCGCACCGGCTCGTGGTTCTCGATGACCGAGTACAGCTGCGGCTGGGTCATGGATGGGTCATCGGCCTCGTTGTGGCCGCGCAGGCGGTAGACCACGAGGTCAATGAAGACGTCCTTGCCAAACTGGCGGCGGTATTCTGCGGCCATCTGGCCTACCCAGACAACGGCCTCTGGGTCATCACCGTTGACGTGGAAGACCGGGCAGTCAAAGCCCTTGGCCAAGTCGGTGACGTAGTGGGTGGAGCGGCCGGAATCCGGGGTGGTGGTAAAGCCCACCTGGTTGTTGACCACGATGTGGACGGTACCGCCGTTGGTAAAGCCGCGCAGCTGGGACAGGTTGATGGTCTCCTGCACGACGCCGAGGCCGGTGAAGGACGCATCGCCGTGGAGCATGACGGGAACGACCGAGTATCCGTCCTTGCCCTTGTCCAAGATGTCCTGCTTGGCGCGGGCGATGCCCTCCATGACTGGGTCGACGGCCTCGAGGTGCGACGGGTTGGCGGCAAGGGTGACCTTGATTTCGCCATCGCCGAACATCTGCAGGTGCTCGCCCTCGGAGCCCAAGTGGTACTTCACGTCACCGGAGCCGCCGAGCTGGCCGCCCTTGTAGTTGCCGTCGAACTCGCCGAAGATATCCGCCAGCGGCTTGCCGACGATATTGAACAGCACGTTCAAGCGGCCGCGGTGCGGCATGCCCATGACGACCTCGTCGAGGCCCTGGCCCGCAGCGGTGTCGATGATGGAATCCAGCAGCGGGATGAGGGTCTCAGCACCCTCGAGGGAGAAGCGCTTCTGGCCCACGTACTTGGTCTGCAGGAAGTTCTCGAATGCCTCGGCGGCGTTGACCTTCTGCAGGATGTACTTTTGCTCGGCATTGGTCGGCTTTGGCATGCCGGCCTCGAGGCGGTCCTGCATCCAGCTGCGCTCGTCGCGGTCCAGGATGTGGGTGTATTCGGAACCGACCTTCAGGGTATAAGCAGCGCGCAGGCGGGAGAGTACCTCGCGCAAGGTCATCTGTTCCTTGCCACCGAAGCCGCCGACGTTGAAGACGCGGTCCAGGTCCCAGATGGTCAGGCCGTGCGTAGCGATGTCGAGGTCGCGGTGATCCGGGCTAGGCAGGCCGGGCTGGGACCAGCCGAGCGGGTTGACATCGGCAAGCAAGTGCCCGCGGGAGCGGTAGGACTCGATGAGCTGCATGACGCGGGTGTTCTTGTCCACGCCAGAGTTGGGGATGTCCTGTGCCCAACGGAAGGGCTCATAAGGAACGCCCATGGACTCGAAGAGCTCGTCCCAGAAGGCGTCATCAACAATGAGCTGGCCGATGGTGCGCAGGAACTCGCCGGACTCTGCACCTTGGATGACGCGGTGGTCATAGGTGGAGGTCAGGGTGACCAAGCGGCCGACGCCGAGGTCAGCCAGGCGGTCAGCGGAGGCGCCGGCGAACTCTGCCGGGTAATCCATGGAACCAACGCCGATAATGGAGCCTGCGCCCTTGGTCAGGCGGGCAATGGAGTGGCGGGTGCCGATGCCGCCCGGGTTGGTCAGGTTAATGGTGACCCCAGAGAAGTCATCCATGGTGAGCTTGTTCTTACGGGAACGGGTAACGATGTCCTCGTAAGCCTCAATGAACTCGGCGAAGGACTTGGTCTCGCACTCCTTGATGGCGGCGACCACGAGGGCGCGGGAGCCATCCTTCTGCGGGAGGTCGATTGCCAGGCCCAAGTTGATGTGCTCGGGCTGGACGACGAAGGGCTTGCCGTCCTTTTCCTCGTAGCGCACGTTCATTCCAGGGTGCAGCTGCACGGCCTTGACCATGGCGTAGCCAATAATGTGGGTAAAGGAGATCTTGCCACCGCGGGTGCGCTTCAGGTGGTCATTGATCATGGAACGGTTTTCCCACATGAGCTTGACCGGCATATCGCGCACGGTGGTAGCGGTAGGAATCTCGAGGGATTCTTCCATGTTCTTAGCAATCGCCTTGAACATGCCCTTGAGCTGGCGCTCGTCGCCGCCCTTATAATCTTCTAGGTTATCCAGCGGAGACTGCGCATTCTTGCCCGCAGAATGCTTAGCCTTCGCGGACTTTTCCTTGGCCTTAGATACAGACTCTTTCACGTTGGTATCGCGCGCCTCTTGCTTGCGGGCGGTGGTAGTGCCTTCGGTCTTCTTGGCCGAGGACTTAGACTCTGCCTGCGCCTTCTGTGGCTGTGGCTTAGATGCTTGAGAAGGAGCCTCAGCTTCTGGCTGCGCCTTGGGCGCGCCGTTTGCTTCGAAATAGTCGCGCCACTCCTTGTCTACGGAGCTAGGATCCTTGGAGTACTGCTGGAATTGCTCGTCTATCAGCCACGCATTCGGGCCGAAGATGCTCGATGTGCTCACGGCAGGTATTCGCCTCATTTCTCTGCTTTAAAATGGTCGTTTATTCGACTTTAGTTCGGACTTTGCACGAGCGCATATCTCACCCGCCAAAGTGTCTGCCTATATGATACGGGCCAATCCCTCACCTTCACTATGTTAGGGGTAGCGAATTCGCTCTAAACGATCATCGAATCCCCGCCTTTGTGTGGGAAAGAGGGGAGAGCTGCTGGCGGGCGTGTTCGATGACCTGATTGGCCAGCTTGCGATTGGCCTTCGTGCCAATGACCGCCCCGATACCCATGGGCATGAGTTTGCCCACCCAGGCCCACTTCATGCGCTTGGTGATCTGCTTGGTAAATACCTTGGTCAACCGGCCATTGATGCCAGATAGCGTGGGCCCGGAAAAGCGGGAGAGGGAGGCCACGGAACGCGCCCCCGTGACCGTGCCGAGGTCACCGACAAAGGTATCGACCACCGCAGAGCCCTTCGAGCCCGTCAATACCACCAGCACTAGGGCGCGGCGGCGCTCGGGCGAGGAGATGTCATCGCCGCGCAAGTACGCTGACGCCAGGATGTACCACGCGGCGGCTTCAAGAAAGACCACGGATTCCGCACCGATGGTGGCCGCACCCGTAAAGAGCCCGATGCCGGGCACGGATGCGGAGGCACCGGCGGCCGCGCCCGTGCCAGTAGTGATATTGATGAAGTGCTTGTTAATAAAGCCCTGCAACTCCTGGTCAGTGGCATCCGGGTGGTGCTTCTTTAGGTTCTTGACGTATTTGGAAATAACACCAGATTGCACGGATACCGCGCGGTCCAGGGAGCTCAGCAGCGCCCTAGTAAACCGCCCGCTGTGCTCCGGATCGATGTCATACGTGTCGCTAGCTGCTTTATCCGGGGTGGACTTTTTAAATATGGACATGCCTTTTCCCACACCAATCCTTAAGTTCGTTGGGGCAATGGTATTAATTGAATTTTTACCTAGCATAGCCCTGACCTTGAAATAAGGTGGGCGCGCATGTGCGATTCGGATCGCCACCGGCGTGCAACCTACCTAAGGTAGGGAGTATGCCTTACCCGCAGGAAAATCAACGTGACACTGGGGACTTTTATTCCGAAGAGTCCACCGCTGCCGCGCGCTTGCGGGCCATGCGCGCACACGAGCGCGCCCGTAAGGCCCACGAACAGGCACAAAATGCCTACGCGGATGAACTCACCGTGCGCACGACCTCCGGCTGGGTACGCGGGGTCATCGAAGAAGACCTGCGAGTAGATCGCCCCATTAGCGCCGGGCCAGTGCGCACGTGGCGCGGCATTCCCTTCGGCGCCTCCACGGCCGGCGAGAACCGCTTCCGCGCCCCGCGCCCGGCACCTCGCTGGAACGGCGTGCGCGATTGCAGCCAATTCGGGCCGATCGCCCCACAGCCCACATACTCCTGGACCGACCGCATCGTCGGCTCCGAGGATTGCCTGTACCTCGACATCGTGCGCCCCCGCACAGAGGAAAAGCTGCCCGTCGTGGTGTATCTGCACGGCGGCAGCTTCATCATGGGCTCGTCCCACATGCTCATGCTGCGCGGGTTTGAGCTCGCCACCCGCATGAACGTGGTCTACGTATCCATCAACTTCCGCCTCAACGCCCTGGGATATCTCGATCTGCGCAGCCTCGGCGGCGAGTGCAGCGCCAACCCCGCCGTGGCGGATCAGATTCTGGCCCTTAACTGGGTCCGCGACAATATCGCTGCCTTTGGCGGCGACCCAGACTCGGTCACCCTCATGGGCGAATCCGCCGGCGGTGCCGCGGTGCTGGCGCTCATGACCAGCCCGACGGCCGAGGGGCTCTTCCACCGCGCCATTGCCCAATCCCCACCCATCGCGCTGGTGCACTCCCGCGCCCAATCCACCTTGTGGGCCCGCGAACTTGCGCGCCGGGTGGGCCTGCCGCGCCGGGTTAGCGTAGATGACCTGCGCCAGGAAGACTGCGCGGATGTGGTGCGCTCCGGCCAATCCATGATGTGGCGCGCCGGCGAGCTACTGCACTTAAACTCCTGCTACGCGCCCACGGTGGACGGCGAGCTTCTGCCCGAGCACCCCATCACCGCCTTTGAGCAGGGCCACCAGCACAAAATCCCGCTGCTGATAGGCACGAATTCGGACGAAGCCAGCTTTGGCAAATTCCTCTTTCAGCGCCAAAGCGCCCGAGAGCGCGCCGCCCTGCGGCTATTGGCCTCCTACGATCCCCACCACGCCCCCGAGGTCGTCGCCGCCTACCGCGGTGCGGTCCGCAGGGAGGATTTTGCGCACTTGCTTGCCGATGCCCTCTTCTGGGCACCCTCCACCCGCATCGCCAGCGCCCACTCTGAAGTGGCCGATACCTGGATGTACCGCTTCGACTTCGCCTCTGCCGTCTTGAAGTGGCTGGGCTTAGGTGCCATGCACTCGATGGAGTTGGGCAATGTCTTTGGCGATCCCCAATCCTCGCGCGCCTCCCTGTTAACCGGCTGGGGCTCGCGCGCTGAGATGGAGGAATTGACTTCCACCATGCAAGATCACTGGGCCGCGTTCATCCATGGCGGCAGCCCGAAGCTGCAGTGGCCGCGCTATGACGGCGGCGATCGCGCGACCATGATCTTTGATGAACAGGCCTATATCGTGCACGCCCCCAATGACGGTCGCCGCAAGGCGTGGGAGGATTACCACATGGTGGAGTGGGGAAGTGGGCGCCCAGAGCTCGTGCGCTCCCTTGGTTTCCAACCACACAGGAGGGATTAGCGGTAGACTCCAGAGTGACCGCGGCCGGCGTCTTGCCTACCGCGGGGACCTCTGCTTCCGAAGGATGGATTTTTCACCACCATGAGCTTTTTCGAAGATATCGCTTCCGCATTGGACGCCGAGGGCATCGAGTCCCGCGTCAACGAAGACGTCATGTTCGTTCCAATCACCTCTGATTTGGAAATCCAGTTTGTTGAAATCGATCCTCTCTTGCCGGCGGCCAACGTGTACATCGCTGCCGCGGATGTGGATGAAGACGATGAAGAATTCGAGGCCGTCCTGGTCTCCGTCGCCTTTTCCGTCGACGACGCCGTAGAAGCTGTTTCCCGCCACATCGCCACCGACCAGGTTGTCACCGTCTTGCGGGACCTCTTGGAAGGCACCGATGAGCGCATCGCGGAATTGGAGTTTGACCAGGATGAACTCAACCCGCACCTGGTGGTCGCGGAAGTAGGCAACGATTCAGAGCTGCGCGTATTGGTAGAAACCATCGACGGTGTGCCCTCTGCCATCGTGCGCTTCTTGGCCTTCGACTTCGATGAAGAAGACATGGAAGAGCTCGAGGATGAGGCCGTCACGGAGCTGTGGCAGGTGGACGAGGAAGGCGAGGACCTCGATGAGAACGAGCGCCTTGCCCTCTTTGGCAACACCGATTCTGATGACATCCCCATCGTGGAAGTCCCCGCTGAGGCCCTGGAACTGGGCACCTACACCGATTTCGACCGCCTCTTTGACGTGCTCGGATTGGTCTCGGAACAGGCCCTTGATTGGGAGGCCCAGCTCGTCAACTTTGATGAGGACGACTTTGAGGAACCAGACGTCTACGACATCTTCGGCGAAGATACCGATGATGACGATGACGAGGACCTTGAGTTCTTCGACACCTTCACCGAAGACGACGACGCTGACGCTGACGACGAGGGCGACAACAACTAAGCCCCTAAGCCGCTTGCTGGAATCCCGCGAAAAGGGATTCCGGCGAGCGTACGGGCTTAAAGGCGCTATCCACCAGCCACACGTAGGTGGCATTGGGTCCGCGAGAGATCTCGTGGACGGCGCCAGCTAACTCGGCGGGGACAAGCGTGCGCACCCATCCTTCCGCCGTGGCGGGATCGACTATCTGCCCAAAGTTATCGGTGATCCGAATGGTGATGAGGTAGGCGGGGATGCGGCTTTCGCCGAACCCGCGGATCCGTGCCTTCACTCGTGCTCCCACGCGGTGGCGGGTAATGCTCATGCTGTAGTCCGCGCCGCCTGGCGTGGCTGGCAACTGCTTGATGGGCGGGCGCCACGTCGGGGTGGGACGAGCCAAGGACCGCGGGTGGTGCATGATGGCGGAAATTGAGCTGACCGTCTCATAGTGGTGATAGGCCAAGTTGGCGGCGATTTCCGTCGCCGTGGCGCTGGGTTGGCTGGGTACTGTGTGCGAAAAGTTCTTATCTACGTTGTGCATGGCGCTCACTCTAAACCGCAGGGCCGACACGAGTTCGAACAATACAAACACATGTTCGAAAAGTAGCTTAAATAGCTTTCAGACCTTCAAAGGCATAAGGTTGCACGTGCTATGAAGAGTGCTAATGCCGAACCGGCGCCCTACGAAAAGCCCAAGGTGCCGCGGGAAATCTGGGTAATGGTAACGGCGGCGTTCATTATCGCCTTAGGTTATGGCCTTATCGCACCGCTTTTGCCGCAGTTCGTGGTCAGCTTCGATGTTTCGATGGCCGCCGCCGGCCTGGTGGTCTCCATCTTCGCCGCCTCCCGGCTGATCTTCGCGCCCGTGTCTGGTTCGTTGGTGGACCGCGTCGGCTCGCGCCGCGTCTACCTGGTGGGCCTGATGACCGTGGCCGTGACCACGGGTTTGGTTGCCATTGCCCAAGAGTATTGGCACATTGTGGTGTTGCGCGCATTGGCGGGGCTGGGCTCGACCATGTTTACCGTCTCCGCGATGGGCCTTATCGTGCGCCTGTCTCCACCGTCGATTCGCGGTAAGTGCTCTGCCACCTACGCCACGGCATTCCTACTGGGCAATGTCGCTGGCCCTGTCCTCGGCGCCAGCCTGTCCTTCCTGGGCTTCCGCTGGCCATTTTTCATCTACGGCATCGGCGTGATGCTCGCTGCTTTCGTTGTCTGGTGGCAGATGCCGCGGGTCAACCACTCCCAAACCACCACCTCGGAACTGCCGCCCATGCGCCTGCAGGAAGCTTGGAGCGATACTGCCTTCCGCGCGGTGCTGACCTCCAACTTCGCCCACGGGTGGATCAATATGGGCGTGCGCGTGTCCGTCCTGCCGCTTTTCGCCGCCGCGATTTTCCATAATGGCGCCGCAGCCTCGGGCTTGGCTCTCGCGGCCTTCGCCGCAGGCAATGCGATTATTCTCCAGTTCTCCGGCCGGTGGTCCGATCTCCATGGCCGCAAGCCGCTTATCTTGATTGGCTTGGTCGGCTCCGCCATCTTCATGGTGCTCATGGGACTGGCCACCAGTGTGTGGTTCCTATTGCTCGTATCCGCCCTTGCGGGTGCAGCATCGGGCCTAATCAATCCTTCCCAGACCGCCGCGGTGGCAGACATCGTGGGCAACGAGCGCTCCGGCGGCAAGGTATTGTCCGCCTTCCAGATGGCAGGAGACTTCGGCCAGATCGTGGGCCCCATGCTCATTGGGCTGCTTGCCGATGTCTATGGCTTCCCCACAGCCTTCACCGTCTGCGGTGCCATTGCCATTTTCGGCATCATCGCCTGGCTCTTCGGCCGCGAACCCCGCGAGGAGTCCACGGTGGAAGTAAAGCGCATGCCGAAAAATAGTTAACGGAAAATGCTCTGTGTCGGCGCATCCCGCTTCACTAGGTCGAGAGTTTAAGGGTAATCGGCGCGTACCTTGAAGACTACGAGCAACAAGGCTAGAAGAGCCCTGCGACCTGAGACACGCACAGGTAGACAAAGGCCGCGGAAATGATGCCCATCAGGGTGTTGATGAACCAGCCATTGCGCCATTCCTTCGGGGTGTGCTTGGTATTAAGCAGTACCAAGAGCGTAAGTCCCAGGAAGGGCATGAAAAATGCGCCCAAGACGCCGTAGCCAATGATCAACCCGGTGGGCTTGCCCAGCAGCAGGAGCAGCATTGGCGGGAAGGTCAACCAGATGAGGTAAGCGCGGTAGTACTTACCGCCCGTGCTGGTGCTGGGGTGGCCTTGTGGGAGGTTCTTCAGGTGGCCAACGTAGTCCGCGAACATGAGGGACACACCGTTCCACACGCCCAAGCAGGAAGAGAATGCGGCAGAGAAGAAGCCGACGATGAACCACTTAGAAATAAAGGTTCCGTAGCGAGCCTCCAGCACGTCCGCCATGTCCACCAAGCCCTGGTCATTATCGGAGACAGCGACATTAGCGCTGTACAAAAGCTCGGCACCAAGGACCAGCGTAGCCAGGACGAAGATACCGGTGACGGCATAAGCCACCGAGTTATCCATGCGCATGACCTTCATCCACTTGGGCGTGAACCATTTCTTCTCACGCAGCCAGTAACCGTAGGCAGCAAGGGTAATGGTGCCACCGACACCGCCGGCGATGGAGAGCACGTAGACGAAAGAACCATCCGGGATGGTGGGGACGAGTCCGCGCAGAATCTCTGGCAAATTAGGCGCTGTAATTGCGGCGATGCCCACCACGGTGACGAACATGATGCCAACCAAGATGGCGGCAAGTTTTTCAAAGAGCTGGTATTGACCCAACCACGTAAGCGCAAAGCACAATACGCCGGTTAGGATGGCCCACATGGTCAAGCTAGTACCGGGGAAGAGCGCGCTTAATGCCAAGCCGGTGCCGGACATGGCCGCTGCGCCATATACCAATCCCCAGATGACGATGTAGGGCGCGAAGTACCACGAGGTCCAGCGTCCTAGCTCCCGCCAGCCGTGGAACATGGTGTTTCCAGTGGCCAAGCTATAGCGGCCGACGCCTTCCACCAGCACGATTTTCATAATCGTACCGACGATGACGGCCCACAACAGTGCGTAACCGTAGCGCTGGCCGGCAATCATGGTTGCCACTAGGTCAGCGGCACCGACGCCGGTGGCTGCGGCGACCAAACCCGGACCTACGAGGGTCCACTTTACTTTGGCTTGTGGCTCAGAGTTGTGTGTCTGTTGGCCTTCGGCGGATGTTGCGCCGTTGTGGTTATTTGATTGGCTCATGACACTTCCTTAGGTGGCTGTGGTCCGAATCACTTAAAGGAAATGTATCACTATTGACGGGTGAAGTGCAGCCCAATTATTCAATCACGCGTGCTAAGCGACGGTCCGACCAGCAGCGTACAGCGCCTTTGGCATGGTTCTTAGCCATAGGAATAGGGCGGTTTCGGATTGGTTACTACTCACTCGCGCATGTCTTCTAGCCTGGGGTGACCTTGCTGCTGGCAGAAATTGCCTTAGCGACTAAATGCGCTGATTGAATTCTGAGAGCTAAGATGCACGGGGGTAACCGCAAAAGCCTTTTGCCCTGGTCGTACGGGTTTCAGCAGGTATAGGAAACGATTAATTAGTGAAAAGAAGACAACCTAGTTACATTATTCAACGTGAAACCTGTTGATGAGTTCGCTGTAAAGCAAATACGAGGCCCTTATGTTAAATTGCCTCTCCATGCGGACCATTGTGACTCGGTTGAGGAACTCATTGAGTACGCTGAAAAGCGGAAATCGCAGGGTGCTGTTCTCGGGGTTGATCTTTTCGCTGGGGCAGGGGGACTGAGCCAAGGGCTTACCAACGCAGGCATCGAAATCGTATTAGGCGTAGATCATTACGACTATGCCGTTCAGACTCATGCTGCGCGATTTCCCGGGATTTCTGCGGCTTGGGACCTCTCGACTCCTGAGAATGTGGAAAAAGTTGCAAACTTGATGAAAAACTGCGACATCGATGTTCTTGCTGGTGGCCCACCATGTCAGCCTTTCTCTAAAGCGGGACGGAATGGTATCCGGTATTTGGTAGAGCAAGGTCTCAGAGATCCGCACGACCAACGGCGCGACCTTTGGCGCGCATACTTAGAAGTTGCGCAGCTTGCCCGTCCGCGTGCAGTCATTTTGGAAAACGTCCCAGACATGGCGTTAGACGATGAAATGTTCATCATGCGAAGCATGATCGAGGAACTAGAGAGCATCGGTTATTCGGTAGAAAGCCGCGTCATCGATACTTGGCGCTATGGCGTACCTCAATTCCGGCAGAGGTATATCTTGGTTGGCCTCAGAGATGGAATCCAGTTCATTTGGCCTGAGGAAGTGAGCAAAAAAGTCACGGTCTGGAATGCAATTGGTGACATGCCTGAGGTCGATGGTGGATGGCGCCCAGAGGGTGGTGCTGATGGATGGCAAGCTTATGATGGCCCGCGGACTGAATTTCAAAAGTACATCCGTAAAGGAGTGCCTACAGAACAATCAGATCGACTTTATGATCACATCACTCGGCCTGTGAGAGAAGACGACCGTGTCGCTTTCGAGATGATGACTTCCGATACAAAGTACTCCGATTTGCCGGAGCACTTACGCAGGTATCGAAGCGATATCTTTAATGATAAGTACAAACGGCTCGATGAAAACGATCTGTCCCGTACTATCACTGCGCACATCGCTAAGGATGGCTATGGTTTCATCCATCCACGCCAGGCTCGTACTTTGACGATCCGCGAAGCTGCACGACTTCAAACATTTCCCGATGATTTTCGTTTTAGCGGCCCACCCAGTGCGGCTTTTAAACAGATTGGCAATGCTGTTCCAGTTAGACTTGGCGAGAATATCGGCCAAAGTGTGCTTTCAGCTTTGGAGCTACAGGAAAAGAAGAGATTCGATTCTAGGACAACTTCTGCGGCCCTGGCGGGTTGGTATATCGATCGCGCTAGCGGTGATTTAACCAGTCCTTGGCTACGAGACGGGGATCGCTGGCAAATTTTGGTGTGCGAAATTTTTATGGAGCGAACAACGCTGGAGCAGACCCGAATGCTGTGGCCGCTAATAAACGCTCTCGAAGGTCCCACGCCAGAGTCTAATGTTCCTGATGGAACTGTTAATACAGTCTTGGGAGTCTTCCAAGGGGACCGTTTTGCGAAGCGTCGCGAAAAGTTTTTGAAGACTGTCGAAGAGATTAATCAGAATCCTGAAGCTTTTTGGCGTCCGAATTTGGATGCTGATTTGTTCCCAACGATCAATACTGGTCTTCGTCGCGTTCTTGAGCTTTCCGCACCTGAGATTCGTATTGCAGACCGAAGCGAAGAGCCAGTAATCGTTGCGAAGGGCGTGTTACGAGTTACTTCTCGCTTTCAGGGAGAAGATACCGAATCGAGAAACAAGCAGTCCGATGGTCGAATCAGTATTGCTCGGATTCTGGGCTTAAATGAAAACGCACAGAAAGCGCATCTAGCATTATTTGAGCTCAGTCGAACTGTTTGTTTGAGCGAAGGACCGCGCTGCAGTCTTTGTCCACTACAGCAGTGGTGTCATTTTGCTAGTGCGGAAGAAGCCTCCGCACCGGCGGCATTGTTTTAATCAAACCCCAAATGACGAGCTAAATCTGGCATTTCTTCCTTGAGAAGAGTTGAGATCGCTTCTAGCGCATCGAAGTTCCCAGTCCTAGCCGCTGCAGTTCTTAAAGCAAGACCAATAGCCTCACCCGAATCGCTTCCCCAAAAACTTGAGGGAACATCGTCTGGGGTATCTTTTGTCGAAGATTTCTTGGCGTTTGCTCGCCTATATGCAGCATCAGCTGCAATGCACAGTTCGTTTACAGGCCGAGAAATCATCTTCCGCAACTGACTGGGTAAACTAACACGCATTTTTGCTACGTTGATATTAAACGCATCATCAAGGCGGGTATTGAAGTCAAGAGAAGCTCTAGCGAGTTTCGTATGCTCGTCAATGGTCCGTATTTTTGACCAACCGCCCCATTGAACCAGCCTATCTGCCCGGTAAATATACAGGCCTTGTTGCTTATTCCATTTGTCAATCCCAGATGCTTTATCGAAAGCAGGGCGGGAACTAAACTCGTCTCTTTGGGGGAGAAGATATCTCTTCAGAGTTACGGTTCCCGATGCATCTCCGTGCTCAACTTCGAATTCATCGACGTCAAGCATCTGTGTTTTAGGTTCGTTTCGGGCGAACGGGTCCCATGGCTCTAGTTCTTCACCATTTACGCAAATAGAGACCTTGGTATAAGCTTCGCCGCTGAGAAATCGGTGGAACACCATGGATAGATATCCACTCAATTTGGGGCCTAAGCCTTCAATACGCCGCCTTGCCCAACCACTATCAGGAGACTTTGCCGGTAGCAGCCGATCAAGTTTTTTCCACACGACGATGGTTCCAGCACATCCACCGGTTTGATCAAATAATTCCTGGACTTCTTTTTCATCACTGTGGTCTAGCGTGACCCAAGAATCGATGTTCTGAATGAAATCCAGATCTAAGGTACGAGCTTCAAGAGGGACATTCCGACTCTTGCTAATAACTTCCAAACGGCGACATTGAGAAAGCGAAGCGGTCTTTAGACCTAGACCATACCGGCCTAACTCTTGTTCCTTGTAAGATCTACGGCTACCGAATCGCATCGCTTCGTTAATCCGATCCGTGTCCATGCCATTGCCGTTATCAACGATGATGACATATGAATCTCGACCTTGGAAGGCTATCTGAATGTCAATAGTTGTCGCACCAGCAGCGATCGAGTTGTCAACGATATCGGCTACCGCTGATTCAAAGCTATAGCCGATATCGCGAAGCGAAGTGGTCAATCGCCGTGCGGAAGGGGCGACAGATAACCTTTTGGACATTGAAGAAATAAACTCCTCGAAAACTATTCAGTTGAGAGCAATGAGTCGAGCGTATCGTCATATACCTCTCGCACCAGGGTAGTCGTTTGCTCTGGGGAAAGCACATCAAAATGCATAATGCTGCTGAGCTTTCCTAACTGAACCATTACCCTTCGGAGGACATCACTTTTGGAAGAGTCTATTTTAGAGCTGTGCTCATAGTGAACTGACGCGATAGCTTTAGCGATGATTGGATTCATTCCAAAGGTTGGACGCTCCATAATTGCAACGCCTTCGTCTTCACCTAGAGTCAAGTTAAGATCGGAACCGAAGCAGTAGGCTCTCCACCAAGCTTTTCGAAAGGTATTGCGGGGCTTACCAACCCACCGCTCATAGTCTTCTTTTCGGTTGGGGTTTTGGTACCTCCACTTGCTGAGGTCAGGAAATACAGCTAGTGATAAAAAGTTCCATACTTCCTCGGTGCCGGCTTCGGCTGGGGAGATCCTGAGCGTATGGAAAAGTGTATTTCCTAGCCTCGCATCGAACTCAGAGAAGGAAACATTTTTTAATTTACTTCTTTTTGGAAATCCATACTCATTTGCTAGCTTGAGTAAATTTTCTCGCAACTCCTCTATCTCTTTAGGAGGAACCATTAATCCGCCCAATGGCGGAGGATACTGTTTTGGGTGAAAAATATCAACGAGCTCTGAACAACGCTCTATTGAAGTCTTGATCATCGCTGAAGAAACGGCGACGGCGTCGTCTCGGTCTAGACGTGGTAGTGACCTAAATTCATTCATTAGAACGTTTAGTCTTTCTTCTTATACATAGCACTCTGTAGTTCAGCTTCTAACCAACCAGGTGATTCCTTAAACTTCTCAGAATTTTCTTCTAAGGTGATATTCGGGAAATAAGTATCGTGGGTGGTCTGGAGGATGGCGGCCAAGGTGGACTCATCTTCCACTGCATACTGCTGTAGTTGCGGTATATCTTGTAGATAAGCGAATGCGAGCATTTGAGTTACAGAAGCAACGCGCAGCTGGAAAGCCAAGTCCTCATTCGTCGAAGAATTTACGTCAGCCAGATATTTTTGAATCCTAGGATGCGAAGAATTTAGTTTCAGACGGACGGCTGAAGAAGCATGTGCTTCCAAGTCGCCTTGGACCTCAATTTTCCACAATGCTTTATCAGGAAGGCCATGAAAATTCTTGAAATCCAGGAAACTTACTGGGAACTGGGAACCGGTACCCTCTAACGCCACTGAATAGCTTGATGACCAAAGCCGTGATCCCAATTTGTGAGCGGCTAGGGGAGTGCTATCTGGATCCAAGTTGGCAAGTAAAATAACTTGCGTTGAAACTTGAAGGTCTCCCCCTAGAACTGAGCCATCAAGAACGGTGCTGATTCGGTTTAGACCATCCACGACTTCAATAGGTGCCGTGGCCCCATGGAGATTCGTACGAGTGGACTTCCAAGTAAGAACTAGGCCTAGTATGCCTACAACTTCCTGTTTGTCATTTATTAGGGAAGCAGTGGATAGTGCCTCTTTTAAAGAGATGTCTACTTCAGCCTGGATCTCGACAGAAGCAGAAGGGGTCCACTCTACTTGCCTGCTCGACTCAGCAGTCTGGAGAGAGTACCCATCAATCAAGACATCAAAGTCGAATAACGCAATAGTTTCCTCAGATGGGATATTGAACCCAAGGCTTGTACTTGCCATTAGGCGTTATCCTCCGGTTCGTCTTCTACGTTGATTTCTACGCTAATAGCTGAATCTTTTGGTTGAAGGACAGCATACTTTCCATTCCAAGAGCTGCCACGCATCTGTTTTTCAAGAGCATGATGTTCAGGTGGATTGGCAACAAGCTTTTCCCAATCATGTTCAGTACTAAAAGTGTTGAGCCATCCCAAGTGGGTTGGCATTTCAACACCATCTTCTTCGTCTTTTACTCGTTTGCCGTCAACTAGCACGCTGGCTTCAACTGAAAGCGACGCGCTTGAGGCGGACGAAGAATTAGCTTTAGAGTAACTGACATCAAATATGGCGACGGTTCCAGCGCTTGTAGAGACTAGATTATCGAGCGAGACTGAGGTCTTCGCCTTTTTAGTCTTCCGAATAGCTTGCTGTGGCCTTTTGGAAGTTGTAATCTTTTTTACCCTTTTGCTGGTGCCAGGAGCAGTAGAAATCAGTTCCCCTAGAGCCGAAGATAGTCCGCTCACAGCAGAGCTGGATTGTGTGAGCTCATCTTGAGATCCAGTTTTGTTGTCTCTTTGAAGAGAGGATTTTATTTGGGTGAGAGCAATGTTGACTGGGTTTGACCTCCTAGGGCGGTTTGAGCCCTCCATATAGAAGCGTTCATCCTTCAGATCCACCGTTGATGGGTTCCACTCATCGTGAGCAGGCGGTTCACTGCTAGCAAATAGGGCATCCAATTTGGAAGAGGCAATGAAGACGCCATTGTAAAATGAGTCATCTCCTGGATAAGGCCCTTTCCAATAGTTAACAACCATGCGAGGGCTACGAATCAGGGCGATGTGTTGATGAAGCGTTTCTTCATTACGACCGAAGACAGAGCGGTGGCTAATTCCGTCTGAGTCGAATCTAGTAGTAACTAGACGCCCTAAATACTCGATGGGTTTCTTTGAAGTAATGTCTTTCCAATGGCTTAGGCCCACAGCACTGAAAGAGTTCTGGTGATCGGCTTTGGTTGGTGGTTCGGGCTTGGAAACTGCCACCTGATAAGCATTTACGAATCGACGCAAAACTGGGTCACGCTGAGGGTCAGGAACAGGAATTTCTCGATTCTTATACGCGACGGTGAAGTCGATCGGATCCATGTTTTCGATTTTGGCAATCATATGGGGCCATGCCCACTTGGTCAGTGCATCTGCGATGGTTTCGAGCACTCCTTCACCTTCGCCGGCGTCGAAGTCAGGACCGAGTACGGCGATCGCAGTACCGTGTGGTCGTTCATCGCTGAAGTCTTGATCCATGAGGAAATGACGTGCAAGAGAATCGGCTTGTGCGCCTGTAAAGGGGTTGGCAAAAACACTACCCCTTACTCCTTCAGCGCGAACGCCCCACCAATGCCGTCCGGTGTAATTAAGATCCGAGGCGGTATAGCCGTCACTATTCGCCATAGCGATGAAGCGGCTCACCTCTTGCCCGTGCTCATCAGTTGTTCGGGTATATACCAGTGCAGTCCTAGTCGTACTTACACTAAAATAAACGCCTTTGCCGAACCCATAGGTGCCACCTTTTAGCTTTTCGAGGAATTTCGGCCGATGTTACGAACTAGAGCCACGAAATCATCTTCTTTTTCGTACTTCATAGCCGCAGAAGTCGGGCCTCGTAGGCCAGCAGTTCCTGAATCAGAGACGACTAGTATCGGAAGTGTGTCGGCGTCCTCGCCATGCAGATATTCGTCGAGGTTATTTAGTCCACGGGTTCCTTCATCAAAGAAATTGCGCAATTCGTCCGCTCTGTACCCCGTTAACTCGTGATAACGAATCGAATAGCTAACGCCATCGTCGTGACTGCTGGTATCTCGTGCATCCCAGCTGTTTTGCAAAGTTTCCCGGGTAAAAAGATCCCAGCTTTCTAAGCTGGGGCGCCCCAAAGCATTCGTGGCTGAATTGCCATGCATGTTCCCAGAGTCCTGGAAGAACTCTTCATGATGAAAGGCGGCTTTACTCATAGTTAAGGGATCCATCCTCTCTATGGCCTGGCAATTGCTCAGGCTCAGCAAGCTCTATGGTGTATTGGACGTTGCTAATTCGTTCGGAGAGTCCTACTGAGGGGATCATGGGGAAGGAATCAACGACTTCAAAAGTTTGAGAATCTACAAGATGATATGCAGATTCATCAGTAGGCTCTTCCCATCTGGGCAGTGAATAACCAACTGCCTTTAATTTATGAAGAAACTCGTCAGCAGGAACTTCCTTACGTTGGAGTAGCCGGTTTACTATGCCTCGTACTGTGATGTTGCCATTTGGACTGCTCTCATATTTATTTGCCCGGAGCAGCAGTTTAATGTCTGGCTCCCGATCGAGCTGGTGCACATCGTGAATAGAGACAGGGAAGCCCTTTGCAACAGCGGTTGCTTTGCACTCAATCCCGCGGTCTTCGAATCGAAAGTCATGGTGCTGACTATCCGGACCGGTCCAACGGTAGAAGGCGTTGTCTTGGCCATTGTCTAAGAGCTCAAGCATGGTCTGAAGCTCACAGATAAGCCCGATCTCCTCGGAGCGGGACAGGGATCTGCTCTGTTCTCGGGTAAAGAGAGCCCTCCACTTAGTTAGTTGTGCACTCGCCGCAAGTCCAGCGTTTTCCGGATTCTGTTCAATCTCTTGCAATAGCGAGTCAGAAAAGGCACAAAATACCTCAACAAATGCAGAGGAGGAAAGACGAACTTCTGCATGAAGTTTGCCTTCAAGCGGCTTGCAAAGGAGTTTGATGTGCTCGCTGTGCGTATCAGCTTGAATCCATTTCGGGTCCTGAGAACCTAACGGAACTAGCAGCCCAAAACTGTCATCATTGTCAGAGAAAAGGCGTACAAATCCGTTACTATTTTTTACTGGCAGAGCAAATAGAAAACCATCCCCAAGTAATGAGTTGCTGGTTCGTTTCTTTGACTGTAGTTCCTCGAAGTAAAATTTAGTGCTTTGCATGCTCTTCCTCGGCTGAAGCTTGGGCCTCATCTAGCTCGTTAAGCATGCGAATCTCTTCATCGGCTTGCTTGTAAACCTCCATGATTTCATCGTCCGCTTCAGGCGCTGACATGTAGTCGACATTGGAATCATGTGCAGTTGAAGTGGGGAAGAAGATACCGATGCCGATAATATTTTCTTCAGCCTCTAGCGGTTTTCGGTGTACCTTCCTAGGATTTTCGGTGGTCCCCGACCGAGGGACTGAATCCTTGCTAATGGGATAGATCGCTAGGTGGCCAACGCCAGTTCCGGCGTAACTATCGTGTGCCTTGCGAAGCTTGGCTTCTTTGTGTCCACCCTCGAAAGACTCCGCCAGTTGTTTTCGGAATTCCAGACGCTCTTCATCACTATTTCTGATCACGTCATTGACACGGTCGGTAGTTGTGACCAAGGTCTTAATGTTCGCCGATCCTTTGGGGCTATTAGCTAAAGGAGAACGGGAAATCAGGTTGACATCGCCAAATCCGAGATCGATTGTGCCAAATTGTGGCTTTGCTTGAGTGACGACGGATACGTTCCATTTTTTGATTCGCCGTTCCACTGACTCTTGCCTTATGTAGTCGATGAGAAGTTTTGCGTCCTCCTTTCCAAGGCGTGTATCGCCATGGATTTCATATTTTTCTAAGAAATCCAGTATTTCGACATAGGGCACATCTCGAAAGACCGGGAAGTTAAATAGCCCAGTTTCTTGGTCAATTCCGCGTTTTTGGATTGATTTAAAGAGGTCTTTCGTGGCGCTAAGATTGTTTTGTAGCCACTCTGTATCAGTTTCTTTGAACTTGATAGTCTGCTCTTTTTTACCCGAAAAGCTCATTTGGCGTTGTACCGCATCTTGCATCTTTGCTTTGCTGGTAATCACCATATCCGGGTGCATCCGGATTCTAGCCTGTACTTCCATTGGGCTAGTTTCCTCTTGAATATAGACATCAAGTTCTTCGCGCAGCTCGGCTTCCACGGTTGCCAAGTCATGGAACCAGTTTCGCAGTTCACCCGGCATCCAGATTCGAGGCAAATCTTGGTACCCGCTACGGAATCCGAACCAACGACCCATCTGTAGGAGGGTGTCGTAAGCTGACGCGCGGCGAACAAAATAGGAAGAGACTAACCCCTCTAGAGTCAGTCCGCGGGACAGGGTATTACCGCCAATTGCGATGACTGTTTGAGTTGAGTTGTCGTAATCCAGACGCGAATCTGAAGTTCCGTTGTCAACTGCGATAGAGGTGGTATCAAGAATCTCCTGAAGGTGGACCTCCAACTCTTCAAAAGAAACTGGCTGTAGTCCGAAGTCCGCGGCGGGAACGCGTTCTGCTTCTTCTTCCCATTGAGTACGCCAGTTAGAGGTTTCACTTTCTCCTTGGGCGAACTGCTGCCGTAAAGTGTCTAATTCTGCCTTCACCAGGATTTCGAGATCATCGTGATCATTGCGAAGCATCGAGGTATGGATGAGCATCGAAGAGTGTTTATCTTGTTGCCCTCTTGACCATCGCGCAGCGGTCGCCAAAATGAACCATCGGATTGCTTCGGTGAGCGCTGGTCCTCCGATAATCGACTGGTTTTCCTTTTGCTTCTTGTTCAGTCGGATCCCTTCGACTTCAGCGTCAGAGATGGTCCGGATCATGTCATAGCCATCGTTATCCAATTCTTCGAGGCTTTCACTGCCGATGGGTTCTCGGCCAAAAAGTGACCGAGAACCGAAATAACCTTCTGGCTCTGGAAGAGAGATAATGAAGTCAGAGGGATACAGGTCGGTTTCTTTGGAAGGGTCAATCAGGATATTGGCGAACGGAGTAGCAGAGTAGGCAATATATGAGGCCATCTCATATTCGAGCAGATTCGAAATTTGTTGGTTAATCGCAGATCGTTCAGCACGAGTCTGTGGAGAGACATCGATACTTGCTTGGTCGGATTCGTCATCGATGATCAATATGGGACATTTATCAGCCCTTGCTCCTGCCGCGGATAGCCATTGATTTAGTCGGCGCAGGCGAGGACCATTCTTCTTAACCACCGCAATGAATCGTGCCCTATCATCTTCGATTCGAGCTGAATTGCGGTCCCCACTGAAGTCGGATTCTTCGTCCGTTAATCGTGTCCAACGACTCCTGTGTAAACTGATTAGCTGCTCGTCGATGCGTTTTTGAGTTTGGCGGCGGAGATTCTCTGTTATACCAGTTAGCACAATAATGAGGCGATAACCGGAATCAGCTGCTTTGGCGATAACTGACATGAAGTTTGTCGTTTTGCCACTCTGGACATAGCCAAGGACTAGGCCCTTTGACTTTTGGTTTTTCGCGGCAGTAGTTGGGCGGAGCCCATTCATAACAGCTGTCGAAGAGCGATCGATTTGCTCGATTGCAGGACCTAAGTCTTCCTCAATAGATGCACGAAGCGGTGGCCAATAGATGTCACGATTGAGGTTTGGGATATACCAATTCTCTCCACGCTTCTCACGCTTGTAGGCCGCCATTCCCCGATCGACAACGTGGCCAATCTGGCGTTTGTGCCTTGTATAAGCTTCTTCAATCTCTGCTTCCTGCGTCGGGCTAAAGCGGAGCATCTTGCTCTTTTTGTAATCTAAGTCTTGGCCAAGTCTTGAGGTATTAGCGAATTCTTCGAGGAAAAACTCAATGCTCTCTTCGTTAAGGATGCCTTCAGACATGCTTCGCCTTTCACAGTGTGGGGAGTTGCATAAGTAACTTTAACCTTAGTGGCATGAAAA
Source organism: Corynebacterium segmentosum (assembly GCF_900637825.1). Lineage (NCBI taxonomy): Bacteria > Bacillati > Actinomycetota > Actinomycetes > Mycobacteriales > Corynebacteriaceae > Corynebacterium > Corynebacterium segmentosum. The sequence goes on from NZ_LR134408.1 coordinate 943,079, forward strand.
AGATGACGGATCACCCCCATAAAACCAAGAGTTGACCGGACAGAAGGGAGGGGACTGAAGAATAGCTCGATGGAGTGATGGGGTACTCTCTGGACAACAAGATGTAATTTAGCTAACATATTCCCAATGTTCGCGTCAGGCTGTCGCGCGGGCTTGATCATCATGCAAGCTTGAGGGGCGGTCTATCGTGACATCTACTAATTCAGTTAATTCCTGCATCCAGAGCCATGACGGGGAAGTCCCGCGGCCTGAGGGACGGTGGAAACTCTTTGTTTATAGCGCCATTGGCGCGTTCGTGTTCTTCTTTCCTGTGACGTATAAGGAAAAGAACTCCATTCTTTTGGACCACATGGTCACCATCGTGCGCGATAGCATCCCGGCGGTGGTGCCGTGGCTTATTTTTGCGCTCGCCGTGTATGGAACGGTGCGTAGCTTTAGTACTGGGGCGTTTAGGCAAAGCGCGCTGCAAGCGGTCTTTGCGGTCCTCAATATCGCAGGCGCGGTCATTTCCTTCCTCATGGTCATTGACGCGCTGCCGTGGGTATTGGGCGATGAGGACTTGGTTCCCTTCTTGTGGAACTCTATTGCCACGCCGGTGGGGCTTATCGTGCCCATCGGCGGTACCTTCCTGGCATTTCTTATTGGATTTGGGCTCCTGGAATTTGTTGGGGTGCTGATGCAGCCCATCATGCGCCCGCTGTGGAAGACGCCGGGTCGATCCGCCATCGATGCGGTGGCATCCTTCGTGGGTTCGTATTCGCTGGGCATTTTGGTCACGGACCGCGTCTATCAAAAGGGCGGTTATACCGGCAGGGAAGCTGCCGTTATTGCCACGGGGTTTTCCACGGTATCGGCGGCGTTTATGGTCATCGTGGCCAAGCAGCTGGATTTGATGAATATCTGGGGCACCTACTTTGCCGTCACGCTGCTGGTGACGTTCCTGGTTACGGCCATTACCGTGCGCATCCCGCCGCTGCGGACGATCCCGGATGAATATTGCGCGGGTGTAGAGCCAGACCCGGAAAAGCCGGTAGAAGGATCGCGGTTTAAGAATGCGTGGCGCGAGGCGATGCTGGCTTTGCAGCGCGCGCCGTCGCTGCCACAGGCCATTTGGGATAACCTGCGCGACGGCGTGCGCATGGCCGCAGCCATCGTCCCGTCCATTATGTCGGTGGGCCTTATTGGCTTGCTGCTTGCGCGGTTTACCCCGATCTTTGAATGGATTGGGTACCTGTTTTACCCCTTTGCTTGGATTGTGCAGCTGCCGGAGCCGGAACTCGGCGGCAAGGCCGCGGCGATGGGCATCGCGGAGATGTTCCTACCCGCCACCGCTGTAGCAGGCAGCGATTCCATGGTGCTGAAATTCGTCATCGGGGTCGTGGCGGTCTCTGCCATCATCTTCTTCTCCGCCCTGGTGCCGTGCATTTTGGCCACCAAGATTCCGGTGAAGCTATCCCACCTGGTCATCATCTGGTTTGAGCGCGTTGCTCTCACCATCGTGATTGCGACCCCGATTGCGCACCTCCTGTTCTGAGTCTTACTGCCCGCTTACCGCAGTGAGGTGAGCGTTAACGATGTCATCGATAAGCCGCGCCGCTGCCTTGGCGGTGCGGTTGTCTATGTCGAAGGTGGGGTTGAGCTCGACGACATCGACAAGCGCGAGCTTGCCCGTCGCCGCGATCGCGACCGCCAGGGCGCGGATGCGCTCGTAGGCAACGCCGAGGCTAGCCGGGGCGGATACACCCGGCGCGGTGGAGGCGGGAAGCACGTCCAAGTCGATGGAGAGGTGGACCTTGTCCGCAGCGGCGGTGGCCTGGGTGGCGAGCGCGCCGCATTCGGCCGGGGTGAGGTTCACCAGCTCCTCATCCAGGGTGTAGTTAACGCCGAACTTATCGGCATCGTTGAAGAGCACCGCGGTGTTATTGGGGCGGGAAATACCGAAGACGGTGTAGTCAAAGTCATCGGTGAGCTGGGAAATCTGGGTAAAGGGCGTGCCGGAGGTGGCGTGGTCCGCGTGGCGGAGATCGAAGTGGGCGTCCAAGTTGATGATCGGGGTGGCACCGCGCGCGCGGAACAGGCCACGGTGGGAGCCGAAGGCGGTTTCGTGCCCGCCGCCCAAGATAATCGGCAGGGTAGCGCTGCGGACGAGTTCTTCGACCTTGTCAGATAGGGCCTCGTGTGCGCCGTCGAGATCATCGCCTTGGGTGGTGATGGTTCCGGCATCGGCAAGCGCGTGGCCGTGGTGGACCGCTAGGGAGCCAAGGGCTGTGCGCAGAGCGGCGGGGCCGGCGGCGGCACCCTGGCGGCCGCCATTGCGCAGCACGCCCTCATCGGAGGCAAACCCCAGCAGGGTTACGGGCGCGGATTCGGTCTGGTTGATGACGCTATGCCAGCGCGCGTGCTCGGCGCCGGGGCCATCGGAGCGGCCGGACCATTCGGGGGCGGGAGTAAAAAGTGGGGCTGATTCGGTATTCATAGTGCCGATACTAGAAGCGTGCGGTGAATTTGTCTGTCAATGGCGGAATATAATTGGACGTTGTGAGTGCTAACCGAGTCCCCGCCGCGCGCCATGCCCTAGACATCCTCAAGCTGCTATCTACTATCGATGTCCCGATTTCCGCCGCCCGCATCCAAGGCGAGCTCGGCCTGCCGCGCTCGACCACGTACCACCTGCTCGCGGAAATGGTCGATGCCGGGTTCGTTGCCCACCTGCCGGAGCACAAGACCTACGGCCTGGGGCTGGCCGCGTACTCGATGGCCTCTGCGTATGTAACCCAGCAGCCGCTGGTGCGCATGGCAACGCGCGACCTAGAAGAATGCGCGCGGCTGGTAGGCGGATCCGGTCATCTTTCGCGCATGGCGGGCTCGGAGATTTTATACCTGCAGGAAGTCCGCGCGCCGGGCGCTACCTCGTTGGTTACGGAGGTCGGGGTGCGCCTGCAGGCGCATAAGACGGCCTCGGGCAGGGTGATGCTGGCGCACCTGCCGGAATGGGAGGTCAAGGCCGCCTTCGATACCGCGGGCGGGGAAAATTTTGGTCTCCTGAAAAAGCAGCTGGACCGGGCCCTTGCGCGCGGATGGGACCAAGAGGTGGAAGAAATCTCGCGGGGACAGGCCTCGGTGGCGGTGCCCATCCTGGACCACCTGGAGCGGCCCGCGGCGGCCATTGCGGTGACCTATCCCGTGTCCACGCCGGGCGATAGGGTGGAGGCGCTCATCGCGGCGCTGCGCCAGGCCGCGGAGAAAGTCGCGGGAAAAATGTATCGCCAGCGCGAAAAGTGAGGTAGCATGCGGGCTAGCGCGTTAGGCTGTGACGTGAGCTATATTTTGCTGCCCTAAAGACACTAGGAGTCATCATGCCTAATGCATACCCATCCACCGTTACCGTCGGCGTCGGAGCGCTGACCATTGAGGAAGTCGTTGCCGTTGCCCGCTATGGTGCCACGGTAGAAATCTCCGCCGAGGCCCTGGACGAGGTCGCCTCCACGCGCGACCGAGTCGAAGAACTGGCCCAGGATCCCACGCCGGTCTACGGCATCTCCACCGGTTTCGGCGCGCTTGCCCGCCGCCACATCCCAGAAGAGATGCGCGCGCAACTGCAGCTATCCCTGGTGCGCTCCCACGCGGCCGGCACCGGTCCTGAGGTGGAAGAAGAAGTCATCCGCGCGCTCATGCTGCTGCGCCTATCCACCCTGTGCACTGGCCGTACCGGCGTGCGCCCCGTGGTGGTAGAAACCTACGCCAAGGCCCTTAACGCCGGCATCGTGCCGGTGGTGCGCGAATACGGTTCGCTGGGCTGCTCCGGCGACTTGGCCCCGCTGGCCCACTGCGCCCTAGCGCTCCTGGGCGAGGGCGAGGTGCGCGTGGGCGGCGAGCTCAAGGACGCCGGCGAGGCCCTTGCTGCCGCCGGCATCGAGCCGCTGGAGCTGCGCGAAAAGGAGGGCCTTGCCCTTATCAACGGCACCGATGGCATGCTTGGCCAGCTCTGCCTGGCCATCACTGACCTGCGCGCGGCCGCCAAGACCGCCGATATCGCCACCGCCATGACGGTAGAAGGCCTGCTTGGCACGCTCGTTGTCTTTGCCGATGACCTCCAGCAGCTGCGCCCGCACCCGGGCCAGGCTGATTCTGCCGCCAATATCCGCCAGGTGGCGGACGGCTCCGAGATCCTCGCGGCAGCGCTGGAGGAGTTCAAGAAGAACCAGGTCCAGGACGCCTACTCGGTGCGTTGCGCGCCGCAGGTGGCCGGCGGTTTCCGCGATACCTTGGCGCACACCGCGCAGGTAGCAAAGCGCGAGCTCGCGGCCGCCGTTGATAATCCGGTCGTGACCAAGGACGGCCGCGTGGTCTCCAACGGCAATTTCCACGGCGCCCCGGTGGCCTATGCGCTCGATTTCCTCTCCATCGTCACCGCGGATCTGGCGTCCATCTCTGAGCGCCGCACCGACCGCTTCCTGGATCCGGCCCGCAACCGCGGCTTGAATGCCTTTCTTGCCGATGACCCCGGTGTCGACTCCGGCCACATGATCGCCCAATACGCCCAAGCGGGCATCGTCAGCGAATTAAAGCGCCTAGCCACCCCGGCCTCGGCCGATTCCATTCCTTCTTCTGCCATGCAGGAAGACCACGTGTCCATGGGCTGGTCCGCCGCCCGCAAGCTGCGCAAGGCCGTTGATGGCCTGCAGCGCGTGCTCGCCGTGGAGATCCTCACCGCGGCGCGCGCCATCGACATGCGCGAAGGAACGCCCGCTGGCGGCACCGGCGCGGTCATTGCCGCCCTGCGCGAGACCGTTCCTGGTCCCGGCACCGACCGCTACCTATCGCCGGAAATCGAGGAGACCGTGCGCTTGGTCAAGTCTGGCGCGCTGATCGATGCCGTCGAGGCCGCTACGAGCGAGCTGCGCTAACCGCCTGCGCCATCGCCGCTTGGCCCGCGTGGGTGGGATGCATGGGGAAGGAGTCAGTGTCCTGCCCCGTAAAGTCCACCCATGGCTCATCTGAGCAGGCGGAATGTTGCGCGGCATCGTCTGGCAGCACATAGGTGGCGCCGTTGCGCTCGGCGGCCTCGCGCACTGTTTGATTGATGCGCTGGATGGTATCTGCCAGCCACTCCCGGTCTGTGGCCGGGATTTTTTCTATGAAGGGGCAAGTCTCGCCGGGGTTGATGAGGGGGATATAGCCGGTGGCAATGACCTTTGCCTCAGGTGAGCGGTGGGCGATTTCCCCGTAGACCTTGTCCAGGCGTTGGGGCAGATCGTGTAGCTCCAGTTCTATCTGCGGGCCCGATTCGTCTTGGCATATATCGTCCGTTGCGCATTGGGTCAGGCGCACAAAGCTGGCATCGTTGCCGCCGATGCTCAAGGAGACAAGGGACGTATCCGGGGCAAGCGCGTCCACCTGGGCGGGGTGCTCGCCCGCGGAGGATAAAACATCGAGCGTGCTCGCGCCCTGGCAGGCGACATTGCGGAAAGAGCTCGTGGCGATGTCCTGCGCGGCGAGCTCCGGATAGGAATCTTGCGCGCGTGCGCAGGAATCGGGCGGATCGAGAGGGAGCGTCGTCGAGCCCATCGCCGCGTAGGAATCCCCGAGGGCCACATAGTTTTCTGGTTCTTCTGGAGCTTCCTCTGGCTGGTTGGAGCATCCTGCCAGCAGGCAGGCGGCGGCGAGGGCGGGCAATACGTGGCGCATGGATGCCATCGTAGCCGCAGAGTCTGAAATGCCAGACAGTTGGTGACTGTGCAAGCTCTAAATACGTTGTGCATCACACTAAATTGATATCTGTGACGCTCGCCAAGCCCCCGGGAGACAGCCCCGGGAAACCGGCCTTGGGGTAGGGCACGGCGTCGATAAGCACGAGCGAAAGGAAGCCATGTCTGAACCACGCGAAGTCCGCGCACCCCGCGGCACCGAACTCAACGCAAAATCCTGGCAAACTGAAGCGCCATTGCGCATGCTGATGAATAACCTCGATCCAGAGGTGGCAGAGCGCCCGGAGGACCTCGTGGTCTACGGCGGCACCGGTCGCGCAGCCCGCAGCTGGGAGGCCTTCGATGCCATTGTGGAATCGCTGAAGGACCTAGAAAGCGATGAAACCCTCCTTGTCCAGTCCGGTAAGCCGGTGGGTATCTGGAAGACCAATGAATGGGCACCGCGCGTGCTCATTGCCAATTCCAACCTCGTGGGCGACTGGGCCAACTGGGAGCACTTCCGCAAGCTCGAGGACGAGGGCCTGATGATGTACGGCCAGATGACGGCTGGCTCCTGGATCTACATCGCCACCCAGGGCATCTTGCAGGGTACCTACGAGACCTTCGCAGCCGTGGCCAAGAAGCGCTTCGAGGGCAGCCTAGCCGGCACCCTGACCCTGACCGGTGGGTGCGGCGGCATGGGCGGTGCCCAACCGCTTGCCGTCACCCTCAACGGCGGAGCGGTGCTCATTGTAGACGTGGAAGAATCCCGCCTGCGCCGCCGCCAGCACAAGCGCTATCTCGACGAAGTAGTCACTGACTTGGACGAGGCCCTGCGCTTGGTCCTCGAAGCCAAAGAAAACAAGAAAGCCCTCTCCGTTGGTTTGGTGGGCAATGCCGCCGAGGTATTCCCTGAGGTGCTGCGCCGCCAGCGCGCCGGGGAATTCAAGGTAGACATCGTCACCGACCAGACCTCTGCGCACGACCCACTGTCCTACTTGCCCACCGAAATCCCGGTGGAGGATTGGCAGTCTGAGGCCAAGGCGGATCCGACGACCTTTACTAAAAAGGCCCGCGAATCCATGGCCGCACAGGTCCAAGCGATGGTGGAATTCCAGGACGAGGGCGCTGAGGTCTTTGACTACGGTAACTCCATCCGCGATGAGGCCCGCCACGCCGGCTACCAGCGCGCCTTCGAGTTCCCCGGCTTCGTCCCCGCCTATATCCGCCCGCTATTTTGTGAGGGAATGGGGCCGTTCCGCTGGGCGGCGCTGTCCGGCGACCCAGAAGACATCAAGGTCACTGACCAAGCCCTGAAGGAGCTGTTCCCGGAGAACGAGCACCTGCACAACTGGCTGGACGCCGCCGAGGAATACGTCGAGTTCGAAGGCCTGCCCGCCCGCATCTGCTGGCTCGGCTACAACGAGCGCCACAAGGCCGGCCTGCTCTTCAATGACCTCGTGCGCGAGGGCAAGATCAAGGCCCCCATCGTCATCGGCCGCGACCATCTCGACTCCGGCTCGGTTGCATCCCCGTACCGCGAGACCGAAGCCATGCTCGATGGCACCGACGCCGTCGCTGACTGGCCGCTGCTTAATGCCATGACTGCCGTATCTTCCGGCGCCACCTGGGTCTCCCTTCACCACGGCGGCGGAGTGGGCATGGGCCGCTCCATCCACGCCGGTCAGGTCACGGTTGCCGATGGCACTGATCTCGCCGCCGCCAAGCTGCGCGCCGTGCTGACCAATGACCCAGGCATGGGCGTTATCCGCCACGTCGATGCCGGGTACTCTCGCGCAGAGGAAGTAGCCAAAGAACGCGGCGTTCGCGTACCCATGGAATTTAAGGCAAGGGATTAAATGAGCACACTTTTTACCGGAATTTCTGAACTCCGCACGGTCAGCGAGCACGGCACGCTTAACGATGCCGCCCTTATCGCCGACCACGGCACCATCGCCTGGATTGGCCCCGCCTCCCAGGCGCCTGCCGCCGATGACCAGGTGGACCTGGGCGGGCGCGCCGTCCTGCCCGGTTGGGTGGATTCGCACACCCACATGGTCTTCGACGGCGACCGCTCCGCCGAGTTTGAGGCCCGCATGTCCGGCGGCTCCTACGAGGCCGGCGGCATCGCTGTGACCATGGACGCCACCCGGGAGGCGGGGGCGGAGCGCTTGGATAAGCTCGTCGCCGAGCGCGTGGCAGCCGGCCGCCGCGGTGGCACCACCACCTTCGAGACTAAGACTGGCTATGGCCTCAATACGGAATCTGAAGTGGAAGCCGCGCGCGTGGCATCCCAGCACGTCGATGACGTCACCTTCCTGGGTGCCCACCTCGTGCCGCCGGGAGCGGATGCGGAAGACTACCTCGATGAGGTCGTCGGCCCAATGCTGGACGGCGTTGCCGAATATGTCCAGTGGATCGACGTCTTCTGCGAGCGCGGCGCGTTCAATGAAGAGCAGTCGCGCCGCGTTCTCGAAGCCGGTAAAAAGTTGGGCCTTGGCCTGCGCGTGCACGGCAACCAGCTTGGCGAGGGCCCGGGTGTTAGCCTCGCGGTCGATCTCGGCGCCGCCTCGGTGGACCACGTGAACTACCTGAGCGATAGTGACATCGAAAAGCTCGCCGCATCCGAGACCGTGGCCACCATGCTCCCAGCCTGCGATCTCTCCACGCGCGAGCCCTTAGCGCCTGGCCGTGCGCTTCTCGATGCCGGCGCCACCCTCGCCATCGCCTCCAACCTCAACCCAGGTACCTCCTATACCTCGTCGATGAATTACTGCGTGACCACGGCTGTCCTGCAGCAGCATCTATCCGTCGATGAGGCCATCCACGCCGCCACCACCGGCGGTGCCACGGCGCTGCGCCGCCATAATGTGGGCAACGGACTCGACCCGCAGGGCCGCCCCGCGAAGGGCACCCTGGTGGAAGGAGCTGCCGCTGACCTGCACGTGCTCGATGCTCCCAGCGCGGTGCACTTGGCCTACCGGCCGGGCATGCCGCTGAGCTACCGCACGTTCGTGGCGGGGGTATAGCGAGGAATGGAGTTTGCCGCCGGTATCGCGTAGGGTTGGACGAGCAATGAGCATTACCGATAACGCCACCGGCGGCGTAAACGAGCCGGAAGATTTTAATAAGTCGGAATCTCAGGACAACTCGCAAGGTGTCAACCAGGACACCAGGGCTGCGAATACTTCTGAGGGCACCGGCGCTGAGTCCAAGGACTCGGCCAACGACAACTCCCAGGGGTTCGAGCACCTCGGCCTGCCAGATAAAATTCTGCAAGCCGTTGCGAAAGTAGGCTTCACCACGCCGTCCCCCATCCAAGCAGAAACCATCCCGATCCTGATGGAAGGCCGCGACGTCGTGGGCCTTGCACAGACCGGTACAGGCAAGACCGCAGCCTTCGCGCTGCCGGTCTTGTCCCAGCTTGACCCGCAAGCGCGCCATCCGCAGGCGCTCGTCCTCGCGCCAACCCGCGAGCTCGCCCTGCAGGTTGCAGACGCCTTCCAATCCTTCGCGGAAACCCTCAAAGGCATCGAGGTTCTTCCCATCTACGGTGGTCAGGCCTACGGCATCCAGTTGTCTGGTCTGCGCCGCGGTGCCCAGGTCATCGTGGGTACCCCGGGTCGCGTCATCGACCACCTGGAAAAGGGTTCGCTTGACCTGTCCCAGCTGCAGTTCCTCGTCCTCGATGAGGCCGATGAGATGCTGAACATGGGCTTCCAGGAAGACGTCGAGCGCATCCTGGAAAGCACCCCGGACCGCAAGCAAGTGGCGCTTTTCTCCGCCACCATGCCTAATGCCATCCGCCGCCTGTCCAAGCAGTACCTGCACAACCCGGCGGAAGTAACCGTTAAGTCCGAGCGCCGCACCAACGACAACATTAAGCAGCGCTTCCTGCTGATTCCGCACCGCGCAAAGATGGATGCCTTCACCCGCATCCTCGAGGTCATTACCTATGACGCCATCATCGTCTTCTGCCGCACCAAGCACGAAACCGAAGAGGTGGCCGAGGCCCTGCGCGATCGCGGCTACAGCGCTGCTGCCATTAACGGCGACATCGCCCAGGCGCAGCGCGAGCGCACCGTTGACCAGCTCAAGGATGGTCGCCTAGACATCCTCGTCGCTACCGACGTCGCCGCGCGTGGTCTCGACGTGGAGCGCATCACCCACGTGGTGAACTTCGACATCCCGAACGACACCGAGTCCTACGTGCACCGCATCGGCCGCACCGGCCGTGCCGGTCGCTCCGGTGAGGCAATCCTGTTTGTCACCCCACGCGAGCGCCGCATGCTGCGCTCCATCGAGCGCGTGACCAACGCTCGTCTCGAAGAGATGGATCTGCCGTCCGTCGATGAGGTCAATGAGAAGCGCAAGGAAAAGTTTGCGCAGGCCATTACCCAGTCCATGGACAACAAGCAGGCCGATTTCTTCCGCAACTTGGTGCGCAAGTACTCGGAAGACAATGACGTCGCGATGGATGACATCGCCGCGGCCTTGGCCGTCATGCACCAGGGTGGCAAGAACTTCCTATTGGAAGACAAGCCTTTGCCCAAGCCAAAGAAGGACCGCCGCGATCGCGATGACCGCAAGCGCGACCGCGACTTCAAGGGTGGCGGCAAGAACCGCGGCGGCTCCAAGCGGCCGGATGGTGACTTTGAGACGTACCGGTTGGACGTCGGCAAGCGCCAGAATGTCCGCCCGGGTGCCATCGTCGGTGCAATCGCCAACGAAGGTGGCCTGTCTGCCAAGGACTTCGGGCGCATCACCATTGCGGTGGGGCACACGCTCGTGGACCTGCCGAAGAACATGGACCCGGCTGTGCTGGACCGCCTGAAGGATACCCGGATTTCTGGCCAGCTCATCAAGATTCAGAAGGATACCGGTCGCCCGCCTCGCCGTGATGGCGGCGGCGGTGGCCGCAAGCACGGTGGTCGCTTCCGCGACTAATTAAACCTCCAAAGGGCCTCTTTTTAGAGGCCCTTTTTTCATGCCCTGTGACCTGCGCTTTTACTATAAACGGGGGTAGCGTGTCGGGGCGGTTTTGTATGGTGTATGGCGAAAGAATGTTCTAGTAAATCTCTCGAAAGAAAGTCCATGAATGCGCCATATTATGCCAATACCAATCCAGAAAATTCTACCTCCCGTGCAGCTACGGAGATTAGGAAGGCGGAATACCAGTTCTGGGAGAAGCTTCATCCTGGCTCAGATGACGATATCGAAATTATTAGCCAATCCCTGTCTAACTTAACTGGGGCGCGTCAGTCCCGAATTAGGAATATTATTTTCGCCTTCGAGCGATTAAAAGAGCTGCCGCGGCTGCGCGCTCGGCAAGAACAGCATTTCCATTTAGATTTAGACCGACTCATTACGATTGACCAAACCCTAGCCAAACTCGGCGCCATTGATGCGGAGAAGAAATTCACTATCGATGACGCCCTGACCAACTACTTGACCCCAACCCGTCCCAATCAAAAGCTGCCCTCGCACCGCAATCTCCGCCGAAAGCTGCGCGAGCTCATCGTGCGCCTCGATCCCTCTATTGCCGCGCGGGATCCGCGCCGCAAGCAAGCCTATAGCGTTGAACCTACAGGCGGGGAGTGGGCTGCGGTTTGCCTGGACGTCGGGTTAGAAACCGCGGAGATAATCGACCGCAATATTCGGGATATCGCTACGGACAAGGACCTCACGATGGCTGAGGCCGCAGTGGAACTGTTGACTGGAAAAGCACAGGCTAAGGCCAAGGTCGTGTTGAATATGTATCGCTGCGACCTGCCGGATGCACCCGCGTTTGTACAGAACTTAGGCTGGGTATCCCCGGAGATCGCGGATGACCTACAGGCTCGCGCGACAACGACAAGGGATATGGAGAAGGCCGGTCAGGCGGAGAGCCCTAACTATGTGACGCCGCCAGATATCCGGGCGTTTGTAGAGGGCTTGGATGGCACGTGCCGGTGGCCAGGCTGTACGCGGCCGGCGGTGGCGTCCCAGATGGACCATCGGCACGACTTTGCAGATGGTGGGCCGACCTCGGCAGCAAACCTCACCTGCTTATGCCAGCACCATCACAATATTAAGACCGATGGGAGGGCGTTTTATATCAAGGACCCGATAAGCGGGGACATCGTCTGGCTTTTTGATGACTCTACGTGGGTCTACGACTCCGCGAGCGGACCGCTGGCGCCGAAGAACCGCAGGTGGGCGCAGACGGTAGCGCAGGCCACGCAGAAGCGGCGGGAGAATGCGCACGCAGATGCGCAGCAACTAAAAGAAGAGCTCAGAGAGGAGTCCACGCATGAAAAAGGGGACAGCGATGACACTGTCCCCGGAGAGTAAATGGCTTCCTAGATGTACATCAGGATAAGGCAGATGATCCACAGGAGGTTGAAGACGCCGCCGAAAGCGGACAGGGACTTCTTGATGGAGCCCAGGTTGGCGGTATCGCCGGATTCTAGGGCTGCCTGCGCCGTGCGCTGCTTAGGGAGGATGAGGAAGAAGAGCAGGCACCACGCGATGATGGCCACGAGGATGGCGATGTGGAAGTTGACCTGGCTCTTGAAGGTTTCAATATCAGACAGGAACACTGCAAGGCCAAGGACCGGCACGAGGGCGGAAATGTAGCCGTAAGTATTGGTGATGTTGTGCAAGTTGCGGGCGGCGCCGAGGGCCGTCTTATCGCCCTGCGCTGCGCCCTGCAGCTGGGTCTGGTAGATGGAGGTGGAAATGCACACGGGGCCGAGCAAAACGATGGCCGCTGCCACGTGCAGGAAGATGAACAAAGTAGTCATGGAGGATGCCCTTCAGTTAAGAAAAGTTGCCTTGTTCACCCTAATCAATTTAACTGCTAGAAATCGAACCGACATTGCCTTCTCATTGCACGGACATCCGCGCGGGGCAACGGTAACTCGTACTTGCGCGCGATTTTTGCGAGGCGCCGCGAGTAATCGCAGCGGTTAGCGGGCGGTAACCACTCAGAGGGGAGGGAATCAGACTTTTCCTGATTGAGCTTCCGGCTGGTCGCCACCAAGTTGAGGGGATCGTTGGCAAAGCGGATCTTGGTGTCTTGGTCCCACTGTGCGGCACCCATGTCAAAGGCGGCAGAAAGTGGGAAGATGTGGTCAACCTCAATAGGGGAGGTGGCTGAAATCATCTCGCCCGCGTAGGGGTCATAGAGCGTGCCGGATTGCGGCCGGCAGTCTGCGAACGCCTCGCTGGCTTGGTTCTCCATGATGGCCTCACGCGTGGTGCATGCACCGTTGGGCTGCCAGCCGCCGAACTCGTCGCGGTCGTAGCCCTGCAATTCCGCGCGGGATGGAACGGTGGAGACATCAAAACGCGGAAAAGGCCACGCATACCATGCGATAACGAGAGCGGTTATGCATGATAGCGCGGCCAGGTAATAGGACTTCATGTCCTATTGGACTCCGCGAGGTGCGGGAAGGTTCCTACTTGTTATCGGAAACCTTTTCTGCTGCTTCCTCGAAGTCCAGGGAGTCGTCCTTCTCAACGAGCTTGGCAAGCTTTTCGGCTTCCTCGAACTCGTCCAAGACCTCCTGGTCTGGCTGCTTGGTAGCCAAGGTGACCAGAACGGTGACGATGAGTGCGGAGAAGAAGCCCGGAACCATCTCGTAGAGGGAATCGCCGAGCGGGGACATGCCCCAACCGATGGCGACGACTGCACCGGTAACCATACCGGCGATTGCACCGGTTGCGTTGAGGCGCTTCCAGTACAGAGCCAGGATGACCAGCGGACCGAATGCGGAACCGAAACCAGCCCATGCGAAGCCGACCAGGCCAAGAATGGAGTCGGACGGGTTGATAGCCAGGAGTGCGGCGATAACCGCGATGGCCACAACGGCGGTACGGGACAGGTTAATCAGAACGCCCTCGGAAGGCTTGCGCTTTGCGATGATGAGGTAGAGGTCCTCAATCAGGGAAGAGGACACCACGAGCATCTGGGAGGACATGGTGGACATGATCGCTGCCAGAACTGCGGTCAAGACGAAACCTGCAGGCAATGGGTGCATCATGGCCTGAGCCATATCCAAGAAGATGGTCTCGAAGTTTTCTTGGTCAGTGATGGTTTCACCGAACTGGGTGAAGTACACGGTACCGGTAAGCGCAACGAAGATAGCGCCGATGACGGAAAGACCCATCCAGGTGATGCCGTAGAAACGGCCCTGCTTGGCGTCGGAAGGCTTACGCAGCGCCATGAAGCGCACGATAATGTGCGGCTGACCAAAGTAGCCCAAGCCCCAAGCGGCGTTACCAACGATAACACCAGCGGAAACGCCAGCGAAGAGAGAGAAGTAGTTATCGTTTGGCTCGAGAGCCCCGTCGGTAGCGTAGCTGTTTTCGGTAGCGAAGGAGAAGATCGCGCCGGCATCGTCAAGAGCGAAAAGCGCCATGATTGGCACGATCAGCAGGGCGACGAACATCAGCATGCCCTGCATAGCGTCGGTGTAGGACACTGCCAGGAAGCCACCGATGAAGGTGTAGAAAATGGTCACTGCGGCGATGACCAACATACCGGTGATGTAGTCGCCACCGAAGGTGGACTCGAAGTAACGACCACCGGAGACCATGCCGGAAGAGACGTAGAAGGTAAAGAAGAAGATAATGATAACTGCGGAGATAATACGCAGCATGCGCGACTTATCGCGCAGACGGTTCTCGAAGAAGGAGGGGACCGTAATGGAATCGCCCGCAACCTCCGAGTAAGCGCGCAGACGCGGCGCAATCCACTTCCAGTTTGCCCATGCACCGATAAGGAGGCCGATAGGCATCCACAGCTCGGAAAAACCGGAAAGGAAGAGCGCGCCAGGCAGACCCATAAGCAGCCAGCCGGACATATCGGATGCGCCGGCGGAGAGAGCAGCTACGAATGGGTGCAGGCCACGGCCGCCCAAAACATAATCGTCATATTCGTCGGTTTGTTTGTAGCTCCAGTAGCCAATGGCTGCCATTACGAGGAAGTACACAATCATCGCAATGACGTACCAAGTTGATTCTTGCACGTTTCACTCCTTGTAGTGATTTGTCGGACATTTTTACGTTAACGGTGACTTCAGGTTCACCCAAGCTAAAATTCAGCTGTGGCATAGATCTCCGGTGATGTTTTTCACCGTTTAACTGCGTAAAGACGTGAATATAACGAGCTTGTAACAAAACTATACGGGGCTGCTATGCTGGCCGTTATGGCTTCTTACCTTGTGCATGGCTTTTGGCTGCCAGTCTCGGGGCTTGGTCTATGGATTGAGCAGGTAGAAGGACACAAGATTGTTATGCCTTCGGCCGTGCCGGAGGGGACGTTTCCGCAGGCAGTCGATGCTATCTTGGCTAAGAAATCCTTCCGGAACCGGGCGCGAGTATCACTGCGGACCCCAAAGGGTAAGGACGTCTCGCTCATGGTGCCCATGGCCATGTTTGCCCCGGAAGAAGCGGTAGAAGCCCTAGCCCAGCTGGAATACCTGGATCACCATCCACCGGAATCGATTGCACCGGATCTGCACTGGCTCATTCACGCATATAGCGGCCTGAGCAAGTTTGTCCGCGCGGGCAGGGTGACGTTCCGGCTGGCGTACCAGGCTAACGAGTGGTTCCCCATGTGGCAGTTGGCCTCAGGCTTGGGCGAGCGCGGTTGGCTCGCAGAAATGATGGCCGCGGCACCCGGGATTCTCCATATAAATAATAGGGCTCTTTCAGATGACCTAGCGGATGAACTAACGCATTGGATTGCCAACCGGGAATTGCAGCCGCTGCTCAATGAACCCCGGCCCATGCCGTGGCACGACTTCGCCCGTGCACTTTTGACGACGTCTCCCATTCGCCGCGGCCGCGCGCAACTACTGCGCGGGCTTAATGAATGGAAGAATTCCATTTACCAGGTGGAACTCCAGCTCGTCTACATCGTGGAGGAGCCGGAAGAACAGGATCCAGAAGACGCAGCGTGGCCGATTCGGGTGCGGGTGCGCTCTGGAACGGATTCGCCGCGGCCGGTGTTGGCGGATGAGTTGGATAGGGCGAGCATCGAGAAGCTGCGCGAAAACCACCGCAAGGCCGTGCACGCGGCGCCGAGCCTAGGCCAGAGTACGCAAATGCCCCAGCCTGGCGACGGCGATTGGGATGTTTACCTGGATACGGAGCAGCTCACGCAGTTTATTGCGCACGAGGTACCCGAGCTGAAGAAGCGGGGCATTACCGTCATGCTGCCCAAATCGTGGGCGCAGATGGATACGAAGGCCAAGCTGGAAACTCGCGAGGCGCGGGATCCGGCGGAGGCCGCCACGAAGAAGCACATCGGCATGAATCAGCTCGTGGACTATAACTGGCGCATGTCCGTGGGCGATGTGGAGCTTACCGAGTCCGAGATGGACGAGCTGGTCAATTCCAAGTCCGGGCTCATCCAGCTGCGTGGCAAGTGGGTGATGGCCGATACCCAGGTCGTATCTAAGGTTTCCTCTTATATGGAGGAGCTGGCGGATAAGTCCCGCGAACGCGCCAAGAAGGAGCTCGAGCAGCTGGCGGCCTCGGCGGAGATGGCCAAGAAGCTAGGTGAGCCGGGCTGGCAGCAGCTCATGGCGGAGGTTGAGCGTCGCCGAGCGGAGTTCAACGAGAAGAGCGAGCACCAGGTCACGGTGGCGGAGCTGCGGGAGCTGGCGCTCGAGTCGATGGCTCAGGAGCCCATCGAATTTACCGGCAGCACGTGGCATACCGCGTTGCTCGGCGGCATGGATACGGTCGCACCTAAGCGCGTGGACATCCCGGAGACCGTCCACGCGGAGCTGCGCGAGTATCAGCGCACGGGCGTGGACTGGCTGTATTGGATGTCGCGCAATAATATTGGCGCCGTGCTTGCCGATGACATGGGGCTCGGCAAAACACTTCAACTACTGTCCCTTTTGGCAGTGGAGAAAGAGCGCGGCGAACAGACCGGGCCCACCTTGGTCGTTGCCCCCACCTCCGTGGTGGGCAACTGGGCTCGCGAGGCCCGCCGCTTCGTGCCGGATTTTAAGGTCATGGTGCAACACGGCGCGGGGCGTCCGGGCGGAGAGAGGTTCCTCGAGGCCGCCGCGAAAGCCGATCTGGTCATCACGACGTACGGCACCGTCAGCCGGGATTTCAACCTCTTGGGTGAGGTGTCCTGGCAGCGCGTGGTCCTCGATGAGGCGCAGGCCATTAAGAATTCGGCCACGCGTTCCTCCAAGGCGGTGCGATCGCTGCCCTCTGAGCACCGCGTGGCGCTAACCGGTACTCCGGTGGAAAACCGGCTATCGGAGATGCGGTCCATCTTGGACTTTTGCAACCCAGGAATTTTGGGTACGTCGTCCTTCTTCCGCAATCACTTTGCCAAGGCCATCGAGCGCAATAATGATGAGGAGATGTCCGAGCGCCTGCGCGCGCTGACCGCGCCTCTCATCCTGCGCCGCGTCAAGACCGATCCCAATATCATCGATGACCTGCCGGAAAAGTCCGAGCAGATTCTTACCGTATCCATGACCACCGAACAGGCCGCGCTGTACAAAGCGCTGGTCAATGAGGTGAAGAAGAGCTTGGAGGATGCTACGGGCATCAGCAAGCGCGGCATCGTCTTGGCCTCCCTGACCCGCATTAAGCAGATCTGCAATCACCCGGCGCATTACCTGGGGGATGATTCACCGGTGGTTATCAAGGGCAAGCACCGCTCGGGCAAGGTGAAGGAGCTGATGCGGATTGTCGATGCCGCCACCGAATCCGGTGAGCGCCTGCTGATCTTTACGCAGTACAAGGCCTTCGGGGCTATCCTGCAGCCCTACCTGAGCGGGCAGCTGGGCCATGAGATTCCCTTCCTGCACGGCGGGGTGACCAAAAATAAACGCGACCAGATGGTGGAGGACTTCCAGGCCGATGATGGCCCACAGGCGATGATCCTTTCGCTGAAGGCGGGTGGCACGGGCCTCAACCTCACCGCGGCATCGATCGTGGTGCACATGGACCGTTGGTGGAACCCCGCAGTGGAAAACCAAGCCACGGACCGTGCCTTCCGCATCGGTCAGCGCCGCAACGTGCAGGTGTATAAGATGATTACCGCTGGCACGTTGGAAGAATCCATTCAAGACATCTTGGATGGAAAGACGCAGCTGGCTGGGGCCGTCGTCGGTGAAGGCGAAGGCTGGCTTACGGAACTGGAGCCGGACCAGCTGGCGGAGCTCATGAGTTACCGGGGAAAGGAGTAAGCGGATGGCCGTCAAGGGCGATGACAATGTCATCTACGCAAACTTTGGTACCCGCAAGCGCGTGAGCACCCCGGATGAGGTCAACCATGTTGACCGCAGCGGGCGGCTGCTGTCCAAGACCGCCGCTCGGATTTCTTCCTTTACCAGCCATGACGCGGACCGGGGGCGGATTACCCGCGGGCGCCAGTACGCCGAGGGCGGGCACGTCGTGGGATTGGAGATCCGTAACGGTGCCATCCACGGACGCGTGGCCGGTTCCCAGAACGAGCCTTTTTCCGTGCTCATTCAGCTGCCGTACCGCGATAATGACGATATCGCGGCACTCGCCAGCCAATTCGCGCGCACGCCTAATTCCGTAGCGAATGCGCGCAAGGGCCTGCTATCTGAGGAAGCGCTGGATACCTTGTTCGCCAGCGACGCCGAAGATCTGCGTCTTTCCTGCACCTGCCCGGATTCCGCCTATGCCTGCAAGCACATCGTGGCGGTGGGAGATAGGCTCGCCACCCGCGCGGATGCGGATCCCGCCGTGATTTTCAATATGCGCGGGCTGGACTTTGCGCGCCTGGAAAAGGCCGTCATGGAGCAATCGCAGCAGGTCTCCCGCGAAAGCTTTGGGGCTAGCGATTTATCCGCGGAAGAAAAGAACGATGTGTTCTGGAATGGCCGCGAGATGCCCAAGCTGCCGCACCCCAAGGTTGCCCCAGCATTGGAAGATTCCGATCCAGACCTTTTGCGCAAAGCCCTGCGGGCCGTATCGCATACCAATATTGATCTCTTGCGCGCCGTGTCCGACATCGAAGACCTCTACTACCACTTAACGCACTGATTATGACTGCAACGACCTTTATCCACACGTCCGACTTCCAGCTGGGCATGACCCGCTGGTTCTTGAAGGGGGAGGCACAAGGTCGTTTCAACGATGACCGCGAGTCCGCCATCGTGCACCTAGGCCAGCTCGCGGAGGAGGTTGGCGCGGAGTTCATCGTCGTCGCCGGCGATGTATTTGAGCACAATGCGCTCTCCCGGGAGATCTTGGCCCGCGCCACCGAGATGTTTAAGCGCCTGCCGGTACCGGTGTATGTGCTGCCCGGAAACCACGATCCGTTGGTCGCGGACTCGGTATTTTATCGCACCAGCGCCGACAACGTGCACGTCATCGCGGATTCTGAGCCCATCGAGGTGGGCAAGGGCGTGGAAGTGGTCGGGGCGCCATACCTGTCCAAGCGCGCCAACCACGATTTGGTGCGCCAGGCCTTAGAACCGCTCGATTCCACGGAAGGAATTCGGATTGCCGTGGGCCATGGCCAGGTGGATTCGCGTACTAGCGGGGGAGATGCCGATACCATCGACTTGGAATTCGTCGAACAGTGCTTGGAGCGCGGGGTGATTGATTACTTGGCGCTGGGCGATACCCACTCGACGGCCAGCCTGGGCACAACCGGGCGCGTCTGGTTCTCCGGCAGCCCGGAGACCACGGACTTTAAGGAGTGCTCCACGGGTGGCGGTGAGGCCGATTCCGGGAATGCGCTGGTGGTAAGGATTGAGGGGGAGGATATAGACATCGATAAACGCAGCATCGGGCGCTGGACGTTTGAAGCCCTCGATGCCTCCGTCAATTCCACCGAGGACGTCGAGCGCTTCCTGCGCAGTCTGGAGGAGTACCCGGATAAGGTGCGCACGGCGGTTAAATACAGCCTGCAGGGGACCCTCGGCATTGCGGCGCACGCCCGGCTCCAGCGTGGGCTGGATGAGTTGGAGGCGGTCTTTGCCTCGCTGCGCCCGCGCGAGCGGACCATGGACCTGTTCCTGGAGCCTAGCGAAGATGAACTAGCCAACCTGGATATTTCCGGCTATGCTGCCGACGCCCTGCAGGAGCTGCTGGATAACCGCGAGGATCCGGTGGCCCGCGACGCCGCCAACCTGCTATTTCGCCTGGAGGGATAAACCACATGCGCATCCACAGCTTAGAGATTAAAAACGTCCGCGGCATCGAGCATCTGGTGTTGGATGACCTTCCAGAAACCGGGGTGGTGGTCATTCACGGCGAGAACGAGGCCGGTAAATCTACCATCGTGGAGGCCCTCGATGTGGTGCTGACTGAAAAGCACACGGCGCGCCCCAGCGGTATCCGGGATCTGCAGCCGGTGGGCAAGGACGTATCGCCTGAGGTCATTGCGGATATTTCCGTGGGGGAGTACCGCTTTCGCATTGCCAAGCGCTGGCTGCAGAAGAAGTACTGTGAGCTGGCCATCTCGTCCCCGCGCCACGCACAATATACAGGCCGCCAGGCCGATGACGAGCTGGAACAGATTTTAAGCGAGAACATGGATCGCCAGCTTCTCGATGTCCTCTTTATGCGCCAGGATGACCCCAATGACGCCATCTCCGCGGTGGGCATTCCGTCGCTGACGCAGGCCCTCGAGCAGGAGTCCGGCCTGGCGGAGGACGAGGTATCCGGCGATGATTCTCAGCTTTTGGGCAAGGTGGATAAGGAATATAAGCGCTACTACACCGAAAAGACGGGCAAGGCGGCCGGCGAATACAAGAAGGCCCAGGACAATGCGGAGCGTGCCGAGCAGGAGTTGGAAGAAGCAACCGCTGCGGTGCGCGGGCTCGATTCCGTGGTGGAACGCTACGAGCACTTGGAACGCCAGCAAGAAGAGGCCGAGGCGCAGCTTCCCGCGGCGCGCAAGGACCTCGCCGAGAAGCAGGCCGCCGCGGACGAGGCCGTGAAGGCCCAGCACCAAGTGGATGCGCACAAGGCCGAGCTCACCCGCGCCAAGGAGGATTTCCAACGCTCGAAGGATGCGCAGTCTAAGCGCCAGGAGATGGTCGAGGCGCTCGATGCCGCTGGCACCGCAAAGTCGAGCGCCGCGGATAAACTTGCGACCGCCCGCGAGAAGGCCGCGGAGGAAAACGAGAATAAAGAGGCGGTGGAAAAGAAGCTGGCTACCGCCAAAGAGGACTACGCCACCGCGCGCGCAACGCTCAAGCAGGCGCGGCTGCATCAGGACAAGGAGACCTTTAAGCGCCTGGATAAGCGCCTGCTCAAGGTGGAGGTCTTGGCACGTGGCGTGGAGAAGGCCCAGGCGGAGATCGCCCAGCGCGGGCGCGAGATGACCGCCGCGGATGTCGAGGAACTCCGCAAGGCGGATGCCGATCTGTCACTGGCTAAGCGCCTGCACGATGCCACCGCCGCCAAGGTGGAGTTTTCCGGGCCCGAGGGCGCGGAGATTGGGGTGGATGGGAAGCTGGTGGACATCGGCAAGCAGCCCGCAATTGAGCTTGTCGATGGCCGCGAGATCACCATCGGCGATATCACCGCCCGCTTTGTGGCCGGTGCGTACTCTTCCGATAAAACCCAACGCGAGGTAGATCAGGCCGAGGCGCGCCTGCAGGAGCTTTTCGATGCCACCGGCGTCGAGTCCATCGCCGCCGCCGAGGCCCTGCTTAAGACGCACTCCGAGCAGAATGCTGGATTGGATGCCGCTACGCGCAAGCTCGAGGGCGAGCTGGGGCCGGATGATTTGGGCGAACTGCGCGCCCAGCACGCGGCGCTGAAGGAGAAGGTCGCCGAGCTCGATGAAGCCCCGGCCATGGACCTATCCGCTGCAGAAGAAGCTGAGGAAGAGGCGCGCGAGCTTGTCGATGCCCTCGACCGCGAGCTTATTCCCTTCCGCGATAGCCGCATCGCCCACGACGTGGTGCGCTTGGAGGCCGAGCTCGCTGCCGCTACCGAGAAGGCCGAACGTGCCGAGCGCGAGTTGGCTGAAGCGCGGGAGAAAACCTCCGATGCCGGCTTGGAAGAAGAGACAGAGCGGTTGGGTGCTTTGGTAGGCAAGCTGCAGGAGCAGCTTTCTGAGATGGAGGCCGTGGACCTGGCCACCGCCCAGAGCCTGGTGGAGGGCGCGCAATCGCACCTGGATTACCTGCAGAATCAGGTGCAAGATGCGAAGGTGGAGCTCGGCAAGTTGTCTAGCGAGATTAATTATCACTCCGGCGCGGCAGAGCGCGAGCAGCAGGCGCAGGCGGAAGCAGAGATGGCCCAAGCGGTGCTAGAAAGCGTGGAAAAGCGCGCACTGGCGGCGCGCTACCTGCGTGAGTTGCTGCTCAAGCACCGCGATGCCGCGCGCCAGCGCTATGCCGAGCCTTTCGTGGCGGCGCTCGCCCAACTGTCCCGCACCATTTACGGCGGGGATATCAGCTTTGAATTGGCAGACGATCTCTCTGTTACCGCGCGCACCCGCGATAATGAAACGGTGGCCATGACCAGCCTGTCTGGCGGCGCGCGCGAGCAGCTGGCCATCCTTACCCGCTTTGCTATCGCGCGCTTGGTGGCGGGGGAGGAAACCGTGCCGGTCATCGTCGATGACGCGCTGGGCTCTACCGACGCCCACCGCCTGCAACTGATGTCCACCTTGTTCTCACAGGTGGGCCGCGAGAACCAGGTTTTGGTCTTTACCTGCATGCCGCAGCGCTATTCCCGAGTGCCTGGGCGCAGCGAGCGCGACATCGCCACGCTGAAGGAGGTAATCTAGTCCTTATGTCTGAACAAACCCGCTGGTTAAACGATGATGAACAGGAGCTATGGCGCCTATTATTGGCCGCGACCCGCAAGATAGATAGGGGCATGGACGAGACGCTCAAGGCTGGCGGGGAAATCTCCGTCTCCGAATTCGCGGTCCTGGTATCCCTCTCGGAAGCCCCAGATCAGCACCTGCGCCTGCGCGATCTGTGCACGGAGCTCGCCTGGGATCGCTCGCGCGCCTCCCACCAGGTCACTCGCATGGAAAAGCGTGGGCTCTTGGTTAAAGAAAAGACCACCGATGATGGCCGCGGGGTCAACGTGCACATTACGGAGGCCGGGCTCCACCACCTCGAGCGCGCGGCCCCCGAGCACGTGGAATCCGTCCGCCGCTTGGTCTTCGACCACCTCCACGAGGAGGACGTTCCCGCGCTCAAGCGCTTTTTCCATGGGGTATTGCAGGTCAATAATATCCCCGGCTATTCGGGATTCGTCCCGGATTCTTTATTGAATGGAGGAAAATAACACCGCCATGATGGGCCAAGAACTTTTCGAGCACCCGAAAAAGCAGCATAAAACGTATGGCTTAACGGCTTTGGGCGAGCTGGGCCAGCGCATTGGTGATCCGGAAGCTTTTGCTGAGGACCGTGCCGATGCCGATCAGATTGCCGCGATGGAGGAAGCCTTGGAAGCCTACCCCGAGTCCGCGTTGACCTTTGATGAGGATGCCGGTGCCTGGATCGTGGGCGCGGAAGAGGATATCGAGAAAATGTTCACAGACCGCGAGGCATTCCTTGAGGCTTTATTAAATGATGAAGATCCGGGGATCTAATGTCACCACGGAGACCATAAACTGTTAAGATACTTTTAGTTAATCTTCGGTGAAGCGAGAGGTTTTATCATTATGAACGAGCGCGAGGCTCAAGAACAACGCGAGGCGGCGGCCCGCCAGCAATCCGAGGGCTGGGTTTCCGTTTTTGTCCAGTGGATTCCCTGCATGCTGCTGTCCGTAGTGCTGCTCGGCGCCATGTTCTTTGGCATGTACTACATCGAGCACGGCACCTTGGATATCACCCAGCCGATCACCAACGAATTCATCGTTGAGTAATTCTGCGCAATAGAAAAATCCGGCCTCCCTTTGAAAGTGGGAGGCCGGATTTATTTTTATTTCTTGAGCACCTGGCGCCAAGTCATCTTCTTGCCGTTATTCAAGATGGCGCGGCGGTAGATGCGCGCGACAACGATGAGAATGAGCGCGGTAACTACAGCGAGGACCGCATAGCTTCCCGCCAAGCCCAGCCAGCTCATATTGCCGCCAGCAACTTGGAGGGGAGCGACCAACATAGAGACCGGCGGCACCCAGCCCATGACCTGCATCCAAGTGGCATCCAAGTTGGTCCAGCCAAACATGGGGACATACATGGTGGCAAAGACGATGAGCAGGATGGGCATCTGCGTCGATTGCAGATCCTCGGTGCGCTGCACCATGGAGCCGGCTGCGGCATAGAGGCTGCCGAAGAATAAGAGACCGAGGATTTCCCCGACGAGCAGGGCAGCGATTAGACCATAGTCGAGCTGGATTTCGCTTGCTGCTCCAGTAAATGCCAGGGAAGCCACGCCGCCGGCCAAGATGAGGAAGGTGCCGAGCAGCCCGATAATGGTATTGCCAATGACCTTGCCTGCCAAGAAATCCACCGGGCGCACCGTGGAAAGGATGATTTCGACCACGCGCGAAGACTTCTCTTCTGTAACGCGGCCACCGATGAGCCCTGCGAAGGTCATGATGGAAAAGACCACCACGATGGCGGCGATAAGGACGATGGCAACATTGCCCATCTGTTCTTCGGAGGCCTCATCTGTTTCCAGATCTACCGCGGTCACTTCGGCTGATGGGGTGGCGGCGGCAAGCTCTTGGGGATCAATATTCAGCGTATCTAGTGCCTCTGCCTGCGCCTGCGCCGCAACCACTTGATTGACCGTGGTGGAGATCGTGGTGGAGACGGTGCCGTTGGCCAAAAGCTCCCACCCCTCGTCGTTGGCGGGCACGAGGGCGGCGTCGACGTCGCCGTCATCGATAAGCTGCACCGCGCTATCCCGGTCATCTGCGGCCTGCGTCTCCAGCCCGGAATCAGCGAATGCGTCTGCCTCCATGCCCACCACGGCGACGGAGTCTGGTTCATCGTCACCACCGGACAGCAAGTCAATGATGATGGGGGTGGCGATGGCACCAATGATAAGCAGCAGCATCATGATGACAACGGATTTGGTCTTGAGGGCAACCGCCATTTCGCGCTTGGCGACGGTCCCTATGGTCTTCATTGCCGAATACTGCATGGGCTAGGCCTCCTCGGTGGTGGTGCTGGTGACGACGTCTTGGAAAAGCTCGGTAAGGTCAGGGACCTTGAGGCCGAAGGAGTGGACGGGGCCAGCGGCCATGGCAGCGCGCAAGATGGCTTGGTCATCGGTGCCATCATCGGCCTCGAGCACCACGCCCTGGTCAGTTTCCTCCACGAGGTGGGTGCCCTCCGGGTACCAACCGCGAGCAGGGGTTTCCACCGCATAGCGCGAGGCGCCTTGGGTGCGCAGCTCATCTACCGTGCCTTCTGCCACCATGCGGCCTTGCGTGACGATGCCCACGTGATCGCACAGGCGCTGCACCAAGTCCAGTTGGTGGGAGGAAAAGATGACCGGCACACCGCGGGCGGCGCGCTCGCGCAGCATGTCAGACATGACATTGACCGCAACGGGGTCCAAGCCGGAAAAGGGCTCATCCAGAATCAACATATCGGGGTCATGGATGAGGGAGGCGGCTAGCTGCACTCGCTGCTGGTTGCCCAAGGACAAGTCATCGAGCTTGTCGTCCTGGCGCTCTCCCAGCCCTAGCTGTTCCAGCAGCTCCGAGCCGGATTTCTGGGCGGCCTGCTTGTTCATGCCGTGCAGGGTGCCCAGGAACGTCAGCTGGCTAAGCAGCGGTTCCTTGCCGTAGAGCCCGCGCTCTTCTGGCATATAGCCAATGCGGCGGCGGTTATCGTCATTAATGGGGGAGCCATCGAAATAAACTTCGCCGGAGTCTTTCGCGAGCACGCCCAGTGCGATGCGCATGGTGGTGGACTTGCCCGCCCCATTGGAACCGACGAAGCCGAAGATTTCGCCCTCCTGCACGCTAAAGGTCATATCCCGCAGCGCGCGGACGCTGTCGAAAGATTTATTGAGATGGTCGATTTCTAAGGTGGGCAAGGGGTATCCTCCATGGCGCGCCTATACTGCATAACTTTCGTGGTTCTAGATACCTTAGTATTTCATAAACCTAACAGTTTGGCTATGGAATCCATTGAAAGCCAGGTTGCATGGGTCAAGCCCCCACCGAGTAGGTAGGAATAGAAAGTGCTCTCCACGTGCTGTAGCGTTTAAAACAAGCAGGAAGGAGGTGCACAATGAAGCAATACACTGCTCATCAAATCGCAGAATGGCTCGTAGCTTGGGCTGAAGAAACCGAAGAAGCCGAGCTCACACCGCTGAAAATTCAAAAGCTTCTTTACTACGCAAAGGGCCTTTACATGCGAGCCTCCGGAGGGGTGCCGCTCTTCAATGAACGGATGGAAGCATGGGCCCACGGACCTGTCGTTGTAGACATCTACCGCGAACTTAAAAAGTACGGTAAGAGCCCGATCGACCCCGATACTTTTATTTCTGATGACTTCAATTGGGATGATTATCGGCCTGTAGAAGATACCCTGATTGACGTATGGAATAAGTATGGCCCCTATTCGGCGTGGGCTTTACGTAATAAAACCCACACGGAGTCACCTTGGAAGAAAAACTTCGTTGAAGAAAAACGGGGGCTTGAGATTTCTGATGCCGACCTCAAAGAATACTTCAACTAGGTATGGCAAAGAAGAGTAAGAGACGTGGCACGCGCCCGGTTTCGAAGAATCACAGTGGTGCAGATACAGGCGTCTTGAGCGCCATACGAGCGGCATCGAACGAATACCCGCTCCTGTCCACTAGGTTTCTGCAGAGCGGATGGGGATTCGGGCAAATGACCGATAGGATGCGCCGCGAGTTCCTCGACAAATGGCACAAATGCTCACTAATTTCTTGGAGAGATCTCGTTAATCACCACAGGCACGGGCTCGGCTCGGAATTTATCCCAAAAAACGAAATCAAAGCTCAAATCCCTAGGCAGTTCCAAGAGCTAACCAAATTCCGCGTGTTCCGGCACCAAGAGAACCTTCCATTCGTTGGCTGGAAAGACGGTGGAATTTTCTACGTTCTATGGATAGAGACTAAGTATGGGGATCTTTACTCACATTAAAGCGGGGCCCGCGACACCTGCCACGCGCTGGCCCTAGCCCCGTCTCACAATTTTCGCTCGGCGTTTGTGTCCGTGATTCGCAGGCTTATTTTTTCCATACTTTCTTGTAGGTGGCACAGCCAAGTACAACCACCGCCATACCGGTGAGAATGGTGCTGGAGGTAGTGAACCCGTTGATGACGTTGATGATCAAAGATATGGCTAGTAGGGCCAGGGCGATGAAGTAGAGAGTTCGTGTGGTCATGGGTTTATCCTTCCGTTTAGAATTGGAGGGGTAGCCCGGAGGTTCAGGATGGTAAGGGCTTCCTGAACCTCCGGTGGCTACTTAATCCGCAAACGGGGCGTATATTGAAACCCTCTCGCTGGAAAAAGCGAGAGGGCTAAAAATTTTGTGTCCCCGACAGGGATCGAACCTGCGACCTTCGGTACCGGAAACCGATGCTCTAATCCGCTGAGCTACGGAGACATCGCTGGGAAAATTCCCAACGATGTGATTCTAGCGCATCGGCCGCCGCGGAACTAAATCAGGCCCGGTGCGTCAGCGGTGGTTACCTCACCGGTGCGTAGATAGTGCACGCCAATCTCATCGACGGCCTTATTACCCAGCGCAAAGTGTCCGTGGCCGGGACCGTGGACGGTGACGACCCGCGATTGCATGGGCTGGGAGAGGGCCTCATGGTACTGGTACGGGGTCTGCGGATCGCCCGTGCCTTGGATTTGCAGGGGCTTGGTGGCAAGGTGCGAGCCATCGAGTGGTGCCCCGCCGGTAACGGGTCCGCGGCCGCCACACCCGGCGCCAGATCCATACATGGAATTAACCAAGGAGAAAATATCGCCGGTGACGAAGTTGGACCACAGGTAGGTGGGGAAGAGCCACGGGTTACCGGCGACGGTGTTCTCGTTGCAGACGATGAGGTTTTGCATATTCATCATCTGGATTGTTTGCTGTTGCACCGCGCGGGCAAGCTCCGGATCATCGACGACTTCGAGGGGCTTGCTGCCGTTTAAGTACTTGGCAAACTCATCCCAGTGCGCGGGCATGGGAACTACCTCGCGGGTCTTGCCTAAGGTGATTGAGGCCCTCTGATCTGCTTGTGGGTTAAGAGCCTTGTTGGCGAGGAATTCCGCCTGTACGCGCAGCTCACCCGTGGCGGTCATGATGTCCGCGCCCGGTTGGCCGGCGAACTCGAGCCCTGGGGGAAGGTCACCGATTTTCGCATCCGGTGGCAATACGGTGGGGCGGGCACCGGCTTCCATGGCGACTTTCTGCGACCACTTTTCATAGACCTGGAGTGGGGTAGTGCCCAAATGATAGGTGGCGTCATTATCCGCGATGAACTGGAACAGATCGTGCAGCGCATTCTCATATCCCTGTTGCTGTGAGGCGAAGATGCCGTTCCATGCCAGCTGCGGGCTCATGCCGGAATCAAGCAGCACCTTGCCGGTGTGCTGCGGATACTTGGTGGCATAAGCCGAGCCAAGGTAAGTGCCGTAGGAAACGCCGGCGATGTCAATGACGTCCTCACCCAGCGCTTGGCGCACCATTTCCCAGTCTTGGGCGGTATTGGCGGTGGTCAAAGAGTTGGTATAGCCAGGGGTATTCTGCTCGCAGGCATCGCGGGTGGCCTTGCCGATCTGCGTAGTGGCCTCGATGGGATTGAAGTTCGGGGTGGTAGCGCAGTCCACCGGGGTGGAACCAGGCAGGCCGCGCGGCTGGACGCCGATCAGATCCCACTCGTTGCGAATTTCCTCGGGCCATTCGACGGCATCGTTTCCAGCCCAAGAATAAGCGTCACCGCCTGGGCCGCCTGGGTTGGTAAACAGCGCGCCGCGCCGCGCATCTGGTTGTGCCGCGGGCACGCGAACGAAACCGACGCTAATGGTGCCGGCCGCGGGATTATCGTAGTAGGTAGGCACCTCTATCCGGCCGCACTCGGCGCCATTGAGGTTGACCTGTTCGGGGCAATCCTCCCAAGTGATGTCCGGCTCCGCCGCCGCGGCGGTGGGGGCTGCCACGCCCAGTGCGAGGGCGCTGGCGCACACTACGGTTGAAATTTTTCTAGAAAAAGAAAGCATAAGCTAAAGCTCCGACTTCTATAGCGTTCGTCAGAGTCAGCTTATGCTTTTTTCAGGTTCGTGGCAGTGATTTCCACGCGGCGGGTGCCCTAACTCGGCACCCTAACCACGCTACTTCACAATAATCACAATGAGATCGCGCGGGCCGTGCACGCCCTCGACGCGCGAAAGCTCGATATCGGAGGTCGCGGAAGGACCAGAAATCCACGTTGCGGGCTTGTCGGGGTCCATCCGGGAGATGACCTCGGGGATGCCGTAGACGATTTCGTCGCGGCGGACGATGCAGATGTGGCGGTCCGGTACTAGCGTCAGTGCGCGGCGGCCGCAGCGGGAATCGGACTGCAATACGATGGTGCCGGTCTGTGCGGAAGACACGAGGGACTCGGTGACGACGGCGTCGGCATCGTCAAGCTCGCGCGGGTCCGCGTCCTCGTCGTCCGGACGCGCCTGAAGGCCGTCAAAAAGATCGGCATTCATACCCGGGGCGTAGCGGATGTCGGTGCATTTGCGGTCGGCGACGATGGTATCCAGCGTCTTTTTAAGATCGCTTTCCTCCGTGACGTGTACTTCCGCCTTGTAATCCTCAAGGCGATCGACCAGCATCTCGCGCAGCTCGTCATCGTTTAGCGTGCCTTTGCGCTGATATTCGCGCGGCACATCGACGTGATCTGCAAGCCCAGCCTGCTTCTGTGCCGAGCGAATGCGGTTTAGGATGTCTTGCTTTGCGCTCACTTGGTGGCCTCCTTACGGGCATTAGCCAGCAGCTCTTTGCCTTCTTCGGAGTCGAACCATTGGCGGAAGGATTTCTTCGGTGGAATCGCGGTATCGCGGCCATCGGACCAACCGGACATAAACAGCGGCAGCGATTCGATGGTGCCGTTGAATCCACCCATCACGCGGCCAAGTGCGACGAGGTGGGTGACCTTATCCCACATTTTGGGGTTATCCCAGAGCAGCTGCACCGTCTTGAAGAGCTTCGGCTCGATCGGAGAGGCAGCGTGGGTGACCTTTTGATGGCGGTTTTCCACGATGACATCAGAAAGCGGAATCTTCACCGGGCACACGTCATCGCAGCGCCCGCACAGCGAGCAGGCATACGGCAGGCTTGCCGATGGATCGTTGTGGTCTTTCATGCCGGTAAGCTGCGGCGTCAGCGAGATACCGATGGGGCCCGGGTACACGGAGCCGTAGGCGTGTCCGCCGGCGCGCTCGTACACGGGGCAGACGTTCAGGCAGGCCGAGCAACGGATGCACTTCAGCGCCTGGTGGCCAATAGGCGAGGACAGCGCAGCGGTGCGTCCATTATCCAGCAGAACGATGTGGAAGTTCTGCGGGCCATCGCCCTCCGTCACACCGGACCACATGGAGGTATAGGGGTTCATGCGCTCCGCGGTGGAGGAACGGGGAAGCAGCTGCAGGAAGACTTCCAGGTCCTGGAAGGTAGGCACGAGCTTTTCGATGCCCATGACGGTAATCAGCGTTTCCGGCAGCGTCAGGCACATGCGGCCATTGCCCTCAGATTCCACGACGTTTACGGTACCGGTCTCGGCCACGCCGAAGTTGGCGCCGGAAATGGCGACCTTGGCCTTCATGAACTGCTGGCGCAGGAACTTACGGGATGCCTCGGCCAATTCGGCGGGCTCAGCCTTTAGCGAGTCATCCGTATTGGGCATCTTATTGACAAAGATATCGCGTATCTCCGCGCGGTTGCGGTGGATTGCGGGCACCAAAATGTGCGATGGTTTATCGTCACCAAGCTGGACGATGAGCTCTGCCAAGTCGGTTTCCTGGGCGTGAATTCCGGCTTCTTCGAGGTGCTCGTTTAAGCCGATTTCCTGGGTAGCCATGGATTTCACCTTGACCACATCGGTCTCGCCCGTTTCACGGATGAGCCCTTCAATGATCTTGTTGGCTTCCTTGGCGTCGCGTGCCCAGTGGACGATGCCGCCGCGGTCAGACACGGCCTTTTCAAACTGCTCGAGCAGTTCCGGCATGCGGGCAGCGACGTCCTCTTTGAGGGCAGAACCGGCGTTGCGGAGCTGCTGCCAGTCATCTACTTCCTGCACGGTGTTGGCGCGCTTTTGGCGGATGGTGGTGGTCGCGTGCTGCAGGTTGTGGCGCTGGGTAGCATTATTCAGCCCAACGTGCGCGAGCGGGACGAAGGCCTTGCTACCGCGCAGGTTGCCGTAGCCTTCAGGGGCGCGTGGTGGGGTGGTATCGAGGAAAGAGGTCATTAGAGCATCGTCTCCTTGGAGTAAGCGGCGGAGTCAGGCTGCCACGGGTGTTCCTTCGTGGAGGCCAAAATCTCTGCCATGTGCAGGGCGCGAATGCCGGAGCGCTGGCGGTGCAGGGCGCCGCCGATATTCATCAGGCAGGAGGAGTCACCGGCGGTCACGTACTCGGCCTTGGTGTCTTTAATGTGGCGAGTCTTATCGGAGACCATGGCCTGGGAGACCTCCGGATTCTTCAGTGCGAAGGTGCCGCCGAAGCCGCAGCATTCCTCGCTATTGGCCAGCGGTGCCAAGTCGATGCCCTCGACTTCTTGCAAAAGCTTGTAGGGGCGGTCTTCTAGCTTAAGGAAGCGCAGGCCGTGGCAAGCGGAGTGGTAGGTCACGCGGTGCGGGAAGAAAGCGCCGACGTTGGTCACGCCCTCAATATCGACCAAAAATTCCGTGAGGTCGTAGGTCTTTCCCGCGGTCTTCTGCGCGCCATCCACATCGGCCGAAGTACCGTAGCGGTCGGCGATGCTCTCGTGGCGGTCGCGAACTGCTGCCACGCAGGAACCGGAGGCGGCCACGACGTAGTCAATGGAAGGATCTGCGAAGGCATTCGCATAAGAGCGGATCATCCCCAGAGTTTCCTTCTGGTAGCCGGTGTTGATGTGCATCTGGCCGCAGCAGGTTTGCTCTTCCGGAAGGACCACTTCGTGACCTAACCGGGAAAGGACCAATGCCGTCGCCTTTTGGACGTCCGGGAACAGGGTGTCACCAATGCAAGTAGAAAAAAGCGCAATGCGCATACGGTGCTCCTTATTAGTTTTTTAAGTCATGGAGGTGTAATTAACCCTACACATTCACCAGGTGAATCGTAGGGTGTATCACCTTGTTATCAGCATATATTTTGTAATATATATCGCAATATAGGTTTGCCTAAGAGGTCTATCAAACGGCCAATTTCGGCCCCCGGAAAAGTTAGCCAGTGCTTCTTTTCGCACGTGTCGGGGCAGTGAACTAGACTCTTGCCACATGACTCCAGCTGATTTGGCCACCTTAGTTAAAGAATCCGCCACCGCGGTCATGGCAGAACATGACCTAGACGCGTCCGTATTGCCGGACACTGCGACGGTTGAGCGCCCCCGCAACCCAGAACACGGTGACTATGCCACCAACCTTGCTTTGCAGGTGGCCAAGAAAGCCGGCGCTAACCCGCGCGAATTTGGCGGCTGGCTAGCGGAAAAATTGGCCGAGCACGATGCGATTGCAGAGGCCGATATTGCCGGCCCTGGCTTTATTAATATCCGACTGGCCGCCGCTGCCCAGGGCGAGATCGTCGCTCAGATTCTGCAGGCCGGCGCGGACTACGGTTCCAATGATTCCTTTGCGGGCAAGAAAATTAACCTGGAATTCGTATCCGCCAACCCCACCGGCCCGATTCACCTGGGTGGTACGCGGTGGGCCGCCGTCGGCGATTCGCTGGGCAGGGTGCTCACTGCTTCCGGCGCAGAGGTCACCCGCGAGTACTACTTCAACGATCACGGCGGCCAGATCGACCGCTTCTCGCGCTCCCTTGTTGCCGCAGCTAAAGGCGAGCCCACGCCGGAGGACGGGTACGGCGGAGATTATATCCACGACATCGCAAGCGCGGTGGTGGAAAAGAATCCAAGCGCGCTCGGGGGCGATGCCGCGCAGGTGCAAGAAGCCTTCCGCGCCGATGGCGTGGAGATGATGTTTGCGCAGATTAAGCAATCCCTGCACGAATTTGGAGTGGACTTTGATGTCTACTTCCACGAAAACTCGCTCTTTGAATCTGGCGCAGTAGATAAGGCGCTTGAGACCCTGAAGTCTGAAGGCCACCTTTATGAGGCGGACAACGCGTGGTGGCTAAAGTCCACCGATTATGGTGATTCTAAGGATCGCGTCGTGGTGAAATCAGACGGCAATGCGGCCTATATCGCCGGCGATATCGCCTATGTGGCCGATAAATTCGACCGCGGTCACGATCTCAATATCTACATGTTGGGCGCTGACCACCACGGTTATGTCCCGCGCTTGAAGGCGGCAGCAGCCGCCCTGGGCTATGACGCCGATGGCGTCGAGGTGCTCATTGGCCAGATGGTCAACCTGCTGCGCGATGGCAAGCCGGTGCGCATGTCTAAGCGCGCGGGCACCGTGATCACCATTGAGGATTTGGTCGCCGCCATCGGTGTCGATGCATCGCGGTATTCGCTGGTGCGCTCGTCCGTGGATCAGTCCATCGATATCGACTTGGGCCTGTGGGAGTCGCAGTCCTCGGATAATCCTGTCTACTACGTGCAATACGGCCATGCGCGGCTGTGCTCGATCGGGCGCAAGGCCGCCGAGCTAGGAGTGAGCTCCGAGGGTGCGGACCTCTCCCTGCTGGAGCATGAGCGCGAAGGCGACCTCATCCGCACCCTGGGTGAGTTCCCTGCCGTAGTGGCAGATGCCGCGGAACTGCGCGAGCCGCACCGAGTGGCGCGCTATGCCGAAGAGTTGGCTGGCGTATTCCACCGTTTCTACGACACCTGCCAGGTTCTGCCCAAGGCAGGGGAGGAAGAGCAGCCCATTCACAGCGCACGCCTCGCATTGGCGGAAGCCTCCCGCGTCGTCCTGTCCAATGCATTGACCATGGTTGGCGTGAGCTCACCGGAGAAGATGTAAATGACTGATTTCAATGAGCTTCCCGCCCACGTGTGGCCGCGGAATGCGAGCCGCCAGGAAGATGGCGTCGTCACCGTGGCGGAAGTGCCCTTGCCGGATTTGGCAGAGGAGTTCCAGACTCCGCTGTACGTCTTCGATGAGGACGACTTCCGCTCGCGCTGCCAAGACATGGCCCGCGCCTTCGGTGGACCCGATCACGTGCACTATGCCTCTAAGGCATTCATTTCCAAAAAGGTCGTGCAGTGGGTCAACGAAGAGGGCCTGTGTCTCGATGCCGCCGCGCTCAATGAGCTAAAGATTGCCCTCGCCGCAGAGTTCCCAGCCGCGCGCATTACTGCGCACGGCAATAATAAGGACGAGGAATACCTGCGCCTGTGCGTGGATGCAGGCGTGGGCCACGTGGTCATTGATAATGAGCAGGAGCTCGAAGAGCTCAACCGCATCGCCGGCGAGGCTGGCGTGGTGCAGCCGGTAATGATTCGCGTTAAGCCGGGTGTGGATGCGCATACGCACGAGTTCGTTGCTACCTCGCACGAGGACCAGAAATTCGGTATTTCCCTGGCTACCGGTGCGGCTTTTGCCGCCGCGAAGCGCTGCCTTGAGGTGGAAAACCTCCACTTGAGTGGCTTGCACTGCCACGTGGGTTCTCAGGTTTTCAATGCCGAGGGTTTTAAACTCGCCGCCGAGCGCGTGCTGGAGCTCTACCGCCAAATCCACACCGAGCTGGGCGTTGACCTAGCCGAGCTGGACTTGGGCGGCGGTTTTGGTATTCCGTATATGCCCTATGAGGAAGCGCTGGATATTGACCGCGTGGCAAAGGACATGCTGCGCGCCGTGGACCAGACCGCGGAAGATCTCGATATTAAGGCGCCGTTCCTCCTCGTGGAGCCGGGGCGTTCCTTGGTAGCGGGTTCTGCCGTGACCGTCTACCGCGTGGGCACGGTCAAGGACGTGGAAACCGGCAAGGCCGATTTGCCGGTGCGCCGGTATATCTCCATTGATGGGGGAATGTCCGATAATATTCGTCCCGCGCTCTATGGTTCCGAATACGATGTGCGACTGGTGAACCGCTTTAGCGATGGCGAGATGGTGCCCTCGCGCATCGTGGGCTTCCACTGCGAATCCGGCGATATCCTGCTGGAGGAAGGCGAATTGCCCAATGATATCCAGCCGGGAGATTTGCTCGCTTTCGCGGCTACCGGCGGGTATCAGTACATGATGTCATCCCGGTATAACGGCGCGGTGCGCCCGGCTGTGGTGGCAACGCGCGTGGGAAATACCAAGCCCATGTTGCGGCGCGAAACCATTGAGGATCTTTTGTCCTTGGAAGTGGATTAAGCCCAGTACTACCCCCGTAACGCAGGGACCGCATTCGGCCCGTGCGGCGGGGGTTTTCTGTAGCTGAACGAATATTATCCCCCGCATGTCGCAATATAGACAGCTCGTTCTGTATAGTGACCTGTAGCCGCATACAGCGGGAGACATTTTCCACCACTTAATCGACATGGAGACGGACTATGGATGCTTCAAACAGTCAGCTACAGCTACATTCGCGTACCGGCAAGGGCGAAGGCGAAACCGTTGGCATTGCGCTGCTTGGATTCGGCACCGTGGGCGCGGAAGTTTTCCGCCTCTTAGATGAAAATGCGGATGCCTTTGCTCATCGCATCGGTGGGCCAGCAGAGATCCGTGGCATCGCCATCCAGAATAAGAATAAGCTGCGCCCGGGCGTGCCCAGCGAATTGTTGACCGATGATGCTAAGGCCCTGATCTCCCGCGATGATATTGACTTGGTGGTGGAGGTCATCGGCGGGATCGATTTCCCGCGCGAGCTGGTTTTGACCGCGCTTAATTCCGGCAAGTCCGTGGTGACGGCGAATAAGGCGCTGGTTGCCGCGCACGCTGATGAATTGGCCGAGGCTGCGGAACGCTCCGGGGTTGACCTCTACTTTGAAGCGGCCGTGGCTGCCGCCATTCCGGTTGTGGGCATGCTGCGCCGCTCTTTGGCTGGCGACCAGATCGAGCGCATCTCCGGCATCGTCAATGGCACGACCAACTACATCCTGGACGCCATGGAATCCACCGGTGCTTCCTATGATGAGGCCTTAGCGGAAGCCACCCGCTTGGGCTACGCCGAGGCGGATCCCACCGCGGACGTAGAGGGCCACGATGCCGCATCGAAGGCCGCCATCATGGCCTCCATCGGCTTCCACACCCGCGTGAAGTTCGAGGACGTGCACTGCGAGGGCATTACCGATATCACCGCAGACGATATCGCCGCGGCAAACGATGCCGGCTATTCCATCAAGCTGCTGGCCATTTGTGAGCGCCTGCGCCGCGAGGACGGATCCGAAGTGGTCAACGCGCGTGTGCACCCGACCTTGGTGGCCAAGGA
This sequence comes from Corynebacterium segmentosum, assembly GCF_900637825.1. Lineage (NCBI taxonomy): Bacteria > Bacillati > Actinomycetota > Actinomycetes > Mycobacteriales > Corynebacteriaceae > Corynebacterium > Corynebacterium segmentosum. Next base: position 979,187 of record NZ_LR134408.1, read on the forward strand.
GCACCCGCTGGCTACCGTCAGCGAGTCCTATAACGCCATTTTCGTCGAGGCAGAGGCAGCCGGCTCGCTCATGTTTTACGGCAATGGTGCCGGCGGCAACCCTACCGCTTCGGCCGTGCTTGGCGATGTCGTCGGTGCCGCCCGCAATATCGTCCACGGCGGCCGCGCGCCTGGCGAGAATACCTACGCCAACCTGCCGATTGCGGACTTCGGCGAGGTCGATACCCGCTTCCACATTGATATGGAGGTCCAAGACCGCGCCGGCGTTTTGGAAGCCATTTCCGCGCTTTTCGCACAGCATGGGGTATCCCTGCGCACCGTGCGCCAAGAAGACGGCGAGGACACCGCGCGCCTTATCGTGGTTACCCACGCAGCCAAGGAAGCAACTCTGGAAAACATCGTCTCCGCCTTGGGCGAGCTCGATGAGGTCAAAACCGTTCACTCGGTCATCCGCCTGGGCAGCTAAAACGGTTCGATATATTAGTCACCATGAGCATCGAAGTTGAAGTCGGCACCAAAGCGATAGTCACCGTCCCCGCCTCCACGGCGAATTTGGGGCCGGGATATGACACCCTGGGCATGTCACTGAGCATGTACGACACCGCCGAGGTGGAGGTCATTCCCTCCGGCCTCGAGGTGGAGATTTTTGGCGAGGGGGCAGATGACCTCCCGCGCGATGGATCGCACCTGATGGTCAAGGCCATCCGGTCCGCACTATCTGCTGCCGAAGCTACGGTGCCAGGGCTGCGCGTGGTCTCGCATAATACGATTCCCCAATCGCGCGGTCTGGGTTCTTCGGCGTCTACAGCGGTCGCCGGCGTTGCCGCGGGCAATGCCTTGGCGGGCAGCCCGCTGACCCAAGATCAGCTCGTGCAACTGTCCTCGGCGTTTGAGGGCCACCCGGATAATGCCGCGGCCTCGGTACTGGGCAGCGCCGTGGTCTCGTGGACGACGGTGCCCGTCGATGGCCGCTCCTTGCCGGAATACAAGGCCGCTACCATCAACGTGCATCCCGATATCCGGGCGACCGCGCTGGTGCCGGATTCCCATGCCTCCACCCAGGCGGTGCGCCGCGTCCTGCCCTCGCACGTGACGCATTCCGATGCCGCCTTTAACGTCTCCCGCACCGCAGTCCAGGTAGCCGCATTGCAGAACTACCCAGAGCTTTTGTGGGAAGGCACCCGCGACCGCTTGCACCAGCCGTATCGCGCCGACGTGCTTCCCGTGACCGCGGAGTGGGTGAACCGCCTGCGCAACCGCGGGTACGCCGCCTATCTTTCCGGGGCGGGGCCGACGGTGATGGTGCTGCACACGGAGGACATCGACGAGAGCATTCTTGATGATGCCCGCGAGCAGGGCCTGCGCGTCTTCGATCTCAAGGTCGCGGGCCCGGTCCGCGTGGAAGTTACACAGGCTTAATCTCGATTTGGCACACTTCGGGGCGCTGCATCGGCGTTAAGGCGATGCCCGTGTCCGTACCGCTGGCTTCTTGCAAAAAGCCAGCGTGTATGGCACAGACAAAGGGGCTCGGGGTGGTTCCGGAGGAGACGAACGGGCAGGCATTCAACTCGATTTCGGAAGGATCCGCGCCCTGCGAGGGATCAAAACCCATATCGCGCAGGGTGGCAAAAAGGGTATCGAGCGCGCCGCTCTGGATATCCGCGCCCGTGGCGCGCGCCCACTGCCGCCCCAATTCCCGTGCCTGTGGGGAAGAGAAATCATCGAGCTCTTCCTTGCCCGCGAGCATGGAGGTCAGCACGCTAATGAGGCTGACGTATTCCTCTGCGATGGCACGGTTATCCGGCACGCGGGCCTGGTACACAAGGGAAGGGCGCCCGCGCCCAGAGCTGTGTTCTGGAACGGCGGTAATGGCGCCGACCTGAATGAGCTCATCGATGTGCCCGCGCGCGGTATTGACGTGCATGCCTAAATCTTTTGCTACCTCTGCAGCGCGCGCTCCCCGTGGATAATGCTGCAGCTGCGTGAGTACCTCGCGTTGCTTAGGCGATAGCTTGAGCGCTTCCGGGAAAAGATCGGAGCTGGGGCGGGGGAGCGAATTGGGCATGCGATTAACTTCGTATCTCTGAGTGCTGATGAGGGGCTTGATTAACAGAAATCTTATCTTTAGCCACGCTATAGGATACGGTATCGCCCGTATCAATACCTAAAGCCACCTGCCTGCTTACCGGCACGGTAATGGTGTGGCCGTCCATATTCAGGCTCAACCGGGCATCCGCCATGCTGGCTGCTTCCACCGCGATGACCTTGGTGGACCAGTGATTAACCCCGGTAGCCTCGTCGGACGTCAGGTGCACGTCGCTTGGCTTAAACGTGACCGCTGCCTTATCGCCGGCGCGGAGTTCGGCGGGCCCGCCGGTGACGGTAGTGTTTCCACAGGTAACGACGGTTTCGGCAGCGGTGGCCTCTGAAACGGTGCCTTCCACGCGGTTGAGCCCTGCAATATTAGCCACAAAGCCGGTGGGTGGGACATCGAGGAGGTCTGCGGCAGGTCCGTGGGCGGTGACGCGGCCGGAATTCATGACCACCATGTCATCGGCAAGCCCGGCAATATCCAACGCATTATGGGTCACCAGCAAGGTGGTGCGGTCATGGCGGGTAGCGCGCAGGAAGCGGCGCCACTTGCTGGCGGATTCCACGTCGATGGCCGCCAAGGGCTCATCCAAAATCAGGATGGTGGGCCGCGCGGCGAGCGCGCGGACGAGGGCCACTTGGGCGGCCTGGCCGCCGGAAAGGGCGGGCACGGGGACATCGTTAAGCTCACACAAGCCCGCCGCCTCCAGCAACTCCGTGGCGCGCTGCTTATCGCGGGTGACCATCGCAATGGCCTGGTTGGCGGTGGCCCGCGGCGGCAGGCCGGGGCGCTGGGTAAGCAGGACGATCTCATCTGGGTCGGCGGTAATCTCCGCGCCGGTCAGCCGCCCGGCGATGCGCCCCATGAGTGTGGTCTTGCCCGAGCCATTGGAACCGACGATGGCCGTGATCGCGCGCGGGGTAAATTCCGTGGTCTCTCCATCCGCCGTGACGTTTAGGGTGGGGGCCTTTTCTGGGGCCGTCAGGGCGCTGAGCTTCTCATAGTCCATGCTGTGTAGCTCGCGGGCCTGCGCTCGGTAGGAACGCTGGAGGAGAGAGGGAAGCCCGGCGAGGGCGAGGCAGAGGATAGCCATCGCAATGAGGATGGCGGAGAGCACATAGGCACCATCGGTATCGACCTCGCGCTCCAAGTAAATGCCGAGCGGCATCGTGCGGGTCACGCCCGGCTGGGAGCCCGCAAAGGTCAGCGTGGTACCGAACTCGCCAAGGGAGCGCGCAAACGCAAGGCCGGCGCCGGTGGCCAGGGCGGGGGCGATGGAGGGGATGGTGATTTTTCGCAGTACCTCCCAGCGGGAAAGTCCCACGCTGGCGGCAGAGGCCAAGATCTCTTGATCCAATTGGCGCAGGGCGGAATCGACCGCCACCACGACGAAGGGCAAGGCGACGAAGCACTGCGCGGCGATGACGCCGGGAAAAGCAAAAGCAAAATGGAAGTCTATGGCGTCAAGAAACGGGGCCAAGTAGCCCCTGCGGCCAATGGCTGCGGTAAGCGCGAGGCCGCCCACCACGGGCGGCATGGCCAGGGGCAAATAAATGAACAGGCGGATAACGCCGCTGCCTCGGCCGAGCTGTTGGACCCAAAAGGCAAGACCGGTCCCCAGCACCATCGCCAGCAGCATTGATTGGAATGCCGCGGTAAGGGACAGCTTGAGCATGTCCCAAATCTCCGGTTTGGCGAGGTATTCGCCGATGCGGTTCCACGGTACGCGCAGCCCCAGGGAGGCTACGGGAACGAGGATGACAACGACCGCGATGAGGCCGATAAGGCCGATAACGAGGGGAGATTTAAGGCGTATGGGCTGGGGAGGGGTCATTTATTAATCTGCTGGGTTAAAGCCGTACTCTTCCCAGGTCTTATCAAAGTCATCGGCCAACAGGTCGAGGACTTTTTGCGCCTCTTCTGGGTGCTCAGCCTCGGCGGAAACGGCGCCCAGGATCTGGTTGGCGAACTTATCAGCATCCGGAATCTCGATGACCTCTACGTCATCGCCAGCGGCTGCAGCGTCGGTGGAGTAGACCCAGCCGGCATTGGACTCACCGGAGACAACCTTGCCCAAAACGTCAGCGACCTGCTGCTCCTGGGAGGCAGGCTTTACGTCCAGGTTGTTTTCTTCGATGATCTGGGAAGAGATATCGCCACATGGAACCTGTGGGTCACAGATGACGAAGCGGTCTTCGTTCTGCAGATCCTCGATGGAGTGGATATTGCCCGGGTTGCCCTTCGGTACAACCATCACCATGACGTTGGTGGCAAGCACCTTCGGGTCCTTGACGGTTCCGTCATTGATTGCCTTGTCCATGGTCTTCTTGGACGCGGTGAGCAGCAGGTCTGCAGGAGCGCCCTCGCTCAGCTTATTGACCAAGTCGGAAGAGCCGCCATTTTGGAACTCGAGGTCAACCGGGGTGTCGAACTCGGAAGCGCGCTTTTCCAGCTCATCGTTGATGACGCGGGTGGACGATGCAGCCAGCAAGTTCAAGCTGGTCTGCTCTGCATCGGAGGTGGTGGAGGTATCGGGAGAGCAGGCGGAGAGCGCCAAGCCGGTCGCAGCCACGGCGGCTGCGGCAAATTTCTTATTCATAGTGAATGCTCCGTGTTATGTAGACAACTATGTACGAGAGATAGAGTTATCACCACTTAGCCTATCGATTAGCACGGGAATACACTACGAAATTCGCGTGAACTTGATGTGATAGTCGTTTTCTTCTTCCTTGAGGTAAGACAGCTCAAATTCCTCCGCGCGCTCTTCCACTTCCTTGAGTAGAGGGAGTGGGTTGTGCGGGGCAATGAGGATCATGGCTTGGCCCACGTTCAGCGTGCCCAAAGCGCCGTGGATGGCGCCGTGGCGCACGGCGTGGGGGATTTCCGTGGCGTTGAGGGTGGGAATGGAGTGTTGCTGGGAGGAATCGGTGATGGGAAGTTCCATGGGGAGAGTCATCCTTTCGGAGGTGGGGTGAGAGTTTTACCTTGCCACCAATATTAGTACGATTAAAGCCGTGATAAATAATAGGCTCGCGCACCGCTTCTTCTTCCTTGCTTGCGCCGGGCTGTCCTTGCTGCTTGGGCTCGCCGCCGGGGCATCCCTGCTCGGCGTGGGATTCTCACCGGCAGCTTCTCTGGCTGCGGATCATGGCCCCTTGATGGTCTTCGGCTTTGTCGGCGGCGCCATCGGGTTGGAGCGCGCCGTCGCCGTGCGCACGCGGTGGGCATGGATAGGCCCCATCTTCCACGTCGCCGGCTTCGTGGGCATCGTGGCGGGCCTGCCGCGGCAGGTTCCGGCTTTGTGTTTTGCCGCAGGCTTCATAGTGCTGGGGTTTATCTATGCCACCATCCACCGGCGCCAGCCCGCCTTGTCCATCATCGTGCAGGCCACCGGCGTCATCGGCGGGGTAGCGGCGGCCCTGCTGTGGGCCATGGAGCCGGCCTTTTCTACTGCGATGCCGCTGTGCGTGCTCTACGTGGTAGCGACGATCATCGGCGAGCGCATGGAGCTAGCCCGCATCACCATGGCCGGCACCCAGGCAGAAAAGCGCATTACCCTGTGGGTTTTGGGGCTGGCGGCGCTCAGCGTGGTCTATATGCTCTCCCCGGCAGTGGGCTATCGCGCCATGGGCGCGGCGCTTATCGGCGTTGCGGTTTCTACCGTGCGCGTGGATGTGGCGAAGAACCTGGTGCGCTCGCGCGGGCTGCCGCGCTATTCCGCCGCCTGCATGCTCGCCGGGTATTTCTGGCTGGCCCTCGGCGGATATTTCTGGCTGCTCTACGGGGAAAGCTCCGGCTTTGCCTACGACGCCTCCGTGCACGCCATCTTCTTGGGCTTTGTCATGTCCATGATTTTTGCCCATGCCCCCATCATCATTACCTCCGTCATCCGCCGCCACTTGCCCTACCATCCGGTGCTGTTCCTCCCCGTAGCGGTCCTGCACGGCGGGCTGGCGCTGCGCATTCTTGCCGATGTCTCCCGCCACACCCTTGCCTACCAGGTAGGCGGTCTGACCACCATTGCCGCCGTCTTGGTTTTCCTCGCTTGCGGCGTAACTTTGACGGTCAAGGAGGCCCACCGTGCACATTAATGACATCTCCCTGGCCGCCCGCAGCCGCTGGCACATCGTGACCGCAGCCCTTATCGGCGCGTGGGTGCTCATCGGCATCGGCATCAACGTGGCGGGTCACCTGGGCGCGCCGGTGGTGTGGTGGGATCTCATCCACCCGCTGACCATCGGCGCGCTGACTACCGCCATCGTCGTATTTTCCACCCATTTCACCGAGGCGCTTACCCGCACCGCCAATAACGGTTACCGCGGCGTGGGCGCGCGCGTGGCGCTCATCCAGGTGGGCCTTATCCTGCTCATTATCGATCGCGCGGGGTATGACTGGGGCCTGCTTGCCGATGCCGCCTCCCTCCTCATCATCGCCGCCCTTGCCTGGCAGCTCGCCTTCACTTACACGCGTTTGCGCGGATCGCTTTCCGGGTCCTTCGCGGTCACGGTGCCGTTTTACGCGGCCGCGTCCATCTTCATGATCGCCTCCGTGGTGCTCGTGATCTTAAGCGGCAATGGCGTGGGCAACTATTCCTTTTTGGTGGCCGCCCATTCGCGCGGCATGGTGTGGGGATTTGCATGGCTGACCATCGTGGGCACCATCGTGACGCTGCTTCCCACCTTGTCCAGCACCGCGATTTCGCCCACCGCGCGCACCAGGTGCACGCGCGGGCTCATCGTCCACTGCGCCGGGCTGGCACTGACCATGGTCTGCGGCGCGGTGGGGTGGACGCGCGCGGCGGGCATCGCCCAGCTGCTCGTCGTGCTCGCCGCCATCATGATCATCCAACCGGTACTGGCCACCGTGCTGGGGCGCAACCCCCGGCTGACCACTGCATCGGTTTCCGTCATCGCGGGGCTGCTATGGATGGTGGCCCTGTGTGCCGGGGATGCCGTGGCCGCAGCGCTTGGTGCCTATCCGCGCGTCATCACGCTATTTTTGGTCCCGGCCTTCATCGGTGGTGGAGTCTTGCAAATGGTCACGGGCGTATTGCACCACCTCTTGCCCACGCTGGTGGGAGGGGGACCTGCCAAGGTGCACCACGGCCGGGCTACCGCGGACCGCGCGGGTTTTGCCCGACTCGTCCTCATCAACCTCGGCGCCTTGCTGAGCCTTGTCAATGCCCTGGCTGCCGGGCTTATCCTCATGGGGATAGGCTTAGCATTAAACGTGCTTGCCGTGGGCCGCGCCGTTTACCAACAACAGAATCTGGAGAATTAAATGCTTAGTGTTTCTTCCCCACAGCCACAGGATAAGCCGCCGGAGTCCGGTAACTCCCAGTGGGCCTCGTGGTTGCTCATCGGCATCGCGCTTGCCGCGGTTATCGCACTGGCCCTAGTCAATACCACCTCTAAGGACTCCCAGCCGTCGAGCTCTGTGGCCGAAGGCGAAACCCACACCATTGACGTGGAAGTCGATGGCATGGCCTTCGTCCCCAACCACGTTGACGTGGATCCCGGCACCCACTTGGTGGTTAACTTCACCAATACCGGCGACCAAGTCCACGATCTCAAGATTGGCGATGCCGAAACCGGCCGCGTCGATCCCGGCGATACCGTGCAGCTTGATGCCGGCGTCATCGACTCGAGCATCGAAGGCTACTGCACCATCGCCGGCCACCGCCTGCAGGGCATGACCTTTGACGTCAACGTGGGCGATTCCACGTCAAGTACCGGCGGGCACGATCATCACCATCACGCCGTGGCCGGGGCGTCCAACCCGCACGTTGATGTTCCCAGCGCCGCCGAACTCGGTGCCTCCCGCGAAGGTTTTAAAGCCCATGACGCCTCCCTCGCGCCAGCGGCCAATACCACCACGCATGAAGAAACCTGGTCTATGACCGAGGAAATCGTTGAGGTAGCCCCCGGTGTCAAGCAGATGCAATGGCTCTTTAACGGCCAAGCGCCCGGGCCGACGCTGCGCGGCAAGGTGGGCGATAAGTTCAAGATCACCATCAAGAACGAGGGCAGCATGGCCCATTCCATCGACTTCCACGCCGGTGAGGTCAGCCCCGATGAAAACATGAAGTCCATCCAGCCCGGGGAAGAACTGACCTACGAGTTCACCGCAAATCGCGCCGGAATCTGGATGTACCACTGCTCAACTGCCCCGATGTCCCTGCACATCGCCAACGGCATGGCCGGCAACGTCATTATCGATCCACCAGATCTTAAGGACGTGGATGCCGAGTACAACTTCATCGCCAACGATGTCTTCCTCGGCGAGGAAAAGACCGGCGCCGATGCCCAGCGCGTAGCCGATGGCGAGTTCGACCTCATGGCCTTTAATTACTACCCCAGCCAGTACGACGTCGATCCCATCAAGGCCAAGGTAGGCGATACCGTTCGCCTGTGGATCCTGAACGTGGGCCCCGATCAGCCGCTTAGCTTCCACGTGGTGGGCGAGCAATTCGATACTGCCTATAAGGAAGGCGCCTACCTCATCAAGGACGAGGATAAGACCGGCTCGCAGGCCTTCGACCTACTTCCCGCGCAAGGCGGGTTTGTGGAAATGACCTTCAACGAGCCCGGAACCTATTCCTTTGTCAACCACATCATGACCAACGCGGAAAAGGGACAGCACGGCAAGTTCGTCGTCACCGAATAAAGCGTTCTTAACTTCCCGTCCCCACCCCCGCCCTTCGCGCTCACCAGGGCACTGCCGAGAGGTAGTTCCACCTCTTACCGTGAGCGCGAAGGGCGGGGGTTCTTTATTGCCCACCTCCCTTGGCGCTCACAGGGCGGCTGTGATTGCGGTCGTACCGCTGTGCCGGTGAGCGTGAAGGGCGAGTGGTGGGTGCATGGGGAGCGCCGGAGTAGATGTAGACATAAGGAAACCGCCGCGGGCCATCCAAATATTGGACAGCGCGCGGCGGTGAAGAGGGGGAGGAAACTACCTAGGCACCGTGGCCCGGGGTTTCTCCTTCCAATTGCTTCCGGTTGGAGCGGATAGGCTCCCACGCGGTATTGGAGCGCATCGGGGTGGTGCGCTCATCGCGGGAACGGTAGACCACGTACGGGCGGGTAACGTAGCCGACCGGCGCCGAGAAGGCATGGACCAGGCGGGTAAAGGGCCACACGGCGATGATGGTGAAACCGCAGAGGACGTGGACCTTAAATTGCCACGGGGCACTGGCCATGAGATCGGGCTGGATGTTGAAGATCAACAGCTGGCGCAGCCACGGGGAAATGGTTTCGCGGTAGTCGTATCCACCGGTGCCGGCGAGGTCAAAAAGCTGCAGGGTAAAGGTGGCAAAAGAACCCGATACCAGCGCGAGGCCGAGCAGCGCGTACATGACCTTGTCCGAGGTAGAGGTGGACAAGAACACGGAGCGGTTCTTCAGCCTGCGATACAGCAATCCGGCAAAGCCCAGCAGGACTGCCAGCGCGGCGATGGATCCTGGGATGGTGGCCAGGAGGTGGTAGGCGTGGTCGCTGATGCCAACGGCCTGGGTCCAGGACTTGGGGAAAGCCAAGCCCATCAGGTGGCCGATGACGACGAAGACCATGCCCCAGTGGAAAAGCGGCGAGGATAAACGCAGCAGCTTGGATTCATAGATTTGGGAGGAGTGGGTGGTCCAGCCGAATTGGTCGGAACGCCAACGCCAGAAGATGCCCACGAAGAATGCCGCGATGGCTAACCACGGGAAGGCACCCCAGAGGAAGTTATCAAACATGATGTGGCTCCTAGACGAGGTCTGGTTGGGTAGTGGGGAAGGGAAGGTCTGCAATGCCGACCATCTCGGCGGGTGGGCCGGTGCGGATGAGATCGACGTACTTTTGCGCGGTATCAGAATCGACTTCTGGAAGGGCCTTGCACAGCGCGACGATCAAGCTGACATACGGCGAGCGCTCGTGAGCGAGGGCAGCGCGCAGCACCTCGATTCCTTCGCGGTAGCTGGCCACCAATTCAACGGCACGCTCGTGCGTGTCCCCCTCGCTCATGGCGAGGGCTTCGAGGACGACGCAGAGGTGATCCGGTAGTTCTTCATCCGAAATTTCGAAGCCGAGCGACTCCAATTGCTGGCGGAAGGACAAGATGGCCATTCCGCGCTGGCGGGTATCGCCAACAGCAAAGTAGGACAGGTACAGCGCGCAGCGGCGGCGCTGGTCAAAGGTCTCGACGTAGTGCTCTTCCAAGCCGCGGGGGCCGATGCTGCGGGCCCATTCGGCGAAGTTGATGAAGTCGGTGGCAATGGCCAGCGGCAGGTCATCTACCTGGTCTTCGACCACTGAGAGGCGGTCAAAGATGTCTTCGCCGGGGTAATTAAGCAGCACGGACACGGCCATGGCGACGATTCGCCGCTGGTCTTCGGTGACCTCGACCGGCGTGACGAATTCGTTAGGGACCTGACCGGTGTGGGTGCGCAGCGTTTTTTCGACGTCCTTGGCACCGCCCATGGAACCGATGCCGGCGGGTGTTCCGAATCCTGCCACGGGGGCATCGCCACCCTGCTGGGCCGATTGCCGCTGCAGGGATTCCTGGCGTTTGCGGAGTTTATCGAAGATATTCACGGCTTAACCTACTTCCGCGGCGGGAACATGGCATCGGGCCGGTCGCCGCTCCAGGAGAGCAGCGAGACCTTGCCCTGTGGTTCCGCGCCGTGGGTACAGGCCTCGGGCGCGCCCATGCCCAGGTCGTGGAAGACGTCTTCGGAGGCCTTGGCCGGGTCCACATCGCCGAATGGATCCAAATCGGTAATGCCGCGCGGGGATTCGGGCGAGGCGGTTGGGATGACGTAGCGGTCATCGTATTTGGCGATGGACAACAGGCGGTACATGCCTTCCATGTCCCTGCCCGTCATGCCGACTGCCTGCGCGATCTCCTCCTGCGGCTCATTGCCCAGGTTGATATCGCGCATATACGAGCGCATGGCGACGAGCCTGCGCAGGGACTTTTCCACCGGGACGGTATCGCCGGCGGTAAATAGGCCCGCCAAGTATTCCAGAGGAATGCGCATATTCGATAGCGCCGAGAAGAGGATCTTGTGGTCCTCACCGTCGTTACCGGTTGCGGTCACCTTGTCAACGATGGGCGACAGCGGCGGGATGTACCAGACCATCGGCAGCGTGCGGTACTCCGGGTGCAGCGGCAGAGCGACGCCGTACTTGAAGATGAGGTCGTAGATCGGCGACTGCTGCGCGGCATCGATCCAGGAGTGCGGGATGCCCTCGGCTTGGGCCGCGCGGACTACCTCTGGATCGTGGGGGTCGAGCATGATCGACTTTTGTGCCTCGAAAAGGTCCTGCTCATTCTCGGTGGAGGCTGCCTCGGCGACGCGGTCGGCATCGTAGAGGATGACGCCCAAGTAGCGCAGGCGGCCCACGCAGGTCTCGGAACATACGGTGGGTTGGCCAACCTCGAGGCGCGGGTAGCACAGCGTGCACTTTTCGGCCTTGCCGGTTTTGTGGTTGAAGTAGACCTTCTTATACGGGCAGCCGGATACGCACATGCGCCAGCCGCGGCAGCGGTCTTGGTCCACCAGGACGATGCCGTCTTCGGTGCGCTTGTACATCGCGCCAGAGGGGCAGGAGGATACGCAGGTCGGGTTCATGCAGTGCTCGCAAATGCGCGGCAGGTAGAACATGAACGAGTCCTCGATTTCCTTCTTGACCTCGAGGTTCATGTTGTGGAGCACGGGGTCATCGTCAAGCGTGGCAGTAGAGCCACCCAGGTTATCGTCCCAGTTGGAGGACCATTCAATCTTGCCGATGTCCCGGCCATCGATCTGGGAGACCGGCTTGGCGGTGGGCTGGGTCTTCTGACCCGCCTCGGCGCCCATCAGGTCCTCGTACTGGTAGGTCCAGGGCTCGTAGTAATCCTGGATGGTGGGCAGGTTGGGGTTGTGAAAGAGAGTGGCAAGCTTCTTGAGGCGCCCGCCGGCCTTGGGCTTGATCTTGCCGGATGCCGTGCGCTCCCAGCCGCCCTTCCACTTTTCCTGGTCCTCCCAGGTGCGCGGGTAGCCGAGGCCGGGGCGGGTTTCGACGTTATTGAACCAGATGTACTCGGTGCCTTCGCGGTTGGTCCATGCCTGCTTACAGGTAACTGAACACGTGTGGCAACCAATGCACTTGTCCAGGTTCATGATCATGGAGATTTGGGCCATGACTTTCATTAGTAGGATACCTCCTGGGAACGGCGGCGTACGCGGGTGACTTCATCGCGGTTATTGCCGGTAGGGCCGATGTAGTTGAAGTGGTAGGTCAGCTGGCCATAGCCGCCAGCGATGTGCACCGGTTTGATGGAAATGCGGGTCAGCGAGTTGTGCGTGCCGCCGCGGCGGCCGGTGTGCTCGTTGATCGGCGTGCCCACGGTGCGCTCCTGCGCGTGGTTGCACAGCATGGTTCCCTCCGGAATGCGGTGGGAGACGATGGCGCGGGCGGAGACGACGCCGTTGCGGTTATATACCTCAACCCAGTCATTGTCCGTCACACCGATTTTCTCGGCGTCCTTATTGGACATCCAGACCACCTGGCCACCGCGCGAGATGGACAGTACGTGCAGGTTGTCGAAGTACTGCGAGTGGATGGACCACTTATTGTGCGTGGTCAAGTAACGCAGCGTGACTTCAGCCTCGCCGCGGTCATTGGTCAATTCCGTGCCCGGCGCGAATTCGCCGTGCATGTGGACGTGATCCAGCGGTGGGCGGAAGATCGGCAGCGATTCGCCGTAGTCCATAAACCAGTCGTGGTCGATGTAGTACTGCATGCGGCCGGTCAGCGTGTGCCACGGCTTATCAAACTCGACGTTGATGGAAAAGGCGGTGTAGCGGCGCTTATTACGCTTATCGGCGGTCCACTCGGGAGAGGTGATGACCTCCTTCGGGCGTTCCTTGATGTCGTCCCACGTGATGCGTACGTCTTCATCGGGAGCGCCCAGCGGGGTGAGATCCTTGCCGGTGCGCGAGGACAGGAACTCAAAGCCTTGCTTGGCTAGCTCGCCGTTGGAGACACCGGAAAGGTGCAAAATGGCGTCGATGACCTTGGTGTCCTTGGACAGGTCCACCAGCTCGCCCATCGAGGTCTCCGTGGTGCCACAGATGAGCTCGAGCTCCTTGACCTGCTTTTCCACGTTGAACTTGGTGCCGTGCACGCCGGTGCCGGCCTTGGCGGGAAGCGGGCCTAAGTGAGCCCACTTTTCGTAGACCTTGGTGTAATCGCGCTCGACCACATGCAGCTTCGGCATTGTGACCCCAGGGATAAGGCCCTGTTCTTCGGGGTCGGGGACGATGCCGTTGGGCATGCCGAGCTCGTCCGGGCTGTCGTGGTGGCTCGGCTGGGTAATGACATCGCGTTGCACACCGAGCCACTTGGTGGCTTTATCGGAGAGCGCTGCGGCCAAGTCCCGGAAGACCTCGTAGTCCGAGCGCGCCTCCCACGGCGGGTTGATCGCCGCGTTAAACGAGTGCAGGTACGGGTGCATGTCGGTAGAGGACATATCGTGCTTTTCGTACCAGGTTGCGGCCGGGAAGATGAGGTCCGAGACCAGCGTGGTGGAGGTATTGCGGAAGTCCGTGGTCATCATCAGATCCAACTTGCCCTCCGGTGCCTTATCCACCCACTTGATGCTGCGCGGGCGGTCTTCGGGGGCTAGTTCTTCCGCGGTGGCATCCGAGTCGATGCCCAAGAGGTGGCGCAGGAAGAACTCGGTGCCTTTGGCGGACGAGCCGAGCAGGTTGGTGCGCCAGTTGAGCAGGATGCGCGGCCAGTTTTCCTCGGCGGACGGGTTGTCATAGGAGAATTCCAGGCGGCCATTTTCTAGCTCTTGGACCACGTAGTCGTTGATGTCCATGCCGGCCTCATCGGCTTCATCGGCAAGGAAGAGGGAGTTGCGGTTGAACTGCGGGTAGGCCGGCATCCAGCCGCGGCGCATGGATTCCGCCATGGTATCGGAGACCATCTTGTCCCCAATGGAGCCGTGGCTAGCAAGCGGCGAACCCAAGTGAGAGGCGCGCGAATTATCGTAGCGGTACTGCTCGGTGGCGAAGTAGTAGAAGCCGGTGGAAATCATGTGGCGCGGCGGGCGCTGCCAGTCGGCGGCCATGGCCCACTGGGTCCAGCCGTTGATCGGGCGCAGCTTTTCCTGGCCCACGTAGTGCGCCCAACCGCCGCCGTTAACGCCCTGGGTGCCGCACATGGAGGTCAGCGCCAAGAAGGTGCGGTAGATATTATCGGCGTGGAAGTAGTGGTTGACGCCAGCGCCCATGATGATCTGTGAGCGGCCCTTAGAATCCGCGGCGTTTTGCGCGAATTCGCGGCCGATGCGGATGGCGGTATCGGCGGCCACGCCCGTGAGCTCTTCCTGCCAAGCGGGGGTGCCGACTTCGCTGGAATCGTGGAAGTCCCTCGGCCAGCTACCCGGCAGGTGGAGTTCCTCGCGGTTGACGCCGTAGTGGGCGAGCATGATGTCGAAGACGGTGGTAACCAGCTTGCCGTCGACCTCGCGGACGGGAACGCCGCGGTGGACGATGCCCGCGCCAATCGGCTTATCGGTTCCCACGTCCTCTGGATTGGTATCGAGGTCAAAGCGGGGGAAGAGCACCTCGGCGGTGTCAAAGCTATCGGTTTCTGCGATGGACATGACCGGATCGGCGTTATCCAGCGCCAGGTTCCACTTGGCGCTCTCGTTATCCCAGCGGTCTGCCACGGTGCCGCCGGGGTCAACGATGCGCCCGTCTTCTTCCATCACCAAGCCACGGTGGGTGGCGTTGGGGGAGGAATTCAAGGTGGCATCGGCAAGCTGCGAGGCGGTGAGGAACTTGCCTGGGGTGTAGGTGCCGTCGCCGTGGTCTTCCAGGGAGACCAGGAAGGGCGAGTCGGTGTATTTGCGCATGTAGTTCAGGAAGTACGGTTCCTGGCGGTCCACGTGGAAGGTCTTCAAGATGACGTGACCCATGGCAAAAGCCAGTGCGGCATCCGTGCCTGGCTCGATGCGGGCCCACTCATCGGCGAACTTGGTGTTATCCGCAAAGTCGGGCGAGACCACGACGACCTTGGTGCCCTTGTAGCGCGATTCCACCATGAAGTGGGCGTCCGGGGTGCGGGTGACCGGGATATTCGAGCCCCACATCATGAGGTAGGAAGAGTTGTACCAGTCACCGGATTCGGGGACATCGGTCTGGTCGCCGAAGGTCTGCGGCGATGCCGGGGGCAGGTCGGCGTACCAGTCGTAGAAGGAGAGCGCGACGCCGCCGATGGTCTGCAGGAAGCGCATGCCGGCACCATAGGAGATCTGGGACATGGCCGGGATCACGGTAAAGCCGTTGATGCGGTCCGGCCCGTACTTGCGGATGGTGTAGACGTGCGCGGCCGAGGCGATATCGATGGCCTCTTCATAAGAAATGCGGATAAGCCCGCCCTTGCCGCGCTGGGAAATATACGCCTTGCGCTTTTCTGGGTCCTCCTGGATGGCGCGCCATGCCAGGACGGAATCGCCGTGCTTTGCCTTTTCCTCGCGGAACATATCCACTAACACGCCGCGGGCATACGGGTAACGCACGCGGGTAGGAGAGTAGGTGTACCAGGAAAAGGAGGCACCGCGCGGGCAGCCACGGGGCTCGTACTCTGGCATGTCATTGCCGGTGGTGGGGTAATCCACCGCCTGGGATTCCCAGGTGATGACGCCGTCTTTGACGTAGACCTTCCACGAACACGAACCGGTGCAGTTCACGCCGTGGGTGGAGCGCACCATCTTGTCGAAGGCCCAGCGATTGCGGTAAAAGACGTCTGCCTGGCGGCCGCCCTTTAAGAAAAGTTGCTGGCCAGAGTCGGTAGCTTCGCCTTTGCGCAGGTAGGCGCCAAGCTTAAAGAGTGGATTTGAGTTGCCTTGTTCGGGCGCGAAGTATGCAGTCATGGGGAATGAAAGCTCCTAATTATCCGGGGAATGGGGCGTTGGGGCGGGCGTAGTAGATCCACACCAGCACGGTGGTGATGGCGAAGTACACGGCGCAGCCCCAGAAGAACGTCGGTGCAGACATCATGGAGAGCAAGACACCTGCGACAAACGGGCCGAAGGCGCCGATGGCACCGGTCCAACCGATAACGCCGCCTGCTTGGCGCTTGGGCAAAATCATGGGCATTTGCTTAAACGTGCCGGCATTGCCCAGGCCAGTGAAGAAGAAGAAAATGAGCATGGTGCCCAGGAACCACCAGACCTCATCCGGCTCGTCCGGGGTGAGGAAGAAGGTGGCCACGACGGTAAAGATGGTCATGCCCAGGCAGCCAATGAAGGTCCAGATGGCGCCGCCGAACTTATCGCACAGTGGACCCCACAGCGCGCGGACGAGCGCGCCGATGAGTGGTCCGAGGAAGGCGTAGCTCGCGCCGGCAGGAAGGTTGTCGTAGGTGCCGGCAAATTCGGAGCCTTCGCCGAAGATTTGGTTAATAAGCAGCGCGGTTTGTGCCGCGAAGCCGGAAAATGCGCCGAAGGTCATGAAGTAGACGACAGTAAGAATCCAGGTGTTCTTATTGCCAAAGATGTCCATCTGCTGGCGGAAATTCGCCTTCACGGGAACGTCCTTGAGCAGGGTCCATGCGAGGAATGCGCCGACGATGGCCCACGGGACCAAGAAGATGGCGGGGTTGTGGACAAAGATTTCGCCGTCATCGGTGCGCTGCGGGGCAACAAAACCTACACCCAACAGGGTAAAGCCCATGAGCCATGGGGCAACCAGCTGGATAAAGGAGATACCGAAGTTACCGATGCCGGCCTGGATACCCAGCGCGGTACCGGACAGGCGCTTGGGGAAGAAGTAGCCGGTCGAGGGCATGAAGCCGGAGAACACGCCGCCGCCGATGCCGGAGAGGAAGGCGAGGGTCATCAGCCACCAGTACGGGGTGGAGGAGTCCTGCACCGCGAAGAACCAGCCCAGCATGGGGATGATAAACAGCAGCGAGGAGCTGAAGACGAGCTTGCGCGTGCCGAGGATGGGCGGCAGGAACATGAAGATGAGGCGGAAGATACCGCACGCCAATCCGGGGATGGCGGTCAGCCAGTAGAGCTGGCTGCGGGATAAGTCGAAACCGATCTGGTTCAACTGTGGGGCAATTGCCGATACGAGGTACCAGGTGGCAAAGCCAATGATAAGGACGAATGTGGAGATCCACAGCGTGCGCCAGGCAATTTTAGAGTCCCAGTGGTCAGAATCTTCTGGATCCCAACCTTGGATGACTTTGCCTGAGGTATCAAGAGCAGTCATGATTTCCTCACAGATAGTAGGTTGTTCAACTCTTTAATCTACCGGCGACTATGCTCAAAAAGGTAAATAAAACCGATAAAATCCGTATCTAATTACGACACACAAATGTTGCGTAATTCTTGATCGATTCCGATGTTGCTGGTTAGCCCCGTGCCTCAGGTGTGTTGGTATCGAAAACAGAATAATGTGATATTAACCACACTCTATAGTGGGGAAGGAATGAGACTCATGTCCCAAAGAAAGGCGCAGATAATCGTCAGCTCAGACCGCATCCTGGCCGGGGAAAAATCGAACCGCGCCGGGGAGAAAGCGGCAGAAATCCTGCGCGCGCACGACATCGATGTGGCACCACCCAGCATCGTGCCGGAAGGCTTTACGCCAGTCGATGACGCGCTGCGCACCGCCGTGGATACCGGCACCGATATTGTCGTGATTATCGGCGGCACCGGCATCGGGGCGACGAACCTGACCCCAGAGGTCACCGAGCGCTATATCAAGGCCCGCCTCTATGGCCTAGAGACCCAGGTGCTCCTGCGCGGGCTCGAGTCCTCGCCCAAGGCTGGCCTGTCTCGCGGGATCATCGGCATGACCGAGCACGGCGGCGGCAGCCTCATCATCAATTGTGCCTCGTCTACCGGCGCCGTGGCAGATGCCCTTGGGGTTATTGCGCCGCTGCTTGCCGATGTCTTCCGCTCCCGCGGCGAATAATTCTCCTCCTCACCCCTCCCCGTAACCCTCCCTTCGTGCTCACGGGGAGGGTGGACTGTGTCTAAATTAGCCGCGCCGGTGAGCGCGAAGGGAGGGGTGCGGCGGAATAGACTGCAATTCGGCCGGGGTATCGTAATCGCGTTCGGCACCGGTGCCGGCCACCTCGACGAAATCGGCGCCGCGAACCAGCCTTCGCACGGAGACATTGCGGGTGGACGCCAACGCACCTAGGCACCCAAAGAGCGCATCGGTATGCCACAGCGAACACAGGGGTTGTAAATACCCGTCCGCGGCGCGGGTAATCGCGGCACCGGCGGTGGGCGCGGCATGCAATGCTCCGTTCAGGTGTGGGAGCAGTTGCGGGGAATCGGGAGCATCCACCGCGAAGAGTGCCAGGCGGTCACAATGCGACAAAGCGCGCGCACCTGCCTCGATGCCGGCGACGGGGCCACCAAAAAGCGGCGACTCGCAGACCTGCGGCATACCGAGGTAATGCGGGGAAATAACGATAGACGGCATGCCATAGGGAAGCTGGCGCCGCAGGCGGTCCACCAGGCGCAGGCCAAAAGCGCGCACCTGCGCCTTATCGGCCCCGCCCATGCGGCGCGATTGCCCGCCGGCCAAAATGATCGCGCCATCCATTAAGCCTCCGGGAGGGTCCTAGACCAATCGCCGGAGCGCCCGCCCGACTTCGCCACGATGCCGCACCGGCGAATATACGCGGAGCGATCGACGCCCTTGACCATGTCAATGAGCGCTAAGGCGGCAACGTTGACCGCGGTCAGTGCCTCCATTTCCACGCCGGTGCGGTCGGCGGTGCGCACGGTGGCGGTGATCTTCACGTGGGCATCAGCAAGCTCGAGATCCACCGCGCAGCCATGCACGCCGATGGTGTGCGCGAGCGGCAGGAGCTCTGGGACCTTCTTCGCCGCGGAAATGCCGGCGATGCGCGCGACCGCCAGCACGTCGCCCTTGGGCACGGTGCCCTCGCGCAGCGCGGTCATGACCTCCGGGGAACAGGCGACCTCGCCCTCAGCGGTGGCCGTGCGCACGGTCGGTTGCTTCTCGGTCACATCGACCATGTAGGCGGTACCGGCGGAATTGAGGTGGGTAAACTCCATAGAAAATTCTCCTCGTTAATACAGATAGACGGTGGTTTCTTCGCCCGCGGCGGGGGCAAGTCCATCGATGATGCAATACCCATTCGTACCTGCCAGCGAGACCACGCGGTGGCTGCCGCGGCTTAACGCGCCAGTAATCCTGGGCTTTCCCGCAAAACTTACGGTTACAGGAACGATGAAGGGGCGCGTGCTTGCGGGTGGCAGTGGCACCGCCACCTCCGCACGCACCTGCACGGTCTCGCGCGGATGTGGCTGGCCCGATAAGGCGGCGATAAGCGGGCGGGCATAAAGCTGGAAACCAACGAAAGCCGCCACCGGATTGCCCGGCAGCGCAAGCACTGGAACACCCCGCCACGTGCCGATGCCCTGCGGCGCGCCGGGCCGCTGATGAACGTGCCCGAACCACGAATTATCGCCCGCGCCGAGCACCCCGTGCACCACATCGAAGGCGCCGGCCGATACCCCGCCGGAGGTAATGATGAGATCGTGGGATGCGCTGAGCTCATCGAGCAATCTGGATAACTCCGCGGGGTCGTCGCCGACGTGGAAGTAGGACTCCGTGTGGGCGAGGGAGGCGAGCATCGGCCCATTGGAATCTGGCAGGCGCCCTGGGGAAAGCTCGTCTGGATACGAAGAAAGCTCATTGCCGGAAGAAATCACCGCAATGTGTGGGCGCCGGTAGGCCTGCACCGAATAGATGCCGGTGGATATAAGCGCTGCAATAACCGCTGCATTCGCGGTGGTCCCGGCCGTAGCAACGACGGTGCCTGGCCGTATATCTTCGCCGGCGGGGCGGATATGCGTTTTTGCGGGCGCTTCGGTGATGGTGACCCTGCGCGGCAGCTCCGTAGGCCCGGGCGGGACGGTGGTGTTTTCTACTGGGACGACGAGCAGGCCAGCGGTATCACCCACCGGCGCACCGGTCATGATGCGAACGGCCTGGCCGGCGGGAACTGCCTGGGCGGTTGCACCGGCGGGGACATCGCCTGCGACCGGCAGCGTCCACGGGCCCGTGCCCGAAATATCAGTGGCGCGGACGAGGAATCCATCCATGGCGGAATTAGCAAACGGCGGGACGGGAAAACGCGCGGTGGCATCCTCCGCTAATACCCGGCCGCGCAGCGCTGGGCCCACGGGAACGGACTCTGCGCGCGGGGCCGGCGCCAGCGCCAGAACCGCGGAAAGGTGCTCAGAAATGGAACGCGATGCGGACATAAATAATTAGATTAGCCGCCAATGGCAGACATGGGACGATCCGGCTGCAAAAAGCCTTCATCATCAATGCCGTGGCCGGGTTTCTTCGTCCACATTTCCCCGGCCCATGCCTCCATCAACTCCTCGTCGCTCGCGCCAGAGCGCATGAGATCCCGCAATTGGGTTTCGGAATTGCCAAAAAGGCAGTTGCGCACGGCGCCATCGGTGGTAAGCCGGGTGCGGTCGCAGTCGCCACAGAAGGGATGGGTTACCGAGGCGATAATGCCCAGCTTGCCGGCGGTGCCATCGGGGGCGATAGCATCCCACAACGCGGCCGGGGCCGATCCGCGCGGCTCCCGCGCCGGGCGCATGGAAAAGTGATTGCGCAGCCGGTGCAAGATATCATCCGCGGTGACCATGTCTTCGCGGCGCCACTTTTCGCGCGGGCCGAGCGGCATCTGCTCAATAAAACGCAGCTGGGCTCCCTGGTGAAGTGCATAGTCCGCCAGCGGGACGATATCGTCTTCATTGACACCCGGCATGACCACGGCGTTAATTTTGACGGGATTCAATCCGGCATCGGCCGCAGCGGCGATGGCCTCGAGCACGTGGGATAGGCGGTCGCGGCGGGTGAGTGCGGCATAGCGCTGAGGATCGATGGTATCCAGCGAGATATTGATGCGGTCGAGCCCCGCGGCGGCAAGCTTTGCGGCGCGCTTTTCCAGACCCAACCCATTGGTAGTCAGCGCCGTGGACGGTGCGATGCCTTCATCCGTGGTGAGTTCCTTGGTGGCGGCGATGATATCTGCCAAGGATTTGCGCAACAGCGGTTCGCCGCCGGTAAAGCGCACCTGGCGGATGCCGAGCTTTTCCACGCCGAGGCGGATAAGCCGGATGGTTTCTTCATCGGATAGCGTTTGCTGCGTGGGCATCCACTCTAAGCCTTCGGCCGGCATGCAGTACGTGCAGCGCAGGTTGCAGCGATCCGTAAGCGACACGCGCAGGTCGCGGGCCCTGCGGCCGTAGCGATCAACCAAGGCGCGGGTGCCGTCGCTTGCTGCGGCAGGTAAGTCCTCCGGCGGCTGCGACCGGCCCACGGTGGGCAGGGGCAGGGAGACCGCTGAAGAAGAAGGCGTTGGTGAAGTCATTGCTGCCAGTCTAAGAGTGGGGAACAAGGTACACCAAGCTACAACGCCACCTGGCCGGGGATTATTCCTCGTTTTCCCGGTTAAAATCGCTTTCGTCGATATCGTCAAGGCGCTGGGCTTCACCCGGGCCCTTGAGGCGGATGATGTTGTAATCGCCTTCGGCCAAGTGGGCGCGCAAATCCTTCTTATCGAACTTGCCCACTGACGTCTTATCGATGGATTTTACGAAGGTCCAGTACTCCGGCAGCATCCAGCTGGGCAATTCCTTGCGCAGGCTCTGGCGCAACTTTTCGGCGGTCTCGATGGTGGGCGAGGCCTGCTCGCCCAAGACGGTGACGGCAAGTGGGCGTTCCACCCATTGCTTATCGGGGTAGCCGATCACCGCGGCTTCCACCACATCGGAATTGGCCATGATGAGGTTTTCCAGCTGTACCGAATAGATCCACTCGCCGCCGGAGCGGATGACATCGCGGGCGCGGTCCTCAACGGTAAGAAAGCCGTCCTTCGTCACGGAACCGACATCGCCGGTGCGCAACCAACCATCTGCGGTGAACTTGGATTCCGCGGCCTCGACCGGCTTGCCGCGGAACTCGGAGGCCACCTCGCCCGGCTCGGCGGTGGGCGAATGATAATAAGAACCGGTCACGAGGTTGCCGCGCACCTGGAGCTCACCGGCATTGCGGTCGGTCTTGGATACCACTTGGCCATCATTGACCACGCGGTACTGCAGCGAGGCGGCGATCTTTCCCTGGGAGATGCGATAGGCCCACCGGGTATCGCCGGACGCGCCCTGTGGCGGGCGGGCAACGCTGCCGACCGTCGAGGTTTCGACCATGCCCCACACGTGCACGACGTCGACGCCGTAATGCTCCTCCCACATCTTGATAAGCTGCGGCGGCACAGGGGAGCCGCCGGCGAAAATTTCCGTCAGCGTCATGCGCTCTGGCGGATTGTGCATGTAGTGCACGAAGAGCTGGATCCAGATGGTGGGCACGCCGTGGGCCACGCGCGGCGACGTGGCCGCAATGACCTTGGCAAGGGTGGGGGCGGAAACATCGGCATCGGGAAGCACGAGCGGGGTACCCGTCATGAAACACGTAAAGGGAACGCCCCAGCTCAGCACGTGATAGATGGGAATGCAGCACAGGAAGGTCTCACCGTGGGTAATGCACAGCGAATCCGAGGAACGCAGCTGCATGGCCTCGAGGTACAGCGAGCGGTGGGAATATAAAACGCCCTTCGGCGCGCCGGTGGTGCCGGTGGAATAGCACAAAGCGGCGGCGGTGCGCTCATCGAGCTCGGGCCAATCGTAGATGGTAGAGCGGCCATCCAGCAGCGCCTCGTAGGAATAAAACTCGATGCCGCGCGGGAAATGGTGGGCAAAGCGCTGCGGCGATTGGGAGCCGGTGAAAATCACCGAATGCACGGATGGCGCGCCGTGTAAAACCGTGCCCAACTGCGGGGCGAGGCGGGGATCACACACGATGACGGAGACCTCAGCGTGGCTAATGATGTGCCGGATCTGGTCATTCATCAACTGCTTATTCAGCGGGGTAAAAACCGCGCCCTTGCAGGCGGATCCAAACATGACCTCGAGGTGCTCGGCGCAATTCCACATGAAGCTGCCCACGCGCTGATCACCGGTAATGCCAAGGTCATCGTGTAAAACATGGGCAAAGGCCGCCGCGCGGGCGGCGATATCGCGGAAGGTGACCTTTTCTGCGGGGCCAAACTCGGATCCGGTGCCCTCACCGTGCCAGGTGGTAACAGTGGTATTGCCATGCACCGACGCGCCGTATTCCAAAATACGGGTTAAAGACAGGGGAATATCCATCATCGTGGAAAGCATGCTTCCACTGTAGCGGTGTCCAAGTACTCACGGTGTAGCGAATGCGCTATACTTGCCATCGACTGATAGGAAAGCGGGAAATCTTCCCAATCCTATGCAATCGGGCCCAGTGACAGGTCCCATCGTTAAACATTGCCCACAGTCGTTTCTTGAATTCTTCCGCCCCCGCGTACGAGCTACAAGGGGGAATTCCCATACGGTAACCGGAAGAGGCCTCATGCTTATTGCCCGGCAGGGTGCGCTAGCGCCTTGGCACGAGGGCGAAAAGATAAGAAAAATACACATCGGCTTCCAGTGCACCCGCCCAAGCTTCCCTGAAGTGGGGGAGGGCGGATCCCAACTATGGACCTGGTCAAGCAACGAAAGGATATCCGTGAGCGATACGGACAACACCGCGGCACAGGATCTCGCATCCCTGAAGCTGCCGGAATTGCGCAAAATGGCCGCTGAGCGCGGCCTTCGCGGCGTCTCTGCCCTGCGCAAAGGGGATCTCATCACCGCCATTAAGACCGGTCAGGTTCCCCCAAAGGCGAAGGCAAAAATAGAGCAGGTAGAAAAGGCCGAGAAGGCCGAGAAATCCGCTAAGGATGCGGCGCCTGCCAAGCAGAAAGATAAGCCGCCTAAGAAGGACGATCGCGGCGAGAGCGATAACGGCAAGTCCGGCGACCAACAGGACAATCGCGGCAAAGACCGCAAGGACAACAGCGACGACCAGCGCTATGAATCGCGGTCGCAGGCCCGCCGTGCCCGCCGCAACCGCGCCCGCCGCCAGGAGCGTCTAGAGCAGGACGATAATAACCGGGGCGAGAATAACCGGAGTGACAACAACCGGGGCGACGCGCACAACCAGAACCAGAATCGCCACCAGGATCGCCGCGATGACTCCCAGGATGGCTCCGATAATCAGGGAGACAAGCAGGGCGAGAAGAACGGCGATAATAATCACCGCAATAATCGCAATGACGATAATAATTTTGACCGCGGTAACCGCCGTGGCCGTCGCAACCGCCGGAATCGCCGGGGTGGCCGGGGTAATAATGATAACCACGGCGGCGGCAATGACCTGCAGGTGCGCGAGGGCGATGAGCTGCAGGCAGTCGGCGGCATCTTGGATGTTGTAGACAATAACGTCTCCTTCCTGCGCACCACTGGGTACCGCGCGGGCGATGCGGACGTCTTTGTTAATAAGAACATCGTGCGCCGGCTGGGTCTGCGCTCTGGCGATGCCATTACCGGTCAGGTGAAGGTGGCTGGGCCTACCCACACCCACGGCAATGGCCGCAACCGCCGCAAGTACAACCAGTTGGTGCAGGTCGATACCGTCAATGGGATCGATCCAGAAGAGGCCAAGCAGCGCCCGCACTTTAATAAGCTCACGCCGCTGTATCCCAACCAGCGCCTGCGCTTGGAAACGGATCCAAAGATCCTGACAACCCGCGTCATCGACCTGATCATGCCGATTGGTAAGGGCCAGCGCGCGCTCATCGTCTCGCCGCCGAAGGCCGGTAAGACCACGATTTTGCAAAATATCGCGAATGCGATTGCCACCAATAACCCTGAGTGCTACCTCATGGTGGTGCTGGTGGATGAGCGCCCCGAAGAGGTCACGGACATGCAGCGCTCCGTGAAGGGCGAGGTCATTTCTTCCACCTTTGACCGCCCGCCCTCAGAGCACACCTCCGTTTCCGAGCTGGCCATCGAGCGCGCGAAGCGCTTGGTGGAGCAGGGCAAGGACGTCGTGGTGCTGCTGGATTCCATTACCCGCCTGGGCCGCGCCTACAACAACTCCTCCCCGGCATCGGGCCGCATCCTGTCCGGTGGTGTGGATTCCAATGCGCTCTACCCGCCAAAGCGCTTCTTGGGCGCTGCCCGCAATATCGAAGAGGGCGGTTCGCTGACCATCATCGCCACCGCGATGGTGGAGACCGGTTCGACCGGCGATACCGTCATCTTCGAGGAATTCAAGGGGACGGGCAACGCGGAATTGAAGCTGGACCGCGGGATCTCGGAACGCCGCGTATTCCCAGCTGTGGATGTCAACCCCTCCGGAACCCGCAAGGACGAGCTCCTGCTGGTGCCTGAAGAGGCGCGCATCATGACCAAACTGCGCCGCATCCTGTCGGCCCTGGATTCCCACCAGGCAATTGACCTGTTGATCAAGCAGCTTAAGAAGACCCGCTCGAATGGCGAGTTCCTCATGCAGGTGGCTTCTTCTGCACCGATGGCTGCGGATAAGGACGAGGAAGACTATGTCTAATCAAGTTTCCATGGTTGATGACATTGTGTCGGAATACCAGGGCATTGAAATGCAGATGGGCGACCCAGAAATCGCCGGCGATCAGCAGGCTTTTCGCAAGCTATCCAAGCGGTACGCGGAGCTGCGCCCCATCATCAAGGTCAACGAGGAGCTGACCCAGGCGCGCGAGGATCTCGCGGACGCCAAGGAGATGGCTTATGAAGACCACGACTTCCAGGAAGAAGCGGACCGCCTAGCAGCGTCGGTGGAAGAGCTGGAAGAAAAGCTGGCTGACCTGCTCGCCCCGCGCGATGAGCAGGACTCGGAAGATATCATCATGGAGATCAAGGCCGGCGCCGGCGGCGAAGAGGCCGCGCTCTTTGCCGGCGACTTGGCCCGCATGTACGAGCGTTTTGCCGATAAGATCGACTTTAAGTGGGAGGTCTTGGGCCTTAACGAGTCCGATTTGGGCGGCGTAAAGGACATGACCATTTCCTTCCGCGCTAAGTCTCCGACGCGCGATGGCGCGTGGTCCGTCTTCAAATTCGAGGGCGGCGTGCACCGCGTGCAGCGCGTGCCGGTCACGGAATCGCAGGGCCGCATCCAGACCTCCGCTGCTGGCGTGCTGGTGTACCCGGAGCCCGAAGAGGTGGAATCGGTCAATATCGATGACAAGGATATCCGCGTCGATGTGTACCGCTCCTCCGGTAAGGGTGGTCAGGGCGTGAACACCACCGACTCCGCGGTGCGCATTACCCACCTGCCCACGGGGTTGATTGTTACCTGCCAGAAGGAACGTTCGCAGATCCAGAACAAGGCCCGCGCCCTGCAGGTGCTGCAGGCTCGCCTGGACCAGATGGAGCGCGAGGCCCGCGAGGTCGAGGCTGGCGAGCAGCGCGCCTCCCAGGTGCGCACCATGGATCGCTCCGAGCGCGTGCGCACTTATAACTGGCCCGAAAACCGCATCACGGATCACCGCATTGGCTACAAGGCCAATAACCTGGATTCCGTGTTAAACGGCGATATGCAGGATCTCATCAAAGCCCTGCAGGACCAAGAGCGCGCCGAGCGCCTTGAGGCCGAGGGGTAATTGCGGTCGATGGAATCGTACGGTGAGGCGCTGCGCCATGGGGTGCAGCGCCTTCGCGTTGCTGGAGTAGGAAGTCCCGAGTGGGATACGCGGATCCTCATCTCCCACCTCATTCACTGCGGGCATTTGGATATCCCGCTGCACGAGCCACCCATGCCCGGCTTCGAGGTGGCTTTTGAGGCGCTTTTGCGCAGGCGGGAACAGCGCGAGCCGCTGCAATACGTGCTGGGTACGGCGTGGTTTGGTCCCCTAGACCTAAAGGTGGGCCCAGGCGTGTTCATTCCGCGCCCGGAAACGGAGGTGATGGCGGACTGGGCGGTCCACCACGCACCAGGCCCGCGCATGGTGGATTTGTGCTCGGGTTCGGGCGCGCTGGCGCTCTACCTGCAGCATTACGTACCGCAGGCGGAGGTTAAGGCAGTAGAGCTTTCCGATGCCGCCCTCGAGTTCACCCGCGCCAATACTCTCGGCACCGGGGTAGAGGTGGTGCAGGCGGACGCGACCGACAGTCAGACTCTGGCGGACTGGAATGGCACGGTCGATCTCGTGGTGAGCAACCCGCCATACGTTCCGGAAGATCCGAACTTGCAACCGGAGGTGTATCACGATCCGCGCGTGGCCGTCTTCGGCGGCGATGACGGCATGGGAGTAATCCGCGGGTTGATTCCCACCATCGCCAGGCTTTTGCGCCCGGGCGGGGTCATGGCGATTGAACACGACGATACGACTGGCGATGCCGTGCGCGATGCGGTGCGTGACCACGGCGGCTTTTCCCATATCGCTCCGCTTAAGGACTTAACAGGCACGCCGCGCTTTATTACTGCACAGCGCGCGGTAGACTAAGGCATCACCGTCGGGCAAGAAGGGGATAATTGATGCAAGGAAAAATTTATAATTGCGCCGATGACACCGAGCGTGAGGAAGGCGTGAGTATCGCCACCAAGGCCGCCAAGTCTGGGCGGCTCGTGGTCATGCCCACCGATACGCTGTACGGTTTGGGCTGCGATGCCTTCGATAATGACGCGGTAGCCAACCTGCTCGCCACCAAGCAGCGCGGGCCGGATATGCCGGTTCCCGTGCTCGTTGGCTCGTGGAATACCGTGCGCGGACTCGTCGCCTCGTACTCCGATTCCACCCGCGACCTCGTCGAGGCCTTTTGGCCAGGCGGGCTATCCATCGTCGTGCCGCAGGCGCCATCCTTGCCGTGGAACTTGGGAGATACCCGCGGCACCGTCATGCTGCGGATGCCCCTTCACCCGATTGCCATCGAGCTCTTGCGCGAGGTAGGACCGATGGCGGTTTCATCTGCCAATATCTCCGGACACCAACCACCAACTACGGCGCAAATGGCCAAGGACCAATTGGGCAAGGCCGTGACCGTGTACTTGGACGGGGGAGAGACGGACATCGGCAAGCCCTCCACCATCATCGATCTCTCCGGCGACCATCCATACCTGCTGCGGGAGGGTGCATTATCCGCAGAGGAGATCGGTGAGGTCCTCGGCGTCTCGGCTGATTCCCTGCGGACCCGGCCCCAAGGATAGAAGGAGCATTTCGCGTGAGCGGCACTGGCGTACCGCTGCGCGAGTTGGCCTTGGTCATCCTCGTAGCAGCGACATTTACCTACCTGACCACCGGAGTGGTGCGGTCCTTTTTGGTCCGCACGGGCCGGGTGGCAGAAATTCGCCTGCGTGATTCCCACTCCCAGCCCACGCCCCGCATGGGCGGGCTCGCCATGTTTACCGGTTTTGGCGCGGCGATATTCCTCGCAGCCCAGCTTCCAGCCTTGACTCGCGGGTTTATGCCCGTCACCCCGGAGATGAGTGCGGTGATGTGGGCGGCGCTGGCCATCGTGCTTGTCGGCGTTGCCGATGACTACCTAGAGCTCGGCGCCCTCATCAAGCTTTTCGGGCAGCTCTTTGCCGCCGCGCTCATGAGTGGCCTGGGCCTGACGTGGACGCTGCTTTTCATCCCCTTCGGTGGCGGCACCACGGTAGTGCTCGACCAGATTCAAAGCACCCTGCTTACCGCGTTTTTCACCGTTCTGCTTATCAATGCTATCAACTTCGTCGACGGCCTCGATGGCCTCGCAGCTGGCCTTGGCCTCATCGCCGGTGGCGCCATCTTGGTCTTTTCGCTCACCGTTCTGCATGACCAGGGCGGGGCGGTATCGGCGTATCCACCCGCTATCATCAGCGCCGCGTTGGTGGGGATGTGTGCGGGCTTTTTGCCCCATAACTTTGAACCCTCGCGAATCTTTATGGGCGATTCCGGCTCCATGCTTATTGGGCTCTTGCTCGCCGCAGCGTCTACTTCGGCCTCCGGCAAGATCAATATGTCCCTGTACGGCACCGTGGACATGGTGGCGCTAATGTCGCCCATCCTCGTGGTGATCGCAGCGGTGTTTATTCCAGTCTTAGACCTTGTCTGGGCGGTCATTCGCCGCCTGTCCCAAGGCCGTTCGCCATTTTCTGCGGATAAGGCGCATATCCACCACCGCCTGTTGTCGTTGGGGCATACGCACCGGCGCACTGTGCTCGTGCTGTACCTCTGGGTATCTGCGGTGGCCTTCGGTGCGGTGTCCTTTTCCATCGTGCCGGCCCCGGTAGCGGTCGGCTTGTCCATCACGGCATTATTGGTTGCCTTTGGCGCGACGCTGATTCCACTGCGGCAGGGCAAGATTGGCCTCCGGTCATCGGATGATTGCGTATTGCATGACTCTGCGAGCGCGTGATGTAGGGTGAATGTCCGTGAGTGACACAACGGAAAATGCTAATTTCGATGACCCGCGCGTGCCGCTGCAGCGCGCCGTAAAGAAAGGGGCTACCGCTCTCGGCATCTTTACCATCATTTCCCTCGCCGTCTGGGGAGGGGCACAAGGTGTCGCCGGGCTCTGGGGCGTTATCGTCGGCGCTGCTCTCGGCGGCGGCTTTGTCTTGTTTACCGCGCTGTCGGTCCTCTTTACCGCGAACTCGACCCCCTCTACCACTATCGCGGTGGTATTGGGCGGCTGGCTTATCAAGCTGATCGTGCTTATCGGCGTGCTGGCCATTATCCGGGACATGGATTTCTATGACACGTGGGCGCTATTTCTTACCGTCGTCGTCGCGCTCATCGTTACCTTAGGCTCCGAAGTCTGGGCCGTGGTCACCTCTCGGGTCACCTACGTGTCCTAATTCGTGCCCACATTAGGGCTTAGCCGTCGCGCACTGGGGTGGTGCGCGACGGCCTTTTTGTGCCTGCATGCTGGCATTAATGGCAGGCCGCCACCCCCGAGGAGGTGTGTTGGCTTAGGGGTGTGATCAAATGCACGTTTGTGAATTAGGCAGGAATAGCGCGGTTTTGTCTGCCAAAAGGCGGATATGGCGGTATCGGGTGTGGCTTATGGGGCCCCCACGTGCGAAAACTGTTGATCCAGCTGATACGATTTGCTTCGGGTTACCGTGGGGTTAAGTGTTGCGCTTTTATCCTGCACGGTAAATCCCTGTCTTGTTCACGCTGATGTGCGACGGAGTCCGTGTTCAAGGCAGAGAGTTTGAGACGTCCATCGCACCACAGAAGCCAGCTAATGGCTGTGTGGCCCGAACACGGGAGAGAACGCTGAGCGTTACAACATTGGCTATGAAAGGGCACTTCCATACGCCCGATCTAGGTGAAGAATTCTTCCCGGGGCAAATTGATGCCGACCATCTGTTTTTCGGTGACTTCGCCGACGGATGGTTCGCGCTTGATCGCCTGATGCTGATTCGCATTTTGATGACGCTAATTGTGGTGATCCTTTTCTGGGCTGCCTTTAAGAACCCTAAGTTGGTTCCTTCTGGCATTCAGAATGTGGGCGAGAACGCGGTCGACTTCGTCCGCGTCCACATCGCCGAGGACATTTTGGGTAAGAAGGAGGGAAAGCGATTCCTGCCAATTATCGCTAGCATCTTCTTCGCGGTTCTGTTTATGAACGTCGCGACCGTTATCCCGGGACTTAACGTCTCGCCCAACGGTCGTATTGGTATGCCAATTGTGTTGGCAGCCGTTTCGTACATCGTCATGATTTACGCCGGCGCCAAGCGCTACGGCTTTGGTAAGTTCATTCGCTCCTCCGTAGTGATTCCGAACTTGCCACCGGCATTGCACCTTTTGGTGGTACCGATTGAGTTCTTCTCTACGTTCATTCTGCGACCGGTTACCCTTGCAATTCGTCTCATGGCGAACTTCCTTGCTGGACACATCATCCTGGTTCTTCTCTTCTCTGCTACGAACTTCTTCTTCTGGCAGCTAAATGGTTGGACCGTCCTGTCTGGGCTGACCGTGGTCTTGGGCTTGGCTATGAGCCTGTTCGAGATTCTGGTTATCTTCTTGCAGGCGTACATCTTCGCTTTGTTGACGGCGGTGTACATCGAGTTGTCCTTGCACGCTGATTCGCACTAAGGACGAGGTCGACGAGCGCGACCGAGTAATCCACCTAATTACACAACACTGACATTCGGTCCGGTTCGGACTGAAGATTTTTACGAAAGGGAACGACTTTCACCATGAACGAAATCATTCTGGCACAGGATGCTGCTACGACGTTCGAAGGCTTCGGCACCATCGGCTACGGCCTGGCTGCTATCGGCCCAGGTATCGGTATCGGCATCGTCGCCGGCAAGACCGTTGAGGCTATGGCTCGCCAGCCGGAGATGGCCGGCCAGCTGCGTACCACCATGTTCCTTGGTATCGCCTTCACCGAGGCCCTGGCCCTTATCGGCCTGGTTGCCGGCTTCCTGTTCTAAAAGTACGAGTTTTCCAAACCGAAACTTTTAAGACGGGAGAGCTATGAATAACGTCGTTTATATGCTTGCAGCAGAGGGCGAGGAGAACCCAGGTTCGGGTAGCTTCTCCGTTCTTCTGCCCAAGAACTATGACATTTTCTGGTCTTTGCTGTGCTTCATCGTAATTCTCTGGTTGTTCTGGAAGTTCGTGCTTCCTCGTTACACCAAGTTGCTCGAAGAGCGTGAAGACCGGATTGAGGGCGGCATGAAGCGCGCTGAGGCCCAGCAGGCCGAGGCCAAGGCTGCTCTAGAAAAGTACAATGCTCAGCTGGCTGATGCCCGCGCAGAGGCAGCCGAGATCCGCGAGCAGGCGCGCGAGCGCGGCAAGCAGATCGAGGCTGACGCGAAGAGCCAAGCGGAAGAGGAATCCCGCCGCATCGTCGCCAATGGCGAAAAGCAGTTGGAAGCTTCTCGTGCGCAGGTTGTTACTGAGCTGCGTTCCGAAATGGGACAGAACTCCATCAACCTGGCAGAAAAGATTCTGGGCGGCGAGCTTTCTGACGCTTCCAAGAAGTCCTCTACCATCGATGGCTTTTTGTCCGAGCTCGACTCTGTGGCACCGGCCGGAAAGTAGGCAACTATGAAGGCAGCTAGCCGCGAAGCACTCGCGAACTCACAATCCCGTGTGGATGAAATCCTCGCTGGCGATAAGAATGTCGCTAGTGCAGTCCAAGCGGGCCTGGATATCTTCGAGGTCGTCGACGTTTTGGATGGGGACCGCGAATTGCGCGTATCCTTCATCGACGTTGCAGCCCCGGCTGAAGCACGCAAGTCCTTGGCCGAGAATCTCTTTGGCTCCAAGATTTCTGCCGGTGCACTGAGCATCCTGCAGGAAGCTGCGGCGAACCAATGGTCTTCGCCGAAGGACTTCGTCAACGGGCTTGTATCCTTGGGCCGCCGCGCATTGCTGCGCGCCGCCGAGGCGCAGGGCCAATTGGGCCAGGTCGAAGACGAGCTTTTCCGCTTGGCGCAGATTCTGGACCGCGAGGGCGAGCTTACCCAGCTGCTTTCCGATCGAACTGCTGAATCCGCACGCAAGCGCGGATTGCTGGCAAACGTGCTCTACGGCAAGGTAACGATGTTTACTGAGGCGCTCGCGCTGCAGGCCATCAGCCGCCCAGAGCAAAACCCGATTGATGACGTAGCCGGATTGGCCGATACTGCAGCAGCCCTGCAGGATCGCACCATCGCGCGCGTTGTCGCTGCGGGTGAATTGAATGAAGGCCAGCAGGCAGTACTCGCTGAGAAGCTGGGCAAAATTTATGGTCGTGCGATGTCCATTCACTCTGAGGTTGACACCAGCCTCCTCGGTGGCATGCGCATCCGCGTCGGCGATGAAATCATTGACGGCTCGACGGCAGGCAAGATTGCCCGCTTCCGTGCCCAGATGGTGTAGCCGAAACGACAGAAACGATTTAAGTAAGTGCTGGAAGATACTACCGAGAGCAGGAAGAACATGGCGGAGCTGACGATCTCCTCCGACGAGATCCGTAGTGCGATTGCGAACTACACCTCGAGCTACTCCGCGGAGGCCTCCCGTGAGGAGGTCGGCGTGGTCATTTCGGCAGCTGACGGTATTGCGCAGGTTTCTGGCCTGCCATCCGTTATGGCGAATGAGCTGCTCGAGTTCCCCGGCGGCGTAATTGGCGTCGCACAGAACCTTGACACCAATTCCATTGGTGTCGTGGTCCTGGGTAACTACGAGTCCCTCAAGGAGGGCGACGAGGTTAAGAGGACCGGAGAGGTCCTTTCCATCCCCGTGGGCGAGGACTTCCTCGGCCGCGTTATTAATCCACTGGGCCAGCCCATCGACGGCTTGGGCCCAATCGAAAGCGAAGAGGAGCGCGTCCTCGAGTTGCAGGCACCTTCGGTGCTGCAGCGCCAGCCGGTTGAAGAGCCAATGCAGACCGGCATCAAGGCTATCGATGCGATGACCCCGATCGGCCGTGGTCAGCGTCAGCTGATCATTGGTGACCGTAAGACCGGTAAGACCGCGGTTACCATCGATACCATTTTGAACCAGAAGGCTAACTGGGAGTCTGGCGACAAGGACAAGCAGGTCCGTTGTATTTACGTCGCCATCGGCCAGAAGGGCTCGACCATCGCCAGCGTGCGCCGCACCCTTGAGGAGCACGGCGCGCTGGATTACACCACCATCGTGGCGGCCCCAGCTTCTGATTCCGCCGGCTACAAGTGGCTGGCACCGTTCTCCGGTGCTGCATTGGGCCAGCAGTGGATGTACCAGGGCAACCACGTCCTGGTTATCTACGATGACCTGACCAAGCAGGCTGAGGCATACCGCGCAATTTCGCTGTTGCTGCGCCGCCCGCCGGGACGTGAGGCTTACCCAGGCGACGTCTTCTACCTGCACTCCCGCTTGCTGGAGCGCGCTGCCAAGCTTTCCGATGACATGGGTGCCGGCTCCATGACCGCACTGCCCATCATCGAGACCAAGGCTAATGACGTCAGTGCCTTCATTCCGACCAACGTCATTTCCATTACTGACGGTCAGGTCTTCTTGGAGTCCGACCTCTTCAACCAGGGTGTTCGCCCGGCTATTAACGTCGGTGTGTCCGTCTCCCGTGTTGGTGGTGCGGCACAGACCAAGGGTATGAAGAAGGTTGCCGGTAACCTCCGTCTTGACCTGGCTGCATACCGTGACCTGCAGGCATTCGCTGCCTTCGCATCCGACTTGGACGCTGCCTCCAAGGCACAGCTGGAGCGCGGCTCTCGCTTGGTCGAGCTGCTGAAGCAGTCCGAATCCTCGCCGCAGCCGGTGGAATACCAGATGGTATCCATCTACCTCGCAGAGGCAGGCATCTTCGACGTCGTTCCCGTCGAAGACGTTCGCCGCTTCGAGGCCGAGGTGCACGAGTACCTCAACGCCAATACTCCAGAGGTCTTTGAGCAGATCGCCGGCGGCAAGGCGCTCAGCGATGAGTCCAAGGAAGCACTCGAGGCCGCAGCCAAGGAGTTCGCTCCTACGTTCCGCACCTCCGAGGGCCACAACTTGGGTACCGAAGAGCCTGTAGATCCTTTGGACGAAAATGACGTGAAAAGCACCGAGCTCAACGTCTCCCGGAAGACGGCTAAGTAGAGTTCAGCTCTCGTAATTAACCGTCTATATGAAAGAAGGGAGGAGAAACGATGGCTAATCTTCGCGAATTGCGCGACCGCATTCGGTCCGTGAACTCGACTAAGAAGATCACTAAAGCCCAGGAGCTCATTGCTACCTCGCGCATTACCAAAGCGCAGGCTCGGGTGGAAGCCTCTCAGCCGTACGCGACTGAGCTGACCAATGTCATGAACAGGTTGGCTGCAGCGTCGACGCTAGAGCACCCTATGCTGCGCGAGCGTGAAGACGGCAACGTCGCCGCGATTCTCGTAATCACCTCTGACCGAGGCATGTGCGGTGGCTACAACAACAACGTCTTCAAGAAGGCAGCCCAGCTCAAGGCCCTCCTCGAAAGCAAGGGCTACGAGGTAGTTCGCTACGTCACCGGCAGCAAGGGCATCGGCCACTACAACTTCCGCGAGGAAGAGGTAGCAGGCAGCTGGGATGGTTTCTCTCAGGATCCAACCTGGGAGGGTACCCACGATGTGCGTCGCCACATGATCGATGGCTTCGTGGCTGGTTCGAAGGGCACTACCAAGGGCCGCGAGGGCCTGCATGCGGAAGGTGAAGGCGCAGGTGTTACCGGTTTCGACCAGGTACACGTCGTCTACACCGAGTTTGAATCCATGCTGACTCAAACCGCGCGTGCGCAGCAGCTTTTGCCTGTTGAGCCTGTCGTGCAGGGCGAGGAGTACGAGATGGGTGACTCCGCACTGGAAGATCCGGAGCCGACGGAAAACATTTCCGCGGACTTCGAGTTCGAACCGGACGCGGATACCCTGATGGAAGCGCTGCTTCCGCAGTACGTCTCGCGTATCCTGTTTGCTATGTTCTTGGAGGCTTCGGCTTCCGAGTCCGCTGCACGCCGTACAGCTATGAAATCTGCTACTGACAATGCAACCGAGATGGTCAATGACCTGTCTCGCGTGGCCAACCAGGCCCGTCAGGCGCAGATTACCCAGGAAATTTCAGAGATCGTCGGTGGCGCTGGCGCGCTATCTGACAGCGCAGAAAGTGACTAGATTATGACTACAGCTCTGCAAGAGCAGAATGCACAGTCTTCGGCAGTCGCCGGTCGTGTCGTGCGCGTCATCGGTCCGGTGGTGGACGTGGAATTCCCAC
This sequence comes from Corynebacterium segmentosum, assembly GCF_900637825.1. Classification (NCBI taxonomy): domain Bacteria; kingdom Bacillati; phylum Actinomycetota; class Actinomycetes; order Mycobacteriales; family Corynebacteriaceae; genus Corynebacterium; species Corynebacterium segmentosum. The sequence goes on from NZ_LR134408.1 coordinate 1,014,923, forward strand.
GCGAGGCACTTCCGGCCCTGTACAACGCACTCCACGTCGAGATTAAGCTCGAAGCTGTGGCAAAGACCGTCACCCTCGAGGTCGCTCAGCACCTCGGTGACAACCTCGTTCGTACCGTGTCCATGGCACCTACCGATGGCCTCGTTCGTGGCGCCGAGGTAGTCGACTCCGGAGAGCCTATCTCCGTTCCCGTCGGCGACGTCGTCAAGGGCCACGTCTTTAACGCCCTCGGTGACTGCCTCGATGAGCCAGGCCTCGGCCGCGATGGCGAGCAGTGGGGCATCCACCGCGAGCCACCAGCGTTCGACCAGCTCGAGGGCAAGACCGAGATTCTCGAGACCGGTATTAAGGTCATTGACCTGCTGACCCCTTACGTTAAGGGCGGCAAGATTGGCCTCTTCGGCGGTGCAGGTGTGGGTAAGACGGTCCTGATTCAGGAAATGATTACCCGTATTGCCCGCGAGTTCTCCGGTACGTCGGTCTTCGCCGGCGTCGGCGAGCGCACCCGTGAGGGCACCGACCTCTTCCTGGAAATGGAAGAGATGGGTGTTCTGCAAGATACCGCCCTTGTCTTCGGCCAGATGGACGAGCCACCAGGAGTTCGTATGCGCGTGGCCCTGTCCGGCCTGACCATGGCGGAGTACTTCCGCGATGTGCAGAACCAGGACGTGCTGCTGTTCATCGACAACATCTTCCGTTTCACCCAGGCCGGCTCCGAGGTATCCACCCTGCTGGGTCGCATGCCTTCCGCCGTGGGTTACCAGCCAACCTTGGCTGATGAGATGGGTGTGTTGCAGGAGCGCATTACCTCCACCAAGGGTCGTTCCATTACCTCTCTGCAGGCCGTTTACGTGCCTGCCGATGACTACACTGACCCGGCCCCAGCCACGACCTTCGCCCACTTGGATGCGACGACCGAGCTGGACCGTGCCATTGCTTCTAAGGGTATTTACCCGGCAGTGAACCCGCTGACCTCTACCTCTCGTATCCTCGAGCCAGGCATTGTGGGCGAGAAGCACTACGAGGTAGCACAGCGCGTCATCGGTATTCTGCAGAAGAACAAGGAACTGCAGGACATCATCGCCATCCTTGGTATGGACGAGCTGTCTGAAGAAGACAAGGTGACCGTGCAGCGTGCCCGCCGTATCGAGCGCTTCCTGGGCCAGAACTTCTTCGTCGCGCAGAAGTTCACTGGTCTGGAGGGGTCCTACGTGCCGCTGCAGGACACCATCGATGCCTTCGAGCGCATCTGCAACGGTGAGTTTGACCACTACCCAGAGCAGGCCTTCAACGGCTTGGGTGGCTTGGACGATGTCGAAGCTGCATACAAGAAGTTGAACGAGAAGTAGGGAGAGGCACATGGCTGACATCACCGCCGAATTGGTTTCCGTCGAGCGCTCATTGTGGTCTGGTCAGGCCTCCATAGTGACGGCTGAGACCACCGAGGGTGAGATCGGCGTGCTTCCCGGTCACGAGCCTGTGATCGGTCAGTTGATCGACAATGGCGTAGTGACCATCCACCCAGTTGATGGCGCGCGGCGCGTTGCCGCCGTCCAGGGTGGCTTCCTCTCCGTTACCCAGGACAAGATTACCGTCCTCGCTGATTGGGCCATCTGGTCCGATGAGGTGGATGAGGCCCAGGCGGAAGAGGACTCCTCTTCGGCTCATGAGCTCACCAAGTCCCGCGGTGAGGCTGCATTGCGTGCACTTCGCCGCGCAGCAAAGGCTGAATAAACCTTGGATTGGTAGGAGAGGGCAGCAATAGCCGCCCTTCCTGCTCTCAGAAAAGCGCACTGGAATGTATCCGGTGCGCTTTTTCACGTTTTCTTTGCCTTTTCTTATTGGCGCGGAGGCGGAATCAGGCGCTACAATCCAAATAATTGTTCTTTCACTAACCAAGGATGGCGTGTGGAGCCCATGAATTCAACGGTTATCTCGGTGGTCCTGTGGGCCTTAGCGTTGGTGGTATTGCTAGTAGTTCTGCTGGCGGCCCTGCGATTTTTTACTCTGCGCTCGCGCGGAACCGCGGTGTTGTTGCGCTCAATGCCGGCGAAGGATAGCTTTTCTTGGCGCCATGGCGTGCTGCGCTATACCGGAGAAGTTGTTGAATATTTCAAACTGCGCTCTGTATTTCCGCGCTATAACCTGTGGTTTAATCGCCTCGACATCACCATTTTGAACTCTCGTTCTTTGGATGATGACGAGGCTTCTTTCATGTCTGATGCCACCGAGGTAGTGCACTTTAGTACCGGGGATGCGGAATACGAGCTGGCTTCCGATGCCCGCGGGATCATGGCCTTCGAAGCCTGGGTCGAGGCTGCGCCGTCCAAGCGGCAACAGCGCTTTGATTACAAGCAATTGCGGGAGCGAGCCACCCGGCAGTCCAAGCGCCAATAGCAACAGGCTAGGGTAGTAGCCATGCGCTTAGTAATCGCCCGTTGTTCAGTTGATTACGTGGGACGGCTCGACGCCCACCTGCCCTTGGCGGACCGCCTGCTCATCGTCAAAGCAGACGGCTCGGTATCGGTGCATGCCGATGACCGCGCGTATAAGCCCCTCAATTGGATGACGCCGCCGTGTACGGTGAGTGAATCCGTCATCGAGGACGTGGATGGCAATGACACCGGCGAGGTCTTGTGGCTAGTGGAAAACCCGAAGGGTGAGCAATTGCGCATCACTATCGCGGAAATCCACGAGGATATCTCCTACGAGATGGGCGAAGACCCCGGCCTGGTAAAGGACGGCGTGGAGGCGCACCTACAGGAGCTTTTGGCCGAAAAGATCGACACGCTGGGTTCTAATTTCACCCTCGTGCGCCGCGAGTACCCCACGGCCATTGGCCCGGTAGACATCATGGCTAAAGATGCTGATAACCGGAATGTTGCCGTGGAGGTCAAGCGCCGCGGCGGGATCGACGGAGTAGAGCAATTGACCCGCTACCTCGAGCTATTGAACCGCGATGAACTAATCGCTCCGGTATCTGGCATTTTTGCTGCGCAAGAGATTAAGCCACAGGCCCGAACGCTTGCCGAAGACCGCGGCATCCGCTGCGTGGTCTTGGATTACCAAGAGCTGCGCGGGCTCGAGTCGAAAGAATTGCGGTTGTTTTAATGCCACGGCGAAATAGGCGGAAACCACAGGAATTCCGGCCGCTGCCCAAGGACGGCTCTACCTTCCTTGGTTCGCAGACGGTCGAGGGCCCCAGCTGGACGCACGGGGAGCCGTATATCATGCGGCACATCGGTTCAGCGCGGGCGCAAAAATTCTATATTTGCCCGGGGTGTAACCAAAATATTCCGCCTGGGGTTGCCCACATCGTCGCCTGGCCGCGCGATACCGGCAGGCAGGGCGATGACCGCCGTCATTGGCACCGGCATTGCTGGGAGCGAAGGTAGACTTACGGGCATGATTGTTGCATTTTCAGTAGCACCCGCAGTGGTGGATAATGACTCCGGCGAGATGGCCGATGCCGTGGCGGAGGCGGTCCGCGTGGTGCGGGAATCCGGCCTGCCTAATGAAACCAACGCCATGTTTACCCTTGTAGAAGGCGAGTGGGACGAGGTTTTCGGCACGATTAAGAAGGCCACCGAAGCGGTACGTGCGGTATCGCCGCGCACCTCGTTGGTTATTAAGGCCGATATCCGCGAAGGCGTGACGAATCAGTTGACAGATAAAGTAGACGCCGTGAATCGTCGTTTAGCTAAGGAGGATTAATGACTTCTGCGAATAATGCTTATGTAGGCGGCGCCCTCGATCTCAGCCAGGTCAAGGCCCGTGCGGAAGCCCGCCAGCAGGCACAAGAGCAGCCGCAGTCTAACGGAGTCCAGCCATTTTTTACCGTCACCGAGGCGAATTTCGAGACCGAGGTGGTGCGCCGCTCCACTGAGGTGCCGGTCGTCGTCCTCATTGGCACCTCGCGCTCTACCCAATCCGACCAGCTGAAGCAGGACCTGCAGGAATTAGCCGCGGCGGGAAACTTAAGCTTCCTCGTAGGCTACGTGGATGCGGACGCCACTCCACAGGTCGCGCAGGCCTTCGGCGTGAAGAACCTGCCGACCGTGGTGGCCATTGGCGCAGGCCAACCGCTGACCAATTTCGAGGGAGCGCAGCCGAAGGAGGCCCTCAAGCAGTGGCTGGATAGCTTGGTAGAAAACGTCGGACCGCAGCTCAAGGGGCTTGAGTCCGCACCGTCCGCAGCAGAGGAGGAAGAAGAGGATGACCCTCGCCTGCAGGAGGCAGAATCCTTCCTGAACTCCGGCGATTTCGATGGCGCGATCAAGGTCTACGAATCCATCTTGGAAGCGGAACCGGATAATACGCAGATTAAGCAGGCGCGGGACACAACGAAGCTTCTCAAGCGGCTGGACCCGGCCAATCAAACCGAGGACCCGATTGCTGCTGCGGATGGGGATAAGGGGGACATCGGCAAGCAAATGCGTGCCGCCGATGCCGAAGTGGTGGCAGGTGCCCCTGAAAAGGCCTTTGACCGCCTCATCGAGGCCATGAAAGTCACCGCCGGCGATGAGAAGGCGCAGCTCAGGGAACGCCTGCTCGAGCTCTTCGGCCTCTTTGCCGGCAATGATCCGCGCGTTCTTGAAGCGCGCACGAAGCTGGCAAGCGCGCTGTATTAAAGTCGGCGGAGCTGTGTCAATTACTGCGGGCGGTGAATAGATCAGTCACAATGGAAGGCGTGAACGACGTAACCCCAACTGATCAAGACTGGCTCATCGACTTCCGTGGCGTGGAGCTTCGCCGCGGTGGCAAGAACTTGGTAGGGCCCGTGGACTGGCAGGTCGAGCTCGATGAACGCTGGGTCATCATCGGGCCGAACGGTGCCGGAAAGACCTCCCTGGTGCGCATGGCGGCCGCGGAGGAATTTCCTTCCAAGGGCACGGCCTTTTTGATGGGCGAGCAAATTGGCAAGACCGATATGCGTGATCTGCGCGCGCTGATTGGTCTTTCCTCCGCCGCCGTGCAATCGCGCATTCCCGCGGATGAGCGGGTCTATGACCTCGTCATTTCTGCCGGTTACGCGGTCTTGGGCCGGTGGCGCGAAGAATACCAAGACATGGACTTTTCCCGCGCCGATGACATCTTGGCCCAGGTTGGCGCTAGCCACTTAAAGGACCGTACGTGGACGACGCTTTCGGAAGGCGAGAAGAAGCGCGTCATCCTCGCCCGCGCTTTGATGTCCAATCCGGAGTTGCTCATCCTGGATGAGCCTTCTGCTGGCATGGACCTCGGCGGGCGCGAAGACCTCGTGGGATACTTGGGCGATCTCGCGATGGATCCGGATGCCCCGGCCATCGTCATGATTACCCACCACGTGGAAGAAATCCCGTACGGCTTTACCCACGCGATGCTTCTGGATGACGGAGAAGTAGTAGCGAAGGGGCTCATTAACTCCGTGCTGACCTCGGAGAACTTGTCTCAGGCCTTCCACCAGCCCATCCAAGTAGATCGCATTGGGCAGCGGTACTTTGCCCGCCGGATATCTTAATGAACAACCAGATTCATGACCGGCTCGATGCGATCGACGCCAGCGATACCACCGGGTTCAATGGTGGGCGCATGGCGGCGACCGTGCTCTTGCTTCGCGATGGCCCCGACGGGCTCGAGGTCTGGGTCCAAGAACGCGTGAGCACCATGCGTAACTACCCGGGCCATGCCGTATTCCCCGGCGGTGGGGTAGACCCGCGCGATTTCCCACCGCGTTCGTGGGATTCCGGTGATTTGTGGGCCGGAAAGTCCGTTGTGGCTATGGCTCGGCGGATGGGAGTCACCAAGTACAAGGCCCACGCCCTCGTCTTCGCCGCGGCCCGCGAGCTCTTCGAGGAATCCGGTACCTTGTTTGCGATCCGGGATGACGGCACGATTTCTAATGCGCGCCGGTATCACCGCGAGCGCAGGCTCCTAGAAAGCCACACCATCTCCTTCACCGAGTTCCTTAGCAATAACGGGATGCGCGTCGATGCCGATATGCTCCTTCCCTGGGCTCGGTGGGTGGGGCAAAGCAAAAACCATTGGTTTGATACTTTTTTCTTCGTTGGCCTGCTTCCGAGCGGGCAGGAGCCGGACGGGGACACTCACGAAGCAGATGATGCCGGGTGGTTTTCGCCGCAGCTCATCCTAGAGGGCTGGCGGGCAGGCCTCGTCCGCCTCGTAGTTCCTACATGGGCGCAAATGCAACGGTTATGCAAGTACTCCACCGTCCAGGAGGTGCTTGATGATGCCTCCTCGTCCGACCTTCGCCCCGTCATCGGCGATCCCCGCGATGACCCGCAGTACGCGGAATATTTCGCCACCACCCCTACAGAGCGCATATGAGTTTTAACCTCGATGAAGTCCGTTTCTTAAGTGAACATAACGCCGAACTGGCTAGCTTGGACTTGGATCTGAGCAAGGCTTCGCAGTTGAAGGATTTGGAAAAGCTGAAAGCAGCCTACGGCGACTATGCGCGCTGCGCCATGGAGCTACTTACTGCCCGGCGGGGCGGAAAACTGCCCGAGACCTGGCTTATGGATGCCGATTCCGCCCAGCAAGCCACCCCGCTGTCGGTTGCGTGCTATCGGTCCGAGTTCCTGCGGCAGCGGGGAATGCGCACCGTGCACGATGTCACGTGCTCCATCGGTACCGAAGGCTATGGAACGAGCCTTGACTACTTCGGCTCCGATATCGATGCTTCGCGCCTTGCCATGGCCCGGCATAATTTGGCTTCTAACGCCTTGTTTCAAGCAGATGCACTCACCACAACCACCACAGCGGACGTCATTATCGCCGATCCCGCCCGCAGAAAGGCGGGGCGTCGCATCTCCCGTCCGGAGGATTTGCTGCCACCGCTACCGGACCTGATCGCCGCGCACCGGGACGCACACCTGGCCATTAAGTGCGCACCCGGCCTTGATTTTAGTGACTGGGACGGATTGGTCACCGTCAGCAGCGTCAATGGGGCAGTTAAGGAATCGTGCCTCTACACACCAGGCCTCGGAACGGGCAGGCACGCGGTGATGATTCAGGGCGAGACAGTTGACGTCCTCACGGATGAAGAGCAGAACCTGCCTGAGGCTGGCGACATCGGCACCTTCCTCATTGATCCAGATGGGGCAGTGGTGCGCGCTGGACTCGTGCAGCACTACGCGGCGCGCGAGGGCTTGTGGCAGATTGATCCGCGAATTGCGTACCTGACGGGCGAGCGCATTCCACAGGGAACGTCGGGATTTCCATTCATAGAAAAGGTCCCCCTAAAGCGCCTAAAATCTGTACTAAAGGCCTATGATGCAGGCAGCCTAGAAATCCTTGTGCGCGGCGTCGATGTTGACCCTGACCAGCTAAGGAAACAGATGAAGTTGAAGGGAACGCGGCCTTTCGCGGTTATCATTACGCGAATTGGCTCACAGGGTATCGCGTTGCTCTGCCAACCCCGAGTATTATCGTCCGAAGAGAATTACGCAATATAAATCTATCGGAAAGGTGAGTGCCCTCAATGCCAACGATTGTGGCTCTGGTCAAGCATGTACCGGATACGTGGTCCACCAAATCTCTGGAGGATGACCACACCCTGGATCGCACCTCCGTGGACAACATCATTGATGAGATTAATGAATACTCCGTGGAACAGGCGCTGCGCCTGCGCGATGAAAATCCGGATGAAAACTACCGTGTTGTCGCTGTAACGATGGGCCCCGCACAAGCAGATGAGGCCCTCCGCAAGGCGCTTGCGATGGGTGCAGATGACGCGGTCCTCGTATCTGACGACGCACTGGCCGGCGCCGATGCACTGTCTACCGCGTGGACCCTGAACGCAGCGATTAACACGCTAGAGGATGTCCAACTGATCACCTTGGGCAATGAGGCTTCCGATGCCTCGACCGGAACGCTGGCTGGATTGCTCGCTGAATACCGCCAACTGCCCGCCTTGACCGAGCTGCACCAGGTAGAACTTTCGGGCAGCGCGGTAAAAGGCAGCCGCGAAGACGCCCGCGGAACCTGGGAGCTCGAGGCCGCCCTTCCTGCGATTGTGTCCGTCACCGATAAGGCGAATAAGCCGCGTTTCCCCAACTTCAAGGGACTTATGGCTGCAAAGAAGGCAGAGATCACCACTTTGAACGTGGCGGACCTAGGCATCGAAGCCATTGCGCCCACCACGACCGTTACCGAATCTTCCAAGCGCCCGCCGCGCACGGCCGGCGAGGTTATCTCTGAGCCGCAGCCGCAGGATGCTGCGAAGAAGATTGCTGACTTCCTTGCCGCAAAGAACTTGATTTAGGAGTAGAAATGTCTCACGTTTACGTACTTGTTGAACACGATGCAGACAGCATTCTCCCCGTTACCGGTGAGCTCATTACCGCCGCACGCGAATTGGGGACGGTGTCTGCGGTGGTCGTCGGAAAGCAGGCAGATTCCTTCGATGCCGAGCTAGCCGCCCTCGGCGCCGCCCAGGTGGTGCAGGCAACGGCGGAGGATTATGACCAGCGCCTGGTGACCCCCGAGGTTGATGCTTTGCACGCCCTGGGCGCAGCCAATCCGGCGCCCATCGTTCTGGCCGCCAGCCCGACGAATAACGAGATTGCGGGCCGCTTGTCCGCCCGCCTTGCTTCCGGTGCGCTCGTCAATGTGGATTCCATTGAGGCGGATGGGTCTGCAACGATGACCATTTTCGGCGGCACCTACGAGACCACTTCGCAGGCCACTGGCAGCTGCCCGATTTATACCCTGCAGCCGGGTTCCGTTGCGGCGGAGCCCCAGCAGGTGGAAACTCAGGCGGCCCCAATGCCACTGCCTGCGGCAACCGAGAAGGATGTCAAGGTTAATTCCTTTACTCCGGCCGAGAAGTCCGCCCGTCCCGAGCTCACCGCAGCCAAGGTTGTGGTTTCTGGCGGCCGCGGCGTCGGCGATAAGTTCGGCGAGATCGTAGAGCCGCTTGCCGATGCCCTCGGTGGCGCCGTCGGTGCCACCCGCGACGCCGTCGATGAAGGCTTCTACGACGCTACCCACCAGGTGGGCCAGACAGGCGTGACCGTGTCGCCAGATCTCTACATTGGTTTGGGCATTTCCGGTGCCATTCAGCACACCTCGGGCATGCAGACCTCCGGCACCATCGTGGTGATTAACCAGGACCAAGATGAACCGTTCTTCCAAATCGCCGATCTCGGCGTCGTCGGAGACCTGCACGAAATCGCCCCAGCTTTGACCGAGGAATTGAAGGCGCGCCAGTAATGCCGCACTATTTCGACTACGCAGCAACCCAGCCGATGCGCCAATCCGCCATCGACGCATGGGTTGCCGCCTCCGGATCGCTCAACTCCAGCGCGCAGTACGCCTCTGGCCGTAGGGCCCGCTCCGTGCTTGACGATGCCCGCGAGAAAGTCGCCTCCCTCCTTGGGTGCGAACCCATCGAGGTCATTTTTACCTCTTCTGGGACCGAGGCGGATAATATCGCTATCCAGGGGCTTTTTGCGGCGGGAAATACCAACCGCATCATCTCGACGGATATTGAGCACCCAGCGGTGCGCGATACCGTGAGCAAGCTTGCCCAGGGTGGCGCCACCGTGGATCTGCTCCCTGTGGACCGCAACGGGCATATCAGCGATGGGGGCGCCTTCGCGGAACCTGCCGACCTTGCCACCTGCATGTGGGCCAATAACGAAACCGGTGCGATTCAGCCCATCGAGGATCTTGCCTCCCTCGCGCAACAATCCGGTATTCCCATGCACGTGGATGCGGTGCAGGTAGCGGGCAAGCTGCCCATCAATTTTGCGGAATTGGGCATCACAACGCTTGCCGCCAGCGCCCACAAATTTGGTGGCCCGCGCGGTATTGGCGTGCTTTTGGCCAAGCGCACCCCTGCGCCGCAGCCGATTTCCTACGGAGGCGGGCAAGAACGCGGACTTCGCCCTGGCACGGTAGACGTAGCTAGCGCCTCCGCGCTCGCCGCTGCGTTGGAGGAGTCGATCGCAGAAAGCGCTGCCGAGGGCGAGCGCATCGCTGCACTTCGGAATAAGCTGCGGGATGGGATCCTCTCATCCATCGACAACGTTGTAGTGAATTCCACCGAGCCATGCTTGCCGTCGCACCTACACGTTTCTTTCCCCGGCACCGATGGCGATAGCCTCATCATGTTGCTGGACTCGCTGCAGATTGAGGCATCGACTGGCAGTGCCTGCAGCGCAGGCGTCAACCGCATGTCCCATGTGCTTTCTGCAATGGGTGTCAGCGAGGAAGAAGGAATTGGGTCCCTCCGGTTCACTCTGGGACGCCTTACTTCCGAAGACGATGTGGATTACGTGCTCGCGCATTTACCAGAGGTCGTCGCCCGAGCCCGCACGGTTTAAGTATCAGCCCTTTCTTTGGCAGCATTCCGCCGGGCGGCGATTGCCTGGGCAACGGTCAGTGCCCAGTTCCTATTCTTCGTCGCTAGCGGACCCTGCGGTTCATCGTATTCCCACCGTCCGTCTTGGAAGAGCCAGATGATATCCCCGCTGTGCGGATCCATGATGTAAAAGGCGCTTTTATCCGTCTTTACGTTGTGGTGGTGCTGGCACAGCGAGGCTAAATTTCCAGCCGTCGTCTTTCCTCCCTCTGAGAAATCGATCCGGTGGTCCTTCTGGCACCTGTAGGCCGGGCGGTTACACCCTGGCCAGCGGCACACACCATCGCGACCCTCCACATAGGCACCGATGAGCGGCGGCGTGGAGTAGGCCGGACTTACCCTTGTTGCCGCTTGGTCCATATCCCGTGTCGTAGTCGGGGCTAGCCGGTCTGCGGTATCTGGGTGAACCCATCCATAGCCCTGGATGAAACCGGGCGCCGCTTTTATATCGCTGGCGCGATACATATAAAGGTGCACCTGAGATTTATCTTCGACGGTTCCGAGGATCAGCTGGGCCAGGGCATCGGCCTTGCTAATTCCGTGCTCTTCCGCCGTGCGCTGAACAACCTCGTCAATGAGGATGAGCGCGTCTTCGTCGAATTCTACGTTTAACCCTGCTCGTCCACCCGCGGTCGGGTAGATGAAATAGGATTCATTTTGAGATTCCTCTTCCTCGGCGTCCTTGTCTCCCGTAGTGTCCGGGGATTCCATCGTGATGAGCCCATTGAGCTTTCGACGCAGGGCAGCGTTCGATGGAAAACTTTGGCCCGGCTTTGTGGGAGTGAGGTACTTTTCTAATTCTGCGTCTATGCGCTGAAGGATGCCGCTGTCTACTTCGCCAAGCTTACTTAAGACGGCGTCGATGGTGATAAGCCGAGAGAAATCGAGGAAGTAGTAGGTCTCCTGCAGGAGTTGGGTGCGCGGCAACTCTTCTAAGCGGTACAGGGCCATGGTGATATCCCTCGTACGTCGCTCGCTCAAGCCGGTGCGCCCCGCCAAGGTATGGCACGAGATATTGAAATCGTCTTCTAGGCTAGGTTTAATTTCCTTCCAGAGCAGGTAGTCGGACTTTCTATTGCAGGTGGCACTAACCGCGATGTCATCGTGTGGGTCAGTGATGAGGTAGTAGGGTTCCACGGCGATTATCCCCCGAATTTCGCACTAAGTTTCTAATGTTCATAGGTTTACCATAAGTCATCCGTTTGACTGCCGCAAGCCGAAAAGCGAATATATGTTCTAGATGGTACATTTCCAACGAAATTGTCTACGCGAGTGAAAAATTTGTCTCCGTGATGTGTGTTGCAAATGTGGTTTGTGTGAATGGTTGTTAAACTCTCGCGCATGACAACTATGAGGGCACTCCGCAAGAGCATCATCGCGGTTATCGCTGCAGTTGCAGTCACGGTAAGCGGGACCGCTGCCGCACAGGCAGCATTGGGAACCAGCGCACCAAAAGGTATTGATATTGCTGCCCACCAGCACCCAGGTGGCATGCCTATTGACTGGAATAAGGTGAAGTCTGATGGCCAGTCCTTTGCCTTTGTGAAGGCAACTGAGGGTGGGGACTGGATTAACCCGCACTACGTCAAAGATATTCAAGCCGCCAATCTGCATGGCCTGAAGACCGGCGCATACCACTATGCGCGTCCAGCTGGCGATGCGAAGACGCAGGCCGCAAACTTTGCCACGCAGATTGCATTGGCGCCGAATCAGACGTTGCCGCCGGTGCTCGATATCGAGGTTTCCGAGGGCAAGTCCGCCTCCCAGTTGGAGAGCTGGATCGAGGAATTTACCAGAGAGCTCAAGCGCCTGACCAACCGCACGCCAATGATTTATACCTATAAGTACTTCTGGATCGGTGAGATGAATAACTCCCAGAAGTTCTCCAATATGCCACTGTGGTTGGCGGCATACCAGGATGAAGCGCCGGATCCAGTGGGTGGGTGGAAGAACCTGTCCTTCTGGCAGCGCTCCGGATCGGGCAAGGTTGCCGGTATTCCAACCGATGTGGATTTGAACCTCTTCAATGGCACGAAGCAGCAGCTTGATTCCTTTAGCGGCGGCAATTACGTCGATATCGGCGGCGCGCTCGATAGTCTCGTGCTTGATGATGGCGTCGATCTGAGCGCCGATAGCACTCCGCTGATTGGTGCAATCTTTGCCCTTGCGGCTGGCCTTATTGCAATGCCCCAGCTTGCCGATGCCGCCAAGGACGCCGGCCTCGATGCCCAAGCTGCTGAGGGCTTGGCAGCTTTTGTGAAGACCTTGGAAGACGAGGACGCTCTGCCTCTCAAGCAGCTTGGCAAGATGGCAGTCGGTGACTTCACCGTCGGTGACTTGGCGATGTTGCTAGAAAACGCTGGCCATGTCAATGGCGTCGACAAGGGCGAAGTCTCTGGAGCTCAGGTAGAAGAAGCCAAGGATGCGGCGAAGAAGGCCGGTGCCGATGTCCCCGACTTCGACGCTAATCAGGTGGCCGAGCTGCTCAATCGTGTGCTGAAGTAGCTCCCGCAAAGAATTTTCGGGTCCAGCTTTCATCCTTAAAGTGAGCTGGGACGGCCCCACCTAAGAGTGCCTTTGCCAGTTGAGCGGCTTGTACCGAGCCCTCAGCTGGCAGTTTCGTGTCTGAGGCCAGCAAGATGATGTTTCCATACCGGCGCCCTTTGAGCATGGGCGGGTCAGCGATTACGGCGAGGTGATCGAAGACCCCAGAAAGCCCGGCCAGCTCTTCCTTAGCCAAGTGGAGATCCGAGTGATCGCCGCAGTTCGCCACGTAGAGGCCGCCGGCAGACAGGGATGACTTAGTCGCGTGGAAAAACTCCACAGTGGTTAGGTCTTTCGGGGTTTTATCCCCAGCGAAGACATCGCGGATAATGATATCGCGGCTGGCGGGTAGAAAACTTTCGGTTTCCTTTCGGGCATCGCCGGGGCGGATCTTGACGGTGGGGGAGCGGGGGACATCGAAAAGATCGCGGACTAATTCGCCCAGTTTGGCATCGAGCTCGACTACCGTATGGCGGCTGTCCGGCCACAGGTCGGCAAAATAGCGCGGGAGTGAGCAACCTGCCCCGCCGAGGTGGGTAACGCGCAGTTTATTGGGCGAGACCGTATTTAGCTGTTCTACCGCCGCTGCGATCCAGCGCATGTACTCAAAGTCGAGTTCCTGCGGCTCGCCCAGCACGATATGGCTGCTAGGAACGCCATTGACGTTAAGGATATAGGCCCCGTCGCGGAATTCATCCGGCACAACCTCGGCGGTGCCGGTGGAGATCTCGTAGGTGCCGGTGATGCCTGACCTGTTCGCGGCTCGCTTTCTACCCATGGGGTTCAAGCTTAGGGAATGGAATCGATTTAAGCTGCGTTGGGGCAAGGGAGTACACTTTCGGGCCTGTAGTCGAGGTATTTAAAGGGGAATGCAATGCGAGTATTGGTAGCAATGTCTGGCGGCGTGGACTCATCTGTCGCCGCCGCCCGTGCGGTGGAGGCTGGCCACGATGTCGTCGGCGTGCACCTGGCGCTGCATAAGGACGCGCAGCAAACGCGCGAAAAAGCCCGCGGCTGCTGTTCGCTGGAGGACTCCGCCGATGCCCGCCGCATTTGCGATAAGTTGGGCATTCCGTTTTACGTCTGGGACTTTTCGGAGGAATTCAAGGAAGAGGTCATCACGGACTTCGTGGATTCCTATGCCCGCGGTGAAACCCCGAATCCTTGCCTGCGCTGCAATGAGAAGATTAAATTCCGCGCATTGCTGCAAAAGGGTATGGCCCTGGGCTTTGATGCCGTTGCGACCGGCCACTACGCCACGCTTGATGATGACGGTTATATGCGCCGCTCCAAGGATGAGAATAAGGACCAGTCTTATGTGCTCGGCGTCATTTCTGCTGAGGAGCTGGACCACTGCTTTTTCCCCATCGGTGATACCCCTAAGCCGCAGATCCGCGAAGAGGCTGCGGCGTACGGTTTTTCCACAGCGAAGAAGCCGGATTCCTATGACATCTGCTTCATTCCAGACGGCAATACCCAGCAGTTCCTTGGAGCGCGCATCGGGCTTCGCCCCGGCATGATCGTGGATCAAGAGGGCACGGAGCTTAAGGAACATGATGGCGCGTGGAACTACACCATCGGCCAGCGCAAGGGCTTGGACATCAAGGCCCCGGCCGCTGATGGCCGCCCGCGCTACGTCACCGATATTGACGCTGCAACGGGCACGGTGACCGTCGGCGCGCGCGAGGACCTGGCGGTCACCGCCATTCGCGCCGATCGCCTGAAGTACCTGCACCCTGGCATGGATGGCGACTTCGAGTGCGAGGTGCAGGTCCGCGCGCACGGTTCCGTCGTGCCGTGCATCGCCCACGTGGACCGCGCCGCGGATTCGATGCGCCTAGAGCTCAAGGAGCCACTGTCTGGCGTTGCCCGTGGACAGGCGGCGGTGCTGTACCTGCCGTCCCCAGATGACCTCGGCGATATCGTCATTGGTTCCGGCACCATTTGCGAGACCGTGTAAATGACCGGATTCGCACTCGGGCCCATGCCCGGCACGTCCATGGCGGAGGCAGCGGACATCATCATGGGCGAGACCGAGCTTCCCGCCATCCCGCAGCTGCCGGAACGCGGGCTGGGCTCAGATTCGGTGGGGCGCACCGCCAGCATGCTCGAGGCCATCACCATCGACCGCGGCCCTCGTTCGTGGCGCATGACGGCTCGCCCCCAGCTGCTTACCCGCCGCGCGTGGGATCGCCTCGAGCGCGATCTTGACGAGGTGCAGCAGGTATGGGGAGAAAGCGTGCCCCGCGTTAAAGTCCAGGCGCTAGGGCCGTGGTCGCTGGCAGCCAGCATTGAGCTTGCCGATGGCCACCGTGTTCTTAGTGACCGCGGTGCCTTCGCCGAGCTTTCTGAAGCCCTTCTTCATGGGCTGCGCGCGCATGCAGACGATGTGGCACGCCGCTTCCACGGCGAGGTTGTGGTGCAGCTTGATGAACCTTTGCTTGTGGATATCGTGGCTGGCCGCATTCCAGGAACCACCGACTTTGATTCTATCCCCGCCGTGGCTGATGAGGTAGCGCTAGAAACTCTGCTCGGCTTTGACGCGGACTACCTGCATGCCCCGCCGCTGTGGTCCATTGCTGTTGCCGCAACGACCTTCCTCGTCGATTTCCATAGCCCTCGTTATCGCCTCGATACCCCTGAGCATTTCGATGGCTTGGGAGAGCACTTGAGCGAAGGCCATCGCATTGGTGTGGGGATTTCCGGATCGGATGCCCGTGCCGAGGCCATCGCGCTGGCTAGGCACCTCGACCGCATCGGCATGCCACGCGAACTTTTGGTTGATCGCTTTGATGTGTATCCCGTGCAGGCCTCTGCCCGAACCCTGCGTTCGGTGACGGAGACCTCGTCCATCCTTGTCCGGGACGCCGGTGACCTTTAATCCACTCGACCCAAGCTGTCGGTGGCTGTGAAATAGGCCTCCATATAGGGAATGACGAATCTAAGCTGGCCGTGGCCGGTGGGTTCGATGAGATCGGCATCGATAAGCCGCTGGCGCGTGGCCGATAGGGACCGCACCGTGCGGTCGTGGTGTGCGGCGATAGCTTGAATTTCTGCAGTGTCGCTGTCCATGACAGCACTCATGGCTTCAAGGAAGCGGCGCTGTGCGGGTGGGAGCGTGAGGGTTGCGGGCTGGTGCACTTGTGTGCCTAGGACGGATATCGCCTCGGCCGAGATGGCTAGGACAGTGTTTTCTTCTATGCGGGTGGCGCCAGAGCGCTGTGCGTGGGCCCACGCTAGTGATCCGACGAGCTGAACCAGGTAGGGATAGCCTCGAGATAGCTCCACGGCGGCGGAGACTGCATCTGCACTGAAGTCGAGGCCCGAGTGTGCGGCGGTTTCCTTAAATGCAACGGTAGCGTTGGCGGGTGACAGCGGGCCCAGCACAAACTTTTGCGCGCGGCGCAGAAAGGTTACTCCGGGCAGCTCCAGCAGCCGGTTAATGCCCTGTGGCAGGCCGGCTACGACGATGGCAACATCGAGTTCATCGCGCACTAAGTCTTGGTAAGTAACGGCCAAGGAGGCCAATTCTTGGGCATCGGCATCTTGGACTTCATCGATGGTAAGGAGCACACCTGCACCCTTGAGCTGGGCTAGTAATTCGCGTAGCCGGGTATTTAAGGTGGGCTTATAGGCTTCATCCGTGTTGTGTTCGATTCCTATGGAACCAAGGCCGCCGATTCCGATGCGGTTGACTTTGTGCTTATCTGCCGGCGCAAGCGTGTCCATGATGCGGGGGATGGTGGTCTCGACGAGTTCTTCCACCATGGCGCTGCGGCCGGAGGCGCGCAGCGTAATCCATCCGCGGGCGGCGGCGATGTCCTCCAACTCGTTGAGGAGGACCGTCTTGCCAATACCACGGGCGCCGCTAATGACGAGTGAGCGACCGGGGTGTCCAGGTTGGGCATCGAGCGCTGCGCGAAACGTATCGAGGACCGCGGTGCGGCCGACCCAAAACAGCGGTGGGACGCCAAATGTGGGGCGGAAGGGGTTCTCGTGAAAGGACATGGTCTCCATCGTAGTCCATCCGGAGATTTGGGAGACTTTTTAACAACCGGAGATTTGGGAGACTTTTCACTCTTGTGTGGGCGCCTCGTTTGTTGCCTGCAAGGTTAGGTGCGTCCCGCAGCAGGGCTGGTGGCACCCCACGTCATGGCTCCCACATGGAGGGCGAAGGAGCCAACCAGTGTATACCACCAGTAAAAATGCACGGAGGTGTACCAGGGCAAGGCGTGGCCTAAGAAGATAATGACGACGGCGGTCAGTACCGCCGAAAAGACGCGAAATGCCGTCGAGCCGGGTTTCTTTAAAGCCTTCCATGCGGCCCAGAGCTCGGAGGCGATGAAAACGGCGAGGATAATGGACGTAGGCATAGTGTTTCCTTAAAGCTCAGCGAAGAGTGTGTGGCCAAGTTCTTCGGTACCGGCGAGCGAATCGTTGTTTGCAAATGCGGCTCGCTTTGTCTTTGGGTCGATGATGAGCATGGTGGAATAGCCGTAGGTTCCGCCGTTATGCCAGAAGCCGGTGCCGTCATCGTTCTTCTGCCATCCGTATGCGGGATCGCCGTGGGCCATAAACCACTCCGCGAACTTAGCCATATCGCTCGCGGTCGAGCGGATCGCCCCTGCAGGCGCAGAACCGTCCATCTCCCAAGGCTGGGCCCGCCGCCCAGTGGCGGTGCGGCCGCGCGGGGCATCGGCAGGCACGGCACCGGGGGTCATAAGGTAGGTCTCCGTTAATCCGGCTGGCTCGAATATTCGGTGTTTTAGTAACCCCTCATAAGGCGTGTCTGCCGCTGTTTCTATTACGTGCCCGAGCAGGGCGTATCCGAGGTTGGAATAGGATTCCTCCCCGCGGTTGCTGAGCTCTGCTGCGGCGGCAGCATCGACGATATCTTGAGTGCTTTCGCCTGCATATGGGTTCGTACCGGCCACTGCGGACCATAGGGAAGCGAAGAAATCCCCGTCTGCTGAGCGAGGTAGGCCAGAGGTGTGATCAAGTAGTTCTTTAATCGTTACATCCGCTATGGGCGCGTTGTCTACGTCTAGAAACTCGCCCACGGTGCTATCGAGTCGCAGTGTGCCTTCTTCTACAAGCTGGTGGGTGAGTTCGCCGGTGAACATTTTGGTGACAGAACCAATTTCTACTTCTGTGTGCTCGTTGCTGCCTATACCCGCAAAGGTGGCGTTACCGTCGCGGAGTGTGAAAGCCGTGAGGTGATGAAACCCCGGCTCCGCGTGTTCTCGCAGTGTGGAGGCAAGGGCTGCATCTCCTGTATCTGTTAGGGCGAGTGTGAGGTGCCGAGGGCCAGCCAGTAGGAGGACGGAAGCGATAGAAATGGCGGTGCCGATGCTGAGGGCGAGTCTGCGCATTAGTGGTCCTCGCTAGCGGTAATAATGGCGAGCAAAGGAATAACGCGGGCGGGACGAATTGAGTACTCGCCACTTGTCTTTGTAGTCCAACCTGCACTAGTTAGAGCGCTGAGGTGGTGATAGGCCGTGCCGGTGGAAGAGATAATATCCTCGTCCACGAGCTCCGCGGCGGTAGCAGGTGCCGCGAGAAGGCGTCGAAGAATCTCGCCACGTACGGGATGGGCAAGTGCGGCGAGGCGTTCGAGATTTTCTGACCACTCCTCGTCAGTTATTGCAGTAGTGGGACGCTGCCACTGATAGGCGTAGGTACGCTTGCCGAGCGCAATGTTGCCGCCGAAAATTACCGATCCATCGGGTAGTTGAGTGGAGGGAGCAAGGGCATCGACAAGCCAGTAGGTCGACTCCTCCGAGGGAGGCTGCGGTGGGGCGCTCGATTGGCCTTCGAGTTTGGCGACGCGTGCCTCGAGATCGCTAAGGCGAGATTCAACGATATTCATATTTCTAGAATTCCAAAACTCTAGAAATATGGCAAGGGGATTAGGAAATGAGCGGCCACGCCGTCGAGACATCGGAGGCATCGCGGCCCTTGCCTTCTAGGTACTTCTTGAAGGCGACGCGGTCCTCGTACCACTTGACCGCTTGGAATTCCATGAGCTCGTTTTCGTCCATCTGTGCGAGGTTGGGGTAGTGCTGGCGCACCTGCTTCCAGGCCACGCGGGCGGCAGCGAGGGCATCGGCAGTGGCCTCGTGCGCATTGCCCAATTCCACACCGTAGTGCTCGCACACCGCGCCGAGGGTGCGTTTTCCCTTGCGCCACTTATCGCTCACGCGGTCAATGACATACGGGTCAAAGACCGGGCCGGTGACCGTGAAATCGCCGGTGAGGCTGCGCAGGACGGTAAGATCAAAAGCCGCGTTATACACGATGAGCGTCAGGCCGTCGTCCCACGCTTCCTTGATGGCATCAACCGTGTTCTTGAGGACCTCCTCGTGCGGGTGGCCTTCTGCCTGGGCCTTTTCCGTTGTAATCCCATGCACGTCGGTGGCGGCTTGGGGGATCTCGATGCCAGGATCCGCAAGGTGCTCTACCTTCTGAACATCGCGGCCGTCGATGCGGACGAGGGCCGAAGTCACGATGCGAGCGTCTTTGGGATTAGCGGAGGTGGTTTCAAGGTCGAAGGCGAGCATGCGGGAGGCGTCGAAGTTCATGGTCCATACCTTAGTAGCTCGCCAGGACATGGGGGACCGCTAGACTTGGATACCGTGACTAATCCAGCTGATGTGCAACGTGAATGGAACGACCTGGCACAGGAAGTACGCCGCCACCGCAACCTGTATTACAACGGTGAACCGGCAATTCCCGATGCCGACTTTGATGCGCTTTTCCAGCGCCTGGTGGACTTAGAAAAGCAGCACCCGGAGCTGGCGGTTCCGGATTCGCCTACCCAGCAGGTAGGTGCAACGCCGAACGCTGGCGAGGATATCGAGCACCTCGAGCGCATGATGAGCCTCGATAACGTCTTTAGCGCCGGTGAGATGCAGGACTGGCTGGATAGGACGCCCGCCAAAACCTACCTGACGGAGCTGAAGATCGATGGCCTCTCCATCGACTTGGTCTACCGCAACGGGCGCTTAGATACCGCTGCTACCCGTGGCGATGGCACCGTGGGCGAGGAAATTACCGCCAATGCGCGGGTTATTTCTGATATCCCGCACGAACTTACAGGCACCGATGAGTACCCAGTCCCGGAACTCATTGAAATCCGCGGCGAGGTCTATATGCGCCCCGAGGACTTCGAAGAAATCAATGAGGAGCGCGCGGCAGACGGCAAGGCGCGGTTTGCCAATCCCCGCAACGCTGCGGCCGGCGGACTGCGCATGAAGGATCCCGCCGAGGTGAAAAAACGCCGCCTGCGTATGGTGTGTCACGGCCTAGGCGCGCGCGAGGGATTTTCCCCCTCCTCCCAGCACGATGCCTATAAGGCCATCGCCGCATGGGGCTTGCCCGTCTCGCCCTATACCACGCAGGTTCACTCCGCCGCGGAAGTGCAAAAGGAAGTATCTTACTGGGCCAAACACCGCCACGATGCGATTTTTGAAATGGATGGGCTCGTGGTCAAGGTGGACGACTTGGGCTCACAGCGCCAGCTCGGGGCGACCTCCCGCGCACCGCGCTGGGCCATTGCCTATAAGTACCCGCCGGAAGAGGTAACAACAAAGCTGAAGAACATCGAGGTCGGCGTGGGGCGTACGGGGCGCGTTACCCCCTTTGCCATCATGGAACCGGTCTTTGTCTCCGGCTCCACGGTATCCATGGCCACCCTGCACAACCAGTCCGAGGTCAAGCGCAAGGGCGTGCTTATCGGGGATACCATTATTATCCGCAAGGCCGGGGAAATCATTCCTGAGGTACTAGGCCCCGTGCGCGAACAGCGCGATGGCAGCGAATACGAATGGAGCTTTCCCACGCAATGCCCAGCCTGCGGCACGACGCTCGCCCCACAAAAGGATGGCGATGCTGACTGGCGATGCCCCAATACCCAATCCTGCCCAGCCCAACTTTCCGCACGCCTGGAATACCTCGCCTCCCGCAAGGGCCTCGATATCGAGGCACTGGGGGAGAAGGGAGCCATGAACCTCATTGAGAACGGCATCCTCACCGATGAATCCGAGCTCTTTGAGCTAACGGAAGAAAAGCTGCTTGCTTCCGATGTCTATACGGCCAAGCGCGATACGAAGGATAAGCGCAGCAAAAAAGAGGGCAACGTCAAGGTCAATACCGCGGGCAAGAACCTGCTGCAGAACTTAGAAGAGGTCAAAGACCGCGACTTCTGGCGCGTGCTGGTCTCGCTATCCATTCGCCACGTCGGCCCCATTGCCGCCCGCGCCTTGGCAGCGCGTTACGGCTCCATGGAAAAGCTGCGTGCCGCTAAGACCGAGGATCTTGCAGAGGTAGACGGCGTGGGTGCGGTCATCGCGGAATCCTTCCACGCCTGGTTCGAGGTGGACTGGCACCGCACCATCGTTGAGAAATGGGCGGAGGCTGGCCTAGCCATGGAGGTAGCCGCCGAGGACAGGAAAGAACAGACCCTAGAGGGCCTGACCATCGTTGTCACCGGCAGCCTCGAAGACTTCACGCGCGATTCCGCCAAGGAAGCCATCATAAGCCGCGGCGGAAAGGCAACCGGGTCCGTATCGAAGAAAACCTCCTACCTCGTCGCCGGGGCGAATGCCGGCTCAAAGGAGGATAAGGCCCGCGACCTTGGCGTGCCTATCTTGAACGAAGAGCAGTTCCACACGCTCTTGGATACCGGGGAGGTATAGGCGCGCCGGGCCGGGGCTTATTTGAGGAAGGCGCCCAAAATCGTGCCGATGTGGCCGAGGTGCTCGACCTCGGAGGCCAGGTACTCAGGCCCGCCGGTGCGGCCCATGGCGATGACCATCCCGGTATCTCCCAGGGGAGCGGCAGCCAGGGCGGAATCGAGCAACGCCCAGCTTTCTGGCACCCATTCGTCCTTATCGGGGTGCAAGGTGCGCGCGCTGTCGATGTTGAGATCGACCGGAATCGTATCGTCATCGGCAGGGGCCGCGTTTGAGGAGGCCACGCGGTGAATGGGCTCATTATTGTCAATGACGATGGCCCACGTGGAGGTCGCCGCCTTCGGGATGGCCGCGACGACTTCCTCCATCGCTGCCGTGACATTGGAGGCATTGGCGGCAACGCGCGCTAATAACTCGATCTGCCCGCGCCGGTCCACGCGGCCGCTGAAGGGCCGAATGGAATCTACTTCCACGCCATGAACAGAGGCGGCGGCGGTAATCAGGGCATCGGCCATAGCGTCTGCGGGAAGCTCAATGACAATGTCATCCATGACGGTGCCATCCGGGAAGGATTCTACGATATCAACGGATTGGATATTGCCCTCAACCAGCCCGAAGGCCTCCGAAAGCTGGCCCAAACTACCAGGGGTATCGGGAAGCAGGACACGGATTAGGTAAGACATTAAGTCGCACGCTTTCAGTAGCTTGTAGTCCCATTTACGATACCTGGGTCACAGTGCGGCGTTCAAGGGGCAATAATTCGGGGTGACTCGGCAACCGCGCGGGTTGGTGCAGTATCATGGAGCCTTAGCAATTTACATAGTACGCGCGGGAAAATAATTTTCACCTGCGCGCCGATTATGGAAAAAGGATGGAGTTCGCGTGTCTGAGATTTCGCGTGATGAGGTAGCCCACCTTGCCAAGCTTTCCCGCCTGGCATTAAGCGATGAAGAGCTAGCCCAATTCGCAAGCCAGATTGATGAAATTGTTGATTCCGTTTCCGCAGTAAGGAACGTGGACACTGAAGGCGTGGAACCGATGAGCCACCCGCACTCCGTGGATGCACCGATGCGCGAAGACGTCATCGTGCGCACCCTTACCGCCGAGCAGGCCTTGGACCAAGCGCCGGCCGTGGAAGATGAGCGATTCGTCGTGCCGCAGATTTTGGGAGGAGAGTAAATGACCAACGTTGTTGTACCTGCGGAGGGACTGACCTCTTTGACCGCCGCCGAGCTGGCGGACAAGATTCACGCGCGCGAGGTGACCTCCCGCGAGGTTACCCAGGCCTTTTTGGATCGCATCGCAGAAACCAACCCGGAACTCAACTCCTTCCTGCACGTGGGGCAGGAGGAAGCATTGGCGGCTGCCGATGCCGTGGATAAGGCCCTCGACGCCGGCGAAAAGCCCGCATCGGCATTGGCCGGTGTGCCGCTGGCCCTAAAAGACCTGCTGGTTACTACCGATGCCCCCACCACCGCCGCATCCAAGATGCTCGAAGGCTACATGTCTCCGTATGACGCGACGGTGACCAAGCGTCTGCGCGAGGCCGGCATCCCCATCCTTGGCAAGACGAACCTGGACGAGTTCGCGATGGGGTCCTCAAATGAGAACTCCGCCTTTGGCCCGGTTCACAACCCGTATGACACCGAGCGCACCCCGGGCGGTTCCGGCGGCGGTACCGCAGCGGCGCTGGCTTCGGGGCAGGCTCCACTGGGCATTGGTACCGATACCGGCGGTTCCATCCGCCAGCCGGCGGCGCTGACCAATACCGTGGGCGTAAAACCCACCTACGGCACGGTGTCTCGCTACGGTCTGATCGCGGCCGCGTCCTCGCTGGACCAGGCGGGTCCCTGTGGCCGTACCGTCCTGGATACCGCGCTCTTGCACGAGGTTATTGCCGGTCACGATGCCTTCGACGCCACATCTGTGGACAAGCCGGCTGCCCCCGTGGTGGAGGCTGCTCGCGAAGGCGCGAATGGCGACCTGAGCGGCGTCAAGGTAGGCCTTATCAAGCAATTCGAGCGCGATGGCTGGCAGGACGGCGTGATGGAAAACTACCACGCCGCCGTGGAACAGCTGCGCGAGCAGGGCGCGGAAATCGTCGAGGTGGACTGCCCGCACTTCGATGAGGCATTGGCCGCCTACTACCTGATCATGCCGTGTGAGGTCTCGTCCAACCTGGCCCGCTTCGATGGCATGCGCTATGGCCTGCGTGCTGGCGATGACGGATCCCACTCCGCGGAGCAGGTCATGTCCCAGTCGCGCGCAGAGGGCTTCGGACCCGAGGTCAAGCGCCGCATCATGCTGGGCACGTATGCGCTGTCCGTGGGCTACTACGATGCCTACTACCTGCAGGCGCAGCGCGTGCGCACCCTCGTGGCCCAGGACTTTGCCCGCGCCTTCGAGCAGGTTGACGTGCTGGTATCGCCGACGACCCCAACCACCGCGTTCAAACTGGGGGAGAAGGCCGAAGACCCCATGGCGATGTACAACTTCGACCTGTGCACCTTGCCGCTCAACCTCGCCGGCCTGTGCGGCATGTCCGTGCCTTCCGGCATGGCAGCCGATACCAACCTGCCTACCGGTTTGCAGATCATGGCACCGGCTTTCCAGGATGATCGCCTGTACAAGGTGGGTGCGGCCTACGAAGCGAAGCGCCAAAACTAGCCGCGCTATTTAAAATAGTTGTCACTGTGAAATAGCTGCGGATTAGATAACGATTCGTTTACACCCCTGTCGGATGCCCATCCGGCAGGGGTAAATTACTGGGTATGACTTTGAAAAAGATTGCAACCGCGACGATGTCCGTCTCCGCAGCTGCGCTCATGGCCATGGGCGTAGCAAACGCTGAACAGCCCGCAGCAACTCCCAAACCAGCAGAAAACCCCGCACCGGTTGAGCCCGGTACCGAGGTAGCAGACTCCACCGCCAAGAGCGACTTGGTGGAATCCCTGTCGGCAGACGCTGACAAGCTGGTGCCGAATATCGAGGGCCAGACCATCACCGGTGAGCTGCACTCCGTCAAGGAAGACGGCAAGTTCACCGTGCAGTTCGACAAGGATCAGTCCTTGGTCCTCAACGATGGTTGCAATACCTACACCACCTCCTACGATGTGGATAAGGACGGCACCATCCACGTAGGTGACTTCGCCTCCACCATGGCGGCATGCGATGACCACACCCAGGAGCTTTCTGATTCGCTGCGTGACGTCCTCGAGTCCGAGCCTTCCTTCTACGCCCTGCCTGACGGCCAGGCCGCACTGGGCACTGAGGACAACGCCGTTGTCTTCAACGTTGTTGAGTAAATACTCACAAGATCACTCAGCACCATGATCCTCCTTGGCGGGGGACCATGGTGCTGTTGTGTATGTGGTGGGGTGGACTACTTGGCATCGGAAAGCGCGTAGGCGGCGCCCGCAGAGGCGGCCGTCACGGCGAGGACTGCTGGCCAGGAACCAATCTTCTTTGCCAATGGGTGGGAAGCGCCGAACGCGCCGACGTACAGGGCGGACAGGCCAGCGGTCGTGGCTGGGTTGGTCTTCTTTGCCCAGGAACGGCCGGCCCACAGGCCCGCAGCGCCGAGGATGACGCCGCCGAGCGGGCGAATGCCGGTCTCGCGGGCGGTGACCCAACCACCGATGAGGCCGAGGGTAACGGTGGTGGCGGTGGATACGTCTTGTGGTTTTTTGATATCAATCATGGACATGGTGGCCAGTCTAGGCCTGATTTGTGTGCCCCGCTAGAATTCCTGCCATGACTGTGGAGACTAACCTGCCACCTGAGCGCCAAGCATGGCGCGCCATGTTCGCGCTATCCCTCGGTTTCTTTGTGTCCCTCTTGGATCAGTCGATGGTGGCCATCGCCCTGCCGGAGATTCAGGCGGATTTGGGCGCTACAGTCAATGAAATCATGTGGGTCTCGGCCGCCTATTTGCTTGCCGTGGTGGTGCCGCTGCTTTTTACGGGGCGGCTTGGCGATGTCCTCGGCCAGCGCGCCCTGTTTTGCATCGGCGTGGCGCTGTTTGGGATCGGCGCAGTAGTGTGCGCGCTGGCGCCGTCGATGGAAGTGCTTATCGTCGCGCGCATCGTGCAGGGCCTCGGGGCATCGCTGGAAATGCCACAGACGATGTCCGTTATTAACCGGGTCTTCGCCCGTGAGCGCCGTGGGCGCGCGCTGGGGGTGTGGGGGATTATCGGCTCGGTGGCATCCTTGGCCGGGCCGCTCCTCGGCGGATTCCTCGTGGCTTATTTTGGCTGGCAGGCGGCCTTTTGGGTGCACATACCATTTGTCATTGCCGCCATCGTGCTGGCCCTGCTGTGGATACCGAAGCTGCCGACCACAGCCCAGGACATCGATAAGCCCTCTGCCATAGTCTCGCTCATTGCGTTAGGTTCCATCGTCTTTGGCATCCAACAAGGCCCAGAGCTGGATTGGGATTGGCGGGTCCTGGTGGTGCTTGCCATCGGAATCGTCGCAAGCATCGCCTTCGTGCGCTTGCAGGCTAGCGCGCAGAATCGCGGCTCTACGCCGCTCTTTCCGGTGGAGCTCTTTCACAACCGCAATTATGCGGCGGGCTCCGTGGGCATTTTGACCATGGGCTTTATGGCAGCTTCGGTCATGTTGCCCGTGATGTTGTGGCTGCAATCGGTCAAGGGGCTATCCGCCGGGGAAGCCGGCATTATCGTGGCTCCCATGGCGCTGGTCTCGATGCTGATGTCGCCCATTGCGGGCATCCTCGCGGACGCGGTGAATCCGCGCCTGATGGGGCTGGTGGGATTTAGCCTCATGATCGCCTCGCTGTGTTTGGCCTGGTGGGTCATGCATGCCGATGCCAATCCGTGGTGGCTCGCCCTGCCCATCGCCGTTCTAGGAATTGGTCAGTCCTTTATCTGGGGCTCCAACGCGGCAACGACGCTGCGCGATATTTCACCTCACCACATGGGCGCGGCATCGGGGGCGTATAACACCTCCCGCCAGGTGGGATCCGTGGTGGGCGTGGCCCTAGTTTCCGCCGTCATGCAAACGGGTAATCCGACCACGGCGATCATCAATTCGCTTTTCGTGATTGTCATCGCGCTGGTAGTGGGACTTATCTCCTCGCTGCGCTACATGGACACGCTGCATGGATAAAAATCCTGCGCTAAATTGGGGGATATGCGTCTTGCTGTACTGACTTCCGGTGGCGATTGCCCCGGTTTGAATGCTGTAATCCGTGCGGTTGTGCGAACCGCATCCAACGAATTCGGCGATACCGTCGTGGGTTACGAAGACGGGTGGGTTGGTCTCTTAGAAGACCGCCGGCGCGATCTTTACGACGATGCCGGCATCGACCGTATTCTCTTGCGCGGCGGCACCATTTTGGGCACCGGCCGGCTGCACCCCGATAAATTTAAGGCCGGCCTGGAGCAGATCAAGACGAATATGCGCGAGGCCGAGGTCGATGCCCTCGTTGCCATCGGTGGCGAAGGCACGCTCAAGGGCGCTAAGTGGCTCAACGATAATGGCATTCCCGTCGTGGGCGTGCCGAAGACCATTGACAATGACGTCAATGCCACGGACTATACCTTCGGCTTCGATACCGCGGTATCGGTGGCAACGGATGCGATCGACCGCCTGCACACGACGGCTGAATCCCACAACCGCATCCTCATCGTGGAGGTCATGGGCCGCCACGTGGGCTGGATTGCTTTGCACGCAGGCATGGCCGGCGGTGCGCACTACACCGTGATCCCGGAAGAGCCCTTCGATATCGCGGAGATTACCAAGGCGATGGAACGCCGCTTCCAGATGGGCGAGAAGTACGGCATCATTTGCGTGGCCGAAGGCGCCCTGCCAAAGGAGGGCACCATGGAGTTTGAAGCCGGTGGTGTCGACCAGTTTGGCCACCAAACCTTTAACGGGATTGGCCAGGTCATTGGTGATGAAATCAATAAGCGCACCGGCTATGACGTGCGCACCACCGTTTTGGGCCATATCCAGCGCGGCGGCACACCCACTGCATATGACCGCGTCCTTGCGACCCGCTACGGCGTGCACGCTGCCCGCGCGGCGCACAATGGAGATTCGGGAATGTGCGTTGCCCTGCACGGCGAAGATATCGACCTCGTGCCATTGGAAGAGGCCGTGGGTACGCTGAAGACGGTGCCAGATGCCCGCTACCGCAATGCGCAGGCCCTCTTTGGCTAAGGTCCTTTAAACCTCGAACGTCTCGAATATTAAGATCGCCCTCTCACGTGGTGGGAGGGTATTCTTTTGTATATGAGTACCAATAGCGCTACAGAAAAACAGGAAGAACGGCAGGCGCTCATCGCGGCGCTCGGCTTTCCCGTGCTCGTTATCATCGGCGGCATTATTGGCTACATCGCTCCGGATACCGCGGCATCCTTTGCCCCGCAGGTAACACCGCTGTTGGGCATCGTTATGTTCGGCATGGGGCTTACACTGAAGCCGGTAGACTTTGCGCTCGTGGTGCGACGGCCGCTGCCGGTGGTGCTCGGCGTGGTGGCGCAGTTCGTCATCATGCCGCTTATCGCGCTCGTGGTGGTGGCAGTCATGGACCTGCCAGAAGCGGTTGCGGCTGGAGTGATTTTGGTCGGCTGCGCCCCAGGTGGCACGAGCTCTAACGTGGTGTCCTACTTAGCGCGCGGCGATGTCGCGCTTTCGGTGACCATGACCTCCATCTCTACGCTTTTGGCGCCCATCCTCACCCCGCTATTGACCTTGTGGTTGGCGGGCGAATACATGCCGGTCTCCGCGGCGTCGATAGCGTGGTCCATCGTGAAGGTGGTGCTCGTCCCGGTCATCGCGGGCATCGTCATCGGCATGCTGCTTCCACGGCTCGTGGCGAAGATTCAGGCGGCATTGCCTTGGATCTCGGTTACCGCGATTGCCTTGATCGTGTGCATCGTGGTCGGCGGCGCGCATGACAACATCGCCACCGCCGGTGCGCTGGTCTTTGCCGCCGTGGTCATTCACAATGCGTGCGGCTATGGCTTGGGCTACCTCGCGGGCCTATTTACCCGCCAGCCGGTTCCGGTCCGCCGCACCATGGCCGTGGAGGTAGGAATGCAAAATTCCGGGCTGGCCACCAGCCTTGCCTCTTCCTATATGAGCCCGCTGGCTGCCTTGCCCGGTGCTGTCTTTTCCGTGTGGCACAACTTGTCCGGCGCGATCCTGGCTGCGCTGTGCCGCTTTAGCGATGCCCGCAAGGCCAAAGCCAACTAAAAAAGAATGGTGACAGCGGGGAAGTTCTGGTCTACGAACCAGGGCTCCTCTGTGATGGTGAGTGGGGCTTGGCCTTCCTCGAAGGCCAAGGTATCGCCGCCTTTGACGGTGGCGCCTTGCAGGATGTGGTCGGCGATATTTGCCAGCTTGTAATAGAGATCCGTGGGATCCATCGAGCTGGTGCGCGCCTGGATTTCCGGGTGGCCCGCTTGGACCAGTCCCATGGAATAGCCGCGGAGCTCGCCGTCCGATTGCGTAATCCACACCGGCGCGATGTGCATGGGGGCGAGGTTATTGCGCACGGCATCGTTAAACATCGCCGGAGAGATGGAGACGTTGCCGCGCGGGTTATGGATGATAAGGCAGTTGGGGTGCTGGACTACCGCGGACGTCGCCTGGGATAGCAGCTCTAGGTGCTCGCGGCGCGGCTCGCGGAATTGGTGGGAGAGGTTGTGTTCCTGGTTGTCCGGAAGGACCGAGACCAGTACCTGGGCTCCCGCGGTATCGAGGTCGCCGGCATCAGCGCTCAATATGGGGTGGAGGCCGTAACTATCTGGGGTGGGTGCAGAATCGATGGTCTGGTAGTGCAGGACAAACGCGCCATCGATAGGAACTACGAGGCTGCCCGGGTTCTTGCCGGGAGTAATCTCGCCGGCACGCCCCGAAAAGGTCCCGGTAACGGCCTCTTTGATCTCTTCGGTAGAGGGCGCGGTGGAAAAGACCGCGATGTTAATCAGTGGGGCATCGACAAGCGAAGTGTCTACTGTATGTGGAGTCGTCATGACAGTCACCCTAGGGGCTAGCGCGCGAGAGTGCACGGACGTATTAAGATGGCACGCATGACTGCTGCGATGTATGACCTGATGGACTTCGACGAGGTCCTCGACAAGTATGAACCGGTAATGGGCATGGAAGTCCACGTGGAGCTGGATACGGAAACCAAGATGTTTTCCACTTCTGCCACGAACTTCAGCGCAGCCCCTAACTCCAATACCGATCCGGTATCGCTGGGCCTTCCCGGGGCTCTTCCCGTGGTTAATTCCAAGGGTGTGGAGGGTGCAATCAAGATTGGCCTGGCGCTTAATTGCTCCATCGCGGAGTCCTCGCGCTTTGCCCGCAAGAATTATTTCTACCCAGACCAGCCAAAGAACTACCAGATCTCCCAGTATGATGAGCCGATTGCCTATGACGGCTACCTCGACGTCGTGCTGGAAGACGGCACGGAATGGCGCGTGGAAATTGAGCGCGCCCACATGGAAGAAGACACCGGTAAGCTGACCCACCTGGGTGGCGCCGACGGTCGCATCCACGGCGCTACCGCATCCCTGGTGGACTGCAACCGCGCGGGCATTCCGCTCATTGAGATCGTTACCAAGCCCATCATCGGTGCCGGCGAGCGCGCCCCTGAGGTGGCAAAGGCCTATGTTTCGGCGCTGCGCGAGCTCGTCGCCGCATTGGGCGTGTCCGATGCCCGCATGGATCAAGGCTCCATGCGCGTGGACTCCAACCTTTCCTTGCGCCCTATCGGCCAAGAAGAATTCGGTACCCGTACCGAGACGAAGAACATCAACTCCATGCGCTCTGTTGAACAGGCCGTGCGCTTTGAGATGCAGCGCCAGGCGCAGGTGCTGGAAGATGGCGGCAGCATCGAGCAGGAGACCCGCCACTACCAAGAAACCGATGGCTCTACTTCTAAGGGCCGCCCGAAGGAGACCGCGGAGGACTACCGCTACTTCAACGACCCGGATTTGCCGCCGGTCATTGCCCCGTGCGAGTGGGTAGAAGAGCTGCGCGCAACCCTTCCGGAGTTGCCGTGGGTCCGCCGCGCCCGCATCCAAAAGGAGTGGGGCATTAAGGACGAGGAGATGCGCGACCTGGTCAACGCGGGCGCGCTGGATCTCATCGTGGAGACGGTCGAAGCCGGTGCGAAGCCGGACGAGGCTCGTTCCTGGTGGGTGTCTTATCTTGCAGGTAAGGCCAATGAGCAGGACAAGACCCTGGCTGAGCTTGATATCACCCCGGCCCACATCGCCCGCGTCATTGCCTTGGTCAAGGAAGGCAAGCTGACCACCAAGCTAGCGCGCCAAGCCGTCGATGGCGTGCTGGCGGGAGAGGGCGACGTGGACGAGGTCGTCGCCAAGCGCGGCCTCGAGGTCGTGCGCGATGACGGTGCCATCGAAAAGGCCGTGGATGATGCCTTGGCCGCCAACCCGGACATCGTGGAGAAGTACCGCGCCGGCAATAAGAAGGTCACCGGTGCGATCGTCGGTGCCGTGATGAAGGCGACGCAGGGCAAGGCGGATCCGGGTCAGGTTAATAAGCTGATCGCGGAAAAGCTGAGCTAAACGCCCACTAATCCAGCCGGTCTTCGGCCCTGCATCCGGCGGGGTCGGAGGCTGGCTTTCGTGGTTTTAAATTGACCATAATTTTCATTTGGGCAGGTCAGGGCGGTAAAGCGTAGACTATGTGACATGCCAATTAAATCTAAAGTTTTGCAAAAAACGGGCCCGGGTGCACCATTTCGCACCGTAGAAATCGAACGCCGCGATCCGCGCGAAGATGACGTCGTCATCGATATCAAGGCGGCGGGCATTTGCCACTCGGATATCCACACCATTCGCAATGAGTGGGGAGAGGCCCACTTCCCGCTGACGGTGGGCCACGAGATTGCCGGCGTGGTCGAAGCCGTAGGGGACAAGGTCACTAAGTTTAAGGTGGGCGACCGCGTGGGGGTCGGCTGCTTGGTCAACTCCTGTGGGGTGTGCGAGCAGTGCCGCAATGGGCAGGAGCAAAACTGCCTGAACGGCTCGGTGGGAACCTATAACTCTGAAGACGTTGATGGAACCATTACCCAGGGTGGCTATGCGCAAAAGGTCGTGGTCAATGAGAATTTCGTGTTGACGATTCCAGAAGGCCTCGACTTTGATGTTGCCGCCCCGCTCTTGTGCGCCGGTATTACCACCTACTCGCCCTTGGCCCGGTGGCAGGTCAAGGAAGGCGATAAGGTAGCCATCGTTGGCCTTGGCGGACTGGGCCACATGGGTGTGCAGATCGCCGCCGCCAAGGGGGCTGAGGTCACCGTCATTTCCCGGTCCCTGCGCAAGGAACAAGAAGCCTATGGGCTCGGCGCGAAGCGGGTACTGGCATCGGGTGAGGACCCCGATTTCTTTGCTAACCACAAGGGCGAGTTCGATCTGATTTTGTCTACCATTTCCGCCTCCTATTCCCTCAATGACTACCTGCAGCTGTTGAAGCCCCGGGGGATCATGTCTGTGGTCGGCCTGCCCCCAGAGGAATTGGGAATCACCATGGGCAACCTCGTCGGTGGCGGCAAGGTATTGACCGGAAACAATATTGGCGGCATTGCCGAAACCCAAGAGATGCTGGACTTCTGTGCAGAACACGGTATTGGCGCGGTCATCGAAAAGGTGGGCGTTGATGACGTTGACGCAGCCTATGAGCGGGTTGTCGCCGGTGATGTAAAGTTCCGCTTCGTCATTGATACAGAAACTTTCGCGGATTAAGTATGTAAGCTACTTCATCGACAAAAGATGTTGTATTGTATTTCACGCACGTGCAAGTAGGATTTCGTTATTGGCTTACGTACCATGTGCACAGGAGCACACTCCTGCGCCGCGCCTCCCTGCATGCGTCGGGGGATAAGGAGGGGGCCTGGAACTCGCGCACTGGTGTGTGAAAATTATCCGCTACAAAAGTTAGGCAACTGTGTCTTATAAAAATATTCTCGCCATGGCCATGTCCTTCGTGGGCCTGCTGGTAGGCGCAGGCTTTGCTACGGGCCAAGAGGTCGTGCAATATTTCACCGCCTTCGGCTCCTGGGGTATTGCCGGCATTATTGTCGCAGCGGCCATTATGACGCTGGCGGGCACCGTGTTCTTGCAATTGGGCAGCTATTTCCACGCCACTGAGCACAACACGGTCTTCCGCAAAGTCACCCATCCCATCGTGTCCAAGCTATTGGACGTGGCCGTTATCATCACGCTCTTTGCCATCGGCTTCGTGATGCTGGCCGGTGCAGGTTCCAATATGGAGCAGCAATTTGGTTGGTCGGCTTGGATCGGCTCGACGCTGATGCTGGGGCTCGTGATTGCCGTCGGCATGATGGACGTCAATAAGGTGTCCAAGGTCATCGGTATGCTCACCCCGTCCATCATCATCGCCGTCATTGGCGTGGCCATCTACACCATGTTCCATATGCCGGACGATATTGGCGCAGCGATGGAAGCCTCTAGCCAAATCGATACCCCGATTGGCAACTGGTTGGTCTCCGCGCTGAACTACAACGGTCTGGCTTTGATGCTGGCGGTATCCATGTCCCTGGTTATCGGCGGCGATAATATTAGCCCGCGCGAGGCCGGTTGGGGCGGTATTTTTGGTGGCATCGTCTACTCCGTCATGATGGGCCTGGCAGGTTTTGCGCTGTTGATGAACGCCGAGGAGATCGAGGGCTCCGATATCCCGATGCTGTCCTTGGTCGATAGCGTCAACCCAGTCTTGGGCGGGATCATGGCCATCGTTATTTACCTGATGATTTTCAATACCGCCATCGGTATGTTCTACGCATTGGGTAAGCGCCTTTCCGCGGGCAATGAGGCCAAGTTCCGCGTTATCTTCATCGCTGGCTGTTTCGCGGGCTTCGGCGTCTCCTTCTTCGGCTTCAAGACCTTGATGCAGTACGTCTACCCGGTCATCGGTTACATGGGTATTGCGATGGTGGCCGTTTTGGTCTTTGCATGGTTCCGCAGCCAGTCCAAGATTCAGGACGAGGCGCTGCGCCGCGAGCGCGTGCGTTCGCTGATGCACCTGAAGCTGAATCCGAACAAGGAATACGACGCGGATCGCTACGACGACGAGATTGGCCAGCACCTCGAGGATTCCAATATGGATAGCGAGTCCCTCTATGAAGAGCTCGTGACCGAGGTGACGGAAAAGCTCGACGGTGATGACGATGTGGACTTTGATAAGGAAGAATTTGAGAAGCAAAACCAGGACGATCACACCTACTACATCGAACGCGAGGGCGTAGAGCACGACCGCTCGCCGGAAGAGATTGAAAAGTGGATCGAAGAAACCGGTGCTATCGGTGACCCAGAGGAAGACGATGAGTCGTCTGAAGCCGAAAGCTCCCAGAAGTAATCTCGCCTTAGAGCAATAAATTTCCCTCCCCTGGATTTCCCGGGGGAGGGATTTTCTATACCTTGTGCTTGCCGATGCCCCCTTTTAACGCTTGGGGCTGGAGCTGGGCTAGGGGATTACAGCAGGAGGAGCTTGAGGGTCAGGCCAATCATGATGACGCCGATGCCAACGTTGATCCAGCGCCATACCTCGGGGCGGGAGAGAACGTGGGAGAAGCGGGCAGCGCCAAAGCCAATGACGGGGAACCATGTAAAGCTGGCGGCGATGGCACCGCCGGCGAACAGCCACCGGCCGGGGTCGCCATACTGGTTGGCGATGCCGCCGAGCATGACCAACACATCGACATAGGCGCCAGGGTTGAGCCAGGTTAGCGCCAGCGCGGTAAGGAGTGGTTTGACCCAAGATGGCGAGCGCTTTATCTCTTGGCGCTGGGTGGCGGTAGCGGTGGCGACAGACCCGTGCTCGGTGCCGACCCCACCCGTGCTGTCGCCGTCGCCGTCGAAGGTCGCTACTTCCTCGGTGGAATTGGGGGAAGTGGATTCCACGTCGATGGCTTCGCCCTTGGTTTTGAAGGCATCGCGGAAGCAGGTGAAGGTGAAAAAGGCGAGGTATGCCGCGCCGATGTACTTGAGCGCCTCAAGCGCATTGGGAAAGCGCTCAACCAGGTAGCCGACACCGGCGGTGCCGGAGGTAATGAGGATGACATCGGAAAGCGCGCACACCACGATGATGAGCCCGATGTGATCGCGGCGGATGCCGTATTTCAACAGCATCGCATTTTGGGGGCCGACGGCCACGATGAGGGATAAACCAAGCACAAAACCAGCAAGCACGATGGACATGCCTCTAGTGTGAATCCAAGCGGTAAATAAGTCCAGTTAATCTATCTTCATATGGTTTAGAATAGCTTCATGAACCCGGTACATTTGGAAACCTTGCTGGCTATCGTGGAGGAAGGAAGCTTTGAGGTCGCCGCCTCGGTCCTGGGGATTTCCCCGTCGGCGGTAAGCCAGCGCATTAAGGCGTTGGAGGCGAGCACCGGCCGCGTGTTGGTGCGGCGGGCGAACCCGGTGGGGGCGACGGAAGCCGGCGAAATTCTGGTGCAGGCGGCCCGGCGCATGGCGTTGGTGCAGGCAGAAACCGATGCCCGGTTGGGCCAGCGCCTAGCGCGCGTGCCCCTGTCGGTGGCCATCAACTCCGACTCGCTCGCCACTTGGTTTACGCAGGTATTAAGCGATACCGCGCAGCGGGGTGATGTTGCCCTGCGCATCCGCATTGAGGATGAGGCCCGCACGCTTGCGATGCTGCGGCGCGGCGATGTCTTGGGTGCGGTAACGAGGGAGCATTCGCCGGTATCCGGGTGCGATTCCACGTTTTTGGGGACCATGCGCTATTTCGCTGTTGCCGCCCCGCACATCGCGGAGGGCTTTCATTCAGGGCGGTTTACCTGGGAGACGATGCCGCTGGTGGGCTATGGCCCCAATGATCAGGTGCTCGATGATGCTATGCGCGAGCGCTTTATTGATTCCCACGTTGTGCGCGCCCGGGTTTCGCAGATTCCCTCTTCGGAAGGCTACCTGGAGGCCGTGCGCGTGGGCCTGGGGTGGGGGCTTTTGCCGCAGGCCCAAGCCCAGCCACTGGTGGAATCGAAAGAGCTGCTGCTTCTCGATGACCACCAGCTCGACATCGACCTCTACTGGCAGCGCTGGCGCCTAGAATCCGAGGTCTTAAGCGATCTGACGCGGTCTGTGATTAACGCGGCTGCGGGGCTGGGAAGAGCTTAAGCTGAAAGTCTTCCGGATTCTTGACTTCCTCGCCGGAGGGAATGGGGCCCGGGAGACGCACGCTGGGGGCAAAGGGCTGGCCGCCAAAGCGATCGCGGTCATGGGGGTCTGCTAACCAGGACATATCCGGTCCCACCGGAACGATGCGGGTGGGGTTGATTTCCGTGTGCGTGGCAAAGTAATGCTGCTTGATCTCGGTGAAATCGGTGGTATCACCAAAGCCTGGTAGCTGGAATAGTTCCTGCAGGTAGCCGCGCAGGTTGGGCAGTTCCTGGATCTTGTGGCGCGAGCACTTGAAATGCGAATAATACACGGGGTCGAAGCGCACCAGGGTGGCAAATAGGCGGATATCGGTTTCGGTAATGTGATCGCCAACCATATAGCGCTGCGTGCCCAGGCGCTCCTCGGCCCAATCGAGCGCCTCCCACAGCTGGTCATAAGCCTCTTCGTAGGCTTCTTGCGAACCGGCAAAACCGCAGCGGTACACGCCATTATTGATGCCATGGAAGATGTACTCGTTGAGTTCTTCCATCTCCTCGCGGTGCTCTTCTGGGAAGAGATCGGGGGCGCCTTCTGCCTGGAAGTCCGTCCACTGCTCAATAAAATCGCGCACCATAGAGGGATAATCATTGGTGACTACCCGGCCAGTGGATTCTTCTACCAAGGCTGGCACGGTAATTCCGCGGGGGTAGTCCGGAAAGCGCTCGAAGTAGGCTTCCTGCAGGCGCTTGTAGCCCAAAACCGGGTCTACTTCGCCCTCGTCGAGATCGAATGTCCAGGACCGCGCATCGTGCACGGGCCCGGCGAGGGCCAAGGAAATGGAGTCCTCTAAGCCCAACAGGCGGCGAGCGATGACCGCGCGGTGCGCCCACGGGCAGGCGCGGGCCGCAACTAAGCGGTACCGGCCAGCCTCCATGGGCCAGTAAAAGGTGCCATCGTCCTGCGCGGTTACCTCGGATACCTCTGGTGAAATGCGGTCTTCGATGTAGGTGGTATCGCGAATAAACTCGCCATCTGGTGACGCATTGCGGGCATCTCCTGCCCAATCGGAGTCGTGTGAAGTCATCGATTCATTCCCAATTCTGGTGGATTCATAAGGCGGGGAAGTATCCCGCCGGTAATTAATGTTTATATGTCAACTATGTGACATTGTTGATATTACAACAAGATGGGGGCTAGGGAAAGGGGGGTGTTCCTATATAGTTTGTCAATTCCGTGGGTGAGTTTGTTGGGGGTGTGAAGGGTTTCTGCTTTTCCTTGTGGATGTTGTTTTCGGGCACGGTGAGG
Source organism: Corynebacterium segmentosum (assembly GCF_900637825.1). Classification (NCBI taxonomy): domain Bacteria; kingdom Bacillati; phylum Actinomycetota; class Actinomycetes; order Mycobacteriales; family Corynebacteriaceae; genus Corynebacterium; species Corynebacterium segmentosum. The sequence continues at coordinate 1,051,981 of NZ_LR134408.1, forward strand.
AGCCGATTGGGCTTGCTGTGCAATCGGCTTGAGGTGAGGGTCTGTTGGTTCTAGGCTGCTGCGGCCTCCTGGACTGTGGAGATGTCTCGGTAGAGCTCGCCGTTTCGCATCATGGCGAAGAGAACGTTGAGGCGCCGGCGTGCGAGTGCGACGACTGCGGCGTTGTGTCTTTTGCCTTCTTTGCGTTTTCGTTCATAGAATTGCCGGGAACGCTCGTGGAATCTGATCGATGCAAAAGACGATTGCCATAGGGCGTTCTTTAATTTTTTGTTGCCAGCCCGGTTAGGCGAATTCGACATGATAGACGTTCCTGACTGATTCGTCCGCGGTGATAGCCCTGCATAGGATGCTAGGTGCGCTGCATCGGGGAAGTCGGACATATCGCCAACAGTCATGAGGATCTGCGCTGCACTACGCGGGCCGATACCAGGCATGGATAAAAGAATCTCGGTCTGCGGAATGTCCTGAATCAGCTTGAGTACCTGCGCTTCGATTTCTTTACGATGCTCGAGTTTGGCTAGTGCATCTGTGGCGGACATTGCTACGCCAAGTTCGGCGTATTCTGCGCCGGCAATGGATACGGTCTGTTCGTGGATGGCAGCAAGCATGGCATCGATGACAGGCTCAGGATTGCGTGCCCTGTGTTTGCGTGCAAAGGCTTTCAGGCGTGTTCTACCGATGCGTCGAATCTTGGTGGGGCCACCGTATTTTGCAAGTAGGTGGAGGATCCACTTTCGGTGAATCATCTGTCCGCGCAGGACATGTTCGAATGCAGGATAGGTTCCTACGAGCGCGGATCGCATCTGGTTAATCAGGCGTGTGTAGGCCCGGGCGAGGTCTTCGTCGATACCGTTGAGAACTTTCAGCTGGATAAAGACGTCCTCAACGCGGTCGACACTGCGCAAGGAATCTGGAAGGTTAAGACCGGCATGGGCGATAACGTAGGCGTCGCGTACATCGGTCTTGGAGTTGCCGACGTGGATGCGAGAAAGCTGTCGCATCGCAAGTCCTGGTAGATAGCGAACGTCGACGCCCATGTCTTGGGCGACTGCGACGGTTAACCGGCCGATGTTGTTGGGTTGATCGACAATGACAAGGACCGAGGCGTCGTCAGCGAGGAATTGGCCAAAGAGCTTGCGTAGCGAGCCTTCATGCTGGTTGATGCGTTTGGACAGGACTTGCCTGCCTTGGGGATCGAGGGCGCAGGCGTGGTGGAAGTATTTGCCGACGTCCACGCCAATGACGAAGTCATAGGCCATGGGTGTATGCCTCCTAGCGATGAATTAGAAGTTGGATTATTTGAGCTTCATCGCTGGGTTGGTCGGACATACTTCACGCTGGCATCCACATTACTGTGAGACCTCATACCACCTGGGCTGGGTCAGGTTCCTATTAGCAGTCTGGAGTATGTCACTGTCTTCGGCGGCATCACCCCCCGGATCATTGTCAGACAGGGACGAAAATAAGCCATACCGAAGCCAGCGACTAGTTCCACTGTCCTTTCAGACGGAGGGAACGGAAATAAACATAACCCGCCCAATCGGGTGGACAGGCTATGAATCTTCGGCGCCCTGAGGTGGAACTGCTAACAACGTAATGGGGGCGTGGGAACAATTGCGGCGCGCCGTTAACGGTACCGCAAAACTGCAGGCAACTGTCTTAAATTGGTCATATGAGCGATAAGCAGCAACCGGATAAAGCCAATCCCTTAGACGAGGAACTTAACGTCCCAGCCTACGATTCCATGCGGCAGGATAACCCCGATGTCTTTGCCCGCGCTGGGCGCGCCGAACCGCAAGAAATTCGGCCGCAGAAACAAGAGGCGGCGGAGACGGAGGTTTTGCCCAACCCTGCCGCTAATGGGGCCACGCAGCAGGGAAACCAGCAATCCGCAGGTGAGGATACCGCGGTATTGGATCCCGCAGCGGCGTCGCAGGCCGAAGGTTTTGCGGCAGATGATGCCGGCTTGAGTCCAGAAGAGCTGGCGGAACAAGAGCGCAAGCTGCAGCAGGAGCAGGAGGACAAGGAAGGCTACAAGCGCTATGGGCGCCGCGGCACCATTGACTTTGGCCTCTTTTTCGTCCGCTTGGCGATGAGCGCCTATCTCATCATCGCTGGCGTGTCCACGTTCTTCTCGCTGGGCGATGGCTCCGGAGTCTCCGGGCTGGAAGGCGATTACTCGCAGTACGCTTGGGCTAATTCCTTTGCCCTAGCGGTGCCGACCGTGCAGCTGATCGCCGGAGCATTCCTCCTTTTGGGCCTGATTAGCCCGCTTGCGGCCATGCTTGGCTTGGTCGTTACCGGTTTTACCGCATTGCACGAGCTGGCGGAATCGGGTGCTGGTCTCCAGGTCTTTGACTGGCCGGACTCGGTATGGCTGTCCCTGGTACTTTTCATTATCGCGATTGGCCTGCAATTTACCGGTCCTGGTTTCATTTCCTTGGACTTTGGCCGCTCTTGGGCGCGGCGCCCGCTGGGTACGTCGTGGGTCTTTGTGGTGGTTGGTATCGCCATCTTGGTTGCCGTGTGGGTCTTTGGCGCGGCAGTAAACCCGATTGCTTAGCCTGTTATTCGCTACCGCTTGAGTGGATCCCTGCCGCAGGCCATGCGGTGGGGATTTTCTTTCCATTCTTGCTTTCCGCTATGGAAAGTGAAAGAATTGCCATAAAGGAAAGTAAGCAAAGCTGGATATTGGAGATGGTGGTAGAAGATGGAAGATGAGCTAAAGAAGTCGCTCGAGTTTAATGACAGCCTGCAGGATCAAGGCGCTGAGCGAAAGCGGCTTGTGCAAAATATCCTCCTAGTGATCGCATTGGCAGCATTCTATGTGGGAGTGACCGTATTCGCGGAGATAATGCACCCCGTCGCGTTTCTGATTTTCTACTTTGTCCTTATAGGACTCATGGTGTGGGCGCTACTTCATTACCAGGGCAAGGTGCGGACCAGCTATCGCCAGGATCCGTATACCCAGCCCAAGGCCGATAAGAAATACTACGCGGGGATGGCAGTAATACTTATCCCGATCTTTGTCACCAACATGCTGCGTGAGCACATGTGGGCTCTGGTAATCTTCATCGCGGTGTGGGCAGTGGCAATGGTCTGGGTGCTGCAATCTCGTGCCTTGGACGTTGCAGCGCGGCAAGGAGAAGGCCGTAGTGCTCAGTGATATTGACCCGGTTATCTATCCGCTCAATCGCTTCAAAATCTGTGCGGTATTAAACGCACGAGGTGCGGTGGAGGGACAGGTGCGCCGCGAAATGCGCTTCGCGGCGCTGCGGGAAGAGGTGGGGCAATCGGCCGCCACCTTATCCAAACAATTAACCGCCCTAGAAAAGGAAGGCTATATCAGCCGATTCCGCGAGTACGGGTCTTCCCGCGATAAGGACACCGTGTGGGTTATGCTCACTGCTACCGGCAAGTCCGCATTCGATGCCCACCTCGCCGCGCTTAAGTCGCTAGCGGAGCAGGAGTAGCGCTACGTGTGGTCTGTTTGCGCTGGGCGGCAAAGAACGCTGCCGTATACAGCGCTACTGTAACCAGGGTAAGCCAGACGAAGTCATCCACCCAGAATTTCTGGAAGTGGTTCATGGCATGAACATCGACTTGATCTCCCCACCACCACTTCGGCGGAACGGTGAGCAGCAGGGCTGCCCAAGCGATGAGGACGGCCAGGAGGCTGCGGGCAGCCCATGCGGTAGAAAGCCAGCTCCACGCGCGGTAGGCGAAGACCGGGATGATAAGCGTGAGCCAGACCCAGTGATGGGACCAAGAAACAGGGGAGATGAGCAGGACGGTGAGGGCGGTGACCAATTGGGCATCGACAAGCAAATGCTCCTCACACAGGCGCTTGATGAGCCACGCTGCAACGACGATGACAATAAGGGAGGCCGCGATCCACGCGAAGCCTATCGTCAGGCCATTCGCCTCCATGGGTTCGGTGGATGGATACATGCGCTGAATGGCGCCCTTGATGGAGCTATTGGACTGGTACTCGGTTCCCACGCCGAAGTCGCGGCCGGAGCCCATGTCGAGCAGTGTGGAGCTGAAGAACTCCACGAACGCCTCCCAGCGGAAGGCCGCGGCAAGAAGAGTGGCCGCTACGGCGGAGAGCAACGCGGTGGCAATCTGCTTCCATTCCCTGCGCACAAGGAAGTAGAGCAACATCGCCAGAGGGGTTATCTTGATGGCGGCCGCCACGCCGATGAGGATTCCCTGCGGCAGGAATTGCTTGCGCGGAACGATGTCGAGGATAACAAGCGCCATGACCACTATATTGATTTGGGCATAGTTGTTATTGAGGTCAACCGGCTCAAAGTGTAAGACAATGGCCCAGGTAATGGCGGTTACGGGTAAGAGGAATTCTGGCTTCTTGAGCACCGCCCTGAAAACGAAGTAAAGGCACGCGAGCACCAGAAGATCCGAAAGGATATCCATGATATTGCCGGCCAGATTGTGGTCGACAGCGTCAAAGGCCGTCAGCGGCACCATCGCTAAGGCGCCAAAGGGCGGATAAATGAAGGGCAGCTGAATATCGCCGGCGGGCATCGGCGCGCTATAGACGGAGCGGTGCTCGAGGAAGGCCTTGACCCCCTCGCGGTAGACCACCATATCGATGGGGAAGTCTGTGATGCGGGTGTCTTCAACGACCTTCCAAGCGCCGAAAAGGAACCCCAGCAGGGCCACGATATATCGGAATAACGGGGTACGAGCGAATTTCATCGCGATACAAACTACGCGATATTTAACTACAGAGCTCGCACCCCCTTCGAGGTCACAGCGATTTAGCAGCCAATTGTGCTAGTTTACAAAGCCGTCTACCACGCGCACCGCGCCGCGGTCCGCGGAGGTCGCCATCGCGGCATAGGCGCGCAGCGCCTTGGTAATCGGGCGGTTGCGGTCCACCGGCGTCCACGGCTTTTCGCGCTGCTCTTGCGCGGCGCGGCGGCGCTCCAGAACATCATCGTCCACGTCGAGCGTGAGCTCGCGCTCATGGATATTGATGGAAATGGTATCGCCATTTTCGATGAGCCCGATAAGGCCCTGGTGGGCGGCCTCCGGGGAGATGTGGCCGATGGAGAGACCGGAGGTGCCGCCGGAAAAGCGGCCGTCGGTAATCAAGGCGCACGCCTTGCCTAAACCTGCGCCCTTGAGGAAGGACGTCGGGTGGAGCATCTCCTGCATGCCGGGGCCGCCGGATGGGCCCTCGTAGCGAATGACGACGACATCGCCGGGCTGGACCTCTTTATTCAAGATGATGGATACGGCCTGCTCCTGGGATTCCACGACGCGGGCCGGGCCGGAGAAGGTCCACAGTTCTTCCTCCACGCCGGCTGCCTTGACGATGGCCCCGTCTGGTGCCAGGTTGCCGCGCAAGACCACCAGGCCGCCGTCGGAAGAAAAGGCGTGGTCAGCATCGTGAATGCAGCCATTGACCGCGTCAGTATCCAGTTCATCCCACCGGTTGGACTGGGAGAACGGCTCCGTCGTGCGCACGCCACCGGGGGCGGCGTAGTACAGCTCGCGGGCCTGATCGGTTACGCGGGGATTGCGGATATCCCAATCATCGAGCCATTGCTCCGCATTGTCATAGAGGGCGGTGTGCACCTTGAGGTTGAGGTGGCCCGCGCGGCGCAGCTCGCCCAAGATGGCCGGAATGCCGCCGGCGCGATGCACATCCTCAATGTGGTAGGTGCCGTTGGGCGCGACCTTGGACAGGCAAGGCACGCGGTAGGAGATGTCATTAATGTCATCCAGCGTGAAGTCCACTTCGCCCTCTTGCGCTGCGGCGAGGGTGTGCAGGATGGTGTTGGTGGATCCGCCCATGGCCATATCGAGGGCCATAGCATTGCTAAAGGCTTCCTTCGTGGCGATATTGCGGGGGAGGACGGACTCGTCTTCTTCGCCGTAGTAGCGGCGGCACATATCCACGATGGTGGAGCCGGCCTTTTCAAAGAGCTCACGGCGCGCGCTGTGGGTAGCCAGGGTGGTGCCATTGCCCGGAAGCGCCAAACCGAGCGCTTCGGTCAAGCAATTCATGGAGTTGGCGGTAAACATGCCGGAGCAGGAACCGCAGGTGGGGCAGGCGGATTCTTCGACCTGGGCCAAGCCGGCATCGCTAACGCTTTCGTTTGCGGATGCGGTGATTGCGGTAATCAGGTCGGTCGGTGCATGGGCAACGCCATCGACCACGACGGCCTTGCCGGCCTCCATCGGCCCGCCGGAGACAAAGATCGTGGGGATATTCAAGCGCATCGCGGCATTGAGCATGCCCGGGGTGATCTTATCGCAGTTGGAGATGCAGACGAGGGCATCGGCAGTATGCGCATTGGCCATGTACTCGATGGAATCGGAGATGATCTCGCGCGAAGGCAAAGAGTACAACATGCCGCTATGTCCCATGGCAATGCCGTCATCGACAGCAATGGTGTTGAACTCCTTGGGCACGCCGCCGGCTTCGCGGACAGCATCGGCGACGATATCGCCGACGTTTTTCAGGTGCACGTGGCCGGGCACGAACTGCGTATAAGAATTGGCGATGGCGACAATCGGCTTGCCAAAGTCATTTTCCTTGGTGCCGGTAGCGCGCCACAAGGCACGCGCACCGGAGGCTTGGCGTCCGACGGTAGTTACTTTAGAGCGCAGCGGGAACATGGTTTAAGTCACCATTCCTTATAGATTAATCAGATGGGGAGGAGGAGAAAGTAAATTTAATTATCTGCCGAATCTTTAAGCTCGGGGTGTTTTTCAAGGTACGCAGCATATTCCTCTTTGCTTAAGAGGATCTGCTGCCCGTCGCGGTGCACGATGACGACCTTGTCATCGGCTGCCTCGCGGCCCTGGGTGAGGGCATCGGGAATGCGTCCGCGGGATGCTTGTGCCAAGCGGGGCAGCGAGTTGAAGGTTACGCCAGGTAGGTTATGCTTCGCACCATTTTTAGTCTGTGCGAAGGCCCGGGCGCGCTGGAACCCAATCCCGGCGAAGTCATCCCACGCAATGGAGACGTTCTTGCGGAATGCATAGGAAATGGAGATGCCCTTCTCAGAGACCCTCGTGCGGGCCTTGAGGACCCACCATAGGCCGATGACGGGGATAATGAGCAGCCATCCCAGGTATTTGGGCGCCCAGCCGATGCTCAACAAGGCGATCGTGGACAGAATTAAAATGCCCAAGATGTGGTCGCGGGAAGGGGTGAAGACCTCTGCCTGGGAGGTGGACTGACGAGGTTGTTTGTCCTGTGCTGGTGGGGTCATAATCAGCCAGCCTAATTGACCATGCGGTGGGGAAGCGAACCATTTTTCCGCCGCGTTTCAACATGTGGGAAAGTTTTCCCAAAAGGGGGTAACCGCTTCCAGATATAATTCTATCGGTATATAGTTGGAAATATGATCATTATTCGACTTCAGGTGGTGCGAGCGCGGCGGTGACCGCGGCGTTTCCTGAACGTCGACGCTTTCGCCCCCGCAGACCACCGGCCCGCGGGGGCTTTAGTTGTAACTAGGGCGTTTCCCTCGATGATCAGTTTCCATGACAGACCAACCCAAGGAGCACATACACCGTGGTAACGACATCCTCGCCCACGCCCGCTTCCGCGGCCGCTGCGACTTCTGCTGCGCCCACGGAGCGAATGAGTGGGGCTCATGCTATTGTCCGCACGCTGGAAGATCTGGGCACCGATCTCGTATTCGGTATTCCAGGCGGTGCCGTGCTTCCGCTCTACGATGCACTGCATGGTTCAACGAAGCTGCGCCATGTGCTAACCCGCCATGAACAAGGCGCCGGCCACGCCGCCGAGGGTTATGCGCAGGCCTCCGGAAAGGTGGGCGTGTGCATCGCTACCTCCGGTCCTGGTGCGACCAACCTGGTTACCGCGCTTGCCGATGCCAACCTGGACTCCGTTCCCATCGTCGCCATCACCGGCCAGGTGGGCAGCAACCTTTTGGGCACCGATGCCTTCCAAGAGGCCGATATCCGCGGTGTCACCATGCCGATTACCAAGCACAACTACATCGTGACGGATCCCGCAGAGATCCCTTCCGCTATTTCGGCCGCCTTCCACTTGGCTTCTACCGGCCGCCCCGGTCCGGTGCTCGTGGATATCCCGAAGGACGTGCAAAACGGCTTTTTGGATTACCACTTTCCGGAAACGCTTGACCTGCAAGGCTACAAGCCGGTTACCAAGCCGCACCACCGGCAGGTGGCCCAGGCCGTGGATTTGATGGCGCATGCGGAAAAGCCCGTGCTCTACGTCGGCGGCGGAGTCATGAAAGCCAACGCCTCCCAGGAGCTGCTGGAGTTTGCAGAGCTGACGAATATCCCCGTGGTTACCACCTTGATGGCCCTGGGCTCCTTTCCAGATTCCCACCCGCTGCATCTGGGAATGCCTGGCATGCACGGCACCGTCCCAGCCGTCGCGGCCATGCAGCGCGCGGACCTCATCATCGCCATTGGTGCCCGCTTCGATGACCGCGTGACCGGTGATACCTCCACTTTCGCGCCCAATGCGAAGGTTATCCACGCCGATATCGATCCGGCAGAAATTGGCAAGATCCGGGAAGTTGCGGTCCCCATCGTCGGCGATGCGCAAAAGTGCTTGACCGCGTTGAGCAAGGAGTACCGCAAGAAGGACGTGCAGCCTGCCGCCGATGTGAAACAGTGGCACGATTACCTGCGCGGTATGCAGGAGCGTTTCCCGCGCGGTTATGAGCCCACCGATGATGGCCTGTTGAACCCACAATTCGTCCTAGAAAAGCTCAGCGAGACCGTTGGGCCGGAAGCTATCTACTGTGCGGGCGTGGGTCAGCACCAGATGTGGTCCGCGCAGTTCTTGGACTTTGAGCACCCGCGTTCGTGGATCAACTCCGGCGGTGCCGGAACCATGGGCTACGCCGTTCCCGCTGCCTTGGGTGCAAAGGCGGCGCGCCCAGATAAAGAAGTCTGGGCCATCGACGGCGATGGTTGCTTCCAAATGACCAATCAGGAACTTACCACCGCAGCCTTGGAGGGCTTCCCGTTTAAGGTTGCCGTCATCAATAACGGCAACCTGGGAATGGTCCGGCAGTGGCAGACGCTGTTTTATGATCGGCACTATTCGCACACCAAGCTGCGCGAAGAAAACGCCTTCACCCCGGACTTCGTCCGCTTGGCCGAGGCTCTTGGCTGCGAAGCTATCCGGGTCACGTGCGAAGAGGATGTCGTTCCGGCCATTAAGCGCGCGCAGGCAATTAACGATAAGCCAGTTGTCATTGACTTCATCGTCGGCCAAGATGCGCAAGTCTGGCCCATGATCGGCGGCGGTGCCTCCAATGAGGAAATCCAGTACGCCCGCGGCCTGCGCCCGCTTTTTGATGAAGCTGAATCCGCCGCGGAAACCCCGGCTGAGATCGACGAAACCATCCAGGAGGCATAAACCATGACGCACAACGAGGTAACTCGCCATACCTTATCGGTATTAGTCGAGGATGTAGAAAGCATCATCGCCCGCGTGGTGGGAATGTTCAGCCGCCGTGGCTACAGCCTGGTGTCCTTGGTCTCCGCACACACGGAAACCCCAGGGATTAACCGCCTGACCATCGTCGTGGATGCCTCTGAGGTCATTATTGAGCAGGTCACCAAACAGCTCAATAAGCTCATTCCGGTCATCAAGGTCGTGGAACTCAAGGAAGATTCCACCGTCGCCCGCGCCATCATGTTGGTAAAGGTGGCGGCTGATAATTCTAACCGCGCGCAGGTGGTGGATGCGGTAAATATCTTCCGCGCCCGCGTGGTGGACGTGGCAAAGGAATCGGTCATCGTGGAGGCTACCGGTACGCCGGGCAAGCTCGCGGCGCTACTTGAGGTCCTCGAGCCCTTCGGCATTCGCGAACTCGTGCAATCGGGCCACGTAGCCTTGGGGCGCGGCCCGAAGGCTACGGCTCCCAAAAAGTAAATAAAATCTCACGATGTGAACACAATGTCTCGCGCAGTGGTATATACTCTGCGTTAGGACGCTTCATTACAGCTTTTCCTACCAAAGAATTGAGGATTTGAAATGGCAATTGATACCTACTACGACGACGATGCTGACCTGTCGATCATCCAGGGCCGCAAGGTAGCGGTTATCGGTTACGGCTCCCAGGGCCACGCCCACTCCCAGAACCTGCGCGATTCCGGCGTCGAGGTTGTTATCGGCCTGCGCGAGGGCTCCAAGTCTGCAGCCAAGGCAGAAGAGGCCGGCTTCGAGGTCAAGTCCGTCGCGGAGGCATCCAAGTGGGCCGACGTCGTGATGCTCTTGGCACCGGATACCTCCCAGAAGGAGATCTTCGAAGAGCACATCGCCCCAAACCTGGAGGACGGCAATGCATTGCTGTTCGGACATGGCCTGAATATCCACTTCAAGCTGATTGAGCCGGCTGCGTCCGTCACCGTCGGTATGGTCGCACCTAAAGGTCCGGGCCACTTGGTCCGCCGCCAGTTCGTTGACGGCAAGGGCGTTCCTTGCCTGATTGCCACTGAGCAGGATCCGAAGAACGAGGGCCATGACCTGACCCTGTCCTATGCCGCTGCCATCGGTGGCGCCCGCGCCGGCGTTATCCCTACCACCTTCGAGGCAGAGACGGTCACCGACCTCTTTGGTGAGCAGGCCGTCCTGTGTGGTGGTGTCGAGTTCCTCATCCGCAACGGTTTCGAGGTCCTCACCGAGGCCGGCTACGAGCCAGAGATGGCATATTTCGAGGTCCTGCACGAGATGAAGCTCATCGTGGACTTGATGTTCGAGGGTGGCATTGCCAACATGAACTACTCGGTCTCTGATACCGCTGAGTTCGGTGGCTACATCTCCGGTCCACGCATCATCAACGCCGATACCAAGCAGCGCATGAAGGATGTCCTGTCCGATATTCAGGACGGCACCTTCACCAAGCGCCTGCTCGCCAACGTTGAGGGCGGCAACAAGGAACTGGAAGACCTGCGCGATGAATTTGCGCAGCATGAGATCGAAAAGACCGGCACCAAGCTGCGCGATCTCATGAGCTGGGTCAAGAATCCTTTGGACGCTACTGCCTAGTCAATAGCTGAATCCAGTGCGGCCCGCGGGAAACTCCCCGTGGGCCGCTTTTCTTACTTGTACCTTGGATTCCAGCGCTACGCCCGTGAGGTATCGCGAAGATGTTGCGGGTAGTATTGGCCCTATGGGTTTTACGACGCCAAGCTATGATCTCAAGGACCTTTTTTCGCGGATTGACCGGGGCGATATCCAGCTTCCGGATTTCCAGCGCAGCTACGCCTGGGATGAAGACCGCATCCGCTCACTTATCGTTACGGTCCTGCGTGGATACCCCATCGGCGCGCTGATGGCCCTGGATACCCGCAATGAAAAGATGCGTTTCCGCCCTAGGGTGCTGGCGGGTGCGCCCGAGGTTGGCGTCGAGCCCGGGTTGCTGCTCTTGGACGGCCAACAGCGCCTTACCTCCCTGTACCACTGCTTTAATGGCGAGGGTTTTGTCAAGACCACTGACTTCCGGAAAAAGAAGGTCCACCGCCGCTTTTTCATCGACGTCCGCGCCGCGGTAAGCGGGGACTTGCTTGCCGATGACGCCATTTTCGCCGTCGACCAAAACGGCGAGATCTGCTCGCACTTCGGCCCCGACGTTGATGGGGCTATTACCTGCCGCCAGGATGGGCTGGACAATATGTGCATCCCCGTGGCCTCGCTACTCAGCGAGGAAGGCACCAGCATGCTTTTCGAGCTCGCCGCCACACACGAGCAATACAGCGCCGAACTTGCCGCGTTCAATAACCGCATCGTGCGCCCCTTAGCGGGCTACGATATCCCCATGATCCGGCTATCCCGCGAAACGGAGCGCTCCGGAATCGGTTCCATCTTTGCCCAGGCAAATTCCGCAGGCTTACAGATGGATGTCTTCGATCTCTTAACCGCCGTCTTTGCCTCCGAAGATCCGACCTTCCACCTTGCCAACGATTGGCAGCAGGTGGAAAAGGATCTGCGGGATTCTCCTGCGCTCGATGGCATCGGACGTAATGAATTCCTCTCCGCAGTATCCCTCTTGGTCACAGGGGAGAAGGGCAATGCCGGCGGCCAGCGCGAAGACATTTTGAAGCTGTCCCTGTCCGAGTACAAGGCGGCCGCGCACGACCTGCGCATTACCTTCCACGAGGTTGCCGAATTCTTGGCGCAGCGCCGCATTTTAAGCCTCGATCAGGTTCCTTATACGGAACAGATCGTGCCGCTGGCGGTCATCATCGCGCGCCTGGCCAAGCGGCCTGGGGCCCTTTCCAGCCAGCAGGCATGGGATCGCATTGACCAGTGGTTCTGGTGTGGCGTCTTTGGCGAGCTCTACGGTTCTTCCGCGGTGCCGCTGCGCGCTGCGCGCGACGTGGACGAGGTGACCGAGTGGGTTGCCGGGGCCACCGACGATGTTCCCAAGACGGTCGCGGATGCAGGATTCCGGGAATCCCGCCTGCTTTCGGTCGATGAAAACGATGGGGTGTGGCACGGAATCTACGCCCTGCTTATGGCCCGCGGCGCGAAGGATTGGCGGACGGGCAGCGAATTTACTCGCCACACCTTTGAAGAATTGAAGCCCGGATTTTTCCCGGTATTCCCACTGAATTGGTGCCAGCGCCACGGGGTGGATTCGGTCTTGGCCTATTCGGTCATGAACTACACTCCGATGGGCAAGCGCACAGAGGTCGTCCTCGATGGGTTCGCGCCGAACCGCTACCTGCCTCGCGTGCAGTCCAAGTCCATCATGGAAGACGAGGAATTTGATGCCGTCCTGGCATCGCACGACCTCGATGTCGCTAACCTGAGGGAGTCAAAAATTCAGGAATTCTTGGCTGATCGTCGCCATCGCTTCGTGGATCTAGTGGAAGAAACCTTAGGCATTCCCGTCATTCGAGATGTCGATGAAGCAAACCTGGCCGGCGGTGAAGAGGGGCCACATGCGTTTGGCCGCTAAGAGGTATCGGGCGGCTGCAGTGGTTATCGCAGCCTCCCTCGTACTTGTTGGCTGCGGTGATGCCTTGCAGGAGCCCAAGCTTGTTAAGCGTGGGCTTTCGGATCTCTCCGAGTCCGATGTTGAGCTTGAGCGCGCCAAGTCAGAGAATCAAAACCGCCTTATCGATCCCAAATTCGCCGGCAAGCTGGACATCATCGACGATCCGAGTGGCATCGACGCCGCGCGGGCCTTCTTCGATGATTCAGATTCCATGGTGCTCTTTGCGCCCGATGATAAATCCGTGTTGCGCGCGGCAACGTTGGCGATTAACCAGCACTTGCCAGCCGTGGAATACGATCCTTCGCGCCGCGGTGACATCCTCAACTTGGTCGGAGACTTGGAGGTAAAACGACTCGTCATCGTGGGCGATATCCCGTGGACGCAATCCAGCGGTGATTTCACTGTCATCAAGGATCCGGGAACGCATGAAGCGCTGGGGGATTTTACGGCCTTCCAGTACGAGTCCAAGGTGGTTGCCTCGCCGAACCAGGTGGTCAAGGACATCGCGCGGCTGGATAAAACACCCTACGTTGAGTTGCGTCCTGCCTGGATTCCTTATGAGGGCGAACCTGACGATGATGGCAAAAAGCTGCCGGCCGTCCCGGCACAGTCGCGGCGCGATGGCCAGATGGCGCCCAATATCGTGGCCACGGCGGATAGTCCGGTAGCCAATGTCATTACTGCCGCGGCCTATGGTGGCTCGGTATTGGTGATGCCGACGGCGGATCCGCTGGAAGATAAGCGGAGTATGGCCATGGTGGCAGGGCTCGATGAGGGCTCGCTTATCGCTTTGGGCCCGGAATTCGGTCATGTGAAAGAATTTAAGGAAAAAATACGGCAGGGCACCCCAAACTGAACTACACTTCCTTCACACGCGGTTATTGTCGCGTAATGCACAACGAAGTGAAACGAAGGATGATATGTCGAAGCCGGTAGTTCTTATCGCCGATAAATTGGCCCAATCCACTGTGACGGCTTTGGGGGATTCCGTCGAGGTGCGCTGGGTAGATGGCCCGAACCGCGAGGAATTGCTTGCCGCGGTTCCAGAGGCGGATGCGCTGCTCGTGCGCTCGGCCACCACGGTCGACGCTGAAGTTTTAGAAGCAGCGCCCAAACTGAAGATTGTGGGCCGCGCAGGCGTGGGACTGGATAACGTGGATATTGACACTGCCACCAATAAGGGCGTCATGGTGGTCAACGCTCCCACCTCCAATATCCACTCTGCGTGCGAGCAGGCGATTGCCCTGCTCTTGGCCACTGCCCGCCAGATTCCTGCGGCGGATCAGTCCCTGCGCGAGGGCGAGTGGAAGCGCTCTTCCTTCAAGGGCGTCGAGGTTTACGGTAAGACTATTGGCATCGTCGGCTTCGGCCACATCGGTCAGCTTTTTGCCCAGCGGTTAAGCGCCTTTGAAACGAAGATTATTGCCCACGATCCTTATGCCAATCCGGCGCGTGCGGCAGCGCTTGGCGTGGAATTGGTCGAGCTGGAAGAGCTGATGGCGCAGGCAGATTTTGTCACCATTCACCTGCCAAAGACGCCCGAGACCGCCGGAATGTTCAACGCGGAGCTTCTGGCCAAGGCAAAGGAAGGCCAGATTCTTATCAACGCCGCCCGCGGCGGCCTCGTAGACGAGCAGGCCTTGGCGGATTCCATTACCTCCGGCCACCACCGCGGTGCGGGCTTTGACGTCTACTCCACGGAGCCGTGCACGGATTCCCCGTTGTTTAAGCTGCCGCAGGTCACGGTCTCGCCGCACTTGGGCGCGTCCACCGTGGAGGCACAGGACCGCGCGGGTACCGATGTCGCCGCATCTGTGCTCAAGGCTCTGGCCGGCGAGTTCGTTCCCGATGCGGTCAACGTCTCCGGCGGCACGGTGGGAGAAGAGGTTGCCGGCTGGCTCGACCTCGCCCGCAAGCTGGGCCTTACGGCCGGACGCCTGTTGGACCAGGCTCCCGTCGCCGTGGAGATCGAGGCTTGCGGCGAGCTGTCCACTGAGGACGTGGACGTACTGGGCCTTTCCGTCGTACGCGGCCTGTTTAGCGGCGTGACCTCAGAGCCGGTTACCTTCGTCAACGCGATGAAGATTGCCGAAAGCCGCGGGGTCGAGGTTTCGGTATCCACCAACCCAGAATCCAAGGGCCACCGTTCTTCCTTGCAGGTCAAGGTCATTAGCGCAGAGGGCGTGACGTCTTCGCTTACCGGTGCTCTCATTGGCATCGACGGGACCGAAAAGTTTGTGCGCATCAATGGCCGCGGCGTGGACATGCGGGCTGAGGGCCGCAACCTCTTCTTCCGCTATGCCGATGCCCCAGGCGCGCTGGGTACCGTGGGTACCAAGCTGGGTGCAGCAGGTATCAACATCATCGCCGCGGCCTTGACGCAGGGCAAGCAGGAATCCGATGCCGTGCTCATCTTGCGCGTGGAGTCCGAGGTGCCAGATTCTCTCATCGAGGAGATCAACTCGGCCCTTGGCGCTACGTGCCAGCAATTCGACATGGATGAATAACCTCAGCGCAGGTTAGGAGAGTGGCCTAACCGCGTACGTGTGCCCGCCCATCGCACAGATTTCTGCTGCGATGGGCGGGTTTCCTTTGGTAGGCTAATGTTTAATCCACTATGTGAGAAAGGAATCTTATCTAATGAAATTAGCGGTTATTGGCGGCGACGGCATTGGGCCAGAAGTAACGGCGGAAGCCCTGAAGGTATTGCGGGCGGTGTGCAGCGATATTGAAACCACCGATTATGACCTGGGCGCGCGGCGCTACCTGCGCAATGGCGAGCTTTTAACGGACGCGGACCTGGCCAGCCTGCGCGAGCACGATGCCATTTTGCTGGGCGCCATTGGTGCACCCGGCGAGGTCCCCCCAGGTGTTCTGGAGCGCGGCCTGTTATTGAAGATGCGCTTTGCACTCGATCACCACGTGAACCTGCGCCCCTCCATCTTGTATCCCACGGCCCACTCGCCGCTGGCTAACCCGGGCGAGATTGATTTCGTCGTGGTGCGAGAAGGCACCGAGGGCCTGTACTGCGGCAATGGCGGCACGCTGCGGGAAGGTACGCCGCACGAGGTAGCCAGCGAGGTTTCGCAAAATACCCGCTTTGGGGTAGAGCGCGTGGTGCGGGAGGCTTTTGAGCGGGCATCGCAGCGCCGCAATCACCTGACCCTGGTGCACAAGACGAATGTCCTCGTCAATGCCGGCGATCTGTGGCACCGCACGGTAGAAGAAGTCTCGGCAGAATATCCGCAGGTGGAAGTGGACTACAACCACATCGATGCCGCGACCATCTACATGGTGACGGATCCGGCCCGCTACGATGTCATCGTTACCGATAACCTCTTCGGCGATATCTTAACGGACTTAGCAGGCGCTATTACCGGCGGAATTGGATTGGCTGCATCGGGCAATATCGATGCCTCGGGTAAGAACCCCTCCATGTTTGAGCCGGTGCACGGTTCGGCGCCCGATATTGCTGGACAAGGCATCGCGGATCCAACCGCGGCCATCTTGTCGGCGGCGATGCTCTTGCGGCAGCTGGGTGATGAAGACAATGCACAGAAGATTGAAAAGGCGGTGGCGGAGGACATCGCCAAGCGTGGCGATGCCCCAATCAAGACCGTCGAGGTGGGAGACCGCATCGCGGGGAGCCTGAAGGCTTAAGCGTAAGGAATCCTGAGTGCGAATCCGGTTCCGGCGGGGACCTAAAGGATCTTCGCAAATTAACACCGCAAACTTTGCACACATGTAAAGGCTACCGTTTAGTAGGATGGCCGTTATGCGTTTAGGACGAATTGCACACCCAGAAGGAATTTGCTTTGCCATCATTGACGGGCCGAAAGATGCCCCGATGGAGGAGCTTGTAGCTAAAGAAATCTCCGGCACGCCATTTACCCCACCGGAGCCCACCGGCCGTGAATGGAAGCTGGGCGAGGTGCGGCTCTTGGCGCCGACCCTGCCTACCAAGGTCGTAGCGCTCGGCCGGAACTATGCCGACCACGTCGCGGAGGTCTTTAAGAAGTCCTCGGATTCGCTGCCGCCAACCATCTTCTTGAAGCCATCGACCGCGGTCATCGGCCCGAATGAGGCCATCAAGATTCCCGATTACGCCACCAACGTGGAGTTTGAGGGCGAGCTGGCCGTGGTTATTTCCAAGCCATCGAAGAATATCAAGGCTGAAAACTGGAAAGACCACGTTTTGGGCTACACCATTTGCAACGATGTTTCCTCGCGTGACCTGCAATTTAAGGATGGCCAGTGGGCGCGCGCCAAGGGTATTGATACCTTCTGCCCGCTGGGCCCGTGGATTGAAACGGACCTAGAGAGCTTGGATCTTGATGATCAGAAGATCAATGCGTACCTGACCCACGATGGTTCTCGGGAGCAGAAGCAGGATTCCAATACGGATCAGATGATCGTCAAGATGGGCGGCATCTTGGAAGAGATTTCTGCCGCCTATACCTTGCTGCCTGGCGATGTCATCACTACCGGCTCGCCTGCAGGAACCGCACCAATGGTGCCGGGCGATACCATTGAGGTTGAGATTCCAGGGGTTGGCACCCTGCGCAATACGATTGCCAGGGCGCAGTAGGTTCACTGCAATGCAGCTGCCGCTGGTGAGGTACTGGTAGAAGGAGAACGGCGTGCCGGAACATTCGCATCAAGGCCACCGCGGGTCCGCGCCGAGCGCGCAGGAGATGGAGGAGCGCTACCGCGCCACCGCACAGGTGTGGTCAGGGAGCCCGAATGCCACGCTGGTGGACCATGTCAGCGACCTTCCGGCCGGTACCGCCCTCGATATCGGCTGCGGGGAAGGCGCTGACGCCCAGTGGTTACACGAGCGTGGCTGGCAAGTGCTCGGCATCGATTTTGCTCCCACGGCCGTAGCGCGGACCAAGGCGCGTGGAGTCCCCGCCGAGGTTGCCACCTTTGATGAATTTAGCCACGCCCCCTTTGATCTGGTTACAGTCCACTACGGCAGCGTCCGCGCCACCGCAGGGGAAGTAGCATTGCTGGAAAAACTCGTTGGCCCGGGTGGAACCTTGCTCTATGTTCACCACGACATGGAATCAGAAGAAATTGCTATGCCGGAATGGCTGGCAGAAAATCTTACCGAATTGACGGTGCAGACCCTGCGGCGATCGCCGCGCCATGTTACTAGCGGCGCAGGCGCCCATCACACCAGTGATGTGGTCTTGGTAGCGAAGAGGCGCTAAGCCCCACCGCGCTTTTAAAGGCTGAGCGCGCGAAGGATTGTTTGGAGCTTGGCGGTGGTTTCTTCCAGCTCGGCTTGGGCATTGGAGGCACCGACCACGCCGCCGCCGGCCCACGCGCGGGCGGAGAGGCCATCGCCGGCAACTTCTGCGCAACGGATGGCTACCATGTATTCACCATCGCCAGAGCTATCGCACCAGCCGACGGTGCCGGCATAGAAGCCGCGGTCGGTCTCGGCGGTCTCAATAAGCGCCTGCGCCGCTTCCGTTGGCGTGCCGCAGATTGCAGGGGTGGGGTGGACTACTTCTGCCAATTCCAGGGCGGTGAGCTCTTTATCCCGCAAGGTGCCGGTGACCGGAGTGCCCAAGTGCCACATCTCACTGGTGTGTATGAGCTGCGGGGTCTCGGGGATATCGAGGCTGCTGCACAGCGCCTCTAATATCCTGCGCAGGTGTTCTACCACGAAGGAATGCTCGAGCAGATCCTTGGCGGAGTGCAAGAGGTCTTGGCTGGCAATGTGGTCTGCCGCTTTATTGGCTCGGCGCGGCGTGGAGCCGGCGAGTGGAAATGCAGACACGGTCGAGCCTTGGCGCTTGATGAGTACCTCCGGCGAGGAACCAACCAGCATGGCCCCTGGGCGGCCTGCGGGGGAGAGATCCGCAATGAACCCGTCGCGGTTGACGGAGAGATCGATAAGGCGCGCGGCCACGAGCCGGGGGTCGATGGGGGCGGCAAATTCGATATCGACCGCGCGGGCGAGGACCACCTTTTCTAGTTTGGAGGTCTCGATGGTGCCGATGGCCGCCTCCACGCGGCGCAGGTGCTCCTCGGGCTCTGGGTCAAAGCCCACGACGCGGGAATTGAGCGATTGGTTGCGGTAAAACGCGTGGGGTTCTAGCGGCCCGTCTTCCCGGATGATGAACTCTGGAACGGTCAAGGCGGCGGGGGTATCGGAGTCGAAGGGGATGGCGCCAACTACCATCTCGGCATCGCCGCGGCGCAAGGAGTCAACCGCGGCCTCGGCACTGGTAAAGGTTGCCCGCGCACCTTGGGTACGGACAGACCCCGTTGCTCGGGAGAGCAAGAAATCGGGGGCGGTGCTTGGTCTGTCTTCGTGCATGAGGATCTAGCTTAGTGCCTTATTAAAAGATGGTAGAAATTGCCCTCCGCCAAGCGTGTGGGCACCCGTTGGCGCGGCGGCTGTGGCTAGTGTTAACAATGTGGCTAATGTTACTAAATTTTCCCTACGGGCCGGCTATCTCCTTGCAGCGCTCCTGATTGCTAGCGGTGCGTTCTCTGCCCCGGCAGTGGCTTCTGCGCAAGAAACGCCAGCAGCTCCCGAGAAACCGGCCCCTCCCGCCCCTGCACCGGAACCGGCACCGGATGACTCCCACCTGCTGCCAGAAGGCGTTGAGGAATCCACGCCGAACCAGCCAGCACCCGCGCCGGCCCCAGCCCCAGACGTGGCGCCGGCGCGCCCAGCGCCTGATGCCAGCATCAACCCCCATCCGCCCATTGCTCCTGGGGACACGCGGTCGCTGGAGATGGAGCATGAAGGCAAAAAGCGTCGCTACCTCCTGCGCATCCCAGATAATTACTCGCCCGAGGCTCCTACACCGGTGCTCTTTGGATTTGGTGGGTGGGGAGATTCCCCGGAGGAGTTCTCTGGCTACGCGCGCATGGGAACGACTAAGGCCACCGATGATGCGATCATCGTCTATCCAGAAGGCTTCGAACGCGCCTGGGAGCCAGCGCCCTATGCAAAGACGCGCGACGGCGAGGATATCCGCTTTATCAAGCGCATTTTAGATGCTGTGGATGCGGACTATCACGTGGACCGCAACCGCGTCTACGCCATGGGAATGTCCAATGGGGGCGGTTTTACCTCAGTATTGGGCTGCCACGCCCAAGATATGTTCGCGGCGGTAGCGATGGTCTCCGGGGCGTTTTATACCCCAGTGGAAACCAATTGCGTCGATGCGCCGATGCACACGCTCATCATGCACGGCACCAGGGATAAAATGCTCACCTATGAGGGTGGCACCCGCCATGAATCCGGCTACCTTCCCGTGCGCACCGTCTTAGGCGGCTATCTGCACCGCAACCACTGCGATATGACCTTCCAGTCCCACCCCGCCGCCGGTCACTCCGAGCGCCTGGGCTTTAATGGGTGCGCCAAGGACGTGGAACTGTACAAGGTACCCGGCGACCACACGTGGTTCTGGCAGCCGGATACCGCAAACATTGTGTGGTCCTTTTTAGCCACCAAAACCCACGTGTAGGGGCCCGGGCGCAACCCGGGGCAGCATTAGCGCACGCGCGGAATCTGCGTCGTGGCATCATCGGCCTGCGGCGGCACAGATTGCTCTGGCTGCTCGGGTTGTGCAGCCTGCTCGCCGGCGCCCTTCTTGCGGAAGAATTGGACATAGACCAAAAGACCAATTCCTAGCACGAGCGCGAATGCGCCGAGCCCTGCCAAGATGCCAGCCCAGAAGCTGCTCTTGGTCAGCGAGGCGGTGTAGGCGGCATCGGCAAGCGCCTCATTGTTCTGGCCCTTGCCGCCCGCGGAGGCGTTGGGTGCAGGCTCCGTACTCCGGTTTTCGGACTTAGTGCCCTTGGATTTGCTGTCCTTAGACTTGCTGCTCTTGGACTGCGGGGTGGACTTGCCCGCGGATTTCTGGCCAGAATTTCCGCCGGACTTGGATTGCGAGGCCTTAGAACCGGAGCGAGAGCCGCTGCTTGACGATGATCCCTTCGATGAGCCTCCACCCGAATTGCGCGACGCAGCACCAGAGCCTGCCCCAGAACCGTGGGCCGATCCCTTGTTGGATCCGGAGTTTGACCCCGACTTAGAGCCTTGGGTGGATCCCTGCTTCGAACCAGATTTTTTCTCTGCGGCCTTTCCACCGGAGCCGCCGGATCCACCGGACTGACCCTGCTTAGACGGCTTATCGCCCGATTTATCCTTGGAGTCTTTCTCCTTCTTCTTATCGCCCTCGAGGAATTTTTGGCCTTCCTTCAGGGTATTTTCCAGCTCCTTATCCAGGCCCGCGATGGCCTTATCTACTCCCTTGATGTCCTTGGCCAGCTGATCTGGGCGGGAGGTTCCGCCCGAAGGGACGCTTCCTTCGGCATCATCGGACTCGTCGTAGTCCACGCCGCACAGCTCTGCTGGATCCGCGTCATCGCCCACGAGGAATCCGGCGTGCAGGTGGTGGCGGGAGCCATCGGGAAGCTCAAAGGTAAAGCTCACGGCGTAGGTGCCTGGCTTGGTAAAAGCGAAGGCAGGGTGGGAGTGGGACCTGCCCGGATAGTCCCAAGCGGTGCCGTCCTCGGTGTCCATACGGACTTTGAGATCGCCGATGCCCTCATTCTGGAAGGCCACGATGCGCCCATCCTCGGGACCAGACGCGATGGCCATGCTTAGGGTCGCGGTCTGCTTCGAGCCGAGGTATTCCTCCGAGAGTTCCTGGGTATTAAACCCCAACCACGGAACGTCTTTAATCTGGGTTTGCGGGAGCACCCATCCCTCGTCGGGCAGGGAAGGGATCTTGAGATCAGAAATACGCTGCTTGTTCTTCTCCGCTACCTCTACCGCGAATTCTTCGGACTGGTATTCCTTTTCTTTTTGGTCGTCTTTGACCACAAAGCTGATATCCCCGCCTTCATCCTTGAGCGCCATGTCTTGGTGGCCTTCGGTGATGCGGATAAAGTCCTCGGCGCTGCAGGTCTCTGCGGCATTCGCAGTGGCCATAACGGAAGAGGGTAGACCCACACCGGTGAGGGTTCCCACGCTGAGGAATCCGGCGGTGCCTAGGGCAAGGGCGGTACGGCACAAGGGTTTCATGATTCGATGGTTTCCTTTCGTGGGGTGTTCTCGGAAGCGTTGGCTGGCACGCGAGGAGAAGAGTGGCCCGGTTTGCGGCGAGAGCGCAGGAAGGGGTGCAGGGCCCAGACAATGAGGAAGAGGACCGTGAGCGTTAACACGATGGTTGCGCCCGCGGGAAGATCGATGGCCCACGCCAAATAGATGCCGAAGAAGCTGCAGACGGCACCGATGATGGCCGAGAGGAACATCATCGTGGTGAGGTTGGCCGTCAGCAGGCGCGCCGTGGCGGCCGGGGTAATCAGCAGGGCGAGGACCAAGATATTGCCAATGGTGCTTACGGAAATGACCACCGCGGCGGTCACACACAGGTAGAGGATGATATCCAGGGCAAAGACCGGCAGGCCCATGGCGCGGGCGGTCTCTCGGTCCAAGCAGGTGGCATTGAGTTGCGGGCCAAAGGCCACGACTACGGCTAGGACCACGAGGCAGACGCTCGCGGCGACGGTGATATCCGTGCTCGAAACGCCGGTGAGCGATCCGAAGAGGAAGCTGGTCAGCGAGGCGCTATAGCCATCCGTGCGCGAGATGATCACCATGCCCAAGGCGAAGGCGGCGGCAAAGAAGATGCCGATGATGGAATCCGCGCGCACGTGGTTGCGTTGCGAAAACGCGGCGATAAGCACCGCGACGACCGCACCGGCAACCGCCCCGCCCAAGAGGACTGAGGTCTGCAGCGCAAAGGCAATGGCTAGGCCTGGGAACACGGCGTGCGAGACGGCATCGCCAATAAAGGCCATTCCGCGCAGCACCACATAACAACCGATGACCCCGCACACGATGGCGGCGATGAGCGAAATGCCCACCGCCCGGGCGAGGAAATCGAGGTGGGGATTGGTTAAATCCCGCAGGAAATCGATAAATGAGATATCAATCATGCAGCCACTCCAATCGCAGCGAGCAACGGGGACGAGGCACTGACGCCAAACGCGCGGGTCCACGGATCCTTGTCGGCCAAAAGCTCCTCGGCGGGACCGTCTGCAATGACCGTGCGATTAAATAGCACCAGGCGCTTGCACGTGTGCGCCGCCTCAGACAGGTTGTGGGTAGACATCACGATGGATTTTCCTTGCTCCGCAAGCTCGGCGAAAAGCTCCAAAAGGGCCTCGGTATTCGGGGCGTCGAGCCCGGTGAAAGGTTCATCGAGCAGCAAGACCTGTGGCTGGATGGCGAGGGCGCGGGCGATCAGTACGCGCTGGCGCTGGCCGCCGGAAAGCTCCTCGATGGGACGGGAGGCAAATTCCTCCATATGCACCAAGCGCAGCGCCTCCGCAGCGGCGGCGTGATCCTTTTTCCTCGGGCGCTTGAACCACCCGATGAGCCCGGTACGCCCGCTGAGCACGGTGCGGTACACGTTGATGGGAAAACCCCATTCCACCTCGTGGCGCTGGGGAACATAGCCCACAGAGCCGGTGACGGTACACGTGCCGGAGGAGGGGATAAGGCCCAAAATAGAGCGCATCAGCGTGGTCTTACCTGCACCGTTGGGGCCTAGAAGCCCAATGAATTCACCGGTACCTACCTCGAGGTTGGCGTCCTCAATCACGGTGCGGCCAGATAGAGATAGGGCTACCTGCAATCCGCGCACCTGAATGCACGGCTTAGACATGGCCATCGCCTCGCTTGCGGGATTTCGCGAGCACGGCAACACCGGCGATCAGCACGATGATTCCGCCGCCGACCAAAACATACACCCATACCGGCAGGGAAGAATCCTCGGTTGTGGCGTCTGCTGGGTTCCACTCCGCATCCTGGGCGGCCTGGATGTCTGCGCCATCGCCTACGGCGAAGGTCAGTACGCCATCGGTGCTAAACTCCTCGCCGTTTGTGGTTTCACCCTTAATCCGGATGCCCACCTGGTGGGTGCCCGGCTCCGTAAAAGTCCAGTTGGCGTGGGTGTGCGTATTAAGGTCTACCCAGAATTCAGACTCGCCTTTTTCTGCCGTAGACCACAGCAGCTGGGGTGCCTCAAAGCCGCCGTTTTGCAAGAAGAGGGAAAAATCCCCTGGGCCGGAGTGTCCGAGGAATTCCATGGTGACGCCGCGATCGGCGTTATCGACAAGCGAAGGCGCCTGGGTATTCCACCCCAGCCACGGGACGCCGACCTGTTCTGTTTGCGGTACAACCCAGACATCCTCGCCGGATTGGGCACCCACAAAGCTAAAATCATCGGTATCCGGCAGGGTTTGCTGGGCCGCATCGCCCACCGAGAACACCAGGTCATCAAGGTGACGCCACACCGGGGAATCGCCTGCATCATCGCGGGCCAATAGCTCGGCATCAGAGCCATTAAGCAGCGTGCCGATATCAACGTGGCCCGCATCGATGACCTTTTCTTCGCCCTCTGGCGCCACGGTTTCATCCGCGCCAACCACCTGCGCGAGGTCGCCGGCCCAAGCGGGCGTTGCGGATACGGCCAATCCGGCGGTGACGATGCAGGCTGCCGTGCGAGTGGCCGCGCGGGTAACGGTTCGAGAGGCAATGTTAAGCATGGTTATCTCCATTCGAAGGATGTAGGCAACGCTGCAGCGAGTCAGCATTGAATTTCATGAGATCGATATAAGTAGGCACGGCATCATCAAGCGTGTCGCCGTAAATGGGGCATAGCTCCACGTTTTGCTGCGCGGCGGCCTCCTTCAGCGTGCTGGCGCTGGCCTGTTCCACCGGCTCCACAAAGACCGCGGGAAGGTGCAGGTTCTCCAGCGTCCGGCGCAGGGCAATGACCTCCCGCGGCGAAGGCTCAATGGCGGGATTGGGCGTCACGAACCCAGCCACCGACAGGCCATAGCCTTGCTCTAAGTAGGCATAGCCGTGGTGGGTGGTGACCAAGTGGCGGTTGCTCTGCGGGATGGAAGAGATCGCGCGGTCCACATACCCGTCAAGCTCGCGCAGCTCCGCGATATAGGACTCAGCACGGGCGCGGTATTCGGCGCCGTGGGACGGATCCGCATTCGCCATTTCTTCAGCGATGACATCGACATAAGCAATGGCATTGTCCACGTTGTGCCACAGGTGCGGATCCACCTCGCCGTGGATGTGTTTACCCAAGACCGCCTGGGGGAGCAGGTACGTATCCGCACCGGGCGTGCCCAAGAAGCGATAGGCGGGGTCCGGCGGAATGGGCTGCAAAACCGAGGAGGGGACCGCTACCGCGGTAAGCGCGGGATCAAAATGCTGGTCTTGATCGCGTAGATCAATAGATCCCTTAGCCACATCAGCGGCAATATCCACGTGGCCGGAATCAATGACATCCATATCTGCCGGCGGGTTCACGCCCACCGCGACGGTGAGGTGCTCTACCTCTGTGCCATCTGCCTGAAAGCCCAGCTTATAGATGCCCGGCTCCGAAAAACCCCACGAGACGTGCGTGTGAGCATTGGCCGGGAGGGTGACCGCGTCATCGCCGGCGTCGATGCCATCGGCGCTATTAAATAGCACCTCCGGCGTGCCGAAGGTGGAGACCACGTAGGCTGCGACATCGCCTGGCCCTTCGGCAGAGACCATGCGGAAATCCACGCCGGAGTTGCGCTGTTCGGCACCGCTAATGCGCAGGCCCAACCAGATGGCATCCAGGGAGACATCTTCAACCAGCGGTACGAGGGTCGCACCGCGGGTGGAGGCGGAGTCAGCGACCTCTACCACGGGCGCATCCGTGGACTCGTGCAAGGTATCTATCAGGGATTGCGGTTCCAAGAGGTATCCATTGCTCAAGGCAAGATCCGCATTGGCCACGTTGCGCACTGTGCGCAGCGTCGGCTCAAAGGTGTGCGGGTCCTTTCCGCTTGGGATAAGGCCGGTGACCGAAGCATCCTCGCCTGCGACGTGGCGTGCCATATCCGCCAAAATGGGCGTCGTGGCCACCACGCTGAAGCGATCCGAGGTATCCACCGCTGCCGAGGTCGTGCAGCCTGCCGCAAGGAGGGAGACGCTAAAGAGCGCCCCGACGGCCTGCAGCCCGCGCGGTACGAAACGGTAGTGGGGCACTGGCATTAATTCTTTGCCCTCGCGACAGCTAGGCGTGCAATACCCAGGCCAAGGAACAGCATGCCCAAGCCGAGCACGCCGATCCCGAGCGGCATGGTGGGGGTCCCAGTATTGGCAAGAGCCGCGTTGCCGCCCTTACCGGATGCGTTCGCACCGGAACCGGCTTCCTGGCCAGCGCCGGAGCCATTAGAGCCCGCGCCGGCTGCGGCGCCAACACCACAGTCACCGCCATCCGGGTTCACTTCCGCACCCAGGTCAAAGTGGCCATTATCGAAGGAGCCCTCTGGCCTGCCACCGCCGACGACAAAGTGCAGCGTTGCTTGGCCTGCCACCTGCTTGCCGGCGGAGGTTTGCGCCACCTGGCGAATGGTGACGTCGTAGGTGCCCTGCTTTTCGAAGACCCAGTTAGGGTGCACGTGGGTATTGGGCGCGATATTGTAGCTGCCTTCAACGGCGCCGTTGGCACCGCGGAACCATTCATCGCCGACGATCTTGCCCAGGCCACCCTGGCTGTAGACCATCATGGCACCAGGGCCCTTCATGTCTACGAGTTCCCAGGTAACGTCGCCCGGAATGTGCTCGCGCATGGAGGGGCTCTGGGTATTCGCACCAAGCCACGGCACGCCATCGACCTGCGTAGAACCGATCATCCACGCCTGGCCGGCCGAAACGGGTCCAACATCTTCTGGCAGCTCGACGCCGGAATTATCGGAGAGGTAGAAAGTCGCGCCATCGGCATCGCGCCACTGCGGTGGCGAGACCGTATCGTCTTTAATCTTCGGGATAATACCCGGACGGCACTCTGGGTCCGTGGACTGTCCGCCGCTTGCAGCGTTGCCGCCTTGGCCACCCTCGGAATTGCTGTGTCCAGCGTTATTGCCGGAGTTATCTGCATCGCCAGAACCGCCCGCAGAACGGTGACCGGAGACTGCCTCTCCGCCTTCGCCCACCTGCCAGGTATAGGTCACCGCGTTACTGGTTTGGCCATTGGAGGAGGCCTGAACGGTCATCTCATAGGTACCGGCCTCACTAAAGGCCCAGTTAACGTGGCGGTGTGCAGGACTCGGCTGGTTAATAACCTCGCCGCTGGTCAGCTCCATCGAACCGGAATTGGTCACGGCACCGACGTTGCCAAACCCAGTGGTTTCAAAGACATAGACCGAGCCCGGCCCGGAGATATTGGTGAACTCGAAGTCAATGTTGGTGAATCCGCCATCGCGTGCCGGCTGCGTATCCCAGCCTGGCCAGATGATATTCGGGTCCTGGGTCTGGGGCAGGAAGTAGGTTGACTGACCAATCTCGGGAACAGCCTCGGTGGCATCGGACCATGCCGATTCCACGACCTGGAGCAGCACGTCATCGCCGGGGCGCTGGACGTGCGAACCGGTGACGTCTTCCTGCATGGATAGGTGCAGCTGGCCATCCGGTGCGGTGACGTAGAACGCATCGATATGGCCGGAGTCAAAGACGTCCTCGAAGGCCAAGGCTGGCGTGGCCGGAACGAAAAACGCGATGAGGGCGGTAATCACCGCCGCGAAAATGCGGCTGCCAGGCCGGTGGGCTCTGGTGCGCGAAGTGGTGTTGGTATCCATGGTTGAAATTCCTTTAAAGCGCCTGGGGTGGGGTTCCCATTAGCTGCGGATTAGTTATTAGATGCGCCAGCCAAAGCGCTCACGAATGAGATCTTGGTTGTCGCGGAAGAAGTTGTAGAAGGCCTTGAAGGTGATGCCAAGGACCGCCGGCAAGACCAAGGCCCAAGGATTAAACGAGTTGCCTGCAGGAGCTGACGGCTTAGATGGCTCGGACGGCTTCGAGGGCTTGGAAGGCTTAGACGGTTTCGAGGGCTTGGCCGAGTCCGAAGGCTTGTCGGACGGCTTCTCGGACGGCTTTTCCGATGGGGCATCGGAAGGCGCATGCGTAGAACAAGACTTCACCGCGTCATCACCAATGGCAAAGGTCAACGTCTGTGGCTCGGATGCAAGTTCTTTGCCATCGGTGGTACTTGCCGTATAGGTTGCCTCGAACGTGTAGATTCCTGGCTTGGTAAAAGCCCAATGGGTATGCCTATGCGATGCGAAAGTGGTCTCGATCGTGTGGTCGTCTTCGGCGGAATTGGCAAGGACGTCATATCCGACACCCCTGGCCTTATCGATATATGCGCCCCACTCAGCGCCCTCTGGTGTGTGCGTGGGCTTGAGGTTCAAATTGACCGTGCCATCTTTCATCTTGGAGTAATCCAATTTTTCGGTGTTATACCCCGGCCAGATGATGGCTTGGTTCTGCGTTTGTGGCAGGTGGTAAAAACGGTCACCGATATTGCCAAGGAAATCGAATTTCTTATCACCCAGCTGCTTGCCGCGAGGAGTAAGCGCGTTATTGTGCACGCCAAGCACTACGTCATCCAGCGAGCGGTCTACCGAGTTCTTATCAATTTGTCCTGTGTCATCACGAAGGACGGTACGGAAACCATCGTCTGTAGGCAGTGCCTTGATATCGACGTGCCCACGGTCAAGTACCTGCTTTTCGCTGCAGCGCTGAGCTTCCTCGTCCTGTGGCGGTTGAGATGGTGCCGGCGTATCACCGGGCGCGGGTGAATCGCTGGGTGCGGATGAATCGCCGGCCCCAGGCTTTTCGCCTGGAGTAGCGGTGTTCCCGTCCGCGCTGGTAGAAAGCTCGTCTTTTACTTCGTAGTTTTCATCGAATTTGTAGGACTCGGTCAGCACCGTGCTTCCGTGACCGGCCTTGACAGTTGAGTGCGGGAAGACGTTGACTTTGGCAGTGTAGTTTTCAGAGTACCTACCGAAGGTAAAAGTGGCTTCTCCGTGGCCCTTGGTAATCGCTGCTTCCACCGAAGTAGAGGATTTCTCGTCGTTCTTGTTTTTGTAGAGACCACCAGTCATCACGCCGCTGAAGTTTTTATCATCCATGTCGATGATAATTTTGGTTCCTTCTTCACCCTGTTTGCGCATCCGCACCGTATAGCCGGTTTCTTGCAGCGTTACCTCTTCGGTAGGAGCCAGCTGGCGCGGATTCTCGGTTTCTTCCCACTTCTCTTCGGTAGTGGAAGAATCGGTGTGGGCGGGAGAGCCGGGGGTAAATTTCACCTGCTGCGAAATCCAGCGCGGTGCATCGTCTTCTGGGGTAAAGACGGCCTGGATATTGGACGATTCTGGGCCCATGTACTCATCCCACTCGGCGTGGCCATCGGTGACGGGCAGATCGGTGAGGAAGTAGCCATCGATAAGCAGCGTAAGCGTACCGGATGCCTTATTCTTTGCATCAAAGGAAATGGTGGTGAGCTTATCGTCACCGTCCTTTTCCAGGTTCTGCTTTTTGTCCATGCTCAGGCTGTAGCCAGCAGCGGCGGCATCACCGGAGGAGGATTTATCGAAACGTTCCTTGAGGCTCGGGGTCTTTTCATCCTTTGGCTTTTGACCACCCACTTGGTAGCTGGTGGTCTGCGGTTCACTGGCCACGAGTTGCCCATCCGCCGTGCGCGCGGTGGTGCGAAAGGTCAAGCGATAACGGCCGGGCTTGGTAAAGAGCGTGTAGTTGTGAGTGTGGCTACCACGTTCGAGAAATGCAGAGTGTGGTGAGTCCTCGAACGAACCCAGCATGCGATTGAGATCGGTGCCGTCTTTATCGTCCTTATTGGTAAAAAGCTCCACGTCCCCTGGGCCATCCACGCTTAAAAGATCGAGGAAGGCGATGTTGTTGCGGAAATTTTCCACGGGAAGCCCCTTTGAACCGAATCCGATCCAGATGGGCTGTTGGTTAGCGGAGGCTTGCCACGGGGCAGTGTAGTACATGGTGCCTGGGTCGCCGATGTAATCCTGCGTACCGTTTTGCGGCAGGGAATACATAAAGTTCTGGTGGCGCTTACCGTCTTCGTCTTCGCGGGAATAGCCTTTGCCAATCCAGGCAACGGTGTCATCGATAAGCGGAGTTTGACCGGAAAATTCGGATCGCAGCAGGAAGTTGTCGCTTTCCCAAAAGCTCTTGGGGGAATCGACGTGGGTTTGGGTTGCGATGTTTTTGCCATCATCTGGACCGGCGTAGGCGGTAGCCGGGGTAATCAGCGCGATTGTGCTGAGCGCGGCCATGAAGCGGATACGAGGAGAAGCCACCAGCGCGTTACCTTTCTGCAGTTGTCAGTGGTTCACTCCGAAACTATAGAAAATGATTCCTATTACTAGATAATCAACTGAAACCGGTTCCCGTTTACCTGTGGGTTTATAATGAATACCGTTATCGTCTACCCCCTTTTGTGTGTGTCCACATAGATGGGTGCACACTTTTAGGTATGTGAGTGAGGCGATGGTTTGGGCTGGTGCGGACTGTGTCCCCCGGCTCCACTACGATGGTGGCCATGACTGAAGTTCGCGTTAGATTTTGCCCTTCTCCCACTGGTACCCCGCACGTTGGCATGGTGCGTACGGCCCTGTTCAACTGGGCCTATGCCCGCCACACCGGCGGAAAGTTGATTTTCCGAATCGAAGATACTGATGCTGCCCGCGACTCGGAAGAGTCCTACCAGGCCATCATTGATTCCTTGACCTGGCTCGGATTGGGCTGGGACGAGGGCGTCAATGTAGGCGGCCCGCATGAACCGTACCGGCAGTCTCAGCGCATGGACATTTACAAGGATGTCCTGAACAAGCTTATCGATGCCGGCCATGTCTACCCCGCATATTCCACCGCCGAAGAGGTAGAAGAGCGCCACCGGGCTGCAGGCCGTGACCCGAAGCTGGGGTACGACAACTACGACCGTGACCTTACTCGGGAACAGATTGACGCCTTTGAGGCGGAAGGCCGCAAGCCCGTCTGGCGCCTGCGCATGCCGGACAAGGATTGGTCCTGGACCGACCTTGTACGCGGTGAGATGTCCTTCAAGTCCGAAACGCAGCCTGACTATGTGGTGGCGCGCTCCAACGGCGCCCCGCTCTACACCCTGGTCAACCCAGTGGATGACGCGCTGATGCGGATTACCCACGTGCTACGCGGTGAGGACCTGCTCTCGTCCACCCCGCGCCAGCTGGCCATGTATGAGGTGCTGAAGGAAATTGGCATCGCGGAATTTACCCCAGAGTTTGGACACCTTCCCTTCGTGATGGGCGAGGGGAAGAAAAAGCTGTCCAAGCGCGACCCACAGTCCAACCTCTTCAACCACCGCGATAACGGCATCATCCCAGAGGGCATGCTCAACTACCTGTCGCTGTTGGGCTGGTCTTTGTCTGCGGATCAGGACATCTTCAGCATGGACGAGCTAATTGAGAACTTCGATGTCAATGATGTTCTGGGCAACCCTGCGCGCTTTGATCAGAAGAAGCTCGAGGCGATCAACGCCGATCACATTCGCCTGCTCGAACCCGAGGAATTTGCCTTCCGTCTGCGCAACTACCTAACGGAATACACCGACTTCCCGGCCGATTATGACGGCGAGAAATTCGCCTTCGCCGCGGACCTGGTGCAAACGCGCATTAAGACACTTGCCGATGCCTACGGGTTACTCAGCTTCCTTATCACCCCCGATGCTGAGCTCACCCTGGATGAGAAGGCTGCCAAGAAGAACCTGAAGGACGACGCCGTCCAGCCGCTCGAGGTGGCAATTGACACCCTTGAAGCGGTAGAGGAATGGAAGACCGACGCTATCGAGGCAGCGCTGTCCAAGGCGCTCATCGAGGACCTAGAGCTAAAGCCGCGCAAGGCCTACGGCGCGCTGCGTGTAGCCATCTCCGGCGCTCAGGTGTCGCCGCCGCTCTTTGAGTCCATGGAGCTTCTGGGCAAAGAGTCCACCTTGGCGCGCCTGCGCGCTGCCCGCGAGGCAACTCCGTACGTTCCGGCCGCCGAGTAATACCGGAACCGTCCGAAGCCTGACGGAGAAAGCCCACTAAAGTGGCGGATGAACATCGAACTTACATAGATGTCATCCGCCGCTTTATTTTATCTCTAAGAAAACGCCTAAAAATGCCGGTTGTGCTGGCGATTTGGCGCATTGGGCAACGATCATTATAGTTATAACACGTTGCAGCGAGCAAGGGAGCGCAGACGGTAACGGTGCGGTTCCAAGCGAGTGAGCAAATGGCCTATGGTGTAATTGGCAACACAGCGGTTTCTGGTACCGCCATTCTAGGTTCGAGTCCTGGTAGGCCAGCAGTGAAAATGCTTTCTAAAGCAGGCTCACTAGTTCTATGCCCCGTTCGTCTAGAGGCCTAGGACGCCGGCCTCTCACGCCGGTAACACGGGTTCGAATCCCGTACGGGGTACAAATAAAAAGATTCCTCCAGTCATTGCGGCTGGAGGAATTTTTCGTATGTGCGCTTGCGACTTAATCGGGTTAAACGACAAAATGTGTTGTTTTCCGGCGTGTCGGGGTAAACGACATTTTGTGTTGGCGGACTGCGTGGTTTAGGGCATGTGGCCTTTGCGTTTTCCCATAGAGTGGTTGTAGGCACTGTCGAAAGTTGCTGGTCGGCCGTATTCACGGCCGATGGTGGCTTGTGTTTCTTGGTTGGCTAGGGTGTGTGCTTTGGCTCGTGGGTCTGCGCCCTGATGCGTCCACTTTCCTGGGTCGGCCTCTAGCGCGAGTGACAGTGGCTTTACAGGCGTTCCATCGCCTTCGCTGGCGGATTGGTGCTTGTAGTCCCGTATTTTGGTGCACACCTCGCTACAGACGGGGTATCGAGGATGATTCTTACTCATCCATTCATCGTGAACCTCAGCGCTTAGCACATCAGCATGCCCCCGGCGGTATTTCAGGTCCGAGGCTGCGTTATCCCTCCGGATAAGTGAAATAGTCCTAATACCAGCAGGCCAGACGTGCTAATCATATAACTTCACCAACACATCCTGTCGTTTAGGCCACTTAATCGGGACCAAAGTGGGTCTTAACTGGGGGACTTACCGGCACGAATCCCCGTACTATCTGCTGATTTGTATTGTGTTTACCCATCGTTTACTGTTTAACGAGTCCGCAGCAAGCGAGTCTAGGGCAGTACAGCTTTTGCTTCGCCTGCTACGTGCGAACGAGCCCCGTTCGTCTAGCGGCCTAGGACGCCGGCCTCTCACGCCGGTAACACGGGTTCAAATCCCGTACGGGGTACATATAGGCGGTTTCACCTTTCTGACCTGCAGAGTTCACGAAACTACGAACTGCCAAACGAAATCCCGATTCTCGTTTCCGAGGATCGGGATTTAACTTGTTTTGTCCGATTCCTGGTGCTTAAAAGCAACAGAGATCGGGCGAGATTTTGTTTAGTTGGGCAGTAGCCCACGACCTGTAGAGCACGGCCCATATGGGCGGTGGACTTTGCTGATCTCTAGGCTGCAGCCGGGGGGAGCCTGTGGCGCGGCGTTACCGAACGTGTTCCAGTTGGAGACTCGCTTACGCGGCTGAGTTGTTACCGGATCGCTGGGATTCGTATTCAAGTCGAATACGACTCGGTGGAGGAACTTCTGAATCAGGTGAATGTTGACACCCACAATGCCCAGAGCGGGGACGAGGGTGGCGTTAGCGAACCCACGGACGAGACGCCGAGTCGTGTCCCCCAACCCCCATACGACCGTTCTTGAGAAGGGCGTTACGGCTTTCAATCGTGTTTCGTCCACGACGATACGCGTCAGCCCATTCCTGAGTACCCCAAGCCTGGCCCGTCTGAACGTGTTTTGCCGCCGCATCCACAGGGGTCAGGTCCGACCAAGGCGGGGCGAGATGAGTACATCCTGCGCCCCAATGTGACAAGCCGAGACCCTGATGATGTGCCGGGCAGGACGGCACGCAACAAGGTCGAGTCAGGAATGCAGCCTGATATTCGCCGGCTCAAAGCGACATGGATCGTGGACTTGATGGACCGATATGTGCCCGATGCGTTTATCTGTCACGCGGCGGGGATCGAGACGTTGAAGCGCTTCGAGTCGTTCCGCCCAGACCTCAGGGATAAGGATCTGGTGGCGGTGCGGGGGCTGTTTCATGGACACGGACGTGGCGAGGGGCTGCGGGTGGTTTAGGGGGCGAGAGCGACGTTGTTCTCGGT
Organism: Corynebacterium segmentosum; assembly: GCF_900637825.1. Lineage (NCBI taxonomy): Bacteria > Bacillati > Actinomycetota > Actinomycetes > Mycobacteriales > Corynebacteriaceae > Corynebacterium > Corynebacterium segmentosum. The sequence goes on from NZ_LR134408.1 coordinate 1,086,090, forward strand.
CATCCAAGCTACGAACTCGTCATGGACTGCTTTGCGTCTGCCTAGCAATATGTCGAGGTTAGAGTACGCAGTAGCAGTCTTTGTCGTATTTCGAAAGTTGATGAAGGAGCGTGCTGCGTAGTCAGCTGCTGCTAACGCGTCTAAGACGAAGCGAATCGTTCGGAGCTCTAACGGCAAAGGGTTGTACATGACGTAATTGCTGTGCTTGTAGGCTGTCCAAGCATGCTGGTGCGTATATGCGCTCGTCTCCTTGTACATCCGGTAGCCGCCCAAGACTTTTAGCGTTTCACGTACTAGCGTGGTATTGCCAGGGAACTCAAATTTCGTCCCACGATGCCGGTCCGTGTGGACCTTTGTTGCTTCTTTGAGTCGGGGGAATACACCTGGAACGAGGTCACGCTCCTTTTCATAATGAATCTTGTCTGTGACCGCTCGCATGGCCCAGAAACATCGCTCGATTGGTTCAAATGCATTGAGGTAAGCGATCTGTGCGCTGGTCTCGATTGCTGCACGAGCAACGGGGGCGATGGTCACGGGGCTGACGAAAGGACCATCGAGAAGATTGTTGATCGTGTAGAGCCACCCTCCAACGAGGTCTGCAGACCCTCCGGTTATTTCTTCGCCGATGAGAGCAACGTTGTAATCCTCGGCGTGGAAATACTCGTTTATGTCTTGCTTTTCTTCCGCTGTGAGACTGAGGTTGGCCTGGCCGATCGTCTGCATATTTTGAGCTGTTTCTCGACACAGCCTCGCTAATGCTGGAAACCAGTGGTCTGGGAAGGGGCGAGAATAATTGGCGTGGGTTTGCATCATGTCGAATAGGATAGCTGGAGGGGGGACAACGAACTCGGAGGTTCATGGCTCAGACCATGAACATTCCTGGCCTGACCTTCTAATCTCAGCCGTTGACACCAATCCCGCTCCGTTGACTCGACGGCGCGGGGTTCGCTGATCCTGCTCCCATCCGGCATACGCATTCCTCTCCCTACGAGACTGGAGCATCATGACTGACTCCCTATTCACATCAGATGGCTACTGGATCATTGGAGTCGAGACCAAAGCCGCAATCCCACAATCCGATTTCCCACCCGACATCGTGGCGATGATTGATCTGCTCACAGCTCGGCGATACTGGCCTTACCTCCCTCACGTGGACCTTGACTTGATGGAGCAACACCATCTAGGAGCCAAGGAACTTATCACTGACTTGAAGCGCGCTTTGCACAACGAGTGGGACATGCTCAGCGGCTGGACGGGGCTGTATGAATCCGGTCAAGCCCAGCGAATCGTAGCGCGGGTAACAGCCGAGGTCGAGGATAAGGAGTTCGCTTTTTTGCAGCGGCATCATCGAGGACCTGTTGCTGTGGGCCATGAACGATGAGCGGTAAGCGATGGAAGGCCGCAAGGTGCTCAAAGAGCATGGGGTGCAAAGCCCCGAGGCCTTGTTGACGCTCCCGTACGACCCAGCTGGGCTTGCTGACTGCGAACTGGAATTGTGGCGATCGGAACTGCGGCGTAACTAACTGCATTGGCTGATTGAGAATGCTGTGGCAGCGGTGCGGGAGGGGGATAGGTTGCCGGCATGGCAGGTGACGAGGTTCGCGGCGGTAAGGGAGTGGCTGACGGGCTTGATTGATCATGAATTATTGTGCGCCCAGCTCGGCCCAAGCGTGCACCCGTTAATATAGTTCCATGTCTGAAGAGTCTTTCCTGCTGAAGTACGACGGCGCACGTCTACAGTCCGAGCCGATGTCGGTCGCAGAGATCGGTCCCGTCTTCCTGGCGTTGGACGAACTCGTTAAGGCTATCTACCGCAACGTCGATCCACTGTCCGCTGAAGTGCCTGAGCTGGAGATCGTTGGAGTCGAGCAAGGCTCGTATTCGGTCTTCTTTGATGTTGGAAGTCAGGCTCTCGATGGGGTTCTGAACTGGGCCTCGGGCTCGAAAGTCAACACTGCACTCACCCTTGGGGGTGGTGTTGTGACTGTCAAAGAAATCATCGGCTGGGTCATGAAGGCACTGTCAAACAAAGCCGCGATGCAGGAGCAAACAGAAGTTCCCTATCCAGATCTTCGTGAGAACTTGCAACTTGAAAGGCTAACTGATGCGCTTTTAGCAAAGTCTCGGGGGCGCAAAAATGTTGCAGCGATCGTAAAGCCGACTCTCGAACCAGGGATTGAAGCAGTCGAACTGGCCGGCTCTCGCAGCGTTGAAGTGCACATCAACGAAGAAGAGGCACGGAGAATGGTCAACTACGCGGAGACGCTTCCAGAGCCAACAGTTCAAGTTGCGACCGTCTCGGCTCGCTTTGCCACTGCAAATCTCATTGAGCCTCTTAAGCGCAAATGGCGGATTGAGACTGAAGAGTTTGGAACGATATCCATTCGTCTGCTTGACGAAGAGTTTGCAGCTCTCGTTAGCTCGGGCGAAGCGAACCTTGCGCGGTCGTACGACATGCGGATCCGTGTAGAGACTCAGGTCGGACCGGACGATGAAGAGAAGTCGAGCTATGAGCTGTTGACCGTATATACAGACGATGGTGAAACTGGCGAACAGATGGAGTTGGAACTTTAGACTGTGAGCGAAGTGACTCGTGGATTAGTTCGCATCCTCGCTGGGTGAGAACACCGAGGTAGTTGTCATGCCGTGGTGCACACCCCGGAATTCTGTGGTGCAGGGGTATTAACAGGTCGGGGGTTCAGGATGGTGGGGAGTTTCGTGAAAGTGCCATATTTTGGCTGCGAGCTTCACCGCTCGCAGCCTTTTTCTTTTGCCATTTTCTTCCTGCATCTCTAGAGGCCAGGAGAAGTTGATCAAGCGGCGTTTAAACGGCTCTCCCTGCGCTGCAATGAGCATCGCGAAGGAGGGCGTTAGGTGGGTGAGGGGGGAGGCATCGGAAAGCGTCTGCTTTAGCCGCAGCCCGCCCTTTGCGCTCACGAACTCAGCGAGGACTGGGGCGGGCTGTGGGCCCGTGAGCGCCAAGGGAGGGGGATGGGTCCGCCACACTGCAAAAAGAACGCCCAGCGAGCCTCTCAGGCTGCACTGGGCGTTGTGCATAGGTGTGTGGCTAGGCCATGACCTTCGTCTTCTTAATCGCCTTCTGGAGGCGCTTGTGATAGTTATCCATGGCGGGGCGCAAGAACAGGCCGAGGATGAGTGCCGGGATGGCGAAGAGGAGGAGCATGCCGAGCTCGCGGAGGATATCGGCCTCATAAATGCCGGCGATGGCGCTGCGGAATGCGTCGATGCCGTAGGTGGCCGGCAGCCACGGGCTGACATTTTGGAACCACTCTGGAAGCAGCGGCAGGGGATAGGCGCCGCCGGAACCGGAGACTTGGATGACCAAGAGCAGCACCGCGAGGGCCTTGCCCGCGCTATCGAATGTGATAACCAGTGAATAGATTATCAACATAAACACCAGTGTGATTATCCACGAGGCAAAGAGCATCATGAATGGGTGCTCGGGCTCGATCTCCACGAAGAAAATCAGGCTGAGGACCACAAGGGTGGATTGGGCGATGCCGATGAGCCCGAAGGTGATGAAGCGGCCCAAGAAGACTTGGTTCCTGGTGAAGTGATCCTTCTTGTCGAGGTTTTCGTTCTTCTTCAAGTACTTGCGCTCGGCGTTGGTGTGTACCAGCACGCAGGCAAGCAGGGCGCCGACCCACAGCGAGAGCGTGAGGTAGAACGGCGTCATACCAACACCGAAGGCGGCAACCTCGTAGATGGGCTGGCGGTCCACATTGACCGGTGAGGCGATGCGGGAGGCCAGTAGCTCGGGATCATCGCCGATGAGATCGGCGAGCTGGCTGAGATCGCCGCCGTCGCGGATCTCATCGATCTTTTGGCTGAGCTCACCAAAGCGGGCCGCCTGCTGCTGCAGGGTGCCGGATAGGCCGGCGGTCATATCGCGGGCCCGCACGAGGGCATCGTTGTCATTGGAGATGGTATTGCGGACGCCCGCGATATCGCGCTTGACCGCATCAACATCGTTGGCCACCGTGCCCACGCTATCTCCTAGGGCCGCTAGCTGCGGCTTGAGATTGGAGTTATAGGAGTTACGGGCGTTTTCTACGGCCTGCTTGGCGCTAGCGATCGCAGCTTGGGTTTGCTGCTTGGACTCCTGGGACTTACCGCCATTTTCAATGTTATTGGCCGTTGAGGTCAAAGAATCGTGTAGCGCATTGCTTTGGGCGATGCTGGCATCGAGTTGCCCCATGACGGCCTTATATCCCGCTGCCACAGGGGCGGGAAGATTGACCTTATCGGCTTCTTTTTGGATGCTGTCCTTTACGCCTTGGAAAGCAGCGGTTTGCTGTCCCACGCGGTCCGCGGCAGTGCGGAAGGTCTGAGCGGTCTGCGCGGAGGTGGCGCTGGCGTTGTTGAGCAATTCCTCAATCTGCGCGGATAGGACCTCGTAGCTTTGTGTCGTCGCGGCAAGGGACGCATCCAAAGAGCCAGTGGACTCATCCAGCGTGGATTTAAGGATGTCGATGGGGGACTCGCCGTTGTCATTCGTGGTGCTGGAGGCCTGGTTTCCCGCCTCATTCAGGATGTTATTGGCGGCTCGGGTCAGCGGAATGGTGGAATCAACCAGATTACTTAGCGCCATGACCGTGCCTGAGGCCGCATCGAGGCGCGATTGCACCGTGTTGACGCGGTGGTGCACGTTATTGAGCGCGGCTTGGGTTTCACCCTCATCCAAGTACTGGTCCAATGAGGAAATGACGCCAAGGCCCACATTGGACACGACGCGGGTGAAGGACTCGTCGATCTTTTCGATCACGCCGGTAGCGCTGCGCTGGGTAATCGTGGTCGACAGCGCGTTCTTCTTCTCATTGGTGTAAAGATTCAGCTTGCTCGGCTCGGTGCCTTCCACATAGAAGGTAAGGAGGTTGGCGCTAAAGTCCTTGGGCAAGACGATGCCGGCGTAGTACTCGCCGGACTTGGTGCCCTCAATGGCATCGTCGCTATTTGTAAGGACCCAGTTGATTTCATCGTTGCGGCTGAGCTGGGATAAAACCTCATCGCCTAGGTTGAGTTTGAGCGAAGCTAGGTCGCTTTGGTGGCCTTTGTCCTCACTGGCGACGGCGATTTTGAGCTGTTTGGTATTGGCAAACGGGTCCCAGCTGGCGAGCACGTTAAAGGTGGTAAAAAGCAGCGGGATAATGGCGAGGCCGAAAATGATGACGGCGGTCATTACGTTGCCACGGATGGCCTTGAGGTCATCGCGGAGAATGGTCAGGATGTTGTTCATGACTTATCTCCCTTTCCGGATTCTTCGCCGCCGTCGGCGGGCTTATCTGCAGTATCGCCCTGCGATTGTGGGGTAGAAGATATTTCGGCGTGTTTATCCGACTGCACATCTTCTAGCCGATACTGATTGGGGTTTCGGCGTTGATGCTCAAGGTGCTGCTGGATTTCCTCATCGCTGAGGTCTGCCAGGCGGTTATCGTGCGCGATGCTTTGCTTCACGTATTCCAGCGAACAAATGGTCGCGACCGCAATCAGCGCCACGAGGCAGGCAATGCCGAAGATGATCGCCTTTTGATCCGGCATGAACCGGGAGCAAATAACGAGCACGGTAACCAAGGCCAAGCCAATGGCGATGGTCAGCTTCATCAACTGAGAATAATTCTTCCGCGCGGTCATCCACTTGGTATCCAAGCTCTTTTGATATCCCTCGCGGTCCGCGGAGGCATACAACAGATCGGTGAAGCGGTAGCGGCTGCCGATGAGGTGGACCTGCTCGTTGATGACGAGCCCGCCCTTGGCCAGCTCGTCATTGACCAGCATGGTGACGTTGGACAACCCGCGCCTTAAAAAGGTGCCCATGAGGTAGGCGATAGCCGCCATACCGGTCAGCGCGGCGATGTCGCGGATGTAATGGGTGCCGTAGAACCCACCCACGGTCTCGCGCATGGCGTCGATGCCGTAGGTAAAGGGCAAGAAGGGGTGGACGGCGCGGAAGAAGTCCGGCGTCATCTCGATGGGATACAGGCCCGATGCGCCGGGAATTTGGATGAAGGCGAGGACCACCGCGATACCGCGGCCCACGTGGCCAAATGTCGAGACCAAGCCATAGGTAATGCTGAGGTAGCACAGGCTGATGAATACGGAGGTAAGGACATAGGCGGTGGCGCTGACGTGCTCCACGCCAATGACCAAGTTACCGATGGACACGATTAGCGCCTGGGCAATGGCGAAAAAGCCGAGGAGCAAGAAGCGCGCGAAATAGGCCTTATTGATGGTCAGATCCCGGCGGCCCTGCGGGTCAACCTCGGCGCGGAAAATGATCAAAAGCATGAAGGCACCGATCCACAGCGTGAGGTTGATAAACAGCGAGGACATGCCGGAGCCGTAGTGGGTAACGGGGAAGACCGCGTGGCTTTCCATCTCTGCGGGCGAGGAGAGGAAGGAAGATACGTGGTCCGTATCAAGGCCATTGACGGACTTCAGCACGGTGTTATTAGTGGCCGTGTTGCTCAAGGCAATGACATCGGTCCGCGCGGAACGCAGGCCTTCCTCGACGCGATCCAGGTCGACCGAGAAGCGCTTTACCACTTCTTGGGCGTGGGTCAGCTGCTCGTCGACGCCCCCGAGAAGCCCGTCCGTTTGCCCAACCAGCGCTTTCTGGCTGTTGAGCGAGGCAGATAGGCGCCCGGCCGTAGCGGAGACATTAGAAAGCGCGGAATTGAGCTTAGGCAGGCCGTTGGCCACGTCATCGCGGAGTCCATGGGAATCATCGCGCGCTTGGGAGGCCATGGAATTGAGCAATTCTGAGGTCTTATTCAGCGAATCCAGGGTGGCATTCGTATCGCTATTGAGGGAATCGAGCTCGCCTAGCACCGCGCGGTTTTGGTTATTGCGGTCGCGCAGCTCAGAGACCGACTGGTTGATCTGCTGGGATACCTCTGGGGGAAGGGCCGGCAGGGCAGCGACACCGGCTAATTGGTCGATGGCTTTATCGGCTTGACCAAGGATGCCCTGTGCGCCGTCGGTCGCGGCATCGACGCGGTTGAGAGCGCCGTTTAACTTCCCTGTGACAGAACCGATATTGGCATTGGCGTTCGCGGTGCCATCGGCAAGCGCAGTCGTGCCTTGGATATAAGCGGCGGTGGCATCGTCAGCGAAGGAGGTTACTTCCTTTTGCACTTCGTCGGTCAAGGCGGTGACCTGGTTTAAAGCCTGCTGTGCGTCATCGATCGTGGTCTGCACGGAGCCCAGGGACTTGCGCGCCTGCGCGATGGTGGGGCGGGCACCCTCGATAGTGGCGTTGACATCCGCCAGGGAATTGCGCGAATTGGCCACGGTATCGGCGGTCTCTGAAAAGGAATTAGCGGTATTGCCCGCGGTGCTATTGATCTTATCGCTGAGATCGCCGCCGGAATTCCTCAACTCGGTGGCTACAGATTTCGCGACATTTTCATTAAACGTGGCGCTAATCGTGGTTTCGAGAGTAGAAGAACCGGAGTCAGTGACTTTGGGGGCAATGGCATTGATCTTCTCATTGACCTGATACTCCAAGGTGGGTTGAGAGTACGTGCCCTCGAAGAGGCTGACAAAGTCAGAAGAAAAATCCTCCGGGACGATGATGGAGGCAAAAACATCGCCGGATTTCACCGCGTGCTCGGCTTCGCCGCGGTCCATAAACTGCCAGCCGAGTTTGTCGTTGTTGTGCAGCTTTTCCATCATCTGCCCGCCGACGTCAATATCGCCGGTGAGATCTGACGAGGCACCCTTGTCCTCATTCACCACGGCTACCTTGAGGTGTTCGGTATTGCCATAGGGATCCCAAAAACCGGAGACGTTGACCCAAGAGTATAAGGCAGGGGTAATCATCAAACCGATGAGAATCACCCAGACTTGCGGCGTCCGCCACAGGCGGACGAAGTCTTGGAGAAAAAGCTTCCAACTAGTAATCACTCGAAAGACCGTAGCACCGAAACGGTGTTAACTAATAGTCAAGCAGGCAGATTCCGCGAAATTGATAGCTTGGTTACCTCTCAGGCACCGTGCTTTGCGCATCAATGCGGCTAGGGTTAATAAAAGGTTAATTCACGCTGGGCTAATGCGTAGAAAAGCACCGCGATAATCCTTGCATCGAAGCGGTGGATTATCGCGGCGCTAGGGCACTGCGGGGCGCTTGGCGGCGAGGCTTAGTGCTCGTCGTAGTGATCGCCGTGAGCGGCGTGGCGGTGGCCGTCGTGGATGTAGTCAACGTGGTCGCCGTGGGGGACGGCAACGTGGCCGCAGCCTTCGCCGTGGGTGTGCTCGCTGTGTGGCTCAGCCTCGACGTGCTCAGTGGTCTCGCACTCGTCCCAGTGGCCTTCGTGCTCGCGGTGGATGTGGCCATCGTGCACGAAGTCGGTGTGATCCTCGTGTGGGAAGGCAACGTGGCCGCAGCCTTCACCGTGGGTGTGCTCGTGTTCAGTGTGGGTAGCGTGAGTCATAATCATGAATCCTTTCTGCGCTTTGTGGTTGGGGAGTGTCCTTTTCGTTTTCACTCTGTTTTCATTAAATCATGTTTTCAGTTCGGTTTCAATAGCGCGCGGGAGAGTTTCGATATTTTTTCATTAGACCGCGGAGGAGCGGGGTATGTGGAGGTAAAACATGACAAAACCCTGGGCCAGCGGGTGGCCCAGGGGTAGTGGTGAGATGGTTGTAAAGCTAGAGCAGTTCCGAAAGTTCTCGGGCGGCGGAGGTAAGCAGGTGGGCGTACTTCTTGGCGGGCGAGGGGCGGAAGCGCTCGGAGGACCCGGAGATGGACAGTGCCGCGCGGAAAACGCCGGAGGAATCAAAGATGGGAGCGGAAATGGAGGCTAGGCCAGCTTCGCGCTCCTCGATGGATTCTGCATAGCCCTGGCGGCGGGCGGTTTCCACATCGGCAGCGCTGAATTGTGCGGCGTCTAGGGGAAAGTCCACATAGCCTGCGATAATGCGGGCTGCAGAGCCGGAGGTCAGCGGCAGCTGGCGGCCTACTGGGACCACGTTGTGTAGGCCGGACGTGGGTTCGCGGGTGGCAATGCAGGTGCGGGTGGTGCCCGTGAACTCATAAAGCTGAATGGACTCGCCGGTGCGGTTGAGGAGTTGGTCCATGATGGGGCCCGCAACTTCTAGGATGTGATCGCGGTTACCGGGAAGTGCGGGGCCGGCCTTCCACTTTCCTTCAGGGGTGCGGACAAGGATGCGGTGTGCCTCCAGCGCGGTGGCCAGCCGGTGCGTCGTCGCCCGAGGTAGCCCCGTGGTTTCACACAATTCATTAAGGGTCGATGGATGGTTCGCGGCGGCCATCATGATGGCCATTGCACGATCTAGTACCTTAATGCCGGAAACTGCGCTATACTCTCCCATATAATGAAATCTACGTCCCAAATTATGAGATTTCAAGTGTGGAGTGATGTTTATGAACCAGAAGCTGACCTTGGCTGAAAAAGTATGGCGCGACCACGTTGTCCAAGAGGGCGATGCAGGTGCACCAGACCTTATCTATATTGACTTTCAACTTTTGCACGAAGTTACCAGCCCGCAGGCCTTTGATGGGCTGCGACTGCAAGGTCGCACTATGCGGCACCCAGAATTGCACCTGGCAACCGAGGACCACAACGTGCCGACGCTGGGGATTAAATCCGGCAACCTCTTAGAGATTAAGGATGAGGTATCGCGGACCCAAGTTTCCACCTTGCGCAAGAACTGCGAAGAATTTGGCGTGCGGTTGCACGCGATGGGCGATGAGCAGCAAGGCATCGTGCACACCGTGGGCCCACAGCTGGGCATTACCCAGCCCGGCATGACGATTGTGTGCGGCGATTCGCATACCTCTACCCACGGCGCATTCGGTTCCATCGCCATGGGCATTGGAACCTCAGAGGTAGAGCACGTCATGGCCACCCAGACGCTGTCTTTGAAGCCATTTAAAACGATGGCCATCGAAGTCACCGGGGAATTGCAGGAAGGCGTTTCCGCCAAGGACCTCATCCTTGCCATCATCGCCAAGATCGGCACCGGCGGCGGCCAAGGCTACATCATCGAATACCGCGGTGAAGCCATCCGCAAGATGTCCATGGAAGCCCGCATGACCATCTGCAATATGTCCATTGAAGCCGGTGCCCGTGCCGGTATGGTTGCGCCCGATGAGACGACGTTCGAGTATGTCAAGGGCCGCGAGTTCGCTCCTAAGGGCGCCGACTGGGATGCTGCGGTGGAGTACTGGAAGACGCTGCCTACTGACGATGGCGCCGAATTCGATCGCGTCGTAGAAATCGACGGCTCAGCATTGACACCGTTCGTGACCTGGGGAACGAACCCGGGCCAAGGCCTGCCGCTGGGCGAAACCGTACCGGATCCAGAAGACTTCGGCGATGACAATTCCAAGGCCACCGTGAAAAAGGCATTGGAGTACATGGACCTGCAACCAGGTACCCCACTGCGCGATATCAAGATCGACACCGTCTTCGTGGGATCGTGCACCAATGCGCGCATCGAGGACCTGCGCGCCGCCGCTGAGGTGGTCAAGGGCCGCACCATCGATTCCACTACGCGCATGATCGTGGTTCCTTCCTCCGCGGTGGTCAAGGCCGATGCGGAAAAGGAAGGCCTTGACCGGATTTTCCAAGACTTCGGCGCAGAGTGGCGCACGGCGGGATGCTCCATGTGTTTGGGCATGAACCCCGACCAACTGAAACCAGGGGAGCGCTCCGCATCCACGTCCAACCGCAACTTTGAAGGCCGGCAGGGCCCTGGCGGGCGAACCCACCTCGTTTCCCCACAGGTTGCTGCCGCTACCGCCGTCACCGGATACCTGTCCAGCCCGGCTGACCTGAAATAAGCACGCGAGAAAGGTTGAAACAATGGAGAAATTCATCACCCATACCGGCACCGGAGTCCCGCTGCGGGCGTCCAACGTGGATACGGATCAAATCATCCCCGCGCGCTACCTCAAATCGGTCAAGCGCACGGGCTTTGCGGAGGGGCTGTTTTCCAACTGGCGCGCCGATTCCACCTTCGTACTTAACCAGGAGCAGTTCAAGAACGGCTCCGTTCTCTTCGCCGGCCGCGACTTCGGCACCGGTTCCTCGCGCGAGCACGCAGTGTGGGCTTTGCGCGAATACGGCTTCAAGGCTGTCTTCTCCTCCCGGTTTGCGGATATCTTCCGCGGTAACTCAGGAAAGTCTGGTCTGCTTACCGGGCTGATGGAACAAGAAGACATCGAGCTTATTTGGAAGCAGCTGGAAGCGGGGGAAACCCAAGTTACGGTCGATCTGGAGGCGCGTACCGTTCAGGTTGGCGAAAACACCTACTCATTCGACATCGATGACTACACGCGCTGGCGCCTGATGGAAGGCCTTGATGACATCGGCATCACCCTGCGCGATGAAGAGGCGATCACGAGCTTCGAGAACTCCCGCGCCAGCTTTAAGCCCGCGGTTCACCCGGAATAGCGGCAGCACCGTAGCCGTGAAACGGGATTATCCACTATTGTCTGCGGTATGACTTCGCCTTATTCCGGTTCACGCGACCACGACGGATACAATCCCTATTCCCAGCAGCCCTATTCAAATGGGCAGCCGGGATATTCCGGCGAGCCGCCCGCCCCAGGCGGCATAGATACCGTCAGCATCATCGGCGATAGCTTCCGCTATTTCGGCCGCAATTGGGTGCCGTGGCTTTTTGCCCCGCTCGTGCAGATGGTCGTCCTTTTTGTCGCTTACGCCGTAATCGCCGTAGTCTTTGCCGCCGGTGGCGGATCTCTTTCCATCGAGGCGTCGACCGAGGGAGCCTTAGACGGTTCCCTTGGCGTACTGGGCGTGCTGTTACTTATTCTCGGGGTAATAGCCCTGTTAGTTATTTATCTGTGGGCAAACGCCATCTGGTACCAAGCCGCTACTAAGCAGGTCAACGGCCAGGACTTAACTTTCGGGGATTTCTTTACCGTTAAGGGCATGGGCGGCATCATGCTGGCATACCTCGTGACCAGCGTGGTCATCGGCATGGGCTTTGTCTTGCTCATAATCCCCGGACTTTTCGCCCTGTTCTTCTGGTGGTGGGTCCCAGCCGTCAAGGCAGCACGCCCTGACCTAGGCCTAGGGGCCTGCTTTAAGCTTTCCGCGGAGATCGCAAAGAGGAACATCGGCACCACCTTCCTGGTGGGCATCGTCCTCATCATCCTTTACATGGCGCTGGGCTCAACCGTGGTGGGCATCGTCGTGCTGCCGGGGCTCATGGCTTTGGCCCCCACCTTGTTCGTGCGCCGCAACCTCGGCATGCACGGCTAGGGAGGCGGGGGCTCGCTCGCCTCAAGCCAGCTAGCGCCAAGCCAGCTAGCGCACCGGCAGGGGGCTGGGAAGATAATCTGCCCCGGTTAATTCACCATTATTGAAGGACAAGACCCACACCGAGGCCTTTTTAAACTTCAATTCCTCCTGTGGCTTCTTGAGGAATTGCGGCGCCAAATCCTCGATGATGCCGGGGATGGTCTGTCCCTGGCTGATAATGACCGGCACCCCGCCGTCTTCAACTACGCGGCGGAAAGCCTTCTTGGCGGCCGCCGGGTTCTTTTCCCATGCCTCGTCGCCAAAGTCCTTATTAATGGCGATGTCCTTGCCCAGTTCGTCGGCAAGCGGCGCGGCGGTTTGCTGGCACCGGTGCGGGCGAGCGGAATAGATCGCGGTGGGGTGGTAGGCCGCCAGCATGGGCACGAGCATTTCTGCTTGCCGACGCCCCTTCTTATCCAAAGGCCGCAGGTTGTCATCGCCCTCCCACTTTTTGCGGTCGTGGGCGTGGGCGTGGCGAACGTACAATAGGCGCGTTGTGGGGGCGAGCTGCAGCCGCTTTTGTGCCTTGGAGACGACGTCGTTGTCCACGTCATAGGACAAAAACTGCTGTGCTTGGTCAATGGGCACCCAGCGCAGCTCATCGGTCTCATCATTGGGGGTATAGGTGCCGCTGAGGTAGAACGCCGCCCAGTAATAGACCACCTTGGTGCGCCCCTGCACGGGGTAGGTGACCTTGCCAATCAACTTGCCCAGGCGTACGTGGAAGCCGGTTTCTTCCTCAATTTCGCGCGCCGCGGTGGTAGGCAGGGATTCGCCTGGATCCACCTTTCCCTTGGGCAGGGACCAATCGTCGTAATGCGGGCGGTGGATGAGTGCGATCTCTGGGTTCGCGGGGTCGCCGCGCCAGACTACGGCGCCGGCGGCAAGGGTAGTGCGGGGAAATTCCTTGGCTGGATCCACCGGAATTTCTTGGTGCCGGCCGGAAATGAATTTTTCGGACTTTTTATCTTTATCGGTCTCGTGCATCTTCTTCGCGCTCGGCATAGCTTTTCGTGCCTTTCTTCGGTAAGTGAAAAATTGGCGTTAACCTCATCATCATTGTTCCACGGGGGAGATCCCTGCCGCATCCTTGCCACGCCCGGAGTGATAAATGCCTTAAGGTGGAACTAATAGGAAAAACGTTTGGAGGAAGCCATGGTAAAAGTAGCGGTAATGGGTGCCGGTTCCTGGGGCACCACCTTGGCCAAGGTATTTGCGGACGCAGGAAACGATGTCACCCTGTGGGCGCGCAGGACCGAATTGGCGGAAGCGATCAATGAAACGCATACCAACCCTGACTACCTGCCGGATGTCCACCTTCCGGCGGCACTGCGCGCCACGCACGATGAGGAAGAGGTGCTTTCCGGCGCGGATATCGTGGTCTTCGGTGTGCCATCGCAGTCCCTGCGCGCCAACGTGGAGCGCTGGGCGCCCGCATTGCCCGCGGATTCCACGCTGGTCTCCATTTCTAAGGGCGTAGAAACCAGCACGCTCAAGCGCATGAGCGAAGTCATCGTGGATGCAGCGGGTGTGGATCCGCAGCGCGTGGCGGTTCTATCTGGGCCCAACCTAGCCAAAGAAGTAGCAGCGGGGCAGGTTACGGCCACGGTCATCGCCTGCACCGACGAAGAGCGCGCCAAGGCGGTACAGGCGGCCATCGCCGCGCCCTACTTGCGGCCCTATACAAATACCGATGTCATCGGCGCGGAGATCGGTGGCGCGTGCAAAAACGTCATCGCCTTGGCCTGCGGCATGGCCTCGGGTAAGGGCTTGGGCAATAACACCATGGCCACGATGATTACCCGCGGCCTGGCGGAAATTACGCGCCTGGGCACGGCCTTGGGGGCGGAGCCATTTACCTTTTCCGGCCTGGCGGGTTTGGGCGATTTGGTCGCCACGTGTAACTCCACGCTCTCGCGCAACAGGACCTTCGGTTACCGCCTTGGTCAAGGTGGCAGCCTAGAAGAAGCGAAGGCGGCCACCAATGGACAGGTGGCAGAAGGCGTGTTTTCCTCTGATTCCATCTTCCGCCTAGCCCAGCAGGCTGGGGTAGAGATGCCCATTACGGAAGCCGTCTACGGCGTGTGTCATCAGGGCATGGCTGTAGACGATATGATCATTGCCCTTATGGGTCGCTCCAAGAAGTCGGAGTAGCAGAAAGGTAAAATCATCGCCCATGACTGAAAAGACCCGCGTGGCCGTCCTTTACGGTGGCCGCAGTACCGAGCACTCCGTGTCCTGCGTATCCGCAGGCGCAATTATGAAGCACCTCGACCCGGAAAAATTCCAGGTGGTGCCCATCGGCATTACGCGCGAGGGCACGTGGACACCGGGCGATACCGAGGGTTTAGAAATCGTCGATGGCGTCATGCCTGAGGTCAAGCGCGGCACGGAATTGGCGCTTTCTGCGGATCCAACGCGCAAGGGCGAAATCCGCGCGATTAGTGACGGTTCGCTGTATGCCCAGGTTGACGTTATCTTTCCCATTCTCCATGGACCCTATGGTGAAGACGGCACTATGCAGGGGCTTTTCGAGCTCTCCGGAATCCCTTATGTGGGCCCCGGCGTATTGGCGTCCTCGGTGGGAATGGACAAGGAATTTACCAAGAAGATTTTATCCGCAGCGGGCCTGCCGGTGGCACCAGAGGTCATCGTGCAGGGTCGCACGGAATTGACCGTGGAAGAAAAAGAACGGCTTGGCCTGCCGGTCTTCGTCAAGCCTGCCCGCGGGGGCTCCTCGATTGGCGTCTCCAAGGTCAGCGACTGGGCGGATTTCCCAGAAGCCGTGCGCATTGCCTTGGAAGACGATGACAAGATTTTGGTCGAGCCAGAAATCGTCGGCCGCGAGGTAGAGGTCGGCGTCCTGCAATACCCAGATGGCGAGCTTATTGCCTCTGTGCCGGCGCTGCTTAAGGGCATCGATGACTCCGATGAAGGGTTTTATGGTTTTGAGACCAAATACCTAGATAACGTGGTCACGGCCCAAATTCCCGCGCCTTTCCCAGAAGAACTCACGGCGCAATTGCGCGATATGGCGATTCGGGCCTTTAAGGCGCTTAACTGCACCGGGCTGTCCCGCGTGGATTTCTTCGTTACCGAAGAGGGCCTGTACATCAACGAGGTCAATACCCTGCCGGGATTTACCCCGATTTCCATGTACCCGCAGGTGCTGGCGGCCTCTGGCGTGGATTACCCCACGCTGCTTGAGGTGCTCATCGCCAGCGCAGAGGCCCGCACTGCGTAGGTCTGCGGCTTCCTTTTACCTTTCTGGGACGTGCTTCGCGGTGATATCGCTGAGCGCCACCAGTGCTGCCTGCGCGGAATCCTGCGGGGCGTGCAGCGCTAGGTAATTCTCGCGGCCGAGCGCAAACCAGGTTCCTGCGGTCGTGCCTTGGGCCAAGGTCGTATCCTCAAACCAGGCAATATCGTTGACCTGCTGGAGCTGCACGCCAGCCTCGTAGTTTTCTGGCTGGGCGACGCCACAGCGCGCGACGATGTCCTCGTGCCCCTCAGAGCTCCACACGTAGGTGTCCTTATCGTCCACCTCGCGGCGGTGGTACCCATCCGCAATCTCATCCGGTAGCGCTTTTTCTACCGCGGCGCAGCGGTCATTTTTTGCCGCCTTAAGATCGCGCAAGGGTGCCGGGTGGGCCTCGGCCGGCTTGTTCTCCAGGGTGGCAACGGCCTCGTTGAGGTCTTGCGGCTTTTCATCATTAAAGGTCGTTACCGCCACGACCGGGAAGCGCTGGGTCGAATACCAGGTAGAGAGGTTAGAACCAGAGGTCGCATCCTTGACCTTGAACCACTGCTCACCATCGACGTCTTGCGTGGTGGAGTAATCGGTGTACTGGAAGGGCATGGCAACACCGCAGCGCGCCGTCACCTTTTCCTGGGAGTTAGCGGCCCAGGCGGCAACGCCGGCGGGGACGGGCTCTGCAATATCGGCGCGCGGTTGGCCCATGGCTTCATCGGGAAGCGCATGCACGAAGTCCGTGCACGCCTGCGAATCGGCCTCTGGCGAATCCACCGGGGAGACCGCCACGGGGGCCTTGGCCGTGTTTGTGAATACGTATTTCGCGCCGAAAAGGACCGCTAAAACCATCACTATGGACAACCCAAGTGAAATGAAGATCGCGGTGCGGTTAAATTGGGATGTCATAGGGGTTCATTTTATCGAAAGGATGCCGGTGAACTTAAGTCAGACTCTCGCGGACGTGGGGGAGCAGGCGGTGATTCGAGAAATCACCGCGGCCGCTCCCAGCAGCTTGAATGGGGATGATGCTGCTGTGCTTTTCGCGGCACCGCCCAATTCGCGCACGGTGGCCTCTACCGATCTGATGGTAGATGGCCGCCACTTCCTGCGGGAATGGTCCACCCCGCGCGAAATCGGTAAGAAGGCCATCCTGCGCAACTTCGCCGATATCGAGGCCATGGGCGCGCGCCCAGTGGCGGCCCTTTTAGCCATCGCCGCACCGGGTGATACGCCGGTGAGTTTTGTCAGGGGCGTGGCTAAGGGCATCGCCGAGCATTGCTCTTTCTACAACGCCGAGCTGGTGGGCGGGGATATTACGAAATCGGACCTGCTGGTTATCAACATCACCGCCATCGGCTTTTTGGGCGGTAGCCGGGCAGCGTTGACCCTTGATGCGGCGCGCACGGGCCAGAAGGTCGTAGCCCACGGCGCGATTGGCCATGCGGCGGCGGGCTTGTCGTTGCTGCAGCGTTTTGGCCGCGATCTACCGGCAGAGCATGCGGATTTGTACCCGCTTATTGATGCCCACTGCGCCCCCTGGCTCAGCCCCGGCCGCGGCGTTATCGCCCGCGCCGCCGAGGTCACCGCAATGACCGATAATTCCGATGGCCTCATCCAAGACTGCGGAACCATGGCGCAGCGCTCCGGGGTGCACATCGATTTGGATGCCGATGCCATCCAGCCCGATCCGCTCCTGCATGCCGCGGCCGCCGTCCTCGATTGCGATCCGTGGCAGTGGGTCCTGGCCGGCGGCGAGGACCATACCCTGATTGGAACCACCGCGAAGCAGGCGCCTTCGGGGTTCCGGGAAATCGGCACCGTCTCGCGCGGGAGCGGCATCACCGTAGATGGTCAACGACCCCGTTATGCAGAAGGGTGGGCAGGATTTTAGATATGCACCCGACTTACCATCCCTCGTGGGAACCGGTTCTCGCGCCGGTGCTGGAGCAGCAGTGGCCACGTATTTCTCAGGCGCTGGACAACCAGGATTACCTGCCGCCGGCAGAAGACGTGTGCAGGGCATTGCAGATGCCGCTTGAGGATGTCCGCGTGCTCATCGTTGGCCAAGACCCCTATCCCACCCCGGGCCACGCGATGGGGATGGCCTTTTCCACCAAGCCGGGGGTCAAACCCCCGCGCTCCTTGGTCAATATTTACCGTGAGCTGTATGACGATGTGGGCGTTCGCGGGCGCGAAGACGGCGATCTGAGCGCCTGGGCCGACCAGGGGGTACTGCTTCTGAACAGGGTGCTGACCGTGGCGCCGGGGCAGACGGGATCGCACCGGCGCATCGGCTGGGAAGAGGTGACCGAGGCCGCCATTCGCGCCCTTAACCGCACGCCTATGGTGGCCATTTTATGGGGCCGCGATGCCCAATCCTGCGAGCGCTTCCTTCCCGATGTGCCCTGCATTACCTCGCCGCACCCGTCGCCGCTTTCGGCCAGCCGCGGGTTCTTTGGGTCCCGCCCATTTTCGCGGGCAAACGCCCTTTTGCGGGACCAAGGCGCGCGAGAGATCGCGTGGGACTTGTAAACTATTGCGCATGTCATACCCCAGCACGCTGGACGCTCACGGATTGCGCAATTGGGCGCACCGCGCTGTAGGCGAGCTTTCCCATCGGCGCGCCGAAATCAATGCGCTCAACGTTTTTCCGGTGCCGGATTCTGATACCGGCTCGAATATGGCGCACACCATGGAAGCCGCCGTCGCCGAGGTGGAAAAAGGCGACGGCGACGTTGCGGCCGCGCTTGCGATGGGGGCCGTGCGCGGGGCGCGGGGAAATTCCGGAATGGTCCTCTCGCAGGTCTTGCGCGGGGTCGCGGAGGCCACCGTGGATTCCACCATCGATGGCGCCATCTTTGCAGCTTCGCTTATGCATGCGGTAGAGCTCGTGGACCGCGCGATTGCGGAACCGGTGGAAGGAACGGTTATTACCGTACTGCGATGCGCCGCAGAAACAGCGGAAAGCACCGCGCGGCAACCCGAATCTAGTTTTCACGGCGTCGTAGCGGAGACGATTTCCGCCGCCCAGAAAGCCCTTGCGGAAACACCCTCGCAGCTGCCAGAACTGCGCGCAGCCGGGGTCGTGGATGCAGGCGGTGCCGGTTTAGTCATCCTTTTAGAAGCCCTCCTCGCAGAAATCGAGGGCACGACTAGCCACGCAGCCGAATCCATGCCGGAGGCCGTCACCGAACTTGAGGTGGTCTTCTTTTTCGAAGGCGATAGCGCGGTACTGAAGGAGAAGATTGCTCCCTTGGGCACGAGCTTGGTCATCGCGCAAGCAAGCGACGATAGCGCTTCGATCCACATCCATTCCACCCAAGCCGGCAAGGTCATCGAAACCGCCTTTGCCGCAGGATCTGTCAGCAACCTGCGCCTTGAGGCACTTCCGGAAACCTCGGCCCCGCGCGGAGACACTGGCGCCGGTCATACGCGCACCGTCTATGCCGCGGTGCCCGCCGGCCCCATGGCCGAGCTGGTGCAGTCCGCTGGGGTTACGGTGGTCGAACCAGGAGAAACCATCCACGCGGCGGGCGAGGATATCGTTTTATCCAGCGGGCTAGAAGAACACGCAACTGCAGCGCATACCGTGGACATTTCTTCCCTTGCGGCGGGGCTGCCCGCCATCTCCGTCTATGAACCGGATAATGCGGATACCGCCGCGGTCGTAGAATCCATGCGCGATGCTGCGCAGTCGATGCGGGTGGCGCACCCAACAGAAGAAACAGAGGCAGCCATCGCGCAGATGTGCCGCCAGCTGCTTGCCGCAGGCGGAGAACAGGTCACGGTCATTAGCCCACTCAAGATCTCGCAAGAAGCATTGGCGGCAGAGCTCGGCGTCGATGTGGTTGCCTTGCAGGTGCCGGATATTCCCACCGAGATTGGGGTGGAATAGCGATGCTTGGCTGGCAGGATGACCGCCCTTTGACCGATGTACTGGATAAAAAAGACGCCACGAAGATCACCAAGGCGCTGGGATATAAGACCTGCGGGGAGCTCTTGGCGCACTATCCGCGCGATTACATTCGCCATAATCAAGACGTGGGGCTTGGCGATGCCGCCGAGGGCGATATCGTCACCGTCACCGGAACAGTAACGGGAATAACAACCCGCGATACGGGGAAGACGACCATCATCAACGTCCAGCTTGATGGTCATATCATCGCCACGTTTTTTAATGCCATGTACGTTTTGCGCATGCTCCACCGCGGGCAGCGGGTGATGATGAGCGGAAAATTGAAGTACTTCCGCCAACAGCCCCAACTACAACAGCCGGATTTCGTAGAAATCGATGCCTTCGGGCGCCCAGACGGGGAACTCGCCGCCTACCAGGCGCCTGCGGCGGGAAAGAAAAAACCGCAGAAGGCGACCGGGTCCCTGCGCAACCTGTCCCAATTCGGACGGCTCGATAAATTATTGCTCGAGCGGGAATGGATCCCGGTATATCCCGCCACGGCAAAGATAACCTCGTGGTACCTCATGGGGGCAATCCACTACGTGCTCGCGCATACCCCCACCATCCGGGAGCCTTTGGACCAGCAGATGATTATCAGCCTGGATCAAGCGGTGCGCGAAATCCACGAGCCCGGCGCGGCTGGCCCACAGCGCGCGATCCAGCGCCTTAAGTACAACGAGGCGCTTTCCATTGGCCTGGTCATGGCGCTGCGCCAGCGCGATGCGCATGCGCACACGGCGCCGACGATGCCCGCCATTTTGGGCGGTTTCCGCGAAGAGTTATTGACGCACCTGCCCTTTGAGCTCACACAGGGCCAGCGCAGGGTCATCACTGAGATTGATGATGACCTGTCTGGTTCCTTACCCATGATGCGCTTGTTGCAGGGCGAGGTGGGCTCGGGAAAAACCATGGTCGCCACCTGCGCCATGCTGCAGGCCATCGATGCCGGAAGCCAGGCGGCGCTGCTGGCTCCCACCGAGGTCTTGGCCTCCCAGCACGCGGCCTCTATTGGCACGTCGGTTCCAGACGGTGTCAAGGTTGTGCTCTTAACCGGCTCCATGCGGACCGCCGAGAAGCGCCAAGCCCTCCTGGATATCGTCTCGGGTGAGGCGAATATCGTCATCGGCACGCATGCCATCATTCAAGAATCGGTCGAGTTTTTCGATTTGGGCTTGGTGATCGTGGATGAGCAGCACCGCTTTGGCGTGGAGCAACGCGATAGCCTGCGCTCTAAGACGCGCGAGGGGATAAGCCCCCACGTCCTGGTTATGACGGCAACCCCCATCCCGCGTACCATCGCCATGACGATTTTCGGCGATCTCGCCGTATCGACGCTCGCTGAGCTGCCCGGCGGGAGAAAGCCGATCCAGTCCGCCGTGGTGGCGGAGTGGCGACCCATTTGGGTGGCGCGGGCGCTTGAGCGCATTCGCGAGGAAGTGGCGCATGGCCACCAGGCGTATATCGTCTGCCCGCGCATCGAAGGCGAGGGCGGCGTGCTTGAACTGGCGGAACAGCTTGCTGCTGGCCCGTTTAAGGGACTGCGGGTAGATATCTTGCACGGCAAGATGCCGAATAAGGATGAGGTCATGACCTCATTTGCCCGGGGCGAGATCGATATCTTGGTATCCACCACGGTCATCGAGGTGGGCGTCGATGTTCCCAACGCCACGGTCATGCTCATCCGCGAGGCAGAGAACTTCGGCGTCTCCCAGTTACACCAATTACGCGGGCGCGTAGGCCGCGGCGGCAATGCGTCCATTTGCCTGATGCATACGAAAGCGGAGGATAATTCGCCCTCGTATAGGCGCATAACCCAGATTGCCCAGACCTCGTCCGGGTTTGACCTTGCGGAATTAGACCTTCGGCAACGCCACGAGGGCGATATCCTGGGTGCGGTGCAATCTGGTACGCACCGGACGCTGCGGTTGCTCAACCTTGCCGATGACCAAGATATTGTCGAGCGCACTCACGCGGATGCGTATGCCATGGTCCAGCGCAACCCCCAGTTGGCCGAAGAGCTGACGCGGAATTTGAGCCAAAGCGAGCAGGAATACTTGGAGAAAAACTAAGAGGGGATAGGCTATAGGTATGAAAATCTACGCCCCCTTCGCGGGCATCGTTCGCTGCCATGTCGATGTAGGCGAGAAAATCAGCACTGGTCAGGAGCTAGCCACCGTTGAGGCAACGAAGCTGGAATCGCCGGTCGTGTCCCCTGGTCCAGGGACGATCTCTCGCATTGCGGTGGCGGATTTTAGCGATGTTATTGGCGGAGACTTAATTATGGAGATTGGAGAAGCGTAAATGACGCGGATTATTGCAGGCGAAGCGCGGGGGCGGACTATTAAAGTTCCGGCAGAGGGAACCCGCCCGACCGCTGATCGCGCGAGGGAAGGCCTGTTTTCCTCGTTGAATGCCCGCTGGGGGTTCGCAGGCTCCACGGTGCTTGATCTATTCGCTGGATCCGGCGCCTTGGGGCTGGAAGCATTAAGCCGTGGGGCAGACGAGGCGGTGCTGGTGGAGTCCAACCCTGCGGCGGTGTCCATCATCAAGCACAACATAGGCGTGGTGAAACATCCCGGTGCCCGCGTGGAGGAAAGGAAGGTATCTACGTACCTGGCCAGCGCCCCGCGCGGCTACTTTGATCTGGTTCTAGCGGATCCGCCTTATGCGTTTGACGATGTCGCCGGGCTCATCGCCGCAATAGAGCGAGTGCTTACAGATAGCGCAATGGTGGTCATTGAACGCCACGTCGAATCGCCCGAGACCGACTGGCCCGAAGGTTTTGAGCCGACGGGGCAGAAATTAAAGAAGCGTACCTTCGGCATCGCGCGCATGGATATGGCAGTCTATACCCGTCCCGGTACCGACGATGCCGACGAAACCGATGACACCTTAGATAACTAGAGAAAGCGATATTTTATGACCACAGCCGTGTGTCCCGGGTCTTTTGACCCCATCACTCTTGGCCACGTTAATATTTTTGAGCGCGCCAGCCAGATGTTTGATGAGGTTACGGTGCTCGTTACTGGCAACCCAGAAAAGCCTTCCGGGTTATTTAGCGTGCACGAACGCATGGATCTCATCCGGCAAAGCGTGGATGCGCGTATTAACGTGGACTACTGGTCCGGCCTGCTCGTGGACTATACCTCGCAGCACGGCGTCGACGTTTTGGTCAAGGGACTGCGTTCTTCCCTGGACTATGAATACGAACTGCCGATGGCCCAGATGAACCGGCGCTTGTCCGGCATCGATACGGTCTTTTTGCTTACCGATGAAAAGTACGGCTACATCAGCTCTTCGCTATGCAAGCAGGTCGCGCAATTCGGCGGCGAGGTCACCGGCATGCTTCCTGATCCGGTAGTACAAGCGGTGAAGGAAAAATACCGCCGATGATATTGGCGCTGATTATTTTTGCCGTCGTTGTCGCGGGATCCACCCTGCAACGCGTCTCTGGCATGGGGCTTGGCCTTATTGGCGGGCCAATTCTGATGCTGGTCATGGGCCCAGTAGAAGGCATCCTCGTGATCAACGTCTTGGCGGCGGTCAATGCTCTGCTTACCACGGTGACTGTTCGCCGCAATGTCAGTTGGAGAATGTTTGGGCTCATCGCGCCCGTGATGATTATCGGTTCTCTGGCGGCCGCGGCGTTGATTAGCAAGATCGATACCGCAGGGCTATTGATAGTGGTGGGTGCAGCACTGCTTATCGCCCTGGCGGTGGTGACCTACGGCGCTAGGTTCGTCCCGCCGATGGAGGGCAAGGGCCCGGCCATCTCCGCGGGCATCCTTGGCGGATTTACCAATACCTTGGCGGGAGTGGCAGGCCCAGTCATTACCGTCTACGCCCAAGCGGCCAAATGGCCGCAAGCAATGTACACGGCGACCTTGCAGCCGATCTTTGTGGTGGGCGGGCTCTTTTCCGTTATCACCAAGACCGCGCTCGGTGCTGCGACATTCGATGGCCTGCCCTGGGTTATTTGGCCCGCAGGCATTGCCGGCATGTTCATCGGCATCTGGCTGGGCTCGCGCATCGCGCATATCGTGTCCAGGGATATCGCGCGCGCACTGTCGCTATCGGTAGCTAGCCTCGGCGCTCTCAGTGCGCTGATTCGCGGCGTCGTCACCTACGGTGCCTAGGGCGCGGCTGACACCGCGCGAGGGCTACCTAAAGCAGCGAGGACAAGAACTCTTTGGTGCGCGGCTGCTGGGGGTTGTCGAGCACTTCAGCCGGGGTACCGGACTCTAAGACTACGCCGCCGTCCATGAAGAAGATTTTATCGGCGACCTCGCGCGCAAAGCCCATCTCGTGGGTAACCACGAGCATGGTCATGCCCTGGGCCGCGAGATCCTTCATCACGCGAAGTACCTCGCCGACGAGCTCGGGATCCAGGGCGGAGGTAGGTTCATCGAAAAGCATGAGCTTTGGATCCATCGCCACGGCGCGAGCGATGGCAACGCGCTGCTGCTGGCCGCCGGACAGCTGGACCGGGTAGTTATCGGCCTTCGCCGCCAGTCCCACCTCATCTAACAGCTCCATGGCACGCTTCCGGGCCTTATCCTCTGGCACCTTCTTGACCTGCATCGGTGCTTCAATGATGTTTTCAATCACCGTGCGGTGGGGGAAGAGGTTAAAAGATTGGAATACCATGCCGATATCGGAGCGCTGCTTCGCAGCTTGCTTCTCGCTGATTTCGTAGAGGATTCCGTTCTTTTCGCGGTAACCAATGAGCTCACCATCGACATAAAGTCGGCCCGCCGTGGCCTTATCCAGGTGGTTAACGCAGCGCAGGAAGGTCGACTTACCTGAACCGGAAGGGCCTAAAAGACAGGCAACTTCGCCGGGCTGGACCTCTAAATCGATGCCCTTGAGCACCTCGAATTGCCCGAAGGATTTGTGCACATTCTGGGCGGAAATCATGGGAGTAGTCATTAGTTTTTACCCTCCTGGATTACAGAGACGTTGCGGGGGATAGTACCTTCGGCATCGGCAAGCGCGGCAAGTTGGCGCCCGGTGAGCTCGCGGGTGGCGCCGCGCTCAAAGTGGCGCTCGAGGAAGTACTGGCCCACCATGAGCAGGGAAGTAATGACCAAGTACCACGAGGCGGCGACCATCAAGAGCGGAATGGGCTGGAAGAGGGCTGCAGAAATATCGGTGGCGCGGCCGAAGATCTCGTGGGTATAGGGGATGGCCACCACCAGTGACGAGGTCTTGAGCAGGGAAATGAACTCATTGCCTGTCGGCGGGATGATAATGCGCATCGCCTGCGGCAATACGGTGCGCCGCATGGTCATCCACCAAGACATGCCGAGGGCTTTGGAGGCTTCCTTTTGGCCTTCTGGCACCGAGGAAATGCCAGACCGCACGATTTCGGCCATGTAGGCGGCCTCATTGAGCCCCAAGCCCATGACCGCCAAGAAGAAGGCATTGGTCAACACGCTTTGCAGGGAGACCTCTGCAAAGCCCAAGTTGATGGATTGATAAATCGCAGATAGCAAGCCCCAGAAGACAAGCTGGACATAAATCGGCGTGCCGCGAAAGATCCACAGGAAGATCCAGGAAATGGCGCGCAGGATGGGGTTGGGCGACATGCGCATTACGGCGAGGATGGCGCCGCCTATCACGCCAATGATCATGGACAAGATGGTGATCGCAATCGTGTGCAGAGAGGCGATGGCGATGCGCTGATCAAAGAGATACTGGAAGTACGTATCCCACCCAAAGGCCTCATTGCGCGCGGAGGCAATGACAAACCACAGACCAAGAATGAGCAGCACGACCGCGCAGAGCCACCGCCAAGGGTGGCGCAGTGGCCGGGCTTCGATCTTGGCGGGTGCCTCCTGCTGTGCCGTGGGGCCGGTTGCCTCTTTGTGCTCGTTAACCATTGATGGGCCTTTCATTAATCATCGCCTGGTCTACTAATCCATCTTCAATTCCCCAGCGGGCCAAGATCTCCGCGTACTCACCGGTATCAATGAGGTGTTGGAGGGCAGCGGCTGAGGCCTTGCCCAAGTCCGAATCCTTCGGAACTGCGAAGCCGTAAGGAGAGGCCTGGAACATATCGCCCACTGCGCGCATCTTTCCCTCGGAGCGATTGACCGCCCAAGCCGTTACCGGCGAGTCTGCGGATAGGGCATCGGCGCGGCCCATCAGGACGGCGAGCGCGGCGTTATCCCCAGTGTCATAGGACAAGACGGTGAGATCGCCATCGCAGGCTTCTTGCTTGGGGCGCACATCATCGGTCTCTGACACGGTGGTGCGCTGCACGGCGACGGTCAAACCGCAAGGGTTTTGGGGATCGACCTTATTGGGGCCATCGACAAGCTCTGCCCACTGGATGCCCGCATAGAGGTGGTCCACGAAGTCGAACTCATCGCGGCGATCGGCCGTATCCGTAAACCCGGAGGCCCCCATGTCTATCTGGCCGGACTGTACCGCCGGCAAGATCATGGAGAAGTCTTGCTCCAGCGCCTGGAATTTCAGGCCCAGCACCCCGGCTACGGCGCGGGCTAGGTCGAGCTCTACGCCCTGCAGATCTCCGTGGGAGTCCTTGAGCTGAAACGGGGCATAGGGCGGGTTTGTTCCCGCCGTCAGCACGCCATCATCGTCGTGGTACATCGCGGCGATCTCTGGAACCTCGCTGGTCTGTGGCTCCTCCCAGCCCTCTGGAGTCGAATCCTCCTCGTTGACCACGCACGCGCTCAAGGGCAGTACACACGCCATCACGGCGGCCGTTAGTGGTCGATGATTAATCGCCCAGGGCATTAATATTCCGCCGTCCTTTCATCGATGGCTTGTGCGTTCCTGCGGTCTACGTAGATGAAGATGGACACGACGATGGCACCAAGGATGAAGTATCCGATGATGGCGCCCGAAGAGGCGTCCTGGTCCGCACCCCAGGGCCACAGGGCGCGCAGGGATCCCAGCATGAAGCCCGCCATGGCGGCCAGGGTGGGAGCGCGGTGGGTGCTGAGCAAATAGTTGAGCAATTTGATAAATGCGGCAAGGCCGCACAGGGCGCCTAATGCAAAGACACCCATGGTGCCTAACTCGCGGTCCGATACCGCACCGATGATCGGCTGATATAGCCCCATAGTCAGCAAGATGAGCGAGCCGGAAATACCCGGCAGAATTAGCGCGCATACAGCAATCGCTGCGGCAAAGAAGACCACGATAAGGCTCGGGTCATCCTGCGGCTCGGAGGTAAAGCCCGTGACGATAAAAATCACGACGGCAGCAGCGATAAACGCGATGATGGAGGAGGGGGCGGTGCGCTCCGCCTTAGACAACATGGAAAGCGGAACGATGATGGAGATGACCACCATGCCTAAAAAGAGCGCGCTGGAGGCAGAGACGTTGTTGTCGACGAAGTTGGACAGGAGCGTGGAAAAGCCGAAAACGGCGATGAGCATGCCGACGGCGACGGAGCCCAGAAAGGACCACTCGACCTTTTTAAAGTTGCCGGAAATGAGGTCATTGGCATTGCGGACGGCGCGCTCATAAATCCCCACGATGAGGGCGACGGTTCCGCCGGAGATGCCGGGAACTAGCTCGGCCATACCGATAAGGGCGCCACGAATGGCGTTCAAAATAAAGTGCATAAATTAAAAATCTACCTGGGTATAAGACATGACTGCGGTTGACGGGCCACTCGGGGTGTCAAAAACTCGTGGCTCAGAACCGAACCGTGGGGCGACGCTGCGCCCGAGGTGGCCTAATCCTGCATATCTTTCATTACTTTAACGGTTATCTACCCTATATGAGATGGGCGTGTGCTTAAAGTCTCGAGGTAAGAGGGTATTATTTTGCAGCATTCATGGTTCTCGGGCGTTGTGTAAATATGCAATTCGCGGAAGGATATACGCTGAATCGAGGCCGCAGTAAGAGAAAGAAAGTGGCATGACGAAACCCCGCTTCCTTCATGGATATGTATCCGGAAGGAAGCGGGGTTGTACTGTGCCCCTGGTGAGACTCGAACTCACACTGGACGGGTTTTGAATCCGTTGCCTCTGCCAATTGGGCTACAGGGGCAATCAAAAGCGAGCGCCTTTGACTGTTGGAAATACTAGCGCAGAGGTTGGCGCAATTCCTAATTGGGGTCCCCGTCCAGTAAAAAAGCCAGCTCAAGACGGTGAAGCTGGGTGGGGTATCGCCGTGTCCACGGTGTTGCCTAGTATGGGGCAGGTGACTTCCAATAAGACCCGCCTTTTGCTCATTGACGGCCATTCCATGGCATTTCGTGCCTTTTATGCCCTGCCGGTGGAAAACTTTTCTACCTCCGGCGGCCAGCACACCAACGCCGTGTATGGCTTTTTATCCATGCTGTCCAATATCGTCTCTGAGGAAAGGCCGGATGCTATCGCGGTTGCCTTTGACGTTGGCCGGAAGACTTTCCGCACGGAGATGTTCCCGGATTATAAGGCGCAGCGCGAGGCCGCGCCGGAAGAATTTAAGGGCCAAGTAGACATCATTCGCGATACCTTGGAGACCTTGGGTATTACGACGCTCTCGCGCGAAAATTACGAGGCCGACGATATTTTGGCCACCCTAGCAACCCAGGCGCAGGACTACGAGACGCTGATCGTTACCGGTGATCGCGATTACCTGCAGCTGGTTACGGATTCGACCACGGTGCTCTATCCCATGAAAGGCGTATCCACGCTGCACCGGTTTACCCCAGAAGCCGTCGAGGATAAATACGGGCTGACCCCCGCGCAGTATCCCGACTTTGCTGCCTTGCGCGGCGATCCTTCCGATAACCTCCCCGGCATTCCCAAGGTGGGAGAAAAGACCGCCACCAAGTGGATAGTCAAGTATGGAGACTTGGCTTCGCTGGTAGAGCACGCCGAAGAAATCAATGGCGTGGTGGGAAATAACTTCCGCGAACGCATCGAGCAGGTGCAGATGAACCGGAAGCTCACCCAGATGATTACAGATATGGACTTAGACGTCGGCCCGGATGATCTGGCATTCAGGGAAGTCAAGGTTGCCGATGTTGCCGCGAAGTTCGATGAACTGGAGTTTGGCACCAACCTGCGCGATCGTGTCTTAGCGGCCATTCCCAACGATGGCGCTGAGGCCGCTGAGCAAGTTGCGGATTCCCCAGATGTCGAGCTCACCATCGATGACGCCTCCCTGAGCGAATGGTTACCTAACCGCGAGCACGTAGCCGTGTATGTGCAAGGTGAGGGTACCCCGGGCCAAGGCGATGCCTCTGCCATCGCTTTTGTGGACCGCAACCACCACGGCTTGCAGGTAGAACTCGGGGAGCTTTCCGCCGATGAGGAAAAGGTCTTGGTCCAGTGGCTAGAATCGCCGGCCCCTAAGTATTTCCACGCCGCGAAGGCCGCGTTCCACATGCTGGCAGGGCGCGGCATTGAGCTCGACGGGCTTGCGCACGATACGGCCTTGGCGGCGTATATCCTGCGCCCAGGCCAGCGCACCTACGAGCTTTCCGATGTCTACCAGCGCCACCTTCAAAAGTCCCTCGGCGCCGCCACGGAGCAGATGTCGTTGCTCGATAGTTCCTCCCTGGTGGATCAGGCGGCGGCAATCATGGAGCTGGCGGAAAAACTCACCGCGGAGCTGCAGGACATCGACTCTTTCGAGTTGTACACCGACCTGGAACTGCCGCTGGTGACCATCCTGGCGCGCATGGAGGCTACGGGTATCGCGGTCGATGTAGATATTTTGGAAACCCAAAAGGATGCCTTTGTGGAGCAGGTCGCGGAACAGGAACGCTCCGCGCGCGAGCTTGCTGGCGATGAAAAGCTCAACCTAAATTCTCCTAAGCAGCTGCAAAAGGTGCTTTTTGAGACCTTTGATATGCCCAAGACGAAAAAGACGAAAACGGGCTATTCCACGGCCGCGAAGGAAATCGAGCAGCTGGCTATCAAGCACCCGCACCCGTTCTTGGATCACCTTTTGGCTCACCGCGAGTACCAAAAGATGAAGACCACGTTGGAGGGCCTCATCAAGACCGTCCAACCGGATGGCCGCATCCACACCACCTTTAATCAGACGGTGACCTCGACGGGGCGTTTGTCTTCGACGGAACCCAATCTGCAAAACATCCCGGTGCGCACTGAGGCCGGTCGCCAGATTCGCTCGGCGTTTATCGTAGGCGAGGGATTTGAGCAGCTAATGACCGCGGACTACTCGCAGATTGAAATGCGCGTTATGGCGCACCTGTCTGCCGATCCCGGGCTGATTGAGGCCTACAAGGCCGGCGAAGATCTGCACAATTTCGTTGGTTCTAGGGTCTTCGATGTGCCCGTGGATCAGGTGACTCCTGAGCTGCGCCGCCGAGTAAAGGCCATGTCCTATGGCCTTGTCTATGGCCTGTCCGCGTTTGGACTTTCGCAGCAGCTGGGAATCCCTGCCGGTGAAGCCAAGTCGATTATGGAAAGCTACTTCGAGCGCTTTGGCGGCGTGAAGAAGTACCTGGATGATGTCGTGGAGCAAGCCCGCAAGGATGGTTATACGGCCACGCTCTTTGGCCGCCGCCGCTACCTGCCAGAGCTCAACTCCGATAACCGGCTGGCCCGCGAAAACGCGGAGCGCGCTGCGCTCAACGCCCCGATCCAGGGAACGGCCGCGGATATCATCAAGGTCGCGATGATTCGCGTGGACCGTGCGTTGCGCGATATGAAATCTCGTGTTTTGCTCCAGGTACACGATGAATTGGTGGTGGAAGTCGCCCCCGGCGAGGCCGATCAAGTCCGCGAGATTCTTGAGCGCGAGATGGATTCTGCCATCGAGCTGAACGTGCCACTCGAAGTCTCTGCAGGTGCCGGTACGGATTGGGACGCCGCGGCCCACTAGTTCGATGATGACGCTTAACCGGCGCGAACGCGCCCGCATGCGCTTGGCCGCCCAGGGGCTCACGGCCCAACGCTGGCACACCGCTGCAGAGGCGGTTCGCGCCTTTGGCGTTACGCAAGGCCAGGACCTGCATTCGGTGCGCCGGTCCTTGGCGCTGCGCGCAACGGATGAATCGGATAAGTCCGAGATCGTGCGCGGCTATGCGATGCGCAATACGCTATTCGCCGCCTCCGTCAAGGATATGGGCTGGATAACCGAGCTATGCGCGAAGCCTCGAAAAGGCGATGCAGCGGTACGGGAAGCCGTGCTTCAGCTTATCGATGCCCCATTAACGCGCGCAGAATTGAAAGCACGCGCCGCCCGGGCCTTGCCCGAGCTACCTTTCTGGCACGTGGTACGCATCGCCATGGAAAGCGGGCATGCGTGTTATGTAGGCGAAGAGCAGCTCATTACTCCGGTGGAGTTAGACGGCCTGGAGGCCCTCTTTAACGGCGACTCGGTGGCCGCCACGACGGAATTGATGACGCGCTATTTTCGCACCCATGGTCCGGCGACGCTGCAAGACTTTGCGTGGTGGTCCAAGCTGCCCCAAAAGCTCATTCGTCCCGCAGCGGAGAATTTGCCGGATGACCTCATCCGGATAGGTAGGGAAGGCGAGGAGCTGGTCTCTACAGAGGTGCTGGAGCTGCCAGAGGTGAGAAGGAAGAAATCGGTGCTGCTATTGGGCGCCTTTGATGAATACATTTTGGGCTACCAAGATCGACTTTTTGCCATGTCAGCGGATATGCACCACGCGCTCGTTCCCGGGAACCAGGGCATTTTCCGCCGCGCCATCGTTATTGACGGCCAAGTGCGCGGCATGTGGAATAAGCAGGGGATTGAGGACTGGGGTATTCCCGCCTACGCGTCACGCCGCGTGGAACGGCAGTGGAAAGACTGGCTGAGAAGTGCGTGAAGCAGATGAGGATTTTAAAGTAGTTCCATGGAGTTTCTCGGAAAACGTATTACCTGGAAGTCCCATCCCTACGTCTTGCGCTTTTTTGAGACTACGTGGGCAGTCATGGTCGCATACCCGGCGGGACAAATTGCTGAGAGCGGTTTAAAAGAAGCAGTAAGCAGCGATAAATCTTACTTCATTTTCTATGCGGTTATAACTTTTGGGTTTTTCCTTTCTGCTGGCAACGCCGCCAGAGAAGGCGAGAACCCGTGGCGCTACCGAATACAGGCGGCCGGTGTAATGATCGCGGTAACTGTCATTGCCGTGGCCTTCCCGTATTCGTGGGTATTTGCGCTCATTACTATTGCTGCCGTGGTGTACTACCTCTGGCCGTGCATCGCGGTGGAATCCTCCTGAGGTCGCTTTTCCACTAGGCAACCGGCCAAGAGGTCAAAGGGTGTTTGGCCGATGGCTAAAACCGAAAGGCCTAAAATCGCAAGGATAATGCCGTCGATGTTCCAGCCGGTAAGCGTCAGGGGCGTGAGCAGCAGCCACGAATTGCGCAGGCACGCGGTGACAAACGGCGAGCGGGCCGGGATGATTTCGAGCTGCATCGACCATTTGCCCAGGGACGTAGACTTTTTCGTTTCCACCCACACGCGGTAGATATAGAAGACCACGGCGAGAGCGACCGCCTCGTAGATCTCTTCGGGGCGGCCGGATAAGGGGGTACCGGCAAGAGCATTAATCACCCACCGCACCACGGTGACGATGGCGGCCACGAGAAAGGCGTCGATCCACCACGCCACGGCGCGGCGCAGGGCAATTCCTAGTCTTTCGGCAATCATGTTCTCTACGTTAGCTGTATGCGCGGCAGATGAAAATCATGCTGCCTGGGAAAACTTCCCCGCGCTGCGGGGACCACTGGCCCCACGTGATGTCTAAGCCTTCGGGCCATTCCGGTTCAATGATGTCCTCGATGAGGAATGGTCCGCGACCTTGGAGCGCGCGGAACCAATCGCTGATGGTGCGGTGAAATTCGGCGTAGGTGAGCGTCCCGGCGGAATCGTGTTCCAGATAGGCGCGGTCGAAGTAACTTATCTCAGCGGTGAGGCTGGTGAGATCATCGGGGAAGATCCAGCGCATTGGGTGGGTCACGGAGAATACGAAGCGCCCACTTGGGCGCACAACGCGGGCAACTTCCGCGAGCGCGGCATCGAGATCGGCGAGGAAGGGGAATGCGCCGAATGCAGAGAATGCCACGTCAAAGGAGTCGGTGGCGTAGGGCAGTGCCAGCGCATCGGCTTGGATGAGCGCCAACCCGGGATCTGCGTGGGCGAGCATTCCGCGGGAAATATCGCAGCCGGTGGCAAAGCGGGCGCGGGTGCTGAGCCACTGGGTGCAGGCGGCAGAACCGCAGCCGATTTCGAGGACGGCGGCAGAGGAGACATCGCCAAGCAGCTGCGCATCGGCCTCGTGCAGCATCTCTGGGCACCAATAAAAAGAGGAAAGGTACTCGGGGTGCTCGGCATGGTAGTTGGCCGCATCACCGTCCCAGTGGGATTGATTGGCGTGAGAAGGCGAAGTCACTGGGGTGGGTTACCTTTCTGGTTGGCGTCCAATATTTGCCGTATAAGCTGGACAGATGTAGGCTTTTACAAGCATGTCTATGCCACGGGTTGTTGCAGGCTATTGTAGGAAAGCTTGGGGCAATCACGCGGCGGGATCGAATGTGGCCTCTATCTCCTGTATTTGTGCAGCGCAGATGGGCTTTTAATTCGAGAGACACGCAGTTGTCCACGAACGATTTCCTACATTTATTCGGAGCATTTTTACAATATGCCATCTTCTACTACCCCTCAGGTTGCGATCAACGATATCGGAACCGCAGAGGACTTCCTCGCAGCTGTAGACGCCACCATCAAGTACTTCAACGATGGTGACATTGTCGGGGGTACCGTCGTCAAGGTTGACCACGACGAGGTACTGCTGGACATCGGATACAAGACCGAAGGTGTTATCCCTTCCCGCGAGCTGTCCATCAAGCACGACGTCAATCCCGACGAAGTTGTCGAGGTCGGCGATGAGGTTGACGCGCTTGTCCTGACTAAGGAGGACAAGGAAGGCCGCCTGATCCTGTCCAAGAAGCGCGCACAGTACGAGCGCGCTTGGGGCGCCATCGAGGAGCTGCAGGCCAAGGAAGAGCCGGTTACCGGTACCGTCATCGAGGTTGTTAAGGGCGGCCTCATCCTGGACATCGGCCTGCGCGGCTTCCTGCCTGCTTCCCTCGTTGAGATGCGTCGCGTCCGCGACCTGGAGCCCTACATTGGCCAGGAGCTGGAAGCTAAGATCATCGAGCTGGACAAGCAGCGCAACAACGTTGTCCTGTCCCGCCGTGCATACCTGGAGCAGACCCAGTCCGAGGTCCGTTCCGAATTCCTGCACCAGCTGCAGAAGGGTCAGGTCCGCAAGGGCGTTGTCTCTTCCATCGTCAACTTCGGCGCCTTCGTCGATCTTGGCGGCGTCGACGGCCTGGTTCACGTGTCCGAGCTTTCCTGGAAGCACATCGACCACCCATCTGAGGTTGTCACCGTTGGTGACGAGGTAACCGTTGAGGTTCTGGACGTTGATCTGGACCGCGAGCGCGTTTCCCTGTCCCTGAAGGCAACCCAGGAAGACCCATGGCGCGTCTTCGCCCGCACCCACGCTGTGGGCCAGATCGTTCCGGGCAAGGTCACCAAGCTCGTTCCGTTCGGTGCGTTCGTTCGCGTCGAGGAAGGCATCGAGGGCCTGGTTCACATCTCCGAGCTGGCTCAGCGCCACGTCGAGGTTCCGGACCAGGTTGTCACCGTTGGCCAGGAAGTTATGGTCAAGGTCATCGACATCGACCTCGAGCGTCGTCGTATCTCCTTGTCCGTCAAGCAGGCTGACGAGGACTACTCCGAAGAGTTCGATCCGTCCAAGTACGGCATGGCTGACTCCTACGACGAGCAGGGCAACTACGTGTTCCCAGAAGGCTTCGACCCGGACACCAACGAGTGGAAGGAAGGCTTCGACGAGCAGCGTCAGGCTTGGGAGGCACGCTACGCAGAGTCCGAGCGCCGCTTCAACCTGCACACCGCTCAGATCGAGCGCAACCGCGCTGCCGCCGCAGAGGCTGCAGAGTCCGCTGAAGCATCCTCCAACTACTCTTCTGACTCCACCGATGCAGCTCCGGCATCGGAGACTCAGGCAGAGTCCGGCGGATCCTTGGCTTCTGACGAGCAGCTCGCCGCACTGCGCGACAAGCTCGCCGGCAACTAAGACGCCTTTGGAGCTTAGGGTGAGATAGTCCCTAACTCCACGCAGCTGCACTAGCCGCGTCCTTCTCCTTCGGGGAGGCAGGACGCGGCTTTGTGACTTTTATGACAGTATATGCAAACGATTGCCCGGTATTTTTCGTTTGCGGGTTCTTGACCTGCGGCAAAGCAATGGCGCCTGCAAAAAAGACAACTATCCCCACTTAAGACCACTAAATTGGGCTTTTGTTTGTGTTGCCTCTCACTTATAATCCAAGTGTGACGTAATAGCCAGTTGAGTACTGACTATTGTTTTGTCTTTATGCAAGGAGTATGAAGTGGCATCTGTGAAGGACACTTCCACACACATCATCGATAGCTTGGGCGGCGCCGATAACATCACGTCGCTGACGCACTGTGCGACGCGCCTGCGTTTTCAACTCGCTGATGTGGGGAAAGTAGATCAGGAAAAGCTGGAAAGCGATACGGCCGTTCTCGGTTCCGTCACGCAGGGTACCCATGGCTAC
The DNA here is from genome assembly GCF_900637825.1 of Corynebacterium segmentosum. Taxonomy (NCBI): domain Bacteria; kingdom Bacillati; phylum Actinomycetota; class Actinomycetes; order Mycobacteriales; family Corynebacteriaceae; genus Corynebacterium; species Corynebacterium segmentosum. Next base: position 1,121,175 of record NZ_LR134408.1, read on the forward strand.
CAGGTAGTCATGGGTGGCGGCGTGGCCAGCTACTACGGCGAAATCATCAAGGACCCTGGGGTCAATCCGCCGGATGAGGAGGCCTCCTCATCTAAGAAGAACTACGACGGTGTGCGCGGTAAGTACGATTGGATCGACTACTGCTTCGAGTTCCTCTCTGATACCTTCCGCCCGATTCTGTGGGCGCTGCTTGGTGCCTCCCTCATCATCACGCTGCTGGTGCTGGCGGATACCATTGGCATTCAAGACTTTCGCGCGCCGTTGGAAGAACAGCCTGAGGGCTACCGCTTGGCCCACGCGATGTTCCAGTCGGTCTTCTACTTCCTGCCGGTGATGGTGGGTGCCACCGCCGCGCAGAAGTTGGGCGCGAATATGTGGGTCTCGGCCGCCATTCCGGCCGCTTTGCTCACGCCGGAATTCATGTCCCTGGGTGAACAGGGCGATACCGTCAACGTCTTCGGCCTGCCGCTGGTGATTAACTCTTACGGCTCCCAGGTATTCCCGCCGATTTTGGCCGCCATCGGCCTGTTCTGGGTGGAAAAGGGCTTGAAGAAGATCATCCCGAGCGCCGTACACATGGTCTTCGTGCCATTCTTCTCGCTGCTCATCATGATTCCGGCTACGGCCTTCCTGCTCGGCCCATTCGGCATCGGCGTGGGCAATGGCATCTCTTGGGTACTGTTCCAGATCAATGACTTCTCGCCGTTCATCCTGGCCATTGTCATTCCGCTGTTGTACCCGTTCCTGGTGCCCATGGGCCTGCACTGGCCGCTCAACGTGATCATGATTCAAAACATCACGACCTACGGCTACGACTTCATCCAAGGCCCGATGGGTGCGTGGAACTTTGCCTGCTTCGGCGTCACCGGCGCCGTAATGGTCATCTCCATGAAGGAGAAGAACAACTCCATGCGCCAGGTTTCCGTCGGTGCATTCGCAGCCGGCATGCTCGGCGGTATTTCGGAGCCGTCCCTCTACGGCATCTTGCTCCGCTTCCGCCGCACCTACTACCGCCTGCTGCCGGGTTGTGCCATCGGTGGCGCAGTGATGGGGCTTTTCGATGTCCGCGCTAACGCCTTCGTCTTCACCTCCATCTTGACCACCCCAGCCATGATCCCGCACGTGGGCTACGTCATCGGCATCGCCGTGGCATTCTTCACCTCCTTCTCCCTCACGCTGCTGTTTGGTTACCGCACCGCAGAGGAAAAGCAGGCCGACCTCGAGCGCATCGCCCGCGAAAATAACGAGACCGTGGAAGAGGTTGCTAGCCGCTCCGAGTCCCGCATCATCGGAGGATCCGATGATGAGTCGGACGGTTCCGAGAATGCACAGGCTGCAGGGGTTGCTGCTGCCACCGGAATCGCCACCAAGGAAGCAGAACAGGCAATCATGAAGCTGGACTCTCCTTTGGAGGGCGAGGCAGTGGACCTGTCCGAGGTACCGGATCCCATCTTCGCTGGCGCCAAGCTTGGGCCGGGCGCTGCCGTGAAGCCAACCGGCAATACCGTCTACGCGCCTGCCGATGGTACCGTGCTCACCGTCCAAAAGTCCGGCCACGCGATCGGTCTGAACCTGGATAACGGCGTACAGCTGCTCATCCATGTTGGCCTAGACACCGTGGAACTGGGCGGCGAGGGATTTGATGTCCACGTGGAAAAGAAGCAGCGCGTTTCCGCTGGCGATAAGCTCATCAGCTTTGACGCAGACTTCATTAAGTCCAAGGACTACAACCTGATTACCCCGGTCGTTGTTACCAACGCCAAGAAATTTGGTTCCGTGAGCGGCGCTACCGGCGCTGTCACCCCAAGCGATGAACTCTTGCAGGTTCATCCAAAGCTGGAAGAAGAACTCGAGTCCTAAAGGCACTCTTAAATTCCGCAGCAAGGAGCCTAGGCAGTCGTGCCGGGCTCCTTTTCGCGTACCCTGGTATCTTATGAAGCTAATCGGATTAACCGGGGGAATCGGCAGCGGGAAATCTACGGTAGCGAAGCTGTGCGCTCAGCGCGGCTGGCGGGTGGTGGACGCAGATCGCATAGCGAGGGACATCGTCAAGCCTGGCCAACCGGCGTTAGCCGAGCTAGCAGAGAAATTTGGCCAGGACATCCTGCAGGAAGATGGCAGTCTCGACCGTAAGGAACTAGCCCGCCGTGCGTTCGTGGATAAGGAGCACACCGAGCTCCTGAATTCGATTACACACCCGCGTATCCAAAAAGAGACCCAGCGACAATTTGCTGCTGCGCGCGAAGAGGGCGTTGATTTTACGGTTTATGATATGCCGCTGCTGGTGGATAATGGGCTCGACGGGGATATGGATTTTGTCATCGTCGTTGACGTGGATCCAGAAGAGAGGGTGCGTCGTCTCGTGGAGTTCCGCGGACTCGATGAAGCAGACGCGCGCAAAAGGATTAACGCCCAGATTTCTGATGACAAGCGGCTCGCGGCAGCAAGCCATGTCATAGATAATAACGGCACGCAGGAACAACTGGCCGAGCGCGCAGCGGCGGTCTGCGATGAGATTGAGGCGGCGTCTTCTTAACCTTAACCTTTTTGGTAAGTAGCGTTAACGTCTTTTCCTATTAACGTTTACTTTTGGTCCCTACACTATTTGAGCGTGGGAACTTGGGGCACTGGACCATTCGATAATCACGCGGCGCGAGACGTACTCGATAGCCTGCGGAATGGTTCTTTTGATCTCCGGCACTTTCAGCGCTCGTGCGGCACTGGAGTGCTCGATTCCGATGAAGCCGAAGCGGTCATCGCATTAGGGGCGCTGACGAAGCTGCCTGCCGATGGCCTGCCAGACGGCGTAGCCCCGACGGATCTAGCGTCCCTGTACACGCCGCAATCTAAGGCGTGGCTGCGCCGGCGCATCAATCAAGCGATGTGCTCTGATTCCTCGTCGGTCTACGCGCTCTGGGAACCGACAGGGGAGCTGGACCAGTGGCTGCACACCGCCCAAGCCGCGCTCCCATGAAATGGCTATCAGCAGCGTATAAGCAGTAGAATAGCGGGCATGGCTTTTGCTGCTGAACATCCCCTTATTCCAAATTCTGAACACCGCGTCGTCGGCGAGGTAGAACGTACCCCCGGCAAGTTTCAGGTCATTTCTGATTATGAACCCGCAGGTGACCAGCCTGCGGCCATCAAGGAACTTGATGAGCGCCTCAACCGCGACGAGCGCGACGTTGTGCTCATGGGCGCAACCGGTACTGGTAAATCCGCGACGGCCGCGTGGCTGATTGAAAAGCAGCAGCGACCCACGCTCGTCATGGCGCCCAATAAAACCTTGGCCGCACAGCTGGCCAATGAGCTGCGCCAATTATTGCCCAATAACGCGGTGGAATACTTCGTCTCCTATTACGATTACTATCAGCCAGAAGCCTATATCGCGCAGACCGATACCTATATCGAAAAAGACTCCTCCATTAATGAGGACGTCGAGCGCCTGCGCCACTCGGCCACCTCTGGGCTGCTCTCGCGGCGCGATGTTGTGGTGGTCTCCTCGGTCTCGTGTATCTACGGCTTGGGTACCCCGCAATCCTATTTGGATCGCTCGGTGATTATCGCCGTCGACGAGGAGCTCGATAGGGACCGTTTCTTAAGGCTGTTAGTAGATATCCAATATGAGCGCAACGATGTGGGCTTTACCCGCGGTACCTTCCGCGTCAAGGGTGATACGGTCGATATCATTCCGGCATATGAGGAACGCGCGGTGCGCATCGAGTTCTTCGGCGATGATATTGATTCGCTGTACTATATCCACCCAGTGACAGGTGATGTTATCGAGCAGGTCGATGAAGTGCGCATTTTCCCCGCCACGCACTACGTGGCCGGCCCAGAGCGCATGGAAAAGGCCGTGGCCGATATCAAGGAAGAGTTGGCTGAGCGCCTTGAGGATCTAGAAAACCGCGGCAAGCTCCTAGAAGCGCAACGGCTGCGCATGCGCACGGAATATGACCTAGAGATGATCGAGCAGGTGGGATTCTGTTCCGGCATTGAGAACTACTCCCGTCACGTGGATGGCCGCCCGGCTGGGTCCGCGCCAGCTACGCTCTTGGATTATTTCCCGGAGGACTTTCTTACCATCATCGATGAGTCCCACGTGACCGTGCCACAGATCGGCGGCATGTACGAAGGCGATATGTCGCGCAAGCGAAACCTGGTGGAGTTTGGCTTCCGCCTTCCCTCCGCGGTGGATAACCGGCCACTGACCTTTGACGAATTTGAAGAGCGCGTTGGTCAAACCGTTTATATGTCCGCTACCCCTGGCGATTTCGAAATGACCTCCTCTGGCGGCGAGTTTGTCGAGCAGGTCATTCGCCCGACTGGCCTGGTCGATCCTAAGGTCACGGTGAAACCGACCAAGGGCCAGATCGATGACCTCATTGATGAGGTCCGCGGCCGCATTGCCTCTAAGGAGCGCGTTCTGGTCACCACCTTGACCAAGCGCATGGCAGAAGACCTGACGGATTACCTCTTGGAGCAGGGGATTAAGGTCCGCTACCTGCACTCGGATATCGATACGCTGCAGCGCGTGGAGTTGCTGCGCCAATTGCGCCAGGGCGAATTCGACGTGCTCGTGGGCATCAACCTCTTGCGCGAGGGCTTGGACTTGCCCGAGGTCTCGCTCGTGGCGATCCTCGATGCGGATAAGGAAGGCTTCTTGCGCTCGACAACATCGCTCATCCAGACCATTGGCCGCGCTGCCCGTAACGTATCGGGCGAGGTCATCATGTACGCGGATAAAATCACCGACTCGATGCAAGAAGCCATCGATGAAACGGAGCGCCGCCGCGAGAAGCAGATTGCCTATAACAAGGAACACGGCGTGGATCCGCAGCCGCTGCGCAAGAAGATCGCGGATATCTTGGACCAAGTCTATGAGAATAATGGGGAAGAGGCCGCCGAGTCGGATCCTTCGGCGGTGGTGGAAAAGCGCGACGTGTCCAGCATGGCCACCGATGAGGTTGAGGCTCTCATTAATGACCTGCAGGCACAGATGGGCGCTGCCGCACGCGAGTTGAAATTCGAGCTAGCCGGCCGGCTGCGCGATGAGATTGCTGATTTGAAGAAGGAGCTGCGCGGCCTAAAGGAAGCCGGAATTTAACGCCGCTCGCAGTGTCTCAATAACAGGCTCCCCCTAAAAGTGCGCACTACTGCAACCATAGGCTTATTGGTTCGGCGTCCTGACTATACTGGGGGCGACTAAAAGCCGGTTCAATGTGCCGACCTAGTAATTCACCAGCAAGGAGAATCATGCTTACGTATCACACCATCGCCGTCGGTACCGATGGCTCCGAAACTTCCCTGCGCGCCGTGCGCTCGGCGGCATCCATGGCGCGGGCATACGATGCCAAGCTGATCATCGTCTCCGCAGCCTATAACCATTCTGGCTCCATGCTCGGCGCCCCCAGCGGTGAGGGCTCCAGGCTACCGGTGGTCAGCGAAGAAATGGCCGATACCTACCTCACGAACGCGCAGCGGATTGCCGAGTCCGAAGGTGCGGAAAACATTGAGGTGGTCACCACCCCCGGTGACCCCGTCAACGCCTTAATCGAGGTCACGGAGAAATACGACGTTGAGCTCCTAGTCGTGGGCAACCGCGGTGTTAATTCCGTGCGCGGGCGCGTTTTTGGCTCGGTGCCAACGGAACTTACCCATAAATCCAAGGTGGATGTCGTGGTGGTTAACACGAGTGAAAAACGTTAATCACTTTTCATTGTTAGACTTGCAGTAACGCCAAGTTGGCACACTAGAATAGTTAGGGTACACACCCACAAAGAAAGGTCATCATGAGCGACTACAGCACGATTGTTGTCGGTACTGACGGTTCCAAGTCCTCCCTCCTCGCCGTGGAGCGAGCAGCCAAGATTGCCGCTGCATTCGATGCCACGCTGATCATCGGTTGTGCTTACTACGAGAATCAAGAGCAGGCTTCGAAGACCTTGCGTCAGGATTCCGTCACTATTCTTGGTGATGAGAAAGCCGAAGCCAACCTGCATGCAGGCAAGGAAGAAGCGGAAAAGCACGGGGTTTCCAAGGTAGAAACCGCCGTCCGCCCTGGCACGCCGGTGCAAGCCCTGATGTCCATTGTCAATGACAATGATGCAGACCTGCTCATCGTTGGTAACCGCGGCATTAATTCCCTGACCGGTCGTCTACTCGGCTCTGTGCCAGCGGATGTGGCGCGTCAGTCCGATTGTGACGTCATGATTGTTCACACCGTTAATTAATCTAGGCCTTCGCCTGACCGGCTTTCGCCTTACCCACCGCAGCGAGTCCACCTCTGGATTCGCGCGGTGGGTTTTGTGATCCCAGCGGGCTAAAGCACGCCGGACGTATCTCCCACTAGGGTTAGCGTTTGCGTGGCCCGGGTGATGCAGACGTACAGGTTCTGCAGCCCCTGCGGGGAGACATCGACAATCTCGCGCGGGTTAAGCACGATCACGTGGTCGAACTCGAGGCCCTTGACTGCTTCGGCATTCGTGGCGTCAATGACCGCGGTCAGGCGGCCATCGTCCTCGGTGGTCACGCCGGGGGTGAAGCCGGCATCGGCAAGCCGGCGCACCGGCTCGCCATCGCGAATGGCAATGGCCGGGGTGGCGTCCGGATCGATGGAGGCCAACAGGCCATTAGCAAGCTCGGTAATGGGCTCAGGTGTGCGGTAGTTGACGGTAAGGAGGTGGTGGCGGAAGCGCTGGGCGATGAACGGCTCTAGGGCCTCGCCCCAGTCATCCACGCCGGCAGGGGAGCCCGTCTGCGAGGTATCGCCCACCAGCGTCATCCACCGCGACGGGCAGCGGCGGAAGAGCATCCGCCATTCCATCGGGGTTAGTTCCTGCGCTTCGTCCACGATGATGTGGCCAAAGGCCCACGTGTGATCCTCCCGGGCACGCTGCGCGGTGGTGCGCGTATCCCGTACCTCTTGACGCTGCGCCAGGGTCTCCGCGTCGATCACGTCGTGCGCCGAAAGAATCTCCGCCTCGAACATGTCATCATCGTTATCGGTGGATTCGGAGGAGGAAAGAATATCCAGCGCATCTTCTGCATCCGCGATCTGCTCGCGCCACTCGGCGTCCTTGGCCGCCTTCTTCTCCTCAGGATTGGGCAGCCCGATGAGGACGGCCAACTCATCCAAAAGGGCAGCATCGGAATCGGTCCAAGCGTATCCATCTGCGCGGTACAAGGCAGACTGGGTCTCCTCATCGTAGCCACGGGCAGCCGAGGCAATGCGTTCGCGGGAAGACAATAACGCGGCGAGTACCTCAGAGGGATCAAGCTCGGGCCAAAAATCATCGATGCATCCCACCACGGACTCATCAACGGCAAGATCGTCGTGGAATTGGTCCACATCCGCGCGGCTTAGGAGGTTTTCCCCGCCCAGGGGATCTGTGCCCACCTTGGTGGCCATCTCTTGGGCGAGATCCTCCACGAAGTGCTCGATGAACGCCTCGCGCGCCTGATTATGCGGCTTGCGTGAGCGGCGAGCGCGGGTGCGCGCCCTCTTCACCATGGACGGCGTGATGGTCAGGGTCAGGCCATCTACGGTGATGTCCCGGGGCTCACTTGGCACCTGCTGATAATCCTTGACGGCGGCGCTCAGGATTTCCGCCATGGCCGCGCTGCCCTTAATTTCGCGGCCCACAAGCCCCTCGGTATGGGTGGGAGTGATGCCGGGGAATAGCCCACCGATGGTTGAGAGCACGACGCCGGTCTCGCCGAGCTCGGGCAGCACGCGGGAAATATAGTCCAAAAAGTTGGTATTGGGTCCAACGATGAGTACACCGGTGGAAGATAGCTGCTCGCGGTGGGTGTAGAGCAGGTAGGCAACGCGGTGTAGCGCGACGGCAGTTTTACCGGTGCCGGGGCCGCCTTCTACGACCATGACGCCGCGGGTATTATCCCGGATGATTTCGTCCTGCTCGCGCTGGATGGTTTCCACGATGGACGTCATGTGCCCCGTGCGGGCGCGTTGCATGGCAAAGTACAGGGCGGACTCGCTCGCCACGCCTGCTTCTTCCTCGCGCACACCTGGGCCATCTAAGGCCTCGTCATTGACATCAGTGACCGTGCGCCCGGTCATGCGGATCTGGCGGCGAGTGTGTACGCCTTCAGGTTGTGCGGTAGTGGCGAGGTAAAAGGGGCGAGCCATGGGCGCGCGCCAATCCAGCAGCAGGGTGCGGTAGTTTTCTTCGCGCGCATCCAAACCCATGCGGCCGATATAGCGGCGATCGAGTCCTTCTTCCGTCGGGTTATCGCCGGGGGCATCGATATCGATGCGGCCAAAAACGAGCCCCATTTGCGCCACGTTCAGGCGATCCAACTTGGCCTGGAGGCCGTGGTATTCCGTTTCGCGGCGCACTAAGGCATCGGCATCGGGGGTCGCTGGATCGACCTCGGCCTGGACCTCATTTAGGCGCGCGTTTGCCGCGGCTACCTCGTCATCGAGGCGGTCAAAAAGGCCATCGACATAGTTCTGCTCGGCTTCGATGGCAGAAATTCCAGCGTTTTCCGCGCGGCTAGATGAAGTTGCATCAGCGGGAGAATGAGTGGCTGGAGAATTCTTCGGTGCAGAGTTCACAAGACTCCTCAGAATGAAACACGAAAATATGGGTGGGCGCGCATCCGCGTGCCGCGTAGGGGAGGTTCGAGTTTAGACCTTGCCGTGACAAAGAACAACGGCCCAGCGTAGGGCTGGGCCGTGTGCGAGGGTTAAGGCGAATTACTTAGCGCGCTTTTCAATCTTCTTGATAGCGGCGTCGATCTTCTTATTAGCCTTCTTTTGCAGCTTGTCTGCCTGCTTGGAAGCCTTCTTAGCAGCGCGCTTGGAATCTGCCTTGTCGAGCTTCGATGCGGCGTCATCGGCGCGCTTTTGTGCCTTGTTCGCGGCCTTGACGGCACCCTTGCGGGCGGTCTTGGCGTTGGACTCAGCGGACTTCAGCCAGTCCTTCTTGTTGTCATCAACGTAGGACTTCGCGCTATCGACGGAGTCCTCGATGAAGGACTTTGCGTTGTCCAAGAAGTCGCGGCCGGAATCCTGCCAGTCATCCTTGTTGTCATCGACGTAGTCCTTGGCGTCATCGACATAGGACTTGGCGGTATCCAGGAGGCCGCGACCGGTGGACTGCCAATCATCCTTATTGTCATCCACATAGGCCTGAGCCTTCTGGGAGGTCTCATTGAACCAGTCGCCGGCCTTATTGGACAGCTCGCTGGCGCGAGCGGAAAGCTCCTCGCGCTTTTCCTGGGACTCAGACTTGGTGGGCAGCGCCTGCTGAATCTTCTTATTGGTGCGCTCACCGGCCTTCTGTGCGCGCCAGCGCAGGGACGGCTTGCCCTCGGTGTCCTGGGTGGTGATAAACAGCGCGCCGAGCAGGGCGGTATTGGTAATGAAGCCGTTGCGACGGTCTTCCTTGTCCTTCTTATTATCTGCGGCCCAGAAGTTATTCTTGCCCACCAAGTTGGGCACGGTAGCGGCAGCCAGCACGGCTGCGGAGGTGCGCGGTGCCTTGCCCAGAGCCAAGGTGGTACCTGCACCGATCTTTGCGCCGCCAAGGGCGCGGGTAGCTAGCTCCGGATCATTGGGAATGAGGTTCTTGTAACCGGAGGGGACGAACTTGCGCAGGGTCTTGAGGAAGCCTTCGGTTTCCTTGGTGTGCTCCGAGGCATTGCGCAGGTCGTCTACACCTTCCCATACAAATACCGATGCCAGCATGGGGCGGGCAAACTTGCGAATCATAGTCCTTTAAGCTCCTTAGCTCGTTGTTCTAGACCAATCGTGTGATTGACCATTATACGCTGAAATAGCCGCCTAGATCACCACCGGCGCTCCCACCAATCACCCAACTTGGGGCGTTCTTCCCCCAAGGTGGTGGGCTTGCCATGCCCCGGGCGAATGATGGCGTTATCTGGGAACTCCTCGAAGACGCGCTTGGTGACGTCCTTATATAGCCGCACAAAGTCGCCCTCAGAGGTCGTTCGACCCAATCCACCGGGGAAAACGGAGTCTCCCACAAACAGGTTGGTGACGCCGTCAACGGTGGCCACGAGCGCCACGCCGCCGGGGGTATGGCCGCGCAGGATGATGATGGGCAATTTCATGCCGGCAAACTCGATGGAATCGCCCTCGCGCAGCTCAACGTCTACGTCTTCTGGAATGGCCGGCGAATCAATGAAGGAGGCGTAGTGCTTTGCGTTGGTGGCCTGCAAAACCTCGCCGAGCGCACGCACGTGATCCCAGTGGCGGTGCGTGGTGAGAACGGCGGTGATGTCAACGCCTGCCTCGCGGGCCATGTCGAGGATGGCGGGGGCATCATCGGCGGCATCGACAAGCAAGCCTTGGTCGCCGGCAGTGAGCAGGTAGCAGTTATTGTCCATCTCCGAAACGGAGATCTGGTGAAGATGTAGCTCGTTAGTCATACGTCCCAGCCTACGGGTACATTCAAGGGGAGATTAAAATCTATGATGTGGAGGCTGGAGCGCAGTGGCAGAACGATTGATTGTGCGAGGCGCACGGGAACACAATCTCAAGGGCGTGGATATCGATATCCCGCGCGATAAAATGGTGGTTTTTACTGGGCTTTCGGGCTCTGGTAAGTCCTCGCTGGCCTTCGATACCATCTTCGCGGAGGGCCAACGCCGCTACGTGGAATCGTTGAGCTCCTATGCCCGGATGTTTTTGGGCCAAATGGATAAACCCAACGTGGAATACATCGGCGGCCTTTCGCCGGCGGTGTCCATCGATCAGAAATCCACCAACCACAACCCGCGCTCGACCGTGGGCACGATTACGGAGATTTACGATTACCTCCGCTTGCTCTTCTCGCGCGCCGGCACCCCGCACTGCCCCAAGTGCGATGCCGTCATCGAGCGCCAGACGCCGCAGCAGATCGTTGATGCCGTACTGGAGCAGGAAGAAAAGCTGAAATTCCAGGTGCTTGCCCCGGTAGCGCGCAAGCGCAAAGGTGAATTTGTTGACCTCTTCCAAGATCTTTCAGCGCAGGGTTACTCCCGCGTGCGCGTGGATGGTGAGACCCATCAATTAAGCGATCCGCCGAAGTTGAAGAAGCAGGTTAAGCACACCATCGAGGTGGTGGTGGACCGGCTGCAGGTTAAGGCATCGCAGAAGCAGCGCCTGACCGATTCCGTGGAGACGGCTTTGCGGCTTGCCGATGGCCTCGTCACCATCGAGTTCGTTGATAAAGAAGAACTCACGCATACCTATTCCGAGAAGGCGGCCTGCCCCAATGGCCATACCCTTACCATCGAGGAATACGAACCGCGCGCGTTTTCCTTTAACGCGCCCTTTGGTTCCTGCCCGGTCTGCGATGGCTTGGGCACGAAGCTCGAAGTGGACGTAGATCTGCTCATCCCGGATCCGGACGCCCCGGCCGTCGATGCCGTGCAGCCGTGGCATTCCAGCCCGAACTCCCGGTACTTCGTCAAACTCGTGGAAGGTTTGGGCAAGGCCCTGGGCTTTGACCCGCAGACCCCCGTCAGCGAGCTGACCAAGGAGCAGCGCGATGCGTTGATTTACGGCACCGAAACCGAGGTGCGGGTGCGCTATAAGAACCGCTATGGCCGCCAGCGCAATTGGACCGCGCCCTTTGAGGGTGCCGTCGGATTCTTGCACCGCAAATTGGATACGACGGATTCGCAGTCCCAAAAGGATCGGCTGCTGCAATACACCCGCCGGGTGCCGTGTAGCACGTGTAAGGGAACGCGCCTGAAGCCGGAAATCCTCGCCGTGCGCCTGGCGTCGACCACGCATGGCGAACAGTCCATCGCGGGGCTGAGCGCCCTGTCCATCGAAGATGCCTCGGAATTCTTGGATTCGCTGGTCTTAGGACACCGCGAGGAAATCATCGCCGGGGCGGTGTTGAAGGAGACCCAAGCCCGCCTGCGCTTCTTATTGGATGTGGGCCTTAACTACCTCACCCTGGATCGCGGCGCCTCGACCCTGTCTGGCGGCGAGGCCCAGCGCATCCGCCTGGCCACGCAGATTGGATCTGGGCTCGCCGGGGTACTGTACGTCTTGGATGAGCCGTCCATCGGTTTGCACCAGCGCGATAATCACCGCCTGATTTCGACCTTGCAGCGCCTGCGCGATATCGGCAATACGCTCATCGTGGTCGAACACGATGAGGACACCATTCGCTCGTCCGATTGGCTCGTGGATGTCGGCCCGCGCGCCGGCGAATACGGCGGTGAAGTGGTCTACCAAGGCGAGCCCGCCGGCGTGGAGCAGGTAAAGGAGTCCTTAACGGGGCAGTACCTATCCGGTTCCAAGGTCCTGGCCGTTCCGGATCACCGCCGCGAGATCGATAAGGACCGCACCCTGAAGGTGGTTGGTGCCCGGGAAAATAACCTCAAGGGAATCAACGTTGAGATTCCGCTCGGCGTGCTGGTGTGCATTACCGGTGTATCCGGCTCCGGCAAGTCCACCGTGGTCAATGAAATCCTGGCCAAGACCTTGGCCAATAACTTGAACCGCGCCCGGCAGGTTCCTGGGCGCGCCAAGCGCGTGGAGGGCATTGAGCACCTGGATAAATTGGTGCAGGTGGATCAGAGCCCGATTGGCCGCACCCCGCGGTCCAACCCGGCTACCTATACCGGCGTCTTTGATAAGATTCGCAACCTTTTTGCGGAGACCCAAGAAGCAAAGGTGCGCGGCTACAAGGCCGGCCGTTTTTCCTTCAACGTCAAAGGCGGGCGCTGCGAGGCCTGCCAGGGCGATGGCACCATCAAGATTGAGATGAATTTCTTGCCGGATGTTTATGTCCCGTGTGAGGTCTGCGAGGGCGCGCGCTATAACCGCGAGACCCTGGAGGTCCACTACAAGGGCAAAAACATCGCGGAAGTGCTGGACATGCCGATTTCTGAGGCCGCGGACTTCTTTGAGCCCATCACCTCCATCCACCGTTACTTGGCCACGCTTGTCGATGTTGGCCTAGGCTACGTCCGCCTCGGCCAAGCCGCCACCACGTTGTCCGGCGGCGAGGCCCAGCGCGTGAAGCTTGCCTCGGAGCTGCAAAAGCGCACCAATGGCCGCACCATCTATATCTTGGATGAGCCGACGACTGGTCTGCACTTTGAAGATATTCGCCGGTTGATGCTGGTTATCCAAGGCTTGGTAGATAAGGGCAATTCCGTGCTCATCATTGAGCACAACCTCGATGTCATCAAGGCAGCGGACTGGATTGTGGATATGGGGCCCGAAGGCGGTGCCGGCGGCGGCACCGTGGTCGCGCAGGGTACTCCGGAAAAGGTTGCACAAGTGGAAGGTTCCTATACCGGCGGCTACCTCAAGGAAATGCTGCCTTAAAAATAAGGGCGATAGTTTCTGTGAAAAATTGTCCTCTTTTTAAATCATGGACTAGTCTGTGAGGAATGAACCTGCGGCAGAGATTAGGAGCGATACTGGCCACGGTATCGCTTGCTGCCGTGTCGGCGTGCTCGTCGCCTGAGCAGGCGCCGGATACGGCGGGGGAAGGGGCATCGGCAAGCGCTAGCGATAATGCCGATGCCGCAATCGCCAAAGATCTAGACCGCGCAGTTGAGGCAGTGTCCAAGGACTACGATGCCAAGGTTGGCGTGGCCATCGCCGCCGGTAACCAAAAAATCTCCGCGGGAGACAAGGGCGAAGGCCCAGCATGGTCCACCATCAAAGTGCCCATCGCCATTACGGCGCTGCAGGACGGTGCCGATCCATCCTTGGTGGATTTGGCCATCAAGGAATCCGACAACGACGCCGCCTACGCATTGTGGTCGCAGGTGCAGTGGGAGGAAGGCGAGGCCTCAGAGGCGGTGGAAAAGCTCTTGCGCGAGCACGGCTCGAAAGCCTCCATCGAGGAAGGTTCTTTCGGGTATGCCACCTGGCCATTGCAGGAGCAGGCAAATTTCGGTGCGCAATTGCCCTGCATTAAGGAAGCCGAATACGTCCATGAAGTATTAAATGACATCGTGGAATGGCAAAACGTTGGCCTCTCCAAACACACAAGCACCCGGGCCAAAAGCGGCTGGGGGCTGGATGAAAATAGCGATGACTACACCTTCCGGCAATTCGGCGTGCATGAAAAGGACGGCAAAAGGGTAGGGGTAGCCCTAAGCGTGATCGTTGAGGGCGAGGACTATGAGAATGGTTCCGCCGCGATTGATGATCTTGCCGATGACGTCCTCAAGGCCATCGACAAAGCTATCGCGGATGAAAAATTAGAGCCCGATTCCACCTGCAAGGAGGCCTAGTTTCCTGCGGTTTGCCTTAGGCGGTAGCGGCTGCTAGTGTCGTATCCACTACCGCCCAAGGTACCTTTTCTAGGAACCTGGGTCACAAGCGGAGATTCTCCCACCCGATGCCGCGAACTTCAGGTTCGTTGGATAACGGTAAAGGTAACCAGGCATTCGTGTCTGGCTCTGTGAGATCTCCCGGCTGTCTATGGCAGACCGGGTTAAATTCGTTTGTGGGCCACGGTAGGTGAACTCATTACCCATAACCCCCTAATCGAGGAGAACCACAATCAGCGCTGAAGCTCGCATTAATGAGCGTATCCGAGTACCCGAGGTCCGTCTTGTCGGCCCCGGTGGTGAACAGGTGGGTATCGTCCGTACCGATGATGCCCGCAAGCTTGCCTATGAAGCTGACCTGGATTTGGTCGAGGTAGCTCCTAAGGCTAAGCCCCCAGTTGCCAAAATCATGGACTACGGCAAGTTCAAGTATGAGCAAGCCCAGAAGGCTCGCGAATCTCGTAAGAACCAGCAGCAGACCGTGGTGAAGGAACAGAAGTTCCGTCCGAAGATCGACGATCACGATTATGAGACCAAGAAGAGTAACGTAGTTCGCTTCCTGGAAAAGGGATCCAAGGTCAAGGTGACCATCATGTTCCGCGGCCGTGAGCAATCGCGACCGGAGCTGGGTTTCCGGCTTTTGGAGCGGTTGGCCGATGACGTCGCCGAGGTTGGCGTAGTTGAGTCCCGCCCCAAGCAGGATGGTCGCAATATGACCATGGTTTTGGGTCCGGTTCGTAAGGGCAAAAAGTAAACCGTATTCCACGTAGGATTTAAGGACTTAATACTCATGAAGCAGAAGACCCACAAGGGCACCGCAAAGCGCATCAAGGTGACCGGTTCCGGCAAGCTGCGCCGCGAGCAGGCAAACCGTCGCCACTTGCTGGAGGGCAAGCCTTCCAAGCGTACCCGTCGCCTCAAGGGCACCGAGTCCGTCTCCCAGGCAGACACCAAGCGCGTCAAGCGCCTGCTCGGTCGCGCTTAATAGCGCCCAATCAACCCACATCCACCATCTCAACCAGAATTTAAGGAAGTATTACTGTGGCACGAGTAAAGCGCTCAGTTAACGCAAAGAAGAAGCGTCGCGCGATCCTGAAGTCCGCCAAGGGCTACCGTGGTCAGCGTTCCCGCCTGTACCGTAAGGCTAAGGAGCAGTGGCTGCACTCTATGACTTACGCTTACCGCGATCGTCGCGCGCGTAAGTCCGAGTTCCGCAAGCTGTGGATCCAGCGCATCAACGCTGCTGCCCGCATGAACGACATCACTTACAACCGCCTCATCCACGGCCTGCGCTTGGCTGAGATCGAGGTAGACCGCAAGATCCTCGCCGAGCTTGCCGTCAACGACTTCGAGGCTTTCTCCGCACTGTGCGAGACCGCTAAGGCCGCCCTGCCTGAGGACGTCAACGCACCGAAGGCTGCGTAAGCCTCTCCAGCTACATAGCTGATTGCCCACTCCACACCGCTCGACACGGTGAGGGGTGGGTTCTGTGCTATCTCACTGCCTCAAGCCTGCTAATAACCTGTCCGATGTGTGTGCTAAATTAATGGGGCTATAAACCCAGCATTTGCAAGGAGAACTCCGCGCCATGACGAGCCCATATAACCGCGAGCAACCAGAAGGCAACCCTTATTCGAGTCAATTTCCTGGCCAGGATCGGCCGTATTACTCCCAGGAATTCCACTCTGGTGGCTATCCGCAGCAGGGCTATCCGCAGCAGGGCTATCCTCAGCAACAATATGCGGCGGCAGGTAACCAAAAGTCCTGGGTAGCTGCGTTGCTTCTGTGCTTCTTCTTGGGCAGTGTCGGCGCGCATAACTTCTACACTGGCCGCACAACTTATGGGGTCGTGCAGTTGTCGCTGAATATTCTTGGCTGGTTTACCTTCTGGTTCCTATTGGGCTTCCTTTTCTGGACCGTTTTAGGAATCTGGGTGTTCATTGAGTTCTTCATGATTCTCCTTGGCGTGGGCGATTACGACAAGGACGCACGCGGAGTCCCGTTAAAGAAGTAATTTTTTGCCATGGCCCTGCCGGATTTCTGGCAGGGCTTTGTCATGTCTGAGGCGTGAAACGAGCAGTTCAGCGCTCAAGGTAGGGTAGGGCCTATGAATTTAGACTTTGACTCCGCCTTTACTGAACGCACTCCGCGCATCGTCAACGCGGCGAAATTGCACCGGGCTGCTAATCGTAAGAAGGCCAAGCAGTTCATTATCGAGGGCGAAAATGCGGTGGATGCTGCGGTGTCTACGGGTGCGGCGACGGACGTATTCGTGACGGAGAAGGCTGCCGAGCGCTTTGCGGACATCGTTACGGCCTGTGGGTATATGAATGTCTACGTCCACCCCATTACGGACAAGGCCGCCAAGCACCTGGCCGATACCGCGACGACGACGGGAATTTTCGCTCTGTGCAGTTCCTCCGTCTTGTGGTCTGCGGGAAAGATCCTCAACGGGAAGCCGAAGTTGATTTCGGTACCGGTTCTTACCTCTGAGCCCGGAAACGCGGGGACGTTGATTCGGACTTCGGATGCGATGGGCGCCGATGGCGTGATTTTCGCGGGCGAGACCGTGGATCCCCTAGGCAGCAAGGTTGCCCGCGCTTCAGCCGGCTCCTTATTCCACGTCCCCGTCGCGCGCGATCCAAATATCAAGGACGTATTGGGGCAGCTGCGCAAGTCTGGCATGCAAATCGTCGCCACAGCCGCGGATGGGGAAGTAGAGCTTGCCGATGCCGACCTCTCCCAACCCACCGCCTGGCTCTTCGGCAATGAGGCCCACGGGCTGGGCGAGCTGCTTGAAGAGGCCGATATGCGGGTACGCATCCCACTGCGGGGGCGCGCGGAGTCACTCAACCTTGCCACCGCGGCCAGCATCTGCTTGTACGAATCCGCCAAGGCGCAGGACCAGAACTAGGCCGCAATCGCGTAGCTCCGCGGTAGCGAATGAAAAGGGGGTCCCTGGGGCTGTCCGTGTCCTAATGACAGAGTAAGATTGCACGCGTTAGTTTTCGCGCGAGAAGAAGGTACGAAGTACGTGTCCGATACACCGCAGATCGAATTGACCGAACAGGCCCTGGGGGCCGCGGCCGATAAGGCTATCGCAGCCTTCGAAGCAGCAGAGACGCTAGAGGATCTCACCGCTGCCCGCCGCGAGCACCTGGGTGATAACGGATATATCCCGCAAGCCCGCCAGTCTCTTGGACAAATCCCCAAGGATCAACGTAAAGCCGCCGGCAAGGCCGTAAACATGGCCCGAGGCAAGATGGAGAAGCGTTTTGCGCAGGTCAAGGAGGAATTGGAGCAGCAGGCTCGCGAGGCCCAGCTGAAGGCCGAAACTGTTGACGTGACCATTCCCACGACCCGTTCGCAGACGGGTGCGCTGCACCCGATTACCTCATTATCGGAGCGTATTGCCGATATCTTCGTTGGTATGGGGTGGGAGATCGCTGATGGCCCAGAGATTGAAGCAGAGTACTTTAACTTCGACGCCCTGAATTTCAAGCCCGATCACCCCGCGCGCACCCTGCAGGATACGTTCCATGTGGGCAAGGAAGGCTCCAAACAGGTATTGCGCACGCATACCTCGCCGGTGCAGGTGCGCACGATGCTCGAGCGCGACGTGCCCCTGTACATCGCCTGCCCGGGGCGCGTTTTCCGCACGGACGAGCTGGATGCTACTCACACCCCAGTCTTCCACCAGGTGGAGGGCCTTGCCGTGGATAAGGGGCTTACCATGGCTCACCTGCGCGGAACGCTCGAGCACCTAGCCAAGGTGCTCTTCGGCCCCGAGACCACTACGCGCATGCGCGTTAATTACTTCCCATTTACGGAGCCTTCTGCCGAGGTAGATGTCTGGTTCCCCAATAAAAAGGGCGGCGCCGGCTGGATTGAATGGGGCGGGTGCGGAATGGTCAACCCCAACGTGCTGCGTGCGGTAGGTGTTGATCCGGAAGAATATACGGGATTTGCGTTCGGGATGGGCCTTGAGCGCACCCTGCAATTCCGCAATGGACTGACCGATATGCGCGACATGGTCGAAGGCGATGTCCGCTTCACCCTGCCGTTTGGCGTACAGGCTTAAAACCCAGAAAGGATAGATACAGCATGCTTATTTCCCAAGACTGGGTTACCCGTATCCTTGGTGCTTCCAATCCGAATTGGAGCGTGTCTGCTGCCGATATGGATTCTGGTTTCGTCCGTGTGGGCTTTGAAACCGAAGGATATGAGCCGATCCCTGAGACCACTGGCCCGTTGGTCATTGGCCAGGTCGTAGAAATCGAGGAGCTCACGCAGTTCAAAAAGCCCATTCGGTATTGCCAGGTCAACGTCGGCCAGGCCAATGGCACCGGTGAGCTACAAGGCATTATCTGTGGTGCCCGCAATTTCCGCCTGCACGATTACGTAGTTGTCTCTTTGCCGGGAGCAGAGCTGCCCGGTGGCTTCAAAATCGCTGCGCGCGAAACCTATGATCATATCTCCAACGGCATGATGTGCTCCGCTGCTGAGCTGGGGCTGGGCGCGCAGGCAAACGGAATCATCGTGCTTGGTGAGGAAGTCGCGGACATGGTGGGTGAAGATGCCCGTCCAGCTATCGGCCTGTCCGATACCGATTTTGATGTCAATATCACCCCAGACCGCGGCTACGCATTATCTGCGCGTGGCCTCAGCCGCGAAATTGCTTCCTCTTTTGATCTGAAGTTTAAGGACGTCGCCGATGACCCTGCAGTAGCCGGAATCGATACCTCTGCTGTGCCAGAAGTCGAAGGTTCACTTCTCAACATCGATCTGCGCGAGGAAACCAAGGCGCAGCGATTTGGCGTGCGCAAGGTAACCGGCATCGATCCGCAAGCGCGCACCCCATTTTGGATGGAGCGCGAGCTCATGCTGTGCGGCCAGCGCAGCGTCAATGTGGCAACGGACGTGACCAACTACGTCATGTTGCTTTTGGGCACCCCGATGCATGCCTTTGATGCCAATGAAGTCGCGGGCGATCTCACGGTGCGCAATGCACAAGAGGGCGAGAGGTTTGAGACCCTTGATCACGTCACGCGCGAGCTCTCTGGTGAGGACGTGGTCATCTGCGATGACAACGGCATCCAATCTTTGGCCGGTGTTATGGGCGGCACGCACTCAGAGATTTCTGATCAGACCACGGATGTCTACTTCGAATCCGCTATCTGGGATCCCATTACCGTCGCCCGTACCTCTCGCCGCCACAAGCTTTCCTCTGAGGCATCCCGCCGATTTGAGCGTGGCGTCGATCCAGCCATCGTTGAGGTGGCCCTCGACATTGCGTGTGCATTGTTGCACTCCATCGCGGGCGGAACGGTGGAAAAGGGACGTACCCTCGTCGGAGAGGTAGCCGAGCCCCAAGCCATTCGCTTGCGTGCGGAAAAGCCGAGTGAATACGCCGGCGTCGAATACTCCCGCGAGACCGTTATCTCTCGCCTTAAAGAGGTGGGCTGCACGGTCGAGGAAGGTTCGGATTCGGTTCTGCAGGTCACGCCCGCGACGTGGCGGACCGATATTTCCATGGATGTTGACCTCATCGAGGAGGTCCTGCGCCTGGAAGGCCTGGAAGATATCCCCACCGTTCTGCCCACCCCGGCAGGCGGTCGCGGTTTGACCCCAGCGCAAAAACGCCGCCGCGCCATCGGCCACGGTTTGGCTTATGCCGGCTATGCAGAGGTTTTGCCCACGCCGTTTATCGCAAACGACACCTTTGATGTGTGGGGCCTTGCGGCTGACGATGCCCGCCGCAATACCGTCGCCGTGCAGAATCCCTTGGAATCTGACAAAGCCATCTTGGCCACGACCTTGCTTCCCGCAACGCTTGAGGCCTTGGGCCGCAATGTTGCTCGCGGCCGCAAAGATCTGGCGCTCTATGGCTTGCAGCAGGTGGCCTTCAAGCGCGCAGAATCTTCGCCCATGCCGTCTGTTGCACAGCGTCCTGGTGATGAAGTGGTAGAAGAACTCCTGCGCACGCTTCCTGAACAGCCCTTGCACGTGGCAACCGTTGCAACCGGCAAGATGGAGCACGAGGGCCCGTGGGGCGAAGGCCGCGATTACACTTACGCGGACGCGATTGAATCCGCGCGTTTGGTGGCCCGCGCCGCTGGCCTGGATATCGAGGTTGAAGCCGCGGACCACCTGCCATGGCACCCAGGCCGGTGCGCCGCCATCAAGGTGGCAGGAACAGATGACATCGTGGGCTATGCCGGTGAATTGCATCCGCAGGTGCTCGAAGCCCTCAACCTGCCACCGCGCACGTGCGCGATGGAGCTTGATATCACCGCGCTGCCGCTGACCGAGCGCTTCCCAGCGCCGGTATTGTCGGCATTCCCAGCCTTGCACCAGGACATCGCGCTGGTGGTGGATGAAGATATTCCAGCGGAAAAGGTGCGCGCAACGGTGGAAGAGGGCGCAGGAGACCTCATCGAGTCGGTCGACCTGTTTGATATCTTCCGCGGTGAGCAATTGGGTGAGGGCAAGAAGTCCTTGGCCTTCCAGCTGCAATTCCGCGCTGCGGACCGTACCTTGACCGATGAAGAGGTCAACGAGCACCGCACGACGGCAGCCGAATTGGCCAAGCAGCGCTTCGGTGCAGAAATGCGAGCATAGGACGGGCCAGAAGCCTAGCCTTTTGCATTAAATGGCGAAGAACCAGACTTTGGTGGCACATAAGCCACTCGGGTCTTGGGTCTTCGCCGTTCTGCTTTTTCATGCAGATTTTTAATTATTTTCATGCCCTATGAGCTGCGAAAAGTAATTCAGTTCACTGAATAACATACAGTGGAGCGTATTTCTTGCTATAGTTTCTCGTATGACGATTTCAGTAGCAGTGGCAGGGGCCACAGGGTACGCCGGCGGAGAGATACTGCGCCTGCTGCTATCCCACCCTGCCTATCACTCCGGTGACCTGCGCATTGGTGCCTTGACGGGAAATTCCCAAGTGGGCCAGCGCGTCGCAGAAATTATGCCGCACCTCCCGCAGCTGGCGGATCGCGTCATTGCTGACACCACGCCCGAGGAACTTGCGGGACATGACGTCGTCTTCTTGGGCTTGCCGCACGGACACTCGGCGCGGCTGGCGGAGCAATTGGGCGGTGAGGTCACCATCATCGATTGCGCCGCTGACTTTCGGCTCCGCAAGGAGAGTGATTGGGCTGCCTATTACGGCGGGAATTATGCGGGGCAGTGGCCGTACGGCATCCCGGAGATCCCTGATAATAGGTCGAACCTCAAAGGTACAAACCGGGTAGCCGTGCCTGGTTGTTTCCCCACGGCCATTACCTTGGGGGCGTTGCCCGCCATTGCCCGCGAGCTCGTTGAGCCCGCCCTGTCCGTGATCGCTATTACCGGCGTCTCCGGAGCGGGAAAGAAGGCATCCGTCGCGCAATTGGGCGCGGAGACCATGGGAAACGTTAAGGCATATAAACCAGGCGGCACTCACCGGCATACCCCGGAAATCGTGCAGAACCTGCAACCGTTTTCCCACGATGAGGTTTCCGTGAGTTTCACCCCAGTGCTGGCACCCATGACCCGTGGGATTCTGGCGACGATTACGGCGGAGTTAAAAGGGGGCATCGGCAAGCAGCAGGTGCGCACCGCATTCGAGGAATTCTATGCTGATGAGCCCTTCTGCCTCGTGCTGCCAGAAGGCCAGCAACCGGAAACCCAGAACGTGGTGGGTACGAACATGGTGCATATCCAAATCCACGTCGATGACAATTCCCACCGCCTCATCATCACCGCGGCGCTCGACAATTTATGCAAGGGTACCGCCGGTGCCGCCGTGCAATGCATGAACCTTGCATTGGGATGGACAGAAACTTTGGGATTGCCCCAAGCCGCAGTCGCCCCGTAGGGCTGCGCATTAAGAAGAGGAGAATATGATGACTACACTAGGAATCACCGGACCCGCCGGATTTAGCGCCGGCGCGGTAAAGGCCGGAATCAAGCCCTCCGGCAAGTCGGACTTGGCATTGATTATCAATGAAGGCCCGCGCTCGGACGCAGCGGCAGTGTTCACGCGCAACCGCGTGGTGGCGTCCCCCGTTAAGGTCTCCCGCGAGGCGGTAGCGGATGGCCAGTTGCGTGCCGTAGTCATCAACTCCGGCAATGCCAATGCGTGCAATGGCGCGCAAGGCGATGTCGATGCACGCACAATGGTCGATGCCGTTTCTCATGGCACGTTAATCGCTGTGAAGGATATTGCCATCTGTTCTACCGGGCTCATCGGTGAGCCGCTGCCCATGGACAATGCGCTTGCGGGCATCGCGGAGGTTGTGAACCACGTGGGTACTACCCCTCAGCACGGCAAAGACGCCGCCACTGCCATTATGACCACGGATACCGTTCCTAAGGAATCCGCTTGTGCTGGCGATGGTTGGTCCGTGGGCGCTATGGGCAAGGGCGTTGGCATGATGGCGCCGTCGCTAGCCACGATGTTGGTCTGCATTACTACCGATGCCGTCGCTGACGCAGCTATCCTGCAAAGCTCGCTGGAGAAGGCCTGCGCACAGACGTTTAATACGTTGGACGTGGACGGTTCGACCTCTACCAATGACACCGTGATTGTCATGGCTTCCGGGGCCTCCGGCGTGCAGCCCAGCTCAGAAGAGTTGGACCAGGCAATCCTAGAGGTCTGCGCGGATATTGCGGATCAGCTCCAAGCCGATGCTGAGGGAGTGACAAAGCGCGTAAAGATCACCGTCGAAGGCACGGGATCTGATGAGCAAGCGCTCAATGCCGCTCGCACCCTGGGTCGGGACAATTTATTTAAGTGCGCCATGTTTGGCTCCGATCCCAACTGGGGCAGGGTATTGGCCGCCGTCGGCATGGCGGATGCGGACATGGACCCAGACAATATCTCCGTCTACTTCAATGACCAGCCGGTATGCGTGCACTCGACGGGCGCGTCCGGAGCCCGCGATGTGGACTTGAGCGGGGCGGATATTGATGTCCGCGTGGATCTCGGCACCGGCGGTGAGGGTACAGCGTTCGTCCGCACCACGGACTTGTCCTACTCCTACGTTGAGATTAACTCGGCGTATAGCTCCTAGGAGGAGAAATGTTTCCCGGATTAAATAATCAAGAACGCGCTACGGTGCTGGCTGAAGCCTTGCCGTGGCTGCAGCACTTCCGCGATAAAATCGTCGTCGTCAAGTATGGCGGCAACGCCATGGTGGATGAGGAGCTCAAGGAAGCCTTTGCTGCGGATATGGTGTTTCTGCGCACCATTGGGGCAAAGCCCGTTGTCGTCCACGGCGGCGGACCGCAGATCAATTCCATGCTGGAGAAGCTCGGCATAGAAGGCGAGTTTAAGGGCGGTTTCCGCGTCACCTCGCCCGAAATCATGGACGTGGTACGCATGGTCCTTTTTGGCCAAGTCGGCCGCGGTCTGGTGAACCTCATTAACTCGCACGGGCCCTACGCCGTGGGCACAAGTGGCGAAGACGCTGGGCTTTTCCGCGCTACCAAGCGCTTTGTGGAGGTAGAAGGAGAGGCAACCGATATCGGCATGGTGGGCGATATCGTGGAGGTCAATCCGGCAGCCGTTAATGACATCATCGAGGCCGGCCGCATCCCGGTGGTCTCTACCATCGCGCCAGGATCTGATGGCGAGGTGTATAACATCAACGCCGATAGCGCCGCGGGTGCGCTAGCGAGCGCACTGGGAGCAGAACGCCTGGTCATTTTGACCAACGTGGAAGGCCTTTATACCGACTGGCCGAATAAGGATTCCCTAGTCTCCAAAATCGAAAGCGATGAACTGACCGGACTGCTTCCCGGCCTGAGCTCCGGAATGATCCCCAAGATGGAATCCTGCCTCAACGCCGTGCAGGGCGGGGTTTCCGCGGCGCACGTCATCGACGGCCGAATAGGCCATTCCGTGCTCCTTGAGCTTTTAACCCCGGGCGGCATTGGAACGATGGTCCTGCCCGATGATTACGAAAAGCACGATTATCCCGAAGGCACAGTGTTCAGGAAGGACGATATCGCATGAACGCGCAAGAAACATTAACCGGCCGGTGGTCAGAAACGCTGGCCAATACCTATGGCCAGCCACCACTCGGCTTGGTGTCCGGGGAGGGCGCCACCCTTACTGATGAAAACGGGAAAACCTACATTGACCTGCTGGCCGGTATCGCCGTTACTTCCTTGGGTTATGGCAATGCGGAGGTAGCGGATGCTGTTGCCAAGCAAAGCCGCACCCTTGTGCATACCTCCAATCTTTTTGCCACCCAACCCGTGCTAGACGCTGGGGCAAAGCTGATTGAACGGGTGGGCGATAGTGAGGCGCGCGTATTTTTCTGCAACTCCGGATCGGAGGCAAACGAGGCCGCATTCAAGCTCGCGCGGCTGACCGGTAGGCGGCGCATCCTTGCTGCGCACCATGGTTTTCACGGCCGCACGATGGGCTCTTTGGCCATGACTGGGCAGCCTGATAAGCAAAAGGCATTCCGCCCACTGCCTAGTGGCGTGGAATTTTACCCCTACGGCGATATCGATTACCTGCGCCAGTTGGTGGAGCAAGACGCCGCGGATACCGCCGCCATCATCTTCGAGCCCATTCAGGGCGAGACCGGAGTCATTCCTGCTCCTGCCGGTTTTATGCGGGCCGTTTCTGAGTTATGCGATGAGCACGGCATTTTGCTCATCGTCGATGAGGTCCAAGCCGGGGCTGGGCGCACGGGGCAGTTCTTTGCCCACGAGTTTGATGGAATTTCCCCCGATGTCATCACCATGGCCAAGGGGTTGGGTGCCGGACTGCCCATCGGCGCCACCATCACCCGTGGGCGCGCCAAGGACTTATTCCAGCCAGGTTCCCACGGGACCACCTTTGGCGGAAACCCCGTGGCGTGTGCGGCGGCCAATGTTGTACTCGATGCCCTGGATCAGGAGTTCTTGAATGAGGTCTCCGCCAAAGGCGAGTACTTGGCGCAGCAAGTCAAGGAGATTCCCGGGGTCAGCGAGGTGCGCGGGCGCGGTCTCATGCTCGGAGTTGTATTAAATGCACCGGTTGCTCGCGAGGCCGTCAAGCGCGGATTCGCGCAGGGAATTATTCTCAACGCCCCGAGCGAGAACGTCCTGCGCCTTACCCCGCCGCTGATCATATCGCAGCAGGAAATCGATGCTGCCCTGGAAAAATTACGCACCGTTGTGGAGGAATTAGTATGAACTTGCGCCATTTTTTAGCCGATGATGACCTGAGCCCAGAGGAACAAAAGGAAGTCCTCGATTTGGCGGTCCAGCTCAAGGCCGACCCGTTCGCGCGGCGCCCGTTGGAGGGGCCAAAGACGGTAGCCGTCCTTTTTGATAAGACATCTACACGTACCCGCTTTTCCTTTGAAACCGGAATTGCGCACATGGGCGGCAGCGCCATTACCGTTGATTCTTCTGGCACTCATATGAGTAAGGGCGAGTCCTATCAGGATACGGGTGCGGTCTTGTCCCGCTACGTGGAGGCCATTGTCTGGCGCACTTATGCCCACGACAACCTGGAGCAGATGGCGGAGACTTCGACGGCTCCGCTGGTCAATGCGCTTTCTGATGACCTGCATCCTTGCCAAATCCTGGCCGATCTCCTGACCTGCCGGGAAAACCTAGGTGACCTTACAGGCCGCAAGGCGGTTTATCTGGGGGACGGCAATAATAATATGGCCAATTCTTATATGATTGGCTTTGCTACCGCAGGCATGGATATTTCCATCGTTTCACCGGAAGGGTTCCAACCGCGTCCCGAATTTGTCGAGCGCGCACGGCAGCGCGGCAATGTGACGGTGACCGATGATGTGGAAGAAGTGTCCGGCGCTGATGTGGTAATAACGGATACCTGGGTATCTATGGGACAGGAAAACGATGGGCAGGACAGGCGCACCCCGTTCTTGCCGTATCAGGTCTCTAAAGACGTGATGGCAAAGGCAAAGAAGGACGCGATTTTCTTGCACTGCCTGCCGGCCTATCGTGGAAACGAGGTGACCACAGAGGTTATCGATGGACCGCAGTCCCGGGTATTTGATGAAGCAGAAAACCGCCTGCATGCCCAAAAGGCATTGCTGGTGTGGTTGCTCGATATCAATAAGGAGAATAGCTAGCCATGAGTACCCCGAGCACTCGTACTGCCCGGCAGGCAAAGATTTTGGAAATCCTGGACCGCAACCGCGTCACGAGCCAGGTCCAATTATCGGAGCTCTTGTTGGCAGAAGGCATCGACATTACGCAGGCCACGCTCTCGCGAGATCTTGATGAGCTGGGAGCAAAAAAGGTCAAGCGAGATGGCGGGCGCTCGTACTATATGGTCGCCGGCGAGCTGGAGCAATTCGAAGACCAGGTGGGCGGTCCGCGCGAGAAGCTGCGGCGCATGTTGGATGAATTGGTGGTCTCCCACGATTCCTCGATGAATATTGCGATGCTGCGCACACCAGCGGGCGCGGCGCAATACCTCGCCAGCTTTATCGACCGAGTGGGTCTGCATGACGTGGTGGGGTGCATCGCTGGTGATGACACCATCTTTGTGCTGGCGCGCGAGGGAGTTACCGGCGCAGAATTGGCGGAGACGCTGACCTCGCAGAGGATTTAATAAATTGTGGCATTCTCACACCCGCTCGTATATTATTTAACTAACCGAATTGTTTTCAATTAATTAAGGAGTCTTAGCATGTCTGCACGCGTAGTCTTGGCCTATTCCGGTGGCCTCGATACCTCGGTAGCCATTCCATACCTGGCAAAGATGACCGGCGGCGATGTCGTTGCCGTTTCCCTCGACTTGGGTCAGGACGGCGAGGATATGGAGTCCGTACGCCAGCGTGCGCTCGATTGCGGTGCGGTGGAATCCATCGTTATCGACGCCAAAGATGAGTTTGCGGAGCAATACTGCGTGCCCACCATTAAGGCGAATGGCATGTACATGAAGCAGTACCCGCTGGTATCTGCCATTTCCCGTCCGCTTATTACCAAGCACCTCGTAAAGGCCGCGCAGGAGCACGGCGGAACGCACGTTTCTCACGGTTGCACCGGTAAGGGCAATGACCAGGTGCGTTTTGAGGTGTCCTTCCGCGCCCAGGATCCATCGCTAGAGATCGTCGCCCCAGCGCGTGATTATGCATGGACCCGCGATAAGGCCATCGATTTTGCCGAAGAGATTAACCTGCCCATTGAGCAATCGGCGGCCTCGCCATTTTCCATCGACCAGAACCTGTGGGGCCGTGCGGTAGAAACCGGCTTCCTGGAGGATCTGTGGAACCCACCGACAAAGGATCTCTACGCATATACGGAAGACCCGGGCCTGGGCAATGCTCCGGATGAGATCATCATTTCCTTTGAGAAGGGTGTTCCGGTTGCCGTCGATGGCAAGAAGTTGACCCCGCTGCAGGTCATCGAAGAGGTCAACCGCCGTGCTGGTGCCCAGGGCATCGGCCGCTTGGACATGGTGGAGGACCGGTTGGTGGGCATTAAGTCCCGCGAGGTCTACGAAGCACCGGGTGCCATGGTGCTCATCCAGGCTCACGAGGCGCTGGAGGATGTCACCGTGGAGCGCGAGCTGGCGCGCTACAAGCGCCTGACGGATGCGCGGTGGTCCGAGGAGGTCTATGACGGCCTGTGGCACTCGCCGCTCAAGCGTTCCCTGGATTCCTTCATCGAGGAATCCCAGGAGAACGTCACCGGCGATATCCGCCTGAGCCTGCACGCAGGTACTGCGACCGTCACCGGCCGCCGCTCCGGCCAGTCGCTGTACTCCTTCCATCTGGCTACCTACGACACCGGCGATACCTTCGACCAGACCGCTGCAAAGGGCTTTGTCCAGTTGCACGGCTTGTCCACCCAGATTTCCAACCAGCGTGACCGCGAGGGTGGTTTCCCCACCAGCGCAGAAAAATAGGCACCGATGGAACCACACAAGACTAACGAAGGCGCGCTCTGGGGCGGCCGTTTCTCCGGCGGCCCTTCCGAGGCGATGTTCGCCCTTTCGGTTTCCACCCACTTTGACTGGGTGCTTGCCCCTTACGACGTACTCGCCTCGAAGGCGCACGCCAAGGTGCTGCACAAGGCAGGGCTGCTTTCCGATGCCGACCTCGACACCATGCTTTCCGGGCTCACCGAGCTCGGGAAGAAGGTAGCTTCGGGCGAATTTGTCCCAGCGCCCACCGATGAAGATGTGCACGGCGCCATGGAGCGTGGCCTCATCGACATCGTCGGGCCCGAAGTAGGCGGCCGCCTGCGCGCGGGACGTTCCCGCAACGATCAGGTCGCCACGCTCTTTCGCATGTGGGTGCGCGATGCCATCCGCGATACCGCACTGCAGGTCTCCGAGCTTGTCGATGCCCTAGCGGATCAAGCCGCAGCGCACCCCAAGGCCATCATGCCGGGTAAAACTCACTCCCAGGCCGCGCAGCCCATCCTGCTTGCGCACGAGTTGCTGGGCCACGCCCAACCACTGCTGCGCGATATTCAGCGCCTGCAGGACTTGGATAAGCGGCTAGCCGTATCCCCGTATGGCTCGGGTGCACTCGCAGGTTCCTCCCTGCAGCTTGATCCAGAGGCCATCGCGGCGGAACTCGGCTTCGATTCAGCCGCTGAAAACTCCTTGGATGGCACCGCTTCACGCGATTTCGCTTCGGAGACGGCCTTTGTCTTGGCACAGATTGCCGTTGACATGTCCAGGCTGGCAGAAGAGATCATCTACTGGTGCACCCCGGAATACGGCTACGTCACCTTGGACGACGCATGGTCCACGGGCTCATCCATCATGCCGCAAAAGAAGAACCCGGATATCCCGGAACTTACCCGCGGCAAGACTGGGCGCCTGATTGGCAACCTCACTGGCTTGCTATCCACGCTGAAGGCACAGCCGCTGGCCTATAACCGCGACCTACAAGAGGACAAAGAACCGATCGTGGATTCGGTAGCACAGCTCAACTTGCTGCTGCCGTCGATGACCGGGCTCGTGTCCACCTTGTCCTTCAATGAGGACAGGATGCGCGAGTTGGCGCCACGCGGATTCACCCTGGCCACCGACTTGGCCGAGTGGATGGTTCGCCAAGGCGTGCCCTTCCGCGAAGCGCACGAAGCTTCCGGCGCGTGCGTACGCATCGCCGAAGAGCGGGGAGTGGACTTGGTGGACCTCACTGATGAGGAACTCAAGGGCGTCGACAAGCGACTGACCCCAGAGGTGCGCGAGGTCCTCACCATCGACGGTGCCGTTGCTTCCCGCACAACAAAAGGCGGAACCGCCGGCGTCCGCGTTGCTGAGCAGCGCGAAACCGTCCGCCAGCATGCCGCCGCGGCGCGCGAGTGGGCGCAGAAGCCGCTGCGATAAACGGCGAAATCCTCTTTTTACCGCATGGTCTACGGCCATGCGGTTCTTTTATGTTTACCAACGGGGGTAGGAGAACGGCCCATTCCCAAGGTACTAACCGTGTTGTTGAACAAATTGGGGGTAGTGGTGACGTGGGTTACATAGTGTTGTGTTAATGTCTTTTCGAGGAATGAGACCTAGTACACGCATTCCTGCCAATGAAAGGACGATCTCTAAATGACTGAAAATTCTCCACCGTCTAGTACTGGGCCGCACGAGAATGAGAAGGCGGTTTTCGCATCGGAAGATCATGGCCTGCAAAAGGGGATGGGCAATCGCCAGCTACAGATGATTGCCATCGGTTCCGCGATTGGTACCGGTCTTCTTTTGGGTACTGGTAGCCGCCTGCAAACCGCCGGCCCGTTCCTAGCGGTGCTTTACCTCATCTGTGGTTTCTTCGGCTACATAATCCTGCGATCCCTTGGCGAGCTCATCGTCTACCGCCCAAGCTCCGGCTCTTTCGTCTCCTATGCTCGAGAGTTCTACGGCGAGAAGGCTGCGTTTGTTACCGGCTGGCTGTACTGGGGAAACTGGGCCATGACTCTGGTCGCGGATGGTACTGCGGTGGCCATCTACATCAAGTGGTTTAGCCAGTACACAACATGGCTTGACTCGGTACCGCAGTGGACGCTTGCCCTCGTCGTCATCTGCAGCATCTTGGTATTCAACATGCTTTCGGTGAAGATCTTCGGTGAGCTGGAATACTGGTTTTCACTGATTAAGATCGTCGCTCTGATTATCTTTATGCTAGTGGCCATCGGTGTTCTAATCTTTGGTCATCCGAGTGGAGACCCGACTGGCTTCAGCCTGATTTCTAGTACCGGTGGCTGGCTGCCTAATGGCTTGCTACCTGCCGTGATTGTCATCCAGGGTGTTGTCTTTGCTTATGCAGGTATCGAGCTGGTGGGTACCACCTCCGGTGAGACCAAGGACGTAGAAAAGCACATCCCGCGCGCGGTGAACAACGTGCTCCTGCGTATTTTGGTCTTCTACTTCGGCTCTGTTCTGCTGTTGACCCTAGTGCTGCCGTACACCAACTACGTGGCAGAAGTGTCGCCCTTTGTGACCTTCTTCGAGTCCCTTGGCGTTGGCGTGGCCGCTCCAATCTTCCAGCTGGTGGTTATTACAGCCGCTATTTCCTCGCTTAATGCTGGCCTGTATTCCACCGGCCGCATTATGTACAACATGTCTACCTCTGGCTCGGGCCCGAAGTTCGGTGCCCGTATGTCCAAGTCGGGCGTGCCCTATGGCGGCATCGTGATGGCAGCCCTGGTGGGCTTGGCAGGTGTCTTCCTCAACTATGTCGTGCCTGAGATGGCATTCGAAATCGTCCTCAACCTGGCTGCGTTGGGCACTCTAGCCTCGTGGGCTGCGGTTGCTCTATCTCACCTGAGGTTTATCCAACTATCCAAGAGTGGGCGTTATACTCGTCCTGGGTACCGCTCACCATTTGGTCAAGGCGGAGACTGGGCGGTACTGATCTTCATTGGCTTGGTAATTATCCTGATGGCCTTTGATTATCCGATCGGAACCTATGCGCTTGCATCGACCGTGCTGCTCATTCCGGTCTTTGTGGCAATGTGGTTTGCATGGCGCGAGCGGATCCGCACTATTGCGGAGGAGAGGAAGGCAAAGCACCTGCCAACCTCCAGCTTCCCAGCCGCACCACAAACAGACCTTCACTCCAAGAACTAAGAAAGGAATTCTTATGAACCACGCTGTTAAGTTTGTAGACGTCGAAAATATGGCGCGCTGGATTCAGCGCGAAGGCGTAGAGAACATCATTACCGGAATGGTGGATTACCTCGAGGCTGACTACCGCGAATGGGAGCGCTTTGACAAGATTCCGCGCGTTGCCTCCCACACCCCGTTTGGCGTTATCGAGCTGATGCCTACCTCTAACGGTAAGGAGTACTCCTTCAAGTACGTCAACGGCCACCCGTCCAACCCTGCTCGCGGTTACCAGACCGTTACCGCATTTGGTGTTATCGCTGACGTCGACAATGGTTACCCCACCTTCGAGGCAGAGATGACCCTCCTTACCGCGCTGCGCACCGCCGCCACCTCCGCCATGGTGGGCAAGCACCTTGCGCGCAAGGACTCCAAGCGCATGGCGATGATTGGTGCTGGCTCCCAGTCCGAGTTCCAGGCACTGGGCTTCCGCGGCGTCATGGGCATCGAGGACATCACCATTTACGATATCGACCCTGAGGCAGTGGAAAAGTTCAAGCGTAACTTGGAGCCACTTGGCTTTAATATCACCGCCTGCTCTAGCGTCGACGAGGCAGTACTGGGCGCAGATATCATTACCACCTGCACCGCCGACAAGGCTCAGAACCAGATTCTTGCTGATCGCCACGTTGCCCCAGGCGTACACCTCAACGCAGTCGGCGGTGACTGCCCAGGCAAGACCGAGCTAGAGAGCTCCATTTTGGACAAGTCCAAGGTCTTCGTGGAATTCCCGGAGCAGACCCGCATCGAGGGCGAAATCCAGCAGAAGCCGGAAGACTTCCCGGTTGTGGAGTTCTACCAGGTACTCACCAGTCAAGCCACCGGCCGCGACGACGATGAGCAGATCACGCTTTTCGATGACGTCGGATTCGCCATCAACGACTTCTCCGCCCTGCGTTACCTGCGCGATTCCGTCAAGGGCACCGACTTGGAGTCCGAGATCGACATCATTGCCAACCCGGACGATCCCAAGGATCTGTTCTCCTTGGTTGCTAACGTCCCATCCCTGCTTTAAGGCACGGGTGGGGCAGAGGGGCTCAACTTCTCCCTCTGCCTCGCTAAGGTGAGAAGCACTATCCCTAGAAGTTGCAAGAGGTCCTTGTCTTCCTGCAAGACAAGGACCCTTTGTCATATTCGGATGTTTTGCGCTAGCTAGTGCTCCGGCATCCCGTGGAATGTGGCGGGCTGGCTCTTTATGCCACCTGCAACGTTGTGCAACGTAATGTTACGCTGTTCGGCTTCCTCAGCGAAGGCCGAGATGAAGCTGGCCGAACGCTTGCCGGAGGCGCAGTACACCCAGGCGTCGCTAAGCCCCGCGCCCTGCAGGGAATCGAGCAGGGAGCGCGCAGCCTCTGGATCTTCCTGCCACACGGTGGTCGGCAAGTGGTAATGCTTCGCGGTGGCGTCAAAAAAGAAATCATCAATGGCGGCCTCCCCGGCTTCGCGCACATCGATGGCCACGGCGCCGGCGCGCAGGTCGTCGAACATCGCCGCGGCATCTTCGGCCCCCGGCACGGCACAGGCAGCGCCACCGTAGTTGTCCTGCAGCTGTGTGGTTAGCTCACGTGCCGGGTCGTGGGGCACGCGGAAGTGAGTGATGGAGGAAGTTAGGGCATCGTAGATGCTCAACAGACCAACCCGTTCGCGGTTCATGCCGGTGGCGAACTGGATCAGCTCGGTGGACATCAGGCCCGCGACCACGCTGGTGGTCACGCCCAGCACGCCGGCGGTGGCGCAATCCGGCACGGAATCGGGATCGGGTTGCAGGGGATAGAGGTCCCGCATGCCCACGCCCGATTCGGCACCGGGTCCAGACCACCACACTGCGCAGTCGCCGCGAAATCGCAGCACCGAGCCCCATACCAGCGGGGTACCCGTGATCTCCGCAGCATCGGCGGCCAAGAACTTGGTGGCAAACGTATCGGAACCATCCACCAGGATGTCCACTCCGCGGAGATAATCCACGGCGTTGTCAGCGGTAATGCGGTCGCGAATCGCATGCACCACGATGCCGGGCTGCAGCTGTTCGAGCTTTTCGGCGGCGACGTCCACCTTGGATCTACCCACATCCTGGGCGCCGAACAAGATCTGGCGGTGGATATTGGTGAGATCCACCGTGTCGTCGTCGATCACAGAAATCTCGCCCACACCGGCGGCAGCCAGTTGCTGCATCAGGGGGCATCCCAATCCGCCAGCG
Source organism: Corynebacterium segmentosum (assembly GCF_900637825.1). Classification (NCBI taxonomy): domain Bacteria; kingdom Bacillati; phylum Actinomycetota; class Actinomycetes; order Mycobacteriales; family Corynebacteriaceae; genus Corynebacterium; species Corynebacterium segmentosum. The sequence continues at coordinate 1,154,747 of NZ_LR134408.1, forward strand.
CCGATGACGAATACATGGGTGCCGTGCAGCGCTTCCTGCTGGGCGATGTCAAAACCGGGCAACAGAGTCTGGCGGGCCACTCTGTGCAGCTCTTCGCGGGGCAGTTGGCTCATTACAGGACCTTGTCTTCCCAGCTCGCCAATCCTTCAAACGATGATGACGCCACGGCGTGCTGCCTTTTCGGAATGCGCCCCGCTTGGCGGGCCAACCGGCCGCCTTCCACGGCGTATTTCATTGCAGAGGCCATCGCCAGGGGATCCTGGCAGCGGTTGATGGCACTGGCTAAAAGCACGCCATCGCAGCCCAGCTCCATGGCCAGCGCCGCATCGGAGGCCGTGCCCACACCGGCATCCAGCAGCACGGGAACCTGGGCGCGCGAACAAATCAGCTCGATATTGTGCGGGTTCAGGATGCCCAGACCCGTACCAATCGGCGAGCCCAAAGGCATCACCGCATCCACGCCCACGTCTTCTAGCCGCTTGGCGATGACCGGATCGTCACTCGTGTATGCCAGCACCACGAATCCTTCAGCAACCAGCATCTCGCAAGCATCCACGAGCTCCACCACGTCTGGTAGAAGCGTGCGATCATCCGCGATCACCTCTACCTTCACCCAATTGGTGCCCAGCGCCTCGCGGGCTAGCTTGGCGGTGGTCACGGCATCGCGGGCGGTGCGGCATCCCGCAGTATTGGGCAGCACGTCAATGCTTAACCGCTGTAAGAGCTCGAAGATGGACTCGCCACTGGGACTCTTAGCGCTGTGCCGACGCATGGCGACGGTGGTGAGCTGCGTACCGCTGGCAACCAGGGATTGCTCCAGCATGTCCTGGCTGCTGGCCCCGCCGGTTCCCATTACTAGATGCGAATCGAATTGTTTATTTGCAATAGTAAGCATCGGAGATTCCTAACCGCCCTGTACGGCGATGAGGATATCCAATTGGTCGCCATCGGTAACCTCATGAGACCAGTTGCTGGCGGGGATTACGTCGCCATTGATGGCTACGGCCGCGCCCTTTGGCGAGGCCTCGCCAGTCTCTGCTTCTACAATGGCGCCCACGGTGATCGGCCCATCGCTGTGGCGGGGCTCGCCATTAAGTGTGTAGTCCATGGTGTTTATTCCTTTCTTGTCTGGCTATCGGGCGTGGCGTAGCGGATCGCAGGCCGAGATATCCATCCTCGGGGACGTGCCCATTCCCAACTGGGCACCAACCTTAGCTCCCAGGGCGGACAGGAGGATTCCGTGGCGGAAGTAGCCGGTGGAAACCACTAGCCCGTCGCGTACTTTGCCCAGGTAGGGTAAATCATCGGGGGTGCCAGGCCGGGCTCCAACGATCGCTTCGATGAACTCGCAATCCTCCAGTCCCGGAACCACGCGGATGGCATCGCGAAGGAGCGTGTGCACACCGTCCACAGACGGGCCCTTGCGGTTGTCCTCGCGGCTGGTGGCACCGATAGCGATGGTGCCGTCGGTGCGGGGGATAACATACACCGGCCGATCCTCCACGAATGCGCGCACCACCCGGGTGATTGGCGCTAGCTCTTCTGGTACCCGCAGCCGCAGCATGTCACCCAACACCGGCCGTAGCGCTAGGGGATTGGCACCCTCGAACCAGCCATCCACGTTCTTGGCGCCCAGCCCGTTGCAGAGGTAGATCATGTCTGCGGTGAGAACCTGGGCATCGGCAAGCTGCACATTTTGGCCGTCGATGCGCGTTGCTGCCGTGGACAGAAAGCGAACCCCGGCGTGCTGCAGGTATTCCAGCAGGCACGCGCTGAACATGCGCGGGTTGATCTGATGATCGCCCGGGATTTCCACTGCGGCGGCCAGCTGGGGGCTGAGCCCAGGCTCTAGCTTTCGTGCTTGCCGAAGTGGCAGCGCGTGGGCATCCATGCCGTGTTTCTGCTGTAGCGCCAGCAGCTCGCGGATGTGCTCGCCATCGGCGCGGTCGGCGCCCACCACCAGGGTGGATTCCCGGCGATGCCCGGTCGGTGCGGTGGTTTTCGCACTCAACCTGGCCAGAAGATCAGGGAACATCTCGCCCGAAGCAACCATCAGCGGGTACAACGGCTCTTGCCGGTATTGCACCTCCGCCACCGGAGCCAGCATGCCGCCGGCCACGAAAGTGGCACCGCTAATGGGGTGGGGATCGATCACCACGATTTCCTGTGGGTCGACACCCGCATCCACCAGCTCGAATGCGGTGGTAAGCCCGATGATTCCCGCGCCAATGATGGCGTGCTCGGCATTATGCATGTGAACCTGTGGCTGCATTCGCGCGGTCGAAAGCTCGGACAACCGTGGTCGCCAGCGCAGACGGATCGTGGGAGTCCATAAACGCGCGCACAATCGCGACACCAGCCACACCGGTTTCGGCCAGCGCTTCGGCGTCGGCAGCCTGGACGTCTCCAATCGCCACCACCGGAACGGCCGAAGCTGCCACGAGCGGGGGATAGCCTTCCAACCCCAGCGGGGCTCGAGCAGAGGTTTTCGTGGGCGTGGGGCGGAACGGCCCAGCACCGATGTAGTCGATCACCTCGGCGTACTCGTTAGCACCCTGCACAAGCTCGAGGGTGCCGGTGGTCAACCCGATGATCGCATCCTCGCCAAGAACCTGCCGTGCCAGGCGCGGATCTAGGTCGTCCTGGCCAATGTGCACGCCGTGGATGTGGTGTTCGCCCATGAGCGCGGCGGCTACGTCGACGCGGTCATCGATAAGCACTCGCGTTGCCGGATTGGCTTCCTCGACCGCCGCCGCCACGTCGATAGCAAGCTCGGTCAGATCGCGCACGCTAATGGGCTTGCTGCGAACTTGAATCACGCCCGCGCCACCGGCTGCTGCCGCCGCGGCAACCTGTACGACCTTCTCCCGCGGTGCGCCCGTCACGTGGTAGCACCGCAGGTCCAGCTGGTTAGCGCTCACTGTACGCCGCTGCTTCCTTTTGCAGATCCTCGGAAACTTCCTTGGCCTCGTCCCGGTTTAGGTAGAGCTTGGAGCCCGCACGACGGAACTCCTCGGCCATTTCTTCTTCGCCTTCGGCGTTAGTGACGCCCTCTTCGTCCACGCTCTGGCGGCCGAAGCCAGGCAAGCCGAGGTCCTTGACTAGCGACTGCTCCTGGTCGGTGGCCAGAGCCTCATCGATCTTCTCCCCAAATGCATCGCGGATGTCCTGGCTAATGCGCATGGAACAGAACTTGGGGCCACACATCGAGCAGAAGTGGGCGGTCTTCGCCGGCTCCGCGGGCAGGGTTTCGTCGTGGTAGGACTGGGCGGTATCCGGGTCCAGGGACAGGGCGAACTGGTCGTGCCAACGGAATTCGAAGCGCGCCTTGCTCATTGCATCGTCCCACTCGTGGGCACCAGGGTGGCCCTTTGCGACGTCCGCCGCGTGGGCGGAGACCTTGTAGGTGATCACGCCGGTCTTCACGTCGTCCTTATTCGGCAAGCCGAGGTGCTCCTTCGGGGTGACGTAGCACAGCATTGCCGTACCACCCATCGCGATATTGGCCGCACCGATGGCGGAGGTGATGTGATCGTAGCCAGGAGCAATGTCGGTAACCAGCGGTCCCAGGGTGTAGAACGGAGCGCCGCCGCACCATTCCTGCTCCTTTTCGTTGTTGACCTGCACCATGTTGAGCGGCACATGGCCCGGGCCTTCGACCATCACCTGCACGTCGTATTCCCACGCGCGGTGAGTCAGCTCACCGATGGTCTTTAGCTCGGCGAACTGGGCTGCGTCGTTGGCATCGGCGATGGAGCCGGGGCGCAGGCCATCGCCAAGCGAGAACGCGACGTCGTACTTGGCGAAGATCTCGCACAGCTCGTCGAAGTTCTCGTACAGGAAGGATTCCTTGTGGTGGGCTAGGCACCAGCCGGCCATGATGGAACCGCCGCGCGAAACGATGCCGGTCACGCGCTTGGTGGTCAGCGGCACGAAGGGCAGGCGCACGCCGGCGTGGATCGTCATGTAGTCCACGCCCTGCTCGCATTGCTCGATTACGGTATCGCGGAAGATTTCCCAGGTCAGGTCCTCGGCCACGCCGTCGACCTTCTCAAGGGCCTGGTAGATCGGCACGGTACCGATCGGCACCGGAGAGTTGCGCATGATCCACTCGCGGGTGGTGTGAATGTCGTTGCCCGTGGATAGATCCATCACGGTATCTGCGCCCCAGCGGGTAGCCCAGCGCAGCTTGTCCACCTCTTCGCGGATGGAGGAGGTCACTGCGGAGTTGCCGATATTGGCGTTGATCTTCGTGTTGAAGGCATTGCCGATGATCATCGGCTCTGACTCCGGGTGGTTGATGTTGTTCGGGATGATTGCCTTACCGGAGGCAACCTGCTCGCGCACCTTTTCTACGTCGCAGTGCTCGCGCAGTGCGACGTATTCCATCTCCGGGGTGATAATACCCTGGCGGGCGTAGTGCATCTGGGTTACGCGCTTGCCGTCTTTGGCCCGCAGTGTCTCGCGGCTTATACCCTTCCACTCGTCGCCGGCCTCGCCACGCTTGAGGGCGCGGTTACCGTCGTCCAACAGGTTGCGGCGCCGGCCCTCGTAGGCCTCCACATCGCCGCGAGCTTCGATCCACTCGCTGCGCAGAGCCTCTAGCCCCTCTGTCGGCTCGGCCCACGGGCCACGTGTGCGGTAGAGCTTCTGCGGCGCGTTCGGGCCGGTAGGGGAATCGTCCAGCTGCACCTCGGTCTCCGGCACCTGTAGGGTGAAGGTCTTGCCGAAGGATTCCACCTGCTTTTCGATGGGGGCGAAGCTGTGCTTCGGGTGGATTTCCGCACCGTACTCGTCGTTCGGAATGGTGGTACGGGTGTGTTGGGTAGACGTATCCGTCATAGTTGACTCTCCTCATTCTTCCTTCGCTGGTTCTAACCAGGCAGGTTCTAGCGGTACTCGCGCGGGCATACAGCGCGATCTCAGCTCGATACCTCGAGCGCCCGTGTTCGGTTGCGCCTTCCACTGTAACGCACACCACGCGAGGGTGAAGTTATGGGTTAGGCGATTGACCGAGGGGACATCGGCAAGCAACATCAGGGAGCCACTAAATAGCTTGTCTGGGGTACGGGTTAGACTAAGCAGCATGATCGATCAGAAGCTCCTAGAGATCCTCGTGTGCCCCATCGACAAGCAGCCGCTGGAGGATCACGGCGACTATTTGGTGAACCCAAGGCTGAACAAGGCCTATCCGGTACAGGATGGTATTCCGGTCATGCTGGTCGACGAAGCCGTGGACTGGCCCGGCGAGTACTGCCCACTAGCTCCGAACGAGTAGAGCCCCGCGCACTGCAAAGAAAAACAACCCCACAGAGAACAAATAAAAGGGAACACCTTCGTATGAGCAACAACACGAACATCATCGACGAACTGCAATGGCGCGGGCTGATCAACCAGTCCACAGACCTGGAGGCATTGAAGGAAGCCGCAGAGAGCCCGATCAGCTTGTACTGCGGTTTTGACCCGACGGGAAGCTCGCTGCACGCTGGCCACCTCGTGCCGCTGATTATGCTGAAGCGCTTCCAACGCTTCGGCCACCGTCCCATCGCGCTGGCCGGTGGCGCGACGGGAATGATCGGTGACCCGCGGGATGTCGGAGAGCGCTCCATGCTCTCAGAAGAGCAGATCGCAGAGAATATGCAGGCAATCAAGGACCAACTTGAGGCCTTCGTGGACTTCACTGAGGCGGGCGAGTCCGCAATCCCGGCGGTTATGGTGAACAACGCGGACTGGACTAGCCAGATCAACGTCATCGAGTACCTACGCGATATCGGTAAGAACTTTTCGCTGAATACCATGCTGGACCGCGATACGGTCAAGCGCCGCCTGGAATCCGACGGTATTTCCTACACCGAGTTTTCCTACATGCTGCTGCAGGCAAACGACTTTGTGCACCTGCACAAAGAGTACGACTGTGTGCTGCAAATTGGCGGTGGCGACCAGTGGGGAAACATCGTTTCCGGCGTCGATCTGAATCGTCGCGTGAATGGTGCGAAGGTCCACGGCCTGACGGTGCCGTTGGTGACAGATGCCGAGGGCAATAAGTTTGGCAAGTCCACCGGCGGCGGCAAACTGTGGCTGGATCCACAGCTGACCAGCCCGTACTCCTGGTACCAGTACTTCATTAATGCTGGCGACGCGGTGGTTATCGACTACCTGCGTTGGTTTACCTTCCTCACTCAGGAGGAGATCGCAGAGCTGGCACGCAAGGTAGAGGAGGAACCCCACAAGCGTGAGGCGCAACGCGTATTGGCACGGGAGATGACCACCCTGGTGCACGGCGAGCAGGCCACCGAAGCAGTGGAGCTGGCTTCCCAGGCGTTGTTTGGTAAGGCAGAGCTGCAGGATTTGGACGAGGCCACGTTGTCTTCCGCATTGCAGGAAACCGAGATTGCCGAGGTTGGCCCAGAGGCAACGATTCTGGATCTGCTGGTTGAGGCGGGACTGGAAAAATCAAAGGGTGCTGCGCGCCGCACCGTGGGCGAGGGCGGCGCTTACGTGAATAACCAGCGCATCGAGGACATCGAGTGGTCGCCGAATTCCAACGATCTGCTGCATGGTTCGTGGCTCGTGTTGCGTAAAGGCAAGAAGCGTTTCGCCGGAGCACGGGTTGTGAATCCTTCCTAGGAGCGTCAGCTTAGCTGTTAACTGATCCCTTGGTAATCGCGTTTTGTGCTTTTACCTGGGGATTTGTGTGTTTTTCGGGGTTGGGTGTAACTTTATCGAAGTCGCCGAGAGGTAGCCGGTTGGTTACTTTTGAGTGACTTTTTGTACTGACTTGGCTCGAGGATTTGACTTGGTTTAGGTTGTTGGGTAAGTTGGTACGAGCCGCCGCTGAGAGGTTAACGTTTGGTTAATTTTCTTGTGGTGTGTGGATGTTGTTTGAGAACTCAATAGTGTGCCAATGTACTTATTTTTTATTTTTGTGTGCATGGTTGTGTGTTGATTGGTCTGTTGGCCGGCGAACCTAATGGTGGTTTGTTGGTTGGTGTGTGCCGGTAAGGTGTTGGAATACGCATCTTTTTGAATACTGTTTAGTGTTTCGGCTGCATTGATGGATTGGTTGGCATGTGATTGTGTTCAACTTTTTTGTCTCCCTTTTTTGTGCCCCGTCGGGTTGGGGAGGCAATGATTTTTTCTTTGTAGTAATTTTTGGACGCCAGCATGGGCCTGCTTTTGTGGGTTTGTGGTGGTTTGTTCTTTTGGTTAGGTTTGGGCTTTTCACGGCCTTAATTTTGGAATGTTGTTCTGAAATTTTTCTTTTTGTGGAGAGTTTGATCCTGGCTCAGGACGAACGCTGGCGGCGTGCTTAACACATGCAAGTCGAACGGAAAGGCCCTGCTTGCAGGGTACTCGAGTGGCGAACGGGTGAGTAACACGTGGGTGATCTGCCCTGCACTTCGGGATAAGCTTGGGAAACTGGGTCTAATACCGGATAGGAACCATCTTTAGTGTGGTGGTTGGAAAGTTTTTTCGGTGTAGGATGAGCTCGCGGCCTATCAGCTTGTTGGTGGGGTAATGGCCTACCAAGGCGGCGACGGGTAGCCGGCCTGAGAGGGTGTACGGCCACATTGGGACTGAGATACGGCCCAGACTCCTACGGGAGGCAGCAGTGGGGAATATTGCACAATGGGCGCAAGCCTGATGCAGCGACGCCGCGTGGGGGATGAAGGCCTTCGGGTTGTAAACTCCTTTCGCTAGGGACGAAGCTTTGTTGTGACGGTACCTAGATAAGAAGCACCGGCTAACTACGTGCCAGCAGCCGCGGTAATACGTAGGGTGCGAGCGTTGTCCGGAATTACTGGGCGTAAAGGGCTCGTAGGTGGTTTGTCGCGTCGTCTGTGAAATTCTGGGGCTTAACTCCGGGCGTGCAGGCGATACGGGCATAACTTGAGTGCTGTAGGGGTAACTGGAATTCCTGGTGTAGCGGTGAAATGCGCAGATATCAGGAGGAACACCGATGGCGAAGGCAGGTTACTGGGCAGTTACTGACGCTGAGGAGCGAAAGCATGGGTAGCGAACAGGATTAGATACCCTGGTAGTCCATGCCGTAAACGGTGGGCGCTAGGTGTGAGGGTCTTTCTACGACTTTCGTGCCGTAGCTAACGCATTAAGCGCCCCGCCTGGGGAGTACGGCCGCAAGGCTAAAACTCAAAGGAATTGACGGGGGCCCGCACAAGCGGCGGAGCATGTGGATTAATTCGATGCAACGCGAAGAACCTTACCTGGGCTTGACATACACCAGATTGGGCTAGAGATAGTTCGTCCCTTTGTGGTTGGTGTACAGGTGGTGCATGGTTGTCGTCAGCTCGTGTCGTGAGATGTTGGGTTAAGTCCCGCAACGAGCGCAACCCTTGTCTTATGTTGCCAGCATTTGGTTGGGGACTCATGAGAGACTGCCGGGGTTAACTCGGAGGAAGGTGGGGATGACGTCAAATCATCATGCCCCTTATGTCCAGGGCTTCACACATGCTACAATGGTCGGTACAACGCGCTGCGACACTGTGAGGTGGAGCGAATCGCTGAAAGCCGGCCTTAGTTCGGATTGGGGTCTGCAACTCGACCCCATGAAGTCGGAGTCGCTAGTAATCGCAGATCAGCAATGCTGCGGTGAATACGTTCCCGGGCCTTGTACACACCGCCCGTCACGTCATGAAAGTTGGTAACACCCGAAGCCGGTGGCCTAAACGTGTTAGGGAGCCGTCGAAGGTGGGATCGGCGATTGGGACGAAGTCGTAACAAGGTACCCGTACCGGAAGGTGCGGGTGGATCACCTCCTTTCTAAGGAGCTTTTATTATTGGGCTGCAGTTGCAGCCATGACCCACAGTTGTGGGTTGTCCACTGTTGTTTGATGGTGGGTTGGTGGTTGAGTAGGCGAGTGTTCTGCTGCCACCGATGTTTGGAAATTCCGGGTAGGACATACACCTTAATCAGCAGGTTCAAGTGTTGAGACAGTGCTTTGTGACATGCGTAAAAGTGTCCATGCATACAAAAATGAGTGTTGATTGTACGTTGGTGCATTGTTGGGTGTCTGGGGCATTATCCCCTTTTTTGTGTGCCTGACTGGTTGATGGATGCCATCGTTGTTGGTGGTGTTTGTTGCTGGTTCGGGGTGTTGTGTGAGAACTGTATAGTGGACGCGAGCATCTGCATGATGCCACCGGCGCGTTGTGTTGGTGGTGTTTCATGTGTGTGATGTGATTTTTCTTTTTGTTTATTTTGTCAAGTTCACTTGTTGCCACTGCGCATGACTGTATGGCCTTTTGTTGGTTGTGTGGTTTGTGTGTGGTGGTTGGTGTGTTCGTTATTTAGGGCGCATGGTGGATGCCTTGGCATGCTGAGCCGATGAAGGACGTGTAAGGCTGCGTTAAGCCTCGGGGAGTTGTCAATAAAGCGTTGATCCGAGGATGTCCGAATGGGGAAACCTGGCCCTGGTTATGTGGGGTTACCCTTCAGTGAATTCATAGCTGTTGTGGGGGTTACGCGGGGAAGTGAAACATCTCAGTACCCGTAGGAGGAGAAAATAATAATGATTCTGCTAGTAGTGGCGAACGAACGTGGATGAGGCTAAACCGTGTGCATGTGATACCTGGTAGGGGTTGTGTGTGCGGTGTTGTGGGGCCTGATTTTGTGTCATCTACCAGTGGCACGCCCTTTTTTGCATTGTTGTTAGGTGAAGTGGTTTGGAATGATCTACCGGAGTAGGTGAGAGTCCTGTAGCTGAAGATGATGATGTGGGGGTTGTTGGGTTCCCGAGTAGCAACGGGCTCGTGGAATCTGTTGTGAATCTGCCGGGACCACCCGGTAAGCCTAAATACTCAGTGTGACCGATAGTGGATAGTACCGTGAGGGAATGGTGAAAAGTACCCCGGGAGGGGAGTGAAATAGTTCCTGAAACCATGTGCTTACAATCCGTCAGAGCACTTTTTATTGTGTGATGGCGTGCCTTTTGAAGAATGAGCCTGCGAGTCAGCGGCATGTCGCGAGGTTAACCCGTGTGGGGTAGCCGTAGGGAAACCGAATCCTAATGGGGTGATAAGTGGCATGTCCTGGACCCGAAGCGGGGTGATCTACCCATGGCCAGTGTGAAGCAGCTGTAAGAGGTTGTGGAGGCGCGAACCCACGTAGGTTGAAAACTGCGGGGATGAGCTGTGGGTAGGGGTGAAAGGCCAATCAAACTCCGTGATAGCTGGTTCTCCCCGAAATGCATTTAGGTGCAGCGTCGCATTTAGCTTGGTGGAGGTAGAGCGACTGGTTGGTTGAGCGGGACTACAATCTTAGCAATGTCAGCCAAACTCCGAATGCCATCAATTGTGTTGTGCGGCAGTGAGACTGTGGGGGATAAGCTTCATAGTCGAGAGGGAAACAGCCCAGATCGCCGGTTAAGGCCCCTAAGGGTGTACTAAGTGGAAAAGGATGTGGGATCGCGAAGACAGCCAGGAGGTTGGCTTAGAAGCAGCCATCCTTGAAAGAGTGCGTAATAGCTCACTGGTCGAGTGGTTCTGCGCCGACAATGTAGTGGGGCTCAAGTACACCGCCGAAGCCGCGGCAAGCAACATTTTTTGTTGTTTGGGTAGGGGAGCGTCGTGCATGGGTGGAAGCGTTACCGTGAGGAGGCGTGGACTGTGTGCGAGTGAGAATGCAGGCATGAGTAACGAATTGTAAGGTGAGAATCCTTACCGCCGGATGACTAAGGGTTCCTGGGTCAAGTTCGTCTTCCCAGGGTGAGTCGGGACCTAAGGCGAGGCCGACAGGCGTAGTCGATGGATAACCAGTTGATATTCTGGTACCCGTACATGTGCGCCCATGATAAAGCACGGATACTAACCACTGCGGATACGCTACCTTTTCACTTTTTTGAGTGTTGGTGGTGTTGATGTCGTGGGGCCTGATGTGTGGTTCAAGTGATGGGGTGACGCAGTGAGGTAGCCGCGCCACTTAGTGGATTGGTGGTGTAAGCGTGTAGGCCGTGTGGTAGGTAAATCCGCCACACATAGAGGTTGAGGCGTGATGCGTAGACCCTAAAAGGGTTGATGGTGGTGATCCTGTACTGTCGAGAAAAGCCTCTAGCGAGTGTGTGTATGGCCCGTACCCTAAACCGACACAGGTGGTCAGGTTGAAGATACTAAGGCGTTCGGGTGAACTGTGGTTAAGGAATTCGGCAAAATGCCCCCGTAACTTCGGGAGAAGGGGGGCCCTGTGACGTGAAGACCCTGTGCGGTTGGAGTGTTGTGGGGTCGCAGAGAATAGAGGGAAGCGACTGTTTATCAAAAACACAGGTCCATGCGAAGACGTTAAGTTGATGTATATGGACTGACGCCTGCCCGGTGCTGGAAGGTTAAGAGGACCGGTTAGTTAACGTTTGTTAGCGAAGCTGAGAATTTAAGCCCCAGTAAACGGCGGTGGTAACTATAACCATCCTAAGGTAGCGAAATTCCTTGTCGGGTAAGTTCCGACCTGCACGAATGGCGTAACGACTTCTCTGCTGTCTCGACCACAGGCCCGGTGAAATTGCATTACGAGTAAAGATGCTCGTTACGCGCGGCAGGACGAAAAGACCCCGGGACCTTCACTATAGCTTGGTATTGGTGTTTGGTTCGGTTTGTGTAGGATAGGTGGGAGACGTTGAGGCTATCACGCTAGTGGTGGTGGAGTCGTTGTTGAAATACCACTCTGATCGGATTGAGCATCTAACCTTGGCCCATGATCTGGGTTGGGGACAGTGCCTGGTGGGTAGTTTAACTGGGGCGGTTGCCTCCCAAAATGTAACGGAGGCGCCCAAAGGTTCCCTCAGCCTGGTTGGCAATCAGGTGGTGAGTGTAAGTGCACAAGGGAGCTTGACTGTGAGACAGACATGTCGAGCAGGGACGAAAGTCGGGACTAGTGATCCGGCACCTACTTGTGGATGTGGTGTCGCTCAACGGATAAAAGGTACCCCGGGGATAACAGGCTGATCTTCCCCAAGAGTCCATATCGACGGGATGGTTTGGCACCTCGATGTCGGCTCGTCGCATCCTGGGGCTGGAGTAGGTCCCAAGGGTTGGGCTGTTCGCCCATTAAAGCGGCACGCGAGCTGGGTTCAGAACGTCGTGAGACAGTTCGGTCTCTATCCGCCGCGCGCGTTGAAACTTGAAGAAGGCTGTCCCTAGTACGAGAGGACCGGGACGGACGTACCTCTAGTGTGCCAGTTATCCCGCCAGGGGTATCGCTGGTTGGCTACGTACGGAAGGGATAACCGCTGAAAGCATCTAAGCGGGAAGCCTGTTTTAAGATGAGGTTTCATTTGAGGTCCCCTAAAGACTATGGGGTAGATAGGCCAGACTTGGAAGCACTGTAAGGTGTGAAGGCTACTGGTACTAATTGACCAAAACAAACACACCACAACAACCCCAAACACCATGTGGTTTAAGGGAAGTTGAAGAGTGTTCTTGTTTAGCGAGTAAACAAACAAAAATGCACATTATCGTGTGTGTCGCGTCCACTATGCAGTATCTGACACAACACCACACGCACATGTGGTGGGTAGTGTTCTGATAGGTTTGTCGGTGGTTCATAGCTACAGGGAAACGCCCGGTCCCATTCCGAACCCGGAAGCTAAGCCTGTACGCGCTGATGGTACTGCAACCGGGAGGTTGTGGGAGAGTAAGTCACCGCCGACACCAAACAACAAAACAACAAAATAGTGATTTTGGTAGTCCCCGAAAGACCACCACCCCAAATAATTGTGGGTGGTTGGTGTTTCGGGGACTACTTGGTGTTTTACCCCCGTTGATTTTTGCGACGTGTACTCCGTCGAGCTGGGGGAATGTGTGGTAGGTGTTGAAGAGTCCTGGGTTTAGTTCCTACCTCAGCTAAGGAAGGATTGAACTATGCCTAGAAAGTATTCCGTCGAGTTCAAGGAGAAGGCGGTCCATCAGATCATCGAAATGGTCCGCCTGGAGTCTTGCTCACTGCAACGCGCCTACACGGAGGTCGGTGAGCTGCTTGGAGTATCTCACCACACGTTGCGGGCTTGGTACCGTGACAGCGCTTCAGTACGTGATGACTCTGACGCTTCAGGCGGCGAAACAATGGAAGAAGAGCTCAAGCGTCTGCGCCGAGAAAACCGCGAACTGAAACGAGCAAACGGGATTCTTAAGACTGCTTCGGCTTTTTTCGCAGCGGAACTCGACCGACCCACGACCAAATGATCTCTTACATCGACGCGTATAAAGATCAGTTTGGGGCCCGGGTCCATCTGCAGAGTCCTTAAACAAGCAGATCGTGGATTCATCACCTCACGCGGCTACCGCAAAGCCACCACACGTGTTCCCAGCGCAAGAGCCTTAAGCGATAGCCTGCTCATCCCAGAGATACAGCGTGTGCATGCGGAAAACTTCTCGGTCTACGGCATCCGCAAAATGTGGCACGCCATGAACCGTGAAGGCTTTCATATCGGCCGCGACAAGACCGCACGTCTGATGAAACTCGCAGGTGTTTCCGGCCGCCGACGTGGACGAACCCCTGTGACAACGATTAGCCCGAAGGCACCGGATCATCGCCCAGACCTTGTACAGCGAGACTTCCGTGCGCAGGCGCCAGGCAGGTTGTGGGTTGCCGACATTACCTACGTTCGCACCCTGTCAGGATTCGCCTACACCGCATTTGTCGTGGATGTATTCAGCCGAAAAATTGTTGGTGTCGCTACACGATCGACAATGCGCACCGACGCGCTGCCGATGGAGGCTTTGGAGCATGCGTTAACGACTGCAGGGCGAATTCATGGAAACCAGTTAATTCACCATAGCGATCGGGGCAGCCAGTATGTGTCACTGAAGTATTCCACTGCGCTAGCTGAGTCAGGAATCCGCCCGAGTGTGGGAACAGTCGGCGATTCTTACGACAATGCGCTAGCCGAAACAGTCAACGGTCTCTACAAGGCTGAACTGATTCATGCCCAAGGCCCGTGGACGTCGGTCGGAGAAGTCGAACTGGCCACCTTGCGGTGGGTGCATTGGTGGAACACCAAGCGGCTTCATGAAGCTTTGGACTACGCCACCCCACAGGAAGTAGAAACCGAGTACTATCTCACCCAGCCCATCAACACAGGGCCGTAAAAGAAGCGGAACTAAACCCAGGACGCTTCACCCCGACAGCACCGTGCCAGCATGTGCCCACGGTGGCGGATATCCGCCGGTTTATCCGCGACTTCATCGACACCCACAATCTGGCAGACGACGAGACAGACGAGGTCGAACCCACCCTGAATGTGTCAGTGCATAACAACCGCGCCACCATGAGCCTAACGTGTGATAAAGCTACGGCCGCTATTATCGCCCGCCACATCGATTCCCAAGCAGACAATAATCAGTGCGGTGCCGGTGAGGCGCTTATCCAACTCATCCTGGATAACACCAATACCAAAGTGGCGATCAATACCTTCACCACCGCAGCCGCCACTAACCCCGACCACAATGACGGTTCCGGAACTGGTGCCGCCGGGACTGCAGATACAAAGGTCTACTTCCCAGGCTACGGCTGGTCCCACATTAAAAACCTAGAAAACATTGACACCTTCACCCGACACTTAAAGCCAAAAGAAACCGAAAGCTACCAGCCCACCAGCCACATCCGCGCCTACACACAAGGAAGAGACCTCACATGCCGCTGGCCCGGATGCACCATGCCAGCACACAAATGCCAACTCGACCACCGCATCGAATACCACGATGGCGGGTCCACCAGCCCCGACAACCTCGTCACCCTGTGCCAACACCACCACAACATCAAAACCGACAAACGCGTCCACTACATCATGGACCCGGTCACTGGCACCATCGCCTGGCTACACCAAGACGGCACCTACCACATAGACCACCCCACCGGGCCACTAGCCACCACAAACACACACTGGCACTACACCTGGACACAATTCCTCACACACAAAAGAAACAAACACAACAAACAAAAATAAAAGCCCACCAACCCAACACCACCACACCAGTGCGCCCAAAAGCAGTGGCCGGGTTCATCAAACTACGGGCAATGGACGAGGATACTCTAGATTCTTTGAATGTCGCTTAGCACTGTAGAATGGGTGCGGTATTTCTGTGCGAGTTCCAACCAAGAAAGGGTAGGACTGAATGTCGGAGCGCAACCAGCACGGCCGTAATGGCCGCGGACAAGACCGTCGGGGTCGAAATCCACGCAACTCGGGGGACCGCGATTCTCGCGGCGGGGGAAAGAAGAAGTCTTTCTCTCCACAGCGCTCTGGGTATCGGGAAGAGCGAATCAACCGTCGTATGACCGATCCGGACATCCCTGAAGAGGTTGATATCAATGATTTGGACCCATTGGTGCTCCAAGACCTGAAGTCTCTCTCTAAAGAGAACTCGGAGGCCGTCGCTAAGCACATGATCATGGCAGCAACCTGGATGGACGATGATCCTAAACTGGCGCTGCGGCATGCGCGTGCGGCTAAGGATCGTGCAGGACGTGTGGCTATCGCTCGGGAAGTTAACGGTATCGCTGCATACCGCGCCGGCGAGTGGAAAGAGGCACTGGCTGAGCTGCGTGCTGCCCGTCGTATTTCTGGCGGTCCTGGAATGCTCGCGGTTATGGCCGATTGTGAACGTGGGTTGGGTCGGCCGGAAAAGGCATTAGAGCTGGGGCGCAGCGAAGAGGCGAAGGAACTAGACAAAGAATCCGCCATTGAATTAGCGATCGTGTTGGCGGGTGCTCGCCTTGACCTCGATCAACCTGAATCAGCGGTGGTTACAATTCAGCGGGCACAACCTGACCGCAGCGATCGTGGAGTAAGTGCTTGTAGGTTGTCGTATGCCTATGCAAATGCTCTGCTTGCCGCAGGGCGCAAGGACGAAGCCCGAGAGTGGTTCGAGCACACCATCGCCATTGATGAGGGTGATTGGACCGATGCCGCTGACAGATTGGCGGAATGTAAATAATGAGTGTTTTAAGCAAACATGACGCCTTATTGTTGGACTTGGATGGAACCGTCTGGGAAGGCGGCCGTCCGCTCAGCAACGTCGTAGACGTTATTAATACGTGCGGTGTTCCCGCAGTATATGTAACAAATAATGCGTCGCGCAGCCCTGAAGCCGTTGCGACGATGCTAACGGATATTGGCTTGACGGCTGATTCAGGTGACATCGTCACGTCCGCCCAAGCGGTATTGCAATTGGCTGCAGAGGAAATCCCGTCGGGTGCGAAGGTACTAATTATTGGCGCGGATTCTTTCCGTGATTTGGCTAAAGACATGGGTTTTTCCGTGGTCTCGAGCGCCGATGATAAACCTGCCGCCGTCCTGCAAGGTTTTGATAAATCTGTTGGCTGGGAACAGTTAACGGAGGGGGCTCTGGCTATCCGGGCAGGCGCGAAATATTTTGCGTCGAACTTGGATACGTCCCTTCCAATCGAGCGAGGACTAGGCGTTGGCAATGGTTCCCTCGTTGCTGCTGTCCAGAAGGCGACGGGAGTAGAGCCCGTTTCTGCCGGCAAACCTGAACCAGCGATGTTCTTCCTCGCAGCCAAAAAGGTCGGGTCGAAAAAGCCATTGGCGGTGGGCGACAGGATAGATACCGATATCGTTGGGGGTAATGCCGCTGCGATGAATACTTTCCATGTATTGACCGGAGTATCGGGGGAGCTGGAGCTTATCGAGGCCCCCGTGGAGGCACGGCCCAACTTTATTGGTGCAGGCATGCACGAGCTTTCATTGCCTATTTCGCAGGTGCGACCGGGACCGCAAGGAGACTTTACCGCGCGGTGCGATGGGTATGACGTTCTTTTGCAGGGCGGAAATGAGTCCTCTACCTCGGTGCAAGCACTGCGGACCGTATTGGAAGTGGCGTGGTCGATGCCGGTGCCACCTCGGTATATTCAGCCTCGCAGTGAATTTGCGGAGAAGGTTGTGTCGAAATGGCGGTAAAACCGCACGATTTTCGGGCTGTGAAAGAGCCAGAAGAAGTAGATTCGGAGATTTCGACGATTCTCGGTGAAGACGCGCCAACACTTGCAGAAGAGGTCGATCAACTGGACAGGGCGCATTCCGTATTGCGAAATGCTTTGCAGGAGAACTAATGCCACCACAACGCCGTAGGCTGGATGCAGAACTCGTGCGCCGAAAGATTGCGCGATCTCGTGAGCAAGCCCGCGAGATGATCAAGTCTGGCCGTGTGACGGTCGGCGGGTTTAAAGCAGAAAAGCCTGCAACAGTTGTGGATCCTGAAGTCTCCATCAAGGTCGAGGAGTCCGAGGAAGACAAGTGGGCGTCCCGCGGCGCACATAAGCTCTTGGGCGCGCTTGCCGCATTCGACGTCGACATGGACGGTCGCATCTTAGATGCAGGGGCATCGACGGGAGGTTTTACGGATGTGTGCCTGGCCTCTGGTGCGAGGGAAGTGCTTTCTGTTGACGTTGGGTATGGGCAATTACTGTGGCGGCTGCAAAATGACGACCGCGTAACCGTCTTGGATAGGACCAATATCCGCACTATTAATCCAGAAATGACCAATGGCCTGTGTGATGGCATGGTCGGGGATTTATCCTTCATTTCCTTAAAGCTGGTACTGCCAGCAATTGTGGAGTGTATGAAGGACGGAGCGTGGCTGCTGCCGATGGTTAAGCCGCAGTTTGAGGTGGGCAAGGATCGCATTGGCAGCGGCGGGGTGGTCCGCTCTCCCGAGATGCGGAAAGAGGTTACACAGGATGTCGCCGAGTTTGCCGTGTCTTTAGGCCTTAGCCTGCACGGTGTTGTGGCTTCACCATTGCCTGGCCCGAGTGGAAACGTGGAATATTTCCTTTGGCTGAAAAAGGACGGTATGTCAACGGACGCAGCTACAATGAAACAGATGATTGATACTGCCGTTGAAGAAGGTCCGCAATAATGCGAGAGATATTGTTGGTTCCGCATGCCAATCGTGCAGAGAACCTGCAGGCTACCTCCCGTGCAGCCGAATTATTGCAGGAAGCGGGGATAACGGTGCGCGTGTGCGCGGACGAAACCGTCTTGCCGGGACTCCAACATGTGTCGCATTCTGATGCTGCTGCGGCGGGATGCGAACTGGTCCTTGTTTTAGGCGGTGATGGCACCTTCCTGCGCGCCGCCGATATGGCGCGGGCGGTAGATATCCCGGTCCTCGGAGTGAATCTGGGCCACGTAGGCTTCCTCGCGGAATGGGAAGTGGAGTCATTAGACCGTGCCGTCGCTCGCGTGATTGAGAAAAGCTACCGGGTAGAGGACAGGTTGACGGTGGATGTCTCTATTTCGGATGCCAACGGTCACCAACTGGCTAGCAGTTGGGCTTTGAATGAGGCCTCGGTTGAAAACCAGAACAGGTCGGGCGTGCTGGATGCGATTTTGGAGATCGACCGGCGCCCCGTTTCGTCGTTCGGTTGTGATGGCGTACTGATTTCTACCCCAACGGGTTCTACGGCGTATGCGTTTTCAGCTGGAGGCCCAGTGCTGTGGCCATCCCTGGATGCAATCTTGGTCGTGCCGAATAATGCCCATGCGCTCTTTACCAAACCATTAGTGGTTTCCCCGAATTCACTGGTGGCAGTGGAATCAACCATGCAAACCACACCGGCCGTGGTTATCTTGGATGGGTGCAGGGAACTTATTATGCCGCCGGGTGCCCGCGTCGAGGTGGTGCGCGGTAAGCGCCCCGTACGCTGGGTGCGGTTAGATGATCAGCCCTTTACGGATCGATTGGTCTCTAAGCTGCGGTTGCCCGTGGAAGGCTGGCGCGGACCGAAGGAGAAATAGTGCTTGTCGATATTTCTATTAATGATTTAGGAGTCATTCGCCATAGCTCTGCGGAATTGTCGGAGGGCTTGACCGTATTGACCGGTGAAACCGGTGCGGGCAAAACCATGGTGGTCACGGGGCTTCGACTGTTGGCAGGCGGGCGTGCCGATGCCTCTCGGGTGCGCGATGGCGCCAAAAAAGCGGCCGTGGAAGGCCACTTTAGTTCCGCGAAAGAGAGCATTAGCCAGCTGGTGGACTCGGTGGGCGGCGAGCCAGATGAAAATGGTGAATTTATTGTCTCGCGGACCGTTTCAGCAGCGGGGCGATCGCGGGCCTATTTGGGCGGCCGCGCCGTACCGGCCGCCACGTTGGGAGATTTCGCGCGGGAGATAATTACCGTGCATGGACAGAACGATCAATTGCGCCTCTTGGCTCCAGAAGAGCAGCTCGCGGCGGTAGACCGTGCGGATCCGCAACTGGCTGGCATCCGGGAAGACTATGCGGAGGCCTTCAAAAAGTGGCGCAGCTTGGCCAAGGACTATCGCCGGCGCACCGAGTCCCGTAGGGAGCTTGCCCAGGAAGCGGACCGCCTGCAATATGCCTTAGAGGAAATCAACGGTGTGGCACCCGAGCCAGGCGAAGACGCGGAGCTGGTGCAGTTGGTGCAGCGCCTGCAAGACGTCGACGGCCTGCGCGAATCCGCGCACACTGCCTTGGCAGCGATAGATGGAACGGAAGAGCTTGATGAGGCTGCTTCTTCGCTGCTCGGGCGCGCGGGCTCGGCGCTGGTGGGATCCTCGGATAAACAGTTGGCGGATTTGGGCGAGCGCATCTCTGAGCTCACCTCGCAGCTAGGCGATATCTCGGCCGAGCTCGGTGGATACCTCGCGGGGCTACCGGCGGATCCGAATCTGTTGGAAAAATCGCTGCAGCGCCAGCAGGATCTTCGAGCATTGACCCGGAAATACGCTAGCGATATCGATGGCGTTTTGGCGTGGCGCGATGAAGCGGAGGCCAAACTGCAGTCGATGGATACCTCGACGGAGGTCCTCGAGGAGCTTAAGGCGCAGGTCAAAGAGGCCGAGCAGGAGATGAAGCAAAAGGCTGCGGAGCTTACGAAGGGTCGGCAGAAAGCCGCGGAAGCGCTGGGCAAGCTGGTGACTGAGGAGTTGCATGGATTGGCTATGCCCAATTCCACGTTGTCGGTGGAGCTTTCCACAGCCAAGTATTCCAAGACGGGTGCCGATGCCGCGGAGTTGCAGCTCAATGGGAAGCCGTTGGCCACCGCGGCCTCCGGTGGTGAGCTGTCTCGCGTCATGCTCGCCCTTGAGGTCGTGCTCGCCAGCGAAGACGGTGCGACCTTGGTTTTCGATGAGGTCGATGCCGGCGTGGGCGGGCGTGCGGCGGTGGAAATTGGGCGTCGTCTAGCGCGGCTCGCTGCGCATAACCAGGTTATCGTCGTCACCCACCTGCCGCAGGTAGCCGCGTATGCGGATGCGCATTTGCATGTCTCGAAGGATAAATTTACCTCTGGGGTAGCCGAGTTAACGGAGCAGGAGCGCGTGGAGGAATTGGCCCGCATGCTGGCTGGTTTGGATGACACGGAGACCGGGCGTGCGCACGCCCAAGAGCTTTTTGATCGCGCACAGAAGGAAGCTTCCGCGCGCCTTACCCAGCTGGCGGACTAAGCAAGGAACAATGGAGCCCATGGCTCTGTTTTCCCGTACCCCTGAGCAGCCCGGTGAGCATGCCGCATTGCGCGATTGCACGCCGGGTGCGAAAGGTCTTAAGAAGTTTTCTGCAGGTGATATCGCCGTTATTGATGCGGCGAATATTTCTCGGCCCGAGGCACAAACCCTGGTGGACTTACAGCCCTCTGCGGTGGTCAACGTCGCCAGGTTTTCTACCGGTTCCATTCCTAATTGCGGTCCGCACATGCTTCTCGATGCCGATATTGACCTTCTCGAGGGCCTCGGCGAGGGTTTTATCTCGGAGTTTAAAGACGGCAAAAAGGCGCGTATCGGCGAGGATGGAAAGGTCTACGTTGGCGATAAAGTAATCGGGACGGGGCAGAAGGTTTCCCGGGAGCGCGCAGACAAGAATTTCAAGGCGGCACAAAGCACACTCATTGACCACATGGAGTCCTATTTCGCAAGCTCCATTGACTTCATTAACTCTGAAGGCCCGCTGCTTATCGATGGCCTCGGTGTCCCCGCATCCGGTGCCGAGATAGCTGGCAGGAAGGTCATCGTTTTATCTCCCACCGAAGACCACCGAGCCCTGCTGAAAGACTTGCGGAATTTCATCCGGGAATATGAGCCGCTGCTCGTTGCGGTTGAGGAAGCCGCGGATTCCTTGCTGGAGCAGGGATATAAGCCTGACTTCGTTATTGGGGATCCAGCCAAGGTAAGCGATGAGGCGCTGCGCTGCGGCGCGCGCATCGTCGTACCCGCGGATCCAGAAGGCAGCGTGGAAGGCCTTGACCGCATCCAAGAGCTGGGTATTGGGGCCATGACGTTCCCGGCGGCATCGGAATCGGCCACGGATTTAGCGCTGCTCTTTGCGGATTACCACGGTGCGGGCCTCATCGTGCAGGCAGGCGGCGGCTTTGACCTCGATGATGTTTTTGCCAACCGGGTAGCACCGTCTGCCGTCTTGTCTCGGCTGAAGGCCGGAACCAAGGTGGTCGATGCTGAGGCTGTGATCAACCTGTATTCTGTTCCATCTTCACACCTTGGCTGGCTATGGGCCCTCCTCAGCATCTTGGTCGCGATTGCAGCGATCATCTTGATCGTGGGCTTTGGCGGGAGCCAGGATTTCTTGAGTAATTTGAGCCAAACGTGGTCGAGCCTATTCTGAGCGGGGGTAGCAGTATGGCGAAAACGCAACTAATTACGGGCCTTGGACTCGGCGCAGCGGTCGGTGTAGCCCTCGGAGCCTTAGTGATCGCGCCCAACCTGACCACCAGCGTGGCCGATGATGACCCGATCCGTGCGGAACACCGCAAGGTGGTGCAAGAAAATAGGATCTTGCAGAACCAAAATGAGGCGAGCGATGACATAGTCAAGAACGTGGCACCAGACTTGGTGTCTGGGACGTTATCGCAGCGGCCAGTGCTGGTCATTTCCACCGATGATGCAAATAGCAGGGACCTGTCTGATATCACGAAGCTCTTAGAAGCCTCTGGGGCCACCAAGGCAGGAGAAATCAAGCTGAGCAAAGACTTCCTGCGCGGGGAAAGCAAAGACGATATCGTATCGATCCTTAAAGATAAGGCCCCGAAAAAGGCAGATCTTAAGGGACTCGATAAAACCGTGGGAAGCTATGGCGGCGAGGCTTTGGGCGCGGCCTTATCCATGGACCCAGAAAGCACGGAGCCACTCGCAAGCGTAAAGGAGCGATCCGAGCTGCTGCGTGCTTTGCGTGAAAAGGAATTTATTGATTATGAGGACGGGACCATCCTTCCGGCCCAGTCCATCATCATCGTCTCCGGCAGCGGGGTGCGCGGATATTATTCGGATACCTTGGCAGAGTTCGCCACCGCCTTGGACGAGGTCAATGGCAGCGTGGTACTGAGTGCGCGGGCCAAACAGACCCAAGATGAAAAGACAATAGAGCAGCTGCGCACCAAAGACCTGGATCTTTCTACCGTAGATGGCATTGAACGTGCGGTAGAGCGCATCGCCGTCATTTCCGCCGCCGAGGAACAGCTCAATGGGGGCAGGGGAGACTACGGTTCTGCAGAAAGCGCGGATTCCGCCCTACCTGAAGAGGAGAAAGAATAGTGGCCCACGATTTTCAAGTCTTGGATTCAGAGTTAATTTTTGATGCCCCGATCGTCGCCGTACGCCGCGATACGTTGTCCATGCCGGGAGGCAATACCGCGGATAGGGAGATCATTGAGCACCTGGGTGCCGTCGCGGTGGTGGCCCTAGATGAGGATCGGCGCATCGCGATGGTGCATCAGTACAGGCATAGCGTCGGCAAGCGGCTGTGGGAACTGCCGGCAGGATTGCTCGATGTGAAGGGCGAGGATGAGCTGTCCGGCGCGCAGCGCGAGTTGCAGGAGGAAGCCGGCCTGGCAGCCAAGGACTGGGAAGTTCTTACGGATATGGTGACCTCGCCGGGGTTTTGTGAGGAAGCCGTGCGGATTTTCCTTGCCCGCGACCTTAGTGAGGTCCCAGCGCTGCACGATACCGGCGATGAAGAAGCCGATATGGATTTTGCCTGGGTGGATCTAGACCAGGCGGTTGACAGGGTGCTGAGCGGTGAGATCGTTAATTCCGTTGCATGCGCGGGTATCTTATCCGCATATGCCACGGTGATTGGTGGGAAGCCGACTCGTTCGGTGGATGCGCCGTTCGATTTGCGCCCGACCCATATGGCGGCCCGCCGCAGTGGACCGGACCTGAAAAAGCAGTGACTGCTGCAGAGGACATCGCTCAGACTTGGTTGAATCACCTCGCCGTCGAACGCGGGGTGTCAGCTAATACCCTGAGCAACTACCGGCGGGATATTCGCCGGTACGTAGATTGGCTGGCGGACAATGGGGTCCAGGACCTACGGCAGGTAACCCGGCCGATGGTGGAGGCCTATTTGAAGGACCTGCGCGAAAAGATGGCGGTATCTTCTGCCAACCGTGCCCTCATCGTGGCGCGCGGGTTGCACAAATTCGCCGTTGCGGAGGGCGAAGTCGATAGCGATGTTGCCGCCGAGGTGAGCCCGCCTTCCACGGGGCAACACCTGCCGGAGACCTTGAGCGTGGACGAGGTGTCACGCCTCATCGAATCGACGCCGACGGAAACGCCGGTTGACCTTCGCGATAGGGCGCTACTAGAAGTGCTTTATGGCACTGGGGCGCGCATTTCTGAGGTAATTTCGCTGAATGTCGATGACGTAGCTACTGCCGATGACGTCTTAGTGCTGCATGGCAAGGGCGATAAGGAGCGGCTTGTACCCCTCGGCTCGCATGCTCGCCAGGCCATCGATGCCTACTTGGTGCGCGCTCGGCCCGTGCTGGGAAAGGGCAAAACCGCTGCGCTGTTTTTGAATACGCGCGGCGGTGCGTTATCGCGGCAAAGCGCGTGGTCCGTTATTAAAACCGCGGCGCAGCGCAGCCAGTTGGATAAATCTATTTCCCCGCACACGCTGCGCCATTCCTTTGCCACGCACCTTCTCGAAGGCGGTGCCGATGTGCGCACCGTGCAGGAGCTTTTAGGGCATTCTTCAGTGACTACCACGCAGATCTATACCCACGTTACCGCTGATTCCTTGCGGGAGGTGTGGCGGACAGCGCATCCGCGGGCGTAGCTTCCACTGCTCAAGTCAAAGTTAGAGACTTGATATTTGCAAAGTCTCGGTAGTCATAAAGGGGAGCGGGTACGCTATAGTTACAACGTTGTAAGCAACCCTATGCCAAATGTCATGGTCCATGACTTGGCGTCAAGGAAGAAGGTTTGACTGTGAGCGAAGAGGGTCTCTTTTCAGCCTCTGATGTAGAGACGGGGCTAACTGGCCGCCCTGTCCGCGAGCTGCCGGAACCCGCCCCCTTGGAAAAACATGGGCCCGCGACCATCATCTCGATGTGTAACCAAAAGGGCGGCGTGGGCAAGACCACGTCCACCATCAATATGGGCGCTTGCCTCGCAGAGTATGGGCGCAAGGTCCTCTTAGTTGACTTGGACCCGCAGGGTGCTCTTTCTGCCGGGCTGGGATTAAACCATGACGACATCGAGGACTCGATTTATGACGTGATGCTGGATAGTCATACCTCTATCCACTCCGCCATTCATCACACCAGCGTGTCCGGCATGGACCTCGTTCCGGCCAATATTGACCTTTCCGCAGCAGAGATCCAGATGGTCAATGAAGTAGGCCGCGAGCACACCTTGGCGCGAGCCCTGCGCCCGGTGCGCCGCGACTATGACTTCATCATCATTGATTGCCAGCCTTCTTTGGGTCTGCTTACGGTCAACGCCCTAGCTTGTTCCCAGGGCGTCATCATCCCGATGGAATGCGAGTTCTTCTCGCTGCGCGGGCTTGCCTTGCTCACGGACACGGTGGAAAAGGTCTCTGACCGCATCAACTTCGATCTGGAAGTAATGGGCATTCTGGTCACCATGTTTGATCGGCGCACCAAGCATGCCCGTGAGGTGATGTCCCGCGTGGTGGAATACTTTGGGGATCAAGTATTCGATACCGTCATTACCCGTACCGTGCGCTTCCCAGAAACCTCCGTGGCCGGCGAGCCCATCACCTCGTGGGCGCCCAATTCGCAGGCCGCGCAGCAATACCGCGATCTGGCGAAGGAAGTCATCGAACGCTCGGCCGTTTAAGCTACCGTGACGCAGCCAGAGATTACGGGCTTCCGCATTGCCCTGCGGAATTTCGAGGGGCCATTTGATCTGCTTTTGCAGCTCATCCAGGCCAAAAAGATGGATATCACGGATGTAGCCTTGTCTGAGGTGACCGATGAATTCGTTGGCTACACCCGCCAATTGGGCGAGAACGCGGATCTGGATGAGACGACGGATTTCTTGGTCGTGGCGGCGACGCTATTGGACTTAAAGGCCGCACGGCTATTGCCGCGGGGCGAGGTCGATGATCTAGAGGACCTGGAACTGCTGGAATCCCGTGATCTGCTCTTCGCCCGCCTTTTGCAGTACAAGGCCTATAAACAGGCGGCGGATCAATTTGCCCGTTGGCAACGGGAGGCACAGCGCAGTTACCCGCGCGCCGTGAGCATCGAGGAGCAATTTGCGGAGCTTCTACCTCCCGTAACGTTGGGGCATACTCCAGCGAGCTTTGCGGAAATGGCGGCGGGCGTCTTTCGCCCCAGGCCGCCGGAAGAAGTGGCAACGGGCCATATTCATGGCGTCGCCGTCTCCGTGCCCGAACAGGCAGGAAAAATACTCGAAACGCTCAAACTCATGGGCGCTGGGCAGTGGACAAGTTTTTCCTCGCTTACCCGGGATTGCACCACAACCATGCATATCGTCGGCAGGTTCTTGGCGCTCTTGGAGCTGTTTAAGGCCAAGGCGGTTGATGCCCAGCAGGAGGAGGCATTGGGCCAACTAGACCTTTCCTGGACCGGCTTGGACGTAGATCCTGCGGTCGTTGCTGCAGCAAATTGGGATTAGTGCTAGCACCGCCGTCCGTGGTTGTACTCTAAGGGGCATGGATCTTCCGTTCATTTCGCAATTGCGATCCCGGCTTGAATCGATCTTGCTGGTGCTCGATTCGCCGGCATCCGTAGAGTCCTTGGCGCGGGCGCTTAGCGTAGAACCTGCGGTCATTAGTGACTGCTTGCGGGCCATCCAACGCGAATTCGACAGCCGCGGCTCTGGAATTGAGCTGCGCGAAACGCCAGAAGGTTGGCGGTTTTATACCCGCCAGGAAAACGCCAGCGCGGTGGAGGAGTTTTTATTGGATGGGGCGCAAACGAAGCTCTCGCGCGCGGCCTTGGAAACCCTCGCCGTCGTGGCCTATCGCCAACCGGTCACGCGCCAGCAGGTCTCTGCGGTCCGCGGGGTCAACGTGGACGGCGTGATGCGCACCCTTAACCTGCGCGGGCTCATCCGTGAGCTCCCGCAGGACGAGTTCGAGGGGGCGTCGCACCGATATGAAACCACCGAGCTTTTCCTCGAACTGCTAGGTATAGACTCGCTGGAACGCCTTCCGGATCTGGCGCCGCTGCTTCCAGACGTCGATGCAATCGACGAAGAGTACTGAGGTGGGGTAGACTCACGCAGGTAATTTCATATCTTCGAGAGAAAAGGACACTTAAGTGACTCCTCCCGCTCGCCGTGACGGCACACCGGATAAGAAGCAGCGAGACAGCGATATCGTTGTCTCCAATGCCAAGCCGGCTCGTAATCAACACGTTTCCAAGAAAAAGCAGAAGGCCACTGCAGAATCGGTGGCGCGCGATTTGGGCGCTGACTGGCTGGTCGATGATGAAAAGCCCAAGGGCGAGCGCCTGCAAAAGGTCTTGGCTAAGGCGGGTGTAGCATCGCGCCGCCACGCGGAAATCCTCATTGATGCCGGACGCGTTGAAGTAAACGGCAATGTCATCCTCAAGCAGGGCGTTAAGGTCAATCCCGCCGTGGACGTCATCCGCGTTGATGGCGTTCGCGTCAACGTCAACGAGGACCAAGAATATTTCATCCTCAATAAACCCCGCGGAATGCAGTCGACGATGTCAGATGATCTCGGCCGTCCCTGCGTGGGTGACGTGGTTTCTGAAAAGGTTGCCTCGGGCCAGCGCCTATTCCACGTAGGCCGCTTGGATGCGGATACGGAAGGCCTGCTCATCCTCACCAACGATGGGGAATTGGCCAACCGCCTGATGCACCCCAAATATGAGGTGAAGAAAACCTACCTGGCCACGGTATTGGGCGAGGCCGATAATAAGTTGGTGCGCCAGCTTAAAGAGGGCATCGAGCTAGAAGATGGCCTAGCCAAGGCCGATTTCGTGCAGGTAGTGGACAAGAACCAGGGATTCTCTTTGGTCCGAGTCGAGCTGCACGAAGGGCGCAAGCACATCGTGCGCCGCCTGCTGAAGGAAGCTGGCTATCCCGTGCAGCGCCTGGTGCGCACCAAGCTGCACACGGTCCAATTGGGCGATATGAAGCCCGGCGGGTTGCGCGCGCTGAATTCCAACGAGTTGACGAGCTTGTACAAGGCGGTGGGGATGTAATGATTTCGAATATGCCTGATGAAGGCCTGATTCTCGCGGTCGATGGCCCCTCCGGAACGGGAAAGTCCACGACCTGCCGGGCCTTGGCCAAGCAGTTGGACGCAAAATACATCGATACCGGCGCCATGTACCGGGTGGCAACCCTTGCGGTAATGCGCCACGGCGTGGATCCCGCGGACAAGGAAGCGGTGATTTCCGCGACGGCGAACCTGCCCTTGGAGGTTTCCGATGATCCGGATTCCACGCAGGTGCTTTTCGATGGCGCCGATGTCTCCCGCATCATTAGGGAAGACGAGGTCACCCAGAATGTCTCCGCGGTATCTGCCATCCCGGAGGTGCGGGAGAACTTGGTGGCATTGCAGCGCACGCTGGCGCAACGCGCCCACCGCGCCATTGTAGAGGGCCGCGATATCGGCACCGTCGTGCTAGCCGATGCCCCGGCGAAGGCCTTTATGACGGCTTCCGCGGAAGTTCGCGCGCAGCGCCGGCACGATCAAAACGAAAAGGCCGGCATCGCCTCCGATTTTGAATCGGTACTGGCAGATGTGCAGCGCCGCGACGCCGCGGATTCTTCCCGCGCCACCTCGCCGCTTCGCCCAGCCGACGACGCCACTATCGTCGATACCTCTGACATGAGCCCGGAGGATGTCGTGCAGGCTCTTATCAACGTGGTTAAGGAGTCCCGCTCATGAGCAATAAAGATTTTGAGTCCCCAGAGGAAGAAGTCACGCAGTTCCATTACCCTGCGGGTAAGTTCGACGAGGAAACGGTAGAGACCTCGCCGGGGTGGGCTACGGACGATTTTGATGCCGAAGAATTCGACTACGACTTTGATGAGTCAGAATTCGGCGAGGCCGATTACGGGGATGACGAAGACCTAGAGCAGCCTCTCAGTGAGGACGAGTGGGAGCAGCTCTCGCAATCGCTGGGCTTCGCCGATGCCACCGAAGAAGCCCTGTGCACCGTCGCTATTGTGGGCAGGCCGAACGTGGGCAAGTCTTCGCTGGTTAATCGCTTCCTCGGCCGCCGCGAGGCCGTCGTAGAAGACCACCCTGGCGTTACCCGTGACCGCGTCTCCTATGTGGCGGACTGGAATGGGCAGCGCTTTATCGTGCAGGATACCGGCGGTTGGGATCCCAACGTCAAAGGCATGCACGCCGATATCGCCCGCCAGGCAGAACTGGCGATGGATACCGCCGATGTCATCGTGATGGTGGTAGACACCAAAGTGGGCATTACCGAAACCGATGAGGTTATGGCGCGCCGCCTGCAAAAGTCCCCGGTTCCGGTGATCGTGGTATCGAATAAGTTTGATTCCGATAACCAGTATGCGGATATGGCGCAGTTTTACGCCTTGGGCCTCGGGGACCCGTGGCCGGTGTCTGCACAGCACGGGCGCGGTGGCGCGGACGTGCTGGATGAGATCCTGCGCAGCTTCCCCGAAGAACCGCGCGAGACTTCGATTACATCGGGCCCTCGCCGCGTCGCGCTCGTCGGCAGGCCTAATGTGGGCAAGTCCTCGTTGCTCAATAAGCTCACCAGCGAGGAGCGCTCGGTGGTAGATAATGTCGCCGGCACCACGGTGGATCCCGTGGACTCGCTGGTGCAGTTAGATGAGCAGTTGTGGAAGTTTATTGATACCGCGGGCCTGCGCAAGAAGGTCAAGAACGCGCAGGGCCACGAGTATTATGCGTCCTTGCGCACCCGTGGCGTGATCGATGCGGCCGAGGTATGCATCATGCTTATCGATGCCTCCGAGGAGATCTCCGAGCAGGACCAGCGCGTGCTCAATATGGTGCTGGAATCCGGCAAAGCGCTGGTCATCGCGTTCAATAAGTGGGACCTTATGGACGAGGACCGCCGCTATTACCTCGACCGCGAGATTGACGAGCAGCTGCGGCACTTGCCGTGGGTAACCCGCGTTAATATTTCGGCTGAGACCGGCCGCGCCTTGCAAAAGCTGGAGCCTGCCATGATTGAGGCCCTAGAAAGCTGGGATCAGCGCGTGTCCACCGGCCAGCTCAATAACTGGATGCGTGAGGCGATTGCTGCCAACCCGCCGCCGATGAAGAATAATCGTTTGCCGCGCGTGCTCTTTGCTACGCAAGCATCGACCCAGCCGCCGACGATTGTTCTCTTTACCACTGGATTCCTCGACGCATCCTACCGGCGCTACCTTGAGCGCAAGTTCCGCGAGCGCTTTGGTTTCCACGGCACTCCAATCCGCATTGCCGTGCGCGTGCGCGAACGCCGAGGTAAAAAGCGGAAATAAGAGTTCACTGCGAAAACGAGCGAAGCCTTCACAACCGTGGGGCTTCGCTGTTTTTATCTATCTCATTACGCTCGGTGTCATTGGCAGCTAAGCTTGAAAGACATCAGATCATTGGCTTAGGCCCAGAAAGCAAGAAGGTAAATACGGTGTCACAGAAAATCGAGATCTTGCGCGGGCAACATGTCACTCTCAAGGCGTTGAGCGTGGACCATACTCCTGGACTAGCTGAGGCGGTACAGGACGGGGAGTTATGGAAGCGGTGGTACACCAAGGTTCCATCACCGAGCGAGATGGAAAAAGCCGTGGAAGAGCGCATTTCTTGGTATGACTCCCACGGGGCGCAGCTTTTTACGGTCTTTGATTCAGCCGGCACTACAGTGGGAATGACTGGGTATCAGGCCTTTGATCTGGGTAATAGGCGCTCACAAATCGGATACACCTGGTACAGGCAATCAGCGCAGAATACTGCGGTTAATGCAGACTGCAAACTGGCCCTCATGGGCCATGCATTTGAGCAGCTTGATTGCTTATCCGTGTTCTTCACCACCAACTCCTTTAACCGCGAAAGCCGCCGCGCGTTGGAATCCCTAGGGGCACATCTTGATGGAATCCTTCGTGGCCACCAGATACTCGATAACGGGTTAGTCAGAGATACCTGCGTGTATAGCGTGCTGCGGCATGAGTGGCCCGCAGTGAAAAATCACTTACAGTACAAGGTCGAATTAAAGTCCGGGAAGGACTAGGCCTGAGGAATCGACAACTAATAGTGCACAACATCTTTCGGGGTTGGCACGTGAGGTGTAGTTGAGCTTGTCTCGCCAGCAAAGCCGGAGCTTACTGTAGAGGCATCAGGGGGCCTCAAAACTACATAATTTTGCCGGTTAACCCGGTATTTTACCACTTAGGAGAGCAAAAGTGTCACCAACAATGGTGTGACACTTCGCTCTCCTTTTCGCTTCGGTGAAAGCATTATGGCGCCGATAGGATAAAACTTGTCAACCATTTACTTTCTGTTTGAAAGGCATGACATGTTAGCGAATGTGATTGCCCCGGATTCAGTCCTGGCTATCGTGCTTCAAGTCATAATCATTTTAAGTGCTTTGCTTTTGGGCACCCGCTATGGCGGGATCGGCCTAGGATTAATTTCTGGCATCGGCTTGATGCTGATGGTCTTCGTATTTGGCTTGGCACCGGGCGAGCCCCCCGTGTCGGTCATGCTTACGATCATTGCCGTTATCGGCTGTGCAGCCACACTGCAACAAGCACAAGGTTTGGAAGTGATGATGCAGCATGCGGAGAAGTTCTTGCGTGCTCATCCAGAGCGCATCACCATTTTGGCACCACTGACTACTTGGTTCCTTACCGTACTGTGCGGCACTGGCCACGTGGTCTACACCATGTTTCCGATCATTGAAGACATCGCGCTCAAAAAGGGAATCCGTCCTGAGCGTCCTATGGCAGTGGCCTCGACCTCGGCGCAGATGGGTATTACCGCTTCACCGGTGTCTGTGGCTACCGTTTCTCTTGCGTCGATCCTTGCGGAAAATGCTGGAGCTATCGACAAGGCTTATTCGATTCCGCAGATTCTTACGGTGGCGCTACCCGCGTCCTTGTGCGGTGTTCTTCTCGCCGCGTTATGGTCGCTGCGTCGCGGCAAGGACCTGGACAAGGATCCGGCTTTCCAAGAACGGATGAAAGACCCAGAGTTTGCCGCCAGCATCAATGAGAGCGCCGATTCGCTCATCGGTAAGGAATTTTCCCGCGAGGCTAAGCGTTCAGTAGTCGTTTTCCTTGTCGCTATTGCCTGCGTGGTCCTCCTCGGCGCCTTCGAGTTCCTGCGCCCACTGGTTCCTGGTGATGACGGCGAGCTGAGCCCTGTATCCATGAACCTAGTCATCCAGATGGTCATGCTCGTCGCCGGTGCCATCATCCTTCTTAGCTGCAAGGTAGATACTAAAAAGATTGCATCTACGCCAGTATTCAAGGCCGGCATGACAGCTGTATTTTCCGTCTTTGGTGTTGCGTGGATGGCAGATACGTTCTTCCAATCCCACATCGATGCACTGGAGACGAACTTGGGCTCTGTCGTTGAGGCGGCCCCTTGGACCTACGCCGTCGTGTTGGTAATTGTATCCAAATTGGTAAATTCGCAGGCTGCTGCACTGGTAGCAATTGCTCCCATTGGCTTGCAATTGGGCATTGACCCGGCTGTCATCGTTGGTTTCTACGGTGCGGCTTATGGTTACTTCATCTTGCCCACGTATCCTTCCGACTTGGCCTGCATCGGCTTCGATCGCACGGGTACGACGCGAATTGGCAAATACGTCATCAACCACTCGTTCCTTATCCCCGGAGCGATCTCCGTATTTACCTCCTGTGTGGTCGGCTCCCTCTTGGCCCAGGTTCTCCTGTAATCAGTCGCGAGACTTCGACTCCCGTACCAGCACGAAAGCATCCGTGCGGTACGGGATGTGCAGTTTTTGGCCGGCGGAAAAGCCCATGTGTTCGTAGAGGTACCAGTTCAGGTTGTGGGTCATGCGCTCGTGGATGGCCTCGTTATTTCTGAGCCAGTACGAGCGGGTGTGCATGAGTTGGTGGAGCTGTTCTGGGGTGAGTTCGTGGGTCCAGCTTAGACGGACCTCGCGGTCTAAGGTCCAGGGTGCTTTGTATTCGGGATAGAAGCCTGGCTTATGCACGTCGCCGGAGTGCATGATGCGGCTTAACCGAAGGATCCAGGGATCCGCGTGTACGTCGAGGGTATTCCACACTAAAAGGACGCGCCCGCCCGGCGCGAGGATGCGGTCCAGCTCGGCGGAAGCGGCGGCAACGTCGACCCAGTGCCAGGTTTGGGCGAGGCAGGCGGCGTTGAGGGAGGCATCGGCAAGCGCGGTGTGCTCGGCCGTGGCGCGGATGATGGGAACGTCTAGGCGGCGGTGGAGCACGCGGGCCATATCTGGAGATGGCTCAACCGCGAGCACGCAGGGATTGGTGAGGGACTCGGTAAGTTTGCCGGTGCCGGCGCCGATATCGGCAACGCGGTGGGCTCCGGCGATGAGCTCAGCAACCTCGGGCGGGTAATGGGGGCGGACATCCTGATAGGTGTGGGCGCCGCGGTGGAAGGCGCGCGCTGCCTGGGTGCGCTGGGGATCGGTGCCAAAGGTAGGCTTCTGCTTTGCAGAGGGATTGCGGTAGCTGGGGAAGTGCTGGGGGTTGGGGTGGCGAGTCGACATAGGCTATCTAACCTACCGGGAATTAGAATGGCTTGTTATGGCAACACTTCCAGAACCATCAGATCGGCGGTGGTTGCTGAAGACTGTCTTCTCCCGGCCTGGGATGACCATCCCAGCGGCCGTGTGCATGGCTATCTCCTTCGTACTCAACGGCACAACGCCGGTCATCGTGGGCTATGCCATCGATGAAGCGGTGGTGGAAGGATCGATAGGGCGACTGTGGTGGTGGCTTGCACTTCTGGTCCTGGCCTTCGCGGTTAATGCTATTACCGGGTGGTGTGGCCGCGGGCTCAACGCGCGCAGCATGCTGGTTATCGGCCACGACGTGCGCATGGCCATCACGGATCGGATTATGGATCCCAAAGGGATGGGCGGGCCGAAACGCACGCCAGGGGAGTTATTGGCCATTGCCTCGACCGATGCGACCCGTGTGCAGAACGCGGTGATGATGACGGTGTTCCCGGTGGCGGAGATTACGTCGATCATTTATGTCGCGGTGATGACCAGCCGGGTGAATGTGCCGCTAGGCGTGGCCATTTTATGCGGCGGCCCCATCGTGGTGTGGGGATCGCTGCGCTCGGCTGGTCCCTTGCGCAAGCGCTCTGGTATCCGGCAAGAAGCATTGGGCCGGGCGAGCGCGACGGCGACGGATATTGTCCATGGCCTGCGCATTATTAAAGGGATCGGTGCGATAGGTACCGTGCGTAAGCGTTATGCGGGTGATTCCGATGCCGCCTACGAGCGAACCGTTGAAGCCAATGCGGCGCAGGCAGGATTGAATGCTTCTACGGAGGCGCTGGGCTCGATTTATGTCATCGCCGTCGCCGTTGCCGCCGGCTACCTGGCGCTGGATGGGCAGATGAGCATTGGTGAGCTCATTATGGTAATTGGCCTTACCCAATTCATCATTACCCCGATGACCATGCTGGGAAGGAATATTGCCTCCCGGTGGGCCGCGGCGCAGGCGAGTGCGCAGCGAATCGTGGGCCTGCTGGGCGCTCCTGGACTTCCCGAGGACGCCGCACCACAGGTTCCTGCGCTGCGGCCAGGGGTGACCGCCATCGATGGACATGCTCCGGAAGAACTGCGAGACCTACCCCGGGAAAAATTCATCGTCGTGCCACATGAGGTCATGCTGTTTGACGGGACCGTACAAGACAATATTCATCCGGATGCGGATACGGCCGCACGGGCTTTAGAGGTGGCCGCGGGCGAGGATATTCCCGGTGGGCTGGACCGCGCGGTGGGTGAGCGCGGAAACAATTTGTCCGGCGGCCAGCAGCAACGAGTCGCGCTTGCGCGTGCTATAGCCGCGGATCCAGAGGTGCTGATCCTTTCTGATCCCACCACAGCGGTCGATTCAGTTACCGAGCAAGACGTAGCTCATCGCGTTGCGGGCTACCGGAAGGACAAACCCACCATCGTCTATACGTCGGCGCCTGCTTGGCATGCCGTGGGGGTGGAGTCCTAATGCGTTTTCCCACCGCTACGTGGTCACAGGTGCGAGAGGTTGTGGCGCAGCAACTAGCAGTTATCCCGAACGCGCGTCGCCGCGCCCTTATCGCCGTGGTGTTTTTGATCGCCGGAGCAGCGGCCAATGTCACCATCCCGATCCTGCTTGGCAAAATTGTTGATGCCGTTACGACGGGCGCCAGCATCGCCCTCCTTGGCGTCGTGCTTATCGGGGTTGCCGCCGCGTCTGCCGCATTATCAGCGGCGGGGTTCTACGTCCTATCCCAGCTCACCGAGCGAGTCATCGCTTCTCTGCGCGAGGATATGGTCTCTACGGCGCTCGGCCTTCCCACGCACCGCGTCGAGGACGCCGGAACCGGGGACTTGGTATCGCGTTCTACTGATGACGTGGCAGAGCTATCCGCCGCGGTCACAGAGACGGTCCCCGTGCTGGCGAAGTCCATTTTTGCCATTGCCTCAACGGGGGTGGCGCTGCTTACAGTGGATTGGCAATACCTCGTGGTTATCCTTGCCGTGACCCCTCTGTATTTCTTGGCTGGCCGGTATTACTTGCGGCGTGCCCCTGACAGGTATGCCGCAGAACGCGCCGCCATGGCGGACCGCGCCCGCCGCCTTTTGGAGGCAATCCACGGCAGGGAGACGGTGCGCGCATTTCGCATGGAAAATGCGATGCACGATCGAATCGGCGCGGCTTCAACGCGTGTGGTGGAAGAGGGATATAACGCGCGCCGGACAATGATGGTACTCCAGGCTCACCTCACCGGCATTGAATTGGTCTTATTGGGCAGCGGTTTGGCGGTAAGCTTTTGGGTGGTGCAGGCCAATGCGCTTACCGTTGGTGCGGTCACCGCGGCGATGTTATTGCTCATTCGCCTGCGCGGGCCGCTGATGGGGCTAATGCGCGTGCTAGATACGGTGCAATCTGGGTATGCGTCATTGGCGCGCATTGTGGGCGTGGTCATCAATCCGCCCCGACCTGTGCCGGATAGCGGTGCACCGAGGGGCGATGGCAGCGTTGATATGCGGGATATTTCCTTCCGCTATAGCGATAACTCTTGGGCCGTCGAGGGACTCAACCTTACGATTAAGCCGGGTGAAACGGTTGCCCTCGTCGGGGCGTCTGGCGCCGGGAAATCCACCGTGGCTGCGTTGCTCGCGGGCTTGCGCGTCCCAGATCAGGGCACCGTGCTTGTCGATGGCGTCGAGGTTGCCCTGCTTTCCGATGCCGAGCGTATCCAGCGCCTCGCCCTCGTCTCCCAGGAGGTGCACGTCTTTTCTGGGAGTTTGCGCGAGGATCTTGCACTCGCAGCGCCACAGGCCACCGATGCGGAAATGGTTCAGGCCCTACGCCAAGTGCAGGCTGACTGGTTTTTCGATCTGGAAGCGGGCCTCGATACCATCGTGGGCGCGCAAGGCATGCCGTTGGACCCGGTGGCTGCGCAGCAATTGGCTCTTGCCCGAATCGTGCTGCTGGATCCCCGCATTATTATCTTGGACGAAGCCACGGCGGAAGCAGGCTCGGTGGGCGCTGAATCCTTAGAGGATGCCGCAGAATCTGTGATGGAGGGGCGGACCGCCTTGGTGGTTGCGCACCGCCTGGATCAGGCCTCGCGCGCCGATGCCATCGTGGTCATGGACAATGGCCGGGTGGTAGAACAGGGTGGCCATTTAGAACTGCTAAATTATGGGGGCCGTTATAAACAATTATGGGCCGCTTGGCAGAAGGGACGAACATCATGAGACGGAGGCCGGTGCGCGCTGCGTTGAGCACCGCAGTCTTGTGCTGCGTGGCGGCGCTGGGCGTGTCATGCGCAAATAACGAGGAAGAATCAGGCTCGGCGGCACGCAGCGAAAGCACGCAATCGCACGGTTCGGCTGCCTCGCAGCTCGGGATTCCTACCTCCGCGCCGCTCAGTGGCCCGGAACCAGGATCGTATACGACGATTAACCTTCCGTCCGGGCGCTCCTTCATCCTCAGCGTGCCAGAAAAGTACACGTCCCAAAAACAGTGGCCAGTGGTCATGGCATTTCACGGGTGGGGGCAGTCAGCGGAAAACCTGCGCGGCTATTCCCGCCTCGATGCGGCGCAAGCCATCACCGTATTTCCCACGGGCAAGAAAAAGGCATGGAGCCCCGCCCCGTACGCGGAAACCAGCGGGAGCGAGGACAAGAAATTCGTGCTCGATATCCTCGATTCCCTCCGCGCGACCTACAACGTCGATGATTCCCGGCTTTATGCCACCGGCATGTCCAACGGCGGCGGTTTTGCTGCCTACCTGGCCTGCCAGATGCCCGGCATCTTCCACTCGGTCGCCACCATTTCCGCTGCGTATTATGAAGACATCCTGAAAGACTGCGCCCATGAACCGGTAGGGCGCCTCGATATGCACGGCACCGATGACCCCGTCGTGGGTTATTACGGCGGAACCCGGCACAAGACCAAGTACTTCTCGGTCGAATCCGTCCTGGAGCAAGACCGCAAGCGCAATAAATGCTCGGAGAAGGTAGACACCAACCGCTTGGTCAATAATGCCCTCGATTTGCATTGGCGGGGTTGTTCCGCACCGCTGGAGCATATCCGCATCGGTGGCGGATCCCACGTGTGGCCGGGTGGTCTTGGAGACAAAAATAATGAAGTAGGAAAGTTCTTCGCCACTGACCGAGTCTTGGACTTCTTCGGCATTCCCGGCAGGCCCGACGGCACCCGCGAAACTTAAGTCGCGCGGTAGGTCCGAAAAGAGGACCCAAGCACGGATCGCACGCGCTCTACGCAAATATCCGCCACGCTGAGAAAACCTGCCCGGTGCGCCGCACTGTTCGGGGCAGTGGGCTCTGGAATTTGCACCAAATGAAAACTGCGCCCGCCCTTATCTTCTCGGTTGAGTTCGATGACCGCCTGCGCCGTGGTGCCTGAGCCTGCGAAAAAGTCGAGCACACGGGCATCGGGCCCGCCGCCAATGGCGATGAGATGCTTGATAAGGCGCACCGGCTTGGGGAAATCAAAGATTCCCTCCACGCCCATGACCTCTTCTGCGTCGCGGCGTCCGGTGCGCGTTACGCCAAACCTCTGTCCATCGAGGATGGATCGCGGCCGCGCCCCTGCCTTTTGATAGTTCTTGGTGTAGACGAATCCGCGCCGAAAGACCAACTCATCGTAGCGTTTTTCCACCATGTCCTTGCCCCATCGCCAGCGCGCTACCTGGCTGTGTCCAGCCGGTTGGTCCGGCCAGTGTTGCGTGCCATCGGGTGAGGCAATGGGAAAATCCAGCGATGGCAGGTACCCCAGGGTCTTAGAATCAAGGCGCACCAAGGAGTATTTGCCGCGTTCATCCTCGTGGTTATATTTGGTGCTGGTGTAGCCCTCTGCATCCAGGTTAAATCCAGGGTTATCCGGGTTCTTGGCATAGCAGAGGATGTATTCGTGTTCTACCACCGCATACTTGGAATCGTTTTTCCCAGTGCCGGCCTTTTTCCAAATGAATTGCCCGGCATAGCAGCCCTCACCAAAGACCTCGTCCAAGACCTTGCGGGTATTAGCAGCCTCGTCCTCTCCGATGGAGACGAATATAAAGCCGTTTTCTGCCAGCACCCGCCGCGCCAGGATGAGCCGCGGCAACATCATGGACAGCCACTCGGCGTGCCACTGGGCATAGCTACCTGAATTCACCTCGCGTCGCGCGCGGTAATTATCGCGGTAGACAAAGTCCCGGCCGGTGTTATACGGCGGGTCGATGTAGATGACATCGAAGGTCTCGCCCGTGGAAGCCCAGTGCTGTAGAACCGCCAGGTTATCGGCCAAATAGATGCTATTGGGGGAGTCGGTTACGCTGCTTAACGCAGCATCGATCTCGAACTCGGCGGTTAGGGGAGCCTCTGCTGCCGCGCGCGCGGCCTGCTTGCCAGGCCACACCAACCCAAAGAATTCCGCGGCGTTGCCATCTGCACTAGGGCTAGTGTGCGTCATTTTCTGCCTTTTCCGTGCGAGCTGGTCATTGATCTCATTAACGCTATCACTTTAGAACTTCTGACAACCTTTGGTGGCGAAGTCTCGACAGCGTCGTTATCGTGGGCAGTGTTGCCGGATGCGGCAATGGTTAGATGAAGTAAACAACGAAAGGATTAGCAATGGGTATCTTTGACAAGGCAAAGGAAGCACTGAACTCCGAAAAGGGCGAGGAAGTTACCAAGGAAGGCCTAGACAAGGCCGAGGACTTTGCCAAGGACAAGCTGGGCGAGGACAAGGCAGACCAGGTAGATAAGGCCCGCGATGCCATTGATGACAAGCTCGGCACCAATAATGACGGCGACGACGAGAACAAGTAGTTCTCGCCCTAGTTTCTAATTAAATATCGCTTAAGCCCCGTTCCAGACAGGAGCGGGGCTTAAGCCTATGTCTATGGCCGATTTTTCTGGAATACGCGGTCCGATTGGACTGGTGAAAAATGCGCTTTTTAAATCCAACCCTGAGTTTGGGCTTTCGTCGCAGCCTCATAGCGATTATTTGCATCGGTTTTTGTCATGATACTGGACACGACATTGCGTACACTGCCTGGACTAAGATGCACTTTGCGCGCCAGTTCTGAGGAAGTCACCCCAGATAATAAAAGCCGCGCGATTTCTCGTTCCCGGGGTGTGAGCGGGTTGTCCGGGGTAAAAAGACTTTCTCGTGCTAAGGCAGGATCGATCACCCGCAGCCCAGCCTTTACTCGGCGAATTGCCTCCGCGAGTTGTTCTGGGGGAGTGTCTTTGACTATGAATCCAGCGATGTCAGCATCAATAGCACGTTTTACATAGCCGCCACGGCCAAAAGTAGTAACGATGAGGCATTTGCATGGACCGCCGGAGAGCTCTTCAGCTACGTCTAGACCGCTCTTTCCAGGCATCTCAATATCGAGTAGAGCTACCTCCACATTGTGCTTGGCAACGAGCCCTGCAACCTCGTTGCCCGTTGCGCATTGAGCAACTACCTCGATATCTGGTTCGGTAGCTAGGAGAGCGACAAGGGCACCGCGAACCAATGATTGATCCTCCGCGATGAGGATGCGGATGGGTGGAGATGTATCAGCCATCGGACTCCACTTCACTGTCTAAGGGTAGTAACTCAGTATCACCATTCATAGTAATCAGCGCTACGGTGCGGTCGTCCTTCCTCATAATAATCAACTTTCCGCCGCTGTCCTTCATTCGCTTGTGCAGCCCGTGTAGCCCGCCACTTTGGTACTGCTTTTTCGGATCGAAGCCGCAACCGTCGTCTACGACTTGGAGCTTATTTTGGGTTATGCTAACCCAGCAGTTCTGTGCTCCTGAGTGGCGAATAACGTTAGTGGTGAGCTCACGTAATGCCCAGGAAAAGGCGGCGTCATAAAGTCCTACGGCTTGGACGTTGGCAGGAAGATGCGCTTGAATCCCTGTAGTATCGAATGCTCGTCGTGCTGCCTGAACTTCTCCTTCGAAGGTCGGCATACGCATCCGGGTAACTGTGGAGCGGACTTCTGCCAAACTCTTACGGGAAAGGTCACTTATTTCTTGAAGCTCGTTTCGAGCTCGAGTTGGATCTACGTCTACTAGCCGCTGTGCCAACTCAGATTTTAAATTGATGACGGTAAGCGAGTGACCGAGCAAATCATGGACGTCTGTGGCAATGTCTTCACGTTGGCGAGCGAGATCGAGTTGATGCTCTAAATCCGTGCGCGAGTCTTCTCTTTGAGACATTGTGCCTAGCAACACCAGCAAAATTGGCCAGCCGAATATCACAATGAATGTCCCTAAGAGGTCCTGCGAATCGACGCTCCATAAGGCACCTGTGACTACGAGTCCGGTAAGAAGTACCCATAATAATGCCCGACGCAACGGTAATTGAAACCCGAGGAAAGCAGCTAGATAGGGCACAAACGTCGTAG
The DNA here is from genome assembly GCF_900637825.1 of Corynebacterium segmentosum. Taxonomy (NCBI): domain Bacteria; kingdom Bacillati; phylum Actinomycetota; class Actinomycetes; order Mycobacteriales; family Corynebacteriaceae; genus Corynebacterium; species Corynebacterium segmentosum. The sequence continues at coordinate 1,195,069 of NZ_LR134408.1, forward strand.
CATAAACTCCGAAGAAGGGTATGGAGATAAGTGCTATGAGCGCTAAGGCAGACCACCGAGCGGCCAAGCGATAACGTAAGTTCCAGCCCCGCGGGTAGTAAGTCACTGAACCAAAGCTGAAGAAATATAGGGCGCTGAAAGCGATAACACAGGCAGTGGAACCTAGGCGCTGCGTAGCGTCCACACCAGGCTGAGCGAAACTGAGAATTAAGCCGAAGAGCAGAAATATAAGCCAAACGCTAGCAAACACCGCATTATTTGTAGCGAATCCCTTGAAGGGCGAATGGAATGAATCCATTACATTCGTGATTTGTCGCGGTGGAGCAGCATTGCGCAGGCTCCGACGAAAATTGCGGTCCATACGGCGAAGTTTAGTCCCGCGCTCCACAAGGAATGGTTAACCGTGCCATCGGCATCATTGAGCAGTTGCATCCCTTCTGCCAACGGCCATTGAGCCAGCACTACTGGGCCAAAAAGGGGTGTAAAGCGGGCAAACGCCATAAGTGAGGAAGATAGGGGGATAAAGACATTGGCGGCGAACAGCAGGAGGACAATAGAGGAAGAAGCAATGGCCACGGAGTTATCCGTCGGTAAAGCAAGTGCCCATATCATCCCATATAAGCCAAAGGGAATAGAGACAACAACGCACGCAAGAAAGGACAGAACCCATTGGTGGGGCTCCATGTCAGCTTTAGTTAATGCACCAGTGAGAAACACTGCTGCAATGGGGAGCAGAGCTTGCAATGCTATGGAGGTGATATTCGCCCAGAAGATCTGGTGAGGGCGCAGCGGAGTAAGCGCTAGTTGGCGTCTCCAACCGGATCGAGCATCAGTGACTGAAGCAGCAGCGGCTCCCACCGCACCGGCGACGCCGCCGTACAGGGCCATGCTGATCATTTGGAGAGCTGCAAAGTTACCGTTGTGAATGGGAAGGTTGCCAAAGTCCATTAGTGTGCCGAAAAGTAAATAGAAAAATACCGGCAAAATGGTGGTGAAAAATAGCGGGGCGAGGTTGCGGCGTAGCCGGAGGAAATTGTACCCAGCAAAACGCATTGTGTTACTAAACCCAGGCGCGGTGGAACTATTAGACATGGTTGGAATCTTTCGTTTGGGGGCTGGCGGGAGGAGAATTGGGTTAGCTGTGCTCATCGGTGAGCGCGAGGAAAGTATTTTCCAGACTATGAGCTCTAATGGTGAGGTCATAGGCGCCTGTGTGGTTAAGAAGATGGCGGGCCAGTGAATCTGAATCTGAGGTAGTCATTTGAATGTGATCTCCAGTGCGGGTGACTTCGGTAACGCCTGGTAGCGCACTCATTGGAGGGATACTGCCGTCAAATTGGGCCGTAATTCTTCGGACCTCGCCGCGGCTACGTATATCAATTACCTTGTCATCGGCCACAACTTCCCCTTTGTGCAAAAGCACTATCCTTTCAGCAAAATTGTCCGCTTCTTCGAGATAGTGTGTCGCGAAGAAGATGGTGCGACCGAGTTCAGCCTGGTGCTGCATGGACGCCCAAAAATCCCGGCGAGCGCCTGGATCCATACCGGCAGTCGGCTCGTCAAGGATGAGGATCTGCGGGTCACCGAGGAGCGCAAGCGCGAAACGAAGACGTTGTTGCTCGCCGCCGGAGCACTTGCCCACTCGTCGAGACAATATCGGTTCTAAGTTGGTGTGATGTGCGACCTCGCCAATGTCTAGGGGCTGGGCAAAGGTAGCGGAAATCATCTTTAAGGTATCGCTTACGGTGAGCTCGGGGAGAAGACCTCCGGATTGGAGCACCGCTGCTAGCTGTGCGTTGTTGATCGCTTCCTGGGGGCTTTTGCCTAGGACTGTGACAGTGCCGGAAGATGGTTCGGTAAGCCCCAAGATGAGGTCAATGAGTGTGGACTTTCCAGCGCCGTTGGTACCTAGCAACGCTACGATTTCCCCGGGGGCGATGGAGACTGATACGTCATTAAGTGCTCGCACTGAATGCGAGGAATTTGCTGCGAAGACTTTTTCTACGTCGCGTACTTTAATCGCTGGTGAGGAAATTGAGCTTGGGGTGCGTGTCGTTTTCATGTTTTGCACTTAACCAGGCTTGTGTTCGTAATAGCAGGAACTGTGTCACTAGGTTTCCATGACAATTGTCATCGGTGGATGCGTTAAGCTAGCTGGGTGCTTACTACTCTCGCATCCGCAATCGTCTTATTCATCGTCACCAATATCGACGATATCGTTGTTCTCTCGCTATTCTTTGCCCGTGGCGCGGGCAGGAAGGGCACGACTAAAACCATCCTTTTGGGCCAGTACCTGGGATTTTTGGGGATCCTCGCGGTCTCCGTGGCACTTGGTCTGGGACTTAGCGCCATCCTTCCGGAAAACTGGATTCGCTTTTTCGGGCTTATTCCCCTGGCCATTGGCCTCTGGGCAGCCTGGGAGGCTTTTCGCGGGGAAGACGACGATGACGTTTCTGGAAAGAAGCTCAGTGTCGCTGCGGTAGCCGGGGTCACGTTTGCCAACGGCGGCGATAATATCGGTGTGTACCTGCCGGTATTTACCACGTCTGCGCCGGCAGACATCGCGGTGTACTGCATCGTATTCCTCGTTTTGGTCGCCGGCCTTGTAGCGGCCGCGAAGTTCGTGGCCACCCGGCCAGCCGTAGCAGAAGCACTAGAGAAGTGGGAGAGCGTTTTATTCCCCACGGTGCTTATCCTGCTTGGTCTCGCCATCCTATTTGCGGTGTAGATACAGAAAATCCCACGGCCGTGGAGGTGATTCCATAGCCGTGGGACAATTTGTCGGGCTAACAGGATTTGAACCTGCGACCCCTACACCCCCAGTGTAGTGCGCTACCAAACTGCGCCATAGCCCGGCGTCGCATTATTTGTTGCGACTGCCCTAGATTACATCAGGATAATTCCACAGTGAAATCTAGGCCGTGACCTGCATTAAAGCTCGCCGGTGGAATAGACCCAAGCGCCATTGAGGCGCCGGAAAGATGATCGCTCCCGCTGGGAGCCCACTGCCTCGCCCTTGTAGAAGGCCTCAAATTCCACGATGCCTTCATCGTCTACAAGACCACCTCGCTCGGTATCGAGGATATCGAGGCGGTAGAACCTGATGGGGGAGTCAGCCAAGTCCAATGAGCCCGGCCGAGTCACCGGATCCCAGGTGCGCAGGAGGTAGTCCTCATCGCCGCTGACGAAGGCGCTAAACCGCGAACGCATCAAGGCCTCGGCGGTGGGAGCTTTGGCACCGGCATGGTACTTACCGCAGCATTCGCCAAAGCTCAGCCCGCTCGTGCAGGGGCAGCGGCGGGAACCGGCGATGGGGTTGAGGGCCACCATTAGTTGGCGTCCACGACATCGGTGATGGTGGCGCCGGCGGCCATGCGCTCGACGTCGGTATCGCGTGCGGCCGCACGCAATGCATCGATATCGGAATCGCTCAAGGAGCCTTTTAGTTCGATGCGGCGCTCGAAGGAGGTGGTACCGGTCTGGGTGATGGTCACGTGGACATCGTCAAGCGCAAGCTTCTTGCCGGCCTCCTTGATGGCCTGGGTGGAAGCAGATGCAAGGGCAGACATGAGCAGTCCGGTTGCGGTAAAGCCCTTGCCCTTGCCGCCTTCCTTTTTGGTGCGATCCGCGGTCACGGAGTGATCATTGTGGCGGACCACAACGCCGAATTTGGTGCCGGTAGCGGGACGGGCAACGGCGGCATCCGTGCCCACTTCCTCAGGGTCATAGTCGGGAACGATAAACTGCCGCGACCAAGCACCGATCAGATCAGCGGCGCGGGCCGCCGTACCCTGTTTCGTGAGCAGGTGATCGGCCTTATCCAACGAGACGAGGGACTTGGGGTAGCGGGTCATGCGGAAGATATTTTGCGCATTGTCGATGCCCACCGTTTGGTCGATGGGGGAATGCAGGGACAAGAGGGGCTTGCGCAACCGCGGTAGATATTCTTCCGGATTGGTTTCTGCCAAATCCTCCAGGAATTTGCGCGAAATGGTCAGGGCCCTGCCGCCCAAGACGACCTCGACCTCACCATTAGCGTCTACCTCGCCGATCTTATCCGCGTAGTGCAGCACGGAGTGCGCGGGATCGAAGGGGGCGCCGATGGTGGCCACGGCGCGAATCTTTTTCATTGCCGTGGCGGCCTTGAGCACCGCTGCGCCGCCCAAGGAGTGACCAATGAGCATCTGTGGTGCGGAATAGTGTTCTTCTAGCCAGTCCGCGGCGGCGCGGATATCGTCGACATTCTGGTTAAACGTGGTGTCCGCGAACTCGCCTTCTGATTGCCCCAAACCGGGAAAATCAAAGCGCAAGGTTGCGATACCGAATTCCGTTAATTGCTTCGAGGTGCGGGCCGCGCCAGGGGTATGGCGCGAGCCGGCAAAGCAATGCGCGAAGACGGCGAAGGCGAGAGGGGGAGCATCAGGAAAGTCGATGGTTCCTGCCATCTCGGTTCCTCGGCTGGACGGCAGCTTAACATTGACGGATTGCATGGCACCTACAATAACGGCCCCATAAGTTCCAAGCCAGATGAGGTTGACTAGAGTCGTAGGCAGCCAGCCCCTAAAGGAGGAATTGTCGTGGGAGCATTCGATTGGTTCTGGAAAGCGATGGGCTCGCAAAGCGAGCGAAACGATAAGAAATCCAAGGCCATCGTGGATGAAGCTCGCTCCGCCGCGGAGAAACTCGCACAGAGCGACGATGCTGCCGTGGCTCAAGCCGCCCGCGATGCGGTGCGCGGCGGCGAGGTCGCAGACAAGGCGCAATTCCTCGGCGCATTAGCCGTAGCATGCGAACGCACGCTGGGCTTACACCCGTTTACCGTGCAATCGCAGGCTGTATTGCGCCTGCTTACCGGTGATGTCATTCAAATGGCTACCGGTGAGGGCAAAACGCTCGTTGGCGCGATGGCAGCAACGGGTTTCGCGCTGACCGGAAAGCGGGTCCACGTCGTGACGGTCAATGACTATCTAGCCAGCCGCGATGCCGAGTGGATGCGACCTGTCGTGGAATTTTTTGGCCTGCAGGTAGCTTCCGTGACGGAAGGCATGAGCGCGGATGAGCGCCGCGTTGCCTATGCGCGAAATATTATTTACGCCCCCGTAAATGAACTGGGGTTTGACCTGTTGCGCGATAATCAGATCACCGAACGCGCACAGACAGTGCAAGCTCCTGGCGATGTCGCCTTGGTAGACGAGGCCGATTCTGTCTTGGTGGACGAGGCCCTCGTGCCGCTGGTGCTCGCCGGAAATCGCCCAGGTGAGGCGCCCACGGGGCAAATTACCAATGTGGTCTCCCGACTGCGGGAGAACCACGAGTACGTTATCTCGGATGATGGGCGCACGGTGCAGCTTACCGATGTCGGTTCCGCACGCGTGGAGCGCGAGCTCGGCATCGATTCTCTTTATTCCGAGGACAATATCGGCACCGTCCTCGTGAAGGTCAACTTGGCGCTGCACGCAAAGGCGCTGTTGATTCGCGATATTCATTACATCGTGGTGGATGGCAAGCTGCAGCTAATCGATGCCTCCCGTGGCCGCGTCGCCGATCTACAACGCTGGCCCGACGGGCTGCAGGCGGCGGTAGAGGCCAAAGAGGGCCTGGAAGTCTCAGAGGGCGGTCGCATCCTCGATACGATTACCCTGCAAGAACTCATGCGCCGGTACCCGCTGGTCTGCGGAATGACAGGCACTGCGGTAGAAGCCACCGACCAGCTGCGGCAGTTTTATGACCTGCACGTCTCCGTCATCGATCGGAACAAGCCCTTGCGGCGCTTCGATGAGCAGGACCGTATTTTTGCCACCATAGGGGAGAAGTCGGCGGCCATCGTCGAAGAAATTGCCCGCCTGCACGATGCTGGTCAACCAGTGCTTGTGGGAACCCAAGACGTGGCGGAATCAGAAAATTTGGCTGAGGCCTTGCGCGATAGAGATATCGAAGTCAATGTGCTCAACGCCAAAAATGACCGCGAAGAAGCACAGATTGTTGCTGAAGCCGGCGATGTGGGGCGGGTAACCGTCTCCACACAAATGGCCGGCCGCGGCACCGACATCAAGCTCGGTGGCGCAGATGAAACGGACCACGATGAGGTGGCCGAGCGCGGCGGCCTTGCTGTGATCGGAACCTCTCGGCACCGCACCGCGCGGCTTGATAACCAGCTGCGCGGGCGTGCAGGGCGCCAAGGAGACCCAGGCTTGGCGCTATTTTTCGTCTCGCTGGAAGACGACGTGGTGCAACAAGGCGGAGCTGGGGAAAAGGTCAGCGCGCAACCTGGCCCTGGCGGGCTCATCGAATCCAAGCGGGTGCAGGACTTTGTGGCCCATTGCCAGCGGGTAACAGAGGGCCAATTGCTAGAGATTCACGCCCAGACCTGGAAGTATAACCAGCTCTTGGCGGATCAGCGCATCATCATCGATAAGCGCCGTGCAGCGCTATTGGACACAGACCAGGCGTGGCAGGAACTAGCCGAGCGCGCCCCAGAGCGGGCGAGCGAGCTTGCGGATCTCCCGGAGGCAGTGCGAGTTCAGGCGGCGCGGGAGATCATGCTGTATCACTTGGACATGGGCTGGGCCGACCACCTTGAGCTGCTGGATGATGTGCGAGAATCCATTCACCTGCGCGCCATCGCGCGCGAGACCCCGATCGATGAATATCACCGCATTGCGGTGCGCGAGTTTAAGGACTTGGCGCAGCGGGCGGTGGATCAGTCAGTAGAGACCTTCAGACAGGTGCCTATTGACTCTGAGGGGGCACACCTTGCAGACTCAGGATTGAACCGTCCAAGCGCAACGTGGACCTATATGGTCTCTGATAACCCCCTTGCGGGGCAGGGAAATTCCGTGTTGAGCGGCATCGGAAACATTTTCCGGTGAAATAATTGCCCACTGAGAGATCACAGACTCGGAAGAGTCGCTATTATTGGTATAAGTAACTCAAAACTAATCCCCGGAGGTAACAATGAGCGAGAACACCGGAACCCCGGAACCACAGGTGGAGACCACCTCTGTATTCCGCGCTGACCTGCTCAAGGAAATGGAAAATGGCACCAAGGGAACCGATACCTCTGCGGTAGGTACGGAAAACTTGGAAGATGGCCAGGCGTTGCTCGTCGTCAAGCGCGGCTCCAACGCCGGTGCCCGCTTCTTGCTTGACCAGGACACCACCACGGCGGGGCGCCACCCGGAGGCAGATATCTTCCTGGATGATGTCACCGTTTCCCGCCGCCACGCTGAATTCCGCAAGAATGATGAAGGCCAATTCGAGGTTGTAGACGTGGGATCCTTGAACGGCACCTACGTCAACCGCGAGCCGCGCAATTCGCAGGCGCTCGAGGTTGGAGATGAGATTCAAATCGGTAAATTCCGCCTCGTATTCATCACCAAGCAGGACTAAAACTGCAGCAGACAAACCGTTTTGCCGTCCTTGGTTAAAGCGGTTTAGTCTCCTTTTTATATCCAACGACTACTGAGACACTTTTAAAGAGATAGACACAGTGAGCGCAGCAGAATCCGCGGCGGCATCAGCTCGCCGCAAGAGCCCGAACACGAAGAAGGCTAAGACCATGTCCATTGGCGTGGTCTTAGAAACGCTGAATCAGCAATTCCCTGATGTCACTGTGTCTAAAATCCGCTTCCTCGAATCAGAGGGGCTGATTTCTCCCCAGCGCACTGCCTCCGGCTACCGCCGGTTCACGCAGGAAGACGTGGATAGGCTGCGCTATATCTTGACCACACAGCGGGATAACTACACCCCGCTCAAGGTCATTCGCGAGCAGCTGGAAGCAATGGATTCCGGCCAGGTCACCGCCATTGTTTCTGCTGGCAATGCGGAGACCTTGCTGTCCCCGCAGCAGTTCAAAGCACCCGCGGTAACGCGCCTGACCGATGCCGAGGTAGCAGAGCAGGCGGGGGCATCGGAGGCGGATATTGCCTCTTTTATCAAGGACAAGCTGATTAAGCCGGATGCCGCAGGATTTTTCAATACCGATGACGTGGCCATTGCCTCTGCCACAGTTGCACTGCAGGCTTTTGGCTTTAGCTCTAGCCAGCTGAAGTCCCTGCGCAATAGCGCCCGCCGCCAGGCGGATTTAATCTCCCAAGTCGCAGCCCCCGTAGCGCACTCGAATTCCGATACCGCACACCAGCAGGCAGAAGAACTATCCCAGCAGATGACGGCGCTAGTGGTTTCCTTGCATGCCACCTTGGTAAAGACGGATTTGCGCCACGAATTTAACGCCTAACTCACCATGGCTGCCTCCCGTGTGGGAGAGTGGTAGCTATGAGTGATGTAACCCTTGAATTTCACGGCATTCACCAGCTTGGGCCAGAAGACGATGTCTGCGCACTGCTGCGGTGGCCCGAAGAAGATCGCCTCATTCCCGTCTGGCTCTCAGCCGTAGACGGAATCCACTTGGCCGCCGTTTTTGCTGACCAGCGCCCGAACCGCCCCACGACCCACGATCTTCTGTGCGAGGTCTTGGAGGCTGCAGGTGGCGTCGAGGCCATCGAGATTGTCAACCACCATCAAGGCACCTTCATGGTGGATATTCAGACCGCGCAAGGTGAAGTTTTTGATGCGCGTGTAAGCGATGCCTTGGCGGTAGCCGAGTACTTTAAGGTGCCCATCGTTGCCGAATCTGCGCTCTTGGCGCAGGTATCCGTCTTCGCCAGCGAGGACGACATCAAGGAATACTTCGACCTCGAGCTTCCTACCCCCACGCAGGACTGGGAAGATAGCGATGCCTCCTCTGCCGAGGAAAGTACTTCTGCATCTGGAAACGCGCAGGCCGATGCCGATTTCGAAGAGATGATGCGCAGCCTTGGCATGGATGAATCCGATTTCCACACGGGGGAAGAAGACGAAAAAAATTAATGACACGCGTGTGACTAATGGTGACAATGTGGTTTTTAAAGTCTAAAGTTGTACTCGAAGGTTAAGCAAGCACCGCTTGACGAGGGTGTGCGCTTGGCATTTAATTGATCTTTAGAGCTTCCAACAAACCCCATTGGAGTAATTACGTGAGCATCACCGAGGACACCCAGTCCGAGTCCCAGTACGTCCAAGAATCCCTCTTTGATGTGGGACCGGACGAAGAAGTGGGGTACCGCGTGCCCATCGCTTGCCAGGTTGCTGGCATCACCTACCGCCAGTTGGACTACTGGGCACGCACCAACCTGGTCAACCCCTCCATTCGCACCGCCCGCGGCTCGGGCTCGCAGCGCCTATATTCTTTTAAGGACGTCTTGGTCCTCAAGATTGTCAAGCGCTTGCTCGATACCGGAATCTCCCTGCAGAACATCCGCTTGGCCGTGGAATCGCTGCACGACCGCGGTGTCAATGACTTGGCGGAACTCACCCTCGTCTCTGATGGCACCACCGTGTACGAGTGCCGCTCCAATGATGAGGTCATTGACCTTCTCGCCGGCGGCCAGGGCGTCTTTGGCATCGCAGTGCCGGGAATCTTGAAGGAACTGTCCGGCACGATTACGTCCTTCCCCGCAGAGCGCATCGAGGAATTGCCCGATGACAACGTGGTTGGCTTGGATGAGCTCGCCGCTCGCCGCAATCGCAAGAGCTCCTAAGTCCTCTTAATAGGTTCTCCCTCCAGACCCCAGCTCACGGGGGTGGAGGGAGTTTTTATACCAAGGCTTGGCTCCTAGATTCTAGGGGTCGCTGCAACGATGATGGTTACTTTGGTTTGTTGCTACGTAATCACGCTGTGGACGATAAAGGGAAAGTCCTCCCTACCTAATAAGGAACTTGAATCATTAGGTTTAGATGAATACTCGACCTCGCCCAGCGGTGCTTCTAGTGCAGTCACTAATGAAGGCGGGGGAGCTTTCCGATCTCTTAGGTACTCTTGATGCGCCTTGGGCTATAGATACGACAGGGGCCTCAGTTCATACATGGTATGAAATTCGTCAAAGCACGATAGTTCAACATATTTCACCAAATTCTTCAACGCAATTTCCCGTAGTAGTAGATCCTTTTTGGATCCCATTCTTGGGAATCATTGGTGGAAATCTCCCGCGTCATGCGTTGACCCAGATGGCTAGGCGGAAGATCAATAAAGAGCTAGTTGAGCACGTTATAAAACAGGCAGAACAAGCAAGGGTAATTATGAATTTTGATTATGACCCAGAAGCTGATGCAGCCTATCTAGCTATAGCGCAGCCAGGCACCCTCTCTGAACGGCAGATATCAGCAATAACTATAGAAGAAATGGAAGGAGAAATAGAGATAGATATCGACGAAAATGGAAAAGTTATTGGTATCGAGTTCGTGAATGCCTCCTTGATTCTTCCGTCAGCCTTCCTAAATAAAGCAAACCGGATATCATAGGCATCATCTAAAGGGGCGCCGCCGAGATAGAATATCTTCTCCTGCGCAGGTTTCTGCAAAAATAGGTCCCAGACCCCATCATCACGTGTAAAAGACGTCCATAACAGGCTAGCCCAGTTCACAGGATCACCTCGTGATCATGTCCACGGCTTTGATTTATCCGAATTGCTGATCCGTACTCAGATGAGCACTCGATGACTTGCAACGTAATGATGTATTCACACTAAACGTCCTTGGCTGTAGCTCCTCCGCAAACGCAAACTCCTCCAGGCCTGCAGGGCTTGCGATTTGTTTTGAGCCGCGTATATCTCCTTCAACGCTTGACACGCGTCCTTGTGATCCACATGGAACCCATCCTGGTTCGCCAGCTCAGCACAGGCATGAGCCAAAACGATGCCCCTTCATTGATTTGGATTCATATGCCAAGCACACGGCTTGTGGCCGTTCGTGTCTACCCTGACAGTCAGTTAGGTAGCCTTGTTGATAGCTGAAGTGTCCCAGATTTTCCCATCTACTCAAACGGAACAAAACCTGGGACTTCACTTAAGCGAGAGATTCCTTTTAAGCTATTTCCTCGATGCCAAAGTGGTTTGAGTCTCTTTGCCCTTTACACCAGAGAATCCCAGATACAAAAGTGGCACAAAAATCATAACGAGAATATACACAGATATTAGTGGTTGCCAATATAACTCACTCAACATCTCAATCAAACTGATATTCCAGACGAACATCATGAGTAGTCCTAGAAAAAACACGCCAACAAGCACTAATACCTGCGAAGAAAAAACTATTGAAGCAAGTGTGAGAAGTAATGCGAAATGGTATTCACGACTCATAATCCCTAGCTTGAGGAATTTATGGAGGCTACGGTTGAGCAATTGGCTAAGTATGAGACTTGCGGAGATAATCGCTAGTAGCGTAAAGGCTAGAGGCACGGCCATGAGCACCCAGAAGTCCCACTGCGCAATGCCGCCTTCTCCCATGGCGCGGGCTTGCATACCAGATGCGCTGAAAAGTAATGCAGGGATGCTTGCAATGAGGAACAGGAATAACGAGATACCTGAAAAACGTGACCGGTATTCAGAAGTCACAGATTTACTCAAAATGGGGCTGGGACGGTACGAGGATAACCTTGAAACGAGTGTCGTAAGGTTGAGTGCAATACGCGGAGCTGCCTGGGGAACAAGAGTAGAACCAACAAGCAGTATCCCTACCGTGAAAAGAATTCCACCTTGTTGTCCGTTTTCATAGACTATTCCGAATATAATTAATGCGGTCCCGCCTAAAGCGAAAATCCCCGGCAAGAGCCAGCGTTTGATGGATCGTAAAGTTCTGAAGCTATTGTTCACCCTCGTCACTAAATTCGTACTCAGAAACAATACCGAGATAGTTAGTGGAATGAAGAGGCTGATTATTGCGAGAACAATGCCGAAAAAAGTAGGAACGCCAAATGCACTGACACTGATTAATGGAGCTCCGTTATCATCAGGAAGCCATTCTAACAGTGCAGAAAATGGTAAATAAAGCACGACTGTGAGGAGTAAGGCGCCGACGATCGGCTTCCACATTTGCCCAAGCATTATGCGGATAAAGTGACGCCGACCTAGTCCAAAGCGTATAAGCGTTATGGATTGCTCGCGAAGGAGTAAAGACCCGAGAACTGCAAGCGGAATGTTCATGGCGATGGCGACAAATGTTGCCCAAAAGAGCATATTGCCACCAATAAACTTGAATTGGTCATCCGGAAACTCATCAATCAATCGCGACCAAACTGACCCTAGAACAAGAACAAAGCTGGTGGTTATTCCGAGGGCTAGTGCAAGGACAAAGAAATATATTTTGGCCTCGCCGACGATCGACGTCCCAATTTTTTGCAAATTCTTATTCATGGTTTGCATCGTCCTTTTCCATAGTGATTACAGAATCAACGAAGCTTTCGACGACTGGATCGTGTGACACCATGAGAACACCCGTTCCCTCGTGCACCGCATCGTCAATGACACGGAATAAGCTGTCCCTCGAGTCGCTATCTAACGCACTGCTCGGCTCGTCAAGTAGAAGTAATTTAGGTTGTCGTATGAGTCCACCAGTGATCATGACTCTCTGTAATTGACCCTTTGAAAGTTCATTCAGCATCTGGTTTACAGTGTGTTCTACACCTAACGATTCAAGAATTCCGACATAGAATGCTGAATTCACTTCTTTCTTACAAATTTGTAGATTGAATTCTAAATATTCTTTTACCGTAAGGCCTGGGAAAGCTACTAATTCTTGGCCAACGTAGGAAATATCGCTTCGGAGTAATTTCTGGCGGGTCGATACTGAGGTCTTAGATATGTTGAACTCGTTAAGTAGCACTACGTTTCCTTCATGGAGGGGGTGCAAGCCTACGATTGCGTTCAGAAATGTGGTCTTGCCGCATCCAGAAGGACCTGACAATAATGCCTTTTGCCCGCGAGTAAGCTCAAAATCTAGTGGCAACGCTAGAGGGGAGCTATGCCTTGGGGTCGCCTTAACAGTAACTGCTTGAACTTCGAGTACGGGGCTAACGGTTCTCATGGAAGTGTCTTTCTAATAGAGCAAGGAAGGAAATAATCAGGGGGTTGTAGCTGAAATTGTCTGATAGCCTCCGAAATGAGGGGTGGACAAGATACATGGGTCCTGATCCCCGGAAAGTGGACACGTAGGTGGTTAATTATGCAATTTTAGCCAGTGTAGCTGAAATCTCGGCAAAAACATCAGGAGCCACAAGATTGCACTAGGAGTGTCGTCTGCGCTTGTTGTAGCGCATGCACCAACGGCAGACTGAAAGGTCCCAGGTTTTGTTCCGTTTGAGTAGATGGGAAAACCTGGAATATGCCAAGAAGATTTGACTAGGATGCCAAGAACCGTGCGGTCCGTCTCGTGGAAGATTGCATCTTGGCGGAAAATATGTCGATGCGCCCCGCGTGCCAGGCAATAGCCCCAAAGCTGGGGGTTTCATGGAACACGGCGGGTCCTTGGTTTCTAGTGGTCGTGGAAACACCTGACATGGGTTGGGTGATTGTGTGGAGTCGAAATGGGATCCGAGTTCTGGGGTAGTGGCGCGGTTTGCGGCGTTGGTTCGGGCTGGTAGTTCAATCCGGGCGGCTGCTGGAGTGGGGTTTGTTTACCAGAGTCCCCGTTAAACCCCAGCGGCTTTATCCATTGCCGCATTAAGATCCTCCTGCGTGCCCGCATCGACGCTGGTGAAGTTGTCTGCTCCGTGTTTTAGCTGTTCATCGACTGCCCCTGGGCCGACGTGAACAACGGATAGCTCTACGTTGTCTGACTTCGCGCCGTCAAGGGCGGCGGCAAATTGGGCTTCGTCCATGTCGAGCTCGGTGCCGGTAGTAACGAGGACGACGCGCGCCTTCTGGTTGGTGCCCGCGGCTTGATCCGCTGCGGTATTCAGTGCGGCTATTGTGGCGCTGCGCGATTGCGGCACGCCACCGGTGCCAAATGCTGCGAGCGTCTCCGGCACCGCAGCGCCGTTGCCGAATCCAAGATTATCCCGGTAACCCACCGTGGCGGCTTCCGAAATGGACGACGAATAGTTCCACAAGGCAACCTGGCTATTGTTGTGGCTCAGCTTTCCCGCGGTGCCAGATAGCGCTTGTTGCGTTGCATCAAACATTGCCGTCATATTCGCGGAAGTATCAACGAGCAGGAGCGTATTGGGCGCCATTTCCACGGTGGAGGAGGAAGCTGGGGAAGAAGAATCTTTGCCTTCTTGGGCGCCGTCCGCCGTGGAAGGCTTCGATGCATCTGCGTCCGTCGTGGCAGGAGTGGAAGAGGAGACTGCGGTACTGCTTTCCACAGCAGATTCGGATGCGGTCTCGGCGGCAGTAGTCTCGCTCGAGTCATCCCCGCCGCGCAACAGAAAAATCACTAGTGCAATGACAGCAAGGATCGCGATGATGGCGACCGCGACAACCCAGCCGGCTAGTGTGAATTTATTTTCCCCGTTTGAGTGCCGTGCCATGTAGTGCCTTTCTCCGAAGTCTCCCGAGCCAGCGCATGATGCGTTTAATCTAGTGTAACTGGGAGTAAGCCGTTTCCATTACTGCGACAAGCCGCTCGCGCAGCGGTTGGGCTCGCTCCGCAAGGCCCCGCTGGCGGTTGACGTATGCCGCCTTTCCCTCTGGTGTTTCAATCGGCACCACCCCAAGGCCCCAGTCGCGGCAGTCGTACGGGGAAGCTTCCATATCAAGGATGCGGGCATCGATAGCCAGATCCAGGCAATCGAGGAAGAGATCACCTGGGACCAAGGGCCCCAGCTTCCATGCCCATTTATAAAGATCCATGCTCACGTGCACGCAGCCTGCCTGGTCGTTGGCTGGTTGATCCTCGCGGTGGAGCACCGTCAGATTGAGCGGGCGCGCCGGCGGAGTAAAGAAACGGAAGGCATCATAATGCGAGCACTTGAGGGAGTGAGTATCCACGACGCGGTTGGTCCCTTCGGCGCCTAAGCGCAGCGGGAGATCGTGGCGCGGGGAATCGGTGTGGTAGACCATCGCCCATTCATGCAGGCCAAAGCAATCAAAGTGCACCGGGTTGGTGGCAGAGCGCCGCAGCAGATCCAGAATATAGTCAACGGAGCTGCCGCGGCGTTGCATGTAGGATTCCACGTCCACGGTGACGCCGTCCGCAGTCTCGCGGTAATCGCGCCAGCTAGCCTGGGGCGCGTCGCCCTCGAGCGCCGTGCCGATGCCTGGGTGCCAACGCTTCAGATGCGATGGGCGCACCGGGTAATACTCAAAGAGGAAATCAAACACCGGGTGATAGCTGCCCGGATGGCGAAACCGCTCCAGGCGGTCCGTTGCCCGCCGCTCGTGCTCATCCATGCGGGCGGTCCAGTCAGCGGTAGATAAAACCTGCACGGGCCTATCCTCCTTTCTATTGCGCCAGCGCTTAACGACGCCGCCCCTTACCCCTCCTGGCACCACCAACCGGTTTCTTCTGCTGGCGTGGGGGTTGTTTCTTTTGTTGCTGGCCCGAGCCGTGCGAACCGTCTTGGCCCGGCGGTGGAAGGGCCGGTCCGTGCGGTTTGCGGGCACCGGTGACCGTGCGCAGCTCGGGAGCGCCGGCCGGGTTATCGCGGTGGGAAATATCGTGTTCGGTTGCGTCCACACCGGCCTTTTTGATGAGCGCAGCTACTTCTGAGCGCTGTTCATCGGTGACCAGGGTAACCACCGTGCCTGTTGCGCCGCCGCGCGCCGTTCGTCCGGCGCGGTGCAGGTAGGCCTTGTGTTCTGCCGGTGGATCCACGTGGACGACGAGGGAGACGTCTGCGATATCGATGCCGCGTGCTGCGATATCGGTGGCAACGAGGACGGGAATGGAGCCATCGGCAAAGCCGGAAATGGCGCGGGTGCGCGCGCCTTGGCCCTTATCCCCGTGGAGTGGATAGGCGTTGATGCCGACGCGCCTTAGCTTTTTCACCTGCCTATCCACGCCGTGCTTGGTTCGCATGAACATAATGGTCTTGCCCGCGCGTGCGGCGATGCGCATAACCACCTCGTTGCGGGCGGGGCGATCGCCGACGAAAAACAGGTGGTGCGACATCGATTCCACCGCCGCGGTCACCGGTGCGGTGGAATGGACTACGGGATCGTGCAGGAATTGCTCGACCAGCTTATTGACGTCCCCGTCGAGGGTCGCCGAAAACAGCAACCGCTGACCGGTGGGCGGGGTGTAGTTTAAGAGCTTGCGCACTTGGGGAAGAAACCCCATATCGGCCATCTGGTCCGCCTCGTCCAAAGTGGTGATCTGCACCTTGTCAAAGGACAACTTGCCTTGGGCGATGAGATCCTGGGCGCGACCAGGTGTAGCGACCAAGAGATCCACTGGGCGCGCCAAAGACCGGATGTGGTGGTTGATATTGACGCCGCCAACCACCGCGAGGACGCGCAGCCCTAATGCGGCGGCGGGCTCATCGAGGCGTTGTTGGATCTGCGTCGCCAACTCGCGGGTGGGGGCTAGGACAACCGCGCGGGGGTGGCCCGGGGTCGAGACACCCGAGCCAGCCAGCCGGGCTAGCGTGGGAAGCCCGAAGGTAAAGGTCTTTCCGGATCCGGTAGGCCCGCGGCCGAGTACGTCCTTGCCCGCAAGTACATCCGGGATGGCTGCGGCTTGGATGGGAAATGCTTCCGTGATTCCTTGGTCGTTCAAAACGTGAACCACGCGCTGAGGTAAGCCGAGTTCGGCAAAAGTAGTCATCGTTGGGCAATTCTAACTGGTGGGTGCGCAAAATTCCGCATCGGCCAGCGCACGATTGGGCACCGTCTTTATGAGTGAGAAATGCCATAGCAAAAATAGGGCTCTACTTTAGGTATTTCACTGGTTATTACCTAACGTGGAAGGTGGTGCTGGGAAGCACACACGATTTATTCCTCCACTCACCGGCCCATCCCAGGGCCACAACGAACTGTTAAGGAGTCGTCTCCATGGCTCAAGCACAAGCATCCACAGCCAGTTCTTCTTCCCACTCCTCGCCGCAGGAATCTACAGAACCCACGAAAAAGGAGAAATTTCACCTTGATGCCGTGTGGTTCGCGCTGGCCTTCCTGGCCCTAGCGGCCGTCTTACTTATCCCGATCCCGGGACTCGACTGGCCCGCTAAAGTGGCCCTAGGCATGCTGGCCTTCGCGGTAATCATGTGGGTGACCGAGGCCGTGAGCTATCCGGTGAGCGCACTGTTGATCGTCGGCCTTATCTCCCTACTTTTGGGGCTCGGGCCGGATCCAGAATCCGATGGTATCTATGGCACCTCTAATGCCCTCAAGGTCGCGATGGCAGGATTTTCCTCGTCTGCGGTAGCGCTCGTGGCCGCGGCGCTGATCTTGGCCGGAGCGATGCAGGCTACGGGCCTGCACAAGCGGATTGCGCTGTACGTGCTGAAGATCGCGGGGGAGAAGACCTCCCACATCGTTATCGGCGCCATCGCGATCGCCATCATCTTGGCCTTCTTCGTTCCCTCTGCCACCGCGCGTGCGGGCGCCGTGGTGCCTATCTTGCTCGGTATGGTAGCCGCCTTCGGCTTGTCCTATGAGTCGAAGCTGGGCGCCCTACTCGTCATTACCGCAGCGCAGGCCGTATCGATCTGGAACGTGGGCATTAAAACCGCCGCCGCCCAAAACCTCGTGGCGGTGGGATTTATTGAGGATCAAATGGGGCAGTCGGTCTCCTGGGGGCAGTGGTTTATTTGGGCCGCGCCCTGGTCCATCCTGATGTCCGTTGCGTTGTACTTCATCATGCGCGCCGTCATCAAACCGGAAACGGAGCGCATTGAGGGAGGAAAGGAGCTCATCGCCAAGCAGCTAGAGGACCTTGGGCCCACCTCACCGGAAGAGAAAAGGCTTATTGGTTTTTCCCTCCTCCTGCTCTTTTTCTGGGCCACGGAGGGACTGCTGCACCCGATTAGCTCGGCCGTCATTACCGCGGTGGCCGTCGCCTTGATGCTGCTGCCCAAGATCGGCGTATTTACCTGGCCAGAGGCGCAGAAGTCCGTGAGCTGGGGAACCCTCATCGTCTTTGCCATTGGTATTTCCCTCGGCTCCTTCCTGCTGGATACTGGCGCTGCCACGTGGCTATCAGAAAAGACCTTCGGATTGATGGGGCTGGATTCGCTGCCGATTCTGGCAACGATTGCGCTGGTATCGCTATTTAATATCCTCATCCACTTGGGCTTTGCCTCAGCGACGTCGCTGGCCTCCGCACTCATCCCGGTCTTTATTGCCTTGGCCTCCACGCTGGATGTGCCCAACGGCGGCATCGGCTTCGTGGTCATCCAACAGTTCGTCATCTGCTTCGGATTCTTGCTGCCTGTCTCGGCGCCGCAGAACATGCTGGCCTATGGCACCGGTGCCTTTAGCACCAAGCAATTCCTGCGCTCCGGTATCCCGCTGACCATTGTCGGGTACCTGCTCATCCTGCTACTGTCTGCCACCTACTGGTCGTGGCTGGGCTTGGTCTAAATCCAGAGACGAAAAAGGGGAGGGCCTGCACCGTGCAGGTCCTCCCCTTTTTATTTGCAGTACTTAGTCCGTCTGCGTCAGGCTGCGGTCGCCGGACCACTCGACGTGGAAGGTGCCCGGCTTATCGGTGCGCTTAAAGGTGTGCGCCCCAAAGAAGTCGCGCTGGCCCTGGATCAGGGCGGCGGGCAGGCGCGTGGCGCGCAGGCTGTCGTAGTAGGACAGCGAAGAGGCAAAGACCGGGGCGGGCAGGCCCATCTGGGTTGCCGCGACGACGACGCGGCGCCACGGTTCGATGAGGTCTTCCAGCTCGCCCTTGAAGTAGGGATCAAGGATCAGGGCGGGCAGCTCTGGGTTGTTATCAAATGCCTCGCGGATGCGGTCCAA
Source organism: Corynebacterium segmentosum (assembly GCF_900637825.1). NCBI lineage: Bacteria > Bacillati > Actinomycetota > Actinomycetes > Mycobacteriales > Corynebacteriaceae > Corynebacterium > Corynebacterium segmentosum. Next base: position 1,213,788 of record NZ_LR134408.1, read on the forward strand.
GAACTTAGCGCGGATGATGCAGCCGCCGCGCCAGATGGTGGCTAGGTCACGCGGATCGACATCCCAACCGAATTCGGCGGAACCGGCCTTGATCTCATCGAAGCCCTGGGAGTAGGCGATGAGCTTGGCTGCGTAAAGGGCCCGGCGAACGTCTTCGATGAAGGCATCCTTATCGATGTCGAAGTCCGTGTCCGTGCCTGCCGGAAGCTGGCCCTCCTGCGCGGCGGCGCGCTGCTGGCTCGAAGAAGACAGTGCGCGGGCAAAGACGGACTCGACAATGCCGGTAATCGGCACGCCCAATTCGAGGCCGTTGATGGCGGTCCAGCGGCCGGTGCCTTTCTGGCCGGCGGCGTCCAAGATGACATCGACAAGCGGGGCGCCCGTATCCGGGTCCTTTTGTGCGAGAACCTCAGCGGTGATCTCAATGAGGTAAGAGTCCAAGTCGCCGGAGTTCCATTCCTTGAAAATCTCCGCGATCTCGCCCGGCTCCATGCCCGCGCCGTAGCGCAGCAACTGGTAGGCCTCACCGATGACCTGCATATCGGCGTACTCGATGCCGTTGTGGACCATTTTGACGAAGTGGCCGGCGCCATCTGGGCCGATGTGGGTCACGCACGGGGTACCGTCCACCTCGGCGGCGATGGACTCTAGGATGGGGCCCAAGGTCTCCCAGGACTCAGCAGGCCCACCGGGCATGATGGATGGGCCATTCAGGGCGCCTTCCTCGCCGCCGGAAATGCCAGCGCCGACGAAGTGCTTGCCGCGCTCGGCCACTTCCTTTTCGCGGCGAATGGTATCCGTAAACAGCGCATTGCCGCCATCGATGATGATGTCGCCGTCATCCATGGCATCGGCAAGCTGATCGATGACCGCATCGGTGGCCTTGCCTGCCTGCACCATGATGATGGCCTTGCGGGGGCGCTCCAGGGAAGCGACGAAATCCGCGATGGACTCGGAAGGAATAAAGTTTCCTTCGTTACCGTGGGCCTCAATGAGGGCGCGGGTCTTTTCCGGGCTGCGATTATAGACGGCGACGGTATTGCCATTGCGGGCAAAGTTGCGGGCGAGGTTGGAGCCCATTACCGCCAAGCCGACAACACCAATGTGCGCAAGTTCGTTCTTTTCAGTCATGGTGCCTATCCTACGTCACCGCCGCGCTTTCGCCGCGCTGGCGGTTAAGCTTGAAGACTATGTCAGATACCCAGATACTCAATGACTTGCTTCATACCGCGCACACGCGCCTGCTCAACGAGGAGGAACTGGAGAAACTAAATTCGGTCAACGGCGGGCTTGCCGAGTTCATCGGCCTTACCTTCGACCGCGTTGGCCCAACCGAGGCCCGCGCGCGCCTTACCGTGACTCCTCAGCATCACCAGCCGTGGGGCGTGGCCAATGGCGGTCTTTATTGCACCATCGCGGAATCGGTGGCGTCTATCGCCAGCGTCGCGGCTGCCGATGCCCCGGCGATGGGCGTCAATAACTCCACGGACTTCATCAAGGCGACAGGCGAGGGCGAGCTAGAAGCGGTGGCCACCCCCATTCAATTGGGCACGCGGACCCACGTATGGAGCGTAGAAATGCGCCAAGGAGACACCCTAGTTGCACGCACCACGCTGCGCACCATGATTATGGATAAGCGCAGCTAGAGCCAGTGGTTCTTCCGGAACCACGCCCACAGGCCGCCAACGACAGCGACCATGATGATGATTGCCATGGGATAGCCAAAGGCCCAGTGAAGCTCCGGCATGATATCGAAGTTCATGCCGTAAATACCGGCGACGAGGGTCGGCGCGGCCCACATTCCGACGACCGCGGAGATCGTGCGCATATCCGAGTTTTGCTGCATGGTGACCTTGGCCACCGAGGCATCGATAAGCGAGGTCAGGCGTTCATCGAAGCTGGCGACCAAATCATTGACCACGAGCTCGTGGTCATAGACATCGCGCAGGTAGGACCGGATCTGCTTAGAGATGAGATCCTTGTGATCCGAGACCATTGCCTTTAGCGCCGCAGAAAGCGGATAAATGGCGTGCTTCATCTCCAAGACTTCGCGCTTGAACATATAAATGCGGTCAACATCGAATTTCAGGTTCGGGGTAAAGATTTCCTCTTCGAGTTCATCGACTTCATCGCTAATCAGGCGGGCGACCTCGGAGTAGCGGTCCACCATCATGTCCAGGATCTTCCAGGCCATGGCGACGGGGCCGAGCTCCACCAGGTCCTGCTCGTCTTCGACCGTGTACGCCAAGTTAGGCAGCTTCGCACCGTGGCGAACGGTGATGATGAAGTTAGAGCCCATAATCATCTGGATTTCGCCCGTGGAAATAATCTGGCGCTTATCTTTCACCTCATCGTGGTCGCGGTAATTCACTGAGCGCGCCACCACAAAGAGCTGGTCATCGTAGCGCTCCAGCTTTGGGCGCTGGTGGGCCATGACGGCGTCTTCCACGATGAGCTCGTGGATGCCAAATTGCGAAGCGATCTTCGTCATCTGAGATTCATATGGCTCATGCAAACCCACCCAGACAAACCCGCGGCCATATTCCGCCACGGTTTCCAGAGCGGAATGCGCGGAATACTCGCCGGGCAGGGCCTCACCATCGACGAAGACGCGGCAGTGCTCAATGGCGCGCTCCGCGGGAACCGGCGGGAAGGAGGGCTGACTAGGAGGCGTGGATTTCTTTCGGCCCCTAAAGGGCGTGGGTACGGACGGCATCGTTTCAGCCTCCTTTGCACGGTAGTGCGGATAGTAACGCAATCAAGTAGTAAAACGGGCCACGTTTTACGCAGCGGGTAAAGCTTACACCGACGGTGGGTAATATAATCGAATCTATGCCAACGTGGAAAGAAGTTACCGAAGCCAATCCCGCCCACTCCCATAATTTCGCCCGCAAATGGAAGATGCTTGAGGCGCAGGGCAAAGACATTCATGGGGAGGCCCGGCTTGTCGATGCCATGGTGGAGCGCAATTCCACCATCCTCGACGCCGGCTGCGGAACCGGCCGCGTCGGCGGGGAATTGCTGCGCCGCGGTCACAGCGTGGTGGGCATCGACGTGGACCCCATTTTGATCGAGCACGCCGAACATGACTTCCCGGACGGCGAGTGGTTCGTTGGGGACCTGTGCACGGAAGAGGTTCCTGAAGGCCCCTTTGACCTCGCCGTTTCTGCGGGAAACGTCATGGGCTTTTTGGCCGTGGACGGCCGCGAGGAAGCCCTGCGAAATATTTTTAACTCGCTGACCCCCGGCGGGCGCTTCGTCACCGGCTTCGGGGAAGGCCGCGGATGGGAATTCCAGGACTTCCTCGATATGGCGCAGAAGGTGGGCTACCGCGTTGACTTCACGTTCTCTTCTTGGGACATGAAGCTATTTTCGGAGCATTCCACTTTCTTGGTCGCCGTGCTATCTAGGCCTGGCGCGGACCTCTTGGCCTAAGGCCTTAAAAGCGCCGATCCGCTTGGTCGAAGAAATCGACCTCGTGGATGCTGGCGCTGATAAAGGCGCGCTCGGCGCGGGTCCGAGTGGCCTCATCCGCCTTCTCCAAGGTTTCCTCCACAATCTTGATGCTCTCGCGTACCCCGGCGAGGAAATCTTCGCCGCCGTAGACCTCCAACCAGGCATGGTAGGGGTGATCGGGCGAATCGAATTCCGCCAGGTGCAAGCCCACCTCTGCATACAGCCAGTAGCAGGGAAGTACGGCCGCGATGCCGACGGCATAATCATCCGTGTGCGTGCTGCGGATGAGGAAATCCGTGTAGGCGCTGGTCACCCGCGATGGGGCCGTGGTGGCCGAATCCTTCAACCACCCGCGGTGCAGTTCAGCCTCTTCCGCGAGGCATTCATAGGCGCCTTGCGCCCAGTGCAATTGCTGTGCGGTATCTGGCGCTTGGCTGGCCAGGCGGGCCAGGGCCTTCGAGTAGGACGCCAAGTATTGCGAATCCTGATCGAGGTAGAAGCTGAAAGCATCGTTGGCAAGTGCACCGGAACCCAGCTTCTGAATAAAGGGGAGTGCCTTTACCTGCTCCCAGTGCTCTGCCGCGATATTCCACAGGCGCTGCGTGTACGGGCCTGCGGGCGCGACGCGCGGCTGGTCTGGATTTTCTACCTCGTCCAAAGGCCCAGCCAGGTGAGGAAGCGGTACCGAGGATGCAGCCCGCATCAAGCGCTGCGAGCGGTGCAGGTGGTCCACCGGGCCGCTGCCCTTGCCGACGGCCAGCGCATCCGCATTGGCAATCGCCTCGTGCAGCCAGTCCGTGGACCATTCGAGGGCGGTTGCGGCATCATCGCCGGCACCGAGCCGCGTTGCGAGGGCAGAGGAGAGGGAGCAGCCAGTGCCGTGGGTATTCTTGGTCTGCACTCGGGCCGATTCCACGCGGTGCACCTTGCCATCGGGGGTGACCACGGCGTTATCGGCAATCGCCGAATCAAGGTGCCCACCCTTGACGATGACCGCCGTATCCGCCTCCGCGGCCCATGCCTTAGCCACCTCGATGGCACGGTCCAGGTCCGTGGCTTCCTCCGTCTGCGTGAGTACAGCCAGCTCCTTGAGGTTGGGTGTGATGACATCAGCGCGGGAACACAGCTCGCGCACCGCCTTTTCCGCCTCAGGCTCCAAGAGGCGGTCGCCACTGGTGGCCACCATGACCGGGTCCAAGACCACGGGGACGGACGGGTCGATCTGGTCGAGGAAGGTGGATACGAGGTCGGTGATGGGGGCATCGGCAAGCATGCCGATTTTGATGGCGTCGATGTCTACGTCCTCGCGGACGGAGTCCAGCTGCTCCTGGAGGAAGTCCAGCGGCGGGACGTGGACGCTGCGCACACCCTGGGTGTTTTGGGCCACCAGCGCGGTGACCACGTTCATTCCATATCCGCCCGCGGCGGCGATGGACTTCAAATCAGCCTGGATGCCGGCTCCGCCCGTAGGGTCGGTTCCAGCAATCGAGAGAATTCGGGGATAGGTTCCTTTAGCCACGGTAGGCCTCCTTTAGATTGTGTGCGGCAGCTGCCGGGTCATCGGCAGCCATGATGTCGCTGACCACGCAGATCCCTGCGAAATCGCTTCCTGATAGTTCGTGGGCATTGTGTGCTTTGATGCCACCGATGGCAACGGACTCGATGCCGCGTTCGCGCGCCGCGGTGGCAAGGTGCCTAGCGGCCTCGGCGCCGATTCCCGCGGGTGCATTCTTCTTGGTCGCCGTCGAGTGAACTGGGCCGATGCCAATGACATCGGGGGCCTCCTGCGGGGCAATGGCGTCCAGCTCTTCCCGCGTGCCCACCGAAAGCCCGATGAACTTATCAGGGCCGAGCAGCGCGCGGGCCTGGGAAAAGTCCATATCGTCTTGGCCAATGTGCAGGTGGCAGCCCACCTTGGCCGCTACCTCGACGCGGTCATTGATAAAGAGCGGTACGTCGCCCAAGACCTTCATGAGCTCGCGGGCGGTAGCCTCGACTTCCTCGTCACTGGCCTCCTTATCGCGCAATTGCACGACGGTAGCCCCACCACGCACCGCCTCTTGCACGATGGGTATGACCTTGTCCCGCCCGCCGGCGAGCTTAGGATCGGTGATGAGATACAGCGTCCAATCGATGCTCATGCTAGCCCCGCAACGTCCGCGACCTCGGAGGCAGAGATGCGCTCTTCGATGGCGTCAGTGGTGAGCTCATGCAGCGCATCGAGCCAGGCAACCGCAAAGGAGCCAGGTGCCGTGGATGTCTCAGCGGCAACGCTGCCCGCGGCCCCTACATGCGCATGCGCGGCGACGATAGCCGCGAATGGATCCTCCCACGCTGCTAGGTAAGCCGCGCAGATAGCGCCAAGCGAACACCCAGTGCCGATGACGTTTTGCAGCATCGGGTGCCCAGACTCGAGGCTTACCGCACGCGGCCTTTCGCCTGCCTGAACGATGAGATCCGTGGGGCCAGATAAGCCAATAACGGCCCCGGTTTCGCGGGAAAGTTTGAGCGCTGGTTCCAGCGCCGCCTCCACGCCATCGGTGGACTCCACGCCGCGCCCGCCGGCTCCGGTTCCTGCCAAGGCGATGATCTCGGAGGCGTTGCCGCGAATCGCCGTCGGGCGCTGCGGCAAGACTTCATGCATAAATTCGGTGCGCTTTTCCAGCCCACCCGCACCGACGGGGTCAAGGACCCACGGGTTTCCGGCCGCGGTCGCACCGGCGATGGCCTCGCGCATGCCGGCGTATTGCTCGGAATTCGGGGTTCCGCAATTGATGAGCACGCCGCTGGCGATCTTCGCAAAATCTTGCGACTCATCTGGAGTATCTACCATTGCTGGGCTGGCGCCGATGGCCAAAAGCGCATTGGCAGAAATATTGCTGACGACCTTATTGGTCAAGCACTGAATAAGTGGAGCGGTTTCGCGCACCGCATCGTGGGCACGCAGAAATGATAAGTCCACAACAATCCCTTCGCTAGTTCTAACTAAGTGCAGGTTCGATGGGTTTTTCTCAGCCACGGTGCGTGGCACCCCATGTTGTAATGCCCAAGCCTAACAAAAATGGGAAAATAGGAACGAAAACCACAAAAGCCGCCGCCCACAGCCCCTAGGTCGGGAGTAGGACGGCGGCTCGTGCCAAGGAGAACTTAGTTCTTTTCTTCTTCTGCCTCGTCGATGAGGTTGCGGGCGATGCGCTGCTGGGTAGTAATCTCCAGGTTGCCGCGGTTGCGGGAGAGGATATTAGCTGCCCAGTTGACCAATACGGCCAAGCGGCTGCGCAGGCCAATGACGTAGGTCAGGTGCAGGGCCAACCAAGCCAACCAGCCTGGGAAGCCGGAGAACTCGGTCTTGCCCAGCTTCACGACGGCATTGAAGCGGGTCACGATGGCCATGGAGCCCTTGTCGAAGTACTCGAAAGGTTCCTTTTCATCGGCGGTGGATTCCTCGTCCACCTTGGTCTCGATGAGCTTGGCGACGTGCTCGCCGCCCTGGATGGCCACCTGCGCCAAGCCCGGCAGGCGGTTCAGAGACATCATGTCACCGATGATGTAGACGTTGTTGAAGTCACCAACCGTCATGTCATCGTTGACGGAGACGCGGCCGGCGCGGTCAGCCTCGACGCCGGCCTGGTCAGCGACCATCTTGCCCAGCGGGGAAGCGGCAACACCGGCGGACCAGATCTTGGTCGCGCCCTCGAGGGTGACCTCTTCATCGGTCTTCATGTTCTTGTAGGTCACGGAGTCTTCGTTGACATCGGTGACCATGGCGTTCAGGCGAACGTTGACGCCTTCCTTCTCCAGGGTGCGCTGGGCACGGCGTCCGAGGCGCTTGCCAAACGGCGGGAGTACCTGTGGCGCGCCGTCAAGCAGGTAAATCTTGGCGGCGGAGGTGCCGTAGGTGGAATAGACATCGCTTAGCGTGCGGTTAGCCAACTCCGCGATCTGGCCGGTGAGCTCCACACCGGTCGGGCCGGCGCCAACGATGATGAAGGTGAGGAGGCGCTCGCGCTCTGCGGGGTCATCGGTAAGCTCAGCCTTTTCGAAGGCCGAAATGATGCGGGAACGCAGCTCCAAGGCATCATCCAGGGTCTTCATGCCTGGGGCAAACTCCGCAAAGTGGTCATTGCCAAAGTACGACTGGCTGGAACCAGCGGCGACGACGAGGGAGTCATAGGAGTAGGTGCGCGAAAAGTCATCGAGCTCGGCCGTAACCGTCTGGTCCTCCAGGTTAATGTCGGTCACGTTGCCGTTGACAAAGTCCACATTATCCTGGTTGCGCAGCAGCTGTCGGGTCGAGGGAGCAACCTCACCTGCGGAAATCATGCCGGTTGCCACCTGGTAGAGCATCGGCTGGAACAGGTGGTGGTTTTTCTTATCGATGAGGGTGATCTCAACATCGGCGTTCTTCAACTTCTTCACAGTGTTAAGACCGCCGAATCCACCGCCAACCACGACAACGTGGTGACGGCTTCCGTTTGGACGATAAGGGGTATCAGTCATGGAATTAATGCGACCTTCCACGAGAAAGCTTAATTTAAGTACCCGTATAGTGTAAACGCTCGTCATATAACGTGCATACTTGATACCCATTTACATGCGTTTCGGGTTTACTTTCCTGCGGAGCGTCTTGACCGAAACCGCTCAGAAACTGGCTAAAATAAGCCCACACCGTGACCCCTTGCACCCAGGAGCGCTCCCCAAACCATGAGTTTTTCCACCCCCGAGCATTTACGCTCCATCGACGCGGAGGCATGGCCCAATATCGCGACCGTGCCATCGCAGCGCTGGGCGACGCTAAAATCCCGCCGGGCCGAGGCGGAATTTGCCAAGGCCTGCGATAATGCCGGCTTGGAACTGGAACTCGATGCAGCGGGCGGCCCCGATTTAAAGGTGGGCCACGATGCGCTCTTCGAGCGGATCGCCGCTACCGGATGGTTGGGCTTTGCCGAAAGCTACATGGCAGGCGAGTGGACCGTCGAATCCTCCGCCCAATTGGTAAAGGTTTTGGGCAAGCTCCTGCAGGTGGGATACCTCCCCAAGCCGCAGGGAGTAAGCGTCCGCGATTCCGAGCCAGGGGAGCTGCCGCTCGATCTGGTGCGCCTCTATGCCGGCGATGGCCTCAGCCACGTCGGCGGGATTTTCTCCAGCGGCGTGCCGACGACGATCCGGGAAACGGTCGAAAGCTTTAGCCCAAAGGCCGGCGGCAGGGAGCCGAAGAGCCACTTTGTCGATGTCACCACGGTCAGCGAGCCCACCAACGTGGACCGGGATGACTTGGGTGAGGCGCAGCGCAGGGCGACAGATTGGCTCCTCGATGCCACCCGCACCGGCGCCGGTACCCACCTTCTGGTCTATCCCGCTGCCGGGATGCAGGCCGCGATACGCGCTACCAAACGCCGCGCCACAGTCGACGTCCTGACCAGCGATGTCGAACAAATCACCCAGATGCGCGAGGCGCTTGTCTTTGCCGGAACGGAAGATTCTATCCACGTAGAGCGGATTCCGGATTCCGTTCCGAGCCCCAAGCAGTGGCGCGGGCACTACGACGCGATTATCAGCGTGGAAAAATTCGAGCAATTGAGCCCGCGCGAGCGCAAGGCCTATATCCGAGTCCTCGATCGCTTCCTTACCGCAAACGGGCGGGCGGCTTTTCAAACCATCGTGGCCACCGAATCCATGTCGGATGCTGCCCGAGCATCGTTGCAGGCCATGCGGGCCTATATTTGGCCAGGCCTCGACTACCCGCTGACTATGGATGTGCACCGGCTCGTGGATAAGAACTCTCACCTGCGCATCGTGTCCGAGACGCACGTGGGCAGCCACTATATTGAGTCCCTGCGCCAGCAGCGATCCTTTTTTGATGGGCACCTTCGCGAGGCCGCCGCTGCCGGCTTTGATCCGGTTTTCCGCAGGTTATGGACCTTCCAATTCGCACTTCGCGAGGCGCTCATGACGCTCGGGATGATCGATTCCGTCCAATTTGGCCTAACCCACCGCAATCGCGGCGGGCGCCGTTAGGATTTTTATTGCTTTTTAGTGCGGAAGCTCGTCGAATTCGTCTAGCAGGTCAACGCTCGGGACGAAAAAGTTCGTACCGGTCAGGGCCGTGGAGAAGTCCAGGATCCGGTCGTAATTTCCCTCAGGATCGCCGATAAACATATTGTGCAAACGTTCGTTGATATCTTCTGGGTCCTTCGCATATCCGATGAAGTACGTGCCCATCTCACCTGCGGCAAAGGAACCGAAGACCATGTTCTCGCGGTAGATATCCTCCTCAAGGTCATTGAGGGCCACGTGGGAATTGGAGGGCTGCGCATCCTCATCGAGCTCCACGTCATCGGCCTTGGTGCGCCCGATAACGCGTTCTTGCTCTTCGGTGCTGATGCCGCTCCACTTATCTAGGTCATGGGTGTACTTTTGCACGGTGACGTAGGAGCCGCGGGGATAATCGGCGTCATCGGCAAGCAGCACCGTCTCTAAAGCTTCCTCGGGGAGGGGATTGGCGGTGCCATCCACAAAGCCCAGGAGATCGCGCTGGTCCAGGTACTTGAAGCCTTGGGTCTCATCGACCACGGTGGCGGCATCGCCCAGCTGGCGCAGGACCTGGCGCGCCATCTCGTGGCAAAGGTCATACGTATTCGCGCGGAAATGCAGCAGGATATCGCCGGGCGTAGAGGGAGCCTTGTACGTACCCTCCAGCGGCTCGAACTCCTTGAGCTTGTCCGGGCGGGGAGCGCTGGTAAGGCGCGGCCACATAGACGCGCCGATGCCGACGACCGTATAAAGCTCGCCCTCATTGTGGCGGAAATTGACGGACTTGAAGGTATCGCCAAATGCGGAGAGCATGTCCCGAGTGGCTTGCTCGCCGCCTTCCGCAATGTCCAAGACCAGGAACAGGGCGGCGCGGGAAGGCTTTTTAACAACGCGTTGAATAGTCATGAGCTCCAGCATATGTGTTGGCTTTCGGCGGTGCACGTTTGGTGTATGTGGTGCTGTGGGTGGGATTTGATGCGGGATGTGGATGCTTTGATGCGTTTTGACAAATAGAGGGCCAGTTTAGGGCTTTTGGAGGGCACTATTTGTCAATTTGGAACATACTGCGCTGTGAGTGGCTTGAACATTCTTGACTGACAGGCCTCGGCACGATGGGAGGGACTTTCACGGATCTAAAATGACATAATGTACATTATCGGACAATTGTGGAGATCTGCAGGTTAAGCAGCGGGCGGCCTGAGCGTGTTTGGATTGTGCGCGATCCTGACTGCCGTGTTCGCGGTTCGGTCCGGAGCTTTGACCACCCTCTTTGTTTTGGATGCGGTGTGCTAAGGCTTGCAGGTTCCGTGATTAAGCTGGCCCAGACTTGGCCGAGTCGCCTTTGAGCGCCTGAGGCGAGCCGGCCTTTCGAATCCGCTTGGGCTTGCCTAGGGTGTCCGGCGAACCTCCCGACGGTCCAACCGCCCGATTGTGTGTACGGGCGCCGATCGCGGGACTTTCCTGCCGCTGCGTTAAGGCACTTATACCCTGACATTTAGTCACAGTGACGTTAATCAAAGGGGTGAAGCCTTGGTCCTCTATTGGTTTTTATAGGCACTCCATAGCTGCCAGATGGTTAATACCGCCAGCAATGCTGCAACCGCAGTGACAATCCACATCTGTTGGACCGCGACGAAAACCGAGAAAGCTATGACGACTACGAGGCGGAACCACAGTACGGAAATTAAGCGTCGAGAATTCACGATGTAGTCCTAATTCTTAGTCCTTATTCAAGGAGATGCGCAGGTTGATCTCGCCGTCCTCGGCGACCTTGGCTGCCAGCATGTCTGGCGTCTCCACGTTGTAGTCCAGGCGGTTGATCGGCACATCGCCGCCAATGACTATATCGTCGCCGTCGCGCAGGACATCGAACTCATGGGTGATTTCCTGCGTCTTGTCCTTGATCGTGAGGTCACCGGTGAGCTTAACGGAGCCGATGGTGCCGTCTTCGGGGACATCGGCAAGCGAGGCGGGCTTGGTAAGTGTGAAAGAAGACTCTGGGAAGTCTGAGGTCTTAAAGAGCTTGGACTTCATGTTTTGGTCGCGGACCTTCTTGTCCGTGGTCAGCGCATCCATATTCACCGTGATGGTGGCGGATTCCAGCGTGGAATCGGAAATCTCCGCCTGGCCGGTGACCTCCGTGGTCGATCCGGAGGTGGACGTCCTTTCCGCCGGTAGAACCTCGTCGAAGGTAAAGCCCACCGAGGTGTGGTTATCGGCGCGCCCCTTGGCCACGGACCAGGAACCGTCGAGCGGCGTTGAGGCTGCCTTGGCGCCATCGGCAGTCACGGGCTCCGTCTTGACGCCGCCGCTTTTGAAAAGCGAGTACACAATCGGGCCGATCGCTACGGCGGTAAGCACGAGGATTAAAACCACGAAGATGGAAACGACGAGTTTCCGGTTATAAAAAAGATTTTTCATCTACTATCGAAGTCCTTCTAAACGCCGAGCCAGCGAAATAAGCTCCTCACACAGACTGGAAAGCTCTTCCGCGCTCGCGCCTTCTTCTGCGGCGGTATGAATGTCTTCTGCGGAACACCGCAATTCAAAAAGGCCGTCGCGCAAACCTTGCACTTTATCTGGGCTTAAGATTACTGCATCGGCAGGAATATCCGTGCCACTGACATTGTTTCTTTGTTCATAAGCACGCTGTTTGCACGAGGCGCTGCAAAACTTACGTGGTCGTCCCCTACCGCCTTGGTCAATATCCTTTCCACACCATTGGCAGGAACCGACATTGCTTTCACGACTAGCTGTACGGATCACTCGATACACTTTAGTCCATTAAACGGCGGGCTGGGAACAATACTGCGTGGGTGTTCGTTATAATAAATAGCTCTTAGGCGAAACTATCGCCGTCAATCAGGGATCTCTTTGAAAAGGATGATGTTGCATGGCAGATCGCGTACTCCGTGGCAGCCGTATGGGTGCAGTCAGCTACGAAACTGACCGCGACCACGACCTCGCACCGCGCCAGATGGTGAAATACCGCACGGACGATGGTGAGATTTATGAGGTGCCCTTTGCACATGAGGCAGAAATCCCTGAAGAATGGATGTGCAAGAATGGCAAACTGGGCCACCTCGTAGAGGGTGAAGGCGTGGAAGCTAAGCCCATCAAGCCACCGCGTACCCACTGGGATATGCTGCGGGAGCGTCGCTCCATCGAGGAGCTCGATGAGCTTTTGGAAGAGCGCATTAACCACCTGCGCTCCCGCCGTCGGACCGCTGCTCGCCTCCTCAAGGAGCAGGAACAGCAGAAGAAGTCTTAAAGGCTCAAGCGGAATTAATTTAAGCCCGTACCCTGACTGCCATTTTGGCACGGGGTACGGGCTTAAATGCTGCCTAGATTATTTCTTCTTGGTCAGCTGGCCCACCTGGTGCTTGACCAAGTAGCCCAGCTCATTGGCAAAATTGGTGGCCCAACCTACACCGTTGCGGGCCTTCTGGCCGGCATTGTGAACGGAGCCGTATTTGACCTCGTGGTCCGCCAGCTTGGACACCTCGCCGGCGAAATCCTTCACCTGCTCCGCACGGTGGGCCACTCCCCACTTGGTTACCTCGAAGAGGGAGTCCTTGACAAAGGAGCCATCCAGCTTGGATTCGCCGTACTCGCGCTCGGTGAAGGTGATGGGCACCTCGCGGATATCGTATCCAGCCTTGACCGCGCGGAAGGCCAAGTCCACCTGGAAGATGTAGCCGGCCTTGGACAGCTCATCAAAGTCGATGTCTTCCAAGAGCTCGCGGCGGAAGGCGCGGTAGCCTGCGGTCATATCGGACAGGTCGGTGCCGAGCGCGAAAGAGATGTAGAGGTTGCCCAAGCGGGACAGGTACTCGCGGGATGCCGGCCAGTTGACGGTCTCGCCGCCTGGCACGTAGCGGGAGCCGATGACGAGGTCCGCGCCCTTGTCAATCTCCTCCAGCAGCAAGTGCAGCTGTTCTGGGGCGTGTGAGCCATCAGCATCCATTTCACAAAGGACCTGGTAGTCGCGCTCCAGACCCCATTCAAAGCCAGCGATATAAGCGCCCAAAAGGCCGCCCTTGCCCTCGCGGTGCAGCACGTGAATGTGGTCATCTTCTGCTGCGAAAGCGTCGGCCTTCTCGCCGGTGCCGTCGGGGGAATTATCATCCACAACGAGGATGTGAACCTCTGGCAGCGCCTCGCGGACGCGGCCGGTAATCAAGGGAAGGTTTTCAATCTCGTTATACGTTGGGATGATAACCAGCGTCGCAGAATCAAGAGTGCTCACAGTAATTAATGCTCCTACTTTTCTTTAGCGCCGACACCGCGAGGTGTACGACCCAATCGGTTGGTACGCACGGCAATGAGTGCGCAGACGGTACCAATAATAACCATCAGCCACTGCATGAGCGAACCGTAGCGCACCGAAAACGTTTCACCGGATTTCAGCGGCAGGCTTTCTACCAGTGCCGCGGGCTCAAAGAGCTCCGTGGATTGGCTTACGCTGCCGTCTGGGTGCACGAGTGCGGAGACCCCGGAGGTGGCTGCAACCACGACGGCGCGGTCGGTTTCAAGAGCGCGCAGCCTGCTCATGGCCAGCTGCTGGTACGTCATATCGGAAAAGCCGAACGTTGCGTTATTGGTTGGCGTCGTCAGAATCTTCGCACCGTTTTTGACTGACTCGTGGAAGGCGTTATCGAAGGAGACCTCGTAGCAGGTCGCCACACCTACCGCGACGGAATTCATGGAGACCACACCGGGCCCGTCCCCTGCCTTGAAATCCCCGGCGAGGTCGACGTAGTCCGAGAAATGCGCAAAGAAATCCCGCATGGGCATTGTCTCACCAAACGGCTGCAGATACTTCTTATGGTGGTGATCGCCCACACCATGGCCAGGGGTAAAGACTTGCATGGTATTGCGCGCGCCCACCTCATCGCGGGTGGCGGTACCGACTAGCACTGGAGCGTCAATGGCATCGACGGCCCCGCTAATGGCTTGGGCCGCCTCGCCGTCGCGGAAAGGATCGATATCGGAAGAATTTTCCGGCCAGATCACCAGATCTATATCGTCTTCGCGGCGGGCTAGCTTCTCCGTTTCCTGGACGTGGTTATTCAGCACCGCCCGCCGTTGCCCGGCGAAATCTAAACCGCTGCGCGGCACGTTGCCTTGAATGGCGGCCACCTTGGTCTCGCCAACCTTGGTATCTGCGGGATCGATGCCGCGCCCAGCCGCGAGTCCCGCAATGAGCGGGAGGATGAGCGCGGCGCCAGCGGCCACTTTCACCCGCCCGCCGCGCAGCAACAAGCCGGCCAGGCCGCAGGCGCACAATGCCGTTGCCGCCGTGATCAGCGAGGTCCCACCCCACGGGGCGAGGTTGGCTAGGGGGCCTTCAATTTGCCCCCACGCCAGCTTGACCCAAGGAAAACCGCCAAAGGGAACCGAGGAACGCAGGACCTCAACGGCGAGGTATACGAAGGGAAAGACCAAAAATCCGTATCGCCACCGAGCCACAGCGGCCCCGAAGATGCCTAAAAAGATGGCATAGACCGAAAGCCAGATAGAAAGTGCTGCATAGGGCACGGTCCCTACCAACTCGCCAATCCAGGGCAGGCTCAGCAGGTACAAGACCAACCCGTGCGTCACCGCCAAAAGCGCGCCTACGGATCCGCGCACCTGTCGCCCACGCCACGGCATCAGGCACACATATAACAGGGCGATGCCAATAATCGCGCCCCACCACCAGCCGCGCGGCTCAACGGCGGTAAAGGTCAGCGCACCAGACATGCCCGCTATGACGAGGCGGGCGAAAAATACCGCCACTTATTTTCCACCCTGTGAGTTATCGTCGCCTCCGCGGGGACCGAAGTCATCAGGATCCAGGTTCTCGGACCAGTTGCGCAGCTCTTCCTCATCGATTACCTCGTGGGAGTCGCTCTGACCAGAGGACTGACCAAAGGATTGCCCCGCTGCTTGCCCAAAGGAACCAAAGTTGCCATAGCTATCGTGCTGTTGCGCCATGGGCGATGCCTCGTAAATGCGCACACCCATCCTCTCCACCTTGCGGTAGATGGATACGGCCATAAACTTTCGAAACAGCGACCGCGTTGGGGCGAAGATGAGCAGAATCCCCAGAAAACTGGTCAAGAACCCAGGCAGGGACAGCAACATGCCACCGGCCAAGGTCAAGCCCACGTTGCCGGCGGTTTTTCCTACGTTGTCATCGCGCACGTAGTAGGTCCCGTCACCGGCCTGCTCTACCTGTTTACCCATCAGCCGGCGCACCTCAATGCCGGCGATGGACATGCCAAAGAACATCGTGATGAACAGGGCAATGAGCGCCCAAAAGACGCCAATCCACTCGGCGACGGCCCAGAACGCTAAGGTTTCCGCCAGCATATAGAGGACGAGATATAAAATCGGCATAGCTTCCAGTTTAACGAGCATTGCTGACGATATGCTGGCAACACTCAGGCTACACTGGCAAGCTATGCATTACCCCGAATTTTTCCAGCACCCCGAGTCCGGCACTTGCCTGCGCCTGCACGTTGTGGGCGGATTTACCAGCCCCAATGATTGGATCCATTTGGGTTATTGCGCGGCGCACTGGGCCGATGGCAGCGTCTACATTCGCCCCAATTCCGCCATCGAGTTGCGGGGAGTTACAGACAAGGCCCAGCTTGCGGCGGAGCTGGATAAATTAGAGTTGCAGAGCTTCCACATTCCCGTGCTGGCCTCTCCCCTTTCTGCCGCGGCGAAGCAGGCCGCGCGCGAGCTGGCCACGCACCTGTATACCGAACAGCCCGGCTTGGAGTCGCTCGCGATTACCACTACCGACGACGATCTCCCGGCTTCTGCCACGCAGGTCAGCATGCGGCTGCTTGACGATGCCACCTTGGATATCATCCAGTCCCCCGCCACCAACAGCCCTACCGCAGGCCTCTCGCTTGCCGATGCCGCAGCCCACCTCCAACGCCTCGGTGCGCAAAGCACCGAGACGAAGGGCACTGGGGCAAGTGGCTCGGAGCTTAACGCGGAACCAGGGCCGATTGGCTGGCTGGACGAGCACCAGGCAGATGGCGTGGTCGACCTTGGCGCGGGCGTCCACCAAGGCGCCATCCCGGCACAGTTCGCGCAGCTTATCGGCCAGCTCGAGGTGGCCATCACCGTCACCCCGTGGGGTGGCTTAGTCTTTCACGACATCGCGGAGGGCGATGCCGAGGTCGTCCTCCGCGTGCTCGCCCCGCGCGGTTTCATCTTCGACATCAACTCGCCCCTGTTGCGGGACGGCGAGGCCGACTAACGCGGCATGTGCCGCCACACGGGTCGGGGCACCAACCGCATAACCCATGCCAATGCTTGCAGCGCCTTTGGGATCCACAGGGTGTGGCTGCGCGCCTGACCGCGGCGGTCATCGGTATCTATGCAGGCGACGACGGCATCGGCGACATCGCCTGGCCGCACCGATAGTGGGGCCGGTTTCATTCCTTGGGTCATGGATCCAATGACGAACCCGGGCCGCGCGGTAATCAGCCCGAGCCCGCTGCCGTGCAACCTGTCCGCGAGGCCCTGGCAAAAAGCATCCAGGCCAGCCTTGGTGGAACCGTAGACATAATTGGCGCGGCGGGCCCGCCACCCAGCGATGGAGGAAAAGGCCACGATATGGCCGCGCGGCATCGATTGCGCCGCCACCGTGAGCACGGAGACCTGGGCGGTGTAGTCAATGGTGGCGATCTGTGCCGCGTGGGCAGGATCGGTGTCCGCCCTATCTTGATCCCCCAGGATGCCAAAGGCGACCACGGTAAGTTCAATGGCGCCGACGCGTTCCTTGGCCTCGGCAAAGATTTGGCGGTGCTGGGAAAAGTCCTCCGCGTCAAAGGACAGCTGGTGGACGCTGCGCGCACCAGCGGCCTTTAGCTGGGAGGTAATCTCCTCAAGCCCATGCGTCCCGCGCGCGGCGAGGACGATGTAGTTGCCACGGGCCACGCGCTGGGCGATTTCGCCGCCGATATCGCTGCGCCCGCCCAAGATCAGTACGCCAGCCACTTAGCGCACTTCGCGTTCAACGACGTTGAGGGACTCGTAGCCATCCTTGGTCAGCACCACGATGTCCTCGAGGCGCATGCCCCACTGGCCCTCCAGGTATATGCCCGGCTCGATGGAAAAGGCCATGCCCTCTTCCAGCGTCAGGTCATTGCCCTCCATGATGAAGGGCTCCTCGTGGGTCGAGAGACCAATACCGTGGCCGGTGCGGTGGACGAATTTATCGCCCCAGCCGGCATCGGCAATAGCCTTCCTCGCAACACCGTCGATTTCTTCGGCCGTGCTGCCGGGCTTGGCGGCGGCGCGGGCGGCTGCCTGGGCATCGTAAAGCACGGCATAGGCGTCCTGGAAGTCCTGCGGCGCCTGGCTGAGATCGCCGCCTACGACGTAGGTGCGGGTGCAATCGGAGTGGTAGCCGGAGGGCAAGGTGCCGCCGAGATCCACGACAACGGGCTCGCCCGCCGCCAGCTTCCGGTCGGAGAAGCTGTGGTGCGGATTGGCGCCATTCGGGCCGGAACCCACGATGACGAAGTCAATGATGGAATGCTCTTGGAGGATGAGCTTTTCCAGTTCATGGGCCACCTCGGCCTCGGTGCGGCCGGGCTGCAGGAGCTCGGGAACCTGCGCATGCACGGCGTCGATGGCCTGGCCGGCCTTGCGCAGCTCCGCGATTTCCGCCTCATCCTTGCGGGTAAACAGCTCCGCGAGCGCGTAGGTGGCAAGGACGTAGTCCGCATCAGATACGAGCCCCTGGAACTGCAGGATATGATCCGCCGTTAGGGATTGGCCCAGCGCGACCTTCGTGATCGACGCAGCGCCCTTGAGAGCGAGCTCGTAGGGATTATCGCCGTCATTCCACCCGCGCAGCTCAACGTCGAGCTTGCCGACGGGCGCCGATTTAATATCCGTGATATCCGTATTCGGCGAGACGATCCACGGCGTGCCGCTTTGGGGAACGGCCAGCACCGTCAGGCGCTCATGGGACGATACCCACGAACCCGTCAGGTAGGCGAAATCGGGGCCGGTGCCAATCAGCAAAAGGTCAATGCCCTGCTGGGCGGCCGCTTCTTGCGCGGCCGCGAGCCGGCGCGAATACACTTCGGGAGAAAAAGCCTGAGTAGTCATGCCCCACAGTCTACTAGCCAGTAGGACGCGCTAGCTTAGGCCCCGATCGCGACGACCCCGCGCTGAATAGCGTCGATTGCGCGGCGCGCGTTGCGCTGAATCTGGCCATCGTAGCCAGTCTTGGCGATTTGCTGCAGAAGGTCCACAACTTGGCGGCACCACCGCACGAAATCACCGGGGGTAAGCTCCGCGCCCGCCTCATTGGCCGCCGCCATGCAATAGCCCAAGGGCGCACCCGCCGCCCACTGGTGAATGGCTAGTGCAAAGCCGGCTTCGGGTTCGCGCGTTGGCGGCAGCCGGTG
The DNA here is from genome assembly GCF_900637825.1 of Corynebacterium segmentosum. Lineage (NCBI taxonomy): Bacteria > Bacillati > Actinomycetota > Actinomycetes > Mycobacteriales > Corynebacteriaceae > Corynebacterium > Corynebacterium segmentosum. Next base: position 1,232,705 of record NZ_LR134408.1, read on the forward strand.
GCGGCGTTCATCTGCGCTGAGCTCGGTATAGATACGCCAGGTCGCATTCATGGCATCGGCCATGCGGTCCGTTGCCGCCTCCGGCTGGCCCCCAGTGGCCTTCCTGTTTTCAAAGCAGCACAGGGAAGCAACGCCGGCCAATTCCGCTGGATCCAGCTCATCCCAAATGCCGCGCTTCAGGCATTGGGCAACAAGCAGATCGGATTCGCTATGAATCTTGGCTAGGCGCTCACCTTCCTCAGTGATGACCGGCGTGCGATCGCTGCCCGCACCAGAGAACTCGACATAGTCCATCTCCGCGAGCAGATCCACGATGCGTTCAAAGGTGCGGCCCAGCGTATCGGTCGCCTTATTCACCTTGGCCTGCAGCTTTTCGAGGTCGCGCTCGCGCCGTGCCAACTTCTGCGCCACGCCAGCCAGTTGCTCCCTATCGGTGGCGGGCCACTCGTGCGCAGGGTGCTCGCGAATGGCATCGCGCAACTCACCTACCCGCTTATTTGGTCGCAAACGTGGCTTCGACTTCATCCGCTTCGGGCGGTCAAACTTTTCGCGGTAGAAGATATCCTGGATGTACTTGGTATTGCGCCGCGGATTCTTCCGCACCGGCTTCGGGATCTTTATACGGCCCAGCTGAATCGGTGGATTGCTAATCCCGGTGGCATCGATGCGCCCAGACCACCCAGATTCCGTGGTCACCCACGGGCGTGGATCCTCAGTCTGATTAGCCGGGGTGACCACCGCGGCAAGGGTGGGCCGCTTCTTTCCGGCAATCGCGATGACATCACCTAATTGCAGGCGGGCAAGCACCGCGACCACTTCCTGGGTGCGTTGGTGTTCCTTATCAACCTTGGATTGTTTTTCTTCCGCCGTCAGCTCGCGGCGCAGCCGGATATAATCCATGAGCACCTCGGCGGGATCCTCGCCGTCCTTGGCTGGTGGTGCGAGGGCAGCGACGGCATCGTCAAGCTGCTCCCGCAACTCGCGCACGCGATGCTCCGCCCGTTCAAGTTCACGAGTTTCTTCCACCACGGAGCCATCGGCTTGGAACTGTGCAAAAGACTTTTCTAGCAGCCGCAGCGAGTCTTCAAAACCGAGCATGCCCAGCAGGTTAATGGCCATGTTATAGCCCGGCGCAAACGTGGAAATGAGCGGATACGTGCGCGTCGATGCCAAACCGGCGACAAAACGCGGATCCATAGCAGGAGCCCACTGCACGACCGCGTTTCCCAGGGTATCGATTCCGCGCCGGCCGGCACGCCCGGTTAGCTGCGTGTATTGGCCCGGCGTGAGATCCACGTGTGCTTCGCCATTGAACTTAATCAACTTCTCAAGCACCACCGTGCGGGCGGGCATATTAATGCCCAGGGCAAGGGTTTCGGTAGCGAATACGGCGCGCACCAAACCGCGGACGAAGAGATCTTCTACGATGTGGCGAAACGCCGGGAGCATCCCTGCGTGGTGGGCGGCAAAACCGCGCGAAAGCGCCTCGCGCCACCGACGGAAATCCAAGACCTGCAAGTCCTCCTCTGGGATGCCTTCGACGCCGGCATCGACGATGGCCTTGATCTCTTCTGCTTCCTCTTGCGTCGTCAACACCATCCTGCTGCGCAGGCACTGATAGAGGGCGCCATCGCAACCGGCGCGGGAAAAAATAAAGGTAATCGCGGGCAGCATATCTTGCGATTGCAGCACCTTGAGCACCTCCGGGCACCCTAAGGGGCGGTAGCGATCTTGCGGGCGGGAAGAACCGGAACGCCCGCCTGCCTTCCCGTGGAATTCGCTGCGCCCGCCGCCTTTGTAGCGCGCCCTCGCGCGAAAACCCTTGCCAGATTTATAGTCCGCGCGCCCATCATCGCTATCGCCTGCCTCCAAGCGCTGAATGCGGCGCTCTAACTCAGAATTGACCTGGCCGCCGGATTCCGGCTCAAAGAGCGGATAAATCTTGCGGCCCAACATCATCCATTGATCGAGCGGGACTGGACGGTGTTCGGTCACAATGACAGAGGTATCGCCACGGACCGTGGCGAGCCATTCACCGAATTCCTCGGAATTGGACACGGTGGCAGACAGCCCAATGATGGATACGTGGTCCGCCAAGTTCAAGATGACTTCTTCCCAGACCGCGCCGCGGGAGGCATCCGCAAGGAAGTGGATTTCATCCATGACCACGTGAGTAAGCCTATCCAGCGCGGGAGAATCCGCGTAGATCATATTGCGCAGCACCTCGGTGGTCATCACCACGATTTCGGCATCGGCGTTAATGGAGACATCGCCAGTAAGCAGGCCGACGGCATCCTCACCGTGCTCAGCGACGAGGTCGTGGTATTTCTGGTTGCTCAGCGCCTTAATCGGGGTGGTATAAAAGCACTTCGTGCCGCGGCTTAGTGCCAAAGAAACGGCGAACTCGCCAACGACGGTTTTACCTGCACCAGTTGGGGCGCAAACGAGCACCCCTTGGCCATTTTCTACCGCCTCACACCCCTGCACCTGGAACTCATCCAAGGGGTATGGGAGGCCGGCGGCAAAGGTATCCAGGTGAGTTTCAGTCATATTTCACAAGGCTACCCGTGCTTAAAGCACATCGTCGAAAAAGCCGCCTTCATCGGTAGGCCGTTGCGGCCCCTTGCGATCCCCAGCCTGCTGCGAAGTGCTATCCGATGCCCGCTTATCCGCGCGGACAGTCTGCGCTGACGCGCTGGGTGCCGCGGGCTTTGGCGAGGCATACACTCCCGAGGGGGCATCGACAGGCGCGGGCCCGCCTACGCCCGTGGGGCCCTCATCAAGCGCGGACGCGGATTCATCATCGAGATCCATCCATGCAGGGCGCTGCCGGTTCTGGCGTTTATCGTGAACGCGGCAGAACTGGAATGCAATCTCAATGAGCAATAAGAGGCAGGCGGACAAGACCACCATCGAGAAGGGTTCTTGCCCGGGAGTTACAAAGGCCGCAAAGATCATCACGGCGACGATGATGATGCGGCGCTTGCCCTTGACATGGTTATATTCCAAGACGCCAATGAGGTTGAGCGAGACGACCAACAGCGGAATCTCGAAGCTGATGCCGAAGATGAGCAAAAGCGCCAATATGTAATAGAAGTATCGCTCACCAGTTAAAGCTGCAGTTTGGTACTCGGAGCCGATGCCGATAAGGAATTCTAGGCCCACGGACAAGATGAAGTAGGCCAAGATAGCGCCCACCAAGAACAGGAAGACGGCCACAGCGACGAAGCTTAAGGTATAGCGGCGCTCATTCTTATGCAGCCCAGGAACGATGAATGCCCACACCTGGTAGAGCCAGACCGGGGATGAAAGCACCGTGCCTGCCAAGGTGCCGACCTTCAGGCGCAAAATCAGCATCTCGAAGGGGCTGGTGGCAAGCAACCGACACTCGCCGTCGTTATTGAAATTGGCCCGCTTATCTTCCGGCAAAGAGCAATACGGTTCGCGCAGGATTTCTCCCAGCGGCGGAATCCGGAAGGGCGCCTGCTGGTACCAAATGAAACCGATGATCGCGCCGATGACCAAGGCCAGCAAGGAGATGATGATCCTTCGCCGCAGCTCTTGCAGGTGCTGCACCAAGGTCATCTCGCCCGTAGGGTTCTTGGGCTTGCGTGAAAAACCTCGCCGCTTGCGGCGCACGCGGGTTCCTGGTTCGCCGGCAGGGTGGGACTGTGAGGACATCAATTTGGCTCTTTCAACGCACAAGAGCGAACACTACCCTGCCCACTCGATTTCTGAGGGCCGGTCTCCGACACGGCCGACGAGTGCATAGGCAGAGCGTGTTCGCCTTTTTAGCTGGCAGGCGTTAATTCTGAGAGGAAGAGTTTCCCTGCTGGTGGCCAGGTTGCATATCCGGGCGGTTCCAGAACTCCTCATCGGACTGCTGGCGCTTCTGGCTCAATTGAGCTTGCGCCTCAGAGCGCTTGGAGTCCTCCGATTGCATTTCATTGACCTCGGATTTGAAAATGCGCATCGAACGGCCCATGGAACGAGCAAGATCGGGCAATTTCTTCGCGCCAAATAGCAAGATGATGACAAGAACAATCAGGCCGATTTCCAATGGTCCTAAGGTCATAAGATCCTCTTTCGGTTCTTCTTTGCCTGCGCCGGGTAGCCGCCGCGGGCGCTCCCTTCGCGGGGAATAGTCGCGGGGCACGTGTAAGACGCATGTGCGTGCAGTAACTGAAAATTAAGTATAGCCCTTCAACGCGGCATTCCCGCGTTCCGCAATGAGATTCACGATAGATTGCGGGGCTATAACGCGTAACCTATCTGCCTGACCGAGGGCGAAACGAACCACCCAATCTACCGATCCCACCTGCATTGTCGCAGCTATGGTGCCGTTTTCTAGGCGTTTTCCTAGTTGCATGTCGTAGTATTCTGCCAACCAGGTGAATTCTTCGCGGATGGCTAATTCCACGGAATCCGCCGTACCTAAATTAAAGGGTGCCGCAGCGTCGAAATCCAACTCCTTGAGACGCGGATGAGCGGTTTCCTCGGTCAATTCGGCATGCTTGATGCGGTCGATGCGGAAGGTCCTGTGCCCCTGCTTTTCTTCCTCCCACGCCGCGAGATAAGGCTCCGCATCCACGATGAAGATCCGGGCCGGATCAACTAGGCGCTCGGTTTCCTTATTAGATGAAGCACTCCAATAGCGCATCCGGATGCGCCGTTTTTCATTGAGCCCGCGGTTTAAGGTTGCCTGGATATCGGATTCTTGCGGGTCCACCGTCGATAATGTGTCATAAATGCTCAGCGTGCGCTCATCCATAATGGAGCGCAATTTTTCCGCGGCCGACTTAATCGCTCTGGCATCCAGCAGCCCGGGCATAGCCTCGAGGGATTCTAGGGTAAGCAGGAGTGCGCCGGCCTCGGTTGGGGTAAGCCGCAATGCTTGTCCCAGCCCTTGGTCGTTGTAGATGGTGACCCCATCGCGGTAGCTGAAAGAGAGATCGATGAGCTCTTCGGTATTGCGCCCGGTCCCAGAGCAAAATAGCCGGTCCACGGCATCTTTGAGCTCTCCTGGGTCCATCCCCAAATCCGCGGCCGCCTCCATCGGGGTTTTATCCGGATGGTTTTGAAAATACGGGATGAGGTTGAGCGACCGGACGAGCGCTTGCAGTTTATGAGATCCATCGGCCATTGGTTTACTCAGCTCCGTTGTGGTTGGCGGCTGTGCGCAAAAGGTTAATGATGTCAGTGCGCACCTCAGGGGGATCGAGCACTTTTACTTCTGGGGCATAGCCCGCTGCGGTGCGCACCAACCAATCTTTTTGGACCCCGGTCAGCACTACGGTGCCTTCGGCGGTGCGCTCCCCCGCGCTTTCTAGCTCTTGGGCTTGACCTTTAGGGATATGCAGGGTCGCGTCCACCTTTTCGCCACGCTGTAGCGCCTCTTTGACGAGCTTGTCGATGTCCACCGTCGGCTCGATATGCTCAGCCGGCTGGTGGGACCTTTTGATATCGGAAAGCCTTAAGGCGCGGAAGACGCGCGGGGCTGCGCGGTCAACATCGAAGCCAACGATATAGATGCGGCTTTGGTGGTTGACCACTCCCCAGGGATCCATGGTGCGGCGCACTGTCTCTGCTGCCGGGTGGGGGCGGTAGGCAAAGGTAATGCGGACTTTATTTCGCACGGCGGCGAGGACGAAGGTGATGACCTCGGGGGCAAGGCGGGTGATGTCATTGACCGCGGTATAGACGGGCGCGCCCTCCAGGTTGCGAGAAGCGCCCGAGGCGGCGATCTTGGTCCACCCGGACAGGGAGAAATCGCTCAATCCACCAGGGGTTCCCACTCCCCCTGCGATGCCAAGCACCATCGCTTCTTCCGGTGAAAATTCCACCGGCGGGAGCTGATAATTGCTTTGGTCGAGGCGGTATGAGGCCCCGTCTTCCCCACCGGTGTGCACGATGGGGACTCCGGCGCGTTGCAAGGTGGCGATATCGCGTGCCAGCGCCTTGGTAAAAGCCTCGTCGGATTTATCGCTATAGCCTGCGACGTGGCTGCGGATCCAGGCTGCAGAGCGGTCCGGTGAACCACCCGAATTCGCCACTCCTTGCAGCGCAAAGGATAGGTTGGTGAGCCTTTCTACCGCCGCATCCTGCCGGCTCGGCGTGGATCGTGATGCCACCACGTTGTCTACTCTCCCCAGTGCTCAATGTGCACGCCCTAGGCGTGATTATCGTGCATATAGTCTAGCAATGCCTCAACGCGCGGATCGGTGGACGTGAAGGGATCGAGCAGTTCCTCGGTGCGCGGTTCTGGGCGGTTGACCTTCAGCCGCGTCCAATCCACGGTCACGTGCGCGCCGCATTCTTCGGCCGCAGCAAGGAACTTTCCGCGCAGCGCCGCGCGCGTGGTCGGCGGCGCAGCAGATACCGCACGCTCGATGGACTCATCATCGATCCAGCGCTCGACCATCCCGCGGCGCAGCAGGACATCGTATAAGCCTCGCCCGGGCCGGATATCGTGATAGGTCATATCAACCTGCGTCAGCTTCGGATGCGCCCAGTCACCGCCCAAACGGGAGCGGTAGCGCTCGAGCAGCTCGAGCTTGATCACCCAATCAATCTCGCGGTTTACGCCAGAAAAATCTCCGGTCTCGATGGCGCGCAGGATGCGCTCCCACAGGTCAACGACGCGCTCCAATTCCGCCGTGGGCGTGCCGGCGTCTTCGCGGTGAGCAAGCCAATCGCGGGCCTGCGCGCAAAGCTGCTGCTGGACCTCCAAGGCTGTAATGGTTCCCCCGCTAACAAGCGGCAACGGCGTTGAGCCGGTCACATCGCGCGCAATGGAGCGAATGTGGTGGATTGGATCTGCGATCTCGAGCTCGGGTAGCTCGAAGCCTGCCTCCAGCATCTCCAGCATGAGCAGGGTGGAGCCGACCTTTAGTGCGATGGTGGGCTCTGCCATATTGGAATCGCCCACGATGATGTGCATGCGGCGGAAGCGCTTTGAATCCCCATGCGGCTCATCGCGGGTATTGATGATGGGTCTGGAGCGGGTGGTCGCGGACGATACGCCCTCCCATACCTGATCGGCGCGCTGGGATAAGAGGAATTGCGCGGGGTGATCGCCCTTGGCAGGCTGTACCATTCCCGCCCCGCAGATAAGTTGGCGGGTAATCAAGAACGGCAAGAGCGCCACGCCCAGGTCTTTGAGCACCATGTGCCGGCTAATGAGGTAATTCTCGTGGCAGCCAAAGGAGTGCCCGGCGGAATCGACGTTGTTCTTAAAAAGGTAGACCGCGCGCTCGTTTCCTTCTTCGGCCAAAGCGTCTTCTGCCTGCAGGGCCAGCCGGTTCATCACGCGGTCACCGGCGCATTCATGGGCGATGAGCTGGCTGAGGCTATCGCATTCGGCGGTGGCTACCTCAGGGTGCGAGCCGACGTCGAGGTACAGGCGGCTGGCATTGGTGGCAAAGATATTAGACGAGGCGTACTTTTCCACTATCGGCCGGAAGAGCACGCGCGCAACCTCATCCGGGCTTAATGCCCGCTGGTCCTTGGGTGTTGCCGTGGACAAGCCATACTCGGTTTCGATGCCCATAATCCGCCGGGCAAAAACGGGACGGGTGGATTCCACGCCTACTGTCCGCCCTTTTGGACGTACGAGCGGACGAATTCTTCCGCGTTATTTTCTAGCAGGCCATCGATCTCATCCAAGAGATCATCGGTGCCGGAGGTGTTGATATTGAGCTGGGTAGCGGTAAATTCTTCCTCTGACTCGGGGCCATTTCCCCCATTATTGCTAGAAACCTGGCGATTCGAAGTGGACACGGTGTCATCCTTTCGTCATATTAGGTGATCATTACTTACGATACTCGGGCTGGATGCCGATGGCAGCAAGCCCTTCAAGTAACTCCTCTACGCTGCTGGCGCCCTCGATAATGCCTTCGCAGTCCGCGCGGGTAAGGCCGCGGGTATCATCCATGGCCACGGTGGCCCAGACGCCATTGCGGGAGCGCCCGTCCGTAGCACCACGGCGCAGGGTGAGGCTTTGCCAACTGGCGGCGATGATGTCTTCGCCGAATTTCTGCGTTATGCGCCCGCGGAAATATGCTCGGGTGTCGGCGGGCGGCTCGGCCGCAGCGTGGTGTAGGTCTTCAGCGGTAAAGAGCTGGCGCATCTGCCCCTTGCGCACCAGCGCATGGTGGAGCGATTTCTCGGGATCGATTTCCGCGTATTGCAAGTCGATGAGGCGCAGCTTGGGGTCATCTGGGGCGATGCCGCGGTCGAGGTAGCTCTTGATCAACCGGTACTTGGCCACCCAATCTAGGAGGTGGGCGGCCTTGAGGGGGTCATCGGCAAGCAGCTCTACTGCCTCGTCCCAGGCCGCCAGCACCTTGTGGTCGGCGGAAGTCTCCGGCTGCAGGCGGCGACGGTATTCGGCGAGCAGCTCGAGGGCGGTGAGCGTGCGGCCATCGGCAAGCGTGAGCCGGTGGCGCAATTCGAGGTCGCGGCTTACCAGGGGGACCTCCGCGACGGCATCGGCAAGGCGCAGATCGCTAAAGTCCGTGCCGGCCTCAATGGCATCGAGCACCAGCGAGGTCATGCCCAATTTCAGCAGCGTCGAGGTCTGCGACATATTCGCATCGCCGATGATGACGTGCAGGCGGCCGAAGTCATCGTGGATGGCATGGGGCTCGTCGCGGGTATTGATAATGCCGCGGTTGAGGGTGGTTTCCAGGGAGATTTCCTGCTCAATATAATCCGCGCGCTGGGAAATCTGGAACCCCGGTTCCTCGCCAAACTCCCCGCGCCCCATGCGCCCAGCACCAATGACGACCTGCCGGGCCACGAAGAAGGGAATCAGCGCCTGGGCCATGACCGAAAAATCGGTGCTGCGAGCATACTGATAGTTCTCATGCGAACCGTAGCTGGCGCCCTTGCCATCGACGTTATTCTTGTACAACCGCAGCGGCGGGCACGGCTGCCGGTCCGCCAAGACGGACTTTCCCTGTGCTGCTAGCTCCGCGACGGCATCCCGGGCCTGCAGCAGTGTGAAATCGCCGGCGGCGTCATAGAGCGTCGCGTCCCACGCATTCGTGCACTCCGGAGCGGAATACTCGGGGTGGGCATGGTCCACATAGAACCGCGCCCCGCTCGGGGTGACAACATTGGCCACACCAACCGCATTGGGGTCTACCACGGGCACCGTATCGTAGCGCTTGAGATCAAAACCGCGCGAGTCCCGCAAGGGGTGCTCTTCCGCAAAATCCCAGCGCGAACGCGCGCCCGTATACAGCGCAGCATAGGCCACCACCGCATGGGTCGAGGTAATGATTGGGGAATGCTCCGGCGAATCCGGAGTAGAAATACCGTATTCCGTTTCCGTTCCTAGCACACGGGCCACGTACAGCTCCTTCCACTCAAAAGTTCCACACTGGTCACACGCGATCCGCCGTGATCCGCGGAAACGATCTTGCTCCATTCCTCGGGGTTGGTCGAGGTTGGCATGTATTCCGATTCTTCCTGCTCAGCGGCGATGGCGGTGCGCAGGTGCTGCTTGCCGATGCCCCCTTTAACGCCCCCATCGCCTTCCTCCGCGGCGCGCTGCGCACCGTGGTGCGATAACGCCTCCTTGATGGCCAGCTTCTTTGCCCGGGCCAGGATATTGGCGATCATCGCGCCAGAGACGAAATCCCGGTAGTGCAGGACCTGGCGCTGCCCATTGCTAAAGTGCAGCTGTGCAAACGGCCTATCGCTATACAGCTCATCCACGGCATCGCCAATGAGCTCGTCAATATCACCCACATGCGGAATGGACGGATCGAAGTGGCGGGCGAAGATCTCGCGCGCGCCGCGCTTGGTGGGGCGATTGATGCGCACCTTCATATCCAGCCGGCCCGGGCGCATGATCGCGGGGTCAATGAGCTCTTCCCGGTTGGTGGCGCCGATGATGACCACATTGCTCAGGCCCTCCACTCCATCGAGTTCCGTGAGCAACTGCGGCACGACGGTGGTTTCCATATCGGATGAGACCCCTGATCCGCGGGTGCGGAAGATAGATTCCATCTCATCAAAGAAGATGACCACGGGGCGATCCGCGCTGGCTTGTGCGAGCTCGCGTGCGCGCTCAAAAATCAACCGAATGCGGCGTTCGGTCTCACCGACGTACTTATTCAGCAGCTCTGGGCCCTTGACGTTAAGGAAGTAGCTGGAGCCGTCTCCGCCCATCTGGGTAGACAAGGAGTTTGCCACCGCCTTGGCAATGAGCGTCTTTCCGCAGCCGGGCGGGCCATAAAGCAACACGCCCTTGGGCGGTTGCAGGCCATATTGGCGGTAGAGCTCGGGGTGGACAAAGGGTAGCTCGACGGAATCGCGGATCTGCGAAATTTGCTCATCCAGACCGCCGATGTCCTCGTAGCGCACATCGGGTACCTCTTCCAGCGAAAGCTGGGAAACCTCTGCTTGATCGACCTTTTCCACGGCCACGGAAGCCTTTGTATCCAGCAGTACTACCTCGCCCGCGCGCACGCTTTCTTGCAGCGCCTGTGCGAGCAGAACAACGCGGTTATCCCCCGCAGAATTAGCCACGACGGCGCGGCGCTGGTCCAAGCGCTCGACCACGGTGGCAAGCTCGCCAGTCCTCGTAGGAGCGCAGCCTTCGACGACCACGAAGCCATCGCCCAGCCGGACCTGTTGGCCCACCTGCAGGCTGCCCGGCTCCACGTTGGGAGAGACCTTGAGCTGCATGACGCGGCCGTTGGTATAGACCTCCGCGGTGGTGCCTACCTCGCTTTGGTGCGGCGAGTAGGCCAAAAAGACCCCATATGTAGAGGCGGGCTCTGCAAGCGCATTGACCTCAGCAAATAACTGCTCGAGCTCGGCGCGCGATTTCTGTAATAGCTCCACCAGCTTTTGGTTGCGCGCAGCAAGCTGGCTGAGTTGCCGCTTATTATCCGTGGCTTCATCCATGCACACCACTTTAACGTGCGAGCAGCTATGAGCGAGGCCACTTTAGTAATTAATTACACCCGTGTACTTAAAACTGTGCACCTTATTTGCGGGCGCGGCGCTGGGGGCGCGGCGGGGTGACGCCATCGGCAAGCCGCCTGGTCCAAATAAGGAATGCGGTATGCGCGTTCATGCGGTGCTCCGGGCGGGTGGCTAGGCCTTCTACCTTCCATTCGCGCACGAGGGATTCCCACGCCTTCGGCTCGGTAAAGCATTGCAGCTCGCGGATGCCCTCCATGACCTTCATCAGCTGCGGGACCGTTGCCACATAGGTCATGAATACGCCGCCGGGGATCAGCAGATCGCGCACGGTCTCCAGGTTCTCCCAGGGCTCAAGCATGTCCAAGATGATGCGGTCGACCGGGCCGCCGAGGTCCTCAGCGGTAACATCGCCTAGATCGCCTAGGCGCGGCGACCACCACTCGGGGCGGGCGCCAAAGTATTCCTCGACGTTATCGACCGCGTACTCCAAGTGATCGTCGCGGATCTCGTAGGAATAGACGTGGCCTTCGGGGCCCACGGCGCGCAGGAGGGACATCGACAAGGCGCCGGAGCCCGCACCAGCCTCCAGCACGCGGGCGCCCATGAAAATATCGCCCTCGACCAAGATTTGCGCGGCGTCCTTGGGATAAATAACGGCGGCGCCCCGCGGCATCGAGAGGACGTGATCCACCATGAGGTGGCGGAAGAGCAGGAAGGACGAGCCCAAGGTGGACTCGATGACGGAACCTTCATCCATCCCCACGATGTCATCGTGGTTGATTATGCCTTTATGGGAATGGAACTGGCCTCCTTCTTTCAAAATGACCGTGTAGTGGCGCCGCTTGGCGTCCGTCAGCTGCACGCGGTCGCCATAGGAAAAGGGGCCAGAATAAGCCATGCCGCAAAACTCCTCGAGGTTGTGGGTACTAACCCTTCAAGTATGCCTCAAGAGCCCGCGAGAGCCATATTTGGTCCTGCTCGCCCACCATCTCGCGCGCGGAGTGCATCGAAAGCATCGGAACGCCCACGTCGACGGTGTCGATACCCAGCCGCGTTGCGGTAATAGGCCCGATGGTCGAGCCACACGGCACATCGTTATTGCCCACGAAACGCTGCACCGGAACCCCAGCCTTGGCACACGCGGTCTCCCACAGCGCAATCGTCTGGGCATCGGAGGCGTAGCGCTGGTTGCCGTTGATCTTGGTCACTGGGCCCTGCCCAATGATCGGCTGGTGGGTGGGGTCGTGCTTATCCGCGTAATTGGGGTGCACCGAATGCGCGGCATCGGCAGACACGCAGCTAGAACGCGCGAACATCTGGAAGCGCTCCTCTTCATTGGCCCCCAGCGCGCGGGCGGTGCGAGTCAGCACATCCTGCAGGATCGGCCCGGCGGCACCATAGCGGGAGCTCGAGCCCACTTCCTCGTGGTCAAAGGCCATCATGACCAAAATATCGGAGCCGTCATAGTCCTGCGCAGCACGTTGCATAGCCTCCAGCGAGGCGTGCACCGAGGACAGGTTATCCATGCGGCCAGCCGCGATGAACTTTTCGCCCGCGCCAAAGACGGCACCCCGGGCGGCATCGGCCGTAATCAGGTTGAAGGAAGCAATATCCTGCTCAGCGATGCCCGCCTGCTCCCCCACCACCTGCAGGATCGACGCCTCTTCATCGCCCACCGTCAGCACCGGCTGCATGTGCTTTTGGCGGTCCGGCTTGAACTCATCCTTGCGGTACAAGTGGATAGCCAGCGAAGGAAGCCGCAGGACTGGCCCCGTATTCACCAGGTGCTGGCGCCCATCCGTGGTCACAACCTGGCCGGCGACGGTAAGTTCGCGGTCAAACCACGTGTGCAGCAAGGCGCCGCCGTAGATTTCTACCGCGACCTGCTGCCAGCCCGCAGCAGAAAAATCGGGCGTGGGCTTAAGCGCCAGGCCCGGCGAATCAGTATGCGAGCCAACGATGCGGAAACCGGAGTTCTTATCGGCGCCTTCCGGCACGTACCACGCGGTAACCGCGCCGCCGCGGACCATGACGTGCCCGCCAGGTGCGGCCGACCAATCCTCGCGCTCATCCTGAATCTGGAAGCCAGATTCTTGCAGCTGGCGCGCTACCTCATGCGCGGCGTGGTACGACGACGGCGAGGCCGCCAGAAAATCAAGGAACTTATCGGTATAACTCATACCTTCTAGCTTGCCACGAAACTATCGGCGATAGGCTAGATACACCATGGCTACTTCATCTACTCCCCGCCCTCTTGCCCTGTCGCCCTCGCGCGCCTCCGACTACCAGCAGTGCCCGCTGCTCTATCGATTCCGGGCCATCGACAAGATTCCCGAGCCCAAGACCATCGCCCAAGTTAAGGGAACCCTGGTCCACGCGGTCCTAGAAGAAACGCATAAACTCCCGCGTGAAGAGCGCACCTACCCGGCAGCGGTAAAGATGATTAAACCAAGCTGGGCCGCGATGACAGAAAGGGACGCTGAACTGCTCGAGCTCGTGCCCGAAGAAGAAACGTATGACTTCTTCGTCGCGGCCCGCGAGCTGCTCAAGGGCTATTTCCAGATGGAAAACCCGCAGGGCTTCGACTGCCAAGAAACCGAGATGTATGTCAATACGGTCCTGCCCAATGGCGTACCCGTGCGCGGGTTTATTGACCGCGTGGACCGCGCGCCCACCGGCGAGGTGCGCGTCGTGGATTATAAGACGGGAAAGAAACCGGCACCGCGCTTTTCCCACAGCGCCCAATTCCAGATGCGGTTTTATGCCCTGGTGTACTGGCGCCTGCTGGGCACCATCCCCCACCAGCTGCGGCTGATGTATCTCAAGGTGCTGGATTCGATGTTTTTAGCTCCTACCCAGGAGGAACTCGAATACTTCGAGCGCGATCTAGGCCAACTGTGGGCCAAGATTGAAGCCGATGGGCGCGCCGGGGATTTTCGCCCGAAGCGCTCCAAGCTCTGTGATTGGTGCGCGCATCAGGCGATCTGCCCTGAATTTGGCGGCACGCCACCGGAGTACCCGGGGTGGCCGGGCTCCGCGGCGGATTAACTCCTTTTAGAACAGTCCGGATACCGTGCCATCGGCGGCGACGTCGATATTATTGGCCGCCGGCTTCTTGGGCAGGCCCGGCATGGTCATCACGTTGCCGGTAAGCACCACGATAAACCCCGAACCGGTGCGCGGCAGTAGCTCACGCACGTGCAGCGTGTGGCCTTCCGGAGCGCCCAATGCGGTTGCTTCATCCGAGAAGGAATACTGCGTCTTGGAAATGACCACGGGTAATTTATCCCAGCCATTGTCCTTGATGTATTGCAAGTCCTTCACAGCCTTTGAGCCGTATTCCACGCGGTCCGCGCGGTAGATCTCGCGGGCGATGGTCTCGATGGAGGCCTCGATGCCTTCTTCCGGATCGTAGAGCTGCTGCGCGCCGCCCTCGAGGTTCTCCAGCAAGGTCTCGGCCAGCTTCGTCGCTCCCGCGCCGCCTTCGGCCCAGACGTTGGCCTCTTCCAAGGCCACGCCGAAGTCCTTGGCCCAATCGCGCATAAACTGGCGCTCCGCCTCGGTATCGGACCAAAAGAGGTTCAGCGCGACGACAGGCTTGATCCCAAACTTGCGCAGGTTTTCTACGTGGCGCTCAAGGTTGACGATACCCTTCTGCAGCGCCTCAAGGTTTTCCTCGGTGAGCTTGTCCTTGGCAACGCCTCCGTTGTACTTCTGCGAGCGGATCGTCGCCACAACCACCGCGCCGGCCACGTCCAGGTCACCAAACCGGGACTTGATATCCATAAACTTCTCGCCGCCAAGATCCGCGCCGAAGCCGGCTTCAGACAGCACGATATCTCCGAACTGCAGGGCGGTCTGCGTCGCCAGCAAGGAGTTGCAGCCGTGCGCGATATTGGCGAAGGGACCACCGTGCACGAGTGCGGGAACCCCGCCGAGGGTTTGCACGAGGTTCGGGTTCAAGGCATCGCGCATCAATGCGGTCAGCGCACCTTCCGCATCGAGCTCGCGCGCGGTTACTGGGCGCTGGTCATAGGTAAAGCCGACGGTAATATCGCCTAGGCGCTGCTTGAGGTCATCGAGGCTCGTCGCCAAGCACAAAATGGCCATGATCTCGGAGGCCGCCGTAATGGTAAAGCCAGTTTCTGCCGGCACGCCGTGTGCCGATCCACCAAGGCCGGTCACCACGTTGCGCAGTGCGCGGTCGTTCACGTCGACGCAGCGCTGCCACGTCACGCGGCGCGGGTCGATGCCCAGCTGGTTGCCCTGGTGAATGTGATTGTCGATGATGGCCGCCAGCGTATTCGTTGCCGCGGCAATGGCGTGGAAGTCACCGGTGAAGTGCAGGTTGATATCCTCCATCGGCACAATCTGGGCGTAGCCGCCGCCCGCGGCACCGCCCTTGATGCCCATGACCGGGCCCTGGGATGGCTCGCGGAGGGCCACGATGGCCTTCTTCCCAATCTGGTCCAAGGCATCGGTCAAGCCGATAAGCACCGTGGATTTTCCCTCGCCGGCAGGTGTTGGGGAGACTCCTGTCACCAGCACGAGCTTGCCGCGCTTGTCTTTGGCGTAGTCCACCTTGGTGATATCCACCTTGGCCTTCGTGGAACCAAAGGGAATTACTGCATCTTCAGGGATACCTGCTTTGGCTGCGATCTCCGCAATCGGCTGCAGGTTATGGGCTTGTGCGATTTCAACATCGGATGGCTGCGTAGTCATAGCACCTACCCTACCGATTTCTGACATAAGCCAAGTCGCATGGGGTAAGAAGTGTGAGACACAACATTCTTCGGGTGGGGTTGCCACATAAAAGTGGCGCCCTCTCTGCGGAGAAGACGCCACTGGGAATGCGAATTGAAGGACTCGCTAGATGATTACCGCGCCGAGTGCGTAGCCCAAGAGCACGGAACCGACAATGCTGACCACGCCGGGGATGAGGAATGGGTGGTTAAAGACGGCCTTGCCGATCTTGGTCGTGCCCGTATCATCCATTTCGACTGCTGCCAGCAACGTTGGGTAGGTAGGCAGGATGAACAGGGCAGATACTGCCGGGAATGCGGCCACGGCGGTAACCGGGCTTACTCCCAGCGCCAAGGCGGCGGGCATGAGTGCCTTGGTGGTGGCGGCCTGCGAGTACAGCAGGGCTGCGGCGAAGAAGAGCACTACTGCCAGCAACCATGGCGAAGCTTCGATGACGTCGCCAGCCAAGGCCTGAATATCGTCCAAGTAGTGGTTGATGAGGGTGGTTCCCAACCACGCGACACCCAGCACACAGATGCAGGCAGACATGCCCGATTTAAATACCGGGGTGTTGAGGACGTCAGCTGCCGGAATCTTGGTCTTGAGCACGATGATCGTTGCGGCCGAAAGCATGACCGTCATAATCGCCTCATTGCGCGGCAACGTGGGATCCGTAATGAGACCAACCTGCTCGGAAGAAATGGTAGCCCATGCCATGACGATAACGATGGCGATAAGGAAGATAACGACGGAAGACTTAGCGCCTTCCTTTGGCTCATATTTGCTAGCACCAATCGGCTCTTTGACTAGGCCCTGCGCCTTGCGCTCTTGGTAGACGGGGTCATCTTCCAGTTCCTTGCCAAACCTATTGGCCAGCCACGCTGCCGGGAAGATGGACAGGAAGGTAGCTGGAATCAGCACGCCGAGAACCTGGAGGTACCCCACGCCCATGGGCTCAAGCAGGCCAGCCAGGATGACCACCGCGGCCGAAATCGGTGAGGCACAGATACCCATCTGCGCGGCGACGACCGCGATAGACAGCGGGCGCGACGGGCGGACCTTGCCCTCCTTGGCCACCTCGACGATCACCGGCAGCGTAGAAAAGGAGGTGTGGCCGGTACCGGCAAGGACCGTCATCAGCCACGTCACAATGGGTGCGTAGTACGTAATTTTCTTAGGGTTTTTGCGCAGGAACTTCTCGGCCACGTGAACCAAATAGTCCATGCCGCCGGCTTTTTGCATGGCGGCGATGGCCGCAATCACCGTCATGATGATGGCGATGACATCGAACGGAATGTCTTCCCTAGTTACGGGAACTCCCGCAACACCCAAAAGGAGAACGCCCAGGCCACCGGCCATGCCGATACCTATGGACCCAATTCTCGCACCCAAGATAATGGCCGCGAGAACGATGACAATATGAACAATAACCATGGATACACTCCACACGTTCTCAACTACACGTAGTGGACCCGCCTTGACCTGCCGGTCGTGGACCACCCTTACACTTCTATTTTGCCCTGAATGTGTTGTTTTATTGACACAATATGCCCGTTTGTGTCGGTTCCCACATGTGTTCTACCTCGCGTTATAAACCGTTCGGTATATTTCCATGCCACTGCGCTATGGAAATGGGAGACACCAATTCGGGCATAGACGAAAGAGGCCGCACACACCGTGGAGTACTCCCCTCCCGTTTTCCACGGGAAGAGTGAGCACGGTGTGTGCGGAATGTTGCGCTATGGCTCGCGGGCTTTACTTAGTTTTCGTCCAAGAAAAGCTGGCCGCGGAATTCTGGGTGCATGAGGTTTTCTACCGACAGCACCTTGTTCAGCGTTGCCTCATCCAGAAGGCCCTTTTCCAGGACGAGTTCCTTGACGCCCTTGCCGGTCTTGAGGGATTCCTTGGCAATCTCGTCACCGTTGTGGTGGCCAATGAATGGGTTCAGGTAGGTGACGATACCGATGGAGTTCTCCACGTACTGGCGGCACACATCGGCGTTAGCGGTAATACCGGTGACGCACTTTTCGCGCAGCGCATCAACCGCGTTGCCCATGATGCGGATGGACTGGAACAGCGCCTCACCGATGACCGGCTCCATCACGTTGAGCTGCAGCTGACCTGCCTCTGCGGCCATGGTCACGACGTGGTCGTTGCCGAAGACCTTGAAGCAGGTCTGGTTGACCACCTCTGGGATAACTGGGTTGACCTTACCCGGCATGATGGAGGAACCTGCCTGGCGGGCCGGCAGATTGATTTCACCAAGGCCAGCGCGTGGACCGGAGGACAGCAGGCGCAGGTCGTTACAGATCTTGGACAGCTTCATGGCAGCGCGCTTGATGGCGGAGTGCAAGAATACGTAGGCACCGCAGTCAGAGGTGGCCTCGATCAGGTCGCTTGCAGTCTTCATCTCCAGGCCGGTGACTTCAGACAGAGCGGCGGTTACCTGGTGGCGGTAGCCGGCTGGGGTGTTAACGCCGGTGCCGATGGCGGTGGCGCCGAGGTTGATCTGCAGCAAGCGGCTCTGTGCGTCGCGCAGAACGGCCTGCTCCTCGTTCAGGTTATTGGCAAAGCCCTTGAATTCATCGCCCAAGGTCATGGGGACGGCATCCTGTAGCTGGGTGCGGCCCATCTTCAGGATGTCTTGGAACTCATTGCCCTTGTCCTGGAATGCGGAACGCAGGCTGTCGATGCGCACGACGAGGTCATCGATGGCAGCGTACAGGCCCAGACGGAAGCCAGTTGGGTAAGCATCGTTGGTGGACTGGGACATATTGACATCATCGTTGGGGTTGATGATGTCGTAGGAGCCCTTCTCCTCCCCCAAGTGCTCAAGGGCCAGGTTGGCAACGACCTCATTGGTGTTCATGTTCAACGAGGTGCCGGCGCCGCCCTGGAATACATCGAGCGGGAACTGGTCCATGCAGCGGCCTTCGTCCAAGATCTGGTCACAAGCCCAGATAATGGCCTCTGCCTTCTTCTTTGGAAGCACGTGCAGGCGACGGTTGGCCATCGCGGCAGCCTTCTTGACCTGCACCATGCCGCGGATGAAGTGCGGAATGGTGTTAATGGTCACGTAGGAAATCTGGAAGTTATCCATCGCGCGGACGGTGTGGACACCAAAGTAGGCATCAGCAGGAATTTCCAAGTCACCGATCAGGTCGGTCTCCGTACGAGTGTTTTTGCTCGACGTCTTTGGCTGCTTCTGCTCAGCTACCTTTTTCTGTGCAGAATGAGTGGTCTTATCCTCCTGCTTTTCCTGCCCTTCCTTTGCGGCAGACTTAGTGTCTTTTTCTTCTTTCTTAGACGACTTTGCCATGATGGCGCGGCTCCTTTGCCTGTCGAGAATGATGTCCGAGTAAATGTTCTCAAGCGCCAATGGTAGCCACGTTTCGCCCCAGTTGGGACGACCAAGAATTTAATACTCCCCCTAAAAGCGGGCAATGCGGAGATCGGAAGCCAAAATTGCCTCCGCACCGAGTTGGGAAAGTCGATCCATAATCTGGTTGGCTTCCTTCTGCGGAACCATCGCACGCACCGCCACCCAGTCTTGCCGCGCCAACGGTGAGACCGTGGGTCCAGTCAGACCCGGAGTAACACCAGCTGCTTTGTCCAGGTTTTCTTCCGCGATGTTGTAGTCGATCATGAGGTAGGTGCGGGCGTGCAAAATTCCTTGGATGCGGCCTAAGACCACCTGCTCTTCCGGCATCACCTCTGCATCGTGGCGCTTAATAACCACGGCTTCTGAGGTCACGATGGGCTCGCCAAAGGGCGCCAAACCCTGCTGCCGCAGCGTAGTACCAGTTGACACGACATCAGCAATCACATCGGCCACGCCCAAGTGGATGGAGATTTCCACCGCCCCGTCTAGGCGGATCACATCGGCGGAAATTCCCTTCTCCGCCAGGTCCTGGCGGACCAAATTCGGGTACGACGTCGCCACACGCTTGCCCTCTAGGTGAGAGATATCCCACCCCTCTCCTTGGGGTGCGGCGTAGCGGAATGTCGAGTCGCCGAAGCCGAGCGAGAGGACTTCTTTAAATTGGGCATTGGAATCGAGCGCCAAATCGCGCCCCGTAATCCCTAGATCGAGCACGCCGCGGGCAACATAGATCGCGATGTCCTTCGGGCGGAGGAAGAAGAACTCCACCCCGTTATCCAGATCCACCACGTTCAGGGTTTTGGAGTGGCCGCGCCCCTTGTATCCGGCCTCACCAAGGATTTCTAAAGCCGCCTCCGATAAGGACCCTTTATTTGGTACTGCAATTTTGATCATGCTTTTCTCCAGGAATTTTGCTCCACCGCAGGTGGCAACAAGTTATAGGTATTTATAAATATCTTCAGGGCGCAGGCCGCGCCTGATCATCATGACCTGC
Source organism: Corynebacterium segmentosum (assembly GCF_900637825.1). NCBI lineage: Bacteria > Bacillati > Actinomycetota > Actinomycetes > Mycobacteriales > Corynebacteriaceae > Corynebacterium > Corynebacterium segmentosum. Next base: position 1,252,765 of record NZ_LR134408.1, read on the forward strand.
GTCCAATAGATAAGCTGCGACATTTCTTCCGCCAGTTCCTCATCGGACTGGTATTCGGCGGCGATCCATACCTCGCCTGCCTCTTCGATGATCTTTTTACCAATATGATGGGCGCCTTCTTCCAGCGCCTGAACGGTCCCAGAGCCCTCAGGCTTCTGGTCTACTTTGTTTAGTAGCTCAGCAAAAAGTGTCTCAAAATCCTTCACGGCTAACTATTGTTCCACAGGTAAGCAGACAATGCGAAGGGTTTTAGTTCATTTCCTGGATAGCCCGGAACCACTCGTAGACATCCGTGTGGAGCGCGCCGGCGAGGTGGCGAGAATCGCGCAGCCGGGAGATCTCCACTACCCCGTCCGGTACTTCCACTCCTTCATCCTCTGGCAAACCGATAACGGTGCATCCCGCGGCCACGGCAGCGCGCATACCTGCCGGGGAATCCTCAAATACGAGGCACTGAGCTGGATTAAGCTGCAGGCGCCGGGCCGCTTCCAAGTACATGTCTGGGGCAGGCTTGCCGGTGGGAACTTCATCGCCGCAAATAGTGTCTACGAAATACTCGCTGCCGATGACAGCAATGGCGGCGTCTGCAACGTCGCGGTCCGTATTCGTCGTAACCATCATCGGCATGCCGTCGTGGTGCAGCGAAGTTAAAAGCTCAGGGATGCCGGGGAAGATTTCGAGGCGGCCAGCAAAAAGAGTCTTCATATACTCAAACATCTTGTGCCGGTAGGCCTCGACATCGCCTTCACCCAAGACAACCCCAGCGTTGTCGGCGCAAATGCGCAGCGTCGTCGTAAAAGTAGCCCCCACCGTATCCATCCGTTGGCTTGAGGTAAGGCGTTTTCCCAGCACTTCTGAAAGGTAGTAGGTCGCCTCGCCCCACAGGGGCTCCGAGTTCGTTAAGGTGCCGTCCATGTCCCAGAAAATCGCCGCTGGACGGGACAAAAGCTGGGAATTACTCACTGTGGTCATACACACTCCACCGGCTTTTCCGGCATAGAATTAAGGCTCAGCGAGGATATTCGCGCTGCGCGGTGATCGATCAACTTCACCTTAGGAATCTACCCACAGCGGGCTGGCGCCGTAAAGAGGCTTAGAAGTCCAACTCGGGAATCTGTGATAGCGCCTCATCATCGGCACCGGTTGCCGCGGAGGCGTTGTACATAAGCTCGGCGATTTCTTCCTTTTCCTCCGGCTCCACCACGGCATCGTGTTGCTTGCGATTAAAGGTGGCGAGTTTTTTAACGGTCTTATTCAGCACCGCGGCGAGCTGGCCGCCATCAGGATCATCCGGCAGCCCGTCTAGCCCGTCCAGCATCTGCTCGAGGTGGCCTTTAAGTTCTGGTAGCACCGCCGCGTTAAACGGCGCCTCCCAGAACTCTTTTTCCTCATCCTTGAGGTAATCACCGGTGGCAAAAGACTTCAGATCAGCAATGAACTCATCAACGGTGGGTTGGAAATCTGCGCGAATGCTCATGCTGTCGATATTGCCCTAAGTTGGCTAGGCCCGCACGCCGAGCAGCGAATCAAGTGCGGTACGCACCAACTGCGCAGCCCCTTCCTCGTCCTCGCCACGGTCACTGCCTGCCCAATTGTCGATGGCGCGCAGCGCGGCGGGGGTATCGAGGTCATCGGCAAGCGCTTGGCGAAGCCCCGCTACCGCATCCTCCGCAGCCGACAGGGCCCCAGGGGCCTCCAGGGCGGTCCGCCAGGTGGCCAGGCGGGCCTTGGCCTGGTCGAGCGCCTCATCGGACCAGTCCCGCTCGGCGCGGTAATGGCCGGAGAATACGCCAAGGCGAATGGCGGAGGGATCCTCGCCCTGCTCCACGAGCTTGTGGACGAAGACCAGGTTGCCCAGGGACTTGGACATTTTCACGCCATCGAGGCCGATCATTCCCGTGTGGACATAGAACTGCGCCATGCGGTCTACGCCCAATGCGGCCTCTGCATGCGCGGCGGAAAATTCGTGGTGCGGGAACTTCAGATCGCTGCCGCCGCCTTGGATATCAAAAGTGCTACCCAAGTAGTTGGTGGCGATGGCAGAGCACTCGATGTGCCAACCGGGGCGGCCGGGGCCGAAGGGAGACTCCCACGCCGGTTCGCCTTCGCGGTGGGCGCGCCAAATCAGGGCGTCCATGGGGTGCTTCTTGCCTGGGCGGTCGGGGTCGCCGCCGCGCTCGGCAAAAAATTCCTGCATCTGTTCCATCGAGTAATTGGATTCGTAGCCAAATTCCTCGGTGGCATCGATGGAGGCATATACATCCGGGTACTCCGGATCATCGACCACGTAAGCGGCGCCGTTATCCAGCAGCTTTTGCACCATGTCCACGATCTCATCGACCGCTTCCATGGCGCCGATAAAGTGCTGTGGCGGGATGACCGATAAAAGCTCCATATCGGAGCGGAAAAGGTCGATCTGGGAGGTGCCGAGTTCGCGCCAATCAACGCCGTCGCGCTCCGCGCGCTCAAAGAGTGGGTCATCGACGTCGGTGATGTTTTGCGCGTAATTGACCTTCTTGCCAGCGTCCAGGAACTGCCGGTAAATCAGATCGAAGGTGAGATAGGTGGCTGCGTGGCCCAAGTGGGTCGAATCATACGGGGTAATGCCGCACACGTACATGGTGGCGGTATCCCCCTTTACCTGCACGGGGTCCTTGGTTTGATTCGCGGAATCGTAGAGATAGAGCTGCGCCGCATCGCCTGGGACGCGACTATAAGAAGGTGTTGGCCAAGAATGCATGGCACCTATCCTAACGCGAACTTATGGGGTGCTTTAAATGGGCTGTAGGACTCCCAAGGCCAGCAGAATCATCACGAGGATGCCTACTGGGATGCGGTAGGCCGCAAACCAGGCAAAGGAGTGGTTGCCCACGAAGTTCAGCAACCACGCAATCGAGGCGTAGCCCAAGGCGAAGGCAATTCCGGTGCCGACGAGCAGCTGCATGCCGGACGCGGCTTGGCCAGCCTCGGGCGCGAAGGCATCGGGAAGCGAAAAAAGCCCGGACGCCAGCACCGCCGGAATGGCCAAGAGGAAGCTAAAGCGCGTGGCCACCTCGCGGTCGAGGCCCAAGAAAAGACCACCGGAAATGGTACCGCCCGAACGCGAAACGCCAGGGATCAGCGCCAAGCACTGGCACAGGCCCATGATGATGGCATCCTTCATCGTGAGCTCGTCAAAACCGCGCTTTTTGGAGCCCACGCGCTCGGCGGCGATGAAGACGAAGGAGAAAAGGATTAGCATCGCAGCGGTTATCCACAGGTTGCGCAGCGCCCCGCGGATGGCATCTTCAAAAACCAACCCGATAACGCCGATGGGAATGGATCCGGCGATGACCATCCAGCCCATGCGCCAGTCCTGCCCGCGCGAAGCGGGGTTGGTCCACCCGCGGAGCCATCCGGAGAGAATTTGCCAAATCATTGGGGCGAAATAGACCAGCACGGCAAGCTCGGTGCCGAGCTGGATGACGGCTGTAAAGGAAGCACCGGCATCGTTGCCCCAAAAGAGCTCGGAAACAATGCGCAGGTGCCCCGAGGAGCTTACCGGGAGAAACTCCGTAAGCCCCTGCACAATGGATAAAACGATAACTTGTGCCCAAGAAACTGCTTCGGTCGCGGTATCAGAAATCACCCGCCATACACTACCGCCGCGCACGGCTTCGGGAAATCGCAACGCGCGCTGTTAGGATAAGTATCCGTGAAATCACGATCCCGCTCCACACTCGTACTATCCAGCTTGCTAGCACTCTCCACTGCTGCGCTGGCCGCCTGCGATTCCACCGTGGGCGTAGGCGGTGATCCCGAAACCGCAGTGAAGGGCAACGCCACCCCGGCCGCTTCTCCGAGCGACACCGATCCTGCCGGTACGGTCATCGACTTCGATGAAGACATCACGGATCTGGCCGCGGTCAAAGATACGATTGCCGTTCGCACCGCGGACCAGGTGCGCATTGGCAGCCAGGATGACTTTGCCGCCAAGAAGGCCAAGAGCATCGATGTCGATTCCACCTGCGGCGATTTGAGCTCCTCCGAATCTGGATTCGTCTTGGCTTGCCCGGATAAGGTCCTACTCATTGATCCTTCTGCGCCGGAGTCACCGGAAGAAATCAAGATGGAGGAAGACTTCCAGGTCACCGCTGCGACCCAACTTTCCACCGGCGAGGTCTTTGTCACCGCCGGCGACTCCGCTGTGGTGGGCCGGTACAAGGATGGCACGCGGGACGGCGAAATCTCCGTCGAGGCCGGCTCGGACCAGATGCTCGCCGTTCCCAATGCGGACGGCGATGACGGGATTGTGCGCATTCAGCGTTCGGATTCCACCATCCAGAATATCGATTGGCCCAATGACCGCGCCGGCGGCCGGTTGCGCGCTGGCCAGGGTGTCGGCCAAATCGCGGTGGGTAATAACGGCGTCGTGCTCGCCTCCGATACCGAGGGCGGCCGGATCGCGGTCTATACCTCCGATGACGTCGTCCGCCTGCACCAATACGGCATGGTCGACGGTACCCCGTGGGCGGTGGCCTGGGATGACTCGCGCGAGCTCGCGTGGGTTACCACCACCGATAACAACATCGCACACGCCTATTCCATTGACAAGGGCGTTCCCGAATCCCGCGGCGAGATTGCCACGCTTGCCGATGCGCAAAATATTTCCGCTCTTTCCAATGGCACCATCGTGGTTGCCTCCGCATCCGGCCAGGGGCTGCAGTTCGTGGCGGATCCACACCTGACAAAGGCAAAGGAGTCTTAATCCATGGTTTCGACCTTCGATTCGCTGCGCAAAGGCGCCTATCAGCTGGCGCTGCGCGGGATGTTTCGCTTAAGCCCCGAGCGCATCCACGGCATTATCAACTCTGGCCTCCACGGTCTGCACGCGGCAGGGCCTGCCAATCGCGCGCTTGGCCGCATCCTGCCGGTCAACGATCCGGTCTTGACACAGGAAGTATGCGGGATCACCTTCCCGCGCCCGCTTGGCCTGGCGGCTGGGTTTGATAAAAACGCCGCTGCCGCCGATGCCTGGTCGCCGCTTGGTTTCGGCTATGCCGAGCTGGGCACCGTCACGGCGCAGGCGCAGCCGGGCAACCCGACTCCCCGCCTCTTCCGCCTCAAAGAAGATGCCGCCATCTTAAACCGGATGGGTTTTAATAATGAGGGTGCGGCGGCCGTGGCAGAGAATCTGCGCAAGCGCCGGTACAACGACGTCATCGGGATTAATATCGGCAAAACCAAGGTCACCCCAGCCGAACGCGCCGTGGATGATTACCGCCGCTCCGCTTCCGTGTTAGGCGGGCTGGCTGACTACCTGGTGGTCAATGTCTCTTCCCCCAATACCCCTGGGTTGCGGGACCTGCAGGCGGTCGAATCGCTGCGCCCCATCCTGCGCGCCGTGCAAGAATCCACCGATGTCCCCGTCATGGTCAAAATCGCGCCGGATCTTTCAGACGCCGATGTCGATGCCGTCGCCGATCTCGCCGTGGAATTGGGGCTTGCCGGCATCGTTGCTACCAATACCACCATCTCTCGTGAGGGCCTTAATACTCCCCGCGCGGACGTAGAGTCCCTTGGCGCCGGTGGTATTTCCGGCCCGCCCGTGGCCGCGCGCTCTTTAGAGGTCCTCCGCCGCCTGCACGCGCGCGTTGGCTCGCAGCTTGTCCTTATTTCCGTTGGTGGAATTTCCACCCCGGAACAGGCGTGGGAGCGGATTTCCGCCGGTGCTTGTCTCCTCCAAGGTTATACCGGGCTCATCTACGGTGGGCCGGATTGGATTCGGGATATTCACCGGGGCATCGCCCAGCAAATTCGCGCCCATGGACTGAGCAATATTTCTGAGGCCGTAGGCTCCAACCTGCCGTGGAAGGCAACAAAGTAGTAGCTCGGTAGAAAAGCAAAAATGCCACGTGGTCCTACACGTGGCATTGTTTGTTGGCGGGGGCGGTTAAGAGGTCGCCATTACGCTGCGCCGCAAGATCAAGGCACAAATGGCGGACATACCGGCATAAAACAGCAGCCAATACTGCTGCTGAATCAGCAAATCGTGTTGCGGAAGAAAGCGACTAGCAATAATCAAGAGCACCGCCACCGCCAAGGCGATGATCTGTGCGCGGCTACCGGCATGCTCCTTGCTCATCGTGCTGAAGGCACCCACCATCACCGCTGCAATAATGATCGCGAGGTTGCTGTAGGTCCAGACAAAGGGTGCGCCCCACCCATCACTAAAAACGGAAATGAGGGCGAACAGGACCAACACAAAAGCGACGACCAAAAAAGCGCCGCCCACCCGCAGCGCTGCGGGTGGGGTCACGGGATCTTTAGAAGCGGAACTCGCCATTATTTGGCCTCGTACCAACCCCAGAGGATTGCCCGGCCCAGTGCATGGAAGTGCAAGTTGAAGCCGAGGACGGTGGGGGAAGAATCTGGATCGATATCAAGTTTTTCGACGTCTACGGCGTGGACTGCGTAGAGGTAGCGGTGCGGAGCGTGGCCGGCCGGCGGGTTGGCACCGAAGTGGGTGCGGTTGCCGGAATCATTGCGCAGGCTAATAACACCGTCGATGCCAAGGTCCTCTGCCGCACCGGCATTGGTGGGCAGCTCCGAGACATCGGTCGGGATATTAAAAGCGGCCCAGTGCCAGAAACCGGAGGCAGTCGGTGCGTCCGGGTCAAAGCAGGTTACCGCCAAGGACTTGGTTCCCTCTGGCAGCCCAGACCATGCCAGCTGTGGGGAGACGCTTTCCGGCGCGCGGTGCTTTTCTGGGATCTCATCGCCTTCTACCAAATCGGTAGAAGACAACCCAAAGCTGGGGAGATCGCGCAGCGGGGCGTACGGATCAGGTCCGGGGAATCGAGTGTCATCTGCATAAGAAGTCATGTACCCATTTGTACCGCAGATCACACGCGCTTGTCGATGCCTCTCGCGCTCACCCCACCACCGTGCCTCCGCTTTCGCCCTGCACGCTTACTTAGAGGCTGCAACCTTTTGAGTTACAAAGGTGTTTTTCCCTACCTTAAGATCACCCGCTTTATTAACCTTTACCTGGCGATTTGTATTCCGATGACGGAACACGATAGAGTTTCGAGGTGCCCAACCGAGAGGTTGCAAACACCCTGCCCGGGTGGCGGAATGGCAGACGCGCTAGCTTGAGGTGCTAGTGTCCTATTAACGGACGTGGGGGTTCAAGTCCCCCTCCGGGCACACTGTGAAGTCTCGAGACATCGTTCCTACGGTGCCTCGAGATTTTTCTATAAGTACTGCTCTTTTCTAAAAGCACGGCCGCGCCGACTACGATACGAACGCATGACCACTTTCCGGGATTGGATACGCAGCTTTGGTAGCTTCTGCGTTCAACTCGCCCACTCTGCGTGGGGCTCAGTCCGCGCGTGGTCACCGCGACGCTGGGCGCTTATCATCGCGCTCGCGCTTGCTGGAGTTGCGCTTTTTGTCTGGCTCGACATTCCCGATCTCTCCCAGATGCGGACGGCCGCTGCCCACCTGGGTGCGTGGTTTCCGGTTACCTTCACGCTAGGTTATGTCATATTTACGCAATTTCCCCTGCCTCGGACCATCTGGACGGTTGCAGCAGGCATCCTTTTCGGCCCCTGGCAGGGTCTTGCCATTTCGCTATTCGCGCTCACCATCTCGGCCGTATTATCGCTGCTGATTGTGCGCAGCCTGCTCGGAGAATGGATCAGGCCGCACCTTGCCCACCCCGCGGTTTATACCATCAATACCCACTTGGAGCGGCGCGGTTGGCTGGCCATCGCTTCCCTGCGCATGGTCGCGGGGGTGCCCTTTAGCCTCCTCAACTACGTCGCTGCGCTTACCCCCATCAGCGTTTCGCACTTTACGGTGGCTACGTTTGTGGGCTCGATTCCCACTACGGTCATCGGCGTCTTTTTCGGCGATGCGCTTACCGGTACGGCCAGCCCTGGGATCATCGCTGCCTTTATCGTCTTTGCCCTCGCCGGCATCGGCGGGCTTGTACTCGATTCGCGCCTGCCGACTCCCGTCCAGTCAAGGTTAAGCGGTAGACTGTAACGAACTGCTCGCAATAAAGGAGGATCCTCGTGCTCGCTGTCCATGCCCGCTACCGTGGGCGTTCCGTGCGCCGCGCTGAGCTCGTGCAGCGCTCGGCCGCCGCGCTATCCACCCTCGAGGGCGTCAGCGAGTTTCACGTCCTTGGCGTGGAGGATATTTGCGCCGTTGTCGATTCCGCCACCGCGGTGTGTGAGGTCGTCATGGCTTTGCTTGCCGATGGCGACTGGGCCATCGGCATCGGCATCAGCCCCGGCAACCAGGCAGACGAGTACAGCGCACGCCACGTGGCCACCGCGGCGCTGAAAAATTCCGCCCGCATGGGACAGGTCTACACCAAGCTCAATAAGCGCGGCCGTTCCGCGGAGGCAAGCGATATCGCCGCCGCCTTCGCGCTCATTGGATACGTTTTGAATAAGCGCACCATCGAGGGCCGCGAGGCGACCTCGCTCGTAAGGGCGGGGCTCAATCAAAATGAGGCCGCGGAAGAATTGGGCATTTCCAAACAGGCGATGTCCCAAAGGCTGCAGGCTGCGGGCTGGAGCGCCGAGATGGCCGGGTGGCAATTGGCGGTCAACCTCATTGAACGGGCCAATCTAGCCTAGGCCCAGAAAGATCGGCCCGCGGCGGCTTAGACAAGGTCTGATTTGTGCAGCTCCGGCGTGGTCACAAAATCCACCAGCCGCTCGACCGCCCCGATAAGGCTCGAGTCCAAATCCCGGAACGAATGCACCGCGTTATAAACGTGGCGCCACCCATCGGAGGGATCAGACCATCCCACGCGGCGGCAGATTCCGGTCTTCCAATCTTCACCGCGCGGTACCTCCGGCCATGCTTGCAGGCCTATCCGTTGCGGTTTTACTGCCGCCCAAATATCGACAAAGGGATGGCCGGTGACTAGAACGTGCTCCCCCACAGACTCGGTCATTCGCGTTTCTTTCGACCCCTTGACCAGGTGGTCCGCGAGCACGCCGACCCGGCGGCCAGGGCGAGGCTGAAACTCGGCCAGCCTTTCTTCGAGGTTGTCCAAGCCTTCTAGGTATTCCACGACCACGCCTTCGACGCGCAGATCGTGCCCCCACACCTTTTCCACGATGGCGGCATCGTGGACGCCTTCGACCCAAATGCGCGATGGCGCTGCCACCTTGGCCTCTACGTTTTCTACACGCCTAGAGCCCGAGTTTGATTTGCGGGGTGCTTGCTTGGGCACGTACCTCGTCAGCGTCACCGGCTGACCTTCTACTAAGAATCCGCCTTTAATGAGGTTAAATACTCGCTCGACACCGTGGCGGTCCTCTAGCCGCACGACCTCACCAAAGACGGTCTTATCTACGCCTAAAACGGCGCCCACGAAATCATCACCGCGCACTTCTACCACCATGCCCGGCTCTGCCGGCACTTCTGGATACTGGGTGGGCTTGCTGCGCCGGTGCCCAGCAAAAATATCTCCGCCATAAGGATCTAAACTCATGGCCCGATAGTCTATCTACTACACTTGCTCGCCATGGATATGCGCGCCGAAGTGTGGTCCCCTCTCCAAAACTCCGCCATCTGGCTCGCTGCGTGGTTGTGGGGACATGAGACAACAGATGAGCTGCTCGATGCCCTGACGGAACTGGGCGGGCGCCCCGAATGCCTCGATGAATCCCCCTTCATCGACTTGCTCGCCCTGCTGCGCGCCGAAACACAAAAGCTCACCTCTCAGCCAGGCGCGGGCGGGGAGCCCCTCCTCCGGCTCATTTTATCCGGGCCGGGTGAAGCGCCGGCGCTTCCCGCGGGCTCAGAGTCTGCCCGTGCAGCCACGCAAAGTTCAGCAGGCGCCATTGTGGTGCGCACCAATGATCCGGAAGTCTCGCTCGTTCTCATCCCCCATCCCCGTCGAGCCCACACGGCATGGCAGGTGATCCGCGAGGATCAGCCGCTGCCCTCGCCGGCCTGGCTAAGCCCCGGCGAGGCGGACGCATTGTTGACTAAGGCAACGGATGAATCCGCCGATCTCATTACGGCCAGCGGCTACCAGTCCACCGCTCTTAATAATCCCCGGCTCACGGTGGGGACCCTGAGCGATTTTTATGACACGCCCGGCCTGCCACCGGCCACCCCGCCCCGGGCCGCGAAGCTCTTTGCGCGCGCGGATCACGTTGCCGCGATCATCGAAACCGTTACGGATAGGATCAACGATCACAGCCTCGATCCGGAGCTTCTCCGCCTGTGGCGCCATATCCGGCAGGCGCGGATGACGGGAGTGGCTTATTCAGCAGCGGAATTCGCCCGCTAGAGCGGGGCTCGCCGGCCCCTTAGTGAGCGCGGATATCGCAGCAGCCTGCAGCGCAGGGCGCGCCGTTGGTGGTGCACCCCTGGACGGTGACATTCCCGCTGGTCTCCCACGGTTGCCTCTGCTCGAGTTCTTCCACCAGATCCACGATCATGGCCGCAAACCGCTGGGACGGGCCAGCGGTACGCGCGCGCTCTACCTGTACGCCCATTTCATCGGCGGCGGCTTGCAGCTCCGAATCCAAGTCCCAGATGACCTCCATGTGATCGGAGATAAAACCGATGGGGCACACCACGACGGCGTCTACCCCGTCGCGGTCATGGATTGCGGTGGTGTGGTCAACGATGTCAGGTTCTAGCCACGGCGTCTTTGGATTGCCGGAGCGCGATTGCCAGACCAAATCGTAATCCGAGATTCCGGCGCGCTCAGCCACCAAGCGGGAGGCTTCGGCTACTTGCCGGGAGTAGAGGTTCTTGTCTCCATCGGCGCCACCGACATTATCGTGTGCATTCGGCACGGAGTGCGCCGTAAACAGCATGCGCGCGCTGTCCATCTTCTCGGCGGGGATACGCTGCCAGGCCTCGGCGACGGCATCGACCATCTCCGCGATGAACTTGGGGTGATCATAAAATTGCCGAATCTTGGTGAATTCGATTTCTGGCAGCCCCTTATCTGCAAGGTGCTGGCGCATCGCCGCAATGTCCTCATCGTATTGCCGGCACGCGGAGTAACCGCCCCAAGCCGAGGTGGCAAAGACGGCCACGTTGCGGATCCCCTCTTCCGCCATTTTCTCTGCGGTAGCCGTACCAAAGGGGTGCCAGTTTCGGTTGCCGAAATAAACCGGTAGATTATGTCCGCGTTTTTTCAGCTCGCCTTCGACGTTATGAATAATTTCCCGATTCAACCCGTTGATCGGGCTTACCCCATCAAAGTGGTAATAGTGCTTGCCCACTACTTCTAAGCGCTCGCGCGGAATGCCTCTCCCCCGCGTAACGTTCTCTAAAAACGGAACGACCTCCTCGTTTCCTTCCGGGCCACCGAAAGAAAGAACGAGGAGGGCGTCGAATTTTTGGGCAGGATGCTGTGCGTCAGTCATGCCCTAAATAGTAGCAACCACAAGGCTAAGAATTAGAGAAGGCGCACGACATCCGGGGTCGCACCAGCCCAGCGCACAGGGGAGACCTGTACGTTCTGCCCAGACTGCGGGGCTTCAATCATTTGGTCATTGCCCAAGTAGATTGCCACGTGCTGGCTGCCGCCGGCACCGTAGAAGATGAGGTCACCGCGTTGCATGTTATCGCGGGAGACCTTATTGCCCATTTGGTACTGCGCACCAGAATAGTGTGGAAGGTCTAGGCCGGCCGCGGCGAACGCGTACTTAGTCAATCCAGAGCAATCAAAGCCGGTTCGGGCGTAGTCGCCAAAGCTATCGGCAATGCCGCCGTCCCGGAGGCCACCGGTGGGGCCATTATTGTCGCCACCGCCCCACACGTATGGGGTTCCGATCACAGATTCTGCGCGAGCGATGACCGCCTCAATCTGGCTGCTGTTGCCCGGGGCAGCGCTGGATGGGGTTCCCGATCCCTGACCGAAGGCGGAAGGATCAGTGCTTGCCGATGGCGCCGTATCCGGGCTGCCAATCCCCAACAGGTCCGCAGAACCCGCCATCAGCGCCCGCACATCGTCCTGATCGACGGCTGCGGCGAGCTCGCCGGCAATATCCATAACGTCCGATGCCGAGGATCCGGTGCCGTAGTCCACCGTATTATAAGACGGGGTTGCCCCCTGGTTAAGCGCGGTGCCGAACTCTGCCTTCGGGGTAGTCAAGTGAGCCTGCCCCTCTACAGCGGCGCCATCGTTGGCCGCCTCAGGTAGTGGAGATTCATCCGGAACGATTTCGTCGGTAAAGCCTTCACCCTTGTCGCTATTCAAGTCTTGGGTCTTGACGGGATCATCGGCAAGCGCATCCGCATCTACCTTAAAATCAAGGTTATTATCTTGATTTTGCGCACTTGGAAGGTCGCCCTGGTGGGTCACTTCCCGTGACTGCTGCTGGTGAGCAAAGGAGGCCTCGGCGAAGTTGCGCGTGGCATTCATTTGCGCTTCCCGCTGGGCCAAGTTGCGGCGGTGCTCGACCAATGCCGACTCAGCTGCGCGCTTCTCGGCATACGCCTGGTCAAGCTCTGTCGCATCGTCTGCAACCTCAGGATCGGCCGAAAGCTCGGCGATGCGATCCGTCGCGGCCGCTGCTTGTTCCTCTGCCTGGTCGAGCAGCTGCCGTAGCTGATCTACTTCCCGCTGCTGAGCATCAACATTGGATACAGCGCGGGCGATGGAGGCATCGGCATCGGCCTGGGCGGGATCGGGGTATTCTTCTGCTCCCGCGGGAGCGACGGCGGTCAGGGGTGCTAGCGCTGCGGTACCTGCGACTGCAGCAATGATTGCGCGAACGTGTCGAATGCGCGGTAAACGAATGGTGGCCACTGGAATTCTCCTTGTTGGACCACCTTCCTTTTTAAGATTGGGACACAATGAGCCGTAAATGGACATAGGAATGCCCGAGACCCTTAGCTTGCGCATTTCGCACAGCAGCAAGCCCAGAGTCTTTAGTGGAATATTCCACATCCGATTGCTACCTACCCGGAGGATTATGGGTAGGCGTCATCGCCCTGGCAGCACTCGGCTCCAGGAGGTAAACGGAACATGTGCCCGAAAATCTAGAGACTTCACTTAGGGAGTGCGCATGTCTAAAGCCCGATGCACTGATGCTTAACTGTGCTGCCTCACGGCTCAATGCCCATCACTCGCTACTATTTCCCCATACCAGCGATGTATATGGTGCACTTCTCCTACGTTTCCTACGCGGTTTATTGTGAGCGTGAGCGCCCTAGCCTTGCGGGAAGCATCTATGCTCCCATCGCAGTGCCAATCCGGGAGATCCGGGATTGGCGCATCTTCATCGAGCTTCGCTTATGGCGTGCGGTGAGTTTGGGTAGCTGACAGAGTCCAGGCCCCCTCGCACGCTGCGCTTGGCATAGTGAGAACTGCCCTATGATCCTTGGCTCAACTCGCCGCGGCGCAGTGAAAGTACAGCTCCAAATCTGAGCTCATCCCTGCGAGGGCAAGCGGCCACAAACCATGAACAGGCCACACGATGCTGGCCCTAGTGTGATTTCGGTTCCCTCTTTCTCTCATTCTGCGCGTACCCGACTGCGCTCCTCCGCGAACCTTGCGACTGGGTCCCGCTTCTCCGGGAATCCAACGTTGAAGGGTTCAGGGAGAACCACATCCGCATACCCACACGATGGAGCTCTAGCGAACTCGTCTCACCACTTTTAAGGAAGGTGGGTTGATGTTTATTTTTTCGAACATTGTCATCGCTCAAGTGAAAAGTTTTTCTGCCCTCCCGTTCGAGAGGTCCCTCGTGGTTCATTGACTTCCAAGTACCGCCAATTCCTCGATTCCCGCGAGGCGTGCTTCCCCACATACCCGTGTGAATCTTCAATTGACCGTCAAGGCTAAGCCCATGAACTCAAGAAGATATTCATGTCCCTTGAGTCGACACTCGAACCATACGTCACGACACGCCCTTTTCGCACACATTCCACTTAATTACGTGGAGTCAAGTTAAACCACATGACACAACAGGCGTACCTAACCTGCAATGATTTTGTTACCATCCCGTTATTGTGATGTTCATCACTTCAAGTTCTAGATTTCACGACCCTCCAGCCATAGGTGTGGCCAAAATCAGGGCCGATTCACCGCTCGAGAACCACTCCCCCGGCCAAAGTCAACCACTAAGCCTTTACTTCGACCCCTCCCCCGCTCCCCTGGCCCCCTTTAGGCGTGTGGAGTTTTCTTCATTCGCGGGCGCCCGGTGCCACCCGGCGGAGGCCTATAGATGCCCCAACTACGACGCCGCCGCTTGACGATCATTTTCCATAAATCTCGGTGCGGCTTCTCCACGCCTTTCGGTGCGACGGGCCACGGGAACTCACTCACCCTTGAAGCTTCGGGCCCGCATCGGCGGAAGATTTTGGGCCGCACTAGAGGCTCAAAGAACGGAAAATGTCCACTATTTTTTCGAACAAACATATTCGGAAGCTGGCTAGTTTTAAGGCCGCTTTTCTTCCTACTCCTGCCTCCCCTGAGGGGTGCTACTTACCCTCGCGTCTCGCGATGCTGGGAGGCGCGCCGGTAACTTAGGCCGCCAAAAACTAGGGCAAGAATTAAGACGGCGGCGACGATCGCGATCATCGGAAAGCTGCTGTGCTCAAGCCCCGCGTAGTACCGCTCTAGGAGATCGACCTGATTGAGCCCCGGCGTTAACTGAGCTTGGGTGGATTCAATATCCGCGCGGCTATAGTTCTCGCTGACCGAGGAAACATGGCGTGGGGTCTGCACGATGACGGTCTGCAGATCCGTAACGTCATAAAGCTCTTGTGCAATATCGCGCACGTCCGCAGCCTTGGAGACAAAAACATCAACGACAGCGAGCCCGTCACCCTCACGCAGTTGTTCGGCGACGTGTTCATTCAGCTGAGCATCCGATTCCAAGGAGGGGGCGGAGTAGGCCACGCCGTCCTGCTTGAGCTGCTGAGCCAGCTGCGGGATGTCCACTTCATGTGGAACCATTCAATCCCCTTCCCTCTTCTTTCCTATTACAGGGGCTTGCGCACCCGAGATCGGGGGTTGTGCACTGCGCTTGTGCCTGGGCCAATCTTTTCTAAAGATAAAGGTTACCGCGGCCGTTCGCGCAGTTAACGCGCCGAGAGCCGCCAATAACTTTAAACAGAACGCTTGTCCCGTTACAATGAGAGCAACGGAAGGTTTTTACCTCTACAATAAATAGGTGAACCATCGCGTTCTTTGCCGTCTTTGGCACTGCGGGCCCCATGGCTTCGTCGCAACCATCAATTGGTCGCACGCCTTTTGCTTATCCCGCAACTCCAGCAGGCGGCGAGTACAAAACAGAACACACTGTTTATCAACAAGGAATGGAGCTCCCTGTGACTGAAAGCTTGAACTCCTTCGACGCCAAGAAGACCCTTGATGTCAACGGTAAGTCTTACGACTACTTCGACATCAACACGGTTCCTGGCATGGAGAAGTTGCCGTACTCCCTCAAGGTGCTGGCAGAAAACCTGCTGCGCAATGAGGATGGCAAGAATGTAAACGAGGACCACATCAAGGCCCTTGCCAATTGGGACCCAAAGTCCGAGCCGGATACTGAAATCCAGTTCACCCCGGCCCGCGTCCTCATGCAGGACTTCACCGGCGTTCCCTGTGTCGTCGACCTCGCAACCATGCGTGAGGCCGTGTCCGCTCTTGGCGGCACGCCAGACCAGGTGAACCCGCTGAACCCTGCCGAGATGGTTATTGACCACTCCGTTATCGTTGAGGCCTTTGGTTCCACCGACGCTCTTGAGAAGAACGTCGAAATCGAGTACCAGCGCAACGAAGAGCGCTACCAGTTCCTGCGTTGGGGTGCTGAGAACTTCTCCAACTTCCGCGTTGTTCCTCCGGGAACCGGTATTGTCCACCAGGTCAACATCGAGTACCTGTCCCGCGTTGTCTTTGACAACGAGGGCCTTGCATACCCGGATACCTGTATCGGTACCGATTCCCACACCACCATGGAAAACGGCCTGGGCATCCTGGGTTGGGGCGTTGGCGGCATCGAGGCAGAGGCTGCCATGCTCGGCCAGCCGGTATCTATGCTCATCCCGAAGGTCGTCGGCTTCAAGCTGACCGGCGAAATCCCGACCGGCGTTACCGCAACCGACGTCGTCTTGACCATTACGGAGATGCTGCGTGAGCACGGCGTTGTCCAGAAGTTCGTAGAGTTCTATGGCAACGGCGTTAAGTCCGTCCCGCTGGCTAACCGCGCCACCATCGGCAACATGTCGCCTGAATTCGGTTCCACCGCGGCCATCTTCCCCATCGACGAAGAGACCACCAAGTACCTCGAGCTCACCGGTCGCCCGCAAGAGCAGATCGACCGCGTGGAGCAGTACGCCAAGGCCCAGGGCATGTGGCTGGCAGAGGACACTCCGGAGCCGGAGTACTCCGAGTACATCGAGCTCGACCTGTCCACCGTTGAGCCGTCCATCGCCGGCCCGAAGCGCCCGCAGGACCGCATCCTTCTTTCGGAGGCCAAGGAGCAGTTCCGTAAGGATCTGTCCAACTACACCACCGACGAAGTATGCGTCGACGACTCCTCCGTTGAGGCTAAGCGCATGTCCGGTGAAGGCGGCGCGCCTGGCGACGATGATGTCACCGGTGGCTTGAACAAGTCTCGCGAGGGCCACGGCGAATCCGCCGCGGTTGGCGCTAAGGGACGTCACTCCAACCCGATCACCGTTGAACCTGACAACGGCGGCGAGTACACCCTTGACCACGGCATGGTGGCCATTGCCTCCATCACCTCGTGCACCAACACCTCCAACCCATCCGTCATGGTGGGTGCAGGTTTGATTGCACGTAAGGCCGCTGAAAAGGGCCTGCGCTCCAAGCCATGGGTCAAGACCATTTGTGCACCTGGTTCCCAGGTTGTCGATGGCTACTTCCAGCGTGCAGACCTCTGGAAGGACCTCGAGGCTATGGGCTTCTACCTGTCCGGCTTCGGCTGCACCACC
The DNA here is from genome assembly GCF_900637825.1 of Corynebacterium segmentosum. Taxonomy (NCBI): domain Bacteria; kingdom Bacillati; phylum Actinomycetota; class Actinomycetes; order Mycobacteriales; family Corynebacteriaceae; genus Corynebacterium; species Corynebacterium segmentosum. The sequence goes on from NZ_LR134408.1 coordinate 1,269,709, forward strand.
TGCATTGGTAACTCCGGCCCGCTGCCAGAGGAAGTTTCTGCAGCTATCAACGAGAACGACTTGGCAGCTACCGCAGTTCTGTCCGGTAACCGCAACTTCGAGGGTCGTATCTCCCCGGACGTCAAGATGAACTACTTGGCATCCCCAATCATGGTTATCGCCTACGCTATCGCCGGCACCATGGACTTCGACTTCGACAACCAGCCGCTGGGTCAGGACGAAGACGGCAACGATGTCTTCCTGAAGGACATCTGGCCAACCCCGCAGGAGATCGAGGACACCATCCAGTCCGCCATCTCCCGCGAGATGTACGAGGCCGACTACGCCGACGTCTTCAAGGGCGACGACGCATGGCGCAACCTGGATGTTCCAGAGGGCGAGACCTTCGAGTGGGATGAGGACTCCACCTACATCCGCAAGGCTCCGTACTTCGAGGGCATGCCGACCGAACCGGACCCAGTTGAGGACATCAAGGGCGCTCGCGTTCTTGCGAAGCTGGGCGATTCCGTCACCACCGACCACATCTCCCCTGCTTCTGCCATCAAGCCGGGCACCCCAGCCGCGCAGTACCTGGATGAGAACGGCGTGTCCCGCTCTGACTACAACTCCTTGGGTTCCCGCCGCGGTAACCACGAGGTCATGATGCGCGGTACCTTCGCCAACATCCGCCTGGCTAACCAGCTGGTGGATGAGACCGGTGGTTACACCCGCGACTTCACCCAAGAGGGAGCACCGCAGGCATACATCTACGATGCATGCGAGAACTACAAGGAAGCCGGCATCCCACTGGTCGTTATCGCTGGTAAGGAATACGGCACCGGTTCTTCCCGTGACTGGGCTGCAAAGGGCACCAACCTCCTGGGTGTTAAGGCAGTCATCACCGAGTCCTTCGAGCGCATCCACCGCTCGAACCTCATCGGTATGGGCGTTATCCCGCTGCAGTTCCCTGAGGGCGAGTCCCACGAGTCCCTGGGTCTGGACGGCACGGAGACCTTCGACATCGAAGGCATCACCGGATTCAACGACGGCTCCATCCCGAAGACTGTTCACGTCACCGCTACCAAGCAGGACTCCGACGACGCCGTCGAGTTCGACGCTAACGTACGTATCGACACCCCGGGTGAGGCAGAGTACTTCCGCCACGGCGGCATCCTGCAGTACGTGCTGCGCCAGATGGTGAAGAACTAAGCCATTTGATGCGACGACAAAGTACTAAGTCCCTTGGGCTTAGTACTCGTCGCTGAGCTTGAAGACGCGGGGTCGCACCGCTCTCTCCCGTAGAGGGCTCTGCGGCCCCGCGTTTCTTCGTTGTCGTTCTATGTTCGTTTTAGAACATACTTAACTTGAAGCATTAAACATTCCTAAAAGGAGACGACCTCACCATGCCAATCGTGAGTGAATCTGAGTTAAATCGGCGCAGGCACGAAATTCTCGTCGGAGCTCGCCGGTGCTTTGCCGAACATGGCTATGAGGGCGCGACTGTCCGCCTCTTAGAACAAGCCACGGGGAAATCACGCGGCGCCATATTCCACCACTTTGGGGACAAGGAGTCCTTATTCCTCTCTTTAGCCCGCGAGGATGCCGCACGCCAGGCAGAAGTAGTGGCCAATAACGGCCTCGTCGAGGTTATGCGGGAGATGTTGCGTCACCCAGAACGCCACGATTGGCTTGCCACGCGTCTGGAGATCACTTCCCTCTTGCGCACGGACCCATCGTTTGCTGCTCGGTGGAAAGAACACCAGTCCATTCGTGACGAGGCTATCCGCGCCCGCCTCGCTTCCAACGCGGAACAAGGCCGTCTGCGAGACGATGTCGATATAGATACCCTGGTGTGCTATTTGGAAACCTTCATGGATGGGTTCATTAATAGGCTCGCCTTAGGGGATACGGATGGCCTAGAGCGTGTCCTCGATCTGGTGGAGCAATCCATTCGGAGTTCTAGGTCTCCACAGCGCTAACCGAGCCCATTACGTTGCTCTTGGGGCCTGACCCCGGAAAGTGGACACGTCGGGGGTTAGGCCCGCAATTCTTTGAACGAAAGCGCAAGGAAGGCAAGCGTCACAACGCCGCAGTCGTAGCACTCGCCCGCAGACGAATCAACGTCCTCTACGCCATGATGCGAAACCACGAGTATTACCGCGACCCCGCCCCAGCAAAGGAAGCCGCAGCAGCCTAACCCCTAACAACGAAACAAGCCGACTGGGAAAAATCCCAGTCGGCTACCAGTCGCGTGCAAAACAACACACCTAAAAATCCCGAGTTGAGGATCCACCCCCGTCAACCCCATCCGCGAGACTGACAAACTATATAGGAATACCCCTGCTTTCGTCACTCCGCTTTTCTCACTGGGAGGAGAAGGCGCCAGCTGAACGCAGACTCGGTTAGTCGGTGCCCTCTGCCAAGCCGCCGGCAGTGGAAAGCTCCACTTCCTGGACGCTGACATACTGCGCTATCTCTGCAACGAACCCTGGATCGTGGCACGTAAGGACGATTGCCGTTCCTGAGTCCAGCGTCTTATGAATCAGTTGATGCATCAGCGCTCGATCCGTTAGGGACAGCAAGCTATCCGGCTCATCCATGAGCAAGATGGCGTGGCCCATCCCCACCACATGTGCCGTTTGGGCCAGCCTTAGCCGGGAAGCGGATAGATCCAATGGGTGCTCATCGGCATCAAGTTCCAGCAGCTCTCGTAACGCGGGATCGGGAACAAAATCCCCCAAAGCGGAATATATTACCTGGTCATAAGGAGATTGTAGGACCAATCCCAGAGGCTCTGCTGGGCGCTGTGCCCCATCAAGGCCGGCGGCGGCGCGCAGGAGCGACGTTTTTCCGGTTCCGTTTGCCCCGCGCAACCAGGTCACGCCCCCGCCGCGAATGGGGATGGTTACCGGTCCGACGCTAAAGGTATTGCCGGAAGGCTTCGCCGATTGCCACCAGCGCTTCTTTTCTTGTCCGCGGCGCGCAGTAAGCGGCCCGAGGTATTCTTGCGCCCCATAATCCGAAATCGATTGCAGGTGTATAGCGGCAGGTTGTGGGATCTCTCCTACGACTTCCCCGCCCAATTCGGGCCAGTGCATGGATGACACGGCAAGAACGCAGGTATTGCGCAGCGAATGCAATAGCTGCACCATCATCGCCGACGATGTGGGGTCAAGCCCCGCGCTCGGCTCGCACATAATGAGCACCTCGGGTTCGCGGATGGCGACGCATGCAGCGGCGAGCCTCCGCGTCTGACCGCCAGAAAGCTGGGTGGGGTTTTTCTCCGCGTAATCGCTAAGCCCCACCGCCGCAAGCATTTCCTCTCCCCGCATCTGCATGCGGGCTGGGTCCTCACCTTGGTTTTCTAATCCTAGGACCACTTCTTCGATGCAGGTATCGCGCAAATAGCTCATCTGCGCGGAGGAGTCAGTACCGATGATGGCAGACGTAGAGAATTTTTCGCCCAGCTCTTGCGCCACGTTTTCGGCGATGGCATCCGAAGGAACAAGTACTTGGACGACGGTACCTTTACTCGGCTGAATATCGTCTATATCCATACAAAGACCATGACTCCTATGGTTCCCAGAGGAACGATGTAGCGCAGCACGCGGGACAAGTTTGAATCCGGCACCGGCCGCAAAAGGGTCCTGGTCCCCTCTTCATCAAAGCCCACGGCGGCAAGGGCGTGGCCGCGCTCGGTGCCTTGGATCAGGAGGCACGAAATTACTGGGATGACCACCCGGGAAATGGTATTGCGCCACGTCACCTTGATTCCCGCCAGCTGGTTGGCATCGCGGACGGTCCGCCAGGCTTGCGCACCTTGCGGTAAGGACTGCAATGATGCACCAACGATGTAGGCGATTTTGTGCCCCGCGCGCGAGACTTGTAGCCATTTCGCAATATCGGAGATTCGCAGTACGGACATCGCCACGATGAAGCACACCATGAGTGCGAAAAAGCGCAGGGCTAGTGTGGCGGCGATGAGCAGGCCATCGCTTGTGACGAGCGGAATCAGTTGGTTATCGCCATAGGGGGCGTGGATCACCAACATCGATAAGGCCACCGGAACACAGAGCGCTGCAGAGGCCAAGACGATCGCAAAGGATCTCGTGGCCCACACGCCATAGGCAAGCATTGCGCCAGCTACCACTGCAGAGGCTAGTGGGCTATTGACAGCAAGGATAAGTAGCCAACCGCACGCAGCAATGGTAAGGACCGTCGACGGGTGAAGGCGATACATTAGCGAGGCTGCAAGGATTCCCGGGTGCGCTTAGGCAAGGATTTCACGGCAGCCCACACGATGAGGAAGACAACGGCCTTATCCAATGGGTCAGAGATCAGTGATTGCATCGTCACGGACGCAATCAAGGAGTTGCCGAGTTCGCGGAAGAGGGACGTGAGCGCGCCGGTACCGACACCAGCCGTACCGCCGTAGACGAACGCGGCCACGGGCGCGGCGAGCATGCCGCAGATGATGCCGATGATGGCGCCGCTGACGATGACCTTCCAGATCTTGCTAAACGCGCCCTTTTGGATGGCCCAGCCGGAAAGGAAGCCGGTAGCAGCGGACACCGCGGCGAATGGGAGCGCCATCGGGTTGAGCAATCCCCAGACCACTGAAGACAGCGTACCGGTAGCAAGCCCGGCAATGGGGCCTGCCAGTGCCGCCACCAGGATGGTTCCCACGGAGTCGATATACAGCGGAATGCCGCTCGACCCAATGATTTGGCCCACCACGATGTTGAGAACCAAGGCGATGGGAATAATGGCGATGGTGCGAGCCGGCAGGGATGGCACGGTGCCGGCGAGCAGCAAGGCCGCACCGATGAGGTAGCCGGCCAGGGTGATCAACGCTTCGGCGGAGCCCGCTACGGACTCCCAATCGGTGGGGCGGAAAAGCACCAAGTAGATCCAGGTGGCAACGACGAGCGCGGCACCCGCGATGACCATCCCCCGGCGGGCAGGGGTAAGAGAAAGCTGAGGCATAAGGTATTCCTAATCCATCAATGTGTAAAAAGAGATTGGGGCACACTGCTCTTGTAGTCCCAGCCTATGTCACCTCAGCGTAGGAAAAATGTGGCGTATGCGCTGCGGATTAGGGTAAAAGATTTATTCGCCTAGAGCAACACGCGCGCGCAATGCGCGCAACGCCCTATCGAATTCACGGTGGGCGGCTGGAATATCCGCGCTGGTCACCAGCGAGGCATTAGCCGGCCGGCGCCAGTGATTGCGGAGGTCTGCGACGCTGGTCCCGCGCATCAGCGCAGATTCCGCTTCCACGTCAATAGTCGTTTCTACCGCCTCGAACGGCACCTTCTTTAGCGCGATGATGCAGGTCAGCAGGTCATGGATCTGGGCTTGGTAGCCTTCTTCTTGCGCTTGATGGAATTCGAAGTAGAACCGCAGTAGCTCCGGCAGCTTTTCCGCCATTGGGTGTGTACCAAGAAGCCCTTGAATTTCTGCCAAGCGCTCTGGAGTGATGAGAAATTGCTCGGTGACCTCGAGCGAGCACAGCGTACTGTTCAATTCTGCTGAGGCTGAAAAATGACGTGCTGCCGCGTGGGGATCTACCCAGAAATTCCACTCCGCGGTCGGCGTCGTATTACCGCGGTAATTAACGGCACCGCCCATGATGGTAAGCGAGCCGCACCGCGCGACGGCATCGCCGTGCTCCCGCTCGAAGTCCGCCAAATTAGTTACCGGCCCAGTAATGATGAGGTGCAGACCTGGGTTGCGGGCAATGGCGGTAGACCACAACTCCTGCCACTGCATATCGCCGAAGTCGTGCCTGGGCGCGGAAAGATAACCCAAGCCGGACTCCCCGTGGGTTTCAGGTGTCGTGGTCAGCTGGACCTCAAGCGGGTCCGGCCGCCCTGGGGCGACGGGGACCTCCGGTAATCCACAAAGATCCAAAATCCACCGTGCATTGGCGGCTGTCTGCTGGACCGCGACGTTTCCAGCAGTCGTGCTCACGCCCACCAATTCGATCTCGCCTGCGTGATGCAGTCCTGCCAGGTACATCAGGGCGAGGCAGTCATCTATTCCTGGATCGCAGTCGAGCAAGACGGCTGGGCGCGAGAGACTCATAGATAGCCTGGTTGACTATTACTTGATGGAGCTTACGGGCTTGTCGCCGTCAACGAATACGACTGGAGACTCCGGAAGTTCCGCGCGGCCCAGTACTTCTACGATGACGTCTGCCACCAAGTCGCGGGAAGAGGTCTGGCCCTCCTGCAGCATCTTGTCCTCAACAAATTCCAGCCCCTGCGCAGGCTCCTCCGTCAGGCCAGCAGGCTTCAGGATAATGTGCGGGATAGAGCTATCGGCCAAGCGGTTGTCCACTTCCTTCTTGGACTCCACATAGGCGTACCACTTTTCATCGGCTGGATCGGTCGTCGCAACCTGGGAGCCGACATAAGAAATCATGACGAACTGAGGAACGTCTTTGCCCAGCTTTTCCAGGGCCTCGATGGCGGCCAATGCGCCGTCGCGGTCGACGGCCCACGTCAGTTCCGCGCCGCCACGGCCGCCGTTTCCGGCGCCCCATACAACTGCGTCATAATCTGCGAATAGCTCGGCCCATTGGTCAACGGACTGCTCGGTAATATCTGCAATAACCGGCGTAGCGTTGGCCTGCTCAATATCGGCCTTCTGGTCTGGGTTACGGATAAGCGAGTGAACCTCGTGGCCAGCTTCCGCTAATTTTGGAGCCGCCAGCAGGCCAACCTTGCCGTGTCCACCGATGTACAAAACCTTTTTCTTGGTATCAGCCATAGCGCCCCATGGTAACAGCGCGATTTTTATGCTGCAGCGGTTCTTTTCAGCAGTGCCAGAACATGCCGCGACCGTGGTGCGAGCGTTGCCCACCGAACCAGATAGAATACTGGTTATGTATGCCATTATGACCGTCACCGGTGCCGATAGCACCGGAATCATTGCCGCAGTGACCACGACTCTTGCTGATCTGGACATCAACGTCATTGATGTCTCGCAGACCATTATGGGTGACTATTTCACCATGATCCTCCGCGTTGAATTCGATGCGGATGCCGTATCCATCCAGACCATCAAGGAGCGGATGCGCCCGGTTGCGGAGGAAAAGCAGCAGTCCATCCGCATTCAGTCCGAAGACCTCTTTACCGCCATGAACGAGATTTAACATGAGCACGCGTTTTAATACCACCAATATCTTGGACACCATCGAGATGATTGAAAACTATCGTCTCGATATCCGCACCGTGACGATGGGCATTTCCCTGCTGGGATGCACGCGCTCGACCATGGAGTCAACCTGCCAGGCCATCTATGACCGCGTAACGCAGCAAGCGGGCCGCTTGGTTGAGGTATGCGAGGGCATCGAAGGTGAGCTCGGCATCCCGATCGTCAACAAGCGCATCTCCGTCACCCCCATTTCCCTCGTTGTCGCAGGCTTGGACGGCAACCCCGTCGATGCCGCGCGGGCGCTGGATAAGGCCGCGAAGGAAGTGGGCGTTAACTTCGTCGGCGGCTACTCCGCGCTGGTAGAAAAGGGTGCGACGAGCGCAGAGCAAAAGCTCATTTCCTCCATCCCCGAAGCCTTGGCCGAGACGGACGTAGTGTGCTCCTCGGTCAATATCGCCAGCTCTCGCGCCGGCATCAACATGGATGCGACGAAGCAGATGGGCGAGGTCATCAAGGAAGCCGCTGAGCTGACCAAGGATAATTCCGCGATTGCCTGCGCCAAGCTCGTCGTCTTTGCCAACTCCGTGGGCGATAATCCGTTTATGGCCGGCGCCTTCCACGGCATCGAGGAGCCTGACTGCGTCGTCTCCGTTGGCGTCTCCGGCCCCGGCGTGGTGGACCGCGCCCTCGGCTCCTTGGAAGGCGCAAGCCTGGATCAGGTGGCTGAGGAAGTAAAGAAGGCGGCCTTCAAGATCACCCGCGCCGGGCAGCTCGTGGGCAATATGGCCTCCGAGCGCCTCGGCGTTCCCTTCGGCATCATTGACCTCTCCTTGGCCCCCACGGCAGAACTCGGCGACTCCGTGGCACATATCCTCGAGCACATGGGCCTCGATCAGGTGGGCACGCACGGCACGACGGCGGCATTGGCGCTGCTTAACGATGCCGTCAAGAAGGGCGGCATGATGGCATGCTCGCGCGTGGGCGGATTGTCCGGTTCCTTCATTCCGGTCTCTGAGGACAGGGGCATGATCGATGCCGTAAAGTCCGGCTCCATTTCCATGGACAAGTTGGAGGCCATGACCTCCATCTGCTCGGTCGGGTTCGACATGATCGCACTGCCTGGCGATACCTCTGCGGCCACGATCTCCGGCATGATTGCGGATGAAGCCGCGATCGGCGTGATGAATCATAAGACCACCGCCGTGCGCGTCATTCCGGTACCTGGCGCCAAGGTGGGCGACGAGGTCAGCTTCGGTGGGCTTTTGGGCTACGCACCGATCATCCCGGTCAATCAGGTGGGCAATTCGCAGTTCATCAACCGCGGTGGCTTTATCCCCGCACCGGTGCACGGATTCCGCAACTAGGCGCGGAGTAATCCACACCTAGGGGGAGAAGCGCGCCTAGGACAAGCGCGCAAAGCTCCCCTTAGGACTCGGAGTCTTCATTCTCCTCGCCCGGCTTTTCGGATTCTTCCCACCGGGCGAGGTTTGCTTTGAAGTGCTGAAACGAATCTTCTAACTGGCGCAACTCCACCTCGCCGCCGACCTGGCGGCCCGCATCGGAGTAGATGGCCTCCGCCGCTTCATCTAGGACATTGCGGCGTTCCACGGTCCGCAGCAGCGCGACCACCTTGGCCAGGTTATTCAACAGGCTCAGATAGATCTCGGCGTTATCGGCCGCATCGCGGCGGATTTGGGTGAACATCGCCTCAATGATCTGTTCGTAGCTAAAGGTTTGATAGTCCAAGCGGAACTCGCCATCGATATGCATAATCCCCTGCGGCAAGCGCTTGTCCCCAATGACCACCAAGATTTGCGTGAAGCGGTCAATGATGTCGATGACCGTATAAGGATCATTGACGCCGGTACTGAGAGCGCGAGCAGCAATCTCCGCGAGGTGCCGGGCAGTAAACCGAGGGTCGTGCGCAGAGGCATCCTCGCGGTGCTGCGTGACCACGATGTGCTTTTCAATGTTTTCCGGCATGTGCGGCACGCCGTGGGCAATGACCTCGCCTTCTAGCACGAGATCGCCCGAGGCAACACCCAGGTGAACCGCGCACTCTTCTTCGGCGGCCGCTTGGGCAATGGACTCGTAGTCCACGAACTTCAGGTACCCCGTTTGGGAGCTGCGGGTTGCATCGGCGGATTCATAGAAATCCGAACCTGGTGCCTTTGCAACCTTTTCTTCTTCGCCGCGCTCAATGAGGCGCCGCATGTGCTCTTCCACATCTTGGGCCACCACGTGCACTACATGAGACATGCTAATGGACTGCGCGATGTGGACGATGAAATAAATCAAAAAGACCACGCATATAAGCGCCAAGGCGATGTCGACAGCGACATTGAGCGAGGGAACGTGTTCTTGCTTGCCCTCGCCGCCGGCGCGCACGGCACGCAGAGAGAGCAGCGAGTAGGTAAAAGTCGCCAGGTAGATCCCCAGCGTGGACTGGATGGAACGGTCCTTTAAAAACTCGTGCAATAGGCGGGGGCCCATCACCGTCACCACGCCGGAGAGCGCGGTCAGGGTGATAAAGAACAGGGTGCCGGCCAGAGACAGCGTGGCGGTGGCAACGGCGGTGAGCAGGCCCTGGGCACTTTCCGCGCTGCCGTCATAAAGTCGAGAGAGCGCCAGATCGAAGTTGCGGTCGATCGCCAGCATGCCTTCGGCCGCCACGACGGCCACTGCTACCGCTACGGCGGGAATAACCCAAAACTTATCCCGCCAGGCGGGCATCCTCTCGATCAGCGTCTTCATCAGGCTTAAGCCAGCTCGACGATTTCCATGTACTCATCGGACCACAGGTCTTCATCGCCATCCGGCATGATGATCACCCGCTCAGGGTCGAGCGCCTTCACCGCGCCCGGATCGTGGGTTACCAAGACCACCGCGCCCGTGTAGGTATTGAGTGCATCGAGCACCTGCTCGCGAGAGATGGGGTCGAGGTTATTGGTCGGCTCATCGAGAAGCAGCACGTTTGCACGGCTGGAGACCAACGTAGCCAGCGACAGGCGGGTTTTCTCACCGCCAGACAGCGTTCCGGCAGGCTGTTGCAGTTTATCGCCGGAAAACATGAACGCTCCCAGCAGCCCGCGCAGCTCTTGCTGGTCCGCATCGGGGCAGGCCTCGATGGTGTTTTCCCATACGCTCTTATCCGGGTGGATATTGTCGTGCTCCTGCGCAAAGTAGCCAATGCGCAAACCATGGCCACTGACGATGCCACCCTCGCCATCGGTGCGCTCCTCCCCCGCCAGGAGCTTGAGCAAAGTGGTCTTACCGGCACCGTTATACCCCAGGACAACGACGCGGGAGCCCTTATCAATGGCCAGGTCCACGCCCGCGAACACCTCCAACGAACCGTACATCTTAGTCAAGCCTTTGGCGTTCATGGGCGTCTTGCCGCACGGGGCGGGCTCGGGGAATTTAATATTGGCTACCTTATCCGCAACGCGCACCTCATCGAGGTCATTCATCATGCGCTCGGCGCGGTTTAGCATCTGCTTCGCCGCTGCGGCCTTGGTGGCCTTGGCACCCAATTTCGCGGCCTGTTTTTGCAGCGCGGAGGCCTTCTTTTCCGCATTCGCGCGCTCGCGGCGCCGGCGGGCCTCATCGGTAGCACGGGCATCGAGGTATTTCTTATAGCCCATGTTGTAGACATCCGCCTCGCCGCGCACCGCGTCGAGGAACCAGACCTTATTGCACACGGCCTCGAGCAACTCGACATCGTGGGAAATCATGACCAGTCCGCCCTCGTGCTTGGACAGGAACTGGCGGAGCCAGACAATGGAGTCCGCATCCAGGTGGTTAGTGGGCTCATCCAGGAGCAACGTGGTCTGGGATTTACCCGAGCCTTCGCTGGCTGCAAAAAGGATCTGCGCCAGCTCCACGCGGCGGCGTTGGCCACCCGATAGTGTCTTGAGCTTTTGATCTAAAACGCGCTGAGGCAGGCCTAGGTTATCGCAGATTTGGGCGCATTCGGAGTCGGCCTCATAGCCGCCCAAGGAGTCAAATTGTTCTTCCAAGCGGGAGTATTTACGGATGGCCTTATCGCGGAATTTCTCATCCGTGGCCGTCTCCATCAGCTCTTGCTGCTTGGCCATGCGCCGTTTAATATCATCCAGCCCGCGGGCAGAAAGCACGCGCTCGCGCGCGGTTTGTTCGATATTGCCTTCGCGCGAATCCTGCGGAAGGTAGCCAATCGGACCCGAGCGAGACACCGTGCCGCCATAGGGCTCGGTCTCGCCGGCCAAGATGCGCATGGTCGTGGTCTTTCCCGCACCATTGCGGCCCACGAGCCCGATGCGGTCGCCGGGCTGGACGCGGAGATGCTGTCCGGGGGCATCGAGAAGCGTCCGGGCGCCTACGCGTACCTCAAAATCATTGGTCACAATCACGACAAGCCAGTCTAGCAACCAAAGGCCAAGGCACTAATTCACGCAAAAAAGCGGCGGTAATACTACCGCCGCTTTCCCACTATTCCGTGGTGATTAAACCGCAAAGCCCAGAGCTTGGAGCTGCTCGCGGCCTTCTTCGGAAATCATGTGTGGGCCCCAAGGCGGCATCCACACCCAGTTGATACGCACGCCATCGGCAAGCTTCTTGCCGGTAACGATGTCCTCAACCTGTTCCGCAATGACGTCGGTCAAAGGGCAGGCCGGCGAGGTCAACGTCATGTTGATCATGGCGAGCTCTTTGCCGTCCTCTTCTTCCAGCCACAGGTCATAGACCAAGCCCAAGTCAACGACGTTGATGCCGAGCTCCGGGTCGATGACATCGCGCATGAACTCGGTGATGTCGAAGGCCTTCGACAGCTGTTCTTCCGTCTGCTCGGGCCGCTCACCGCCTGCGCTGAAGGACGAATTCTCGTTCTGGTAAGGATCTACGGGATCGGTCATTTACTTCTCCACTTCATTGAGCGCATCTGCGGTGGCGGCCTGAAAAGCCTTCCACCCTAGCAGCGCGCATTTAACTCGTGCCGGGTATTGAGAAACACCTGCAAAGGCAACACCATCGCCGATGATGTCCTCATCGCCTTCGTCCTGGCCACGCGAGGTGACCATCTTTTCAAACTCGGCAAGCTTCTTATTGGCTTCCTCCAAGGGCAAGCCGACGATCTCTTCCGCCATGACGGACGTCGATGCCTGCGAGATGGAACAACCTTCGGCGTCGTAGGACACATCTTCAACGGTCTTGCCATCCGCGGAAAGGTTGACGCGCAACGTGAGCTCATCGCCGCACGAGGGGTTCACGTGGTGAACCTCTGCTTGGAACGGCTCGCGCAACCCCGCGTGTTGCGGATTTTTATAGTGATCCAAGATCACGTCTTGGTACATCGAATCTAGATTCATTAGGCAACTCCAAAGAAATCGCGGGCGGCCTTAATGGCTTCTACCAGCTTATCCACTTCGGCTTCCGTGTTGTACAGGTAAAAGCTAGCGCGTGCGGTAGATTGCGCACCGCAGGCGCGGTGCAGCGGCCACGCGCAGTGGTGGCCAACGCGAATGGATACGCCTTGGTCATCCAGAACCTGACCCAGATCGTGCGGATGCACGCCTTCCACGGTAAAGGAGATGGCCGCGCCGCGGTTCTCAGCCGTTTCTGGGCCGATAATGCGCAGCCCCGGAATCTCACGAAGCTGTTCCAAGGCATAGGCGGTGAGCTTCTGCTCGTGGGCATGGATATTATCCATCCCCACCTCCTCGAGGAACTTCACCGCGGCGCCGAGGCCGACGACCTGGCTGGTCATCTGGGTTCCCGCTTCAAAGCGCGTGGGCGGTTCCGCGAAGGTGGTTCCTTCCATCTTCACTACCTCGATCATGGAGCCACCCGTGAGGAACGGGGGAAGCTTGCGCAGCAATTCGTCCTTGCCGTAAAGCACTCCCACGCCATTGGGACCACACATCTTGTGGCCCGAGAATGCGGCAAAATCCACATCCAAGGCGTGGAAATCCACCGGCATGTGCGGGACGGACTGGCAGGCATCGAGCACCACCATGGCGCCGACCTCGCGAGCACGGCGCACCATTTCCTCGACATCGGAAACCGCGCCAGTCACATTGGACTGATGAGTAAACGCAACAACCTTGACGGATTCATCGAGCTCGAGCGAATCCAAGTCGATGCGGCCATCGTCAGTCAACGAGTACCACTTCAAGGTGGCACCGGTGCGCTCACAGAGCTCCTGCCACGGCACGAGATTGGCATGGTGCTCAAGCTCCGTGATGACGACGGTATCGCCCTCTCCCACGTAGAGCTCGCCCGCGCGCTCATCGGAAAGCGTATAGGCAACCTCATTGAGCGCCTCGGTGGCGTTTTTGGCAAAGGCAATCTCATCGCGGTCCGCGCCAACGAAGGCCGCGATGGCCTGACGGGCCGACTCATAGGCGTTATCCGCCTCCTCGGCCAGCTGATACGAGCCGCGGTGGACGGGGGCGTTGGTATGGAGAACGAACTCCTCCTCTGCCTTCCACACCGGCAGTGGGCGCTGGGAGGTAGCCCCCGAATCCAGGTACACCAGCGGTTTATCGCCGCGCACGGTGCGCTGCAGGATCGGGAACTGCTCCCTAATTGCGTTTACATCAAATCCAGACATAAAACTTCTTCGATTCATCGAGGATGAACCAGCGCTGGGCTGGTCTTTACTGCAGGAACTGGTCGTAGCCGTCAGACTCAAGCTGGTCTGCCAGCTCGGCCCCGCCGGTCTTTACAACCTGGCCGTTAGCGAATACGTGCACGAAATCAGGCTGCACGTAGTTCAAGATGCGCTTGTAGTGGGTAATCATCAAGATGCCGCCATTGGTGTCATCCTGGTAGCGGTTGATGCCATCAGAAACAATGCGCAGCGCGTCAACGTCCAAGCCGGAGTCGGTCTCATCCATGACCGCGAACTTGGGCTTTAGGATGTCCAACTGCATGACCTCGTGGCGCTTCTTCTCGCCACCGGAAAAGCCCTCGTTGACGGAGCGGGAGATGAAGGACTTATCAATCTTCAGGTTCTCGCGAGCCTCAGTGAGTTCCTTATTCCACTCGCGCAGCTTGGGAGCCTCGCCGCGGATAGAGGTCACGGCGGAGCGCATGAACTGCGATACCTTTACGCCCGGCACCTCGGTGGGGTACTGCATGGCCAAAAACAGGCCGGCGCGAGCGCGCTCGTCAACGGGCATGTCGAGGAGGTTCTCGCCATCGAGAAGCACCTCGCCCTCGGTGACCTCGTACTTCGGGTGACCAGCAATGGTGTAGGACAAGGTGGACTTGCCGGAGCCGTTCGGGCCCATGATGGCGTGGATCTCGCCGGAGTTGATGGTGAGGTTGACGCCCTTGAGGATTTCCTTGGGCTCGCCGTTTTCTTCATTCGGCAGAACCTGGGCGTGGAGATTCTTAATTTCCAGAGTAGACATAGTTTTGTGGGTTTCCTTCTGTAAGTGCGTTAAGCGGAGATCTTTTCCAGTTCTTCGGAAATGCGGTTTTCCAGTTCCTCGGACAGGGATTGCACCGGAATGCGGTGGATGACCTCATTGAAGAAGCCACGAATGATGAGGCGACGAGCCTCTGCCTCCGGAATACCGCGCGACATCAGGTAGAACAGCTCGATATCGTCAAAGCGTCCAACCGTGGCGGCGTGGCCGGCGCCGGTGATTTCACCGGTCTCAATCTCCAAGTTCGGAATGGCGTCTGCGCGCGCACCGTCCGTGAGGATGAGGTTATTATTCGTCTCATAGGTATCGGTGCCCTGTGCGTTGGAGCGGATAAGCACGTCTCCTACCCAGCAGGTACGAGCCTCGTTCTTCTTCTCACCCTGCAAGGCGCCCTTGTACAGGACATTGGAGCGGCAATTAGGAACCGAGTGATCCACGAGCATGCGGTTTTCGAAGTACTGACCAGAGTCCGCGAAATACACGCCCAACAACTCGGCGTCGCCGCCGGGAGCGGTGAAGTTCACGCGCGGGACGATGCGCACGACCTCGCCGCCGAAGATGGCGGAGTTGTGGCGCAGCACGGCATCGCGTCCCACCTGGGCCACCTGGTTAGACAGGTGCACCGCGTCGTTTTCCCAGTCGACGTCCACGATGACGGTCAGGTGTGCGCCATCGCCAAGGATGAACTCCACGTTATCCGCGTGGGTGCCCGAGCCGACGTACTTTAACACAACGGTGGCCTCCGCATGGTGGCCAACCTCGATGGAGGTGGCACCGAATGAGGTCACGTCCTCGCCCTTGCCCGTAAAGGTAATGGTGATGGGATCTTCCACCTGCACCTCAGGGTCAACGGTTACCACTTGACCTTCCGGCATGGCGGTCCATGCCTGGGCGGCCACGCGGTCAGAAGGCTTGCCCACGCGGCCAAGGCGCTCATCGTCGCGGTCTACAGTCTCCGCAGAAACACCTGGGTGCTTGCTTACCTTGACGTCCTGGGCAACCGCTTGAGCAAATTCCCCGTTGTGCAGGCCCCGCAGCTTGCGCAGGGAAACAAAGCGCCAGACCTCGTCGCGGCCGTGCGGTACCGGGAAATCCTCCACGTTGGTAGAGGTAAAGACGTCACCCTTGGTGATCTTATCCGGATTGAATTCGTTCGAAGCGACCATTTCTTTAGCCGACCGATCCTTCCATTTGCAGTTCGATGAGGCGGTTGAGCTCGAGGGCGTACTCCATCGGCAGCTCCTTAGCAATCGGCTCAACGAAGCCACGCACGATCATTGCCATTGCTTCTTCTTCCGCAATGCCGCGGGACATGAGGTAGAACAGCTGCTCTTCAGAAACCTGCGACACGGTTGCCTCGTGGCCCAGCGTGACGTACTCGTTGCGGATGTCGTTATACGGGTATGTGTCCGAACGCGAGATATTGTCCACGAGCAGGGCGTCGCATTCCACGTTGGACGTGGAGTGGTGCGCATTCTGGTTAACCTGCACCAAGCCGCGGTAAGCAGCGCGGCCGCCGGCACGGGCAACGGACTTGGAGACGATATTGGAGGAGGTGTAGGGCGCCATGTGCGTCATCTTTGCACCGGTGTCCTGGAACTGTCCTTCGCCAGCGAAGGCGACGGAAAGCACCTCACCCTTAGCGTGCGGACCGGTCATCCACACGGCCGGGTACTTCATGGTGACCTTGGAGCCGATATTGCCATCGACCCATTCCATGGTGCCGCCCTCTTCCACCTTGGTGCGCTTGGTCACCAGGTTGTAGACGTTGCTGGACCAGTTCTGAATCGTCGTATAGCGGCAGCGGCCGCCCTTCTTCACGATGATCTCAACTACTGCGGAGTGCAGGGAGTCCGACTTGTAGATGGGCGCGGTGCAGCCTTCCACGTAGTGAACGTAGGCATCCTCATCCACGATGATAAGGGTGCGCTCGAACTGGCCCATGTTCTCGGTATTAATACGGAAGTAGGCCTGCAGCGGGATGTCAACGTGCACGCCCTTCGGGACGTAAATGAAGGAGCCGCCGGACCACACTGCAGAGTTAAGCGCGGAGAACTTATTGTCACCGGCAGGAATAACGGTGCCGAAGTGTTCCTTAAAAAGCTCTGGGTAATCGCGCAGCGCGGTATCGGTATCGACGAAGATAACGCCCTGGCTTTCCAGGTCTTCGCGAATCTGGTGGTAGACAACCTCAGACTCGTACTGTGCGGCCACGCCGGCAACCAAACGCTGCTTTTCTGCCTCAGGGATGCCCAGCTTATCGTAGGTGGCCTTAATATCATCCGGGAGGTCGTCCCAGGTCTGCGCCTGCTCTTCGGTGGACTTGACGTAGTACTTGATCTGGTCAAAGTCGATGCCGGAGAGATCCGCGCCCCAAGTGGGAATGGGCTTCTTATCAAAGATATCCAGGGCCTTGAGACGCTGGTTCAGCATCCACTCGGGCTCGCCCTTCTTTGCGGAAATATCGCGGACAACGTCCTCGTTCAGGCCACGGGCGGCAGAAGCGCCGGCCGAGTCCGAGTCGTGCCAGCCGTACTCATACGCACCAATAGAATCGATGATCTCATCATCGGTCATCTTGTTATCAGGTGCCGATTGTGCCTGGGTCATGACTCGCTCCTTTCAGTATTAGTTTTGACAGGTGTCAAGGGGATATTCGTGGTACAAATTCCGTGGCCATCTGCGATAGAAGCCAAAGGTTGTACGTGTTTGCCTAAGAGGGCGGAAAAGACTTCCTGCTCTGCCTCGCACAGTTCAGGGTGCTCGGCCGCCACATGGGCAACCGGGCAGTGGTGTTGACAGATTTGCACGCCCTGGCCCGCACGGTCCACGGTTGCGGCGTACCCGTGCTTATCCAGGGTTTCAGCCAGTTTGCGCGCTACTTCCTCGACCGATTCTTCCGCGTCCACGAAGGGACGCACATCGGCGATAATGCGCTCAAACCGAGCCTTAGCGAAGTTCTTCACAGCCTCTGAACCGCCCGCAGAGCGCAGCGCGGTCAACGCTTCAGAAGCCAATTCATCATAGGCGTGGCCAAATTGCGCACGCCCACGATCCGTCAGGCGGAAGTGCTTTGCCGGTCGCCCACGACCCGCTCCGGAGTGCATCCGCGAACGAGAAGCTGGACGGCGCTCGACAACTTCCGTTAGTTCTTCTTCCACCAGAATGTCTAAATGCCGGCGGATCCCGGCGGTCGAAAGACCAAGGCGCTCACCCAGGTAAGAGGCGGTTACAGGGCCGTCCTTAAGCAATAGCAGCAGTACCTGGCGGCGGGTATCACCATCCGTGGACCGTGATTCTTTCACCGCCACATGCGCCGCTGCCGCGCGCTGTGAGTTAGCCATGCCCTAAAACCTCCCTTCCTTAGGTCAGTTGCCTGCAGTCACCGTGCTCCGTCGCGCCGGAAATGCCGTCGCTACGCAAGCGCCATAACTGCGCTTTCATCATTAGACAACACTAGTGTTCCTTAATTCATTCCGGAATGCCACCACTGCAGTCACCGGGCGTGGCGGCGGGGGTGAATTTCCCACCCCACGGTCCTCGCGTAAGGTCTTAAGCCATGAAAGGGAAACTACGGGGAGTGCTCGAGAGCGTAAAGGCAGAATTGCCGCGCTTGGGCACCGCAGGTTCTCGTTCCGCGCAGCTGCACGCCGAAGGCACCGGCGCGCAAGCCGGGGATACTCGCTACGATTTCATCACCCAGGCGCCAGAGGAACTGCAGCACACCACGGTCTCCCAAAAGCGCACCTTTTTCATCTTGCGGTGGGCCGGAACCGTCGGTTCCCTCCTCATTGCCTTTGGCGCTTTGGGAGCAGGCGCACTGCCTGTAGTGGGCAACCCCTATGACAATGTGCCCTTCGGCTCCCTCATGTCGCGTATGCTCCAGACCTCGTCTGCGCTCGTCATGGTGGGCGTGGGGCTTTTAGTAACGGCCTGGATTTTCCTCGCCCCCTTCGTGGGCACCCCGCTGCGCCAGGCGCGACCCGGCGAGCCCGCCAGCGATCGCTCCCGCCGGCTGGTCTCCCCGCGCCAGCTGTGGATCACGTGGGCTGGGTGGATCATCCCCCTCATCTTTACCGCACCCTTATTTACCCAAGACATCTATTCTTATTTGGCCAATGGCTCCATCGTGGCCAAAGGGATGGATCCCTATTCCGCCGGCCCAGTTCAGCTCTTGGGCGCTGGCAACGAGCTCGCGCGCTCCGTTCCGTTTATCTGGGCGAATTCACCGTCACCATATGGGCCCGTTGCCTTGGGGCTGGCGGCCATCGTCAGCATCATCACCGGAAATTCCATTGTCTTAGGCGTCATCACCCACCGCCTACTTTCCATCGTGGGCATCATCGTGGCCGGCTGGGCCATCACGCAGCTTGCTCAGCGATGCCGCGTCTCCCCTGCCTCCGCACTATGGCTCGGCATCTTGAACCCGCTGACCATCCTTCACCTCGTCGGCGGTATCCATAATGAATCCATCATGCTTGGATTGTCGTTACTGGGCATGGAGCTTGGATTAAGGGGCATCGATAAGCTGGGGCAGGATAAAAGAGGAGCCTACGTTGCGCTAATAGCCTCTGGGGTTTTCCTGTCCTGCGCCGGAATGGTCAAGGTCACCGGCTTTATTGGGCTCGGCTTTATCGGCATGGCGTATGCCCGCCACCTGCACGTGCAGGCGCGCGTACCGCGCTGGCGGGCTTTATTTATAGCCATTGCCGTGCAGGGCGCGGTGCTCGTAGTCACCATTGCGGTCATCAGCCTCATCACGGGCATTAACCTCGGGTGGATTACCGGGCAAGGCGGAGCCGCCACGATTCGCTCCTGTCTTTCCCTGTCCACGGCGGTGGGAGTGGGCGCCGGTTTCCTCGGCATGTTTTTAGGCCTTGGGGACCACACCGATGCCATATTGACCATCACGCGCAGTTTCGGCGTCTTGGTCGCCGTCGCCTTCATGTCCCGCATGCTCTTTGCCACGCTGCGCGGATATATCCACCCCGTGGGCGGGCTGGGAATCTCTACCCTCGTGCTCGTTATCTTCTTCCCAGTGGTCCACCCGTGGTACATCCTCTGGGCCGTTTTGCCGTTGGCGGCGTGGGCGAACCGGCACATCTTCCGGTTTAGCGTCGTTGCCTATACCGGCGCGATGAGCTTTTTCGTCCTTCCGCGCGGCTTGGGCCTGCCCGCTGGGACGGTGCTTTCCATCTATATCGCCGCTGCCTGCGCATTCGCCGTGGTAGCCGGAGTGTGGTGGGGTGCAATGCGCCGAAACGGAATCCGTGTCTTAAACTAGGCACCCGTGAATGCAATTCCAGCTGAAAGCCCCGCCCTGTCCTTGGATGGTGTGGTAAAGAAATTTGGCCCCACGGCAGCCGTCAATGGGCTCAGCCTGAGCGTTGCACACGGCGAAATATTTTGCCTGCTCGGCCCCAATGGTGCTGGTAAATCCACCACCATCGAAATGTCTGAAGGCTTTATCCACCCCACCGCCGGATCCATTAAGGTCTTAGGCCTTGATCCCAGCACCGAGCCAGATAGGGTGCGCGAAAAGGTGGGAATCATGCTGCAAGGCGGCGGTTCTTATTCCGGCATCCGCGTGCTAGAGATGTTGGAATTGACCGCGCGCTATAACGCCAATCCTCTACCGCCGGAATGGCTGCTCGAAACCTTGGGCCTGCAAGGCGTTGCGCGCACGCCTTATCGGCGGCTTTCCGGCGGGCAGCAGCAGCGGCTATCGCTCGCGCTCGCGGTCATCGGCAGGCCCGAGCTGGTGTTCCTCGATGAACCCACCGCGGGCATGGACGCCCAATCCCGGCTCGCCGTGTGGGATTTGATCCGCGCCCTGAAGCGCGACGGGGTCACCGTGATATTGACCACCCACCTGATGGATGAGGCCGAATCGCTGGCAGATCACATCGCCATCATGGATCACGGCGCGCTCGTGGCGCAGGGAACCCCAGCAGAACTTACCTCCCAGGGCGAGAGCGCCGGGTTTAGTTTTAGCGCCAACTCCGCAGTTGACCTGGACGCCTTGCAGCGAATTGACATCCCCACGACCGCCTCGCGGCCGCTGCACTACAGGGTGAGCCAGCCCAGTTCGCCGGAACTAATTTCCGCCCTCGCCGCCGAGCTCGCCCGCCAAGGCGTGCTTTTGCGAAGCCTGGAATCCCACCACCGGAACCTCGAGGAAGTATTCCTCGACCTCACAGGCAGGCACTTGCGCAGTTGATAAAACCCTGTGTCCTGTCTTCATCCTAAAATCACCAGTACCTACAATCGCCACTTCAAATTTTTCAAGGAATAGGCCCCCGATTATGAGCGCAACGTTTTCCCCCGGCACCTTCAGCCCGGCACCCAAACGAGCGAGTGCGGGCGCCATCATCTTTGCCCAAGGCGGCATGGAGGCCAAGCTCATGCTGCGCCACGGGGAGCAACAATTGCTCAGCATCATTATCCCGCTCGCCATCCTGATTGGGACCGCCCGCCTGGAATCATCCACCGGGCATGGGCTGCACGAGGTCTTTCCCATGGTGCTCGCGGTGGCGGCAACCTCGGCTGGTTTTACCGGGCAAGCCATCTCCCTCGCCTTTGACCGCCGCTACGGGGCCTTAAAGCGCACCGGCGCCTCCGGCGTACCGGCGTGGGCGATCATCGGCGGCAAGATTATCGGCGTGCTGACGATGGTGGTATTCCAGATTCTCGTGCTCGGTGCCACGGCCTTTGCCTTGGGCCTGCGCATCAGTGCGCCCGGCATCCTGCTCATGATCGTCTCGCTCATTTTCGGCGTCGCCGCCTTTACCGCCATGGGTTTGGTGCTTGGCGGCACCCTTAGCTCTGAGGCCGTACTAGCGCTGGCTAACCTCATTTGGTTTATCCTGCTGGCGATCGTCGGCTGGGCCCTGTATTCCCAGGGTTTGGGCGATAATGGCCTGCTCAACATCGTGCCCACCGTGGCGCTAGCGGGCGCGCTTGCCGATGCCTCCAATTCCACCTTTCCTGGCATCGAGCTCATTTCCTTGACCGCGTGGCTAGCGGTGGCGTCGTATGCGGCCGTTCGTTGGTTCCGTTTCGACGGCTAAATGTGAGTTATACCCAGTTCCCCGCGAAATAGAGCCAAAGGTTTCGGCTCGCCACACACCCCCTAGTAAGATGCACCTTGTGAATTACTGGACCAGAACTAAACGCTTTTTTAAAGAAGCCGTCCCTACCGTGGAGCAACAGCGCCTCATCGCGCTGATCCTGATCTTCTGCCAAGGCGGCATCACCGTATCTGGTTCCATTGTCCGCGTCACTGGCTCCGGCCTGGGCTGCCCCACTTGGCCCCAATGTCAGCCTGGTTCCTTGGTACCGGTAGAAGGCGCCGCGCCGGCAATCCACCAGATCATTGAGTTTGGTAACCGCCTACTCACTTTCGTCGATTCCGCCGCAGCAGGCGCGGCAGTCATCGCCATGTATATGGCGTGCCGCCGCCCTGAGCTCAGGGTCTATGCATGGCTCAACGTGGCCGGCATCGTCCTGCAGGCCGTCATCGGCGGCATCTCCGTGCACCTGGATCTGCGCTGGTGGTCCGTGGCGCTTCACTTCCTGCCTTCCATGGTGCTGGTGTGGCTTGCCTGCATGCTGTATGCCCGCATCAAAGAACCCGATGATGGCACCGCCCAGCCGCGGTTCCCGCAGGCAATTCGCATTATCGCCGTCATCGCGACCATCGCCCTATCGGTTGTCCTGATTACCGGCACCATGGTGACCGGTTCCGGCGTGCATTCCGGCGACTCCGGAGTGGGAATGGAAGGCCGCTTGGATGTGGATACCGAGTCCATGGCCATCGCCCACGCCATGTGCATGTACGTCTACCTCATCTTTACCGCCATCACCGTCTTCCTGTTGTACAAGCACCGCGCGCCGCAGGAGACCAAGAAGGCCGGGTGGGTCCTTATCGTCTGCATCCTCATCCAGTGGGCCGTGGGCGTCTTGCAGTTCTACCTGGGCGTGCCTCGGTGGACGGTCCCCTTCCACATCGGTATGTCCGCCGTGGTCACCGGCTTTACCGCCCTGCTCTGGGCACACGGGCGCCACCGCGTCGGCGGCACGCCAGACCTCATCTCAGGCTCTCCCGCAGGCGACGATAAATACGCCGTTCGCCAGCAATCACTAAATGAGGAACGCGCCGCCGTCTAGGATTTAGGCAGCACCATTTTTCTGCAGCTAGTGGGCGTTGTGGGATAGCATGGCCTTATGCATGCTATCCAGATCACAGAAACGGGCGGGCCGGAAGTCCTGCGCTACGCCGAGGTTCCTGCGCCCACGCCTAGTGAGGACGAAGTCTTAGTCGATGTCACCGTGGCGGGCGTGAACTATATCGATACCTACTACCGCGAGGGTATCTATAACGCCCAGACGCCTTTTATCCCTGGTTTTGAGGGAACGGGGCGCGTTGTCCACGATCCCAAGGGGGAAATTGCGGAAGGCTCCCTGGTGGCATGGCACCACGCCTTTGGCTCCTATGCCGAGCAGGTCTGCGTCCCCCGGAACGGCCTTGTCGCTGTACCGGATGATTTCCCCACCGAGATCGCTGCCTCCATGCTGCTACAAGGCATGACCGCCCACTTCCTTTCCCACGGCGTGTATGAGCTTGGTAAAGGCGCCACGTGCCTCATCACCGCTGGTGCGGGCGGTGTGGGCCAACTGTTGACCCAAATGGCTTCCTCTTTGGGCGCAACTGTTTATACGGTCGTTTCCACCGATGAAAAGGAAGAGATCTCGTACAAGTGCGGCGCCGACCACGTCTTCCGTTACAGCGATGGTCTGGGCGAGCAGGTTCGCCGGTTTAATGGCGGACGGGGCGTCGATGTGGTCTATGACGGCGTGGGCCAATCCACCTTCTTCGAATCGCTCGAGGCCGTTCGCCCGCGCGGCACTGTTGCACTCTTTGGCGCCGCTTCTGGCCCTGTTGAGCCCATCGATCCGCAGCTGCTCAATAAGCATGGCTCCATCTTCTTGACCCGGCCTTCGCTCGGCGCGTGGACGGCGCAAGAGGGCGAATTCCAGATGCGCGCGCAAGCGGTCGTCCAGGCCGTGATGGACGGAGACCTCAAGTTCAACGTATCGGCCTCCTATCCCTTGGAAGAAGCAGAGCAGGCCCACCGCGACCTACAATCGCGCAGCACCACCGGTTCTATTGTTCTGCGGGTAAAGCAGGATTAAGACAAAAAGAAGCGCGAGCCACGAAGGCTCGCGCTTCAGCGTGCTACCGGGATTTAGAACAGGGTGGCGGACCAACCAAGCATCCGGCCGATTGGCTCCCAACCTATGACGGCATCGATGGACAGGCCAATAAAGAGTACCGACAGGTAGTTATTTGAATAGATAAACAGGCGCATGGGTTTTACCTTTGCGCCTTTCTTTACGCCTTGGTGCAGGCGGATGGCTAGCCATAAGAAGACCGCGCCAGAAGTTACGGCGGCAATGAGGTAAATCCACGATGCCGCGGGGACGATCAGCAGCGTGACGATGACCGTGCCAACGGAATACCACACGATTTGGCGGGTTACTTCTTGTTCCGTCGCCACGACCGGCAGCATCGGCACCCCGGCCTTGCGGTAATCTTCCTTGTATTTCATGGCCAAGGCCCAGGTATGTGGCGGGGTCCAGAAAAAGATAATGAGGAATAGGACTATTGCCTGCCACCAGCGGTCGGGCTCGCCCGCTGGCGCGTTATCGCGGATGACTGCCCAGCCCACCATGGCCGGCATGCACCCTGCTAAACCGCCCCACACGATGTTTTGGGCATTGCGCATCTTCAAAAACTTGGTGTAGACGAAGACGTAGAAAAAGTTCGTGAGGATGACGAAGAACGCGGCCAACCAAGAATTGGCCAGGATTCCCAGCCAGAGCACCGACACCACGAGCATGATCCAGGCAAAGATCGCCGCGTTCCGCTTCGAAATCGTGGCGCGCACAAGTGGGCGCGCGCGGGTGCGTTGCATCTTCTGGTCAATTTCATAATCGACCACGTTATTAAAGGTATGGGCGGCCGCAGCGCCCATCCATCCGCCGAAAATGGTGGAAATGATGAGCCAGATATTCTCAGAAACCGCCTCAACGCCCCGTTGCGCTTGGAGCATCGCCGGAATTGCGGCCACGAGGAGGAGTTCAATAATCCTCGGCTTCGTTAGCGCAAAATAGGCCTTGATGGTCTCCAAGGAATTCCTCCACTATCTGAACAGACGTTGATCTACAGCACACACGCTACACAGTGCGCTATGCCCACGGTGTAGTGGTCGCACACTCCGGCACAAAAGTTCCGGAGAATTAATTCACACTATGGCTTACATATAAAATGCGCTACACATGGATCGTAGCAATGCAGCGGAAACGCAGAGAGTAACTAATGCTGTGCCGTACACCGCTTAGCCATGCCAGCTTACCGGTTCCCCGCAGCTTTCAATAATTCCGCACCGCCGTCAAAAAAGTAACTAGACTGTGTGGAGTTCAGTAATAAACGCCTAGATTTAAGCGAGGCCTTATACCGTGTCGAAAGATAATTTGTCCCCAGACCTGCAAGCTATGGTCGAGCGCCGTTATCCGGACGACTGGACAGACACCGATACTCGCGCGGTCGACACTGTGCGCGTGCTTGCTGCCGATGCCGTCCAAAACTGCGGCTCCGGGCACCCAGGCACGGCGATGTCGCTGGCTCCCCTCGCCTATACGCTCTACCAGCGCGTCCTCAATCACGACCCCAATGACGTGAAATGGGCCGGCCGCGACCGCTTCGTGTTGTCTGTCGGCCACTCTTCCCTGACCCTGTACATCCAGCTTTTCTTGGGTGGGTTCGGCTTGGAGATGAAAGATCTCCAGCAGCTGCGCACCTGGGGCTCTCTCACCCCGGGCCACCCTGAGGTGCACCACACCGATGGCGTGGAGATCACCACCGGCCCACTCGGCCAGGGTCTGGCATCATCTGTAGGCATGGCCATGGCCGCCCGCAAGGAGCGCGGCCTCTTCGATCCTGAGGCACCGGTCGGCCAATCCCCCTTTGATCACTACGTCTACACCATTGCCTCCGACGGCGACCTGCAGGAAGGCGTTACCGCTGAGGCATCGTCTTTGGCTGGCACCCAGAAGCTGGGCAACCTGATTGTCTTCTGGGATGACAACCGCATTTCCATCGAGGATGACACCAATATCGCCTTCAATGAGGACGTCGCTGCGCGCTATGAGGCATACGGTTGGCACGTCCAGACCGTGGAATCCGGCGAGGACGTCGTTGCCATTGAAGAGGCAGTGCGCAATGCCCAGCAGGAAACGGAGCGCCCCTCCTTCATCCGCGTGAAGACGGTCATTGGCTACCCTGCCCCGACCAAGATGAACACCGGCGGCGTGCACGGCGCGGCGCTTGGCGATGACGAAGTTGCCGCCACCAAGGAAGTCCTCGGCTTCGACCCAGAAAAAACCTTCCACATCGATAATGAGGTCTTGGCCCACACCCGCAAGCTGCGCGAGCGCGGCGCCAAAAAGCACGCGCAGTGGCAAGAAAAGTTCGACGCGTGGGCGGCGGACAACGCCGAGAATAAGGCGCTCTTTGACCGCATGAGCGCCCGCGAATTGCCGGAGAGCTTCGATGCCGAGCTCCCCGTATGGGAGCCAGGCGATGCGATTGCCACCCGTAAAGCCTCTGAGGCGACCATCCAGGCGCTGGCTGCTGCCTTGCCGGAAATGTGGGGCGGCTCGGCCGACCTGGCGGGTTCCAATAACACCGTGATTAAGGGCGCGGATTCCTTCGGTCCTGAAAACATCACCACCAATAAGTGGTCCGCGCAGCCTTATGGCCGCAACCTCCACTTTGGCATCCGCGAGCACGCGATGTCCGCCATCATGAACGGCATCGCCCTCCACGGAAATACCCGCGTGTATGGCGGTACCTTCCTGATCTTCTCCGAATATCAGTACCCAGCCGTGCGCCTCGGCTCGCTGATGTCTACCGATACTTACTACGTGTGGACGCACGACTCTATTGGCTTGGGCGAAGACGGCCCTACCCACCAGCCGGTAGAAACCCTGTCGGCCTTGCGCGCCATTCCGAACCTGTCTGTAATCCGGCCTGCCGATGCCAATGAAACCGCACAGGCCTGGGCCGCAGCGATGGAATACAAGGCAGCCCCGAAGGGACTTGCGCTTAGCCGCCAGAACCTCCCTATTTTGGAAGGCACCAAGGAAAAGGCACGCGATGGCGTTCGCCGCGGCGCCTACACCTTGGTCGAAGGCTCCAAGGACGAGCCCGATGTTATCTTGCTGGCCACTGGCTCGGAGGTACAGCTCGCGGTGGAGGCAGCCAACCAGCTCGAAAGCGAAGGCACGGCAGCCCGCGTGGTATCGGCGCCGTGCTTGGAGTGGTTCGACGAGCAGGACGCAGAATACCGCGAATCGGTCCTGCCCAGCAGCGTGAGAGCCCGCGTTTCCGTCGAAGCCGGCCTCGCTCAGGCCTGGCACAAGTACACCGGTACTTTCGGCCGCAACGTCTCCCTAGAGCACTACGGGGCCTCCGCTCCCGGCGACGAGCTCTTCGAAAAGTTTGGCTTTACCTCTGCTGCGGTTGCCGATGCTGCACGCGAAAGCATCGCCGAAGCCCAAAGCTAAGCCCACCTCACCGACGCTAAAAGGAATGACTATGAACAACATTTCTGAACTTGCCCAATTGGGCACCTCCACGTGGCTCGATGATCTCTCGCGCCAGCGCTTGGAATCTGGAAACTTGAAGGAGATTATTTCCTCCAAGTCCATCGTGGGTGTGACCACCAACCCGGCTATCTTTGCCACCGCCATGACCAGCGGCACGGCCTATGACGAAGACCTGGCAGCCTTGAAGGAGAAGAACGCTTCGGCCGATGAAGCCGTCTACTCCCTGGCAATTACGGACGTACAAAACGCCTGTGACCTTTTTGCCGATATTTATGCCGAGTCCGACGGCCAGGATGGCCGCGTATCCATCGAGGTGGATCCGCGCATCTCCGACGATGCCGCGGCAACCCTCAAGCAGGCCCGCGAACTGTGGGACCAGGTGGACCGCCCCAATGCGATGATCAAGGTCCCGGCTACCAAGGGCTCCCTCCCCGCTATCGAGGATGCCTTGGCAGAGGGAATCAGCGTCAACGTCACCCTGATCTTCTCGGTCGCCCGCTACCGCGAGGTCATCGCCGCATTCCAGGCTGGGCTCAAGCGCGCAGCCGAGGGTGGCAAGGACGTCACCAAGATTCACTCGGTCGCATCGTTCTTCGTCTCCCGCCTGGATACGGAAGTGGATAAGCGCTTGGAAGCTATCGGTTCCGATGAGGCCCTGTCCTTGCGAGGCAAGGCCGGTGTCGCTAACGCGCAGCGTGCCTACGCCCTCTTCCAGGAAGAATTGCTCGGTGACAACAACGGCCTCCCAGAAGGCGCGCCCATTCAGCGCCCGCTGTGGGCTTCTACCGGCGTGAAGAACCCTGACTACCCAGCAACGCTGTACGTGACCGAGCTGGCTGGCCCGCACACGGTAAATACCATGCCGGAAAAGACCATTGATGCGGTCCTGCAGGAGGGTGGTTTCCACGGCGATACCCTCTCCACTGCCGGCGAAGAAGCCGAGAAGGTCTTCTCCCAGCTCGAATCGGTGGGCATTGACCTAGAAGATGTCTTTGCAGTCCTGGAGCGCGAGGGCGTCGATAAGTTCGTCGCCGCGTGGAATGACCTCCTTGATTCCCTCAAACAACGACTCGCGTAAACTACGACCGTGGTCCTAGCCCCGCCGGATAGCCGGCGGGGCATTATGCCGCCACTAGTTGAAAGACTACATAGCTTTTCCCTCCAGGAAGGATAATCCGTGACGGACTCAGCCGCTTGGGTCAATCCCTTGCGTAATGCCGCCGATAAACGATTGCCACGCATCGCGGGCCCCGCGGGCATGGTCATCTTTGGTGTGACCGGCGATTTAGCTTTCAAAAAGCTCCTGCCGGCCATCTATGACCTTGCCAGCCGCGGTCTCTTGCCCGCTGGCTTCACGCTCGTCGGCTATGGCCGCAGGGACTGGGATAACGCGGACTTCTGCGATTATTTTCGCAGCGCGGTAGAAGCCGGCGCCCGCACTGACTTTAACCACGACGTGTGGGAGCACTTATCCCAAGGAATCGAGTTCGTGCAAGGTTCCTTTGATGATGAGGGCTTTGACAGGCTTTCTGCGCGGTTGGCCGAGCTGGATAAGGCCCGCGGTACGGGAAGCAATTGGGCATACTACCTTTCGGTGCCGCCAGAGTTCTTCTCCGATATCTGCCACCAGTTGGAACGCGTGGGCATGGCCAATTCCATGGAGGACTCGTGGCGCCGAGTGATCATCGAAAAGCCCTTTGGCCACGACCAGGAATCCGCGCGCGAGCTCAATGAGATCGTCAACGCGGTCTTCCCAGAATCGGCCGTCTTCCGCATCGATCACTACCTGGGCAAAGAGACCGTGCAAAACATCATGGCGCTGCGGTTTGCCAACCAGATTTTTGAGCCGATGTGGAACGCGCACTATATCGACCACGTGCAAATCACCATGGCCGAAGATATTGGGCTTGGCGGTCGCGCTGGCTATTATGACGGAATCGGTGCGGCCCGAGACGTCATTCAGAACCACCTGCTGCAGCTGCTCGCCCTCGTGGCAATGGAAGAGCCTTCTTCCTTCGAGCCGGAGGCGCTGCGCGCTGAAAAGGTCAAGGTGCTGCGCGCTACGCAGCCGGTCCATCCGCTCAATAAAACCACCGCCCGTGGTCAGTACACCGCCGGCTGGCAGGGCTCGGAATACGTGAAGGGCTTGCGCGAGGAGGAGGGCTTCGATCCCGCCTCCACCACAGAGACCTATGCGGCGTGCACGTTGGAGGTCAATTCGCGGCGTTGGGGAGGCGTGCCTTTCTACCTGCGCACGGGCAAGCGGCTGGGGCGTCGCGTCACCGAGATCGCCTTAGTCTTCAAGGCCGCGCCGAACCAGCCTTTTGTCGATGGCGAAACCGATGCCCTTGGCCAAAACGCCGTGGTTATCCGCGTTCAGCCCGATGAGGGCGTGACCATGCGCTTTGGCTCAAAGGTGCCTGGTTCCACCATGGAAGTCCGCGATGTAAACATGGACTTCGCCTACGCCGAGGCATTCACCGAGGAATCTCCCGAGGCCTATGAGCGCCTCATCTTGGATGCCCTCCTCGATGAATCATCGCTGTTCCCCACCAATGAAGAAGTCGAACTTTCGTGGTCGATTTTGGATCCGATCATCGATTACTGGTCCAAGCATGGCGAGCCCGAAGATTATAAGGCGGGCACATGGGGGCCCACCACAGCCGATAAGATGCTGCGCCGCCGGGGTCATTCCTGGCGTCGCCCGTAGAAGGGACGTAGTCAATGATTATTCCATTGCCTAATACCACCACCGGTGAAATTGCCAAGAAGCTTGTCGATGCCCAGGAGCACTACACCCGCACCACCGGCCGGGTGCTCACCCTGATCGTGGAGGCACAAGAAGGCGACGATCTGGAACAGATCCTTTCCTCTGTGCGCGATGCCTCTCATGAGCACCCCTCCCGCGTGCTCGTCGTGGTCCCCGGAGATCCGAATTCTGATACCCAGCTCGATGCCCAGCTCCGCGTCGGTGGCGAGGCCGGTGCCTCCGAGACCGTCGTCATGCAATTGCACGGTGCGCTCGCGGATCAAGCCGAGTCCGTGCTCACACCGCTCTTGCTGCCGGATACCCCGCTGGTCGCGTGGTGGCCAAACCTGTGCCCGCAGGTTCCCTCCGAAAGCCCCGTGGGCAAGTTAGCGCAGCGCCGCATCACGAATGTGGCGCATAAAGGCACCGTGGGTGAGCAGGATCTGCGCGCGCTTTCTCATGGCTACTCCCCCGGCGATTCCGATATGTCCTGGGCCTCCATCACCTTGTGGCGCGGCGTCGTCGCATCGGCGCTCGACCATCATCCCCATGAAAAGGTGCAATCGGTAGAGGTCGCCGGCCCCGCCGGGCATCCGGCACCTAACTTCGCTGCGGGGTGGCTGCTTGACCGCCTGAGCGTCCCAGTACAGCGCATGGCCGAGGAAACCAATAGTGACTATTTCCCGGTTACCCACCTGCGCTTTAACCGGGAGACGACCCACGTGGATGTGGATGTCGTGGACGAGCGCACCGTGCGGGTGCGCGTGCCTGGCACGCCAGACTCACTGGTCAGCTTGAGCCCGCGCACGCAAACCGAAATCCTCTCGGAGGAATTGCGGCACCTCGACGCCGATAAAACTTATGCTCAGGCGCTGCGTGCTCTGGGAGAAGTAGACTACAGTAAGCTTTAATAGCGCACTTGCTCATACCGATTCTTTGCAAAGGATTCTGATACCGAATGGTAACGCTTCACCGCGTCAGCGATGTAGATGACCTTATTTCCCAAGCCGCACTCAAATTCATTGAGACCATCGCCGGTATTCAGGCCGGCAACGGTGGCCTCCATGGTGACGGCGTGGCAAGAGTCGTACTAACTGGCGGGGGCGCAGGAATTGGGCTGCTGCACGAGCTCGCGCGCTTGGACTTCGCCGCACAGCAGCAAGGCGAGAACTACCCCGCCTTGCGCATCGATTGGTCCCGCGTGCACATCTTCTTTGGCGATGAGCGCAATGTCCCGGTCAGCGACCCAGATTCCAACGAAGGCCAAGCGCGTTCCGCGCTGCTCGATCACGTGGATATCCCAGATCAGAATATCCACGGGTTCGACCTCGGTGCGGTCTCCATGGAGGCGGCCGCCAATGCCTACGAGCCAGAGTTGAAGGACTTCGCGCCTTTAGGCTTCGACCTCCACCTTTTGGGCATGGGTGCAGAAGGCCACATTAACTCCATGTTCCCCCACTCTCCTGCCGTCCGTGAGCAGAAAGAACTAGCGGTACCGGTACACGATTCGCCGAAGCCACCCAGCGAGCGCATCACCCTGACGTTACCTGCGGTCAATAGGTCTGAGCGCGTCTGGCTCTTGGTCGCCGGGGAGGAAAAGGCCGCTGCCGCAAAAAGCATCGTGGACGGCGTCGACGCTGAAGAGTGCCCGGCCGCTGGTGCACAAGGGACGAAGGAAACGATCCTCTTCCTTGCAGACGATGCCGCCCAGGAGCTGTAAAGCCAGCAACGCCGGTACCTCGGTCCTTTCCCTTCTCTACGAAGGGTTATGTGACTGAAGTACCGGCGCTGTTTTGCGCGGTTGGCCGCCGCTAGTGGTTAGCGGTGGCCTGCCGCGTGCTTCCTAAGAAGCGTAGGCCTGGATAAGGTTAAGGCCAACGATGCAGGCCAACCAGATAATCACCATGACGACGGTATAGCGGTCTAGGTTCTTTTCCACCACGGTCGAACCGGACAGGTTCGATTGCACACCGCCGCCGAAAAGGCTAGACAGGCCGCCGCCTTTGCCCTTGTGTAAAAGCACAAAGATGGACATCAAAATAGCTGAAATTAGCAAAATGATTTCCAGTGCTAAGACCATGAGGTTCTTCCTTTTCTCAACGTGCGCCCAGTGGCACCTTCGATGTACTACCGAAAGTCACGTTAGCCACCGGCGCGAAGTACTTTCCGGCTTTGCCTACGCAAAGCAATCACAAGCGCCTACTGTACACCATGCCGCGGGCGGGGCTCACCCCAACCCGCGGCACAACAGTGACCTTGTGATGGTTGTTAACGCATGTTAACTAACGGCATTAGCGGCATTGGCGGCCAACTTGGCAAAGTCCTCTCCTACCAAGGAAGCACCGCCAATCAGGCCACCGTCCACGTCGGGCTTGCTGACGATATCAGCAACGGAGTCAACCTTCACGGAACCGCCGTACAGGATGCGGATGCCCTCGGCGACCTCGTCGCCTGCCAGCTCCTTGACCAAGCCGCGGATTGCAGCGCAGACTTCCTGCGCGTCATCAGCGGAGGCAACCTTGCCGGTGCCGATGGCCCACACGGGCTCGTAGGCGATAACCGTCTTGGATAGCTGCTCGGCGCTCAGGCTCTGCAGGGAATCACGGGTCTGGTTTACCACGTAGTCAACGTGGGTTCCGGCCTCGCGCACGTCGAGCGGCTCGCCCACGCAGACGATGGGGCTGATGCCATTCTCCAGGGCCGCTGCGGCCTTCTCAGCGACCAGCTGGTCGGTTTCGCCGTGGTATTCGCGGCGCTCGGAGTGGCCGACGACTGCCCAGCTGCAGCCCAGTTTGCTCAGCATCTGACCGGATACCTCACCGGTGTAGGCGCCGGATTCGTGCTTGGAGATGTCCTGCGCACCGTAGGTGATCTTCAGCTTATCGCCCTCAACGAGGGTCTGAATGGTGCGGATATCGGTAAATGGAACCATGTAGGCTACATCGACCTTATCGTAGTAATCCTCCGGCAGGGAGAAGGCAAACTTTTGAACGGAACCGATGGCCTCGATGTGATCGAGGTTCATCTTCCAGTTGCCAGCAATAAGTGGTGTACGTGCCATGATTGATCCTTTCTGTGTACGCCTATATTGAGCTAGTTCAGGCGGTTTATGCCTCGAGCACGGAAACGCCCGGCAGCTCCTTGTCCTCGAGATATTCGAGGGATGCGCCGCCGCCGGTGGAGATGTGGCTAAAGCCATCCTCGTCGAGGCCCAGGGTGCGCACGGAGGCTGCGGAGTCGCCGCCGCCGACGACGGAGAAGGAACCGTTGGAGGAGGTGGCATCGATAATCGCCTGCGCCACCCCAGCGGTGCCCTTGGAGAAGGCTTCCATTTCGAATACGCCCATGGGGCCGTTCCAGAATACGGTCTTGGAATCTGCCAGTACGTCGGCAAATTTCTCGACGGACTTGGGTCCGATGTCCAGGGACATCCAGCCCTCAGGGATGCCATCGAGCTCAACAACCTTGGTCTCAGCGTCTGCGGCGAACTCGCTGGCGGCGGTGAGGTCTACCGGAAGGACGATCTTGTCGCCGAAGCGCTCCAGCAGGCTCTTGCAGTTTTCGATCTGGTCCTCTTGCAGCAAAGACTCCTGAACGTTGTAGCCCTTAGCGGCCAGAAGGGTGTAGCACATGCCACCGCCGATGATGATCTTGTCGGCCTTTCCGGCAAGGGCTTCGATAACACCGAGCTTGTCGGAAACCTTTGCACCGCCCAGAACGACGACGTAAGGGTGCGCTGGATCCTTGGCCACGGTGGACAATACGTCCAATTCCTTTTCCACCAGCTTGCCGGCGTAGGCGGGCAGGCGCTTGGCGACGTCATACACAGACGTCTGTGCGCGGTGAACAACGCCGAAGCCGTCGGAGACGAAGGCGCCGTTATCGGCAGCCAGGGCGACGAGCTCGTCGGCGAATTCGCCGCGCTCTGCCTCATCCTTAGAGGTCTCGCGTGGGTCAAAGCGGACATTTTCTACCAGCATGACATCGCCGCTATTTAGTCCGTTGGCGCGCTCGTGGGCGTCTTCGCCGGTGACGTCGTTGGCCAAGGCAACGTACTGGCCTAGGGCCTCAGACAGCGCTTCTGCGACCGGAGCCAGGGAGTACTTGGAATTTACCTCACCCTTGGGGCGGCCGAGGTGTGCGGAAAGGATGACCTTCGCGCCGCCATCGACAAGAGCCTTGATGGTGGGAAGAGATGCGGTAATGCGGCCGGGATCGGTGATATTTCCATCATCATCCAGCGGCACGTTGAAGTCAGAACGAACCAGAATGTGGCGGTCCTCTACGCCTTCTTCTAGCAGGTTATCTAGGGTCTTAAAAGCCATGTGTTACTCCTTTTAAAGTGAACTCTGCAGTTGAGGTTCCTACATAAAAGGATACCGGCCACAACGTCGTGCCGTCAGGGGCGTTCGTTGTGGCCGGTATCGCATTAAGGGCTGCTCTGTATTAGAACTTTAGAGCTTTTCTGCAACCAAGTTGGTCATACGGACGAGCTGGGAGGTGTAGCCCCACTCGTTGTCGTACCAACCCAGCACCTTGACCAGGTTGCCGTTGGAGACCTTGGTCATGCCGGCATCGAAGATGCAGCCGTGCGGGGAGGTGACGATGTCGGTGGAAACCAGGGGATCCTCGGTGTATGCGAGGGTGTCCTTCAGCTCGCCTTCAGCTGCTTCCTTGAGTGCGGCGTTGATCTCCTCAACGGTGACGTCGCGGGAAGCGGTGAAGGTCAGGTCCGTTGCGGAACCGGTGATGACCGGAACGCGCATTGCGTAGCCGTCCAGCTTGCCTTCCAGCTCAGGCAGGACCAAGGAGACGGCCTTAGCTGCACCGGTGGAGGTAGGAACCAGGTTGACCGCTGCGGCGCGGGCGCGGCGCAGGTCCTTGTGAGGAGCGTCCTGCAGGCGCTGGTCACCGGTATAAGCGTGAACGGTGGTCATCAGGCCCTTTTCCACACCGAACTTATCATTCAAGACCTTGGCCATAGGAGCCAGGCAGTTGGTGGTGCAGGAAGCTGCGGAAATAACGTCGTGGTTAGCTGGGTCGTAAGTGTCGGAGTTAACACCGTAGACGAAAGTTGCGTCAACTTCCTTGCCCGGAGCAGAGATGATGACCTTCTTGGCGCCGGCCTCAATGTGAGCCTTTGCGTCGTTGCCGTTGGTGAACAGGCCGGTGGACTCGATAACAAGGTCCACGTCCAGCTCGCCCCACTTCAGGTTCTTCGGATCCTTCTCGTTGAAGACCTGGATGCGGTTGCCGTTGACGGTGATGGAGTCATCGTCGTAGGTAATCTCGCCGTCGAAGCGCCCCAGTACAGAGTCGTACTTCAACAGGTTAGAGAGAGTCTGGTTATCGGTCAGGTCGTTGACGGCAACGATCTCAAGGTCGTTGTCGGTCCGGTTAACTGCGTGGAAGAAGTTACGACCAATGCGGCCAAAGCCGTTAATGCCTACGCGGGTAGTCACTGTAAATCTCCTCAAAAAGTCGAGTAATAATTTCTATGGGCCTACCGCGGGTCCTTCGAGTACTTTACTGCTCTGGGTGAGTAAGGTGCCCGAGGCTTTGCCCAACAACCGCAATACTACAGAGCCTTTATAGCGCGTGCAGTGGGCTGCAAGGCTGCCAGAAAAGTATCTGAAAGTTTTCCGATCTAGGCGTACAATCTTCCCGAGTATTTTTGTTTCTCCCAAATTATCCGGCAGTTCAAGCCCGTTTAAGTTGGTTCTTGTGGACTTTACACCATTAATGTGTGATATATCACTGTACGGAGTATTCCGCTGCCTGCTCGCACACTGACTCCCCACAGAGACGGTGACATAAATTAACTTGGGCCAAATCACACGACCGCGTTTATGACGCGATATGCTTACGCTAACTCACTGTGTTCCAGGTAGCACTCGGGCATTCGCTCGGCGCTAGCTCTCGCCTGAAACGCGTGGGCAACTAATTTAAGTCCCCCGCAGACCGAATGCGCCTGCGATAGTACCCCCGTTAGAATCGAGGATACTCAATGTTTGAGATAAATACCTCTGTTGTGGGAGACAGTCTTGGGCTCACCGCGCTCGTGGCAATTCTCCCCCTCGTGGCTTTCTTCATTATGTTGATGGGCTTTAAAGCCCGTGCACATACTTCAGGAGCCGTTGCCCTTGCGACCTCCATCATCCTGGCCATAGTTGCCTTTTCGATGCCCGTGGATATGGCACTGTCCTCCGCGGTCCGCGGTGGGCTCTTCGGCCTCCTGCCCATTGTTTGGGTCATTATTACGGCGATTTGGTTTTACGAAATCACGGTCGCCTCGGGCCGCTTCGAAGATTTGCGTAAGACCTTCGACCTCTTAGGCGATGGCGATATCCGCATCCAGTCGATGCTCATCGCCTTCTGTTTCGGTGGCCTCCTTGAAGCCCTTGCGGGTTTCGGCGCCCCGGTGGCCATCACCGCCACCATGATTATGGCGCTCGGCGTCAAGCCGCTGCGCGCTGCGACGGTCGTTCTTATTGCCAATACCGCTCCGGTGGCATTCGGCGCGGTTGGTATTCCGGTCACCACCGCCGGTGAGGTTGGCGGACGTACCGCCGAGCAAACCCAAGATATCGCCGGCCTTATCGCCCTGCAGGTCTTGGTCATTGCCGCGATTGTTCCGTTCCTCATCGCATTCATCCTGGACGGCATGCGCGGCGTGAAGGAAACGGCGCCCGCCGCCGCGGTCATCGGCATTTCCTTTGCCGCCGCACAGTGGCTGACCGCCACCTTCTTTGCTTACCAGCTCACCAACGTTATTGCCTGCATCGTCTCCCTGGGTGCCGCCTTCATCTTCCTCCGCGTCTGGAAGCCACGCGGCGTCGCGCAGCTGCGCGAGCGCATGGAGCTGCCCGCCGCAGAAACGTCGACCGACCTCAATGGCCGCCGCATCTGGATGGCCCTGCTGCCCTACGCCGTCGTTACCGCCGTATTTGCCATCGCGACCGCAGCACCGGCGATCTTCGGCTTCTGGAAGCTGAAGTTCGCGTGGCCGCTGCTGGATGGCACCGTCATCGGCACCAACGGCGAGGCCATGGACACCAGCTTTAGCTTCAATGTCTTTGGCAACCCCGGTACCTTGCTCTTGCTCTCCGGCATTATCGTGGCCATTGTTTATCACTTCTGCAACGAAAACGGCCGCTACAAGCTCAGCTTCGCCCAACCCGTGCAAGCTTTTGGTGAAGTTGCCAACCGCATGAAGTTCTCCGGACTGACCATTGTCTTGGTCCTCGCTTTGGCCTACACGATGAACTACTCGGGTCAGACCATCGCCATCGGTGAATTCGTATCTTCCGCCGGTTCCATCTTCGCTCTCTTCGCTCCCGTGCTGGGCTGGATCGGTACCGCGGTGACCGGCTCCGATACCTCCGCGAACGCGCTCTTTGGCAACCTCCAGGTCGCCGCCGCTGACCGCATTGGCGTCAACCCTGACCTCATGCTGGCCGCCAATACCGCCGGTGGTGTTGTGGGTAAGATGATTTCGCCACAGTCCCTGGCCATTGCGGCAACCGCCGTATCCATGGAGGGCAAGGAATCCGTCATCTTGAAGAACGTCGTGGGCTACTCCATCGCGTTCTTGGCCGTTGTCTGTGTCATCGTCTTCTTGATGACCAACGTCTTGGGCTTCTTGGTCCCATAAGGCGGTCCCATAAAGCTTAGGCCGCCACCGGCTTTAAGCCCCTGCCCCCGCCTAGCACCAAATCATCCTCGGTGCTGGGCCGCGGCACAACACAAGGCGGGAAGGACAAGCACCTCAGTGCTGTCTCCTTCCCGCCTTTCGTGGTTCAAAGAGCCGGAGCCAATCGTACCCAGCGCCTAAGAGTCACCAAAAAGATCGTCCGAGATGGACTCGTTAGTATCGGGGATATCCAGTTCTTCGGCCCGCTTATCCGCCATGGACAATAGGCGCCGAATGCGCCCGGCCACCGCATCCTTGGTCATGGGCGGATCCGCCAGCCGGCCGAGCTCCTCCAAGGAGGCCTCGCGGTGCTGCACGCGCAGGCGGCCGGCATCGGCCAGGTGCTCGGGAACGTCATCACCCAAGATTTCCATCGCCCTATCCACGCGCGCCGCGGCGGTCACGGCGGCCCGTGCGGAACGGCGCAGGTTGGCATCATCAAAGTTATCCAACCGGCGCGATGTATCGTGCGCTTCGCGCTTTACCCGCTTCTTTTCCCAAGACAAGCGGGTCACCTGAGCGCCCATGCGGGTCAGCAGCGCGCCAATGGCATCGCCGTCGCGAACAACGACCCGATCCTCGCCGCGGGTCTCTTTTGTCTTCGCGGAAATCCCCAGGCGCCGCGCGCAGCCCACGAGTGCCAACGCGGCCTCTTGGCAGGGGCAGGTTACTTCCAGCGCCGAAGAACGCCCTGGCTCCGTCAGGCTGCCGTGGGCAAGGAAGGCACCCCTCCACGCGGCCTCGCTATCTGCCACCGTGCCGGAAATGACCTGCGGGGGAAGCCCCACCACGGCGTGACCGGAACGGGTGATCAGGCCCAGGCGGCGGGTTAGCTCCTTCGCTCCTTTGGTGATGCGCACGATGACGCGGGATTTCTTCGCCGTCCCCGCAGGGCCAACAACATGGCTTTCCGCTTCGATCCCGTAGAGCTCGTCCAAAGCCACGAGGATGCGCTGCGCAATAGCCTGGTTATCGAGCTCGAGCTCATAGGCCATGCTGTCCCCAGAGACGTCTACCTCTCCGGCAAAGCGCAGAATCGATGCGAGCTCCGCTGCGCGCGCGGACTGACGGGTTACGCCTACCGCCGCTAGTTCTTCTTTGACCTGTTCGGTCAACGGTGTGGTCACCTAGTTCGCCCCATTTCTCTGTCACAGTCACGAATGACGCTTGTGCAATGCACGGCCCCACGCACAC
Source organism: Corynebacterium segmentosum (assembly GCF_900637825.1). Classification (NCBI taxonomy): domain Bacteria; kingdom Bacillati; phylum Actinomycetota; class Actinomycetes; order Mycobacteriales; family Corynebacteriaceae; genus Corynebacterium; species Corynebacterium segmentosum. The sequence goes on from NZ_LR134408.1 coordinate 1,308,569, forward strand.
CAACTACTGCGTGGGAAACTGAATTTTCTTATTTTACCGTGCCCCGCGCATTGAGGACTGGCTGGCCTGATTTTAATTAGGCCCGCCGGTACTCGTTATAAAGATCCACGATGACAGAAGAAAGTTTGTCTGGATCGTGTTTCATCAATCGCTGTCCATTGTCATCCTGAATGCTGACATCCGCAAATACCGCGCGCGCCCCCAAGGCTTGCGCGGCGCGCTGCACATAAACCCGTTCGCTCTCATTCGGCAGCGCTGCCGCATCCACCACGATGCGATCGATGCGCAAATTCGGTGCGTGACGGGCAAGAACGTGCACGTGGCGCTCCGCAGAAAAGCCTTGGGTTTCTCCCGGTTCGGCCGACAGGTTGAGCATGACGACGCGCAAGGCATTGGATTCAGAAATGGCCTGGACGATCTCTGGCACCAACGTATGTGGCAGCACGGAGCTAAACCAGGATCCCGGACCGATGGTAATAAGATCAGCTTGTCTAATGGCCTCCAGCGCGGCGGGATTGGCTTGTGGGGCTTCAGGCAGGATTCGCACGCGCCGCACATGCCCCGGCGTCGATGCCACCGCGACCTGGCCGCGGACCTGGCGCATGACCCGGGGGTCATCGTCAAGCCCTGAGACATCGGCCTCAATTTCTAGGGGATGCGGGACCACGGGGATGACCCGCCCGTGCGAGTGGGTAAGCTCCGCCACCGCGTCCAAGGCGGCCTGGTAATCGCCCAAAACCCCGGTCAAACCGGCGATCATGAGGTTGCCCACGGCATGGCCTGCCATAGCGCCATTGCCGCCAAAGCGATGCTGGAGGGTCTTGCCCCACAGCTCGCCTATCCGATTGTCATCGGCTAGCGCCGCCAAAGCCATGCGCAGGTCACCGGGTGGAATGATATCCAATTCCCGGCGCAGGCGCCCCGAAGATCCGCCATCATCGGCAACCGTCACGATGGCAGAAATATCCGCTGCATTGCTGCGCCGCGCGGATAAAAGGGTTTGATAAAGACCATGGCCGCCGCCAAGGCAGACCATATGAGAAGGGTGTTCCATACAGTTTTTAATGCTCCTCAGCCCTAATTGCGGGCGATATCCCGGTGCAAAATGCTGACGTCAAGGGTGTCATTGGCGCGCAGGCGCTTGGCGATGTCCTCAGCTACCGCAACCGAGCGGTGATGCCCGCCGGTACAGCCGACGCCCACGGTGATGAAGTTCTTGCCCTCGTGCCGGTATCCCTCGAGCATGGTGGAAAACATGGCGACAAAATTATCCACAAATTTCTGGGCGGCCGGTTGCGACAGGACATAATCGGCCACAGGCGCATCCGTACCGCGGCAGCCGCGCAGCTCCGGAATCCAGTAGGGATTGGGCAAAAAGCGTACGTCGACAACGATGTCGGCATCGCGCGGGGAACCGTTTTTAAATCCGAAGGATTCCACCGTGACGTGCTGGTTCGTATTCTGAAATTCGCCAAATGCAGCTTCGATAGCCCGGCGCAAGTCATGAATCGAGAGGTTCGTGGAATCGATGATGATATCGGAGCGATCCCGAATCTCCGCCACCGCTTGGCGTTCGCGTTGAATGCCCACCTTCAAGGTATCTTCGCCCTGCAAGGGGTGGGTGCGCCGCACAGAGTCGAAGCGACGGATGAGCACATCATCGCGGGCATCGAGGAAGAGCACGGTGGGCTTCATACCCAATGCCGTTAGCTCATCGATGGTCTCCATGAGGGACCCCGGAAACATGCGGGAACGCACGTCCGTTACCGCCGCAACCTTTTCAACGGGCGTTTCTTCCTGGTTGCACAATTTCCACAGGTCCACGATGGCGCGCGGCGGGATATTATGCGCCACGTAGTAGCCCTTATCCTCAAAAACCTTGGCGGCGGAACTCAACCCGCCGCCGGACATGCCGGTAATCAAGATGGGCGGAGTCTCGAAGTGCGTCATGCACACCAGTCTAGCGTTTTCGCGCTCTACACTTCTGCCAGAATGCTGCTTATTTACTGTGCGTCGTGCAACTTATCGTAGACGGTCTGAGCCAGCTTCGGCCCGAAGCCGTTGACCTCGCAGAGCTCATCCACCGAAGCAGCCTTGAGCTTTTTGACGGAGCCAAAATGCTTGACCAAATCCGTCCGGCGCTGTGGACCGAGACCAGGAATTGCATCGAGCGCCGAAGAGCGCATGCGCTTAGACCGTTGTTGCCGGTGGTAGGTAATGGCAAAGCGGTGCGCCTCATCGCGAATCTGCTGCAGCAAGAACAGGGCCTGGGAATTGCGCGGCAAAATCACCGGTTCATTATCGCCTGGCACCCAAATTTCTTCCAAGCGCTTGGCCAGCCCCACGAGGGTGACATCGACAATGCCCAGTTCATCGAATACCTCTTGCGCCGCGGCCACCTGGGGCGCGCCGCCGTCCACGATGAACAACTGAGGAGGATAGGCAAAGCGGCGGCCTGCCTCGGCGGATTCTTCCGCCACCTTTTCTTCCGCGAACGAAGACTCTTCCTTTTCCTCGTCTGGGTTCGCCAACTTATCTTGGTTGTGGCGCTTAAACCGGCGCCGCGTGATTTCTGCAATGGAGCCGACGTCATTGGAATGCCCGTCGCCGGCGGCTTCCTTGATGCGGTAGCGCCGGTAATCGGATTTCTTCGGGATACCGTCTTCAAAAACCACCAGGGAGGCGACGACATCGGTGCCTTGGATATGCGAAATATCGGTGCACTCAATGCGCAGCGGCGCTTGGTCCATTCCCAAAGCATCCTGGATATCCTGCAGCGCCGCAGACCGCGCGGTGAGGTCGCCCACGCGCTTCAGCTTGTGCTGGCGCAGCTGCTCCTTGGCGTTCTTCTCCACGGTATCCATAAGGGAGCGTTTATCGCCGCGTTGGGGAACGCGGAGATCGACGCGCGCACCACGCAGGTCTTCCAAGAGGGACACCACTTGTTCGGATTCCTCCGGCATGGCCTGGACCAGAATCTCGCGCGGGATGACGTGGACGTGGCGCTGTTCCATGTGCGATTCCTGGTCCACCCCGCGCCGTGGCACATCCGCAGCTAAAGCCGCATCTTCGCGGGCTTCTTGTTCTTCGCGCTCCACGGCATCCGAGTAAAATTGGATGAGGAAGTTTTGCACCAGGGCGGGCAAGGCGGGATCGGGTTGGCCCTCCTCAATGGGCTCAGAGGTTGCCTGGTCGCCGGCGCGTTCAACGACCCAGCCGCGCTGGCCGCGGATCCTGCCGCCGCGGACGTGAAAGATTTGGACGGCGGCTTCTAATTCATCGGAATTAAACGCAATCAGATCGGCATCGGTGCCATCGGCGAAGACAACCGCTTGTTGCTCCATAATCTTATCGATGGCCCCAAGGTCATCGCGCAGCCGCGCCGCGCGCTCAAATTCCAGGTTTTCGGCGGCAGCCTCCATGTCCTTGACCAGCTTGCGCCTAACGCCCGCCGTGTTGCCGTTCATGAACGAGACCAACTCATTGACGGTCTCGCGGTGTTCTTCCTTGCTTACCCGCCCGATACAGGGCGCATCGCACTTGCCGATGTAGCCCAAAAGGCACGGCCGCCCCAGCCGCTCATGCCGGTTATATACACCCTTTGAACAGGTGCGCATGGGAAAGACGCGGGTGAGTAGATCCAGGCTTTCGCGCACCGCCCATGCATGGGAATAGGGCCCGAAGTAGCGCACCCCCTTACGGCGGGGGCCGCGGTAGAAAAAGGCGCGCGGGACAACCTCTCCCACCGAGACGGCAAGCATGGGATACGTCTTGTCATCGCGGTACATGACGTTGAAGTGCGGGTCGAACCGCTTAATCCAGGTATATTCCAGCTGCAGGGCTTCAACTTCGCTGGCAACAACCGTCCACTCCACGGAGCTGGCGGTCAGCACCATCTGCCGCGTGCGCGGGTGCAGCTGCGTAATGTCTTGGAAATAATTGGACAAGCGCGCCCGCAGGTTTTTGGCCTTGCCTACGTAAATGACGCGCCGGTTCTCATCGCGGAACTTATAGACACCCGGCTCCGTCGGAATGGTTCCCGGGGCGGGGCGATAGGTTGTTGGATCTGCCAATGCTTAATCCTGCGGCATGTATTTGGCTTCCAGATCGCGGAAGTCACGGACTTTTGTGATCACGGTATCCTTATCGCCGGATTGCAATGCCCACACGGGCACGGCCTCAAACTCTGGCAGCTCAAGGCGGGCCATGCGCTGGCCGACGGGGAAAGACAGCCCGTAGACCACCTGCCACGGGTAAAAGCGCGTGCCGATGATATTGCGGACCTCTACCCCATCCTCATTGGCCTGCAACCGCGGCCGGTTCAGCGCAATCCAGGACAAGATGGAAATGACTACGCCCACACCGGGGAAAGCGAATTTATCGATGGTGGTCACGTGCGCGCCGGTAAAGGAGATATCGAGCGTGACACCCATGAAAATATGGATGGCCATGACTAGGATGACCCAGCCGATGGCGATCTTGCGCAAGAACGGGGACTTAGCGGTATATTCCCACGGCTTCGACGTGGTCCGTGCGAAGGGATCCGCGCTGGTATAGGCCAATACCTCTGCATCGCTGAGAGAGCGGCGCGGGTGGGATTCATTCGAGGCTGCGGCCTCATTCATGTGCTTTACTCCTCCGGAAGTCCTGCCTGCCTTTAATCTGCGTTTAGTCTACGCAATTGCAGCGCGGTATCTAAAGCCGCAATCATGGATTCTGCGCCCTTGTTTTCCGCCGAGTCAGGAAAACCTGCGCGATCGATGGCCTGCTGCTGGTCATTGACCGTCAATACCCCATTGCCAATCGGCGTCGATTCATCCAAGGAGATGCGCGTGAGAGCTTGGGTGACGGAATCGCAGACATAATCGAAGTGCGGAGTACCGCCACGGATGACGCAGCCCAAGGCAACGACGGCATCGAATTTCCGCGCGGCTGCTTGGACAACCACGCCCAGTTCCAGGGAGCCGACGACGCGGAACTCCGCGACCTCTGCCCCATTAGCACGCGCAGTGTCCACCGCTTGTTGGTGCAACTGATCGCAGACCTCTTCGTTCCACGTCGCGGTCACCACCGCGACGCGCAGGCCGCGCGCATCTACCTGCGCGATAGCCGGTAATCCTTCTTTACTCATTTGCCTAATTCTCCTTCGTGCTGCGCGTCCCACTGTGCCACCTGCGGAAGATTGTGGCCCATGCGGTCGCGTTTAGTCCGCAAATACCGAATATTATCGGCATTTGCCGCGATGGTCAGCGGGGTGTGCCGGCTGACCTCGATACCAAAGCCGGCAAGGCCTTCGCCCTTGTGTGGGTTATTGGTCAACAGCTGCGCCGATTCCACCCCAAGGTCCTTCAGGATCTGGCCGGCCACGGAATACTCGCGGGCGTCTTCGGGCAGCCCTTGTTCCAGGTTGGCATCGACTGTATCCCAGCCCTCGTCCTGGAGCCGGTACGCCTGCAGCTTGTGCACCAACCCGATCCCGCGGCCCTCGTGGCCGCGCAGGTAAATTACCACCCCGCTGCCGGCTTCCTGCACCTTGCGCAGGGATTCCTGCAATTGGGGGCCGCAATCGCAGCGGCGCGAGCCAAAGACGTCTCCGGTCAGGCACTCGGAATGCACGCGCACCACAACATCGCGGGCGCCGCGAAGCTGCGCGGGATCGCCGGCGATCAAGGCGATGTGCTCTTGGCCATCGAGGTCATGGCGGTAACCAATCGCGGTGAATTCGCCATACTCGGTGGGCAAGCGGGTTTCCACCGCGCGCTGGGTTTGCACCTCATGGTGGCGGCGCCACTCGATGAGCTGCGCGATAGAAATCAGGGCGAGGCCGTGCTTATCGGCAAAGCGGCGCAGCTCCGGCCCGCGGGCCATATCCGTCGGGTCTTCTTCTGATACGACTTCACACAGCACGCCCGCAGGACGAAGGCCAGCAAGGCGCGCCAAATCGACGGCGGCTTCCGTGTGCCCATCGCGCTCCAGCACCCCACCGGGCCGTGCGCGCAGGGGAACGACGTGTCCTGGCCGGGTAAAGTCGCTGGACCGGGTCGAAGGATCCGCCAAGCGGCGGATGGTTTCCGCGCGGGAGGCCGCAGAAATTCCGGTAGAGCCCGTTGCCGCATCCACGGTGACCGTATAAGCGGTCTGGCGCACGTCCTGATTCTGCGCCATCATCGGCGGCAAATCGAGCCGCTGGCAATCTTCCGGCAATAGCGAGGCGCACACGTATCCGGAGGAATACCGCACCATAAACGCGACCAGTTCCGGGGTTGCCAGCTCCGCGGCAAAGATCAGATCCCCTTCGTTTTCCCGTCCTTCATCATCCATGACGATGACCGGCTTGCCGGCGGCAATCTCCGCAATGGCGTGATCGATGGCATCAAAATGGATGCTCTCTTCAGTCGCGAACATAACCTAGCAGTCTAGTCCTTTGCTTGAGCACTTCCGGATTCGGGGTGAAGCATCTTTTCCACGTACTTCGCCAGCACATCCACCTCGAGGTTTACGATATCGCCAACCTTGGATTCACCGTGCGTCGTCTCCCGCAAGGTGGTTGGGATGAGGGAGACCTCGAACCAATCTTCGCCTACGGCGCTGACGGTCAAGGACGTGCCGTTGACCGCGATGGAGCCCTTTTCCACGACGTACCGAGCAAGATCGCGGGGCAAGCTAAAGCGCAGCACGTCCCAGTGCTCCGAGTGCTCGCGCGAGACCAAGCGCGCCGTGTCATCGACATGGCCCTGCATCATGTGTCCACCCAGCCGCGTGGTCGGCAGCAATGCCGACTCAACGTTCACCCGCGCGCCCTCTTTCAGCTGACCGAGTCCCGTCCGGTCCAATGACTCTTGCATCACATCAGCGCAGAAAATATCCCCATCCAATTCCGCGATGGTAAGGCACACGCCATTGATGGCGATGGAATCCCCTAGGCGCGCGTCACTCACCGTCTGCGGCGCGCGAATGCTCAGCCGCAGCGCATCCGCCTGTTGCTCGAGCGCGGCTACCGTGCCGAGTTCTTGTACTAGCCCTGTAAACAATGAAACCCCTTGTATTTGTCTCTTAAGTATCTAATCTTTTAACGCTCGTTCCGCGCCTCGTATTCGACGAGGACATCGGGCCCGAGGCTGGTGGTGCGCACGGTGGTAAAACGTGGGGCATCGGCAAGCGTATGCGCCACCGCATTCGCCAGAATTCCGCGCCCTTGGCCGAGCAGGATGGGGGCAATATACGCCGCCAGCGCGTCCACGACACCGGCCTCGATGAAGCTCTGGGCCAGTCCCGCCCCACCTTCCACCAAGACGTCGCGGGCGCCGCTGGTATACAGCTCGTCGAGCGCGCCCTCGATGGTGTCATATTGCTCAAATCCCAGCTGCTGCAGGTGAGAGGCCTTCTCCCCCGCGGCTTGGAGATCGCGCTTGCCGATGACCACGCGGCGCGGCTGGTGCTCCCGCAAACGCCCATCGCTACAACGTGCGGTAAGCGAGGGGTTATCGGCAAGCGCAGTGCCAGTGCCGATGATGATGGCATCGCGCCGCGCCCTATCGGCATGGACCCACTCGCGGGCCTCGGGGCTGGTGATCCATTGGCTCGTGCCATCGGCCGCAGCGGTAAACCCATCCAAGGTCTGTGCGAATTTCAGGGTCACGTGCGGGCGCTGCAGCTTTACCGCGCGCAACCAAGCACGCACCGCGTCTTCGACGCCATCCGGCGCGGTGAGCCGGCCCACTTCTACCCCGGCTGCGGCCAAGGCCTGCGCGCCGCCGCCTGCTTGGGGCGTCGGATCGGGATGGAGGTAGAACACGCGAGCAATTCCGGCATCGATAAGCGCCGTAGCGCAAGGCCCCGTCCTTCCCGTATGCGCGCAGGGCTCCAGGGTAACAACGGCCGTACCGCCGCGGGCTTTCTCGCCGGCCGCGCGCAGCGCCATGACTTCCGCGTGAGCACCGCCCACCGGCTGGGTCGCACCGCGCCCCACAACGTCACCGGTTGCGGATAAAATCACCGCGCCTACGGGTGGATTGGGGCTTGTGGTACCGCGCACCGCCGCGCCGGCCTGCATGGCCTGAACCAAAGCTCCGGAAATATTCGTTGCATCCATCGCGCCGGCCATTATGACCGTGCTGCAAGCGCGCGCAGTTCTTCCACCGCCTGCGCTGGATCATCGCTTTTGAATACGGCCGAACCCGCCACGAAGGAATCGCACCCGGCCTCCGCGGCCAAGCCAATGGTTTCCGGATCGATGCCGCCATCGATTTCAATGACGGTATCCAGGTTCTGCTGGTCAATGCTCTCGCGCAGGGCGCGGACCTTCTCCAGCATGGCGGGCATAAATTTCTGCCCGCCGAAACCTGGTTCCACGGACATGACCAGCACCTCATCAAAATGGTGCAGCTTATCCAGCCACGGCTCAATGGGCGTATCCGGCTTGATGGAAAAGGCCGCACGCGCGCCCAAATCCCGGATTTTTTCTGCCAATTCCACCGCGGCTACCTCACTCTCAACCGCTTCCACATGAAAAATGATGGTGGTGGCACCGGCCTTGATATAGGTCTCCACCCATTTCGCCGGCTCCTCAATCATCAGGTGCACGTCAAGCGGCTTATCCGTGGACCTTTTCACCGTGGCCGTAATATCCGGACCGAAGGAAAGATTGGGCACAAAGTGCCCGTCCATGATGTCTACATGGATCCAATCGGCATTCGAGATGGCCTCTAGTTGTTCACCTAGCCGCGCGAAGTCAGCAGCCAAAATTGACGGAGAAATAAGTGGTGCAGGCATACCTTTAATCCTAGCGCCCTTCCTCATCGCCGCGCCGCAATACCGCCATGAACATGGCATCGGTCCCGTGGCGGTGCGGCCACATTTGGACGGATTTTTCTTTGCCCACATTGCCCATATCTGGGATAAATTCCCGCGCATCTAGCTCCTGCGCGCCCAGCTTTTCTACCGCTTGGTCGACGATGTCACGGGTTTCGCGCAGGTCCGGCGAACACGTGGAATACACCACGACCCCGCCCGGCCGCACGAGCTTGAGAGCAGAGGACAATAGCTCGAATTGAAGTGTCGAAAGCTCGGCAATATCGGCTTCAGATTTCCGCCAGCGTGCCTCTGGGCGGCGCCGCAAAGCGCCCAGCCCTGAACACGGCGCGTCCACCAAGATGCGATCGAATCCCGAGCCCACCTGCGGGTTGCGGCCATCGGCCACGTGGACGGTCACCGGCAGCCCTTGCACGGTCTTTTCAATCAGTTTCGCGCGGTGCGGTGATACTTCCACGGCATCAACGTGCGCGGACTCGATGCGCGCCAAGGCCCCCATCAGGGCCGCCTTGCCACCCGGGCCCGCGCATAGGTCGAGCCAGCGGCCCTGGTCGGTACCGCTGACGGGCACCTCGCAGACCGCGCGGGCGATAAGCTGCGAGCCTTCATCCTGCACCGCGGCCATGCCCTGCTGGACCGGTTCCAATTGGCCTGGGTCCCCGGAATCCATATACACCGCGTAGGGCGAGTAGGTACCTTCTTCGTTTCCGGTAATCAGTGCCAGTTCCTCGGCGGAAATTTCGCCCGGCCGCGCCACCAGGTGCACGCTCGGGCGCTCGGAATCCGCCGCTAGGACAGCCGGCAATTCCTCGGGGTCGACAACGCGGGCAAAAGACTCCGCGATCCACGTTGGGTGCGCATGCCTAAAGGCCAGGCCCGCAATCTCACCTTCTGGGGCAAGGCGCTTGAGCCACTCATTCGGCGGCGTGCGGGTAATGGTGCGCAAAATGCCATTGGCAAACCCTTTGGCTTTTTCCTCCCCGCCCGCCACGACGAGCCGGACGGAGGTATCTACCGCAGCGTGGGATTCCACGCGCGTATAGAGCACCTGGTAGGTGCCCAGGCGCAGGGCATCGATGACCACCGGCGAGATTGCCTCCAACTCGCGCGAGGAGCACTGCGCGATTACCGCATCGAGCACGCCCAAGGTGCGCAGGGTGCCATAGGTAATCTCCGTGGCAAATGCGGCATCGCGGCCAGTAAGTTTCTGCTTGCGCAGCGCCTTGGGCAGGACAAGGTTGGCAAACGCATCCTCTTCGCTTACCCGGCGCACCACATCGAAGGCAACGGCGCGGGCCGGATCCACGCCCTGGTCGATGGCGGCCTGCACCAGTGTTTTCCCCGCGCCCGTGTTCTTTGTGCCCGCATTCCGATCACCTCGGTTTCCTCGGTTATCCCGGTGGTCGCGGTTGCGCTGGTCCTGCATGCCGCGACCACGCTGTGCGGATCCACGCTGAGCTTGGCCGCGATTGTCTTGGCCACGCTGCGCATTGCCTCGCTGCCCACCGCCGCGCTGGGGCGCGCCGTTCTTGCCGTGTTGTGTAGCCTCCGGCGCCTTGTCGCCGGACTTACTGCGGGAGCGGAATCCACCAGTCACTGGAACCTCACCTCTGCGTTCTTTCCTAATCCACGCGCCCAATCGGCCGCATTCATCATCTTTTTGCCCGGCGGCTGAATCCTATCCAGCTGCACCGGTTGCGTCGCGGTCCCGATGTACACCGCGTCCTTGCTAATCAGCGCCTCGCCCGGATGCAGCTGCTTGCCGATGCCCTCGGTGAGACTCACCGGGCCGAGCTTGAGGCGGGCATCGTCAAGCAGCGTCCACGCGCCCGGGCCTGGGGTGTGGGCGCGGATATGCCGGTCGATGGAGAAGGCAGGCTGCGCCCAGTCAATGCGGGCTGCGGCCGTGGAAATCTTCGGCGCATAAGTGGCCTCGCCGCTTTGGGCCTGCGGCTCAAGCGTGCCGGCCTCCAGCCCATCCATGGTGGCTACCAGGAGATCCGCCCCGGAATACGCCAGCCGCGTGAGCAGATCGTCCGCGGTATCCGTCCCAGTGATGGCTTCTGTGACCGTGCCGAAGACCGGTCCCGTATCCAGGCCTTCTTCAATCCGGAAGGTGGACGCGCCGGTAATATCATCGCCTGCCGCGATAGCCGCCTGCACCGGCGCCGCGCCGCGCCAGGCGGGAAGAAGGGAAAAGTGCAGGTTGACCCAGCCATGGCGCGCGACATCCAAGAGATCCTTGCTAATGAGATTGCCATAGGCCACCACCGGAATGGCCTCGGGCTGCAGCTCCGCCAGGCGCTCACGCAGGTTATCGCCATCCTCCGTGCCAGGCCGCAGCGTGGTCGGGGTCAACACCTCGATGCCGTGTTCTTGCGCCAGCGCCTTTACCGGGCTCGGGTGAAGGCTGCGGCCCCTGCCCTTCTTCGCATCGGGCCGGGTAATGACCGCTACCACTTCGTGGCTGGAGGCAAGCAATTTCTCCAATGCCACCACCGCCGGCTCTGGGGTGCCGGCAAAAATAATCCGCATACTGGATGAGTCTCCTCGAGGTCTCGGGTGAAAATTCTAGGGTACAACGAGCCTGCCTGCGTTGCCGAAGCTCGCCTACCCCGCGCTATTAAACCAATCGGCTTCGCGGATGGTACGCATGGCGGCCTTGCGGTCGGCATCGCCAAGCCGGCGCAGGAATAACACTCCATCAAGGTGATCGGTTTCATGCTGAATGCACCGAGCCAAAAGCCCCGAGGCGACCATCCCCACCGGCCTGCCTTCTACATCGCGCCCAGAGACAAATACCCGGTTGTGCCGCGGGGTATCGGCGCTAATCCCCGGGATGGATAGGCATCCTTCCGGGCCAACCTGCATGTCTTCTCCCAGCGGCGTCCACACGGGGTTGATGAGAACCCCGCGCAATCCGGCCTGGATAGGCGAACAGTCATAGACAAAGATGCGCTTGAGTATGCCCACCTGATTCGCCGCGAGCCCCACCCCGCCGGCGGCATCCATGGTCTCCAACATGTTCTGCGCCAGCGTGCGCAGGCTGGAGTCAAAGGTCGTAATCTCTTCTGCCCGCGAGCTTAATACGGGATCCCCGTAGAGCCTGATGTCTAATTCCGCCACTGATTTGTCCCTTTCTCTTGTACTGCCTAATCGGGTAAGTCTATGCGCACTTCTAACCCACGTGAATGGGATCGACCGTGATGCGAAGCGGCAATTCATCTTTTCTTGCGCTGCGCGCCGCATTAGCCTTGCGCAGCGCGCGTCCCAACTGCGATCGCGGCCCCAGCGGGGCGCGCACCACTAGGCGTTGGGGTGGGCCAAAGCGGTCCGCATCGTATTCCCCGGGGAGGCTGTCCCCTGGCGGGAGCGGAACCGGGCCTAAGACCTCGGCGTGCTCTGGCAGGTCCACCAACTGTTCGAAGGAATCCAGAGCCGCGTCCGCCCCATCGATGGCGGCGAAGTGCACGGCCGGCGGAAAGCGCACCTCGCGCCGGGCCCGCAATTCCTCTACCGCGGCCGCGACCATGTCCCAGCTCATGAAGTGGCGGACGACGGGAAGTTCCGGATCCGCGGCGATGATGACGCGCCCGCCCTTAAAATGCGGCCTGACCATGGTGGCCGCCTGCGCCCATTTGGCCAGGCAGTCCTCGGTGGCGCGCAAGTCTTGCCGGTTTAATAAGGTGCCCGCGTCCAATAGCAGCGCCGCGCCATAGGCGCCGCCATTCACCCGCGGCTCGGCGCCAGGGGTAGCAATCACTAATGCCGGGGCATTTTCAATTGAGCCCACGACCTTATTGCCGCCAGAAACCACGACGGACGTATTAGGAAAGGCGCGCCCCAATTCCTCCGCGGTGCGTTCAGAGCCTAAAACGATGGCGCGCAGGCGCGGCGAACCGCACTCGGTACAGCGATGATTGGTGGCAATGCGCCCGCACCAACGGCAGGTAGGCATGACGGCTTCCTCGCTTGAGCGCTCCGAGCTCGGAGGCAACCCCAATGGCCCGTTACAGTGACGGCACCGCGCGGGAGAATGGCACTTTCCACAAGCCAAAATAGGCGCATACCCCTTGCGCGGGGCCTGCACTAGCACTGGTTCGCCGCGGTCGAGGGCCTGCTGCGCCGCCTGAAAGGCCGGCGCCTGCACAGAGGTCGTACCGCCCTCTAACTCCCTGGAAATGGACAGCCCGTAGGCGCCAATGGCCAAAATATCCGGCCGGCGTGCCTCTATGGTTGAGGCGCTCGGTATGAGGTCGTGTGCCCACCCTGAATCCACCAATAATTGGGTTTCCGCCGTGCGCGAGTGGTTCGCCGCAATGAAGCTGCAATTTTCAAAGGCAGAGCGGGTGGTAAGCACCTCCCGGGCGTGGACGTAGGGCTTAATATTATCCACCAAGTTATCGTTACCATCATCAAAAATAACGGCCAGCTGCAGGTTGTCCACGGGGGTAAAAGCCGCCGAGCGTGTTCCAATGACGATTCGCGCCTGCCCCACCAAGGCCGAAAGATAGCGGCGATAGCGCGCTTGCGGGCCCATGCTATTGGTGAGCACCGTGATTTGTTTCGGCCCCACAACACCGCGCAGGGCATTTTCAAGGGCGTCCACTACCTTTTGGTCTGGGACCACGATAAGGACGCCTCCCCCACCCAGGGCAACCTTGGCCGCTAAGGCCGCGAGTGCATCTTCCCATTCATCGCCGGGAGCGATTTGCCACGCGGCGCGGGCCAATTTCCCGCCCAAGATGGAATCAACAAAAGTTTCCCCATGTTGATAGGCAGACCACCCGGATAAATCGGTCTCGCTGGCGGCGCCGAGTTCTTCCCACGGCGTATCCAAATCCGCTTCTTCTGCCTTTGCGTGCCGCGGCGGAATGGCGGAGCGAATGATATCGGAGCAAATTCCGCCATAGCGATCCGCAAGGGCTTCCACCAGCCGGGACAGCTGCGGTGGATAAACCTGGAATGGGGAGATGACCCGCTCGATAAAGCGCAGCTGCCCGCCAAAATCGGACTCATGCTTGCGCTCGACGATGATCGCATCCACCAAGCGCCCATTAAACCGAATGCGCACCTTCACCCCAGCTTGGGCGCTATCAGATTCGGCCTCATCTACCAGGTAATCAAAGCCCCGATCGAGGTGGGCAACCCCTAAAAGAGGCAACACCCGCGCGACCGGTTTCCGGGCGGCGGGTGTTTTCTTAGGCATAAGCCCACATTCTACAGACCAGCGGCAGCGCGCAATTCCTCCACTCGGTCCAACTGCTCCCACGGCAGGTCAACGTCGGTGCGGCCGAAGTGACCGTAGGCGGCGGTCTGGGCGTAAATAGGACGCAGCAGATCCAATTCGCGGATAATGGCCGCCGGGCGAAGGTCAAAGACCTTATTGACGGCAGCCTGGATCTGCTCATCGGTCAAGTTCTGCTTCGCGGTTCCGAAGGTCTCGACGTAGAGGCCAACCGGCTTGGCGCGACCGATGGCGTAGGCCACCTGCACCTCTGCGCGATCCGCCAGGCCCGCGGCGACGATATTCTTGGCCACCCAGCGCATGGCGTAGGCCGCAGAGCGGTCCACCTTGCTGGGGTCCTTGCCGGAGAAGGCACCGCCGCCGTGGCGGGCCATGCCACCGTAGGTATCCACGATGATCTTGCGGCCGGTAAGGCCTGCATCGCCCATTGGGCCGCCCAAGATGAAGGAGCCGGAAGGATTGACCAAGAGGTTGGTCTCATCGGTGTAGTACTTATCGAGCCCGGCATCCTTAATGACCCAGTCCAGCACCTCGCTGCGCAGGTGGGTTTCTAGCCACTGGCTATCAACCTCAGGATCGTGCTGGGTAGAAATAACGACCGTATCCAGGTGAGACGGCTCATTATTATCGTTATAAGCGAAGGTCACCTGGGTCTTACCATCCGGGCGCAGGTGGTCCACAATGCCCTCTTTGCGCACCTGGGTCAGGCGGCGGGACAGGCGGTGCGCCAAGGCGATGGGCAACGGCATGTACTCCGCGGTTTCATTCGACGCGTAACCAAACATCAGGCCCTGGTCGCCGGCGCCGGCGGTGTCATTTTCCTCGTCATAATCCGCGCCCTGGTCGCGCGCCTCGGTGGAGGTATCCACGCCGGCACCGATTTCCTGCGACTGCTCGCCGATGGCGATATTGACGCCACAGGTATTGCCATCAAAGCCCACATCGGAAGAGGTAAAGCCGATGGACTTAAGGGTCTCGCGCACAAGGGCCGGAATTTCCACGTAGGCGTTGGTGCGGACCTCGCCCACGACGTGTACCTGGCCGGTGGTAACCAGCGTTTCCACGGCGACGCGAGACTCCGGATCCTTTTCTAAAAGTGCATCCAAGATGGCATCCGAGATGGCGTCACAGATTTTATCCGGGTGCCCCTCAGTAACGGACTCGCTTGTAAAAAGACGAGCTTCCACTGCAGCGTTATCAGTCACAAAAACTTCCTTTGATTATTACGTATTCGATACCGAGGCATTCTGCCCCAACCCATTACAAGGCAACCCTAGACCAAGCGGTCTATAAACGCAATATTTAATTTCCCGGTTCAATCATTTCATTCACGGCGGCCAGAATCTGCGCCGCGACGACCTGCTTAGATCCGTGCTCTACGCGCTGCGGTTCCTCGTTTCGCCGCAGAATCCACCCCTCGCTGTTTTCCTGGCCAAAGGTCACGCCGCGGCCCACCTCATTGGCCATCAGTACGTCGCACCCCTTGCGCGCAAACTTTTCTTTCGCGTAATCCAGCGCCGAAGAATCGCCATCCCCCGTCTCGGCCGCGAAACCGACGATGACGCACTTTTGCGGCACCTCGCCCTCCTCGCGCGCTGCCACGAGAGACTTCAAGATATCTGGGTTTTCCACCATCTCTAGCGTCGCGAGCGCATCATCCGCCTTGCCCTTTTTCATTTTGGACTCAGCCACGTTCGCGGGCCGGTAATCCGCGACCGCCGCGGCCATGATGACGATATCGGCATCGCGGGATTCCTCGCGCATCGCGGCCTCCAAGTCTTGGGCGGAAACGATATTCCGGATCGTAGCCCCGCTCGGTACCGGCAACTCCGCGGTATTGCCGGCCACAATCGTGACATCCGCGCCCTTGTGTGCGGCCACCTCTGCCAGCGCATACCCCTGCCTGCCGGAGGAACGGTTTCCTAAATAGCGAACCGGGTCCAATTCCTCTTGGGTGCCACCGGCAGAAATGACCACCTTCAGCCCCGCCCAGCTGTGATCGATATGAAAACCCGCGAGCTCGGTTCGCGCGATGGCCGCAATCTGTTCTGGATCCGGCAGCCTGCCTGCGCCCGTATCCTTACCCGTAAGGCGCCCGTGCGCTGGTTCCATGACGGTAATTCCGCGCCGGCGCAGGGTCTTTACGTTGTCTTGTGTCGCTGGGTTATTCCACATTTCGGTGTGCATGGCGGGCGCCACGATGATGGGACACGTTGCCACCAGCACGGTCGCGGTCAAGAGATCATCGGCGCGGCCCGCAGCCAAGCGCGCAATGAGGTCAGCCGTGGCAGGGGCGATGACCACGGCATCGGCTTCCTGGCCTACAGCTACGTGTTGAACGTCCTCGACCGCCTCAAAAACACTCGTTGAGACGGGATTTCCGGATAATGCCTCAAAAGTGGCGGCCCCTACGAAGTTCAATGCGCTTTGTGTAGGAACGACGCGGACATTATCGCCATGTTCTTTGAAATTGCGCACCAAGTGGCAAGCCTTATACGCGGCGATGCCACCGGCAACGCCCAACACGATATTGCGAGGAGAATTTAAGTCAGTCACATCGCACAATCGTACCGTGCAGGCATGACAAGAGCCCCGCCCGGCCACCACGTTAGTTCCACAGAAGTGAAACCAAGTGGGCTTGGCCGGACGGGGCTGAAATGAGGCACAAGGTGCGCACGCAAAAGCGCGCTACTTACTTGCCTTCCTCGTGGTCCAACAGACCTGCGTCGATTTCGCGCAGCGCGATGGACAGTGGCTTCTCGCCGGGCTCTGGGTTAACCAGTGGGCCGACGAACTCAAAGACGCCTTCATCTTGCTCTTGGTAGTAGCTATTGATCTGGCGCGCACGCTTGGCAGCGAAAATTACCAAGGCGTACTTGGAAGAAACCTTGTCCAACAGCTCATCGATTGGCGGGTCCGTAATGCCAATCGGGTCATCAAATACCGGTTCCGACTTCGCGGATTCAGTGTTAGAAGGGGTGGTCACGTTAGTCACATGCACCTTTACATTGGTTGAAGATGGTCAAAAGAAGAGTCTATCCACGCAGGATATCACTAATGGCGGCCACTGCCTCATCTAGGTTTTCATTGACCACAACGTGATCAAACTCATCCTGTGCAGCTAGTTCCTCGTACGCAGTGTGCAACCTACGATCAATGACGTCTTGCGGTTCGGTACCGCGACCGGTCAGGCGCTCTACTAACACCTCCCACGAAGGCGGTGCCAAGAAGACCAAATCCGCTTCCGGCAAGGCCTTGCGAACGCTGCGCGCACCGGCCAAATCGACCTCGACGAGAACCGGGCGACCGGCGTCCAAGGCCTCTTCTACGGGCCGGGCGGGTGTTCCGGAACGCTGCAATCCGCCGTGAATATCTGCCCATTCGAGCATCTCACCGGCATCAATGCGTTCCTGAAAGGCCTCAGGGGTGACGAAGAAATAATCCACGCCATCTTGCTCCCCGGGGCGGGGCTGGCGCGTTGTCATAGACACGCTGAAATACAGCCCCTCGACGTCATGCCGTAGACGCGAGACTACGGTGGATTTCCCCACTGCGGAAGGACCCGCCAACACGACGAGGCGACCGCGAGCAGTTGCGTCAGCCATAGACGTGATTATTCGTCGTCGTAACCGAAGCGCTCAAGCAGAGCACGACGCTGGCGCTCACCCAGACCGCGCAGGCGACGGGTCTGCGCAATCTCCAGATCTTCCATGATTTCCTTGGCCTTGACCTTGCCAACCTTAGGCAGAGCCTCGAGGAGTGCGGAAACCTTGGTCTTGCCGATGATCTCATCGGTCTCAGCCTTTTCCAGCACGTCCTTCAGGTCGGTCTCGCCGCGCTTAAGCGCAGCCTTGAGCTCAGCGCGAGCCTTGCGGGCCTCAGCGGCCTTTGCGAGAGCTTCCTTACGCTGCTCATCAGTCAACTTTGGAAGGGCCACGAGTTTCCTCCGATTCATTAGATTGCTTCTATTACTTCTGATACTTGGTACCAGATTCCGGTTGCCAAACGCGATGGAAATACCGCGGAAAGTTACCCTGAACCTTCGAGCACACCGACTTCTGATTATCCTAGCACCGCTAGTGACACGATGACGATAGGCGACCCAGATGGGCCTCTCGTTTTAGCACGTCAACGCACATGCCTAGACCAAAATACCAGGTAAACGGCGCGGCCGTTAATTGGCCCCGCCGCGTGTTCTAATCCCGGAATTGGTCTGCGGTATCGATCACCGCTTTGCGCAGGTCATCGACCTGGGGGCCGCGTTGCAAAACGGCGCGCGAGACATTGGCGAACCCAAGCTGCGGGCACGCAGACACAATGGAGTGCACCTGCGCGGGACCCGCCCCCTGGGCGCCGACGCCGGGAAGCAGCACCGGGCCATTAAGCGCGTCCAAGCGGGGTGGGTTCTCGACGGTCGCGCCCACCACAACGCCCACGCTTCCAGCCACGCCGGCCTCAAGTGCTGTGGCATTGAAGGTGGCGCACTCGTCCACCACGGCCTGGGCAATCGAGTCCGCCGTGCCCGCAGGAACCGCTTGAATGGCGCGCGCCTCTGGATTAGAGGTGGCCGCCAAGACGAAGACGCCGCGGTTGTTTTCTAGTGCTGTGGCAATGGCCGCGCCCAGCGCCCCTACGCCGAGATACGGCGATAAGGTCACCGAATCAGCGCGCAGCGGCGAGGTCTCCCCTAGCCAGGCATCGCCATAGCCTTCCATGGTGGAGCCGATATCGCCGCGCTTGGCATCTGCTACCGTGAGGCACCCTGCCTCGCGCAGGCCGGCCAGCGTTTCTTCCAAGACCGCAAAGCCTGCGGCACCGAAGCGTTCGAAGAAGGCCACCTGCGGCTTTACCAAGGCAGCGGTATCTGCAAAGGCCTCGACGCAGCGCAGGCTGAAGGTGCGCAGGCCCTCCGCGGTATTATCCAGCCCCCAGTGCTCTAAGAGGTACGGGTGCGGGTCGATGCCTACGCAAAGCCGCCCGCGCTCGCGGCCGGCGTCTACTAGGCGCTGGCCGAAGGATTTAGTTGCGTGGGCCATGCTCAAGCTCCTGAAGTGCGCGGACCTGCAAATCACCCTGGCGCAGCGCCTCGATGCCCTGCACCGCCGCCGTAATGCCCTGGACCACCGTGACGAGCGGTAGGCCCATGTGCACCGCTGCGGCGCGGATATCGTAGCCGTCGTGGCGCGCACCGGCAGAGCCGGCCGGCGTATTGAGGATCCAGTCAATCTCGCCGTTGAAAATCTTGTCCACGATGGATTCTTCGCCTTCCTTGGCCTCAGAGACCTTGACGGCAACCTCGCACTCGATGCCGTTGCGGCGCAGCATTTGCGCGGTACCGGCGGTGGCGACGATGTTGTATCCCATGCGCGCCAAGCGCTGGATGGGGAAAATCAGGGTGCGCTTATCCCGGTTGGCCACGGAGACGAAGATGGTTCCTTCCGTGGGTGGCACGGCAAAGGCAGCGATTTCGCCCTTGGCGTAGGCTGCACCGAAGTTGGTGGCTAGGCCCATCACCTCACCGGTGGACTTCATCTCCGGCGACAACAGGGTATCCAGCAGGCTACCGTCTGGCCGGCGGAAGCGCTCGAAGGGCAAGACCGCTTCCTTGACCGCAATCGGGTGGTCAAGCGGCAAGGAGCCGCCATCGTAGGCCGATGGGATTAGGCCTTCTTCCCGCAGCTCCGCGATGGTGGATCCCATCATGATGCGGGCGGCAGCCTTAGCCAGCGGCACGCCGGTCGCCTTGGACACGAACGGAACGGTGCGCGAGGCGCGCGGGTTGGCCTCGATGACATAAAGGACATCGTCCTTCAAGGCGAACTGGACGTTCATCAGGCCCTTCACGCCAATGCCCTCGGCCAAGCGGCGCGTGGATTCGCGCACCTTGTCGATGTCCTCTGGCCCCAGCGTCATCGGCGGCAGGGCGCACGAGGAGTCGCCGGAGTGAACGCCGGCTTCCTCGATGTGCTCCATCACGCCGCCCAAGTAGACCTCGTTGCCGTCGCACAGGGCGTCGACATCGATCTCGATGGCCGAGTCCAAGAAGCGGTCCACCAAGACCGGGTGGTCTGGGGAGAGCTCGGTGGCGCGCTCGATATAGTTCTCCAGCGACTGCTCATCGTAGACGATTTCCATGCCGCTGCCGCCCAAGACGTAGGAAGGACGAACCAGAACCGGATAGCCGATGGAGGCTGCGACCTTCCGGGCCTCCTCGAAGGAGGTGGCGGTGCCATACGATGGCGCTGCCAGCTCTGCTTCATCGAGGACCTTGCCGAATTCGCCGCGGTCCTCGGCGGAGTCGATGGCCGCGGGGCTGGTGCCCACCACGGGCACGCCGGCGGCGTCGAGGCGCTCTGCCAGGCCCAGCGGGGTTTGGCCGCCCAGCTGCACCAACACGCCGGCGACCTCGCCGGAGGCTGCCTCTGCGTGGTAGACCTCCATGACGTCTTCGAAGGTCAGCGGCTCGAAGTACAGGCGATCAGCGGTGTCATAGTCGGTCGATACCGTCTCAGGGTTGCAGTTGACCATCACGGTCTCATAGCCCTTGCGGGAAAGCTCAAGGGCGGCGTGCACGCAGGAGTAGTCGAATTCGATGCCCTGGCCAATGCGGTTCGGACCAGAGCCTAAGATGATGACCTTGCCCTTCGAGCCTTCCGGTGCTGGGTGCACCTCGGTTTCGGCATCAGGATCCAGCTCATAAGAGCTGTAGTGGTACGGCGTTTGCGCCTCGAACTCGCCGGCGCACGTATCGACGGTCTTGAAGACGGGCCGAATGCCCATGCGCCAGCGCAGGCTGCGCACGCCGTCTTCGCCGTTGAACTCGGGACGCAGGGCGGCAATTTGGGCATCGGAAAGCCCAAAGACCTTGGCCTCGCGCAGGAGCTGCTCGGTGAGCACGGGGGCATCGACAAGCTCCTGGCGGAATTCCACCAGGCCCTCGAGCTCCGCGATGAACCATGGGTCCACGCCGGAGGCCTCGTGGACCTCGTCGACCGTAGCGCCAAGGCGCAGGGCCAGCTCGATATCGTACATGCGGCCTTCGGTGGGGCGCTCGAGATCCTTGAGCACCGCCTGCACGTCGGCGGCGCGCTCGCCCGCAAAATACTCATCGGGCTTGGTCCAGAACCCGTTGGGCTTGTTTTCCAGCGAGCGCATGACCTTATTCAGGCCGGAGATGTAGTTGCGGCCGATGCCCATGGCCTCGCCCACCGATTTCATCGTGGTGGTCAAGGTGTCATCGGCGCCGGGGAATTTCTCGAAGGCAAAGCGGGGCGCCTTGACAATGACATAGTCCAAGGTCGGCTCGAACGCCGCCTGGGTTTCGCCGGTGATGTCATTTTGCACCTCGTCCAAGGTGTAGCCGATGGCCAATTTCGCGGCCAGCTTGGCAATGGGAAAACCCGTGGCCTTGGATGCCAGCGCCGAGGAGCGGGAGACGCGCGGGTTCATCTCGATGACGATGATGCGGCCATCATCCGGGTTCAAGGCGAACTGGATATTGCAGCCGCCGGTATCAACGCCCACCTCGCGGATGATGTCGATGCCCAGATCGCGCATCTTCTGGAACTCGCGGTCCGTCAGCGTCAGCGCCGGCGCCACGGTCACGGAGTCACCGGTGTGCACGCCCAGGGCATCGACGTTTTCGATGGAGGCGACGACGACCACATTGTCATCACCATCGCGCATGAGCTCGAGCTCGAATTCTTTCCAGCCGAGGATGGATTCCTCGATGAGCACGTTGGCCTCCGGCGAGGCCGCAAGACCGCCGCCGGCGATGCGATCCAGATCCTCGTTATTGAAGGCCAGGCCAGAGCCCAGGCCACCCATGGTAAAGGACGGGCGCACCACGACGGGCAAGCCGAGCTTGTCGACGGTCTCGTGGACCTCATCCATGTTATGGCACACCGCCGAGCGGGCGGATTCCCCGCCTACCGAGGCCACGATATCCTTGAACTTTTGGCGGTCTTCGCCGCGCTCGATGGCATCAATATCGGCGCCGATGAGCTCGATATCGTACTTATCCAATATGCCCTGGCGGTCCAGCTGCACCGCGGCGTTGAGCGCGGTTTGCCCGCCCAAGGTAGCCAGCACGGCGTCGATGGGGTGGCCTTCCTCGGTCTCCTTGACCAGGATCTTTTCGATGTATTCCGGCTCGATGGGCTCGACGTAGGTGTGGTCGGCGAACTCGGGGTCGGTCATGATGGTGGCCGGGTTCGAGTTCACCAGGGTCACGCGCAGGCCTTCGTCCTTGAGGACGCGGCAGGCCTGGGTTCCGGAGTAGTCGAACTCGCAGGCCTGGCCGATGACGATGGGCCCGGAGCCGATGACCAGGACGTGATTAATGTCAGTGCGCTTTGGCATAATATTTCTTCCTTTTCCTGGGTGACTACTTTTTCGGGGTGTGGTTGGCCATGAGCTCTAAGAATTGATCAAAAAGCGGGTTGGCATCGTGCGGGCCGGCAGCGGATTCCGGGTGGTACTGCACCGAAAAAGCCTTGCCATTGCGCAGGGCGACGCCCTCGACCGTGTCATCGTTCAAGCAGATGTGCGTGATGTGGGCCGGGCCGAAGTCCGAAGCGAATTCGGCGTCCTTATCGGCCAGGTCGTAATTATCTGGCGCCTGCAGCGCGAAGCCGTGGTTTTGGGAGGTGATGTCGATCTTGCCAGTCAGCAGGTTGCGTACCGGGACGTTGATGCCGCGGTGTCCGAATTTCATCTTGTAGGTATCTAGGCCCAGCGCGCGCCCGAGCAGCTGGTTGCCAAAGCAGATGCCAAAGAACGGGATGTCCGCCGCGAGCACCTTTTTGATGGTGGCAACGGTGTCATCGGCGGTAGCTGGGTCACCCGGGCCGTTGGAGACAAAGACGCCATCCGGGTTATAGGACTGAACTTCTGCAAAGGTGGTCGTTGACGGCACTACGATGGTCTCGATGCCGCGCTGGGAGAGGTAGCGCGGCGTTGCGGACTTCACGCCCATGTCAAAGGCGACGATGGTATGCTTCTTTTCTCCTTGGGCCTCAACAACATAGGGCTTATCGGTGGATACCTCGGCGGCAAGATCCGCGCCCTCCATGGAGGATTGGCTCTTTACTTCCTCGAGGAGTTCCTCGACGGGCCGGGTGGCGGCCTCGCCGGAGAAGAGGCCCGCGGAGATGGAACCATAGTTGCGCAGGTGGCGCACCAGGGTGCGGGTATCGATGCCGCGGATGCCGATGACGCCTTGGGCCTGCATTTCTTCGCTCAAGCTGCGCTCGGCGCGCCAGCTGGATACGCGGCGGGACAGATCGCGGATAACCAGGCCTGCGACCCAAATATTATTGCCGTGGGACTCGTTGTCCTCATCGTTCCAGCCGGTATTGCCAATGTGCGGGGCGGCGGAAACGACGATTTGGCGGTGGTAGGACGGATCCGTCATCGTTTCCTGGTAACCGGTCATCGCGGTGGTAAATACGGCCTCACCGAGGGTGGTGCCGGTAGCGCCGAAGCCGTAGCCACGGAAGGTACGCCCATCCGCAAGGACGAGGATTGCTGGGGTTTTATCAGTCACGTCGTGGCCTTTCTGTGCCTTGATTGGGTGCTGTGTGCAAGGTTAGTCATGGGTTGCGGCGTTCAGATCGAACGTTACCGAGCCGCGCAAGATGGTGTGGGTAACCCGCGCGCCGAATTCCTCGCCCGCATAGGGGTTGTTCTGGGACTTGGATGCAAGATGCGCGGAATCGGATACCCAGTGGTGTTGTGGGTCAACGATGGTCAGGTTGGCAGGCTCCCCCACTTCCAAGGGGCGACCGTGGCCTGGCAGGCGCGTGATTTCGGCGGGGCGCTCAGACATGACGCGGGCGATAAAGCGCCAGTCCGCCAGGCCGGTTTCCACAAAGAGCTTGGCGATGACCGCCAGCGAGGACTCCAAACCCAGCATTCCGGGGCGCGCATTTTCGAATTCTACGCACTTGTCTTCGGAGCCGTGCGGCGCGTGGTCCGTGGCGACGCAGTCAATGGTGCCATCAAGAAGCGCCTGGCGCAGCGCCTGCGTATCGCGCTGTTCGCGCAGCGGCGGGTTCACGCGGAAAAGGCCGTCATAGGTGCGCAGCTTGTCATCGGTCATAAGAAGGTGGTGCGGGGTGACCTCTGCGGTAAGCGGAATATCGTGCTCTTTCGCCCACTGCAGGAGCTCCACCGTGCCCTGCGTGGAGGCGTGGCAGATGTGCACGCGGTTGCCGTAATCGCGGGCGAGCAGGGCGTCGCGGGCAACGATGGATTCTTCTGCCACGCGCGGCCAGCCGCGCAGGCCCAACCGTGCGGCGTTTTCGCCCTCGTGGGCGGAAGACCCACCGGTCATGCGGTCATCCTCGGCGTGCTGGGCCAGTAGCACGTCCATGCCCTTGGCGTATTCGAGCGCGCGGCGCATGAGCTGTGGGTTTTGCACGCACTTGCCGTCATCAGAGAACATGCGCACCTTGGCATCGCTGCGCGCCATCATACCGAACTCCGTCAAGGACTTGCCTTCCAGGCCCTTGGTGATGGAGCCGACCGGGTGGACATCGCATAGCCCTAGTGCCTGGGACTTTGCCCATACGGATTCGGCGATGATGGGCTGATCCGTCACAGGCGTGGTATTGGCCATGGTAAACACCGCGGTAAACCCGCCCTTGGCCGCGGCCTTGGAACCGGACTCGATGGTCTCGGTATCCTCGCGGCCTGGCTCGCGCAGGTGCACGTGCATGTCAACCAGGCCAGGCAGCAACACGTTGCCGCCGCCCTCAATGGTCTCGGCAGCACCGTCTGCCTGCACCTCGGGGCCGATGGAGTCAATAACGCCACCGCGGACGAGGACGTTGGTGGGCTCGCCTTCCCCGTACAGGCGAATATTTTTAATCAGTAGTGGGTTCTCGGCCGGTGCGGACAGCCGGCCGGTAGCTGGGTACGTAGTCATTTTCTCTCCCTTTTACGTGGCTTTGGTCTGCCCGAATTAAATCCCGGCGTTGTCCCCATTGGTCAGCAGCGTAAAAAGCACTGCCATGCGCATGTGGACACCGTTGTTGACCTGCTGCAATACCGTGGTTTTATCCATATCGGCCACGGCGTAGTTAATCTCCATGCCGCGCAGCATGGGACCTGGGTGCATGACAATGGCATCCTTGTGCAGCGCCGCGGCGCGCTGCTGCGAGAGCCCAAAGAGCTGCGCGTACTCGCGGTGGGAGGGGAAGAAGCCACCGTCCATGCGCTCTTGCTGCACGCGCAGCATCATCACGACATCGGCATCCGCAAGCTCTGCATCAAAGTCATAGGACACGCGGACCGGCCACTTGTCCACACCCCACGGCATCAAGGTCGCGGGTCCCACGAGGGTGACCTCCGCGCCTAGGGTGTGCAGGAGATCCACGTTTGAGCGCACCACGCGCGAGTGCAGGCAATCGCCCACAATCTTTACCTTCAGGCCCTCAAAGCCATTATCGCCGCGCAGGCCCAGGCGCTGGCGCATCGTGACGGCATCGAGCAAGGCCTGCGTCGGGTGCTGGTGTGCGCCGTCGCCGGCGTTGATGACGGCGGGGCCGTTGCCATCTGGGTCCACCCACTGGGCCAGCTGTTGCGGCGCGCCGGAGGACGGGTGGCGCATGATGATGGCATCGGCACCGATGGCCGCCAGCGTCAGGCCCGTATCTTTGAGGGACTCGCCCTTTTTCACAGAGGAGGTCGACGCCGAGAGGTTGATAACATCAGCGGACATCCACTTGCCGGCCGTTTCAAAGGACGAGCGCGTGCGCGTGGAGTTTTCATAGAAAAGTGTATAAATCGTGCGCCCGCGCAGCGTCGGCAGTTTTTTGACCTCGCGGCCATCGAGCGCCTCGCGGAAGCGATCGGCCTCATCCAGCAGGCCGATGATCTCTGCGCGGGATAGTTCCGCGCTATCAATGAGGTGTTTCATGAGTGCGTTCCCCTTATCTGCGCGGTATCGCCCGCGGACGTAGAGCGGGTGAGGACAACGGCATCGCGGCCATCAATGTCTTGGATATATACGGAGACATCCTCTTCCCGCGCCGTGGGCAGGTTCTTGCCCACATAATCGGCGCGGATGGGGACTTCGCGGTGCCCGCGGTCAACCAATACGGCCAACTGGATAATCGAGGGCCGGCCAACATCGCCCACTGCATCGAGGGCGGCGCGGATGGTGCGGCCGGAATAAAGGACATCATCGACCAAGATGACCGTGGCATTATCGATGCCTCCGTCTGGGATGGAGGTCGGTTGCAGGGCGCGGTGCGGGAAATTGCGCAAATCGTCCCTGTACAACGTGATGTCGAGCGAGCCCCATGGAACGGGGACCCCGGAAAACTCGTGTATCTTTTGCGCGAGGCGCTCCGCTAGGGGCACTCCGCCTGAGGGAATGCCCAGCAAAATGACCCGCGGGGCCTCCGCGGAATCGAGCGCCGTCTTTTCAATAATCTGGTGCGCGATGCGTGCAACGGTACGCGAGACATCATCGGCGCTTAAAAGCTCCAATTCGTTCGCGTTCACGTCAGTTCCACTCATCGTGACCTCCTTCCCCGCCTCACGGTGCGGTCCTTAAAGGATGCCTGTCAATGAACTTGTAGACGTCTATGCTGATAGACACGTATTACTCTAGCACCTTACCCACCCCGTGGGTGAGGCTTAGCCGAAAGAGGTGCATCACGCAGTGAGTTTCTCCGCGCAGCACGTAGTCCCAGCCTCCCGCGAACACGTCTGGCAATGGCATACCCGGCCAGGGGCGCTCACGCGCCTGAACGCCCCCTTCACCTTGTTGAAGCCGGTGCAGCAGGCCACCGATCTGGGCACTGGCACCTCCCTGCTCGCCCTGCCCGGTGGTTTGCAGTGGACGGCTCAGCACGACCTTGCGCGCTACCAGGCCGGCTATAGTTTCAGCGATGTGTGCGTCAACGCCCCCATCCGCAAATTTGCCAAGTGGCGCCATACGCACCGTTTTGCCGATCACCCAGACGGGACGCTGATTACGGACAAGGTAGATACCCGCATTCCCGCCACCGCCCTCACCTCGGTATTCGCCTACCGGCAACACCAGCTCATCCAGGATATTGCCTTTGAAAACCGCCTGCGCGAAGGCCAGCTCGGCCACAAGCCGTTGACCATCGCCATCACCGGCTCGCGCGGCAGCGTGGGCAGCGCCCTGACCGCGCAGCTACAAACCCTGGGCCACACCGTGATCCCGCTCGTGCGCGGCACGGCGGAGGACGGCCAGCGCGAGTGGCGCCCGCACCACCCGCGGCCCGATCTCCTCGAGGGCGTCGACGTGCTCGTACACCTAGCCGGCGAGCCCATCTTTGGGCGCTTCAACGACAGCCACAAGTCCGATATCCGCGACTCCCGCGTGGGCCCCACCGAAAACCTCGCCCGCCTAGTGGCCGCCACCGATTCCGTGCAGGCCATGGTATGTGCCTCTGCCATCGGCTTCTACGGTTCCGAGCGCGGCGATGAGCTGCTAACCGAGGACGCCGAGCGCGGCGAGGGCTTTCTTGCCGATGTCGCAGCGGACTGGGAGAAAGCCTGCGACCCCGCCCGCGAGGCCGGGAAGCGCGTGGTCAATATCCGCACCGGCATCGTGATGTCCGGCAATTCCGGCCTGCTACCGCTGTTGCGCGCGCTGTTTTCCACAGGGCTTGGCGGCGCCTTTGGTGACGGCAACTTTTGGTACAGCTGGGTCGCCTTAGACGATCTCACCGACTCCTATATACGCGCCATCGTGGATGAGAACCTTAAGGGTCCGGTCAATGGGGTATCACCAAACCCGGTGCTCAATAAGGACTTCGTATCCGCCTTGGGATCCGAATTGCACCGACCCACCATCCTGCCGATCCCCCAATTCGGACCCGCTTTGCCCCTGGGCAAGCAAGGCGCGCAAGAACTCGCCTTGGCCGACCAGCGGGTGAAGCCACAGGTGCTCGAGGACATAAGCCATACCTTCCGCTACCCCACCATCGACGCCGCCTTGGCGCACGAACTCGGCGGCGAAAGCCTGTGGGAGTCGCCGTAGGAGCGCTATGAGTTAGGTAAACTAGGCAGGGTTGACCATTATCCCCGATTAGTACATGGATTGAGACTACTTACGTGTCTGAAGAACCAACCCTGTATCCCGATACGCCCATTGAGGATGTCACCCTAGAGCGCATCGGTGAAATTTTTGACTCCGAAAAGCTCGAGTACCGCGTAGAAGAACAGACCGTCGGCGAAGGCGAGACGGTAAAGATCCTGCGCACCGGCTTTTCCAATATCGCCATTGCCTTGCAGGTGCGTGACGATGTCCTCGTCGCAGACTCCGTCTGGCGCGGCAACGCCCCAGCCTCGGAAGGCCCGCAACTGCTCATGGTCCTCAATAAGTGGAACCAGCAGCACTTCGCGCCCACCCTGCGCTTTTTTGAATCGTCCGAAAACAATCTGGCCGTCTCCGGCGTGCGCGAAATCAACATTTCCCATGGCCTGTCCCGCAACCAGATCGGTGCCTTCGTGATGTCCACCTTGGACTCCATGCTGCAGTCCATGGCTTTTGTTGAAGAGCACTACCCACAGCTTGTCACCTGGGAGGAGCATAACCATGACTAATGCATCCACCGCATCTACCGAAAACAATTTGCCCGAGGTCGATCTAGACCGCGTCGTAGCTGCCATGGGCACCTTCGACATTGAGCTGACCAAGGTGGAAGGCGAAATTGACGCCGCCACCGCCAACCTCAATGGCCTGCCCACCATGTTTGCGGTCCTGGATTCCGTTGTCATCGTGCGCTGCGATGTGCCAACCGATGCCTCGTTCTCCAAGGCCGATGCCGGACTCTTCCTCGCCGCCAACCAGATCAACTCTGTAGCATTCGGCGCGCGAGCAGTTATTTCTGAGCACGACGATATGCTCGTCGTCCGCACCGAGCGCGATATTCCCGCCGCCGCCGGAATGACCGATGAGCAACTCACCACCGCTTTGAAGAAGGCCGTCGATGCCGTCATCAACGGCCAGGACGCCATGGTTTCTGCCGCCGAAGAAATGGCCAAGCTCGGTTCTGAAACCGCGGCGAAGGCTGGCAATAACGGCGAGGACAACTCCACGCCGTCCGGAAACGCCTAGCCTGCCTTTTCTCTAAGCGCCTCCCCGCACTTGTTTCGCCCGCCTCGCGCACTCGCGTGCTATGGCGCGGCGACGGTGCGGGTTTTTGGGCGGCTAGTGCCTAGTCCGCATCTAGAATGCGCTGCTTTTCTGCCTCCGGATCGAATTCGGGCGCGGGCCACGACAGGTTCAGGTGCCGCAGTGCATCGACGATGAGATATTTCAAGGCCATGCGCGCGTACTTCTTATTATCCGTGGGGATAACAAACCACGGTGCCCAGAGCTCATCCGTCCGGCGGATGGCATCTTCATAGGCGGCCATGTATTTATCCCAATAGCCGCGCTCTTCAAGATCTGAAGGGTCGTACTTCCAGTACTTGTCCTCGCGCTCGGTCCGCTCGATGAGGTTTTCCTTTTGGAAATCCGGCGAGATGTGCAAAAAGACCTTCAAGATCTTTACCCGCTTTCCGGCGAGCTCTTGCTCATACTCACGAATCGCCTCGAAGCGGCGATCGATCTCTTCCTCATCTACCCACTCGTGCACGCGTTGGATCAAGACGTCTTCATAGTGGGAACGATCAAAGGCCACTACTTGGCCAGGAACCGGATCGTGTTTGCGGATGCGCCACAGGAAATCGTGTTCCATTTCCTCTTCCGTGGGCTTACCAAAACCCACGGTCTTGGTGCCCTGCGGATCAAAGACGGAAAAGACGTGACGAATCGCCCCGCCTTTGCCGGAGGTATCCATGCCTTGCAGGACCACTAAGAGCGAAGGTGCGTCATCGCTATGCGCCCTGCCATTGGCAAAAAGGCGCTCCTGCAAATCATAGAGCTCATTGTCATAGCGTTTGAAGCGGTCTTCTAAGTCAGACTTTGAGCCATCGAAACCTGGAGTCGCCGTGGGATCGACATCGGCAAGCTTGAAGGTTTTTCCGGCGCGGAGATCGAGCGCATCTTTGATCTTAAATTTACCCATGACAAACAGTGTACAAACGCCACGGTATGGGCCGTGCGAACCGGTTGTCTCCCGCGGCACAGCGCAGCGGGAGACGGGGAACGGGCTAAGAGTTTTCCTCTTCCGCGTCTGCTTCCGCTTCCGCAGCCGGGGCTGACTCCCCTTTGTCCTCGGACTCCCCTGGCGCCTCTGTGTGCGTCGAGTCCGCAGAGTCCTCTTGGGAGTCTTCGGATTCCGCGGCGTCGCTTTCTTCCTCATCGCCGCCGTTATTCATCGGGCTTAGCTCAGAACGAGATTGCGCGACGTCATCCAAGACCGCGTGGATATACGGTGCGGCTTGATCGTGGGAATACTGCGAGGCCAGCTCCACGCCTTCGACGACGGCCGTCGCGGTGGGAACGTCCGGATTAAACAACAGCTCCCAGACCGAAAGGCGCAAGATTGCGCGATCGACGGCGGGGATCCGGTGCAGCTCCCAGTTCTGGGAAAGGTACCGCGAGATCGTGTCATCGATAGCGTCTAGCTCTTCTGCGACACCTTGGACGATGACCTTGGTGTAATCCGCGATCGGCGCTACCGCGTGGCGATCCTCGCGCGCCAAGGCAACGCGGTCCTCAACGATGGCAACGGGATCAACGTCCCTGTTCTCCGCTTCATAGAGGATATCCGCTGCGCGCCGGCGCGCCCGGTAGCGCGCGGTATGCCGTTTATGATTGATATCCCGCTTAGCAGTGTTATCAGACAAGATAAGGCCCTAGTTGTTGACGCGGGACAGGTACTCGCCGGTGCGGGTATCGATCTTTAGTACATTGCCGATT
Source organism: Corynebacterium segmentosum (assembly GCF_900637825.1). Classification (NCBI taxonomy): domain Bacteria; kingdom Bacillati; phylum Actinomycetota; class Actinomycetes; order Mycobacteriales; family Corynebacteriaceae; genus Corynebacterium; species Corynebacterium segmentosum. The sequence continues at coordinate 1,339,486 of NZ_LR134408.1, forward strand.
TCAATGAACAGCGGGACCTGAATCTCGGCGCCGGTCTCCAGCGTGGCGGGCTTGGTGCCGCCGGAGGAACGGTCCCCCTGCAGGCCTGGCTCGGTGTGCTCTACCTTGAGGTCGACGGAGATAGGAAGCTCTGCGAACAATGCCTCATCCTCGTAGAAGGAGACCTGCACGCGCATGTTTTCCAGCAGGAAACGTGCGGCATCGCCAAACTTCTCCGGCGAAAGCTCGAACTGCTCGAAGGTCTTTTCATCCATGACGACATAGCTGGTGCCGTCGTTGTACAGGTAGGTCATATCGCGACGGTCCACCGTAGCGGTTTCTACCTTGACGCCCGAGTTCCAGGTCTTGTCCACGGTCTTTCCGGAGACAACGTCCTTCAGCTTGGTGCGCACGAATGCTGGGCCCTTGCCCGGCTTCACATGCTGAAACTCGGTAATCTGCATCAGCTTGTTGTCAATCTTGAGAACGAGTCCGTTCTTGAAATCAGTAGTATCAGCCATTGCGGTTAAACTCCCGAATATTGTGGTTGAAAGGTTGAAAGCAAAGTATAAGCCTACCGGATAGCCCGCACCCGCTGGCCCACCGGTACCCCCCTAAAATCTCCTCCCCGGAAAGGGAGGAGCCGCAGGGGCCAAGCCTACCTATGCGGGTAGCTCAGTAAAGTCCTTGGAGGCGGCGGTAATGATCTTCGGGGCCCCATCGGTGATAATCAGCGTATCTTCGATGCGCACACCGCCCTTGCCCGGCACATACACGCCCGGCTCGATGGTCAGCGTCATCCCTGGCGCCAGCTCACCCTTACCGGTCGTGGCGGCAAAGGGTGCTTCGTGCACGTCCAAGCCCACGCCGTGTCCGGTGGAGTGGACGAAGTAGTCGCCGTATCCGGCGTCGGCGATAACGTTGCGGCAGGCGGCGTCGACATCGGAAAGCGACGTGCCCGCTACCGCAGCCTCCACGCCAGCCTGCTGGGCGCGCAGCACCAGATCGTAGATCTCCTTGGCAAAGTCATTTGCCGTGCCCACGACATAGGTGCGGGTGCAGTCGGAGTTAAATCCGCGCAGGTGAGCGCCGAAGTCGATGGTGACCAAGTCCCCGTCCTCGATCACGCGGTCGTCCGCGCCGTGGTGCGGCATGGCGGAGTTCGGGCCAGAGGCCACGATGGTATCGAAGCTCACTCGCTCCGAGCCTAGGATGCGCATGCGGAATTCCAAGTCTGCGGCAACTTCGCGCTCCGTGCGGCCCGCCCGCAACTCGCCGGCGGCAAGAAGATCTTCCAATGCCTGGTTAGCAAGCGCCGCGATCTCCTCGAGCTTTTCTAGCTCGACAGGATCCTTGGTAAGGCGGATATCCTCGATGATTCCGGAAACCGGCACCAAGGTGACCCCTTCCGGTGCGGAATCCTTCAGATCTTCTAGTTCCGATACGGACATGTAGTCAGCTTCGAAGCCGACGCGAACCGGGGTCTCATCCTTGTCGAATTGCTGCAGAAGCACCTTGCCCACAGCACGGCCCTCTACGGCCTCCAGGTCCGGGACTTCCTGGGCAATCTGGGTGGTATAGCGGCCATCGGTAGCCATGAGCGCGGAGAGATCCTTGCGCAGCAATAGCGCACCGTTGGAGCCGGAGAATCCAGACAAGTAGCGGACGTGGATCAAGTGGGTTACCAATACCACATCAATGCGCTGACCAGCTAATTCGGCCGCTAGCTTCCGGCGGCGATCGCTGAAACGGGTATCTGCAAGTGCCATAAAATCATCCTTTGCGGGAACGTAGTGAAGCTTAAAAAAATTTATTCTTCCACTATAACTATTTCCGCGGCGCAGGTGGCTAGGTTCGAAGCCTTCTTTCCATCCGCGCCGGAGGGGCATGGATCTGGCCGGTACTTATTGGCACAGATAGTCCACCGCGGCGCAGTATCCAAAGACCCCTAGGCCGGCGATGACGCCGCGGGCAATGGGGCTTAGATAAGAATGATGGCGGAATTCTTCCCGGGCATGCACGTTGGAGATATGCACCTCCACGAAACCGGCGCCATCGGCAATCTCTGCCAGGGCGTCGCGCAAGGCAACGGAGGTATGCGTCAGCCCACCTGGGTTTATGATGACCGCGCTGCCGGCATCGGCGGCCGCATGGACCTTCTCAATGAGCTCGCCTTCAAAATTAGACTGGAAAAACTCGACCTCTGCCCCGTGCTTCGCCGCACGCTCGGACACGAGCTTTTCAACATCGCTTAACGTCGTAGAACCGTATACGTCTGGTTGGCGCTTGCCCAACCTATTGAGGTTCGGGCCATTGAGAACAACGATTTTCATATCTACTCCGTGATAGCGGCATATGCCGCTTCTAGTTCTTCGCGCGTCGGACCCTCTATCCGCGTCGTCGCGCCGATTCCGGTTAGCGCCACGAAGCGGATCTTGCCGTCGCGGTTTTTCTTATCGTGGGTCATCGCCTCATATAGTTCCGCGAATTTCCCGAATTGATACGTCGTAGGCAGGCCGATATTGGTCAGGATGCTGCGGTGCAATTCCACGAGTTCCGCATCTATCAGGCCCCGCTGGTGGGAAAGGTTCGCAATGAACATCATGCCTACGGCTACCGCATTGCCGTGGCGCCACGCATAGTTTTCCTGCCTTTCTATGGCGTGGCCAAAGGTATGCCCATAATTGAGGGTCTCGCGCAGCCCGGCTTCCTTAAGATCCTCTCCCACCACCGCTGCCTTCACCGCGATGGACCGCTCAATCAGTTCGGGCAGGACACCGCGTGGGTCAAGGCAAGCACCTGGATTTTCCACATAACGTTCCACGATGACCGGATCATGAATGAACCCGGTCTTAATGATCTCCGCGGAACCAGCCACGATCTCCGCCTGTGGGAGGGTCTCTAGGCGCTCCAGATCAACGAATACAGAGTCCGGCTCGTGGAAGGCGCCGACGAGGTTCTTCCCGGCCTTCGTATTAATTCCAGTTTTCCCGCCCACCGCGGCATCAACCATGGCGAGAAGGGTCGTAGGGACCTGAATCACTTTGATTCCGCGCATCCATCCGGCGGCGACAAAGCCTGCCATATCCGTGGTTGCCCCGCCGCCTACACCAATGACGATATCGCTGCGGCTAAAGCCGGCCTCACCAAGGCGGTCCCATACGCCTCCCACCACGCTCAGTTGCTTGGCCGCCTCAGCATCCGGCACCTCGCACAAGACGGGGGTGACGCCCTGTCCTTCTACGGATTTCGCGAGCTCTTCTGCTGCGGTGCGCAGGGCCGGTTGGAAGATGATTGCTGCCTTATCAGCCCCCGTGTCCGCGCAGCGCCGCGCGATATCTTCGCTAAGACCCGCTCCAATGCGGACCTCATACGGGCTCGGTCCGTTAACGGCGATGGTAGGCATGATGGTGTCCTTTCTACGGAGCTTCAGCCTGCAGGATTGCGCGGATAGGTGTAACTGCCCCGCCTAGAGGGTTTCTAAAAAGCCCAGGATATCGCCCACGACCTGCTGCGGGGAGCGAGCATCCGTGCGCACGCGAAAATCGGCTACCTCCAGGTAAAAGGGCCTACGCGTTTCCACGATGGAACGATAATGTTCAACCGGATTATCCGCCGCTAATACCGGACGGTTGCGATCGTCAGCCGTGCGGCGCGCGCCTTCTTCTGCGGAAATATCGAGGAAGACGACGGTGTGGCGCTCCAGAAGCTCGCGCGTAGAGGCCGTCATCACCGCGCCCCCACCAAGGCTTACTACCCCGCCCTTCTGCAGGGCTTCAGCGACATGTTCGGCCTCGAGCTCGCGAAACGCCGGTTCGCCTTTCTCACTAAAGACCTCGCCGCAGGGTTTTCCCTCGGCCATTTCGATCAGGTGATCCGAATCCACCAGATCGCAATTCAGCGCATGCGAAAGCCGGCGGCCAATCGTGGACTTTCCCGCCCCGGGCGGGCCAATCAATACGACGCAAGGATGCGGTTGTCCCGTTACATCGGTTGGCGTTGTCATCATTTACTCCTGGTTAAAGGCGAGTCGCTGCGAAACGTATTCTTCATATGCAGCAATGGCGCGGGAGGTTTCGCTCAAACTATCCCCGCCAAATTTATCTAAAACTGCGCGCGCTAGCACGAGGGAGACCATGGCCTCAGCCACAACTCCTGCTGCCGGCACGGCGCAAACATCTGAGCGCTGGTGAATTGCGGTGGCATCGGCACCCGATTCCATATCGATCGTCTGCAAAGCACGCGGCACCGTGGAAATCGGTTTCATGGCGGCGCGGACCCGCAATTGCTGCCCGTTAGTCATGCCGCCTTCCAAGCCGCCGGCACGGTTGCTCAGGCGAGTCACGCCGTCCTCGGTGCGGACTATTTCATCGTGGGCTTCGGAGCCGCGCCGACGCGCCTCTTCAAAGCCATCGCCGATTTCAACGCCCTTAATCGCCTGGATGCCCATCAATGCTCCGGCCAGCTGCGCATCCAAGCGGTCATCGCCCGAGATATGTGAGCCGAGGCCAATGGGGAGGCCATCGACGATTACCTCGACGATGCCGCCTAAGGTATCGCCCTGCTTCTTGGCGGCTTCAATCTCTGAAATCATCGCGGATTCGGCGTCCTTGTCAAAGGCGCGCACCGGCGAGTTGTCGATGTCCTCGATATCCGCAAAGCTCGGGGAAGCACCCACATAGGGCTGCGATGCGCCGATGGAAATCACCTGGGAGAAGACTTCAACGCCTAGCGTTTCCCGCAGGAAGTTGCGCGCTACAGTCGCGGCGGCAACGCGTGCGGCGGTTTCCCGCGCAGAAGAACGCTCCAAGATGGGGCGGGCTTCGCTGTGGTTATATTTCACCATGCCGGCGAAATCGGCGTGGCCTGGCCGCGGGCGCTGCAAGGGCGCACCCCGGCCCGAATTCATCGCTTTGGCTACGTCCTCATCGTCCATATCGATGGGATCTGCGGACATGACGGTGGTCCACTTCGGCCACTCGGTATTGCCAATCATGATGGCAATGGGGCTACCAATGGTCAGCCCATGGCGTACGCCGCCCAGCAGCGTGACCTCATCCGCTTCAAACTTCATGCGCGCACCGCGGCCATATCCAAGGCGGCGCCGCGCAAGCTGATGGGAAATATCAGCACGGGTAATGGGCACTCCGGCCGGCATGTGCTCCAGCATGGAGATCAGTGCCTGGCCGTGGGATTCACCAGCGGTAGTCCAACGAAGCATGCGGGTATTATCGCACGCCACCTATCCACAGGGAATAACTAGGCACCCCAATATATTCGCCTCCCCCTCAAAGAGGGTATGCACGGCGATGACCAGCCCGGCGGCCACGAGCATCGAGGGCCCGTGGGGCACACCAGCCTTGGCCCGCGCGATGCCGCTTGCGATCAACGTGAATACAGCGGCACCGCCACAGGCGATGATAACCGCCAGCGGGCCTGCCGAGGCACCAACGAGCATGCCCAATGGCAGGGCCAATTTAATATCTCCCCCGCCGATGCCAGCGCCCCGCAGCGCCACGAGGAGGTACAACAACGGCCACAATAACCCGCCCCAATTGGCAAAAGTGACCGCTAGAACACCAGCGGGGATGGTCAGTGCATCGGGCAAGCGCTGCTCACGGATATCCCACCAGGACAGCGCAGACGCCCACAGGCCATAAACTATTCCCCCGAAAATACCCATGGCATAAGGCTAAGCGCCGCCTTGCCGCTCTTCATGGCAAGACGGCGCACATGGGCGTATTCCCAGCGTGGTTATAGGTTGCGCAGGCGAAGCTCTTCCTGCAGGGCCGCAACCATCTCTTCGCGCGGAGCGGTAAGCCCGGTGAATTGCTCGAATTGGCTAAATGCTTGATGTGCCAACATGACATGCCCTCCCACGGTGAAGTAGCCATTCGCGGCGGCGCAGGCGGCGAGCGTCGTAGGCCACGGGTGATAAATCACATCGAGCACTGGGGCGTGGGCAAGCTGGAAGCGATAATCCTCTAACGCCGCCGAAGGCACGGTGGAAATAATCAAATCCGCGGAGCGGGAAAGGTCCTCGAGGTCATCGTCAAAGGTTGCATACTGCAAATTGAGCCCGAGCCGCTCGGCCAAGGGCTGGAGTTCTGCTTGACGGTTCGAGCGGTTCAAGATGGTGACTTGGTCGATTCCGCGTTCTGCCAGAGCCCACAGCGCTGGACGGGAAGTTCCGCCCGCGCCGATGATAAGGGCCTGAGACACGGGGCGGAGCCCAATGAGTTCTTGCAAGGCGCCGCGCACGCCCTCGGTATCGGTATTGTCCGCGCGCCACCCATGTTCGGTGCGCACCAAGGTATTGGCGGACCCGATAAGCTGCGCCCTATCGCTTCGTTCTTCCGCAACCTCGAGCGCGGCGAACTTACCGGGCATGGTGACGGAAAAGCCGCGGTACTCGGGGCCGCATTCTTCCAAGAATGGGACAAGGGTATCGGCCGTCACCTCAAAGCGGGTATAGGACCACTCCTTGAGCCCCACTGCTGCATACCCCGCGTTGTGCAGGATAGGCGATAACGAGTGTGCGATGGGGCTACCGAGTACTGCGGCGCGCGGCATGAAGAGCGTCTACCTTTCTGGCTGCGGCCTAGTGCCTACTCAGCCGGTTGATCTGAGGCGGCATCTCCGTTGCCGGCACCTGCCCCTTCGCCCTCGCGCTGCGAGTCGAGGACGCCGGAGCGGATGGCATCGTCCACGCGATCCAGGTGCTCATCGTAGGTATCAGAGAACACGGTGGTGCCGTCCTTATCCACGGTGACGAAGAACTTCCAATTACCTTCGGCCGGTTCTTCCATGGCGCGGATTGCCTCATCAGAAGGCGAGGAAATCGGCGTATCCGGCAGGCCTTCCTTGGCGTAGGTATTCCACGGCGTCTTCTCCGCACGTGCCTCATCGGTGGTGGCAAGCTCAACATCCTCCAGACCGTAGTTCACGGTGGAGTCGAACTCGAGGCGCATGGGCTCGTCCAAGCGGTTCAGGATAACGCGGGCGACCTTGTCGAATTCGCCGGCAGGTGCCTCGCGCTCCACCAAGGAGGCAGAGGTCAAAAGCTCGTACGGCGAAAGACCAATGGCCTTGGCACGGTTTTCAATGTCGGTTTCTTCATAGCGCTTGGCAGAGCGGGTAATGAGGTCCTTCAAGATATCCTTGGCGCTCATATTCGGGTCGAGCACGTACTGACCAGGGGCAATCAGGCCCTCAATACGCTTCGGGTCATTGCCGCGCTTCTTAATGGCATCCAGTGCCCAATCGGGCGCGCCGAGCTCCTTAGGATCGGTTTCCGCTGCTGCCTTCTCCAGCTCTTCCTTCTCCAGGCAGTTGCCGTCATCGCAGCTGACCTGTGAGATCAAAGAGTAGATGCCAAAGCGCACGTCACCACCGACGACCTTGACATCCTCCAGGGTCGCACCACCTTGAACCTCGAGCATGTCCACGCGGTTGTTTTCATCCAGCAATGCCTCTACCGCATTCGCCGCACTCATTTCTTCTTGCAGGCGGTAGAAGCCAGGTTGAATCTGGCTGGCGCTGTGGTTCATCGATGCCGCAGAGTCGAATGCCTCTTGGGTCTTGACCACATTCTTTTCCACGAGCGTGGGACCCAGCTCGGACATGGAGGACCCTTCTGGGACCTCCACCAATTGCGTGGTGCCGTTACCGGCCCCTTCGTAGTCGGCCGAAGAAGTGCCGATGCGTACTCCGATGTAGATCAGAGCTCCTAGAATAACGATGACGGATGCGACCACCACGGCGATGCCGCGCTGGCGCCGCTTGACGTACTTATCATCCATCGATCGCCCGAGGCGTTGTTGGTTACGGCTCACGTGTTTAGTCTCCTGAGTTTGAAGGCTGGGCTACTGCATCATCCGAGCGGAGCGCGTTAGCACGCCCATCCAGCCAGGACTGTAGTATTTCCACCGCTGCAGCTTGGTCAATGATTTTTCTGCCCTTCTTTTCGGACACGCCGGACGCGCGCAGCGCGGTGGTTGCCGCTACCGTCGTCAAACGTTCATCAGCCAAGCGTACTGGTGGTGGAACTTTATCTATATTTTCATCTTGATTCAAGCGGCGTCGAATCCGAAACGCAATTTCTTTCGCGTGTTTTACACTTTTTGACCCATTTCCGTGTAAATCACGCGGCAAACCAACAATGACTTCTACCGCGGAATATGCCCCAATAAGCTCGAGAATTCGATCAATGTCTTCTTGATCGCGGTCTTTGAAGCCGGTCTTCCTGGGAACGGTTTCCACAGGGGTAGCGAGGGTGGCCTCGCGGTTGGATGCCGCGACGCCAATTCGCACTGTGCCCACGTCGAGTGCTAACCGGCGACCCTCGCCTGGGTCATCCACTCCGGGGGAATCTGGTTCAACCTTTGCCACAATGAATCCTTATCGCGACTGCAACAGATCCTTGACGGCCTCAAAGCCGCGCTGCGCACCTTCCGGCGCGGTACCAGAGCCCTGCGCCATGTCTGGCTTGCCGCCGCCGCGACCGTTGACGTATTCGCCGAGGCGCTTGACGATGTCCCCTGCTTTCACGCCCTCGTCCACAGCCTTGCCCGTAGCGGCGGCGATGAACGGGAACTTGCCCTTATCCACCGCGCCGAGCACGATGACCGCTGCCGTATCCTTCATGCGGTTGCGGATATCGGTGGCCACGGTGCGCAGGTCGCCGCCCGAGGTGCCATCGGGAAGCTGGAGCGTAATGGTCTTGATGCCATTGACCTCGGTAGCCGAGTCGATGATTTCAGAGGCGCGCGCGGTCAGTTGCGCCTTGCGCAGGCCCTCGATTTCCTTTTCGGCCGCCTTGAGCCGCTCCGAAAGCTGCGAAATGCGCTCCGGCAGTTCCTCGGATTGCACCTTCAACTCGCGGGAAACGCCTTCTACCAGCGCGGTTTCCTTGGAGTAGTACCGGAAGGCATCCATGCCGGAGTAGGCCTCGATGCGGCGGGCACCGGAGCCCACTGAGGACTCACCCAACACGGAAACGGGTCCGATTTCTGCCGAGGAACCAACGTGGGTACCACCGCAGAGCTCGATGGAAAATGGTCCGCCGATTTCCACCACGCGCACCTGGTTGCCGTAGTTTTCACCGAACAGGGCCATGGCACCCATCGCCTTGGCCTCTTCCAGCGAGGTCTCGATGGTGTTGACGGCCATATTGGAGTCGATCGCCTGATTAGTAATCAGGGCGATTTCTTCCATTTGCTCTTGGCTCAACTGCTCGGTGTAGTTGAAGTCGAAGCGCAGGTAGCCCGGGCGGTTAAGGGAGCCTGCCTGCACTGCGGTGGGTCCCAGCACCTGCCGCAGGGCTGCGTGAATGAGGTGGGTGGCCGAGTGGGCCTGGGTCGCACCGTGGCGCCACTTCTCATCTACGGAAGCCTCAACGGACATGCCAAGGTCGAGCCCGCCGGCGGTAACGGAAGCCTTGTGTACCCACAGCTTCTTGCCAATCTTCTGGACGTCATTGACCTCCAGGAGGGATTCGCCCGCAGAAATGCGGCCGCGGTCAGCCATCTGTCCGCCGGACTCAGCGTAGAGCGGCGAGTGGTCCAAAATGACCTCAACCTCATCGCCCTCGTGTACCTCGTTGACCTTCTGGCCGTCTTTGACCAGGCCGATGACGTTCGCGCCCGAGACCAGTTCCTCATAGCCGGTGAATACGGTGGGGTTATTATCCACCCAGTCGCGGTACAAGGAGAGGTCGGTGTGACCGTGCTTCTTGGCCTGGTTATCGGCCTTGGCGCGGCGGCGCTGCTCGCCCATGGCGGCATTAAAGCCGTCCATGTCCACGTCGAGGCCGGCCTCTTGCGCCATTTCCAGGGTGAGGTCGATGGGGAAACCGTAGGTATCGTGCAGTTCGAAGGCCTTATCACCGGAAAGCACCTTTTGGGTCTTGGCGCGGTGGGTGGAGCGCAGGTCCTCCACTGCTTCATCGAAAAGCTTGGTGCCAGACTCCAGCGTCTTCAAAAACGCCTTTTCCTCGTTGATGGCCACGCGCAGGATGCGCTCGCGGTTGTCCGCGATCTCGGGATACGACGGGGTCATGGTGTCCATGACGGTATTCATGAAGCGCTCCATGGTGGGGCCCTCGGCGCCGAGCAGCTTTGCTGAGCGAATGATACGGCGCAGCAAGCGGCGCAGGATATAGCCCCTGCCCTCATTTCCCGGGGTAACACCATCCAAGATGAGCATCATGCCGGTGCGGGAGTGGTCAGCCACCACGCGGAAGCGGATATTATCCTGCTCCGTTGCCTTCTCACCGTAGGTGGCGCCGGTAAGCTCCTCGGCGACGTCAATGACCGGGCGCAGCAGGTCGGTCTCGTAAACGTTGTCTACCCCCTGCAAGAGGCAGGCGACGCGCTCGATGCCTAAGCCGGTGTCGATGTTTTTCTTCGGCAGCTCTCCGACGATCTCAAAATCGCCCTTTCCGGTCCCCTCACCGCGCTCATTTTGCATGAACACGAGGTTCCAGATCTCCATGTAGCGGTTATCATCCGCAATCGGGCCGCCGTCCTTGCCGTATTCGGACCCGCGATCGTAATAGATTTCCGAGCAGGGCCCACATGGTCCCGGCACGCCCATGGACCAGTAGTTATCTTCCATGCCCAGGCGCTGGATGCGCTTTTCTGGCACGCCGATCTTATCGCGCCAGATTTCCGCTGCCTCATCGTCATCGAGGTACACGGTGACCCATAGGCGCTCTGGGTCCAAGCCAAACCCGCCGTCTTCTACGTCTTTGGTCAGCAGGTTCCATGCATTGGAAATGGCGCCTTCCTTGAAGTACTGGCCAAAGGAGAAGTTACCCGCCATTTGGAAGAAGGTGTTGTGGCGGGTGGTAATGCCCACCTCCTCAATATCCAAGGTGCGCACGCACTTCTGGATAGAGGTGGCAAGGCCTTGCGAAAATGGTGGGGTCTGCTGGCCCAAGAAATAGGGCTTGAAGGGCACCATGCCCGCGTTAACGAAAAGCAGGTTAGGGTCATCCAGGATCAAAGAGGCGCTGGGGACAACCTCGTGACCAGAATTGACGAAGTGCTGGGTAAACCGTTCCCGGATCTCATGAGTCTTCACGAGCAATAATCCTAACTGTCTAAGCTTTTATCTTCCATCAAGAAGCTTTCTAACCCACCCAACTTTACCTACTGGTGGGCAGGCTGTGCCCATCGGTGGGGCCAAAACCGGCCATGCCGGTTCGCACTTAGCGGCGCTTGCCGCGAAGTATCCTGCGCAAACGGCCAATATAGTCAAAGATTCTCTTCTCAGCGCCGTGTTCGGTGGGCTCATAATATACGGTGCCCTCGAGCTCATCGGGCAGGTATTGTTGCTCCACTACCCCGCGCGGATCATCGTGGGGATAGGAATACCCCGTCGCATTTCCCAGCCGCTTGGCGCCCTCATAGTGCCCATCGCGCAGGTGCGGCGGCACGTGGCCCACCTTGCCGGCCGCGACATCGGCCTGCGCCTTAGTAATGGCAGCGATAACGGACGGCGATTTCGGCGCCGTCGCCAAGTGAATCGTTGCCTGCGCCAATGGGATGCGCGCTTCCGGCAAGCCGATCAGTTGCGCCGCCTCTGCGGCAGCGACGGCGACTTGCAAGGCCGTGGGATCTGCCATGCCAATATCTTCTGAGGCGTGAACCATCAGGCGGCGGGCGATAAACCGGGGATCCTCGCCGGCTTCCACCATGCGCGCTAGGTAGTGCAGCGCGGCATCGACATCGGAGCCGCGGATGGACTTGATGAAGGCGGAGGTCACGTCGTAGTGCTGGTCGCCGTCGCGGTCATAGCGCACCACCGCCCGATTCACGTTATCCGTAATCGTGGTCGCGGTGATCTCGCCGCCATCGTCGACTGCTTCCGCGGCCGCTTCAAGGTAGGTCAGGCTGCGCCGGGCATCACCACCAGAAAGCACGACGAGCTGGTTTAATGCCTCATCAGTAATGGTTAAGTCGCGCTCGCCTAGCCCCCGATCGCTGTCTAACGCGCGGCGCGCTACGCCTTTGAGGTCCGCCTCGCTCAGCGAGTGCAGTTGCAGTAGGAGCGAGCGGGAAAGCAACGGCGAAACGACCGAGAATGACGGGTTTTCGGTCGTCGCTGCAACGAGCAGAACCGTCCGGTTTTCCACCGCCGCCAGCAAGGCGTCCTGCTGGGTTTTGGAGAAGCGGTGCACCTCATCGATGAAAAGGACCGTTCGGCGGCCATGGATAAGCTCTTGGCGGGCGTGGGTAATGACTTCGCGCACCTGCTTCACCCCTGAATCAAGGGCGGAGAGACCAACGAAGTTTTGGCCCATCTGGCTGGCTATCAGCGAGGCAATCGTCGTCTTGCCAGTACCGGGCGGCCCATACAAAATGACCGAAGCCTCGCCGGATCCTTCGACCAAGCGGCGCAGCGGCTTGCCGGGGCCAAGGAGGTGGTCCTGGCCTACGACCTCTTCCAAAGTCTGCGGGCGCATGCGCGCGGCCAAGGGCGAACCGGAGTGCGTGGCAAAGAGATTGGCCGTGGGAAAAGACGATGCCGAGCCATCGCCTCCCATGCTGCCGCCGGCATTGGGAGAGGCGCCGAAGAGAGAATCCTGGCTCATGTGGTTTTAGCTCCCCAAAAAGGTGTAGTGATTAGTCGTCGTGGACGCGGCGGGCAACCAAGTTGCCAAACTCCGCGATGGCCGTACACGGTGCGGTCCCGCATTGGGCGGCGTAGCGCGCGAGCGCATCAAAGGTTTCATAGAGGTCTTGGCGCACGAATAGTTCGTCCTCATTAAAAGGTCCGCTCTCTGGTGGGCGCAGGATCGAGCGCTGCGGGTCGTGGACAACCTCCGCTTCCCCGCTAGCAAGAGCAACCAATCCCTCAATTCCCCCAGCGTGCATGGTGGTCACGCTGGACAGAGCCCAGCCGATGAGGGAGGCGACGATAAGTCCGTGCAATTCGTCTTCATCGGCAAAGCGCGGCCACACCTCAGATACCTCGCGCGACCATGCGGCGAGGAATGTATCTGCTTCCTTATCCGTAATTGGCTTAGAAAACAAGAATTGCGGAAAGCCCGCGATAACGCAGGCGACATCGAAGCCCACGTTCCTAAAGCCTGCCCATTCGTAATCCAAGAAGTGCAAGCGCTTGGAAACGATGATGTTATCCGGCGAAAGATCGAAGGGAGTAAAGGCCCTATCCTTGCCAGAGGCGAGGGATTCGGCGGCTTGATTGGCCAAGCTGCGGAAACTTTCGGGGGCTTCAAGCCCCGCCTCATCCAGCAGATTGAGACCAATGCCGATGGAGCGATACAAGGATTGATCGCGCACGGATTGGTGATCGGCGTATTCCGGGTTATGGCGCAAGGTGCGGTTGAGCAGGGTTTCGAAATCCTGCTCATGATCCGCGGTGCCCACGTGGATATGCCCCAATGCCGTACCCAAGGAACGCAGGATCCGAATGCGATCCTCATCGCCGGATTCTAAGAGCACATCCGCAAGGGTCTCGGCTTCACCCAAATCCGTCAGGACAATGATGCGCCGGTCTAAATCGTGGGCGAGCAGCACGGGTCCAGGGCGCACGTCTTCTGCTAAGGCGGTGGTGAATTGGTAGGCCACGACCTCGCGCAGCATCGCTGCGTCATCCACGCCGTAGCCGGTGACCGGATTGTATTTGATGACCACAGAGCGATGCGGCAAAAATGCGCTAGGGGCAACCTTCGCGCGCAGGACTAAGGCATTGCCAGATCCGCCTAAATCCTCAATGTCTGACATTTCCGGCGTGCCACCAAAGCGGCGCGACAACATTTCCGATGCGGCGCCAATGACCTCATCGGCCGAAAGCACTGTCTGTGTATCAACCATAGTTCTATCCAGTATGCCCGCCAACACAAAGCGGGGGCTACACCCTCGCCGCACAAGTGTCCGCTGCGGCGAGGGCGCGCGCCCCGCTTACCCTAAAAATGGTGTCGTGATAGCGAGCCTAAGAGCTAGTTCTCCTGCTCTGATTTCGCGGCCTTAGCCTCTTCGCCGTTCTTTTTCTTCTCCGGCTTGAAGTCCACGCCGGTCTCCTTGCGCTGTGCGGCGGGGATGGGCGCGGGGGCATCGGTAAGCGGATCCACGCCGCCACCGGACTTCGGGAAGGCAATCACGTCGCGGATGGAGTCAAAGCCGCCCAAGAGGGACACGATGCGGTCCCAGCCAAAGGCGATGCCGCCGTGTGGCGGTGCGCCGTAGGAGAAGGCGTCGAGCAAGAAGCCGAACTTCTCTTGTGCTTCCTCATCGCCGATGCCCATGACCTCAAAGACGCGCTTTTGCACATCTTCTTGGTGAATACGGATGGAACCGCCGCCGATCTCGTTGCCGTTGCAAACGATGTCGTAGGCATAGGCCGTGGCCTCGCCCGGGTTCTCGTCGAAGGAATCGATCCACTCCGGCTTCGGCGAGGTAAAGGCGTGGTGCACCGCGGTCCACTTGGAGTGGCCCAAGGCCACGTCGCCGGACGCGGCGGCATCGGCAGAAGGCTCGAAGAGCGGGGCGTCAACGACCCAGGTAAAGGCCCAGTCGCCTTCCTTGATGAGGTCGAGCTTCTTGGCAATTTCGCCGCGGGCCGCACCCAGCAGCGCGCGGGAAGACTTAGTATCGCCGGCGGCAAAGAAGATGGCGTCACCGGGCTTTGCGCCAACGTGCTCGGCGATGCCCTCGCGCTCCGCGTCGGTAATGTTCTTGGCCACAGGCCCGCCCAGGGTGCCGTCTTCTGCGACGGTGATGTAGGCAAGGCCCTTGGCGCCGCGCTGCTTGGCCCAGTCCTGCCATGCATCGAACTGGCGGCGCGGCTGCGAAGCACCGCCGTCCATGACTACGGCACCGACGTATTCGTTCTGGAAGACCCGGAAGGTGGTGTCCTTGAAGAACTCCGTGCACTCGACAATCTTGATGTCAAAGCGCAGGTCCGGCTTATCGGAGCCGTAGTACTTCATGGCATCGGCATAGGTCATGCGCGGGATTGGGGTCTGAATGTCGTAGCCGATGAGCTTCCACAGCTCCTTGACAATCTCTTCACCAAGCGCAATGACATCGTCTTGATCCACGAAGGACATCTCCACGTCCAACTGGGTAAATTCCGGCTGGCGGTCGGCGCGGAAGTCCTCATCGCGGTAGCAGCGCGCGATTTGGTAGTAGCGCTCCATGCCGGCCACCATCAGCAGCTGCTTGAATAGCTGCGGCGACTGCGGCAGCGCGTACCAAGAACCCGGCTTCAGGCGGGCAGGGACCAAAAAGTCGCGCGCGCCCTCTGGGGTGGAGCGGGTCAAGGTAGGGGTTTCGATTTCGGCGAAATCGTGCTTATCCAGCACGTTACGGGCCGCGCGGTTGGCAGCGGAGCGCAGGCGCAGGGCCTTTGCTTGGCGCTCGCGGCGCAGATCCAAGTAGCGGTACTTCAGGCGGGTCTCCTCGCCTACCTCGCCAGAGGCGGAAGGATCATCTACCTGGAAGGGCAGCGCTGCGGATTTGTTGAGCACCTCCAGGTCGGTGACGTTGACCTCGATATCTCCGGAAGGCAGGTTCGGGTTTTCGGAGCCTTCTGGGCGCGGCTCCACCACGCCGGTTACCTTGACGCAGTATTCCGAACGCAGGTCGTGGGCGCGCTCTGCCACATCGGATTCGCGGAAGACCACCTGGGCGATGCCGGAACGATCGCGCAGGTCGATGAAGATGACGCCGCCGTGGTCACGGCGACGAGAGACCCAACCGGTTAGGGTTACGGTCTCTTCTGCCAGTTCTTTGCGGAGCTCACCGGCCAAATGGGTACGCAGCACTATAATTCAATCCCTTCTGAAATGGAGTTACTTGCGGGTCCAGCCACGCGTAAACAGCGCGCGCCCAACCAAGCACAAGACTAGGAACTTGGCCAATTCTACATCCCACCGCCGTTTCTTCTCCCATTAAGTCCAATTAAGGCACCAGGCATGGGTGCGAACCGGACGCCGCTGCCAGTACCGCGCATAAATGTGGCCGGTACGCACTGAAGACGCCGAAAAGGTGTGACACTATTTAGGCATGACGTTTAAATCTGGTGCCGATTTTGATGGCCAGCGCGCAACCTCCGGCGGTGGCGGCGGCCTCGCTATAGGCGGCGGCATCGGCTCCGTCGTGCTCGTCGGGCTCTACCTCTTATTAGGAGGAAACCCCTCCGATATTGGCGCCCTCCTGGGCAATGAAAAGTCCCAATCCGGCACCCACTCCGGTGCCGATGATTCCGCCTTCGATCACTGCCAAACGGCAGAAGACGGCAATAAATACGATGACTGCCGGGTCATGTTTACCGCCATGAGCGTGGATAATGTCTGGGCCGCCGAGCTACCCGAGCAAGCCGGCATCGAATACACCAACCCTGGCCGGGTGATTTTTAATAGCTCCACCAATTCCGGCTGCGGCACTGCGTCTTCAGCCACGGGGCCGTTTTATTGCCCCGCCGACCAATCGGCGTATTTTGACACCACGTTTTTCAATTCGCTGAGCAACTACGGCGCGCACAATGCCCCGTTCGCGCAGATGTACATCGTTGCCCACGAGTTTGGTCACCACATTCAGCAGCTCGAGGGCACGCTGCAGCTATCTGACTATAACGACCCCGGCGCGGATTCCAATGCGGTAAAGATCGAGCTCCAGGCAGATTGCTACGCCGGTATTTGGGCTTCCCACGCGGATAAGGGCGAGGATGCTCTGCTGGAGCCGATTTCCCAACAGCAGGTGGCTGACGCAGTCACCGCGGCGCAGGCTGTGGGTGACGATAATATTCAGCGCCGTTCCACTGGGCAGGTCCAACCCGATGCGTGGACGCACGGTTCTTCCGAGCAACGCCAGCGAGCTTTCCTTGCTGGTTATAATTCCGGCCAGATGGCTGAGTGCGACACCTTGGGGCGCGGGGTCTACAGCTAACTCCCGGCCCCCTCTTTACCCCGCTGGGAATAATCTCCCTGCCCGCATTGTTGACATGTCACGTACAATGATTACAGGTACGCAGCAAGAGTAGAAAGGGACACCATGCAATTTGGCATTTTCACGGTCGGAGATGTGACCACCGATCCAACGACGGGCGAAACCCCATCAGAGGCGAAGCGAATCCGCAATATTACGGAAATCGCGCTCAAGGCAGAAGAAGTGGGCCTCGATGTCTTCGCCACAGGCGAGCACCACAACCCGCCCTTCGTTCCGTCCTCCCCGACGACCCACCTAGCCTATATCGCAGCGCAGACCGAGCGCTTGCAGCTTTCTACCTCCACGACGCTGATTACCACCAATGACCCGGTAAAGATCGCCGAAGATTACGCCTTTTTGCAACACCTTTCCGGCGGCCGGGTGGATCTGATGATGGGGCGCGGCAATACCGGCCCCGTCTACCCGTGGTTTGGCAAAGATATCCGCCAAGGCATCCCGTTGGCCGTGGAAAATTACCACTTGCTGCGCCGCCTGTGGCGGGAAAACAGCGTCAACTGGGAGGGCAAATTCCGCACCCCGTTGCAGGCGTTTACCTCTACCCCGGCGCCCCTCGATGGCATCCCGCCGTTTGTATGGCACGGCTCCATTCGTTCTACCCAGATTGCAGAACAAGCGGCCTATTACGGCGACGGGTTCTTTCACAATAATATCTTCTGGAATCAAGAACACACGGCCAAGATGGTCAACATGTACCGGCGTCGCTTTGCTTCCTATGGCCACGGCCAAGCAGACCAAGCCATCGTGGGGCTCGGCGGCCAGGTATTCATCGGCGATACTGAAGAGGAGGCCAAGAGGTTCTTCCGCCCGTACTTCGATAACGCCCCCGTGTACGGGCACGGGCCTAGCCTGGAGGAATTTACTGACTACACCCCGCTGACCGTGGGTACCGCAGAGCAGGTTATTGAGCGCACCCTGAAATTTGCGGACTACGTGGGCGATTACCAACGCCAGCTCTTCCTCATCGATCACGCCGGGCTGCCACAAGAAGTGGTGCTCAAGCAGATAGAAATTCTTGGCACACAAGTAGTACCGGAGCTTCGTCGGCGCTTTGAGCAGCGACGACCAGAGCATGTACCCTCGGATCCGCCAACGCATGCCACGCTCAAGCAGCACCCAGATTCCCCGCACTTTCGCGTAAGCCCTGGAAAGGAGGACTAAGCAATGCGCTCTTTAGTTGTCCTCACGGCCGGGCTCTCGGAACCATCATCTACCCGGCAATTGGCTGAGACCATTGCAGAAGCCACCGAGGCGAAGATTTCCGCGCGCGGTGAAGGCGTGAACACTCACATCATTGAGGTGCGCACCCTTGCTTCTGAATTGGCCACGGCCATGACCAATTGGGCGGCCCCAACGCCCCAATTGGATGAAGCAAAAGAGCTGCTTTCCACGGCCGATGGCTTTATCGCCGTCACCCCTGCCTTCCAAGGCAGCTACTCCGGGCTGTTCAAGATGTTTTTTGATGTTCTGGATGCCCACGCCTTGGAGGAACTGCCTACCATCGTTGCCGCTACGGGCGGTTCCCCGCGCCACGCGCTCATCTTGGACTATGCGCTGCGCCCCCTGTTGAATTACCTGCACGCCCACGTCGTTCCGACCGGCATATTCCAGGCAACCGAGGATCTGGGCACCGCCGAGGGCGCGCGCATTCGCAGCCGTATCGAGCGCGCCGCAACGCAACTTGCTGATCAGATGATCCGCCCCACGGATCGGGTCGCCGGGCTTGCCGATGCCCCCAAACCCAGCCCCCATTCCCGCCCTACCGGAATCGGAGTGGACGAAGAGTTTCTGCCTTTCGAGAAAATTTTGTCCCAATACGACGGAAAGCACTAGCGCCGCAATACCTATCGCATATTCTAAAATTGATACATGTCACATATTTCTCTACGCTTGAATTTTAGAATGTTCGACCCGAATCCCCGCGCCTGAGAAAATCTCTTTTTCATGCTCTTGGACCGATAACTCTCTTGCTACGAAGAAAGGTTTCTTAAGGCTTTCACCATGACTATTAGCGTTACTGACATTTTCGCCATCGGCATTGGTCCATCCTCCTCTCACACGGTTGGGCCGATGCGCGCCGCGAAGCAATTCCTCGATTCCCTTGATACCCATCCGGCCCGCGTGT
This sequence comes from Corynebacterium segmentosum, assembly GCF_900637825.1. Classification (NCBI taxonomy): domain Bacteria; kingdom Bacillati; phylum Actinomycetota; class Actinomycetes; order Mycobacteriales; family Corynebacteriaceae; genus Corynebacterium; species Corynebacterium segmentosum. The sequence continues at coordinate 1,358,566 of NZ_LR134408.1, forward strand.
CCGCTGAGCTGCGCGGTTCGCTGTCCGCCACTGGGCGCGGCCACGCCTCCGACCGCGCCGTCATCCTAGGACTCGCCGGCTGGGAGCCGCTGACCGTTCCCATCGATGCCGAGCCGCAAGCCGGCGGCACAATCCCCAGCGAAGGCACCATCTCTGGCCCGTCTGGCACCGTCGACTACGAAATCACCTTTGATAACGAGCCACTACCCCAGCACCCCAATGGCATGATCTTTAAGGCCTGGGACGCAGAGGGCAATATCCTGGCTGAAGACGAACAGTACTTCTCTGTCGGCGGTGGCTTCATCCTCTCCCGCAAAGAGCTCGACGCAGAGATGGCCGATAGCCACGAAGTACCCGCCGGCGTTGCCGCAGCAACCGTAGAAGATACCGTGCCCTATGAATTCACCACCGGCGAAGAACTACTCAATCTGTGCGAGGCCAACGACAAAGATATTTGGGAAATCGTCCTTGCCAATGAGGAAGTGCTCCACAAAGAGGACGGCGGCGCGGATTATGTCCTGCGCCACTTGGATCTTGTATGGGACATCATGCGCGAATGCGTGACCGATGGCATTTCCACCAAGGGCCTGCTGCCCGGTGGCCTCCGCGTGCCGCGGCGCGCCCCCAAGATGTATGCGCAGCTGCTCGAGCAGAAAAATGACCCACACTCTGGCTTTTCCGCCATGGAATGGGTCAATCTCTTCGCCTTAGCGGTCAACGAGCAAAACGCTGCGGGCGGCCGCGTTATTACCGCGCCCACCAACGGCGCCTGCGGCATCATTCCCGCAGTGCTGCACTATGCGCGCGACTTCCACGGTGGCTTCTGCCGCGAATCCGCACGCCGTTACCTGCTCACCGCCGGCGCCATCGGCATGATCATCAAACAGAACGCCTCCATTTCCGGCGCCGAGGTGGGCTGCCAGGGCGAGGTCGGCTCCGCCTCGTCCATGTCCGCTGCGGGAATGGCGGCACTCCTCGGTGCTACCCCAGCCCAGGTGGAAAATGCGGCAGAGATCGCCCTTGAGCACAACCTCGGCCTCACCTGCGATCCGGTCGGCGGCCTCGTGCAAATCCCGTGTATTGAGCGCAATGCCATTGGCGCGGTGAAATCCATTAACGCCGCCCGCATGGCGATGATGGGTGAAGGCACCCACCACGTCACCCTCGATAACGCCGTGCAAACCATGGCGGATACGGGTCGCGATATGCACTCCAAGTACAAGGAGACCTCCCTCGGCGGCTTGGCCAAGACGATGGGCTTTAGCGTTTCCCAGGTGGAGTGCTAATCAGCTGAACACATACAAAAAGGAGGCACCGAATTTACTCGGTGCTTCCTTTTTGATCCTGCGCTTAGCCTTCTAGATCCCGTGCCAGAATGGCAACCAGCTGCGATAGCTCTACGTCGCGCTGCTCGTGGGCGGCCAAGTCCTTCACGGCAACGGTGCCGTTTTCTAGTTCTTGATCTCCCAAGACCAAAGCAAAGCGCGCGCCCGCGCGGTCGGCACCCTTCATCGCGCCCTTAAGGCCGCGATCACCAAAGGACATGTCCGCTGCGATTCCCGCCTTCCGCAGGTCGTTGATGATGCCGGTCATGCGGCGCTTGGCCGCAGCGCCCAAGGCAATGCCGTAGACATCCACGCGGGAGTCACTGCCTTCTAAGGTGATGCCCTCCGTCTCGAGGGCGAGGATGGCGCGGTCAACGCCTAAGCCATAGCCGATGCCCGAAAGATCCTGTCCGCCCAGCTGCGCCATCAACCCGTCGTAGCGGCCACCGCCGCCAATGCCGGATTGGGCCCCCAGGCCATCGTGGACGAATTCAAAGCAGGTCTTGGTGTAGTAGTCCAAGCCACGCACCATGCGCGGGTTAATTTCGTAGGCAACGCCCATATCATCCAGCATGCCCGTCACGGTCTCAAAGTGCTCGCGGCACTCGGCGTTGAGGTAGTCGAGCATCAAGGGGGCATCGGCAAGCTGCTCCTGCATCTCCGGGCGCTTATCATCCAAGACGCGCAAAGGATTGATCTCCGCGCGGCGGCGGGTCTCCTCATCCAAGTCCAGCTTAAACAAGAATTCCTGCAGCTTTTCGCGGTAGGCGGGCCGGCAATTGCGGTCGCCCAAGCTGGTCAATTCCAGGCGGAACCCGGAAAGCCCCAGAGCTCTGTAGGAGCGATCCGCCAAGGCGATGACCTCCGCATCCAGTGCTGGATCGTCGACGCCAATGGCCTCCACGCCAACCTGCTGAAGCTGACGGTAGCGGCCTGCCTGCGGGCGCTCATAGCGGAAGAACGGGCCGCTGTAGTTCAGCTTTACCGGCAGCTGACCGCGATCCAAATTGTGTTGAATGACCGAGCGCATCACGCCCGCAGTTCCCTCCGGGCGCAGGGTCACGGAGCGCTCACCGCGATCCGCGAAAGTGTACATCTCCTTGGAGACCACGTCGGTAGATTCGCCCACCCCGCGGGCAAAGAGCGCGGTATCTTCAAAAATGGGCAATTCAATGTGCTGAAAACCGGAAAGATGCGCCTGTTCCACCATGGTCTGGCGGACCTTATAAAAAGTCGCAGACTCTGGTGGGTAATAATCTGGCACACCCTTCGGTGCGGACAGTGCCTGGAACCGCTTCTCTTCACTCATGGTCACTAGACTACCCCATGGGATTTTCGCAGGAATGGGTTGGTCGCCCTCTCCTGACGCATGGTTGAGCTTGGGCCGTGGCCGGGAAGAATGTCCAGCTCATCGTCCAAATCCCACACCGGGCCCGCCAATGAATCCAGCATGGCCTGCGGATTAGAATCCGGCAGATCGACCCGCCCCATTCCCCCGGCAAAAAGTACGTCACCGGTAAGGGCAAAAGTATCCGAAATGATCAGAACGCACCCCGGCGAATGCCCAGGGGCGTGCTGGAGGGTAAATGTATGCCCGATTAGCTCCAGTTCCTCCCCACCGTGGAGTTCGCGGAGATCGGAAATGGGCACCATGCGCGAAGCCTGGAATAGCTCCTGCGCCTGGGCGGAAACACCCTCCCCAGAATCCAACATGAACTTATCTGCGGGATGAATATAAACGGGGATATCGAGCTCCTGTGCCAATTCACCGGCCTCGCGGGTGTGGTCGATGTGGCCGTGTGTGAGCACAATGGCTTCATAGTCATAGTCGTGCGCGAGAACCTGTGACATGGAATCCATGCCCGGATCCACGATGAAGGCGCGGTTTCCCTCCGCCGCGATATAGGTATTCGTGCGAAATGGGCCCGCGGTAAATCCTTGAATATCCATGATTTAAGTCTAACGAGGCTCGCCCCCATCGCGCCCCTGAACGCAGTGGCCTCTGGATTCAAGCCACATAACCATGCAAAAAGCACCCAGCCTTAGCGCCCACACCCACGGTGGGTTATGGAGAAAGACTGGGTGCTGGATTTAATGATCCTGCCGGCTTAAAGCCTTATTGCAGGGCGGCAAGAGCCTTCTCGTAATCCGGCTCGGTGGTTACCTCTGGCACCAACTCGTTGTAGATGACCTTGTGGTCAGCGTCGGTGACCACAACGGAGCGCGCCAACAGGCCCTTAAGCGGGGAACCCTGCAGGGTCACGCCGAACTTCTCGCCAAAATCGGAGCGGAAATCGGACGCGGTTTCTACGTTCTCAATACCCTCTGCGGCGCAGAAACGATCCAGCGCGAAGGGCAGGTCGCGGGAGACAGACAAGACAACGGTGTTGTCCAGGCCCGCGGCCTTTTCATTAAAGGTGCGCAGCTGCTGCTGGCACACGCCGGTATCGATGGAAGGGAAAATCGAGATAACGAGGCGCTTGCCCTCGAAATCCTTATTGGTGACCTCAGAAAGGTCGGTGCCAACGAGTGTGAACTCTGGGATGGACTCCCCTACTGCGGGAAGTTCACCAGCGGTTTGGGTAGGTTCGTCAGAAAATTTAACTTCAGCCATGGCCCCGAGCGTACTGATACTTTTGCTTCGCCGCTATAGCTCACCGTTTATTGCTCAACCCAATCCCCGAGCCAAGTCAGCCCCGTGTCCGCAAAGCCGCTAAAATCGTCCAAGTTGAGACACGTCACCGATAATCGCTAGAAAGGTTGTCCCACGGTGCCAGATAATAAAAAGCGCGGAGAAGACGCGCTGCACAAGCTCGATCGTGAGCTAAAGTCCCGTGACCGCAAGCAAAAGACTCGTCCTTTTGGTGTCGCCGCAGCCTCGCTCGTCGTCATCCTTGGCATCGCCGGAGGAATCTACTTCCTGTCCACCCGCGATGGCTCTGAGGGCGACATCCAGGCAGAAGATACCTCTGAGGCACAGACCACGCAGGAAGCCCCCAAGGCTGAACCCTTGAGCGGCAAGCGCGCGGAAGCCCTGCCAGCCACCGTCCAGTGCAACTACGAGGACAATGGCCAGGATGGCCACGGCGCGAAGAAGCCCGACGGCAAGGATATTTCCACCGAGGGCACCGTCACCGTCTCCTTCGATACCACCCAGGGCCCGATTGAGATGGACCTGGACCGCGCCGCTGCGCCGTGTACCACCCACGCCATTTCGGAACTGGCTGAATCCGGCTTCTACGATGACACCGTTTGCCACCGCATGACCTCTGGCGTGTTGAACGTGCTCCAGTGCGGCGATCCCACCGGTTCCGGTTCCGGCGGCCCAGGCTTCAAGTTTGACGATGAATACCCCGCCGATGAAACCGATGCCAAGGACGCACAGAACCCCGTTGTCTACCCACGCGGTTCCGTCGCTATGGCCAATAGCGGTCCGGATACCAACGGCTCCCAGTTCTTCCTTAACTACGATGACTCGGAGCTTGCCCCTAACTACACCTACTTCGGCACCATCTCCGAAGAAGGCCTGAAGACCCTGGACAAGATTGCCGAGGCCGGCGTAGACACCGGCGATCAGGGCGGTCACCCAGGCCAAGAAGACGGCAAGCCTGCAGAAGAGGTAAAGATCAAAAAGGCCACGGTCAAGGCTTAGTCTGTGGCATCGGCGCTTGCCGATGCCCCCCCTACTGCCTCCCGCCTCCTTCACTTACTAACCCCATTTAGGGGTTAGTGGGAACTCCCCAGCGTCGTGAACGGATCATTTCAGTGCTCAACGTTGGGGATTTTTCAGGCCCATTTCTCCGCTCAATATAACCCTCTACCTGCGCTTAAGGATCTAATATCTCCCCTAGCCATTCACACCATCAACATTAAGCGTCAACTACCACACAGCCCGATACGTTTTGACAATCTTTTTTAATAAAAGTTTGCACGATCTGTTGCAGACCGTAATACGGCTGTCTAATATCTAAGGAGTCTTTGAACACCACAAGCTCGTTAGGAAGCAAGATATGAAGCTTATCTCCCGCAAGGCTCTCGTTGCCGGCGCAACCGCCCTGTCCGTCACCTTCGCTGGCACCGCAGTGGCCACCGCTGCTGAGGTACCCACCACCCTGTCCTCCTCCATCGAGAAGGGCGCAGCAACGCAGCCGTACGCTAACGGCAAGGGCACCGGTGACGCCAACGAGGATCCTAAGAAGAAGCCTCAGCCCGAAAAGACTTCTCAGGAGAAGGCTAAGGAAGTCCAGGCCTGGATCGGCGTCTTCACCGCTGCTATCGGCGCATTGGGTACTCTCTTCGCTTTCGCTAACAAGTACCTCAACATCGACGACTTCATGAAGAACTTCAAGCTTCCTTTCTAATCTTTCACGCTTCTTAAGCGCTTTTAACCGCTGTGCCCTAAATCTGGGCACAGCGGTTTCGCATATTCTGGGGCAGCCAGAGCACTACCCGGATGGACCTTCGCACCGGTTCTGCGCCCCCTGCTCAGAACCCTTTAAGATTCCTTTGCCCGCCTGATGTATCCAGAGCCAACGAGGTCATTGAAAATCTCGGGTTCGATTTCTTGGCCATTCTTAATCACGGAGATGTGGCCGGTAGGTTCTAAAACCATGACCTGGACGTCTTCCATGCGGCCGAGGCCAGACTTGCGCACTGCGGAATACACGTCAGAGCGAGTGATGTGGGAAACGGTGAGATTATCGTCGATCATCTCGCCCTGAAAGACGATGAGAACGGGCCGGCGATCTAAAAACCGCGTCCACTTCACCACTTTGCGGATGGTACCGAACGCGGCTTCCAGGGCCATGAGCGTTGTCAGGCCAATAACGCCCGCGGCTAATGTGGGCGGAACACCAATAATCACACGCCCGGCGACGGCACCGAACATAATGATGATGATCGCGTCAGAGGCCGTCATGGAGGTCAATACGCGGGAGCCAAACAGCTTTACCAAGACCATAAAGGCAAGATAGATGCCTAAGGTAGACAACATGACCACAGGAACTCGATGTAGCTCGATTCCTAGTTGAAAAGTAGCCTCGCGTAAAAACCGTTCAAAGATATCCACGGCTTTTGAGATTACTAGGCTAAAAGACACAGCACAGAAAAATAAGCGCTTTCCCCCATTACGTTGTTAGCAGTTCCACCTCAGGGCGCCGAAGATTCATAGCCTGTCCACCCGATTGGGCGGGTTATGTTTATTTCCGTTCCCTCCGTCTGAAAGGACAGTGGAACTAGTCGCTGGCTTCGGTATGGCTTATTTTCGTCCCTGTCTGACAATGATCCGGGGGGTGATGCCGCCGAAGACAGTGACATACTCCAGACTGCTAATAGGAACCTGACCCAGCCCAGGTGGTATGAGGTCTCACAGTAATGTGGATGCCAGCGTGAAGTATGTCCGACCAACCCAGCGATGAAGCTCAAATAATCCAACTTCTAATTCATCGCTAGGAGGCATACACCCATGGCCTATGACTTCGTCATTGGCGTGGACGTCGGCAAATACTTCCACCACGCCTGCGCCCTCGATCCCCAAGGCAGGCAAGTCCTGTCCAAACGCATCAACCAGCATGAAGGCTCGCTACGCAAGCTCTTTGGCCAATTCCTCGCTGACGACGCCTCGGTCCTTGTCATTGTCGATCAACCCAACAACATCGGCCGGTTAACCGTCGCAGTCGCCCAAGACATGGGCGTCGACGTTCGCTATCTACCAGGACTTGCGATGCGACAGCTTTCTCGCATCCACGTCGGCAACTCCAAGACCGATGTACGCGACGCCTACGTTATCGCCCATGCCGGTCTTAACCTTCCAGATTCCTTGCGCAGTGTCGACCGCGTTGAGGACGTCTTTATCCAGCTGAAAGTTCTCAACGGTATCGACGAAGACCTCGCCCGGGCCTACACACGCCTGATTAACCAGATGCGATCCGCGCTCGTAGGAACCTATCCTGCATTCGAACATGTCCTGCGCGGACAGATGATTCACCGAAAGTGGATCCTCCACCTACTTGCAAAATACGGTGGCCCCACCAAGATTCGACGCATCGGTAGAACACGCCTGAAAGCCTTTGCACGCAAACACAGGGCACGCAATCCTGAGCCTGTCATCGATGCCATGCTTGCTGCCATCCACGAACAGACCGTATCCATTGCCGGCGCAGAATACGCCGAACTTGGCGTAGCAATGTCCGCCACAGATGCACTAGCCAAACTCGAGCATCGTAAAGAAATCGAAGCGCAGGTACTCAAGCTGATTCAGGACATTCCGCAGACCGAGATTCTTTTATCCATGCCTGGTATCGGCCCGCGTAGTGCAGCGCAGATCCTCATGACTGTTGGCGATATGTCCGACTTCCCCGATGCAGCGCACCTAGCATCCTATGCAGGGCTATCACCGCGGACGAATCAGTCAGGAACGTCTATCATGTCGAATTCGCCTAACCGGGCTGGCAACAAAAAATTAAAGAACGCCCTATGGCAATCGTCTTTTGCATCGATCAGATTCCACGAGCGTTCCCGGCAATTCTATGAACGAAAACGCAAAGAAGGCAAAAGACACAACGCCGCAGTCGTCGCACTCGCACGCCGGCGCCTCAACGTTCTCTTCGCCATGATGCGAAACGGCGAGCTCTACCGAGACATCTCCACAGTCCAGGAGGCCGCAGCAGCCTAGAACCAACAGACCCTCACCTCAAGCCGATTGCACAGCAAGCCCAATCGGCTCCTCACCGTGCCCGAAAACAACATCCACAAGGAAAAGCAGAAACCCTTCACACCCCCAACAAACTCACCCACGGAATTGACAAACTATATAGGAACACCCCCCTGTAAGCGAGGAAAAGCGCTTTTAATGCATCCGCAGGATTTGGATTCCTATTTAGATGTGAAAGGTCTTGCGCAGGTCATCAAAGATGGCCCGCAGCGGTGCTGGGAGCACCTGAGGGTTTAGACCTATAAAGGCGATACCTGCCGCTAGTGCCGCAACGATGGCAAGGGCCGCGCCACCAAAGGAGGAGCCTTGCGGAAGCTTAGGAGAATCCTCCCCATCGGAACCGTCCTCGTGGGAGCCAGACTCTTGAGAACCGGACTCGTCGCCGCCAGCTTCGCCCACTTCCACGGGCAGGATGGCTTGAGTGCCGGCATCGGTGGTGATTTCCAGGTTCTGAGAGCCGGTCAGGTCCTCTGGAACGGTCAGCTTTACCTGCGCGCGTCCGCGCTCGCCAAATTGGTCATCGCCTTCCTGCTTGGAATTATCGATATCGGCGGTTGCTTCCTCATCTCCTAGCTTCACCGTGACGGTCTTGGCCATGGGCTCGCCCTCGCTGGTGTAGTTCAAGCTGGACAGATCGACGGTGATTTCTTTACCTGGGACAATATCGCCCTCGATGTGGGCGCCAATTTGGCCCTGTCCCTTGCGGACCTCGGACTCACCGGAGGCGATGTAGTCAATCATGGCCTGGGCGTCCATGTATCCCACATCGTTCTTGTCCTTGATGGAGCCTGCCTCAAAGTAGCCATCGCCGCCCTTTTCGCTGTCGCTGGACGCGAGGAAGGAAGAAAGCGCGATGGAATAGTCTTTGTTCGGGTCAAGGGGCTCGCCGTTGATGGTGACGGACTTGACGCGCTCGCCCTGGGCTGCCTTGTAGTCATAGACCACCTGCACGTTATTGGATAGCCCCATGGCAAGACGCGGCCGGCTACTGCCCTCTTGCCACTGGTTTTCCAGCGCAGTGATGAAGTCCTTGCCGGATACCTTCGCGGTAATAACAGAGTTACCAAATGGCTGAACTTCGAAGATGTCCTTGTAGGTGACGTCGCCGCCCTGCAAATCGGCGCGCACGCCGCCGGCGTTCATGACGCCGAGGTCAATGTCCTCGCCCACCTGCTTGCTCATGGCATAACGCTGCCCTTCCGCGATGAAGTTATTCAGGGTGGACTCGACACCGCGGTTGGAACCTGGCTTTTGCCCCTCATCGGAGCCGCGGAACAAGTCGGTTTCGACTGCGCCGGCGGTCTTTGAGCCTTTAACCTCGGCCTCATCCTGTGCCTTCTTAACGATGCCCGCAATCTCAGCATCCGGCTCTACCTGCGCGGCAGCAGTCGCATCGTACTGCTTGAGCTCAATGCTTTTTACCTTGCGGGCGGCCTTGTCGTAGGTAATATCGGCATCGTTAAGCAGCTTGCCGTACTCGTAGCCTTGCGCCCACTGCAGTGGCAGTGCGCCCTCACGCTCTACCGTGCCCTGGGTGGTCTGGTGGGTATCGCCACCGAAGAGGATATCAACGTCTTTGTTGAAGCCTTCCGCATATTCCTCCGCATCCTCGTGGAAGAGGGAAACCACGACATCCGCCTCGCCGCTTTCCTTCAAACGGGTGGCTTCCTTGTTCGTTGCCTCAACGGGATCGGTAAAGGTAACGCCCGGAATCTTTGCCGCAGATACCTTGAATTTGGTGTTTTGGGTGACGGTGCCGACGTAGCCGACCTTCACGCCGTCGATTTCTTCCACATGAGAGGCATCCAAGAGCGGCTTGCCGTCTTTTAATACATTGGCGCCGAGGATGGGATAGTCAGAAGCTGGCTCAATACGGTCCGTTAGGTCCTCGGTGCCCTTGTCGAATTCGTGGTTGCCCACTGCGGTGACCTTCATCCCCATGGCATTGAGCGCCTCCAGAGTGTACTTGTCATCCGAGATGGCCGAGACGAATGCAGAACCGCCCACGTTATCGCCCGAAGAGGTGAGGTTGAACTTTTGGCCTTCGTTGACCTGCTTGATAAGCGATTGCAGGCGGGCCACGCCAATCTCATCGCCCGCCTTAGCAGGGTCGCTCAGGCCATCTTCCAAGTGGCCGTGCAGGTCAGTGATATTGGTGACCGAGATGGTGGTCGTATCCTCCTGCGCTAGGGCGTGTGTGCCAGAAAGCGCGACGGCGGTAACGGTGGTAGCGGCCACCAACTGGCCAATGCGACGGAACTGCATAATTACTCCTGTGTCGTAGAAAGCATTCAGACAATATATACCGCTTTCTTAACGAATTCGCAGGAAGCATAAAGCCCGTGAACTGGGCTTTTACCTTTCCTCCGCCAAGAGTTCACGCAATCGTCACGTGCGCGTAGCCCGCGCGTTGCTCTATCAAGCAACCGCACAGGGAGGTAGCCGCGCGGGAAGGCGGTTAGGCAGTCACGCGGTAGACGTCAAAGACGCCCTCGGTATTGCGCAACGTCGTCATCAAGGACCCCAGCTGTTTGGTATCCGATACGGAGAAGGTAAAACGCATCGTGGCAATTTGGTCCTCGCCGCGGTTCGAATTCATAGTCAACACATTGATGTTCTGATCGCTTAATACCCGCGTTAGCTCAGACAGCAGGCCCTGGCGGTCCAACGCCTCAAGCTGCAGCGTGGCGGAAAAGGCGCCGGTAGAAGAGGTGCCAGAGGACCACTCCACCTTCAGCATGCGCTCCGGCTCAGATTTGAGCTTTTCCGCGTTGGCGCAGTCCGCGCGGTGTACGGATACTCCCCCGCCACGGGTGACAAAGCCAAAAATGGCGTCCCCAGGCACCGGCTGGCAGCACTTCGCAAGCTTAGCCATGACATCGGGGCTTCCCTCCACCAAGATGCCGGTGCCGGAGGCGGAGTCCTTAGTATGCTGCGCGCGGGACTGCTCGAGCTCCGAGAGTGGGGTGCGGGAAGCAAGGGCATCTACGGCATCATCGCGGTCGCCGAACATGGCCACCAATTGGTTGGCCACGTGCTGTGCGGAGACGTGGCCTGCGCCGATGGCCGTGTACAGGGCATCGACATCGGAATGGTGCAGCTGTTCTGCGACCTGCTTCATGGAGCTGGCGGTAAACAGGCGGTGCATCGGCAAGCCGCCGCGCTGCACCTCAGAGGCCAAGGCATCGCGCCCGGCTTCGAGGTGCTCCTCGCGCCTTTCCTTGGCAAACCACTGGCGCACCTTCGCCTTGGCCCGCGGCGAGACCAAGAATTCCTGCCAATCGCGCGATGGGCCGGCGTTGGGATCCTTGGAAGTAAAGATTTCTACCTTGTCGCCGGATTTCAGCGGCGATTCTAGCGCCACCAATTTGCCGTTAACCTTGGCGCCAATGCAGCGGTGGCCAACCTCCGTATGCACGGCGTAGGCAAAATCCACCGGGGTGGAACCCGCCGGCAAATCCACCACATCGCCCTTTGGGGTAAAGGCAAAGATCTGACGCGCCGTCAGGTCATAGCGCAAGGAATCGAGGAACTCATTGGGATCTGCCGCTTCCTTCTGCCAGTCCAGCAGCTGACGCATCCAAGCCATCTGGTCCACCTCTTCTTGGTGCCCAGAATTCTTGCCCTTGGTTTCCTTATAGCGCCAGTGCGCGGCGACGCCGAATTCGGCGTTGTAGTGCATCTCGTGCGTGCGGACCTGTACCTCCAGTGTTGCTCCGCCGTCTGCTAGCACCGTGGTGTGCAGAGACTGGTAGACGCCGAAGCGCGGGGAGGAAATATAATCCTTAAAACGCCCAGGCAAGGCCTGGTAAATGGAGTGCACGACGCCAATGGCGGCGTAACAGCTATTGATGTCATCCACCAGTACGCGGATGCCCACAAGGTCAAAGATCTCCGCGAACTCGCGGCCGCGCACGACCATCTTTTGATAGATGGACCAGTAGTGCTTCGGCCGGCCCATTACCTCGGCCTCGATGCCGTTTTCCTTTAAGGCGGCACTGACTTGGTTGATGATTTCCTTCAAGGCGCGATCGCGCGAGGGCGCGCGCTCTGCCACCATGCGCACGATTTCGTCGTACTTTTTGGGATAGAGGATGGCAAAAGACAGATCCTCTAGTTCCCATTTCACGCTGGCCATGCCCAACCGGTGGGCCAAGGGGGCGATGACCTCTAGTGTTTGGCGCGCCTTCTTTGCTTGCTTTTCCGGCGGCAAAAAGCGCATGGTGCGCATATTGTGCAGACGGTCGCTGACCTTGATGACCAGCACGCGCGGATCGTTGGCCATGGCGACGATCATCTTCCGGATGGTCTCGGCTTCCGCCGCAGCACCCAGGGCCACCTTGTCCAGCTTGGTCACGCCATCAACGAGCCGGGCAACCTCGGGCCCGAAGTCGCGGGTCAGATCCTCCAGCGTGTAATCGGTATCCTCCACCGTATCGTGCAGGAGCGCTGCAACGATGGTGGTGGTATCCATGCCGATTTCCGCGGCGATCGTAGCCACGGCTAGCGGGTGGGTAATATACGGCTCGCCCGACTTACGGAATACTCCCTCATGCAGCTTTTCTGCGGTGTTATAGGCAGCGTTGAGTAATTCCGCATCCGCTTTGGGGTGGAATTTCCGGTGAATGGACATGAGGGGATCGAGCACGGGGTTAATCTTGACCCGCCCGCCGGTCAGTGACCGGGCAAGGCGGGCAGACATGCTCCGCATCCCGTTATTAGCCTGGCGTTTTGCTGACTTATCAGTGGCCATCTCTACCGCCCTTCACAATGCCGCAGCCTATTGTGCTGGCTGCGGCGCCTTTCCAGATCGTGTGATCTAGCTTAGACACACCATCTTAGTCAGCGTCATCCAGCACAATGAGCGGCGGGCCCGATAAGCGCTCTCGGCCGTTCAGGCCCTTTACCTCTAACACCACGACGTTGCCCGCAACCTCGGCGCCGGCGGACTCAAGCAGCAGCTTGGCGCCGTGGAGGGTGCCACCGGTAGCCAGGACGTCATCGACAAGCACCACGCGCTTGCCCTTCACATCAACGCCGCTGGCGGGAATCTCCAACGCGGCCGAGCCATACTCCAGCTCGTATTCTTCGGTATATACCGGCGGCGGAAGCTTGCCCTTTTTACGAATGGCCAAAATGCCCAAGCCCAACTTGTATGCCACGGCGGAGCCCAGCAGGAATCCGCGGGCATCCAGGCCGCCGATAAGATCCGCGCCCAGCTCCTCGCAGGCGGCCGCTAGGCCATCAACGACGGCCTGAAATGCCTCAGGATCGGCCAATACCGGGGTGAGATCTTCAAAGAGGATTCCTTCCTCTGGAAAATCCTGAACGAGGCGCACCTTGTCGTGCAAAGCTTGTGCTGCTGATTCGTACTGGGAACTCATCATCTTCCTTGAGAAATAAATAGCGAGAAATAATTTGAGAGCGAAAAAGGCCTAGGCCTTTTCCACAGGTTCTTGTGCCGGCACGTGCCAACGGTCCATGTTCCAGCCGATGCCCGAGATGCCAGTGTACGGCAGGACACCCTCCACGTCGCGGTGAACGATGAACACGCGCGGCTGCGCGGCAATAGGAATGGAGGGAACGCTGTCCCACAGCTGCTCTTCCTGCTCCTTGAGCTGCACGGAGTTTTTAATGCTGGAATCTGCCGCGGAGTACTCGGTCAGCGGGTCGACCGGGCCCAAGAAGGCATCAATGGTGGGCTCACCCGTTTCCGGATTGGGATTGAGATAGAACTGCGATAACTGTTCGTCCGCAGCATCCTCAATGGTAATGCCCGCCGGTTCGCAGGAGGCGCGCAGTGCCTCGACCATTGCCTGGTAGCGCTTATCCGGGCCAACGTAGCCCACCTTGATGGTAGTGCCGTTCAACTGGCCGGCCGCGGCCATGTCCGTTCCCTCGTGGTCCTTCGCCACCGAGCTGAGCGTTTGGGCCACCGGATCCTGTACGGACACGGTGCGGACATACGCCGGCGGGACGTCGACGCCAGATATTTCGGAGCTCTTGTGTGCGAGCGCCGCTTGGTCAACGCAGGCGGCAAATGCCTTTCTGGCAGAAGGCTCTGCGAAGATCCCGGCCTGTGACAGCGTCAGCGTATCGGTTTGCAGGCCCACCTTGGTGGTCGTTTCAAACTCGTTATTGTCTGCGCCCGCGGAGTCCTCCCCAGCGGAGTCGTTGTCTAGATCTTTGCCTTCCGCGGATTCTGCGTCCTCCCCCGCGTTCCCGGAGAGCCAGCCGGGCGCCGCGGTCGCGGAATCTGCCACCTTGAGTACGCCCTTATCCGCGAGCTCCTGCGCGTCGGCGCTACTCGGCCACACGACGAGGCGATCCAAGGCAGGCTTATCGCCGCGATACTGCTCATTGGCCTTTAAGAAAACCTCGCCAGAATCGCCGACCTTTTCTGCGGTGAAGGGGCCGTAAGACACCTGCAGCTCGGGATCAAAATCATCCTTGGCGGTGGAAAAGCCATAGCGCCACAACTCAGCCACTGGCTGCAGCGCCGCCATGTCTTCTGCATGCAGGGCCGCGTTGAGATCCTCCATGCTCATGTCCGTTTTCTGTGCAAGCGCGTGCGCAGGCATGACGGTGCCAGGGCCAAACATCTGGCGCCAGCGGTGGCCTTGGTCTTTATAAAAGGTCAGCGTAAAGGCCTTGCTGTGCGGTGCGCACTCGATGTCCGCGATGTCATTCATCAGCGGCATATGCGAGGCAAATTCCACCGGGTGCGTACCGGCCGTATAGGCAAGCAGGTAATCATCGCAGGTGACGGGAGCGCCGTCGGAAAATGTGGCGTCATCGGCAAGCGTCAAACGCACGCTTTCCTGGTCGCTATCTGCTGCGGGCGGAAGCTTTTCGGTCTCGACCAAATCCGCGTTGGGAATGAGCTGTCCGGAGGGGCCCGGCACGAAAAGGCCGGGATAAAGGCGCGTCGAAAGCTGCGCCGCGGAGGTGGTGCTGCCGAAGGCGGTACCGGCATTCGTCGTTGCCAGCTGGGAGTTGACCATATAACCGGGGTAGTTATAGGACTCCGGATCGCTGGGCGCTGCATGGTCACCGCTATCGGATTTCTCGCTGCTGCACGAGGCCGCTACCAGCGCGAGGGCGGAAAGCCCCGCCACAACCGCCGTGATTTTGGGACGGCGACCCCACCACCGTGTGGTGCCTAGTCTGCGTTCCACGGTACGCACAACCCCCTCTTCTCCTTCAAAGACCGAGCCTTACCCCGTCTGATTATGACGTGTTTCAGAGCACTTAGCGGCCTGGGCGCCAGGTAGCACCGGTATGACCGGAGGCGCTGCTGCCGTGATCAGATTGCTCTTCTGCTACTTCCTTGTGCGTCTTGGCGCCCGCATCAGAAGGCGTTACCACCTTGCGCTTCGCAGAACCCTCTTGCGCCGGTTCACCATCCTCAGACTTACCCGCGCGGTAATCCAGCACACGCTGCGTGTGCTGTTTGACGCGCTTGGTCCAATTAGCAAACGTCACCACCAACGGGGTGGCCAAGAAGATCGAAGAGAAAATGCCCTCGATAACGCCGATGAGCTGGATCAGCGCCAGATCGCGCAGCGTACCGATGCCCATAAGCCATACAGCGATGACGAACAGGGCGATAATAGGCAGCGCGGAAATGATGGACGTAGAAATAGAGCGCATGACCGTCTGGTTAATCGCCAGATTGGCAAGCTCCCCATAGGTCTTTGATCGTTGGCCTTCCAAACCCGCAGTATTCTCATTGACCTTGTCAAAGACGATGACGGAGTCATAGATGGAGAAGGTCAAGACGGTGAGCAAACCGATGATGACGGCGGGAGAAACTTCAAACCCAAAGAGGGCGTAGATGCCGGCGATGACGATGCCATCGATAATAAGCGCCGAGATGGCAGCAAACGCCATGATCTTTTGCAAGCGCACCGCCACATAGATGGTCGCTGCAACAAGGAATACGACCATGGCCAGAATCATGCGCTGGGTAATGGAAGAACCCCAGGACTCGGACACGGTGGAGGAACCAATGGCGTCCGGGGTGGCCTCCCCGTTTTCGTCCTTCGGCTGGAATTCCTCGTAGATTGCGGAGCGGGCGCTGTCTACCTCTTCTTGGCTCAAGCGCTCAGAGGTGATTTCGAGCGTCTCAGAATCGCCGGCGCCGACGATGCGCACCTGCTCGGGTTCAACGCCGGTGGAGTCCTCAAAGACGGTAGCTACCTCGTCCTCTTTCAAGTCCCCAGCGGGCATGGACAAGGTGGTACCTCCCTCAAAATCGAGGGAGAGCGTGAACCCGCGAATCAAAATGGCGGCGATGGCGCCGACGAGGAGCGCGGCGGTAATCGCGTACCACCGTTTGGTGTGGCCAATGAAGTCATAGCCACGCTCGTCTTCATAGAGACGATCCAAACGCGAAATCTTGTGTTTAGTAGATACGGCCATGATTATTTCTCCTCATCTTCCGCAGCTGCTGAGGGCGCTGAGCTCTCAGACGAATCGGCGCTAGCGGATGCCGAATTGTCAGTGGCGCGCGCCTGCGATGCGGTAGCAACGCCGCGGGACTCCGCGTAGTAGCCGCGTTCGCGTCGCTCTTCAATCAGCGCGTAAATTCCGCCCAAGCCATTCATCGATGGCTTGGCTGCCGCTGGGCGGCGGCCGATGATCTGCATCAACGGCGCCATGACCAGGAAGGACACGACGAGGTCGAAGATCGTGGTCAAGCCCAAGGTGAACGCGAAGCCCTTTACCTCACCGATGGCGAGGAAGTAGACAATGACAGAACCAATCAACGTCACCGCGTTACCGGTCACGATGGTGCTACGCGAACGCTCCCACGCCTTCTGCGTTGCTGACCTGAAGGTTCTACCCTCTAGGAGCTCATCCTTGATGCGTTCGTAGTAGACCACGAACGAGTCCGCGGTCGCACCGACACCGATGACTAGACCGGCGATACCGGACAGGTCGAGCGAGTACCCGATCCAACGCCCCAGCAGGACGATGGCGCCGTAGGTCAGCAGGCCGGAGCCAAGCAAGAAGATGACGGACACACCGCTGAGCGCGCGGAAGTAGTACAGCGAGTACAGGATGACCAAAATCAAACCTGCCAAGCCTGCCCACAGGCCGGCCTCGAGCGCTGCCTTACCCAGTGTCGGCGGAATGGACTCTACCGTGCCGCCGGGCTCGCCGTTTTCGCCGGCAAAGGACAGCGGCAGTGCACCATAACGCAGGTTATTGGCCAGGTTATTGGCTTCTTCCTGGCTAAAGTCACCGTTAATGGAGGTGGCAGAGCCGTACGGGGTAGCGCCCTGGATAACCGGCGCCGAAATGACGGCCGAGTCAAGGGTGATGGCAATCTGGTCGTTCAGATGCTCCCGCGTGAGGTCAGCCCAGGTCTGGGAACCGTTCGGGCCATTGCCGGTCTTGAAGGAGAAGCTAATCTCCATCTGGCCGGACTGCGGGTTCAGGCCGCCATTAATCGGGGAATTGGTATCAATCTCATTACCCGTCAAACGGGTACCGTCTTCATCCTCAACGCCGTTGAGCAACGGCGCTGGCTCCAAGACATAAGGGGTGCCGCTGTCGTAATCACAGGTCACGAAAGGCTTGGACGGATCGTCCGCACCAGCCAGTGGGTCGGCGGAACCTTGGCAGGTCAAGAGCGACGAGGCCGCTGCCTGCGTTGTCGGATCGTCCGATTGGCGGTCCTCCAACAACATCTCAGTGACTTCGTCGCGGCGCTCGGTCTGCTCAATGGAGTTGGAAGGCTCGTCCAAGGGCTTGGCGGAGACCTTCGGCGCCTTGACGTCCTTCGGTTCCTTGCCTTCCGCCTGCGCCTCTTGCTGGGCAACGGCATTGGTGACGTCTTCCAGCTTCTTATTGGCCTCGTCCTTATCTAGGACGCCGTATTTGACCCACCGGTTAGCCATATCTTCCAGCTCTTTGTCGAGCTTTTCCAGATCCGGCGCGGAGGGTTGTGCCACTGGGCGGAAGTACAGCTGGGAGGTCTGCCCTACCGCCTGGGCTTGGGACGCATCCTCGCCCGGCACGGTGATGACGAGGGTATTGCCGTTGATGACGACCTCGGAACCTGAAACACCCATACCGTTGACGCGCTGTTCCAAAATATTGCGCGCCTGCCGTAGCTGATCCTGGGTGGGGTCTTCACCTTGTGGCGCCAAGGTAACGCGGGTGCCGCCCTGCAGGTCAATGCCTAGCTTCGGGGTGGCTTGGCGATTTCCGGTAAAAAAGACCAGCGCATAGATAACAACCACGATGAGCCCAAAGAGCGCGAGGGCACGCTTGGGCCATTGGCGGTTGCTATTTTTCATAGCGCCTCGAGATGATGCGGACAACGATATTCTCCTGTGCACTGCAAACCAGGGTGATTAAACAATAAATACGGCCCGCCCGATTCGGCGCGGGCACGTTAACAACGCACAATCGTACGTCATGGAACAACATTTTCCTTAACGGGGTCCGCGATTCAGCGAAAATGTGTCAGGTTCTACGTTTCTCATAAGCCCATGGCATCCCCAGAGAACTCCCCCACGTGTACACAGGGGGTGCGCCCGCGTCTTCCTCCACAGAGGGCGCGGGCGGTAACAAGGACTTAACGGCTAGAGGGCTGCTCGCCTTCCCCGCCGTTGAATCCATCATCATTATTGTTCTCACCGTTGTCGCGCTGCGCCTCTACGGCATTGTTTGCACCACCGCGGTCAAGCTTCTGGGCCTCGCTTTCGGTGCGCACCACCGCCATCTTGTCAAAGGTGAGGGTAACGCCCGGGGAAACCTCGAGGTCCACGCTGGTATCCGTGGTTCCGCGCACCACGCCGTGGACACCGCCGGCGGTGACGATGCGATCCCCATTCTGTAGGGAGTTTTGCAGCGATTGCATATCGTTCTGACGCTGGCGTTGCTTACGCATCGCCATAAAGGAAGGAATGATGAACAAAATGACAATGATGATGAGAAAGATGATTTCCATAACTTTCCAGTATGCCAGACCGTTTCGTTCACAAAAACCATGAGCCGGTTCCACCTCTGCGGCCGCTCCAGCGCGGTGCCGACGCTTGCCTAAAACAGCCCAATCGCGCCATCGGGAGGCGTCAGGCCGAGGTGTTGCCAGGCGGCGGCGGTGGCGACCCTGCCCCGCCCAGTGCGCGAAATCATGCCGGCGCGAACCAAGTACGGCTCACATACCTCCTCCACGGTGGAGGGTTCCTCGCCCACGGCGATGGCCAAGGTATTCACACCCACCGGCCCGCCGCCGTGGCCGTTAATCAGGGCATTGAGGACGGCGCGGTCTAGTCGGTCTAGGCCCATTTCATCGACGTCGAATACCTCCAGCGCCCCTTGTGCTGCGGACAGATCGATGCGTCCGGTGCCATTGACCTCTGCATAGTCGCGCACGCGGCGCAGCAGGCGGTTGGCAATGCGCGGGGTGCCGCGCGAGCGGGAGCCGATTTCCACGGCGGCATCGTCATCGATGGCAACGTCCAAGATATGCGCCGCACGCTTGATCACGCGGGTGAGATCCTCGGTGCTGTAGTACTCCATTTGGGCGGTAAAACCGAAGCGATCCCGCAGCGGACCGGTAAGCATTCCCGCTCGCGTTGTCGCCCCGACCAGCGTAAACGGCGGAATCTCCAAGGGAATCGAGGTAGCACCCGGCCCCTTGCCCACAATCACATCAATGCGGAAATCCTCCATGGCCATATAAAGCATCTCTTCGGCGGGCCGAGCAATGCGGTGGATCTCATCGATAAAAAGCACGTCGCCTTCCATGAGGTTCGAGAGCATCGCCGCCAGGTCGCCCGCCCTCTCCAGCGCCGGCCCAGAGGTCATGCGCAACGAGGTGCCGAGTTCCTGCGAAATGATCATCGCCATCGTGGTCTTACCCAGGCCGGGCGGCCCCGATAACAGGACGTGGTCCGGGGTGACCCCGCGGTTCTTCGCGCCGGTAAGCACGAGGGAGAGCTGCTCCCTCACCTTAGGCTGCCCAATGAATTCCGTCAGGGACTTGGGGCGCAGGGAGCGTTCAATATCGTGTTCTTCAGCGTGAGCGGTGGCTTCCACATCACTATTGTGCTGGGATTCGTGCGCCTTACTCATCCCCTCTGGGAGGTTGAACTCGGTGCGCTCAATATCGGACATGCTGTAGCCTTTGTGTCTTCTTGACGTCGTGTTCTTTTAACCCTGCTTGCCCAACCGGGCCAGGGCCGCGCGCAGCAAGGTTGACGTATCCGCCGCAGGGGCTTCGGCGTATGCCGCCTCCACCACGGGGCGAGCCGCCTTCTCAGTAAATCCTAGGCCCAAGAGGGCTTCAGTGACACTATCGACGACTGGGCCACCGGCACCTGTTGCCTCCGGCGCAGCATCGGACGCGGGAGCTCCAGCAAAGCGCTTTACCTTATCCTTGAGCTCCAGGGTAAGGCGTTGGGCCATGCGCTTGCCGACGCCCGGGATAGACTGCAGCGCCTTCACATCCTCCCCGCCAATCGCTGCGGCCAGTTCTTCTGCCCCCATGACGGATAACGCGGCCAAGGCGAGTTTGGGCCCCAAGCCAGACACAGATTGCAGCACTTGGAACATTTCGCGGTCATCGTCGCTGGTAAAACCGTATAAGGTCAATGCGTCTTCCTTGACTACCAAGGTCGTGAGCACAAAAGCAGTTTCTCCGCGGCGCAAGGTTCCCAACGTCTTTGCGGTGGCTAAGAACTTATAGCCCACCCCGCCGCATTCAATAACGCCGTGGTCTAAACCAATGTGGAGGACTTCTCCCCGCAATGCCGCAATCATTTTCTACCGTGCCTTCCTACCTGTGTGCGCTTTCAACATGACCTAATAATGAACAAACTTAACCTGTGGGGGGTGTGGCGAGCTAAGGCTGAACACCCTTCCCCCGCCCGCGGACGCCGCTGGTCTTTGCGCCGAGCCCTAAACCGGTACTATCCATTCTCACGATCGCTGGCGCCCGCCAGCAGTGGCAGACGGCCAGCGCCAATGCATCCGCCGCATCCGCCGGCTTGGGCGGCTCCGTAAGCCCCAGGATACGGGTGATCATGGTCGTCATTTGCTTCTTATCCGCGCGCCCATTGCCAGAAATAGCCTTTTTCACTTCGGATGGGGTGTACATGTACACCGGAATATCCCGCTCGGCGGCCGCGAGTACCAGAACCCCTACGACGTGCGCGGTCTGCATGACGGTTGAAACCTGGCCGCGTTCGAAGACGCGCTCTATGGCCACCACATCCGGCGAATAATCGTCCATCCATTCCTTGGCCGCCACGGATAGCCGCAAAAGCCGTTCGGTCAGATCCTTATCGCTGGGAGTCCGCACCACTCCCACGGAGACGGGAAGGATCGCGCGCCCGCGCCCTGCTTGAACTACGGACAGGCCACAGCGGGTGAGCCCGGGATCTATGCCCATCACGCGCATGCCTTCGATATTCACATCCGCCCACTCCCGTTCCGCGGCCTCGTCGTTACCAATCTTGCTTCCCTATTATGTCTTACACACACATGTTCTACAACACGGCGAGAACTTAGGACCCTAATAGAGCACAATAAAAAGCCCGGCGCCGACATCTCCGCATCCGCGAAGAGCCGCCACCGAGCTAGTGCCTAATAAGAGCAGTATCCTTACTCTGCATTGAGCTCCGCTAAGACCTCATCGGATAGGTCCATATTGGTATATACGTTCTGGACGTCGTCGGAGTCTTCCAAGACATCGATGAGGCGGAAGATCTTCTTCGCGTCATTAGCCTCGAGGGGAACCTCAACGGAAGCACGGAAATCATTATCGGAGTCATCGACCTCGATGTCAGCTTCCTTGAGAGCCTCCTTGACGGCCTGCACATCCGTGGGGGCGCAGACGATCTCGAATTTCTCGCCCTGGTCTTTAACCTCTTCGGCGCCGGCGTCGAGGACCGCCATCAAGACGTCGTCCTCGCTCAGCTCGCCCTTTTCCACCAAGACATAACCGGTGCGGGAGAACATATACGCAACCGAGCCGGATTCACCCAGGTTGCCGCCATTCTTGCTCATCGCGGTGCGGACATCGGTAGCCGCGCGGTTGCGGTTATCGGTCAAGCATTCAATCAGCATTGCGACACCGTTGGGGCCATAGCCCTCGTACATGATGGTCTCCCAGTCGGCACCACCGGCTTCTTCACCAGAACCGCGCTTGCGGGCGCGTTCGATGTTGTCATTGGGGACGGAGGCCTTTTTGGCCTTCTTAATCATGTCATCGAGCGTTGGGTTGGCCGCAGGATCACCACCGCCGGTTCGCGCCGCCACTTCAATGTTCTTAATGAGCTTGGCAAATTCCTTGCCGCGCTTGGCGTCATTGGCAGCCTTCTTGTGCTTGGTAGTTGCCCATTTTGAGTGGCCTGACATTAAGTCCCTTTCTAATTGGGTTCTAAATCTGTTGACAATTATACGTGCCCTGCACGAACTGGGAAAAGCGCCCCCAGGATACGCAAGCGTTTCTAGACGTTATGCCAATTACCGTGGGCAGAACCACTGCCCAAGTTTTCATCAAGGAACCGCGTCAAGCCCTCCTGGTTGACCAACGCAACGAGTTCTCCCTGTTCAGTGAATAATTTACCGCGCGCGATGGCCGTGCCTTGCGACGCTGTGGGCGATACCTGCTCATAAAGCAGCCACTCATCCACGCGGAAAGGACGGAGAAACCACACCGCATGGTCAAGGCTGGCCAATTGGATCTTCTCCCCCTGGTGCGGAATGAGCGCCGACCGAATGAGGGTCATATCGGACATATACGTCAAGGCAGCGCGGTGAAAGTCGGGATCACTCCCAAGCTCGCCGGTATTGCGGAACCAAATATGGCGGTATCCGGCACCGGTTACCTCCGCGGCGGCATCATCGCGGCCTTCATCGGGGACCAAACGGATATCCCAATCGGTCCACTCCTTCAAGATGATTCGGGTGGAATAGGGCGCCCCGCCACCGCGGCGCGCGGCTTCATCGGGGCTTAATACCTGCGGTGCCACATCCTGATGCTCGGGCCCTGTATCACCATCGCGGTGGAAACTAGCCAGCATGATAAAGACGAGGCGGCCATCTTGGATGACCCGAACCTGCCGGCTGGCAAAGGAACGGCCATCGCGCAGCCTTTCCACCCGCAACTCCAGCGGCTTTTTCGTATCACCGGGTCCAACGAAATAGCCGTGAAGGGAATGCACCTGCTTATTATCTACAGTCCTTTGCGCCGCGGCTAGCGCTTGCGCTGCCACCTGCCCGCCAAAGGTGCGCTCAATCTGCGAGGGAATCGCCGGGCCAGAAAAGACATCCGCTTCTTGGGTGCCTTCTAATGCCAAAACCTCAGAAATGGTGCCCACAGTCATCCTTCCTTATGCGCCTACTATGCGCTATATCACGTAACTTCTTATCTGCCTTGCCACCCTACTCCCTAGCCGGTCCAACCCCAGTGGCTAGCAACCTGATTCGAACTACCCACTGCCCAAATTTTTTCCTAGAATCTTTTGGGTGAAAAGAATCGCGTCAGTTCCTGCAGTATGGGTGGGCTGGGTTCTCGCCCGCTTGGTATTGGTCTATTTCTTGAAGCTCGACCACAGTGCACGCGGCGATGTTGCCTATTATTTCGCTGGGCTTTATGGCGACGATCCCACGCTAATGACCGAATACCCCCATGCGGGAACGTGGCCCACCATCATCTTAAGTTGGTTTACCGGTGGGGACCGCGGCGTGTTCTACATCGGCTTTACCATCATGACGCTGCTTATCGATGCCACCTTCCTCGCCCTCCTGCTGCGCCACCACCAGCGCAATATGCGTGTTTTCCTCGCAAGCTGGTTCTGGGTCTTCTTCGGCACGGCCGCAGGACACGTCTTTGTATGGCGCCTCGATATCTTCCCCGCGGTCGCCGTCGCCGGTGCCGCCGCGCTCCTTATTTCTCATCCCAAGACCGGTGCCGCCCTTTTGGGCTTCGCCACCACCATGAAGCTCTGGCCAGGAGTCCTCGCCGCAGGCCTAGTAGGGCGGTTTAATAGCGCTAATTCCTGGCTCCGCCTGGTGTCCTTTTTCGGCTCCGTCGCAGCCCTATCAGCGCTAACGGTTGTCACCTCCGGCATGGACCGGCTCCTTTCCCCGCTGGATTATCAGGGGGTGCGCGGGCTCCAACTCGAATCCATTCCGGCGACATACTTGCTCTTGCAGGCGCACCTCAACCCGGGCACATGGCATCTAGGATATGCGCCATCCAAGAGCTTCGAGATTTCCGGCCCGGGCGTGGATACCGCCATCATGTGGAGCACCGTCGCTACAGCCGGGATGCTGGTATTCGCCTTGGGCTGGGCTCTATACCGTTTCTTCGCCGGAGGGTGGACCTCGCGCACCACCGTCGCCTTCTTCACCCTCATGGTGCTGCTGCTCATTGCCACCAATAAGGTATTTTCGCCCCAGTACATCATCTGGCTCGGCCCGCTATTCGCGGTGGTCGTACGCCAACAGCTCCCCGCCGGGTTCGTCCCCATCAAGATCTGCCAGGGCCTTCTCGCTGTATGCGCGGTCGCCGCCGCTGCGCTGGGCACCTACGTCTACCCGCTCCACTATGACTACCTGTGGAAGTACGTGGGCGCAGACCTTACTCCGGTCTACGTACTCGTGGCCCGCAACGTGCTCATCCTCGTCATGGTCCTCATCGCGCTCATTTGGTTCATCCTTGAGATAAGCCTGTCGCGCCGCATAGAAAAGGCCATCGTGGCAGCAAGCGGCCTGGAGCAAGCCCAGGAAGCCGCCGCAGAGCCCGCGCCCTCACCAGATACCGGGCGAATCAACGTTCCGGGCTCCGACACCGCCGATGCCGATGCCGACGCCGATCCTGACGCGAGCACCGATGTCACCACGCAGGTGCCGCGCGGCTAGATTTTCAATCTGCCAGCATGTAGTCGAAGTACTCGGGTAATTTAGCGGTTCCGCCGAGGTGGAAAAAGCGCACCGCTGGGCGCAGGCGCAGCGCGCGCGTATCGCTGACTGCCTCGTTATAAAAGCGATGCGCCAATTGGATGCGGCCTTCTGCATCCGCCAAGGCGGCCGGGCGCTGGCCTACCGGAAAATCGCGCACAATGGCGGCCGAGAGCTCGCGTTCTACCATGGTGCGGGCTTGAAAATGCCCATGCGAAAGCTCCGTGGATTCGGCCTTTTGCGCCAAGGCGGCAAGATCCGGGGAGACCGCCGCCGTTACCGCCGCGCGCCGGTCTAGTGCCGCCTGCAGCTGCGCCAGTGCGGCATCGGTGCGAATGTGCAGGAAGTTTAGCCGCTGCGCGGTAAAAATGGCCCACGATCCTAAAAGTATGAGGATGACGAGCGCAATGGTTATCTCAATCCCCATCATCGCTTCACCCTTACCTTCGTGCCGTCTTGGACCGTTTCATAGACCTGCATGACCGCTGCGGCGACATGGTCCCAGTCATACATCTGGGCGCGTTGGACGCCATTGCGCACCAAGCGCCGCCGGTAATCGGCATCATCCAAGACCTGGTTGAGCACACGCGCCAAGTCGGAGGCATCGCCGGTGCGGAAAAGCGCTCCCGCGGGTTCATCCGATTCCGCGTTGCACACCGCGCGAAAGGCCTCCAGATCGGAAGCCACGACGGCGGCACCGGCGGCCATGGCCTCTACCAGGACGATGCCAAAGCTCTCCCCGCCCGTATTCGGCGCCACGTAAACATCGGCCCGGCCCAAGATCTGCGCCTTTTCTGCATCGCTAACGCGCCCCACGAAGTCCACGCCCTCGACCTCGCGGGCGCGGCCGCCGCCCATAATGGTAACGCGGATATTCTTGTTGACTTGGCGCAATGCTGCTAACAGAATATCCAGGCCCTTGCGTGGCTCGTCGAGGCGGCCGAGGAAGACGACCTCGAGTGGGGCATCGGCAAGCGCGGGCTGGCTTTTCTTGCGCGCAAGCGCATAGACGGAGGTATCGACGCCGTTGGGAATCAGGACGGGATCGCCGCCCAATTGCTCCACCTGCCAGCGCCGCGCCATATCCGATACCGCGATGCCGCCGCGAATCTTTTCCAAAAAGGGTACGAGCAGCGGCTTGGCCAAGGTGAGGATGAGGGAATTGGCCGCCGAGGCGTGGTACGTCGCCACCATGGGGCCGTGCGCCACGGCCAAGGCGGTCATGGAAAAGCTCGGGGAATTGGGCTCGTGGATATGCAAAACGTCAAAATCGCCGGCGTGAATGAAGCGCTTGACCTTGCGGGTTACCTTAGGCCCCACAGACAAGCGCGCCACCGAACCGTTATACGCAATCGGGAAAGCCGGGCCGCCCTTGACCACGAAATCCGGCAGCGGTGTGGACTCCGCGGCGGGTCCAAGGACCTGAACAAAGTGGCCCTGTTCTATGAAAACGGTGGCTAGGTCAAGGATATGGGCCTGCACGCCACCGGGTTCATCAAAAGAATACGGGCAAATGATACCGATGCGCATTAACGGGAACGTTCCTTTCGCGCTTGCCGGCGCCGCTCCACATCCTCGTTCCATTGCGGCTGCAACATGTGCCAGTCTGCGGGGTGGCGCCGGATATTGGCCGCAAATCCATCCGCCATGCGCTGGGTGGTCTCCTGAATATCGGTGACCTCTACTTCTGGCGACACCGACAATCCCCAGCCATCGCCTTCAAACCAGGAGTGCACCACGTGGAGTGCCGCACCGGTTTCGATGGCCAGCTGCGCAGGACCTGCCGCCATATTGGCTTCCTCGCCCATGAAATCTACCGTGACGCCGCTGCGGGTGATATCGCGCTCTGCCAATAGGCAGACCACCCCGCCCTCCTCAAGGGCCTCCTTCAGCCGCGCAAAGGGGGTAACCGCCCCACCGGTAAGCGGCAGGACCTCAAAGCCTAATTCCTCGCGGTAATCCACGAAGGCATCAAAAAGCACCTCTGGCTTTAACCGCTCTGCCACGGTGGTAAATTGCCCGTAATGGCCCACCAGGAAGACCCCGGCCATATCCCAGTTGCCGGAGTGTGGCAGCGCCAAGATGACGCCGCGGCCCGACTGCGCGGAGGCATCAAAGTGCTCGAGGCCCTCCAGGCCGCTCATGAGGCGCTCGTGCAGCTGGGGATCCGCATGAATCGCGGGAAGGCGAAACGCCTCCATCCAATAGCGCATATACGAGCGCATGGAATCGCGCACCAATTCGCGCGTGACGTTTTCTGCCCCTACCACGCGGGTAAGATTTCGCCGCAGGCCATCCATGCCGCGCCCGCGATCGCTCGCATAATCCGCGACCCACCGGAAGATGGTGCGCGCTACCGGCTGGGGCAACCGGCGAACTACCTTCCAGCCCGCCAAATACCCAGCGGCTGCTACGTCTTCTTTATCCCACATGGTGGCCGGATCCTCCAGAAAAGTGTGTGCGCAATCCACGAACTAGCCGGAACGATAGTCCCCCGCTGCGCCCAAGGTCGCTTAAGTTATACTCCGGCATCTTGGCGCGCTGCAATGGCAATGCGCTGGTACACGGTAAAGATTGAGCCAACCGCCAAGATCCACAGCGATACCGCCGCGGCGTACTCTACGCCCAGGCCCTCAAGGCCGATTCCGCCCAGCGCCAAGATGAGGCGCTCCGGGCGCTCAATCAGGCCGCCCACCATGGTGAAACCGGAGGCCTCTCCCCTAGCCTTGATATAGGAAATGACCTGGGAGCATACCAAGGTAATGAGGCAGGCCGCCACGGTCCATTTGGACGCGTCTGCGGTATACACCAACCACCAGGCGATGGCGCAGAATAACGCGCCATCGGTAATGCGGTCGCAACTGGCATCCAGCGTGGCACCGAAAGCGCTCGATTTACCGGTCAGGCGCGCCATGGTGCCATCGAGCATGTCAAAGGCGGCAAAGAGGCCGGATAATACGGCGGCGATAAACAGGTGGCCGGTAGGAATGAGGATCACCGAAATGGCGATGGTCACAATAGTGCCTACAACCGTGACCACGTTGGGAGTCAATCCCAACTTTAAAAAGGTCTTGGCTATAGGTTCCACCACCACGGCGGCGGGCTTTCGCCCATGCACGCTAAGCACGCGAGTCCTCCTCTTCCATGTCACGCCAACCCTCTGCCAGCACACGACGAGTGTCTTGCAGTAGTTGCGGTAATACCTTAGTCCCATCGAGGACAGTCATAAAGTTACTATCCCCGGGCCACCTTGGCACCACATGCAAATGCAGGTGGTCTCCCACCGAGCCGCCGGACGCGCGCCCCAGATTAAAGCCCACGTTAATGGCCTCTGGGCGTGACACACGCTTGAGCACCCGCACCGCCTTTTGGGCAAAGGCCATAAGCTCGTGGGATTCTTCCTCGGTGAGGTTTTCCAGCTCGGATTCCTTGCGGTACGGAACCACCATGAGGTGGCCGGCGTTATAGGGAAACAGGTTGAGCAGCGCATAGACCGTCTTACCGCGGGCGATAATGAGCCCGTCCTCATCGCTGCCCTTCGGGGCTTCCACGAAGGGATCCTCGGACCGCTGCGCGATATAGGCCATCCGGTACGGTGCCCACAGTCGCTCCAACCGGTCCGGCTCACCGGCACCGGTATCGACGAATGTTTCCTCGCTTTGCCCCTTCTGCGGATTAGCGCCGGGCACGAATGAGCTCTTCTGTCGGCTGCTCGTTGGTGCGCTCTGCTACCCACGTGGAGATGAGCTCAACGGCTTCATCGACCGGCACGCCGTTGACCTGCGTGCCATCCAGGAAACGGAAGGAGACCGCACCGGCTTCCACGTCGCGGGCGCCGGCGACCAGCATGAAGGGCACTTTGCCCGTCGTGTGATTGCGGATCTTCTTCTGCATGCGGTCATCGGAGGTATCTACATCCGCGCGAATGCCCTTGCGGCGCAGCTTTGCGGCGACGCCCTCCAGATGCGGCACGAAGTCATCCGCGACTGGAATGCCCATGACCTGGTGCGGTGCCAACCACGCTGGGAATGCGCCCGCGTAGTGCTCAAGAAGCACACCGAAGAAGCGCTCGATGGAGCCGAAGAGGGCACGGTGGATCATGATCGGGCGCTTCTTCGTGCCATCGGATGCGGTGTATTCCAGCTCGAAGCGCTCCGGCAGGTTGAAGTCCAGCTGCACCGTGGACATCTGCCAGGTACGTCCAATGGCATCGCGGGCCTGGACGGAAATCTTTGGCCCGTAGAACGCGGCGCCCTCAGGATCAGGAACGAGCTCGAACCCGGATTTTTCTGCCACGGACTGCAAGATGGCGGTCGAGCGCTCCCAAATCTCATCGGAGCCGACGAACTTATTGGGATCCTTGGTGGAAAGCTCCAGATAGAAATCGGAGAGGCCGTAATCCTCAAGCAGCGAGATGATGAAGTCTAGAACCTGGGTGAGTTCTTCTTCCAGCTGCTCTTCGGTGCAGTAAATGTGGGCATCGTCCTGGGTAAAACCGCGCGCACGCGTCAAGCCATGCACCACGCCGGACTTTTCGTAGCGGTAGACCGTACCGAATTCAAACAGTCGCAGCGGCAGCTCGCGGTAGGAACGGCCGCGGGATGCAAAGATCAGGTTATGCATCGGGCAGTTCATCGGCTTGGCGTAGTAGTCCTGCGGCTCCTTGACGGTATTTCCCTCGGCGTCATACTCGCCATCGAGCTGCATCGGCGGGAACATGCCATCTGAGTAGAAATCAAGGTGGCCGGATTTACGGAAGAGGTCGCCCTTGGTGATGTGCGGGGTATTGACAAAGGAGTATCCCGCCTGCACGTGGCGGTTGCGGGAGTGGTTTTCCATCTCCATGCGCACGGTCGCGCCATTGGGGTGGAATACGGGGAAACCAGAACCGATCTCATCCGGGAAGGAGAAGAGATCCAGTTCCTGGCCCAAGCGGCGGTGATCGCGCTTTTCTGCCTCTTCCACCATGGTCTGGTAGGCAGCCAGTGCGTCCTTGGACTCAAAGGCGGTGCCGTAGATGCGCTGCAGGCCGGCGTTGGCCTGGTCACCGCGCCAGTAGGCGGCG
The DNA here is from genome assembly GCF_900637825.1 of Corynebacterium segmentosum. Taxonomy (NCBI): domain Bacteria; kingdom Bacillati; phylum Actinomycetota; class Actinomycetes; order Mycobacteriales; family Corynebacteriaceae; genus Corynebacterium; species Corynebacterium segmentosum. The sequence continues at coordinate 1,388,597 of NZ_LR134408.1, forward strand.
GACGACCGAGTCAGGGCAAAGGCCGGAATGTATTTCGTGGTGGGAACGTGCGGGCCGCGGCACAGGTCGAACCATTCCACCTCGTTGGTGCGCGGGTTCACGTTGTCATAGTGCGTCAGATCGCCGGCACCCACCTCAGCGGCCTCATCGGAATCCGGGTCCACGTTGCCCTTGTCCTGGATAAGCTCCAGCTTGAAGGGCTCATCCTGCAAGGCCTGTTCCGCCTCTGCCGTAGACGCATAGGTGTGGCGCTCGAAGCGCTGGCCTCCCTTGACGATCTTCTTCATCCGCTTTTCCAGGTTCTTGAGATCCTCCGGGGTGAAGGGCTCAGCGGTCTGGAAATCGAAGTAGAAGCCGTTTTCAATGGACGGGCCAATGCCCAGCTTGGTGCCGGGGAACTCGGCCTGTACGGCCTGGGCCATGACGTGGGCGCAGGAGTGGCGAATGACGGCGCGGCCATCTTCCTCACAGGCGGCTACCGGGACAAATGTCGATTCCTCATCCGGGGTGTGCGAAAGGTCATACAGGGTACCGTCCACGCCGCGGACTACCACGACTGCCTCTGGACCCTTATTGGGAAGGTTCAGCTCGCGGAGGGCCGCACCAACCGCTTGCCCGGCCGGCACGGTGAAGGATTCGTAATTTACCGGTGCTGCGGGAATAAGTTCCGCCATATTCGCGCTCCTTTTTGCGCTCGCGCAGATACGGCATACCTGGCCGCATCCACTAGTTAAATTTACGGATCGTCATTCTACAGGCCAGCATGTGTGCAAAGCGATTCCGCCCACCACGTTTCTTTGCCATCGCTGCCTTTGGTTCCCGGCGGGCAGAAATACATTGCCGAGCCAATATGGGTCAGCCACTCATTCAGCAGGTCCGCCTCATCAAGGCGCGCCTGAATGGGCTCGAATTGCTTGGTGGGATCCTGCTGGTAACAGATGAAAATCTGGCCAATATTGGATAGTTGGCCATCCTTGCCATCCGGCGGCAATTCGTAGTTATAGGGCCGGCGCAAGATCTTTTGCTCCGGGTGGTCCTTCGGCGCAGTCGCCCGCGCCATGTGGGAGTTCTTATCGATGACCGGCAGGCCATACTCATCCGTGGCCTTAAAGTCCGCCTCATCGAATTCCTTATCACCCGTAAGCGGTGCCCCGTTTTCCAGCTTGCGGCCCACCGCATTTTCACGGGAGGAGCGGTCCAGCTTTTCCCAGGTATCGAGGTTCATGCGGATGCGGCGCACCACCATGGCCGCACCACCCTGCTGCCACTTCGGGCCATCCTCGATCCAGACTTGGTCAGCGAATTGTTCATCGCCGCGCGGGTTCACGGTGCCATCTTTTTGGCCAAACATATTGCGCGCGGTCGCGCCCTTTTCGTGGCTGCCGTAGGCGTTGATAAAGCCCTGCTGCAGCCAGCTAACTTCGGCATAGTGCTCGCCAGAGCGCACCATGTGCCGCAGCGCATAGGTATTCATCAGCGGGTCATCGCTGCAAATCTGCAGGACGATGTCAGTTTGGCCCCACTTGTCATCTAATTGGTCGCGGGAATAGGCGCGGACATCGCCAAGCCACTTCGGCTTATCCACGCCCAGCAGGGAGAAAATGCGCTCGCCCAGCCCACACGTAATGGTGAGGTTCGCAGGCTGGCGCACCATTTCCGGTTCCAAGGTCCCCAACGGCGGCTGGCCCGTGCACAGCGCTCGCGCGTCCTCAGTCCACAGCTTCATGAGCCGGGCAAAGCCCTGCTTGCCGATGCCCCTTTTAAGATCAAAGCCCACCAAGTTCAGGTGCGCTTGCTCCGGCGTGTCAATCCCGGCCTGGTGTGGGCCGTCGAAAGCCACGGTGGCATCGGCAAGCGGGGGCTGCTCCTCCGCTTCAGCGTGTGGTGTTGATTTATCCGAGTTGCATCCCACCAGCGCAATGGCGCTGGTAGACACTGCAGCGCCGGTGAGAAATCCCCTTCTGCTGAATCCCGTCATGATTAGTGCTTGTGGTTTTCTTTCTCGTCGTCCTTGCTGGAGTGGTCGTGACCGGAGTGGTCGTGGCCAGAGTGATCGTGACCGGAGTGGTCATGGCCGGCGTGATCGGAGTGATCGTGGCCTGCGTGACCGTGGTCCATGCCCTCCATGTCGCCGTAGTCCTCATCGCCAGCACCCATGGTGCGGGCCTGGATGGTGCCCAGGTCAAGCTCCTCGCCGTCAGACAGGGTGACCGTCATCTCGAGCGAATCACCAGGCATGATGCCTTCCTTCATGCCCATCAGCATGAAGTGGTCACCGCCAGGAGCAAGCTCGTGGCTCTCGCCGGCCTTGACAACCAAGGGGCTGGACTTTTCGCGCATCTGGCCATCGACGGTCTCGTGAATCTGGTTCATCTCTGCGTCCAGGCTCGTGGAGAAACCGGTGATCTCGATGTCTTTATCCGAGTGGTTGACCAACGTACCGAAGATGGCGGTCATGTCCTTGTCTTCGTTGGCGCGGACGACGGCGTCCTCGAAGGTCAGGTCCTTATCCGCTGCAGCGGTAGATTTACTGGTTTCTGCGGTGGAAGAAGCGGCCGAAGTCGACTCCGAGTTGCTGGAATCGCTCTCGTTATCCGGGGAGCAACCAGCAAGAACCAGGGCGCTGAGGGATACGCCGGCAATCAGGTGGGAAATTTTCTTAGTCATTATTTGTGACCTTTCGAGTCGTTTCGACGGGTTTTAGCAATCAGCAAAGCCAGAACGGCCGCTATGGCCAGCACACCGCCCACTGCCAGGATGATTTTCACCGACGTGGGCATATCGCTTGAAGAATCTGCAGCTCCATCTGCATCTGCAGCGTCGGTGGAGGAAGCATCATCGCTATCCCCACCTGTGACCGTAAATGAGACCCCACCGCGCGTTGCGTGTCCATCCGAGGAGGTGATGTTGTAGCCCACCTGGTAGTTACCTGGGCCGGGATCCACATCATCTGGAGTTGTGATCGTCAGATCGCGTTCATCGAGCTCCGGCTCCTGGCTAAAGATCTGTTCCCCAGTGTCCTTATTGGTTACCGCAAAGGTGTTGAACTGGTCTTTAGGGATGCCGGAGAACTCCAGGGTAATTTCCTCAGGAAACTCCTCGAGCTGGTCGCCCTCCTTTACGGTTCCGCCCACGACGGAATCGTGCGCCAGTGCTACGGGTGCGGATCCGCCCGCGATAAGCGCGGTAGCTCCCACTGCCACTGCCGTGCGGCGCAACCAAGGTACGCGATGGCTCATTTTCAGCTCCTTCAGTTCTGAATTTTGCGTGTACATGCAAAGACATCCTAATCCCACCGAATGCCTTGGTGACAATCGTGGTCATCAGGGTGTCTCTATCAATAGTCGGGAACCATATCCCCATAGTTCCGCACCGAAGCGAAAAAGTCTGCGATCTCTATCACTACAGAAGCTTTGAGATTGCCGCATGCAAAAAGCCGCCTTGCTAACAAGGCGGCTTGAATGGAGCGGATGACGAGACTCGAACTCGCGACCCTCACCTTGGCAAGGTGATGCGCTACCAACTGCGCTACATCCGCAGGTAAATCAAAAGATTCACCAAGGGCCACAAGATGACCCTCGTGCGCGATACTGGGATTGAACCAGTGACCTCTTCCGTGTCAGGGAAGCGCTCTCCCACTGAGCTAATCGCGCCTAATGCCCGAAGGCATTAAGACGTTGAGGTGGAAACGGGAATCGAACCCGTGTGCACGGTTTTGCAGACCGTTGCCTCACCACTCGGCCATTCCACCGTGGCGATACCGCCTCACACAATACAGTGCTGGAGCGGATGACGAGACTCGAACTCGCGACCCTCACCTTGGCAAGGTGATGCGCTACCAACTGCGCTACATCCGCATGCGAAACCAGGCCCGGTTTCTAGGACAAAGTCCTTGTGCGCGATACTGGGATTGAACCAGTGACCTCTTCCGTGTCAGGGAAGCGCTCTCCCACTGAGCTAATCGCGCGCTATTCATTTAGTTCCACTTTCCTTGGTGGCATAATACCCTCTAGAAAAGCGTGGAGCGGATGACGAGACTCGAACTCGCGACCCTCACCTTGGCAAGGTGATGCGCTACCAACTGCGCTACATCCGCATCGCGCCGCAGTGCTTAATGCTTTGCGGTGCGTGAACAAACATTATCGTGCTCCCTGCTAGTTTCCAAATCCCCAGCCCAGCACACCTATTGCGCGGCGTAAATCACTCACTTATCGACGGTGTGAATTGCAGGGTTGTCATTTAACCCGCGCGCTCACCTTCCCAGACATATCCGCTTTAACCCCACCTTCCGCGCCCTCCATCCAGCCAATTAGGAAAATGGAATGCACCGGGTGTAGATTTATCCCCCGCAAGGTCCTATAGCTCAGTGGGAGAGCGTTCCGTTCACACCGGAAAGGTCACTGGTTCAATCCCAGTTAGGACCACCACCGCCCACCTAAGCTTAATTTCGTTTGCTTAGATGGGCTTTTCCCATTCAAGTAGGCTTTTTGGCTTATCTAAGTAAAGTGTCCACCCGTGTTGTGGATACTTTTGGGAATTCTTGCTGGTCTGGTTTTACCGATACAAACGCTGGTTAATACTCGCCTTCGCGCTTCCACCGGCACCCCGTTTTCCTCCTCGATGATTTCCTTCGCCGTAGGAACGGTAACCCTGCTCATCGTGGCCACCGCCGTTACCGGCGGTAACTACGGCATTGCGCGGGCCTTTGATGAACCACTCTGGATTTGGTTCGGCGGTTTGCTAGGTGTTGTCGCTTTGACCGGAAATATTCTTCTCTTTCCACACCTGGGCGCGGTCCAGACCGTAGTCTTACCCATCGCGGGGCAAGTCATCATGGGTCTTATAGTTGACCACTTCGGGCTCTTCGAGTCCCCTCAATCTTCTCTCACAGCAGTGCGCGCCATCGGTGCCATTATCGTGCTTATCGGCGTGATTGCGGTGGTAGCTACCCCGAGCGCTGCAACAAGTAGCGAGGATTCCGCGACCGCCCTGTGGCTCTGGCGGCTCGCCGGGTTTATCTTTGGCTGTTTCACCGCCAGCCAGTCCGCTATCAACGGACATCTGGGCCAGGTCACGGGCTCTCCGGTCAGTGCTGCGCTGGTTTCTTTCGCCGTCGGCGTTACCGCCCTGGTCATCGTCAATATCGTGTTGCGCTGGCGCCCGCGCATCGAGCGCCCGGAAGGAAAACCCAACCCGTGGTGGATGTGGATTGGCGGCGTCTTGGGCGCGCTTTTCATCTTCGGCAACGCCGCCCTCGTTCCGCAGATTGGTACCGGTCTCACCGTGGTTGCCGGCCTGCTTGGCTCGATGCTGGGCTCGCTCATCATTGACCGCGTAAGCGGCGCCCCCATTAAATCCCGCCAGGTGCTTGGCATTGCCCTCCTTTTAACCGGTGTGGTGCTCATTCGGCTGGTGTAGCTGACAGGGCGATTCACCCCGGCAGAACCATTACACTGGCAGAGCATGGACATCACTTCGCTTTTAGGGCCCGAGCCCTCTTACCTACCCGCCCTCCGGGCCAATATGGTTTCTACCCTCACCGGGTCTGCCACCATCAACGACCTTTCTGAGGCCATGGGCAATGACACCGACGGAAAGCTTTTCCAGGCCCTGCGTGGCTGGGCGGACGTTGTTTTTGTGGGTGGGCAAACGGTCAGGTCAGAAGATTATTCGGGAGTAGAGCAACACTCTCCCGATTCGCCTCCCGCTCCCATTGCCGTACCCACGCAAAGCTTGAAGTTTGAGCCGGACTCGAAATTCTTAACCCACTTCACCACCGCCCCGCTCTTCCTTGTCCCCCACGCGGCGCTGCAGAACCCGGAGGTGTCCGCGAGGAAAGGTCCTCTTGAGGCGGCAGGCGCAGAGGTAATCGATGCAGGTGAAGGCACCATGCAGGACTACCTCCGCGTATTGCGGGAGCGGGGATTTCAGCGCATCCTTTGCGAGGGTGGGCCAGGAATGCTCGGCCAGCTGGTGCATATCGATGCCATCGACCAGATGTATCTCACCTTGGATCCCCACCTGTCCACCGGCGTGGAAAAGCCCGTGGCTACCTTTCATGGCACGCACTCCCACCGCCGAATGCACCTAGAAAATATTGCCGCAGATACTGATAGCACGGTGTTTCTGCGATACTCGCGCGCGTCTGAACCCGTAGACTAAAAGGTCGTGTCTGCTCGAATAAACGCCGCCGCATGGCCTATTGCCGTTCTCCTCGTCATTCAGCGCGTTTTCATCGTCGCGCGCAATGGGACGCTGACTGATGATTTCACCACGGTCTATAGCGCGCTAAGGCGCATGGTCGACGGTATTCCGGTGTATGAGCAGGCCTATAACCATGTGGATCCGTTGTATCTCTACACCCCGGGTGCAACGCTATTCCTATCGCCTTTAGCGTGGCTCGATTTTGGCCCAGCGCGCGGGCTTTTCATCGTGGTCAATGCCCTTGCCATCATTGCCGCATTAGCACTGCTGACCCACGTGGTGGGAAGAAAGCTCACCTCGCCGGTGTTTCCGGTCTCTATCGCTTTAGCCTTCGCCACCGAATCTGTCACCAATACTTTGGCGTTTACCAATATCAACGGTGTGCTCTTATTCTGCATGGTGCTTTTCCTGTGGGCTTTCTTAGAGGCTGAGCGCACCCCGCAGCTCGCGTGGGTTTCCGGCATAGCCATTGGGCTAGCCATTTTGATTAAGCCCCAATTCGCGCCCCTCCTCTTCTTGCCCCTAGTCAAGCTGCAGTGGCGCAACCTCCTCGCGGGGCTGGGGATTCCAGTGGTGCTTAACCTCCTCGCGTGGCCCCTGGTGCCCGGTGCAAGCGGTTACCTGGACAAGCTTGTGCCCTATCTGTCCACGACCCGCGATTATGCCAATTCCTCCTGGGCGGGATTACGCGCCTATGTGGAATTTGGACCAGTCCTCTACTGGGTGGTGTGGGTAATCTTCGCTGCCTTGATCGGCTGCGCGGTGCTTGGGCTATTGCGGTGGCGACAATCCGAACCGGTGTTTTGGGCGCTGACGACGAGTGGCGCGATTATGGTGGGGATCTTCTTCTTGTCCTCGCTAGGACAGCAATATTATTCAATGTGGCTATTCCCGCTGATATTCACCGTGGTCCTGCCGCGCTCCGTCTTTCACTCAGTGGGCGCATGGGTGGCCGCGTTCCTGTTCTTGGCGCCTGTGTCGTGGACATCGCACGCGCACCCGGATGCTGGGCGGTGGATGAACTTCTTCTCCGGCACCGTGGGATGGAGCCTGCTCATCGTCATCATCTTCGCCTGCGTTGCCGGATGGTGGCGTGCAACGCAAATAAAGGATTAAACTTAAAGTCATGACTGATTTTAAGCTCATTGCTGATGCCGACTGGCAAAAGCGCCTTAGCCCCGAAGAATATTACGTATTGCGCGAAGCTGGTACGGAGCCTCCGCACGTGGGCAAATACACCGATACCACCACAGAAGGTGTCTACTCCTGCAAGGCCTGCGGCGAGGAGCTATTCCGTTCCACCGAGAAGTTCGATTCCCACTGTGGTTGGCCTTCCTTCTTCTCCCCGCTAGCCGGTGACAAGATCATCGAGCGGGAAGATAACTCCTTGGGCATGCGCCGCATCGAGGTACTATGCGCCAACTGCGAGTCCCACTTGGGCCACGTTTTTGAAGGCGAAGGCTACGATACCCCGACTGACCTGCGCTACTGCATCAACTCTATTTCCTTGAACCTGGAAGAAAAGCCCATCGAGGAAAACTAAGATTTCACTACCACGCGCAGTGAGATCAAATGACAGCGCTGGGAGCTCGCTCCAGTAAAGGGTGCTCCCAGCGCTGTTTTTGTTTCACATCTTAAGGCAAAACCTTAATGAGTTCTGCGATGTCTTTTACGCGGCGTCCGGTGTGGAAAGGAATTTCCTCGCGGACGTGGTGGCGGGCTTCGGTATAGCGCATCTTATACATCAGGTCCACGATGCGGTGCAGCTCGTCGGCCTCAAAGGCTAGCACCCACTCATAATCCCCAAGCGCGAATGCCGGCACAGTATTGGCGCGCACATCGGGGTAGTCGCGTGCCTGCATGCCGTGTTCCATCAAAATGCGGCGGCGCTTTTGTTCGTCCATCGTGTACCAGTCATAAGAACGCACGAAGGGGTAGACGGCAATCCACTCCTTGGGCTCTTCCCCCATGATGAAGGAAGGCAAGTGGGATTTATTGAACTCGGCCGGCCGGTGCAAGGCGTTTCCAATCCAGGTCACCTCGCTTACCTGGCCCAAGGTGGTCTCCCGGCGGAAATCGCCGAAGGCTTTTTGGATATCGGAAAATTCCTCAGCGTGCCACCAGATCATGAAGTCTGCAGAATCGCGCATCGCGGTCAGATCGTAGACGCCGCGAACGGTGACCTTATTGTCCTTTTCTAGCTCCGCAAAGAATTCTTGGGCTTGGGAGATAATCTCCTCGCGCTCGGTGCCCAGACCGCCTGGAATCACCTTAAAAACGGCGTGTTGGGAGTACTGCTGTACTTCGTTGAGTTCCTTGAAATCGAGCTTCGCCATTGCCTTCTCCTTTGCAGAAGCTTATTCGAATATTCGGACATATCCATCATAAGTTGGAGTTACACCGATTGTCATCCCTCTCCCCTGTGTGCCTCCCACTATCGGCGCGCCTCCGCCAGCTCAAGGTGGTGAAACTATAGCTTTATCAAGGTGAGTAATTCCGAATCGACCACGCCCAGCGCCGGTAAGAATGCCGGAGGCAACTCCGGAGATGGTGCAGCCTTTACCTCCCTACGCCGCAACGACGAGGCACAAGAGCCGACGACGCCGCCGGCATTTACTCAGGCGGTAGAGTCCATGCACGCGGCCGCTCTTCGCCCTGAGATTAGCCTCGGGTCCATTCGCCCACCGCAGCGGCTAGCCCCCTTTAGCCACGCCATTGGCCTTGAGGTGGGCACGGAAGAGGAGCCCGATATTATCGCCACCGATTCAGATGGCGATGCCTTCGGGCGCCTCATCCTCCTCCATGACCCAGGCGCGGAAGAGGCCTGGGAGGGCGCGATGCGCCTAGTGGCGTATATCCAGGCCGATATGGATGATTCGGTAGCAGGAGATCCGTTGCTGCCGGACGTCGCCTGGCAGTGGCTCAATGAAGGCTTAGAAAAAGAGGGCGCGGAGCTTACCAACCTCGGCGGCACCGTCACCTCCACCGCTTCGGTCCGCTTCGGAGAGATCGGCGGTCCCCCGCGCGCTTATCAGATTGAAATGCGCGCATCGTGGACCGCGGAGGGACTAGATTTAGCACCGCACGTGCAGGCCTTTGCACAAGTCTTAGCCAACGTCGCGGGCCTGCCGCCTGAAGGCGTTACTGAGCTCGGCCGCTAAGATGGTGGAATTTCGGAAGCGTCCGAAGGAGGGTATTCCGAAGGTCTTATCCACCCCGGCGGAATTTGCCGAGGCGGCCGCGCGATTGCAGGCGGGCACCGGGGCCTTTGCCATCGATACCGAACGCGCCTCAGGTTACCGGTACGATGACCGCGCCTTTCTCATCCAGATTCGCCGTAACGGCGCCGGGACGATGCTTTTTGCTCCAGAAGGCCACCGCGCGGAGTTAACCCAGGTGCTGGCCCCGGTGCTCAATGGTCAGCACTGGATCATTCACGCCGCCCCCTCGGATCTCCCCTCTCTTGGGTGGCTCGGGCTTTTCCCCGGCGCCCTTTTCGATACGGAATTGGCCGCCCGGTTTGCTGGCTTTCACCGCACCAATTTGGGCGCCATTATCGCGGAGCTTTTCGATGTCCAGTTAGAAAAGGGCCACGGCGACGATGACTGGTCCATCCCGCAGTTGAGTGAAGAAATGCGCGCTTATGCCGCACTCGATGTCGAGCTCCTGCTGGAACTAGCTACGACGCTGCGCGATATCTTGGCCGAACAAGAAAAGCTGGAGTGGATGCTGGAGGAGTGCGCGGCAATCGTCGCCAAGCATGCACATGACACCTCCCCACAGCCGGGCTCCTGGCGCGATATCAAGGGAGTATCGAGCTTAAAGAATGGGAAGCAGCGCGCCGCGGCGCAATCACTGTGGAACCTGCGCGATGATATTAGTCGGCGAACCGATACCGCGCCTGGGCGGGTACTGCCCAATAAGGTGCTGGTAGAGATAGCCCGGGTTTTGCCCAGCACGCAACCGCAGCTCACCCGCATCAAGGGGTTTCCGCGGCGGCGCAAGGGTGCCGCGCAGCGCTGGTTGCGGGCGGTGCAGCAGTCCCAGAAAATTCCACCGCGGGGGCGCCCGGGTTCGCTCCGTGAGGAAAGAACCGTTCCCTCCAAATCGGTGTGGTCCAGGGAGTATCCAGAACTGTGGGAGGAGTATCAGCAAATCCGCGCCGCCGTTGGGGACATCGCCGAAGAGCTCGGGCTACCATCGGAGCTGCTACTGCGACCCGCTACCCTCCGCGCTGCCGTGTGGGCGGCGATTGGTGGGAGCGGCACCATCAGCCAGCCTGAAGACGTGCCCGCCTTCCTAGAAAGCGAAGGCGCGCGGTCATGGCAGGTCAACCTCGTTGCCCCGGCATTGATCGCGAGCCTATTTTCCCAGCCGCACTAATCGGTGAGGTTGTCTACCCACTCGGTAATCGATGCAGCAATGAGCTCTGGGCTTAGGCCAAACTCTTCCAAAACCTCGCCGCGGGAACCGTGCTTGGGGAAGTAGCCAGGAACGCCAAGGCGCCGCACCGGGGTATCCACCTCTGCGGCTCCGAGAGCCTCAGCAATCATGGACCCGATGCCGCCGCGAATGAGGCCGTCTTCTACCGTCACCACCAGATCGTGATCTGCCGCCATAGCGATGACGGAGCTTGCCACTGGCGCGACCCATCGCGGGTCAATGACCGTGACGTTGAGCCCCTGCTTCTCCAGCTCTTGCGCGGCCTTAATGCTCCGTGCGGACATCGCACCGATAGAAACGATGAGGACCTCGGGGGTATCCTCACCGGCGTCAGCCTCGCCGTAGTAGAGGATATCGACGCCATCGGCAAGCGTATCCACGGCTTCCATATCGGGCAGCAAGTTTCCCTTGGGGAACCGGACGACTGAAGGCCCAGAATCAATGTCCAGAGATTCGTGAAAGAGCTCGCGCAGGCGCGCACCATCGCGCGGGGCGGCGATGTGCATACCTGGGACAACGCTCATTAAGGACATATCCCAAATTCCGTTGTGGGAGGCGCCATCAGATCCCGTCACGCCCGCGCGGTCCAGCACGATGGTCACCGGCAGCTTGAGCAAGGCAATATCCATGATCACCTGATCCACAGCCCTATTCAGGAACGTGGAATACACAGCCACCACGGGGTGCATGCCGCCCAAAGCCAAACCAGAGGCAGAGGCCATCGCATGCTGCTCGGCGATGCCCACGTCAAAGAACCGCTCTGGGAAACGCTCCTGGAAGGGAGCCAACCCCGTAGGACCCGCCATGGCTGCAGTGATTGCAACGATGTCATCGCGCGTTTCCGCCGCCGCGATCAATTCTTCAGAAAATGCGGCCGTCCACCCCGGCTGCTTGGTGCCCTTGGCAACGCCGGTTACTGGGTCGATGGCACCGGTCGAGTGCATCTGGTCCTTCGGCTCATTGACCGCAGGCGCAAACCCGTGGCCTTTTTCCGTGACCACATGCACGATAATGGGGCCCTCATAATCGCGGGCATAGGAAAGCGCATGCACCAAACCATCGATGTCATGGCCGTAGATGGGGCCAATATATTTAATGCCCAGCTCCGGGAAAATCTCCGTGGGCAAGACCGTGGACTTGACGCCTTCTTTCATGGCATGGAGCGCATCAAAGGCGCGCTCGCCTACCCACCCCATGGATTTTAAGCGGCGCTTGCCCTGCTCCATGAGCTCGTCGTAGCCATGCTGGGAACGAATGCGCCCCAGGTTTTCAGAAATGCCGCCGATCGTGGGCGAATAGCTGCGGCCGTTGTCATTGACCACGATGACCGCATTGCGCTTTTTATCTTCAGAGATATTATTGAGCGCTTCCCAGCACATGCCGCCGGTAAGCGCGCCATCGCCGACGATGCCGATGACGTTGCGGTGGCCTTCCCCGCGAATCTTGAAGGCCTTAGAGAGTCCATCCACAGTCGATAGCGAGGCGGAAGCATGCGAGGATTCCGTCCAGTCGTGCTCGGACTCACCGCGGTCCGTATAACCGGACAGGCCACCCTTTTGGCGCAGGGTATCGAATTGGGCCGTGCGGCCAGTGAGCATTTTGTGCACATAAGACTGGTGGGAGGTATCGAAGATGATGGGCTCGCGCGGGGAATCAAAGACCCGGTGCAGCGCAATGGTCAATTCCACCACGCCCAAATTGGGCCCCAAGTGCCCACCAGTCACCGATACCTTATCGATGAGGCGCTGGCGAATATCCGCCGCAAGTTCCTCCAACTTATCTGCAGGCAGTGCCTTCAGGTCTTGCGGCGAGTTTATGGTATCCAAGATAGTCATGGAGCGGCCTTCAACTCCTTCTGTGCTTAGTTCTTCCTATCCACCGTACCCGTGGTCCGTATTTTCTTTTATATCGGCTCATTACTTCAGGCGAGGTATTTTCGCGTTAAACGGAACTCTGCGCCGGCTTATCTGCTTCCTTATCTGGGGTAATAAGAGCGATAACCTCAAAGTGATGGGTGCCAGGAAAGGCATTGATTAGCGCCATTTTCTCAGGCTTGTACCCAGCGCTGTGCCACAGGGATAGATCGCGGGCAAAGGTTGCGGGATCGCAGCCCACATGAACCACGGCCTGCGGCTTTGCCTCCGCCACGGCGCGGATAACCTGCTCGCCCGCCCCGGTTCGCGGCGGATCGAGCACCACGGCACCAGGTTGGGGCAATTGCGCAGCAACCTGTTCTACCTTCGCGGATTTGACTGCAATATCGATATCACGCAACCCCGGCTGCGTAGTCGCCGTTGCCGCGGGCGAATAGTCCACGGAAATGACTTTTCCGCCGGTGGCTTCTGATAGCGCGGGCGCGAATAAACCGACGCCGCCGTACAAATCCCAGGCAATCTTCTGCTGGTAATTCCGGCCGGCCAGCCACTGCCCCGCCGCAGCGCTATAAATCTCCGGCGCCGCAACATGCGCTTGCCAAAAGGCCGTGGCAGGGAAGGAAAACTCGCGGCCATTGACGTATTCGACCACGGTGCCAGAGCCCTCGATGACCTCGCGAATGGTCTCCACGCGCCTGCCCCGCGGTGCCTTGCGCGTTTCCACCACATGCCGGTTACCCGCGCCATCGAGAACCGCGACGATTTCGGCCCCCGGGGTAAAACGCCGCGCGCCGTCGCCTACCAAACCATCAATCAAGCCATCTGCTAGTTGGGTACAACCGACAGAAGTCACCAGCTCATTCGAGCGGTACTTCCGCAATCCGGCGCGGCCTTGCTTGTCGATGCCCAACCTGACCCTCGTCCGCCAGCCCCGTACGGGCGGCAGGTCGTGTTGTTCAATAGCGAGGGACTCGAGCCCTTCTATGCCGCTACGGCGCAGCTGTTCGCGGAGAACGTCCATCTTGATGTCTAGTTCCGCTGCGGGATCCAACTCTGCAAAATCGCAGCACCCAGCACCAAGCTCCGCGGCGGGGCAACTACTGGGTACGCGCAGCTCACCCGCAGTCACGATGCTATCGAGTTCGCCCTTGATAAAGGACTTTTTCACCTTACCGGCGGTTGCGCGAACCGTGTCCCCCGGAAAAGCCCGGGGAACGAAGACGACGCGCCCGTCTGAGGCGTGGCCGATGCCAAGTCCACCATGGGCCATGCGGTCAATGGTGACCTCCAGGGTGTCTCCGCGAGATAGAGCGGACTCATTCATTTTCTGCCTCAAACTCTTGTGTACTGCGATCTGAACTTGTGGCAAGCCCGGCATTTTCTGCCGCTTCTACCGCGGCATCTGCGCGGCGCACCATCCACACGGTCAATGCGGTCACCAATAGCGTCAAGGGCCAGCCCATGACGATCCTGGTAATGCCCAAGGCGGTCGTCTCCCCGGCATCATAAATCGCCCGCTGGATGATAAACCGCGCTAAGAAGATAACGGCCCACCCGGCGGTGGCAATGGAATAGGCCCTGCGCGCAAGCTTTACCTTCTGCCAGGCCATATCATCGCCGTTCAAGCCCTTCCAGATAACGCCAACGGCCGGCCACCGGAAGAGAATTGATAGCGACGCGGCGATAAACAGGGCCAGTGACATCCAAATGCCGTATAGGAAGTAGCCTTTGGCATCGCCGGTAAACCAGGCGATGGCGGCGCAAATGGCCACCCCGATAAGGCCAGAGATGGCCGGCTGAATGGTCTGTTTGCGAACGATGCGCCATATGGCGATCACTACCGCCACACCCAGCGCGGAGATCAGCGCTGGGGTGAGGCCATAAAGGCTATTAACTGGAATAAGGACGACAATGGGCAACGTGGCCGCGACGAGGCCGGGAAGGCCTCCCATTTGTTCCAACAAAGTTGGCTCAGTATCGCGGTCCTGGTCGTCGCTTAGCTGAGGAGCCTGCGGCTCCGGCAAAGAGTTACTCACGTAGCGTTCTGCTTTACTTACTTATCGGTATCGGGGTTAGACCCCTTGTCTTTGTCATGTGCGGGAGATTCATTGTCCCCCTTGGGTGGCTGCGCGCCCAAATCGCGCAGTTGCTGTTCGGCTTCCGCCTCAGCTGCGGGATCGGGGCCTCCTACCCCGTTTTCTGGGTGACCTTGGGCCGCCTGCCCCTGGGAATTTGCGCCTGATTGGTCCTGCTGACGCTTTTCCATGGCTTGTTTGACCTGCTCCACCAGCTGCTTGGGCATGATGACCGGCAGTGCATTGCCCGCCAAAATGGGATCTTCACCGCGGTAGACAAAGGTTCGCGATGCTACATCGCGCGCGATCTGCGCTAAATCTTCTTCAAGGCCGGTAGGTGCTGCAAGAGTTAAGCGCAGCATCCACCGCGGGCCCTCGGCGCCAATGACGCGCAGTTGGCCGTTGTCATTTTTGCCAACGATTTCCAGCCCCCAAGGGCCTTGCTCCGTGGTGACGGATAGCCCATCGCGGCTCATGCCTTCCTTGATTTCTTCCACGGATTCAGCCCACTGGCCAGGCTTGCGTGGAGCTGCGAAGGCAACGGGAGTAATACGGCCCGCCTTGGTTACAATGTGCAGCATCTTCGGGCCTTGTTCGCCCATTTCTACCTGGACCTGGGAATCCTTGGGCAGCGGAATGCGCATCGAGCCAAGGTCAAGGATGCCGATGGAAGAATCAGAAAAGTCAAAGTCTTCGATATTGACGGAATCGCCATCGAAGGGGCCGGTTTCGCCATTTACGGCGTCGTGGGCAAACTCCGTTGGCACCTGTCCCGAAGCTGCGGCGGCATCGGCAGCCGTATCTTTTACGGATGCAAAGGAATTCGATTCAGCCGAAGCCGATCCTGCGGAATCAGCGGCAGGCTCTTGCGGCTGCGATTGCCGTGAGGCCTCCGGCTCTTCCTTCCGGTTGTCATCGTTTTTCTTTTTGCCAAATGGCCAAATACCCATGTGTTTAAACCTTTCTATACCCCGGTTGATCCGTAGCCGCCGGTACCGCGGTCGGTCTCATCCAAGTCTTCTACTTCGCTAAAATCCATTAGTTCTACACGCTGTACCACGAGTTGAGCGATGCGCATGCCGCGCTCGATCTCGATCGGGGTGTGGGAATCGTGGTTGATCAGGCACACCTTGATCTCCCCGCGGTAGTCAGCATCCACGGTACCCGGCGTATTGACAATGGACAGCCCGTGTTTAGCTGCTAGGCCAGACCTCGGATGGATTAAGCCGACGGTGCCCAGCGGCAAGGCCATGGCTATACCGGTGCCAACGAGGGCGCGTTCGCCAGGTTGGAGGGTAAGCGCCTCGGCAGCATAAAGATCGGCGCCGGCGTCACCCCGATGGGCCCGAAATGGCATCGGCAGCCCTTTATCGAGGCGCTTAATTTTGACGTCTCCTACTGGCGTTAGTTCCTGCGGTAGCGAATTCGAATCAGTCACTTAGCCAATCCTACCTGCCCCAGCCGGTTCATTCTGCGCCTGGAGTGGACTAGACTGCCTAGACGTGTCTGATATTTCTGCTCCTCAACCCGCTGACCCGAAAGTGTTGTATCGCGAACGCCAATGGGTGCCGTGGTACTTCTGGATTTTTGCAGCAATCGTTGTGGCTTTAACCTCAGCTACGGCCGGACTCAACCGCTCT
The DNA here is from genome assembly GCF_900637825.1 of Corynebacterium segmentosum. Lineage (NCBI taxonomy): Bacteria > Bacillati > Actinomycetota > Actinomycetes > Mycobacteriales > Corynebacteriaceae > Corynebacterium > Corynebacterium segmentosum. The sequence continues at coordinate 1,404,833 of NZ_LR134408.1, forward strand.
GTGTGGTGGACCATCATTCCCGCGGTCCTGCTCGGAGCCATCGCTATCTGGGTGCTCATCACGTGGTCTGGGACCGTTGTGCAAGTAGAACAAGATGAAGATGGCACGCGGTGGCTGCTCGTCAAAGACGCACAGCTACCCAATGAGGTTGTCTCTCGTTCGATTACCGTTCCAAAGTCTGCGCGCCATAACGCACTGGGCCCGCAATTCGATCCGGCCGCATTCTTGGTCTCTCATGCCTGGATTGACGAGCACGCCATGATGGTCCTCAATGATCCGGAAGATGACACCCCATATTGGCTCATTGCCTCGAAAGATCCAGACCAACTGCTCCGCGCCTTCCTGCCAGAGCAGCACGCGTAAAATTCGTAGATTCTAGGGGTCGCTGCTTTTTAGAAGGCATCACCTGTGAGAGTGCCGTTGGTGTTTTCCGTGCTACTGCATCCCCCCGAGCAAGCCCGCATGACAGCATTAAAGCAGACTTTCGGTCGCACCTTACGCGGGTTCTTGTACCGTCAGTGAAAAGTTGGACTAGGAAGAGATCACAATGGGTTTCGGAGGAGCTTTAGGCAGAACTCAAAAAGATGGGAAACCCTGGATACCTCCTTGGTGGTTCTCCTTTGTGCTACTGCCGCTAATGGTCATCGCTGAATTTTATGTCAGCCAAGTAACCGGTTGGCGGGGAGTGTCCTCATCCAACGTGGAAGGAGTCTCTTGGAGCGCAGTGAGCTCTGACGGCATCGTCCTTCACGTAGTGGGGTACATGGCTTTTTACCTCGTTCTAGTACTGCCCATCTTCTTGGTTCGTCGATACCTATGGGAGAAACGGCAAAAGCAAGGAAGCGAACCGGATGAAAAGGGCAAAGACGAACAGCCTTAGATATAGCTGGATAACTGAGGGGGCCTGCCCCCGAAAGTAGAGGCCCCGGGGAGTTAGCTCCCGCGCACAGTAGGTGTCTGCTAAACAAGGAAAACTTCACACCCCGCCACGTTTGCCTGTGCAAACTGCGGCGGGGTGAATCTTTATTTGGGTTGTGCGCAGTAACGGCTAGCTAGGCCAATACTGGCTGTTTAGGCACAATCCTTACAGATGGGCATGCCATCTTCTTCGTGCGAGTAACGCTTATTGGACTGGACCAAAAAGCAGGATCCGCAGGTAAATTCGTCTTCTTGGCGGGGAACGACCTGTACGTTGAGTTCCTCGCCGGTGAGGTCAACTGATGGCGGCTGGAATGCTTCGACGATTTCGCCATCGTCATCCATGCCATTGCTTTCGGGTTCAGCTGCTTTCAGTCCCTCTAAAGAGTCAGTTTCAAGTTCGTCTTCTGCACCGCGGCGCGGTGCGTCATAATCGGTGGCCATACTGCACGCCCCTATAAGTCGAGTTGCTTTAGGAATAGTTGTTTATCGATCGCGCATAGTAAAGGACAAACACCGATATGTCATCCTGCTGCTAAGAAATTCTTAGATCCTTCACCCCCGCATCGCTTCCTTAGCACCATGTGCTGCCAAAAGTTCCTCAAATGCGGGTGCCAAATTCACCCCCGCAGCCCAGGTTAATTCACCATCGGCGGACCCCTTGTCCAGCCCTGGATGGTGGACTTTAGCTCCTGCCTCGCGGGCGATGAGAGCACCGGCGGCAAAATCCCAAGCGTTAATGCCGTGCTCGAAATAGGCATCTACGCTCCCCTCGGCCACGCGGCACAAATCAAGGGCGGCTGCGCCGATGCGGCGGATATCGCGGACCTGCGGCAGCAACTTGGTCAGCAGTTCCGCCTGTTGCTTGCGCCGCTGTGCGCCATAGCCAAATCCCGTCGCAACCAAGGAAAGGGCGGGGTCATCTTGTTCACCGCACCGTAGCAAGGACCGCGTGCCATCCGCAGTGGTAACCGTGGCACCCTCGCCTGCCGCTGCGGAATACACCTGCCTCCGCGCCACATTGACCACTGCACCCGCTACCAGGCGGCCATCGTATTCCGCACCGATGGAGACTGCGTAGTCCGGAATGCCGTAAAGGAAATTGACCGTGCCGTCGATGGGGTCCACGATCCACCTGACCCCGGTTGTCCCGTCGAAGCTCGCGCCTTCCTCACCTAATAAGCCATCGCCAGGGCGGCTTTCCTTAAGCGTGCGCGTAATGAATTCCTCAGTGGCGGTGTCGACCTCCGTCACCGGGTCGACGGCGCTCGATTTCGTCTGAGTATGTGCCGCAATACCGTCGCCAGCAACCAAGTCCGCACGGCGCGCGCGAATAAGTTCAGCCGCACGCAGTGCGGTAGATTCCGCAAAATCTCGCAACTGCAGAAAATCTATGTCATGATCCATGCCAACCATTGTGCCTTCTTCTACACTTGCGAGCATGACTACTCATACTGGCCACTCATTTGGCATCGATATCGGCGGCTCCGGCATTAAGGGCGCAGAAGTCGACCTCAAAAACGGTGAATTCGTGGGTCCGCGGCTAAAGATCCCTACCCCACAGCCGTCTACGCCACATGAGGTAGCCACGGTAGTAGCCCAAATTGTGCGCGAAAAAGAGTGGGACAAGCCCGTCGGCATCACGTTGCCCTCGGTAGTGTCCAAGCACACGGTGCACTCTGCTGCCAATATCTCACCTGAGTGGATCGGAGTAGATACCACCGAGTTGTTTTCGCGTTATCTAGACGTTGACTTTGTGGTCTTAAATGATGCCGATGCCGCAGGACTTGCGGAAGTCGCGTATGGAAACGAGTTGGCTAAAACCGGGCCAGTCATCTTTTTGACGCTGGGAACCGGTATCGGATCGGCTTTCTTCCTCAACGGGCAGCTCTTCCCCAATACCGAGCTTGGCCACCTCACGGTGGGAACTAACGAAGCCGAGGTGATCGCGTCCTCCGCCGCCAAGGAACGCGAAGGGCTGAAGTACAAGGAGTGGGCGCCTCGGCTCAATCGAGTGCTGCAAGAATACGAGAAATTATTTAACCCGCAAGCATTCCTGATCGGGGGTGGCATATCTCGCAAATTCCACAAATGGGGACCCCACTTAACCATTGATACCCCCGTTATGCCTGCACAGTTGCAAAATCGTGCGGGTATTGTAGGTGCAGCGATGGCGGTATTAGAAGGCCTAGAGCCATAAAATCGCCGTTGCATTAACCCTATCTACCGGCATTGTGCAAAAATCGCCTATACTGGGCGGTCGATCCAAAATTGCATGGCTCTCGGGCGTGTCTGACCTGCATAAGGCCTACACCCGCTAGCATTTCTTAATGCTATAGCCACCCTGTGCGGGTGCGGTGAGCTATTCCCATCAAGTAGTAAGTCGAAAGGGCGTACGTGGCAGCCACTGATTCTTCAGACCAGGCACTCGGCGAGGACGATAAGTCTGTCGAGGCATCTACTCCTGCAAAGAAGACCGCCAAAAAGACGGCAAAGAAAACGGCGAAGAAAACCGCCAAGAAGTCGGCGAAGAAATCAGCCAAGAAAGCTGTCAAGAAGACCGTGCGAGCCTCTGCGGCGGAACCGCAAGACTCCCCTGCAAACTTCGCGGAGAAACCGCCGTCGGAGGCTGAGGACGCAGAGGATCAGCTCGATTCCGTTGAGCAAGATGCCCCTGCGGATGACGTCGACTTCGACCCAACTCATGAGGACATCGAAGAGGACGAATTCGATGCCCCCACTGACCTCGATGAAGACGATATTCAGGAAGAGTTGGGCGAAGAAGAAGACGAGGACGAAGTAGAAGATACGTCCTCTGTCTGGGATGAGGAAGAATCCGTCGCCCTGCGCCAGGCACGCAAGGATGCTCAGCTGACCGCCTCCGCCGACTCCGTGCGTGCGTACCTCAAGCAGATCGGTAAGGTTGCCCTGCTGAATGCTGAGCAGGAGGTCTCGTTGGCAAAGCGCATTGAGGCTGGCCTGTACGCACAGCACCGCATGGATGAGATGGAAAAGGCTCGCGCGGAGGGCGATAAGGCTGCCAAGCTCTCCCCCATGGAAAAGCGCGACCTGCGTAGCATCGCAAGGGACGGGCGCAAGGCTAAGAACCACCTGTTGGAGGCCAACCTTCGCCTTGTGGTCTCCTTGGCCAAGCGCTACACCGGCCGCGGCATGGCGTTCTTGGACCTTATCCAGGAAGGCAACTTGGGCCTTATCCGTGCGGTAGAAAAGTTCGACTACACCAAGGGCTACAAGTTCTCTACCTATGCCACGTGGTGGATCCGCCAGGCCATTACCCGCGCCATGGCAGACCAGGCCCGCACCATCCGCATCCCGGTACACATGGTGGAGGTCATCAACAAGCTGGGCCGCATCCAGCGCGAGCTGCTCCAGGACTTGGGCCGCGAGCCCACCCCACAGGAGCTCGCGAAGGAAATGGACATCACCGAAGAAAAGGTGATGGAGATTCAGCAGTATGCGCGTGAGCCCATCTCGCTGGACCAGACCATCGGTGATGAGGGCGATTCTCAGTTGGGTGACTTCATCGAGGACTCTGAGGCCGTCATCGCCGTCGATGCCGTGTCCTTCACCTTGCTGCAGGACCAGCTCCAGGACGTGCTGACCACGTTGTCCGAGCGCGAAGCTGGCGTCGTGCGCCTGCGCTTCGGGCTTACCGATGGCATGCCGCGCACTTTAGACGAGATCGGCCAGGTCTACGGAGTTACCCGCGAGCGCATCCGTCAGATCGAGTCCAAGACGATGTCAAAGCTGCGTCACCCCTCTCGTTCGCAGGTATTGCGCGATTACCTCGACTAGATAACTCGCCCGCCTCGCACAGCATTAAGGCCGCACCACGGTGGTGCGGCCTTTTATGTGCCTTTCCCTCCTGCGGGGCTGGCGTCGCGAAAGAAGCGCAGCGCCAGCAAGCCGGCCGACAGCCAACCGGCGATAAGGAGGCTTGCTACCACTTGCGCAAGTAGTTGATGCGCTCGCGCAATTGGTCCGCGCTACACAACGCGGTGGGCGGTCCGCCGCAGGCCTTGCGGACCTCGGTGTGGATGGCACCGTGCGGCCGGCCGGAGCTCTGCGCGGCAATGGAGACCACCGTGTTGAGCTCCTTGCGCAGCGCGCCGAGCTCATCCACCACGCCGGTATCCTCTGCGCCATCGGACTCTTGCTGCTTCGCGGCAGGCGCATGACCCATGCCGTAAATCTTGCGGCGGTGGGCCTCTTCTGCCTCGGCGGCCCGGCGCGCCTTTTCCTCGGCCTCGCGGCGGTCCATTTCCTCGGATTGTTTCTTGCGCAGGAGGTCTTTGACCTGGTCGGCATCGAGGAGCCCGGGGATGCCGAGGAAATCGGCTTCCTCATCAGAGGTCATATCGCCGGTATTAAACTGCGAGCCGTTATAGAGCAGGCCAGAAAATTCGGCTTCGGCGCCTAAAGACTCGTAGGACTTTTCCAGCATGTCCGGTTCGGTCTTTTTCTGGTTTGCCTGCTCGAGTAGCTCGTCGTCCCAGCCTTCTTTCTCCGTCTTTTCTTTGCCGAGGACGTGATCGCGGGATTTTTCCATGTGCTCTGCAAGGCCGAGCAGCACGGGAACGGAGGGAAGGAAGACCGAGGCGGTTTCGCCAGGCATGCGGGAGCGCACAAAGCGGCCGATTGCCTGGGCGAAGAACAAGGGGGTCGACGCGGACGTGGCGTAGACTCCGACCGCGAGGCGGGGCACGTCGACGCCCTCAGACACCATGCGTACGGCAACCATCCATTCATCGGTGGAGTCCGCAAATTCTTGAATGCGGTCCGAGGAACCTGGGTCATCGGACAAAATAACCGAGACTGGGGTATTGGAGAGTTGCTTGAGGATTTTCGCGTAGGCGCGGGCGGTGGTGGTATCGGAAGCGAGCACGAGCCCGCCGGCATCCGGCATATTGCGCCGCATCTGCATCAAGCGGGTATGCGCCGCCTGCAGCACGGCGGGGATCCATTCGCCCTTGGGGTCGAGCGCGGTGCGCCAGGCGCGCGCGGTTTGTTCCACGTTCATGATGTCACCCAGTCGCGCGGAGTGCTCCTCCCCGGCGGAGTCCCGCCAGCGAGCCTCACCGGAGTAGGACAGGAAGACGACGGGGCGCACGACGCCATCGGCAAGCGCATCGCCGTAATCGTAAGTGTGGTCGGCGCGCGAGACCTTGTGGCCTTCCCCATCGTCCTCATAGCGCACAAAGGGGATGGGCGATTCATCGGAGCGAAACGGCGTACCGGTCAGCGCGAGGCGGTGGTTGACGTCGTCGTAGGCTTCCTTGACGCCATCGCCCCAGCTTTTGGCATCGCCGGCGTGGTGGATCTCGTCCAAGATCACCAAGGTGCGCCGCGCGGAGGCAACGGCGCGGTGCTTGAAGGGGTGCATGCCCACTTGGGCATAGGTCACCACGATGCCGTCCATGCTGGGGTTGACCGCAGAGGAGTTCGTGAAGGCAGGATCCAAGGCCAAGCCCACCCGCGCGGCGGCGGCAGACCACTGCGTCTTCAGGTGCTCGGTAGGCACCACGACGATGACGCGTTCTACCGTGCGGTCTTCCATAAGCTCCGTCGCGATGCGCAGAGCAAAGGTGGTTTTACCCGCACCTGGGGTCGCCACGGCCATAAAATCTTGTGGCTTGGTGGCGAGGAATTTATCGAGGGCTGATTGCTGCCACGCGCGGAGGTTCGTCTTCTTAAACGTCCTCACTTGCGGCGAAGACCCTTAAAAACGCGTTCGCAATCGGGGCATACCGGCGAGCCCGGCTTTGCCTGTTTGGTTACCGGGAAGGTCTCACCGCACAGAGCAACGACGTATTTTCCGTTGACCGCGGAATCGAGAATCTGATCCTTTTTGACGTAGTGGAAGAACTTCGGCGTGTCATTATCCGTCGTCGAAGTGTCTTCACGAATATCTGGCCGTTCAATTGTCTTCGTAGTCGTAGTCACGCACCCCATTTTGCCGCATCAGCATCGAACTTTGCGAGTCATGCGTCTACCCTTGGAGAACATGCACACTCTACGCACTCCAATGCCGGCTCTCCTCTCCCCTGTTGTAGGGTTACGCGCCGCGCTCCAGGGAGGTGCGTAATTTAAGTGTTTGGCAAAAAGGAACGTTTTCTCATCACGGATGCCAAGCTCTCGCCCGCACAAGATCGCAGGCGCCGGGAGCTGTGGTACGGATTTTTCCAATTCCTGCGCGTGCCGTCCCTGCTCATTGCCGGGGTCTTTTTGTACATGCATTGGTGGTTGCTCGCGGCGATTATCGTGGGCGTGACCTTTCCTTTGCCGTGGATTGCCGTGGTCATTGGCAATAGCCGCGGTGAGAAGAAGGACAAGCGGGATAAGAATGTCTATAAACCCGCGATGAATCGTCAGCTATATTCGCAGTATCAGAACCAACAGATTTCCCGCGGTGGCTCCAAAGCAATCGAATCTCAGCATTCCGTTATTGACCATGACGATGCAGCCTCCGACTAGCCACATCATCAGCACGACTGGAAAGGATCTTCTCCCAGCATGACGTCCTTTGGCCCTCATTTCGATGCCGCCGCGCTGCGCGATCTTGCCCCGGAGCTAGCGGAGGCTTTTTCGCAGGCCAGTTTTACTACCGATGGTTTAGCTGGGCATTTGGGTCCGGAGCTTACGGAGGCCCTCTACCGCGGTGAGCCTGCCGCGGTGGCGCGCGGCACCGCCGGTAATTCCCAGCTGGATACGCTCATCCGCTTCTTCCTGCTGCATGAGCATCTGCCGGCCACGCTGCTTGCCGATGCCCTCGGGGCCCGCCTTGCCGCCAAGCTCCTGGATGCCGGCGTGGCACTTTCCGATGATCGCGGCAGCATCTACATTGCCCTCGATATCCGGCCCCATATCATCGTCGGCTCCAACCGCCTCGTCTTTTCCGATGTCGATGCCTCGCTGGTGGACCACGTCCCCGGCGCGGATCACGTCTTGGGCGTCGGGGCGGCAAGCCTCTCGCTTTTGCAATCGACGCCGGTAAGCCCGGTATCAACGGTGCTCGATCTGGGCACAGGTTCGGGAGTGCAGTTGCTTGGTCAGCTCAAGTGCGCACACAGCATTACCGCGACAGATGTCCACCGGCGCGCGCTTGATTTGGCCGGCGCCACCGTCGCTGCCTCAGGGACTAGTACAGAGGTAGAGCTAGTTGAGGGCTCGTGGTTCGAGCCCGTTGCGGGGCGCACCTTTGACCGCATTGTTGCCAACCCACCATTCGTCGTTGGCCTCCCTGAGGTGGGCCATGTCTACCGCGATTCTGGCCTGAACTTGGATGGGGCTAGCGAATTGGTGGTATCCCAGGCAGTGGATCACCTCACCCCGGGCGGAACCGCGCATTTGCTCGCCGCCTGGGTGCATACCGGTGGGCAGACTTGGCAGCAGCGCGTGGCCTCGTGGCTGCCGGATAAGGGCGTGGCTGCCTGGATCATTCAGCGGGATGTCGCCGATCCTTCCCTCTACGTATCCACCTGGCTCAAGGACGAATCGCTGGATGTGCGCAGCGATGAGGGCAAGGCGCGCTCAAAGCCCTGGCTGGATCATTTCCACCACCACGATGTCACAGGTATCGGGTTTGGGTTCGTCGCCATTCAAAAAATTGCCGAAGACGCGCCCTCCGATATCTTGGCCGAGGAAATGCCGCAGCACTTTAGTGACCCATTGGGACCCGAGGTGGAGGAATACTTCGCCCGCGTGGCATGGCTGCGCGACTTGGTTCCTGGTGAGTTGGAGGGAAAGCACTTCCAGGTGCGCCCTCAAGTGGCCAAGGAAGAAGTCAGCGTGGCCGATACCGATAATAAACAAGGATTTAGCCGGGCGGTTATCCGCTTGACGCGTACCGATGGGCCCCGGTGGAGCCACGAAGTCGATGAACACTTGGCAGCAATCGTAGCTGGCTTATCTCCCCATGGGCTCAACCTTGGAGAGACCGTTGGCCTGTATGCGGTGGCGCACGGCTTCGATGAGGCAGAACTGACCGCGGCCGCGCTTCCCGCCATCATCGATATGGTTCGCCACGGCCTGCTCATCCCCGCCGATCTGCTGCTCGAGGATGATGCTTCCCCGGCTGCCCACACTGAAGAGCACTGAAGAGCACTGAATAGCCAGGAAAGGAAGGTACAGGCATGCGCGCAGTACTAACCCGCGTATCCGAAGCAGCTGTCACCGTTGCGGGCGAGACCGTCGGCGCCATCGACTGCCCGGAGACGGGCGGGCTTTTAGCCCTCGTCGGTGTCTCCCGGGAGGATTTAGCCGATTGGAAACCGCGTGCAGAAAAGATGGCCCGCAAGATAGCGGAGCTGCGCATCCTAGACGGTGAAGTATCGGTTGCAGATGCCGGAGCCCCAGTCTTGGTGGTCAGCCAGTTCACGCTGTATGGTCGCACCGCCAAGGGGCGGCGCCCATCGTGGGCCGATGCTGCACCGGGAGAAGAGGCCGAGCCGGTCATCGAGTACATCATCGAGCGCCTCCGCGAGCGCAATATCGCGGTCGAATCAGGCCAATTCGGGGCTATGATGCGCGTGTCTTCCGTCAACGAAGGCCCATTTACGGTTTTGGTCGAGACCTAATTTCCTCTCCTGCATTTTCTCTTCATCCGGCGTCTACCTGCGCGAGCACCCACTCACACCCAGAATTATCTATGAGCTAGATCGCACAATGGGCAACTTTGTTCAACAATGCATATCTCTGGGTGTCGCGCAAGCTTTTTCAGAGTGATAATTAACCTACCCGGAATACAATAAATTATTATCACGTGGCATCATCGCGGGCTTATACTTAACGTGTAACGAAGCGAATGGGCTGGATACAAGCTGAAAAAATAATTTCAGTCCCTTTCCCTCGCACGCTGGTGAGAGAAAATCTTTTCTCACTCCAGGGTGACAGGAGCCCTCAAGCTTCGGTCAACCCCATGCAGAGGAGGAGAGAAAATGTCCCACAAGCTCTTGCGCCACGGACAAGTCGAACACCCGGAACACGACGCGCAAATTCCGGAACAACTACCCGCAGAAGAAAAGCCACCCGCTGACGGCATAGAAACGCCATTTGCGGGCCAAGAAGGCGCCCCAGCGTGGAACAAGGAAGACACCGTATGGATGCTCTCCCTATTCGGCACCGCCATTGGTGCCGGCGTGCTCTTCCTTCCCATCAACGCGGGCATCGGCGGCATCATCCCGCTTCTTATCATGACCGTCGTCGCCTTGCCGATGACCTACTGGGCCCACCGCGGCATGACCCGCCTGGTCCTCTCCAGCTCAAAGCCAGACGGCGATCTCACCGACGTCGTGGAAGAACACTTCGGCGTTAAAGCCGGCGTGTTGATGAATATCCTCTACTTCCTCTCCGTCTACCCCATCCTCTTGGTGTACTCGGTAACCATCACCAACACGGTGAACTCCTTCCTGGATCACCAGCTAGGTATCACCCCTCCAGATCGCTGGCTTACCTCGCTGGTTCTCGTCGGCGGCCTCATCCTCGTCGTGCGCATGGGTAAAAACGTGGTCGTCCACGTCATGTCCTACTTGGTCTACCCATTCATCGGCATCCTGGTACTACTCTCGCTATACCTCATCCCCAAGTGGAATACCGCACTCTTTGACAGCTTCGACCTCAGCGTCGCGCGCGAAGCCTCCGGCCACAGCATGGGCATTACCTTGATGCTCTTGGTCCCGGTCATGGTCTTCTCCTTTAACCATTCGCCCATGATTTCTTCCTTCGCCGTCGACCGCCGCCAAACCTACGGCAAGTACGCGGAATACAAGTCCCGCAAGATCTTGCTCCGCGCGGAAATCCTCATGGTCGTCGTCGTGATGTTCTTCGTCTTCTCCTGCGCGCTCAGCCTTTCTCCTGCAGATATGGCCGAGGCTAAGGAACAAAACATCACCATCCTGTCTTACCTGGCCAACCACTTTGACAACCCCCTCATCCAGTGGATTGCCCCCATCATCGCCATGATTGCCGTAGCCAAGTCCTTCTTGGGCCACTACCTCGGCGCTGCAGAAGGCTTTGAAGGCCTCCTGGTCAAAGGCAGCAAAAATGCCAATAAAGATGATGCAGAATCCAGCCACAAGCTCGACACCATCACGCTCGTCTTCATGCTGGTAACCGCATGGCTCGTTGCCTGGGCGGATCCTTCCATCCTCGGCATGATCGAGACGCTCTGCGGCCCGACCATCGCCATCATGCTGTTCCTTATCCCGATGATTGCCATCCACAAGGTCCCAGCACTCGCCCGCTTCAAGGGCAAAGCCTCCAACTACTTCGTCTTCATCATGGGCCTTGTTGCCCTGGCCACCATCATCTACTCCATCGTGCAGGCTTTCTAAGCAGCACTTGCCTCTCAGGATTTTCCAGGAGAAAACCATGTTCATCAGCATCTTCGATATGTTCAAGATCGGCATCGGCCCCTCAAGCTCACACACGCTTGGGCCAATGAAAGCCGGCAAGGCCTTCGTCGACGAACTCAAAGAAAAAGGCCTCATGGATAAGGTCACCCGCGTCCAGGCCAACGTCTACGGCTCCCTCTCCTTGACCGGTGTGGGCCACTCCACCGATAAGGCCATCCTGTTGGGCCTGGCCGGCGAAGAACCAGAAACGGTCGATATCGACGGCATCTCCGCCTTCATGAAAGAGGTCAACCAAAGCGAAACGCTCCTTCTCGGCGGCACCCACACGGTGAGCTTCCCCAAGGACGGCGGCTTTTACTTCCACGATGAATACCTCCCCATGCACGAAAACGGCATGTGCCTTATCGCCTTCGCCGGCAAGGAAGACATCCTGCACAAGACCTACTACTCGGTAGGCGGCGGGTTCATCGTCAAGCAAGAAGACTTCGCCATGCGCACCCAAGATACCGTCGATGTACCATTCGCTTATTCCAGCGCGGAAGAACTACTGGCGCTGTGCGAAACGAATAATATGACGCTGCCGGAGCTCGGTCGGGCCAATGAAAGGGCGCTGCACAGCGATGAGGACATCGACGAGCACCTGCGCAAGGTCCGCGATGTCATGTACACCGGCATCAAGCGCGGCTCCACCACCGATGGCCCGCTCCCCGGCGCCCTGCTCGTACCGCGCCGCGCCGCCGCCCTGAAGCGCAGGCTGGAGCAATCCGACCCCCACGATGGCCTCAACATTTTGAGCTGGGTAAACATGTTTGCCCTAGCCATTTCGGAGGAAAATGCCGCCTGTGGCCGCGTCGTCACCGCACCCACCAACGGCGCATGCGGCGTCGTGCCTGCGGTGCTGGCCTATTTCGATGAATTCGTCGAGCCAGTCACCCCGAGCATGTTCGCGGACTATATCTTCGCCTGCAACCACATTGCCGCGCTCTACAAGATGAACGCCTCCATTTCCGGTGCGGAAGTTGGCTGCCAAGGAGAAATTGGCGTCGCCTGCTCCATGGCAGCAGCCGGGCTGGCCCAACTGATGGAGGCGACACCGGAACAGGTGTGCGTGGCTGCCGAAATCGGTATGGAACACAAATTGGGCCTGACGTGTGACCCAGTCCTAGGCCAGGTGCAAGTCCCCTGCATCGAGCGCAACGCCGTAGCTGCGGTAGACGCCATTACCAGCGCACGCATGGCCCTGGACCGCGAAAGCAAGCCGTGTGTCAGCCTCGATGAGGTCATCTGGACCATGTACAACACCGGTAAGGACATCAACGCCAAATACCGGGAGACCTCACAGGGCGGCCTAGCCCTAGCGGTGCACCCGCCCATTCCGGTATGTGGTTAATGCCGGCAACCTAGGCTCCGGAAAGAGCGCCTTTAAAGGAGGCGAGTACTTGGGCACGGCCGGGTACTCGCCTTCTTTGTCGTTACTTTGTGGTACCTTATCAATAATCTGACAGGAATTATAAGGACATGCTTCAGCTGATGAATCTTTCTAGCAGCCATGCCCCCGAAGAAAACTTCCTCGAGCAGTACATACCACTCGTCGATTTCCTCGGTCAGGCCATGGGCCCCAACACCGAAATCGTGCTCCATGATCTCGATGTACCCGATAAATCCATCATCGCCATTGCCAATGGACACATCTCCGGCCGCGAACTAGGCGGCCCGGTCACAGACTTTGCGCTCTGGTTCATGAAACAGGGCGACGCCGCGGCCGTTCCTATGATGACCGGATACCGCGCGGTCAATAGCGAGGGAAAAGTCTGCCGCTCCTCGAGCTATTTCCTGCGCGATACCACCGGCCATATGCGCGGCATGCTTTGTATCAATGTGGAATTATCCGAGCTTATCCAGATCCGCGATGCCGCTAACGCGTTGATAGGCGGTACCGAGCCGGCCATCGATAAGGCAAAGGCCTTCGGCGGCTACCCCGGCACCACCGCACCGCAGCGCACTCCCGCCCCAGAAGCGCCCGCGCAGAAAGAGCCGGAGGCGCCCTACAGCGAATCGCTGCGCTCCAACGTCGAGCACCTCTTGGACTCCATGCTGGATTCCGCGATTTCCACGCACTCCACCCCGGTCGAGTCGATGCAGCGCCACGAACGGCTAGAGGTCATCGCTTCCCTCGAGGATGCTGGCTTCTTCCTCCTCAAAGGCGGCATCGCCGCGGCGGCCACCCGGCTCGGCGTATCTGAGCCCACGGTCTATCGCTACCTCGTACAGGTCCGCGGCTAAGACTACCCCGCCACGTGGATGTAGCGGTTTTACTGCATCCACGTGGCGCCTGCGCTTGCCGACGCCCCCAAAAAGGTGGACCAAAGCGGCCGGCACGTCGCTGTTTTAAACAGTTCAGGATGGGCGGGAACTAAATGCGTCCTCACACCGTTGTACTTTTTGAAACAGGCGACAATTTCAGGAGGCTGAAAAGATGACGAATCCATCTGCCAACACCGCCAATGGCACTTCGACTGCCACTACTGATGAGGAACAGGAAGTAGACCGCGGGTCTCGCCGCAATCAAACCAATGACAATCCCTCCGCGGACTTGGTACGCGTCTACCTCAACGGAATCGGTAAGACCGACCTGCTCAGCGCAGAGGATGAGGTTGAACTCGCGCAAACCATCGAGGTAGGCCTGTATGCAGAATACAAGCTCAATAATGCAGAGAAGCTAACGCGCGCAGAAAAGCGCGACCTGAAGATCTTGGCTCGCGAAGGCAAGAAGGCCCGCTCCCACCTGCTGGAGGCGAACCTTCGTCTCGTAGTCTCCCTGGCCAAGCGCTACACCGGCCGCGGAATGCCGCTTTTGGACCTCATCCAAGAGGGAAACCTGGGCCTTATCCGCGCCATGGAAAAGTTCGATTACGCCAAGGGCTTTAAGTTCTCCACCTACGCGACGTGGTGGATCCGCCAGGCCATTACCCGCGGCATGGCCGACCAATCGCGCACCATCCGCCTGCCGGTCCACCTGGTGGAACAGGTCAATAAGCTTTCCCGCATCAAGCGTGAGATGTATCAGTCCTTGGGCCGCGAGGCGACCAATGAGGAACTGTCTGAGGAATCCGGCATTGATGAGAACAAGATCGAGATGCTGCTGCGCCAGTCCCGCGATCCCGTCTCGCTCGATATGCCCGTCGGCACCGACGAGGAAGCCCCATTGGGTGACTTCATCGAGGATGCTGAGGCTACCGATGCTGAGACCGCCGTCGTGGCCTCCATGCGCCACTCCGATATTCGCGGTGTCATCGATACGCTAGAAAAGCGCGAGCAGGACGTCATTCGCCTGCGCTACGGCTTGGATGACGGCGTGCCACGCACCCTCGACCAGATTGGTCGCCGGTTCGGGCTCTCCCGCGAACGCGTACGCCAAATCGAGCGTGAGGTCATGGCAAAGTTGCGCGATGGCAACCGCGCCGACCGCCTGCGCGAGTACGCGCTGTAAAACTTTTCGCCTCCTGAACCTTATTTAATCGCGACCTCGACTGTGCCGCCGAGAATTTTTCCAGTGTACTTTCGAGGTCGCATTCTCTATGCAAGCGGCGAGTACGAACTCGTCTCCTTAAAATCTCTCCAGCAAACTTAGGGCAACTTAAGCTAGTCTGGATACAGAATGTAAAAAGCGCTGTCTGCTTTGCGCACGGCACGCATTACTGTTTTCAAAGAAAGGTATGCCCACGTGAGGGACCTCGTTGATACTACTGAGATGTACCTTCGGACCATTTATGAATTGGAAGAAGAAGGCATCACTCCCCTGCGCGCCCGGATTGCGGAACGCCTAGAGCAGTCCGGACCTACCGTATCCCAAACCGTTGCTCGCATGGAGCGCGATGGCCTCCTCCACGTTCGTTCGGACAGGAGCTTGGATCTAACCGAAAAGGGACGCGAATTGGCCACGGCAGTGATGCGCAAGCACCGACTCGCGGAGCGTTTGCTTACTGATGTCCTCGGGCTCGATATCAGCAAGGTCCACGATGAGGCCTGCCGCTGGGAGCACGTGATGAGCGAAGAGGTGGAAAAGCGCATGGTATCGGTCCTCGATGACCCCAGCCGCTCGCCTTTTGGCAACCCCATTCCGGCGCTAGCGGAACTGGGTTTCCAGGTCCCCGAGCCATCGATTGGGACGCGGGCTATCGATCTCCCCGATGGCGAAAAGAAGTCCGCAAAGATTATCCAGATTAACGAGATCCTGCAGGTGGATGAGGCCACCTTCCGGGAACTCGCAGAGGCTGGCATCCGCATCGGTACCGAGGTCACCGTGGTCAATAATGGCGGCACGATTTCGCTTACCACTCCCTCGGGTAAGGTCATCACCTTGGCAGATGATCTCGCACACGCCGTGCGCGTGGAGGTCTAGGCCATGAAGCTTTTGGTTACTGGCGGTGCCGGCTATGTCGGCAGCGTGTGTTCCGCAGTCCTCGTAGAGCAGGGCCACGATGTCACCATCATCGATAACTTTTCCACGGGTAATAGGGATGCCGTGCCGCCCGCAGCCCGCGTGGTAGAAGGCGATGTGGCAGACAAGGCGGCAGAGGTACTGGGCGAAGGCGGCTTTGAGGGGGTCCTCCACTTCGCCGCCCGCTCGCTGGTCGGTGAATCCGTGGAAAAGCCGGACGAATATTGGCAGCACAACGTCGTGACCACGCTGCGCTTGCTCAACGCCATGCGCAATAACGATGTCAAAAGCCTCGTCTTTTCTTCCACCGCAGCCACCTACGGCGAACCGGAGCAGGTCCCTATTACTGAGGACATGCCGACCCAGCCCACGAACCCCTATGGCGCTAGCAAATTAGCTATCGACTACATGATTACCTCTTTTGCACAGGCCTTTGGGCTCGCGGCAACGTCTCTGCGCTATTTCAACGTCGCCGGTGCCTACGGCTCCATCGGCGAAAACCGCGAGATTGAAACCCACCTCATCCCCATTGTCCTGCAGGTTGCTCTGGGGCACCGCGATAAGATTTTCATGTTTGGCACGGATTGGGATACCCCGGATGGCACGCCGGTGCGCGACTACATCCACATCCGCGATCTTGCCGATGCCCACGTGCTTGCCCTCCACAGCAATGCTCCCGGCACCCACCGGATCTATAACTTGGGTTCCGGCGAGGGATACTCTGTCAAGCAAGTCATCGAGATGTGCCGGAAAGTCACCGGCCACGAGATTCCGGCGGAGATCGCCCCGCGTCGTGCCGGAGACCCAGCCACGCTGATTGCATCCTCAGACAAGATCAAGCGGGAGCTGGACTGGAATCCCCAGCGCACTGACTTGGAAACCATCGTGACCGACGCGTGGAATTTCACGCGCCAGCTGGGCGACCGGGCGCATTCGGCGCGGCGCTAAAGCGCGGGGCTACACAAAGCCATCGGCATCAATCCCCGCTGCTTCCCGCGCCGCGTCGCAACCACGGCTTAGGCTGGTAATGAGGCGTTCCCCCATTCCGCTGCGATAGGCCTGAGCGATGAGCTGGCTTAAATTGTGGCCCGGTGCCTCATCGATGGCGACGGTCAGCGCCGGACCGGCGTAAAGCCCGAATTTCTGCGCCACCTGGGTCGCTGCAAACAGCGCCAAGGCGTTATAGCGGATGGTGCCGCCAAAGGTGCGCGCCGTGGCTAGGAGCAAGGTACCGGCCGCGTGCGGGGATTCGACGAGGTCTCGGATGACCAAGTCGCGCATCCACGTCGTTGACATCCACATTGCCCCCACGCAGAGTAATTCTTCGTTATCCAGGGTCTCTTCCAAGGTTTCTACCTCGCTTAATACGTACTGCGCATCCGCGATGAGGTGCTGGACCACCCGGGTTGGATTCGTTGAGCCATACCCGTGGCCGGCACGCGTTTGCCGGGACAATTCCTCGGCGCAGCGCTGCATGGACACGATTTCTTCGTGCCCGAAGTACGGGTTGTGCGGGGCAAATTGCTGGACCAGCTCATCGCGGGAAAGCTCCGGCAAGGTACCGTTTTCTACGCAGGCGCGCATAGAGGAACTGGTGGAAATAGCGGGAATGGTTCCTTCGGTCCAAGCGTGCATAGGGCCCTTGCCATTGCCGGTGCCAAAGCCAAAGACGAGGTCGTAGGCGGTGGACGTAGCGATTTCTTCCACAAGCCAGCAGGCATCGATTCCGGTGCCCTTGTCATCTTCGAAGTGGTAGAGCGCCTCGATCATCTCCCAGAGCTCTACTTCCTCGCGTTGGGAGATGATAAAGCCGAGAACGACTTCCGGATTACCGCAATGAAAGGCGCTCATGATCTCTGGGAGGGCGTCGGGGACATCGGACAGGTCTATGCGTGCAACTGGCCCCATGGTGCGGCCTGCTGAGGTTGGTTCGATGGAGATGAGGACAATGGATTCTGCTGGGAAGAATCCAAGGATTCCTGGAATATTGGCAAGGATATCGCCGGGTGTACGGATGGGCTGTTGTGGTGTTGTGATCTTCATGACTCCTAGCTTCGGGGCCTGCGGCAAGTACCGAAAGCCCACAACAGGCAGAGGTCCGAAATCTGTGGATAAGGTGGGTGGAAGGGGGCATCGGCAAGCAGTTATGCACAGGCCCACCGCACCGGGCCTAGCGCAGGTTGCTTCGTTAGGGCATAATGGGTTATTTAACTACTCCGCGAACACTGACCTGAGTGCGTGTGGGAATAGTGCGGTCCTGGCGGTCGTTGATCTAGATTAAGAGACCAAGGAGGTAACACATCATGCACGAAGAAGAGCGCAGCATGTACGAATTGGAGTACCCCGCTCCGGTGGTCAAGGACAATTCCGGTGAAGGAAAAGGCCCCACCATGATTGTTGCCATGCACGGCTATGCCGATGCGGGCCAGGCCGTTGAGTCGAGCGCCGATCACCTCAAGGCCGCGCTGGAAAACCGCCAGCTAGCCTCCTTTAACTCTGATGAGCTCATCGATTATCGCTCCCGCCGCCCCGCCGTCACCATCGATAATGACCGGGCCCTCGAGGTTGAACCCATGGATTTGGGCTTGAAGGTGCTCCGGGATAATTCCGGCAAGTCCTTCCTTCTTCTGTCTGGCCCAGAGCCGGATATGCGCTGGGAAGCATTTACCACGGCGGTGGTCAAGCTGGTGGAGAAATTCGATATTGAAGACACCATCATGCTCTACGCCGCGCCGATGCCCGTGCCGCACACTCGCCCCACCGTGGTCACCGCGCACGGTACCGCCTCCCGCCTGACGGACAGCATGGTCAAGATGGATTCGACCATGATGGTTCCTGGCGCCGCGGCGCTCTATATAGAAAAGGCCCTAGCGGATAAGGGCCGGACGGTGGCGGGCTATACCGCGCACGTGCCGCACTATTTGGCTGCGTCCCCGTACCCGCAGGCAACGCTGGAGCTCCTCGATTCCGTGGCTAAGGCTGCTCAACTGAATATTCCGCTGGGCAGCATCGAGGCGGATATTTCCCGCGTCGAGGGCCAGCTGGATGAGCAGGTCAATGGCTCGGAAGAGATTGAGGGCGTGGTCCAGCAATTGGAGCAGCAATACGATGCCTTCATGGACCGCTACCGCGAAGAGCACCCGCAGGCCATCATGCCGGGCGAGGAAGCCGTGCCCAGCGCTGAGGAAATCAGCGAAGAATTCGAGGCCTTCCTCGCCTCGCTCGATGAGTCCGATAGCGAGGAGATTATCCATACTGATATTGATGACCGCGAAGACTCTGACGATGACAGAGACTTAGGCGACGATATCTAACGAACCCGCCCCCATCGCCGCTAAGGTGGTGGGGGTGAACTTATCTCAACAGCTGCCAGATTTAACGGAAGTCCCCGAGTCCCTCATTGATGAGGCCATTTGGGATACTTTTAACTCGTGGACCACCAGCAAGGGAATCAATCTATATCCCGCGCAGGAGGAGGCCTCGCTCGGCATCTTGGCCGGAGATAATGTCATCCTCGCGACCCCTACGGGTTCGGGCAAGTCCATGGTGGCCAACGCCGCACATTTCATCGCCCTCGCCCGCGGGCAGCGGAGTTTTTATACCGCGCCTATTAAGGCGCTGGTAAGCGAGAAGTTCTTTGCGCTGTGTGAAATCTTCGGCGCAGAGAACGTGGGCATGATGACTGGCGATGCCACCGTAAACGGCAATGCCCCCATCATCGCCGCCACCGCTGAGATCGTTGCCAATATCGCGCTTCGCGATGGCGCCGAGGCCAATATCGACCAAGTGGTCATGGACGAATTCCACTACTACTCCGATCCAGATCGCGGCTGGGCCTGGCAGGTGCCGCTCTTGGAGCTGCCCAAGGCGCAATTCCTCTTAATGTCCGCCACGCTCGGTGATACCGACTGGCTGCAGGAGGATCTCACCCGCCGCACGGGGCGAGAGACCAGCCTCGTGGCCGGGTCCACCCGCCCGGTGCCGCTGGATTTCTCGTATGTTTTTAGCGCGGTGCACGAAACCATCGAAGAACTGCTTGCCGATAATAAGGCGCCCATTTATGTCGTGCACTTTTCCCAGCGCGAGGCCGCCGAGCGGGCCCAAGCCCTGACCTCGCTGTCTGGCATCATTAACAAAGAGGAAAAAGAGGACATCGCTGAAGAAATCGGCGGCTTCCGCTTTACCACTGCCTTTGGTAAGGACCTCTCAAAGTTGCTTCGCAAGGGCATTGGCATTCACCATGCGGGAATGCTGCCCAAGTACCGACGACTTGTGGAGCGCCTCGCGCAGCGCGGCCTCCTCAAGGTTATTTGCGGCACCGATACCTTGGGCGTGGGCATCAACGTGCCCATCCGCACCGTATTGATGACCGGCCTGGCCAAGTTTGATGGGCAACGCCAGCGCATCTTGAAATCCCGCGAATTCCACCAGATCGCAGGACGCGCTGGGCGCGCGGGCTATGACACGGAAGGCACCGTCGTCGTCGAGGCCCCCGAGCACGAGATTGAAAATGCAAAGGCCCGCAGGCGCATTGGCGATGACCCGAAGCGGCTGAAAAAGCTGAAGAAGAAATCCGCACGCGAGGGCGAAGTCTCTTGGTCCGAGAAGACCTTTGCGCGGCTCACAGAAGCAGAACCGGAGCAGTTGACCTCGCAATTCCGGGTGTCGAATTCGATGCTGCTGAATGTCTTAGCCCGCCACGGCGACGGCTATGCGCATATGCGCCACCTCTTGCGCGATAATCACGATCCCCGCAGCAAGCAAAACAAGGATATCCTCACCGCCCTCGACCTCTTCCGCGGATTGGTGGATTCCGGCGTGGTCCAAAAATCCACCAAGGGGCTGGATATCTACGGCCGCCCCTACCACCTCGTGCGGGAATTGCCGCGCGACTTTGCCCTGAACCAGCCTCTCGGGCCCTTTGCCTTGGCCGCGCTCTCCCTGTTGGACCCAGAGGCAGACAGCTATCACCTTGACGTAATCTCTATCTTTGAGGCGATCCTCGATGATCCCCGGCAGGTGCTACAGGCCCAGCAGAAGAAGCGGCGCGGGGAAGAAATTGCCGCGCTCAAGGCGGACGGGGTGGACTACACCGACCGCATGAATATCGTGGAGGATATTACCTGGCCCAAGCCTCTAGAGGAGCTACTCGAGCAGGCCTACGATACCTTCGCGGAGACCAATGCGTGGGTAAAGGAATTCGAGCTGCGGCCCAAATCCGTGGTGCGCGACATGGTGGAAAACGCCATGACCTTCTCGGACTTGGTGGCCACTTACGGCTTAGCCCGCTCTGAGGGCGTTATCCTCCGCTATCTCACCGATGCCTGGCGCACCCTTAAACAGTCCATCCCCGATGAATACACGACGCCCCAAATTGAAGACATCATCGTCTGGTTAGGCGAGCTCATCCGCCAGGTGGATTCTTCGCTTGTCGATGAATGGGCGCAGATGGCCGGCGAAGACTCCCCCATCGATCAAGATACGCTCGACCGCGAGCTGGCCTTCGGCGTCGAAGATCCTACTGCGCTTACCGCTAACCGACGCGCCTTTGGCATCATGGTACGCAATTACATGTTCCGCCTCGCGCAGCTCTTCGCGCTGGAGGAAGAAGACCGCCTGGCCGAGGTATTGGATTATCTGGACGAGGTCCCCGATTTTGGCGCCGTCTTGGATGACTACTTTGACGAATACGACGACATTGATACCGGCCCTGAGGCGCGCGGACCCGAGTACTTCCGGTTGGAAGAATCCAGCTCCCGCAGCTGGCCCGTGCGGCAAATTATCAAGGACCCAGCAGGAGATCGCGCCTATCAATTTGTCGCCACGGTTGATCTGGACGCCTCCGATGAAGCCGGCGAAGTCCGCCTGTCAGAGTTGCGCGTCGAGTATTAATCACACGCGGGTTAGCTAAAACGATAAAAGCCACCCCCTGCGCTGTACCCGGCGTCCTATGGGGGACACCGAGGGAAGCAGCGCGCGGGGGTGGCTTATTCCAAAGGCTAATTAAGCAGCGCTTTTAGCGTGCAGCCTCAATCTGGACGGCCTGTGCGACTGCCTGAATGACAGAAGCAACCTTGATGGCCTCCCAGACCTGCTCCTTGGTCGCGCCAGTATCGTTGAGCTTCTGGGTGTGTGCGCCCAAGCAGTGCTCGCAGCCGTTGATAGCGGACACGGCGATATTCCACAGCTCGAAGTTAGCGTCTTCCACGCCAGGCTTGGAGATGAAGTTCATCCGCAGGCCGAACTTGACCTGTGCGTAGTCATCGCCCAACCAGCTCTTGGCGCGGTAGGCAACGTTGTTCATTGCCATGACGGTGGCAGCGCCGTAAGCGGCGTTGATAGCTTCCTCAGAGAGGTGCTCTTGCGCCTCTTCCGCGATTTCAGAAATCACGGTGTCATTGCGGGTAGCTGCCGCCGAAGCCAACAGGGTGCCCCACAGCTGCTCTTCATCCAGCTCGGTGGTGCGGGTCAACGCGCCGAGGTTGAGCTTCTGATCCTTGGCGTACTCAGGCAGTGCTGACTTCAAGTTCTCGATAGACACAGTCTTTCTCCTTCTAAATCTTTTCTCAGTAACTTAAATTGCAAGTAAGGTGCCTGCTTCCCTGCCTGAGCGGCAGGGAAAGCATTCACTCATAACTAAGGCTTAAAGCTGGGACTGGACGACGTCCATCTTGTCGATGTTCTTGGTTGGGTCGTTCTTCTCCCAGTTGCAGGCGCAGACCTCTTCGGACTGCAGGGCGTCGAGGACACGCAGGACCTCGTCAACGTTGCGGCCCACAGCGTCCGGGGTAACGGAGACGAACTGGATGACGCCATCTGGGTCGATGATGAAGGTTGCGCGATCGGCAACGCCGTCGGCGTTTTCTACGCCCAGTGCGCGGATCAGGTCGTGGCGCACGTCGGAGAACATCGGGAACGGAACGTCCTTCAGGTCCGGGTGGGTTGCGCGCCAGTTGAAGTGAGCGAACTCGTTATCGGTGGAGCCGCCCAGTACCTGGGTGTCGCGGTCCTGGAACTCTTCGTCCAGCTTGCCAAAGGCAGCGATTTCGGTCGGGCACACGAAGGTGAAGTCCTTGGGGTAGAAGAAGACGACCTTCCACTTGCCCTCATACTTGTCCAAGGAAACCTGCTCAAAGTAGTCCTCTGGCTGGCTAGCGTTAACGTTGTGCAGGTCGCCGCCGGTCAGGGCGGTGAGGTCGAATTCTGGGAACTTTTCGCCAACGGTCATGATAGGCATGTTCTTCAACTCCTTCTTAAAAGGGTAATCTTTTTCAAGTTTCCGACAGTCCTGTGCCGAGGACCACGGGCCGGACCCTCTCCGGCCCAACACCAAAGACAATACCATTAATTCCGGTCACGTCAATAGCTAATCCTATAGATAAATGTTAGAGTGATAGGCATGCATAATAAAGAGTATCGACCAACACTTGCCCAGCTGCGTACGTTTGTCACCGTGGCGGAAAACAAGCACTTCGGCACCGCTGCCGCCAAGCTGGAGATCTCTCAGCCTTCCCTCTCCCAGGGCCTCGTGGCGCTCGAGCAGGGGCTCGGCGTCCAGCTCATCGAGCGCTCCACCCGCAAGGTCATTGTAACCTCAGCCGGCGAAACCCTTTTGCCCTACGCCAAATCCACCCTTGAGGCCGCCGATACCTTCCTCGCACATGCCCGGGGCGCCCATGGCACTCTGTCTGGCCCGCTTACCATTGGCGTTATCCCGACTATCGCCCCGTATATCCTCCCAGACTTACTGGCGATGATTACAGAGACCTACCCGGAGCTTGAGCCGCGCTTTGTGGAAGAGCAAACCCAGCACCTTATCGCGCGCCTGCGCAACGGCAACCTCGATTTAGCCATCCTCGCCCTGCCTTCGGAGGCCACGGGCATGGTCGACAGCTCGCTGTACACCGAGGACTTCGCCATCGTCAGCCCGCCCGATCACCCCATTGCCGGGCGTACAGACGTGCAAGTTGCAGAGCTGCGGGACTTGGACCTGCTGCTGCTTGACGATGGCCCCTGTCTCCGCGACCAAGTCGTCGATCTCTGCCGGCATGCCCACGTCAACCCTGCAGAGGCAACAAATTCCGTCACGCGCGCCTCATCATTGACCACTATTATGCAACTGGTCATGGGTGGGCTCGGCTGTACCCTCGTACCCAAGTCCGCGTTGGCCACCGAATGCCACGGCAAGAACCTCGGAGTGGCCTACTTTGCCCCCGATGTCACCGCAGAACGCGAAGTCGGCCTCGTCTTCCGCTCCTCTGCCGCACGCAGTGAAGAGTTCCGCGAATTCGGCACCCTGATTACCGCCGCTTATGAAAATGCCCTCGCCCGCTCGCTGGAGGGCTAAAACTTAAGCGTCTTCGATTCCCCACGGCCCCTCGGCTCAATTACTCCCGCCACATAAGTTTAAGGCCACCGAAGCAGTGCCTCGGTGGCCGTAAACAATGGCAAAGCCATTACGCAGGTTGGTCGACTGCGCGGCCTGCACACTGGCGGAACAAATAAGCCGTAGACAGTAAGGTAACCGGTACAGCAACAATCAACCCAACAAGGAATACGATGAAGCCGCCAATTATAATCAGCATGTTAAGCACCGTTAGCAGCAAAAGCTGGCCGTAGTTTCCTTTACCGGCCTTAAAACCGTTCTTGATGGCTTGGCCAACTCCGTCGCCATCGGCCGCAAACCACTGCATCAACATATAAAGCGGCTGAATAAACAGGCCGATGAGAGTCAATAAAGCCACAACTCCGAAAAGGCCTGCCATGGATTCCAACGCCTCTTCCTCTGTGGCACCGGTCCCCATATCAGGGCTAAGGAAGAATGAACCACCAACGAAGATGAACATTACTAACCAGGTAATAATGCCGATGATGATCATGATCGCCAGCGGCTGCCACCACCGCACATTCTTGCCCACATAGTTCCACCCAGTGCGCGGATCATCGATTTGGAATAGCGCCAGTCGCAGCGCCATCAGGCTAATGACGGCCACGAACACATAGGACACGATCTGCACAATGGCTCCTCCACCGAAGGCCTCCGCACCCTCTGATGGAGCAACGGCCGCGCCCACGATGGAGAAAGCGATGGCAATCACGCCAACGAGCAAGCTACCGAGGATCCACAATTTCCAATTCTTAAATACCGTACGAAAGGCCCACGAAATAGAATCGATGGCCGAGGGTTTTCCGGTAAACCCGCCGTTGTTTACGGTGTTGTCCTGTGCTTGGTAGCCCGCATATCCTTGATTACCGGAGCTCTCGTGGCTACCGCCATAGGAGGGCAGGTTGCCGTAGCTTGGCTGGTCCTCTGGGTGGTTAGTCGGTTCATAGCGCGGAAAATCGTCATTTCCACCGGATTTATCGTCGTTCATCAGCGGTGCCTTCCTTCTGTATTCGGGTTGGGCGCAACGAGAAAAGTATCGTTGCGATAAGTATTTTCACAATAGCAACTTTTTCCACTCCACGTAACCGGGGTAAGCTCATAAATTAGCCATGACACAGCATGAAACCACGACATCGCAGGCCCCTAGCCGCGATGAATTTTTTGCAGCATTAGACAACGTCACCATCGCCGAGGCCCGCAGCTTCCGGCGCCGCCTATCGAAGGCACGCGCCCCCAAGGCCCTGCGCGAAATCGGCCAGGATATCCAGGCTGCCGCAGACCGCCTTGCGCTTGTCGATGCCGCCGTGCCCCAACTCACCTATCCCGATTCCTTGCCCGTCAGTGGCCGCAAGGACGATATTGCCGCCGCCATTGAAGAAAACCAGGTCGTCATCATTGCCGGCGAAACCGGCTCTGGTAAGACCACGCAGATCCCCAAGATCTGCCTCGACATCGGCCGGGGTCGCCGGGGACTTATCGGCCACACCCAGCCGCGCCGCATTGCCGCACGGACCGTCGCCGAGCGCATCGCCTCCGAGCTCGACCAAGACATCGGGGAATCTGTAGGCTACGCCATCCGCTTCGATGACAAAGTCTCTGATACCACCGCGGTGAAACTTATGACGGACGGCATTCTGCTAGCAGAAATGCAGCGCGATCGCTTCCTTAATAAATACGACACCATCATCATCGATGAGGCGCACGAGCGCTCACTGAATATTGACTTCCTCTTGGGGTATCTCAAGCGGATTCTTCCCAAGCGGCCCGAGCTCAAGGTGATTATCACCTCCGCGACGATTGATCCGGAAAGTTTCGCCGAGCACTTCGCCGAACCCGATGGCACTCCTGCCCCCATCATCGAGGTATCCGGACGCACCTACCCGGTGGAGATTCGTTACCGCCCCCTCGAATTCGAGGCGGGTGGAAAGCTGGTGGATCAAGACCCGCTCGATGGCTTAACCGAGGCCATCGAGGAGCTCATGGCAGAAGGCGACGGCGATATCCTCTGCTTTTTCCCGGGCGAGCGCGATATCCGCGATGCCATGGAAACAATCGAGGCCAAAAAATGGAAAAACGTCGAGGTCGCGCCCCTCTTCGGGCGCCTATCCAACCAGGAACAGCACCGCGTATTTAGCAATCACCGCGGAAGGCGCATCGTTTTGGCCACCAATATCGCCGAAACCTCGCTGACCGTACCCGGAATCCGCTACGTCGTGGATACCGGCACCGCGCGTATCTCGCGCTATTCCACGCGAACCAAGGTGCAGCGCCTGCCTATCGAGCCCATTTCGCAGGCCTCTGCTAATCAGCGCTCGGGTAGGTGCGGCCGCGTCGCCGATGGCATCGCTATCCGCCTCTATAGCGAGCAGGACTTTCAAAGCCGCCCGGAATTTACTGACCCGGAAATCCTGCGCACCAACCTCGCCAGCGTCATTTTGCAGATGGTCTCGCTCAAGCTCGGCGATATCGAGCAATTCCCTTTCCTCCAGCCACCCGAGTTCAAGGCCATTCGCGATGGCCTCAACCTCCTCCACGAGCTCGGTGCGCTCCAGGACAAGCACGAGAAACCGGCGCTGACCGAAACCGGCCGCAACTTGGCCCGCATCCCACTCGATCCGCGCATGGCGCGCATGCTTATCGAGGCCCATACCAACGGCTGCCTCCACGATGTCATCGTCATCGTTGCCGCCATGACCATCCAAGACGTGCGCGAACGCCCGCTGGAGTACCAAGCGCAAGCCGATCAGGCGCACGCGCGCTTTAAAGACAAAACCTCTGACTTTTTGTCCATGCTGAAGTTGTGGGATTACATCAAACAGACCCGCAATGAGCAATCGGGCAATAGGTTCCGCAAGCGCATGAAGCAGGAGTTCCTCCACTACATGCGCATCCGCGAGTGGTTCGACCTGGTCCGCCAGCTCAAAGACGTCTCCAAGCAGCTGGGGTGGGATTACCAAGAAGGCACCGAACGCCGCGCCGACGATATTCACATCGCGCTGCTATCTGGCCTGCTGTCCAATATCGGCGCCCGCGACGGCAATTCCAAGGAGTTCCACGGCGCGCGCAATACCCGCTTCCTTGTCTTTCCAGGCTCCGCCTTGGCCAAAAAGCCACCCGAGTTCGTCATGGCGGCAGAGCTCGTCGAAACCTCTCGGCTTTGGGCACGCGACGTTGCCGCCATCGATCCGGCGTGGGTGGAAGAGCTCGGCGCGGACCTGCTCAAACACAACTATTCCGATCCCACGTGGTCCCGCAAGCGCGCGGCCGCCATCGCGCACCAGAAGTCCACGCT
Organism: Corynebacterium segmentosum; assembly: GCF_900637825.1. NCBI lineage: Bacteria > Bacillati > Actinomycetota > Actinomycetes > Mycobacteriales > Corynebacteriaceae > Corynebacterium > Corynebacterium segmentosum. Next base: position 1,432,243 of record NZ_LR134408.1, read on the forward strand.
CTACGGCGTGCCCATCGTCGCGGACCGTACCGTGCCATATCACCGCGTGGACCCCGTCGCGGCGCGCGATATGTTCATCCGCAATGCGCTTATCGCCGGCGAGTGGAATGCGCATCATCACTTCCTCAAGGCAAACGCGCAGGCCCTTGATGAGGCGGCCGAATACGAGGAAAAGGCCCGCCGCCGCGGCCTCATCGTGGATGAGGATACCCTCTTTGATTTCTATGACCAGCGCATTCCCGCCAAGGTCACCACGGGCCGTCATTTCGATTCCTGGTGGAAGAAAAAGCGCCGCCAGGAACCCGATCTGCTGAATTTCGATCCAGCCACGCTTGTCGATGACTCCCACGACGTCACCGAAGTCTCCTTCCCCGATCACTGGCGCAAAGGCTCCATCGATTACGAGCTGACTTATAAATTCGAACCCGGCGATCCCCTTGATGGCGTCACCGTCATGGTGCCCGTTCCCATGCTTGCCGGCCTCGATATCGAAGGCTTCGATTGGCTCGTTCCCGGCCTGCGATTCGAGCTCGTCAACGAGCTTATTCGTTCCCTTCCCAAGGCCCTGCGGCGCACCGTCGTGCCCGCCCCGGAATTTGCCGAGCGCGCCATGGAACGCCTCATTCCCTTCGAAGGCCCCCTTACCCAGCAGCTTGCCGATGTCCTGCGCGAGCTCGGCGGGCACGGCATCAACGCCTCCGACTTCCAACCGGACAAGCTGCCGGACCATTTGCGGATGAACTACGCGGCCATCGACAAGAGTGGCACCATCATCGATTCCGATAGGGACCTTGCCGCCCTGCGCGAGCGCCAGGCCGGCCACATTAAATCGTCCGTCTCACGGGTAAGCCGCACCGCAGAATCCACCGCGGTCAGCGAGTGGACCGACGATACCCTCGGCACCGTTGACGAGACCATCACCACCACCGTCGATGGCCACGAGGTCACCGCTTACCCAGCGTTGGTGGCCACCAAGGAAGGCGTTGAGCTTAAGGTTCATCCCACCAAGGCAGCTGCCGATGCCGCCATGGTCACTACCACCCTCACGCTTTTGATGCGCGAAATTTCCGTCTCGACCGCGCAAATGGTCAAGGGGCTTCCCTTGCAGCAGCGCGTCGCCGTGGATTCTTATCCGCATGGCGGCGCCGACGGCCTGGTCAATGACGCCCGCGTCGCGGCGATCCGCGACCTCATGCTCGAAGCTGGCGGCCCCGTGCGCTCGCCAGAGGTGTTTACCGAGCTCAAGGACTCCGTGAAACCGCAGGTCCCCGGCCGCGTGCGGCAATCAATAGTCTCGATCGCACCTGGCTTAGCTGAGTATTCCAATCTCCGCGCCGAGCTTTCCCACTGGGACGGTCCCGCCATCGACGATATGGAAAAGCAATTCGCTTTCCTCCTTCCGCCGAATGCCATCACCGTGCACGGATCCGCACACCTGCGACACCTTCCCCGCTACATCCAGGCAATGCGGATCCGCTTGGAAGACCTCTCGCTCGATCCGGATCGCGATGCCGACCGCCAGGCCGAGGTCGATAATGCCAAGGCCTACCTGGCAAACCGGCTGCGCAACCTTCCCGCGGGTCGCGAAAAGACACGCGAGGTCAAGGACATCCACTGGATGATCGAGGAATTGCGGGTCTCGCTCTTTGCCCAACGCCTCGGCACAGCCCACGCAGTATCCCTGCGGAGGATTCAAAAAGCGGTGGACAAGCTGCGCTAGTCTCCCCAACCTCACGTTCCCGCCGCCCGGCCGGCCATACTTAAGCTAAAAATCTGCTTACTCGGCCGCCGGCGGCGTGAACATTGGGCTGGCCCTAGCGAAATCATGCGCACAAAATGCCAGTTAAGGCTGCTTCGATCCTGCGCAAGAACGGTTGTATAACTGCTGAGAAATCGTCCTACACTGCGCAGTTTAAAGGTCCCCGCGATCGCGGCGCCGCATCAAACGAATCTCCGATTCAAAGTCATCCGCGCTCTCGAATGATTTATACACCGAGGCGAAGCGCAGATATGCGACCTCGTCTAGGTCACGCAGTGGCTCGAGAATCGCTAGCCCGATTTCGTTGGCGTTTACCTGCGAGGACCCGTGCCCCCGCACCGTTTCCTCAACCTCTTGGGCCAACTTTTTTAAGGCATCATCGCTAACGTCGCGACCCTGGCATGCGCGCCTAACCCCCCGAATGAGTTTATCCCGGCTAAATGGCTCAGCGAGGCCATTTCTCTTAACAACCAGCAGTACGGCCTTTTCCACAGTGGTGAAGCGTCCCTTACAGGAAGCACACTCCCGCCGGCGCCGTATCGATGCGCCGGCATCAACCACGCGCGAGTCAATAACGCGGGATTGTTCGTTATGGCAAAACGGGCAGTACACACTAGTCCTTTCGCTAATTTAGCTTCTCGGTTTAGTTTACCTCCCACGGCCAAGCCAAAAACCTGACACCATTGCGCCAGACTCCTCCTACTCGAGTGCCTGTCTCCGTGAAGCAAGCGGGCCTTATCTGCGGCCGGGAAGACAAGCTGCTGCCTAAAAGGCTCTAAGCCTTAAACCCCCGAAGTGCCTGCTTTTGTACACGCAGCACTACTGTCCGATCGCTGCTTCTACTTGCTGTACCGAAGCGCCAGGATCAGTCGGCGTTTCAGCGCTCGTACCCATCAGCCCGCCGGCAACCGTGCCGAAAAATACGGCAGCACCAAATACTGCACCGAGGAGGTAATTCTTGCGCGAACTATGCGCATCGTCTTCTTCCATCGGCCTGTTCGCGAAATCAGGTAAGGAACGTTCATCAGTCCACGTATTCGAATAACCTTCACGGTTCGTTCGATATACGGAATTTAAAGTCCTGATTTCCCCCTTTTCGGAAGGAGAATGCTGCACGCCCCAGCTTTGATCATCAATATCCCAAATAGCCGCTGAAGGGACGATCTGTGGACGTGCCGCGCGCTGTTTGACCATGTTATTGCGAGAGTGAAGTAGTTGAGACATTGCTTTCCTTTCGACGACCGCCGTAAGTCTAAAGCGGCCCCTTGACACAACAAGAGCTCAATGTCGCTCCTGTGTTCGAGATTGTTTCTATGTTCGATTTATAGCACCACTTCGAAAACCTGTCCAGTTTTTCGCGTAAATCTCGAACGCTTGTACTTTTCGTGCTACAAATGAGTTATGGCACGCAGGTGTCACCCAGTCCCTTTTCAAGCTACGAACGCAGAACCTCAGACCCCTTAGCTAGGAGCCGCACATGGGCCGCAAGAAAGCAAGCACCGCAAAGAACGATTACGCCTCCCTTTCCGAAAGGCAACGCCGCATCCTTAACGTCATCAGCGATGCAGTGATGCTCCGCGGTTACCCGCCCAGCATCCGCGAAATTGGTGACGCCGCCGGCCTGCAATCCACCTCGTCCGTGGCCTATCAGCTCAAGCAACTGGAGGAAAAGGGCTTCTTGCGCCGCGATCCCAATAAACCCCGCGCGGTCGACGTACGCCACCTCAACACTGACGACGCCGAAAAGAAGCCGGGCCGCAAGGCTAAGGACGTCCCCGATACCTCTGCCCGCGGCCCTGAAGAGTCTGCCGCCGTAGCTTATATTCCCGTCGTTGGCCGCATCGCCGCCGGTGCACCAATCACTGCAGAGGAAAATATCGACACGTATTTCCCCATGCCAGACGAGGTCGTCGGCGGAGGAGAGCTTTATATGCTGCAGGTCGTGGGCGATTCCATGCAGGATGCCGGCATCCTCAACGGCGACTGGGTCATCATCCGGTCGCAATCGGTGGCTGAGGAAGGCGAGTTTGTCGCCGCGCTTCTCGATGGCTCCGAGGCCACCGTCAAGGAATTCCACCGCGATTCCTCTGGCGTATGGCTCCTTCCGCACAACGATGCCTATCCGCCCATCAACGGCGATGATGCGGAAATTATGGGCAAGGTAGTATCCGTCTTCCGCAAACTCTAGGCCCCGGCCAGCTACTTTAACCAAGCCGCACGCGGGTGTTCGCCTGCGGTTGTTGTCGCCGCCGACACTCTGCGCCCGCTTTCTTGAAACCCGCTCTTTGCACTTCGTACGCTGCCCTGTTCCCCGCATAGGGAGCAGGGCCATACGAGTTTTAACGCATTCCACGCCTTTCTGCCTCGCAATCGCGCCCCAAAAAGCCAACTTAAGCGCGCGGGGTTTATTGAGAAAGCACCCCCGAAATAACGGATCCGTAAGTTAAGCGCTACTAGGGTTGGCTTTCAACTAGGGCAAATAAAGCTGACTGACCTGCGGCTTTTATCCCAAACCAGACAACAGCGCACACCTTAATTTTTGTTTTCGTCCGATTACCGCCGAATTTTGACACAATGGAGGGAGAAATCCCACATCAGTTAGCTTTCACCGAGCGCCTGCATTCGCAGATGGAGTAACCGCCCGGCCGAAGGCGAGGAGCAAGGAGGGTCCGTGTACGCAGAGGAGCGACGCCGCCAGATCGCGTCCCAAACTGCAGTTGAGGGTCGCGTTAACGTAACCGATTTATCAGAGCGTTTCGAGGTGACTGCTGAAACCATTCGGCGCGACCTAGCCGTACTGGATCGTGAGGGCGTTGTCCACCGCGTTCACGGCGGCGCCGTGGCTTCGCAAGCCTTCCAGACCGCGGAGCTCACCCTCGATACCCGCCAGCGTTCCGCATCTGGGGCCAAGGCCGCCATCGCGCACGCCGCGCTCGACTTCCTTCCCCCTGGCGGCGGCAGCATATTCCTGGACGCCGGCACCACGATTAATACCTTTGCCGAGCTCATTAGCCAGCAATACCCGCAGGCGCAGTTCAATATCGTCTCCAATAGCCTGCCCATCGCACTGTCGCTAGCCAATAGCGGCGTTCCCGATGTCCAGCTTCTCGGCGGGACCGTACGCGCTATCACCCAGGCCGTCGTCGGCGATACCGCCCTGCGCACCATGGCGCTCATGCGCGCCGATGTCGCCTTCATCGGTACCAATGCGTTGACCCTCGATCACGGCTTGTCGACAGCCGATTCCCAAGAAGCAGCCATCAAATCCGCCTTCGTCACGAATGCCCACAAGGTCGTGGTCATGTGTGATTCCAGCAAATTGGGCAACGACTACCTGGTGAGCTTCGCCTCCATTGCAGATATCGATGTCGTCATCACCGATTCCGGCGCGCCGGAATCCTTCGTCGATGCCCTGCGCGAGCGAGAGATCGATGTCGTGCTCGCCAGCGAATAGCTCCAGCATGCGCACGACTTCGCCCTCCCTACGTTGACATCTAGGCAGGGAGGGCGAAACCTTTTGCCGTTAGTTGAACTTTTCTATCTGCTCCATCGCTGCGGCGCGGGCGGCGGATGGGCCTTCGGAGTTGAGGGCGGCATCGGCAAGCTGTTGGCACTGGTCAAAGGTCAGCTCGGCCAATTGGGCACCAACGCCGGCGACTGCGGTCGATGCAGCAGACAAGGAGTTGACGCCTAGGCCGGTCAATACGCAGGCCAATAGCGGATCGGCCGCGGCCTCGCCGCACACGCCAACCGGTACGTTGTATTCGTGCCCCGCAATGCAGGTGTGCTGGATAAGCCGCAGCACGGCCGGCTGCCAGGGGTCGGTGAGGTACGCAAGCTGCGGTGACAGGCGGTCAGCGGCCATCGTGTACTGGGTGAGGTCATTGGTGCCGATGGATACGAAGTCCAGATGCGGCATGATCTTATCTGCCATCAGCGCTGCTGCGGGCACCTCAATCATCGCGCCCGCGGTCAGGCCGCGCTCCCGGCACAGCTCCGCAAACCACTGGGCTTCCTTCGACGTCGCCACCATCGGTGCCATGACCCAGGTTTCGGCATCGTCGCCGCGGGACTCCGCGGCCTGGGCGATGGCGTCCAACTGGCGCGTCAACAGGGACTCGTTATCGCGGGCAATGCGCAGACCGCGCACACCCAGCGCAGGGTTCTCCTCAGAGGACAACGTGGCATAAGAAATCGGCTTATCGGAGCCAGCATCCAAGGTGCGCACCACGACCTTGGAATTGGGGTAGGCGTTAAAGACCTTCTTGTAGATTTTTGTCTGCTCGTCAACGGAAGACTCCTCGCTCGCGGACAGGAACGACAACTCCGTGCGGTAGAGGCCAATGCCCTCTGCCTGCGAGTCGGAAGCGATGCGGGCGGCGTTGCCATCGGCCACGTTAGCCAACAGCTGCACGCGGTGGCCATCCTTGGTTTGCGCCGGCCCAGTCCATTCGGCCACGCGGGCGGCGCGCTCGCGGTATTCCGCGACCGCCTTAGTGGATTCTTCCTCGTCCGCGCCCAGCGTCACGGTTCCAAGCGCACCGTCGACGAAGACCAGCGTGCCGCTGTCAATCTCCCGCAGCTTATTTCCCACGGCGACGATGCACGGAATATCGAGCTGGCGGGCGATGATCGCGGTGTGGCTGGTGGGCCCGCCCAGCTCGGTAACGAGCGCGCGAATATGCGCGGTATCCAGGGTGGCGGTATCGGCGGGCGCGAGGTCATCGGCAAAAAGCACCGCTTGGCCCTCCACCATGGGCAAACCAGGCTCCTGCTCGCCGCGCAGCTGGGCGATGACGCGGTCGCGCACGTCCTTCAGATCGGTGGTGCGCTCGGCCATGACGCCGCCGGCCGCCTCAAACATGGTGACGAACTTATCCGTGGCTCCCACCGTAGCGAACTCGGCATTCTTGCCGGAACGGATGTTTTTGCGCACGGCCTTGTGCCACCCGCGGTCCTTGACCATGCCGGCGGTTGCGGTCAGCACTTCCGAGGCTTGGCCCTCGGCGGCTGCGGCGCGGTTTTCCAAGCGGCTGGCGACGACATCGACTGCCTCGAGGAAGCGATCGTATTCGGCTTCGCTGCTGGCCTCTTGGTCAATACTTCCTTCAGTGGGCAGGTCCGGGCGGGGGCGCACCCATACGGCTTCTGCATAGGCAACTCCAGCGACAACGCCGGTTCCTTTAACAGTGGACTGAAGCGTATTTTCCATGGCGATACTTCCTTCGAAGATAGCGGCTTATTTATTTCCAGATCATCACAAATCCAACAGAAATGCAATGTATGCCACACGGTTTCTATTGACTTTCCAACACAATCGGGCAAGAATAAACATTTACGGCGGGCTTAAGCGCGAGTTTCAACCGGACCGACTGCGTGTGGCCCCCAATATACGCACTCTGCGAAAGGGATAAGTTCTCGATGATCCTCACGCTCACCCCAAACCCAAGCATTGACGCCACCCTGGCGCTCAATCAGCAACTGACCTCAGGCGATGTCCACCGCGCCGCCAGTGTTACCCAGGTTGCCGGTGGCAAAGGCGTCAACGTTGCCCACGCCGTGCACCTCGCCGGGAAAGAAACCCTCGCCCTCTTCCCCGCCCGCGCGGCCGATCCGTTCATCAACCTCATCCAGGAGGTCCACCTCCCCTACGCCCACGTGGACATGGACGGTGGCGTCCGCGTCAATACCACCATCACCGAGCCAGATGGCACGACCACCAAGGTCAACGGCCCTGGCCCGCTGCTTTCCGATGCCACCCAAAACCACCTCATTTCCACCCTTACTCACCACGCCCAATCCGCCGATTGGGTAGCCCTTGCCGGATCGCTGCCCAAGGGCGTTGATACTGGCTGGTATACCGAGCTCATCAAGGAGATCCGCACTGCCGCCCCGCAGGCGCGCATCGCCGTGGACACCTCTGATGCTCCGATGAAGGCCATCGCCAAGCAGCTCGCTACCGCCGCCCCGGATCTCATCAAACCCAACGGTTTCGAACTGGGGCAGCTGACCGGCCAGGACGGCCTCGCCCTCGAGCGCGCCGCTGCGGCCGGGGATTATAGCCCGGTCGTGGAGGCTGCAAGGGATGTCGTGGGTCGCGGCATCAAGGAAGTCCTTGTCACCCTCGGCGGCGCCGGTGCCGTGCTGGTAAACGCAGAAGGCGCATGGGCTGCCACCCCGCCTCCCGCCACGGTGAAATCCACGGTTGGCGCAGGTGATGCCGCATTGGCCGGATACCTCCTGGGGCGCACGCAGGGGCACGGACCAGCAGACTCCCTCGCGCTCTCGGTGGCTTATGGCACCGCTGCGGCCGCAAAGCCCGGCACCCAATTCCCCCGCCCCGAAGAACTCGATACCGCCCATACCTCCATCTCTGCTCTATAGCTAAAGGAGCCTTCCATCATGGCATCCGATCTCATCACCACAGAACTTGTCGCGCTTGACGCCGACTTTGGCAATAGCGTCGACTCCGTTATCACCAACCTTGCCACCTTGGTGCACGACACCGGACGCGCAACCGAGGTCGCAGGCCTCGCCCAGCCCGCCATCGACCGCGAGGCCAAGGCCGGCACCGGCGTGCCCGGCGGCGTGGCCATCCCCCACTGCCGTTCCGAGGCCGTCACCGAACCGACCCTAGCTTTCGCCCGCCTTACCCGCGGCGTAGATTTTTCCGGCCCAGACGGCGACGCCCAGTTGGTCTTCCTCATCGCCGCACCCGCCGGCGGTGGCAAAGCCCACTTGCAGATTCTTTCCAAGCTCGCCCGCGCCCTCGTGCGCAAGGACTTTTTAGAGGCCCTGCGCACCGCGTCGACGAAGGAAGAAATTGTCAAGGAAATCCTCGCTGTCGTCAACGCGGAAAAAACGAAGAAGAAAAAGCAGGACACCGCGGAGGCTGCAGCTGGGGCTGCGGAAGGGGCATCGGCAAGCGCAGGTGCTTCGGCACAAGCTACCCGCATCGTTGCCATCACCGCCTGCCCAACCGGCATCGCACACACCTACATGGCTGCCGATGCCCTCACCCAAACCGCCGGCGAGCGCGACGACGTCGATCTCACCGTCGAAACCCAGGGCTCGTCCAATAATGAATCGGTCTCGCAGTCCACCATCGACGCTGCCGATGCGGTCATCTTCGCCACGGACGTCGGAGTGCGCGACCGCGAGCGCTTCGCGGGCAAACCCGTCATCGAATCCGGCGTCAAGCGCGCCATCAACGAACCCGGCAAGATGCTCGATGAAGCCATCGCGGCGGCGAAGAACCCGAATGCCCGAAAGGTCTCTGGCACCGCCTCTTCCTCCTCCGCCGAAGAGGAAGGAAAATCGCTGGGTTGGGGCAAGCGCATCCAGCAGGCGATTATGACCGGTGTGTCCTACATGGTGCCGTTCGTTGCCGCCGGCGGCCTTCTCTTGGCCCTCGGATTCCTCTTCGGCGGCGCCGATATGGCCAATGGCTGGCAGGCGCTTTCCACGGATTATTCCCTGTCCAACCTGCCGGGAAATGAGATTACCGTCGACGGCGAGACCATGTCGTTCGAGAACTCCGGGTTCGGGCTCTATATAGGCGCAGTGCTCTTTGCCATCGGCCAGGCTGCAATGGGCTTTATTGTTGCCGCGTTATCTGGATACATCGCCTACGCCCTGGCCGGGCGCCCTGGTATTGCGCCGGGCTTTGTCGGCGGTGCTATCGCCGTGACCCTCGACGCGGGCTTTATCGGTGGCTTGGTCACCGGTTTGTTGGCAGGCTTTATCGCACTGTGGATTGGCAATTGGAAGGTCCCACGCTGGCTCGGTTCCCTTATGCCGGTGGTCATCATTCCGCTTTTGACTTCCCTCGTCGTTGGCCTGTCGATGTACCTGCTCTTGGGCGCCCCACTGGCCGCGCTGATGGAGGGCCTGCAAGATTGGCTGTCTTCCATGTCTGGCTCTTCTGCCGTAGTGCTCGGCATCATCTTGGGCCTGATGATGTGCGTCGACCTGGGCGGCCCGGTCAACAAGGCCGCATACCTCTTTGCCACCGCCGGGTTGTCCACCGGCGACGCAGCCTCCATGCAAATCATGGCCGCTGTTATGGCCGCCGGCATGGTTCCGCCCATCGCGCTGTCCTTGGCAACCTTCATCCGCAAGTCGCTATTTACCCCTGCCGAGCAGGAAAACGGTAAGTCCGCTTGGTTACTCGGCTTGTCCTTCGTCTCCGAAGGCGCCATCCCCTTCGCCGCAGCCGATCCGTTCCGCGTCATCCCTTCCATGATGGCCGGTGGCGCCGTGACGGGTGCTATCTCCATGGCGCTGTCGGTCGAGTCGCGCGCCCCGCACGGTGGTATCTTCGTTGCCTTTGCTATCGACCCGTTCTGGGCCTACCTGGTAGCCATCCTTGCCGGCGTGGCGGTATCTACCGTCGCGGTCTTGGCCATGAAGCAATTCTGGCCTAATAAGACCGTCCAGGAGCTGCCCAAAAGGCCGCTCCAGGGTCCAAAACCGCTTCCCAGAACGTGGCGGCATAAATCAAACGCTCGTACACTGGATCACGATAAATTAACTACAGAAAGGATAATTTCCATGGCTTCCAAGACTGTAAAGGTTGGCTCCTCTGTAGGACTGCACGCACGTCCTGCCTCCATCATCGCTGACGCCGCTGGCGAATACGACGAGGACATCTTCCTGAGCCTCGTTGGTGAAGAAGATGACGATAACGAAACCGACGCCGCTTCTTCCCTGATGATCATGGCCCTCGGTGCCGAGCAGGGCGACGAGGTCACAGTTACCTCTGATAACGAAGAAGCCGTTGAGAAGATCGCCGGCCTCATCGAGCAGGATCTCGACGCTTCCTAAGCGCTGCTGCTCATAACTAGCGTTTAAACACGACTAGTAGGCTCCTCGCCTTGTTGGCGGGGAGCTTTTGCGATCCATAGGCCGTTTCCCAGTGCCCATTGCGCCAGCTATTCAGCTCGCTCGTGCGGCGCATTAGCGCAGTCGCTAGGGTTTTTGACCCTGAACCTGTGGATCGGTGCGGGCGCGCGAATCCTTTTGCGCTAATTCTCTTGGCCCGGATTCTTAGGATGGCGGCCGGTCGTTTTCGTTCGGGCTGCCGGGGTTCGTGGCCCACGGCGGAAGCCAGCGGACCTTTCCTTGTATTCGGGCCAATCGCCCGCGCCGCGGCGGGGCCTGCGGGTCATCATCGTTGACGCCGTTATGGTACGGGCAGCAGGTCGCGAGGTTAGCGGCATTGGTATTGCCACCGTGCTGCCAGCTGTCTAGGTGGTGGATCTGGCACTCATCGGCAGGATAATTGCACTTTTCCCAGGGGCATACAGGATTGACGGCGGCCGCCATCAAGCGCTGCTTCGCATTGGCAAACCGGGACGTGCGGTATAAGTTGACCGGCCCCTCAACGGGATGCACAAGCGTGATGTATCCGTGATCGCTTAAGACGCGACTCGCGAGGTCAGCGCCGCTGATGCGCGAGCCATTGGTGAGCTGCAGGGTTATTTCCTCACCATCGCCATCGACGATGCGGTCGAGCTCGTCCAAGGTGATAACCACCTGCGTAGTCGCAGTGGTGCGCGCTCCGGACTTCCCGCCGAAGAAGATGGATTTAACGGACTCCAGTGGGCGCTCGTTATCAAGAGCAGAGTGCATATCGGCGACGTCGGCGGATTCCCCGGTGATGGTCAACGACCACGGTCCGCGCGGCCGGCGGGTGATCCGCACGCCTTTCTTGGGAGTGCGGGGCGGTTGCAGCTCCCGCAAGAGGGCGCGCGCCCGCTTGCGCAATGCCGTGGCGCTTCCGCGGAACTCGCATAACTCGGAGCGTACGACCCAGGCATCGCGCTGGGTGCGAGCGCGCAGCGCGAACTTTTCGATGAGGCTGAGCACGTCGAGCGGGTGCGTCGTCGAGCGCGCCGTGCGTTGCTTGGCGCTAAAGGCACAGCGGCCAAAATAGACATCGCAAAGATGCACCACCTCGCGCGCGGCGACGTCGCTGGCGCCACGCTGCACCAAGTCGCGCTCGCTTAAGCCCTGAGCGGCGGCGATGATGTCCATCCCTTGGCCCAGCGCAGTTAAATAACGGTCGAGTGCGTTCATGCCGCCTAGTACAGCGCACAACCCGGTGCAACGGCGACCGCACGCACGAAGGCCTGTGGATTACGCGGCGAACCTTGCCACCAAGGCGCTATTTCGCGGCAGGGTCAACAAAGTTATCCACAGAATTTAGTACTTGGCGTCGTGGCCTTCGCCCACGCTTTCGTACAGGCGCCGCATGATGGGATATGCAACGATGATGCCGACAGAGCCCCAGGCGATGCCCTCCAGGCTCACCCCACCCACGGTCAGGGTCAGGTTGCCGATGCCCGCGATCAAAGCCACCGCAGCCGCCGTCAGGTTCACCGGGTTATTGAAGTTGACCTCATTATCCATCCAGATGCGCACGCCCAGCATGCCGATAAGACCATAGAGCACGAGGGTGGCCCCGCCGAGCACGCCGGTGGGGATGGTGAAAATCAGCGCGCCGAACTTCGGGACGAAGGCCAATAGGATGGCGGTTAGGGCCGCAACCCAATACGCGGCGGTGGAATAGACGCGCGTGGCGGCCATAACGCCGATATTCTCAGCGTAGGTCGTGGTACCGGAGCCGCCGAAGCCACCGGCGAGGGAGGAGGCGAGGCCATCGGCAATCAGGGCATCGCCGGCGAGGTCGTCCAAGTCGCGGTTGGTCATCTCGGAGACGGCTTTGACGTGGCCGACGTTTTCCGCAATCAGCACCACGAGCACCGGCAAGGCCACGGCGATCGCGGAAAGATGGAACTCTGGGGCGTGGAATTCGGGCAGGCCTACCCACGGTGCGGCATCGATGGCAGCCTTGGCATCCTCGCCCAAATTACCGGTCAGGGCAGCGAAAACCCAGCCGACGACCACGCCGATGAGGATGGACAGGCGCGAAACCATGCCGCGCCCGGCGACGGTGGCTAGGAGAATAACCAGCAGCGTGATGCCTGCGACCAAGGGCTGGCTGGCGAAGTTCTCGGCCGCATTCGGCGCCAAATTAAGCCCGATGAGCGCGACGATGGCGCCGGTAACCGCCGGCGGCATCACCGCATCGAGCACCCGCCTGCCGGCAGCCTTGACCACGAATCCGACCGCCACCAGCACCAAACCGGTCACCAGAATGGATCCGGCCTGCGCCGCAATCCCGTATTGCTGCGAGGCGGTCAGCGGGGCGATGAAGGCGAACGACGACCCCAGGTAGGACGGCAGGCGATTGCGCGTAATCAGCAGGAAGAGGATGGTGCCGATGCCGGAAAATAGCAGCGTGGTATTGACCGGAAAGCCGGTCAGGGTGGGCACCAGCAGCGTAGCACCGAACATCGCCACCACGTGCTGCATGCCGATGCCAATGGTTCGGCCCCAACTTAGTCGTTCCTCGGGCGCGACCACGGCGCCTGGTGCAATCTTCTTACCGTCGCCGTGGACGGTCCAACCTAGTATGCTCACGAACCACCATTATGGCCCATGGAGCACGAATTTTAGGAATCTTCCTCCACGATGAATTCGGCGAGCTCGCGGGCGGTGGTGGCGGGCAGGCGGACATCGACAAGCGTGCCGTCCTCGGTGTATTCCTCGCTGCGCACCGTGCCCTCGGCGTGCACGCGCGAGACGACATCGCCGCGGGTGAAGGGAACCTGCAGATTAACGTGGCTATCGCGGGAGTTGAGGAAGAGCTCCACGCGCGCGCTCAGCTCGTCGATGCCCTCCCCCGTGCGCGCCGAAACATAGACGACGTCCTCATGATCCAGGACGTGGCGCAGCTCCGCGAGCACAAGCGGATCGGCCTGGTCGATCTTATTGATCACGATGATTTCCGGCGGGGCCTGCTCACCAGTCTCGCTGACGATATCGTAGATGACCTTATTGACCGCCTCGATTTGCTTGAGCGGGAACGGGTCCGATCCGTCCACGACATGCAGCATGATATCGGCGGCGAGCACCTCTTCCAGGGTGGACTTGAAGGCCTCCACCAGCTGGGTAGGCAGGTGGCGAACGAAGCCGACGGTATCGGTGAAGACGACCTGGCGGCCATCGGCAAGCGAGGCGCGGCGCGTGGTGGGATCCAAGGTGGCAAAAAGTGCGTCTTCCACAAGCACGCCCGCGTTCGTCATGGCATTAATGAGCGAAGATTTGCCGGCGTTGGTGTAGCCGGCGATGGCGATCTGGGCGATCGTGGAGGACTGGCGCCTGGAGCGCTTGACCTCGCGGGCGGTTTTCATCCCGCGCAGTTCCTTGCGCAGGCGCGCCATTTCGGTGCGGATGCGCCGGCGGTCGGTCTCGATCTTGGTTTCACCGGGACCGCGCAGGCCGACGCCGCCATTGGAACCGGCGCGGCCGCCGGCCTGGCGCGAAAGGTTGCCGCCCCAACCGCGGGTGTGGGTATAGAGGTATTCCAGCTGCGCCAGCGAGACCTGCGCCTTGCCCTCCTTGGACTTTGCGTGTTGGGCAAAGATGTCCAAGATGAGCATGGTGCGGTCGATGACCTTGGTATTGAGCGCGCGCTCTAATGCTGTGAGCTGGCCGGGGTTCAGCTCACCATCGCACACGACGGTATCGGCCCCGGTGGCCTCGACGATATCGTGGAGCTCTTTTACCTTGCCCGAGCCGATGAAAGTACCAGAATCCGGTTTATCGCGCTTTTGGTAAATCATTTCGACTACGTCGGCACCGGCGGTCTCGGTCAGGGCGGCCAGCTCATCCATCGTGGCCTCAACCTCCGCTACGGTGCCTTCGGTCCACACGCCCACGAGGATGACGCGCTCGAGGCGCAGTTTTCGGTATTCCACCTCGTAGCCATCGGTGGTGTCCTCGGCGCGGATGGAGGTCTCGCGGGTAACGCGGCGGAAGGCGTTGCGCTCGGCCAAATCTAGATCGCCGCTGGTGGGCGTGGTTTCCTGCGGGGTGTCCGCGTGGTCGCGGAAGGCCTGGGCGAGAAGTTCGTCCTTGCTCGCCGAGCTATCAGAATTCTGCGGGGAAAATTTGTTCATATTGCTATCTATTTTGGCACGTTAGGCCGCAAAACGGGAATTGCGGTTTCCGGGCTTACTGGACAAAGCGATACAATGGTGGCTATGGAAACGACGCAGCCTAGGCCAACGACTACTACCCAGAAGAAGAATACCGAAATGCAGGCGATCGGCCTGGATTTCGAACGCTGGCAGGACGCGGTCGAGGCAGCCATCGCCACGGACCGCCTTGCCGTTACCGGCGAGGTCCGCGGTGGCCAGCTCATTCAATACGGCGACCCCTCGGGCGCCCAGCTTAATATCTTGGCGGTAGAGCCCTACGCCACCTTTATCGGCTTCGATGCGGTCACGCAGGGTTTTGCCCACGTGGAGATGTTCAATGACGTTCTAGCGATCATGGACATCATCGATCCCTTCGGCACACCGCTGGCCCAGGTCACGGCGAACCTCGCGCAGGGGCCACTGTTGGCAGAAGAACCGCGGCAGGAATGGCAGCAGGTATCGCTGACCGCCATGGGCCTTGATATCACTACCTACGAGTCCCCGGCTGCCTACGAGGCCGAACACGGCGAATACCCCGCCCTCTTTGAATCCGAGGGCGCCCGCGTCATCGCCTCTGGCTCCGGCGCACAGGCCCCCACGCCGGCGGCTACCTTTGCCGCCCGGGTGATGGAAGCCGAGTGGCGCACCAATGAACTCACCGGCGAGAAATTCGCGCACCTCGTCATGGACGGGCTTTTCCCCTTCGATCTCTGCCTGCCGGCGGACAGTGGCGAATTGCCGGCCAAGGATTCCGTGATCTCCGGTACGGCCCTGCTCACCGCCGCTATTGACATGCCGTCCGGCGGCTGCGGCGATGGCGGATGCGGTTGTGGATCCGGCGGTTGCGGCTGCGGCGGGCACTAGATTTTTTAGGCCATGCCTTTCCTTAGCGATCCACAAAACCGGAGGACACTTGTCTTTATCCTCCTGGTCCTTTGCGCGATCGCGATCGTTGTAACGCTAAAACTGCCCGGACTCATCATCGCCGCCATGCTGGTGGGCGCGGGCTGGTTCATGCTGCGCACGCGCCCCGATACCGCGGAAAGAAAGGCCCTGCGCAGCTCCATTTCGCTTTCGGCGGACGATATCCAGGACGTCATCGCCGAATTCGAAGAATTCGAAACCTCCACGGAGGCCGAGTCGCTGGCGGATCGAACGCTGTACCGGCCAGCACTGCTGGACCTCGACTGTTCCCACCCCGCCATCGATGCGTTCCACTACGAATTGGCTGGGGCGCGCCGCTTCCTCCGCCGCCTCAACATCCGTATCCACGCCCACGGCATGCGCACGCAGGACTTGGAAGCCCTCCTCCGCGTCACCGATGAGCGCGCCCGCGAGCTGAAAGAATCGTGGCTGGCGGCCCGCCGCGCGGCCTTCCGGCTCGGCCCGGATTACCGCACGCGGCAAATCGACGACGAAAACTAAGGCCCTTACAGGCTCGTTTCACCCGTCGCGACGATGGCGGACGGGCCCGTCAAGCGCGTGCCGCCGTCATAGACCTCGACGGTGACCTCGCCGCCGGGAACGTGGACGTGGACGGTGCCGAGGGCTTGGGCGGCATCGGCAAGCGCGGCGGTAGCTGCCGCGACCGTGCCCGTACCGCACGACTGCGTCTCCCCAACCCCGCGCTCGAAGACGCGCATATGCACGTGCCCCTCCCGCAGCGGGGTCACCAGCTCAAAATTCACCCCGCCGGGAAAGAAGGACTCGTCGTAGACAGGCGCCGTGAGGTCCTTGGCGGCCAATGCTTCCGGTTCCAGGCCTGGGATGACGGCCGCGAGGTGCGGGTTACCCATATCCACCCCGAGGCCGGCGTAGGACTCACCGCCCACGGACGCGGTAGATACTCCGGTCACGCGCGCGGGGCCCATCTCCACGGTGACGCTCGCGGCGGTAGCGTTACAGGAATGCACCGTCACCTGCTTGGCACCCGCCCGAGTGCCGATGGTGAATGCGTCCTTGCCCACCAAGTCGTGCGAGCGCAGCCAGTGGGCAAAGACGCGGGTGCCATTGCCGCACATTTCCGCCACGGACCCATCGGCGTTGCGGTAATCCATAAACCAGTCGGCGGAATCCACCCCGTCCGGAAGTGCCGCCAACTCGCCCGCGTCCACGAGGGCGCCGGCGCGCACAACGCGCAATAGGCCATCGCCGCCGATGCCCGCCCGGCGGTCACACAGCGCCGCCACGCGCTCTGGTGAGAGCGGCGCCTCGGCGTCGAAGTCTTCTACGATGACGAAGTCATTTTCGGTTCCATGGCCTTTGGCAAATTTCATAGCCTCTACCCTAGCGCCCAAGCACGTACAAAGCTCGGGCGGTGGTATCGCCTGCGGCATCGAGCCAGGTAATGCGCTTATCGCGGTTAAACCAGGAACGCTGGCGGCGCACGTACCGGCGGGTGCCAGTAATCGTGCGCTCCACGGCGTCCTCCCAGGTCAGTTCGCCGCGCTGGGCTTGTAGAACCTGCACATAGCCAATCGCGCGGCCCGCGGTGGAATCGGCCACAAGCCCCTTATCCTGCAGGCGCTCGACTTCCTCGACAAGACCTTGCTCAAACATGAGGTGCGTGCGCTTTTCGATGCGCGGGTTCAACCACTCGCTATCCGTGCGCAGCCCCAGCAACCTGGTCCCCCACCGGGGCGGGCCGTTCTTCGGCGGCTGGCTGGCTTTAAAGGGCTTGCCGGTCAGCTCGATGACCTCGAGCGCCCTGACGGTGCGGCGGGGGTCTTTATCCTCGATGATGGCGGCGGCTGCCGGATCGACGCGCGCGAGCTCCGCGTGGAGTGCGTCGGTTCCGATATCGGCGCGGCGGGCCTCGTATTTGGCCCGCACCTGCGGATCGGTGGGCGGGAATTGCCAGTCATCCACCAACGCCTGGGCATAGAGCATGGATCCGCCGACGAGGATCGGAGTCTTGCCGCGGGACATGATGTCCTCGATATCGCGCAAGGCCGCCTGCTGATAGCGCGCCACGGAAGCAGTCTCCGTCACGTCCCAGACATCGAGCTGGTGGTGCGGAATGCCCTCGCGCTCTGCGGGGGAAAGCTTCGCGGTCCCGATATCCATGCCGCGGTATAGCTGCATGGAATCGACATTGACCACTTCCCCATCTAGTTCATGGGCAAGGGCCAGCCCGAGCGCGGATTTGCCGGATGCGGTGGGGCCAACTACTGCGATGGGGCGCATGTTACCTCCCAACCTGCCACGTAGCGGCCTACCCCGAGGGTGGCGTCCGTCGCCCGGACCTGCGCGCGCTTGGGCGTGCAGCCGGCAAGCTCCAGCCAGAGCGCCGGCTCTTCCACGCCGCGTTGCTTCAGCCACTCAGCCTCGCTGCTTGCCGATGCCCCCATCAACACCTCCTCGCACCACCGATGCGCCTCCTGCGCGCCGGGGATAAGCGCCAGCGGTGCCCTCTCAGTAAGGCCCGCGCTGCCGTCCGCAACCACGATGCTAAGTACCTTTGGGTCTGGCGTGCCTAGGCGGTCGCGGCTATCGCGCACCGTTATCTGTGGGACCGTAGACAGGACGTAGTGGGCCATGATTTCTGGCAGGTAGTCTCCCGCGCCCACGTGTACCTGGTGGGCTCCCCAGGCGCGCAGACTTCCCGTGTGGCGGGTATGCCACCGGGAGGAGCGGGATCCGATAATTTCTGCCTCCTCCATGCCGGCGGCAGCGGCTTCAACCGCCAGCGTGCGCGCCGCTGCCAGCAGCGCCCGCGAGGCGGCATCGTTGGGAGCTAGCTCGACTGTCAGCGCCGGCGAGGCGGGCATAACCATGAGATTGAACATTATTCCTCCATACTATCTACCCAAGAGGAGGTAATTAAATAGATTCTAGGCACACAGCGATTTTTCACGGTAATGTAACCAGTGATTTCATCCGGCAGCCGTGACGCGCGGCGATATATGTCTAGGAGGGCTTTCCATGTCTCCCACCCCTACCCCAGGTTCCATGCCCAAGAAGGGCCCCCGCCCCACAGCCAAGCCCGTGCCCGTGCAATCTCCGAGCAAGAACGATCCGGCCAAGTGGGGGCGCGTCGATGCCGATGGGTCCGTCTTCGTGTCCGCCCCCGAGGGCGAGCGCAAGATTGGGGAATGGCAGGCAGGCTCTGCGCAAGAGGGCCTCGAGCACTTCGGCGCCCGGTATGATGACCTAGCCACCGAGATCGAGCTCCTAGAGGCTCGCCTGCGCGCCAACCCCAGCGAGGCCGCAGGAATCAAGCAGACCGCCGCCGAACTCCGCGAGACCCTGCCTACCGCTGCGGTCATTGGCGATATCGCGGCGCTGGATCGCCGCCTCGCGGCGGTTATTGATCACTCCGTTGTGGCCGGGGAACAGGCGCAGGCGGAGCGGGAAAAGCGCCGGCAGGATGCGATTGCGGCGAAGGAAAAGCTCGCCGCCGAGGCTGAAGAGATTGCCGAGAATTCCACCGAGTGGAAGGCCGCCGGCGACCGCATCCGCGCCATTTTGGAAGAGTGGAAGCAGATTAAGGGCATCGATAAGAAGACCGATGACGGCCTGTGGAAGCGCTATTCGCGCGCCCGCGATTCCTTTAATCGGCGCCGCGGTTCGCACTTTGCGGATCTCGATCGCGCCCGCGCGGCCGCGCGAAAGAAGAAAGAAGAACTCGTCGAGCGCGCCGAGGCCATCCAGGACTCCACCGATTGGGGCCCTACCGCCCGCGCCTACCGCGATCTGATGGCGGAGTGGAAGGCGGCCGGCCGCGCCCCGCGCGAGGTCGATGACCAGCTGTGGGCGAAGTTCCGCGCGGCGCAGGACCGCTTCTTTGATGCCCGCAATGCGGTCAACGACGAGCGAGACCGCGAGTTCGCCGAAAACGCCAAGGCAAAGGACGCGCTGCTTGCGGAATACGATAGCCTGATTGACCCATCGCAAAGCATGGACAAGGCCAAGGCTAAGCTGCGCGAACTGCAGGAAAAGTGGGAGGAAATCGGCTTCGTGCCCCGCAACCAGGTGCGCGAGTACGAATCCAAAATTGAGCAGCTAGAAAAGCGCGTCACCCAAGCGGAAGAATCCGAATGGCGGCGCACCGACCCTGAAGCGCAGGCTCGCGTGGCCCAATTCCAGGCCAAGGTGGAAGACTTCAAGGCCCAGTCCGCGGCTGCGGAGGCTAAGGGCAAGGAGAAGAAGGCCGCGGAGCTGCGCGCGCAGGCGGAGCAATGGCAGGAATTTGCCGATGCCGCTGCCAATGCCGTCAACGATAAATAGTGCACCTCGTTCAGATTGCGCGCCCGACCCAGGTAGCCGAGGCTGAACCGGCGGATTGTATCCGTTCCTTTGTTTTCTGGGCAAACCTGGCGGCGCAGGAAGCAAGCGGGGATGCGGCGGCCTCGACCTCGCCTAGCCGCGTGGTGCACCGCCTGCAGGGTTCGGGCGAATCGCAGACTTACCTTTTCGCGGTGGTCGATGGCCCGGCGACGCTCGGGCCCGTCTCCGAGCTCGGTCTGCCCCAAATTCCCGCTACCGCACCGAGCCCCGAGCTGGACTACGTGGGATTTATCCACATCAGCCTGCCACTTTTAGAAGAGCGCAATGCCGCGGAAATCGAGTGCGTCCTGTGCGACCTCCCGCTGCCCGGTGACCCCCTTGATGCCGAGGGGCACAAGGTGGCTACCTGGATGGGAGATACCGCCTTAAAAATCACCCAACAGCTCGGACGCAGCGTCGCGCACGTAGGCCTGCTGCACCCGCCGGAGACTTCGCCGGAGTACGACGCGATGGCGGCGGTCTACCAATCCCTGGGCTTTACGCGGCGCCATAGCGAGCGGCAATTGGCCATCGATATTCCAGAGCACCCGGCTGCCGCCCTCTTTCCGCCCGGGCTTTCGGCCGCGGTTTGGCAGGACTATGCCATTCCGGAGGCACATATCGACGATGTCATGCGCCTTTTAACGGTCGCCTCGGCGGATGCCGATACCGGCACCTTATCCACCGAGCCCATCGTGTGGTCCCGGCAGCGGTTGGAAGAAGCGCACCAACGCCTGCGCTCGCGGCGCGGGCATACGCTGCTCGTGGCGCTCATCGATAATGCTGGGGACATCGTGGCGCTTACCGAGCTGGCGCGGCACGAGGCCGCGGATCCGGAGGTCTGCGAATGGACCCTCACCGTCACCGACCGCGACCACCGCCGGCAAGGCTTAGCACAATTAGCAAAACTCACCGCCCTGCACGAGGTCAACCGAGCGTGGCCGCAGGTGCGCCGCTGCTATTGTTCCGTCGCCGCCGGTGACGCAGCTATGAACGCGCTATACGCACGGCTCGGGGCGCGGGAAATCTCCCAATCTTCAGCCTGGGAGCTGCACCTTTAGCCCTCCTGCTGGTGGCGGTGGCGCTCGGCGGCCTTTTTCCGGCGGTCATCGACAAGCAATTCCTGCGGCTGCGGGGACGCAATATCGGACTGGAATTTGCCTACCTCATCCAGCTGGCCCGCCGAGGCGCGAACCTTTTCTTCTGCCGCGCGTTGTTCCGGGCTGCGGCGCAGGGCGACGAGACTAAAGCCCAAGAAGGCCAGGAAGGTCGCCAGCATGCCCACCCACATGCCAATGGCCGGGCCGTCCGCGGTGGAGCCGCGGTACCAAAAGCCCCACAGGTTAACGAAGAAAGAAACCGTCACCATCATCCACGCAATCAGACCGAGCGTGGCGCGGCGGGTCAGCAGGGTTGCCGTCGTCAGCACGCCCACGCCAAGTAGCGCGAGCCACGCGGAGACGGTCTCCATCAGCGAGATCTTCACCCCATCCTCGGTGGTGCCAAAGCTTAAGGCCTGCCACCCGTGGGCGGAGCCGGCATAAGGAACGATGAGGTAGACAATATAGGCCGCCACAGCGATCCACAGCGTCACTTTCTGCCCACGCAGATCCATGGTTTGTGCTGCTCGGCGCTCCGCCTGTGCCGCCTCCTGGGCGGCGGTGGTGGTATTTCGCTCTCTCATGGCACCCTAGCCTACTCCCCGGTTAGCAGCCGCAAGAATCCGCTGCGGCAGCGCCAGCAGGCTTGCCGATGCCCGGCAGCCCCAAGCCCACCCCGATGGGAGCGGTAGTGGGGGTTTGGCCCGAAGCCGACATGTCGCCGGCCTTGGTGCGGGTGTGGGTGGCTACTGCGGCATCGGCAAGCAAGAAGAACGAGCCTGCACCCGTGACCTTGGTGCGCACGACGTCGCCGGGGCGAATCTCGGCCGAGATATCCGCGCCGTTGGCATCAATGGGGCTAAAGTGCACGAGGCGCCCATCCCGAGCTCGACCCGACATGCGGTGGGTCTCATCGTTCTTGCGTCCGCCCTCAGCCTGGACCAAGAGCTCCACCTCAGTGCCCACGAACTTCTGGTTCTCTTCTGCCTGGATGCTATCTTGCAGCGCAACGAGCCGCTCGAAGCGGTCCTGGACGACTTCCTTGGGGACCTGGTTGTCCATCTCCGCCGCAGGGGTGCCCGGGCGCGGGGAATACTGGAAGGTAAATGCCGAGGCAAAGCGGGCGCGGCGGACCAAGTCCATGGTGTCCTGGAAATCCTCTTCGGTCTCGCCCGGGAAACCGACGATAATATCGGTGGTAATCGCAGCATTCGGAATCTTCTCGCGGACCTCATCGAGGATGCGCAGGAACTTCTTCGTGCGGTAGGAACGGCGCATGTCCTTCAAGACCTTATCCGAGCCGGACTGCAGCGGCATGTGCAACTGCGGGCACACCGCCGGGGTTTCCGCCATGGCGTCGATGACATCCGAGGTAAATTCCGCCGGGTGCGGGGAGGTAAACCGCAGGCGCTCGAGGCCGTCGATCTTGCCCACTTCGCGCAGCAGCTTCGAGAAAGCAAAGCGATCGCGCGGCATTTCTGGATCGGCGAAATTCACGCCATAGGCGTTGACGTTTTGGCCCAAGAGGGTGACCTCAGAAACTCCCTGATCCACCAGCGCCTGTACCTCGGCCAGAATATCGCCCGGCCGGCGGTCCTCTTCCTTACCGCGCAGGGAGGGAACGATGCAGAAGGTGCAGGTGTTATTGCAGCCCACGGACACCGATACCCAACCCGCGTAGGCGGATTCGCGCTTAGCGGGCAATACCGAGGGGAATGCCTCTAGCGAATCGACGATTTCTACCTGAGCTTCCTCGTTATGGCGGGCGCGCTCGAGGAGGGTGGGCAACGCTGCCATATTGTGGGTTCCGAAGACGGCATCAACCCACGGCGCATTGTCGAGGACGGTGTCCTTATCCTTTTGTGCAAGGCAACCGCCCACAGCGATTTGCATGCCGGGATGGTTCTCCTTCGTCTTCTTCAATGCGCCCAGCGTGCCGTAGAGGCGCTTGTCGGCGTTTTCGCGGACTGCGCACGTGTTAAAGACGATGAGATCCGGCTCCGTGGCCTCGTCTGCGGCCGCGTAGCCAGCTTCCTCCAGCAGGCCGGAAATGCGCTCGGAATCGTGCACATTCATCTGGCAGCCGAAGGTTCGGACTTCATAGGTACGGGTTTCAGGAATTGTCTGCTCCACGTCGGCATAGTCTAGCCATCACCCAGAACAACTCATAACCGTCGCTGCTCGGCGCCCGTGACAGCAAGTGGGCCAGAATGGGCGCATAGTGCGGCGCGTCGGGGCGCGGGCCCGCGGTGGGTGGGGCGCGTGTGCGAGTCACAAGGTTGGAGCCAACAAGGCACTAAGCCCCATCCGCCGGATTTAAGGAGAAGACAGCTCCTCGCACCGTTCCTCGAGGGCGCTAATGGCAATGTTCAAAGACATCCCCTCGTTGAATCCACGGCGCGCCAATACTCCCACGATCCTGCGCAAGGCCTTTTCCCGTTCCTTCCTATCCGCAGGAACGGATTTCACGCTGCGCGCCTTCTTTTCCGCCAAGGCGCGGGCCATCGCCTCTTCATCGGCGGAGTCAATTTGGGCAAGGGCTTCGTCTCTGTCTTCTTGGCTTATGCCCTTTTCCCGAAGCTCGCGGTCGAGGACGCTGCGCGATTTTCCTCGCCGCTTATGCCGCTGCCGCACCCATTCGGCGGCGAAGGCGGCGTCGTCAATGAGGCCCGCATGGGCCAAGTCATCGAGGACCTCATCAACCACCTCAGGGGCGAATTCGGCCTGAACCAAACGGTCATACAATTCCTGGCGGGACCGCGAACGCTGGTCAAGCAAGCCCAATGCGCGGGACCGAACCTTTGACTTTGCCTCTTCGGCCTCCCGATCAAAAAGCCCGCCCCCGGCTTCTCCTTTTTCATAGGCTTCAAGGGCCTGGCGGAGTTGCTCTAGCTTTTCAGGGGCGGGTTGATTCATAGCGCGGGTGTTAAGCGGTGGGAGTGTTGGTGGACAGGCTTAATCGTCATCGAAGTCGACGTTCGGGACCAAATCTACGGATTCATCCGTCAATGGATCATCGGAACCGGGGACATCCATGGCGGTAGCTTCTTCACCATTTGCCGCCTCTTCCCCAATGCCGAGTTTTTGGAAGATCTTCTTTTCGATCTCATTGGCAAGGTCAGGGTTATCCTTCAAGAAGGAACGAGCCTTCTCCTTACCTTGACCCAGCTGGTCGCCCTCATAGGTAAACCAGGAGCCGGACTTGCGGATGAAACCGTTTTCTACGCCGAGATCGATGATGGAGGACTCGCGAGAAATGCCCTCGCCGTACATGATGTCGAACTCGGCGATCTTGAACGGCGGGGAAACCTTATTCTTTACCACCTTGAGCTTCGTGCGGTTACCAATGGCATCCTGGCCATCCTTCAGCGTCTGGATACGGCGGATATCGCAGCGCACGGAGGAGTAGAACTTCAGCGCTTTACCACCGGTGGTGGTCTCCGGGGAACCGAACATCACGCCGATCTTTTCGCGCAGCTGGTTGATGAAGATTGCGGTGGTGCCGGAGTTGTATAGCGCACCGGTCATCTTGCGCAAGGCCTGGGACATCAGGCGGGCTTGCAGGCCGACGTGGCTATCGCCCATCTCGCCTTCGATTTCCGCCTTAGGGGTCAGAGCTGCCACGGAGTCCACGACGATAATGTCGATGGCGCCGGAGCGCACCAGCATGTCCGCGATTTCTAGGGCCTGCTCACCGGTATCTGGCTGGGACACGAGGAGGTTATCGGTGTCGACGCCTAGCAGGCGTGCATATTGGGGGTCGAGGGCGTGCTCGGCATCGATAAACGCTGCAATGCCGCCATCTTTTTGTGCCGAGGCGATGGCATGCAACGCCACCGTCGTCTTACCGGAAGACTCTGGGCCATAGATTTCCACAATTCGCCCGCGCGGGAAGCCACCGATGCCCAGCGCCACGTCGATTGCCGTGTTGCCGGAAGAAATGGCCTTGATGGGAGGGCGGTCATCATCACCCAAGCGCATAACGGCGCCCTTGCCATAATCCTTTTCGATCATGGCCATCGCTGCATCTAGCGCCTTCTGGCGGTCATCTCCCTTGGTTGCGGCGGAGGATGATTTCTTTTTCGTTGCCATTGTTATAAATCCTTATCTCGTACGACGCTGCGTGAACACTTAATTAGACTGCTGCAGAACCCTAAATGGTTCCGCCCTCAACGCAATCCCACTGTAGTCGCCCACACCGACACCCCAACTAGAGTACATACATCTGTTCGAATATCGAAAATGGACACGCCTTTTCAGGCTCTCTTGGGCCTATAAGGATGGGTAATCTACGCCGAGACGTCGTTCTTGAGGGACATCAAAGTCATTGCACAGCCCTATCCAGACACGACGGGGATCGACGCCACGTTCGATAAGCTCATCCGGCGTTCCATTGAGCTCTGATAAAACATGCGAATGGCTAATCCACGCCCCTTTTGATTCGCCAAATTCATCCACAACCAGTTGGTGGTACTCCGTCAATCGCATGCGCGCAATCCTACCCACCACCACGGAAATATTTCCAAAACTTTTACCAGGACCCCAGAATTAGCCTCCTTGAACGACGTTCAAATTGGTGTGTCTACAGCGTTTTTCTCCAAGGTGCTAATCTTTTCCCATGCAGAAGAACTCCGTGGCAACCACCATTGCCTATGTAGCGGTATTTACCGCCCTCGTTATCGTTTTAGCCTTCGTTTCTATCCCCGTAGGCACCGCCGGCGTCCCCATCGTCTTGCAAAACGCCGCGCTCATTTTGTCCGGCCTCATCTTGGGCGGAAAACGCGGCGGCTACGTTGGCTTGCTATTCCTCTTTATCGGTTTGGCATTGCCCGTATTGGCAGGCGGCGGCACCACGCTCCGCGCGCTTGCCGGCCCCACCGTGGGATACATCATCGGTTATGTGCTCTCCCCCATCGCAGCCGGCGCCATTGCCTACCGCGCCCCGCGCGGAAAGGGCGGCATGACCGTGGTTTTCGCTATCGCCGCCATCGTAGGCCTTCTCGTGCAATACACCTGTGGCGCGATCGGCTTGATGCTTCGCTCCGGGTTGGAGGTCGGCCCGGCCATCGCGGCGCAAGGCCCGTTCGTCCTCGTTGACACCGCAAAGCTCATCGTAGCGGTTATCATCGCCGTTGGCGTTCACTCCGCATTCCCCGACCTGATGGGTAGAAAGGCCTCCTAGTGCCCACCATCGACTTTTCCTCGGTCACGGTAGCTTTTGATGAGACGGTGGTTCTCGATGACATCAACCTCACTTTAAGCGAGCAGCGGATCGGCGTCATCGGTCAAAATGGCGGCGGAAAGTCCACTTTGACTCGGCTTATCAATGGCCTGGGTGAGCCCACCGCGGGCGCCGTCACCGTCGACGGCATCAATCCCAGCGAGCAGGGCAAAAAGGTGCGCGAAAAGGTGGGGTTCGTCTTTTCCGACGCCGAAAATCAGATCGTCATGCCTAATGTGCGCGATGACATCGCTTTTTCCCTGCGCCGCTTCAAGCTGCCTAAGGACGAGCGCAATGCCCGCGTAGACGCTGCCTTGGAACGATTCGGGCTTTTAGATTTCGCCGAGCGCTCCCCGCACACTCTTTCTGGTGGACAAAAGCAATTGCTCGCCTTAGCCGCAGTGCTGGTCATCGACCCGGTGCTCATCATCGCCGATGAGCCAACGACGCTGCTGGACCTTCGCAATCGCGACCGCATTAAGCGCGAGTTCGCGCAGCTTGACCAGCAGCTCATCGTGGTTACTCACGATCTGGAATTCCTCATGGATTTCGACCGTGTCATTTGCATCGATGACCATAAGGTTGCCGCCGATGGTGCTCCCCAGGAGGTCATCGATTTTTACAGAGATCTCATGGCGCAGCGGCCACTCTAGAAAGCCACCTCCAATGACCCGACGCAGAACCAATATTCCGCTTTCCGTGTACGTTCCGGGCACGACGGTAATCCACCGGATGAAGCCCAGCTGGAAGATACTCATCTTGCTGGTATTTATCCTGGTTACCAGCATCTTTTTCAACTCTCTGCCGTGGGCAGGCGGTGCGGTGATCGCCGCAGCGCTAACCTATATCATCGCCCGCATCCCCCCACGAATTGCTTGGAGCCAACTCTGGCCGCCCCTGGTCATACTCATTCCCCTAGCAGGTTTCCAATGGTGGGCCAAGGATTTTGACTACGCCGCGGTGATGTTCCTCAATATCTTGGCGGCCATGATTTTGGCCTTTTTGCTGACGCTCACTTCGACCGTCGACGCCATCATGGAGTCGCTGGAAGAATCCCTCCAGCCACTGAATCGTTTCGGCGTCCCGGTAGAAAACATCAGCTTGGCGATGTCCCTGACTATCCGCCTCATCCCCCTCATGTTCGAAACGGTCTACGAGGTTCTCGATGCCCGCAAGGCTCGCGGCGCTGGCTTCTCCCCCTCGGCCTTTGTCACGCCCGTCATCATTCGCTCAATTCGGCGCGCTCGGGCCATTGGCGAAGCCCTTCAGGCCCGCGGCGTCGGTGACTAAGAAAACTTAGGCACATACACTGCTAGCGCCACAAAGCCTCCGACTTCCCCACCGCTAAACGCGGCAAAGGAAAGATCGGAGGCTATTTTTCAATTAGCGCTACGACAAGCGCGGGATGAGGAAGTTACTCTCCACGCAGCTCTCGCAAGCGAGCCTGGACGGCATCATCATTCGAGGTCGGCTGCGCTGCCTGATCCGCAGCAGAGCCAGAGGCCTTATTGCCCTCGATGGCCTGGGTGCGGTTAGATTCTACGGACTTCGTGGAGTTCATCTCGCTACGGATCTGCTCCAAGCGGGAGTGGCCGGCCATCTGGATGCCCGCCTGCTGCACCTCGGCCATACGGTTTTCGACGGAATTTTCCGCCAACTCCGCTTGGCCCAGAGCCTTGGAGTAACGGCGCTCAATCTTATCGCGCACGGCATCGAGCGAAGGCGTGTTGCCGCCTGCAGAAAGCTCGTTCATGGAGTTCAAAGACTCGGAAACCTTTTCCTGCATCTTTGCCTGCTCCAGCTGCGATAGCAGCTTCGAACGCTCATCAACCTTCTGGCGCAGGGCGGCATTATTGCGCTCAACAGCGCGCTTCGCTTGCTCAGCTTGTTGCAACGCCTGGTCGTGAAGCTTCTTCGTGTCCTCCACGGACTCCTCTGCGGTCACCAGCTGAGCGGCAAAGGCCTCGGCGGCGTTCTCGTACTCCACGGCCTTGTTTTCATCACCATTGGCGCGTGCCTTATCCGCAAGCTCGAGCGCCTGGCGGGTATTGCCCTGCAGCTTTTCGACCTCGGCTAGGCGACGGTTAAGTTGCATCTCCAGCTGGCGCTGATTGCCAATGACCGCCGCGGCCTGCTGCGAAAGCTCTTGGTGCTGACGTTGGGCATCTTCGATGGCCTGCTCAATCTGAATTTTCGGATCGGCATTCTCTTCGATTTTATTATCGAACAGTGCCATCAGGTACTTCCAACCCTTAACAAATGGATTCGCCATTATGCTCTAGACCTTTCTAGGGAATGTGGTAATGCGTCGCGTTGTCGTGTTCATAGTAACCCAACGCCTAGGGCTCTGCCGCTACTAATCGCAGGTATCCACCGCGGCTATTCTTTTCAGAATCCCGCACGCGTTAAAGCTCAGAAGCAGCCGGCGCGGTATGCGCGAGCTCTTCATCCATCGACGGCAGAGCCATATAACCGGCAGCCTCGATCAAGACGTCAGACACAGACGCGTCGAGCGCATGGCACACGGAGGCCAATAGCTCAGAAGAAACTTCCTTGCGGCCTCGCTCGAGCTCTGACAAGTAGCCCGGTGACACGCGGGCGACGCTAGCCAATTCGCGCAGGGTAACTGACTTATCCGCGCGGAATGCGCGCAGAGTCAAGCCCAATGCTTCACGCAAAAGTGGCTCGGGGGCACGGGCAGGTTGTGGCGCCGATGGTGCCGCTGCCGCAGGTTCCGCGGCAGTCTGCGCCGAGTTGTCGAGGACTGCTGTAGAAATGTTCATCGTAAGTTTTAACGCTCCTTCGATGAAATTTGTTCCCCACTGGTAGGAAAATTTTTGATGATCGCACCAAGTTGGGCGATCGCAACTCCTACCGTGGCCTTTCTAATTTGGTTTCGTTCAGTGCCCAAGTCACGCAAGCAAAAAGACTGCGCTATGCGCCCGGCGGAATAGATTCCTAAAAATACCGTGCCGGGTTCTTTTCCTTCTTGTTTATCGGGCCCAGCGACGCCGGTAAGCCCTAAACCCCAATCCGCCCCGGTTTCCGCAGCAGCGGCGCGAGCCATATCAACTGCAGTTTCGCCAGAGACGACGCCTACGCGCTCGATCTCTGAGACTGGTTTGTCCAG
Organism: Corynebacterium segmentosum; assembly: GCF_900637825.1. Taxonomy (NCBI): domain Bacteria; kingdom Bacillati; phylum Actinomycetota; class Actinomycetes; order Mycobacteriales; family Corynebacteriaceae; genus Corynebacterium; species Corynebacterium segmentosum. The sequence goes on from NZ_LR134408.1 coordinate 1,461,770, forward strand.
AAAGTGAGATTTCACCTCGGTGGCATAGGTGATAAGGCCACCGCGCAAGACGGCAGACGCGCCTGGCACCGAAGCGATAGTAGCGCTGGCTAAGCCGGCAGTCAGCGACTCGCAAAAAGCCACGGTTTCGTGGCGCTCTGTTAATAAGGCAACGAGGTCAGATTCTGTAAAGGTCATTGCGTTTAGCTATTTTGCTTTTGTCCATCGATGAGATACTGCACGCCGGTAACGACCGTAACCACGACGGCCATCCACATGATGAAGGAGGTAGGAATATCCATCCACGAGGGAAGCGGCCACAAGTATAAGCCCACGGCGAAGGACTGCAGGACGGTCTTTAGCTTGCCGCCTTTAGAGGCTGGGACAACTTTTCCGCGGCGCAGCAAGGCCATGCGCCAGATGGTGATGCCGAATTCCCGGATCAGAATAATGACGGTGACCCAGACCGAAAGCTGATCGACGATATTGAGGCAGACAAGCGCTGTGGTCATGAGCGCTTTATCAGCAATGGGGTCGGCAATCTTGCCAAAATCGGTAATCAACCCGCGGGCGCGGGCAATATCGCCATCGAGCTTATCCGTGAGCATTAAGGCGGCGAAGACGCCAAAAGACCACCACTGGTGGCCGCCGATGACCAGCCATGCAAAGACCGGAATGAAAACGATACGCAGGCAGGTGAGGAAATTTGGCAGATTCCAATTAGAGACCTGCGGATTCACTTCCGAGGACTGCGCTGACTGTGCTCCGGGTTGATTCACCCTATACATACTACCCGCTAAGGTTATGGTCTCGCGGCACACTCCCCCGAGAATTTATACTGTCCGGTATGAAATATTTTGCAGTCAATTATGAATACAACCCGGCCAACCCAGAGATAGCGAAGGTCCGCCCGGCCCACCGCGAGTTCACCGGGAAACTATTTGATGAGGGCACCATCGTGGCCTCGGGACCGTTCACGGATTCCCAAGGCGGCGCGCTCATCATTGTGCGCTTTAACAATGATGACACCGAGGTAGCCGATGTCATCCAGCTGATGAACGATGATCCCTTCTATCAAGAAGGCTGCCTCCAGGGCCGCAGCTTCCGCGAGTGGAATCCGGTTAAAGCCCGCTTCTAGGCTCTCTCCCCTAGTTGGGTAGGTCTTCCTTGGACAGATCCTCGGCCCTGCCCAGGTAATCGCCGCGCGTATTACGCACGATCTTATTTCCTTCCTCGTCCCAGTCGTAGTGGTTGTGGGATACAGCCACTACGCCTTGGGTTTTATCGCGCATGTTCTTGATAACCGATGCAAGAACCGTGATGACCAAGACTCCAACGATAACCACCAGCGAGCCGATCGTGGAGATTTCTGGCACGGATTCAATGTTGTCGCCGCCATTGATAAACGGCAGGTTATTCTCGTGCAACGCGTGGAAAAGCAGCTTGACGCCGATGAAGCCCAAGATGATGCCCAGGCCATAAGGCAGGTAGACGAGGCGGTCCAAGAGGCCATCGATAAGAAAGTACATTTGGCGCAGGCCCATCAACGCGAATGCGTTGGTGGTAAAGACCAAAAACGCCTCTGAGGTAATGCCGTAGATTGCCGGGATGGAGTCGAAGGCAAACATGACATCGATAAGCCCAATGGATACCAGCGCGACGAATAACGGCGTGAAGGCGAACTTGCCCTTCTTAGAGCCATCGTCCACGCGGTGGGTGAGCTTATCCCCGTGGTACTGCGGGGTAACATCTACCGCCTTGCGCACGAGCTTGATGATGGCCATATCGTTCGGGTTGGTCTCCGGCGCGTCCCGAATCTCATCGATGACCAACTTGATGGCGGTGTAGAGCAGGAAGATGGCAAAGAGATAGAAGATATCGGACCACGCCGCGATAACCGCCGCGCCCAACAGGATGAATACGAGGCGGAAGACGAGGGCGATGATGATGCCGATGAGCAGCACCTTTTGCTGGTACTTGCGCGGGATTTTAAAGGATCCCATGATAAGCGCAAATACGAAGAGGTTATCCACGGAAAGCGCCTGCTCAGTGACATAACCGGTAAAGAATTGGATGCCGTGCTCGTGGCCCCACACGGCCCACACGACGCCGCCAAAAACTACGGCGACGCAAATATAGAAAAGGGTCCACAGGCCCGACTCTTTCAGGGTGGGCTCATGTGGACTGCGCACGTGAGAATAAAAGTCGAATATAAAAAAGGCTAAAATCACCGCACCGGTAACCAGCCACACCCACAATGGGACGTTCATCGCGAGATCCCTCCGGTCGAATTTACTTTAAGAAAGTGACCGGAGGTCTCCCCCGCCCAGCGGATATTCCTCGCTGGGCCGACACGACCGGGAGCGCACAGCTACCGTGTTGACGATCTATGCCGAATGTGGGGTACTCCCCTCCAAGACCGTGACCATCTTACACTACTTAGAAGGCCCCGGACGATGGGTTATAGGTCGCTTGCACCGTCCGCGTATCGGAATCGGGCGAGTCGGGGGCATCGGAAAGAGCGGAATCTGCGAAATCACCAGCATCATCGTCTTCTTCCTGGTTCATCTCGTCCTGGATTTCCTTGGGGGCATCGGCAGGGTCGGCACCCTTAATCATCCACAGGATGGTGTCGAGCTCTTCTGGCTTGACCAGCACCTCGCGAGCCTTGGAGCCTTCCGATGGCCCGACGACGCCGCGCGATTCCATCAGGTCCATCAGGCGGCCGGCCTTGGCAAAGCCAATGCGCAGCTTGCGCTGCAGCATCGAGGTGGAACCCAACTGGGCGGTGACCACCAGCTCGACGGCCTCGAGGAGGTCATCCATGTCCTTGCCAATGTCATCGTCGATCTCCTTCTTCGCCTCAGACTGCTTTTCCTCGGTCACGCCCTCGGTGTAGTTCGGGGCGGCCTGGGATTTAGCGGCCTCGACGACATCCATGACCTCGTCATCGGAAACGAATGCACCCTGCATGCGCACTGGGCGCTTGCCCTGCGGGATAAATAGACCATCGCCCATGCCGATGAGCTTTTCCGCACCGCCTTGGTCCAAGATGACACGGGAGTCGGTCAAGGACGAGGTGGCAAAGGCCAAGCGGGAAGGCACGTTGGTCTTGATGAGGCCGGTGACCACATCGACGGACGGGCGCTGGGTGGCCAGCACCAAGTGAATGCCGGCAGCGCGGGCCTTCTGGGTGATGCGGACGATGGAGTCCTCGATCTCCTTCGGGGCGGTCATCATCAAGTCCGCCAGCTCGTCGACGACGCAGACGATATAAGGGTACGGCCGGACCTCGCGCTCGGAACCTGCCGGTGCCTGGTATTCGCCGGAGACTACCTTGCGGTTATAGTCCTCGATCTTGCGCACGCGCGCGGCCTTCATATCCATGTACCGCTGCTCCATCTCTTCCACCAGCCACTGGAGGGCCGCGGCGGCCTTCTTCGGCTGGGTAATGATGGGCGTAATCAGGTGCGGGATGCCCTCATACGGCGTGAGCTCCACCATCTTTGGATCGACAAGGATCAGGCGTACCTGCTCCGGGGTGGCGCGGGTAAGCAGCGAGACCAGCATGGAGTTCACGAACGCGGACTTACCGGAACCGGTAGCGCCGGCAACCAGCAGGTGCGGCATCTTCTGCACGGAAAAGGACGTGTATTCGCCCTCGATATCCTTGCCCAGGCCAATCAACATTGGGTCCGGGGAAGACGTCATGTTGGGCGCGTCCAAGACCTCGCGCAGGTGGACCATTTCGCGGTCTGGGTTAGGAACCTCAATACCCACTGCGGACTTGCCCGGAATCGGGGTGAGCAAGCGCAGGTTATCGGTAGCCACGGCATAGGCCAGGTTGGATTGCAGGTTCGTAATCTTCGAAACCTTAACGCCTGGTCCAAGCTCAATCTCATAGCGGGTCACCGTGGGGCCACGGCTAAAGCCAGTTACCTGAGCATTGACGTTGAACTCTTCGAAGACATCGGTAATGGCCTCGATGATGCGGTCATTGATCTCGGTGCGTTCCTTCGCAGGCGTGCCTGGGGTTAGCAGATCGGTAGAGGGCACCGCATAGTTGTCGTTGCCAAATTGCGCAGGCGCGGGCGCTTGGGGCTGTGTGGCAGGCTGTTCCGCCGCCGCGGTGGATTCCACCTTTGCGCCGGTGGCCGCATCGCGCCCAGAGCGCTCGCGGAATAGGCGCCGGGCTTCCTCGTGCGCCGAAGACACGGCATCGGAGCCGGCCTTGGCAGCACTTGCGGCGGCTCCAGCGGCACCAGCGGCAGCGGCACCCTTGGCCTTGCCCGCGGCACCAGCAGCCCCGGCCGCCCCAGAAGCAGCAGCACCAGCGGTACCCGCGGCGCGACCAACGCGTGAAGCTGCATCGCCCTTCTTGCGGCCGGCGGAAGAACCACCAGTGGCAGAACCCAAGACGCGGGTGGGTTCGCTTTCTGGCAGCGCAGGTTGGGCGGATTCCGTGTCGTCTGCGTATTCGGCGTCATCTACTGCCGGGAAGGCATCGGTATCCCCCATGCTGGAATCCGTGCCGTATCCCAGTTCTTCGTCGCTGCGGTCTACGGGCTCATAACCCGCACGGACTGGGGTGTTGAAGGCGACGGTGTGGTCGTCTGCGGGGGCATCGTCAAGCGACTGCACCGGATAGGAGCTGCCGGTCTTGCGCAGGGCGGACGTGCCGCGACGCTTCGGCGCAGGACGCTCGGAGCGCTCGCGGCCATGTGCAATATCGTCGATATCGCCAGACACGTGGCCGTAGAGATCGTCCTCGTCTGCGTCCTCATAGTCCGCATCGCTGCCGCCAAAGCGGGAAAAGGCCGAACGCAGCGAATCAGCTACGAGTTCATAGGCCTCGCGGATGGTAATACCCGTAACCAGCAGCGCGCCGTAAATGATGACGAGGAAGAGCAGGGGTACTGCAACATACGAGGTAAACGCGGCATCCAGAATCCCGCCGATTGCAAAGCCGACGATACCGCCGGCCCCGCCCGCGGTATCGGTGGTAAATCCGAGCGGCGGATTACCGGCAAAGATGTGGATGAGGCTCAGCATCGCCAGCACGATGATCGTCGTGCCGCCCGCAATGCGCGGATTAATGCGCCCGGATGGACCATCCATTTCCATCATGAGCGAAATGGCCAGCGCGACGAGCGCAATGGGAAGCACCCACGCGCCGGCGCCGATGACGTAGCGCACCAGGTTGCCCACCCAGGCGCCCACCTGGCCGGCGACGCCAAACCATACGGTGGCGGCGAGGACGATGGCTACGCCGATGAGCACCAGGGCAACCGCATCCGGATTATTGACTCGCAACCCGCCCTGAGAAGGAGTCGCCGCCTCCTCGGCAGCCTGTGCCTCCTCCTCGGCTGCGATATCGCGCGCGCGAGTTACCTTACTTTTCTTCTTTTTCCCGGCGCTATCAGAAATTTCCTGTGGCTCCCTTGTTCTCTCGAAATCCTCCGTGCCGTCAGCAGTTACATCCTGGCTCGGCTTCAGGCCCGCAAGGCCATTGCCTAGGCCGCGGGCAACATTGCCCATTCCGCGCGCGGTGGCACCAAATGCAGAGCCAAGCCCCTTGCCGACGGCCCGAAATGCGCTCCCCGTACGCTCTTGCGTCGTTCCTGCCGCGCGCCCAGACGAGGTCATCTCCAGCGTCTCTGGCACACCGGCGCTGGACTGGCTGCGGCCAGACGGCCGCGACCGGTTCGCTTTCCGGCCAGGCGCGCTTTTTGATGCTCGCGTCTGGTTCCGGCGCGATCCGCGAGAGGAGGCATTTTTGACAGACATGTCATTTACCTTAACCGGAAAACCCCACAAATCACATACGCCACACGCGTGGCAGAACTAGTTAACCGAGAAATGTCCCGAGTTCGGGCTAAAAAGGTGCAGCACAGGCCGCAAAAGCGGCTTTTTCTAGCCTACAGGGTTGACATCTTGATGGCTGACTCGTCGCCATTGATGGCGACCTGCACGACATCGCGCCCGTACGCCCACAGCAGGAGTTCGCCAACCTCTCCGCTTACGCGGACCACGCGATCGCCGCGATCGGCTACCCCGTGCTTGTCTGCCACGACGATGCGCTGCATCCCGTCCGGCTGCAGGATCACCGGCTGGGTGGATTTACGCAGGCTCAATTTGGCCCAGATCTTCAAAAAACGGTGCAGCTTCTTCTGCACGGCCACAGAAAAATCACGGGGTTCGGTCTGGCCATTGGCGCGGCGGATATCCTCGTGGTGGATGAAATGTTCGCCCAAATTTTGCTGGGCATCGAGAAAACGTGCGGGGTTAAACTTTGCCGGCCCCCTCCCCCAGGCATCGACAAGCTCATCGAAATCGCGGCGGGCAACCTTGGCGGATTCCTTTTCCAAGTGGGGCTGCAGGACCGAAAGGAACATGCCCGCTGCGGCATCGGGACGGTTTTCCCGCACCCACAGGTGGGCAACTAAGTCACGCGTGGTCCAACCCTCACACAGCGTGGGGGCGTCTGGACCTAGCTGATGAAAAAGCGCGACCATCTTGGCGCGTTCGGAAGATGAAAACGACATGTGCCCCAGCATACCGAGGACATCGAAATGCTGGGGCACAGAAACTATGCCGGAATTAAATCCTTTTGTAGCAGAACCTACAGGGACTCGCGGCTGGCGTCGACATCGGCGTCATCAGCAAGCAGCGTGCCTGAATTCGTCGGCACGATGGTGGGCAAAATGACCGGCTCGCGCTTGTACTTGGAATCCATGAGCTTGGAGACCTTGCGGCGCAGCTTTTGCACCATCCGGTAGGTGTCATTCTCGCCCTCTGCGGCGAGATCATTCATGGTGTTTTCCACCATCTCCGCAACCTCGGGCACAACACCCCGGTCATCATCGGAGAAACCGGTGGTTGCCACGGTTGGGTGCTCGAGCAGGCGGGAAGTGCGGTTATCAATCACGCAGGTAATGGATACCACGCCGCCGGCGCCCAGGTTGGTGCGGTCTGCCAAGGTATCGGCATCGACATCGCCCATGGACACGCCATCGACGTAGAGGTGGCCAACCTGCAGCTGCCCGACGACCTCCGCGCGGCCCTTGCGCAGATCCACCACAACGCCGTTTTGCGCCAAGACCGTCCGGTCGCGGGCCACGCCGGTGGAAATCGCCAATTCCTTATTGGCGCGCAGGTGGCGCCACTCGCCGTGGACCGGCATGGCATTGCGCGGGCGCGCCGCGTTGTACAGGAAGAGCAGCTCGCCGGAGTAGCCGTGGCCAGATGCGTGGACCTTGACGTCCTGGTTGGTGATGACGTTGGCACCAATCTGGGACAGCATATTGATAACGCCGAAGACGGCCTCTTCGTTGCCCGGGATGAGCGAGGAAGAGAAGATGATGGTATCGCCATCGCGCACCGTAATCTGGCGGTGCTCGCGGCGGGCCATGCGGGACAGCGCAGCCATTGGCTCACCTTGCGTACCGGTGGTAATGAGCATGGTCTTGTGCGGGGCCATCTTCGCGGCCTCATCGATGGGGATGATGGTGCCGCGAGGGACCTTCAAAAAGCCCATCTTTTCCGCGATCTCCATATTGCGCATCATCGATCGGCCATTGAAGGCCACCTTGCGGCCATTGGCCACGGCAGCATCGATGGCAGCCTGCACGCGGTAGACGTTCGAGGCGAAGGAGGCCAAGATGACGCGCTGCTTCGCATTAGCCACCAAGCGCTTGAAGTTGGCTGGGATATCGCCCTCGGAGGCGGATACGCCCGGCACGGTGGCGTTGGTGGAATCGCACAGCATGAGGTCAACGCCCTCGTCGCCGTAACGAGACAGCGCCGGAAGGTCGGTCGGACGGTTATCCAACGGGGTTTGGTCCAGCTTGATATCACCGGTGTGGATGATATTCCCGGCCGGGGTGCCTAGCATGATGCCGAGCGCATCCGGCACGGAGTGGTTAACCGCCCAGAAGCGAACGCGGAAGCAGCCGTAGGTCACGTCAGACTTTTCGTTGACCTCAACGAACTTCGGCTTCTGGCGGTGTTCCTTACACTTGGCCGCAATGAGCGCGATGGTGAAACGGGAGGCCACGATGGGGATATCCGGGCGCAGCTTCAGCAGCCACGGGATGGCACCGATGTGGTCTTCGTGGGCGTGGGTGACCACGAGGGCCTTGACCTTGTCGATCTTTTTTTCAATCGGCCCGAAGTCCGGCAGGATGAGGTCCACGCCAGGCTCGCCAGACGACGGGAAGAGCACGCCGCAGTCAATGATGAGCAGCTCATCGCCGTATTCAAAGACGGTCATGTTGCGGCCGATTTCGGAGATACCGCCCAAGGCGTAGATGCGCAGGGTATCCTTCGCCTGCTTAGGCGGTTCCGGCAGGCGCTTGGTCAAATCAGCGCCCTGCATCGACTTCGGCACGTTGCGGCGGCCGCGGTTATTGTTATTGCGGCCACGGCCCTTGCCATTGCCGTTCTTTCCGTTGCCACCGCTGTTGTTCTTGTTATTGCCGCCGTGGTTATTGCCACCTTGGCCATTGCCATTATTGCCGTTTCCGCCACGGCCACGGCCGCGGCCGCCACGGGAACGCGAGCGGCGGCCGTTGTTATCGCCGTCGTTCTTATTATCGGCAGAGTTATTCTTGCCAGAGTTGCCCTGCTCCTCATTTCCGGCAGTGCCGGCGTTATTGGCAGGGGCCTGAAATACGGGCGAAGCCGCCTCATTGGAGGCGGTCTCAGTTTCCGAAGGTGGACCCGCCTTGCGGGTGACCTTGCGGGAACGGTTACGGGGTTCAGTCATTCTTAAAGGACTCCAGATTGTTCCAAATCACGGCGAAGTACCTCGCGTTCCTCCTCGCTCGCGGCGGTAACAGGAAGGCGGGGATCGCCAACTTCAAAGCCCTGCAGGCGCAGAGCTTCCTTTGCAAATGTCGCTCCGCCCAACCGCGCCTGAGCGCGGGTCAGTGGAAGAAGCGTTGAGTAATTTATTTCTTGCGCGCGGGCCAAATCGCCCGCATCGAAAGCTTCATAGAGTTCTACCAAGGCACGAGGTGCAGCGTGGCCGATGACGGAGATGAAACCCGAAGCGCCGAGGGATAGCCACGGCAGGTTAATCGGATCATCACCGGAGTACCACGCCAAGTCGGTTTCTTGGATGAGTTCTGCGGCCGCGGAAAGATCGCCCTTGGCGTCTTTCACGGCTTGGATAGTCGGCAATTCCGCAAGGCGGCGGAGCGTATCCGACGCCACTGGGATGCCCGAGCGGCCAGGGATGTCATAGACGCAAATCGGCAGATCCGTTGAATCAGCAACTGCGGCAAAATGCTCGTAGACGCCCTGTTGGGAGGGCTTGGAATAATACGGAGTCACCACGAGCAAGCTATCGGCTCCTGCGGCGGCGGACGCTTGGGCAACCTCGATCGAGGTTGCGGTGTTATTCGTTCCGGCGCCCGCACAGATCCGGACGCGGTCTCCCACTTCCTCTTTTACGGCCTTGAGCAGCTCCAACTTTTCGTCCAAGGACGTGGTAGGAGACTCGCCCGTCGTTCCACCCAAGATGAGTGAATCCACGCCGTTGTCTACGAGATGAGCTGCCAGGCGGCGACCCGCTTCTACATCCAGCGCACCGTCACGATCAAACGGAGTGACCATGGCGACGCCAATGCGACCGAAGGTGTCAACGCCAGTCTTTGCTGTCATACCTGTGCTCATAGCCGTCAAGGTTACCCGCTAGGGCACCTTTTGGCCGCATCGGGGTGGCGCGTGTTAAGCGTAAGGGCTTGCGGCCATCTGCGTTCCATCGGCCAACGTGGTGATATGGAAGTCATCGAAAAGCGCTGGTGCTTGGTCTTGCAAATGCTTCAAGCACTCTACCGCCACTTCGCGCAATTCCGTATCAGCGTGCTCGGCCGCCCGCGCCCCAATGAAGTGGCGCCACGCGCGGTAATTGCCGGTAACGACGAGCCTCGTTTCCGTCGCATTGGGCAAAACCGCGCGCGCCGCCTGCCGCGCCTGCTTCTTTCGCAGCAGCGCATTCGGCTCATCCAGCTTTTCTTCCAAGGCCTCGAGCAGCTCATCGTAGACAAAACGGGTGTCATCCACGGCCTGCATGACCAACCGGCGCAATTGTTCATCTTCTTCCACCAGCTTGGGCAGCGCTACGTGCATCTCATTGGGATGCACAAAGCGCTGGGATAGCTGCGAAAAGGAAAAGTGCCGGTGGCGCACCAATTCATGGCTGGCTGAGCGCGAGAGCCCCGTAATGTACATCGTTGCCGTGGCGTGTTCCAACAACGCAGTATGTCCTACCTCCATAATGTGGTGCAGGTAGGCGGAGTTCGTCGCGGTCCGCGGGTTGGGTTTGTCAAAAGACTCATAACACGCCCGTCCCGCGAATTCGACGAGGGCCTCGCCATCGGTCGCCGTCTCATCGGCACGCCACTGCGTTCCCTGCGGCGGGTGAAACTCGGTGGCGGCAATGAGCTGGATTTTTAGCTCACTCGCAGTGGCCATACCGTTACAGCCCCAGGTACTTGTCTAGCCCGACGACCAATCCCGGGTGCTGCGCAATCTCGCGCACGCCGACCAAAACGCCAGGAGTAAAGGAGGAACGGTCGTAGGAATCCTGGCGGATGGTCAGGGATTGCCCCTGCGCACCGAAAATAACCTCTTCGTGGGCCACCATGCCGCGGGTACGCACGGCATGTACTGGGATTCCGTCTACATTCGCACCACGCGCGCCCTCGAGGGACTTTTCCGTCGCATCCGGCATCTCGCCCAATTCGGCATCGCGGCGCGCCTGAGCAATGGCCTCTGCGGTGTGGATGGCGGTACCGGAAGGCGCATCCAGCTTAGTGGGGTGGTGAAACTCCACGACCTCTGCGGTCTCGAAGAACTTCGCTGCCTGCTTGGCAAGCACCATGGTCATCACGGCAGAGATGGCGAAATTCGGTGCGATCAGCACGTTTCCAGCACCCTCTTGGCGGGTCCACTGCTCCACCTGGTCCAAGCGCTCTTTATCAAAGCCAGTGGTGCCCACCACGCAGTGAATGCCGTTCGCGATGCAAAACTCCAGGTTCCCCATCACTGAATCAGGCTGGGTGAAATCTACGATGACCTCTGCGTGATTATCAACCAATTGCTGCAGGTCATCCCCGCGGCTAATTTCCGCTACGAGCTCTAAGTCATCTTCGGCATTAACGCCTTCAACAATCGCCTTGCCGACGCGCCCTTGCGCTCCCAAGACTCCTACTTTGATCGCCATTGCGGGTCTCACTTTCTTAACGACTTTGAGTAAATCCTTTGTTTCTTTCCCATCCTATCGCGCTCGCCCATCCGGGGCGGGCGGGCGTCCGAACGGCAAAAATACCACTGCTAGACTGGGCGTCATGCAGATTTATATTGCGTCCGTTCCAGTAGATGACGTTGCTCGCGCCCACGATTTTTATGTCGATGTCCTAGGTTTCCGGGTAAAAGATGACGTCACACACGGCGATTTCCGGTGGCTTACGGTCACCAACGCGGACGGCGATGGCAGCGTTGAACTGCTCCTTGAGCCCAAGGGCCACCCTGCCGCTAAGACGTACACCGAGGCGCTGAAGGCGGATAATATCCCGGTCACCCAATTCTTATCGCAGGATGTGGAAAAAGAATACGCTGAGCTAAAGGACAAGGGCGTGGACTTTACCATGGAGCCCACCGACGTTGGCCCCTCCATTATCGCAGTCTTTGACGATACCGTGGGTAACCTCATCCAGCTCGTCCAATTGAAGCGTTAGGCCACACCTTCGCTAGTTTCCCTTGTACAACAATTGCATCACTTCCCCAGTTGGGCCACTTGTGTACCGGTAGAATTGAAAGAGACAACAAGGTAGACAACCTAGGAAGTGGTCACAATGTCTCGATCTACTCTCACCCGCGTTATCGCTGCTGGCGCCGGCATGAGCTGCATGCTCTCGCTGGCTGCTTGCGCTAACCCCAGCGATGACGAGGCCGCCGATGCCTCATTCGCTACGCAGCAGGAATCCACCAGCTCCACGGCGGAATCGACCACGTCTTCGGCAAAGAAATCAGAGCCTTCCACAACGAACACCGCCGATGACCCAACCAAGACGGTAGAAGACACTGCCCCGTTAAGCCATCATCAGCAACACGCGCAGGGCAATGATCCAAAACCTGCTTTCGGCGGCATGGGCACGCCCTCCCTCGAGGATCAGCGCCACCTGCCTCCTGGCCTGGGTGGCCTCGTTCCCACTGGGATACGGGTAGCCGCGCATGACTCTTTTACCCGCGTCGTGGTTGATCTTGAAGGTGACGGCGAAGCCGGGTGGTTTACTACCTATACGGATCAGCCCGCCCACCAGGCATCGGGACTTCCGGTCGAGGTCAAAGGCGCTACATTCCTCAATCTTGGTATCGAGGGCACCCCGTGGCCATCAACACCAGAGTTAGAGCAAAGGTTCATGGATTCTGGCATCACCCCAGGTGCCGGTGTCGTGCAAGAGATCAACTACACCACCACCTTCGAGGCGCAAACGCAGTTGGTCATCGGGTTAAAGAAGCAAACGCCTTATTCCGTGACCTTCTTGCAGAACCCCAAACGCCTCGTGCTTGATTTCCAAAACTAAGTGATCACGGCGCAGGCATAGAAAATGGCCCTGTTTCCCACCATATCCGGGAAACAGGGCCACTGCTCTAAAGAGCGTCTGAGGGATTAGTCCTCTACTGGCACCAAGGAGATCTTGCCGCGGTTATCAATATCCGCGATTTCTACCTGTACCTTATCGCCAACGTTTACGACATCTTCGACCTTCTCGATGCGCTCGTCCCCACCCAGGTTGGAGATGTGGATCAATCCATCGCGGCCTGGGGTCAAGGAAACGAAGGCGCCGAATGGAACGGTCTTGACTACCGTGCCGAGAAAGCGCTCGCCCACCTTGGGCAACTGCGGGTTGGCAATGGAGTTAACCTTTTCGATCGCAGCGTCTGCGGCCTCGCCAGTAACTGCAGAGATGTAGACCGTGCCATCGTCCTCAATCGAGACATCAGCACCGGTATCTTCGGTGATCTGGTTGATGGTCTTGCCCTTAGGGCCGATGAGCTCACCGATCTTGTTGACCGGAATCTTCACCGAGGTGATCTTCGGGGCTAGGCCAGACATCTCATCTGGGGAATCGATGACCTCAGCCATGGTTTCCAGAATGGTCGCGCGGGCATCGCGGGCCTGTTCGAGCGCCTGGGCCAAGACCTTAGAAGGAATGCCGTCCAGCTTCGTGTCCAGCTGCAACGCAGTGATGAATTCGGAGGTACCTGCAACCTTGAAGTCCATGTCGCCGAAGACATCTTCGGCGCCGAGGATATCGGTCAGTGCCACGAACTTTTCCTTGCCCTTGACCTCACCGGAGACCAAGCCCATGGCGATGCCGGCTACCGGCGCCTTGAGCGGAACACCCGCGTTGTAGAGGGACAGGGTGGATGCGCAGACTGAGCCCATGGAGGTGGAACCATTGGAGCCGAGTGCCTCAGAGACCTGGCGGATGGCATACGGGAAATCCTCGCGCGACGGGATGACCGGAAGCAGGGCGCGCTCGGCGAGCGCACCGTGGCCGATTTCGCGGCGCTTGGGTGAGCCCACGCGGCCGGTCTCACCGGTAGAAAATGGCGGGAAGTTGTAGTGGTGCATGTAACGCTTGGACTCGATAGGAGTAAGCGAGTCGATCTGCTGCTCCATCTTCAACATATCCAGGGTGGTGACACCGAGGATCTGCGTCTCACCGCGCTCGAACAAGGAAGAACCGTGCGCGCGTGGTACCAAGTCAACTTCAACGGACAGGTCGCGGATATCGGTTAGCCCGCGGCCATCGATGCGGAAGCCATCGGTCAAGATCTTGCGGCGCACGATCTTCTTCATGACCTCGTTATAAGCAGCGCGAATCTGCTTGGAGGCCACTGCCTCTTCCAGGTCAGCAAACTGCGGCAGCAGGTCTTGTTCGACCTGCTCCATGTGTTCGTTCGTGGCCTCGTCGCGCTCCTGCTTGCCCGGGATCGTCAGCAAGCTCTCCAGCTTCTTGGAAGCGGCCTTTTCCACGGCGGCGAAGACATCGTCTTCATACGCTGGGAAGAGCGGGAACTCCTGGGTCTCCTTGGCGGTGCGCTCTGCCAGGCCGTTCTGGGCCTCACACAGGGTCTTAATGAACGGCTTGGCTGCCTCGAGGCCCTCGGCAACGGCGGCTTCTTGCGGTGCCGGGGCGCCATCGGCAATGCGCTCAGCAACGTTGGTGCCGGCGCCAGCTTCCACCATCATGATGGCGACGTCTTCTTTACGGCCCTTAGTAACGATGCGGCCTGCGACCACCATTTCAAACAGCGCGCGCTCGTGCTGCTCGTGGTTCGGGAACGCCACCCACTGGCCTTCTGGGTGCTTGTCATCAGCGATGAGCGCCATGCGCACGCCGCCGACGGCGCCGGAGACCGGCAGGCCGGAAAGCTGGGTTGCTGCGGACGCGCCGTTGATGGCTACGACGTCGTAGTACTCTTCTGGGTCCTGCGACAGGACGGTGATGACCACCTGCACTTCGTTGCGCAGGCCCTTGACAAAGGTGGGGCGCAGCGGGCGGTCGATGAGGCGGCAGGCCAAGATGGCCTCGGTGGAGGGACGCCCCTCGCGGCGGAAGAAGGAGCCGGGGATCTTGCCGGCTGCGTACATGCGCTCTTCCACGTCCACGGTAAGTGGGAAGAAGTCAAAGTTCTCGCGCGGCTGGTTCGAGGCAGTCGTGGTGGCCAGCAGCATCGTGTCATCATCGAGGTACGTAGTTACGGAACCATCTGCTTGGCGGGCCAGCTGGCCGGTTTCGAAACGTACCGTGCGGGTGCCAAAGTCCCCGTTGTCGAGGACGGCGATAGCTTCGGTAATACCGAATTCTTCATCGATATTGAACTCTACGGAGTTCTGAACGCTCATCTAGTAATTCTCCTTGAATGTTTTAGGCGATCGTCGGTGCCGCCTTTTCCACATTGTTTTTGACAACGGTGAAAATTCTAACAGAGATTCCGCACTTCTGAGCTACGGCAACCGCAATCGCCCCTGCTCCCTACAAGGATTAAGAGGGTATAAAACCACTAATTCCCCTTGCCGCAGGGCAAGGGGAAAAATTCGGCTGCAGCCGCGTCGCAATTAGCGGCGCAGGCCCAGGCGGGAAATCAGATCACGGTAACGATCCACGTTGTTTTCTGCCAAGTACTTCAGCAGGCCACGACGACGACCAACCATCAGCAGCAGACCACGACGGGAGTGGTGATCGTGCTTGTGGAACTTCAGGTGCTCCGTCAAAGTGTTGATGCGGGAGGTCAGCAGGGCAACCTGTGCCTCGGGGGAACCGGTGTCGGTCTCGTGCAGGCCGTACTCCTTGAGGATTTCGGCCTTCTTCTCAGTGGTCAATGCCATGAGTATTTCTCCTTTATTTCAGTCCACACTATTCTTCAACGCGCAGCGCCGCCGTGGCGAGCTCCGCGTGCCGCAACTGTCGTGAACCACAGTCGCTAAGCCAACTGGTCATCTTACAGCCAATTAGCGTGGCAAATCAAAACGCTGCACTACTTGGCGCCCACCGTGCGGAAAAGTTCCTCGAGGCGGTCCACGAATTCACGGACAAAGCGCTCGTTGTCCACGCCCACGGCCACCTTCGCGGTAGGTTCCTGGCTCAGCCGGGTTTCATCGGCAATGGTGCGCCCGCGGGTGGGGCCTTGCGTATCCGTTTTCATATTGGTTTCGATGACCTCTACCAACGACGGATCTGCGGCTACCGCCACGGCCAGCGGATCGTGCAGGCCGCAACCGCCCAGGTGAGGAGCCGTGGTGGCATAAGCGCGAATGTAGTAATCCACCATATCGGCGAAAACCTCGCCCGCGGTCGTTCCGGTTGCCCGCCAGCGCGCGGTTTCTTTTTCCGTCAAGAGGGTGCGCAAGGTGACATCAAGGCCGACCATGATGACATCTTGGCTGTGTCGGAAGAGGTAATCGGTGGCATCCGGGTCTTGGGAAATATTGGCCTCTGCCCACGCGGAGACGTTGCCAGGAACGGTCAGCGCCCCGCCCATCATGACGATGTGGGCGTTGGCGGCAAAGGTGGCATCGGCAAGCATAGCCTGGGCGATGGTCGTCGACGGACCTGTGGGAATAATGACCAGGTCATCACCGTAATCGCGCACGGCCTGCAAGAGGAAATCCGTGGCCGACTGGGCGTCCTCGGTCTTATCGGACGGGGTAAGCGCGACCTCGCCCACGCCATTCTGGCCGTGAATGAACGAGGAAATCTCGCTGGGCTGGAAACCGTCCGGGCTGGGGCCGGCAAAGACCGGGATATCGGGCCTATCTAGCAATTCCAGCAGCGCCAGGGTATTGCGCACCGCCAGCGGCACCGTGACGTTGCCATAAGTGCAGGTCACTCCAATGAGCTCAAGATCGGGGTGGGCCAGGGCATAAGCCAAGGCCAAAGCATCATCAATGCCGGTATCAAGATCGAGGATGGCCTTCATTTACTTCTCCTTTAAGAAATAGTCTTCGCTATCGCAGCCCTGCGCACGGGCATCGGCAGCCAGCACCGTGCGGGCGGCTGCGACGTCTTGGGCCATGGCTTCCAAAAGCTCATCGACGGAATGGAACTTCACCATATCGCGCAGGTGGCCCACGAATTTCACAGTTGCCTCATAGCCATAAAGATCGGCATCGCGGTCCAAGACAAAAGACTCCACGGACCGCTCTTCATCACCAAAAGTGGGATTCGTACCGACGGAAATCGCCGCAGCATAGGCTACTTCGGGCTGCATATCCCCATCGAGGGGCGAATCAGAATGCACAATGAACCAACCGGCATAGACACCGTCCGCGGGAATGGCAACGGTATCCGGGAAATACTGGTTGGCCGTAGGAAAGCCCAGCTCCTTGCCGCCGCGCCCCGCACCGCACACCACGGGTCCGGTCACCGTAAAGTGCCGGCCAAGCGCCCAATTCGCCGATTCTATTGCGCCCCGGGACAGGCTCTGGCGAATATAGGTGGAACAAATCTGAACGCCGTCTTCATCCAGCAGCGGGATGATATCGACGCTGAATCCAAACTCCTCGCCCAGCTGCCGCATGGCTTCCGCGGTGCCGCTGGCACCAGCGCCGAAGGTAAAGTTCTCCCCCACCACCACGTGCTGCGCATGGAGTTTTCCCACCAAGAGGTCGCGCACATAGGGCCGCGGTTCCACGCCCTCAAGCTCCTTGGTGAAGTCAATGACAAGCACCATCTCGATGCCCATTTCTTCCGCGAGCTCCAGCCTGCGCTCGAAGCTCACCACGGACACCGGGGCGCGCTCCGGCAAGAAAACCGAGACCGGGTGCGGGTCAAAGGTCACCATGACGGGGACCTGATTATTCGCCCGCGCATGCTCCACGCAGGCAGAAACGAGCTGTTGGTGGCCGCGGTGCAAGCCATCGAAGACGCCAATGGTTACCGAGGTCGGCCCCACATCCGCGGGGATGTCATCGATTCCGTAACAAATATCCACGAAATCCATCGTAGAGCATAGACTTGTACCCTATGACTGATGCGCTCGCACATTCCGGACTTGTCATCGTTGATAAGCCTGCCGGCATGACCTCTCACGATGTTGTTAACCGCCTACGCAGGTATTTTCACACTAAAAAGGTCGGCCATGCCGGCACCCTGGATCCCATGGCGACAGGGGTGCTGGTCCTCGGCATCGAACGCGGCACCAAATTCCTCGCGCACATGGTCGCCTCCACCAAGTCTTATTCAGCTACCATCCGCCTCGGCGCTTCTACCACCACCGATGATGCCGAGGGCGAATTTCGCTGGGGCAAGCCTGCGGCCGCACTGCACCGTTCCGCCATCGAGGCCGAAGTTGCCGCATTGACCGGCGAGATTATGCAAAAGCCCGCCGCGGTGTCCGCCATCAAGATCAAAGGCAAAAGGGCGCATGAATTGGTGCGGGAGGGCAAAGAGGTAGATATCCCGACCCGCCCGGTCACCGTCCACAGCTTTGATATTCATGACCTGCGCGCCGAGGGCGATTTTATTGACCTCGATGTATCCGTGGAGTGTTCCTCCGGCACCTATATCCGCTCCTTGGCGCGCGATATGGGCGAGGCCCTGGGCGTCGGCGGGCATTTAACCGCCCTGCGCCGCACTACGGTGGGGCCCTTTGCGCTTGCCGATGCCCACATGCTCGACGATCTTGCCGAAAACCCCAGCCTATCCTTGAGCCTCGATGAGGCGCTCAAGCGCAGTTTCCCCGTCCTGCCCGTCACCGAGGACGAGGCCGCCGCTTTAGCGATGGGCAAATGGTTAGAGCCGCGCGGGCTGTCCGGGGTTCATGCGGCGGTAGCCCCCAATGGCCAGGCCATCGCGCTCATTAAGGAGAAGGGCAAAAGGCTGGCCACGGTCTTTGTGGCGCGGCCGTCCACCCTCTAAGTCGGTGGCTGAGGGCATTGCTCGAGGAGATCTGAGCGGGTTTCTGTTCAGGCTGAAAAATCAAGGGCCGGAACCAGCGTAGAAACCACGACATAACCGCCCTCTAGAATCCACTTCCCGGTGATAAACGGCACTGGCGTGGGGCGGGCTAGGATATAGGAAATGAAGGTGCCATCCTCGCGGATATCGATCTCTGCTTGATCGAAATCGAGCCACCGATGTGTCATGGGAAACCACGCCTTATAGGTCGCCTCCTTGGCGCAAAACAGCAGGCGGTCTGGGCAGTGCACCCCCGCCTTTTCTAGGCGCGGCAGCTGCGGCATTTCCCCGGCCCGAGCGATCATGGTCAAGACGTGATCGGGCAGGCGCTGCGCCGGCTCCGCATCAAGGCCAATGGAGCGAAAATCCATGGTGGAGGCCACCACCGCTGCGCGCAGGCCCTCCGTATGCGTCATGGATCCAATAAATCCTTCGGGCCACAGCGGCATGCCCCGCTCCCCGCGCAGGATCGGGTTCGAGCCTGTAAAGCCCAGCTCGCGCAGGGCCTGGTGCGCACACCAGCGGGCATCGCCAAATTCGGATTTCCGGATATCAACCGCGTGCGAGACTATGGACTGTTCTTTAGGGTCAAGATGCTCATAGTTGAGCAGATCGGACTCGCGGGCATCCGTACGCACATAGCAATAACGGGTAGTTTCTGGGAATAGGTCGGGATAAAGCATTAATTCACCTCCCCAAAGGTTGAGGTAACTGGGTATGGCCAGGCAATACGGTGCGGCTGGTTACGCCATTCGCGCGGGTAACCTAGGGAGACTTCGATATGGTCTACCCCATCCACATTCATCTTTGAGGGCATGTGCAGGTGGCCGTAAATGACTGCCTCTGCCTTGTATCGACGCGGCCACGAACGCGTATGGCGCGAGCCGCTCCACAGGGCGATTTCCGGGAAGCGCAGCACCATCGTGGGCTCTTGCACCAATGGCCAGTGGTTGATCAAGATGGTTGGGCCCTGCACTCGGGATAAACGCTTAATGGAATACGCCAAGCGGTCCCAACACCACGCGCGCACGTCTACAAAAGGGGCGATAGCTACCTCATCGGTCATGACAAGCTTTTTGGCGCGCGCCTGCTGCACCGCTTCTTCCACCGAGGTCCCCGGTGGGCGGAAGCTGTAGTCATACAGGGTAAAAAGTGGCACGATCGTTATTCCGTTAAAGACCGGGTAAGGGTCCTCCGGGGTGATAACGCCGATCTCCCGGCAGGCGGCAACCAGGTGATCGTATTTTTCGCGCCCCTTGTACTGGTCTTGGGAACGGGAAAATAACTCGTGATTGCCCGGCGCCCAAATAACGGTGTCATAGCGCGCGGCCAAGTCCCGCAAGATGCGCACGATAAGCTCGCTGCGCTCTGCAACATCGCCTGCCACAATGAGCCAATCTGCGGGATCTGGTGGGGCTAGCTCTGCAATGCGCGCAAAGTTGTCACTGATCGCGCCGTGCAGGTCTGCTACTGCCCATAACGTTGGCATTGCCGCTCCCACCCGCCTTCCTCATTCATCTTCTAAAGTGCTGTTATTACTCGCTACAGCCACTGTAGCGCAGGTACTACTCTGCTATTACAGCCCATTTCATAGAATAGAAGCGGTAGACCACGCCAATCAGGCGGAAGGAAATGAACGCGGCCAAGCCGCACCACACACCGGTAAGGCCCGTGCCCATGGCATGAGCGAGGAGCACGCCGGGCAAAAATCCCAGAAGAACCGAGGCGATAGTCAGGCTGCGCAGGAATGCCGCGTCCCCTGCTCCCAGCAAAACACCGTCGAGGGCAAAGACCACGCCGCCGGCGATGACCATGCCAACGAGGATCCACCACGGTTGGCTCATGGCATCAATGACCTCCTGCGAGGAGGTAAACACGCGCGGGATGACCCCGGCCCCGGCGGCGAAAACCAAGGCGAGGAAGGCGGAAAAGATGGTGGAATACATCACTACCTTGCTTCCCACGCTGCGCGCGTGGCGCGCCGAACCAGCGCCCAAAGCTGCGCCGGTCAAGGCCTGGGCGGCAATAGCCAGGGAGTCCAAAATCAGCGACATGAAATTCCACAGCTGCATCATGATTTGGTGGCCACCCAAGGCCGCAGTGCCCACGCGGGACACCACGGCCGTGGCGGTAAGAAAGGCCACCTGGAAGCTGGCGGAGCGCAAGATCAGATCGCGGCCCAAGATGAGCTGTTCGCGCACGATGTGCCAACGAAATGCCCACGAGCCTTCGTGCTGTTTATACAGCTCGCGCACGAAGAGGCTCGCGATAATGCTCATTCCCATTACGGTGGCGATGGCAGAACCGGCAAGGCCCCACCAGTACACGAATGCGGGTACAGCAATGGCGCCGGGAATCATTCCGGCGAGGGTGAAATAGAGCGGCTTCTTGGTATTTTGTACGCCGCGCATCCAGCCATTTCCGGCCATTTCCACCAGTGTTACGGGAATGGCCAGCGCGGCAATCCGCAGCCACAGCGCGGTGCCGGCCGCCGTAGTGGGATCTCCGGTAAGCCACTGGGCAAATACGCCGCCGAAGATCCACATAATAATGGCCAAAAGCCCGCCGACGCCTAAAGCCACATAGGTAGCTTGCACGCCTTCCGCTACAGCCTCGGCGCGCTTTCCAGCGCCAAACAGGCGGGACGAGCGGGCCGTAGTGCCGTAGGACAAGAAGGTCAGCTGCGTGGTCACCACGGTATGGATCGTGGTTGCCGCGGCGAGCGAAGCCAGTTCCTGGGCACCCAAGCGCCCCACCACTGCGGTATCGAGCAGGAGGTAGAGCGGCATCGCGGCCAGGACGCCAAGCGCAGGAAACGCGAGGCCAAAGACCTCGCGTGCGCTTACTGTCGTGGGGGTTGACTGCCTAGTGCTCATCGATGGCACTCACCAGCTCCGCAACGATGGCTTCTTCGCTTCCCTGTGTCATGTACCCGGCAGCCGGAACATGCCCGCCGCCGCCAAATTGGGCTGCAAGTTCTGCGCAATTAATCGCCGTCGAACGCAGCGATACCGCCCAAATCCCGGCCGACTGCTCCTTAAAGACCACGCCCAACTGCGTGCCCTCAAGGGCGCGCACGAAATCCACCAGGGATTCCACTGCGGAGTCCGAATGACCTTCGATATCGGCTAGGCCCGCGATGAGGATACCTATGCCCAGCTCACCGGCATGTTCAATGCGCAGTCCCGCGAGCACGCGGCCGACCATCTGCAGATCATCAGGGGTCGTGGCATCGAGTAAATCCGTGGCGATCTGCTTGGTGTCCAGGCCATAGTGCATCAAACGGGTGGCCACATCGTGCATGGCGGGCCTGCCCCACCGGAAACTACCCGTATCGGTCAAAAGGCCGACGTACAGGCAATGCGCGATGGTGTTTTCTATCTGCACCGACAGCATGTCCAGGATGGTCAAGATGGCCACCGTGGTGGACTCGCACTCTGAATCAACCAAGTTCACGGAGCCAAATCCAGGATTGGATGAGTGGTGATCGATGCACAACACGCGCCCTGCCGCCGCCAGCTCGGCGATGTCTGCGGAAAATAGGCCGGTGCGGTCGATCGACCCGCAATCCACGGTGACATAAACGTCATAGCCCTGCGGTAGCTCTCGGGTAACCTTGACCTGATCCGCTCCTGGAATGGAGTAAAGGTTAGGCGCAAAGTCCTTATCCTGGCCGATGACCGCGCAGGCATCCTTCCCGCTTTGCTGCATGGCTAAGAGCAGTGCCGTGGCCGAACCAATGGCATCGGCATCCGGGCGCAAGTGGGTGATAATACAGATGCTTTGCGCGCCGGAGATGGCATCGACTGCGTCCTGATATTCCTTGCGGGTCACTTAAGCCTCGTCTTCATCGGAGGTCTTATATGGGTTGGCCTCACCCGCGGGCTGGGCATTTTCCTTCAGCTTCGCTAGCTCTTCATCGCGAGCCCGAGCGCGCGCCAAAAGCTCTTCCATGTGCGCGGAGGCCTCTGGGACGGTATCGAGCTCAAAAGTCAGGGTTGGGGTAAAGCGCACGGAGAGCTGATCGCCAACGATCTTGCGCAACTGCCCCTTCGCGCGCTTGAGTGCTTCCTCAGCCTGGTCATAATCGGGTTCTGCCTCGATATCGTGGCCGCGCACCGTGTAAAAGACGGTAGCGTCGTGCAAATCACCGGTGACGCGGGCGTCGGTCACGGTGACCATCTCCAGGCGGCGATCCTTAATCTGCAGCTCAATCGCGCTAGCCACGATTTCCTGAATTCGTTTTGCTAGCCGCGCCGCACGTGCGTGATCGACCATGAGAACCTCCAAGCTAAAGGGGAAAAATTTATTCCTAAATTACCGTGTCGCGGTATCAGAAACTACCAGTTTAGTAACTCACCGCACCCAATGGAAACCGCTTGAAAATCCCGCACGCGAAAACGCGAAACGGCCCGTGATACCTGCCTCACCTAATGGCCAAACTCCGTGGAGAAAGGCCCTCAAGGCGGGCACGTACAGCGGGCCGTAACTAGCAGCGACTAGTCGCGCGGTACCTCGACTTCTTCATAAGCCTGGATGATATCGCCTACCTGGATATCCGGGTAGGACAGCACCATACCGCACTCATAGCCGGCCTTGATCTCGGTCGCGTCGTCCTTCTCGTGACGCAGGGACTCGATCTTGGCATCGGTAGTAATGACGTTGTTATCGCGGAGCAAGCGAACCTTGCCGTTACGGACAACCTTGCCATCGGTGACCATACAGCCTGCGATGGTACCCACCGAGGAGGACTTGAACAGGGCGCGGATTTCGGCCGCACCGGTGTCGCGTTCCTCGTAAATCGGCTTGAGCATGCCCTTGAGAGCGGCCTCGACTTCCTCGATGGCCTTGTAGATAACCGTGTAGTAGCGGATATCCACGCCCTCTTGGGTGGCGATTTCCGTGGCCTTGCCCTCCGCGCGAACGTTGAAGGCAATGATGACGGCATCGGAAGCGGCGGCCAAGGAAATATTGGTCTCCGTTACGGCACCAACACCGCGGTCGATGATGTTGAGCTCGACTTCGTCCTCGGTCTTGATATCCAACAGGGCATCTTCCAGCGCCTCGACGGAGCCGGCATTGTCGCCCTTGAGGATGAGGTTGAGGGTCGAAGTCTCCTGCAATACCTTGTCCAGATCCTCCAGGGACACGCGCTTGCGCTGCTTTGCCTGCAAAGCAGAACGCTTACGAGCATCGCGCTGGTTGGCAATCTGGCGGGCCACACGGTCATCATCGACCACGAGCAGGTTATCGCCAGCACCCGGCACGCCGGACAGGCCTTGTACCTGTACCGGGCGGGAAGGACCGGCTTCCTTAACGTCCTCGCCAAACTCATCGAGCATGCGGCGCACGCGACCATGCGCATCGCCTACCACGATGGAATCGCCGACGTGCAGCGTACCGCGCTGAACGATGACCGTAGCCACCGGGCCGCGACCGCGGTCCAAGTGGGCCTCGATGGCCACGCCCTGGGCATCCATCTCTGGGTTAGCCGTGAGCTCGAGGGCGGCATCGGCAGTCAGGATGACAGACTCCAGCAGCTGGTCGATGTTCTGGCCCTGCTTAGCAGAGATATCCACGAACATCGTGTCGCCGCCGTACTCTTCAGGCACCAAGCCATACTCCGTGAGCTGGCCACGGATCTTTTCCGGCTGGGCCTCCGGCTTATCCACCTTGTTCACGGCCACGACAACCGGGATATCGGCAGCCTTGGCGTGGTTGATGGCCTCAACCGTCTGTGGCATGACGCCGTCATCGGCGGCGACAACCAAGATGGCCAAGTCGGTGGACTTCGCACCGCGGGCACGCATGGCGGTAAAGGCCTCGTGACCAGGGGTATCCAGGAAGGTAATGGTGCGCTCGCCATCCACGTCAACCGTGGTCTGGTAAGCACCGATTCCCTGGGTAATACCGCCGGCCTCGCCGGCTGCCTCATTGGTCTTACGGATGGTATCCAACAGGCGGGTCTTACCGTGGTCAACGTGGCCCATGACGGAGACGACTGGAGGGCGATGTTCGAGGGCCTCTTCGCCGCCTTCGTCCTCGCCGAATTGCAGGTCGAAGGACTCGAGCAGCTCGCGGTCCTCGTCTTCTGGGGAGACGACCTCTACCTTGTAGTTGATCTCGTCACCGAGCAGCTGCAGCGTATCTTCCGATACGGATGCGGTTGCGGTGACCATCTCACCCAGGTTGAACAGTGCCTGCACCAATGCTGCTGGATCGGCACCGATCTTCTCCGCGAAGTCAGACAGCGAAGCGCCGCGGCGCAGGCGGACGGTCTGCCCCTTGCCATCTGGCAAGCGGACGCCGCCTACGACGTGCTTCTGCTGCTCTTCAAACTCATGGCGCTTTTGCCGCTTCGACTTCTTGCCCTTGCGTGGTGCGCCACCTGGACGGCCGAATGCACCGGCGGTACCGCCGCGACGCCCACCGCGTCCACCGCGGAAGCCGCCGGGACGACCGCCACCTGGGCCACCTGGACCACCAGGTCCGCCGTGGCCACCGCGACCGCGGCCACCGCGTCCGCCACCGCTCGGTGCCTTGGACGGCATCGAGGCTGGGTTCGGATGCGAAGGCATCATGGCAGGCGATGGACGACGTCCACCGCCGCCACCCTGGCCTTGGTTCTGATCCTGGCCCTGACGGTTATTACCGCCTTCGTTGCGGCCGCCGCGCTTTCCACCACGGTTATCGCCGGGGCGGTTGCCGCGCTGGCCCTTAGAGCCACCGGGGCGTGGGCCTGGGCGGTTGTCCCCGCCACCCGTGGAAAATGGGTTATTGGCCACGCGGCGGGATCCGCCGGGCTTAGGCATCGGTCGCGGCATGGCGTTGCCTGGGGTCGGGCGCTCGCCCGACTTCTTGGCATCGCCTTGACCCGCGTTCTGGCCTGGCTTCGGTGCACCTTGGCCAGGCTTTGGCGCTGTCTTTCCAGCGGCAGCGCCTGGCTTTGGTGCTGCCTGACCTGGCTTGGGGGCAGCCTTAGCGGACCCTGCGCCGGGCTTCGGCGCAGCGTCGGATGGCTTCGGTGCCTGTGTACCTGGCTTAGGGGCGCCGGGCTTCGGCGCAGCGGATTTCGCGCCGCCCTGTGCACCTTGACCTGGCTTCGGCGCAGACGATGCCGGCTTCTTGGCGTTGCCCTGGCCGGGCTTAGCGGGCTTGGCAGCCTTCTCAGCTTTGTCTGCCTTGCCTTCGGTGGCATCGCCACCGGACTGTGCTTCATAGTGAGCACGCATCTTCTTGACCACCGGTGGTTCGATGGTCGAGGATGCGGTTTTAACGAACTCGCCTTGTTCCTTCAGGGTGGCGAGCAGTTCCTTGCTGGTTACTCCGAGCTGTTTTGCCAACTCGTGAACACGTAGCTTTCCGGGCACTTGTCTCCTCTTGGTATCGCCTAGGAGCCAAGGCCGCGAAAAACTGGCCTGACTCCTAGTTAAACGTTCTGGACTTTCATCGCTGATGCTTCATCGTTGTGCGCTCATCAGTGTTCGGTCTTCCTTTTTAACTCTGGTGTGTACGAATCTTGTGCAGGTTGTTCCGCACACGGTACTTTTTCGCCCTGTACATTTTCGCACTGTGCTTCCAAGTACCTACGTACCTGACCTGTGTCCACGGATGCGGACGTGCGGAGCGCGCGCTTGAAAGCATGTTTGCGCTCAGCTAGCTCGAGTGCAGAAAGCGTGGGGCTAATCCATGCGCCGCGGCCGGGAAGCCGCCGGAATGGATCCGCCACCGCACGGCTGCCGTGGGGATCATTGGCATCAATGACCACCCGCAGCAACTCCGTATCGGGCATGCGTTGACGCGTAGCGATGCAAGTACGAAGCCGTTGAGTCTGCGACATCGAACTCCTTAACTTTCGCTGCGTCTTCATGTCCCTTTCTGCATCTGGGCCGTTTACTAGCCTACGCTATATATCCGCAATTCCTTAATTCGCGTCCGCGTCTGAATGAATATCGATCTTCCATCCGGTCAATCGGGCGGCTAGGCGCGCGTTCTGGCCTTCCTTACCAATGGCAAGGGATAGCTGATAGTCAGGGACGATGACGCGCGCCACCTGCTCTTCACTATCGAGCACGGTCACCTTGATCACCTTCGAGGGGGCCAAAGCATTGCCCACATACACGGTGGGATCCTCGCTGTAATCGATGATGTCGATTTTTTCCCCACCCAGCTGGCGCATGATGTTATTCACGCGCTGGCCGCGCGGGCCGATGCACGCACCCTTGGCGTTCAGGCCCTTCGCATGACCGATGACGGCGACCTTCGAGCGGTGCCCAGCTTCGCGGGCAATGGCGATCATTTCCACGCTGCCATCCGCAACTTCCGGAACTTCCAGTTCAAAAAGACCGCGCACCAGCTCCGGGTGGGTCCTGGACAAGTTGATCTGCACATTGGCGCCATTGCGGTTTACCCCCACCACATAAGCCTTGATGCGGTCACCGTGCTGCAGCTTTTCCCCGGGGATTTGTTCTGCGGGAAGCAGGATGCCGTCCTGCGATTCCAGTTCAGAGCCGAGCTGGACCACGACGATGCCGCGGGCATTGGCATGCGCATCGCGCTGGACGATGCCACTGACAACGCGCCCGCTAAGCTCCGAATAGGAATCAAAGGTGCGCTCGGCTTCGGCCTCGCGCAGCTTGCGCAAAATGGCTTCGCGTACGGCGCGTGCACCCACGCGGCCAAAGTTATCCGGGGTGTCATCGTACTCACTGGTTACTTCCCCGGTTTCGGGGTCACGCTCAGTAACGATGACGCTGACGGCACCGGTGGTGGTATCGATGTCTACCCGGGACTTGGTGCCTTCGGCCTTACCCTCCGCGGTGGATTCGCGGTAATCCAGGTAGGAATACAACAAGGCACTCGCAATCGCCTCCAACAGGTCATTGACGGGGACCTGTCGTTCGGATTCGATGGTGCGAAGTGCCTCAAGATCAATATTCACTTGTCTGTCCTCTCGATTGCCGGTTAGCTCTCGGCTTCTGCAAATGGCTGGTGCACGGCGTCTAGCTCACGCTGTGATGGCTGTGCAAATTCAATTTCTACCACTGCGTGGGCAATGTTTTCCAATCGCTCCACTTCTGTATGCACCTCGTTTTTCTCAGAGGTGATAAGGACAACGGCATCTTCGGCCGCGTTGAGCGCACCGATGCGCGCGGTGTGGCTCTTGTCATCGCCGCGATTAAAGGTCACCTTCCGCCCCTGATTGCGGCGCCAGTGGCGCGGTGCGGTCAGCGGCAGATCCACGCCTGGGGTGGAGACCTCCAAGGTATATCCGGCGCCAAAATTCAGCTCACCCGTTTCCTCTTTCTCATCGAAGAAGGCCGAGATATCGTCGGAGACCTCTTCCAAGACATCGGAGCTAGGCCGCTTATCACCATCGATGCGGATGATGACCTGTGATTTCTTTCCCGCCTTGGTGGTTTTAATATCCTCCACGTCGAGCCCGCGGGCTGCAAGGCGAGGTTGGAGCAAATCAGTTAATTGTTGTGCATCTGGGAAAGCCATGCCCACTAGCCTACGTCCTTCGAGGTACAGTCTTTTGGGTGAACCGCCGACGTATTGCTTTAACCTGTGTAGCCTCGACTGCCACCCTGCCCGCGCTTGCGGGTTGTTCCGCAGTCGATTCCGTCGTCGACTATTTTGGCCCGCGCCCAGAAGACGCACTCGAGCGCCTCGCCGTGGCCGCCGCGAGCGATGGACTCGCCCTCCAAGGGGTCGACGATGAAGCCGCGGATATGCGCAGCTCCCAGGCCGATGCGCTGTTTGCGGAAATTGCGCGCCTCTGCGGCACCGATGACCAAGGCAATGTCCCGCACAGCTGTGAGGTGGAACGGCCCACGCAGGCACCTCCTGCCACAGATTCCTCCCAGGTGCTAGAGGAGGCCGCCTCGGCCACCACGGAAGCCGCCGATGAGGTCAGTTCTGAGTCGCGGCCGATAGTTACCCAACAGGCCATTACGCTCAATGCCTGGCTGCCTGGCGATGCCCCCGATATCCCCACGCTCTCCCAACCCCAGCGCGAAAGCGCCACCGATTTGCTGCAGTGGGAATACGAGCAGGTCTTTGGCTTGGATTTCGCGCGGGCCTATAGCGATCCTGCTGCCGAGGGGCGCATCGATAAGCTCTTAAGCCTCCATCACCACCGCATCGACCAACTGCAAGAGGCGCTGAGCCAAAACGGTGAGGTTCCGCAACCGGAGCCTGCCTATTCCTCCGGTGGAACAACGCTTCCCAGCGATGCGGATTCCGCTGCCGCATTCCTGGATACCTTGATGGAGCAGGACGCGGATAAGTGGCACGCTGCCGCAGTGGCCGCGGCGCAAGAGGAAAGCCCAAACCAGGAGTGGCTGAACTGGCTTATCGGCATCGCCGCCGAATCCCAGGCCGCATAGCGCCCAGCGTTGCCTTACATCCCCAGCCTGAAGATTCACTGGCCGGCGGGCAGTGAAAAATCAGCGAATTATAGGACGATATTCATTGCTAATGCCTCCGGACCCTACGTAATTTGGTGGATTACGTGCTTGTTGGAGATTCCACGAGCCAAAACAATGAGAAGGAGTGCTTTCTCAATGCGTACTAAGAAGACCTTGCTCACTATGGCAGCAGCTACGTTGGGCATCGCGGGCATTGCCGCCCCTGCCGCCAACGCCGCCCCGGAAAGCGCGTGGGACCAGGTCGCCGCGTGCGAATCCGGCGGTGACTGGCACATCAACACCGGCAACGGCTACCACGGCGGACTGCAGTTCTCGCAGCAAACCTGGGCCGGTAGCGGCGGCACCCAGTACGCGCCCACCGCTGACCAAGCCACCAAGGAACAGCAGATTGAAATCGCTGAAAACGTCCTTGCCACCCAGGGAGCTGGCGCATGGCCTAATTGCGGCGGCCCCGTGGCCGGCTAATCGGCTTCCTTATACAGCGGTAGCGTGATGCCGCCTTGAGCGCAGCATCGCGCAAGCAACCGACTCCCCCATTTTCCACTTGGGATCTATTCCCTGGGAAAATTGGGAAGTCGGTTCTTTTTAGATTTTATGCCCTACCCTGCGCGATCTTCCATGCGTAGCGAATCAACGGAATCTGCAGCGGCAGACGAATGATGTGATAGAGCTTCTTCGGCCATCGCGCATCGCGCTCGATCCAGGCGTGATACATATTCGCCGGCCACACGGCAAGAAATAGCGCCGCGGCAGAGGCGCCGCCGGATTCGCGGGTGGCGCGATCGGTGAGCAAATAACCGGTAGCTATCTCCCAGGCGCCGGAGGCGAAGTTATACAACCGCGGCGAGCCCGGCAGCTGTGGCGGCACAATGGATTCGAAGGTTTTGGCGCGCAGGAAATGCAGCGTGCCCATCGTGATAAGGGCTGTGGGGAGCACGTTTTTATTAAGTCTCATGCTTCCCACGCTACCCTGCCGGTGCTTATAGGCGCCGGGCTTTAGCGCGGTGCTTTAAGCTAGGCCCGCACCAACTCGAGGAGTTTGTCCACGATCTCATCCGCAGGTACCTCCAGCGTTTCTTGGCCGCGGATGCGCAGCTCGATGATGCCGTCTTTGAAGGCGCGGCCCACGATGGCCACAAACGGCATGCCGAGTAGCTCTGCGTCCTTGAACTTCACGCCCGGGGAGACCTTGGGGCGGTCATCGAAAAGCACCTCAAGGCCCGCCTGGGATAGCTCTTCTACCAGCTTATCGCCGGCCTCCATGGCCGCGGCATCCTTATTCGCCACCGCCACGTGCACCTGGTACGGCGCTACCGCCACCGGCCAATTCAGGCCCTTATCATCGTGGCGTTGTTCTGCCAGCACGGCCAGCATGCGGGAGATGCCGATGCCATAAGAGCCCATCGTGGGGATGGCGCGCTTGCCGTTTTCATCGAGGATTTGCACGTCAAAGGCCTCGGTGTACTTGCGGCCCAACTGGAAGATATGACCCAGCTCGATGCCGCGCTGCAAGGCCAAGGTGCCCTGGTTATCCGGTGCGGGATCGCCCTCTTTCACCTCTGCTGCTTCCACGAACTCATCGACGTGGAAATCGCGGCCGGCCACGCAGCCCACGACGTAGCAGTTTTGCGCATCGGCACCGGTGATCCAGGAAGAGCCCTTCACCACGCGGGGATCTGCAAAGACCTTCACGCCGTTCGAGTTCAGCGCGCGCGGGCCCACAAAGCCCTGCTCCAAGAAATCGTATTGCGCAAAAATCTTATCACTGGCCAGGGTGAATTCCGCAGGCTCTAAGGCTGCCTCAAGGCGCTTGGGATCTAGTTCGCGATCGCCCGGAATCAGCACGGCCGCTAATTCCTTCTTCTCTTCAGCGTCCTCAAGCGCCGGGTGGGTTACCTCCACCATGACGCATTTAAGGATATCGGCGGCTCGGACCTCATGGCCGTCGACGGCGATGTCCTCGGTCTTCGCCCAGTGCACAAGCGCTTCAATGGTGGCGGCATCCGGGGTACGGTACTCCTTCGCCGCGGGCTGGCCCGCAATATCTTTTTCTGGGGGCGCTTGGGTCACGACCGCCTCTACATTGGCCGCATAATCGCCCTCGGTGGAGCGCACGAAGAGGTCTTCGCCCACCTCAGAAAGCGCCAAGAACTCCTCGGAGGCGGACCCGCCCATCGCGCCAGAGGTGGCCTTACAAATGGCGTAATCGATTTCTAAGCGGTCAAAAACATTCTGATACGCCTTGCGGTGGCGGGCGTAGGAGGAATCGAGCCCCTCATCGTTCATATCGAAGGAGTAGGAATCCTTCATCACGAACTCGCGCCCGCGCAGCACCCCGGCGCGGGGGCGTTCCTCATCGCGGTACTTCGTCTGAATCTGATACAAGGTGACCGGGAAATCCTTGTACGAGGAATACATGTCCTTGACGGCGTTGGCGAACATTTCCTCGTGTGTTGGCCCGAGCAGCAAGTCCGCATTCTTGCGGTCCTGCAGCCGGAATAGGTTGGGGCCGTATTCCACCCACCGGTTGGTCTTTTCATAGGGCTCGCGCGGCAGCAGGGCCGGGAAAAGCATCTCTTGCCCGCCAATGGCGTCCATTTCTTGGCGTACTACGTCTTCGATCTTGCGCAGGGTGCGCAGACCCAACGGCAGCCAGGTGTAGATGCCCGGCGCGACGCGGCGCACGTAACCGGCACGCACCAGCAGCTTGTGGCTGGGGACCTCGGCATCGGCTGGGTCCTCGCGAAGGGTGCGGAGAAATAGTTCAGAAAGGCGGGTAATCATGGTCAAAATATACATCGCTACCCTAGCTATATGCTCATTGTCCTCCCTCCTTCAGAAACCAAGGCCCATGGCGGCACCGGAAAGCCGCTTGATTTTGCCAACCTATCTTTTCCGGAACTTACCGATACCCGGCGCGAAATCGCCGCTGAGCTGCAGTCTCTTCCCATTGATGAGGCGATGGTGGCGCTGAAGCTCTCGGAGAAGCTGCGCGGTGAGGCCGAATCCAACAGCCAGCTATTTACCACCCCCACCATGCCAGCGGTGGAGCGCTATACTGGCGTGCTTTTTGATGCACTTTCGGCGTCCACCCTTCCCTCGTGGAGCCGCCTTGCTATTGGCGATGCCCTCTTCGGCCTCCTGCGCGCGGACGACCCCATCCCCCATTACCGCTTATCGGGCGGTTCCAAGCTGGACGGTCACACCATGAAGTCTTTTTGGGGCAAGCAGATAACGCAGGCGCTAGAAAACATCGACGAGCTGGTTGTGGATCTCCGCTCGGGCACCTACCAGCAATTGGGCCGGCTGCCTTCGGCGGTGACGGTGCGGGTAGAAAGCGTGCAACCAGGTGGCTCGCGCAAGGTGGTCAGCCACTTTAACAAGCACTACAAGGGCCTGCTGGCCCGGGAGCTGGCGTTCTCGCCTGCCGATGCCTTCAGCGCCGCCGATGTCGCCGCTATCGCCCGCGCGGCCGGGATGACGGTGGAGGAGCCACCGCACGGCTCACGGGAGCTCACCCTCGTCGTATCCCCATAAGGCGCGAGCGCCTGCGGGGAGCCTAAACTACGGCGCGGCGGCGCTGAACGGCTGCGGCCCCGCCGAGGACCGCCACCACCATGGCCAAGACAATGACGCCGGATGCCCATTGCGGGGCCATAAGGCCGAAGGTGTCTTGGCCTTGGAAAAAGGTACGCAGGTTGGCATCGGGCAGAATCTGCAAGATGTATTTGGCCCAGCCCATGTCCAGCGAGGTCAGCACGCTTTCGATGACGAAGTACTCGATTATCAGCAGCATGGCCGCAAAGGTCCCGCTGCGCAGGATATATGCCAGGCCGGTAGCGAGCAGGGTGTAGACGATGTATTCCACGAAGGTGAAAAGGAACACCGCATTATCCGGGTAGTGGACGAAGCTAGAGAAGTCATACGAGCTGCCGAGCGCAGCGTTAAATAACATTCCGAGTATGCCCGCCAGGGCCGCCGCGGCGACGTTGGCCACGGTGATGACGAGTATTTGGCTCGAGAGCACCCGCATGCGCCGGTTGGTAGATAGGTAGCTCCAGGCGACGGTGCCTTTTTGGAGGTCGCCGCCGACGAGCGTGGCCGAGGAAAAGATCATGATGACCACGGCGAAGATGGCGCCGATGGCTAGGTCGGAGGATTGGAGGGCGCTGTCGTCAGTGCGGATAGCCCCCATCAGCACGTTGGCGGCTGTTAGCCCAACGGTGATGATAGCGAGGTAGACCCACGTTGAGCGCAGGGAAAATATCTTGCGGGATTCAGAAACGATGGTGTTCATGGCTCGTACTCTGCCTTTCGATAACGGATAACGGGGGGTTATGCGGAGCGGTAATCCAGGTGGTCTGCGGTAGCACCGAGGAAGGCATCTTCCAAGGAGGGATGCTTGACCTCAAGGCTGCTGATGCGAATGCGGTGGTCAAAGCACAATTGGCCGACCTCGTCGCGGTCTAAGCCGGTAATGCGCAGAACCTCCCCATCAAAGGAGGTCTCTGCCTGCGAATCGTGCAGCAGGCGGGCCAGCTTTTCTGGCTGGTCCACCACGACCTCCACGGTGGTAGCACCGGAGGCATTGACGAATTCTTCTACCGTTCCTTCACCAACGAGCTTGCCCTTGCCGATGACCACTAGGCGGTCCGCCGTGAGCTGCATTTCTGAAAGCAGGTGGGACGACACCAGCACGGCGCATCCCCCGGCGGCGAATTCCCGGATGCGGTCGCGCATCCAGTGCACGCCTTCAGGGTCCAGGCCGTTGACGGGTTCATCGAGAAGCAAGTGCTTGGGCTGTCCCATCATGGCGCAGGCGAGGCCCAGGCGCTGCTTCATGCCAAGCGAATAGCCCCCGATGCGCTTTTTCGCCACCTTTCCGAGCCCGACTCGCTCCAGGGTGTCATCGACGTGGTTCATCGATACTCCCTGGAGTGCTGCCATATAGCCCAGGTGCGCGCGAGCACTGCGGCCGGGGTGGAACCAGTTGGCATCAAGCAAGGTGCCTACTGTGGAGGCGGGATCGGGTAGTTCGCGAAATGGGGTGCCATCGAATGTGGCGGTGCCGGAGGTGGGATTTTCTAGCCCCACGCACCTGCGCATCGTGGTGGATTTGCCGGACCCATTGGGCCCTAAGAACCCGGTGACTTGGCCATCGGGAACCTCGAAGGAAAGGTTGTCTACTGCTGTAAAGGAACCGTATTTCTTGGAAAGCTGTGTGACTGTGAGCATGGTTTTATCGTGTCGCTTTCCCGGCGCGAAGTAACCATCCTCGAGGCGGATTTAGTCGTTCATCCCTGGGGATGAGAAAGCAGTTCTTCTACGGTGACCACCCCATGGGTATAGGCATACAGCACGGCTTGGACGCGGTCGCGGGACCCAGTCTTGGTCAGCACGTGGCGCACGTGGGTCTTGACCGTGGCCATGGAGACAAATTCCTCTTCGGATATTTCGGTATTGGAATACCCCAGCGCCATGAGCCTTAAAATATCCATCTCGCGCGGGGTAAGTTCCGCGGACGGCGGGGCCGTAGCGGTGGTGGCACCGGGCTGCGCTGCCGCGGCGCTATGCGAAGCCGAGTGCTCCTTCCCGCTATCCCCACCCTCCTCGCTGCGGACTTGTTGGAGCACCTGGGCGGTAATGCGCGGCGAAAGCACGGCCTCGCCCGAGTGCACGGTGCGAATGGCTGAGAGCAGCTCTTCGGGCTCGACGTCTTTGAGCAAAAATCCCGATGCCCCTGCAGAGATTGCACCGTGGACAAAGTTGTGATCATCAAAGGTGGTCAACATGATGACCTTGGTATCCGGGAATTCAGGGAGCACTTCCTCCGTGGCCGCAATGCCGTTGACCCGCGCCATCTGCACGTCCATGAGGATGATATCGACGGGCTCTTGCCGGGCTAGGTCCAGTACCTCATCGCCATCGGAGGCCTGCCAGGCCACGCTCATATCCTCCTGCGAGCCGATCAGCATGGCGAACCCGGCGCGCAGGAGCGGTTGGTCATCAACAAGCGCAATGCGAATGGGCTCAAGTTCCTGTTCCGGATTAGACATGCGGTACCTCCACGGTGATTGCAAACGTTCCATCCTCGGTCTTGGTGGACACACTGCCACCATAGGCCTTTACGCGCTCTTTCATCCCGATGAGCCCATAGCCTGGGCTGTGGTCCTCGTCCGGCTGCGCCATGGGGTTGTGCCCTTCGATGGTGAGCCCCGACTTATCGCTGCGAAAGCGCAGGGTACCCCTATTCTGGCTGGAGTATTTGAGCATATTGGTCAGCATCTCCTGCACGATGCGGTAGATGGTGAATTGATAGAGCTCATCGCTATCGGCGGGTAGCTTTTCCATGCCGTAGACGGTGATATCGAAGCCGGCGCGCCGGGCTTCCGAAAACAGACCTGCGATGTCTGAGGTGCCTGGGGCCTTGGTTTCCCCGCGCGCGTCTTCTTCGCGCAAGACGGAAAGCAGGCTGCGCATCTGTTTTAAGGATTCGCGGGAAGTAGAGGCGATGGTATCGAGTGCCTCCGTTGCTACCTTGGGGTCTTTGGCGGCGGCGAACCGGGCGCCATCGGCAAGCGCGATGACGCCGGCGAGATTGTGGGCGACGATGTCATGCATCTCGCGGGCGATGCGATTGCGCTCCACGGCGCCGGCCATCTCCGCGCGCTCGATGAGCAGCTGTTGGCCCTCCCGGCGCTTCCGGTTATTGGTGCCGAGCAGGTAGAAAAAGCCGAGGACCGGCCAGCCGAGCAGGACCGTGCCAGCATAGACAAGCAGCGGGCTCATGGTCGCATCGCCCAAGCCGATATCGCTGCCCGCGAAGACCTTTTCCCCAAATAGGCTTGCGGTGGTTCCCGCCAGCGAGCCCAGGGCAATCCAGGCAAGCCAGATATAGCGCAAGCGCTTGCGCGAGTGCGTGCCGATGAGAAAAGCCGTGTAGGCGAAAATCGGGGCGTGGAAGTTCTCCAGGGAGGCCAAGGGCGTGAAAATGCACAGCGTCATGGTGCCGGCGATGAAGAAAATGGACTTTTCTTGCAGCTTGGGATGCAGCCACAGCGCCAGCGGGATGCCGACGGTGTACAAGACCGCCACGATGGCCTGGAAGGGTGAATCGGTGTGCAAAAAGTTCGCGGCATTGGGCAAGAGCACGCCGAAGAACACGGGGATGATAATTCGCCACGGCGGTCCAATCCAATCGCGCAGACGATCCGGCCAAAGCTTAGACATAAGGGCAAGGCTAGCGCAGAAGCCAGCCTGCCGGCCTCATCCCCAGGGCTGACTACACTGGCGGGCATGCACCTCCAGTTCTTTGAAGTCGATGTCTTTGCCACCTCGGCGTTTTCCGGTAACCCGCTCGCCGTCGTGGCCCATGCCGATGGGCTCTCGAGACAGCAGATGCAGGCCATCGCGCACTGGACCAATTTTTCTGAAACCACGTTCTTGCTCGAGCCCACCGATCCCGCGGCGGACTATCGCCTGCGCATTTTTACCCCGCACGAGGAATTCGACTTCGCCGGCCACCCCACCCTGGGCAGCGCCGCCGTCTGGCGGGCGCTCGGCAATGAACCGCAGAAGGAAGGCACCATAGTGCAAGAATGCGGGGTGGGGTTGGTCTCCGTGCGCGAGAACGCAGGTATTTATTCTTTTGCCACCCCTCCGCTGCGCGCTAGCGGGCCGCTGAGCAATGCTGAGCTTGCAGAGGCCTGCGCGGGATTGAATATTTCGGTAGCAGATGTCATAGATTCCGCCTGGGTGGATAATGGGCCCGGCTGGCGGCTTATACAGCTGCGCGATGCCGCGGCCGTGCGCGCGATTCAACCCGCCGCCACTCGCCCCAAGGTGGGCGTGGTGGGCATGCTGGATACCACCGCGGGTAGGGATTCCGCCGCTTATGAAGTGCGCGCATTTACTGCAGAATTCGAGGATCCGGTCACCGGTTCCTTCAACGGCGGTGCCGCGCAATTCATGCGCTCGCGAGGCCTCGTCCCCGCCCGCTACACCGCCTGCCAGGGCAGCCAACTGGGAAGAGACGGCGAGGTCTTTATTCACGATGACGGCACCGATATTTGGGTCGGCGGCCGCGTCCACATCCGCGTGCAAGGACAATTGGAGGTCTAAAATGCACCTACACCACGACTATGCAAAGCACCTGCCGGACTTAGTGTCGGCAACGCACGGCGAAGAGCAGCCGGATCCACAGCTCGTGGTCCTCAATGAGGAGCTAGCAGTGCAGCTGGGCCTGGATACTGACTGGCTGCGCTCCGCAGAGGGCCTGGATTTCCTCTTGGGCCTCGACGGCGGGCATGCCATGGCCTATTCCGGCTTCCAATTCGGTTCCTTCAACCCACAGATGGGCGATGGCCGGGCCATGCTCTTGGGCGAGGTGGAAAAAGACGGAAAACTGTGGGATCTCCACGCCAAGGGCACGGGGCTTACCCCCTATTCCCGCCTGGGTGCTGATGGCCGCGGCACCCTTTCATCCATGCTGCGCGAATACTTGGTTTCTGAGGCCATGCATGCCCTCGGCGTGCCCACCACGCGCTCCCTCGCCGTGATTTCCACCGGCCGGCCCATCCAGCGCGGCCACGTGCAGCCGGCGGGCGTCCTGGTCCGCGTGGCGGCCAGCCACATCCGGGTCGGTACTTTTCACTATGCCGCGCAGTCCGGGCACCTCCAGGCTCTCGCGGACTACGCCATCGCGCGCCACTATCCTGGGGCAGACTACCGGGAGTTCTTCCAGGGCGTTATGGACCGCCAGATAGCCACCGTGTCTTCGTGGATGCGCTTGGGCTTTATCCACGGGGTAATGAATACGGATAACACCACCATCTCCGGCGAAACCATTGATTATGGCCCGTGCGCCTTTATGGAGTCCTACTCTCCCGATACGGTATTTTCCAGCATTGACCAGCAGGGACGCTATGCCTTTGGCAATCAACCAGCTATCCTGGGCTGGAATCTCGCCCGGCTCGCGGAATCGCTGGTGCCGCTTTTCGATGCCGATATCAATGCCGGGGTCGACTTCGCGCAAGAGACCATCAACGGGTTCCAGGAGAAATTCGCCACCCAGCGCCGCAGCGATATAGCCGCGGCCCTCGATACCACCACCGAGGTAGCCTCGGCCTACCTTACTGCGATGCAGCTACCCCGGCCGGATATCACGTTGGCGCACCGCGCGCTTGCCGATGCCGCCCGCGGCCACACCCTTCCTGCCCAAGAGCTCTTCCCAGATTCAGACTTCCTAGATAGCTACCTAGCCACTCACCCCGCCCCGGATGCCGTGGATGCTGCCATGCCCCGGGTCATTCCCCGCAACATGGCCGTCGAAGCCGCGCTGCGCGCCGCCGAGGCCGGCGATATCAAGCCCTTTACTGAGCTTCTCCACGCCGTGACCCACCCGTGGGAGCCGCATCCGTCCTACGAACAGCCCGACCCGAATGGGCTTGCAGGTTTTCTCACCTACTGCGGTACCTAATTTTCGGGGTTGCGCAGCACAAAGCCCTCCGTGCAGTAGGTTCTGCACGGAGGGCACGGGCTGGGACTTAATCCAAGCCGAAGGCGTTTAGCGCTCCAGCTTCAGCGTCTTCTGGGTGTATTCCCACATCTCGTTGTAGAAGTCCTCATCATTGGCCAGCTTCATGCCGTAGGACGGGACCATCTCGCGAATCTTATCGCTCCAGTCAATCATGCGCTCGCCAAAGCAACGCTCCAGCAGCTCCAGCATGACGGCTGGGGCAATCGAAGCACCCGGGGAGGCACCGAGCAGGCCGGCAATATTGCCTTCCTGGTTATTGACCAGTGCGGTACCGAACTCGAGGGAGCCAAAGCGCGGTGCGCCTGCAGGCTTGATGACCTGTACGCGCTGGCCGGCAATCACGGTCTCCCAGTCGCTTTCCTTTGCATTTGGTACGTATTCGCGGAGGGAATCGACGCGGTCGGAGAAGTCCTTGCGCACCTCATCGATGAGGTACTTGGTCAGGCCGAATTCCTGTACCGCAACACCCAGGTAGGAGGTGATATTATCCGGGCGGATGGACTTGAAGAGATCCAGGTAGGAGCCCTTCTTCAAGAACTTCGGGCTCCAGCCGCCGTACGGGCCAAAGAGCAGGCCCTTCTCGCCGTCGATAACGCGGGTATCCAGGTGCGGCACGGACATCGGAGGAGCACCGACTGCTGCCTTACCGTAAACCTTGGCCTGGTGCTGCTCAATGAGCTCCGGGTTCTTGGCGCGCAGCCACAGACCGGAAATGGGGAATCCGGCGTAGCCAGCTACTTCCTTCACCTTTGCCTTGCGGAGCAGATCCAGGGCGTAGCCGCCGGCACCGACGAAGACGAACTTCGCCTTCACCACGGTGATATCGCCGGTGTGCTTGTTCTTGGAATAAACCTTCCAGTCATTTCCGTCGCGGTCGATATCGAAGACCTCGTGGCCGTAGCGGATCTCCGTTCCAGATGCGCGCGCCGCGGTCAGGAACTGCTTGGCCAGGGCGCCGAAGTTCACGTCGGTGCCGACTTCGGTCCAAGAGATAGCGACCTTATTGGAAAAGTCGCGGCCGTCCGCCATGAGCGGCAGCTTCTCCGCAAAGGTGGATTCATCATCAGAGAACTGCATGCCGGGGAACATGTGCTTTTCGCTCAGTACCTCGTAGCGGCGCTTCAGGTAGTCCGCCTGGATTTCGCCTTGGGCGAAGGAAACGTGCGGGACTGGGTTGATGAACTCACTAGGTTCAGTCAGGATGCCGTTGTTGAGCTGGTGGGACCAGAACTGGCGCGACTTCTGGAACTTCTCGTTAGTTGCAATCGCCTTAGAGATATCGATGCGGCCGTTCTTTTCTGGCGTGTAGTTGAGCTCGCACAGGGCGGAGTGGCCGGTACCAGCGTTATTCCACGGCGAGGAGGATTCCAGGGCGGGGCCATCAAGGCGCTCAAAGATCATCTGGGTCCAGCTCGGCTCCAACTCGCGGAGCATAGCGCCCAGGGTGGCGCTCATGATGCCGGCACCGACCAGTGCGACATCGACCTCATCTACAACTTGTGCTGTCTTCTTTGCTGAGGACACTGTGTTATAACCTCTTCGAATTGAAAATTTATATACATCGGCGCGTTCTGCACCATATATTTTAAGCGCTTTGCGCCCCACACCGCGACTGTTTTGCACAGCCAACCTGCCGATGTGTCACGCATTAACGCCTTACCTTACGCTTTTCTTTTCTCGATTGGTTTTTCTCCCCCACCCTGGTCACCACAATATGGGGCGACCTGTTATACACTTCACATTTCACCGAAATAATGGCAGGTCACGCAGCTACCGTAGCGACGACCAACTGTTGACTAGACTCGTGTCATGGCTACAGCAACCCCGTCATGGGGGCCCGATATCCTCGGCCCCGATTTTCAATCAGCCACCCTCAACCTCGGCCCCGATCCTGATGGCGAGGGCGACGTTGTCACCACCCTCGTCCACTATGCACCAGGCTCGGCTGCAGGCTCCACGGATTCGGGCCCCGCCGATTCTTCTTCACCTTCTGCCACTTCCCGCCCGGCCTTGGTATGGCTGCACGGGATGACTGACTACTTCTTCCACACGCACGTCGCACAGCACTTCGCGGCACAAGGCTATGACTTTTACGCGGTCGATCTCCGCAAATGCGGCCGCTCGCACCGCCCGGGCCAAGCCTGGCACTACGTTTCG
Organism: Corynebacterium segmentosum; assembly: GCF_900637825.1. NCBI lineage: Bacteria > Bacillati > Actinomycetota > Actinomycetes > Mycobacteriales > Corynebacteriaceae > Corynebacterium > Corynebacterium segmentosum. Next base: position 1,502,356 of record NZ_LR134408.1, read on the forward strand.
GACTTGTCCTTATATAACGCGGATCTTTCCGCAGCCCTCGATGCCATTACAAACGACGAAGTAATCGTTATCGCCCACTCCACCGGTGGCCTGATTGCACCGCTGTGGATGGACTTTCTACGCCGCCATGACGCGGAGCGCTTCTCCCGCCTGAAAGGCCTCATCCTCAATAGCCCCTGGCTGGACATGATGGGCGTTCCCGGCTGGGCCGTATCAGCGCTGAAGCCGGCGATATATTCCACCGCCAAGATCGCACCCAAGATCGCCTTGCCTGGCGGCAACCTCACCGCCTATGGCGAATCGGTGCACAGTGACTTCTACGGCGAGTGGGACTACAACCTCAGCCTGAAACCATTAGCCGGGCATAAGAAATATATAGGCTGGCTGGCCGCCGTCTTCCACGGTTTCGACGCCATTCACAGCGGCCGCATTAATGCCGGGGTCCCCGTATTGACGCTGCAATCTACCCGCTCCCTATTGGGAACGCCCTACTGCGATGCGGTCAATCATGCCGATTGCATCATAGATGTCGCACAGACCCGACGGTGGGCAAAAGAGCTCAATGCGCACTACACGCTGCATTCCATCGAAGGTGCGCGCCACGATGTCTTTTTATCCCTCCCCCGCCCCTTAGAAGAGGCGTTCGCAGCGTGCGATGCGTGGCTTCCCACCATCGTGGAAGCGCCCACACCAGCATAAATACCCAAATTGGACACATGGATTAAGGTATTGATATGACCACAATTGATACAGCAAATACTCCGGCCGCTGAGGAACACTACGACCTCATCATCATCGGCACCGGTTCCGGCAACTCCATTGCCAACCGCGATTTTCACGATAAGAAAATTGCCATTATTGAAAAGGGCCGCTTCGGTGGCACCTGCCTGAATGTCGGCTGCATCCCCACCAAGATGTACGTCTACGCAGCCGATGTCGCCCTCGCCGCCCGCGAAGGCGAGCGCCTTGGCATTGATGCCCAGGTCAACAACGTGGAGTGGAACTCCATTGTGGAGCGCGTCTTCCACAACCGCATCGACCAGATCGCCCAAAGCGGCGAGGACTACCGTCGCGGCGACAAGACCCCGAATATCACCGTCTACGACGAGCACGCTCGCTTCGTCGGCCCTAAGACCATCCAGACCGGCGATCACGTCATCAGCGCCGATCAGATCGTTGTTGCTACTGGCTCCCGCCCGGTAATCCCTGAGGTCTACGCCAATTCCGGCGTGAAGTACTACACCAACGAAGACATCATGCGGATGGACCGCCAACCAGAAAGCCTGATCATCGTGGGCGGCGGCTATATCGCCATGGAATTTGCCCACGTCTTCGATGGCCTCGGTACCAAGGTCACCGTGGTCAACCGCAGCGAGACCCTGCTGCGCCACCTCGATTCCGATATCTCCTCGCGCTTTAACGAAATTGCCCGCGAGCGTTTCGATGTGCGAATTGCTAACGGCACCAAGCTGGAAGAAACCGACAAGGGCGTCAAGCTCGAGCTCGATAATGGCGAGACCCTCGAAGCAGACGCAATCCTGGTAGCCACCGGCCGCAAGCCGAATGGCGATCTCATGGATGTGGACAAGGCCGGCATCAAGCTGCTGGACAATGGCCGCATTTCCACCGATGCGCATGGCCTTACCGATGCAGAAGGCGTCTGGGCGCTTGGCGATGTCTCTTCGCCCTACATGCTCAAGCACGTCGCCAACGCTGAAGCTCGCACCATCCAGCACAACCTGCTCCACCCGGAGGATCTGCAGGAGCTTCCGCACGACAACGTTCCTGCCGCCATCTTCACCCACCCGCAGATTGCCTCTGTGGGCTTGAAGGAAGAAGAAGCGCGGGAGCAGGGCTTCGATATCACCGTGAAGATTCAAAACTTCGGCGACGTGGCCTACGGCTGGGCCATGGAAGATACCACCGGTATTTGCAAGCTGATTGCGGACCGCAAGACGGGCCAGCTCTTGGGCGCCCACCTAATGGGCCCGCAGGCCTCCACCCTGATCCAGCAGCTGATTACCGTAATGGCCTACGAGATCGACCTGCGCGACTTTGCCCGCAAGCAGTACTGGATCCACCCAGCCCTGCCAGAGGTCGTAGAAAACGCCCTCTTGGGCCTCGAGTGGGACTAAGGCACGTAGCTAAGGCTCCATAGCAAAAGCCGCCTCCCCGACCACGCGCAAAGATTCATGCGCGACGGTTAAGGAGGCGGCTTTCGCAGTGCCTAGGCCTTGAGGAAGGGACCTAGCGATTAATCCTCATCTGGGATGGTCAGGATTTCATTGCCATCCTCGGTGATGACCAAGGTGTGCTCGAACTGGGCGGTGAACTTGCCATCACGGTTTTGCACGGTCCAGTCATCGTCCCAAATATCGTAATCCAGCGAACCAAGATTGATCATCGGCTCCACCGTCAAGGTCATGCCTGGTTCCAGGATATCGCGGTACGTGGTGGAATCGTGGTGCAAGACCACCAACCCATTGTGGAAGGTGGGTCCTACGCCGTGGCCGGTGAAATCGCGCACGACGTTATAACCAAAGCGCTTGGCATATGACTCGATAACGCGGCCGATAACGTTGATCTCGCGGCCAGGCTTTGCGGCCTTAATGCCGCGCATCGTGGCTTCTTTGGTGCGCTCTACTAAAAGGCGGTGCTCCTCTGATACGTCACCTGCCAAGAAGGTGGCGTTATTATCGCCGTGCACGCCGTTTTTATAAGCGGTGACATCGATATTGACGATGTCACCTTCTTCAATCACGGTGGTATCCGGAATGCCGTGGCAGACAATTTCATTCAGCGAAACGCAGCTGCCTTTGGGAAATCCCCGGTATCCCAAGGTAGATGGGTACGCACCGTGGTCACACATATACTCGTGCGCCACGCGGTCGACCTCATCCGTCGTCACGCCAGGCTTTACGGCCTTGCCGGCTTCCTTCAGCGCGTTGGCCGCGATCTTGCAGGCCTCCCGCATCTTCTCAATCACTTCGGGGGACTGCACAAAAGGCTCACCGATGGCCTCTTGTACCTCGTCTTTCCACACATATTCCGGGCGCTCGATATCTTCTGGCACCGGCCGGATGGGGGTTGGTTTACCTGGCTTCAATTTTCCACGAGTACTCATAATTGCCCATGGTAGTCCTCATACCGGCTCACGCAGTATCGGGGTGGCCAGTCAGTGTCCGCTGCTTACTCGACCTTGGGGGCCGGGCCATCATTGGGGCGCGAGCGGTAATCATCCAGCTTCCGCAGGAAGTTATCGGTAATGGCTACCGAGGATTCGGAGCCGCCGCCCAATACGATGAGCGTGGCAAAGGCGATATCGTCTTCTTCCCGGTAGCCGGTAAACCACGCGTGCGAGCCTTCATTGATCTCGGCCTCACCGGTCTTGCCGTAAATCGTTCCGCCCGCCTGCATCCCGCGGGCGGTACCGCTGGTGACCACCTGGCGCATCATGCCGCGCACGTTATTCAGCACGTGGTCTGGGATCGGCGCCGAATTATCCGAGGCCTTGGTCTCGCGGCCCTCAATAAGGGTGGGCGTTGGGGTCTTTCCCGCCGCCACAGAGGCCGAAACCATAGCCATGCCGAACGGGCTGGCAAGGTCGTAGCCCTGGCCGTAGCCGGCCTCGGTGCGCTCCAAAACTTCCTTGCCCTCAGGAATCGAGCCGGTCGTGGTGGTCAGCCCAGGGATTTCATAATCCACCCCGAAGCCAAACTTTTTGCCGGTTTCCTTCAATTCACCGGGTGCCAGCTTGGTGGAAATATCGGCGAAGGTGGTGTTGCACGATTGGGCGAAGGCCTGGCTTAGCGGCACATTGCCGAGCGAAAACGCGTTGTAGTTGGTCACCACGCGGCCATAAATATCCATCGTGCCAGGGCACGGAACGATGGTATCCGTGGTCAGGTTTTGTTTTTCTACACCCGCAGCGGCGGTAAGGATCTTAAAAACCGAGCCGGGTGGGTATTGGCCTTGCAAGGCGACGTCGCCGTCCTCGTCCGCCTTTTCGGTCTGCGCTACGGCCAGGATATCGCCGTTAGAAGGCCGGATGGCAACCAGCATGGCCTGGGCGTCCGAGCGCTGATTCACCGCTTCTTGGGCCGCGCGTTGGACGTCATAATCCAAGCCAACCTTGATGGAGGGGGCGGCCTCGGGCGCATGCTTTTCGACATCGGAAAGCGCCGCACCATTCTCATTGACGACGGCGATGGACCAGCCGGTCTCGCCGTCGAGCTCGTCATTGACGGCCGAGCGCACGCGCGATAAGAGATCGGGCGCAAGACCACGGTCCCGGGTCACCAGCGCGGGCTCTTCATTAATACGGACGCCGTCCATCCCCTCCAGCTTGGCGCGGATGACGGACTCCTGCTCTTCTGTATAAAGCCCCACCGAATAGGCAGACTCTGCCTTTTCAAGCTTTTCGGCGAGCTCCTTGGCGTCTACCTCCGCGATTGAGTCGTCCTCGCGGTGCGCTGCAGCCAGGGCGCTGCTGACCTTGGAGGCCGTGGGGCGGACATCGGAAAGCGAGCTCGTATCCACGATGACGCGGTAATTCAGCCCGGGGCTCATCAGCTCCACCCCGTTGGAGGAAACGACGCTGGCGCGCGTGGCTTCCAAGGCGCGCAGCTCCAAATGCTGGTGCGCGCCCAGGTCCGGGTGAATAATGCTGGGCTTCCACCGCACCGTCCACTCGTCTTCGGCCTTGGTCAAGGTCATCTGCGTGGTATAGCTCAAGCTGCGATCCTTGGGCAAATCCCAGGTGACCTTATAATCCGCTGTGGCCACGGTTTCGTCCTGTTTTACCCCCTCGAGCTCAATATCGAGGCCCTCTGCCTGCAAGCCCGAGTACGTAGCATCGAGGGCCTGCGTGGCGTCATCGGGGGAATCCGTAAGCTCCGCCAAGCCCTCGTTATTTCGGCTCTCCATGCCTTCAATGAACTCTTCTGCCACCGGCTCTGCAGATACGGGCTTTGGGGTGCAAGCAACCACACCAGTTGCGCTAAGCGAGACCGTAGCAACCAGTGCGAATAACTTCTTCATGCCTTGGCACATTAGCAGCGCACGCAGCAAAAAGGACTGCCCCACACCGAGGTGCAGGGCAGTCTATTAATAATTAGCGTAGAGGCGCGCAGCTTACTGCGTCACGCGGACATCGGCCTTAGCGCCGTCCACGGCTTCGAGGCCTTCCTCATCCGCAATGCGCATTGCCTCTTCAATGAGGGTTTCCACGATCTTGTCCTCCGGCACGGTGCGCACCACTTCGCCCTTGACGAAGATCTGACCCTTGCCGTTACCGGATGCCACGCCCAAGTCTGCGTCGCGGGCCTCGCCCGGTCCGTTAACGACGCAGCCCATGACGGCAACGCGGATGGGAAATTCCATGCCCTCGAGGCCTGCGGTAACTTCTTCCGCCAGCTTGTACACGTCCACCTGCGCGCGGCCACACGACGGGCAGGAGACGATTTCCAGCTTGCGCGGGCGCAAGTTGAAGGACTGCAGAATCTGGTCTCCCACCTTGACCTCTTCTTCCGGCGGGGCGGAGAGCGAGACGCGAATCGTATCGCCGATGCCTTCTGCCAAAAGGGCGCCAAAGGCGACGGAGGACTTAATGGTGCCCATGAACTTCGGGCCGGCTTCCGTCACGCCCAAGTGCAGCGGGTAATCAGTCTGCGCGGCCAGCTGGCGGTAGGCCTCCACCATCAGCACGGGGTCAGAGTGCTTGACGGAAATGGCGATATCGCCAAAGCCGTGCTCCTCAAACAGGCTAGCTTCCCACATAGCGGACTCAACGAGTGCCTCTGGGGTGGCCTTGCCGTACTTTTCCAGCAAGCGCTTATCCAGCGAACCGCCGTTAACGCCGATGCGGATGGGGATCCCCGCATCGCCCGCGGCCTTGGCTACTTCCTTAACGCGCCCATCGAACTCACGGATATTGCCTGGGTTGACGCGAATCGCCGCGCATCCAGCATCGATGGCTTGAAAGATGTACTTGGGCTGGAAGTGGATATCCGCGATGACCGGGATCGGGGACTTCTTGGCGATGGTCGGCAGAGCCTCCGCATCCACCGGCTTAGGGCAGGCCACGCGCACGATATCGCAGCCAGAGGCAGTAAGCTGTGCGATTTGCTGCAGGGTGCCGTTGATGTCATGGGTCTTGGTATTGGTCATCGACTGCACCGAAATTGGGTAGTCAGAACCAACGCCCACCGGGCCTACGTGCAATTGCCGCGTCTTCCGGCGCGGGTGCAATACTGGCGGAGGCCCGTCAGGAATTCCTAGACCGATAGGACTAGACATGAATGCTCCTTATTTCTAGCTCGTGGCTCGTTGCTAAACGTTATTGCACAATAAGTGTTGAACGTCCCCACTCTAGCACTAGATGGTTAAGCGCTAAAGTTCCCGCTCGCGCTGCAAATGTGCACTATACGTTGAGCTCTCCACCCACTCCCCGCGGCGGGCACGGGAAGGGCAAACCTAGCCAAATAGCCTGATCGGGTTAACCACATCCGCGATGATGATAACGACGCCAAGCCCCATGAGCAGGGCCGCCATCACATAGGTGATGGGCATTAGCCTGGTGTAATCTGCAGGACCCAGCGGCTGCTTGCCCATCAGCTTGCGGATGCCATCGCGGATCTTCTCGTACAAGATGACCGCGATATGGCCGCCGTCAAAGGGCGGCAGCGGAATGAGGTTAAACAGGGCGAGGAAGAAGTTCAGCGTCGCCAGCATCATGAAGAACGATGCCCACAGGGAGCGCTCCACGAGTTCGCCACCAACCCGCGATGCACCGACGACAGACATCGGCCCATTGACATCCCGCTCGTGGCCAAAGATGGAGGCCACCACTCCCGGTACCTTAGCGGGGAATTGTTTGATTCCTTCCACCGTGGCCTCGAGCGAATACGTGGTGAAATGCCACGTTGCAGGCAACGCTTCCGTTGCTGAATGCTTCTCGACGATGTCGAGGACCTCATTGCTCAGCCCGATCGAACCGGCATCGACCAATTCGCCCTGTTGATTCAGGCGCTTGACCGTTTCTAGTTCGATGGAGAAGTCTTTTTCCTCACCGCCGCGCTCTACGGTAAGCGTCACGGTCTCGCCAGGGCGCTGCATGACCTCATCGCGCAATTGCGTAAAGGAATCTAGGTGCTCGCCATCGAGCGCGAGAATGATATCGCCTTCCTGGACACCGGCCTTACCAGCGGGCCCGTTCCCGGTGCACGATTCCAGCTCCTGGTTTTCTTTTTGGTCAGCGGTGCAGGTTACCTCCCCCACCCGCGGGCGCACATCGGCATCTGGGTTGGGAAGTCCCGCAGTCATCGCCACAAAATACAAGATGACAAAGCCGAGGATCAGGTTGACGCCAATACCGCCTGCAAGGACGATGATGCGCTGCCACCATGGCTTTTTATACATTGCATAGGGCTTTTCTTCCTCCGTAAGGAATTCATCCTGCGCGGTCATCCCGGCGATATCGCAAAACCCACCCACCGGGAAGGCGGCAAGGCCGTATTCGGTATGCCCTTTGCGGAAGGAGAAAACGCGCGGGCCAAAGCCAATGAAATACCGGCGCACCCGCATGCCAAAGGCGCGGGCAGTAAACATATGCCCCGCCTCATGGAGTGCCACGGTCAGCCCGATGCCAAGGGCGAAAAACACTATGCCCAGCAAATTTGCCATTAAAGAAAGCTTTCTAGTCAGCTAAACGGTCAATGCGCGCATTCGCACGCCTGCGAGCCTCACCTTCTACGGCGAGGATTTCATCGAGGGTAGAGACTACACCAGCAAACTGGGAAGACTCCCCGAGGATCTCGCCTACAACATCAACAATCTCTGGGAAGTGGATGCGACCAGACAAGAAGGCCGCGGCGGCCTCTTCATTGGCAGCGTTATAAATCACGCCGGTGCCCTGCGCTGCGGCCTCGCGGGCGAGGGATACGGCGGGAAAAGAGACATCATCAAGCGGCTCAAAATTCCACGTATGCGCTTGGGAAAAATCAAGTGTCGGCTGCGCCCCCGGCACACGCTGGGGCCAATTCAGCGCCAGGGAGATGGGCAGCTTCATCGACGGCGGCGAAGCCTGTGCGATGGTGCAGCCATCTTTAAAGGTGGCCATCGAGTGAATGACCGACTGCGGGTGAACCGTGACATCGATGCGCTCTGGCTCAATATCAAAAAGCAGCGTCGCCTCAATGAGCTCGAGCCCCTTATTGATCAAGGTGGCGGAATTCAGCGTATTCATCTGCCCCATGGACCACGTAGGATGCTGCGCGGCTTGCTGCGGAGTAACCTCCCACATCTGCTCACGCGTTTGGCCGCGGAAGGGACCGCCCGAGGCTGTGAGAACGAGCTTGGCCAGCTCGCCCTCTTCACCCGCGCGCAGGCATTGCGCCATCGCAGAGTGCTCCGAATCCACGGGGATGATCTGGCCTGGCCGCGCGGATTTCGTGACCAGCGTGCCGCCGGCAACCAAGGACTCCTTATTCGCTAGTGCGAGGTACTCGCCCATGTCCAGCGTGGCTAAAGTGGCCTTAAGCCCGAGGGATCCCACTAGAGCATTGAGCACGGTATCGGCGGGAACCGAGCGCACCAGCTCTTCTGCAGCACCTTCACCAGAAAGTACCGTGCCGCCTAAAGCCGCAGAAACCTCCGCAGCCGCTGCAGGCTGGGCAACGGCGATGTGGTCAAACGAAAGGTGGAAGCTACGGGCCTGGTCAATGATCTGCTGCGGGTGAGAGCCGCCCGCGGCAATGCCCACGACCTCGAATTTATCGGGGTTATCCGCAATTACATCTAATGCTTGCGTGCCAATAGAGCCGGTGGAGCCAAGGATAAGAATTCGCTGAGTAGTCACCCCTCTACCCTAGCGGTCATTTACCGCGCCCTGCTATGGGGTGGAGCCGGTCAAGCAGGCGGGGGTGTTTAATCGCCTTTGCAGCCACGATGTTTTAAAATAGGTGTCAGTCAAATGGCATTGGTGTGCCCCCTCGATTAATGGACACACGCGATAGCGAAGGAGAGCAAGTGTCTTCCCACAAGCCGGTACCGCAGGTTTATGACGGTGTTTCTACCGAAGATGTTCCATCCGCAGGCTTCGGTTGGTCCCGCATCAGCCGCTCTGGTGTGCAAATCGCGGGTTGGATCTCCGTGATCTTCATGATTGGTTTCAACTTTGGTAACCACAAGGGCCACGTGGAGACCGTCTGGCTCGTCGCCCTGACCGTCCTGTTGGTTGTGGGCCTGCTCATCTTCACCTTCGAGCCGAAGCTCAACCAGGTGCGCACCATCACCTCTAATAACAAGCCGGCCGACCACCAGGAGCGCGACTGGATTTATGACCAGAAGACCGTTTCTGGCGCCTACACCGAGTTGACCGACTCCCAGCTGCGCGCGTTGAATATCGAGCCTTCCCGCGTAGCCCACCTGCGCGTTGACTCCGCGTCCGACGCTGCCGAGGTAAGCTCCGGTAAGCACGCGCTGTAATCCTAGCTACGGAAAACCGCCGAGCCTCCTTATTGCGAGGGGCTCGGCGGTTTCGTGGATTTACTGGGTGCATAACTGTACTGCGTTTGGCTGGGCCGCGTGTGTAAACGCGGCATGCACCAACGAGAAAACCACCTGAGCACTTATTCAAAAATGCTTAGGTGGCTGTGCGGCAGCGGACTCTTAGGCCGACATGTCTTCTCGTTCATCGGCGGCAAGCTGGCCACAGGCTGCCGCGATTTCATCGCCCTTGGTATCGCGCACGGTGCACGGCACTCCCTGTGCCTGGACGCGGCGCACGAATTCATTAAGCCGCGCCTTGGGGGCTGCATCCCATTCCGAGCCCGGCGTCGGGTTGAGCGGGATCACGTTGACGTGCACCTTGGAGCCGAGCTTCTGGTGCAGCTTGCGGCCCAGCATATCGGCGCGGAAATCCTGGTCATTTTTATCCCGAATAAGGGCGTACTCGATAGACACGCGGCGGGCGGATTTATCGGCGTAGTACCGCGCGGCATCGAGGACCTCATCAACGGACCAGCGGTTATTTACCGGAACCAGGCTATCGCGCAGCTCATCATCCGGGGTGTGCAGCGACACCGCGAGCGTGCAGGCAAGGTCTTCGTCCGCGAGCTTGCGGATGGCAGGTGCCAAACCCACGGTGGATACGGTCACATTGCGCTGCGAAAGCCCAAAGCCCGTTCCATCCTGACCGGTAATCTGGCGCACCGCCTGAACCACGCGCTTGTAGTTTGCCAGCGGCTCGCCCATGCCCATGAAGACCACATTGGACAAGCGTCCGCCTTCGGCCGCCATCGCCGCAGCTGCATGGCGGAACTGCTCGACGATTTCGCCGGTAGAAAGGTTGCGGTCTAGTCCGCCCTGGCCGGTAGCACAGAACGGGCAGGCCATTCCGCAGCCGGCCTGGGAAGAAATGCACAAGGTAGCGCGGCCGGGATAGCGCATCAGTACGGACTCCAATAAGGTGCCGTCGTGCAAGCGCCACAAGGACTTGGTGGTTTCCCCATCGTCGGTAGAAGTCGTACGAATAGGCTTCATGAGCTCAGGGAAGAAGGCCTCCTTGACCTCCTCGCGCTTGCCGGCGGGGATATCTGTCATCTCTTCGACGTCGTCAGTGAGATGCTCGTAGTAGTGCTTGGTAATTTGCTTAGCACGGAATTTAGGTAGGCCAATTTCTGCGAGCTTATCGATGCGCTCGCTTTCAGAGAGATCCGCAAAGTGCTTGGGCGGCAGACCGCGCCGCGGCGCGGAGAAGTTAAGTTTTACTGGTTGAGCCATAATAACGCCCATCTTTCCACGGTTTACCGGTACTTTTCCAATTGGGAAGGCCTCAATTGATAGCCAAGTGGAATTTTGGAAGGGTTTACAGAAATAATGGACATATGACCACTCCGAAATACCCCGAAGATGACTTTTCCGCTTCCGATGATGAGGCCACCGCGGCAAGCGATAATGCCGCTTTGGCCGAAACCGGAAGCAAGGAAGTCTCCACCGATGCCGGCACCGGCACCACCGAGCCCGCTGCCGCACCACAAAAAGCCCAAGGTTCGTTCGCCGCTAGCACCTGGGCAGCGCTCATTGTCGGTTTCCTCTTGCTAATCGTGTTGATCATCTTCATCATGCAAAACCAGCAAGAAGTGCCGATGAACTTCCTAGGCTGGTCGGGGCAGTTCCCAGCGGGAATTGCCTACCTGATGTTTACCATCGGCGGCGCGCTCATCATGGCGCTAGTAGGTGTGTGGCGCATGCTTGAATTGCGCCGCCAATTGCGCAAGCAGGCCGAAGGCTAAAAGAGCTCTACTGCCGCCCTCCTCCCTGCTCCGAGATTTTTCGGTGGCGAAGCGGGAAGCGGGCGGTTTATGCGCAGCACCCTTATACGCGGTGGCTGCAACCCGGTTTAGACCGCGAAGTTTGCCATGAGGCTCATGGCCACCCAGGTAACCATGGCAGAGGGAAGCATGCCATCAAGGCGATCCATCAAACCACCGTGCCCGGGGAGGATGTGGGACATATCTTTAATGCCCAGCTCTCGCTTAAATTGCGATTCCACCAAGTCACCCAATGAGGCACAAATAACAAGGCCGAGCCCCATCAAGGCGCCGATCCACGCCGAATGGTGCAAGAGGAAATGGACGGACACCGCACCAACGATGACGCCGAAGCCAATGGAGCCGCAAAAGCCCTCCCAGGATTTCTTCGGGCTCACGGCCGGTGCCATGGGGTGGGAGCCAAACATCACGCCGACGATATAGCCGCCCGTATCGGAGGCGACCACGCACAGCATGAAGACCACGATGGAAGCGGCGCCGCTGGCCACCGGGGTAGAAATCAACGACAGCATCGCTGCAAAAGTCGCGAAAAGCGGAATCCACGTCAGCACGAAAATGCCGACGGACATGTCCCGCAGGTAATTGATGGGAGGGCGATGCCGCCCGTTATGGAAAAGCCTGCCGAACATTAAAATGAGTACGGCGGTGACGTAGACGGCCACGAGGCCGGGCGCGCCAAGCGGCCAGGAAATCCACACCATGGCCTGGCCCAAGATGATTAACAGCGTGCGCGGGATATAGTATGAATTCTCCCGCAAGCGGGTAAGAACTTCCCACATGGCCCCGCCGACGGCGACGGCAACCACCGCATACCAGGCCAAGGGGCCAGCCCACACGGCGAGGACGACGAGGGCGCCGAGCCCCACGCCTACTCCAATAGCCGCCGGTAAGTCACGGCCTGGGCCATTTTTCGGCTGCGGCAATCGGCGGTTCAAGGCGTCACTCACCGTGACCGGCTCCTTTCACTTGGCGTTGTATGCGCGTCGCGGGGCTTATCTATTTCCTATACAAAAATACTACGTACAGAAAAGCGCCGCCGGCCGAGGTGGGCGCGGCGGCAGTGGAAAAGGCTTAGACCTCCATCAATTCGGACTCCTTGTTTTCCACCAGCTTGTCAACCTGCTCGACATAGCCAGCGGTAATCTTTTCCATTTCCTTTTCTGCGGCAAGGACCTCATCCTCGCCCTCTTCGCCATCCTTTTGGAGCTTCTTCAGCTGTTCCATGGCCTTGCGGCGGATATTACGGATGGCAATCTTGCCGTCTTCGCCCTTGCTCTTGGCCAGCTTGACCATTTCCTTACGGCGTTCCTCGGTCAACTGCGGAACGGTCACGCGCAAAACGTGGCCATCGTTGGTGGGGTTAACACCCAAATCCGAGTTGCGGATGGAGTTTTCAATCTCTTGGATCATGGACTGCTCGTAGGGCTTGATGAGCAACATGCGCGGCTCTGGCACGGAGATGGTAGCCATCTGAGTAATCGGGGTCGGCGCACCGTAGTATTCCGCGATGAGTCCGTTGAACATCGCCGGGTTCGCGCGGCCGGTGCGAATGGTCACCAGCTGCTCGCGGGTGTGCTCGACGGAAGCGGTCATGTGTTCTTCGGCTTCGAGCTGAATGTCATCGATCATGAGGCTGAATCATCCTTCAACGTTGAGGGGTAGCTGTATAAAAGGTAGCAGGTTCTGTGCCGTTTTAGAATTAGGACTGCACCAGCGTGCCGATAACCTGGCCGCTTGCGGCGCGGGCAATATTCCCCTCTTCCAAGAGGTTGAAGACCAAGATCGGCATGTCATTGTCCATGCACAGGCTAAAGGCGGTTGCATCGGCTACCTTGAGTCCCTTTTCAATAACCTCGCGCGGAGTGATTCGGGTGTAGAGCTCCGCATCGGGGTTCGTGCGTGGGTCGTCGGAGTACACGCCATCAACACCCTTGGCCAGGAAGAGGACATCGGCGCCGATTTCCAGTGCGCGCTGCGCGGCGGTGGTGTCCGTGGAGAAATACGGCATGCCCATGCCGGCACCGAAGATAACGACGCGGCCCTTCTCAAGGTGGCGGTCAGCGCGCAGTGGCAAGTACGGCTCGGCGATTTGCGCCATGTTGATAGAGGTTTGCACGCGGCAATCAACGCCCTTTTGCTTCAAGAAGTCCTGCAGGGCCAACGAGTTCATGACCGTACCCAGCATTCCCATGTAGTCAGAGCGGGCGCGGTCCATGCCGCGCTGTGAAAGCTCTGCACCGCGGAAGAAGTTGCCGCCGCCGATCACCACGGCGATTTCGATGCCCTGCTCGGCCACTTCAGCGATTTGGCGAGCAACGTTATCGACAACGTCTGGGTCGATGCCAACCTTGCCGCCGCCAAACATTTCGCCGCCGAGTTTCAGCATTACTCGTTTGTATCCGGTTCGCTTCTCGTCTGCAGAAGTCACGCCTTCATCGTCTCCTTTTGCGCGGGCTGATTTATTTCTTTTCCATCTTACCTACACTGTCCCCGCTTCCCCACACCGCACCGCAGCCCGGCAGCCGCCCCTTCCCCATCGCCTCTAGACAGCAGAAAAGCCCACCGAGAGGGTGTACCTCCCGTGGGCTTTAAAGGCTAAAAAGCGGCTGAGGCTTAAGCGCCAACCTCGTAGCGGACGAAGCCGGTGATGGTGGTGCCGGCCTCTTCTGCAACCTGCTTAACGGTCTTCTTGTTATCGGACAAGGAAGCCTGCTCCAGCAGAACAACGGACTTGTAGAAGCCGTTCAGGCGGCCTTCCACGATCTTTGGAAGCGCAGCCTCAGGCTTGCCCTCCTCGCGAGTGGTGGCCTCAGCGATGGAGCGCTCCTTCTCGACGATCTCTGCAGGAACGTCTTCGCGCTTCAGGTACTCAGCGTTCATAGCTGCAATCTGCAGAGCGGCAGCGTGTGCGCCTTCCTTGTTGCCTTCGTAGGAAACCAAGACACCGACTGCAGGAGGCAGGTCAGCGGAGCGCTGGTGCAGGTAGACAGCAACATTGTCGCCATCAACGGTGACTGCACGACGTGCCTGCAGCTTCTCACCGGTCTTTGCGGACTCCTGGTCAACGAACTCGGAGACCTTCTGGCCCTCGATCTCTACGTTGTTGAGTTCTTCCGGGGAGTTAGCCTTGGCTGCGGCTGCAGCTTCAACAATCTTCTTGGCGAAGGACTGGAAGCCCTCGTTCTTTGCCACGAAGTCGGTCTCGCAATTGATCTCAACCATGGTGTTGCCGGATACGGCAACGAGGCCCTCGGTAGCCTCGCGGTCAGCGCGCTTGGACACGTTCTTCGCACCCTTGATGCGCAGGAATTCAACGGCCTTGTCGTAGTCGCCGCCGTTTTCTTCCAGGGCCTTCTTGCAATCGAGCATGCCGGAGCCAGTTGCTTCGCGCAGTGCCTTCACGTCTGCAGCAGTGTAGTTCGCCATAGTTAGGGCGATCCTCCTTGAAAATCAGTCAGTGTTCGTTGAAACAGCGTAGCCGAAGAAACGGTCTCGCGCCGTCTTTGGGTGGGGGTATCTACCCCAGTTTCCTTCATCAATGCGATTGTACGGAGGCTAGTTTTAGCCGCCTCCAGCATAGATAAAAGTAACCCCCACCGCCGTAGCACACGGTGGTAGGGGTTAGGTAAACAGCCTTGTACAGGAATTATTCCCTAGCTGCCCCACACCAAGATGTGCGTGGGGTATTCAATTAAGTGCAGTTAAGAAAGAATCCTCACAAGAGGCAGGCCTACTGTGCAGGCTTGTCTGCGGGGGCTTCCTCAGCCTTTTCTGCAGAAGCAGGATCGGATGCGGCTGCAGCAGCCTCAGCATCGCGCTGTTCCTTCTCTGCGGAATCGCCGGCAGCTTCCTTAGCGGCTGCAAGCTGGCGCTCCTCGCGAGCTTTCTTGCCCTCTTCGACGGCGGAAGCCACGATGCCGGACAGCAGCTTGGTGGAACGGATTGCGTCATCGTTGCCCGGGATCGGGAAGTCAACGTCATCCGGGTCGCAGTTGGTGTCCAGGATGGCAACAACCGGGATGTTCAGCTTGTGAGCTTCCTTAACCGCGATGTGCTCCTTGTTGGTGTCAACAATCCACAGTGCGGACGGGGTCTTGGCCATCTCAGAGATGCCGCCCAGAACGCGCTCAAGCTTGGCGCGCTCGCGGTTGAGCATCAGAACTTCCTTCTTGGTGCGGCCCTTGTAGCCGTCCTCGCGCTCATCCATAGCCTGAAGCTCCTTCATGCGCTTCAGACGCTTGGACACGGTCTGGAAGTTGGTGAGCATGCCGCCCAACCAGCGGTGGTTGACATAAGGCATACCGACGCGGGTTGCTTCTTCAGCAACTGCTTCCTGCGCCTGCTTCTTGGTGCCAACGAAAAGGATGGTGCCACCGTGAGCGACGGTTTCCTTAACGAACTCGTATGCCTCATCGATGTAGGTCAGCGTCTGCTGCAGGTCGATGATGTAGATGCCGTTACGGTCGGTGAAGATGAAACGACGCATCTTCGGGTTCCAGCGACGGGTCTGGTGGCCAAAGTGCACACCAGCGTCGAGGAGCTCGCGCATGGTTACAACTGCCATGATTCGCTCGCTTTCTTTTAATTGTCTTTCGGTTTTCCAAATGTGCGGTGTTTTATTCCGCACCCTAGCAACGAAGGCCCTGCCAACACCTTGTTTCCAAGGACCACGTCAGCTGCCGGGCCGCCACACCCTTAACGCAGGATGCGACAACTTCGTCGCGCGTAGTCAATGCCTCCGTGAGGGTTAACTCCCAGCGGACACACTGCTATGAAAGACAATAATCCCAGCCAGCTAGATTTTCCAAACCGAACGAGCACTTTTCCACAAGTTTCTTTGAACGTTTCGCCTCGATTGCCGCTTGAGTTTCTTCCTCCCCACCGCTGCCAGTTTATCCACAGCCAGCCCACGCTTCGCAGGACATTATTTGCCCTAGCGCTACACACTGTGCCCCATGAACCTTTTTCCACGACCACGCAATAATGCCGCTTGCCGATGCCCCATTCTCCCCACCCTCGCCACCATCCTCACTGGTGCGCTCGTGCTACTGTGCGCGGCGCCCGCTGCCGCATACGTCGATCCCGCCTCGGGTAAACCCCGCCCAGTCCGGGTACTGCGCGGCTTTGATAAGCCCGAACACAAGTGGAGCGCGGGTCACCGCGGGGTCGATATGGCCCTGCGAATTGGCGGTACCGTCGTCGCCGCCGAATCCGGCACCGTCGCTTTTGTCGGCACCGTCGCTGGAACCCCGGTCATTTCGATAGACCATGCAGATGGCATTCGTACCACGTATCAACCCGTGCACGCGAGCGTTACCCAAGGCCAAAAGGTGCGCGAGGGCCAAACCATAGGAAAACTCGGCCACCCAGTAGACGGCACACCAGGACTGCATTGGGGCGCGCGGATTGCCAAGGACAGCTACATTGACCCATTAAGCCTGCTGGATATGCCGGTTATCCGCCTCAAGCCTTTATAAGAATCACTCAGGCCCGCGGGTGGGCCTGGGAATAGACCTGCTTTAGCCGCTTTGCGGAAACATGCGTATAGATTTGCGTGGTACTCAAAGACGAGTGTCCCAATAACTCTTGGACCACGCGCAGGTCCGCGCCGCCTTCTAAAAGATGTGTAGCCGCAAGGTGTCGCACCCCGTGCGGCGTTAGGCCGCTTGTGCCGGTAACCGTGGCGGCTTTGTCTACGATGCGCCGCACCTGGCGCTGGTCAATGCGCGCTCCCCTGCTGCCTACAAAGATGGCCTGGGTTTCTCCCCGCGCCATTTCTTTGCGCCCGCCGTCTATCCACTGCTGCAGGGCATCGGTTGCGGCGGCACCAAAGGGCACGACCCGTTGCTTATTTCCCTTACCGGTTACACGTGCGGTGGACCGCTTAAAGTCCACGTCTTCTAGATCGAGGCGGACCAATTCCGCCACGCGCATTCCGGTGGCATAAAGGAGCTCCAAAATGGCACTATCGCGCTGAAAATGTGCTTCATCGACAGAAACGGCGTTGCCCACAAGTTCGCCCGCCTGCTGCGGTGCCATGACCGTTGGGAGATGCTGGCCCACCTTCGGTGTTACCAATCGTGCCGCAACATCACGGGTGAGGTAGCCTTCCCTTTCCGCCCAGGTAGAAAAGGCTTTAACTGAGGCAGTCCTGCGTGCCAGCGTTGCGCGCGCCTTTCCTTCTGCGACCGCGTTGCCCAGCCACTGCCGCAGGTTATTGAGGTTAAAGTCCGCAAAGGTATCGATGTCTTGGGCCAGGTTTTTTAGGTCCGCGCGGTAGCCACGCACCGTGGCCTCCGCACGGCCCTTGACGCAGAGTTGGAAGTCCGCAAAGTCCTCGATGGCCTCGTCCATTTGCCCGACCGGGCCACGACTTTCTGCGGCCTTCCGTTTATCACTCATGCCCCACGAGTTTACTTGCTTTTCAGCCCATCTCTAAGCGAACCCAGTTATTTCCCTCCCGCACGATCACACACATTTTCTCTAGGGCAAGCAATAAGTGGATAGTAAGGGGCAGGCGGAATCCCGCGTCCCGCGCAATATCTTCTGCAGTAGCCGGAGGGCTTCCTGGCGGAGGGGTCGCGTCAAAGACCCGCAGCTCATTCCGCGATAGTCGCTGCGTTAAAGACGCCGCAAAATTCATTTCATACTGCGCCTCCGGATCAACCGTCCCGGCGCGGCCCACCAGGGCGCGGACTTCGTCGGCGCTGGCGACCAACTGGGCCCTCCCGTCTTGGATGCGCTGGTGGCACCCGAGCGAGCCACTCGTCGTAATTGGCCCCGG
Organism: Corynebacterium segmentosum; assembly: GCF_900637825.1. Lineage (NCBI taxonomy): Bacteria > Bacillati > Actinomycetota > Actinomycetes > Mycobacteriales > Corynebacteriaceae > Corynebacterium > Corynebacterium segmentosum. The sequence goes on from NZ_LR134408.1 coordinate 1,520,473, forward strand.
CACGGCCATGGCAACGCGCCCCAAGGCTTCTGCCCAGTTGAGGGTATTAAGCGCACCCGAGCGATATGCCGCTTCCATGACCACGATTCCTTGGCTTAGCGCCGCAACAAGGCGGTTGCGAATGAGGAAGCGATGCCGCTTGGGTGCTGTCTCGGGAGCGAATTCGGAGACGATGCAGCCATTATCGGCAATCTGATCGAAGAGTCCCCTATTGCGGGCCGGGTAATTCTTGTCGATTCCGCACGCGGCGACAGCAATGGTGCGCCCCGCATTGTGCAAGGCGGTCTCATGCGCCACGGTATCTACTCCCAAAGCCCCGCCGGAGACGATAGTCCACTGATGGTTCACTAGGCCTGAGACCACACTTTGGGTTGCCTGCCACCCGTAGCGCGAAATGGCGCGCGTGCCCACGATTCCCACGGCCTGCCCTACCTCGGGTTTAAGCGCTGAGCCGCGTACCCACAAGCTATGCGGCGGTACTGCTTGCTCATCGAATGTGGCCGGCGCGTCCGCGCCATTCTGGTAGAAACCGAAGGCAGAAGAAAATGCCTCGGCTGGCCACTCGGGGCTATCGGCAGTGATCAATCGCGCCCCCACGCGCTCTGCGGCGGCAAGGTCTTCTTTTTGCCGCACCCAATCAAACCGTGAGGCGGTGCGCGCTAAGAGAGGCCCGATCCAATCGGCTCGGTGATAAATCCCGTGGGCAATCTCTTCGGCCGAATGATGTTCCAGCAAGGCCTGCAAGGAGGCGGACGGGCCTTCCACCACGCGATTGAGATATACCCATGTGGCAAGTGGAGTCGATAAATCAAGAACGCTCATGCCGAAATCCTCCCTATCGTTTGGCTCGAACGAAGGTCGAGGGCTTGACCCACTTCCGCAAGATCGGGTGTGGAACTGCCATGCAAGTCGGCCAAGGTCCACGACACGCGCAGGACGCGGTCGATGCCGCGCTGCGAAATCTCGCCCTCGGCGAGGTAGGCAGACAACATGATCATGGCGGACTCGGAAGCCGGGCGGTGCCGGCGCAAATAGGACGAGGGCACGGCACCGTTGACCCGCGCGGGAATGCCGTCGGCCGCCCAGCGCGCCCGGGCACGGTCGCGGGCTGCGGCAACCCGCTCGGCAATGGCGGCAGAGGATTCTTCGCCCTCAGCATTGATGGTGGCTGACTGTCCGGAGAGGGTGACCACCATGTCCAAGCGGTCGCGCAACGGCCCGGAGAGATTCGATAGATAATGAAGCCGGTCATGCGGATTGCACGTGCATTGAGAGGGATCCTCGGCGGCGCACCGACAGGGGTTAGCGGCCATAATCAGTTGGAATCGCGCCGGGTAGTCAATCTCCTGCTGCGCGCGTGCCAGGCGGACATGACCTTCTTCTAAAGGCGCGCGCATGCCGTCGAGGACTGGGGCGCTTACCTCGCTGACCTCATCGAGGAAGAGCACCCCATTATGGGCCAGGCTCACCGCCCCTGGGCGAGGATGGCCGCTTCCACCACCAAGGAGCGCCGCACGGGTAACCGAAGAGTGCGGGGCGATGAAGGGCGCGTGGGAGACCACTTCACCGGGGGTCCCCGTGAGCGAGTGGACCGCGGTGGTTTCTACCATCTGGTCTGGGCTTAGCGCCGGAAGAATGCTGGGCAGGCGCGAGGCGATCATGGATTTTCCCGAGCCTGGTGGGCCAATCATCAACAGGTGGTGCCCACCGGCGGCAGCGACTTCCGCCGCCCACTTGGCATGGTGTTGTCCGGCTATATCGCAGAAATCTAGCCGCTCCTGTGCGGGCGCCGGTGCGGGTTGATCAGAGCAGCACTCGGCCGCGCGGGGCAGGTCGCGCTCTCCAAGCGCCCACGCAAAGGCATCAAAGAGCGTGGCTGCAACCAGCACATTCAAATCGGGAACGAGGGTGGCCTCGGCCGCATTTCCTGGCGGAATAACCAGCGTAGAAATGCCCTCCTCGCGGGCGGCGAGAAGCGCTGGGATGATGCCAGGGACTGCTCTAACCGTGCCGTCCAGGCCCAGTTCCCCGAGCACCAGAGTTTCTTCAAGGACCCGGTTGGGTGACTGCACGGAGCGCGCGTAGTCAGCGCCGTGCTGTTCTACGTGGGCGGCGAGAATCGCAAGGGCCATGGGCAAATCAAAGTGGGAACCTGATTTTGGGAGCGAGGCCGGCGACATGGAGACGATCACCTTGGTTTTCGGCCATGGCAGGCGGGAATTCGCGGCGGCGGTCTTGATGCGGTCGCGGGATTCAGATATCGCGGTATCCGCATGCCCCACCACATGGATTCCGGGCAGGCCGGGCCCCACATTCGCTTCGACATTGATGACGCGGGCGAGCACGCCGTGCAGGGAGACTGCTAAGCATTTACCGAGGGCCATCGTCGACCCCCGTAAAGTGCTCTAGTTCAAAACCCTCGCCATTGACCACGAGAGCAATGACATCGAAGCGCACGGTAGGCAGCGGCTTGCCGTCTAGCCACTGGACGGCGGCCCTGCGCATGCGGGCAAGCTTGTGTGGGGTCACCGCCTCGGCTGTGCCAAAGCTTGTGGAAGAGCGGGTTTTTACCTCTACGAAGACGATCGTGCCATCGGGCTCGCGGGCAATAAGGTCGATTTCTCCCACTCGGTAGGAGACGTTGGCGGCAATGATGTCGGAACCGCGCTCGCGGAGGTAGCGCGCGGCGAATGATTCTCCCCGCTTTCCCAGTTCTTGCCTGTGCCGGGGGTGCTTCGTAGCGAGGTGTTTATCGGATGCAAATTGCATGTGCGGCGTCCTTTTCTTTCGTGCTGTTTGTGCTGCACGCACAGAACACCGCAGGATGCGGGCCGGATACAAGCCCGAAAACCAGAAAACCGCCGCGGATGTGAATAACTTCGGCATCACGAAGAGTTATCCACAGCTGAGGCGGGATAAAACGGGCGCCGGGTTGACAGGCGCCCAGTGCCCTAGTCCGGCATGATGAAATCCGGCTTGTCCAGTTCCTCGATATTGACGTCCTTGTAGGTAATGACGCGGACATAGCGCACGAATCGGGCGGAACGGTACATATCCCACACCCAGGCATCGGACATGCGCACCTCGTAGTACACATCGGGCCCGGCGGTATGGGGAATCAGTTCTACGGCATTGGCCAGGTAGAAACGGCGTTCGGTTTCTACGACATAAGAAAACTGGCTGACGACATCGCGATATTCGCGGTAAAGGGACAGCTCTACCTCTGCCTCGTAGTTTTCGAGTTCCTCTGCACTCACTGTGGACCTCCAAAATATGGGATAGCTCGCCCTAGCTTAGCGCGCAGAAACCACAATTTTCGCTAGGCACGCGCAGTGAATTGGGCATGCGCGCGCTGCACATTGCTGTAGCTCATGCGGTGTTCTGGACTCGCCCCCAAAGCGGCAATCGCGGCCTCGTGCGCCTTGGTTCCATAGCCCTTATGCCCAGCCAATCCATAACCCGGAAAGCGCTCGTCTAGATCCCGCATGAGGCGATCCCGGCTTACCTTGGCCAGCACGCTCGCCGCCGCAATGCACCGCGCCGCCGCGTCCCCACCAACGATGGGCAGGTGGGGTTGGGTGAGGCCGGGGATAAAGAGGGCATCGGAAAGCACATAGCCTGGGCGCTGTTCCAGGCGCGCTACTGCCCGGCGCATGCCTGAGGTATTGGCGTGTTGGATGCCACGCTTGTCGATGTCCCCCGCACCAATATGCACCACTGACCAGTCCACAGCCTTGTCTTTGATGATGGGAAAGAGTTTTTCGCGCTGGCGGGGCGTGAGCTTTTTGGAATCGGTTAAGGTATCCAATTCGCCCACGATGCGCTCGGGCAGGATGCAGGCGGCGATGGTGATGGGGCCGCAGCACGCACCGCGGCCGGCCTCATCCACCCCGGCGACGGGGCCGAGCCCTGCCTTGGACAACGCCACTTCAAAGGTGCGTTGCTGTTTAAGCCGACGCATCCTGGATATCCGGATCGTCGATGCCGCCAAAGCGCGATACGGGCAGGACCACGGCTTCTACCTTGCCGCGCACGTTGTCCACCGGCACGGTGCCTTGCAGGTGATCGCCGATATGCGCGCGGGAATCCAGGGAATTGGTGCGGTTATCCCCCATGACCCACATATTGCCTTCTGGAACGGTCACGGGACCGAAGTATTGGCCGCCGCAGGCCTGCGAGCCGGAGCCGGGATCAACCGGGATCTCGGGCGGATCCAACGTGAAGCTCTGGTCTATCGGTGCACCATCCACCATCACCGCGGAATCGCCCTCCTCACACTTGACCGTCTGGCCCTCGGTGGCGATAACGCGCTTGACCAGGATATTTTCCCCATTGGGCAAAAGCCCCACCGACGCCAAGGCGTTTTGGGCACCGCGCACCAGCACGTTATCGGAGCGCTGCACCTCAAATTCCGTATTCCAGGACTCAGGTCCTTCAAATACCACGACATCGCCTGGGGCTGGGTCGTGGAAGTAATAGCTCATCTTTTGCACCGCGATGCGGTCATTATCGCAGCCGGTACAGCCATGCAGCGTAGGTTCCATCGACGCGGAGGGAATGACATACATCCGGCCGACGAAAGCCTGCAGTAGGACTAAGAGCACGAAGCCGCCGATGACCGGCGCGAGGAAATCGCGCGTGCGCAGGCGCTGTTGCTGTGGTTTAGCTTTGGATGTCTGGGTCATCGACCCCACCAATGCGGTTGAACGGCCAGAATACGAACTGCACCTTTCCGCGCACGTTATCTACGGGGATCGTGCCGTGGAAGTTATCGCCCATGTGGTAGCGCGAATCGGCAGACGCGGTGCGGTTATCCCCCATGACCCAGATATTATCCTCAGGCACCTTCACTGGGCCGAAATACGGGCCACCGCAGGCTTCCGATCCAGTCGATTCATCCACCGGATAGGTCGGCGGATCCTGCACGTAATCCTGCTTGATGGGCTTGCCATCCACCATGACGGCGGGATCGCCTTCCTGGCAAGACACCGTCTGCCCGCCGGTGGCGATAACGCGCTTGACCAGGGTATTTTCATCTGGTGGCGCCAAGGAGATAAAGCTCAGCGCATCCTGAATGCCGTGAATGACGGCATTGGATGAGCGCGGGGAGACGTAACTCCCGTTCCAATCGTCGGTGCCCTTAAAGACCACGACATCGCCTGGCTCTGGGCTCTTATCGCCGTAGTAAGAGACCTTTTCTGTAAAGATGCGGTCATTCGTGCATCCCTCACAGCCATGCAGCGTCGGCTCCATGGATCCTGAGGGAATCACGTATTGGCGGCCGATGAAGTTTTGGAATAGCCCCACGACCACCAGCACGGAGACGAGGACTACGAGAGTCTCCAGCCACCACGGCATTTGTTTTTTCTCCGTGGTTGCTTCCTCCGCGGCCGCTTCTTTGCCCTGCGAGATGCTTTCGTTATTCACCCGTCAGATCCTAGCAACTGCATGCCCGCAATCTGGATTGGCTCCCGTGACTGCGGGGCGATTCACAGGAAATCGAAATGATTCGAGGAGTGCACAATAAAAATCTCCCTCCCTTTCCGGCACTGTGCATGCGGGAAAAGAAGGGAGATAGGCGCTGCCCAGGGCGGGCGCTAGAACTAGCGACGCTCCTTGATGCGAGCCTTCTTGCCGCGCAGATCGCGCAGGTAGTACAGCTTCGCACGGCGAACGCGGCCACGGCGGGAGACCTTGATGGACTCGAGGTTCGGGGAGTGAACCGGGAAGGTACGCTCTACGCCGATACCGAAGGAAACCTTACGCACGGTGAAGGTCTCGCGGATACCGGAGCCCTGGCGGCGGATGCAGATGCCCTTGAAGAGCTGTGCACGCTCGTTGTTACCCTCAATAACCTTGACGTTGACGTCAAGGGTATCGCCGGGGCGGAAGGACGGGATGTCGTCGCGCAGCTGCGCTGCATCGACCTTGTCGATAATGTTGGTCATGCCAATATTCCTTTTCAGTTTGGGACAGAGGACCCTGGCGGCCGGAGGCCTGACCGGTTCGTGCCCGTTACATAGAACGATGGATTATCTTTCCATAGGAACCGGCCAATTCCAAATTCCTCTACTTCGCGGATTTACTACCCTACCTGGGGCGAGCCGGGCGCGCAGCACGCCTTAGGCAGGCATGGGCGAGCGGAGGATGGAGTGGTGCTCATCGAGGATCTTTGCCGTGCCCAGGTATCGCGCCCGGAAGACCAAGTACGACGCCACCACGGCACCCACCGTGATGCTAAAGAGGATAATGATGCTGCTCCAGAATGTGCCATCATGAATACCGTCGGTAGCGCGGGTGAACGCGTCCTTGGCGTAGGACATCGGGTGGAAAGGGTGCAGCAGGCTGAGCGCGCGCGGAATCGCCAGGACCGGCCAGACCCCGCCAAAGACCATCACGCCCAGAGCGAACGCGCCGGCTGCAAAGATCGAACCGATCTTGCGCCCGAAGGTAATCAGGAAGAACTGGTAGGTCGCCGCACCCACGGCGGAAATCGCGGCGAGCACGAGCGCGATCATGGACCAGCTTGCCGGCTGCCACCCCAGGGTGGAAGACATCAGGGCCATAAACACCAGTATAAGGAAGTTCAGGCCGGTCAACGCGACAAAGGCACCGAATACGCTGCGGGCCGGGCTGGTGGCGCGGGCTCCCCGGCGCGCCATGTAGTACGGCAGCGTCATCGCCAAGAGCAGCATGACGAGGAAGCCGAATACGAGCACGAAGAGCATGGAGGCGCCGCCGGTAATATTCTTTTCGGTCGGGTCCGCTGGGTTGACCACCGTCTGCACGGGATGGACATTGGATGCGGTGAAGTTAATGGGAACCGCTATATTTTGTGCGGAATCCTCTGGGCGGGAAATGGTAGGTGCCTTGGCGGCGCCTTCGGCAAGCTTTGTGGATAGCTCGCCAGAGCCTTCCTTGAGGCGGTCCAAGCCGCCCTTGAGCTCGGTTCCGCCTTCAGCCAGGCGGCCGGTGCCCTCCTTGAGCGCGCCCGTGCCGTCGTGGAGGCGGGAGGCACCATCCTGCAGGCGGGTCGCACCGTCCTGCAGCTGCGAGGTACCGTCGCTAAGCCTGCCAACTCCGCCGCGCAGCTCCTTGATGCCATCGGACAGGCGGTGTGCACCGCCGTTCAGTGTGGTCAGCCCGCCGAGGTATTCCGATTGCGGGTCGGACAGGTTGTAGTGCAGCTGCCCGGTGCCTGCGGAAAGCTTCTCCAGCTGTCCCACCATATTTCCACTAGAGGCGGGATCGAGCCTGGATACCAACGAGTAGAGCTGATCCGCTTGCTGGGTCATACCGAGCCCGCGCAAGATATCTACCAGCTGGGTAAGGCCAGGTACCACGGCTTGGGCTTGCTTCAGCACGGGGATGAGCATGCCGGTGAGTTGATTGACCCCGGCATCGATCTGGCCCGCACCATCGGCAAGGCGGCCGGTACCGGCAAGGAGCTTATCGGAGCCATCGGCAAGCCGGGAGGCACCGTCATCGAGGCGCGCCGCGCCATCACTCAGCTTGCCTGCACCATCATTCAACCGCCCGACGCCGTCATTGAGCCGCGTCGTTCCGTTGAGGAGCTCGGCCGTGCCGTTATTGAGCTTGCCCGCACCGTTGTCGAGCTTGTTGATACCCTCAACCGCGCGCCCGCCGCCCTCTTGCAGCTTTCCAGCGCCTTCATCGAGGCGCCCCGCGCCGTCCGCGGCATTGCCCAGGCCGTCGCTCAGCTTAGTAAGCCCCTCAATAACCTGGTCGGCGTACTTTTTGGAAATGGCGTTTTCCACGCTCGTTTGTACCTGCGGAATAAGGCTGGAGGAAATCACCGAGCCATTCGTGCCGTAATAGTCATTCGTGGCGAAGTTGATCTCAGGCTTTTCGGGCTTATCGCTGATGATGGTGACGGCTTGTTCGGAAAAGTTCTTCGGGATAGTCACCACCATCAAGTACTTGCCCTTGACCAGACCCTCTTCGCCTTCGTCCTTGTTGACCTCAGAGAATTTGAGGTAATCGGTCTCTAGCAGGCCCTCGACCACTTGGTCGCCATAGTTGGTGTGCTTGCCCTGCTTGTCCACGCCGGCATCTTCATTGACCACTGCGAGGTCAATATTGCGCATGTACTTGGATGGATCCCACATGGCCCACATCATGGTTCCGGCCACGATGATGGGCGCAACGAGGAAGAATACGATAAGCACCCGCGACAAAGCGCTGCGTGGGCGCCAGTCCAGGAGGCGGTGCCAGCCCAGCACTCCCCGGCTCTTGTGTTCCTCGCCGCTTATCGAGGCCATCGCTGCAGTGTCCTCGGCACCGTGACCGCTATCGGCCGCACGACTCATAGTTGTCTCCTTATGGCAGTAGTTCAGCGTCCCCCTTGCCCCCATCTGCCCAGAAGCACCTCGCTGAAGCAGGAGAAGAAGGACGCCATTTACTTAGTTTTGCCAAACTTACCATTATTGGATGTGGGAGTCCGCATCGATTGTAATGTGGCGGTCATATTTTTCGGGTCGTCCGCGGTTGGCGGGGATATTTTCCCCACCGCGGCCTCAAGCAGCGGCCCACCCTGCGGTGCTGGTAGGCCGCTGCACAGAGAAGCTAGAAGCCGGCCTTCTTCAGGGCATCGGCCATGGTCCCCTTGGCTGCCGGGCGCCCGCGGGAGCCTCCACGATCGGAGTTGCGTCCGCCCTTCTTCCCCGCTGCGCGCGAGGGTTTTTGACCGCCGCGCTTGCCGGATCCGCGCTGCGAGTCGCCGCCGCGGCGCTTCGGCGCGGGCTGGCCCGGCTCATCATCCAGCCGCAGCGATAGGCCGATGCGCTGGCGATCGACGTCGACCTCCATCACCTTGACCTTGACCACCTGGCCGGAGCGCACGACCTCATGGGGATCAGAAACAAACTGATGGCTCATGGCAGAGACATGGACGAGGCCGTCTTGGTGCACGCCGACATCCACAAACGCGCCAAAGGCCGCCACGTTGGTGACCGTGCCCTCCAGCACCATGCCTGGGGTAAGGTCAGAGACCTTATGCACGCCTTCTTTAAAGGTGGCGGTCTTAAACTCAGGGCGCGGATCGCGGCCGGGCTTATCCAGCTCGGCGATGATATCGCTCACAGTTGGGATACCGAAGATTTCATCGGCGAAATTGGCGGGATCCAGCTTGTCCAGCACGCGGGTATTGCCAATGAGCTCGCCGATGCCCAGCCCCGTCTGCTCCGCTATTCGCGTCACGATGGGATAGGCCTCCGGGTGAACCGCGGACGCATCGAGCGGGTCCGCTCCCCCATTAATGCGCAGGAAGCCGGCGGACTGTTCAAAGGCCTTCGGCCCCAGGCGCGGCACCTTCTTCAGTTCCTTGCGGGTAGCAAAAGAACCGTTGTCATTGCGGTAGGCCACGATATTGGCGGCAATGGTGGGGTTAATACCCGCCACGCGCTCCAATAGCGGCGCCGAGGCCGTATTGAGGTCAACGCCAACGCCATTGACGGCGCTTTCCACCACGCCATCCAGCGTGCGCGCCAGCGACGTCTGGTTCACATCGTGCTGATACTGGCCCACGCCGATGGCCTTAGGATCGATCTTCACCAGCTCTGCCAGTGGATCCTGCAGGCGCCGGGCAATGGATACCGCCCCGCGCAGCGAGACATCCATATCCGGGAATTCCTCTGCCGCCAGCTGCGATGCGGAGTAGACCGATGCACCGGATTCGGAGACCACGACAGGGGTCGGCCGCTGACCGCCCGCCTGTTCGAGCAGGTCGGCGATCTCGTGTGCGAGCTTTTCCGTTTCCCTGGAGGCAGTGCCATTGCCGATGGCCATGAGGTCAACCGAGTGCCGCGCACACAGCGTAGACAGGGTCTGCACCGCCTGCGACCACTGGTTTTGTGGCTGATGGGGATAAACGATGGTGGTATCGCGCACCTTGCCCGTTTTATCCACCACGGCGCATTTGGTGCCGTTGCGATAGCCCGGATCGAGGCCGATCGTCGCGCGCTGGCCCGCGGGGGCAGCAAGCAGCACATCGCGCAGGTTGGTGGCAAAGACCTTGAGCGCGCCTTCTTCTGCCACTTCTTTCAAGCGCATGCGCGCATCCAGGCTGGAAGAGACATACAATTTGGTGCGCCATCCCCAGTGCACGGCATTATCCAGCCACGCGGAGCTGCGATCCAGACCGAAGCGATCCGCAATGAGGTCCTCGTAGTCGGCATCGTCACCGGCATCCAGGTGCAGCTGCAGCACTCCCTCGTTCTCCCCGCGCAGGAGCGCCAGAATGCGGTGGGAAGGAAGCGAAGAAAAAGGCTCGTTGAAGTCGAAGTAATCCTTGAACTTCGCGCCCTCGGCTTCCTTCCCCTCTACCACCTGCGCCTGCATGGCACCCTGGTTAAACATGCGCTCGCGCACGCCACCCACCAAGTCCGCATCGAGCGCGAAGCGATCGATGAGAATGGAGCGCGCGCCTTCCAGTGCCTTTTTGGTATCCGCGAAACCTTCCGTGAGATAGCCTTGCGCCAGTTCCTCCGGCTGGGCCTTCGGCCGTGCAATCAATTTGTCGGTCAAGTCTTCCAAGCCGGCTTCGCGGGCGATATCCGCCTTTGTCTTGCGGCGCTTTTTATACGGCAGATACAAATCTTCGAGCCGCGCCTTGGTATCGCAGGCAAGGATTTGGCTACGCAGGGCATCGCTAAGCTTGCCCTGCTCCTCGATGGCGGCAAGGATCGTCTCTTTGCGCTCTTCTAGCTCGCGCAGGTAGGTGGCTCGCTCTTCGATGGTGCGCAATTGCGCGTCATCCAAACCACCCGTGACCTCCTTGCGGTAGCGCGCAATGAAAGGCACGGTATTTCCCTCCGCCAGGAGCTTCAGCGCCGTCGAAACCTGGGTTTCTTGAGCGCCGATCTCCGCCGCGATGGTGGCCGCAATATTCACGTAGATTCCTCACACTTCTATTTCACAGCTTGGCATAGGACCCACCCAATCTACCGCATGCCTTGTCCACCGCCCCGGCCTGCCACCGCCGGACACACAAAATCCTCTCCCTCCCGCACGCTACAAGCAGGAAGAAGAGGAGTAAAAGACGCCCCGATTTAGTGGATGACTACCTCGGCCCGATCGCCGCCGGTGCAGCTTACCCGCGAGGAGCTGCCGGAGCAGTACATCGTATAGGTACCACCGGTAGTAGGAGAATAAACGCTCAAGGTGGCATCCGTTCCGCCGCCGGCCACCCAGTTATTCATGAAAGTGTTGTAGACGTTTTTGGCAAAGGCCTCTGAGGTTTTGCTCGTGGCCGCGTAATAGCTTGTGTAATCGCCCCACGAGTGCCCATTGCCGCTGCTTGCAGCCGCCTGTGCTGGTGCGGGCGCGGGAGCCTGTTCGGTCTTGGTCACGGTAGCTTCACTGCCAGACTTCCCGTCTTCCTTGGCATCGACCTTGGTGGAGTCAACCTTTTGCTGGAATTGGCTTTCCTGCGCGGTGGCGCTGGACTTATTGCCATTTCCCTGCACGAAAAAGAATGCGGCAGCAGCAACGGCCAATAGCGCCACAACTCCCAAAATGATCGCCGCAATCATGGCCCCATTCCCGCCGCGGCTCTGTTGCGGCTGGGAATACGCGGGGTACTGGTTGTACTGCGGCTGTTGGTTGTATCCGCCAAAGTCATTTCCATTGGGAGAAGTCATGCGAGAGATCCTTGGAGAGCAAGTAAAAAATGCGAGTAAATGCTGCACTTACAGTAGCACTACCCAGCATCGATACACGTTTTTCTAGAGAGCTTTTCTTAAATTTCTTCGGAGGATTCTGCGCTCCATACGGGCTCGGCCGACCACGCGAATTCGGTATGGCCAATTTCCGTGCTCCCCAACCACGCCGCGGTGGGCGGTAGGCACTCAGCAACCACCGGCGCGACGGAAGGCAGGGCTGCTGTGGTATCGCCATTGACGATGACCCGCCACAGCGGCGTTCCTTCCGCCGCGGTTCCATTGCTGAAGGCATATTCTTGAGCCAATGGGCTATCTTTCGGCGCCGATGGAGCAACCACGGTGGCAAAAATATTTACCGGCGTAAAACCTGCATCGCGTAATTTCTGCGGCATATCTTCCTGGCATCCTTCCCATTCTTCCTGGGTCATCAGCACAGAAAGATCCACGCTGACCTGCACTACTGTGACTCTCCTTCAGATTCACGCTCGCGCACGTGCGCTAGATATGCCTTGTCCGCTTTGCTCAATTCCACGTGTTCCAATAACTCGGGGCGGCGCTGCCAGGTGCGCTCCAATGCTTGTTCCCTGCGCCACCTATCTACCAGCCCATGGTTTCCAGAGGTCAGGACCTCCGGCACCGCAAGCCCGCGCCACTCCCGCGGCTTGGTATAGCTCGGTCCCTCTAACAGGCCATCAGAAAAGGAATCCTCCTCATGCGAGCGCTTATTGCCCAATACCCCGGGGATAAGGCGGACGACGGCTTCTGCAATCACCAATACGGCGACCTCCCCACCAATGAGCACATAATCCCCGATGGATACCTCCCGAACGCGGTAGCGCTTCTTTGCATCTTCAACCACGCGCTGGTCGATGCCCTCGTAACGCCCACAGGCAAAAACAATATGCTCCTCGGTAGACCATGCCCGCGCATCCGCTTGGGTAAACGGCGCCCCAGCCGGGGTGGGCACCAGCAGCAGCGGGAGATCGCCATCCTCACTGGCGTCCTCGTGCTCCTCGTGCGCCGCATCGGCGCCATAGGCCCGAGCTTCGACGCCTTCTACTTCATCGTGGCGCGGGCGGTTGAGGTGCGGTAGCGAGGACTCGAGGGTGGGCGCGGTGGTCCCGAGTGCGACATCGTCAAGCGCAGGGCCCCATACCTCAGGCTTCATAACCATTCCTGGGCCGCCGCCAAAGGGCGAGTCATCGACCGATTTATGCGCATCCGTGGCCCACTGCCGCAGATCGTGCACGCCCACCTCAAGGCGGCCCTGCTCGATGGCCTTGCCCAAAAGGGCGTGGCGCAGCGGCTGCAGGTATTCCGGAAAGATGGTCACGACATCGAGCCTCATAGGTCCAACAGCCCTTCCGGGGGTTGGATGGTGCACGTGCCGGCTTCCACATCGACCTCTGGGACGATGGCATGGACAAAGGGAACCAAGGCGGAGCTGCCCGAAGCCAGCTCAACCTCCAAGAGGTCTTGGCTAGGCCCGTGCACGACGGAAACCACAGCGCCGATATCTTCCCCGTCGCGGATAACGCGCAAACCTTCGAGCTCATGATCATAAAAGCCCTCGTCATCATCTTCTAACGGGGCGGCGAAAAATTGGGTGCCGCGCAGGCTATCCGCTTGGGTGCGATCGGCAATTTCCTTGCACGTCACCAAAAGCCTGCCCTTGTGGCTGCGCACCGCAGAGATGGTCAACTCGTGTTCCTTGCGGCCCTGCCTTCCCTGCAGTTTTTCTCCCACTGCAAAGCGCACCTCAGGCTCATCGGTGGTGGGTTCTACCACCACTTCTCCCTTGATACCGTGCGACTTAATGACGCGCCCAATCATCAATTCCATGGCGCAAAGTTTACCGCATGCACCCCGTTGCCTTTATCTCCTGCCGCGTTCCCCACAATCCCGCCGCCAAGGATTAGGCTTGTGGCATGAACGACTCACCCAACCCTGCTTCCGAGCCACGCGGTGCACATCAGGAGGCACCGCACTCGCCCTTGATTGACCTTGACCTCGTAGCCTTGGCGCCTGCCACCGATCCTGAGCGCAAGCGCCCTGGGGTCAAGCGGGTCTTGAACGGTGAGCGCGCCAACCTCATCCTTTTTAGCTTCGCACCGGGGCAAACCTTGCCGGACCACAAAGCCGCCCACCCGATCACCGTGCAGGCCATACGCGGCGAGGTGAAGTTCACCTGCGGGGAGAAAACGGTCACCCTATCCCCGGGTAATATGGTGCACTTGCCGGCTTATACAGTACATAGCGTTGCCGCGCCCCTGCCGGAGATGGATTCGGATTCGCCCGCACAACAGGCGGACGCGCAGCCTGCACTGATACTTTTAACGATGCTTACGGGCTAATTGAAATACACACACGGTTAGGACAGATTTTGGATACAACGCAGTCTCATAACAAGCCTTATCACCACGGAAACCTCCACGACGAGCTGCTGCGCATCGCCGTGCAATTAGGCAAAGAAAAAGGTCCTGAGGCTATTACCATCCGCGCCGTCACCCGCGCGGCAGGAGTGTCCCCTACGTCCGCTTACCGGCACTTTAAGGACCAGGAAGAGCTACACGATAAGGTGGCCGAGCTCGCCACCGATGAGCTCGTGCGCCGCCTGCACCGCACCACCAATGAAGCTGGTGACCTTGCCTTCCCCGATCACCTCGTGCAGATAGGTTTTGCCTACCTCGACTTCGCCCTGGATGAAACGAATTTCTTCCGCTGCATGCTGGAGTGGAAGGCGCTGCGCTTTATGCTCGGCGTGGACCCGTCAACCCCCGATGATCCAAAAAGCGAACACCTGAACCTGATTCAGCGCTACTTCGATCTCTTGGCGCGCCATGCGCAGGCCCTAGGCCAAACGCCCAAGAAAGAATACTTCCTGCACAATAGCTTGCTGTCCTGGTCCGCCGTCCACGGGTTTACCGTGCTTGCCATTGACGGCCCCCTGTCCAAGCTGCCGCGGGAGGAAATCTATAAGCTTTTCAAGCCCGTCGTCGCAGGCAGCCTGCGCGGAATGGACTTTGAAGATCCGAACGATGTATATGGCAATTACCCCGAACTGCGCCCACACGATGGGGAGCATTAGGCACTAGCCTGCGGCGGCCGCGCGCTGGCCAAGCGCGCAAAGTCCCCCACTCGCCACCGTATGTCAATGCAACGATGGCAGGTGGGGGATGAAGTTTATGCAAGCGCCCTCTTATTGGTAGAGGGCGCTAGAAACCCGAGCAGATTACTCTGCGGACTCCTCAGAAGCTTCTGCTTCAGCGTCTGCTTCGCCGGCAGCAGCAGCGGCAGCCTCAGCTGCAGCAGCCTCTTCAGCTTCCTTCTTCTTCTTTGCTTCTTCCTTGGCCTTCTTCTTTTCGGTGATGGCCTCGATGGTTGGGCCGTTATTAGCCTCAGCCAATGCCTCGTTGAAGAGGTCCAGCTTGGACTTCTTCTCCTCAGCAACCTTCAGGGTGCCCTCTGCGCCCGGCAGGCCCTTGTGCTTCTGCCAGTCACCGGTGACCTTCAGCAGTGCCAAGACCGGCTCGGTGGGCTGTGCACCAACGGACAACCAGTGCTGTGCGCGCTCGGAGTCGATCTTGATGAGGGAAGGCTCTTCCTTCGGGTGGTAGATGCCGATGTTCTCGATGACCTTGCCGCTGCGGCGGGTACGAGCATCAGCGATAACTACGCGGTATTCAGCGGCGCGGATCTTACCTACGCGCTGCAGTTTAATTTTGACAGCCATGATGGCTCCTTTTCTAGTCACTGGGCAGTTCAGACACGCGCCTTTTAGCGCGCCGGTTCAACCCTTGGATTTTATCTGCGCGTGACGTACCGGCCGACCGTAGACGGGAACGGTGTTACGCAGAATGAAACGTCTCATTATCAGCAGCAATTCGCACCGCTGCGATAACCTGAACCATTTTAGCGTGTGCAGGCAGTATTTTAAAATCTCCGCTTCCCTACGCTTAGCCTGGGCTCGTTATGCTTCCGAGACCTTTAAAGAGTACCCTTATGAGCCGAATGCAATCCTTTGACCCTGAAGGCTTAAAAGTACGCCGCGTTTGTGCCTCCCACGGACAAGCGCACGAAATGACGTTTTATGACAACAGATTCCCCACGCAACTTTCGATATCGCTATGACCTCGACGGTCTGCGCGGTATCGCAATTGGCCTCGTAGTTATCTACCACGTCTTTGTCGGTCGTGTCTCTGGCGGCGTGGATGTCTTCTTACTGCTTTCCGGTTACTTCTTCTTAGGCTCGCAGCTGCGCTATGCCGGCAAGCCCAACGCATCTTTGAACCCCTGGTGGCCAATCTGGCGCACGTTGCGCCGCTTGGTGCCAAGCCTCGTTTTAGTCATCGGTGTGACGTATATCTTGGTGCGCCTTTTCACCCCGCAGCTCATGCGCACTGAATTTACCCAGCAAATCACGGCAACCATGCTGTACTACCAGAACTGGGAGCTGGCCCGCCAAAATGCCGACTACACCGCGGCCGCCGCCGATACTTCCCCGCTGCAGCATATGTGGTCGATGTCCGTGCAGGGCCAGTTTTACCTGATGGGCATTGCTTTCGCCCTCATTCTGGCCGCGATAATGAAACTGCGCCCGCAGGAGTCCTCGCTGCGCACCAGCCGCTTCCCCACGGTCAACCAGATTGCCGGTCCCATTCTCATCGTGGTGACCATCGCTTCCTTTGCCTATGCCTCGCGCCATGGGCTGCACGGAACGCCGGAAAACTACTACTCCACGTGGTCGCGCGCCTGGGAGCTGACCCTCGGCGCGGTACTTGCTATTTACGGCTCCGCCTGGAAGATTCCGGCCCGTTTTTATGACCTATTTACCGGCCTCGGCCTTTTCATGTTGGTCTTTACCGGCGCCATCATCGCAGAGACCACCGCCTACCCAGGACCGCTATCGCTATTGCCTTTGGGTGGTGCCGTGCTCATCATCTTGGGCGGTGGCGGAAAGATCTCCAAGGCCATGGCTTCTGGAAAGGCGCGTTGGCTAGGCGATGTCGCCTATCCGCTATACCTCTGGCACTGGCCGCTGCTCATTTTGTCCACCTCGTACTTGGGTCAGCAGACCCCGTCGTGGTGGCTGGGCATCATTATCATTGCCATCTCCCTGCTGCTTGCCGATGCCACGCACCGCCTCATCGAGCGCCCCTTGCGCCAGCACCGCAAGCGCCCCTTGGCAGAGGACCTTCCAGCCCACAAGGCAATCTCCGGCCTGTCCACCCGTGCCGGGGCCGGTCGGGCCATCGGCGGTGTCGTGGTCGCCAGCTGTGTCACCGCACTGCTTCTCATTCAGCCGCTGTGGCTGCGCACGCTGAATATCGCCGATGCGGAGATTCTCAACCCCAAGCAATATCCGGGCGCCACCACGTTCATTAATGACATCACCCCACCAGATGGCGTAGAGATCAAACCTGATCCCATCGTGGCCGGGGGCATCCAGCCGCCGGTCGCCGCAAACTGGTGCTTTGTTCCCGATAGCCAGCCCGCCGATTTCTTCTTTGAAACGCGCAGGGACGGCAAGACGCCGTGCATTTTCGGCGATACCAATTCCGAAAAAGAAGTCTATTTGGTGGGAGGATCCCACGCGGAACAATACTCCTCCGCCCTCGACCACTTGGGCCGCGAGATGGGCTTTAAACTCGTCCCCCTCCTGCGCCAAGGCTGCCCAATCGAGCTTGGCGATGACGTCACGGTCAGCCCCGAGTGCGCAGAGTGGGGCGAGCTGGTCATGGACCGCATTGCCGAGGCCCACCCAGCGCTGGTTATTTCCAATACCACCCGCCCGCAAAACGAATATGGGCATGGCCCCGATGCGGTGCCCGCCGGTTACCAAGCCTTCTGGGAAGAACTATCCAAGCGCGATATCCCCTTCCTGGGCTTCCGCGATAACCCGTGGGGATTCGATGAAGACGGGGAGCCGCGCGAATTCGATGAGTGCTACGTAGCCAACGAGGATGCTGTGGGCTGTGGCATGCGATTCGAGCAGGTCTACCAGCCCTATGATCCAGGTGCCGTAGTCCTATCGCAGTACGAGAACATGCTGTCCCTCGATACCGCGCCGTGGTTCTGCGATGCTAACGGCGATTGCCCGGTGGTCATTGGCAACACCATGGTCTACCGCGATATGCACCACATCACCAATGCCTTCGCGGATTCCGCGATACCGATGATCCGAGAAGCCCTTACGCCCTTCTTGAACGGCGAAAAAGTCCAGCAAGAGGCGCCAGAAATCTCCCCCGAAGAGGCAGAGGCAGCGCTAGAGGAATCGCCGGCTGCCCCCACCACCGGTGGCACGCGGCGCGCCAACCCGGTGCCGTACCCCAATACCCCGGAAAACGATCCGGTGTAAACGCTCCCCCGCGATGGCACGCACAAAGGTGGCCCCATTACCTGCGAAGTAATGGGGCCACCTTTTATTTATGACTCTGCGCGGCTACTTCTTGCCCTTGCCAAAGTTGAGGTTATCGAGGTCGATATTTTCCATGCCTTTGGGCATCTTGGGCATGCCGGGGATCTTTCCACCGCCAAGGCCACCGGCGCCGCCCATTTGCTGCTGCAGCTGCTGTAGCTCTTCCATCGACGGCATACCGCCGCCCATGCCCGGCATACCGCCCGGCATCTTGGGGCCGCGGTTGCCACCGCCGCCCTTGCCCTTCTTGCGCTTGCCGTTTTTGCCCTTGCGGCCCTTGGGCTTCTTCTTGGTGGCAGAACGTCCGCCACCGCCCATACCAAATTGGCCGGCCATCTTGGACATCATCTTCTTGGCCTGGTTGAAGCGCTCGATGAGCTGGTTGACCTCGGACACGCTCACACCGGAACCATTGGCGATGCGCTTGCGGCGCGACGCGTTCAGAATCTTTGGGTTCTCGCGTTCTTCTGGGGTCATACCGCGGATGATCGCCTGGATGCGATCCAGCTGCTTTTCATCCACCATGGCGGCCATCTCATTCATCTGCTTGCCGCCAGGCATCATCTTCAGCAGGTTGCCAATCGGACCCATCTTGCGGATCATCAGCATCTGATCAAGGAAGTCATTCAGCGTGAGCTCGCCGGAGCCCAGCTTGGAGGCTGCTTCCTCGGCCTTCTGGTGGTCCAAGGTGGCTTCCGCCTGCTCAATCAGGGAGAGCAGGTCACCCATGCCCAGGATGCGGCTGGACATGCGCTCTGGGTGGAAGACATCGAAATCATCGAGCTTCTCACCGGTAGAGGCATACAAAATTGGTTTGCCGGTGACCTCACGAATGGACAGCGCTGCACCACCGCGGGCGTCACCATCCAGCTTCGTGAGAACCACGCCGGTAAAGTCCACGCCATCGCGGAAGGCCTCCGCCGTTTGCACGGCGTCTTGACCAATCATGGAATCGATGACGAAGAGGACTTCATCCGGGTTGACGGCATCGCGGATATTGCGCGCCTGCGTCATCAAGGTTTCATCAATACCCAAGCGGCCGGCGGTATCGATGATGACCACATCGTGCTGCTTCTGCTTTGCCTCAGCAATACCGCGCTTGGCGACGTCCACCGGGTCCCCGTGCGAGGTACCCATCTCGTGGTCATTGGAATCCAGGGAGGTACCTGGGTCCGGGGCGAAGGTTGGTACCTCCGCGCGCTCGCCGACGATCTGCAGCTGCTGCACAGCGCCTGGGCGCTGCAAGTCACAGGCCACGAGCATGGGGGTGTGCCCCTGCTTCGTGAGGTGCTTGGCCAATTTACCGGCCAGGGTGGTTTTACCAGCACCCTGCAGACCGGCCAGCATGATGACGGTCGGAGGATTCTTGGCCAAGTTCAACCGGCGGGTTTCGCCGCCAAGGATCTCAATGAGTTCCTCATTGACGATCTTGACCACCTGTTGGGCGGGGTTGAGCGCCTCAGAGACTTCCGCGCCGCGGGCGCGTTCCTTGATGCGCTTGATAAACCCGCGCACCACCGTCAGAGAAACGTCAGCTTCCAGCAATGCCAAACGAATCTCACGAGTCGTGGCGTTGATATCCGCCTCAGTTAATTTGCCCTTGCCGCGCAGGCCCGCCAGGGCTGACTGTAGGCGGTCTGATAGTGAGTCAAACACTACGGATGCGCTCCCTTAAATTAGATCGA
The DNA here is from genome assembly GCF_900637825.1 of Corynebacterium segmentosum. Lineage (NCBI taxonomy): Bacteria > Bacillati > Actinomycetota > Actinomycetes > Mycobacteriales > Corynebacteriaceae > Corynebacterium > Corynebacterium segmentosum. The sequence goes on from NZ_LR134408.1 coordinate 1,540,257, forward strand.
TCTAAAGTTCAATTATTCAATCTTAGTCCCTAGCCAGGGCCCTGGTCACATTCCCCACCACCTGGGCGCGAGAAACCGAAGCGCCAAAGAAAACGTGCACAATCATCGTGGCACCCAGGATCTCATGGCGCAGCCACATAAACTCCGGCAAAGCCTCCACCAGATAGCCCAACGCGCCTATCCTCTCCACGGTGCGAATCTCTAAGATTCCGCCCACGTTAAACGCCGCCGTCGTGGGCTCACCTGCGATCTCAGGAAGCTCGGTATATGTCCGCGAATTATAGGACTGGATAAACCGGTCCGGTTCCGCGGCCTCTCTCAGCGTCTTTTGCACGGTGCGGATGACAAATTCCGCCTGATAGTCACCAGCATCACCGCGCACGAAATTGGCCCGCACGATGGTCCACCCCAGGGCAGATATCAACGCAAAAATGCGCTTAAACTCTGCCTTATTGGCGCCGGACCAGGTCACTGTGACCACTTCCTCCTGCCAATCAACCGCAAGCCCTACTCCATGCTCGTCCTGCGGAACGCGAACTAAAGGGCGGGTGACTATGCGAGGCTTATTCGCTTCCAAAGCGCGAGCGACGATAAGGGCCTGCGCCTGTGCGGTGCGAGCAGACCACACGCCAGGGCCCGTCGATAAGGCATCCGCCTTGGATAAGGTCGCAAGCAGCGAAATGGTCAATTGGTCATAATGGCAGGCGTTTAATAGGGCATCGCGCGCGGCATCCGAGCGCGGATCCATCGTCGCCGCCAATCGCGCCAGGCTCGTATGCTCTGCCACCACGGTTTGCACGCGGGAGATATCTGCAAGGTTAAACCGCATGCGCGCGGCCTGCCGCGCCACCATCTCTGCTCCTACTTGCTCGTGCGGGCGATCATGCCCCTTGCCTAAATCGTGGTACAACGCGGCCAAGAGGAGAAGATCCGGGCGCGCCACTGAGGTCCGCACCTCAGCGCAGCGCGTGACGGTGGCGACGAGGTGGTAGTCCACTGAATGCATGTGGCTGCGCTCTCTTGGCAGCAATCCACGCACATGACCCCATTCTGGGACTAAACGCTCCCACAGCCCATAGCGATCCAGCTCCGCAATTACCCGTGGGGTATGAGACGGCGAAGACAAAATGGCGAAAAAGTCATCCACGGCCGCCCGCGGCCACCGCTGCGGTGGGGGCGGTAATTCCTGCAGCGCTCGCCACGTCGCTAGCGATACGGAATAGCCCGTGCGCGCCGCGGCCGCCGCAACGCGGGTCAATAACCATGGATCTTCACAATTGGGTGTGCGGGCCAGGGAGATAACGGCGCCATCGGCCACGACGTCCACGTCGAGGGGACGTCGCACGCGGTCTCGCCCCTGCGCCGGACCAGCGCTGCGGCTACCCAAAACGCCGCGGGCTGTGGCCAAGCTACGCTCTACCGCCTCGTCGACCGCAGAGGCCGCAGTAACCAACGCCGCGGTGAGCTCATAGCGGCTGCTAAAGCCCAATTCATCAGCAACATCTGCGGCAAAGTCCGGATCCAAAATATCGCGGTGGCGGCGAGCCTTGACGTGCAGCAGGGTCCGGGCATCGAGTAGCAGCCGCCGCTCTTCCTCCAGCGCGGGCAGATCACATAGGTTGCCCAGGGCTAAAGCGCGCAGGAGCTGAATATCGCGCAATCCCCCACGCCCGTTTTTTAAGTCTGGGTTGGTCATGGTGGCGACGGCGCCGGAGCGGTTCCACCGGGCGATGGCGATATCGACGAAGCTATCAAAGCCCCGCTGCAGCTGCCGCCGCCACGCGTGCAGGAGGCGCTGACGGGCGTCATCGACAAGCGGCTTATCGCCTGCGATATACGTCAGATCCAATTGAGCGAAGCCAGCCGAGGCATCCTGCAGGGCAATCTCCGCGCACTCCTGCGGGGTGCGCAGGGCGAAGTCCAGCCGATACTTGGCATCCCACACCGGGTACCACAATTTTTCTACCTGGCTGGGGTCTGGCTCGTGGTCCTCCGGGAAAATCAGGATGACATCAATATCGGAATAGGGAGTCATCTCCTGCCGGGCCACAGAGCCGGTTGCTGCTAGCGCCGTGTGCGGCGGCAGGTCCAAACCCTGGAGTATGCGCACCGCCGCTGCATAAGCCTCGCTGCGAAGAGCGGATGCTGCCACCATCTGTAATTACAGAGCGGTCTCGCCGCGCTCCCCGGTGCGGATGCGGATGACGTCTTCTACCGGGGTAATCCAAATCTTGCCATCGCCAATCTTGCCGGTATAAGCGGCATCCACGATGGCGTCAATGAGGTCTTCCACCTGGTCATCAGCGGTCAAAACCTCCAGCTTCACCTTGGGCACAAAGTCCGTGGCGTACTCCGCACCGCGGTAGACCTCGCTGTGCCCGCTCTGCTGCCCAAAGCCCTGGCTTTCGGTCACGGTAAGGCCGTGGACATCCTGCTGTTTTAATGCCTCCCGGATATCCGGCAGAGTAAACGGTTTAACAATGGCGGTAATTAGTTTCATTTAATCCTCCTGAAGAAAAGTAAAGTTCAGCGGCCAAGCAAGGCGCGGATATGCTGCGTTCTAGTCTAGCCCCGCCCAACTTCCGAATGTGCCCGAATTACGGTGGCAATCGGTAAATCAAGCTAGGACCCGCTGCGCTAAGCACCGCGGCAGCGCAAAAGAAACGCGGGCCGCACACCTCCTTGGAGAAGGTACGCACCCGCGCTACTCATGAGGAAAGAACAACCCTAGATTTCGTCTTCATCTGCATAGACGGTCTGGATTTTCTCATTATTGTGTTTGGCGTGCTTGACGTCAGTAACCGCAACGCCATAGATGGAACGGCCCAGGTAGAACGAGCCCACCGAGCCGATAATCCACACGCCAAAGCAGGCAATGAGGCCCTTGATAAGAAGGCCCAAAGAAAAGCCATCTTGGCCAAAATCCACCACGAGCTTGGCGACGATAATAAGCGGCACCGCCAAACCCACGGTCGGGCCCATCAGGTTGGCACGGGTCAAGGCATCCGGCGCGCGCCACAAGGAGACCACGGTTGCCACCACGAGGATGGTGGCCACAATGAGCAAGACCGAAGCAATAATCTCGTAAACAGCCATGACTTATCGCCGACCTTTCGAAATAATGCGGGCCATAGACAAGGTCGGCAAAATACCGGCCGCGATGGCGCCAATCAAGGCAATGTCATAGGCCAAGGGGGCATTGTTGATCATTGACCAGCCGAGGTACATGCAGATCATGCCGTAAAAGACGATGTCTGACATCACCGCGCGGGTGAGTTCATCGCGGGTGCGCAGCGCTAATAGCACCCCGCACCAGGCGGCCCCGCCCATGATGAACACGCACACTAGTACAACCCAACCGAATGGGGACAATGTTGCAAAATCAATCATCGGTCGGTCTCCTTCCTGCGTTGAATTTTCCGGGCGAGGTGCTTGGGCTTTTCGACGTCCGCCTGGCTCTCCGAAAGCGGAGTGTCCTCCGCCCGCGCGAGGTCCGGCGAGCGCATATAGCGACCCAGGGTATCCAAGGGGAATTCGTAGAAAGCCTCATCGAGCTCCGTCGTATCCCCTTGCCCAGGAACGCCATAGTCGATGCTCTTCACGCGCGGTGCCAAGTGCTCTTCCATATCGGCCAAGTCAGCCACAATCGCCGCAGGATCGGAACCCTGTACCGCTTGTACTAGCACGATGCGGGGCAAGCCCTTGCGCGGTGGTTCGCGCAGTCCCAACGACAGCGTGCCAGGGGTTGCGGTAATGGAAGAGGTGAACCAAAAAATCTCCCAGGCGCTGGTAACGCGCAGTGGATACCGGATGATCACCGGGTGGTATTCGTTATCGGGCTTAAATGCTGACATCGCCAGGGTGAACCCAGCAACGAAAATCTCCTTGATGAGCCAGAGTGCATAAGCTACGGCATGCATTTATCGGCCCTCCTGAATGTCATCGATATTAGGTAGTGCGGCTGAATCATCACCCAAGATGGTGTCAGTATAAGCCGTCGTGTCCAGCAGTTGCTCGGCTGCGGTTTCCACCGCATCAATAACCACGCCGGAGAAAATGAACATGCCCAGCGAGACCAAGATGAGCGCTGCGGAAGGCGCCATCAGCTTCTTGCGGATGATGAGCTCATCTGGAACCTTGTCCGAGGGCAAATCGTGTCCCCAGAAGGCTTCGCGCCAGACGCGCAACATCGCCAAGAATGCCGCGAAGGAAGCGATGATGATGGCGGCAATAGCAATCCAGGCCCAAGCGCCGTCATTGCGGGCGACCTCGAAGACGATCATGAGCTTGCCCCACATGCCGGAGAATGGCGGGAAGCCCACCACGGAGAAGGCACCGGCGGCAAAAATCCAGGCGATAATGGTATCGCGGCGCGCGAGGCCGGATAGCTTGGTTAAGTCACCCGTACCGTAGGTCTCTTCGATGGCACCGGACGCCAGGATCAACGAGCCAACGGTCACCATGTGGTGAATCGTGTACATGATACCGGCGGCCAGAGCGCGGCTTGGGTCTTCCGAGGTAAAGGCCAGCATCACCAAGATGAACGGCATACCGTTGAGCATCTGGTAACCCAGCACGCGGCGAATAGTCTTTTCGGTCAGACCACCAAAGGCGCCGATCATCATCGAGATCAGCATGAGGACGATGATAAGGACGTTCCACCGCTGCTCGAGATCGAAAAGCTGCACGTACAGCCGGTAGAGCATGTAGACGGCGACCTTCGTGTGCAGGCCGGAGAAAAGGCCCATCACCGCGGCCGACGTGCCTGGATAGGTACGCGGTAGCCAAGACTGCACCGGGAAGACACCGGCCTTGGCGGTAATCGCAATAAGGATAATGCCCGCGGCGACGGTCACCGGACCGTTGCCAGCGGCGGCCCCCTGCAGGGCAGCCAGGTTGACCGAGCCGGTGACGGAATAGATATAACCGACACCAACCACCAGCAGCGTGGAGGCAAAAAGGTTAACGAGGACGAACGCGCGTCCTGCCGCCAAGCGCGACCACGTGCCCGACATGGTGATAAGGCCGTAGGACGGCAGCAGCATGACCTCAATGAACACGAAGAAGTTAAAGAGGTCAGCGGTCAGCAGCGCACCGCACACACCAGTAATAAGGATCAGGGTGAGCGACGGATAGTAACGAGATTTCGTCTCCCCGCCTACGATGGCGAACCAGTTAGCGCCAAAGGCCACGATCATCGTGGTGATGATCATCAGCGCGGAGAAGGCATCCGCAACGAGCGGAATACCCACATTGCCTACGTAGAGGCCCACGGTATGCGCCACTACACCATTGTTCATGGTGTAGATCAACAGTCCCAGGCCGGCGAAGACACCGACCCCGGGAATGATGAGCATGATCGCATCGCGGACGGCGCGCCACGGCGCCAGCAAGGCAAGAGCCGCGGCAATGAGCGGAATGCCCGGGAAAAGCGGAAGAAGTTGGGCTACAACATCAGCCATTATTTTTCATCCTCCTTCTTCCTATTTACCCCGCGCTCAGCCACGGGGGTGTCGTGGTCTACCCGGCCAATGCGATCGAGCTCATTCGCGGACTCTTCCAAGATCGCACGGTTCTGGGCATCACGGCCCAAGGTAGAAAATGCGTGGTCAATGGTGTTGTCGTCGACGGGTTCCACCACATCGGTGTCATCGTTTTTACCCATCGCGGCCATGGTCAACAGGATGGTCGAGGTTGCCATGGAGATAACAACTGCCGTCAGAACGAATGCCTGCGGTAGCGGATCGGCCATTTGATCGTGGGGTACCTCTGAGGGAAAGGCTTCGCCTCGGTAGGAGTACACGCCAGTGGCCAACAAGGTCAGGTTGGCACCGTGGCCGAATGCCATCATGCCCAAGACAATGCGGACCAAGCCGCGTTGCTGAATGAGATAGACGGCGCCACCGATGAGGATGGCGATAGTTAACGCGAGAATCATTACTTCTCCCCTCCTCGGTTGGCGTTAGAACGGCGACGTTGCTTTGTCTTTGTCTTTGCCTCTTTGGGGCTCAGCAAAGCGAGCGGATCCGTCGACGGGTTGATTGGGTCTGGATACGGATCGTCCGCATCCTCAACGGCGATGCGCGGCGTGGCCGGCAGGGCCGAGTCATCGTCATGAATCCACGGCAGGAAGTCCCGCTCGGTACCTGGCCTGAGGTAGCCGCCCAAGGCGTTGATGGCCATCGTGAGCATGCCCAACACGGCCAGGTAAATACCGAGGTCGAAGATGAGGGACGTCGTCCAGTGCTGGCCAAAGGCTTCGCCGTGCAGGGCGGTGAGGAAACCACCATTGCCAAAGCCGTCGTGCCAGTAGCCAATAAAGCCTGCCAATAGCGCCGTTATGATGCCAATTCCGGTGAGGTGAACTGGGGTCATCCGGCCGAAGACAATTTCATCGGAACCGCGGGACAGGTAGGTCAAGCCAATAGCCGCACCCATAATGAGCGCCGCTGGGAATCCACCGCCGGAGGAATTGTGCCCGCGGAAGAACACGATGACGGACATGATGATGAGCAAAGGAATGACAATATTGATTCCCTTGCGCAGCGGCACGGAGTTCAGCTGCGACTGACCGAAAGGCGCCGGGCGCGTACCCGAGCTGAACGGGAAGCGCGGCAGCGTCGTGGTAATGGCTGCGATAACGACGGCGGCCATGCCCAACACGGACAGCTCGCCCAAGGTATCGAGTGCACGGAATTCCACGATGATGGTGGCCACGACGTTATCGCCACCCGTGATATCCGGTGCCTCGTCGAGGTACCACAGCGCCAAGTCCGAGCGTTCGTGGCGGCCCATCAGGCCCCACACGCCGAGGAAGGCAGCGATACCGGCCAATACGGCGATAACGATGGAGCCTACCCTGCGGGATTTATCAGTAACCGGCTGGAAGGTCTCCGGCAGGTAACGCAGCACCATCATCATGACGACCACGGACAGGGCCTCCACCATGAACTGCGTCAGTGCGACGTCCGGTGCACCCAAGAGGAACATCTGCAAGGTAACGCCGGTACCTGCGATGCCGATCATGACGGCGCCGGTGAGGCGGTTCTTGGTGCGAACCAGCCCGAATACGGACAAGGCAATGATGCCCAAAGGCAGCAGGTCCCACGGGTTGTCGAGCCCATCGACGCGCGGCTGCAGCGGTACGCCGTCGACACCCTCACCAAACAAGGTAGTACCGGCAAGCACGATAACCACGATGACGATCGGCAGGATGTGACGGGAAGGGTTGTGGGAATCGGACATCTTGCCCAATACCTGGCCGAGCTTGGCGCAGCCATCTTGCAGGCTTTGCAGGAGCTCGTTGCCGCTGCGCGGCATGAAGTTCCGGCCCTCGAAGGCCGGCCACATCTTCTTGCGGGCAAAGAGACCAGCGATACCGGCCACCAGCACGAGAATCGAGATGATGAATGGCACGTTGATTCCATGCCATACCGCAAGGTGAGAATGCGTTTCCATGCCCACGGCGCCAACGGCATGCTCCAAAGGCTCATCGAAAATACCCAGGACGAAGACGAGCGGCAGGGACATAAAGCCCGGTAGCGCAGCAGGAAGCCACAGGGCAACTGGGGCTTCGTGGACATCGTCCATAGAGCGCGGCCCATCGAAGAATGCACCGAAGACGATCTTTGCCGAGTAGGTGAAGGTAAAGAACGCACCGATACCCGCCACGGCAAGCAAGATTGCTTGGCCTGCGCCGCCAACGGGGGCATCCTCAAAGGCGGTAAGCATGCCTTCCTTGGACACGAAGCCCAGCAGCGGAGGAACCGCAGCCATGGAGGCGGCGCCGATGACGACAGAGCCAAACGTCCACGGCATCTTATTCCACAGCGGGCCAAGGCGACGGATATCGCGCGAACCCGCTTCATGGTCAATGACACCGATGAGCATGAACAGCGAGGACTTAAAGAGCGCGTGTGCCAGGGTGTGCACCAGTGCTGCCCCAATAGCAAACGGGGTACCGACACCGATGGTGGCCACAATCCAACCCAGGTGAGACACGGTGGAATAAGCGGTCAGCTTCTTCAGGTCCGTCTTTTGCACCGCGAATACCGCGGACATAACAGCCGTGCCCATACCGACGACGATGAGCACCCAGTTCCATACCGCGACATCGTAGAAGACCGTGGAGAAGCGAATGAGCAGGTAAATACCCGCCTTGACCACGGCTGCGGCGTGCAGGAACGCCGAGACAGGCGTAGCGGCGGCCATGGCTTCTGGGAGCCAGAAGTGGAATGGGAATTGAGCGGACTTGGTAAAAGCAGAAGCCGCGATGAGCACGGCAACGCTCGCGGTCACGCCGGGGCGCTCATCCCATACCGAGGATGCGAGGATCTCAGAAATGGTGGTCGAACCGGTGGTCACTGCGGCGATGCCCAATGCCGTCAATAGCGTAAGGCCACCGATGAACGTCAGGATTAAGGTGCGCTGTGAACCCGCCTCTCCCCCGGAGCCAGAACGCGCAATGAGCATGAAGGAAGCCAAGGAGACAAGCTCCCAGGCGAGGAATAGGACAACAACGTCATTGGCCAGAACCAGCAACAAGATGGACAGCGTAAACGCCGTCATCAATGTATAAAAGCTCGTATTTCCCTCATTTTTCGGGAGATACGCTGCCGAGTAGGTCAACACGACAGCGCCAATGACAAGAGCCAACATGGCGAAGAAGATGCTCAATGCATCTCCACGCAGAGCGAAACTTACATCAACCCCCGGTGCAATAAAATCGCGTACCCAGGTGGCTTGGAAACTGAGTTCCTCCCCCGCTGCAATGGCAGAAAAATCCTTAGCAATGAGCACCGCTGCGATGAGAAAGAGGACGGCTAATGGATAGCCCGCCTGTCGGTCCATGACCTTTACGGTCACCGGTGCCAAGATCACTGCCAATGCTGCGAGGAGGACAGCAAAAAGTAGCGTCACGAAATACTTGCCTCACGAACCTTGGTCTTGGAATGGTGCGAATTTCGCACCGAATCACTAAATACAGCCCTATCAGATTACCATTGCTCACCAGCTCAATGCAGATCACAGCAATCCACGGCTCCCCATGCTCGCAGGACATACCTGCAAGGCACATAGGCGCGAAAAACTCCCCAGCACCCGCGACTACTTCATTTTATGAGCAGCCAGGTACTGGGGAGTTATCTAAAACGGTTGAGGGAGAAGACCCTATTTCTCACCTAACAAGGCATCGACGAATCCTTCAACTTCGAATGGCGCAAGGTCATCGGCACCCTCACCCAAGCCCACAAGCTTGACTGGAACGCCCAATTCCTCTTGCACTTGGAAGACGATGCCGCCCTTCGCCGTGCCATCCAGCTTGGTGAGCACCACGCCGGAAATATCCACGACCTCGCGGAAAATGCGAGCCTGTGCCAGGCCGTTTTGTCCCACCGTGGCATCGAGAACCAAGAGGACCTCATCAACCTCGGTCTTCTTTTCTACGACGCGCTTGACCTTGCCCAGCTGATCCATCAGGTCCGTCGAGGTGTGCAGGCGGCCAGCCGTATCGACCAAGACGACATCAACCTGCTGTTCCACGCCGGTGGCCACGGCATCAAAGGCCACGGAGGCTGGGTCTGCGCCTTCCTTGCCGCGCACGGTTTCGGCGCCCACGCGGCGTCCCCACGTTTCTAGCTGGTCTGCAGCCGCAGCACGGAACGTATCTGCCGCACCCAACAGGACGCTGTGATCCATCGATACGAGGACGCGGGCGAGCTTACCGGTGGTGGTGGTCTTACCGGTGCCGTTGACGCCTACGACCATGACAATGGCGGGCTTTCCGTCATTGGGCATCGCGCGAATCGAGCGATCCATTTCTGGGTGGCAGGCCTCGATGAGGCATTCACGCAGCATCGCACGCGCCTCTTCCTCGCTCGACACGCCACGCTCAGCGATCTTGTCACGCAAAGAATCGGTGACCTTCATCGTGGACTTGGTGCCCAGATCCGCCATGATGAGGGTATCTTCGATTTCCTCCCAAGCGTCTTCGTCCAGATCACCTGCGGAAAGAATTCCCATCAGCCCCTGGCCGATGGCGTTCTGGGAACGAGAGAGGCGACCGCGCAGCCGGCCGAGACGGCCGCCTGCCGGAGCGATGTCTTCGGTGGGCTGGCCCGCCGCAGCAGGTTCGCCATCAGGCACAGGGGTTTGTTCTTTGGCTGCTTCTGCAGCATCCGTTTGTGCATCGGCGGCAGCCGCAGCTTCTTCGGCTTCCTCGCGGTTATCAACGCGTTCTTCGATGTGGTCAGCGTCTTTATCATCTACCACCGCATCGAAGACCGGCGATTCGTCTTCTACCTCGGCGGCCTCGACGGATACAACGTCTTCTGGGTCTTTTTCTTCATGGTCCGGCTCGCCGCGGTGCCGATCGTCTGTGCCTTCTGCTGCGGGTTTCTCGGCTGCAGCTGGGGCGGATTGCTCGCTGCCCTTTGCTTCTTTATCCTCTGCTTCCGCCTCACCGGAAGCAGGTGTGGAAGCCTGCGCGGAATCCGGCTTATCAGATTGGTCAGTTGCCTGATCTGCAGGTTCCTTATCCGCATCATCTGCGGCGGATTCCTGGCGGTCACCAGAGGCTGCAGAAGCGGCAGAGCCAACTCCCCCAGCTGCGGCCGCAGCGGCAGCGGCCGTACCGGCAGTGCCCTTACCTTCAGTCTTATCCGCCGCAGGCTTATCCGCGGCAGGCTTGGACTCCGCTTCCGAAGTGGAAGCAGACTCGGATTTGGACTCGGACTTAGCCTCATCGCCAGCGACGTCGGCTTTTCCTGTGTCCTTATCCTGGTTGGTCACGTCGCCGTCTTCTGCAGGTTTCTTGGATTCCGCGGGCTCTGCGGACTTCTTCGGCTGCTCGCCGGCCGCAGGTTCTTGAGTCTGCGGTTCTTCCTGCTTGGCCTCCTTTTCGGAGGCAGCTTCCTTGTCCTTAGCCGGTTCAGGTCGCTTCGCCGCTGGCGGCTCTTCACCGTTGAGCTGGGCATTCGCGATATCAGTGGCGCTCGGCTCCGTTTTCTCCGAAGGCGCCGGCTGCTGCTCCTGCTTAGCCTGCTGTGGTTGGGCCTGCTGCGGCTTTTCTTGGGTTACCTTCTCGGGTTCCTTGGAGCCCGCTGGGGCAAAGTTGAAGCCAGACTTGGCCTGGTAATTGCCGGACTTTTGCTCCTGCGTTAGCTGCTTGGGCTCTTCTTCCTTGGGTTTCTCGAAAGAAACCTTCTTGGATTCACCGCGCTTTTTGCCGATTGCAATAAAGACGACAATCAGCACAATGACAACGATTGCTATGCCGATCCATAACCATAAAGAATTCATGCCTCTATAGTGCCAGCCTTTCGGGCTTGCGGCACAAAAGGGAGGCGAAAACTTCTATTCCGTTGACTGCGGCGTACCACCTGAGTGCGGCGCATCAACCCCCAGCCGCGTCGCATCCTGGCTTGCTTGCTCGGCTCCCGGCGCGAGACCGGCTGGATTCATGCGCTGGGAGATGACCCGGGTGATGCCATCGCCGCGCATGGTTACGCCATAGAGGACATTGGCCACATCCATGGTCGGCTTTTGGTGCGTGATGACGATGAGCTGGGAATCCTTCCGCAATTCCTCAAATAGGGCGATGAGCCGGCGCAGGTTGACATCATCAAGCGCTGCCTCGACCTCATCCATGACATAGAACGGGCTGGGGCGCGCGCGGAAGATCGCCACGAGCATGGCCAGTGCGGTAAGGGATTTCTCGCCGCCGGAAAGCAGCGATAGGCGCTTGACCTTCTTGCCTGGCGGGCGGGCTTCGACCTCGATGCCGGTGGTGAGCATGTCTTCGGGCTCGGTAAGGATCAACCGGCCCTCCCCACCCGGGAAGAGGGTATTGAATACCTTGGGAAATTCCGCTTCCACATCCCGCCAGGCATCGGTAAAGAGCTGCAGGATCTGCTTATCCACGTCCGAAATTACCCCGGCGAGGTCCTTGCGGGCTTGGATGACGTCATCGAGCTGCGTGGACAAGTAGCTGTAGCGCTCTTCCAGCGCCTTATATTCTTCCAAGGCCAAGGGGTTGACCTTGCCCAGCGAGTTCAGATCCTTTTCTGCCTGCTGCAGCCGCGACTTTTCGGCGCTGCGGTCGAAATCTTCGCCCGGGGTGAAATCGCGCAAGAGGTCTGCGATGGCGATGCCCAGCTGTTCGCCGATCTTTTTCTCGGCTTCATCCAGGCGCACCTGTGCCTGCGAGCGGGCCAGTTCTGCTTCATGCGCCCGCGCGGTTAGCCGGTCGCTATTTTGGCGTGCGGCCGATACCGCCTGCTTGGCTTGCTGCAATTGGGAATTTAAGGAGTTGCGCTCGTGTACAAACTCATCGCGCTCGGAGGTGGCGCGACTTAAAAGCTGGTTCGCCCGCGCGGCCAAATCCTGTGCGTGTCGCGCCACTGCCGATGCCAATTGCCCCTGCGCCTTGCGGCGAGCCATGGCCTGTTCATGGCGGGCCTTCGCCTGGCGTTCGTGTTGGGCCTGGCGCCGCAAGCTATCGGCCTTGCCGGCAACTTGGCCCACACGCTCTTGCGCCGAGCGGGCCGCGACTTGGGCCTCCATTTCCATGGACTTTACCTCTTCCAGCGCGGCCGAGGCGGCGTCCCTGTCGGCGGACGAGGGCTCGTCTGGTTGATCGTCGGCGTCGACGCGGGCGAGCCTATCGCGGGCATCGGCAAGCTCCTGGTTGGCTTTCTGCAGACGCACCTCGATCTCAGTGGCGCGCTGCGCGGATTTTTCCAGCTCCGCCTTATTCGCCTCGTACTGCTTCTCCAGGCGGTGATGATCGCGCTTCCAGGCATCGACTTCGGTATCGTGCTCCCGCAACGCGGCCTTGGCGGACGCGGCCGTCACGCGGGCATCTTCGGCGGCAATCTTTGCCCCCTCCAAAGTCCCGGAAAGCTCGTGCAGGGCTTGATTTGCCTGCTCTAGTTCTTCTTCAGCCTCCGCGATGCGGGCGGTGACCTCCACAGTAGACGAGGAACCGGTGCCGACCTCGACCCAGCCTTCGCCGATGACAACGCCGGAGGCGGTCACGGCACGCAGGCGCGGATCCGCGGAGACGAGGCGCCGGCCGTGGGCAATATCGGGGACGAGGACGACATCGGCAAGCAGCCTGTGTAACGCCGCCGACACCGCAGGTTGGACCGTTATGTGATCCAGCAACCAGGAGGTCTGCGGCGGCAGATCGGCATCGACGCGCCACGAGCTCGCAGGCGCTGCCGCCGCCGCATCCAGCAGCGCCGAGCGCGGGCCCTTTTCCAGATCCGTAATCAAGCCCTCGGTCAACTGCCCTGCCTGCGCCTCCGCAAAGGTGCCCAACGCGGCCGCAACCGCCGATTCATAGGTGGTGGAAATATACGCGGCCAATGGCTGGAATTCTTCGCCCACCTCGACCGACTCGGGGATGGTCTGGGACAGTGTATCGATGCGGGACCGCAGCGTATAGACACTGCGCTCGCGCTCGCGCTGGCCATCGCGGAGCTGCTCCAAGCGCTTATCGGCCGCACCGGACTCGCTGGCAGCCCGCGTATGCGCCTCCTCCAAAGGCTGGCGCTCCGCGGCATAATTATCCAGCTTCTGCGCTACCTCAGCAGCTTCTGCCTGCGCATTCTGGGTGCGGCGCTGCAGCGAAGCCACGGCCTCTTCCTGCCGCGTCAACTCCTCTTCCGCGCTGGCTACCTGCCCCGCCGCCTTTTCCTCGGCGGCAAAAAGGCGCACCACGCCCTCGCGGCGATCCGCAATGGCACGCACCTGTGCCATATGTTCGTGCTCGGCGGCCTCGAATGCTTGCCGACGCTCCGCCACTTCCTCCCGGATGCTTTCTAACCGCTCCGCGGCTTCTTCCGCCGCCACCACGAGCTCCTCGTGCTCCTCGTCCGCGCGCGCCGCCTTGGCCTCTAAATCATCCGGATCCTGGCCGGCATAAGCGACCTGGGACCCGGCATTATCCGCCCGCTCCTCCGCGATGCGCTGGGTCGCCGCAATGCGCTCGGACAAGGTGGAGAGATCAAACCACAGTTTTTGGGCGGCTTCCGCTTGCGGATTGACCTCCTCTAGCTGGGTTTCCAGCTCCATTTGGTGCTCGGTCGCCGCTTCGACCTGCGCCGTGGTTTCTTCCACCTGGGTAGATAGGACCGTCGCGGTCTGCTCGGCAGCGGAAAGCTTCTGCCGCAGGCCGACGATGCGATCTCCGGCCAGGCGCAGGCGCGCATCGCGCACATCCGCCTGCACCGTCGCCGCGCGCTGGGCGGCCTCTGCCTGCCGCGCCAGGGGTTTTAGCTGTTTTCCCAGCTCATCGGTCAAATCCTGCAAGCGGTCCAAATTGGCCTGCATGCCCGTCAGCTTGCGCTGGGCCTTTTCTTTGCGGCGGCGGTGTTTGAGGACACCTGCGGCTTCCTCGATATAGGAGCGGCGATCCTCGGGGCGCGATTCCAGGATTTCAGAAAGCTTGCCCTGCCCCACGATGATGTGCATCTCCCGGCCGATGCCGGAATCAGAAAGCAGCTCCTGGATATCCATCAACCGGGCCTTTGCCCCGTTGATTTCGTATTCGCTCGCGCCATCGCGGAACATGCGGCGGGTAACGGATACCTCGGAGTACTCGATGGGCAGGGCACCATCGGCATTATCGATGGTGAGCGTAACCTCGGCCCTGCCCAATTGCTTGCGGTCGCCCGCACCGGCGAAGATGACGTCTTGCATCTTGCCGCCGCGCAGGGTTTTCGCGCTGGCTTCTCCCATGACCCACGCAAGGGCATCGACCACGTTGGACTTACCGGAACCATTCGGGCCGACGACGGCGCAGATGCCCGGCTCAAATTTGAGAGACGTCGCCGACGCGAATGACTTAAAGCCTTTGAGCGTCAGCGATTTCAGGTGCATTTGGGATAGTGTAGCAAGCCTTTAAGACACGAGCTGCAGCAAGCATTGGGTTGGCTATTAGCGCTCAACAAAGCCGCTTTCGCCCTTTGCGTCCGCCCACTGCTCGACCACGAGATCGACGCTTCCGGGGCGGCGGGTAGTGCTCGGTTGCTCCTGCAATAGTTCCAAGAGCTTCTCGCAGTCTTTGCGCGGGCCCTCAGCAACAACCTGCACGCGGCCGTCTGCCAGGTTGGTCGCATGCCCAGAAAGGCCTAATTCCAGTGCGCGCGACCGCGTCCACCAGCGAAAGCCCACACCCTGCACGGTACCGTGCACAAAAGCCGTCATTCTTTCCATGCCACTGCACCTTCCTTATTAGTAGCGATCGGCTTCGCCGCGATCGCGCAAGATTTTGCGGTCCGCATCGCTGCGGCGAGTCACGGGGTCAGAACCGTCCCAGCACTCCACACCGGGGACATCGGGAAGCATATCGCGGTGGAAGACCGGATCGATGCCCTTACTGCGCTGCTCGTTGAAGTTCTTTAACAATTGAATGGCCACGCCGGATAGCGGAACAATGGCGATGATATTCAGAATCACCATCGTCGCTGCACCGGTATCCGCCAGGGCGAAGACCAATGGCAAGGAGCCGACGGCACCGAACCAGACGAAGAACAGCACCACGAGGCGGAAGATATTCAGCACCGTTTTATTGGTGGTGAGGTATTCCAGGTTGGCTTCTGCCAAGTAGTAATTGCCCAAGATGGAAGAAAAGGCCAGGAAGAACAAGATGAAGCTGACGAAGTGAATACCCCAGTGGCCAACCTCGGCGGACAAGGCCGCCTGGGTAAGGGAAACGCCCTCGGCCTCTTCGCCGTAGGCAACTTCCGGGCCGAGCAGGATCAGGAAGGCGGTAATGGTACAGACCACGATGGTGTCGAAGTACACGCCCAAGGTCTGCACCAGGCCCTGCTTGACCGGGTGGGAGACGGTGGCGGTAGCCGCCGCGTTAGGGGCAGAACCCTCGCCGGCCTCATTGGAAAACAGGCCGCGCTGGATGCCCTTCATCATCGCGGCGCCGATGCTCGCGCCGGCGATTTCCTTAAATCCGAGCGCGTGGCCGATGATATCGCCCAGCATGCCCGGGACCTTGTCAAAGTTGGTAATGACCACGAAGCCGCCGATGAGCAGGTACGCCAGGGCCATAAAAGGAACGACCACCTGGGTGATATTGGCAATGCGCTTTACGCCGCCAAAAATGATGAGGCCCGCGGCAATCGCGATGATGATGCCAATGATGGAGCCAAAGGTGGCATCGTCTTCGCGGCCGAAGGAAAAGGCCACGGCCTCAGCGATGGCGTTGGTCTGGAAGGAGTTATAGACCAAGCCGAAGGTAAAGACGATGGCGATAGAGAAAAGAACGCCGAGCGGGCCCCAGCCCAGCCCGCGCTTCATGTAGTAGGCCGGCCCGCCGCGGTACGTATCGCCATTGCGGACCTTCCACAGCTGCGCCAAGGTGGATTCCACAAAGGCGGTAGCGCCGCCGAGGAGGGCGATGATCCACATCCAGAAGACGGCACCAGGACCGCCCAGCGAAATGGCCACCGCGACGCCGGCCACGTTGCCGGTGCCCACGCGCGAGGCAGCAGAGATGGTAAATGCCTTAAATGCGGAGATTCCCCCGCTTCCTGCGCCCTCATCCTCATCGTCGGTTTTGGGGCGCTCGACCACGGCGCGGAGCATATCGGGTACCTTGCGGATCTGCACCACTGCGGTGCGCGCACCGAATAGAAGGCCCGCTCCAATGAGCAGCCAGGGCAGGATGTATGTCCACACGCCATCGTTAAATGTCGTGACGACATTTTCGAGAAATTCCATGCGGATTAATTTACTGCCTGAAGGTGCACAACGTGAACCTCACAGGTAAAGCCCTATTGGCAGTGGGGGCAATAATGGCTCGAGCGGCCTCCGATAACGGAGCGCGCAATGAGCGTGCCGCAGCGGGAACATGGCTGGCCAGCACGGCCATAGGCCGCAAGCGAGCGCGCAAAATAGCCGGATTCACCGTTGACGTTGACGTACAAAGAATCAAAGCTCGTTCCCCCCGCTTTGAGGGCGGCAGACATCACGGTCTGCGCCGCGCTCAATAGCGCCACGGCATCTTTCTGCCGCAGCGCCGAAGCCTTCTTGCGCGGTGAAATGCGTGCTGCCCACAGCGCTTCATCTGCGTAGATATTGCCAATGCCAGATACCAGCGTTTGATCCAACAGTGCCGTTTTTGCCGCGGTTTTCTTCTGCCGCAGGCGGCGCGCGGCGCTGGCGATATCAAAATCGGGTTCCAGAGGGTCCAAACCGATATGCGAGATCTTGGACCACGGCGCATACAGCCAGTACCCAAAGGTGCGCTGATCCACGAAGTGCAGCTCGGTGGCATCGCTAAGTACTACCGTGATGCGGCGGTGCGGCGAATCAGTGTGGCCGATGCGCAGCTGCCCCGACATGCCCAAGTGAATAAAAAGCACGTCGCGGTGGCTATCCATCGGGTCCTCCCCCACGAATTCCAGCCACATGAATTTGCCGCGGCGGGCCACCGCGGCGATTTCCTTGCCCACGACAAGGCCCGCCAGTGGCTCATCTTGGCCGCGGTTCGCCCGCGGGTGCGCAATGTCTACCGATGTAATTTCTTTACCCACGACGTAGGTTTCCACCCCGCGGCGCACCGATTCCACTTCGGGCAGTTCTGGCATTATTTAGCCTTCTTTATGAGCGGTCCCTTGCACCAGCAACGGGGTTTCGCGCAGGGTTTGGCATGCTTCTTGCGCGGCCTGCTGCTCCGCTAATTTCTTATTGTGGCCCTGCCCATTTCCCACGGTCAGCCCAGCGACGGTGGCAACTGCGCTGAAGGTTTGGTCGTGTTCTGGGCCGGTGGCGGTAGCCGAATAGACCGGCATCGGTGCCTTTAGCTCAGCGCACAGCTCTTGCAAGGTAGTCTTCCAGTCCAAGTGGCGCCCGCTGACAGAGGCATTATCAATCTTTTCCGCGAAGAGGCGCAGGATGACATCGCGGGCGGTTTCAAAGCCGTGCTCGCGGTAAATGGCGCCGAAAATCGCCTCGGTGGTATCCGCAAGGATGGAATCCTTATCGCGGCCACCGGTGGACTGTTCGCCCTTGCCCAATAAGATATGCGGGCCCAGGTTAATCTCACGCGCGATATCGGACAGCCCATAGCGCGAGACGATGGAGGCGCGCATCTTAGAGATATCGGATTCCGGGCGCGATGGATACGTCACGTATAGCTTCGCGGCCACCGAGAGCCCCAAGACGGCATCGCCCAAGAACTCGAGGCGCTCATTATTAGGCAGGTGCCCGTTTTCATTGGCAAAAGAGCGGTGCGTAAGCGCCAAGCGCAGGTTCTCCGGTTCCAGGGCAACGCCGAGCGATTCCAAGAGCGGGCTGTGGTCCACCGCCGCAAAGGCGGCCTCCCATGCCTCGTGCCCGGTTAGCTTCTTCTTGCGGCTCATAGGAACTTCTCCAGACCGGCCCAGCGCGGGTCTACCTTCTCCTCTTCCTCTTCTTCCCCGGAAATTCCGGTGGTCACACCCTCTGGGGTCTGAATATCGCAGCCGTCTTCACAGACGGGGGCGAACGGGAGGTTCAGTCCGGCTTCATCGATGACCGCCTGGAGCAGATCCAGCTCGTCGTCTTCGATTTCTGGGATTTCATCGCCCGAACCGGCATCATCAGAATCGGCGTCATCGCCGCTGACAAAAGATTCATCGGCGGCAAAGACCTGAGTCACGTGCAAATCCAGCTGTGGGTGGAGCTCTTTTAAGCAGCGCGCACACTCGCCCGTGAGAACGCCCGAGATATCCGCATCAACCAGAACGCCTGACCCCAGCGGGGTCAGGGTCGCGGCAACGGTGAGATCTTCGCCCTTAGGGATGGCGATCATTTCCACGCCAATCCTTTCCGGTGCAGGCCCCGTCTGGGTGCGTTGTTCTGGCATTGCGTCAGCGCCTTGGGCGTTTAATAATTCGCCCACATCGAACTTCAATGGAGATGTCATAACAGTTGGTAGTCTACCCTGCCTCGCAAGCTCCGCGTAGTTGCTGGCACGGCCGCTTTTTCTGGCAAGAAACTGAAGGTTTGGGCATAAAGCGCTATGGCTTGCCGGTTTTCCCTTTCCTGCAGGCCGCAGCCGCCTTAGCCTAAAGGCATGACTTACCACTTGGCCGCGGCCTCAGGAGATTTGAGCGCTATCGCTCCTAGATTCGGAGTGTTGTGCTGCCTTCCCGCCACCTTCTTGGTCATCTCTGGGACAGTCCTCCATCGCCTGCCCAAGGCCGACCACTCCGGCATCTACGGCGACAGGGGCCTGCGCCTTTCCTCCGCCCTCATCCTCAGCATGTGCGCGGGACTCATTGCCGGCGCGATTTTGGTCATCCCTTCCGGACTCGACCTCACGGTGCTTACCGGTGCCCTAGTATTTTCCGCCAGCGCCGCCGCCATCACGTGGCTTTCGCGCGAAGCCCTTGCCTGCGCGCTGCTTAGCGTCGGCACCATGTTCCTTACCGCAGGCGCGGTCATTAGCCTCAGCGCGATGTTCTTCCCCCAAGACTTTATGAGCGGCTCGATGACCTCGCTCACCTCCTACTTCACCACGGCCTTGGTCACCTTCCTCTTCCCCGGCCTGGTCAGCGCGGGAATCGTGGCCTTCGTGGCGGTCCAGAGCCAGCACCCTCACCCCACTACACATGCTGTTGATGCCTCGCTTGCCGATGCCCCCTCATCGTCCCCCACCCCGCGCTACTCCAACTCGCGCAGCTCGGTCTAGACTCCCACAGGCACAATAAGTCCTGCTACACGGTGCCGCGATTTTCGCGATGTACCCCGTGCAGCAGGACTTTTTAAGCGTCGTGCCTTGTAGTTTAAGCGTTTAGCGCTCGGTATAACGGCGCTCGTAACCGTCATCGTCGCCATAGCGCGGGGCGCTAGCACCACCGCGAGAGGAACCAGCGTTGGTGGACGGCAGGTAGTCGCCGCCGCGAGAGCGCACGCCGGCCCCACCGCGCAGGGCGGAACGATCGGAGTTTACGGTGCGCAAGAGGCCGCTGAGGGAGCTTTCAAATTCGCTGAGCTTGCTATCTACAAAGTCATCGCACTCCGTGCGCAGCCGGTTGGATTCGGTGTATGCGGTCTCCACGATCCGGTTGGCTTCTTCGTTGGCGCGGCGAACAACTTCAGATTCGGAAACCAAACGCTCTTGTTCCTGGCGGCCCTCGGCCACCGAGCGCTCGTATTCCTCGTTGGCCTGAGCAATGGTGCGGTCTGCATCTGCGCGGGCTTGCTCAACAGTGGACTGGGCGCGCGCCTCGGCATCTGCCATCAGCCGCTGGGCATGTTCTTCTGCCTGCGCGACCGTGGTATCGGCCTCTTGGCGCGCCTGGTTGACCATATCGGTGGCCTGCGCAGACGCCTCATTAATTGTGTTATCCGCACGCTCTTCGGCGCCGCGGATAATCTCGTCTTGCTTGTCTAAAACGTCCTGCGCATCGTCGATTTCTACAGGCAGCGCATTGCGCAGGTCATCGAGAAGCGCCAGCATCTCATGGCGGGGGACCAAGCAATTAGAGGTCATGGGAAAGCCAGAAGCCTGCTCCAAATGCTGAACTAATTCATCAAGGGATTCAAAGACACGGTACATGCTGGGAATTCTACAACGCAGTACCCCGCATTGTGTGGAGGGCGCGCCTTGGATCCTCAGGCCGGTGCAACGAGGGCTAAAGCTCTCCGAGTGCGATTCGCATCCCATGTGCGATTAACCTATTTTCCCTCCACATACCCGCGGCACAGGTGCATGCGGCCGCCGTGCCCTCGCAACAATGCAGAAGCTCCCCACCTCCCCGCGGGTGCGGAGAAATGGGGAGCCGTTGGTTATGGGAGTTTAGATAACGCCCTGTGCCAGCATGGCGTCAGCCACCTTCTTGAAGCCGGCGATATTGGAGCCAGCCACGTAGTCGCCTTCACGGTCGTATTCCTTGGCCGTGTTGTCGATGTTCTTGAAGATGTTGCTCATGATGCCGCGCAGGCGGTCATCGGTGTATTCAAAGGACCAGGAGTCGCGGGATGCGTTCTGCTGCATCTCCAGTGCGGAGGTTGCCACGCCACCGGCGTTAGCAGCCTTGCCGGGCGCGAAGTTGATCTTGGAGTCTTGGAATACGTGTACCGCATCCGGGGTAGACGGCATGTTAGCGCCCTCTGCAACGTAGCGCACGCCGCCCTCGACGAGCTTCTTGGCGGACTCGCCGTCGAGCTCGTTCTGGGTTGCACACGGCAGTGCAACATCAGCCTGGACATCCCAGATATTGCCACCCTCGTGGAACTCCACGCCGTTGCCAGCTTCCTTGGCGTAGGAGGAGATGCGCTCGCGGCGGACTTCCTTGACATCGCGAAGCAGGTCAACGTCCACACCATTCGGGGTGGTGATGTAGCCGGAGGAGTCAGACATTGCGACGACGGTAGCGCCGAGTTCCTGTGCCTTTGCAGCGGCGTAGATGGCCACGTTACCGGAGCCGGACACGATGACCTTGGCGCCGTCGAAGGACTCGCCGTGGGTCTTCATCATTTCTTCGGTGATGTAGACGGCACCGAAACCGGTGGCCTCGGTACGTACCAAGGAACCGCCCCAGGTCAGGCCCTTACCGGTCAGGACGCCGGACTCGTGCTGGGTGGTCAGGCGGCGGAATTGGCCGAAGAGGAAGCCGATTTCGCGGCCGCCGACGCCGATATCGCCGGCAGGAACGTCGCGGTACTCGCCGATGTGGCGGTGCAGCTCGGTCATAAAGGACTGGCAGAAGCGCATAACTTCCTGCTCGGACTTGCCCTTCGGGTCAAAGTCGGAGCCACCCTTGCCGCCACCGATGGGCAGGCCGGTCAGGGAGTTTTTAAAAATCTGCTCGAAGCCCAAGAACTTAATAATGCCCAGGTTTACCGAGGGGTGGAAACGCAGGCCACCCTTGTACGGGCCGAGCGCGGAGTTGAACTGCACACGGAAACCGCGGTTGACCTGCACCTCGCCGTTGTCATCAACCCATGGGACGCGGAAGATGAGCTGGCGCTCCGGCTCACACAGGCGCTCAACCAGACCGTAGTCTGCGTAGTGTGGGTCCTTATCCAGGACGATCTTGAGCGAATCCAGCACCTCAGACACCGCCTGGTGGAATTCCGGTTCACCGGCGTTGCGCTTGAGTAGCTTGTCGTAGTACTCAGAAATCTGGCTATCAACAGACATAGTGTATAAATCCCATTCTCGTGGAGTTTGACTAGCAGAAACCAGTTTCCTATCAATCTACCGATAATGCAAGTACAATTATTTCTCACTCCCCCGCTTACCGGCTTTTACCTGCGGCGATAAAGGTAAATATTTTCTGTAGAACGTTCGGATTTCTAGCAAAAAGCCGCCGAACGGGTCGTGGGCTTTATAATCGCGGGCATGCATATTGTTGTCGCGCCTGACTCTTTTAAAGGTACCGCTTCCGCCACGGAAGCCGCAGCCGGAATCGCCAACGGAATCCGCCAGCACTACCCCAACGCCACCGTCACCACCTTGCCCATGGCCGATGGCGGCGAAGGCACCGCCCAGGTGTTGGCCCAGGCCGCCGCGGCAGGCGGGCAAGAAACCCAGACCATTACCCTTCCCACAACTGATGCGGTGGGGCGCTTGACCGAGGCGCAGTATTTCCTCGCTGGGCACACGGCCTTCATCGACGTCGCCGCCGCCACCGGGCTGCCCGCGGTCCGCGACGCACTCGATCCCCTTCACGCGGATTCTTATGGCACGGGCGTGCTGCTTGCCGATGCCCAATCCCGCGGCGCCACCTCCATCGTGCTCGGCCTCGGTGGCACGGCCAGCATCGACGGTGGCATGGGAATCCTTGCTGCCCTCGGCGCTGCCGCCCACGATGCACGCGGCTATGCCCTGCCCAAGGGCGGTGCCCCGCTGGTGCAGCTCGATTCCATCGATACCGCGCAATTAAATATCAAAGCGGGCATGGTTGATTTCACACTCCTGGCCGATACCCGGGCTAAGGCCATGCAAGCTGCCACCATGTACGGGCCACAAAAAGGCGCAGAGGGCGAACAAATAGCCCTGCTTGCCGGGGCACTACTCCAATTGTGCAAGGTCACCGGCACGGATCCGGAAACGGAATTTACCGGTGCCGCAGGCGGCATCCCCATCGGCCTTACCTGGCTTTCGCGCACCCTGTGGGGCACCGATGAACACGCCCGCGTCGTCTCTGGCGGGGCACATGTGGCCAAGGCCCTCGGCCTCGCCGAGGCCATTTCTCAGGCGGACCTCGTCATCACCGGCGAAGGCGCGTTTGACGAGCAATCCTTAACCGGCAAGGTCGTCGGCACCGTCGCGGACCTGGCGGCGGAGTCCTCTACCCCCGTCGGCATCGTTGCCGGGGCCATCAACCAGGACACCGAGCACTTCACTGCGGAGCTAGATCAAAAAGGTGGGATGCCGGAGCAGCTGGCTAGGGCTGCCCGGGGCATCGTCAAGCAGCTGGGCTAACGGCGAATCTCGACCGTCCACGGA
The DNA here is from genome assembly GCF_900637825.1 of Corynebacterium segmentosum. NCBI lineage: Bacteria > Bacillati > Actinomycetota > Actinomycetes > Mycobacteriales > Corynebacteriaceae > Corynebacterium > Corynebacterium segmentosum. Next base: position 1,563,721 of record NZ_LR134408.1, read on the forward strand.
AAGATGGCAGGGCGCTCATGCGCCAACTCATCCTCCAGCAGCACGTGATCTTTGGGCAATACGGCGTGCGGCGTCAGCAAGCGCGACAGCACCATGGCCAGCTGGTTCACGGAGCCGGTTGCTCCCTCCACCGCGATGTTATAGCGGTGGGCGTGCGCGCCTTCTAAGTCGCGCTCTTCGTGTTCATCACGGTAATTTTGCTGCAGCTGCTCCTCCAAGCCCTCAGGGAACTGGGGATCTGCCGGGCGAGTAACCTCGGCGGAGGTAAGCGATCCGCCCGCCACCAGCTTATCGGTGGCAGTGGTGAAAATTTCCTCCACGCGGTCCGCTTGCTCATCTGGAACCAATACATCGAATTGAATAGTCGGCATATAGCTGACCCTACCCTAACCAAAGGGATGAAAACTATGTCTTATTCCACACACATCGCTTCCCTGGTCAACTCTGCGGACACTGACCTGGCGTGGCAGCGCGATTTTTACGAAGATCTGCACCGCCACCCCGAGCTTTCCCACGAGGAGGAACGCACCGCGGCGCGCATCCGCGCCAAATTGGCGGAGTTTGAGTGCGAGGTAGAAGAAAACATCGGCGGGCACGATATGGTGGCCATTTTCCGCAACGGCGATGGCCCCACCGCCCTCATGCGCGCCGATTTCGATGCCCTGCCGGTCAAGGAGGCCACCGGCGTGGCCTATTCCTCGACCAATGACTACATGCACGCCTGCGGGCACGACATGCACACCACGGCTCTACTCGGTGCCTGTGCGCTTCTCGATGCCTCCCGCGATACCTGGTCCGGCACCTTCCTCGCCCTGTTCCAGCCCGCGGAGGAATCATCCATGGGCGCGAAATACATGATCGCCGATAACCTCACCGAGCGCGTGCCACGCCCCGATATTTGCTTAGGCCAACACATCATGCCCGGCCGCGCCGGCACCGTCCGCCACACCGCCGGCCCCATTATGGCCGGCTGCGATTCCCTGCGCATCCGCATCTTTGGTAAATCCGCCCATGCCTCTATGCCGCATAACTCCATCGACCCGACATATACCGCGGCGATGATCGTCACCCGGCTCCAGGCCATCGTGGGCCGCGAGGTGGCCCCGCACGAGTTCTTCGTCATCTCCGTAGGCGAGCTGCACTCCGGCGATAAAAACAACATCATCCCTGATTCCGCTGAGCTCGTGCTCAATACCCGCTTTTATGATCCAGCCCTGGCGGAGAAGGTCTACTCCTCCCTAGAACGCATGGTGAAGGCAGAATGCGTGGCCTCCGGCTGCGAGAAGGAGCCCACCTTCGAGTACTACGCGCACGGCGAGGTCACCGATAACGACGCCGCCGCGTATTCGCCCATCGACGAGGCCTTTACGGCCACCTTCGGTGAAGCATCCGTTACCGCCTCCCCCTCGACCGCTTCGGAAGACTTTTGCTACCTGCCGCAGGCCTGGGGCGTGCCGTACGTCTTTTGGCACGTAGGGTGCACCCCGGAATCTGAGCTAGCCGATCCCCCGGTCAACCACCAGGCCAACTTCCTGCCGGATTATGAGCCGACGGTCAAGGCCTCCACCCAAGCCGCCCATGCGGCGGTGCTGGCGTACCTGGGCGCTTAACTCACCATAAAAAATCCGCCGCGTCCACTCTCTCAATGGAGTGTGGGGCGCGGCGGCTTTTCAGTGCGCTAGTCCTTGATGGTCTCTCCCAAAATGTGGCACTGAATCATGTTGGTATTGCCGGAGATTCCCGGAGGGGTACCTGCAACGACAACGACCAAGTCATTCTCGTCGTACTCGTCCAAGTCCAGCAGGTACTTATCGATGGCCTCCATCATCTCATCCGTGGACTTGACGTCGGGGCTCAAGAAGGTCTCTGCACCCCAGGTAAGCGCCAGCTGGGCGCGCACGTCCTGGTCCGGGGTAAATACCAAAAGCGGCAGGTCAGAGTGCAGGCGGGCGACGCGCTTTGCGGTATCACCGGAGGAGGTGAAGGCAACGATAGCCTTCGCGTTCAGGCGCTCTGCAATATCGCGGGCGGAATAGGACATCACGCCGCGCTTGGTGCGCGGAACGTGCGCCAGCGGCGGGACCTGGCCATCAGTCTCGGAGCGCTTGACGATGCGCGACATGGTCCGCACCACGTTGTGCGGATCCGCGCCCACGGAGGTCTCGCCAGAGAGCATCACCGCATCGGCGCCGTCGAGCACGGCGTTGGCCACGTCGGAAGCCTCCGCGCGGGTGGGGCGGGAGTTCTCGATCATGGAATCCAGCATCTGGGTGGCCACGATGACCGGCTTGGCGTTCTCCCGGGAAATCTGGATAGCGCGCTTCTGGAAGAGTGGCACCTCTTCCAGCGGAACCTCAACGCCCAAGTCACCGCGGGCAATCATCACGGCATCGAAGGCCAAGATGATGGACTCGAGGGCATCGACAGCCTCGGGCTTTTCCAGCTTGGCGATGACCGGCACGCGGCGGCCTTCCTCGTCCATGATCTCGTGGACCTTGTCGACATCGGCAGGCGAACGCACGAAGGACAGCGCGATGTAGTCCACGCCGAGCTGCAGGGCAAAGCGCAGGTCCTCGATATCCTTCTCAGACAGGGCCGGCACAGAAATGCTCATGCCGGGCAGGGAGACGCCCTTGTTATTGGATACGGGACCACCCTCGGTGACCTCACACACCACGTCATTGCCGTCTACTTCCTTGCAGACGACGGCGACCTTGCCGTCATCGATAAGCAAGCGATCGCCAGGCTTCGCGTCTTGTGCCAAGCCCTTGTAGGTGGTGGATACGCGGTCGTGGGTGCCTTCGACATCGTCCACGGTGATGCGGACGATCTCGCCGTTATCCCACTGCTCTTCGCCGTTCTTAAACCGGCCAAGGCGGATCTTGGGGCCCTGAAGATCGGCCAAGATACCTACGTTCCGGCCGGTCTTTTCGGTGGCTTCGCGGACCCACTTGTAATTGGCTTCGTGGTCCGCATGCTCGCCGTGCGACATGTTGAGGCGCGCGACGTTCATGCCGTCTTCTACAAGGCGCAAAATTCCGTCCCCGCTAGCTACCGCGGGGCCGAGAGTACAGACAATTTTGGTTCTTCTATCCAGCATTATTGGCCTATTCCATCGGGGAAATTGAACAACCCCCAACCTACTCCCTCGCGCGCCGACAGGCCACAATTTTTTGGCGCCTTAACTACGGCAATCGGACACGATCACACATAACCGGTCATTTCCGGCCGGTAGCAGTGCCCGAGGTGCCGTTAGCATGCGTGGCTGCCACGCGTTTCTCGTCGCCCTCGCCGCCGTTTTCCGCCTGCTCGCGGTAGTACCGCGGGTCAACTTCCTCTGGCGTTTCGGGGCCCTTGCGCTGCCTGTCCAGTAAGAAAAAGACGATGAGACCTGCGATAAAGACAACCGCCGAGACGATGAGGTTCACGCGGACACCAAAGATTTCGGTGGCCTCATCAGAGCGCATGCCTTCGATAAAGAAGCGGCCCAGAGTGTAGCCCACGACGTAGAGGGCGAATACCCGTCCGCGCCCCAGCTTCCATGCCTTGTGCGCCCACAGAAGGAACAGGCACACAAGCACGTTCCAGATGAGCTCATACAAAAACGTCGGGTGCACCGAAGCGATGACCTCGCCGGTAGAATGCCCGGATACTGGGGCGTACTCCCCCGCCTCATCGACGCGGTAGTAGATATCCAGCGCCCACGGAACGTCGGTCGGCCGGCCGTAGAGCTCCTGATTGAACCAGTTGCCCAACCGGCCGATGCCCTGGGCAAGGATGAGGCCAGGCGCTACCGCGTCCGCAAACGGTGCCAGGGGGATCTTTTTGATCCGGAACATTACCCAGAGCGCTACGGCGCTTAAAGCGACCGCACCCCAGATGCCAAGGCCGCCATTGGTGACCTTGAGGGCGTCGACTGGGTTGCAGGTATCACAGAAGTATTTCTGGTTATCCGTAATGACGTGATAGAGCCGCCCGCCCACGATGCCGGCAGGGATGACGACGATGGTCGCATCCCACACGGTATCGGGATTGCCGCCCCGAGCCGTGTATCGCCGCAGCGTCATCCACATGCCCACGAGGATGCCGGCGATGATGCACAGCGCATACGCATGGATTGGAATGGAGCCAAGATGCCACACCACGCCCTGCGGCGGGGAGGGGATATTTGCAAGATTCTGAGTATGCACGTAGATAGTGTGCCTTATCAGCGTGCCCGTGAGCTAGTTTGGGGTCACTTTTCCTAGGAACTTTTACGCGACGGGCACGCTGGGTGCTGGCCCGCGGCCACCAGAGAGCGTGCCAAGGCGGTGGGATCCTGGGCCGCCATGACGGATTCGCCGACCAATACCGCATCCGCCCCGCGAGAGGCATAGTGGAAGAGGTTGCGGGCGTTATTTACCCCGCCCACGGCAATGCGCAGGAGCGATTCCGGCAGCCCCGGGGCAATATCGTTAAAGGCTTCCCGGTTGATCTCATCGGAGGCAAGCGACCACGCATTGATCGCGATGACACTGCTGCCGGCCTTAATGGCGCGGTTGACCTCCCCGCAGGTTCGCACCTCCACGATGGCGGTCATCCCTAACGATTCCGCCCGATCCAAGAGGGCTTCCAATCGGGCTTGTTCTAAAAGCTCGACCTGCAGCGGGATCGCATCGGCACCAAAACAGCGAGCCTCATGAATCTGGTACGGATCCACGATGAGGTCGCGCGCCATCATCGGGATATCGATAGCAGCGCGCGCGGCCGCCATATCCTCAAGCGAACCGTTAAAGCGCCGCGTATCCGTTTGGCAGGCCATCAGATGCACGCCGCAGTTTTCAAAGGTGCGCGCCCATTCGGCCATCTGCTCGGCCGAGCCCACGTGGGCAATTTCCCCGGTATAAGGAACGGCGCGCTTAAGCTCAGTAATGACTGAGCAACCGGGCTTTAAGAGGGCCGCGCGGGCATCGCGGGGAGGCTCCATGTCCCGCGAGCGCGCCTTGATATCTTGGAAGGAAACGCGTGCTTCGCGCGCGGCGACATCCTCAAGCACCCCAGCGACCAGGTGATCGACGGCTATGGGTGTGGGCATGAGCACCTCCCTCCAAGCGCGATTAAGATCACACTTAGATTAACGCTATGGGAAGTGTTTCCGGAAATTGCGCTGCGCGAACGGGGCTATTTGCGGCCCACATCGGTCGGGTCGATATCGCTATCGAGCGCGTCCCACATCACGCGGCCGGAATCGGATGAGGTCTCCAAATCTTCCGCCAGCTTTTCTTGGCGGGCGGCGGGGGTTTCGTACTTGCTCGATGCCTTGGCCTTGTCCTTGCCTGGGTTCTGGGCGAGGAGGACGGCGCCAAAGAACGCTAGGGCCGCACCAATAATGGCCACGATGGGGCCAAGTTTGGTGACCTCCACCGAGATGACGGTGGCCCACTCGGAGATTGCGGCAGAATCCACCGCGTTCTCATTCGCGGACGCGCCCTGCAATATTTTTTGCGCGCGCTGGGCGTCAGCACCGCTGGTCAGCAGGCTAATGGGGCTCCACGCGGCGCCGGCCGCGGCGAGGGCGCACACAATGGCCACGATGCGGCGCCCCGTTCGGCGCAGCGCAATCCCCGCGAGCACCCCGGCGAGGAGGACCAGCGTCAATGCCATCAGCTCTAGGGACCACGCGGAACCCACGATCTCATTGGTTGCCGAGCCCGATTTATCGTCCTCGCTTACCGCTTTTACCCAGGTGCTGCGGGAAGAAAACCACAGCACCGCCGTGCCCACCGCAATAAGGAGCGGGCCAAGTCGCCTCGTCATCAGGAATCATCCCCTAAAAGAACTCTCGCATCGAAGCAGGTCCGGTCTCCAGTGTGGCACGCCGCGCCGCGCTGCCGCACGGTCAGCAAGATGGTATCGCCATCGCAATCAAGGCGCACACCGAGCACGTCCTGCGTATGTCCGGAGGTCTCGCCCTTAATCCAATACTCGCCGCGCGAGCGCGAGAAATAAGTGCCCTTGCGCGTCGCCAGCGTGTGGGCCAGCGCGTGGTCATCCATCCAGGCAAGCATAAGCACTTCGCCGGAATCGGATTGGGCAACCGCCGGCACGAGCCCTTGCTCATTGCGCTTGAGCAGCGCAGCTATCTGCGGGTCTAGCTCATAATCTGCGGGAGTGTTCACCGGCGCACCTCGTATCCGGAGTCTGCCAGCGCCTTTTTGACCTCGCCTATTTCTACCTCCCCAAAGTGGAAGATGCTGGCTGCCAGCACGGCATCGGCACCGGCTTCAACGGCGGGTGGAAAATCCGCTGCCGCACCCGCCCCACCGGAGGCGATGACGGGAATATTCACCGTTTCGCGCACCGCGCGCAGAAGCTCGAGGTCGAATCCGGCCTTCGTGCCATCGGCGTCCATGGAGTTTAAAAGGATCTCCCCCACGCCCAGTTCGGCGCCGGTGCGGGCCCATTCCACTGCATCGATGCCAGCCGATGTCGTCCCGCCGTGAGTCGTGACTTCAAACCCCGACGGTGCGTGCGCCGCGTCGGTGCGCCGCGCGTCCACGGATAAGACGATGCACTGCGAGCCAAAGACCTCTGCCAATTCGCGCAGCAGGTCTGGATTGCCAATCGCCGCGGTATTGACCGATACCTTATCCGCACCGGTGCGCAGGAGCTCGCGGACATTGTCAACGCTGCGCACTCCCCCGCCCACGGTGAGAGGGATAAAGACCTGATCGGCGGTGCGGCGTACCACATCGAGCATGGTGGACCGGCCGTGCTTGGACGCGGAGACATCGAGAAATGTCAGTTCGTCCGCGCCCAATTCCTCATAGCGCGAGGCTAATTCCACGGGGTCTCCTGCATCGCGCAGGTGGGCAAAATTTACGCCCTTGACTACGCGGCCTTGATCCACATCAAGGCACGGGATAATGCGTACGGCTACAGCCATGCGGGGCTTACTCCTTCACAGGTTTAATCTGAGTGATGAGATAGGATTTCTAGGATTGTCTCGTGCACCTGCGGCGTACCGGAGACCATACCCCGCGACTGCACGGTCCACGGATTGCCCTCCGGATCCGTGATGATGCCCCCAGCGGCCTTAATAAGGAGCGCTCCCGCCGCGTTATCCCACGGGTGCGGCGAGAAATTCACGGCACCGTCAAATACGCCCTGGGCCACGAAGGCATTATCTAGTCCCACCGAGCCCGTGATGCGCGGCCGCAAGCCGGATTCGCGCAGCTCGTGGAATGCCGCAGTGGGAAGGTTGGAAAAACATCCCACGTGCCCACGGGCATCATCGAATTCTGGGGACTCTTCCCCGCCACCGAAACCGCCGGACGGCCCACCGGCAGAACGCAGCGGCGAGCCGTCGCTGGCCACCAAGCGCCTGCCCAAGAGGGGAAAATCTGAGATGGCCGCAACAGTCTGGCCCTCGTGGACCAAAGCCACCAAGATGCCGGCCATGGGGTTGCCCGCGGAATAATTCGCGGTCCCATCGATCGGATCGACAACCCACACGGTGTCCTGGATGCTACCGCCGGATTCCTCACCGTACACCGGGATGCCGGTCATCTGCTGCAAGATATCGCGCAGCTGCTTTTCGATGGCCAAGTCCACCTCTGTGGCGAAATCGCCCCGGCTTTTAAAGTGGGCCGGCGGCGCCCCGATGCCGGATCGAAAGATGGGCTCAACCTGGTCAACGGCCGCCTCCGCGAAGGCCACCAACTCGCGCGGATCCATCATTGATTACCCTTCCTCGGGGTCATAAGGATCGATGGGCACCTCTGCGGGCAGCGGCTCTACCTCTGCCACCGCCGCTAGCGCCTCCTCCAGGCTGAAGTTTCCCTCATACAGCGCCTTGCCGATGATCGCCGAATCGATGCCCTCATTTTCATACCGGGCCAGCTCGCTAACATCCGCCAGGGAGGAAATGCCACCGGAGGCGGTGACCTTGGCATCGGTTGCCATTGCTACCTCGCGCAATAATTCCACATTGGGCCCAGACAGCGTCCCGTCCTTGGACACGTCCGTAACCACGAAGCGCTGGCACCCTGCGGCATCGAGGCGCTCGAGTACCTCCCAGAGATCCCCGCCGTCGGATACCCAGCCATTGCCCTTCGTGCGCCATTCACCATCTTCTAAACGCACCGCCAAATCCACGGCGACCTTTTCGCCATAGCGCCCAAGGATTTTTTCTATCCACTCTGGGTTTTCTAAGGCGGCGGTGCCAATATTGATGCGATTCGCGCCGGTAGCCAGCGCGCGCTCTACCCCGACATCATCGCGAATGCCACCGGTCAGCTCGACATTAATGCCGAGTTCTTGAGTAATTCCCGCCATCTGCTCGTGGTTGGAACCGCGATTAAAGGCGGCATCGAGGTCAACAAAGTGCAGCCACTGGGCCCCCTGGCGCTGCCATTCAAGGGCTGCATCCCGCGGGGCACCGTAGACCTTTTCGGTGCCGGCCTCTCCCTGATCCAAACGCACGGCCTTGCCGCCGGCGACATCGACTGCGGGCAAAAGCGTAAAAGTCATGGTCTCATCCTACCTAGAGCGTGTGCATCCAGTTTTCCAATAGCTGCGCGCCCGCATCCCCGGATTTTTCGGGGTGGAATTGCGTGGCCCAGAGCGCGCCATTTTCCACCGCCGCCACGAAAGAATCGCCAGCGTGCGTGGACCAGCTCACCAGCGGCGGGCGGGTAATGACGGTTTCCAATTCCCAGCGGCGTACGCCGTAGGAATGCACGAAATAAAACCGTTCATCGACGTTAAGCCCGGCAAACATGGCGCTGCCATCTGGCATCTCGATGGTATTCCAGCCCATATGCGGCAACACGTCGGATTGCAGGCGCTCGACCGTACCCGGCCATTCGCCGCAGCCTGTGGAGTGGATGCCGTGCTCGACGCCGGCATCGAAAAGCACCTGCATACCCACACAAATGCCCATGACCGGCCGCTCTCCTGCCAGCCGCTGGCCGATGACCCTCGGCCCATTCACCGCCTTAAGCCCTGTCATGCAGGCATCGAACGCGCCCACGCCGGGAACCAGCAGCCCGTCTGCCTCGAGGGCCTGATAAGGATCCGCCGTGACGGTGACCTCCGCCCCGACGCGCTCGAGGGCACGCTGGGCAGAGCGAATATTGCCCGCGCCGTAGTCCAATAACACCACCGATTTTGTCATGGGCTATACCTTACGCATTCGACGCAAACGAGTGCGGATATCGTTGGTCTCGCTGATACGAGTCCGGCCCAAGATGAAGTCCGCCGTGGTGAGCAGCAAACCGGCGATAAGGATCGCCACCCCAGCTCCGAAGGCGCCGTCGTAGCCGTAGCCCGCCACCATGGCGCCGAGCAGGGTCGAGCCCAGACCGGTGCCGCTATCGTAGAAAATATTCCAAATGGCCGAGGCCTCCGAGACCCGCTCGCGGGGCAGCCGGTCAAACATGGAAAGCAAGGCCTCGTTTTGCGCGATACCAAAGGCACCGCCGAATAGAACCGCGCCGAGCACCAGCCACCAGATGGAGCTTTCCATAAATAGGGTGAGCGAAATCGTCCCGACGCCGATGATCGCCATGATCTGGCTTGGAATGTACAGGCTGCCTGGGGCCCCAGTGCGGTCCGCCACCACGCCGGCGAAGTAACGGAAGATCATCGCCGCGCCACCCACGATTGACAGCATGATGCCGGCGAGGCTGGCACCCCTTGCGGCATCGAGTTCCTGCATCGCGGGGGACAAGAACGAGGAAATGGCGCCGTAGCTCATGGAGAACGTGGTCAAGGCCAAGGCCGGGACTGCCACCAGCTTCCAGGTAGGAACGCGGATGATATTGACTTCTTCATCGTTATCCTCGGCCAAGGTGACCTTGATCTTGGGGATGCGCAGGCACATGGCAAAGCCCAAGAAGCCGATGAGACCGGCGGTGATATAGGTCGAGGCGTAGCCTAAGGAATCCGCCATGAACAGGCCGAGCGGCAAGAAGATCATCTGCCCCAAGCCTGTAAATACACCAATCATGCCGGTAGCCTTGCCCAGCAGACGCACCGGGGAGAGCTCTGCAATGAGCGCGGATTCGGACACGGTGAGGGCGCCGAAGCCCACCCCGCGCATGGCGGAAAATAGCAAGACGATCCAGGCGTCGGTACCCAACAGGTGGCCGAAGGCCGGCACGCCCAAGGTAAAGGCGGACAGCGCCATCACGCGCCTGTAGCCCCAGCGGCGCAACAGCCACGGCGATATGATCTGCGTGGCAACCGTAAAGGCCATGAAGATACCAGTGGATCCACCCGCTAGGGTCGCGGAACCGCCGGAGTCAATAACGGCCAGCGGCACCACGGGAAGCAGGATGGACCAAGCGCCAAAGGCGGCGGCGATGGCTACCATCGTCGGCGTATAGCCCGGGACCTTCCAAATATTGGTCTCTTGAGATTCGCTCATTTACTAAAGCCTCCAACCATCCAGGCAATGGCCGCAGCCGCGGTGATAACGGCTAAAAGCGCGGCGACGACCGTAAAAAACTTCGAGTCCTGCTGATACGCGGACCAGGCCCCTCCTACCAAGAGGCCTGCCACCAGAAACAGGATGAGGATCATAAACTGCACGGGCTACAGGGCTCCCTTCGTTGAAGGGATGCCGGTCTGGCGCGGATCGTGGTCCACGGCAGCGCGCAGCGCGCGGGCTACCGCCTTGTATTCTGCCTCGGTCACGTGGTGCGGATCGCGGCCGTAGCGCACGTTGACGTGCAGGGTAATAGCTGCGTGGGTGGCCAAGGATTCGAAGAAGTGGCGGTTAATCACCGTGGCATAGTGCCCGCCGATGACCTGCCACTGCAGGTGGTCCGGCTCGCCATTCATCACGAAGTAGGCGCGGCCCGAAAAATCCACGACCGCCTCTACCAGCGCCTCATCCATGGGTAGTAATTGGGAGCCGAAGCGGCGGATCCCGGCCTTATCCCCCACTGCTTCGCGCAGGGCCTGGCCTAATACGATGGCGGTATCTTCCACGGTGTGGTGGGCGTCTACCTCCACGTCACCGGTGGCCTTAACCTGCAGGTCAAAGAGCCCGTGTGTGGCAAATGCGGTAAGCATATGGTCAAAGAACGGCAGCCCGGTGGAAATGTCGCTTTTCCCAGTGCCGTCAAGGTCGATGGAAACGGCGATGTCCGATTCCGATGTTGCTCTTTGGGCACGCCCCACACGGTTTGTCATAAATCACTCCTTTGAAGTATCCGCTCCTACTGTAGTCGCTAGTTTTTCCGCCGCAGCCAGAAAGGCCGCATTTTCTTCTGGCAGGCCGATGGTCACGCGCAAGTACCCGTCGATCCCTACATCGCGGATGAGCACCTCTTCATCCAAGAACTGCTCCCACACGCGGTGTTGATCCGCAAAATTGCCAAAGAAAAGGAAATTAGATTCGCTCGGCATGACGGTATAGCCCATCTCGCGCAGGCGCCCTGCCACCATGTCGCGTTCGGCGGCGATGGTTTCCACGGTGGCGAGGGTGTCTGCGCTGTGGCGCAGGGCCACAGTGGCCGCGGCCTGGGATAAGACGGAGAGGTGATATGGCAGGCGCACCAGCATGATGGCCTCCACGAAGGCCGGGTCCGCCACGAAGTAGCCCAGGCGCCCGCCGGCAAAGTCGAAGGCCTTCGACATCGTGCGCGACACCACGAGCTTGGTGGGGTACTTTTCCAACAGGCTCGTCGCGGACGGCGAGGAAGAAAACTCGGCGTAGGCTTCGTCGACGATGACGATGCCGGGGGCGGCATCGATAAGCGCGGCAATATCCTCCAGGCTGGTTATCCCACCGGTGGGGTTATTCGGAGTGGTGACAAAAATGACGTCAGGCTGGTGCTCGGCCACCGCCGCCAGGGCGCGGTCCATATCTATGACGAAGTTCTCATCGCGCGGGCACTCGATAAACCGGGTGTGGGTACCGGCAGACAGGATCGGGTGCATGGAATACGACGGCGTAAATCCCAGCACGCTGCGCCCGGGCCCGCCGAAGGCCTGCAACAGCTGCTGCAGGATCTCATTGGAGCCGTTGGCGGCCCAGACCTGCTCGTAGGTGACATCCACGCCGGTTTGCTGCGAAACGTAGCGGGCTAGCTCGGTGCGCAGTTCGACCGCATCGCGCTCTGGGTAGCGGTTGAGCGAGCTGGCGCAGCGGCGGACCTCGTCCACGAGGGCATCGACAAGCGCGGGCGAAGGCGGGAAAGGATTTTCGTTGGTATTGAGCTGGTAGGCCACCCGCAGCTGCGGGGCGCCATAGGCGGTCTCGCCGCGCAATTCCTCGCGCAGCGGTAGGTCATGTAGCTGGGCCATTTATTTCTCCTCGAATCGGGCGCGGATGGCCTCCCCGTGGGCGGGAAGGCGCTCGGCATTGGCAAAGGCGATGACGTTGGGGGCGATTTCTTCCAGGGCGCCGCGGTCATAATCGATGAGGTTGACCGGCCGGAGGAAGGTGTGGGTGGAAAGCCCCGCGGAAAACCGCGCCGTGCCCGAGGTGGGCAGCACGTGGTTGGAACCGGCCGAATAGTCCCCCAAGGGCACCGGGGAATACGCGCCGACGAAAATGGCTCCGGCGTGGTTGATGCGCTCTGCCACGGCGCGCGCATCCGCGGTGTGGATTTCTAGGTGCTCGGCGGCATACGCATTCGCCACGGCGATGCCCGCCTCCAGAGAATCCACCAGGACGATGCCGGATTGCTCGCCGGTTAAGGCCTCGGCGGCGCGGGCGGAGTTCTCCGTTGCCGTATAGCGGCGCTCGACCTCCTGCTGCACCTGCTGGGCCACGCTTTCCGATGCCGTAATCAGCACGCTAGCCGCCATCGGATCATGCTCTGCCTGGGAGATGAGATCGTAGGCCACGTAGACGGGGTTCGCGGTCTCATCCGCCAAGATGGCGATTTCGGTCGGGCCGGCCTCCGCATCGGTGCCTACCACCCCGCGCACTGCCCTTTTGGCCGCCGCGACAAAGATATTGCCCGGCCCAGTAATCATATCTACGGGCTCTAAATCTTCTTCCGCGTCGCCGTAGGCTAAAAGCGCGACCGCCTGGCCACCGCCGACGGCCCATACTTCCTCCACCCCCAGCATGTGGCACGTGGCCAAGACCGTGGGGTGTGGCAAGCCGCCGTGATCCTTTTGCGGCGGGGAGGCCACCACCAGGCTGGAGGCGCCGGCCTCTTGCGCGGGCACGGTATTCATGATGACTGAGGACGGGTAGACCGCCTTGCCGCCGGGAACGTAGAGACCGACGCGCTCGATGGGGCGAAAGACCTCGGTCACGGTGGCGCCGGGGGCCAGCTGCGTGGTGTGCGACTCCGGCTTTTGGTCCGCATGCACGCGGCGCACCCTTTCAATGGAGGCCTCGATGGCCGCACGCACCTGAGGATCAAGCTCTTCGGCGGCCCTCTGCAGTTCCGCCTCAGGCACGCGTAGGGACGGCGGGCGCACCCCATCAAATTGCTCCCCATAATCCAGTGCTGCTTGAACGCCCTCCTCGCGCACCTTATTCACCATCGGCACGACGGTCCCCATGACGGAATTCACATCGGTGCCGCCGCGCGGAAGGACGCGGCGCAGCGTAGCGGGGCGGAGCTGTTGACCGCGGAGCTCGATGGTTCGAAGCATTCCTGGCTCACTTTCTGGTTGATCACCGTGGGCTATATCTGTAGACAAACCAATATACTATCGCCCAAAGCGCCGCGGGAACACCCTCTTGGGCGATAGACTCAAAGCAAATTCCAGCGAAGGCGAGTGTGCGGTGCATGATGATCGAATTTGAATCCACCAGTCTTGAGCGGCACCTGCGCGCCATCGTCCGCGAGAATGACTTTTCCTATTGGGCCTTGCCCACTGGAGAACTCGTCATCTCCCATGGGCAGGAGGGATCCACCCTGGTGTCTGTGTCGCAGGCCGACGGTGTGGTAATCCACCTACACACCACTCCGCGCGGCGCGGTTGCGCTGGGCGATGCCGCCGAGCTGTCCCGCTTCATCACCACATGGAATGCCGATTGCCTCTACCCCACCGCCCTGCTGGACTATGACGAGGCGGGCTCGCTGGTGCTGTGCGGGCAGAGCCACTTCACCACTGGGGCTGCACCAACGCACGATCAACTAGCCGCGTTTGTGCCCGCCGCGCTCCGCGGCGCAGAGGTGCTCATGAGCGTGGCGACACGCGAATTTCCGGCCCTAGCCCAAGAACCAGAGCTGTTGCTAGCTCAAGACGATGCTGCTTCCCCGCCCGCAGTCTCCCTGGATTTCCTCGCCGCCACTTTGCCGCAGATAGGGATCGACAGCTTTCATAGCGATGGTGACATCTGCCTATTTGCCCTGGTCAATTCCATCGCCTGCACCTTCACCCTCGACTCTGGGCCAAGCCTCATCATTACCGGCCGGTGGGCTCTCAATGCGGATGAGGACGAGTTCACCCGTTTGTTTTTGATCTGCAATGACTGGAACTTGATAAGCCACAGCGCCACGGCTTACTGCCGCGCCAGCGACGACGGCCTCCACGTCCACGTCGATGTGCCGACGCTTATTGGGGCGGGTCTAAGCCAAGACCAGTTGCAGCGGGTTTTAAGCCAGAGCCTCGATGCGATCCTGCACGCTATCGATGAAATCGCGCGGGAATTTTGCGGCAGCTCCCCGGTTAAGTGGGCGTAACTTCCCGTTGCGGCTCATCCGCAGCCTCTCGCCCCACAACTTCCCAGTCCGCGTCGGAGCTAATAAACGCGGTGCACCAGTAGGAAAACATGGCCAAAAATGGCGCTACCACCCAGGCCACGGCGGGAGAAAAGTTCGGCGCAAACTCCACGACATCGCCTGGGTTCTCCGGCGGGTGCGTCGCGGTGATGCCGCCAAAGACGTAGAAGGACACGGCACCGGCGAAGGCGCATGCCCCCACCCACAGCAACATCGCGAGACCGCGCCCGCGGCGCTGGACAAATGCGGCTAGCCCCAAGCACAGCCCCAAGAAACCCGTAACGAGCGCAAAGGTCATAAAAGCGACGAATTGCGCGTTGCCCACCGCTTCAATGGCATAACCGCCACCTTCGACAGCGCGGCCGGTCATCGTGGGGCGCATAAAACCCCAGAGCGCGCCGCAGATGCCGAAAACGAGCAGGGAACACGCGAGGAGCCCCGCACCAACACCGAGAGTGCGGGGCAAGCGAGCTTGGCGGGAAGACACTTTAGTTACAGAAGGTCCAGTTGCCGTCCTCGCGGCGGAAACGAACGGTGGAGGTATCGGTACCTTCCGAGTTTGACACGCTCACGGTGGCGGAGGCGTCATCGCCGTTGACCACAACGTCATTGACCGATTCCAGCTTGGTGGAGGTAGGAATGGCCTCTAGCTGGTTGGCAAATTCGTTGATCTGGGGATTGCCCTGGCCTTGCTGGCGCATGGAGTTTGCGTATTCGGAAAAGGACTGGTTGGGCAGGCTATCGACGTAGTTGAGGTACTGCTGGAAATCCCCGGATTCGCCTTCGCGCACGGCCCTGCAGGCGTGGGCTGGCATGTAGCCAAAGTATTCCTTGACGTTGTCAATCTCATGCTGGCCGCGCACCAGCTGCTCAATGGCCTGCTTATCGCCATCGTTGGCTTCTTGTCCGCCTTCAATGGGCTTAATGTCCTGGGCGTTGGCGAAGGGATCGTCCCCGTTGTGCATGGGGTTCGTATTAGCACCCTCATTGCCGCCTTCTTCGCCCTTGTCCTTAGGGTCCTCGGCGGCCTTCTTCTTATCCTTTTCTTCCTTTTCCTTCTTATCCTTGTCGGCGTCTTTGTCCTCAGACTTCTTCGCCGATTCCTTTGCGGAGGTCTCAGTAGACGAGGAGGCGGACGAAGACGACGCGGTCTTCGTCGAATCGTCCTCGTCATCTGAGCTGCATGCAGCTAAGGCAAGCGGGGCAACCATAGCGACCGCAAAAAGGGACTTCTTAGCAGGGGTCAAAAAGGACAAGGGAGAGCTCCTGAATCAATCTTTCGAATGCGAAGCCGCCTCACGACGGGTTCTTATGTCCCCGCAATCCTAACAATGCAAGTTTGCAAGGGACATTATTGCAGTCTGAAAAGTACCTGTGAGCTATTCCTTAGCGCGGCGAAACACGTACAATTTCCACTGTGCAACTACATCGCGAGGCCATCATCGACGCCGCCACGACCCTATTGAATACGTATGGGCTTGCCGATGTCACCATGCGCCGCGTCGCCTCCTCCCTCGGCGTTGCCCCGGGGGCGCTGTATTGGCACATCGCCAATAAGCAGGCGCTCATTGCCGCTCTTGCTGAAGATATTATCGCCCCCGTCGCCGGATCCACGCTGGAAGAGATTAGCCTGCACCTGCGCGAATTGCTCCTGGCCCGGCGCGATGGCGCGGAGGTAGCCATCGCCGGCCTCTCGCAGCCGGATTCCCAGGCCTGGGACCACCTCGTCGCGCAGTTTAGCTCCGCCACGTGCCCCGATTTCGATGCCGCCGCACGCAAGGCCGCTGCCCTTTCCGCCGTGCACCTCGTCTTGGGCGCCACGCTGCTCGAGCAATCCCAGCGCCAGCTTTTAGAAACCACCGGCGGGGCTACCCCGGCGGACTACCGCGCCGATTTGGTGCGTGGCGTGCGGATTATTAATGCCGGACTGCAGCACAGCGAGGCGGATTAAAACGCTTCACCCCCGCGGCGGATTTTCGCCAAGCACAAGCGAGTACGATCTCTGTGCAGCAGCCCTCCTAGATAGTCACCTCAGAAGAAAGGCCATTTTCGTGTCGTATCCCGCGCATGGCGTATTGATCGATGTCACTGCGGAAAAAGTCGTGCTTCACCGCAGCCTGCTCTCCCGCAGCTTAGGCGCGCCTGCCACCGCAGAAATCGCGCTCGATACCATCGATGACCTGCGCGCCCACGAACCCACCGCCACCGGTTTTGGTTCCTTGTCCTTAGGCAGCGCCGGCAGCATTGCCTTCGCGCCGCACCAAGATCCCCACAGCGTGGCGCGCGCCATTAAGGCGGCGCAGCAGGGCGACGCACCCGCGGAAGCCGCAGCCCCATCCTCTAGCGAAGAATCCTCCGTGGGCAACCCGGGGCTTGATTTCGTCGCGGTTGATGTAGAGACCGCCAATGATAATTGGGGGTCCATCTGCCAGATCGGTGCCGTGCGTTACCGCGATGGCGGGGAAACCGCGTCCCAGTCGTGGCTGTGCACCCCTCCCCCAGGCTTGGAGCACTTTGCCGAAATCAATATCTCCATCCACGGGATTACCGCAGCCGATGTCGAAGGTGCCATGCCCTTTGCCACAGCGGCCGCAGAGCTCTTTGATTTCATCGGCAGCGATGTCATCGTCGCGCACAATGTCCAGTTCGATTCTTCCGCGCTGCGCTCCGGATTGCTGGCCGCCGGCGCCGATGTCCCCACCGTCCCGCTGGCCTGCTCGCTCGCTTTGTCTCGCGATGCCTCAAGGCAAGGTGTTATCTCGGTGGCCAACCACAAGCTTCCTACCGTCGTGAAGCACCTCGGCGGCGCCTCTTTTACCCACCACGATGCCACCGAGGACGCCCGCGCCGCCGGCACCATCATCACCGGGCTAGCCCAGCGCTTCGGGCATACCGGAAGCATCACCGATCTCTTTACCACCCGCGAGTTTAGCCTCGGCCGGCTCGAATCCTCGGCCATCCTGCCGGTTCTGCGCGCGCATACCGCGCCCACCTCCGGCGACGAT
Source organism: Corynebacterium segmentosum (assembly GCF_900637825.1). Classification (NCBI taxonomy): domain Bacteria; kingdom Bacillati; phylum Actinomycetota; class Actinomycetes; order Mycobacteriales; family Corynebacteriaceae; genus Corynebacterium; species Corynebacterium segmentosum. The sequence continues at coordinate 1,581,410 of NZ_LR134408.1, forward strand.
CTGGGCGCCGGCACCGATTTCCGCGATTCCACCCGTTCCGCCGGAACCAACAAGAAGCCCGCGTCTTCCGGCCGGGCGCCGTGGCAGGCCGTTGCCACCCCAGATACCATTCCAGATCCCAACCTCGACGCCGATCCTCAAGGCGCACTCTACGGCCAACACGTCACCCTGACCGGGGATTTCGAGCCGTACGATAAGGGGCTGCTGTGGCAGGGCATCGCCAAGCGCGGAGGGCAAGTGGGCAAAAACGTCACCAAGAAGACCACGCTGCTTGTCGTCGGCGAATGGGCAAAGAAGACCTCCAAGGAAAAGCGCGCCGAAGAGCTGCAGGAAAAGGGCCAGGACATCACCATGTGGTCCGGTGCCCAGCTCTTTTCTGAGCTGGAGCTCGACGCCGAGCCGCCTTTTTAAACCCACAGGGAACCACCCGGCTATTTCTCCAGTCCAATAAGGGCGGATACTCACGACCCTGGAGAAATCGCCATGACCCTTACGCTCGACGCTCCCCGCCCCACCACCGCTAATTTGCTGCCGGCGCTCTTCGCGCGATCGTGGATTAAGCACCAGCGGCTTTCCGATGACGGCTTTTGCGACTCCCTCGCCACCATCCAGCTCTCCCCCAACCTGTCGATGGCGCTAGTCTTTCCCGGGCAGCGCACCTTTCGCCGGCTCAGCCACCGCGGCCTCGCGGACCTGGATGTCTCGACCCGTCAGGCGTGGAATTGTGCCTCGCTGAACCTGCAGCGCGCCGCGCTCGACTCGCAGGGCCTGCGTTTTTGGACGCGCCCAGCTCGCTGCGCCCTGCCTGCCGCAACGCCTTATGGCGGCCTACAGGTCCGCTCCCACGGTGCCCCGATTTCCTCTTGGTTGGCTCACCCGGAAACCTTTACCGTGCTGGATAAACACATGCGCCGCCTCATGCGCTCGCATTCTTTGACCTACCTGGTGCCGGATTCCGCGACGGTTTTTGTCTTCGCCCACTTACCCGATGAATATGCTCGCGACCTCGCCCGCGCCGCCGCCGAACAACTTCCAAGCCATCGCACCGTTTTACATTCGCGCCCGCTAGTATGGTCTAACGGATTTCCCCGCGAATTATGAGAGGAGCACCATGGCGGAAAGCAGGATGTCGCGGCTGAGCAATCAGTACCACGCCTGGACCCGCAGCCACCCCACGGCGGCGGAGGATTTTCGCACCGCCATCGAGGACCTGCTCAATGACGCCGGCATCATCTTTGACCGGGTATCGACGCGCGTCAAGGCCTGGTCTTCACTCAAGCGCAAGGCCAAGAAGCGGGGCGAGGGCGGCGATTTCATCTACCCCACCCCGTGGGACGATATCCACGATGTCATGGGCGTGCGCGTCACCTTGTACCACTCCACCACCATTCCCAATGCGCTAGACGTGCTGGGCGAATCTTTCAAGGTCGTGCGCTCTGTGGATAAGGCGGCCGAGACCCGCATTTCCGGTGGCTTTGGCTACGGTTCCCACCACCTGGTGCTCACCGTGACGGATGATAGCGCGGCGGCCATGGAGGAGCTCGCCGATTTTGTGGGTTGGACCTTTGAGGTGCAAATCCGCACCGTGCTGCAGCACGCGTGGGCGGAATTCGAGCACGATATCCGCTATAAGCAGGGCCCTACCCCGCCCTCGCCCGAGGTCGACCGCCTATTTACGCTGGCCGCCGGCCTCATCGAATTAGCCGATCAGCAATTCGACGAGATCGCCGCGCTCAAGGCCCCGCGCACGGAGGCGGACACGGATGTGGAGCTTACTCCGGAAACCCTGCCTGGCGTCCTGGCCATCATTTTGGGCAACCGCTTCCCACTTTCGCGTTCGGAGCACTACCGCTTCCTCGCGGAAATCTTGGAGGAAAACGATATCCGGTCCTTGGACCAGCTCGAGCAGCTGCTTGACGATGACGCCATTGCCCACGTCCACGACACCATGCGCTACCGCTTTCGGCCCGGCCAAGTGCGCCTTATCGATGATCTGCTGCTCAATAAGTTTGGCAAGCAGCACATCGAGGCAACCGCTGAATCCGGCGACCGCGCCGGCCGCCGGCGCCGCCTGAACGCGCGCCTTAAGGCGCTGCGCGCCAACTCCTAGCGGAACCCGCCGCGGAATTTTTCCATATCACGGCGCTCCTTCTTCGTCGGCCGGCCCGCGCCGCGGGGGCGCACCGGTACGGATGGCATGAACTCCTTGGGCGGCGGCGGGGGCGCGTGATCGGTATAGCAGGTGCGCGCCACCGGCGCGCCCACGCGCTTGGCGACGGTAGCCAGCACTTCCAAATCGTGCTCGTGGTGGTTGCGCCACACGCGCACCCTATCGCCTGGCACGACTTGTTGCGCGGGTTTGACCGCTTCACCGTTGATTTTCACGTGTCCAGCGCGCACCGCGGTGGCCGCGGCGGATCGGGTTTTGAACATGCGCACCGCCCATACCCAAGCATCAATGCGGACGGGACGGCCGCTTGGCTGCGGGGTAGGCATTAATAATTATTGTGGTTCTCGTTGACGATTTTGCGGATCTTCAACCAGTTATATCCGCCACCCACCACGGCGATGATAAGGCCCAAAACCATCCAAGCGGCAAAATTTGCAGAAAGCACACCTAGAACGACTCCTGCGCCGAGGCCACCGGCAACGGAAATAACGGCGTTGCGGGAGTGCTTGCGCACCTGCTGCTTGCGCTGCGCAATGGGGTTATTCGGTCGCTGCTGCATAGTCATGACCCAGATCCTACCTCAACCCAGGCAGAACCTGCTTCGCGCGCGCTGATTTCACCTTGGGAAAGCGCGGCGAGCATCGCCTGGAGCGCATCGAGCCCACCCGGGCGCACGGCGACGGTAAAGGTTACGGCTGCACCGTACTCGGTATCGGTGATATCGATGCCGCGCCCGCGCAAATCCGCTTCGAGGCGCCCGGCCGTGGCGTGCGGGCATTCCACCGTATAAAGCTCCCGGCGCGCCCTGGTGACCGCCTCGACCTTCTCCATGGCCTCGCTGACCGCCCCGCCATAGGCATGCACGAGGCCGCCCGCACCCAGCTTGATGCCGCCGAAGTAGCGCACGACCACCGCGCAAATATCGAGCATTCCAGAGCCGTTCACCACATCCAACATGGGCTTTCCAGCGGTCCCGGAAGGCTCGCCATCATCGGAGGAACGCTCCACTGGGTTCGCGTCGTCGACGTGGTAGACATAGGCGGAGCAATGGTGGCGGGCATCGGGAAAGCGCTGGCGGGCGGCATCGATAAACGCCCGTGCTTCTTCCTCGTTTGTGACCCGGCCGATCAGGGTGATAAACCGCGAGCGCTTGATCTCAATTTCGTGCTCCACCTGGCCGGTGGGGCGCCGATAGGTATCGCGCATTAGGCCACCAGGAAATCGTACTCGGGGGTATTCGGCTGCAGGTGCTGCACCGAAATCTTGGATTCGGCCATCCGCTCCTTCAGCCCTGCCAGGTCTTCGGCGCGGCTAAGCTGAATGCCCACCAGCGCGGCACCGGTCTCGCGGTTATTGCGCTTGAGGTACTCGAAGAGCGTGATGTCATCGCTGGGCCCCAGGATTTCAGACAAGAAGTGGCGCAGCTGGCCCGGTTCCTGCGGGAAATTGACCAAGAAGTAGTGCTTCAGGCCGCGGTGCACCAGCGAGCGCTCCATGATTTCAGCGTAGCGCAGCACGTCATTATTTCCCCCAGAAATCACGCAGACCACCGTCGAACCCGGCTCCAGCGGCACACGCTGCAGCCCAGCCACGGACAGCGCACCGGCGGGCTCGGCGATAATGCCCTCATTCTGGTACAGGTTGAGCAGGTCCGTACACACCGCCCCCTCAGAGACCGCGTCCCAGTGCAGGCGCGATTGGTTGGCCTCCAAAATCTCATACGGCAGCGCGCCCAGGCGCTTGACCGCCGCGCCATCGACGAACGGATCCACGCTCTCTAGTGCCACCGGCCCGCCGTTGCGGAAGGCTGCTCTTAGCGATGCCGCCCCTTCCGGCTCCACCCCCACCACCTTCGCGTGCGGTGCCATATCCGCCAAATAGGAGGTGATGCCAGAAATCAGCCCGCCGCCGCCGACGGGCACAACGATGGTATCGACCGAGGCACCCTTGGCCGAAAGCTGCGCCAAGACCTCAGCGGCGACAGTGCCCTGGCCAATGATCGTATCGCGGGCATCGAAGGGCTCGATGAAGGTGGCGTGGCGCTCGGCGGCATCGGCATGCGCGGCGGCCGCGGCCTCGTCAAAGTTGGCACCCACGACGACGAGCTCCACCTGGTTGCCGCCGTGCACGTGGATGCGGTCGCGCTTTTGCATGGGCGTGGGCTCCGGGACGAAAATCTTGCCCGGAATCCCCATGGTGCGGCACGCATAGGCCACGCCTTGTGCATGGTTGCCAGCCGATGCCGTCACGATGCCCCGCTCCCGCTCCTCCTGCGACAGGCTGGAGATGCTATTGAGCGCGCCGCGTATCTTATACGAGCGCACGTCCTGGAGATCCTCGCGCTTTAAATAGACCTCACAGCCCGTTTCCGCAGAAAGCCGGGGGCAATACTGCAGCGGCGTCGGCGCGATTTCAGAGCTGATGCGTGCCTGTGCCTGCTGGATATCGGATGCGTGGATGGTCGATTCAGTCATGATTGCAGAGTCTACTCGCCCTACCTAGTGTTCGACCGATTCACCTAGATTTCATTCCGGTGTAGCGCGCCTGTTACGTGGGCCCGAGACAATGGAGTGCTCAACAAGAAAGGACTCTCTCTATGTTTAAGCGCACCTCCATCGGCGTGGCTGCCTGCCTTGCGCTCAGCTGCGCCCCGGCCGCAAACGCGCATATCGTCGATAATGTTTTGGAACGCTCCGCCGACGATGCTGCGGTAAAGCTCAGCCCCATTGGCTCCTATGAAGCTGGGGTCATGGGCAAATCAGCAGCGGAAATCGTGGCCTACCACGCCGCCTCCCAGCGCATTCTCACGGTGAACGCGCAATCGGGCAAGGTGGATATCCTGGATGCTTCCGATCCCGCCAACCCCACCAAGGTTGCCGAGGTCTCCGCCGGCGGCGATAAGGAAATCAACTCCGTGGCCGTGCGCCCCGATGGCCTCGCCATCGCCGCCGTGCAGCAGGCAGACAAAACCGAAAACGGCGAGGCCCTGATTTTCAATGCCGCCTCCGGCGACGAGCTCGGCCGCGTCCCGCTCGGCGCGCTGCCGGATAACGTGCACATCACAAAAGACGGTGCCTACGCCTTGGCCGCGAATGAGGGAGAACCCTCCGATGAGCTCACCGCCGACGGCACCGAATACGCAAAAGATCCAGAAGGCACCGTGTCTGTCATTTCCCTGCCAGACGGCGTCCAGGCCCCCTCCGCTGCGGATGTTCGCACCGCCGATTTCCGCGCCTTCGATGACCCGGCTGCAGAACTTGACCCGTCCATTCGCGTCTTCGGCCCAGAAAACCACCACAATAAGCCTTCGCTCGGCTTCGAGCCGGAGTATATTTCCTCCGCTGATGGCAAGGCGTATGTCACCTTGCAAGAAAACAACGCCATCGCCGTGGTCGATATCGCCTCCGCCACCGTAGAAAAGGTGCTGCCCGCCCACATCGCGGATCACTCGGTTATCCCCCTCGATCCCTCCAATAAGGACGGCGAGGCAAAACTGCGCACGATCCCTGTGCATGGCCTGTCCATGCCGGATTCGATCGGCGCCTTCCAGACCAACGGCCAGACCTACTTCGCAACCGCCAATGAGGGCGATGCCCGCGACTGGGGCGGCTACACCGATGAGGTCAAACTGAAAGAGCTCGTTGAAGAGGGCCAGGTTTGTGATTCCGTCGACCTTCCAGAAGGCATCGAGGACAAGAAATACGCCGGTAACCTCAAGTTAAGCAATGCCTCTGGGTGGAATGAGGAAAAGGGCTGCTTCGATGGCCTGTATTCCTTCGGGTCCCGCTCCTTTAGCATTTACGATGCCGAGGGCAACGTCGTCTTCGATTCCGGTTCCGACTTCGAGGAAATCACCAAGGACATCGAGGGACTTAGCTTCAATGCCGATAACGAAGACCCCGACTTCGACGATCGCTCCAATAATAAAGGCCCCGAACCGGAGGCCCTGACGATTGGATCAGTTGGCGATCGCACCTATGCCTTCATCGGCATGGAGCGCGTGGGCGGCATCTTTGTCTATGACGTCACCGACCCCGCTCAAGCCGAGTTCGTCACCTACACCAATAACCGCGATTTCACCGTGGACTACGACGAAGACAATGTCGCCGCCACCAGCTTGGCCGGCGACTTGGGCCCAGAGGGATTGGCGTTCATTAGCAAGGAAGACTCGCCTACTGCCGATGCCCTCCTTATCGCCGGCAACGAGGTATCCGGCACTACCACGGTCTTCTCCGTCGCCGATCTCGTGGGCGGCTCCCAGGATGAAAGCGACGACGCCGACTCCGATGAAAATGACGACGATACTCCCGGGACGTCGCTACCTGATGACGGTTCCGGCAGCAGCTTCATCGGGAAAGGTATCGGGATTATCGCCGGTGTCATTGCCCTCGGCGCCATGTTGAGCGGGGTGTTGCACTTCATGCCGCAGGTGGCGGATCAATTTTATAAGATGCTTCCTGAACCCATCCGGCAATTACTTCCATAGATTTTTAGCCTTAAAGCTGCTACGTTTTAACAAGCTAAAATCTGAACTTTAAGGAGCCTTTCCCTATGCGTAAACGACTCAGCACCTCTCTCGTCGCTGCCACCGCTGTGGCGGCGGGCCTTGTCACCCCGGCTGTTGCTTCCGCAGATGAGACCGGCAAGGGGCTCAGCGCTGAATGCAAGGCCCAAGTAGAAGCTGCCAAGCAAGAGCACCTCAAGAACATCGAAGAGGGCAAGGGCGGAGTCAACCTGTCCAACCCAAATAAGTTCCTCGAGGGCTTGGTCAATGGCTACGGCACCGCCGGCATGCCGAAGCAGCCAGATTGCGTGACTAAAGAGGCACAGCAACAGCAGCTCGATAGCTTGACCAAGCTTGGCTCCTCCGAGGAAACTGCAGAAAAGTTCCTGAAGGTCTCGCAGTGGACCGCCGTCATCGCCGGCGCCGTCGCTGCGATTCTGCAGACCTACGCCGCCATCGCCAAGTTCAACCCGGCAGTCCTCGAACCGCTGAAGGCTGCGCTTGACCGCTTGGGAATTAAGTACTAATCCCCGATTTCTTAAAAAATGGCCGCCGTTGCATGTGCACGGCGGCCATTTCTTTATGCCCAGCCTTTCGCGGAGGTGTCCTAGCGGCTTCGCCCGAGGCCCGTCGCCACCTCAATCCCTGTTCGCCTCAGAAAGAGGGAGCGCAGGGACGAGGCAGGCAAATTCTACTAGCCCAAAATGCCAGCGCCCATGGTGGCCTTCAGATCCCCCATGAGGTTGCCGGATCGTTGCACGCGGAGGTGCTCGCCTAGGACCATCGTGGTGGTTTGATCGCCTTCGACAAGCTCGAGGTAAACATCGGAATCACCGTGGTTTTTGACCAAAACTTGCTTGAGCCGGGCGATATTTTCCATCGTGCACTGGTCCGTGCGCATGGTCAGGCGAAGCGGCAGGCTCGCACCCCCGCCGGGGCCCAGCTCGGGGACGCGAATATCGGAACAAAACAGCGACCGGCGCTCATCGCGCACCTTGACGTTGACGCGCGCCAAGATAATGTTGTCCTCCACAATATGCGGCGCTGCCAGCGAATAGACCTTATTGAATACCAAGATCTCTACCTGCGCGCCGTTGTGGTCTTCTACCGTGACAATCGCCCACGGGGAACCATCGCGCTTAGAAAAGCGCCGGTCCACGCCGGAAATGATGCCGCCGATGATGAGTTCTTGGCCATTGTGTACCTCATCGTTGAGGATCTTGGTCAGCGGAGTATTGGTCTGCGCAGCTAGGGCCTCTTCGAAACCATCGAGTGGGTGGCCAGAAACGTAGAGGCCCAGCATCTCTCGCTCGAGTGCCAACTCGTGCTTGCGATCCCACGAGTCGTCCGGCACATCAATGGCAAAGGCGCCCTCCGAGGAGGCGTCGTCGCCACCGCCGAAGCCGGCAAAGAGGTCGAATTGCCCCTTATCCGCCGCTTTCTTGGTGGTTTGCACGGCATCCACGGCGTCCTCGTGAATAAGCATCAGCCCCTTGCGCGGCTGCTGGAAATCATCAAAGGCGCCGGCCTTAATCAGCGCCTCGGTCACGCGCTTGGAACACGCCGCAAGGTCGATCTTGTCGAGGTAATCGCTAAAGGAGTTAAACGCCCCCTTTGCCTTGCGCGAGGCAATGATGGATTCGACCACTTCAGAGCCCACGTTGCGGATAGCGCCCATGCCGAAGCGAATATCCTCGCCCACAGCTTGGAAGTCCTCCTCGGACTCATTGACCGAAGGCGGCAAGACGTTAATGCCCAAGTGGCGGCAGTCCGACAAGTAGATGGCGGACTTATCCTTCTTATCGCCCACAGAGGTCAACAGCGCTGCCATGTATTCCGGCGCGTAGTAGGCCTTGAGGTAGGCAGTCCAGAACGAGACCAACCCGTAGCCCGCGGCGTGGGACTTGTTAAACGCGTACGACGCGAAGGGCTCGATGGTCCCCCACAGGGCATCCATGGCGGATTTTGAGTAGCCATTTTCTTGCATGCCGCCCCAGAATTTATCGTATTGCTGGGCCAGGACCTCGGGCTTTTTCTTACCCATCGCCTTACGGAAGCCGTCCGCCTCACCGGCGGTGTAATTCGCTACCTTCTGCGAGATACGCATGATCTGCTCCTGGTAGACGATAAGACCGTACGTCTCATCCAGGATTTCCTTCAGCGGCTCCTCGAGCTCAGGGTGGATCGGGGTAATTTCCTTGCGCCCGTTCTTGCGGTCGGCATAATCCCAGTGGGCGTTGACACCCATCGGGCCAGGGCGGTACAGGGCCAAGGAGGCCACGATGTCTTTGAATCCGGTAGGCTTCATGCGCTTGAGCAGCTCCTGCATTCCGCCGGAGTCCAGCTGGAACACGCCCAAGGTATCCCCGCGCGAGAGCAGGTCATAGACCTTGGAGACCTTGGGGTCATCGGCATGCAGCTGCTCGAGCTGTACTTCTTCGCCGCGGTTGCGCTTGATGTTTTCGATGGCATCGCCAATAACGGTGAGGTTGCGCAGGCCCAGAAAGTCCATCTTCAACAGGCCAATGGCCTCGCAGGCGGGGTAATCCCAGCCGGTGATATAGGCGCCATCGGCAGGCCGCTTCCACATCGGGATGTGGTCCATCAACCGCACGGAGGCCATAATCACCGCGCAGGCGTGCACGCCAGCCTGGCGAACAACCCCCTCCAAGCCGCGCGCGGTGTCATAAATCTTTTTCACATCCGGGTCGGTTTCCACCATCTGGCGGACCTCGGCGGCCTCGGAATAGCGCTCGTGGTCGGGGTCAGTAATGCCCCGCAGCGGAATGTCCTTCGCCATAATCGCCGGGGGCAGCGCGCCATTGATGCGGTCCGCCATCTGGAAGCCGGGCTGACCAAAGTGCACCTTGGCGGAGTCCTTGATGGCCTGCTTGGTTTTCACCGTGCCGAAGGTAATGACCTGGGCTACCTTATCCTCGCCCCAGCGCTCGGCGGCGTAGGTAATCATCTCGCCGCGGCGGCGATCGTCGAAGTCGATATCGATATCGGGCGCGGACGGGCGCTCGGGGTTCAAAAAGCGCTCGAAGAGCAGGTCGTGTTCCAGCGGATCAATATTGGTAATGGTCAGCGCGTAGGCCACGAGCGCACCCGCCGCAGAACCACGGCCGGGCCCCACGCGGATGCCCACCGAACGCGCATACTTAATAAGCTCCGCCACGATGAGGAAGTAGGACGGGTAGCCCTTCATCTCAATCACGGAAATCTCGTACTTGGCGCGCTCGATATACTCCTCCGGCACATCGCGCCCGGGGAACCGCTGCTGCAGCCCCTCCATCACCTCGTGGGTCAGCCAGGAGGTGGGGGTGTGGCCCTCGGGGACATCGGCAATGGGCATGCGGTCGTGGGTGTGTTCCTCCCACACCTCGCTGTAGTCTTGCACGCGCTCGGCAATCCACAGGGTATTATCGCAGCCATCCGGAATCAGGTCATCCCAGGTATCGCGCATCTGCGCGGCGGACTTGATGTAGTAGCCGGTACCGCCGAACTTGAAGCGGTCCGGGTCCATGAACGTCTTGCCGGTCTGCACGCACAGCATGGCCTCGTGCGCCGGCGCCTGGGATTCCAGCACGTAGTGGCAGTCATTGGTCACCAGCGGCGGCAGGTCCAGCTTCCGGCCGATTTCGAGCAGCCCATCGCGCGTGCGCTTTTCGATGTCCAGCCCATGGTCCATCAACTCCAAGAAGAAGTTGTCCTTGCCATAGATGTCTTGCCACATCGCCGCAGCCTCGAGGGCTTCGTTGAATTGGCCGAGGCGCAGGCGGGTCTGCACATCGCCAGATGGACAGCCGGTGGTGGCGATGATGCCATCGGCATGCTCGGCGATGAGCTCTGCATCCATGCGCGGCCACTTGCCCAGCTGGCCTTCGTAGGAGGCGAGCGAGGACAAGGTGAACAGGTTGCGCAGCCCGGTGGCGTTTTCCGCGATCATCGTCTGGTGCAAGTACGCGCCCGAGGCGGAGACATCGTCGCGCTTTTGGTCCGGGGTGCCCCACAGCACGCGCTTTTTATTAAAGCGCGATTCCGGGGCCATGTAGGCCTCGATGCCGATGATGGGTTTGACCCCGGCGCTGGTCATGCGCTTGTAAAAGGCGTCGGATCCATACATATTGCCGTGGTCTGTCATGCCCACGGCGGGCATGTTTTGCTTGACCACCTCATCAGCCAACATATCGACCTTGGCCATGCCGTCCAGCATGGAGAACTCGGTATGGTTATGCAGGTGGACGAAGGAGGAGTTTTTGGCCATGCGGTCATCTTAGCGGGGCGGTCAAGATGACGATATTATGCGGTGATGATCTACACGCTCGCCGCATACATCATGTGGGGGTTCTTCCCCGCGTTCTTCCCGCTCCTGCTGCCGGCCACGCCGCTGGAAATCCTCGCCCACCGCGTGTTGTGGACCGCGGTTATCGTCACGGCGTTTTTAATATTCAGCGGCGGCTGGCGCGAATTGGTGCCCATGGACAAGCGCACGTGGGGCTGGCTTGCCGCCGGGGGCGTATTTATCACGGTCAACTGGGGCACCTATGTGCTGGCGATTAATACCGATCACGTGGCCGATGCCGCTTTAGGCTATTTCATCAATCCCCTGGTATCGGTGGCGCTCGGCATGATCTTCTTAAAGGAGCAGCTGCGCCCATGGCAGGCGACCGCCGTCGCCGTGGCGGCGATCGCGGTGCTGTATCTGACCTTCTTTACCGGCCAAGCGCCGTATATCTCGCTGCTGTTGGCGGCATCGTTTGGCATCTACGGGCTCATCAAGAAGCAGGTGCGGGTATCGGCAGCGGTCTCGGTCGCGGCGGAGTCTTTGGTGGTCTCCCCCATTGCCATTGCCTATATCGTGTGGATCGAGCAGGCCGGCCGCGGCACGTTCAGTTCGGATGGCACGCCACACATGCTGCTATTAATCAGCGCCGGCCTAATTACCGCGTTGCCACTATTGTGCTTCGCCCAAGGCGCGCGGACGCTGCGCTTGTCGACGATCGGCATGCTCCAATACCTCACCCCCATCATGCAGATGCTATGGGCGCTCTTTGTCACCCAAGAGCACTTTTCCGCGCACCGGTGGATTGGCTTCACCATCATCGGCGTGGCGGTCAGCATCTACATTGCGGATCTCATTCGCGTTCGCCAAAGCGCGCCGCGCAAGAGTGCGCGGCGCGGGTAGGCGGCCCACAGGAGTGCGCGGCACGGGAGAAGGGTGCCAGAGCGCTGCACGCAAGAATGCGCGGCGCAGGTTAGCGGCGCCCAGAAGTTCGCGGCGCGGGTAAGCGGCACGCAAGAGTCCGCGGCGAGGGGGAATGCGAAATGGTTGCGTGCGCAGGAAAACGGTACGCAGGAATGTCCTGCGTGAAAAGGGGTTCGCGAGAGTGTGCGGCACGGGAAAACGGCCCGTAATGGTCGCCGCTGAGGGGGCGGGCCTTGGGCTCAAAGCTGTGGCTATCTGGGCCCGGTATCAACGAGGTCCGGCGGTGGCGGCTGCCAGGGTTTAATCCACCGCACGCCGCCGTGTACGCGCTCGAAGCGGCCATTGCGGGGGCGGGCGGCGCGGTCGTCGTCATTGCGGCCGTTGTGATGCGGGCACGCTACGGTGAGGTTCTTGGCATTGGTCCAGCCGCCGCCGGCCCAGCTATAGATGTGGTGCACCTGGCACTCATCGGCTGGGCGGTGGCACCCGCGCGCCGGGCAGATGGGGTTTTCGGCGGCGGCCATCATAAATTGCTTCCACGTTGCCCCGCGCCGCATGCGGTACAGGTTCACCGGCCCCTCCACGGGGTGGATAAGGGTGATAAAGCCTTCCTCCGCCATCGCGCGCTGGGCCAGCTCAGCGCCGCTTATCTGCGCGCCGTTGGTCATGGTGACCGTCACATCTTTATCACCCTGCACAACGGCGCTTAGCTTATCCAGCGGGATTACCACGTTGGTGCGCACGGTGGAGGTGGAGGCGCCGGAGTGGAAGAGGGCGGCGACATCGGCAAGCGTGCCTGCCTGGTTATGCAGCTCCGCGACGAGGCTGGAGCTACCCGTAATCGTCAGCGTCCACGGTTTGCCCGCGGCGCGGCGGCGCAGCCTCACCCCGGGTTTGGGCTCGCGCGGCGGGCGCAGCGCGCGCACCTTCTTGCGGGCGAGCTTGTCCATCGCCTGGGTATCGGCTGATACCTGGGCAAGCTCCGCGCGCAGGGCCCAGGCCCGGGCTTGGGTGGGCGCGCGGCGGGCGTGCTTTTCGATGACCTCCAGCGTCGGCAGCGAATGCCCATTGCGGCGCGCCCCCTCGACCGCCCGGCGCTGGCGGCGCGTAAAGCTGGTCGGCCCGAAATAAATCTGGGCAAGGTGGGCTATCGACGCGGCGGCGGCATCCGGCATGCCGGCGGCCGTCAGCTCGGAGGCGGGCATATCGGCGGCCTCGGCGAGGATATCCATCGCCGAGTTTAAAGCCGCAATATATGCCCGAATGTGTTCCATGTCCCCGATGCTAAGCCGCCACCCCCACACCCCGCGCGGCGAAGCGTTCAGGATGGCAATTTTAGCTGGGTGGGCGCACGGCGAAGCTGCCCCAGGCGGCATCGGCAGGCGCGGGCTCGACGGCGGCGACGGCGGGGAGGGAGGCGACATCGGCAAGCTGGGCGCCCGTCCCCCACACCACGGCGGCGCTCACCTCGCTGGGGCGCTGGCCGTAGGAGGCACCGATGCGGTCGAAGGTGCGGTTAATTACCGCGGCGCGATCCTCGCCGGCAACAGGCTCCGGCACCGCGATGGGCGCGGTCGAGCCCATGAGGATGGCGTCCATGCGCGGAATATCAGTCAGCGCGGCGGCGACGGCGACAGGCGGCAGCTCGGTATCGAAGGTAACCAGCGCATACGTGGCGGCATCCGGGTCGATGTCCATGGAATTAACGCGCTCAATATACTCCGCGCGGGACTCCTCATCCGGGCCCAGCTGATCGCCTTGCACGCGCGTGGATGCCTGCGTGCCCAGCGTGCCAAAAAGCACCAGGGCCACCACGATCGCCACCAGCACCAGCGCCAAGGCCGCCAGGCGGCGCCGCCGATAAAACTTCTTCATCCCTGCAGGCGCTCCAGGGCCTGTTGCAGGTCATCCGGGTACGGCGCGCGGGCCTCGAACCACTTTCCGGTGCCGGGGTGGGTAAAGCCCAGCTGCACCGCATGCAGCCACTGGCGCTCGAGTCCTAGGCGGGCAGAAAGCTGCGGGTTCGAGCCGTACATGGGATCGCCGACGCAGGGATGCCCGGTGGCGGACATGTGGACGCGGATTTGGTGGGTGCGGCCGGTTTCCAGGTGCACCTCGATGAGGCTGGCCTCGCGAAAGGCCTCGATGAGGCGGTAGTGGGTGACCGCGGCCTTGCCGTCGTCAAGCACGGCGAATTTCCAGCCTGACTTCGGGTGCCTGCCGATGGGCGCATCGATGGTGCCTTCAATCGGATCGGGCAGGCCCTGGACCACCGCGTGATAGGTCTTTTTCACGGTCCGGTGCTTAAACGCATGCTTGAGTGCGGAATAGGCGCGCCCGGAGGAGGCCACGACCATGACCCCGGAGGTGCCCACGTCCAGGCGGTGGACGATGCCCTGGCGCTCGGTGGGGCCAAGCGAGGCCACGTTATACCCCGCCGCGCGCAGCCCGCCGATGACCGTCGGCCCATCCCAGCCCACGCTCGGGTGCGCGGCGACGCCCACGGGTTTGTGCACGCAGATGATATCGGCGTCGCTATATAAAACGTCCATGCCCTCTACCAGCTCTTCGCGCGGCAGCAGGGGCTTTTCCGGCTCCGGGAGCAGCACCGAGACCACCTGGCCGGACGCCAGGCGCTCGGATTTACCCAGCTCCTGCGAATCCACGGTGACCCCGCCTTCGGCGCACAGCTGGGCAGTGGCCGAGCGGGAGAGGCCGAGGAGCTTGGCAAGCGCGGCATCGGCACGCATGCCCTCCAAGCCTTCTGGAATGGGAAAACTGCGCAATTGCCTATTCATTTTCCGCCCTCCGTTCCGCAATCAGCATGGCGACGATGAAGATGATGACGCCGCAGGTAATGGCCGCATCTGCGATATTAAAGACCGCGAACGAGCCGACCGAGATATAGTCCACGACGTGACCAAACCAAAAGCCGGGGTCGCGGAAGATACGGTCTGCAAAATTGCCCAATGCCCCGCCGGCAATGAGCGCCAGCCCCAGCGCCTGGCCCGTATTGTGGATGCGCGGGGCGGCGATGGCCACGCCTAGGACGAACGCCAATTGAATGGTGGTAAACAGCCAGGTCGATCCCTCGCCGCCGATGGAAAACGCCGCGCCCGGGTTAAAGAGCAGGGTAAACCTGAACCAGTCCCCGATGACATAGTGCGGCACACCCTCCGTCAGGACGGTCAGCATGAGTTGTTTTACGGCTTGATCCACAACCGCCACGGCGATAACCACCGCGGCGATAAGACCTGTCTGACTCCTTCGTTTTTGGCTCACCCACACCATTCTAATCAGGAGCGTCCGGTATTTTGGTAAGCGTGTTTCGAGTCAAAGTTTTTACAGCCCTTTCCGCCGTCGCCGTAGCGCTAAGCGCCTGTTCTTATGAGACCCCCGGCCCCGCCGTGGAACAGCCCGTCGGCCTGACTATCGATGCCCCGCGCCTGACCGTCGAAGAGGCCGGAACCGGTGAGAAGAAATTGCTGGAATATCACGACATCGATTCCTCGCAGGAGGTAACCTACCGCGCCACGGAGGGATTTTCGCAGGACCTGCTGAATAAATCCGCCGCCGCCGACTTCCAGGCCGCGGACGTAGATAAGGCCACCACTACCCTGCCGCTTTCAGCTTCCGTGGATAAAGCCACCGAGGACGTCGAAGATCAGCTCCCGGCCTCGCGCAACGCGTTTGTCACCGCGGGGGATCCGGAATACTCCGGCGATACCGATGTCTCTTCTGCGTCCGGGTTCCAATTTGGCTGGCGCGGCCAAGACAACGGCCAGATGAATTCCCTACGCTTGGCCGCCCCGCAGGACGCGAGTGATGAGGCGCGCGGCACCGTCGAGCAGGCGATCATGAAGCTGACCGCGCTACCCATCGTCTTTCCGGAAGAAGAGGTGGGCACCGGCGCGACGTGGACGGTGGATTCGCGCGTGACGGGGGAATCCACGCTCTTGCAGACGACCCGCTATACGGTCGAGTCCATCGATGGCGACCGCGTCACGCTATCCGTCGAGGTGGAACAACGCCCCACCCTGGGCGCATTGTCCTTCGAGGGCCAGGCCGAGGGCACGGAGTTAGAGGATAAGGAACTCGACGTGCTGGATTCTTCCACCAACTCCTCGGGCAGCATCACGGTAGATCTAACGAAACCGCTCCCCGTGGGCGGTGACGTGTCCTTTGATACGAAGGTAACCTACGGCACCGCCGATTCAGACCTGCGCGTCGTGCAATCAAGCCTGACGGAGCTGGCGTTTTCCGAGTAACAGGACTTACTCGGCGGGGGCCTCTACGGGGGCCTCGGCAGGCGCCTGCTCTGCGCCGGCCGCGGGGGCATCGCCCTGGGCCGGTGCGCCGTCGCCCTCATCGGCTGGCAGCGCGCCCGCACCGGTATCGGCGCACATCTCCGGCACCTGCTCAGGCGGCACTGTGTTTTGGATCAGCGTGCAGGCCCAGGTCTTCGACAGCTTCCAGGTGCCGTCCTCATAAATAAATTCCACCTGGTCCGCGGTCTGCTCTTGGCCATCGGCCGTGGAGAAATTCACCGTGGTCAGCACGGACTGCGGGTCATAGCCGGGCAAAACCGGATCCACGACCGCGAACTCCGCGCCGGATTCCTCCTTAGAGCGCGCCATGGTGTCGAAGATCTCCGGGGCGGATTCGCCGCCTTCCACGGTGGCGGTCTTTTCTTCCTGCGATGCCTCCGGATCCGTGGCCTTTGCCAGGATGGCGTTCAAATCCGCGGCGGATGGCAGCGCCGGGGCCGCGGAGTCGCCGTCAGCGGACGCCGATTCGCTGGATTCGCTGTTCTTGGTGGTGTCTTCTTGCTCGTCATCAGAAGAGCAGGCGGACAGGGCGGCCGCCGCGCTCAATGCGAGGCACGCGGCACCAAATTTGCGGAATTTCACTTCTCACTCCTCACGTCTGGGTTATAAACTCCCATCAGTTTACATTTGCACCAGCTTTTCTGGTCCGCGCCTGCCGCCTCGGCGCGTCTTCTTTTATTCTGGAAGGCATGACTAACCTCGCCCTCATCGCCACCGGCGGCACGATTGCCTGCACCACTGTGCGGGATGGTTCCCTCGTCCCTACCGTCACCGGCGCGCAGCTCGCGGCCGATATCGACGCCAAAGTGGTGGAATTTCGCCAGCTCGATTCCTCTTCTATTACGCTCGCGGACCTCGACGAGCTCATTGGGGTGGTCAATGAGCAAACCGCCCGCGCGGACATCGACGGCGTCATCATCACCCATGGCACCGATTCGATGGAAGAGACGGCGATGGCGCTGGAGATTTTTTGCGCCGGCGATACGCCCATTGTGCTCACCGGCGCGCAGCGCTCCTACGATCACCCGCACCCGGACGGCCCGCGCAATCTCCGCGATGCGCGCGAGCTCGCTCTTAGCGGGCAGCCCGGCGTCTTCATCCGCTTTGGCGGCATGACCATCCCTGCGCGCGGGGCCCGCAAGCAGCACACCTCTGACCTGCGCGCTTTTGAGTCCCTGCGGGTCCCGGATGCCACCCCGCGGCTGCAGCCGCAGCCCTTGGCGCCGCACCCGGTAGAAATCATCCCTGCCTACCCCGGCGCGGGGCGCGTGCTTGTCGATGCCGCCCGCACTTCCGCCGCCGGCCTCGTCATCGAGGCCATGGGCGCGGGCAATATGAGTGGGGATATGGGCCGCGCGCTTGCCGATGCCCTCCGCGATGGCCTCCCCGTCGTTATTTCCACCCGCACCCCGTACGGCGCGACCGCGTTGTCCTATGGTGGCGATGGCGGCGGGGCGAGCCTCCGCAGCCTGGGCGCGATCAACGCGGGGGCCTTCCGCCCCAGCCAGGCGCGTATTCTTTTGGCCGCGGTGCTGGCCACCGGCACGGACCCTGCCGAGGTATTCCGGCAAAGCCCTGACCCCAAGCGCTACCGCGAAGCCTAGTCTTGGGTTTCCAGCCAGTCTTGCCAATCTAAGGACTCGAGCGGATCCGCTGGCACCAAATCTGGGTCGCTGGCGGCAAAGGATTTCGTGCGGCCGGGTCCGGTGGCGCGGGTTTCAAAACGCACGCTGACCACCCCGTGCCCGGTGCCCTGGATCCAACCGTGGCCGAACTCCGGGTGGTAGACGTCTTGGGTGGCGTGCCACTGATCCTCCACATCGTCTTCGACCACGACGGTGGTCGGCGCCGGTGGCGGGGAATCATCGCTCACGCCCGTTTCATAGTCACTATCCGGCAGCACGGGCCGCACGATTTCGCGGTCGAGCTCCGGAAATAGTACGTCTTGGCGCGCGGCTTCCAGCCCGGAGTAGCTCACTCCCACCAGGCGGATGGGGCCCAGCTCATCCGGGTAGCGCGCCAGCTTGAAGGCGGCGGCGGTCAATATCTCTAGGTCATCGGTGGCATAGGCAAGTGTGGTCGAGCGCGATTCGATGTGGAAATCCGCCATCCGCAGCTTGACCGTCACGGTGCGCGCGCCGCGGCCATCTTTAAGCAGGCGGCGGTGCGCGCCCTCGGCCGCGCGGGTAATCGCTGCATCAACATCGGCAACCGTGAGCAAGTCCTTAGGATAGGTATGCTCCGTGGAGATCTGCTTGGAAATCGCGCGCGGTGCCACTTCCCTATCGTCGATGCCCTGCGCCAGCTGCCACAGCTGCAGCCCAACGACGCTGCCGATGGAGATTTCCACCTCCTTTTGGGTCATGGCGGCCAGCGCGCCAATGGTCTCCACCCCGATGCCCTTGAGCTTGGCCTCCGTGACCGGCCCAACACCCCACAGCTTTCCCACCGGGAGCGGATGGAGCATCTCCAGCTGCTTTTCTGCCGGGATGACATAGGTGCCATCGGGCTTGGCTTCACCAGAGCCGATCTTGGCAAATTGCTTGCCGGAGCCCGCGCCGATGGAACACGGCAGGCCCGTTTCCTCCCGGATGAGCGCGCGCAGGCCATCCGCCCACTGTTGCACCTCGTCAGCCGTCGCACCCACCAATGCCTCTGGCTCCATAAAGGCCTCATCGATAGACAGCTGCTCGATCACCTCCACGTGCTGGGAAATGATCTCAAATACCCGGCGCGAGGCCGCCGAATACACCACCCGGCGCGGGCTGACCACCACCGCGCGCAGGCCCACCAACTGCTGGGCGCGGTACATCGGCATCGCCGAGTGCGCGCCGTATTCGCGCGCCTCATAGGAGGCACCGGCAACGACCCCGCGGCCGCCAACTCCACCGACGAGCACCGGCCGGCCCTGCAAAGTCGGTCGGGTCAATTGCTCGACGGAGGCGAAAAACGCATCCATATCGATGTGTAAGACCCAACGTTGCATGCCCTCCAGTCTAAGCCACGCCAACCCCAGAATTGGGAATAGGTTGACGCTTAAACTAACTTGTATGCAAGATGTATGCATGAGCGATACAAGCATGCAGCCTGCCGCGGAGCGGGTTTATGAATTGGTCAAAGAAAGGATCATCGACGGCACCATCGATTCCTCGCAGATGCTGTCAGAAGCCGCACTCGCGGCCGAGGTTGGGGTCAGCCGGACCCCGGCCCACGAGGCTTTCCTGCGCCTGGAGCTCGAGGGCTTTTTGCAGCTTTATCCCAAGCGCGGCGCGCTGGTCGTGCCGATTAGCCCCCAAGAAATCCGCGAGGTCTACGAGGCGCGCCTGCTTGTCGATGCCCACAGTGCCGAAAAGATCTGCGAGCTGGGTGAGGCGGAACGCGGGGGCATCGCCAAGCGCCTGCACGAAAACATTGCGGCCCAAGACGCCGCCCTGGATGCCGAGGATCTCCGCGAATACACGCGCCTGGATGCCCAATTCCACCAAATCATCATGGATAGCGCCGGCAATAGCCTGCTGGCCAACGTGGGCCACCAGCTGCGCGAGCGCCAGCAGCGTTTTACCGCCACCGCCATCGGGCGCAATGTGGCGCGGGCCCGCGCGTTCGTCGATCAGCACCGCGTGCTTGCCGATGCCCTCCTCACCGCCAACCTGCCCGCCTACCTTTCCGCACTCCGTTCGCACCTGAAGAATTCGAAGGATCAACTATGAGTCAGGACACCGCTAATCGCGACTGGTTACCCGTCGCAGGCAGCATGGTGGCCGTTGCCTGGGGCGGCAATGAATTTACTCCCCTGCTCGTGATGTACCGCGAGCAATCCCACTTCTCGCAGGTCACCGTCAATGGCCTCCTGGCGGCCTACGTCATTGGCATCGTGCCCGCGCTGCTTATCTCCGGGCCGCTGTCGGACTATATCGGCCGGCGCCCCACGATGCTGCCCGCAGCACCGCTCTCTCTCGCCGGCTCCTTCCTGCTGTCCATCGCGCCCGAAGAACCCCTCATCATCGCCGCCGGCCGCGTGCTGTGTGGCCTGGCGCTGGGCATCGTCATGGCGGTCGGCTCCACCTGGATTTCCGAGCTCATCACCCGCTCCGGCGGTGACCCCGCCGCAGGTCCCCGAAAGGCATCGATGTGCCTTACCCTGGGCTTCCTCATCGGCGCCGCCTTGGCCTCGGTACTGGCGCAATGGGGCCCGTGGCCTACTCACCTGGCCTATGTCCTGCACATCCTGCTCACCGTCATTACCGCGGTGTGGCTATTGAAAACCCCCGAAACCCGTCCACCCCGCGGCGCGACCGTCAAGGACACATTCTTGGATCTAAGCATCCGCGATATGCTGCACATGCTGCACATCCCATCAGCCGCCCACCGCCGCTTTTCCCGCATCGTCCTTCCTGTAGCCCCTTGGGTATTCGGCTGCGCGGGTGCAGCCTATGCCCTGTTGCCGCAGCTGCTTTCCGATTCCGCCGGCGATGCCCCCATTGCCTTTTCCGGCCTCATGACCGTCATCACGCTGGGCTGCGGGGTTGGCATCCAAATGTTTGGCAAGGTCATCGACACCCACCGCTCCGCCCGTGCCTCTGCGGTTGCCATGGCCGTCATTACCGTCGGCACCATTTTCGGCGCCATCGCCGCACGCACGCTCTCCCTCCCACTCGGCATCACCAGCGCCGCCGTCATGGGTGCCGGCTACGGCCTAGCACTTGTCGCCGGCCTTTCCGAGGTCCAACGCATCGCCGGAAAAGATGACCTCGCCGGCCTTACCGCCGTGTTCTATTCCGTGTCCTATACCGGCTTCTTTATCCCCATGGCTTTTAGCGCCCTTGCCCCCTACATTGGCTTCACTGCTCTATTCCTCATCGGCTCCCTCCTCGCCGCATGCTGCCTCATCAACGTGATTCACGGCTGGCGCGCCCACCTGCCGGGCCCAGTGCGCTAGGCCAAGTCCCGCAAGATTTGGCCACACAACGTAAAAACTGGAGCCCTCCATATGGAGGGCTCCGGTTTGGTCACCGCTTAACACCTAGTCCGGGTATCAAGCCCGCACTAATCTGCTCATCCGCTGATTCAGGCGCGATTAGAACTTGAACAGTGAGAAGAAGTTGCGCAGTGGCTGCAAGAAGCGAGCAATGCCAGAGAACTGGTTGAAGAATTTAACAACGCCTGCCACAAAAGCAACCACACCAGCGATTACACCAAAGGCAGCACCGAAGTTAGAGCTGCTCCCTCCACTGCCATTGCCCGGAACCGAAGGCTTGCCCGGCTTTTCACTACCGCCGTTACCCGGAACCGAAGGCTTACCCGGCTTCTCACTACCGTCGTTACCTGGGCCCTGTGGCTTACCCGGCTCCTCACTACCGTCGCTGCCTGGAGTCTGGCCCTTACCGTTATCAGGGGTTTGCTCGGGTCGCGACTCGCTGCCCTTATCAGCAGCCTTAACGACAACCTCTACACTATTGGATTTACCAGTTTCCGGATCCGTAACGGTAGGCACTGGAGAAACCTTTACCTTTTCACCGGCTTTTAACTGCACGCTTTCAGGAACATCGATTTCAAAGGGAACAAGCTCTTGGCCCTTCTTTGCAGGGTCTTTCGGTAGCTCTACCTCAGTTGACTGATGACGTCCGCCCGGGAAATAAGCCTCAATTTCCTCTTTTTGGCCCGGGAACAAACGAAGCTTTCCGGTAACTTTCTTGTCCCCCTCTTTGATGTCATTTACTTTCTCGATAACATCAACTGGGAATTCGTCCACAGAGTCTCCAGAATCTGGGCCTTCGGGGGTTTCGGAGCCTTCGCTACCGGCACCTGATTGGTCAGATCCCTCTGGGCTTTCAGGGCCTTGGCCTTCACCTTCAACTGCATCCGCAGATTCAACAACCACTTTAGTGGAAACTACTTTGACACCTGGCTTGGAAGGATCTTTAGACGGAGTAACGATCAGTTCTTGGCCGGCCGTTAATTGCAGGCCTCCAGGAACGGCAACTTCAAAGGGGACATATTCGCCTCGAGGGATTTTCCCCTCCTCAACCTCATGTTTTACGGTGACAGATGGCTGTAAACCGTTCGGGAAAAACACGTTAATAGTCTTCTCTTGCCCTGGGAGCAAAAACACCCAGCCAGTAACGTTCTTAGCACCCGCTTTTACGGCATTCACCGTTAGAGTATCCGCAGACTGCTGATTGCCACCAGCCCCATTGCCCTGAGTTTCGCCGGGTTCATCGGCCTCATCAGCAGCTTTATTTTTTGTGCCTCAGAGTTGACTTGCCCAGTCGTCAACTGCTCAATTTCCTCAACGCTAATGGCGAGAGTACCGTCTGCCCTCTTCAGCTCTTTAGCCACCGACTTCAAATCTTCAATGCTGAGCTTAGAAATCTGTTCTGCGGTTAGATGGCAATTCCGCTTCAAGTGTTCCGCAACCTTGGCGTTTGCATCACCGTCAAAATCGCTTCCCGCGCGGAAGCTCTGTTCGCAGGCTACATGCGTAGCATCAGCCCATGCGACTGGAGCAACAGCAGGAACAACGAGGGACACAGACAAAGTTGCAGAAGCGAGAACACGCTTATTGAGTTTCATATGAACCTTCCAAGGTTACTACAAGCCACGGATCCTATACGCCACGTTTTACTTTCAAGGAATGAAAAGCATGAGCGGACACCGCAGAAAGTGGGATAACACGACCTTTATCGTGTCATTTACGTTTTTAAACGCAGGATTAGTAAACCATATTGGTTTTCCACTTAAAAGTTCCAAACCAGAAAAGTGCGCGAGATCACCTAAGTGCTATACTTATGGCACAGTCTAAAAATTTCCGGTGGGGTCCCGTTAAACAGGAGCATCTAGCGATTACTTCAATTCCTAAAGCATACGCCCGATCAGCACTCAGCCCGGGCGACATAACCATCGAAGAACGCCAAGTGTCTCAGCCAATGCGAGACTAAACCTAAACGACCAAGGTTCACTTTTCTGACCGATTCATCAAAAAGAAACCGGAACGCCTCCACAAAGAGGGCTCCGGTTTACTTCCCAGCCAAAACACAGCTATAGCCTCGGCCCCGCTCTAGTCCACCAGTTCAGATTAACTTAGAACTTGATGTTGAACTGTGCCAAGAAGTCTCGCAGCGGCTGCAAGAAGCGAACGAGACCTGAGTTCGGGTGGAAGATTTTAGCGATACCCGCCACCACAGCAGCCAAACCAGCAAGACCAGCGACTACGCCAAAGATATTGCCAAAGTTAGAGCTGTCCTCTCCAGCACCGCCACCTGGAGTCGGCGGCTTTGGCAGATTCTCACCACCACCCGGAGCCGGCGGCTTTTGCGGATTCTCATTATCACCTGGAACCGACGGCTTTGACGGATTGTTGCCAGCGCCACCCCCTGGAGCCTGACCATTACCCTTGTCAGCCGCCTTAACAATGATTTTAACGGGTTTATCCTTGTTGGCAGCTTCTTCTGAATTAGCAACAAGCCGAGAAACTGTTATTTCATCTCCGGCTTTTAGTTGCAAGTCCTCAGGAATATCGAATGTAAAGGTGACAACTTTACCACCAGAGGGTTTACCTTCTTCACCGGACTTTTCGTCAGATTTTAGCACTTTAGTTGCAACGGTCCGGTTTGGATAATGCGCCTGAAGTATCTTCTGCTCACCTGGGAGCAGATATACAGAGCCAGTGATCACCTTATCCCCCTCTTTGACTTCATTCACCGATAGAGGCTGCCCAGACTGCTGTTCACCATCAGCAAGATTCTCGCCGTTATCGCCGAAAGAAACGTCGCTGCCTTCTGCTCCCCCAACAACCTCAGAAGGCAATAATTGCTTCAACTCTTCTTCAACGCCAGGCTGAGAGGCTTCACCTTGACTCAACTCGCAGTTTGGCTGCAGATAATCTGCATCATTTACATTGAATCCAGAATGAGGATCGCTCCCATCACCGGAATCCTGTGCGCAGTTGACATGGCCATCAGTAGCCCAGGCAACTGGGGTGACAACAGAAGCTACGAGAGACGTAGAGAGGGCTGCAGAAGCGAGAACACGCTTATTGAGTTTCATACGAACCTTCCAAGGGGAACTACAAGCTACGGGTCCCATACGCCAAGATGTGCTTTCAAGGAATGGAAAGCATGGACAGACTCCGTAGAAAGTGGGATAACACGATCTTTATCGCGCCATTTACGCTTTTAAACGTAAGATTAGTAAACCATATTGATTTTCCATTCAAAATATCCACCACCAAAAAGTGCGCGAAATCACTCAATCGCTGCGCCTGTAGTGCAGTGAAACAATCGCCAGTAGCAAGCTCCGCTCAATAGGGGATGATTGCTGGGTACGTGAAATAGCACGAGGCTGAAGCTAAACAACCAAAGTCCACTTCCCTGCCCCTATTAACCAAAAGAAACCGGAGCTCCTCCGCAAAGAGGGCTCCGGTTTAGTAATTGTCAGAATCATAGCCAAGGCATGTTCCCAAGCTAATTCAGACGGAATTAGAACTTGAAGTTGAACTGCGCCAAGAAGTCACGAAGTGGCTGTAGGAAGTGAGCAAAGTCCTGGTTCTGGTTCAACCAATGGGTAGCGCCTGCAACCAAAGCGGCCAGGCCGCCAAGGCCTGCAATCACACCAAAGACCTTACCGATTTTAGAGCTACCCACTGCATCATCAGGGGTGCTCTCTTCATTGCTGTCAGCCTCTTCGGCGGCACCAACCATGATGGTCGTGCTTTTACCGTTCGATGGAACCGTAACGAAGGAAACTTGGTCATCTGCCTTCAGTTCAACACCCTCTGGAACAGCGATAGTAAATTCCACCAATCGCAGTCCTTCTTCTAGGACAATTCCGTCTCCGAGTTCAACTGTCGCTTCCTTGCCGCCTGGGAAGATGGCTTTAACCGATTGCTTTTCGGCGCCAACGACGAATACCTGCCCAGTTACTTCGCGCTCACCGGCAGCGATGTCATTGGCCAAGATTGAGGTTTTCTTCTCAACCTTCTGCTCGTCAGAACCTTGTACCTTGCTCGGCTTATTTGCCAAGCCATCCAAATACGACTTGACGACAAACGGATTTGGCTGCTTCACATTATTAATTTGTGCTTCAGTTAGAGCCGGCTTTCCTTTGGAGTCCTTCAGCTCTTTCGCGACGGTCTTGACTTCCTCTGGGCTCAACTTCCCAATTTCCTCAGGACTCAAGCCACAATTCTTGTTGAGGTGCGCAGCTACAATAATCTCAGGAGTGCCAGTGAAATCAGCTCCTTTTTGGAACCTTTGCTCACACTTCGTGTGAGTCGGCACATCGGCAGCCAAAGCGACTGGAGCTACAGCAGGAGCAACGAGGGATACGGACAGAGCGGCAGAAGCAAAAATACGCTTATTGAGTTTCATACAAATCTTCCAGAGAGTTCAGACGACTTTGGGCCATATACGCAACGATGTGGTTTCACAGTTCAAAAGAAAGCACATTCCCGCAAATGCGGCTTAGCACGACATTTATCATGCTATTAGCGTTATTAACCTTGACCTCAGGTAACCATAAACGCGTGTGATCCCAAAGCATTTTTCGTCGATAATTTTGCTTCCTCCCCACTGTTAGGGGTACTCTTTTCGCTCCCAGTCACGCCCATCCAATGGCACATCTTCAGCAGTTGATTTGTAAGTGCCCCGTCCCCGGCTCCAAAAGGTAACTAACCCCAAATTGCGATACGCAGGATGTAGTCTAATCCCCTGTTTCCATAGGTTCCTACGATTCCGCTAGCAATTTTCACAAGCACTGGACCGACCTGTTCCTCAGTAACTTTCCATTCGCGTTGGGTTAGCTCATCAACAAGGTATTTGGCTGGCGGTCCAATCTGCCTAGTGCCGATGCACTAAGCAATTGGCACACCACCTCGTATTTTGTTTTCGGTCCCTCCTATTGGACGCACTGATTCGCGACGCACTGATTCGCAAGTGCACAAAGCGGCCCGGTCGAACGCTGTAGAAAGCATCCGGCCGGGCCGCTTCAGGTTGGAGCTTTACGCTCTTAGTTCTTCGCTACGGTGGCGGTGACTCCGGTGAGGATATCGTGGGCATCCGCAAGCGGCTCGGTGACCACGGAGAACTCCGTAGCCAGCACTTCGCCTGCGATGGTGTCAGCGTGACGCTGCGCCCACTCCTTCTTATCTTCGGCAACGGAAAGGACCACGGAGATGCGGTCAGATACGTCGAAGCTGGAGTTCTTGCGGGCATCCTGCAGGCCGCGGATAACGTCGGCGGCCCAGCCTTCGGCCTCGAGCTCTTCGGTGACCTCGGTATCCAGGACGACGAGGCCATCTAGACCCTCGATGCGGGCTGTGGAGTCCGGGTTCGCCGCCTGCAAACGCTCGGTGTATTCCTCAGGGCTCAAGACGATGTCGCCGTCTACCACGACCTCATCGCCGCGACGCTCGTAGTTGCCCGCCTTAAGATTCTTGATGGCGCGCTGGACATCCTTACCCAAGCGCGGGCCGGCAACCTTGGCGTTGCAGACCACCTGGAAGGTGCCGACGGAATCGACATCATCAGTAAGCTCAACCTCTTTGACGTTAACCTCATCGCGGATGATGTCCGCGAAGTCCGCCAGGCTCTGCGAGCCCGCGAAGGCCACGGTGAGCTTCGGCAACGGCAGGCGGTTGCGCAGCTTATTGGCCTTGCGCACCGAGGATGCAGCCGATGCCACCGCGCGGGTGGCGTCCATGGCAGAAACCAGGTCCGCATCCGCGGGGTAGTCCTCGGCCTTCGGGAAGTCCGCCAGGTGGACGGAGCGCTCACCGGTCAGGCCACGGTAGATAACCTCGGCGACGTGCGGCAGCAGCGGGGCCACCACGCGCGTGGTGGTCTCCAAAACGGTGTAGAGGGTGTTAAAGGCCTCTGGGTTGGCGTCCTCGCCGCCCCAGAAGCGGTCGCGGGAGCGGCGGACGTACCAGTTGGTCAGCACATCGGCGAAAAGGCGAACCTCTTCGGTGGCGGTAGCGATATCGGTCCCCGCCAGCGCAGCATCGACATTGGCCACAAGATCGTGGGTCTTAGCCAGGATGTAGCGGTCGAGCACGTGCGTGGAACTCGTATCGAACTTGGCTTCCTGCTCGGCGTAGAGCTGCAGGAAGGTGTACGCATTCCAGATGGGAAGCAGCGCCTGGCGCACGCCCTCGCGGATGCCCTGCTCGGTGACGATGAGGTTGCCGCCGCGCAGGATTGGCGAGGACATCAGGAACCAACGCATGGCATCGGAACCATCGCGGTCAAAGACCTCGTTGACGTCCGGGTAGTTGCCCTTGGACTTGGACATCTTGAGCCCGTCATTGCCCAAGACGATGCCGTGGGCCACGACCTTCTTGAACGCCGGGCGGTCAAAGAGCGCGGTGGACAGCACGTGCAGCAGGTAGAACCAACCGCGGGTTTGCCCGGAGTACTCCACGATGAAGTCCGCCGGCGAGTGGGTTTCAAACCACTCCTTGTTTTCAAACGGGTAGTGCTTTTGTGCAAACGGCATGGAGCCGGATTCGAACCAGCAGTCCAGCACGTCCGACACGCGGCGCATGGTGGACTTGCCGGTGGGATCATCCGGGTTCGGGCGGGTCAGCTCATCGATGTGCGGGCGGTGCAGCGACTCCGGGCGCTTGCCGAAGTCCCTCTCCAGCTCATCCAAAGAGCCGTAGACGTCCATGCGCGGGTACTCGTCATTATCGGACATCCACACCGGGATGGGCGCGCCCCAGTAGCGGGTGCGGGAGATATTCCAGTCACGGGCGCCTTCCAGCCACTTACCAAATTGGCCATCGCGGATGTGCTCCGGCAGCCACTCGATCTCGTTGTGGTTAAGCTCCACCATGCGATCGCGGAATTCGGTGACCTTTACGAACCATGCGGGCAGAGCCATGTAGATAAGCGGCTCGCCCGAGCGCCAGGAGTGCGGGTAGGAGTGCTCGATGGTGACGTGGCGCACCACTCGCCCAGCGGCTTTCAAGTCCTTGATGATGGACTTATTCGCATCGAAGACCAGCTGACCCTCGTATGGCGGGACCTGGGAGGTGAACTTGCCGTCCTCATTCACTGGGACCACCAACTCGATGTCGTATTCATTGGTGGTATTCATATCGTCTTCACCAAAGGCGGGTGCCTGGTGGACAACACCCGTACCGTCTTCGGTGGTGACGTAGTCCGCCAACAGCACCTGATAAGCATTGCGCAGGTCTGGAAAGAAGCCGAAGATTGGCTCGTACTTAAAGCCCTCGAGCTGCGCGCCGGTGAAGGTGTCCAGCACCTCCGCCTCACCCAGTTCCTTTTCCAGGGTGCCCAGCAGGTTTTCGGCCATGATGAACGTGCGGCCGGCGAATTCGTCGTCGGTGGCCTTAAATAGTGCGTAGGAGACCTCCGGGTGCACAGCTAGCGCCTCGTTGGACGGCAGAGTCCAGGGGGTGGTGGTCCAGGCGAGGAAGGAGGCATCGGCAAGCGCGGGGTAATCCGCCAGCGTCTTTTCCGCCGCGGTGCCCTCGCGAGCGCCCGCGACCGGGAAGGTCACCGTCAAGGTGGGATCCTGGCGCATCTTATAGGAATCATCCAAGCGCGTTTCCTGGTTGGACAAGGAGGTATGCTCCGCCCAGGAATACGGCAGGACGCGGAAGCCCTTGTAGATTAGGCCCTTGTCATACAGTTCCTTGAAGGCCCACATGACCGATTCCATGAAGTTGATATCCATGGTCTTGTAGCCATTATCAAAGTCCACCCAGCGTGCCTGGCGGTTGACGTAATCTTCCCACTCATCGGTGTATTCCAGCACCGACTTAGCGCAGTACTCGTTGAACTTGTCCAGGCCCATGTCCTCGATCTGGGCTTTATCGGTGATCCCGAGCTGCTTTTCCGCCTCCAGCTCCGCTGGCAGGCCGTGGGTATCCCAGCCAAAGACGCGGGGGACGTAATTTCCGGCCATCGTGCGGTAGCGCGGCACGATGTCCTTGACGTAGCCAGTCAGCAGGTGACCGTAGTGTGGCAAGCCATTGGCAAAGGGAGGGCCATCATAAAAGATGTATTCGGGGCAGTCCTTGGTCTTTTCCAAAGAAGCCTGGAACGTATCGTCCTGCTTCCAGTACTTCTGGACTTCTTCTTCCATATCCGGGAAACGGCTCGAGCCGCCGGTCATATCGACCTTGGGGTAAATCTTTTTCACCATTATCTTCCTTCACGCTGTAACTTGATGCAGGGACGGGCCAATGGCTCGCGGTACCACCCTGCTTGAGCTAAAAGCTCCGCTTCGTTTCGGTGAAGGAGATAACGGTCCCACCCGTTCAGTTCTACTGAGCCTTATGGCCGTTCTTCTGAATTGCTCCCCCGGTGATGGCCGGATCATCGCATGTGCCCGCCAGTATAGCGCCACAAGAACGCTGTGCACAAAAGTTATCCACAGGTAGAAATTTTCCTGTTGTACGTGGTTGCACGCGGCCATAGATTATGAAGCATGACCGCGCTCGAGAATTACTTAGCAGCTATGGCCCCGGGGATGGATATCGTCGCCGGGTGCGCTGGCCTGTCTGAGGACGATCTGCGGGCGCATGGTGCGCCGGAGCACACGGCGCGGGAGCTTATCCTGCTCAAAGCAGGCTTATTGCGGAAACACCAAATTCACCGGCCGACGCCGGCGAGCCATGGACGGTGCCCGGCGCAATGGTCATTCCATCGTGGCGTTGTCCATCATCGAAAAGTATGCCCGCAAGATGCCCACGCTTTTCGATGCCTGGCTTCTCCGCGAGCAGCTCTGCACTACCAACGCCGGCACGGCGGACCTAGAAAAACTGGCAAAATCTAAGCTACCTGCGAAAAAGAAGAAGGTTAAGCCTGGGGTGCGCATCATTCGCCGCAAGAACGCGCCGTGGACCCTGGCCATCGATGCGCGCTCCACGCTTATTACAGACCTTCATGCCGCGCTAAAAGAGAGCAGCAAGGAGCCGCTCGAGGCGGTGGAACAGACCTTTTTCGGCGGCGGTACCGCCGTAAAGACCACGGTGATAACCAATGTCCTGGTCAACCTGGATGACTACGTACGCATCATCAACGGCGATGGCGAAGAAATCCAGCTCCAAATGACCAATGGCGCTACGCTTACCGGCGCCGAGTACCTCGAGCGCGCGCTTAAGGAACGCGGGCTGATTACCCTTATTAGCCCCTATGAGGGAGCGGTGAACCTGTACCGCACGGAGCGCTTTGCCAATGCGAAACAGCGCCTGATGGCCGCTGCAGAAAACCCAATCTGCCCGTGGCCGCGGTGCAATAAGCCCGCTGACGAATGTCAGATTCATCATTTGGAGCCGTGGTTGCACGGTGGATTGACCAACATAGGTAACTTATCCACAGCCTGCGCCTACCACAACGGGGTCAACGACGATGACCCCAATGCCCCGCCACTGCGCGGGCACCTCGTTCGCCGGAATGGGACCATCCGGTGGGAGCCCCCAGATTAGATAAATATTATACGGGGTTCGTAGCGGATCTGCGGAAGGGACCGCCGCAGGAACGGGATTCACAACCCGGACGGGGAATCTGAGAGATCCGAAGAAACCGAGGAAACCACGATCCGGTAGACCGCAGATGTTGCGAATGATTACGGGCGGTGCGGGCAATTGGGGTGGTGCGGTTAGTGCGGTTAGCACTGGCGTTGGACCCACCGGTTAGACGAGGCGCCGTCGTGCGCCTACTTTGGCATGCCGCAATGGCGGGAGCTAATACTTCTGACGGAACGTGACCGAATCTAACCCAGCCTGACCCTACCTGCCCCAGTCTGACCGGGGCTGAGCGATCCTGGACGGCGCTGGGCCTAGTTCTGTTTCCAGCCCTGAGACAGGTCTTCTTCAAGCGCGTTATTATCCGCACGGTACTTGCGCGCCCAATCGATAATAAACAACACGATGCCGGAGCCCGCTGCAATGAATACGAGGTACAACGCCCAATCGGCGGTGTTTAAGACATACATCACCAAAGCCACGAAGGCCACAAGGGCAAGGACGAGGGCAGCAACGAGCATGTCAGTTCCTCTCAGAGGGGTTAAAAGTAGCTATGGGAACAATCATAGCGAGGTGGATAAAACCACAATAGCGCCCACTCCCCTAGAGGCGTGGGCGCTACGGGTAACTAATTTGGTTTAGTTACTGCCAACCAGCTTTTTAGTTCTTGCCGGCATCGCCGTTTGGTGCGGCGGTTCCGCGGGTCTCGAGCTCTTCCAGCTGGGACTCGAGGAGGGTCTTCAAGCGGGTACGGTACTCGCGCTCGAAGGTGCGCAGCTCGGAGATGCGCGCCTCCAAGGCGGTCTGCTGCTGCTTGACGGTGTTCATGACTTCGGTGTGCTTCTTCTCGGCATCGGCCTGCAGCGATGCGGCCTTCTCCTCCGCCTGGCGAATCTGCGCCTCGGCGCGGGAGGAAGCATCGGACTCGGTCTGCTGAGCCTTCTCCTCTGCCTCAGAAACCAGCTTCTTGGAGCGGGTTTCTGCATCCTGCACCTGAGCGTCGTACTTCTTCTGCGCCTCGGCAAGCTGTGCCTTGGAACGAGAGTCGGCATCAGAAAGCTGCTTCTCAGCGGCCGTGCGGGCCTCGGTCAGCATGGACTCAGACTCTGCGCGTGCCTCAGAGGTCAGGCGATCCGCCATCTCCTGGGCCAAGCCCAGCACGCGGGCTGCCTGCATGTGCGTATCCGGGGTAGCCAAGCCATCTGCGCCCTGTGCTACACCAGCACCTGCGGCGGCCGCTGCGGCGCTGGAGGCGGCCGAGTTGGAGGAACCAGCGGCGGAAGCGGACTTCTTCAGGTTCTCGTTCTCGCGCTGGGAAGACTCCAGCTTCTCCTTGGCCTGCTTGGCCTCTGCGCGAGCCTCCTCGGCTTCCTTCTTGGCCTTTGCTGCCTCGTCGCGAGCAGCCTTAAGCTCGGCAGTATTAGCGGCGGCGGTAGCACCCGCTGCGGTGGCATCGGCACCGCTTTCCTTGACCTTTGCGGCCTCGGCCTGGGCGGCCTTTACCTGCTCCTGGGCCTTCTTGGTTTCTTCCTTAGCGCGAGAGACCTCGGACTTGGAATCTGCCAACTTGGTTTCATACTCAGCACGCAGCTTGGCCTCAATCTCCTTGCGCAGAGCTTCTTCATCTGCACCAGAGGTTGCGGCGGCTGCGGCACCAGCCCCTGCTCCGCCGGCCTTGGCGCCTGAGCTAAGATCGCTCACCTGCGCCTGCAGGTCTTCGTTCTCATCCTGCAGTTGGGCAAGGGCGTCCTCAACGAGGTCGAGGAACTGATCTACCTCATCCTCGTTGTAGCCACGCTTGCCAATCGGCGGCTTGCTGAACGCGACGTTGTGTACATCAGCTGGTGACAGTGGCATGACTTGTCTTCCCCTTCGAGTTGATAGAACCCCGGAGGTTCCAGGGCCTTAGGAGCTGCGGTTCCAGTTTATCTAAACCTTCCCCACAAAGTTATATGTGGTTCATGATACGGATTATCGCATTTTATTGTAACCGAAAGTCCACAATAATGGACGTAACGCTGACTCTCAATGTCTACCACAGGTTACGGGGTGATGCGGGGTCGTCCTACAAGAAAATTACCTGCAGGAAAAGCGTCAGGAACGACAGGATGAAAAACAGCACTAAGACGGAAACATCTAGCGCGATTCCACCCATCTGCAGCGGAGGAATGACCCGGCGCAGCGCCTTGACCGGCGGATCCGTGATGGCGAAAAGAGGCTCAGCGATGATCATGAACCAGCGCGGCGGGTTGAATTGCCGCGAGAAGGATTGAATCATCTCGATAATAATCCGGGCGATCAATACCCATGTATAAACCCTCACCAAGAAGATGAGAATAATTCCAATTTCAGTCACGATTACTCAGCCTATCGAATAGTCCCCCGCACGTGCGCATTGCGCACCGTACGGGGGTTAATGGGATGTGCGTCGTTGTGCCTGGCCCGCGCTCCTAGCGCAGACCGGCGGCGCGCTCCAGTTCAGGTTTAGCGATATCGGCGGACTTGGGCACGACGGCGAATACCTTGCGCTGGGTGTCCATGCCCTTCGAAAGGTTGAGCATGCGACCTTCCAGGCCGAAGCAGAGGCCGGCTGCGAAGTCGATGAAGCGCTTGGCGGTGCCGCGCTCGGCATCGGTAAGCTCAAAGACCACTGCATCGCCATCGCGGAAGGGCTCGCCCACCTTGGCGGCGTCGTTGAACGAGGTCAGGGAGATTGCCACGATAGTCGGAACGAACTTTTCCTCGACGGGCGCTGGCGCTGGGGCCGGCTCGTAAGCCTGCGGGGCGCGGCGCGGGGCGTAGGCCGCAGAAGTGGCAGCTCCGTTGCCCGCGTAGCGCGGCTCGTCGTTGTAGTAGGCGTCGTCTTCTTCGAAATCCATCGGACCAAGCCCGAAGAAATTCTTCGTCCTATCAATGAATGACATTTTTGGGTCTCCCTCTGACCTAAATTTGTTCAAGTTCAAGCGCGCAAATGTGAATGATGTGACTCATGTGATTTACGCTGTGAAATGCGCTTTTGCGATATTTTTAACCTACTGGGCGCTTTCCCATGATGCTGGTTCCGACACGCACAATATCCGTCCCCGCGGCAATCGCCGCATCCATATCCGCGCTCATCCCAGCCGATAGTTTGAGCTGCCGGCCAAGGCGCTCGGACAGGCGATCCACGTCTGCGCGCACCGTAGAAAATACCTCCTGCGCATCGGCATCGAGGGGAGGAACCACCATGAGCCCGGCGAATTCTAGGTGCTCCGCCGCTTCGACAGCCTCGATGACCTCATCCAGCTCCTCGCGGACTACTCCACCGCGGGAGGTATCGCCATCGGCAGAAACCTGAATGAATATCGGGAGGTTGGACTCTCGCTGGCCGCGCTCTTTGGCCAGGCTCACGCCGCGGTCAAGCGCGTTGGCCAGTTTCACCGAATCCACCGAATGCACGCTGGCGGCCCACCGCGCGACGTGGTTGGCCTTCTTGGTTTGAATCTGGCCAATCATGTGAAAGCGCAGCTGGTCTAGTTTCTGCGCCTTTGCCCGGGCTTCTTGCTCGCGGTTTTCCGCTACATCTTCCACCCCGAGCTCCGCTAGAAGGGCGATATCCTCTGCGGGGTGGAACTTGGTCACGACCAATAGCTGCGGTGATGGGCGGTCGTGCTCGGCGGCAATGGCGCTGATGTGTTCCTTCGTTGCGGCAAGATTATCTGCCAGTTCTTGTTTCCGGTTACTCATGATTAGCCTCCAACCAAATCACACCGGCCTGGCGGCCGGTGGTTCCTTCGCGGCGATAAGAAAAGAAATCCGTGTCCTCAATGGTGCAGCGCTGATCCGAATCGATATTGGTAATGCCCAGGCCCATCAATTGGCGGATAAGCCCAGCGCGCACGTCGA
The DNA here is from genome assembly GCF_900637825.1 of Corynebacterium segmentosum. NCBI lineage: Bacteria > Bacillati > Actinomycetota > Actinomycetes > Mycobacteriales > Corynebacteriaceae > Corynebacterium > Corynebacterium segmentosum. The sequence goes on from NZ_LR134408.1 coordinate 1,616,000, forward strand.
TGCCCCACGTCCCTTTCGCGGTCCTACACTTCGAGCCGGGAAGGCGCCGTTCGACATCGTTGGCCATTTCTTCTGGCACCTCGTAGTTTTTCCCGGATGCGGCGGGTCCCATGACCACCTGGATTCGCTCCGGCTGAGCGCCAAGTTTCTGCATCTCGCGCACGGTATTGACCACGATGCCGTTGCGGGCACCGAGCCGGCCGGCGTGGGCGGCGGCGATGACGCCGGCGGGGACATCGACAAGCAGCACGGGAGTGCAATCGGCGACGAGGACGCCAAGGCCAAGCCGGCGTTGCGTGGTCACCACCGCATCCGTGGCTGGAACCGGTGACTCGTGCGGGCCGTCGATAATGGTGACCGTATTGGTGTGGAGCTGTTCCATCCATACGATGTTCTCGAGCCCGGTCACGCGCAAGAGGCGCTCGCGGTTGGCCGCGACGTTGGCTGGCTCGTCGCCGACGTGGCCGCCAAGATTGAAAGACTCATAGGGATATGCAGACGCCCCGCCTGCACGGCTAGTAAAAACCATACGGACGGGGCGGCTGGTGCGATGTTCCTCGTTTACTGGCATGCACACCAGCGTAGCGGTTTGTGCTTAGCGCATGAAGGACGGCACATCGAGATCGTCGTCGCCATCGTCATCGCGGCGCTGGCTTGGCCGGGACAGGCGGTAGTCTTCGCGGCGCTCCTCGCGGAAGCGATCGGAGTTGGTAAACAGGCCGGTGGATTCGGTGCGGCGCTCCTCGGGGCGGCGTTCTTCCACACGGCGGTCGTCGTAGCGACGATCGTCTACGCGGCGCTCATCAGCGCGGCGGTCCTCCACGCCACCCTGACCGACGCGCGGCTCATAGGAGTGGCGCGGTGCGTAGTCATCGGCGGCGGGCTGGGCAGGTGCGGGGGTGGCGGAGTTGCCGGACTCGCGGTCACGGTTATCAAAGAGGGAGCCGGGCTTGCGCTGCTCGGGGGCGCGCTGGGCGGATGCGGCCTGGGCGGCATTGGCCTCGGCGTCGAAACCGGTAGCGATGATAGTGATGCGGATTTCATCGCCCAAGGTGTCATCGATGATGGTGCCGAAGATGAGGTTGACGTCTTCGTCGGCACGCTCTTCGACCATGGAGGCCGCGGAGTTAACCTCGTGCAGGCCCAGGTCGGAGCCGCCGGCGATGGACAGGAGCACGCCCTTGGCGCCTTCCATCGTGGATTCCAATAGCGGCGAGTTGATGGCCTGCTCGGCGGCGGTCATGGCGCGGTTATCGCCCCGTGCGGAGCCGATGCCCATCAGCGCGGAGCCGGCATCAGACATGACGGAGCGAACGTCAGCAAAGTCGACGTTGATCATGCCCGGGATGGTGATCAGGTTGGTAATACCCTGGACACCATTGTGCAGAACCTCATCGGCCGCGCGGAAGGCTTCCACGATGGAAAGCTCTTCCCCACCGAGCTGCATCAGGCGGTCATTCGGAATAACGATGAGGGTATCGCAAACCTCGCGCAGCTCCTCGATGCCGGCCATGGCCTGGCGGGTACGGCGCGCGCCCTCGAACTTGAAGGGGCGGGTGACAACGCCCACGGTCAGCGCGCCCATCTTCTTCGCAATGGAAGCCACAACGGGGGCGGCACCTGTACCAGTGCCGCCACCCTCTCCGGCGGTAACGAAGACCATATCGGAGCCCTGCAGGGCATCCTCGATTTCGGACTTGTGGTCTTCCGCAGAGGTCTTGCCCACCTCAGGGTTGGCGCCGGCGCCCAATCCGCGGGTGGCCTCGCGGCCGATGTCGAGCTTGGTATCGGCATCGGAGAAAATCAGCGCCTGGGAGTCGGTGTTGATGGCGACGAATTGGACGCCCTTCAGGCCTTCTTCGATCATGCGGTTCACGGCGTTGACGCCGCCGCCGCCGACACCGACGACCTTGATATCCGCGAGATTGTTATTGGAAGAGATCATGTGAGCAGGTCTCACCTTTCGCTACTTTAAGTCTGCACGTGCATTAAACGAGGATTGTATGCGCTTCACGAGCGTGAATCGCGTTCCTTTCCATCTTTAACGACACACCTGTAATTTTCATGCTCATTTTACGCGTGTCGGGACTCTCAAGTACCACTTTAGGGTTGCTGGCCTGCGGTTTTGTCCGCCACTTCCGCACCATTGACACCACCTAAAAGAGAAAATAAAAGACCCTGCAGCGCATACGCTTCGGGCGCGGCGCGGCAGGGAAACTTTCGGGTCTGTCTCAGCCTCCACCGAGGTATCTACCCTATCCGCGGGTAGTGACCAGCTCGGGGTTAGAGATATTCCATTCTCGGCCTTCCATCTTCAGCACGGTGGCGAAGGCGCGGGCCTTATCGTCGTTATTTTTATCGCTCGCACCCCAGAAAATGCGGCGATCATCCTTGGTAGTGAACTGCAAGGAGTAGGAATCGGTGACCTCGAGGGTGGCAACTTGGTGGCGCACGTCATCAGACAGTGCGGCAATGGCAGCCACCGCGTCTTGGGCCTCGGAGGAGCCACTGTCGATGTCCCCGGTAAGTTCTACCGCACCTTCAGGCGGCTCTGCGGAAGTAAATTCCTCCCCCTTGTCATCGATGAGGTAGGTGGTCTCGTCTCGCTTCACGAAGGCGACGGGCTTGTGTTCCGTGACGGAGATGGTCAAGGTCGATGGCAGGTCGCGCGAGACCGTCACCGAATCCGCCCAGTCCAAGTTGGCTACGCCACTGGCGGCCTCGTGCGCGTCCACCCGCAAGAGGTTTTCGCCCTCGGGCACGCCCGCGGCCTCCTGTACCTGGGCGGCATCGAGCTGGTGCACGCCCTCCACCTCAAAGTTTTTCACCTTGAAGATGGGCAGTGCCCATACCGCGACGCCCACCACCAGCACGAGGGCGAGCAGGCCGCCGATGATGCCGAAAATGAGTTTCTTCGACACCCGCACTAGTGGGCCCGCAATTCATCGAGGATTTCCGCGGCCACGAGGGTGATGGAACCGGCGCCAATAGTCAAGATGATATCGCCCGGCTGCGCGATGGAGACCACGTCCTTGGCTGCGGCGGAAAAGTCTGGCTCGAAGATAACCTCCATCTCTTCTGGCATCTTATTGGTGATAATGCGCGAGGTAATGCCTTCCACGGGTTGCTCGCGAGCGCCGTAGATGTCGAGTACAACGGCGGCATCGGCAAGCGCAAGCGCCTGCGCGAACTCGGCGTCGAATTCCATGGTGCGCGAGTACAGGTGCGGCTGGAAGCAGGCGATGACGCGCCCGCCATTGCCCTCGGCCGCGACCTTGGCGCGCGCGGCCCGCAGCACCGCGGCGACCTCGGTGGGATGGTGGGCATAATCGTCGAAGACGCGGACGCTGCCGCCCTGCCAGTCCACGCTGCCCCGGTACTCAAAGCGGCGGCGCACGCCGCTGAAATCCGCAAGCCCCTCCGCGATGGTACTGGGCTCGCCACCCGATAGCACGCCGGCGATCAGCGCCGCCATGGAGTTGAGCACCATGTGGTGGCCGGGAATCTGCAGCTGGTAGCTCACGGATTCCTCCACGCCGGGCAGGGACAGCTGCACGGTGCACGCCATGCCGGCGGCGGTGGTTTCCTCCGCGGTCAGCGTTGCGGCAAGCGGAACGGAGGTGGTGCGGGCTTTTTCCGCGCCGCCATAGCCGATGACGTTGATGCCGCGGCTAAGCGCCTGCTCACCGATCTCGGCGGCATGCTCGTCCTCCGCGCACACGACGAGGTAACCGGTTTCCGGGGTGACCAAATCCGCGAAGTCCGCAAAGACCTTGAAATAGGCATCCGCGGAGTGGAAGTAATCGAGGTGGTCCGGCTCCGCGTTGGTGATGACGGCGATATCGGGGCTATAGCGCAAGAGCGAGGCATCGGACTCATCGGCCTCGGCAACGAAGGCCTCGCCGGTGCCGCCGTGCGCGTTGGTGCCGGCGCGGTTGAGCTGGCCGCCGATGGCAAAGGAGGGATCCAGGCCCGCGTGCTGCATGGCGCTCACGGCCATCGAGGTCGTCGAGGTCTTGCCGTGCGTGCCGGCCAATAGCACCTGGGTGTGGCCCTCCATCAGTGCGGCGAGCAGATCCGAGCGGCGAATGAGCGGGATATTATTGTCCCGCGCTGCGACGAGCTCCGGGTTATCCTGCGGAATCGCCGCGAAGGAGCTCACGACGGTGGTGGGCAGCTCGCCAGAAAGCTTGAGGTTGTCCGCATCGTGACCGATGGCCACCTTGGCGCCCATCGAGCGCAATACCTCCACCGGGGTGGAGTCCTTCACATCGGAGCCGGTCACGACGGCGCCGCGGGCGGCGAGGATGCGGGCAAGACCCGACATACCGGAGCCGCCGATGCCGATGAGGTGGACGCGGCTGAGATCGTACTGTGCGGGATCGGTCATTTACTTATCCTTCTTTCCAGCCTGCAATTCTGCGTCCTGCACGCGGGTGGCGATGCGGTCAGCGATGATATTCGCCGCATCCCCCGCCTTAGACTGGGCGGCGGCTTGCGTCATGGATTTCAGGCGCTCTGGATCATCGAGGATGGCGCGGACCTCTTCGATGAGGCGATCGGCGCCCAATTCGGCATCGGGAATCTGCACCGCAGCGCCGGCTTCTACCAATTCGCGCGAGTTCAGCGCTTGCTCGCCATTGCCGTGCGGCAGCGGGACGTAGATGGCGGGAAGGCCCGCGGCGGAAACCTCTGCCACCGTCATCGCGCCCGAACGGCACACCACAAGGTCCGCCGCAGCGAGCGCGCCGGCCATGTCGTCGATATACGGCAATGCGGCGTAGTTCGGGTGCGGCTTAGGCGGATCGTTTTTCTTGCCATAGGCGTGCAGCAGCTGGAAGTCCTTGGTGAGGTCCTCCGCGGCACCCGCCACGGCGCCGTTGATGCTGGCCGCACCCTGGGAACCGCCGGTAATGAGGATGGTGGGCAGCTGCGCCAAATCCCACTTCGTGCGGGCATCCGCGGCGGTATTCCCGTCCTTATCCGCGGCAGACGCGGCCAGGCTCGGGCGCACCGGGATGCCGATGACCTCGCCCTCCATGCCCGAATTGGCGTGGGCATTAAGGCCAATGCCGCCGAGCTTGACGCCCAGTTTATTGGCCATGCCTGCCAGGGCGTTGGTCTCGAGGACATAGAAGGGAATGCCTAAGGTCTTTGCCGCGATATAGGCCGGCCCGGAGACATAACCACCGGTACCAAAGACGACATCGGCCTCGACGTCCTTTAAGACCTTTCGCGCCTGGCGGACGGACCGCGCAAGCTTGACGGGGAGCTTGGCCAGGTTGGTGCTCACCTTGCGGGGAATCGGCACGGGGGTAATCAGGCGCAGGTCCACGCCGCGGGCGGGAATAATATCGCTTTCCAGCCCCTTTTCGGTCCCTAATGCGGTAATCCGGGCGCCGTAGCGCTCGCGCAAAGCTTCACCGACGGCAAGGGCGGGCTCAATATGTCCTGCAGTGCCGCCACCTGCAAGGACGACGGAAATTGGCGTGGAATTCATAGCCTAAAGGCTACCAGCGCCTACCGCCTCGGGCGGTGCTCGGCGCGCGGATACCTCCGCCCGCTTCCGGTCACCGGCCGGCCGTAGCGCTCGTCGCGCACCCGCGGACGGGCACCCTGCGGCTGGGAGTGCCGACCCCGCGATTTCTTCCTCGCCGCCGGCGGCTCCGGCTCGCCGATGAAGAAGAGGCGATCAAATAGCGGGCGCCCGAAGTTCTGCATGGCAGAAATCTGCATCGGCTCGTGGCGGGCCACGTTGCACAAGATGCCCATCGAGCCAATCGTAATAATCGCGGCCGTACCACCCGCGGAAATCATCGGCAGCTGAATACCGGTCACCGGCAGCAAGCCGACGACGTAGGCGATATTGATAAACGCCTGGGTCACCACGCCGATGGTTAGCGTCGCGGCCAGCAGGGATTGGTATTGGTTCTGCGCGCGGGTGGCGGTGCGCAGGCCCACGTAGCCCAAGGCTGCGAAAAGGATGATCACTAGCGCGCCGCCCCACAGGCCGAGCTCCTCGCCCACGATGGCGAAGATGAAGTCATTCTTGGCTTCTGGCAGGTAGAACCACTTGGCGCGCGATTGGCCGAGACCAACGCCCCAGAAGCCGCCATCGGCAAGCGAGAGAAAGCCCTGGTAAGACTGGAAACCCGTGCCCTGGGTATCGGAGATATTGCCAAAGAGGGCATCGAAATAGGTGTGGAAACGGTGGGAGCGGAAGCCGCCGATGAGGAAGACGGCGACCAGTCCCAGCGCACACAAGATGCCGATGATGATGGGCACGCGCCTGTTGACGCCGGCGAAAAAGAGCGTGAAGACCACCACGAGGGCAAAGGACAAGGCCATGCCCAAGTCGCCCTGCCCCACGATGAGCAGGAACATGAGGCCCGCAATGAGCGAGTACATCATGAACGGGTCCGAGAGCTTGAGGGAATGGTGTTCCTTATCCGCGAGCACCGAGGCACCGAACATGCCCACCGTGATGCGCGCCAGCTCGGAGGGCTGCAGGGAAATCGGGCCAATGTAGATCCACGACTGGGAGCCCACCTCCTCGCGGCCGGTACCGATGCCGGGGATGAGCACCGCGATGAGCAGCAAAATGGAAAGGGCCAACAGCCACGGGATAAATTTGCGCAGCGTATGCGGGGAAACCTTCAGGCCGAGCCAGAACGCCCCCAAGCCGATGATGACCATGGCGGTTTGGCGCAGGGCCTGGTTCCACACGCCGCCATCTTCTGTCAGGGACGTGGCCATGGACGAGGAAAAGACCATGACCACGCCGATGCCAATGAGCGAGAAGATAATCAGGCGCAAAAGCAGATAATCCAGGCCGGGATGCTGGCGGGCTTGTTCGCGCACGTCATTAATCCGCTCGCGCGTGCTCTTTGCGCGGGGGCGCTGCGGGGAGGTGGCCGTCATGAAGTCTCCTAATTTTGAAAAAGGTCTAATGCGCGCGGGCGATATCCCGCGCCGCTGCGGCAAAAAGGTCGCCGCGTTGGGCCATTCCGGTGTACATATCCAACGATGCCGCAGCCGGAGCCAAGAGGACGGTATCGCCGGCCTCGGCGTGTTGCGCGGCGGCGCGCACGGCGGCATTCATTGCCACCTGCGGGTCGGTATCCTCGATGAGCTCAACCGGGGTTTGCGGGGCGCGGCGGGCCAGCGCCTCGGCGATGATGCTCTTGTCGATGCCCACCAGCACCGCCGCCTTCAACCGCGCGGCGTGGGTGGCGATGAGCTCATCTACATCCGCGCCCTTGAGCTGGCCGCCGGCGACCCAGACCACCGAATCGAAGCCTTCTAGGGCGGCATCGGCCGCGTGCGGGTTGGTGGCCTTGGAGTTATCGATATAGGCCACCCCGCCGTGCTCATGCACCACTGCGCCGCGGTGACCGGCCACCGCGTAAGCTGCTAGGCCTTCCTGGATGGCGGCGGGGCTAGCGCCTGCCAAGCGGGCCACGCTCGCGGCCGCCGCCGCGTCGAGGACACCCGCAAGGCCCGCCGGCTCGATGCCCTCGGCGGAGGCAAGATCTATGACGTCCTCGCCTTCCAGCCTGGAGACCAAGCGCCCGGCGCTCACCCCTACCTCACCAGTGGCCGGTTCGCCGGGGGTAAAGCCGTATACGCCGTCGATTCCAGCGGCATAGCGGCCCGCCGCGGCATCGTCCTTGCCCACCACTGCGCGGGTGCCGTGCAAGGCCTTGGCCTTGGCGCGGGCATAGGCGTCAAAGGACCCGTGCCAATCCAGGTGGTCTTCGGCCACGTTGAGCAGCACGCCGACATCGGGGCGCAGCTCGCTGGACCAGTGCAATTGGAAGGACGAAAGCTCGGCGCACAGGATGTCGACCCGCGGGATGGCGGTCAGGGCATCAAAAAGCGAGACGCCAATATTGCCCACGGCTTGCGCGCGCAGCCCGCTGCGAGCGGTATCGGCCTGCATGATTTTGGTCAGCATTCCCGTGGTGGTGGTCTTGCCGTTCGTGCCGGTGACAACCAGCCAAGTGCGAGGTGGGCCGAAGACCTCGGCGCGATCGAGGCGGTAGGCCAGCTCGACATCGCCGATGACCTCCACGCCGGCGGCCTGGAAAGAATCTAAGAGTTCAGAATCGGGACGCCATCCCGGCGAGGTCACCACCAGGTCATAGTCGCCCGGTGCCGGGGCGTCGGTCGATACCGTAGCCACGCCAAACTCTTCCGCTAGGGCCGCTAGGGCAGCGGCATTGGAATCTGCGACGGTGGTATCCACGCCGAGGCGCGCGAGCATCGCCACGCACCCGCGGCCAGAGACGCCGGCTCCTGCGACGAGGACATGCCCGCGCAGAAAAGGTGGTAGCTCAGCCATGATGAGTGCCTCAATCCTTAAGTATCTAGTGCCAAAACTTTATTGCAGGTTTCCGAAGCTGACTGCAGAGAGCCAATCGCCGTAGAAGATGCAGATGCCCGCCATCGCGGCCATCGCGCTTAATAGCCAGAAACGCGTAACAACCGCGGTTTCGGCCCAGCCGCCGTTTTCAAAGTGGTGGTGGATGGGCGCCATGCGGAAAAAGCGCTTGCCCGTCGTGCGGAAGACTACGATCTGGATGACCACGGAGACCGTTTCAATGACGAAGATGGCGCCGATAACGATCATCAGCAGCTCGGTGCGGGTAGTCACAGAAAGGCCGGCGACGAGGCCGCCGAGCGCGAGAGATCCGGTATCGCCCATGAAGATCTTCGCCGGTGCGGCATTCCACCACAGGAAGCCGAGGCAACCTCCCAGGCCCGCGGCTGCGAGAACCGCGAGGTCAAGAGGATCGCGGACCTCGTAGCAACCGGCGGCCGGGGAAATCGAGCACGAGTTGCGGAACTGCCAGAAGCTAATGAGCGTATAGGCCCCCATCACCATGGCGGTAGTACCTGCGGCGAGGCCGTCCAGGCCATCGGTCAGGTTGACCGCATTCGACCACGCGGCGATGAGCAGGTACAAAAAGACCAAGAAAATAATCGTGCCGATGACGGCACCGCCAACGGCGATATCGAAGGTATCGAAATCGCGGACGAAGGACAGGTTGGTCGAGGCGGGGGTTAGCCCATTGGCATCCGGGAATTGTAGGGCGAGGATGCCGAAGATGAGCGCGATGGCCAGCTGGCCTACCAGCTTGGCGGTTTTATTGAGGCCGAGGTTGCGTTTTTTAAATAGCTTGATGAAGTCATCGGCAAAACCCAGGCCGCCGAGTCCCATGGTCAAGAAGTAGACCAATAACCCCGAGGGGCTAAACCCACCGTTGCCGGTCGCGCGGGCATAGATGCCCACGATGAGGTAGGCCACCGTGATGGCCAGCAAGATCGCCAGACCGCCCATCGTCGGGGTGCCCCGCTTGCGCAGATGGAGCTGCGGGCCGTCTTCGCGGATTTCTTGGCCTTTTCCGACGCCAGAAAAATACCGAACCAAAACTGGGGTGGTAAAAATCGCGACGAGGAAACTAACGACGCCCGCGATAATGATCTGAGTCATTGCTAGAGATCTTTCTCCTTGAGATAGGGACTAACGGCGATTGAGCTGTTCTGCCACGCGCCACAGGCGCTGGGCATTCGAGGATTTTACGAGGACGACGTCCTTGGCCGCGCGCGCGGACCAGTCCTCCACCCCGGCAGGGGCGACCCGCAGGATATTTTCTACGGCCGCCGTCGCGGCTTCAATATCGGGGCAGAGTTCGGTCTGGATGCCGTGCGCGTGCGCGGCCTCCACCATGGCTACGGTATGCGCTCCCTCTCCTACCGCGACGAGGCAATCCACGTGGTACTTAGAGAGGACCGAGCCTAAGATGCGGTGGGCTTCGACGGCTTCGCCGCCGAGCTCGCCCATCTCCCCCAGCACCGCGATGGAGCGGGCATCGGGACGAGCCGCGGAGGTATAGGCCAAGGCGGCAATCGCCGCGTGCATCGAATCCGGGTTGGCATTATAGGAGTCATCGATGACGGTGACGCCATCGCGGCGGGTGCGCACGTCCATGCGGTGCGCCGAGCTCGTCTGGTGTCCGCTGAGCGCCCGCGCGGCAACGGCGGGTTCCACGCCCGATTCGATGGCCGCCGCGGCCGCGGCCAGGGCGTTGGAGACCTGGTGCTTGCCAAAGACCTGCAGCTTAATGCTCATCGGCGCGACGCCGGGGGCGTGGAAGGTAAAGGATGGGCGGGCGACATCGTCAAGCTCAATGTCTGTGGCATAGTACTGCGCATCCGCGGCTTGCGGGCGATTGGCGGAATAAAAGACCACCTTGGCCTGCGTGCGCGGTGCCATAGAAGCCACGAAGGGATCGTCCGCATTCAGCACCGCTACCCCGCCGTCTGCCGCGGCTGGCAGGGCCTCAATGAGCTCGCCCTTGGCCTGGGCGATATTTTCACGCGAACCAAACTCACCCAGGTGGGCGGTGCCCACGTTGAGCACCAAGCCCACCGTCGGGGCCGTGATCTCGGTCAGGTGGCGAATATGGCCGATGCCGCGCGCGGACATCTCCGCCACGAGGAAACGCGTATGCTCATCGCAGCGCAGGGCGGTATAGGGAAGGCCCACCTCGTTATTGAAGGAGCCCGGCGGGGCGACGGTTTCGCCCTCGGCGCGGAAGATGGTAGCCAGCAAATCCTTAGTAGAGGTCTTGCCCGCGGAGCCGGTAACGCCGACGATATCCAAGCCCTGTTCCGCGGCGAGACGGGAAGTCACCTCGCGCGCGAGATCGGATAATGCCCCAATCACAGCGGCGGCGGAGCCATCCTCATCGTTGGCATAAATATCGGCATTGGCGGCATCCCCGGTCACGCGGCCTTGGGGCTTGACGATGATCGCCGGTACCCCCACCGGCCGAGCGGCCAACACAGCCGCGGCGCCTTGTTCTATGGCCTTTTCGGCAAAATCATGGCCATCGACGCGGGCACCGGGTAGGGCTACGAACAAGCTGCCGCTGGTGACCTTGCGCGAATCAAACTCTACGAAACCGGTCACGCGTTCATCGGGATCATCAACGCTATCCAGGCTACCGCCGGTTATCGCGGCGATATCTCCAATAGAAAGTGGAATCATTACTACTCCTTCGTATCCCTAAGAGTATCGCGATGCGCCGTTCCCGCCAGCTTTTCCTCGATGGCGCGCGCCATTTCCTCTCGGTCATCAAAGTGCAGGGTGCGTTCGCCCACGAGCTGGCCTACCTCGTGGCCCTTGCCGACGACGATGATGGCATCGCCCGGCTGCGCCCAATCCACCACTTCATCGATGGCGCGTGCCCGCGAGCCCTGCTCCCGAATATCGGCGTCCGGCGCGGCTTGGCGAGCGCCTTCAATGACCGCTGCGCGGATTGCGGCTGGGTCCTCGGTGCGCGGATTATCATCGGTCACCACCGTGAGATCCGCCCGGGTGGCCGCAGCCTCTCCCATAATCGGGCGCTTGGTGCTATCGCGGTCACCGCCGGCGCCCACGACGACGCCGACGCGACCGGAAGTGCCCTCCAATTGCAAGCGTAGGGTATCGAGCACCGCTGCGATGGCTGCGGGCTTGTGGGCATAATCCACCACGGCCACAAAGTCCTGCCCGCGGTCGATCCTTTCCATACGCCCCGGAACGGCGACGTTTTCCACGCCGGTCAAAAAGACCTGCGGGTCTTCGCCCACCGCAGTAGCCATCCCTAGGGCGAGCGAGGCATTGGCGATATTGAATTCGCCGGGCAGCGGTAGCCGGAAGGAATAGTCGGTGCCGTCTAGGTTGAGGTCAACCTCCTGTGCACCGGTCACTTCGGTAGCCGTCTGCCGGGCGGAGATCGTGGCATCGCCTGTACGCGTTGCCACCGTCGTTACCGGGGAATCGGCGTCTTCTATCATTCCGCGCAGGCGCTCGCCCCACTCGTCATCAACGCAGATGACCGCGCGCTCGGCGGCCTGCTCTCCCAGAAATAGCCGGGACTTGGCCGAAAAGTACTCTTCCATCGTGGGATGGAAATCCAAGTGGTCCTGGCTAAGGTTGCTGAATCCAGCCACGGCAAAGTTGGTTCCGCGCACGCGGCCGAGCTCCAAGGCGTGGGAGGAGACCTCCATGACCACGTGGGTCACGCCCTCGTCCTTCATGCGGGCAAAAAGCTCTTGCAGCCGTGGGGCTTCCGGAGTGGTCAAGGAGGTAGGCACAGGCGTGCGATTGATGCGGGTGCCGGTGGTGCCAATAAGGCCCACGGAGTGGCCAGACTGCAAGAGGCCAGCTTCCAGCAAGTAACTAGTCGTGGTCTTGCCGGAGGTGCCGGTAATACCCAAGACCGTGAGATCGCGGGTGGGGTGTCCGTAGATTTCTGCCGCAATCGGGCCTAAGACGGCGCGGATATCGTCTACCACGATGATCGGGCGGGTTTCGTTAGCTTGGCGGAGGTGGTCGAGACCGGGGGCATCGGTAAGCACCGCGCCCGCCTTGGTATCCCCGGCGAACTGCGCGCCGTGCACCCGCGTGCCGGGAAGGGCCGCAAATAACGCGCCTTCGGGAAGGCTCGCGGAATCTAAGCCGCACGCGCTGACCTCTACGGTGCCATCACCGATGACGCGTCCGTGCGAAAGCTGCGCAAGTTTTTCTAAGGAAACAGACATTTCAAGCTCCTATTGTTCCCGCAGGGTCATCCGCGGCGCTGGTTTCGAGGTGGGAATATTATCGCGATTGAGCAGCCAGGAAGAGATATCCCGGAAGATAGGCGCCGCGGACTGGCCGCCGCCGCCATTGTCTTCCACGCCGGACTTAGGCTCATCGAGCATGACTGCGACGACGAATCGTGGGTCATCGGCAGGCGCAATGCCCGCAAAGGTGATCCAGTAGGCGGAATTAGAATACGCCCCGGAATTGGGATCCACCTTTTGGGCGGTGCCGGTCTTGCCGGAGAGCTGGTAGCCGTCCAATTGGGCATTCGCAGCCGTACCGTTTTGCACGCCGGCATCGTCATCTTGGAAGACGGCGCGGAACATATCCACCGCAGTCTTGGCGGTTTCCTTGTCCACTACCTGGGTCTTTTTGGGCTCGGGTAGCTTTTCCGTCTCGCCGTCAGGGTCTTTGATCTCGTCGATGATGCGCGGTTCGATGCGCTCGCCGCCATTGGCCAATGCTTGGTACACGCTCGCCATCTGCAGCGTCGTCCACGCCTGGCCCTGGCCGATGGGCAGGTTGGCAAAGGTACCACCCGACCACTGCTCTTGATCTGGCACGGTACCGGCGGATTCATTGGGCAGCTCAACGCCCGTGGTCGCGCCCAAGCCGAACTTCTTCAGGTACTCCGCATACTTCTCGGGCCCAAGCTTATCCGCGATCATCAAGGTGCCCACGTTGGAGGACTTACCAAAGATGCCGGTGGTGGTATACGGCTCGGTGCCGTGAGGCCAGGCATCGTTGACGGTCACGCCAGCCATGTCGATGGAACCTGGGACCTGGTGCACCTCATCCGGCGTGGTAATGCCCTCTTGCAGAGCTGCCGCCGCCGTCACTATCTTGGCAACGGAACCCGGCTCATAGGGGTGGGAGATGCTGCGGTTCTCGAAGTCCTTGCCCTCCTTGAGCTGGTCTTCGATATTCTTATTCGGATCCACCGTATCGGTATTAGCCATGGCGAGCACCTGGCCGGTCGCGGCATCAAGCACCACGGCCTCGGCACCCTCCGCCTGGGAATTGGCCTTGGCCTTTTCCAGCTTTTGCTGGACGTAGGTCTGCAGATCCAAATCCAGGGTGAGGGTGACATCGCGGCCATCGACGGCATCCACGACATCGCGCAGGGTGCCGGGGATAACCTGCCCGTCGGTGGAGACATCCTCCGTGGACTGCCCATCGATGCCGGTTAATTCGGTATCGCGGGCCGCCTCAAAGCCGAATTGGCCGTGGCCATCCATAGAGACCTTGCCCACGACGTTTTCTGCAATCGCCCCGTTTGGGTACTGGCGGATATCTTGCCGGTCCGCCGCCACACCGTGGTACTTATTGGAAATCTCTACGGCGACATCCGGGTCCACATTGCGGACCAGGACCTCGTACTGCGTATCGGCCTTGAGCTTGTTTTTAATATCGCTCGCATCGACCTTGGAGGCAGAAGCACCCGAATCCTCAATCATCTTCGGAATGCCCTCAGCCATCTCCTTGAGTTTGTCCTCCATTTGTTTGGTGAGGTACTCATCCTTCTTGCTCTCATCCATGCCCTCGAGTTTTCCCTCGGACGTGGCTTCCATCTTCGCCTGCTCTTTGAGCTCATCGCGCAGGCGCGTGGGAGAGACAGTCAAGGAACGAGACTTCATTGTATAGGCCAAACGCTGGCCATCCCGGTCCAATATCTCTCCCCTGCGGGCCGGGTCAATATAGACGCGTTCGCGCTGAGTGACGGCTTTTGCCGCAAGGTCCGGACCCCAGACCAATTGCACCCACGCAAGGCGGCCGCCCAAAGCGACGGTGGCGACGACAACACAGGTCAAAATGATGCGCAGGCGCTGGCGCATGATCGCTTTTTGGGGCACAACAGAGCTAGCAGCACGGCGTGGCCGCGGACGGTACCCACGGTTGCCACCATTATTCGGTGCAGTCACGGTGCTCAGTCACCTTCCCTTCGCCGCCACAGGTTCTTGCGTGTATCGATTGTGCCCTACAAGATGGGCAATGCCCGCGCTACCACGCGCGAGCACAGAGAATTTCACCACTTATTCTGTCCGTTTAATCAGCCTGGCTGGTGTACGGCGCGCGGGCGGGAAGGTTGGGGCGATTATCGTCTGCGCTATCGCGATTATCGGCGTCATCGCCTCCGCGTTGCTCATCCCGGTTTTCGTCCGCATCGTTGCCGCGGGCATGTTGCTGCTGTCCGCGCGGCACGGCGTTGAGGGAATCAGACATCCCCTCCGTATCCTTCGGGTCGCTCGAGGCTTGGCCCGGGCGGATGGGTTCACCGTTGACATCGATAAGCTTTTCCGTATCCGGGGTGCCTTCGCGCTTGGCGATGATCTCACCATCCCCGCCGACCTCAGTCACGCCAGGTTGCTTGGGCACGGCCATGCCCAATTCATCCGCGCGGCGGGCAATATCCGCCGAGGAGCTTAAATTTTCTGCGTCTCGGTTGAGCGACTCAATCTGGTTATCCAACTGCGATTCCTGCACCGTCAGCTGCTGGATTTTAAACGTCTGTGAGGTGGACAAACCAGATAGCCACATGGCCAGTGCTACCCCGCCGATGACCAAGGTAACGGCCAAGACAGCAACGCGGGTAAAAGCATTATTCTGCTTCGTCTGCTGTTGCACTCGCCGGCCACGGAAGCTGACGACCTGCTTCGAACCAAGCCGCTTCGCCCCGCGGTGCGGCACCCGGGTACGGCTAGGGGCCGTGCGACGTGTCGTTTTCCCGGTAGCCCTAGGGGCGGTGCGCTCGCGCACAGCGGTAGGCGCTCCGGTGTCGATTCCGGTGGTGAAGTCTCGGCTGGCGCCCATGCTGCGAGTGGCCTCTCTGTCGCGGCTGTCCGTTATGTGCTGGTTTCGGCGTGGGATGGTGCTCATTTCTTGCCTCCCGGTGGTAAAAATTCTGGCGTGCCTTCAAGCCGTTCAAGGGCGCGCACGCGCACCGACGCGGCGCGGGAATTTTCTTCTACCTCCGCCGCGGATGCCTTTTCGGCCCCGCGGGTGACCGTGGCGAATTCCGGTGCGGTGCCCGGCAAATCCATCGGTAGACCGGCAGGCGTGGTGGACGTAGAAAGGTCCTTGAATGCTGCCTTTACGAGGCGGTCTTCTAAAGACTGGTAGCTCATAAAAACCGCGCGCGCCCCAATGGAAAGCGCACTGGTGATTACGGGAAGCACATTTTCAATGGCCTCCAACTCGCGGTTGACCTCTACCCGCAGCGCCTGGAACGTGCGCTTTGCCGGGTGCCCGCCCGTGCGGCGCGTTGCCGCCGGAATGGTCGAGTATAAAAGCTCAACCAAGCGGCCCGAGGTGCTAAACGGTTCCTTCTCGCGCTCCTTGAGCACGGCGGAGGCAATCTTGCCCGCGAAACGCTCGTCACCATAGGTCTTGAGAATCCGCGCCAAGTCCCCGTGCGAATACGTATTGAGCACGTCAGCGGCGGTAAGCCCGTGGCTCGGATCCATCCGCATATCCAGCGGCGCATCCGTCTTATAGGCAAAGCCGCGCTCTGCCTGATCCAGCTGCATGGAAGAAACGCCCAAATCGAAGAGGGCTCCCGCAATACCGTGGGCGCGGGCAGCATCAAAGATATCGCCCTCGCCCTGGGCAATGGCGGTACCCAGCCCATCGAAGCGTGCATTGACCGCGCAAAAACGCGGGCCGAAGGGCTCTAGCCTCGCCGAAGCATTCTGCAATGCCTGCTCATCGCGGTCCACACCGATAACGCGTGCCTGCGGAAAGGTCTGGAGGAAGTACTCGCTGTGGCCGCCGGCACCTAAGGTGGCATCGACAAGCACAGCCTGCGAGCCCGCAGCCTCTACCCCGGGGCGCAGGAGCTGTGCCATGCGCTCGCGCATGACCGGCACATGGCCGTGGTTATCCGCGACATCGTAATTAAGGTTAGTTGTAGCCATGTCTCCCCGGGTCCCCCTTTCTTATTTCCGCTGTGCAGGACTTCCTATCGTGGAAAGCACGGCGAGTGCATATAGGGCCCTGTCCGAGGCAGGTTTCTGATATCGGGGAAGTACACCAGAATCATCCGCCTCGGACAGAGTCCTTACACGCACTCGAGATGCGGGCGCTTACAGCAATCCCGCAAGTACGTCATCGGCATCTGCTGCCGAATAAGCATCTTCAGTTTGCGATTGATACTCAGCCCACGCGGCTGCATCCCAAATTTCGAGGAAATCTACCGAGCCAACCACCACGCACTCTTTGGACAAACCCGCGTACTCACGGTGGCCTGCGGACAAGGTGATGCGACCATGCCCGTCGGGCCGCTGTTCGTCCGCACTTGCAGCCAAGTTACGAATGAAAGCGCGCGCTTCCGGATTGGTTCGAGAAACCGCCGCAGCCTTCCGTGCGCGTTCGGCGAACTCTTCGCGCGGGTACACGGCCAAAGAATGGTCCTGCCCCTTGGTAACCATCAGGCCACCGGCGAGCTCGTCGCGAAATTTTGCAGGAAGCGTTAAGCGCCCTTTGTCATCAAGTTTCGGAGTGTAGGTTCCGAGAAACATCCCGGCGTCCACCTTCCTCACTCGACAACTCCGGATTCCCTCACGTCAGAAGAGAGTTTTTCAACCCCATTCCTCCGCTGCGCCCCACTCTACCCCACTTTCCCCCACATGCCCCACTTAAATCGCCATATTCTCAGCAACCCAAAACGTATGCGCAGCTAAAAGCATGTTTTTTCGGTGGGGAGAAATCCCGCGCCCCACCTTGACAACCCCAAAAATCAACCCCTTTAGTCCCACTTACAACACCAAGATCGCCCCACCTCATACACCACTTACAGCGCAATGCCTGCATATTGGACCTGCTACCGCCCTCTACTACCCACAATCCCCCACCGCGCCGCGGTTTTGGTCAGAAGGTGGGGCAAAGTGGGAAATTTTGGTAAGGCGTAAAAAATCCCCAGCCACCCTTCCTGGTGACTGGGGAAATGGAAAGTTCGCGGCTAGCTTTCCTCAAAGCGCCGACGGAAGTTTTCTTCCAGCTTGCTGCCTACTCCACTGTTACGAGACGAGGCTGCCTTCTTTGACCGCCCATTGGTGGACTTTTTCTTTCCGCTACCAGCAGGCTGGTCGCCGCGAAGCATCCACACGCCGGAAGCGAACATGACTAAGAACCCGGCGATGGACAACGCAATAAACCACAAGCTTTGCTGCGCCAAGGCCACGCCGCCAACAAGCATGCACAGACCAACCACGATGAGCGCAATCCCACGCAGGGTAACTGCGCCGCCGGAACCGCCGATCGAGGTAGATTCAGACACAGAAGCGCCAAATTTAGGATCGTCCGCTAATAACGATTCCTCTATTTCACGGAGCGTGCGTTGCTCCTGCTCAGAAAGAGACACTTTTCCTCCAACTAGGGACTGGGCTTCGGCCGATATATCTTCTACCAATACTAACGTCCAGAGTAACCAGTATGTTCCCCAAAAGGTAGTTATTCCCCTCAACAGTGATTATGGCGCCGCTATGCTGCTGCTATGCCGCAAAGGATCCCAGAATCGTCTCGGCTTCACTCTCATCTAAAAATTGCGCCGCCTGCTGCATTAGCCCGTAGACATATTCCTCATCTGGAGTTGCATCCAAGCCAGATGCTACCCGGGCACGGGTACGAGAGTAGGACTTAAAAGCCTCGGCCCACTGCTTTTCCTCGGCCCCAACCAAAGCCAAGCGGTCCCAGGCGCTCGTTGGCAGACGCCGGCGGCGAGAGACCACCGATACCGCTACTCGAGCACCCGCCGTACGCAATGCGGACTGATAGGCCACCTCCAGCGCCTGATCAAAGCGACCATCTGCCGCGTAGCCCCTCGCCCGATCTAGAAGCTCGCGGGCCTGGAAAAGAAAGTGAGCCCGCTTCGCGCCCTGCTTGCCAGCGAAGCGACCGGTAGAGCGGGACTGCGTTGCCGAAATAATCTGTGCCATTGTTTTTCTCCTGTACTGCGCTAATAGCTAACCGTGTTCGATTGCCGCTCACTTTAAGTAGCCAACCGGACATCTACCCCTATTCTAGTTCACATGTTCGAATTACTCAAGAGTTTTACCAGTCATAACTGCCTACAAATCGAACACAGTTCGAAATCCCTTAGGGCTCGATGGAATAACCCCGCCCCCACCCTTGTCCGCCGGTGGACGTGCGTATCTGGTGTGATAGATACCGTGAGTTTCGAAATCCGCCGCTTAACCCCGCAAGAGTTCTCTATGCTGGCTCCCCAACTCGTGGAGATCTACATCGAGGCCATGGGATACGATCCGGTCACGTTTTCGCGCAGCGTGGACAATTGGCGGGCGGATTCCATGCGTCCCGGGTTTACAGCTCTTATCGCTGCGCATGACAATGGCGTCGTGGGAGTGGCCTATGGATTTTTGGGCTCACCAGATACTTGGTGGGATTCCGAGCTGCGCCGCGCCCTGCGCTGCAACGGCGGGCCAACTGAGTCCGAATGGAGCATGCTGCGCAGCTACTTTGAGGTGGCTGAAGTACACGTGCTGCCTTCCTTTCAAGGCCACGGTTTAGGCAAGCAGCTACTCGAAGGGCTCTTATGGAATATCCCTGCCCGATTTGCCTTATTGTCAACGCCGGAAGCACCACAGGAAGCCAACGGGGCTTTTCGCCTATACCGGTCTGTGGGCTTCTTTGATGTCGTGCGCCACCATCGCTACCCCGCAGATCCCCGACCCTTTGCCATTTTGGGAGTGGGCCTGCCGCTATAAACCTGTGTTATTTCTTCTCGGCCCAAGGCGGTATCGTGTGGAGGTGTGACTATGACGAATATTCCTGAGCTTGCGGATATCCCCGGCGCGGTGCGCGAAAAACTGGCTATCTTCTTGGACCAGCGCCGGGATCACGTGGCAGAAATCGGCGCCCCGGTCAGTACCGCCATGAGCTTTTTGGAATCATTCGTCCTCGACGGCGGGAAAAGGGTGCGCCCCATGTATGCGTGGGCGGGTTACCTCGCCGCAGGCCGCGGTTCGGAATCCCCAGAGGCGATGCTGCGCGCGGCATCCTCACTGGAGTTCATCCAAGCCTGCGCGTTAATCCACGATGACATCATTGACGCGTCGAATACGAGGCGCGGGAAACCGACGGTGCATCGGGGAGCAGAGCGCCTTCACCGAGAATCCGATTTCTTAGGGGATCCGGAATTCTTTGGCACGTCCGTGGCCATCTTGGTGGGCGATTTTGCGCTGGTTTATGCCGAGGATATGTTCCAGGATTCTGGGCTCAGCCCGGAGGCTTTGCAGCGTGCGCGCGAGCCCTGGCGGGGAATGCGCACCGAGGTTTTGGGCGGCCAATTGCTCGATATTTCCCTCGAGGCAGCCGGTTCGGAATCGGTGGCGCTGAGCAATTCCGTCAATCGCTACAAAACCGCCGCATATACCATCGAGCGGCCCCTGCATTTGGGCGCTGCCATCGCGGGGGCGAGCGAGGAACTCATCTCGGCTTTCCGCGGCTATGGGTACGATATCGGCATTGCCTATCAGCTGCGCGATGACCAACTGGGGGTCTTTGGGGACCCTGCCATTACAGGCAAGCCCGCCGGCGACGATCTGCGAGAGGGCAAGCGCACGGAGCTTCTGGCCTTAGCGCTACAGCGCGCCGATGAACGCGATCCCAGCGCCGCCGCTACCCTGCGGAAATTCATCGGCCGTACCTCCGATACGCAGGACCTGCTGCGCCTATCCCAAATCATTGCGGATTCCGGCGCCCCGGATGAAATTGAGCGCCGCATTACCGCGTTGACGGAATCCGGGTTGGCTCATCTGCGTGCGGCGAACGTGGATCCGCAGATCACGGAAACGCTAGAGCACCTGGCCGTTCAGGCGACGACGCGCCAAAAGTAGGTATCACCGTGGCCAATACCTACTCCTTGCCAGTCCCCCGCGCGCTCCCGCTGGGCCTCGTTGCCTCGTGCGTGCTCCTTTTCTCGTCCTTTTCCGGCGGCTCGACCCGCAATCGCGGCGGCGTGCTCGAAGCGCTCAATATCGGCTTCTTCTCCTATGGCCACGGCCGCAACCTCGGGTTGGTGCTGTATTGGGTGGGCATTTTCCTCCTCGCCGCCGCCTGGGTGCTTGCCGGGCGCATGATTATACGCAAGCAGCTTAAACACCCGCGCCCGGAGGGAGGGGTACGCGAGTTACAACGCATCCTTATCGCATGGGTCACCCCACTGCTATTCGCCGGCCCTATGGCTTCCAGGGACGTGTATTCCTACCTCATGCAGGGCGCCATGGTCCGCGATGGATTCGACCCCTATACCGAGGGCGCCGCCGTCAACCCCGGGCCCTTCCTGCTCGAGGTCTCACAAGACTGGCGCAATACCACCACCCCGTATGGACCGCTGCACCTGTGGATTGGCAAAATCGTCACCACCGTCGTGGGCGATAATGTCACCGTCGGCATCATCATCTATAAGCTGCTTTCGCTATCAGGCTTTGTCCTTATTGCGTGGACGGTCCCGCGGATCGCCCGAAAGCTCGGCGCGGATCCGGCGGTCGCGCTGTGGATCGGCGTTGCCAACCCAGTCATCATCTTGCACCTTATCGGTGGCATGCACAATGAATCCCTCATGGTCGGCCTGGTGTCGTTGGGGCTTTTGGCCGCGCTGCACCAGCGCTTCCACGCCGCGCTGCTGCTAGTCGGCACGGCGGTGGCGATGAAGGCTACCGCGATTTTTGCCGCCCCCTTCATCGTCTGGCTGATGCTGCACCGCTACGCGCCCAAGGGTTCTACCGCGGCGCGCACCGCGGTGGTTTTCGTCTGCTCAGGGCTCATCGCTGCCGTGGAAATCATCGCGTCCGTGGCGCTTATCACCTGGGCCTCCGGCACCTCGTGGGGCTGGCTATCCCAGGTCAGCGGCAATTCTAAGGTGATTAACCCCTTGGCGGGCCCGACATTGGCCGCGGACATCATCGTCCCGGCGGTCCACATTTTTGACCCGGAGGCATCCTATAACGCCATCCTGGGCGTCCTGCGCACAATCGCGATGGTGTGCATGCTCATCGGGTTGGTCATCGTGTGGTGGCTAAGCCGGCACACGGCCCGCGATGCCATTATGGGCACCGCGGCGGCCTACCAGGTTGCCTTCGTCTTCAACTCGGTGACCCTGCCGTGGTACTACGCCTCCATCTTCACGCTCATGGGCACCTTCCGCCCGCCGCTGTGGCTGCTGAAGTTTACCTCCGGCGTAGCGCTATTTATCAGCTTGAGCTTTTCCGGCGACGGCAACCACCAGCTCTATAACTGGTTCTGGGTCATTGGCCTCATCGTTGTGTCTTGGTCCGCAACGCAGTGGATGTTCGATGGCGTGAGCCAAAAAGGCCCTCAACTCCCCAAGCGCTGGGTTAAAAAGCAGACGCCTGCGCCCGCCGAATAACCTCGCGCGCCAGGTGCCCGTGCAGGGCGTCGATGGGCCGGCCAGGCAGGGAGTCATCTGCGGTAAATAGGTGGCGCAGGATCTCTTCGTCGTCATAGCCGCCATCGGAAAGCACAGTGATAACGCCCGTGACGTGCTTGGCAATGCTCCCCTTGTCGTTGAAGAATGCCAGCGGCACGCGCTTGCCTTCGGGCGAGTCCCAGACAATGAATTTGCGGTCCTGGAGCAAGTCATAGGCGCGGGTGATGGGAAGGCCCAGCTTGTCTGCCACCTGCTGCATGCTGAGCAGCTCTTCGCCGGCCAATAAGGAATTCAGGGAGTTTTCTGCGTTAGTCACGCCACCTACTTTAACGCGGCCTAGGGGATCGGCCATACTGGGAGGTATGACTAGGTTGGAAATTGGTGACGTGTTGGAAGACCGTTACCGCATCGATCGCCCCATCGCCCGCGGCGGTATGTCTACCGTCTATCGCTGCGTGGATATGCGCTTGGGCCGGCAAGTGGCCGCAAAGGTCATGGATGAGCGCTATGACGATGACCCGGTTTTTATCAAGCGCTTTTCCCGCGAGGCCCGCGCGATGGCGCGGTTGCAGCACCCCAACCTCGTGGCCATTCATGATTTTTCCGCTGACGGCGAGCCCATTTACCTCATCATGGAGCTCATCGATGGCGGCACCTTGCGCGAGCTGCTTGCCGAAGGCGGCCCCCTTACCGTCCCTGCCGCTTTATCGACGCTGCGCAGCGTGCTCCAGGGCTTGACCGAGGTGCACTCGACGGGGCTTATCCACCGCGATATTAAGCCGGATAACGTGCTCATTACCTCGCATCACCGGGTGAAATTGGGCGATTTCGGCTTGGTGCGTGCGACGAATGCGCAGGCAACCTCAAATATGATCGTCGGCACCGTCTCGTACTTGGCACCGGAACAGGTCACCGGTGAGGATATAACCCCCGCTACCGACGTGTATTCGGCCGGCATCGTGCTTTTTGAGCTCCTCACCGGAACCGTGCCCTTTTCCGGAGACACCCCGATCGCGCACGCCACCGCGCGCCTATACGATGACGTTCCCGCCCCATCCACGCGCGCTGAGGGCGTACCCAAGCTTGTCGATGCCCTCGTAGCCACCGCCACCGCCCGCGATCCCCGCGAGCGCTTTGCCGATGCCGGGGAGTTTTTGGATGCCATCGAGGATATTTGCCGGGAATTGGATCTACCCACGGTGACCATCCCGGTTCCCCGCAATGCGGCCGCCGCGCGCACCGCGCAAACGCCGACGGATTATTCCGGCATCGGCGCCACGGATGTATTTGAGCCCACGCGGACCATCCCGCAGGGCGCTACCGAGCATTTAGACGGCGGGCCCACCGAGGTCATTCCCCCTGAGCCCGAGCCGGATCCGCAGCAGCCAGACTTTGAAACGCGCCTCGATGTCCCCCAAGCGCCCGTCGACGATTCCCCCGAGCCGCCGCTGGCACCTGCTCCAGCACCGTCCCCGGCCCCGGCTCCTGTCCCCGACCCAGCACCCGCTGCGGGCGTGGGAGCAGCAGCGCAGTCTGCTGCGCAGCCGCCGGCACAGGCGGCAGAAGAAGAACCCGCCGAGCGGCCCCTGACCAATCGCCATCCTGCCTCACTGCTGGTTTTTCTCCTCGCAGTGGCGGTGGCAACCGGCGCGGTCGCTATCAGCGGGTGGTGGTTTGGTTCCTCCTATTACGAAGGGACCCCGTCCCTCTGGGTCTAGGTGGCGCCCCTAGTTCCGCAGCATCTCCGCGATGAGGAACGAGAGCTCGAGGGACTGCTGCGTATTCAGGCGCGGATCCACGGCGGATTCATAGCGGCCCGGCAGGTCCAGGTCGGTAATGTCCTCGGCTCCACCCAAGCATTCCGTCACGTCTTCCCCAGTGAACTCCAGGTGCACGCCGCCCGGGTGGGTGCCCAAATCGCGGTGTACCTCGAAAAAGCCCTGCACCTCGTCGACGATCTTGTCGAAGTGGCGGGTCTTGTACCCGTTGGACGAGGTAAAGGTATTGCCGTGCATGGGGTCGGACTGCCATACCACGGTGTGCCCAGAATCTTCGACGGCCTTGATGATGGGCGGCAAGACGCTGCGAACCTTGTCGTGGCCCATGCGGGAGATGATGGTCAGGCGGCCTGGCTCGCGGTTGGGATCTAGCTTTTCGGCGTATTCCACGGCCTGCTCTGGAGTAGCGCCAGGCCCGAGCTTGATGCCCACCGGGTTGCCGATCATGGCAGCGAAATTAACGTGGAAGTCATCCAGACCACGGGTGCGCTCACCAATCCACACCTGGTGTGCGGAGAGGTCATAGAGCTTGGTATCGCCATTATCGTCTTGGCCCAAGCGCAGCATGGAACGCTCATAATCCTTGAGCAGCGCCTCGTGCGAGCAGTAAATATCCGCCGAGTGCAGGGTGGAATCCTGCACGCCGCACGCATTCATGAACTTCAGGCCATTCTCAATCTCGCGGGCCAAGTCCTGGTAGCGGGCACCCGCGCGCGATTTGCGGACGAACTCGCGGTTCCATTCATGCAGGCGGTAGAGATCCGCGGTGCCGGAGGAGGTCAGCGAGCGCACCAAGTTCATGGCGGCAGAAGAGTTAGCGTAAGCACGGATCATGCGGGCAGGATCGTGGCGGCGATCCTCATCGGTGGGGTCCACGCCATTGACGATGTCCCC
Organism: Corynebacterium segmentosum; assembly: GCF_900637825.1. Classification (NCBI taxonomy): domain Bacteria; kingdom Bacillati; phylum Actinomycetota; class Actinomycetes; order Mycobacteriales; family Corynebacteriaceae; genus Corynebacterium; species Corynebacterium segmentosum. The sequence goes on from NZ_LR134408.1 coordinate 1,640,715, forward strand.
GCGGTAATTTAATAGGCCATTCGCATCCGTATCCGAGGAACGCGGCTTGGCATACTGCCCAGCAATGCGCCCCAGCTTCACCACTGGAACGGACGCGCCATAGGTCAAAACGACGGCCATCTGCAGCAGGGTCTTCACGTTGCCGCGAATATGCGGCTCGGTATTCGATTCAAAGGTCTCGGCGCAATCGCCGCCTTGCAACAGGAAGGCGTTGCCTAGTGCGACATCGGCAAGCTGCCGCTTGAGCTTCTCGATCTCTGGGGCAACCACGATGGGCGGCACCGACTCGAGAATCTTGCGCACGTTATCGGCTTGGGTGGGATCCCAACTGGGCTGTTGCTTTGCATCGCGCTTGATGACGTCCTGGAAGACCTCCTCGATGCCCTCAGGCAAGGGCGGAAGATCAGGCAGAACGCTTTGGGGAATATCTACTGTCCAACTCACTCTTCCATTTAACCATTTAATGCCTGTCGCTTGGTAGTTAACTGCTAGAAATTGATTCTATTACCCTTGGACAAGGGCAAGACCTCGGTGCAGGCGCGGAATTTGGCGAGGTTATGGCGGGCATCGACAAGCGCATCGTGGTTGCCCTTGGGCACGGCCGGCAAGCTGGGGCGGCCGGCGAACTCCCACAGCTGCTTTAGCTCGCGGGTATAGCGCGGCAGGCGCTTGGGCAAGCTCGCCATATCGCCCCACAGCTGCGCCAATACCACGTGGTCATACGCGCCGACCCACGCCCACAATTCAATGGGCGTAGAGCTGCGCGTTAAAAACTCCAGGATTTCCGTGCGGATGGTGCTCGCCGGCTTCCATGCGGAATCCTGGGGACTGGGTAGTTTGGCCAAGACGTTTTCCTTGACCCAAGAGTTGGCCTTGGACGGGTCAAAATCCGTGGATACGGCATAATATTCACTTCCGTTCTCACCGACGATGCCGATGGAGACCAATTCAATGGTCTTGCCATCCTCGATAAATTCGGTGTCATAGAAGTAACGCACGTTGTACAAGCCTAGCGCTGCGGCGACGGGCGCGGGAAATTGGCCCCACGATCGCGCCGCTGTAAAATTTTGCAGGTGAGCCGAACCGATAATAAATCCCTGTGGACCACCGCCCTCCCCCTAATCCTGTCAGCGCTTGCCGCCCTGTGGTGGATTATCGATATTCCTGCCTTATTCGCCGGTGATTTTCGCGCCTTTTACCACATTGACCTCGATGTGTACCGCGAAGGCGGGGCCGGATTCGGCAGCGACCTTTATAACCGCGACTATTTCGTAGGCACCGACCGCAACGTCTCTCTCCCCTTTACCTACCCACCGTTTGCGGCCCTGCTCTTCGCCCCACTCCAGTGGATCCCCCTCACCGCTGCCGCAGTGGTGATCACGGTCCTCTCCGTGCTCGCCTTGTGGGTCTGCATTGCGCTGGTATTGCGCACCCTCAATTGCCAACAATGGGCGGCCTGGGGGCTTTTTGCCGCCATGCTGGCCGAGCCAATTACGCAGACCTTTAGCTTTGGCCAGATCAATATCCTGCTCACCGCACTCGTGGTCATTGATTTGCTGTGGGTGAAAAAGGCCCACGGCATCCTGACCGGCATCGCCATTGCCATCAAGCTCACCCCGGCGGTCTTTTTGGCTGTCTTCTTCGTCCGCCGCGAATGGAAGGCCTTCTTTACCACCCTGGGCTCCTTCGTGGCCGCCGGCCTTATCGCCTTTGCCGCCAATCCGCACAGCTCGATTGAGTATTGGACCTCTACCCTGCGCGATTCCGAGCGCATCGGCGGCCTGGCCTATAGCGCCAACCAATCCTTGCGAGGGCTATTTACCCGCTTAAGCCCCGATAACGCAGAAACCCTGTGGCTCGTTGGCGTCATCGTCGTCATCGCGATCGTGTGGTTTGCCATGGAGCGCCTGTCCCGCGGTAACCAGGTTGTGCTCATGCTGCTGGCAGCCTCCGTATCGCTGCTGTGCTCCCCCGTATCGTGGTCGCACCACTTTACCTGGCTGGTATTAGCGGGCATCTACCTGGTGGCCAGCCGCCGCTGGATCCTCGCTGCACTCACCTGGCTGGCACTTTTCGCCCGCGGCCACTGGCAGGTTCCGCATACCGAGGACCAGGAGCTGGATTGGACAGGGTGGCAGCACATCGTTGGCAATGACTACGTCATCATCACCGTGTTGTTGGTTGCTTGTTCGCTACCATTGGCTCTACGGCGGGGCGGCGCCGATCGATCCGCGGCGGAACCAGCGTCCAGCCAAGGATAGGGACCTTCCCCAGCGCCCACAGCGCCAGGGAGGAAATGGCCGTAAAGATAAAGCACATGGCGATCCAGAACCACGTATTTTCCAGCGGCCACGACCCAGCCAAAGAGACGACATAGTCATGATGCGCCATGTAGTACCCATAGCCCACGGTCAGCCCGATGGGGTGCGAGAGATAAATCGGCAGCGTGTGCCGGCCGACGAACTTCACGCCTTCTGCAATCCACGGAATGTGGCTAATGAGTACGGCCCCAACGATTCCCGCGGGCACTTCTAGCACCTGTTCCGCGAAGCGCACTAATAGGTTGATATCTCCCCACTCCAAAAAGTCCGCGCCCAACAGGGGCCAGTTAAAAGCAATGTCTGCTTCGTTGCCGTCCCACGCGTGGCGCAATGCCAGGCCAACACAGTACGTGCCGATGGCCGCGGCATATGCCCCAACGCTGCGCACGGTCCACGAGCCGTGGAATACCTCTTCTGCTGCGGCGGCAAAACGGGTAATCGGCTCCCGCAGGTAGGCTGCACCGACGAAGATGGGCAGGAACATGATGGCCTTGCTAATAAACTGAAACTGTTCCTGCCATGCAATAAAAATAACGGGGGTAAAGCTCAGCCCGATGCCCGCCCACGCAGGCAATTTGCGCACGCACCACAGAAATAAGTTGAACAAAATGAGCGCATGGATAAACCACGCCATGGTATGGCCGAGCAAGAGGTTATACACCATGTCGGTCATGCCCCAAGAAGAGTCACCGAAAACCCACTGGTACTCCAGCTGTTTGGTCAAGTGCTCCACGGACATCCACACCAGATAAGGGATGAGGAAGAACCAGAGGCGGCGGGTGAATAACTCCGCGAAATTGTAACGAAAGACTTTATAAGAGAAGTAGCCGGAGACCAGAAAGAACAGGGGAAGGCGCAGGGGATCGAGAAAGGTATTGAGAGTTGCAAGCCACGTTTGTTCGGCTCCTGGCACCTTCAGCGTGATGTGTAGGAGCACCACGCCGATGATAGAAATTCCTTTTGCGGTATCCGGCCACGCTAAGCGGGCCTGAGGAATTGTAATTACCTCCCTTTAATCTCCGCACCGGCGGGGTACCCGTGGCCGGCCTTTAATGATTCCTTCACATCAGCCGCATAGACATCCACATAGGGATTGCCGGAGAGCTCGGCTAAGGTCTTCATGACCATATCCGTAAAAGCACGGATGGTCTCGTGCTTCTGTGGATCCATGCCGTTTTCGCGCGCCCAATCGTGCGGGTAGATGGGGTCTCCCACGCGCACGCCCACCTTGGCGGGGCGGACAATCCACGACCCGATCGGGTTGGCCTTGCGAGAATTGATCATGGCGATGGGATAGACCGGCTGATTGGTCTCCATCGCGATGCGCCCCATTCCGGTACGACCCTTGTACACACGCCCATCTGGGGAACGTGTGCCCTCTGGGTAGATGCCAAAGAGATCATCGCGCCCCAAAATCTTCCGCGCGGTTTCGAGCATGGCTTGGCTGGCTGATTCGTGATCGCGCTCAATGGGGACCTGCCCGACGGAGCTAAAAAACCACTTCTGCATGCCGCCCACGAGCCCGGGGGTGGTGAAGTACTCGGCCTTGGCCAAGAACGTAATTTGGCGCGGGCACAGCAAAGGGAAGAAGAAGGAATCCATCACCGCTTGGTGGTTGGATGCCAAAATCGCGGGGCCCTCAGCAGGGATTTTTTCCATTCCTTCTGACCAAGGGCGGTTCCATACACGCAGGGCGGGACCGAAAAAGATATGCTTAAACGCCCAGTACCACTTGTTTTTCATCTCCAGCTCGTCCTTCGCTCGTTCTAGTGGCCGCGGCGGGCCAAGTCAGCTACGCCAATCATACCTGCTGCCGAGCCCAATTCCGCGGTTGCAACGCGAGCAAGGGGGCGATGCCCAGCGCCGACGATATCTCGGCCCATGGCAGCGGTGGCTTCCTCCAAGTACATATCCGCGTCTTGGGACACCCCGCCGCCGATCACGATGAGCTCCGGATCGAGCACATCTGCCACGATGGATAGGCCTTGGCCCAACCACTGACCAAAGTTCTCCATTACCGCAATGCCGAGTGGGTCTCCCCCACGGGCCGCACGTGCGACCTGCTCACCGGTGGGGTATGGCGGCAAGGTGGTCTCATAGTCTGGCCGCAATTCCCGCGCGGTATCCGGCAACGCCGTGCCAGAGGCGTAGCGCTCTAGGCATCCTCGCTTGCCGCACGAGCACTGCCTGCCATTCGGCACCACCACGATATGGCCGAATTCCGGGGCCGTTCCAAACGCGCCGCGGTAGATGGTGTCATGGGTCATTAAGGTCGCGCCGATGCCGGTGCCAACGGCAAAAAATACCCAATCCTTCGCGCCGCGCCCCGCACCAAAGCGCCATTCACCCCAGGCAGCGGAGTTGGCATCGTGCTCCAGCCGGACATGCAGCCCCAAGCGCTCCGCGAGGTTTCTCCGGACGGGCGCATTCCGCCACGGCAGGTGCGGGGCAAAGCGGACGGTTTCGCACTCTGGGTCCAAAAATCCCGCCACGGCAAGGCCCACCGCGCCCACGGGGTAGTCCACGCGCAGCTCTTCGACGATCGCTACCAGGTCATCGTCAAGCTGGCGCGGATCCCCCGACGTTGGCATGGTGCGACTCGCAAGGATTTCCCCGTCTCGAGTGATTACTCCACCGCGCACATTGGTGCCACCGACATCGAAGCCGATAGTAAGATCGGCGGAGTTGTTTTCAAGCATGGATATCAGAATATACCGACAACCGGGCCAGGGTCACATCAAGCCATAAGCTTTCTCAGCCGCTGCCCCATGATCTCCCAGCTCCAGTGCTTTTCAACGTGCCTGCGCCCCGCCTGCCCCATACGAGTACGCATTTCTGGCGAGCGCAAGAGCGCCTTCAAGGCCTCCACGAGCTCATCGACGGACGCGCCCTTGACGACGATCCCCGTCTCCTCCGTAATGGTCTCCGGTGCTCCCCCAGAATCACCGGCAACGACCGGCAGCCCGCAGGCTTGTGCTTCCAGATAGACGATGCCCAAGCCTTCCACGTCCAAGCCGCCGCCCCGGGTGCGGGCCGGCATGGCAAAAATATCCGCGGCATGAAGCGCGGTTTCGATGCTGGGGGCCGGCTGAATCACCGCATCGGGGCAGTACATCTCTGCCAATTCTTGCAGTACGTCGTGGTAGCGCCCACGACCAATCAACATTAGCTGCGCATCGGGGAATTCTTCCCTGACATGCGGCATCGCCCGCAATAATTGGTCTTGCCCCTTGCGCGGTACCAACCTGGAAATACAGACGATGGTCGGCCCACTTACCCCAAACTCCGCCTTTGCCGCAGCGCGCTGGGCAGGGGTTGCGGGAGAAAGCGAATCTAGGCTGACCCCGGAAGGCAGGTGCGCCCACTCGGGGTGCGGGCCAAACGCTCCACGCAGGCGCCGTTGAGTGTAGTCCGAAATATAGGTAATGACATCGGCGTTATTGCCAATCAACCGCAGGCACTGCCGGGCCAGCGGAACCATGGACCAGCCCACCTCGTGGCCATGCGTCGTTGCCACCACGCGGCGCGCCCCCGCCTGCCGCGCAGCCTTTCCCATCAGCGCCAGCGGTGCCGCCGCACCAAACCACACAACCTCAATAGCCTCTTGCCGGATAATCTCCTGCATGCGACGCATGGTTGCCGGCGTGGGCAGCATCACGCGATGTGGCCACCGGATGACCTTGTAGGCAACCGAGGCGTCATAGTCCTCCGGCGGCTCTTGGGTCGAAGCGAATACTACGACATCATCTGGGTTGAGCGCATCTAGGTAGTCCCGCAGGTAGGACTGGATTCCTCCGACTTTGGGAGGAAAGTCATTCGTTACCAGCAGTATGCGGGCCACTTAGAACCGTGCAGTCCCCGAAATAGGCATCGAGTTCAGCGGCACGACCTGAACCGGCACGCCATAGGTCGAGGCATGTACTACCTGGCCGTTGCCAATGTACATTCCGACGTGGGTAACTCCCGGGTAGTAGCCCACGATATCGCCAGGCTGCAGCTGGTCAACCGGCACGGACGTGCCACCAGCGATTTGCGCCTGCGAGGTACGCGGAATGGTCTTACCAATCTGCTGGTAGGCCCAATACATCAGGCCAGAGCAGTCGAACTGGTTCGGGCCGGCAGAGCCCCAACCATAGGGCGAGCCCAGCTTGGACAGAGCCGCAGAGCTAGCACCATCGGCGATCTCGCCCAAGTCGATGTCCAGCTTATCCGTGCCGCCGAATTGTCCCTCCCAGGCTTCACGCTGCTCATCGCTCAGCGCATCCACCTGCGCCTCGATATCGGCCTGCTGCTCTTCCAGCGCATCCTTTTGCTTTACCAGCTCATCGCGCTGCTTTTCGAGGTCCTTCTTTTCCTTTCGGACCTTTTTCGCAGCCTCAGCCGCTTCCTGCTGAATCGCTTCGGCCGTCGAGGCGGCATCAGCCTTGGCATCGAGGGTGCGCTGCGCCTTACGCGAGAGTGCGCCCAAGTAACCCATGCGCTCTACGGCGTCAGCGGGGTCTTCTGCTGCCAAAGCGCCCGAGACGGCGGAACGGGAGTCTCCCCGGTAGCGAGACTGTGCCAGATCGTCCACCCGGCCCTGCTGCGTGAAGACATCGCCCTGCGCGTCGCGCACGCGCTCTTGTGCCTGATCGGCGTCCTCTTCTGCTTGAGCGACCTCTTCTTCCTTGGCCGCGAGCTTATCTTCTAGCTCTTTGACTTCCTCGTTCTTAGCAGAGACCTTGCGGGCGACCTCACCGACGCGATCCACCAGATCGTCAACATTTTCAGTGGCAGATTCCTGGTTTGGTTCCGCCTCTTGCGCGATAACTTGCGGCAGGCCAGAAAGAGAAGTAACAGCGAGAACTGCAGTTAGTGCAGCGGCTGGGAGCACACGTTTAGACACGAGAAGACCTTCAACTCAAAATTTTCAAAAATCGAATTTACTATAGCGGGTTTTGGCCGCTGTTGCACAACAAAACCCTCCCCTTTTTTACAAAGGGAAGGGCATGTCATTTCACTGCCGATTAGAAACGCACGGCGTTGTGGATCGGCATGTAGTTCAAGTCGCGCTCCTGCACAGGGGTGCCGGAGTTGAGCGCGTCAATGATGGTGCCGTTGCCGGTGTAGATACCGACGTGGGAAGCGCCACCGTAGTAGGAAATGATGTCACCAGGCTGCAGTTGGTCCAAGGAAACCGGGGTACCGCCAGCGGCCTGAGCCTGGGAGGTGCGCGGAATCTGAACGCCAGCCTGGGAGTATGCCCAGCTGGTCAGGCCGGAGCAGTCGAATGCGCTCGGGCCGGCAGCGCCGTAAACGTACGGCGAGCCAAGGACGGAGCGTGCAGCTTCCAGAGCCTTCTGGCCAACGGTGGACGGTGCCGGAGCAGCCTGCTGCTCAGCAGCGGCAACGAAGTTGTCGCCACCCTGGTTGGAAACCTGACCCAAGGACGGGACGTACTTGTCAATGTTCGGTACCTGGTCAATGTTCGGAACGTTTTCCAGACCGGCAACCTCGAAACGGTAGTCGGTATTAGGAACAACGACCTCAGCAGCCTGAGCGACGCCTGGGGCGGCGACAGCTGCGGTTGCAGCGATAGCTGCAGTAGATGCGATACGACGGGTATTTACAGTGCCCTGACGACGGTGCTTTGCCACGAGAAAAACTCCAAATCTTCCTACGCGTCTACTTTCCCTTGTAGAAAAGCTCTGACCCTGGGGCCTAGTGTTCATTGGAGGGCCGTTCCTTTAGGCCTTCCTCCACTCGGCCCCTCACTAGGAGGAGCCAGATGCGACGCTATAAATTTTCATTTCGTATTGAGCACCTTTTCGGGCGGTAACTCAATGTCTCGAATAGGTTACGAAATCATCACAATCAATGTCCATTCACTGCCCCGGATCTAGCTTTGTTACACGTTCGTTATCTTATTTTGACCAAGCCGAGACAAACCCGGCATATCGAAGATTCAATAAAGCTATTACTGATTTTTAAGGGCCCTACACTGGGACAATAGCCAAGGCTTACCCCGCCTCCGGCAGTTAGCTCTTCCACGAACGAGGGCTTCAACAAGGTCAAAAATTATTATTTGTGACTTTCAACACACACTATGCGTAACAATCACTTTCGTACCATCAGCCTCGTCCTTTAACGCCTTCCGATCGCGTAAAACCGGCCGCCCTATCCAGCGTTATCCCTCCGAATTCTACTGAGCCCGCGAGCCAATTGCGCGCTGACCCCAAGGGGCCACCCCGTGGCTTGTTGCCAAGCACTGGGGCCGGTTCGGTAACGCCGCTTCCACTACCCACCGGGCGAGTAAGGATTGGTCCAGCCCAGTCCCCCGCTTGTACGGCGTCAGTCCCCATAAAAAGGCCTTGGTCCGCCTAGTCTCTGCAGCGGCCGGCAATGCTTGCTTAAAGGCCTAGCCCGAACGAAAACCTCACTGCTGTATCTAAGGGCGGAGAATAACGCCTATATCTCGCGCCTCGAGGAACGCTCTCGTTGTTGGATTGGGTGATTCCCAATCCAAATGTCTGTACAAAGCACAGCGCCCTGAATTTAACCCAGGCGAAATGGCGAAGCCGATACAAACGTGGATCCTGCGACTGCTCTTGGAGACGATACACTCGAAGAGTTTTAGCATTAGTGGAAAGCTGCGACGACGGCCCCAGATGAGGCTCACGCTTCTAGTGGTGATGACTACAGCAGAAAAGCTGCAATTAAGAACTGTGCTAACTGTGTCCAAGAAAGTGAAGCAAAGGGAAAAGAACATATTAGGGCTGGAGGGTGTGCAATAGCTATTCCGAAGCCCTGTAGACCACGCTTAAAGACAAATACCGACTATGGGGCTCGCTCAAAGGCCCATACGCGGAAATCATCCATCCCAGGTTCAGTGGCAAAAGCATGCTCCTAGGACGGCTACCCTACTGCTAACTAACAGGGCTGGCGCTATTCCCTACCGCTAGACAAGGCGTTTCCGCGTGAGCCGGCGTTTGTCGGTACTTCCATTCCTGTATACAGAGGGCGACGAGCTTCTTACTGCCTCGGTAGACCGCTGGCGTGTGCGAGGCGCTCTGCTAAGACTTAGGCAATTATTCGATTTTCGCCTAAAAGAGACGGTCCCAGGTTGCCTGTATTATGTGCCGACTCCTCACTCAATAGCCCAGCAAAAGTAACCCGGGACTCCTTAAGAAAGCAACGGTCCCAAAACTGAAACGAGCCCGCTTACCACCAGGTATTGGTGGCTTAGCGGGCTCGTTTAGTGAGCGTGTATCGAGCTAACCCAAGGAAAGGTTAGATGCGACCGTTTTCCTCGTCATCACGGCGGTTGGCCTCGTTGAGGCGGCGGAACATCTCCGCTTCCTCTTCGTGGTTCTCCTCGTGAATCTCGTGAACGCGGCGCATGAGTTCCAGATCGTCCGGGCTGAAGGTGCCCTGAATCTCGGAGTCAGCGTAACCGAGGTGGTTAAGTTGCTTCGGCACCTGAGCGCCTGCGTACTCAAGCGGTACTGCGTGGCCGTGCTCATCAACCGGGCCGAGCGGCTGGTGAACCTCAATGAAGGCACCGTTAGGCAGCTGCTTGATGACACCGGTAGCGATACCGTGCTCGAGCACCTCGCGGTCAGAGCGCTGGAGACCAACGCAAATGCGGTAGGTCATGAAGTAAGCAATCGGCGGCAGGACAATCAGGCCGATGCGTCCGACCCAGGTCATCGCATTCAACGAAATCTGGAAGAAGTGCGCAACGTGGTCGTTACCACCGGAGAGAGTAACTAGGAGGAAGAACACGATTGCTGCGGCACCGATCGCGGAACGCGTAGGAACGTCACGTGGACGCTGCAGAAGGTTGTGGTGCGCATCGTCACCAGTGAACTTCTTCTCCAGGAACGGGTAGGTGATAAGCAGTACAACCATCAGGCCACACAACAGCGCAACCCAGAAGGCGGAAGGAATCGTGTAGTTACCCAGGTACAGCTCCCAAGCGGGCATGACACGCGCCACACCGTCAGTCCAGAGCATGTAGATATCGGGCTGGGAACCCGCAGACACCTGTGACGGGTTGTACGGACCAAGCAGCCAGATGGCGTTGATGGTCAGCACACCGGACATCAAAGCCAGCACGCCAGCGACCATCATGCCCATACCAATCGCCTTGGTGGCGAAGACCGGCATAATACGGACGCCAACCACGTTGTTCTCTGCGCGACCCGGTCCAGGGAACTGGGTGTGCTTCTGGAACCACACCATGATCAGGTGGGCCGCGATGAGGCCCAGGATGATGCCAGGGATGACCAGAACGTGCAGGATGTAGAAGCGGTCCAGCATCAAGTCGGACGGGAAGTCGCCGTTGAAGATGGCCCAGTGCAGCCAGGTACCAATGATCGGCAGACCCAGGATGATGGCGGACATAATGCGCAGACCAACACCGGAAAGCAGGTCGTCCGGCAGGGAGTAACCGAGGAAGCCCTCGATCATGCCCAACAGGATAAGGGTGCAACCAATAATCCAGTTAGCTTCGCGGGGACGACGGAATGCACCGGTGAAGAAGATGCGCAGCATATGCGCAACCATCGACATCATGAACAGCAGTGCTGCCCAGTGGTGCATCTGGCGAACGAAGAGGCCACCACGGACCTCGAAGGAAATATCGAGTGCGGTTGCATAGGCGCGCGACATCTCAACGCCGTTCAGCGGTGCGTAGGTGCCGTCGTAGATGACCTTCGTAATGGAAGGGTCAAAGAATAGCGCCAGGTATGTACCGGTTAGTAGAAGAATGATGAAGCTGTACAGCGCCATCTCACCGAGCATGAAGGACCAGTGGGTCGGAAAGACCTTGTTCAGCTGCGTCCTTAGCACGCCGGCGGCGCTGTAGCGCTCGTCCATGTTGTTGCCCATTTGGGCGAGTTTATTGCTCATTATGACTTACGCTCCCAGAATGCCGGACCGACAGGCTCAATGAAGTTGCCTTCTGCAACAAGGTAGCCCTCATCGTCCACCGTGATGGGCAGCTGTGGCAGAGCACGGGCGGCCGGGCCGAAGACCGGCTTACCGTAGTGCAATGCGTCGAACTGCGACTGGTGGCAGGGGCACAGGATTCGGTTGGTCTGTGCCTCGTACAACGACGTTGGGCAACCAATGTGAGTACAAATCTTGGAGTAGGCGTAGTAATCGCCGTGGTGGAAGTTTTCCTGACCCTCACGTTCGATCGCCTTCTGCGCATCGGAGTGGCGCAGACGAATCAACATCACAGCGTTGCGGTTGCCGTGGATGGAGTGCATGTGGTGCTCGTATACGTCGCGCTTAGCGTCGTACTGGTCACCGTCGTTGACGTCTTCTTCCGCGAGCGGGAAGACGGTTTCCATACCGCCGGCAGCCAAGTCCTCGGGGCGAACGCGCACCAAGCGGGTAACGCCTTCGGTGGTGTAGTGTTCGCCGGACTCGCCGGAGTGCTTCTCAGCGATGGTGCCGGTGTCACGAGCGAGGTAAAGCTTTACGCCCTTCTCGTGCATCGTCCAGCCGGAGGTCCACAGCGTGCCGTCACCGGCGTAGTTCACCTCGTGGCGAACCTTCCATGGATTGCGGATTGCGCCGCCAAGCGGGGCGATAACCGTCAAGCCGAAGAGAACGCCTGCACCACCAAGCAGACCTTGGATGGTCTTGCGGCGGCCGAGAGTGGAAGTCTTCCAAGAATCGTTCAAGAGAGCGGTAAGAGTACGGCGGTCAACTTCTTCGGAAGGACCATCGTGGCGACGCTGCACGGAGATTTCTTCCGGCAGGATCTTCTTCACGTACTGAACGATGGCAAAGCCGAGTCCGAAGATGGACAATGCAGCGGTAATACCAAGCAGCGGGGTGTAGAGAGTGTGCCAGACGAGGCCGTCCTCCCCTAGCTGCTTGTACTGCCAAGGCCAGAAGAGGTAGACGCCCAAGAAAGCCAATCCGCCGATAACGGAGAGCGCCAGCCAAATGGCGACATTGCGACCCGCACGCTTTTCCGCGGGGTCACCTTCAACCGGGAAACGCTCCTTGCGGAACGCTACGGTGACATCATCGAGCTCGGTACCAAGTGCAGCAAGTTCATCATTGCTCATCTTATCGAGCTCTGCGTCAGTGTAATTCTTTTTCACATTGCTCATGAGCGCGATCCAATCCACATAGCAGCGGCGCACAGGGCGCTGATACCAATAATCCACATTGCCAGGCCTTCAGCCACTGGGCCGAGACCGCCAAGGTCCCAACCGGCAGGAGACGGAGTCTCTTCTGCAGACTTCAAGTAGGCGATAATATCCTTCTTTTCATCTGCAGTCAGCTGACGGTCAGAGAACTTTGGCATGTTCTGCGGACCGGTCAACATTGCCTGGTAGATTTCCTGCTCATTAGCAGGTGCCAGCTCCGGAGCGTACTTACCGGAGGACAGCGCGCCACCCTGACCGGTGAAGTTGTGGCAGGATGCGCAGTTCATGCGGAAAAGCTCAGAGCCCTTGGCAACGTCTTCGGCCTGAATCTGGCCGTTGTAGTTGGCGCCGCGAAGGGATTCTTGGGCGATGCTTCCATCGTCGTTGTAGACAATGTCTGCGCCGCCGCCGTTAGCAGCAACATAAGCGGCCAGCGCCAAGGTCTGCTGCTCGGTGTAACGAGGAGCCTTGCGCTCTGCCTGAGCGTCGTTGGACATCATCGGCATGCGACCGGAGTGAACCTGGAAGTACACAGAGCCGGCGCCGATACCTACGAGAGAGGGGCCACGGCCTTCGATGCCCTGCAGATTGGCACCGTGGCAAGTGATACAAGCGGTGTCGTAGATGTCCTTACCCTCTTGCACGAGGGCTTGATCATCTTTTTCCGCCGTAGCGACCTGAGCGTCAGGCGTCAAGGCAGAGGCCAAGACGCCAGCGCCGGTCAAACCGATGGCCAAAGCAAAGCCACCTGCAAGGGTGCGCTTCGCCTTGCGGCGACGGCGGGTCTTCTTAGCCGAGGCAGTGGTCTGCTCCACTGCCGCGGACTGCGAATTGTTATCCATCATTTTCCTTTAGATAACTCGAACACGGGAGGACTGTTTTGGGGAGAGGGTCGCCGACACTACTGAATCAAGTAGATAACGGTGAACACACCGATCCACACAACGTCAACGAAGTGCCAGTAGTAGGACACTGCCATCGCGGCGGTAGCCTGTGCCGGCGTGAATTTAGACTTAGCGATACGCGCCAGAATGATTGCAAAGGAAATCAAACCGGCGGTTACGTGCGCAGCGTGGAAGCCGGTGATGATGTAGAACACCGAACCAAAGACGCTGGACTGTACCGTCACGCCTGCGTGAATCAACTCAGCCCACTCAAACGCCATGATGCCCAGGAAGACAACACCCAATACCAGCGTGATGGTGTACCAGAGTCGAAGCTTGTAAACGTCACCCCTTTCTGCGGCAAACACGCCGAACTGCGAGGTCACGGAGGAAGAAATCAACACTGCAGTAATGAGAAAGCCCATTGGCAGGTTGATATGGGCAGTGTGCTCTGCCCAATCGCCTTCCTGGCCGTTCGCTCGCGAGGTGAACCACATCGCGAACAGTCCGGCAAAGAACATCAATTCCTGAGACAGGAACACGATGGTGCCCACGCTGACCATATTGGGTCGGTTCAGCGAGGCAACACGTGGTGCTGTCATACCTTGGTTAGAAACTACGCTCGTCACAGTGGTAATTATGGCCGTTCTGGATCCTAAAGTCACTTCAATTCCCCCCCGCTTTCTCTATTCGGATTTCACCAAATTGCCAGCTACCAATAAGGAAACGAACGAGATCCGTCAACAATAAATACCTGGGAACTTTTTGTATTTTTATCCGACGAGACATCAACGCAGGTGACACACTTAAACTCCGGCTATAGCCGCAATTCCTACGACTCGACCTAGCCGATGCACGATGATCTACCCTTCGCCCGCAACCGGTTTCGGCAAGTTTCTTAGAGAGATAAATCACACGGTGGTTTCCGGGGAAAATGACCCATTTGCAACTTTCGGTTGACCCCCGCAGAAATAGCCGTTTACGTGCTGGGATGCACTTTTGCTGCCCACTTAAAACCTGGGCGCAACCCCTCTCCCCCTCCTCAAAAAAATTTAGAAACCGCGGGAACTTTACCCGTCGATTTCCGACGCGGATCGCCAAAGCCCTCCCCACCGAGGAATGGTGAGGAGGGCTGAGAAGTTTAGGCAGTGGCTGCGACTAGATAATTTCTAGTGCTTTTCCTTAGGCAGACCGTATTGCAAGGACAGGCCGGTGCAGGCAGCAATCAAGCACACGGCACCCAAGGCGATGAGCCAGTAGTACAGGAAGATGACGCCCAGGCCCAAGAAGCCGATGGCACCGGCCATGGCCAGCGGCCAGATGGAGCTTGGGGAGAAGAAGCCCAAGATACCAGCAGAGTCTTCGGTCTCTGCTTCTTCCCAGTCTTCCGGCAGAACGTCGCTGCGGTTATCGGTGAAGTGCAGGTAGCCGCCCAGCATGAGGCAGAGCACGACGGAGAGGAACATGCCCACGATGCCAACCCACTCGGCACCGTAGAGGTAACCATCATCCTTCACGAGGGTGACGCCAAAGATATAAACAATCAGCGAGACGAAAAGGTAGGTCGCGATTGAGTAAAAGACTTTCGATGTAGCACGCATTGTGTAATGTCCTTATCTCTTATGCCGCGGTCTTAACGTAGTTGTCACCATCGGCGGTGTCGCGCTCGCCGGAGAACGGGTGGGTGGTAACTGCGTACGGATCCTGGCCGATTTCCTTCAGCGCCTCGGCGTTGGTGGCGTTCGGGTTCTTCTCGCGGAAGTCCATGTAGGCATTGAAGTCCTCTGGGGACACAACGCGAATCTCGAAGTTCATCATGGAGTGGTAGGTACCGCACATCTCAGCACAGCGGCCAACAAAGGCGCCTTGCTTATCAATCGATTCGATCTGGAAGCTGCGCTCCTGGGCGTTGGCTTCAGGGTGTGCGTACACGTCGCGCTTGAACAAGAACTCCGGTACCCAGAACGCGTGAGAAACGTCAGCGGAAGCCAGACGGAACTCGATGGCGGTATCGGAAGGAAGCACCAGAACCGGAACCTCTTCGGTGGAGCCTACGGTCTCAATCTTGTTGTAGTTGAGGTAGGAAAGGTCACCCTTGGACTTACCGTGAATTGGGTTGGGGTTGTCCACACCCTCAGGGTCATGGGCGGTCTTTTCCGCTTCGGCCTGACGCGCTTCGTCCGCACCGTTGTAGTTTTCACCGTTGACGCGGTTTTCGGCGTAGCCGAACTTCCAGTTCCACTGGAATGCCGTGACGTCAACGGTAACCTTTGGATCCTTATCCAATGCGGTGACCTTCTGCTGGGTCTGCACCGTGAAGAAGAACAAGGTCATGATGATCAGGATTGGAACGATGGTCAGCACCATCTCCAATGGCACGTTGTACTGCGTTTGGCGCGGGAATTCACCCTTGCCATCGCGCTTGGCCTTCTTCGCGCTCCAGCGGAAGATTGCAGTAAGGAAGAGGCCCCACATGACGAAGCCGACAATCCAAGCTGCTACCCAGACCCAGATCCAGAAGTTGTACATTGCCTCAGCCTCAGGGGTCACACCCTTTGGCCAACCGAATCCCAGGAGGTTCTCTACAGCAGTTGGCGCCTGAACGTCACAACCAGCCAGGGCGAGACCGCCTAGGGCAAGTGCGCCAGCTACGCCCGCCTTACGGGCGAAGGTGCGCTTATTACGCTGTCCCACGTGTGTTCTGCCTTTCTGTCCACACAAACTTCTCGAATACTCACAGAGCACCCTTACCCAATCAGAATAATGGATAAATGCTTGGTTCCCAGCCTTTTTGAAGCTTAAAAGGAGACCCAGGGCGCTCAATTTATATCCACATTCCAGTAGGTTACCGCCCCACCTGCACAATGTTCCAACCGTACCCCCAGTCACCGCCTTCACCATGTGCCTTAACTCACAAAGAACAATTCCGGCCATCATCCGAAAGTTCGCACCCTTACGGGGAAGCTGAATTTAAGCTTTTCCGCAGCTTCTTCCAAGCCGTGGCGCTTTCTGGTTTCTACCCCATGCACCGTAAAGTAGGACACCGAGCACTAGTCGCTTAATTAAAAGGAGCTATCTTTACATGTGCGGACTTCTTGGCATGCTCGCGGCCACCGGTGACGTGGACAAATATGTCGACGCGCTGGAGCGGTCGCTTCCTTGCATGCACCACCGCGGACCGGACGCAGCCGGTACTTGGCATGATGGCGACGCCGCCTTCGGCTTTAACCGCCTGTCCATTATCGACCTGGAACATTCCCACCAGCCCCTGCGCTGGGGCCCTGAGGACGAACCAGAGCGGTATGCCCTTACCTTTAACGGCGAGATCTACAACTACGTTGAGCTCCGCGAAGAACTCAAGGCCTTGGGCTATACCTTCTACACGGAAGGCGATGGCGAACCCATTGCGGTGGGCTACCACCACTGGGGCAAGGATGTCGTCGAGCACCTCCGCGGCATGTTTGGCATCGTCATTTGGGACACCAAGACTCAAACCATGTTTGCCGCGCGCGACCAGTTTGGCATCAAGCCGCTTTACTATGCCACCACGGACGCCGGCACGGTCTTTGCCTCCGAGATGAAGTGCATCTTGGACATGGCCGAGGACATTGGTCTAGAACTCAACCTTGACCGCCGCGCCATCGAGCACTACGTGGACCTGCAATACGTGCCGGAACCGGAATCTTTGCACGCCAATATTCGCCGGGTGGAATCCGGCTGCACGGTGACCTTGAAGCCGGGCGAAAAGGTCGTATCCGAGCGCTACTTCAAGCCGCGTTTCCCGGTCCAGCAGGTTCCAGAAGGCGAAGAACAAAAGCTCTTTGCCCGGATTGCAGAAGCGCTGGAGGATTCCGTCGCTAAGCACATGCGTGCCGATGTCACCGTTGGTTCCTTCCTGTCTGGCGGCATCGACTCCACCGCCATCGCTACCCTGGCCAAGCGCCACAACCCGGATCTGCTGACGTTTACCACTGGTTTCGAGCGCGAAGGCTATTCCGAGGTGGACGTGGCCGCGGAATCGGCGGCCGCCATCGGCGTGGAGCACATCGTCAAGATCGTCTCGCCGGAAGAATACGCCGAGTCGATTCCTAAAATCATGTGGTACCTGGATAACCCGGTGGCCGATCCTTCCCTCGTGCCGCTGTACTTCGTGGCCCAAGAAGCCCGCAAGCACGTCAAGGTGGTCCTGTCCGGTGAGGGTGCCGATGAGCTCTTCGGCGGCTACACCATCTATAAGGAGCCGCTGTCGCTCGCCCCATTTGAGAAGATCCCTTCTCCCCTGCGCCAAGGACTAGGCAAGCTCTCCCGCATACTCCCGGATGGCATGAAGGGCAAGTCACTGCTTAACCGCGGCTCCATGACCATGGAGGAGCGCTACTACGGCAATGCGCGGTCCTTTAACTTTGAGCAGATGCAGCGCGTAATCCCATGGGCCAAGCGCGAATGGGATCACCGCGAGGTCACCGCGCCCATCTATGCGCAGTCTGAAGATTTTGACCCAGTAGCCCGCATGCAGCACCTTGACCTGTTTACCTGGATGCGCGGTGACATTTTGGTCAAGGCCGATAAGATCAACATGGCCAACTCCTTGGAGCTTCGCGTGCCATTCCTGGATAAGGAAGTATTCAAGGTCGCAGAATCCATCCCGCACGATCTAAAGATTTCCCACGGCACCACCAAGTATGCACTGCGCAAGGCCATGGAACAGATCGTTCCCGCGCACGTGCTCAACCGCAAGAAGCTGGGCTTTCCGGTTCCCATGCGCCACTGGCTGGCCGGCGATGAGCTCTACGGCTGGGCACAAGACACCATCAAGGATTCCCAGACCGAGGACATCTTCAATAAGAAGGAAGTCCTGGAGATGCTCAAGGAGCACCGCGATGGCGTCTCCGATCACTCCCGCCGCCTATGGACCGTGCTTTCCTTTATGATCTGGCACGGCATCTTTGTGGAAAAGCGCATCGACCCGCAGATCGAGCAGCGCGACTACCCGGTCAAGCTTTAAGCCGAACTGGGCAAAGTTCCACGCTGAGCTTTAAAGACATAAAAAGAGGGTGAGCGCCGCGAAGCGCTCACCCTCTTTCTTTATCCTTCTGTTTAGTTGAAGGAATCGCCACACGCGCAGGAGCCGGTAGCGTTCGGGTTATCGATGGTAAATCCCTGAGACTCGATGGTGTCAGCAAAGTCGATCTTGGCGCCGGTAAGGTATGGCACGGACATCTTGTCCACGACGAGCTTGATGCCACCCACCTCGTCGACCTTGTCGCCATCAAGGCTGCGGTCATCGAAGTAGAGCTGGTAGCGCAGGCCAGCGCAGCCGCCGGGCTGTACTGCGATGCGCAGGGAGAGATCGTCGCGGCCTTCCTGATCAAGCAGGCCCTTTGCCTTTGCGGCTGCGGCCTCGGTCAGAATGACGCCGGTTTCGGAAACTGGAGCGGTCATCACTTCTCCTCAAATGTGTCTTGGTTGCGTAGCCACTACCCTACCCGCATCTACAAGGAGGGAAAAGGTAGCCCATAGTAATAACAACGCCGTGGGCGGGCCTATTCCCCTCTTGGGGTCGAAACCTTGTAGTCTGATCAGCGTGAAACTTCCGTGGCAAAAAGATGACAAGACCTCCCCTGAACCCGCTCCCGTGCAGGAAGAAGTTCAGGAAGAAACCCACCGCAAGGGGTATACCCCGCCGAAGGGTCGTCCCACGCCAAAGCGCCAGGAACAAGAAATCGCGCGCGGCGTGAAGCGCGATCCACATGGGGTATCCGATGCGCAGCGCTATAAGCGCCGCAAGGAACTCAAAAAGTCCATGAGCAAGGACGAATGGAAAGAATATAAAAAGCAGGAGCGCAAGGAGCGCAACCAGCGCAACCGCGAAAGCCAAGAGCGCATGGCCGAAGGCGATCCACGCTTCCTCCCTGCCCGCGATCAGGGCGAAGAGCGCGCCTACGTGCGCGATTGGATCGATGCCCGCCGTACGCTTTCGGAATGGGTCATGCCGATGGCGCTTGCCCTTATCGTCGTGGTCTTTGTGACCTATGCGGCCCCCAGCATCGCCGGCCTCATCAATGCGATTGCCATGGTGGTCATCCTCATTTTCGCCATCGATGGCATCTGGCTGGGTCGCCGCGCTAATAATGCTGTCCGCAAGAAGTTCCCCGGCACCACCGCCACCGGCTTTGGCCTGGGATTCTACGCATTTTCCCGCGCCAGCCAGCCCCGCAAGTGGCGCATTCCTCGCCCGCGCGTAGAGCGCGGGGCCGACGTTTAAGGAAGCACACTGATGGCTGATTCCCTGCAGCTTTATCCCTATGGCCGGCTAAGCGATGCCGCACAGTGGCTCGCCGCCTGCCAAGATCGATCCCCCGCTTCCGAGCCACAGCGGGTGCGGGCCGTAATTTTCGCCGAGGACGGTGAAGGGATCCCCCTGGCCACGGAGACCGCGGCGCGGCGGGTTGGGGCCAGCATTAATTCTGTCACGGTGACGGATTGCTCCACCGCCTATGACTTAGGAGTGCAGGCGGCGGATGCGGAAATCGATGGCGGTGCGGATCTGCTCATTCCGGGCGGCATCGACAGCACGCAGGTTGCCGCGGCCGCCATGGGGGTGATGGCGCAGGAGGAGCCGGTGGTGGTCGTCGGCAAGCAGCCGAGCGTCGAGGACTGGAAGACGAAGGTTGCGGCCATTCGCGATTCCATGTTTCGGATGCGCGGCCTGACTGGGCGGGATCTCATTAAGGCCTGCGGCTCCCCCGTATTGGCCGCGCTGGTGGGTTTTATGTCCCAGGCGGCTAGGCGGCGCACGCCCCTGCTTGTCGATGCCCCCTTAACCGCCACCGCCGCCCTATGCGCTGCTGCAGACACGCGGATCCATGACTGGCTCCTTGCCACCAATATCTCGCCGCAGCCGGCTCACCGGCTGGCCTTAAAGAAGCTGCGGCTGGATCCCCTGCTGGATCTGCAGATGGAGCCGGTGCCGGCGCTTGGCGCCTTGGCCGCCCTACCCCTGGTCTTGCTCGGCGTGGAAATTACCGCGGACGCGACGCAGCCAGAGGCCTAACTGCGCGGCGCAGGTCCGCCTCGCGCCGCTTCACGCCTGGCGCGCTAGACCAAAGTGTGCAACCAGCCGTGGGCATCCTCCACGGCGCCGCGCTGGATACCGGTCAGACGCTCGCGCAAGGCCATGGAGACCTCGCCGGCCTCGTTATTATTGACGCTGAAATCGGTATCCTCACCAAGCACGCGCCCCACCGGCGTGATGACGGCGGCGGTACCGCAGGCAAAGGCCTCGGTCATCTCACCGGATTCCACATCGCGCTGCCATTCTTCGGCGGTGATGCGCCGCTCGGTAACCTCGTAACCCATGTCTTCGGCGACCTGCAGCAGGGACTGGCGGGTAATGCCGGGCAGCAGGGATCCGGACAGCGCCGGGGTGACGATCTCGGCGTCGTCGCCGGTGCCGTAGACGAACATGAGGTTCATCCCGCCCATTTCCTCGATATACCGGCGCTCGATGGCATCCAGCCACACCACCTGGTCACAGCCCTTTTCTTCGGCCTGGTCCTGCGCCAATAAGGAGCCGGCGTAATTGCCGGCGAATTTCGCGGCACCGGTTCCGCCCGGCGCGGAGCGGACATAGTCGGTAGATAACCACACCGAAACAGGCTTAATGCCGCCACTGAAATACGCACCGGCGGGCGAGGCCAAGAGGATGAAGCGATAAGCATTGGCCGGGTGCACGCCCAGCGATACCTCGGTCGAAATCATAAAGGGGCGCAGGTAGAGCGATGCTTCCCCGCCTGCCTCTGGGACCCAGCTCTTATCGATGTCCACCAGCTGGCGCAGCGCCTCGATGAACTCTTCTTGCGGTAGCTCGGGCATCGCCAAGCGCTGCGCCGAATTGATAAAGCGTTGCGCGTTTTGCTCGGGGCGGAAGGTAACGATGGAGTCATCGGGCTGGCGGTAGGCCTTAATGCCTTCGAAGACGGCCTGGCCGTAGTGGAAGACGTTGCTCGCCGGGTCCATCGTGAGCGGGCCGTAGGGGCGGACTTGCGCGTCGTGCCAGCCCTTGTCCGTGGACCAATCGATGGTGACCATGTGGTCCGTAAAGTGCTGGCCAAAGCCGGGATTGGCCAGGATATTATCTAAATCTTCTGCCGCTGTTGGTTGATTCGTACGGGTAATCGTGTAATCAAGCATGCCCACAATCTACTCCTTTTATCTATAGCCGGGTAGGAATATGTTCACTCTAGCGCGGTATCATGGGCAGAAGTTTCATTAGTACCAATTAAAAAGGAGGACTTTATGTCTCAGCACGCTGGACCCACACGTGGGGCATTTTCGGAGCTTAAGCTAGAAAAGAAGGCCCCGAAGAACGCGCAGGCCCTACTCATCGCCGCATTTAAGGGCGAGGAGGGCATTGAGCTTCCAGGCACCTCACTGCTCAAGCCGGCCGCGCTGCGCGAAGCATACGAGTCCCTTATCGCCGTGGGGGCAACCGGCAAGGCCAATGAGGTCACCCGCATCCCGGCACCTAAGAAGGCAGAGGTCGATTCCATCATCGCCGTCGGCCTTGGCGATGCCGAGGACCTCGATGCAGAAACCTTGCGCCGCGCCGCCGGCAGCGCCGCACGCTCGATTTCCAAGGTGGAAGAGGTAGCCACTTCCTTGGGCGATTTCGGAATCGCTCCCACGGTAGAAGGCCTCATCTTGGGCGGCTACAAATTCCAGGGGCTGCGCTCTAAGCCTGGCAAGGATTCCGAGCAGCCAGCCGCCTTTACCGTGGTGGCAGAAAAGTCCGCCCGCGAGGAGTTCGAGGCGGCCAAGATCACCGCGGAGTCCGTGGTGATTGCCCGCGACCTGGTCAATACCCCGTCCAACCTGCTGTACCCGGAGTCTTATGCAGACTTCCTCTCCGCCCAGGCTAAAGAAGTTGGCCTCGAGGTGGAAATCCTGGATGAAAAGGCGCTGCAGAAGCAGGGCTTTGGCGGCATTACCGCCGTTGGCCGCGGTTCCGCTCGCCCGCCGCGCCTGGTGCGCCTGAGCTGGAACCCGAAGAAGGCGAAGAAGCACGTGGCGCTCGTGGGCAAGGGCATCACCTTCGATACCGGCGGCATTTCCTTGAAGCCGGGTTCTGGCATGTGGGACATGATTTCCGATATGGGCGGTTCCGCCGCCATGGCCGCCTCCATCATCGCTGCGGCCAAGCTCAACCTGCCGGTGAAGATCACCGCTACCCTGCCGCTGGCAGAAAACATGCCGGGCGATAACGCCACCCGCCCAGGCGATGTCATAACCCACTACGGCGGCATTACCTCTGAGGTTCTCAATACCGATGCGGAAGGCCGCCTCGTGCTTGCCGATGCCATCGCGCGCGCCAGCGAGGATAAGCCCGACTTCCTCATCGAAACCGCCACGCTAACCGGCGCCCAGATGGTCGCCCTAGGCGAGCGCACCGCGGGCGTCATGGGTTCGGAAGACTTCCGTGACCGCATGGCGGGCATCGGCCGCGAGGTCGGCGAAAATGCCTGGGCCATGCCGCTATTGGAAGAACACGATGAATCCGTGAAATCCGCCAGCGCCGATATCCGCAATATCAACGCCAAGCGCGAGGGCGGCATGGAATACGCCGGCACCTACTTAAAGCAGTTCGTGGGCGAGGGCATCGAATGGGCACATATCGATGTCGCCGGGCCTTCCTTCAATACCACCGGCGCTTATGGCTATACGCCAAAGATGGGTACGGGCGTTCCCACCCGCACCGTCATCGCTGCCCTACGCGAGATTGCTGAATCAAAGTAATACCTCACGTAGCCGCCTGGGCCTAAAATAGCGGAGTTATGAACACTGCTTTAATCATCGTTGATGTCCAACACGATTTTTGCCCAGGCGGCGCGCTTGACACCGATCGCGGCAACGAGGTTGCAGAGAAGATCTCTTCTTTGCAGTCCGAGTATGACACCGTCGTTGCCACGCAGGACTGGCACATCGATCCGGGTTCCCACTTTGCGGAGGACCCGGATTTTGTCGATTCCTGGCCGGTGCACTGCGTCGCCGATTCCTATGGGGCTCAGATGCACGAGGCCATCGGTCCTGCGCAAGCATATTTTCGTAAGGGCGAATACACCGCCGCGTACTCCGGCTTTGAGGGCGCAGCACACGGCGTATTGCTGGCGGAGTGGCTGCGCGAGCACGATATCGACGCAGTAGATATCGTCGGCATCGCCACGGATCACTGCGTGCAGGCAACCGCGGCGGATGCTTTAAAGGAAGGCTTTTCCGTCCGCGTCTTAAGCGAGTATTGCTCTCCTGTTGATCCAGATCGCGGGGATGCCGCCCTAGCGAAGTTAGGAAAGGCCGGCGCCACCATCGTCTAGGCCGATTAACTTAAGTCCTGCCCCGAATCAGGGTTTTCGCCGCGCTCAAAGCGGGCGCGGCGAAGGCGCTGTTCTTCCCTTTTACGCAAGATGCGTTGGCGTTCCATGCGCTCGCGCATGCGTTGGGGGTACCCGGTTTCTTCGACATCAAAAACGTCGCACTGCAACAGTTTTCCTACCGCGTCAATCCCCTTCGGCCCGCCGATGCGCCGGCGAATAAACTCACCCTTTTCATCCACAACGACCACGGACATTTCATTGACCACGGTCTCTGGCTCGATAAATGCCTCAATAAATGCCTTATCGGCGGCCCACATTTTGAGCTCTTGTTCATCTTCTGGGCGGATAGTTTCTCCCGGACCGCGGGGCGGTCGCAGTGGCGATCGGGACTTATTGCGGCGGAAGAGGTTGAACATAACCCACTAGTTTACCCGCATGGAGGGTATTACTAACCCCACTACTGCACGATGACGGGCATCACGCTGTAAGATTGTGCGGTAGCGATAGAATACTTCCAACTTTTCGAGGAGTCTTAAAACTCATGGCGAACTCCGTTGAGATGCCCGAGCTGGGCGAGTCCGTAACCGAAGGCACCATTACCCAGTGGCTTAAGTCCGTCGGCGACACCGTCGAGGTGGACGAGCCTTTGCTCGAGGTCTCCACCGACAAGGTAGACACCGAAATCCCCTCCCCCGTTGCAGGCACCATCCTAGAAATCAAGGCCGAAGAAGACGACACCATCGAGGTCGGCGAGGTCATCGCGCTCATCGGTGATGAAGACGAGGCTGGCTCCTCGTCCGATGACTCTGATGACTCCGACGGTGACAAGTCTGAGGACAAGGAAGAATCCACGTCCGAGGAAAAGGAAGACAAGGACGAGAAGAAGTCCGGTTCCAGCTCCAAGGCTTCCGGTGAGACCACCGATGTCGAAATGCCAGAACTCGGCGAATCCGTCACCGAGGGCACCATTACCCAGTGGCTCAAGTCCGTCGGCGACACCGTCGAGGTAGACGAACCACTACTCGAGGTCTCCACCGACAAGGTAGACACCGAAATTCCTTCCCCCGTTGCCGGCACCCTGGTAGAAATCCTCGCAGAAGAAGACGAAACCATCGAGGTCGGCGAAGCAATCGCCCGCGTCGGCGACGAAAACGCCGCACCATCCTCCGACGACTCTGACGACTCCGACTCCGACGACGACAAGTCCGAAGACAAGGAAGAAACCAAGTCCGAGGACAAGAAGGAAGAGTCCAAGTCTGATTCCTCCGCCAAGTCCTCCGGCGAGACCACCGATGTCGAAATGCCAGAACTCGGCGAATCCGTCACCGAGGGCACCATTACCCAGTGGCTCAAGTCCGTCGGCGACACCGTCGAGGTAGACGAACCACTACTCGAGGTCTCCACCGACAAGGTAGACACCGAAATTCCTTCCCCCGTTGCCGGCACCCTGGTAGAAATCCTCGCAGAAGAAGACGAAACCATCGAGGTCGGCGAAGCAATCGCCCGCGTCGGCGACGAAAACGCCGCACCATCCTCCGACGACTCTGACGACTCCGACTCCGACGACGACAAGTCCGAAGACAAGGAAGAAACCAAGTCCGAGGACAAGAAGGAAGACAAGTCCGAGCCTGCCAAGGAGGAGAAGAAGGAAGAGCCGAAGCAGGATTCCTCCCTGAACACCTCCGCCAAGGTCAACAACGGCGATAACGTTCCATACGTCACCCCGTTGGTGCGCAAGCTGGCTGATAAGCACGGCGTGGACCTCAACTCCATTGAGGGCACCGGTGTAGGCGGACGCATCCGCAAGCAGGACGTCTTGGCCGCTGCTGGCGAGGGCGATGCGAAGGCATCGGCAGGCGACGATAAGAAGGCTGCTGACTCCCCACGCGCACGCTGGTCCACCAAGTCCGTAGATCCGGAAAAGCAGGAGCTTATCGGCACCACCAAGAAGGTCAATCGCATCCGCGAAATCACCGCTACCAAGATGGTGGAAGCGCTGCAGATTTCCGCACAGCTGACCCACGTGCAGGAAGTCGACATGACTCCTATCTGGGATATGCGCAAGAAGAGCAAGCAGGCGTTCATTGATAAGTACGGCGCCAACCTGTCCTTCCTGCCGTTCATTGTGAAGGCCACCACTGAGGCTCTGGTTTCCCACCCGAACGTGAACGCCTCCTATGACCCAGAGACCAAGGAGATGACCTACCACGAGGATGTCAACGTCGCCATTGCCGTAGACACCCCGAAGGGTCTGCTCACCCCGGTCATCCACAAGGCACAGGACCTGTCCTTGCCGGAAATCGCGCAGCAGATTGCAGAGCTGGCTGATAAGGCCCGCAATAACAAGCTGAAGCCGAATGACCTGACCGGTGCGACCTTCACCGTGACCAATATCGGTTCCGAGGGCGCCCTGCTCGATACCCCGATCCTGGTTCCGCCACAGGCCGGAATCCTGGGTACCGCGGCTATCCAGAAGCGCGCCGTCGTGGTCAACGAGAACGGCCAGGACGCCATCGCCATCCGCCAGATGTGCTTCCTGCCATTCACCTACGACCACCAGGTCATCGATGGTGCAGACGCTGGTCGCTTCATCACCACCATCAAGGACCGCCTGGAGACTGCAGACTTCGAGGCTGACCTCGATATCTAAAAGCAGTTAGCTAACTGGCATACCTCCCGCTCCTTCCCCGCGAAGGGGACGGGAGGTTTTGTCATGCCTGGGGTACTCCGCGGGGGTGTAGCGGGAGAACTTCCGGCACAAATATCAGAGGAGTTTTATCCCGGCACTACAGGACATATTTCACTAAGTGGGAGGTAAGCGGGCTACAACACATTTTCATCGGTGAGTTACTGCATAAAAGTTTGTCAAGGGCGCTGTTTTTACCGGTTATTAAACATATACTTAGGGGCGGTTAAGACCATTGCACCCGATGAAGGAGACCTCACAGATGGATTACATCTCCCGCCACCTAGGGCCGGATTCTGCCGAGCAGTCCGCCATGCTCGGCACGGTGGGCTACGACAGCGTGCAAGCGCTTGTCGATGCCGCCATTCCCCCCAAGATCCGCGCTAAGGAACTTCCCCACCTGCCAGAAGCGCTCTCTGAAGACGGGGCACAGGCCGCTTTGCGGGAGTTCGCCAATCAAAACACGGTGCTGAAGCCCTTCTACGGCCAGGGCTACTCAGACACCCTGACCCCGGCCGTCATCCGCCGCGGCCTGCTTGAGGATGCCGGCTGGTATACCGCGTACACCCCGTACCAGCCCGAGATTTCCCAGGGCCGCTTGGAGGCCTTGCTCAACTTCCAGACCATGATCGAGTCTTTGTCGGGGCTGCCCATCGCGAATGCTTCCCTGTTGGATGAGGCTTCCGCCACCGCCGAGGCCGTCGGTCTGATGTCGCGCGCGGTAAAGAAGGGCCGCCGCGTCGTGCTGGATTCCCGCCTGCATCCGCAGGTGCTTACCGTTGCCGCTGAGCGCGCCCGCGCCATTGACCTCGAGGTAGAGATCGTGGACGTGCGCGAGGGCTTGGTGGGTGAAGACCTCATCGGTGCCGTCATCGCCTACACCGGCACCGAAGGCGAAATTTTCGATCCCTCTGCCCTGATTGAAGAGCTGCACACCCGCGGCGCGTTGGCCTCCGTGGTCACTGACCCACTGTCCCTGCTGCTTCTGGAAGGCCCCGGCAACTTGGGTGCCGATATCGTCTTGGGTTCGTCCCAGCGCTTTGGCGTGCCCCTCTTCTTCGGCGGCCCGCACGCTGCCTACATGGCGGTAACAGATAAGCTCAAGCGCCAGATGCCGGGCCGCATCGTCGGCGTCTCCAAGGATGCTGATGGCCGCCCGGCCTACCGCTTGGCGCTGCAAACCCGCGAGCAGCACATCCGCCGCGAGCGCGCGACCTCCAATATCTGTACCGCTCAGGCCCTTTTGGCCAACGTGGCCTCGATGTACGCCGTCTACCACGGGCCGAAGGGCCTGAAGGACATCGCCGAGCGCGTGCACGGCTTGGCCTCCTCCTTCGCCCAGGCCATCGTGGATGCCGGACTGGAGATTACGGCAAGGGACTTCTTCGATACCGTTACCGTTAGCGGTGTGGACGCGCAGAAGATCAAGGCCGACCTGCAGGATGCGGGCTACTTGGTGCGCGCGATTGGCACGGACAAGGTATCCGTATCCTTCGGTGAATCCGCTACGGCCCGCGATGTCGCACACCTGGCAGAGGCCTTCGGTGCCAACCCGGCGGAAGCGAACTTTGAGCTGCCGGAGAACCTGCAGCGCGCCGAGGAACCGCTGGAGCACGAGATTTTCCACTCTATCCACTCCGAGACCCAGATGCTGCGCTACCTGCGCAAGCTCGCGGACAAGGACTTGGCGCTGGATCGTTCCATGATTCCGCTGGGCTCGTGCACCATGAAGCTCAACCCCACCGCGGCCATGGAGCCCATCTCCTGGCCAGAATTCGCCGGCATCCACCCATATGCCCCGGAAGAAACCACGACGGGTTGGCGCGCGCTGGTGGAAGAAATCGAAGGCTGGCTCGCCGAGCTTACCGGCTATGCCAAGGTCTCCATCCAGCCCAATGCCGGATCCCAGGGCGAGTTGGCGGGTCTATTGGCCATTCGCCGCTACCACGTGGCCAATGGCGATAATGAGCGCGATGTCGTGCTCATTCCGGCCTCCGCGCACGGCACCAACGCCGCCTCTGCGACCCTCGCAAACCTGCGCGTCGCCGTGGTCAAGACCGCCGAGGACGGCTCCATTGATGTCGCGGACCTGGAAGAAAAGATCGAAAAACACGGCAACCACATCGCCGGCATCATGGTCACCTACCCTTCCACCCACGGCGTCTTCGACCCCGAGGTGCGCGATGTGTGCGATAAGGTGCACGCGGTCGGCGGCCAGGTCTACATCGATGGCGCCAACATGAACGCGCTGACCGGCTGGGCTCGCCCGGGCGATTTCGGCGGCGATGTTTCCCACCTCAACCTGCACAAGACCTTCACCATTCCCCACGGTGGCGGCGGCCCGGGCGTTGGCCCGGTAGCGGTGGCAGAGCACCTCATCCCGTTCCTGCCCAGCGATGCCGCGTCCCCTGAGCTTGACGCCACCGCGGAAACCCCGGTGGGCCAGGGTGTTCCCATTACCGGCAGCAAGTACGGCTCCGCCGGCGTCCTGCCCATTTCGTGGGCTTACCTGGCCATGACCGGTGCCGAGGGCCTTGCCGCCGCATCCGGCCACGCCGTATTGGGCGCAAACTACCTGGCGGCCTCGCTCAACGAGTACTTCCCTGTCCTCTACACCGGCAACGAGGGCTTGGTGGCGCACGAGTGCATCATCGATTTGCGCGAGCTTACCGATGCCTCCGGGGTCACCGCCGCCGATGTGGCCAAGCGCCTCATCGACTTCGGCTTCCATGCCCCCACCCTGGCCTTCCCCGTGGCCGGCACCTTGATGATTGAGCCCACCGAGTCTGAAGACAAGGGCGAGCTGGATCGCTTCATCGAAGCCATGCGCACCATCCGCACCGAAATCCAGGAGATCATCGACGGTGAGGTGGCCTACGAGGACTCCGTTATCCACCACGCACCGTTTACGGCTGAGTCGGTGGCTACCGATAACTGGGAGTACTCCTTCGGCCGCGACAAGGCCGCGTGGCCGGTCAAATCCCTACTGCATAGCTACAAGTATTTCCCACCGGTTCGCCGCCTCGATGAGGCCTACGGCGACCGTAACCTGGTGTGCAGCTGCCCGCCGCCAGAAGCATTCGAGATCGACAATTCCGAGGAGTAACAATGTCCGAACTTCTAACCTCCCCGCTCAATGCCAAGCACGAGGAACTCGGCGCTACCTTCACGGCGTTTGGGCCGTGGAATATGCCGCTGAAGTACAACAGCGAACTGGAAGAACACCGCGCCGTTCGCACCAGCGCCGGCCTGTTTGATCTCTCCCACATGGGAGAAATCTGGGTCAATGGGCCCGATGCCGGCAAGTTCTTGTCCTACTCCTTCATCTCGAACCTGGATTCGCTGAAGGTGGGCAAGGCCAAGTACTCCATGATCACCGCTGAAGACGGCGGCATCATCGATGACCTGATTTCCTATCGCTTCGAGGAAGAAAAGTTCCTCGTTGTGCCCAATGCCGGCAATGCCGATATCGTCTGGGACGAGCTCAATAAGCGCGCCGAGGGTTTTGACGTTGAGCTCAAGAACGAGTCCCGCGATGTTGCCATGATCGCCGTGCAGGGCCCCAAGGCCGCAGAGATCCTCGTCCCGCTGGTAGAGGACAATAAGCAAGAGGCCGTCTACGAGCTGGGCTACTACGCCGCCACGATGGGCAAGGTAGCGCGCACCTTCGCCATCATCGCGCGCACCGGTTATACCGGTGAGGATGGCTTCGAGCTCATCGTCTACAACTCCGATGCCCCGCAGCTGTGGGAAGAGTTGCTCAAGGCGGGCGCGGAATATGACATCAAGCCGTGCGGCCTAGCCGCGCGCGATTCGCTGCGCCTGGAGGCCGGCATGCCGCTCTACGGCAACGAGCTCTCCCGCGAAATCACCCCGGTAGAGGCGGGAATGTCGCGCGCCTTTGCCAAAAAGGAAGCGGACTTCGTCGGCGCTGAGGTCATCCGCAAGCGCGCCGAGGAAGGCCCGCAGGTCGTTATCTCCGGGCTCACCTCGGATCAGCGCCGCGCCGCGCGCGCCGGCGCCGAGGTCTTCCTCAATGACACCAAGGTCGGCACCGTCACCTCTGGCCAGCCCTCCCCCACTCTTGGCCACCCAGTGGCCATTGCGCTGCTCGATACCAGCGCGGAGCTCGAACCGGGCACCGCAGTCGAGGTAGAAATCCGCGGCAAGCGTTATCCTTTTGAGGTAACCGCGTTGCCGTTCTACAAGCGCGATAAGTAAGCCACCCGCACACCCTAAATATTCAGCCCGAAAGGACTCCATATCATGTCTAACCTGCCCCAAGACTTTTCCTACTCCGAAGACCACGAATGGGTTAACGCCGCCAAGGACGCCGTAGAAGGCAAGACCGTTCGCATCGGTATCACCTCCGTGGCCGCAGACCGCCTGGGCGAGGTCGTCTTCGCAGAACTGCCAGAGGTAGGCGATACCGTCACCGCCGGCGATTCCTGTGGCGAGGTCGAATCCACCAAGTCCGTGTCTGACCTTTTCTCCCCGGTCACCGGCACCGTGAAGGCCGTCAACGATGCCGTGCACGATGACTACGCCGTCATCAACAACGACCCCTTCGGTGAAGGCTGGCTCTTCGAGGTCGAGGTGGATGAAGCAGGCGAGCTCATGGAGGCTGACGAATACGCCTCCGCTAACGGCCTAGACTAAAAGGCGGTTCGTTCGACACCCTCGAACATAAAATAAGGCGGGAGGATGCCATGGCATTCTCCCGCTTTGCTTTTCCTCGCTTTGCTTTTCCCCACCAAAGAAGACGACACTAGAGATTATGACTGCACCACGCGATCCTTTCTTTCCCGCTGAACGCTCCATTCGCGCCTCGGACAACCCCCTTGAAATACGCCACTTGGGCCGCATGGATTACCAAGAGGCATGGGATTACCAGGCGGAGGTGGCGGCGGCGCGCGCGCAGGGCACGCAGGACGATGTGGTCTTAGTGGTCGAACACCCCAATATCTACACCGCGGGCAAGCGCACACAGCCTGAGGACATGCCGGATAACGATCTGCCGGTTATCACCGTGGACCGCGGCGGGCGTATTACTTGGCATGGCGAGGGGCAGTTGGTGCTCTACCCCATCATCAAGCTGGCGGAGCCTGTCGATGTTGTCGATTATGTCCGCCGCCTCGAGGAGGCCACCATCCAGGCGGTGCGCGAGCTGGGCGTGACTACCGCAGGCCGCATCGACGGCCGCTCTGGGGTGTGGGTTCCTTCTACCACCCAGGCTAAAGATCCTTCCGCCTCGCAGCGCGATCGCAAGATTGCGGCGCTGGGAATCCGCATTACCCGCGGGGTTACCATGCACGGCCTAGCGCTCAATTGCAGCAATACGCTGGAGTATTACGATCACATCGTGGCCTGTGGCATCGATGATGCAGATATCACCACGCTGTCGCTAGAACTCGGCCGCGAGGTCACGATGGAGGAAGCCGCTAAACCGCTTTTGCGGGCGCTTGATGATGCCCTCTCGGGCCGCCTCACCGTCGCCGACCACAGTTTCGGTTCCGCGCCCGATCCCACGAAGCTTGCGAATGAGAAGGCGCGGGAGCGGCGTCGGCAAGCGCAGGCTTAAGCCCCGTGGCCCTAGTTTGGGGCTAGCGTGGAATAGTTGTGCGCCCGCGCGCCTTGAACCTAGAAGAGCTATTAGCCATCACCATCTTTAATCGATAAAGTGAGTATTTGTGACTGTAAAGCCTGAAGGACGCAAGATGCTCCGCATTGAGAAGAAAAATGCGGAGTCGCCCATCGAACAAAAGCCGCGGTGGATCCGCAACCAGGTACGCACCGGACCGGGCTATGAGGACATGAAGTCCCGCGTGGCCGGCGCTTCCCTGCACACCGTCTGCCAAGAAGCCGGTTGTCCGAATATCCACGAATGCTGGGAATCCCGCGAGGCAACCTTCCTCATCGGCGGCGATAAGTGCACCCGCCGTTGCGACTTCTGCGATATCGCTACCGGCAAGCCGGAGCCGCTTGACCGCGACGAGCCGCGCCGCGTGGCCGAAAACATCCAGGAAATGGACCTTAACTACACCACCATTACCGGTGTGACCCGTGATGACCTCCCAGATGAGGGCGCGTGGCTATATGCGGAGATCGTGCGCAAGATCCACGAGCTCAACCCGCACACCGGCGTGGAGAACCTCACCCCGGATTTCTCTGGCAAGCCAGACCTGCTCGAAGAGGTCTTTGAGGCACAACCGGAGGTCTTCGCGCACAACCTGGAGACCGTGCCGCGCATCTTCAAGCGCATCCGCCCGGCCTTCCGCTACGAGCGCTCCCTCGATGTCATCCGCCAGGCCCACGACTACGGCCTTATTACCAAGTCCAACCTGATTTTGGGCATGGGCGAGACCGAGGACGAAGTCGAGGAAGCACTGCGCGACCTGCGCGAGGCTGGCTGTGACATCATCACCATCACCCAGTACCTGCGCCCCGGCCCGCGCTTCCACCCCATCGAGCGCTGGGTGCGCCCGGAGGAATTCGTGGCCCACTCCAAGCTGGCCAAGGAGCTGGGCTTCGGCGGCGTCATGTCCGGCCCGCTGGTTCGCTCCTCCTACCGCGCCGGCCGCCTGTACGTGCAGGCCATGGAAAAGCGCGGCCTGGAATTGCCGGAAAACCTCCAGCACCTGAAGGAAACGTCCCAGGGCGCTACCGCCCAGGAGGCATCCACTTTGCTGGATAAGTACGGCCCTTCCAAGGAAACCCCGGTGACCACCCGCATGGCCAAGACTCCGGCCAATGCTAATTCGGTCGCGGCAACCGTGCGCTAAACCGCGGAATATTCTTACTCGGCCCTCGCCATCTGCGGGGGCCGTTTAACATTTATGTCACCTGACCTTTAAAGTAGGAACCATGGCGAAAGATGACAAAGCAGCCCTGAAAGCTGCCAAGAAGCAAGAACGCGCGGCCAAGCGCCAAAAGCGTAAGCAAACCTGGTCACAGTTGTGGCAGGCATTCAATTTGCAGCGCAAGCAGGATAAGGCTCTCATCCCTATCATGCTGGCCGCCTTCCTCGGCGTCGGCCTACTGTTCTTCCTCATTGGCCTGCTCTTTAATGGCCAGTGGTTCATGCTGATTATCGGCTTGGGCTTGGGTGCGCTTTTGGCGATGTTCCTATTTACCCGCCGCTTGGAACGCGATATGTACAAGCGCGTCGAAGACCAGCCCGGCGCCGCCGGTTGGGCCTTGGAGCAGCAGCTGCGCAATACCGTCGGCATCGTGTGGTCCGTAAAGTCTGGCATCGCCGCCACCCGCCAGCAGGACCTTATCCACCGGGTCATCGGCAATGCGGGCGTCATCTTCGTGTGCGAGGGCAATAAGAACCGCCTTCGCCCCACCCTTAACCAGCTGAAAAAGCGCGTGGACAAGATTGCCGGCGGCGTACCGATCTATGAGGTCTACGTCGGCACCGGCGAAGACGAGGTGCCGGTATCCAAGCTGCGCAACCATCTCATGAAGCTGCCGCGCAACTACAATAAGAACGCCACCTACGACAATATCCGCCGCATTGAGGCCATGGACTCCATGCCTGGGACGATGCCGGGCATGCCCAAGGGCCCAATGCCGCAGCAGGCGCAGAACATGTCCGGCATGAACCGCCGCATGCGCCGCGCGCAACAGCGCAAGGGCAAGGGCTAAACACTGCTTTAGCCACACGCCTTGGCCGGGCTTTCAGCTCTCGCCTTGTTTCACAACACAAACAGTCCCTGCAAACACCCGATTGGGAAAGGTTGCAGGGACTGTCGTGGTTTTCGTGGCTATACGGTGCGCGGGACTTATCCCCGCGCACCGCTAAGAGTTGATAACGATAGTGCCCGTCGCACGGTCGTGCATGCCACGCCCGTCCGCATCCACCATGGCGGCTGGGAAGATGACGCCGGTCAGCAGCGTGCGCACGGCCGCGCGCCAGAGCCCCACCTGCGCGCCCGGCACGTCCAGGCGGGCCACGCCCATACCGAGGATGAGCATGCCTGGGGTGCGTGCGAACAGCCAGCCACATACGATGCCCATTAATGCCCAGAGCGCATAGCCTAAAAAGGACACGCCGCCAAGCTGCGTGGTGACCATGTGGATGACGTTGGCCAGCAGCATGCAAATGATCCAGTCAATGGCAACGGCGCCTGCGCGGCGGCCAACCGACGCCATGGATCCGGGTCCGGATTCCGGCAGGCCCAGGTTTTCACCAGGCCACCGTCCGGGGGTTCCTGCATCATCATATTCGCCCGGAATATTGGGCCCATCGAGCCACGTGCGCTTGTCTGCCATGCTCACCAATTTAGTTGCCCCTCACTCAGAAGTGAAACGAGGCTATTGGCCATACCGGCCGGATAAAACTAGTAGGCTATAGGCAGATAATTCATCGGCCAACAAACAGGAGGCAATCTTGTCTTTCGAGACAGTGCAGGACATCGTCCAATATATTCAGGATGAGGACGTAAAGTTCGTGGATGTCCGCTTTACGGACGTCCCCGGCACCGAGCACCACTTTTCCATCCCTGCCAGCGAATTTACTGAAGAAGATGCCGAAAATGGCTTGGCCTTTGATGGTTCTTCCATTCGTGGGTTTACCACCATTGAAGAATCCGATATGACGCTGCTGCCGGATCCGGCCACCGCGCATATCGATCCCTTCCGTTCGGCGAAGACCCTGAATATCAAGTTCTTCGTCCACGATCCTTTTACCTTTGAGCCCTTTACCCGTGACTCGCGCAATATTGCCCGCAAGGCTGAGGAATACTTGCAGTCCACGGGCATCGCCGATACCTGTAACTTTGGCGCCGAGGCCGAGTTCTACCTCTTCGATTCCGTGCGCTTTGGCACCGATATGCAGCACGGTTTCTACGAGGTGGACTCGAACGAAGGCTGGTGGAACCGCGATAACGAGACCAACCTGGACGGCACCCCCAATACCGGTTACAAGACCCGCGTAAAGGGCGGCTACTTCCCCACCCCGCCGTACGATAAGCACAGCGAGGTCCGCGATGACATCGTGGCCAACCTGCAAGAGGTCGGATTTGAGATCGAGCGTTTCCACCACGAGGTGGGCGCGGCACAAAACGAGATCAACTACCGCTTCAACTCGCTGCTGCACGCCGGCGATGACATCCAGACCTTCAAGTACGTGGTCAAGCGCACCGCCCAGGAGTGGGGCAAGACCGCGACCTTCATGCCTAAGCCGCTGGCCGGCGATAATGGTTCCGGCATGCACGCCCACATGTCTCTGTGGAAGGACGGCGAGCCCCTCTTCCACGATGAGGCTGGCTACGCCGGGCTTTCCGATATCGCCCGCTACTTCATCGGCGGCATCCTCCACCACGCGGGCGCCGTGCTCGCCTTTACCAACCCAACGCTGAACTCCTACCACCGCTTGGTTCCTGGCTTCGAGGCGCCTATCAACCTGGTGTACTCCCAGCGCAACCGTTCGGCTGCGATCCGCATCCCGATCACCGGTTCCAACCCGAAGGCTAAGCGCATCGAGTTCCGCGCTCCGGACCCATCCAGCAACCCATACCTGGCCTTTGCCGCCATGATGATGGCCGGTGTGGATGGCGTGAAGAACCGCATCGAGCCGCACGCCCCAGTGGATAAGGACCTCTACGAGCTGCCGCCAGCAGAGGCCGAGTCCATCCCACAGGCACCGACCTCCCTGGAGGCCTCCCTAGAGGCTCTGAAGGAAGACATGGACTTCCTGACCGAGGGCGATGTCTTTACCGAGGATCTCCTCGAGACCTACATCAACTACAAGTACGAAAACGAGATCAACCCCGTGCGCCTGCGTCCCACCCCGCAGGAGTTCGAGCTCTACTTCGACTGCTAAATCGTCGCTGCTAGTTCTCAGCTAGCTTCCGTTACAGGCAGCCACCTAACCAATGCTTAGGTGGCTGCTTTCTTTTGTTTGCGGTGGCACTGCTAGGTATATCCGAGAGCTTCGCCATAATCGCTGCCCACTTTGAGGATGGACGCTCTCTGCAGCACACATGAGGGTTTTCACCAGGTAAAAAGCGGCTCGGTCTTAGTATGCGGATTCGGGTGAAATTAGAATCTGGGTAGTGACTGATAAAATCCACCAACTTCCCCCTCCTGGGCCTGCATGGGCCGGCAGCCTCATGGGCACCTCCATCGTCTCGCGCATGTTGGTTGAAGAAGACATGTTTGTTGCCGCTGGTGTATTTGCCGCACTTGCATGCGCCATCTTCGTCGTGCTGACTGCCGGTTACGCGCGCTATCGCAGTCCGCGGTTTGAGCGGACCACCATGGCGGAATGGTCCATGTTTTTCATCGGCGTCCTCGCGCTTGGGGCGGCATTATCCGGTTTGACGGACATTGGAATATTCCGCCTCGTCGGCTTTTGGGTAGGTGGTCCCGTCACCGTCATCACGTGGGGCATTCAGCTCACTCGCTTCGATGGAGAGCCGCGCTTTACCTGGGGTCTCCCCTTGGTAGGGCCAATGATTTCGGCATCGGTAGCCGGGTGGTTGGCCCGCGATTACGGGCAGATTTACCACATCATGGGTACCGCGCTCTTCGCTATGTCTTTGCTGACGGCAGTCCCGGTATTTGTCTACGTCTACTGGGCGGCGTGGCACGGCAAAGTGGATTTTAGCGGTGGAAAATCCGCCACCGCGTGGGTGCCACTGGGCGTGGTTGGGCAATCTACTACCGCAATGCAGATCCTCTACCCCGGCAGTGTCTCCGTGTACTACGGGCTTATCGCGCTCGCCATCGCCATCCCGTTATCGCTGTATGCGATGGTGAACTTTTATCCGCAAGCAGCCCGCTGGGTTCCCTATTCCCCCTGCGTGGTGGGCGTGCACCTTTCCGCCTGGCACCGTGAGCATGGGCGGGCACCAGACCGCATTGGTCAATGGTTCAGAATGGCTTGACGTTATCGCGCTGAGCATTCCCCTGCTGCTTATCGCTCACTGGTGCCTGTGCTCAGCGCGCTTCTTAGGCTGGCTCTGGGAGGGCCGCACACGCAAAGAACTGACTCACTAGGTGATGTCTTCCCTCGTCTATCATCGGGCCATGAGCTCTTCGCCTATTACCTTCATTGCCTGGGATGCTGCGGACCTTGCCGGGGTGCGGGAGGTGCTCGCCGGCTTGCGGCGCGACGGGGTCTTTTTATTCCGAGCAAGCCTAGCGCTTGAAACCTCCTGGCTTGGCGATGGCGCCCAGGATTTCTATGGCACCGCCTGGGAATGGGGGCCAGACGATAGCGAGCTATTTTTTGAGCTGGCGCGCCGCAGCAAGCTGCTGATGACTATCGATGCCACGGTCATTTGCTGCGGTTACGACGAAGACGTGGAAGAGGCCAGGGAGTGCATCGCCCAAGAGCTGGTCGTAGCGAACAGCGCGCAGGAGTTAAAGCGACTGCTCATAGGCGCGGAGGAAACGCGCTAGAGCCCGGGCTGCTCGCTGCGCTTCATCCAGCCCATGCGGGGAGAAAAGCCTTGCGGGTGCTTGAGGTGCGCCACGGCATCCGCGATCATCAGGCGATGGCGCCGCGACACGCTATCCGGGAGGTGGGCCACCGAGAACCACTGCGCTTCGGTATTTTCTTCATCGCTGATGACGGGCTCGGCGCCGTCGGCGACAGATAGGCGCAGCGCGGTGCTCATGAACATGCATTCATCGCCATTGGGATAGGTCACCGGACCGGATTGGCCAACACCGAGGAGCGCTTCCACCTTGGCATCGAGGCCCACCTCTTCCTTGACCTCGCGCAAGGCGGTGGTGGTAATCTCCTCGCCCGGCTCGCAGATGCCTTCGACCGGGGTCCACACGGCATTATCGGCACGCTTGACTAGCAGTACGGACGGCACCTCCCACAGGGCCGCACCGGTTGGTACATCGCGGAGAATGATGGCGCTGCACGCGGGGACGAAGATCTGATCGTGGCCGATGGATTCGCGCAGCTTCACAATATAATCAGGCGTTGGCATACCACCTAGCGTAGCCAATTGTGCCTGATCCTATGCCACGGGGCCGAGGACCTTCAGTGCCAATTCCTGGATATCCGGTGCGGTGGTAAAGGCCACGTCGATGTTTTGTTGCGTGTCTTCGCAGCTATGCCCCTCGTCCAAAGGCTCGGTGATTCCAGAAACCAGCCCCACAATGGTCTGCCGGCCATCCACATCGCCGTAAACGGGCCCGCCGGAATCCCCGACGGCACTGCACATCTCCGCCAAGGCAGCGTTGGAATCGTGTTCTAGGCCCTGGTAGTTGAGCTGCGTGGAATCCACGGCGTTTTTTACGTTCCCACAGGTCACAATGGTGGAACTGCCCAGCTTGCACACCGCATCCGGCAACTTGTTCAGCTGCGTGGCTACGGTGGTGGCTACCTCGCCTGGGGTGAAGTACTGCGCATCGCGGTACAGCTCGATAAAGGCAACGTCTAAGTGATTGGTCTCCTCGGCAAAGAAATCCGAATAGATCACCTCGCCTACTGGATCGGCTGGGTATACAAAATCGCCCTCTTGGGTTCCGGCCCAGACCTTATCGCCAGGTTTGCCGCAATGGGAGGCTGTCACGGCGATGGTGCGGCCATCGGCAAGCGCGAAGGACCACGCCGCGGTGCAGGACTGGAAGTTAAAGTACTCGCCCGGCTGCGGGTCACTCGTGGTTAAATTCAGCGCGGCGCCTGGGGGCACCGGCACCACCGCGGGCTCATAAAACTCGTTCGGCGGCGCCGGCGGTGGCGTGTCGGTGGATTGCGCAACCACCCCATCCTGCTGCTGGGTGGCATCGGTGCTACACGATGCCACCATAAACAGCCCTGCTGCTGCCAGCAGGCTACTGGCTATCCGTACCCGCGTCACCTGCAGAGTCCTTGTCCTGTTCTTCCTTATCCGCCTCTGCTTGTGCTTTTAAGTCGCGGATGAATTTTTCCGGATCGAATTCGGTATAGTGCTCCGGTCCGGCGAAGTTTTCTAATGCCATGTGGTTGCTACACCTCCGTGTTCTTGATGCTCGAGGTAATAAAGTCCTTCACCGCTGCCGCATCGTTGGGCAGATCCGCCACGTGACGTTCCGCGTCCAGGATGTCAGCGAAACGCTCTGGTGGTTGCGGCGCGCTCCCGATGGCCTCGGTAATGGTTTCACTGAATTTTACCGGCAGCGCCGTTTCCAGGCAGATAATGGGCGTCGTCACGCCCTCTTTTTGGGCCGCACGCGCCACCTTGATGCCATCGGCCGTGTGCGGATCCGTCAGGTAACCATAGCGCTCGTGGACATCCTTGATGGTGGCAAGGCGATCATCATGGGTGGAGGAACCGGACAAGAAACCGTAGTCTTCACGCGCGGCCGTGATGAGCTCTTCTTCAAGGTTAAACCCGCCTTCTTTGACCTTGGTGCCAAAGAGATCCGCAACGCAGGCGGCATCGCGTCCTAAAAGATCGAAGGCGAAGCGCTCGAAGTTGGAGGCGCGGGAAATATCCATAGACGGCGACGAGGTGGCCATGGTTTCCGCGGCCGGACGCGGGCGGTAGTTGCCGGTGCGGAAGAACTCATCCAAGACGTCATTCTCATTCGTCGCCACGATGAGGCGATCGATGGGAAGGCCCATGCTGCGCGCGATATGCCCAGCGCAGATATCGCCAAAGTTACCGGTGGGAACGCTAAAGGATACCTTCTGCTCGTTATTATCGGTGACCTTGATCCAGCAGGAAATATAGTAAACAACCTGGGCCAACAGGCGTGCCCAGTTGATGGAGTTGACCGCGCCGATGCGGTAGTTGGCCTTAAATTCCGCATCGCTGGAGACGGCCTTTACCACGTCCTGACAATCATCAAAGACACCGTCGAGGGCGATATTGAAGATATTCGGGTCATCTAGGCCAAACATTTGCGCCTGCTGGAACGCGGTCATGCGCCCGGCTGGGGTCAACATGAAAACGCGGATGCCGTCGCGCCCGCGCATGGCGTACTCGGCGGAAGAGCCGGTATCGCCAGAGGTAGCGCCCAAAATATTCAGCGTCTCCCCGCGGCGAGCGAGCTCGTATTCAAAAAGCTCGCCCAAAAGCTGCATGGCCATATCTTTAAATGCAGCAGTGGGGCCCTCGGACAGGTGGCCGATAAAGAGGGCATCGCCAAGCTCAGTGACCGGCACGATCTCTGGGGAGGCAAATTTCGGGCTGGTATATGCCCGGGCTGCGATTTTATCCAGATCTTCCTCTGGAATATCATCGATAAACAGCTTGATGACCTCAGCCGCAAGGGCGGCATAGCCGTCGGTTTTAACCACATCGCGCCACGCATCCAACGTGGCGGAATCTAGTTGCGGGTAGGTTTCAGGCAGGTAGAGGCCACCATCGGGCGCGAGCCCTCCTAAAAGGATATCCGTAAAGGATGCGGGCTGGCCGGTGGTATCACGGGTCGAAATATACTTCACAAGATGAATCCTAGTAGTTAACGCGTAAGGTATCAGCCATGTCGCAGCCAAATCCCAGAGAAGTTATCACAACCCAGGCGTTAATGATTTGGATCGCGGCCATGGCGGTCTACCTCGTAGCCATCACCGGGCGGTCTTCCTTCGGCGTAGCCGGCCTCGATGCCATCGAGCGCTTCGACGTCGATGCCGGGCGCATCGCGGTATTTACCTCCGTGCAATTGGGCGTGTATGCCATCGCGCAGATCCCCACCGGCATGCTGATCGATAAATTTGGCCCCCGCATCCTGCTCGTCGTGGGCGCCGTCATTATGGGCGTTGGCCAGGTCATACTCGGCTTTACCAGCAATTACGGGGTAGCCATCTTCGCGCGCGTGCTCATCGGCGCAGGCGATGCCACGGGCTTCTTATCGGTGATGCGCATCCTGCCCTACTGGTTCCCGCTACACCGCACACCGATGTTTACCCAGGTGACCTCCTCCATTGGCCAGATGGGCCAATTCATCTCCGCCGTCCCCTTCCTCTGGTTGCTAGGAACTGCAGGATGGACCGCGGCATTTGTGACCTTGGGTGCAGTGGGCATCCTCGTCGCCATTGCCGCCGCCGTCGCGGTCGCTGACTCCCCAGAGAAGCTCGGGGTTATTCCGCTGGAGAAGGAACCACCCAATTCCCAAGGCAGCAGCATCGGTGCCCGCTTAAAGGCGGTCTTTACCTCGCCCATCGCCTGGCAGGCATACTTTATTCACTACAGCGGCATGTTGCCGCTGATTGTCTTTGTCATGTTGTGGGGCATGCCCATGATGACCCAAGGCATGGAACTATCCAAGGGCAAGGCCAGCCTCGTACTCACCCTCTTGGCCGTATTTCTAGTTCTTGTCGGGCCACTGCATGGCCGGATTTCTTCCCGCGCGCAGAATATCCGCCCATGGGTCGCGCTCGGGTTTGTGTGCCTGCACATGCTGACCTGGGTATTATTCTTCGCCTTCGGCACCGGCGGGGGCCTTGCGGCCATCACCGCGGTCTCCTTCATCTTGGCGCTATGCACGCCGACGTCGAATTATGGCTTCGACATCATTCGCGAAAACATGGACCGCTCTGTCGTCGCCACCGCCACTGGCTTAGGCAATATGGGCGGGTTTACCTCCGGCATGTTGGGCGCGCAATTATTCGGCATGGTCTTGGATCACTCTGCCGATGCCCCCAATTACTCCATGCCCGATTTCACCTCCGCCTCACTCGCAGTCCTCGCCGTATGGCTGTGCGGCATGGCTGGTGTCGTCATCACCCACATCCTGCGCCGGCGCGGCGGCTATGCGGGGCCATCCGTAAGGATCGTGGAAGTAACCTAGCGGTCTATTCGGGTCTTTCGGCATCGTCCACCGTGGTGTCGGCCGCCTCTGCATCCTCCGCCTCTGCATCTTCTGCGTCTGGGTCCAAGATAAAGTTGATGGTCCCCTCAGGGTCTTCGAGGAACTCCCTGGTGGCGGCCACGGCCTCGGCCTCGTCAAAGGAAATGCGCTGAAAGCCGGTGTCATTTAATTCCACGATATCGGCATTGGGGCAGCCTAATAGGATGGGTGAATGCGTGGCGATAAATACCTGCGCACCGCGGTCAACGGCCTGGGCGATTTCCGCAATCAATGCCAATTGCCGGACGACGGACAATCCCGATTCTGGTTCATCCAGAATATAGACCCCAGCGCCGTCAACTCGCTCATAGAGCACATCGAAGACGGACTCGCCGTGCGAGCGGGCCTGCACATCCACCTGGGTGGGCAGGGTGGAACGCCCGCCGGTTTCCTCGGGGGATTGCTCGCGCGATAGCAGGTATTCATGGGTTTCCGCCCGCAGGAAGTAGGCGCGCTGGATAAGCTCCGTGCACTCACAAGCCACCGGGCTTACTGGCAAGATTGCTTCCGGATCCCCCATCCGGCCGCCCTTGGGAGAGCACCCAAGATCCGTTGCCATGGCAGCCAAGAGGCTGGATTTTCCTATG
The DNA here is from genome assembly GCF_900637825.1 of Corynebacterium segmentosum. Classification (NCBI taxonomy): domain Bacteria; kingdom Bacillati; phylum Actinomycetota; class Actinomycetes; order Mycobacteriales; family Corynebacteriaceae; genus Corynebacterium; species Corynebacterium segmentosum. The sequence goes on from NZ_LR134408.1 coordinate 1,683,521, forward strand.
CCGTTATCGCCGACGAAAATCGTCACCGGGCGGGTAAAGGAAAAGCGCCTTAAATCCGCTAGGTAATCGAAGGCAGGCAGGCTGCGGCGATAATCCCGCGGCATGGATTTCAGGCGAATGGCATCAACCAACATGCCTGGAACTTTAGCAGCAGCGGCGGTGCACAGTTGGGGTATGCACGCTATCTCTTCGCTAGTGCTGTTGCTACCTCGAGTGCGGACTTGAGGTGCAGGATTAATGGATCCCCGGTTGCGGCTTGGGCAATGGTCTCTGCTGGAACCGTATTTACCGCAAAGGCAATCGCCAATCCCCCGCTAATAGGAAATACTATGGCTGCGGCCACCGCCAAGGTTGTAGATAATCTATTGCTTATTGTCATCGTCTCCTCCAGTCCCTCGGTAACGCACACCATTATTCGTTACCGTTTCGTTATGGGATAACTCTAGGGAGACGAGCTGTTAAGGCCATGCCGTCAGTCTGCCGGTTTCCTGAAACTTCTTAGGGACCATTCGCAGGCATTCCAGTGCCCATAGCACTGGCCTAATTCGCTGGGGCGCTTTCGGCCACGATGCCATCGCTGGCAGGGATGACAATCCCCTTTTCGAAGGCACCGATGATGGCCTTTTCATCGTCTTCATCCAACTCACCAGAGGCCACGGCGCTCTTTAATTCGCGCTCGAGATACTGCCGGACATCAGACTTTCCGGATTTATTCTGGGTAATATCGCGCGGCACCGATTCCAGGGGAATGCCCAACGCCTTCGCCAGCGACATCACGCGATTGGCTTCCGAAGACGCATCGCCTCCTACTGCACCATTAACCTGAGCGGGCGCTTCTTCCTGTACCACTCCCCCGGCTACGGCATCACCCACGGTCATCGTCCCTTTAGGCGGGTGATGGCGGCTGGTTGCCCACGTGCCAACGACGACGGCGATAATGGTCGCCACGGCGATACAGCCCCAGAGGTAGATAAGCTTCCTGCGGTGGGCTCCCGAAGATTTAGCCATGTTAATCCGAATTTCCTCCGAAGAAGCCATAACCATTACCGCGCGAGGAATTGCCAGTGCCGCGTTCATTCAAAATATCAATGAGCGAGCGAATCGTGGCCTCCCCAATGCCGTCGCCGCGCCCGCGCGAGCGGGAGTCCGCACCGCCCTCACGATCAAGGTCGTCTTGGCGATGCAACGCATCGAGGTTCTGCCCGCCGCGGGACGCGCCCGTCTGCGGGGCCGAGACCGCAATGGTCAACGTGGTGCCATCTAATTCTAGGGCGTCATCATCGCGTACCCCTGCCGCGCGAGCGGCGGAAAGCAAGGCGGCCAATTCTCCAACGGTGGCGGAGTCCACATCAAGCTGCAGCTGAAATGACATACCAAAGATCCTTTCTCTAACTTGTTCCTACTTTAGAGTCCGATACTTCAAAAGTTAAGGGAATGAGCGCTGTATAGACCAAGTTATGCGGCAACTTTAAGAATGCTCGAAGGATTCCTCCTCTCCCCAGAAGACTTCATCGACCACCTTGCGCGCGTGCCGGGTCAATTTCAGGTACGTATCCAAGAAATCCTGGTTATTCTCCGGCGTCCAGCCGGCCGCGCCGGCCACCTGTGCCAGTTGTGGGCCCGGCCCAGGCAATTGGTCCACGCGCTTGCCGCGCACCAGCACTAACGCATTGCGGGCATCCGTTGCCATCAGCCATGCTTTTCGCAGGTCACTGGTTTGAGCAGAGCTTAAGACACCGCTTTCTTCCAGCGCATCCAGTACCGGCAAGGTCCCCGGCTGCCGCAGCGCGGGATGCTCGTGCCCGTGCATCATAATCAGCAGCTGCACCGTCCACTCAATATCGGTCAGCGCCCCGCGCCCCAGCTTCGTGTGGGTGGTGCGATCAGCTCCCCTTGGCAGGCGCTCATTATCCACGCGGGCCTTCATGCGGCGGATGGCGCGGATGGTGGATTGGCTCGCGCCGCTATCCGGGTAGCGGTATTCATCGATCATCTCCATAAAGCGCTCGCCCACTTCCTCGTCCCCGGCGATGAAGGCCGCGCGCAGCAGCGCCTGCATTTCCCAGGCCTCGCCCCACTCGCGGTAATAGCGCTTGTAGGAGGCAATGCTGCGCACCACAGCACCCGAACGCCCCTCTGGGCGCAGGCCCAGGTCAACGTCCAAGGGCGGATCCCCAGAGGGCTTGGCAAGGCGGCGTCGCAGCTTATCGACGACCCCAATGGCCCACCGCATGGCCTCACCCTCATCGTCTGCTGCGTCAGGCTCTGCCACGAAAAGGACATCCGCATCGGAACCGAACCCAAGCTCACGGCCGCCGAGTCGGCCCATGCCAATCACCGCAATGCGCGCCGGCGGTTCCGCATCCTCGTGGTCGTTCCGCCATGCCCGCACCTCCGCGCGCAGGGCGGCTTCCAGAACGGCGTTCCAGATAGTCGACAGCTCTTGGCACACCTGCTCAACGGGGATGATCCCTAAGAGATCGCCGCTGGCGATGCGCGCCAGCTCCACCCTGCGCAGCGAGCGCGCGACCGCCACCGCCTTATCCGGGTGCGCATGGCGTTTGCTGGAATTAACCAGCGCCTTAGATACCTGCTCCGGCTTGGTTTCGAGCAACTTGGGGCCGGTCGCACCATCGGAAAGCTGCTTTACCGAATCCGGGGCGCTGATAATAAGGTCCGCGGTAAATGGTGAGGTTCCCAGAATATGCATCAAGCGCTGGCCGACGATCCCCTCATCCCGCAAAATCCGCAGGAACCACGACTTATCCCGGGCGACCTCAGATAGCTTGCGGTAATTGAGCAACCCCATATCCGGGTCCGCGGTGTCTGCCAACCACTCCATCAAGGTGGGCAGCAAGATAGCTTGAATGCGTGCCTTGCGCGACGTCCCGGATGCCAAGGAGGTCAGGTGCTCGAAGGCGCGATCCGGCGAGCTATAGCCCAATGCCGCAAGCTGTAGCTTTGCCGCCTCGGGCGAAAGTTTGAGCTCATCGGCGGACATGGTCACCACGGAATTGAGAAGTGGGCGATAAAACAGGCGCGAGTGCAACTCGGAAATGCGCATCCTAATGCGGCGCAAATGCGCAAGCATGCCCTGCACCGCAGACCTTGTGCCCTGCGGGGAGAACCCCGAAATCACCGCGAGCCAGTTCAGGCCCGCTTCATCATCGTCTGCCGGCAGGGTGTGCGTGCGGCGGAAGCGCTCCAATTGCAGGCGGTGTTCTAAAAGGCGCAAGAATTCATAGGCCTCGATGAGCTGCGTGCCGTCTTCGCGGCCCACGTAGCCTGCAGAGATAAGCGCATCGAGGGCATCTACCGTCGACAACGCGCGCAGGGATTCATCGGAGCGACCGTGCACCAATTGCAGCAATTGCACCGCGAATTCAATATCGCGCAGCCCACCGACGCCCAGCTTGAGCTCGCGATGTTTGAGCTCATCCGGCACATTATCCAATACGCGCCGGCGCATGGCTTGGACGTCTTCCACGAAGGAATCGCGCTGCGAGGCCGTCCACACCATCGGCCGAATCTGTTCCAGATAGTCCTGCCCCAGCGGCAGGTAGCCGGTCATCGCCCGCGCCTTGAGCAGGGCCTGGAATTCCCAGGTTTCTGCCCACCGACGGTAGTAGGTCACGTGCGAATCCAGCGTGCGCACCAGCGCCCCAGACTTACCCTCCGGCCGCAGGTTCGCATCGACATCAAAAAATGTCGTGGAACCAATCCGGTTAAACTCCGCAGCTAGCCTGGTGGCCTTGGGCGTTGCCTCGCTGCCGACGAAGATAACGTCCACATCGGAAATGTAGTTGAGCTCGCCGGCACCGCACTTGCCCATCGCCATGACCGCAAGCTGCGCATCGAGCGGATCATCGCCGTAGATCTTGCGCACCGCAACGGCAAGGGAGGCGGTAAGGGCGGCATCGGCAAGCGCAGTCGTCAGCGTGGTGACCTGCCGGAAGCTTACCTCCGGCTGCGGGCGGGATTGCCCCTTGCGGGAGTGGAAGGTTCCCGCCACATCGTGCGCGGCAAGCCGCATCATCAGCGTGCGGTACTGGGTCCGCATCTCCTTTTTATGCTCGCCCTCGCTCGCGCGGTACGTACCCGGCGCACTGAGATCGTCCCTCGCTGGATCGGGAGCATCGAGCTCTGCAGCGAACGTTGCCGGCTGCGCCCCCACCGTTTCAAGCAGGCTAGTCAGCATCTCTTCTGGCTCTGGGAGGGGCTTTTTCAGCTCCTCCCATAGCTCCGGGTGCGCGGCGAGGTGATCCCCGAACGCCGTCGACGCACCCAAGAGCGCGAGAAGGCGCACCCGCACTTGCTCGTTGCTGCGGATTTCCGCATCGAGCTCCGGGGCCTGCTCGTAAATGCGCACGAGGTTATTAAGCGCCAAATCTGGATCACCGATCGCAGCCAGCGTCCATAAAAGGTCAACGGACTCCGGGTTATTCCATCCCAGTTGTTCTAAGTCTTGTGTGGCATGGGACCGGCTAAGGCCCAGCGACGCCGGCGAAGGCACCGTGGCAGGACGCATTATTCTCCTAGAAGTTCAGGTTGTTGCGCAGCTCGACTGTCGTAATTTGGCGCTGGTAATCGCGCCATTCTTCCCATTTGGCGCGCAAGAAGAACTCGAAGACGTGCTCGCCCAAGACCTCTGCCATAAATTCGGACTTTTCGAACTCGCGCAGGGCCTGATCCATGCTGGAGGGAAGATCCTTATACCCCATGGCGCGGCGTTCCCGGTGGGTGAGCTGGTGGACATCGTCTTCTGCGGGCTCGTCTAATTCGTAGCCTTCCCGGATGCCGCGCAGCCCGGCGGCGAGGATGACCGCATAACCCAAGTATGGGTTCATGGAAGCATCGATGGAGCGGATTTCCACCCGGCGCGATTCCTCCTTGGTCAGGCGGTACGTTGGCACGCGCACCAGCGCCGAACGGTTCTGCACGCCCCATGTGGCCGAACCCGGCGCCTCATTGCCAAACATCAACCGCTTATAGGAGTTGGGCCACTGGTTGATAATGGGGCTCATCTCCGTAGAGTGCTCCAAAATCCCGGCGATGAATTGCTTAGCGGTGCGCGAGAGCGAAAATTCATCGTCCGGATCGTGGAAAGCATTGGACTGGCCTTCGAACAGGCTAAAGTGCGTGTGCATTCCGGAGCCCGGGAGATCCTCAAAGGGCTTGGGCATAAACGTTGCCCGTACATTGGAATCCGTGGCCACCTGCTTAATAACGCGCCGGAAGGTCATAATATTATCCGCCATGGTCAGCACATCGGCGTGGCGGAGATCGATTTCCTGCTGGCCCGGCGCGGTTTCGTGGTGGCTAAATTCGGTGGCGATGCCGAGCGATTCCAGCGCCAGCATGGCGCGGCGGCGAAATAGCGGCGCGGTATCGTGTGTCGCTTGGTCGAAATACCCGCCATTATCGGTGGGGACCAGGTCTGTCAGTTCCTTGCTGTGTTCCAGCAGGTAAAACTCAATCTCTGGCGAGGCCATGCAGGTAAATCCATCATTGGCGGCCTCGGTGACCTGGCGGCGCAGGATATGGCGCGGATCTACCACGGAGGGCTGGCCGTCTGGCTGCGCAATATCGCAGAACATGCGCGCCGTTTGCAGGTCCGGCTCGTTGTCATCAAAGGGCAGGATTTGGAAGGTGGAGGGATCCGGCAGCGCAATGGTGTCTGATTCCGAGATGCGGGAAAATCCCTCTACCGAAGAGCCATCAAAGCCAATCCCCTCCTCAAAGGCGGATTCGAGTTCGGAGGGGCTCATCACTACGGATTTGAGGGCGCCCATGATATCCGTAAACCACAAGCGGATAAAGCGGATATCGCGTTCCTCAACGGTGCGTAAGACGAATTCGTGTTGGCTATTCATGCCCTAAACCTTACCGGCTCACCGCTAGGCAGTGTGCAGTTCATTAGTCAATTTCCACATGGTCAGATTCGCAGGTCGGCAGAGTATTCAGGGGGTAACGATCGGGGGTTAATGCAGCAGGTACGGCTTCGTGGACGTGCTTTGCTAGTGGGGCAAGCGAACACCTGTACAACCTTTCTAGAGGAAGAAACTAGTATGACCTCCCACGTTGATGAACTTTCTGCCAGCGTTATCGATGCCATAGTTACTGCCGCCCAATACGGGTGGTCCCCGGACGATTTACGCCACGTCCTGGGCGCTTATTCCTATCCCCTCATCTACCGCGCTAGCCCGCACGTACCTGCCCGCATCACCTCACCCGCGCTGCGCAAAGCGTGGCTGCAATTAGAAGCACCGCAAGAAAATTTCATTCCCCGCGATAAGCTGCGCGCCATCATGAAAGAGCTGGTGCACCTGCCACGTTTGCGCGATACCGAGCTTTTGGCCGGCGGCGAGCTCAGCCAGGCCGACGGCTCTAGCGACAAGCAGGATAAAATCCGCCACAAGGTTTTGGGGCTATTGCGCAAGGCCGAGTCCACGTCCTTTGCAGAAGAGGCAGAGGTGCTTATTTCTAAGGCCCAGTCGCTGCAGCAGAAATACCGCATCGAAGATCTCTTAACCGTGGACCAGCCCAGCCTCATTTCCCACCGCGTGCACGTTCACCCGCCATATATCAAACACCAGGTCACCTTGTTGGGCACCATCGCCAATGCCAATGGGTGCACCACCCTCCTCATCCATGAAAAGGGCCTTGCCTGCATCATCGGCGCGCCCGAAGACGCCGCCCACTGCGCCGATCTGTTCTCCTCGCTGAACCGCCAATGCGATTGGTACATGCGCAATAGCGAGGGTGCCGAGTTTGCACGCGCAACACAGACCACCGCGGCCTATCGCCGGAGCTTTCGGCTTTCCTATGCCGCCCGGATCGGGGAACTGCTGGAGCTGGCCAATGAAGACGGCATCGAAGAAAAACTCGATGAGTCTCCCTATTGCAGCCACCACGCGGAGCTCATCGCCACCCAGACGCTACCTGCACTCCAGGCCCGCACCGATCATGCTGAGGAAACCCGCGACCGGCTATTTCCCAACCTGACCACATCCTCGCTATCTATGAATAGCCTGCATGGCATCACTGATGGCATCACGGCCGCAGATAAGTCTCACTTGGGTGGGCCTGCCACTGGCATCGATTCTTAATACCGGCGGCCCTCTCACCCCGCGGCTTCTTCTACCCGCTTTCAGCCCATGGTGCCGGCTGCGCATTTCTACCTGTGCGCACAGCAAACGCTGCGAAATTTTTCAGGCGGTCGCTGCGCGTCACGGGTAGGATCACAGGTGAAATTAATTGTTGTAAAAGCTTAAGGGTATGTGAATGTCAACACAGACTTTCCTGGAAGTAGAAGCAAAATTCGCCGTAGCAGAATCGACTCAACTACCTGAACTCACTCGACTCGAATCCGTTGACCATATTGCAGAAACGCGCCACCACGCTCTATCCGCCATCTATTACGACACAGAAGATTTGCGCCTAACACACGCCAAAATCACCTTGCGCCGCCGCACCGGCGGCACGGACGATGGCTGGCACATCAAGATCCCCAGCGAGGGTGGCCGGACCGAGATCCATGCCGAGCTGGGAGAACCGGTAGACGGCAAGTACGAGGTACCCCAAGAGCTGGTACGGCAGGTGCGTTCCATCGTTCGCCACAACGAGTTAAACCCCATCGCGCAGGTGGATAATAACCGCACCGAGATGCTGCTTGCGGATGAGCACAATAATCCTGTCGCGGAATTCTGCGATGACCACGTCACCGCCTTTTCCTTCCTGCCCGGCGGGCAGCAGCAATCCTGGCGCGAATGGGAGGTAGAGCTTGCCGGTGAGCTTCCAGGCACCGAAGCGGGAAGCCACTTCATTCGCCGCGCCACCTCCCTTCTCATCGGCGCTGGGGCTCGTGTTTCCTCCTCCCCGTCTAAGTTGAAGTCAGCCCTGGGAGATTCCTACAACAATGCTCCCCTACCGCCAGCACTCGTAACCCCGGATGTTGACGAGGATTCCCCGGCAGCCGCAGTGATTACAGCGCTGCAAGCCAACCGGGACAAGCTCATTGATTACGATCCGCGCGTTCGCCGCGATGAGTGGGACTCGGTGCACCAGATGCGCGTGGCCACCCGCGAGCTGCGCAGCCACCTGCAGACTTTTCACGGCATTGTCGTCGGCCCACAGATTGAAAAAATCGAAGCCGATCTCAAAGAACTCGCCGGCATTTTGGGCGTAGCCCGCGATGCAGAGGTTGTGGAAGAGCGCTGGCAAGAGCTCTTGGAGTCCGAGGACTCCGATACCTTGGATGCCGCCACCCGCGAACACATCTCCCGCGATATGGGAACGGCCTACCGGCGGGCGCACCGCAGGGTTATCGCCGCGCTAAATTCTGAGGAATACCTCGAATTGCTCGAGTCCCTTGACCGCCTATTGGCGGATCCCCCGACGGCCGGTGCCCAGTCTGCAGAAGATGCCGACAGCGAAGACGATTCCGCTACCGTGGACGCTGACGGGGATACGTCTGAGGATGCAGCCGAAAATTCTGCCGAAGAATCCGCGGAAACGCACCCCGCAGAGGAAGAATCGGACGCTGAAAAGAAGACGGAAGAACCGTCTAACACTGGCGATACGGAGGCCGAGGACGTCGATGCTGTAATGGCGCGCCACCTAGAAAAGGCCTATAAGAAATTGGTCAAGCGGCATAAGAAGGCCGTGGAGAACTGGGATAACGCAGAGCTTTCGCTGCACGAGCGCGAAGATTATTTCCACGATATGCGCAAGGCAGCCAAGAAATTGCGTTACGCAGCAGAGGCAGCCGGTTCCGCAACGAAGTTAAAGACCAAGCGTCTGTACAAGGCCTGCAAAAAGATGCAATCGGTCTTGGGGGATTTCCAAGACTCGGTTACCTCGCGGGATAAATTGCTCGAGCTATCCCAGAACGCGCACCGCCGCGGGGAAGATACCTTTGGTTACGGCCTGCTGTACCAGCGCGAACGCGCCATCGGCCTGGCCGCCTTGGATGATTACAACGAGTCTTTCAAGGACATCAAGGCCGCATTTAAGCCGCTACGCAAAAAGCTGAAGAAGTAACGGGCCGTGACACCAGTTGTGGCGCGTTAGGCCGCATTGGTAGCTGCCAGGTGATGGTTGGGAAATAAACTAGTCCCAGCCATCATCTTCTTTATCTGCGGCATCGGCGGCCTTGGTGCGAGCGCGCGCAATTTCTATGGCGTGCTCGGCCTCCTCGCGGGTGCCATAGGGGCCCATGCGGTTTTCCCAGCCGAATACTTTGCCCTTGCTGACTTCCTTGGTGGAAGGGTCGTAATACCACTTCTCATCTGCTGTAGTCGCCACGGTAGTCCCTTTCGTCTATATACTTTGGACAGCACGTGTGCGCCGCCCGCCTGTGGTTGGTGCCCACACTACCCATGCATGAAAACACGCGCCCGCTAGAATATGAGGGCAGTATTTCTTTTCATGCCTCCCTTGCACCGTCAAGCAGAGCAAGGGAGCCGCTTTATCGGCTACTTTGTCCATGGCGCTAGCCCGCGCCACGTAGCCGCGTGATTTTTATCCGCCGAATTGGAAAAGGAGCTTTTGCCTTCATGCCACTGTGGTCGACGCCTAAGTCCCCTATCGCTGAGCGCGTTGCACAACAACACGCCTCTATCGTGGGAACGGAACCCACCCACGTCGCCAGCGCGCCCGCGACTTGGCCGCTCATTGGTGAGCATATCGATCATTATGGGGGCATCGTCGCCGCAAGCCTGTCGGATCTCCGCGCGGCGGCGGCCGTCAGTTCGCGCACGGACGGCATCGTGGCCGTCCACTACGTGCCAGCAATTGGGGAGCCAGCGCACGATTCCATTGGTCTTCAAGAGGTAGCTGCGCTCGCTGCGGCGCAACAGCCCACGACGGACTCGGAAGGGCAACCGGTCATCCCGCCCGCACCAGAAGGTGGGTTGGCCGCGCGCATCGGCGGTATCGTGCACACCATGGTCAACCGCCAGTTACTGTCCAGGGAGACGGCTGGGGCGGATATCACCATCGTGAGCGATGTCCCCAACGATATCGGCTTAGGCGCCGCATCGGCGGCGGATGTTGCCGTAGCGCTTGCCTTAATGGGCCCAACAGATAACCTCGACGCTCCCTTGCGCGTGCGCGTTGCGGATGTCTGCACCCAGGCGGTGACCACCTTTGCCCATAAGCCCGCCCTTCGCGCGCGCCACACCGCCGCGCTGCGCAGCAGTGGCGACGGTGTCTGCATCATCGACTATGCCGATGGCTCGGTCACCCACGCGCCCCACGTCGTGGACCAAGACGTGGTGGCCTTCGCCGTGGCGGTGCCCGGGAACACTGCGGAAGAACAATCACAGGCAATTGACGCCATCCGCCAGCGCCAGCAGTTTATCGATGATGCCTGCCATTCCTTCGGCACAGAGTCGCTGCGCTTACTGCCCGATGCTCAACAGCGCGTGGTGGAGTGGCTCAAGGCGGTGCACAAGGTCTACGGCGAGGAGGGCCGCCCCAGCATCAATGCGGCTACCGAGTGGATGGCATTTTATGAGGAAGAGACCTCCCGCGTGGAGCACTTCGTGCGCTACCTGCGCTCGCACCGCCGAAACGAGCTCTTCCCCATCGTCTTGCAATCGCAGGCCTCGCTGACCAATATCTATGGCTTCGATTCCGCAGAAAAGCTCGCGGAGCTGGTCACGGTCCGCGGCGCGGTGGCCGCGCGCTCGGCGCATGCGGGGTTATCTAGCGCCGTTATTGCTTATGTCCCCAACAACCGCGCGGAAAACTTCGCGGCGGATCTGGCAGAAGACGGTTTCCTGCTGGTGAAGCTGGCCGCAGGCGAGCCAGCCAAGGTAGAAGATTAAGGGCGAATGAGCCGGCCTATAAGCCGGATTCTGTCTAACCGCAGCGCCCCGACAAGCGGAACGCCGCGCGGCGAACATCCATCTAGACCAACCGTTGCCGGTTGGTTCCAGCAGCTACCTTCAGGCTCGAGCGAGCAGCCTTAAAACGCCTGATCGGGCCCTGCAACGTGGCAGGGCCGTGATGCCTTGCTCCCAGTGGGGTTTACCCAGCCACCGCCATCGCTGACGATGCTGGTGCGCTCTTAACGCACCGTTTCACCCTTACCTTGTGTCCCCAACTTGGGCCGAAGCGCAAGTGGAGGCACAAGGCGGTCTACTTTCTGTTGCACTTGCCCGCGGGTCACCCCGGGTTGCCGTTAGCAACCACCGTGCTCTGTGGAGTCCGGACTTTCCTCGACTTTCACTTGCGCCCACCAGCTGTCAGCACAGTTTGTCAGCCGCGATCGCCCGGCCGGCTCATTCACCCGCTCCATCTTCGTCGATAGCCGCGCACCTGTGCAAATCTGCTGGAACACTCTGCAAGGCGCTTAGTCGTAACGGATGACTTTTCGTCCATCGATGCTGCCGTCGTGCAGCTGTTTGAACACGTCGTTGACATCGTGAATGCTGCATTCGGTGACATCTGGTTTCACCTTGCCGCGCGCATAAAAATCAATGGCCTCGGCCAGGTCTTGACGCGTGCCGACGAGCGAGCCACGAATTGTCAGCCCCTTCAGCACGATGTCGAAGATGGACGCCGGGAATTCCCCTGATGGCAGGCCATTGAACACGATGGTTCCGCCGCGTTTAGCCATCTCGATGGCTTGCCCGAAAGCATCCGGGTGCACCGCAGTCACCAGCACTCCGTGGCTGCCACCGTCAGTAAAGTCCTGCACCGCCTGTACCGGGTCAACTTCGCTGGCGTTCACGGTAAATTCTGCGCCGTGGCGCTTGGCCAGCTCCAGCTTGGAATCGGAAATATCAACGGCGATAACCCGCATGCCCATCGCGTCGGCGTATTGCACCGCCAGGTGCCCCAGGCCGCCGATACCGGAGATGACGACATATTGACCGGGCTTGGTCTCGGTCATTTTCAGACCTTTGTATACGGTCACGCCTGCACATAGGATCGGTGCGACTTCTACCGGGTCGCTACCTTCCGGGATGCGTGCGCAGTAGCGTGTGTCAACGAGCATATATTCGCCGAAGCTTCCGTCGACGGTATAGCCGCCGTACTCTGCTTTCACGCAGCGGGTTTCCCAGCCAGTTAAGCAGGATTCACATTCGCCGCACGTCGACCAGAGCCAGGCGTTGCCGACAAGGTCGCCTTCGTTCACGAACTGTTCACCCGGCCCAAGCTTGACGACGCGCCCTACTCCCTCGTGTCCGGGGATAAACGGTGGTTCTGGTTTTACGGGCCAGTCACCTTCTGCAGCGTGCAGGTCGGTGTGACAAATCCCGGATGCCTCGAGTTTCACGAGTGCTTGGTGCTCGCCGGGTTCTGGGAGTCTTTCTGCACGGACGGTGACATTAGGGCCGAATTCTTCCACGACTGCTGCCGTGAATTCCTTCGGTGGTTGTGTGGACTGTGCGGTTCTGGTTGGTGTAGTCATTGCTTCTCCTCCTCTGGTTGGTGAGCTCAAGCAATGAGCTCTGGTTAATGAGCAAACTGCCGAATTTCAGTATAGAAACAAAATAATAAAATGTGAAGCAAATCACTTATTGGGTATTGTTTTCATTTCGCTGCGCACCTGTCCTGCCATCAAGAGTGGCTGCACCTAACGCCCTCGGCGGCTTATAAGGCTCACCAACGAGGGGTTAGTACAAGCCGAACACGGTGCACACGGTGGAGGCAGTAAGCGAAAGAAAGGCAGCGGCAAAAACTGTAGCCGCTGCTTATCGAGTTCCCGGTACTAGCTGCGTAAAAACTAAGCTCACATCACCGTCAGCGCAGGTGCGCGGTTTCGTTCACGCTGAGTACCGCCGATGCCACCGGCGAGTTCTCGTCATAAAACTTGACGACGCCAATGCTGGCAAGATCCAAAAACAGGTGACTAAACGTCGCTGGCCCAGCATTCAACGCCTGGCGGGTCAACGATTTAATCGGATTAACGTGACTGACCACAGCGATCGTTTTACCGGGGTGCTTGGCGACGAGTTCTTTTCGGAATTCCCGTACGCGGCGGTGCACCTGTGCGAGTGATTCCCCAGCTGGCGGTGCTAGCGACGCATCGGTAATCCAGGCATCGTGCAGCGCGGCATCGTCATCCTGGGCCTGTTGGAAGGTCAGCCCCTCCCAGTCGCCAAAATCTGCCTCGATCAACGCGTCGTGCGTTTCTACCTGGGCACCGGTTTTTTCCGCGATCTTTTTCGCCGTCACCTGGCAGCGCTGCAGTGGCGAGGACACCACCAGATCAATCTCGCCGCGTTCGGCCACGGCGGCAGCCGAAGCTTCTGCTTGCTGCATGCCAGTCTCGGTCAGCTCAATATCGCTGTGCCCGCAGTACCGGTGCTCAGCGGAGTAGGTCGTTTGCCCGTGCCGCACCAGAATCAACGTGGTCGGCTGGCAGGTCGCGCCCGTCCACGAGGCATGCGAGCCGGTGCTAATTTTCGCAGCGCCAGCATCCGAAAAAGTATCGGACACGGCCTGTTCATCAGCGCCAGCGGCAGTATCACCAGTCTCAGAATCATCGCCGCAGTCCACCACACCCGGCGCGTGGCCGGCGGCAGCAGCATCCATAGCCTCATTCGACAGTGCATCGGCTACTTTGTTGTCGTTTCGCCGCACCCAGCTCAGGTTCACCCTTCCGAGCTGCTGCATGAGCTTCTGCGCCTGTACACCCAGCTGCTTCATGTCTGGGTGTTTGATCTTCCAGCGGCCGTTCATCTGCTCGACGACCAGCCGGGAGTCCATATAAAAGTCGACGTCATCCGCGCCCAGCTCGACTGCAGCTTCCAGCCCGCGCAACAGCCCGTGATATTCGGCGACGTTGTTGCTGGCTTTCTTGCCGACGACATAGACGATTTCGCGCAACACCGTCTCACCATCGGCGGCGTAGACAACGGTGCCTGAACCGGCTACTCCAGGATTACCGCGCGAGCCGCCATCGGCGTAGATGATGACCTTCATGATGCCAGGCGCACCAGGTAGGAACCGCAGTCGCTGCACTGTGGCAGCTCATCGGCAGGCGCATTGCGCACGGCGTTTTTATCGGCGGGCGGCAAGACGATGAAGCAGCCACCGCAGGCCCGGTTGGCCTTAAACTGCGCGGCGCCAACGCCGTTTTCTTGCCGCTGCGCGTCGTATTCCTCGAGGACATCGGAAGGCAGCTGTTCGCGCAAATCCGCGATGCGCACGGCGGGATCGGGCTGGTTATCCGCGGCCTCTTGGGCGGCGTCGGCGGCGCGGCGCAGCATGTCCAGCTTGCGCTCGGAATCCGAGACGCGCGCGCCGTGGACGTCCAAGTTGGAGCGCAGCGCGTGGATCTCATTGTGAGCTTCTTGCAGCTCACTCATCAGATCCGCGATGCGGGACTTGGTGGCGTAGAGATCGTGCTCGATGTCCTTGCGCTTTTCGGTATCCAATTCGGCACCGAGCTGGCCCTTGTCATCGCGTTCGCGCCGGCGCAGCTTGCGCTCATCAGCCTGGATGCGCAGGATTTCATTTTCCATGTCATCGACTGCCATCTGCGCGGAACCGGATGCATCGAGCAAGCGCTTGTGTTCCTGCTGCGCCTTGTCATACTCAACCTTTTCTGGCAGCTCTTTTTCCCCGCCAATGCCTTGCGAGCGTTCCAGGTTGGCCAATTCCAGCAGTACCGGCTGTAGTTCTTGCGATAGTTTCACTTATGACTCCTTTGGGTGCGCGGAGATAGTCCACGGATCAGTGCGCAGGCTAATAATTTCCGTATCTAGTTCTAATGCTGCTTCTACGATATCGCTTGCTTGGGCTGTCCAGGGAAATTCGCTGGCCCAGTGGGCCGTATCAATGACGGCCGGTCCCCCGACGCGCAAATGTTCGTCCACCGGGTGGTGGCGCAGATCGGAGGTGACATAGACATCGACGCCCAGCTTGGCAGCGGCGCTGAGGAAGGAATCCCCGGCGCCGGATGAGACCGCCACGGTGCGCACTGTCTGCTCTGGGTCGCCCGCGGCTCGGATGCCCCATGCGGTCTCCGGCAGGGCATTGGCCACCTGCTGCGTAAACTCCCGCAGGGTCATCTCGCGGGGCAGCTCGCCCACACGCCCCAGGCCCAGCGCGGTATCAAGGTCACCGTTTCCGGCCGTTTCCACGATGTCATAGGCGGGCACCTCATACGGGTGCGCCTCGTGCAGCGCCGCAATCAGCGTGGACCGCAGCGAGGAGGGAGCCACAAACTCCACCCGTACCTCGTCGCCGCGGTGCAGCTTGCCGATGTCCCCTTCTACCGGGTCCGCCCCCTCTTCCGGCTTGAATTGGCCTTTGCCCGCGATATCGAAGGAGCAGTGGGAATAGGCGCCGATGTGGCCCGCGCCGGCATCGAAAAGCGCCTGCTTTACCTGCTCAGCACTGCCTACAGGAATATGCACTCCCCACTTATCGATGGTCTCTGGGGCTTCCGGCACGATGGGCCGACCCGGAGTAATGCCCACGAGCTCCGCGAGCTTATCGTTAACCCCTGGCCGGGCCTTATCGGCGTTGGTGTGGGCGGCAAAAAGCGCCACGCCATTTTTAATTAGGGTGTGTACGACCTTGCCCTTGGGCGTATCGGCCGCCACTGATTCCACGCCGCGCAGGAGCAGCGGGTGGTGGACTACCAACATATCCGCGCCGAGCTCAACCGCGCGGTCCGCAACCTCTTGGGTGCAGTCCAAAGCAAAGGCGACGGTGCGCACCTCGTCTGCGGGATCGCCGCAAATAAGGCCTACGGCATCCCACTTTTCGGCCAAATGGGGCGGATAGGCCTGGTCCAAAACACGGCGCACATCGCCCACTCGCACAGCAGACATGGGGATACTCCTTTATGCTCGATTCTTGTAAATTACGCTAGTGCTATATCCTGTCTCCCGCACTACAGTACTATCTGCGCAAAGGGTTTTCGCATGACTGAATCTTCTTCTCACTCGGGTCTCTACCTCGTCTTTGTGTGTACCGGCAATATTTGCCGCTCGCCCATGGCTGAAATCATCGTGCGCGATGAAATGGAAGATGACATGCTCGATCTCCTCGCCACCGTGGATTCCTGCGGGCTCGGCGGCTGGCACGTGGGGCAAGGCGCGGATGAGCGGGCCGTGGCAGAACTGCGCCGCGCCGGACACGATGGGGCATCCCACCGCGCATCCAAATTGGGCGAAGAGCACATGAATGCCGATCTCTTCATCGCGATGGATTCCGGGCACTATGATTCGCTCATCGATCTGGGCATCGACTCTGACAAGGTCCGCCTGATGCGCAGCTTCGATCCCAATTCCCCGGAGGGCGCCGAGGTCGCAGACCCCTACTACGGCAGCGAAGAAGACTTCGAAACCGCGCGCAAGAATATCGAAGCCGCCGTCCCCGGCCTGCTGGATTGGATTCGCGAAAACCACGACTAGACTTGGGGGCATGCTAAAGACGTTCCTCAAGCCTGGCTGGGTACTCATGCTGCTTTTCGTGGTGGCATTTTCCTACCTGGCCTTTAGTGTCCTTGCCCCGTGGCAATTGGGAAAGGACGATGACATTGTGGAGCGCAATGAAAACATCACCCACGCCTACGAGGCCGATCCGCAGCCGATTGACCAGGTCGTAGACGATGATGGGGCCATCTCTGGCGATGAATGGTCCCGCACCACTCTGAAGGGCCACTACCTGCCCGAGGATGAGGTGCTACTCCGCCTGCGCCCCGCCGGTTCCGGCCCGTCCTATCAATCCTTGGTTCCTTTCCGCACCGATGCGGGCCTGACCATGCTGATTAACCGCGGTTGGGTCAGCGCCGAGGAGGGCAATGCGGTGCCGGATATTCCGCCCGCCCCCTCCGAGGAGGTAACGATTACTGGCATGGTGCGCTCGAATGAGGCCGAGCACAAAACCGCCCCCATCACGCAGGAGGGCTACCAGCAGGTCTATTCCATCCACACCGAGCAGGTGGGCTCGCTTATCGGTGCTGACTTAGGCCAAGACTATATCCAGCTCTCCGAGGACCAGCCGGGCGTCCTCAACGCCATGCCCATCCCGCAGCTCGACCGCGGCAACCACCTTTCTTACGGCTACCAGTGGATTGCCTTTGGCATCATGGCCCCGCTGGGATTGGGCTACTTTATTTGGTCCGAGATTCGCGAGCGCCGCCGCCTGCGCGAAGAAGAAGCCGCCATGCAGGCCCTCGACGCGGATGCAGAATCGCTTGCCGATGCCCCCACCTCCAACGGCGAACCTGGCACCACTGCCACTGCCGCTGCCACTGCCGATGCCAACACCGATCCGGCACCTCTCGCCACCGAGCTGCGCAACCGCTCCCGCTACGGCGATTCCAAGCCGGACCACTACGCCAAGCTGAAAAAGTGCCGCCGCGAGCGCTACTAGCCGTCTTCGTTGGCTGGTTATGGGCCCGTCTCGGGCCTACTTTCGGCCACGAATGCGAAAAGGCTCGAGTCACCGTTCTAAAAACGATGTCTCGAGACTTGAAAAATGGTGCGGCCTGAGGGGATCGAACCCCCGACCTATTGGGTGTAAACCAATTGCTCTTCCAGCTGAGCTAAAGCCGCATGCGCCCTTGCGCTGTTATGTACAGTAGCGCAGGATTGTGAAGCTACACAAATCAGCTGGTGAAGGCTATTTTTTGGTGTAGCCGCGCTGTACCAGGCAGGAACCTTGCCACTCGCCAAAGCGCTCAGCTTTGGTCTGCACCAAGCCGGCTAGCTGCGCCGATTCGGAGATGAAACCAGGTTCGACGGTGCCCGGCTTGCCAGCACCTGGAGTCAACAACCAGACGGAACCGTTGTCCGCGAGGGGGCGGCTGGCATCCACCAAGCCGTCCACGAGGTCACCGTCTTCCTCGCGCCACCAGAGAAGGACTACATCGCACAGCTCATCATTTTCCTCTTCGAGGAAATCCTCACCAAGTACGGCTTCGATCGATTCAGAGATTGTGTTGTCACAATCCTCGTCCCAACCAAGCTCTAGAGCGATTTGCCCTTCCTTGATTCCGAGCTTGACTGCAGCGTCAGCCACTATGCATTTCCTTCCTTATCCGGTGAATTCTTACTCACGCCCGGCCCATGATTGGCACAGAGGGCGTGTGTTATTACATGTAGTTTAACGTCCCAGGCCGTCTTTTACTTGCTATAGCACCCCTTTCCCCCAATTTGCAGGCCCTTTTCTGCTCACACCGGCGCCTGTTTTGTGGGAGAACTAGCGCCGTTTAGGGGCCTACTACCCACGTTTGCACACCGGGTGAGGGAAGCAAACCGCAGGTGGTAGGGGGTGCATCGGCAAGCGCGGCGTTTTATCCGGGATAGACTCCCACTCGCGATCTGGGAACGCGTATCGTAGGAGATAAACTCTGCAGACCCTTAATTAGGAGGTTTACATGGCCGAGAAGGACCCCGCCAAGGGCGATTCCAACTTCCCGCTTATCCGCGATGGTGTTGCATCGTACCTTCACGACAGCGACCCAGAAGAAACTCGCGAGTGGATGGATTCCCTCGATGGTCTGCTGGACCATTCTGACCAAGAACGCGCACGCTACCTGATGCTGCGCCTTCTGGAGCGCGCCACCGCAAAGCGCGTGGAGCTTCCCTCGCTGACGTCGACGGACTTCGTCAACACCATCCCCACCAACATGGAGCCAGAATTTCCTGGCGATGAAGAACTAGAAAAGCGCTACCGCCGCTGGATCCGCTGGAACGCTGCCATCATGGTGCACCGCGCGCAGCGCCCCGGCATTGGCGTCGGCGGCCACATCTCCACCTACGCGGGTGCCGCCCCGCTGTACGAGGTTGGACTCAACCACTTCTTCAAGGGCAAGGACGATCCTTCAGGCGGCGACCAGGTCTTCTTCCAAGGTCACGCCTCCCCGGGCATGTACGCCCGCGCCTACATGGAAGGCCGCCTCTCTGAGGAAGACCTCGACGGCTTCCGCCAGGAAGTCTCCCTCGGTGAAGGCAAGGGTCTGCCCTCCTACCCGCACCCGCGCCTGATGCCATGGTTCTGGGAGTTCCCCACCGTGTCCATGGGCATTGGCCCGATGAACGCCATTTACCAGGCACGCTTTAATAAGTACCTGGAAACCCGCGGCATCAAGGACACCTCCAAGCAGCACGTCTGGGCCTTCTTGGGCGATGGCGAGATGGACGAGCCAGAATCCCGCGGCCTGCTGCAAACCGCTGCGCTGTACGAGCTGGATAACCTCACCTTCGTGATTAACTGCAACCTGCAGCGCCTCGACGGCCCAGTGCGCGGTAATACCCAGATCATCCAGGAGCTGGAGTCCTTCTTCCGCGGTGCCGGCTGGGACGTCATCAAGGTCATTTGGGGCCGCGGCTGGGACAAGCTGCTGGACAAGGACACCGAAGGTGCCCTCGTCAACGTCATGAACACCACCTCTGACGGTGACTACCAAACCTTCAAGGCCAATGACGGCGCTTATGTGCGCGAGCACTTCTTCGGCCGCGATGAGCGCACCGCAAAGCTGGTAGAAGACCTCTCCGATGACGAAATCTGGGCACTGCGCCGCGGCGGCCACGACTACCGCAAGGTCTACGCAGCGTACGCCCGCGCCCTAGAGAACAAGGGCTCCGGCAAGCCGACCGTCATCTTGGCCCACACCATTAAGGGCTACGGCTTGGGCCACAACTTCGAGGGCCGCAACGCTACCCACCAGATGAAGAAGCTGACGCTGGAGGATCTCAAGAACTTCCGCGATAAGCAGGAAATCCCCTTCTCCGATGAAGAGCTGGAAAAGGATCCCTACCTGCCGCCGTACTACCACCCGGGCAAGGACTCCCCGGAGATCAAGTACATGCTGGAGCGCCGTAAAGAACTCGGCGGCTTCCTGCCTGAGCGTCGCACGGACTTCACCCCATTGGAAGCACCTTCCTTGGACAAGCTGCGCTCCGTGCGCAAGGGCTCTGGCAAGCAGGAAGTGGCTACCACCATGGCCTTGGTGCGCACCTTCAAGGAGGTCATGCGCAATAAGGAACTGGGCAAGCGCATCGTGCCCATCATCCCGGATGAGGCTCGTACCTTCGGCATGGACTCTTGGTTCCCCACCATGAAGATCTGGAACCCGCGCGGCCAGAACTACGTGCCGGTGGACCACGACCTGATGTTGTCCTACCGCGAGGCCACCGATGGCCAAATCATGCACGAGGGCATTTCTGAGGCCGGTGCGGCAGCATCCTTTACCGCCGCCGCTACCTCGTATGCCACCCAGGGCGAGGCCATGATCCCGCTGTACATCTTCTACTCGATGTTCGGCTTCCAGCGCACTGGCGATGCCTTCTGGGCCGCCGGCGACCAGATGGGCCGCGGCTTCATCATCGGCGCTACCGCAGGCCGCACCACCCTGACCGGTGAGGGCCTGCAGCACATGGATGGCCACTCCCCTGTCTTGGCAGCCACCAACCCTGCGGTCATTTCTTATGACCCGGCCTTCGGCTTCGAGGTTGCACACCTGGTAGCCCGCGGTATCGAGCGCATGTACGGCGAGGACAACGAGCCGGTCATGTACTACCTCACCGTGTACAACGAGCCGGTCCACCAGCCGGCCGAGCCGGAGAACTTGGATGTGGAAGGCCTGCACAAGGGCATCTACCACTTCAATACCGCCGAGAAGGGTTCCACCCCGGCCAATATCCTGGCCTCGGGTGTTGGCGTGCACGAGGCTCTTCGCGCACAGGAGATGCTGGCTGAGGACTACGATGTCAAGGCATCGCTGTTCTCCGTGACCTCCTGGAACGAGCTGGCCCGCGATGGTGCTCGCCGCAATAAGGAAGCGCTGCGCAAGGGCGAGGAGCCTTCCGAGGCATTCGCTACCTCCCAGCTCAAGGACTTCGAGGGCCCATTCGTTGGTGTCTCGGACTTCACTACTGAGCTGCAGGAGCAGATCCGCCCCTACGTCCCAGGTACCTACATCACCTTGGGCGCAGACGGCTTCGGCTTCTCCGATACGCGCGAGGGTGCCCGCCGCTTCTTCAATAACGACGCGGAATCCATCGTCGTCGCAGTGCTCGATGGCCTTGCCCGCGATGGCAAGATTGAGCGCTCCGTTGTGGAAAAGGCAGCCTCCGAGCTGAAGTTGGATGACCCAACTGCACCTAATAGCGGCGAGTAATTTCGCCCCCGCCTTCACAACGGGCTTTTAATTCAGGCGCTTCCGGCTTTGTGCTGGGAGCGCCTTTATTATTTTTGCCCTATTCCCCCTACCCAGTACCGCGTGCGCCTATTTCTCCAATGCCACGCTCCAATCGCTACTACACTGGGCACTATGGCAAATGACCTCAGTGCCCAATTGCAGGCAAAATTTCAAGGTTCTGACTCAGATAAGGACCACGACCCGGATCGGGATACGCTGGGCGAGCTCATCGCCCTCATTATCAAAGTCACCGGGACCGAGGCCGAACTTGGCGGAGACACCGCGCTTTCCGATGTCGGCGTGGAATCCCTCGAGCTTATAGAGCTCACCGTGCGTGCAGAAGAGCTCTTTAAGGTGCGGCTTACTGAGGAAACAATGCTTAATTGCGAGACCATCGGCGATATCGCTGACTATTTGGAGGACCACCAATGATTTCTTACCTATCCGATATGGACGGCGTACTCATCAAAGAAGGGGAAATGATCCCCGGCGCCGATAAATTCATTCAGGCACTAAAAGATAATGACATTGAGTACATGGTGCTCACTAATAACTCCATGTCCACCCCGCGCGACTTGGCGGCGCGGCTGCGCAATACCGGCCTGGATATTCCGGCCGAACGCATTTGGACCTCCGCTACGGCGACGGCAAACTTCCTGGCTACCCAGGCCAGCTCCAGCAAGGCCTACGTTGTGGGAGAGTCCGGCCTCACCACCGCCCTGCACGAGGCCGGTTGGATCCTCACAAATGATGACGCAGACTTCGTGGTCCTCGGTGAAACCCGCACCTACTCCTTTGAGGCGATTACCACCGCCATCAACCTCATCCGCAATGGCGCCCGCTTCATCGCCACCAACCCTGATGTTACGGGTCCCGCTCCCGAGGGCGTGCTTCCTGCAACCGGCGCGGTGGCCGCATTGATCACCGCCGCTACCCACCGCGAGCCCTACTACGTGGGAAAGCCCAACCCGGTCATGATGCGTTCGGCGCTTAACCACATCGGCGCACACTCTGAAAACACCGTCATGATCGGTGACCGCATGGATACCGATGTCAAGGCGGGCCTCGAGGCCGGCATGCGCTCCATTTTGGTGCGCTCCGGCATTTCCGATGACCGCGAAATCTCCCGCTACCCTTACCGCCCGACCGCCGTGTTTAAGTCGGTTGCAGATATTCCCGATAAGATCATGGATCCCTTCGCCGAGGAGGTATCCTAAACGGTTCCCGCCGCGCGACCTAGCTCGTGCGGCTCGGCTTACTTGGCCGCGCTCGAGCCGATTCGCTCGAGCGCCTTAGCTAAAGCGCACCGTGGCGCTAAAACCATAGCGCTGCGCAAGGTAGCACACCGCGCTTTCGAGCGCGGCAAGCTCCGCTTCGGTTCCGGTGAGCACCTGGTGGCAGCCGATACCGACGCCAGAATCCATTCCCGGGCCCGTAGCCTCACCGCGCACGAGCGCCTCCATAGAGATCTCATCGCGGTACCACCGAGTGCACCACTGGGCGGTCAGCGGGTCATCGCCTGGGACGATGAACTCCGATTCGGTGCGAATGCACCGATCCATGGCATGCTCTACTTCTGGGCGCAACGCACGCGGCATCCCAGAAATTTTCAGCACACCAGTGACCACGATGGCCGCACCATTGCGGCTGGGCCACGTGTAGTTGGAGGCCGGTTGATCAACCGGCACTGTATTGACGCAAGTATTCATAGCCGATATCTCCCTCGACAAATCACCACTGCGATGCACACGCGTGGCGTGCGGCGCAGTGCAAGACGAGCTTCGTCTTCCCCAACGAACTGTCTTTTGCGTCTGCACCCAATTTTCCTGCGCCACACCACCCTCTACAACCCTCAACTTTCACTTCAACCCCCAAGTTCTAAACCTCAACCCAAAGTCCAGACTGTGATTAAAGTGTCCGAAGAAATTGGAGTTACAACAGTGAAATTTGTGAGGTTTTCGCGCTTGAACTGTTTCCCTGAAGTAACTTCTTGACAAGAGTCAGACGCAGGGCAGCTACCAGTAGGAACAGTAACCTACAGTGCTCACACTCCACACCCGCAAAAGAAAACCGCGTCTCGCCCCCTAGAGGCAAAGAGCTCCGAAAAATCCTGCTCGAAAAGACCCCTGCGGGGGTAATCGGTCGCCATACTCCCCACACACCCCTCCCTCTAGGAGAAGATCAGCATCCGTGGACAGATGGTTTATATAAATTTAATTTAGGGTAAGGAATAGTTTGACACGATCCCAGAGCCATGCCTATACTGAAATAAATTCAAACAATCCGGTTTGAACCCATCCCCAAAAAGAAAGGTACAACCATGTCTGGTCTGTCTTCTTTGTCCAACCTCGGTTTCAACCTCCTGTCCCTCGTTGACGGCATCTTCTCCCAGTTCCTGATGTTCTTCGAGGGCCTCTCCGGTCAGACCCTGTTCTAAATAGAACAGCTTAAGCTCCCCACTCCATTGGAATGGGGAGCTTTTCTCGTTTTCCCGTTAAAGGGATTTTGCGATGGAGGCCTTATAGCGCCTGCCAGATCTTCGAATTGGTTTCATTCCACAGCGGTTTAGCCCAATCGCCAAACTCTCGGTCCGCCAATGCGACCATGGCGTAGTCGCCGGCCAGCCAGAGGTAGGTACCGGACATGCCGAAGTGCCCGGTGGCATCGGCAGGCAGGGCACCCATCCAGTGGTCTTTCTCGCCGCGGATCTCAAAGCCAAGGCCCCAGGTGCAATCCTTAAAGCTTCCGTAGCCTGGCACGATGCCGCGCAAGCCACCGAAATGAACGCGGCGCATATCGGCCACGGTGTTGGGGTGCAGGAGCTGCGGGTCCTGGACCTCGGCCGAAAATGCCGCGAGATCCTGCACGGTAGAAACCAGCCCGTGCCCTGCCGAACCCTCTAAGCGCGTGGAGGACATGCCAAGCGGCTCGCACACGCCTTCGCGCAGGTACTCCGCAAACTCGATGCCGGTGGCCTTTTCAACAATCTCTGCGGCCCATTCATAACCGGCAGAGGAATAGATGCGCCGCTCGCCTACCGGCTTTTGTTGCTCGCGCGAATCGAATTTCACACCTGAAGCGTGCGCGAGCAAGTGCTCTAGCGTCGCGCCTTCGGGACCAGCAGGTTGCTCTAGTTCTACCGCGCCTTCTTCAACCGCCAACATAATGGCGTAGGCGGAGACGAGCTTGGTTACTGATGCCACCGGAAACTCCCGGGAAACATCTCCTATTTCATCGAGAACATCGCCGCGTTTCAATAACGCGGCGGCGACATTGTCTACGGGCCACTGGCGTAAAAGTTCTAACTCGCTCATGCCCACTAGCCTACTGGGACCAAGCATGGGCATGGCTGCGGTGGGAGAAGAAGGAAGTAGTTTTTAAAGAATTAGCGGGTGACTGTTAACGATCCATGCCTGCACGATCGATATATAAAGTGAAAGGTCCTTTTTCAAGGATATTTCGCCCCTTCCCTATCACTCGCGTTCTCTACTTCCCCCTCCTCTCTCCCTACAACTGCCGCGGACTATTTACTGGTCCGCGGCAGTCTTGTAATCAATGTAGCCGCGCTCGCCGCCGACGTAGAACGTTGCCTGGTCAGGCTCATTGAGCTCCAGGTTCTCTTCCCACCGGCGCACCAAGTCCGGGTTAGCAATGAGCTGGCGGCCCACCACAATGGCATCCACATAGTCGAGGTCCAGCTCGCGCTGTGCATCTTCCTTAGTGGTCACGGTGCCAAAACCGTCATTCATCAAAACCTTGGTTTCGCCATTGGCGCGGGCCTTCTGTGCCAAGGCCGAGATGAGCTCGCCTTCCGGCTCTGCGTGCAAGAAGGAGACATAAGCCAGGTTCAGCGGGGCGATGGCGTCCAGCAGGCCGCCGTAGGTGGCCAACATGTCTGTCTCATCGTCTTCGACAATGCCCTGTACGACGTGGGCCGGAGAAAAACGAACACCTACGCGGTCTGCACCGATTTCATCCACGACGGCACGGATCACCATCTCTGGCAGGCGCCACCGGTTTTCGGGGCTGCCGCCAAATTCATCGTCGCGCTGGTTAGCAGACGGTGCCATGAATTCGTGCAGCAGATAGCCATTCGCATTGTGGATCTCTACACCATCAACGCCCGCGTCGACGGCTCGGCGTGCGGCGGCGCGGAATTCCTCAACGATTCGTGGAAGCTCATCGGCTTCTAGTGCACGCGGTACCGGTGCATCCATCTTGCCGGCAAAGCCGCGAACCTGGCCGTCCCAATCCAGCGCGCTCGGGGCCTCTGCCTGGGCGCCATCAATGAGATCTGGGTGGCTGGTGCGGCCGCCATGCATGATTTGCATGAACAAGACGCCGCCCTTGTCGTGCACTTCGTTGGCTACCTCGCTCCAACCAGCTGCCTGCTCATCATCAACGATGCCCGCCTGCCCCGGGAACGCGCGGTTGGTCCAAGCGGGGAAGGTTCCCTCCGTCACCACGAGCCCGGCGCTAGCTCGCTGGGAATAGTACTTCTTGTGTAGCTCGCTGGGCACACCGCTGTGACCTGCACGCTGACGCGTTAGCGGCGCCATGGTCACGCGGTTATTCAACGTATAACGGCCAAGTTCCAAAGGTGTAAATAATGATGTCATGTCTACTGAAACAGCTCGCGGTTGAAATTTGTTCCACCTTTTATTCTGTTGTTGCCCCACCTGCGATAGAAATAATAAAGAAACTAGAGGTCACCGCACCCGTTAAAGGTCAATGAAAAAGACACCGCCTCGGACTATGAGGCGGCGTCTATGAGCTCCTAGTGGGGATGCTTAGTGGGGTTCTGAAGGAATCGCGGTCTGCTGGCTATTCGCCGCCCCGCTATTTCCGTCTGCACCGGAGTCTCCATCTCCATTCCCCTGGCCATCGCCAGCATCGCCGTTTGAGTCAGCGGGCCCATCCTGACTGCTACCGTGCCCGTCCCCGGAATTAGGCGTGGAGTTGGGCGCCTGGCTGGGATAGCTAGGAACGGTCGGCGTATTGGTGGTCGTGGGCGTTGAGTCAGCGTCCGTCGGTTCCGTTGGAGCGCCGGTAGTAAGGGGGTCTTCCGAAGGCACATTCTCCCCAGATTCCGTTGGAGCCTCAGAAGAGGATTGCGTATCGCGATCCTTCCAATAGTCCGGCGACAGCCAGCCGGCTTCCCCTTCCTCTGGGTTGCTTGCCGCGAGGATGAGCAAGCCAACGACAAGCAGAGCCGCCACGAGGCCGGTGGTGGAGGCTCGCACGCGCCCGCCGATGGTGGCGATCTTTTGGAATTGGGTACTGGTCTGAATCGTGCGCCAGATCTTTCGGCGCGATTCCTCGTCATCTTCTGCGGCATCTTCGCCCGCTTCGGTCGTGACTGCTTGTTCATCGACCTTGGTCTCAGCACGATCGACTTCTTCTGGGACCAAGTCCTCTTCCGCCGTGGGGTCATCTACTGGCGTATCGGGGCGGGAGCCTTCCCCTGCGTCCAAGGCGTCTTTGGCAGACTGCGCCGCGGCATGCTTTGGGCCCGCAGGTTTCTTCTTTTTCTGCTCCTGCAGCTCATCAAAGTCGATGGCGGAGCCGTAGTGGTCCCAGAATTCCGAGAGCAGCGCCGAGCGGATGGCGCGCTCCACGGACCACTGGCGGGCGGGATTCACCGTCACCATGATGCGGTAGCCCACCTGCCACGGCTGGCCGGCCACCTGCGGGCTGACCAATTGCGTGGCGGGAAGGACCGTGAGCTCGCCGGCGACGTCGACGGAGATCTCTGGGGCTTTAATAGCGTGCTGCGAGATCTCCTTGACGCGGCTCGTAATCTCCGGCAGGGACTCGCCCTCATGCACTGGGACATTGATATTGACCACCGCGCGGGACCATTCCTTGGAATAGTTGGTCACCACGCCGGCGGAACTATTGGGGATGGTCACCAACTCACCGCTAGGGGTGCGCACCTTCGTGGTGCGCAGGGTCAGCGTCACCACATCGCCTTCTACCCCAGGAATGCCGGCAAAGGAGACATAGTCACCCACGCCGAATTGCTTTTCCGTGAGGATGAAAAATCCAGAAAGGAAATCCGAAATCACGGACTGGGCGCCAAAACCAACCGCGGCAGACACTATCGTCGCAGGCACCGCAGCGCCCAGCGCCGGAACGCCGAGATTAGTCAGCGCGGCCGCGACCAATAGGAAGTACGCAACCGCTTGGACGATGTAGACCAAGGCCCCGGTCAGCGCCAGCCGCGCCTTCGTGGATTCTTCTTGCTCATCCAAATTATGTTCAATAATCCGGATGGCTAGGCGCCCCATGCGGGGCAAAAGAATGCCGATAATCACGAATGCGATGAGCGGCAAGCCGTGGTCAACGATGAGGCCCCACAGCTCAAAAAAGAAATACCTCAAGTTCATGGTTCAAGGATATGGCACCTAGCTGAGAAATTGATGCCAGTTTTCTGACAGAAGTAAGAAGGCGGGAGTGGGAAGATGGGGGCATCGGCAAGCAGAGGCCTGGGAGGCTAGTCGCGCGATTGGTAGCGGTCCATCAGACGATCAATCAGCTCATCAGTAAGCTTGTCATCTTCCAAAATCGTATCGAGCAGCCGCTGGGATTCCTCACTTGAGGTCTGCTCCTCTTCCTCATAGGAATCGCCGCTAAAGTCCACGCCAAAGTCCATGTCCTCGGACTCCGCTGGCGCCGAGCTGAACTGATCGACGTCCGATTCAAAGGACTGCAAAAACTCGCTGGCCTCTTCCGCCGCATCCTGGCGGCGCTTGCCGGAACGCACTTCCTTTTCGATGCGCCGCTGCAGCGCCTCTTCCATCTGCCGGTGGCGCCAGGAGCGCACGCGGTGCGGCTCCAGCTTGCGCCCGACCGCCCGGCTCTTGTTTTCTGCCTTCTTCGCCAGCACCTTGACCTGCGCGGCCGTATCATTAATCGGCGCCCACTCCTGGTTCGCGGGCACGCGCCACCCGGCCCAAATGCCCAGCAGCGCCAAGAAAATAGAGACCAATGGCCCCACGATCATGCCGACGGCCAACATGGGCCCGACCCCCGGAAAGTGGACACATCGGGGGCTAGCTATGCTGCTGTGGTCAGTATAGCCGAAGTCTTGGTTTCAAAGACATCAGGCGCTACGAGATTGCACCAGGAGTGCCGCCTGCGCGTGTTATAGCGCATGCACCACCGGAAGACCTCTTGGCGACAGGTAATTGGGTTGTCAAAGACTTTCCGATCACGCAAGACTTCTCGCTTTAAGGTGGCGTTAAACGATTCTGCCAGGGCGTTATCAGCACTCGTACCTACCGCTCCCATGGACTGGCGTACACCAAGTTGGGCGCAGTGGTCCCTAAATACCTGTGAGGTATACACACTGCCGTGATCGGAATGGAAAATTGCCCCGTTAAGGCTTCCGCGGACTTTTCTGGCATGAGACAAAGCTTCGATAACCAGCGATACCCGCATGTGATCCGCGAGTGCATGACCGACAAGTTTGCGAGAGTAGACGTCGATGACCGTGGCAAGGTACATGTTCTTGCCACCCTTACACGGCAGGTAGGTAATGTCGCCGACATAAACGCGGTTTGGCTCTTTAGCTGTGAACTTGCGGCCTACTAGATCTGGCATGACGCGGTGACCAGGCTTACGCCTGGTAGTGATGCATCGACGCCGTTTAGTAAAGCCTTGAAGTCCCATGGCTTTCATGATGCGTGCAACTTTCTTGTGATTGACCGGGGTATACGCCGTGTCTTCCTTAAGGCTTGCGGCGATGCGTTTAGCCCCGTAAAGACCATGCTCATCATCGAAGATGGTCTTTATTCTTGCACCTATAAGACCATCGGAATACATCTTTAACCTGCGTTTTTCGCGGGTTTTGACCCATTTGTAAAACGAGGAGCGATTGAGCTTTAACACGTGGCACATCCGCTTAACCGAGTACTCGGTTCGGTGGTCATCGACAAACTGGAAGCGGATCACCAGTGAGTCTCTTCGGCAAAATACTTAGCAGCCTTACGCAGGATATCGCGTTCTTCGCGCAGCTTAGAGACTTCTTTTTCCAGCTGGCGGATTCGCGCAGAATCATTCGCCGCTTGGGCTTGATCGTGCACTGCTTTTATGCGGGCACGTTTGCCGGTGCCGTACTTCTTGACCCATGAATGCAGCGAGGCTCGGTTGATGCCGAGCTCTGCTGATGCTTTGTTCAGCGAGAGGTCCTCGTTGTTCTCATAGAGGGCTACGGCATCGCGTTTGAACTGTTCGGAGTACCTGGACATGGTGGTAGATTACCTTTCTTCCCAGCCCGACTGGGCTGGATATCAGGTGTCCACCGAATGGGGGTCAGGTCCCATATCGAAGTGGTTGCCCGCCAGCACGATTACCGAACAGGCAATGGCCGGGATCACCGTGGGCTGATTATCGCCAAAGACGGCGGGCTCGCGCCCCATAGCAATATCGCGAATCATGGAACCACCGGTAGCGGTAAACACACCCATCATGATGCACGGAATCGGCGGCAGACCATAGGTAATAGCCTTCACGGCGCCGGTTCCGGCCCACAGGCCAGAAACCACGGCATCGCCATGCGCCTGGATATAATCCCAGGTCTTTCCCTTAAAGTAGACAAAGCGCGCAATCAACGCGCCCGTGAACGCCAGGTACAGGTACTCCGGCTCGCTCATCGCCGCTACCGTGCCGCGATTAATAAGTACGTCGCGCACCATGCCCCCGCCCAGGGAAGAAAACATCGCGATGAAGAAAAACCCGATGATATCGTATCCGCGCTTGCGCGCAATGGTGCCGCCGATAATTCCCATCAGCAATACACCGCTGACATCGGACCAGCGATAGAGGGACTCAATGAGCGGATCTACTTCTGTCATGCCGTTTATTAGACTGCACTGCTCACCCGCGCGCAATTCGCCTGCCCACATGCGCTGCGGTGCTACACTTTTCCTGTTCTAATGCCCCTTCTATCTCTGCCGATATTCCGCATGAAAAAGATTCTCTCGCTCTTGCCGGCGCTCCTGCTGGTTGGGTGCTCGTCCGCCCCCCGCTGACGACGAGCCCAATTTCACCGATACCAGCCCGCACAGCACCAATTCAGACAGCGGTGCGCTTGCCGATGCCGACTTCGATACCGATTCCGCGCCTTCCGCAACTGCCAAGCTTTCCAAGCCGCAGAAAGCGGAGAAAGACGATGATTCCGCACTCGCTGCGCAGGTAGGCGGCATGTGCGGCATTCGCGATTACGCACAAATCATCGCCGACGACGCCACCGATTGCGCCTTTGCCCTGGACATTTATAAGCACGCAATGGATGCCACATACAGGCTCGAAACCCCTGATCCAACCGTTACTGAAGCCTGGCAGAGCGACATTACCGTAAAGAACCCGAGCTCTGGTGAGAGTTACGATCTCCACTGCATCATGGCCACGAATCAAAAATCCGTCCATTGCAGGTCCCAAGAAGACGAAAATATCGGCACCCGCATCGAGCTGACCGCCAGGCCGATTTTCTCCAAGCGCGTGCGGCCTAAACGACAGGATGTGTTGGTGAAGTTATATGATTAGCACGTCTGGCCTGCTGATATTAGGACTATTTCACTTATCCGGAGGGATAACGCAGCCTCGGACCTGAAATACCGCCGGGGGCATGCTGATGTGCTAAGCGCTGAGGTTCACGATGAATGGATGAGTAAGAATCATCCTCGATGCCCCGTCTGTAGCGAGGTGTGCACCAAAATACGGGACTACAAGCACCAATCCGCCAGCGAAGGCGATGGAACGCCTGTAAAGCCACTGACACTCGCGCTAGAGGACGACCCAGGAAAGTGGACGCATCAGGGGGCAGACCCACATGCCAAAGTGGACACCCTAGCCAGCCAAGAAACACAAGCCACCAGCGGCCTTGAATACGGCCGACCAGCAACTTTCGACAGTGCCTACAACCACTCTATGGGAATACGCAAAGGCCACGTGCCCTAAACCACGCAGTCCACCAACACAAAATGTCGTTTACCCCGACACGCCGGAAAACAACACATTTTGTCGTTTAACCCGCGCGTGCGCACCGAATACTAAAAAGGAGGCGCCAGCATTGCTTGCCGACGCCTCCTTCTACCGTGGGGCCACCGGGACTCGAACCCGGGACCGACGGATTATGAGTCCGGAGCTCTAACCGACTGAGCTATAGCCCCACACGGAAGTCATGCCGTTGATTACGACACTCCGCTCCCAAAAGATTAGTCAATAGCTCGCGAAAGACCAATTCCCTCATCTCTCCCGCTCTGACCCCCTCTTCGCCCCCTTAGGGTAAAACTTTTATATGCGAAAGCTATTGCCTTCTCTCGTTCTTACGTCTGTCCTCGTCCTCACAGCGTGCTCGAGTCCTGATGATGACAAAGACGCAGCACAACAAGGCCAGCAGGCTGAACCCGCTGAATCGCAATCCCAATCCGTGATCGGTACATGGAAGCAGGAGGACAGCGCTTCCGAAGATGGCTGGATGGAGCCAGCATTGCTGATGGCGTCATCACTGTGGAATGGA
Organism: Corynebacterium segmentosum; assembly: GCF_900637825.1. Taxonomy (NCBI): domain Bacteria; kingdom Bacillati; phylum Actinomycetota; class Actinomycetes; order Mycobacteriales; family Corynebacteriaceae; genus Corynebacterium; species Corynebacterium segmentosum. The sequence goes on from NZ_LR134408.1 coordinate 1,715,167, forward strand.
CGTTTGATAATGGCAAGAATCGCTCGATCTACTGGATACGATCCAGATCTCACCGATTCCCTACTTGAGAAGATCAAGCAAGGCGGTACCGCTTCAGGCGCAGTCGCCTACGAACTCGATGATGAAGCCACCCCAGTAGAGCTTGTAGCTACAGACAATTTTGGCCAAAGCGAAATTGGCCGCCAAAAGTTTGAGCTGGACTCTTCTGACAAGAAGTAGGCATTTCCATTTACCTTCCTTCTCCCGCGCTTTAAAATAAAGAGTGATTTTTCTTCATAACCCCTAACTATGTGACGGGAGAAATAAATGGCTACAGTGGACTCTTTGCTGGTGCCGGGTGCTGTGGATCTTCACGGCGCTGCCAGTGACTGGAGGGAGGCAATCCGACTGTCGGGCAGACTTTTGGAAAAGGCTGGCACAGTAACTTCTGATTACACGGAATCCATGATCCAATCTGTCGAGGACAATGGGCCCTATATCGTAGTCGCGCCCGGGCTCGCTTTCGCACACGCGCGCCCATCAGAGGCGGTAAAAGAAACCTCACTGTCGTGGGTACGGCTTTCAGAGCCAGTGGAATTTCACCATGCTTCCAACGATCCCGTACATCTGGTAGTGGCGTGCGCGGCCAAGAATTCCTCGGAGCACGTGGAAGCGATGAAACAGCTGGCCAGGCTTTTAGCAACCAAACGGGAAGACCTTGACCGCGCAGAGACTGAAGAACAGCTACGGAAGGTCATCACTTCAGATACCCCAACTCAAAAACCTTCCTCTGCTCCAAGTGGTACTACTTCCGCGGCGACAGCCTCTTCAGGAACCACCCACGAAACCGCAGAGGACTCCGTGGCATCCAAAGGAAAGATTCTAACCGTATGTGGCAACGGATTAGGAACCTCGCTTTTTCTCAAAAATACATTGGAGCAGGTCTTGGATGAATGGGGCTGGGGTCCCTACCTCAACGTAGAGGCGACAGACACCATTTCGGCGAAGGGCCGCGCTAGCGAAGCCGACTTTTTGCTCACCTCGGGTGAAATCGCTGCCACGCTGGGCGATGTCGGCGTTCCCGTGTACGTCATCCAAAATTTCACTTCCACTTCCGAACTTGATGCGGCTCTTCGCGAGCTCTATGACATTTAAGGAATAACGCATGGATATTCTTCTGGCCATAGCCAACTTTCTCGTCAACGAAATCCTCGCTGTACCTGCTTTTCTCATCGGCATCATCACCGCCGTCGGCTTAGGTGCCATGGGGCGCGGCGCCGGCAAGACCATCGGCGGCGCGATTAAAGCCACGCTGGGTTTCCTCCTTATCGGCGCCGGTGCTGGCCTAGTATCCGATTCGCTAGAACCGCTGGGTGCCATGATCACCGGCGCGACGGGTGCACAGGGAGTGGTGCCGACTAATGAAGCCATTGTCGGTATCGCCCAAGATAGCTTCGGCAGCCAAGTCGCCTGGATCATGATTTTGGGGTTTGTTGTCTCCCTCATCTTGGCCCGTATTACACCGCTTAGTTATGTCTTCCTCACTGGCCACCACGTACTTTTCATGGCCACGTTGCTGACGATGGTGCTCGTTGCCACTGGATATCCTTCGTGGGTCATCATTGCCTTTGGTGCGGGACTGCTTGGCATTTTGATGGTGTCTTTGCCCGCTATAGCCCACCCCTTTACCCGCCGCATTACCGGCGATGATTCCGTGGCAATTGGGCATTTTGGCACGGCGGGATACTTGGTCGCAGGTGGCGTCGGCAAGGCCGTAGGCGGTAAGGGCGACAAGATGTCGCCTTCGTCTGAGGATCTCAAACTCCCGGAGGGCTTGCGCTTCCTGCGCGATTCGATGGTGGCTACGGCCCTTTCCATGGCACTGATGTACCTCGTGCTCGCCGTATTATTTATTGCACGTGCAGGCTCCGATGAGGCTTTCACGGCCTTCCCGGATGGCGCCACCGATGTGGGCAATTACCTCATGCAATCCATAACGCAGGGCCTACAGTTTGGCGTGGCCGTTGCTGTCATTCTTTTCGGTGTCCGCACCATTTTGGGTGAGCTTGTCCCCGCCTTCCAAGGGATCGCGGCAAGAGTAGTTCCCGGCGCGATCCCAGCGCTCGATGCCCCGATTGTCTTCCCTTACGCTCAAAATGCCGTGCTTATTGGGTTCATTTTCTCCTTCACCGGCGGGCTCGTCGGCTTGGCTGTGCTATCGCTATGGCTCAACCCAGCTTTTGGCGTCGCCCTCATTTTGCCGGGCCTCGTGCCCCACTTTTTCACTGGTGGTGCGGCCGGCGTGTACGGCAATGCCACCGGCGGGCGCCGTGGAGCGGCTTTGGGTTCCTTTGCCAATGGCTTGCTCATTACTTTCCTGCCCGCCTTCCTGCTTAGCGTGCTGGGATCTTTCGGCGACGCCCACACCACCTTTGGCGACGCCGATTTTGGCTGGCTTGGCCTGCTTCTCGGCTGGTCCATCCAGGCCGGCGGTGCATGGAGCGGTATCTTCATCGCAGTGATTGGCTTGGTCATCCTCGCGGTGGGTTGGGTATGCCAGCGCAAGCTTGTCGATACCCACTGGGATCCGGCACCCCATCGACCTTCTCCGGCAAATACGGCCGACGTAGTCGGTGCCACCGCGCCCACCACTGGCGGTACCGCCGAGAGTGCTGGGAAATCCAGCCAATCCAAGCGCTACCCCAAGGTACTTCCACCAGAAGGAGCGCCCACTCCCCCGGCGCGGGTTGAGTAGTCCTGCACCGCACACTTGAGACGTTCCACCTTTCCTAGCGTGCCCTGACGACACTTAGGTAGCTGACCTCGAAAAACACCGTTAGCAATTCTGAGTACAATCGGCGGCTGTACTCACCGCTAGTACAAAATCACTTTTAGAAAAGGAGTAATCATGGATCCCCTCTACACCACTGAAGCACTCGCTACCGGGGCAGGCCGCGATGGCCGCGCCGTAGTGCAAAATTCTGACCTTGACTTCAAGATGGCCACTCCGAAGGAAATGGGCGGCGATGGCAACGGCGCCAACCCAGAGCAGCTCTTCGCCGCTGGTTATGCCGCGTGCTTCCACTCTGCCCTGCAGGTGGTAGCCCGCAGCGAGAAGGCAGAGTTGGGCGATTCCTCCGTGGGCGCCCGTGTGTCCATTGGCAAGGAGGGCGAAGGCTTCAAGCTCGCCGTTGAACTTGAGGTCATCATCCCCGCCCAGGAGCACGACAAAGCACAAGCTCTTGCCGATGCCGCCCACCAGGTCTGCCCCTACTCCAATGCCACCCGCGGCAATATCGACGTCAACGTCACCGTTGCGCAGGACTAAGCAGGACTAATACAGTTTCTTAGTCCTCGGCTCGCAAGGGGCACCATACGCGGGCGAATCCACCGATTCGAATAAGTGAGTCAAACTACGCTGCACGTGTCCGGCGTAGCTGGCAAAATCGAATCATGTCTGTTGAAGCTCGCGCCCTTTCACTGCGGCGGTTATTGCATGATTCCGCGGCAGTGCGGCTGCTGGCGGCCGATAATGCCCCGGTGATTTTGGCGCTGATTACTGAGTATTTTCCCCGCGGCACTCGCGCGCGGCCGGCGGCAGAAGTATATGAGCTGATGGTCACCGATTTTGAGGTGCTTGCCAGTGAATTCTCAATGCCGCGCACACCGCAAAGTTATTGCAATGACTGGGTAAAAGCTGGTTGGCTAGTCCGTAAATCTGGCAAGAGCTCGCGCGGGGAGACTTTGGAACCGAGCGAGGAAGCACTGTCCGCGCTCGAGGCCGTTGAACGTTGGGAAACGCCGGTTACTACGGTCACGGCATCGCGCGTGGAATCTATCGGCTCGGCGCTACAACGCTTGGCGCGGGATACGAATGAGGATATTTCGAGCCGCGTCGCCAGCTTAGAGGCAGAGCGAGACCGCATTGACCGCGAAATTGAAAAGGCCCACCTGGGGCAGTTTGAACGACTAACTGCGGCAGAGACCGAGGAGCGCGTCCAAGACGTGCTGAACATGGCCATGGCGGTGCCAAGCGATTTCGCCAGGGTGCGCCACGAACTTGAAGCCCTCAATCACAGGCTACGCCGCCAGCTGCTGGATCCGGAAGGGTACCGCGGCGAAGTGCTCGAGGAAATCTTCAGCGGCGTAGACCACATCGCCGATTCGGACGCGGGGCGCAGCTTCCGCGGATTCTATTCATACCTCATGGATAGAGAACGCAGCGCGTGGCTAGACCAGTGGATTAAGCAAGTTTTAGAAAGCGAGGTCGGCCAAGAGTTGGCGCCAGAGAACCGTCGGCAGCTGCGGAATCTCTTCCGCGATATGGAAGAAACGAGCTTCGAGGTCAATCAAACGATGACTGGCCTGGCGCGCAGCTTGCGCAACTATGTCTCTTCGGAACAATTCGCAGAAGATCGGCGCATGATTGAGCTACTGCGTGAGGCACGGGGCATGGCCATTGATGCAGCGCAGGCATCGGAGCTGAAAGCCTTTCACCGCATGGAAACTCCCCTGCAGCGCATCGGCATGTCCATTCATTCCGTATCGCGCATCCACTTGGCCAACCCGGGTCGCGAGGTCGTGGAAGAAGCACCGGAAGCCTTCCAGCCAGGCCAGGAGAACGCGGAGGCGTTGTATGAGCTGGTGCGCGAATCAGAAATTGACTTCGAGGAATTGCATGGGGCGATTCGCGGGGCCGTCGGCAAGGCGGGCCCGTGCACGATTGGCCAGGTATTACAGGCGTGCCCTCCCACGCAGGGCCTGGCCAGCGTCGTGGGTTTGGTACACATTGCAGACCAGCACCCGCTGCCGGCTTTGCACGATGATCATGAAAAGGTCACCTGGACCGAAGAAGATGGGACCATTCGCGCGGCGTATATCCCTACTATGTATTTCGATAGCACCACCGTTGAGGAGTTGTAGTGAGCGCTACTGATAATCACCGCGTCGATTCGGCGCATGAGCCCCCGCTGTGGGAAAGCGATAAAGGATCGCTGACCTATAACTCGCGCCGCGCATTGGTGCAGCTCTTGAAGGGGCCGCTCGTGCGAGCGCACAAGGAACCTGTCTTATGGTCCGCCATCATCTCGGACGAAGACAACCTGCGCGCCCGCCTGCATGAGGTATTCCTCGAGCTGGTCGTCGATGAAGGAGAAGGGTTTGCGTTTACCCGGATGGTAGAAGAGGAAACTCTGCCTATCCCGCAGGTGCTGCGCACGGATAAGCTTAAGCACATCGATACCGCCATCCTGCTGAACCTGCGCCAGGAACTTGGTTTGGCGCTGCCCGGTGAACGCGTGATTGTGGATGTAGAAGATCTCCGGGAGGGCATTGGCTACGTCCGCGCGGTTGATAACCGCGATGAAGCCGGGTTCAATAACCGCTTCAATGCGGCGATTAAACGCATCCGCAATGAATATTCGCTGCTGAGTGCCACCGAGACTGAGGGGCGCTACGAGGTATCACCCGTCTTGCGTCAGCTTTTCGATGCCGCCACGGTCACCGCTATCCGGGATGAATACGCCCGCCTCGCAGAATCCGAGGGCGACCAGGAGGAGGCTTCCGATGACTAACCTGTATCCAGATCAATTCCGCATCAGCCGTATCCAGCTCATTAACTGGGGCACTTTTCACGGCTACTTTTCCATTCCGGTAGCCCGCAAGGGCTTCCTCATCACCGGCGGATCCGGTTCGGGCAAGTCCACGCTGCTTGACGCGATGTCGGCGGTATTGGTTCCGCAGAAGGACCTCAAGTTCAACGCGGCATCGCAGCAGGACCTCGGGCGCCATAATGGGCGCAACCTCGTCTCCTATATTCGCGGGGCGTGGCGGCAACAAGAAAATGCGCACACGGGTGAAATCGCCCCGGAGTATTTGCGTGAGGGCGCAACAAACTCGGTGGTGGCGTTGACCTACGATAATGGGGCTGGCACGCAGCACACCCTCATCGCCATCTTCCGTCTCAACGGCGGTGAAAATTCGGTGAGCCAAATTAAACGGCTCTATGGGGTGGTGCAGGGAGATGAGGACATCGATAAGCTCAGCCCCCTACTCACCCGCAACCTGGATACCCGCAAGATTAAGGCCATGTACAAGGGGCCTGGTGCGTCATTTACGCCGACGTACACCACGTTTGCGGATCGCTTTCGCAAACGCCTGGGCATCAAGAGCGAACAGGGGCAGGTCCTGCTGCACCGCACGCAGTCTGCCAAGTCACTATCCAGCCTGGACCAGCTCTTCCGGGACTATATGCTGGATACGCCGTCTACTTTCGAGCGGGCGGAGGAAGCGGTGGAGCAATTTGAGGATCTGCGCCAGGCATACCTTCGGGTAGAGGACGTCAAGGCCCAGATTGAGACGCTGGCACCCCTGCCCCAATTGCACTCCCAGCGCACCACTGCAGAAGCGGATAAGTACACGGCTGAGGCGATGAATGAGGCGCTGCCGGCGGTGCGCGCCCGCTTGGTGGCAGAGGAACTGGACTATCGCATCCGCGCGCTGACCGCCCAGCAGGCAGAGGCGCACTCTGCGGCCGAGGCGCTCGAAGCGGAGGTCACGCACCTTGACGATGCCGAGCGCCGCGCCGCCGTAGCCGTCTCCCAACTTAGTGCCGGCGAGCTGGCCGCCCTAGAAGCCAAGATAGAAACCGCGGAGAAGGAAATTGAGCACCGCTCCAAGGAGTTCCACCACCTTGCCGCTGCCGCCGACCAGTGGACCGATCACTTTGAGCTCAACCCGCACGGCTTCGCCGAGCTGCAGGCGAATGCCCGCCTGCGCATCGCGGACTTCGAGACTGACTCGGCCCAGCTTACTGAGCAGCAACAAGAAGCCGGAGTGGCCGCCCGCGATGCCGCGACAACATCCGCGTCCTTAGAAAGTGAGCTGCACTCATTTAGCTCGCGGCGCACCAATATCGATAAAGCCCTTGTGGAGCTGCGCACCCAACTCGCGCGGGATACTGGCTATGCCGAATCGGAGCTTCCCTTCGCTGGCGAGCTACTGGATATCGCCCCGCAGCAGGCGGAGTGGGAACCGGTGATCCAAAAACTGCTGCACGGATTCGCCGCCACCCTGCTCGTTCCGGAAACCGCGCGGGAAGCCATTAACCAGTGGGTCAATTCGCGCAATGTGGGCACCCGGCTCGAATACCGCACTATCCCCGAGTTTGCTCCTGCGCCCGCGCCCGCGCGCAGCCCGCAACAGCTCATCCACAAATTGGAGTTCCAGGATCACCCCATGGCGCCGTGGGTGCGCCACCATATTTCAAGCCGTTTTAACTACGAATGCGTCAACTCGGTGGCCGCGCTCGAACAGGTAACCAAGACCCCGGCCGTCACGCGCGATGGCTTGGAAAGCCGGCCCAAGGATAAGGATGGCTCGACGCGCTTTATCAAGGATGATCGCACGCGTTTTAAAGGCACGCGGTGGTACCGAGTAGGTTCCACCAATACCGCCAAGATTGAACTCCTGCGTTCCCAATTGGCGGAAGCGAAAGCCACTGCTCGTGCCATGGCCAAACAGGTCCACGAGCTCAACCGGAAGATGGATATCCTGCGCACGCAGCGCGATAAAGCGCAGCGCGTACTGGAGACTAAGTTCCAGGATATTGATACCGCTTCCGCTGAGGCGCGCAAACGCGATTTGCAAGAACAGTACGATTCTTTGGCTTCCTCCCCAGAGGCGCAGGCCCTAGCCACGGCGCACGAGCAGGCAAAGGAAAAGCTCACCGCCGCCCGCGCCCAACTGAACGAAGCACAAAAACACCTCGGCAACGTGGAGGGCGAGCTGAACCGCTCCACCCGGCGGCGCCAAAGCATCGGAACCGTGCCCACGGTGGCGGATCAGGGCATCGCCAAGGCGGTCGAAGAAGCCCTGCACAAGGGCAGGAGAAAACTCACCATCGATGACATCGATGCCCGGCGCGATGAGGTGCAGGCCAGCCTGCAAGAAACCGCGCGTAGGGCCGCGCGCCGCATCGAGGAGACGAATGCCAAGATTGTCTCTGTCCTCCACAAATACCTATCGCAGTGGCCGGCAGAAGCCGCGGATTTGGAGCCGCAGGCCAGCTTCGCCGGCGAAGGCATGGAGAAGCTGAAGTTCCTGCGCGCGGACCGCTTGGCGGATTTTCGCGCTCATTTCTTGGAGCTGCTCAATGGCACGACGGTGCAAAACCTATCGCACCTCGCCTCTTCGCTTCGCCATGCCCGTAGCGATATCGAACAGCGCATGGAGTTTATTAATAAGTCACTGGAGCGCACGCCCTTCAATGGGGACCGCACCCTGCGCATTGATGTGAAGGATGCCCGGGGCCAGGTGGTGCAAGACTTCCAGCGGGATCTTGATGCCGCAACGTCCCATAGCCTGGCGGAGATTAGCGCCGATGATCCTGAAGCTGCGGTAGCGCGCTACCACGCCCTGGACAAGATTCTCAGCCGCTTGGGCTCGTCTGAGCCAGAGGATATTCGGTGGCGCAACCTGGTCCTCGATACCCGCAAGCATGTCAGCTTCATCGGCCGCGAGTGCTATCCCGATGGCACGACCGCCAATACGTATCAGGATTCTGCCTCCCTCTCCGGCGGCCAGGCCCAAAAGTTGGTCTTCTTCTGTTTGGCTGCGGCGCTGCGCTTCCGATTGGCGGAACCAGACCAGGACGTTCCCACCTACGGTTCCATCATTTTGGATGAGGCCTTCGACCGCGCTGACCCAGCCTTTACGCGCACCGCCATGTCCGTGTTTGCGTCCTTTGGTTTCCACATGATTTTGGCAACGCCATTCAAACTCATCCAGACGCTATCGCCGTACGTGGATGGCACCATCGTGGTCAATTACGACGAGCCCATTATCCAGGGCCGCCCGCAGGCGCGTACGGGCTATTCGCTTATCGATGCCACCACCTACCCCCAGGAATCCCCGGAGTCCCCCAATGCGGATGCCTAGTGACCTGCACACACATGCGGAAAAATACCTGCGCAACCACTTTGCGGAGGCTTTGTCGACTTCCGATTCGCTGAGCATCGACTGGCCGCTTCATCCGCCTACAGCCGCTACCGCCGCGCGCAATGTCGCCGCCACCCAGGAGTTTATCCGCGCCTGGCAGCGCTGGCCGCACCAAGAAGAGATCCACTACGAATCCCGCAATTGGTCCCGCACGGGTCTGGGCACCAATTCCGTTCCCACCCGCGCGGTACTTACCGGTGCGCCCCGCATCGCCGCGGCCGCAGGCCTCAGCGGCGAATACTCCCGCGCGCAACAGCGCGCATACGACATCGCCGCGATCTTCCCCGACTCCCCTGCATTCACCGACACCGTGCACCGCACCTATCCCCAGTGGAAGGACTTAACTGCATACGATCTGCGCTGCTTAAAGCCATGCTTGACCTGGCTGCGCGCCCATCCGAATTCCGGCGAGTGGGAGCGCGCCGTTCCGGTCGAAGGTGTGGATGGCAAGTGGATAGGCACCCACCGCCGCCTTTTACTCGCGCTGCTATCTCCCTTCGGCATCACAGATTTGGGGCTGCGCCGCACCGACGCCCGCCTGCGCCTGCGCTACCTCAACCACGCCCCAGCGCTGTCCGATATCGAGGTTCCCCTTTCCCAGGCTGCACAACTCTTTCCCACCGCTCCCCCGCGCGTTCTCATCGTAGAAAACAAGCAGACCTTCCTAGCCCTGCCCCTGCTTTCCGATGCCACCCCACCTACCATCGCCATCCTCGGCGCCGGCAATGCCGCTCGCCAGCTCCACGCCCTCGACTGGCTCCACGATGCCGAAATCACCTACTGGGGCGACCTTGACGCCGCCGGCTTCAGCATCCTCAACGGCGTGCGCGCCCATTTTCCCCACACGGAATCTCTCCTCATGGATACCGCCACCGTCACCGAGTTCCGCCACCTCGCGGTCCCCGATCCTGGTGATGGCTCCGCCATACTTAGCCACCTCACCACCGAAGAGCAGCGCGCCTCCCGCCTCCTCTTTACCGAGGGCAAGCTACGCATTGAACAAGAACGGATTCCATTCGCGCATGCCACTGACGCGATTCAATCTACGTTTCAACGCTAGGTTCTAGGTTGGGCAATCTCATCAGAGGACGCAACCCATTGCGAACCCAGTTTCGTGGTCTCGCTCCTATCGGCCAAGCCTAGAATCTCTAGAGATATCGCGCTCAAACTAAATCCTCGACCTACATTATTCGAGGGTCCCCGCCAACCAGGCAGGAACCCTCAAACCGCGTGTGACCACGCCTTTTCTAGTAGCAACAACCCGTCTTCTCCGAAGCGGACTATCACCTCTGATAGTTGTTACCGTATTCCTCTTTCTCCGCAGCAGCAAGACGAACGCGAGTAAAATTACCTGTTGAGCCCCTCGGCTAGTAAAACCTTGCGGCGGCGTCTCTATCTCTCATTGCATCGCAGTCCACTCTATGTCTTCAAAACCCCAGTCGGAGAAGTGCCAGGTGATGGTCTCGGTGGCATCGATAAGCGCGTGCTCCATTGTCTCTTCATCGTCACCGGTAACTGAGAGCTCGAGCATTACTGAAGTATCTTCTTCGTCCAATAGCCCCACGTCCAAGGGGCCGCCATCATCGAGGCCGGAGACAAAGCGCGCGGTCCAATTATCGCCGCCAAAGAAACTGGAGTCATCTTCTATAGCGTGCTTTTCCTCCAAGTCCCACACGGCTTCAATAATGTCCCAGTTACCGGTAATTGCAGCGGACAGCTCGGCGTCACGCCCGTACAGCACCAGCTCGTGGAGCCACGAATAGTCAATAATGAAGCTGCTCATAATGCCTGCCAGTCTAAGCGAGGAGAACCTCGTTCTTGAACGCACTCACCGAGCGTTTTGGTTATAAACCCAGCTGATCAAGTTCTGCGCAGAGAGCATCGATTTGCGCCCGCGTATGGGTTGCCATGAGGGTGACGCGGAGAATCGCCGCGCCTCGTGCAACAGTGGGCCACCGGATTGCCGGGACGATAAATCCATGGTCAAGCAGTGCAGCGCTAGCGTCCATCGCGGCGGCCTCATCGCCCACATGCACGGGGATAATCGGCCCTTGCTGTGGCGTAGTCCCGCGTGTGTTGTGCCAATAAGCAATATTGCCTTGCAGTTGGTTAACCAGACTGGGATCAGACTCAATGAGCTTTAACGCAGCGAGCACGGCGGCCGATGTTCCTGGCGTGGGCGAGGTAGAAAATACGAAGGACCGGGCTTGTTGCCGTAGGAGCTGCGCAACCGGCTTACTCGTTGCCACGATCCCGCCTTCTGCACCAAGCGCCTTACTAGCGGTAATAAGCTGAATATCGGGCTGGACGCCGAAATATTCTGGCAGGCCAAGGCCGCGGTCGCCGACGGTGCCAAACGAGTGAGCATCATCGACCATAAGCCAGGCGCCGTAATCACGCGCCAATCGCGATAGCTCAGGCAAGGGCGCGAGCACCCCGTCCATGGAAAAGAGGCCATCGGTAACCACCAAGGCATACTTGGTGGTCCTGTTAGCCAAGGCATCTTCCACAGCGCGGGTATCGCGGTGCGCCGTGACGACGAGGGAGGCGCCACTCGCCTTTGCGAGCCGGCAGCCATCGATGATGCTGGCGTGGTTGCGCGCATCGGAAATAATGGTGAGTTCGGGCGAGGCTAAGGCCTGCAACGTCGATAGATTGGCTTGGTACCCGGTGGCAAAGAATACCGAGTCTGAATACCCAGTCAGCCGGGCCGCAGCGGCTTCTACCGCAACGTGTAATTCAGACGTACCGGTGGTCAAACGCGAGCCGCCTGAGCCTGCGCCGTAGTGATCAACGCTGTCCTTTACGGCGCTTTTAATCTCCGGATGCTCTGCCAGGCCCAGGTAATTCGACGAGCTAAAGAGCACCGCGTCTTTGGCCATCTTCCCGGCGTCCGTCCGCAAGGAGCTTTCCGGGACTTGCCCACTTGCAAAGACCGAAGGGCTGCGCCACAGGCCGTCTTCTCGCCACTTATCGAGGCGAGCAGATGCGACTTTCTCTAGGCTCTCGTTCACTGTTCTGCCTCAAAATCCACGAGTACGGCGCGGTTTTCCAGATAATCTATCAACGCTTCGATGTCGGCTCCTGGTTTGATCATGAAGGCCCGTGCCCCCTCATCCGATCCAGGTTCCTTAATGTGTGGAAGGCGGTGGTACGTGTCATCTATGCAGACGTAACCGGTGGTATAGGCCGGGTCATCAGATACGCAGACTTCTGCTAGAACGTCAGGATGCGCGGCAACCTTGCTCGCCAGAACGATGGCTTCACGGGCTGCATCCTTGCCTTTGAATTCTTCCTCTGTAGCACCGTACGCATCCATGTGGCTTACGCGGACGCCGCGCTGTGCGTCTGGCTCGCAGCGCTTACCTGTATCGGCCGCAATGAGCATCGCACCGCGCATATTCCTAGCGGTAAACGTCCCTTCAATGACTACCTGGGAATAAGCGGTCATGGGGCGCAATAGTTCCTCGATGACGTCCCTAGCCTGCGAGGGCGATTGCACCGCTTCTTCTTTTACCCCTACGGAAGGGACGTGCAGAATATCGGATTCAGCCAAAGCCTCCACGGTGATGAAGGTATTTTCCGCCATTCCCTTCGGGTGCGCCAAAGCACGCTCGGATAACGCTGCACAGACCGCCGGAACCTCGTGTTCCCTAACAATTCGCTCTGCTCCCGAAATGTGCTGGCCTGCGGAATCAGACCGCATTCGCACTGAGAAATAAGTCATAATCTGAGGGTACCGGACGTATTGAACGGTGTTCAGGAAAAGAGAAAATTGGCCAACCTCGGCCAGGCTCCAGGCGGCGCTTCCCACACAGGAATACACAGGCCATACGCTTTCCGATGCCTCCCGCCTCGCCCCTCGTTGAGCTTCTCATTTTTCCGGTTAACCAGGCGATTTGTGTGAAAACGGCGTTAGCCTATATAGTTAATTCTCGTTGCACAGAGAACGGCACGTTCGACGTACAACATGGACATTCCTCCATAGCTCAGTTGGCAGAGCATTCGACTGTTAATCGAAGGGTCACTGGTTCGAGCCCAGTTGGAGGAGCACAGTACATCCCGCCTAGCATCGCGCTGAGCGGGATTTTTCGCATGCACCACACAGCCTTGAATTCAGACCGGGTTCCGAAAGTCGGGGTTAAGCACAACGGGGACAGGAAAAGGGGCCTAGCCAATCAAGGCTAGGCCCCTTCCTATTCCACTCTATGCGCTCGCTGCAGGCTCAGGGAGCGCTGAGCGAGCCTCAACGAGTAATTAGTCGTTGATGTAGAGGTACTGCTTGTTCACGAACTCGTCCAGCGCGAAGACGGAGAGCTCGCGGCCGAAGCCGGAGTTCTTGACGCCACCGAACGGCAGTACTGGGGAGAAGTACTGGCCCAGGTTGACGTGAATCATGCCGGTCTCGATCTGGTCAGCAACCTTGGTGGCGCGCTCGGTGTCATCGGAGAAGACGGCACCGCCCAGGCCGTAGTTGGAGTTGTTGGCCAGCTCTACGGCTTCCTTTTCAGAGGAGACCTTGTAGATCTCTGCTACTGGGCCGAAGAACTCTTCGTAGTAGGAGTCGGAACCGACTGGGACATCGGTAAGCACGGTCGGCTCGTAGTATGCGGCGGTCTCGTGCAGATTGCCGCCGGTGCGGACCTTAGCGCCGTTGTCCACAGCGTTCTTGACCTGCTTGTCCAAGTTCTCTGCTGCTTCGCGGGAGGACATTGGGTAGTACTGGTTCTCACCCGGCTGGGTTGGGTCAGCCTGCTTCATGCCCTCAGCAATGCGGACCATTTCATCGACGAACTCATCGTAGATGTCTTCCATGACGATAATGCGCTTGTTGGAGGTGCAAGCCTGGCCGACGTTCTCGATGCGCTTGACCCAAGCTTCCTCGGCAGCCTTGGTGACATCGGCTGCGTCCAGAATGATGTAGGGGTCGGTGCTGCCAAGCTCCAGCACAACCTTCTTCAGGTTGCGGCCGGCGATCTCAGCCACAGCGGCACCGGCGCGCTCGGAACCGGTCAGGGATACGCCCTGGACGCGCTTGTCCCCGATGATCTCTTCAATCTGCTTGTGGTCGGCGTATACGTTGATGTACACGCCCTCTGGCAGGCCAGCCTCGCGGAAGATCTCCTCGATGATTGCAGCGGACTTCGGGGTAATTTCGGCGTGCTTCAAGATGATGCAGTTGCCGTTCATCAGGTTCGGTCCGGCGAAGCGGGCGACCTGGTAGAAGGGGTAGTTCCACGGCATGATGCCCAGCAGGGTACCAATGGGCAGACGGCGGAGGGTGGCCTTGCCGCCGGGCACGTCAACCGGCTGGTCCTTGTTGTGCTCTGGGGCGTTGTCTGCGTAGAACTGCAGGATGTCGCCGGAGAAGTTAATTTCCCACTCGCCTTCTGGGGTGGACTTACCCATCTCCTGTGCGGCAATCTTGGCCAGCTCGCCCTTGCGCTCCTTAAAAAGCTCCGCTGCGCGGGACACAATCTTGGCGCGCTCCTCAATTGGGGTCTCGCGCCAGGTCTGGAAAGCCTCGTTGGACTTAGCCAGAACCTCTTGAATCTGCTCATCGCTAAAGGTGTCGAATTTCTCTACTACTTCATTGGTAGCGGGGTTAGTTACCGCAAAATCCTTGGACATTATTGGATCCCTTTCTAAGTGGATTCTTGGAACTAATGTGGCGGCGAACACAATCTGTGTGCGCCTGCCACAAGAGTACTTAAAGTTCTAGTGACGTGTCACCCATGAATGTGGGTAATTTGGTTTAGGAGGCCGCGACGACCGAGCCATCCTTCATCTTGATGCCCTCATCCTGCTTCATATAGGTGGCATCGCGGGTGAGCATCTGGCGCACCGCCTCCTCGTTCTTCTGGATTTCCGCCTCGAGCGCCTCCGGATCTTGGCGGAGGAGGTCAAAGCGCTCCTGCACCAGCGGTGCCTCCATTTGCAGGATGGGGCGCATGACGGAGTCGGCCACGCCGCAGGCATCGGCGATCTCATCGCCGTGAATGATGCGCACGTGCGCGGCGGTCCAGTCCGCTAGGGTGTCATCGGGCATGCCCGTGAGCTCCTTGGCGTTGACGACGAAGCCGTCCATGAGGGCATCGACAAGCTTGCGGGCCGATTCGTTGATCTCACCGTCGACGGTGTGGATGGCGTCCATGGTCTCCTGGGAGGCCTCTACCCCATCTTCGCCTTCGAAAAGGTCCGCGGAAATGCCCAGCATGCGCCCGGCAATCTTCCACAGGTAGAACGCGTCTTTTTCTTCTTCCGCGGTGAGCTTCCAGCCCATATTGCGCAGGCCAGAGTACGGAATGTAGGTGAAATCGAACCAGGTGCGCAGCATGTCGAACTCGCTGATCGGCGCGCCGTAGTGGGAGTAGTCCAGCTCCTTGCGGGTGTGCACGCGCCGCACGTGGGCGTGGATGGCGCGCACCATGCCGGTGTGAATGAAGCCCTCGCCGCCGGGCTGCAGCGCATCCGGCAGGTAGAGCGAATAGGTCCAGTTGGTGGTGTAGGCAAGGCGCTTGACGGCGCCATCGGTAAGCTCACCGGTATTGACCAGCAAGTCTGCAATCGCCGGGGTGGAATAGGTGTGGACCAGCGAGCCCGGGCCCAACGCCAGGCCGTGGCTGAGCGGCGGGATGGACAGGTAGACGCGGCGGCCGCGCTCCAGCTTTTCGGCGTCGATGCCGTCAAGTGCCTTGGTCATGTCCTCAATAAGGGCGGCAACCTCGGGGAAGGTGTCCTCGTTGGCGGTGCCGCGGGCAAGGGCATCGCGCAGGTTAGGCATGATTTCCTTGACCGTGTGGCCGCTGGTAAAAAGCGCATCGGCCACCGGGTCCATCTTCCAAAAAGCCTCGTGATAGCGGTCCGCGCGCTCTTGGCCAAAGGTGGCGATAAATTCATCCTTATCGCCGCGGCCGGCAGGCCACTCGCCGACGGTGCCTAGGGACATAGTGTTAGTCATGGTGTTCTCCTCAGGGAATGTTATGGGGATGGGTTAGCTGCGAGCTTCTTTAGAGTCATCGTGCAGCGTGTAATCGGACTTGGTCTCGGGCTCGTTTTTCGCGATGTGCGCCTTAATCACCGCGGTGACATCGGACCATGGCGGCTTATTCTTATTGGCGCGCTTAATCTTTGCCTTTTGCGCACCCGGCAGCTTGTCCCGCAGGCGGGCAACCTTGGCTTCTGCGCGCGCGGCACCCCGATACAGGACGGCCCACGGCTTGTAGTTCACCTTTTCCCAGCGCGTGCCCTTAACCATGAATTTCGTATCTTCCACGCCGCAAATGGTGGTCAGCGCACCAAGCGCCATCTTGGGGACCAACGGGTGGATGGTTTCTAGAATGCTCATCAAGGCGGTGGCCACGCGCTCGTGGTAGGTGGAGGAATACCCGCCATTGGCGTAGATGAAATCCGTCATCTTGCGCATTTCATCGCCAGTCTTGGGGATGAGGCGCTCTTCGGCCCCCATCATATAAAGGATGTATCCCCAGTACTGGGCCACATCGTCCCAGTCCTGGCCGGAGTGGGGGCGGCCAAAGCGCTCGTCGATGGCCAGTGGCATCATCCCGAACCAGCCCTCACCGGAGACCAGGAAGCTGGAGCCAATTGGCCGGCCGAATTCGTTGTAGTGCTCCTTGCCCCACATCTTCTCCAAGCCGCGATTAGCTTGGGAATGCAGCAGGCGCACGCGCACGGCGGCCTTGCGGCCTTCACCGAAGCGGTCGAAGACGTCCTTCTTGCCCAAATCCGTGAAGAATTGCGCCGTTTCAATGGAGCGCTGCATGGCCTTGAACTCGAACATGCCGGTCTCGCCCGTGGCCGCCGATGTGCGGTCCTCCATCGTGGTGGCCCAGTATGCAAAGGCGATGGCCAGAACCTCTGAGGTGCGCGTGACGTTGTAGTAGGCCACGCGGCCGCGCTCTGCGGCCTCAAGATCCAGCCACTCCGGAATGCGGTCTACCTCTTTAAAAAAGTCCACCAGCTCCGGCGCAGGGTCCTCTACCGTTTCGATGCCGTGGTTGAGCGCCTGCTCAAACTTGGCGCGCGATTCCTTGGCACCGTCGCGGCGGAAGGCCTCAGCCAGCTTTTCACCGGTCTCATCGGTCTGCCACATGTGGTCATCAAGAAGCTTGGTCTGCAGGCTATCGTAACCTGCCCATTCATCTTCGACGGTGTGCCAGGAATCGAAAATGTTGTGCCGCAACTCCGACCAGCCTGGGGCCGCAGTGCGGCGCTTCGGCGCCGGGCGCAGGTCCATGCCATCGCGGTAGAAGTAGCGGAAATCCTCATAGGGATTATCGGACATGGGCAGAACCTTTGGTTCCACCTGCGACGTGTTGGCAGCCTCAGACGTATCTGTGGGAGCAGTCATTATTTCATTCCCTTCCTTATTATTAGGCCTTGATAACTAGCTGTGGGCGCAGCGGCTAGTTCCGGCGGGCTTCCTTGGAGTCATCGTGCAGGGTCCACTCGGCCTTGACGTCTGGCTCATGGTTGTTGATGTGCTCTTGCACTTCCTCTAAGGCATTGATCCAAAGGGGGCGACCTTGCGCTGCGTTGTGCTTCTTGTACTCCTCCGCGCCAGGTTTTTCATCGGCTTCGCGGGCTTCCTTTGCCTCCGCGCGCGCCTTGGCTTCGAAGTCTTTGGCCGCTTGGGAAAAGTCCATATCGGCCCAGCGGGTTCCTTCCACCATGAACTTGGTGTCTTCTTCTCCCACCAGCGTGGCCAGCGAACCCAACATTTCCAGCGGAAGGTCCGGGTTCATCTGCTCCACGATGGACATCAGTGCCGTGGCCACCCGCTGGTGGTACGAGGAAGAACGCCCGCCGTTTGCGTAAATGAAATCGGTCATCTTGCGCATTTCATCGCCGGTCTTGGGGATGATGCGTTCTTCGCCGCCCATCATGTACAGCACATATGCCCAGTATTGGGCGACATCGTCCCAGTCCTGGCCAGAATGCGGGCGCCCGAAAAGCTCGTCGATGGCCAGTGGCATGAGCGCGAACCAACCCTCACCGGAGACCAAGAAGCTGGAGCCAATCGGCCGACCGAATTCGTTGTAGTGCTCCTTGCCCCAAAGCTTTTCCAGCCCGCGGTTGGCCTGGGCGTGCAGCAAGCGGACGTGGACTGCGGCCTTGCGGCCTTCTCCGAAGCGGTCGAAGACGTCTTGCTTGCCCAGGTCCACAAAGAACTTGGATGTCTCCAGCGCGCGCTGCATGGCCTTGAACTCAAACATGCCCGTCTCACCGGTGGCCGCAGAGGTGCGGTCTTCCATGGTGGTGGCCCAGTAGCCAAAGTTGAAGGTGAGAAGATCCGCGCTCGGGGTGGCGTTGTAGTAGGCAACGCGCCCGCGCTCGGCGGCTTCAAGGTCGATCCAGTCTGGGATGTTATCGACCTGCTCGAAGAAGGCAACCAATTCAGGCGATGGATCCTCGACGGTCTCGATTCCTTCATTCAGCGCCTGCTCGAACTTTGCGCGCGATTCCTTCGCGCCATCGCGGCGGAAGGATTCTGCCAACGCGGCACCCAGTTCATCGGTTTGCCACATGTGATCATCGAGCAAACGAGTCTGCTGGGTGTCGTAGCCTTCCCACTCGTCATGAACGGTGTGCCAGTGGTCAAAAATATTGTGGCGCAGGGTGGACCAGCCGGGTTTGTCCACGCGGCGCTTCGGCGCCGGGCGCAGGTCCATGCCATCGCGGTAGAAATAGCGGAAATCCTCATAGGGATTATCGGACATGGGCAGAACCTTCGGTTCCGTCCGAGTATCAGTAGGAGCAGTCATGGGGAGTAAACAACCTTTCCAATCTTGGTGCCGCACCACACACATTTTCTGTTTATGTGGTGTAGTTCACCATTTAGCTGTGCCCGTAAGCCTATAGAGACCTTGCTCGCAACTGCAATGAATTTTGAATCCAATTTTCTGGAAAATTTCTGGTCCCCAACGCCGCCACTACGCCCACCTTCACAGCACCTATCCCCTCCTGCGCAAATAGCAAAAATGACCATCTTGGCAGATTTTGCAAGCCTTCCACCTACTCACCCCATATAGGTGTACTAGGCGCACACCTGTCCGCTATGCGAACGCATATGTAACGTGTATCTCGCTACAGGCTGTACCATGACGTGCATTACATACAGTGGATTGGCACTGAACTACAGTCACGAAAGTGAGGTCTATTCACCCCTATGCCAAGTTCTCCTTCTCAACCCGCGCCCCAGCTTGCCGATGCCCCCTCCACCACCGCCACGGTGCACAATATCACCGCTGTAGCGGAAGACCTTGCGGTCATCGAGTTTTCACTGGACGGTGATTCGCAGCTCACGGATTACTCCCCCGGCTGCCACGTCGATATCACCCTCCCGGGAGCTAACGGTGAGATGCTTACCCGCCAGTACTCGGTTTTTGAGCTGATCAACACCTCCTCCCCTGCCGCCGGACAACAGGAACGGCCAACGTATGGCGTCGCGGTAAAGCGGGAGGAAGACTCCACGGGCGGCTCGATTGCGATGTTCAAACTGCGCCGCGGGGATACCTTTAAGATTTCGCAGGCATTCAATAACTTCGAGCTCGTGGCAAACGCCGGCTACTACGTCCTAGTTGGTGCCGGCGTGGGCATTACCCCCATGCTCTCTATGGCCCAATCCCTCGAGCGGGAGAACAAGCCGTATATCGTGCTCTTTTTCGCGCGCGATAGCCACCACGCGGTACTGCTCGAGCAATTGCGCGAGACCTGCGGCGATAAGCTCATCGAGGTCTTTGGCCGCCCGCGCGACAAACAGGCAGATATCTACCGGCACCTGCTGGGGCAGGCGCCAAAGGAGACGGCCTTTTATGTCTGCGGCCCGCAAGGCTTTATGGATTCTGCGAAAGAAATCGCGCTCGACTACTTGCCCGAGCACGCCTTCCACTGGGAGAACTTCCACCCCGATCTCAAAGCACTGTCCGGTGAGAAAAACGCCGGGGCCGGCGACGGAGCGTTCGAGGTGGAATTTTGCGGCGAGACGGTACAAATCCCAGAGAATAAGACGGTCCTAGAGGTCCTCGAGGATCTCGATCTACCCGTAAAATCGCGCTGCCTGGGAGGCACGTGCAGCACCTGCCTGATGCGCGTGGTCGAGGGCGAACCAGATCACCGCGATTCCGTCTATGACGCGCAAATGTATGCCGAGGGCGCCTTCGCGCCATGCGTCTCCCGCGCACTAAGCCCCAAGCTCACCTTAAAGCGCTGGCGGCAATAACCCTTCGCTCCCCCACCCTGGCCGGGAGTGGGAGCGAAGGGGGAATGAAGGGGGCATCGGCAAGCGCGGCACAGCTCTAAAGGGCGCGCACCATAATCACGCCGATGATGACCAAGACCAAGCCGATGATGCGGTGGACCGGCGGCAGGCCGCGCTTGGCATTGCCCCAGCCCAGCGATTCAATGACCTGGCCGCAAATGATTGAGCCCACCAGCGAGCCGATGACCGTCGTGCCGGTGCCGATCATGGGCGACAGCGTCGCGCCGCCCACCACAAAGAGCGCGCCGAGCACACCGCCGAGCCACATCCACCAGGGACCTGGGGCGATGCCGCTCAAAAGGGCGCGGCGGGGCGCCTTCCAGCCTACGGTGAGCAGGGCCAACAGGATCACGCCGACGCCCAAGGAAATGACGCTGGCGGGCATGGGGCTGTGCAACGCGCCTCCCAGGTAGCCGTTAACGGCGGTTTGGGTGGCAGAGCCCATGCCAATGAGCACGCCGAAAACCCGCCACAGCCACAGCGAAAGCCCGGTGGCTTGCGCGCGCGTGGTGGCAGCGCCCCGGCCGATTTCTAGCACCAAGGCGATGCCACCCACCACGATGAGGGCGCCGAGGATGCGCAGCGGGCCGACGGGGACCAAGGGGGATTCAAAGAGGCCGGTCAGATCATAAATAAGGCCCATCGTCACCTGTCCCAGGATGGGCAGGATGACGGTTTCTACGCTGCCGATGCGCGGGAAGAGCAGGATATTTCCCACGATGAAGGCCACGCCCATAAAGCCGCCGAGCCACACCCACCACGGTTGCGCGGCCGCCAGCGCCAGGTCCGGTATCGCGTCACCGGTGACTATCAGCGCGAGGATGGCGGAGACAGCAAAGCCGATAATGAAGGAGAAGAACCCGGCGGCGATGGGTGAGCCCACGGACTCGCGCAGACGAGTATTAATGGCCGTTTGCGCCGGCACGATGGCGCCGACCAGCATGGCGGCAATAACCAACATTGTTTTTCCTTCCCCACACGTATGGGACTAAACAAAGCCTGGAACCAGGCGTGACATAGAGATGTAATTGTAGAGCGTTAAAATGCAAAAGAGTGCAGGCCGGCAAAAGCGGAACCTGCACTCTCTCGCTAGAAGGAGCCGAGTTTAGTCATCCGTAGGGATGGAATCGGTACCTTCCAGCAGCTTGGCAACATAACCAGTATTGAACTCGCCGCTGCGGAACTTTTCGCTATCAAGCAGCATGGCCTGGAATGGCGCCGTGGTGACAACGCCTTCTACCTGCAGCTCGTCGATGGCGCACAGCATGCGGGTAATGGCCTCGTCACGGTCTTCTGCCCACACGATGAGCTTGCCCACCATGGAGTCATAGAACGGCGGGATGGTGTAGCCCGTTTCGATGTGGGTATCCATGCGCACACCGAAGCCACCTGGCACGCGGTAGTGCTCGATCTTGCCTGGCCGCGGCGCGAAGTTCTGGTTCGGATCCTCGGCGTTGATGCGGCACTCGATGGCGTGGCCACGAATCTCGACATCATCCTGGGTAATGGATAGCTTCTGCCCAGAGGCAATGCGCAGCTGCTCCTTGATGAGGTCCACACCGGTGATCATCTCCGTAACCGGGTGCTCCACCTGGATGCGGGTATTCATCTCGATGAAGTAGAACTTATCTTCGGTGTTATCGAAGACGAACTCGATGGTTCCGGCGTTTTTGTACTTCACCTCTTTACACAGGTTAATCGCGGCTTCCTGCATTTCCTGGCGCAGCTCATCAGTCAGCACCGGCGAAGGGCCTTCCTCAATGAGCTTCTGGTTGCGGCGCTGCGAGGTGCAGTCGCGCTCGCCCAGGGCGACGGCATTTTCGCCATCGGCCAGCACCTGGATCTCAATGTGGCGGATATCCGTCAAGAAGCGCTCGATGTAGACCGACGGGTCATTGAACGCGGACTCTGCCTCGTTCATGATCTCGTTGAGGTCCTTTTCCAGCGTGTCCTCGGATTCCACGACACGCATACCGCGTCCACCACCGCCGGCGGCCGCCTTAATCAGCAGCGGAAAACCGGTGTTATGGGCAACCTCAAGCGCCTCATCGAACTCGGTGACCACGCCGTCGGAGCCCGGAACGGTGGGAACGCCGGCGGACTTGGCGATGCGCTTGGCCGCGATCTTGTCACCCATCAAGCCGATGTGCTCAGCCGAAGGACCAACAAAGCCGATCTCTTCTTCTTCCACCATGCGGACGAAGTCCGGCTTTTCGGACAAGAAGCCGTAGCCTGGGTGAATGGCATCCGCCTTATACGCCATGGCTGCGGAGATGACCAGCTCGGGGCTGTTGTAGCTCTTGGAAACATTCGCCGGGCCGATGCACACTGCTTGATCAGCGAGTTTTACCGGCAAGGAGTCCTTATCGCCTTCGGAATAAGTAAGGATGGACTTGATGCCCAATTCCTTGCAGGCGCGAATGATGCGAAGCGCAATCTCACCGCGGTTAGCAATGAGCACGCTACCTAATAGATCTGACATATTTTCCTCCAGATCGATTACTTCGGCTGGATGACCATGATGGGCTGGCCGTGCTCCACGGCGTCCTCATTATCAACGAGGATTTCCTTCACGGTGCCGGCAACCTTGGACTCGATGTTGTTCATCAGCTTCATAACCTCAACGATGCACAGTACCTGGCCAACCTCAACCTCGTCACCAACCTTGACGAAGGGATCTGCGCCCGGCTTCGGAGCGGCGTAGAAGGTACCGACCATGGGAGCCTTCACGGTCTCGCCCTCTGCGGACGGCTCACCGGAACCGGAGGTCTTTGGTTCTTCCTTCGGTGCTTTCTCCTGCGCCGGAGCAGGCTTGGACTCAGGCTCAGCGGCCGGAGCGGAAGCCGGTGCGGCCTCCTGTGCTGGTGCGGTAGCTGGAGCTGCGGCCGGAGCGGCTTCCGGAGCCGGTGCCGGGCGGTTCAGGCCACCTGGGGTGCGGGACATCGCGAGCTCGACGTCACCGTACTTAATCTGCAGCTCTTGAATGTCATCAGAAAGGTTGGCCCACTTCAGCAGGGACTTCAGGTCGTGCAAGTTGGTGGAATCAGTCATGGTTACTTTTCTCCTTTGGTGAGGTTGATTTCCAAATCGGAAGTCTTGAGGTGGAAGTCGGTGGTATCGGAAGAGTCGTAGATTTGCTGTACCAGGGAGGTAAGGACGCCACCCTTGACGCCTTCGCCCTCGCCGCCGCGGCCTTCGGCCACAAAGCGCTTCATCTCATCGACCTGGCTGCCAGCGAACATCACGCGCAGCAACAGGGTGTCGATATCCTCGTCCGGGTGAGCCTTCTTCAGGTCCGGCAGAACCGGCTTGAGCTCTGGGATTTCCTCCGTGATTTCAGAGGAACCGTTGGCCATGATCTTCTCCAGCACGTCTGGGTCCAGCGGGGCGAGTGGCTCGCCGTAGTAGCCCAAGGCGTACTTCTTAATCTCGTTCGGGACCACGGAGTAACGGTCACCGGTCATCACGTTCATGACGGCCTGGGTGCCCACGAACTGGGCGAACGGCGTAATCATGATGGGGTATGCGAGCTCTTCGCGCACGCGTGCGACCTCGTACAGCAGCTCTTCGAAGCGGTCACCCAACCCAGCGGTTTCCAGCTGGGATTCGAAGTTGGTAAGCATGCCGCCGGGTAGTTGGTGCATGTAGTGCAGGCCATCGAATGCGCGCGGAACGCCTACTGGCTTATCTTCCGTATCGGCGATTTCCTGAATGCGCTCGCTGGCGGAATCGATGCGCTCATCGTCAACGTCCACCGTGTAGCCCAGTGCGCGAAGATCGCGCACCACGGCCTGGGTGGCTGGCTGTCCCGGGCCATTGGCCAGCGGAGCGATGGAGGTGTGGATAGAATCCACGCCCAATTCCGCTGCGTAGAGATAGGTCAGCGGGGACAGTCCGGTCAGCGAGTGGGTGTGTACCTCGAGCGGTACGTCACCGATGGAGCTGCGGATCGCCGGGATGAGGGTCTTCAAACGGTCCGGAGTAAGCAGACCACCGGCGTCCTTTAGCATGATGCGGTCCACATCGGTGCGCTCGAGCAGCTCCGTGGCCTTCCGCTTGTACAAGTCATCGGTGTGCACCGGGCTCAAGCAGTAAGACAATGCGCCGAAGGTTTCCGCACCAAGTTCCTTGGCCAGCTTGAGGCCCTGGTCGATGTTGTCGATGTCATTCAAGCCATCGAAGGAGCCGATCACACGGAAGCCATTGGCGTAGAGTCGCTCGGTCCAGTTCAAGATGGCATCATCCGGCAGGAAGTCGAAGGAAGCCAGGTTCTTGGAACGAATAAGCGCGCGGAACTTGGTGCCCGGCGCGGCGTTCTCGTGGACGAGGCGAACGCGCTCCCACGGGTCTTCCTTGAGGTAGCGCACGGATACGTCGAACTGGATGGGCGCGACCAAGTCCACGTGCTCGAAGCCAGCGTTGGTGATGTCATCCAACAGCGACAAGATGTGGCTCGTGGTCATGCGGGTGGCCCAAATGCTCTGGTGCGCATCACGCAGGGTGGTATCGATGATGTTGATCTTGCGCTCGCTATCGGCCGGGCGTCCGCCCGCGGCCATGATTTCGGCGAGGCCTTCTGTGCTTAGTTCCTCGGGACTAAGAGCAGTCATAAATCCCTCCTTAGGGTGTGGCTCCGGAAAGACTCGGTTGGTTCACAGTGATGGTTCACTTTGGTGGTTCAAGACTCTTCGAAAACCTTCCGTGTCGTGGCTCACACGCTACACCACACCTAAATTTTCAGCGCCGGAATTCCGGCCAAAAATGACCTTTTCCTGCGAATTCCAAGCTCGTTACGGCAAAGAATTTATACAAATACCCCTATACGGGGTCACAGTGCGCACTATAGTTCACCTAGCGAACAGCGAATTTTTATGGACCTTTCCCCCGAAAAGTGGTGGACGACATGCAGTTTCTAGCCAGTAACTAAATCTTCCCCAGCCGCGCTGCGCTTTTCGTGGCTTACATCGCGGCCTAAGCGAAGTGTGATGTGCGTAATATCTTCCTCAATATTTCGGACCCACACCTAGGAGGAACAATGACTTCTACCGCCCCGCCGAGCCCCACGCCCACTAAGTCATCGGGCGCGACAAAAACCGACCGCAAATCCCTTGCAGCCAGCCTGACCGGCCAGGTCCTGGAATGGTACGAATGGAGCTCCTATGCAGTCTTCGCCCCGTTCATCGCCGCGGCGATGTTTGACAAGGGCGATACCGCCTCCGCACTGCTTGCCACCTTCGGTGTCTTCGCCGTCGGCTTCTTGGTCCGCCCGCTGGGCGGCATCATCTTTGGCCGCATCGCCGACCAGCGCGGCCGCAAGACCGTCTTGATGACCACCATCATCATGATGGCTAGTGCCTCGGTCCTCATCGGCTTGCTGCCCACCTACGAATCCATTGGTATCTGGGCTTCTGTCGGCCTGCTCTTCATCCGCGTGCTGCAGGGCTTTGCACACGGTGGTGAATCCGCAGCCGCCAATAGCTACATCCCTGAGATCGCCCCGAATGCCCACCGCGGCCGCTGGGGTTCCATGGTCTATGTTTCCATCTTCGGCGGCTCGGTCATCGCCTACGTCTTAGGCGGCGGCATTTCGCTGGTCCTGACGGACGAGCAGATTGGCGCGTGGGGCTGGCGCATCCCGTTCCTCTTGGGTGCCGCCGCAGCGTTGGTCGCGCTGTACCTGCGCCGCCACATGAAGGAATCCGATCACTTCCAGGAGATCGATAGCGCCGAGCCCACCGTTGAGGCCCCGAAGCGCACCAAGAAGTCCGTAAATTCTCAAAAGCCGGCCTCAGTTGTTCGCCCGGCATGGCAGAATATCTTGCTCGTCGTGGGTATGGTCTCCGGCGTTACGGCCTCGCACTACACGTGGACCTCCTATGTTTCCACCTACGCCATTAGCCACGAGGGGATGTCCACTCAGGGTGCTTATTGGGTCACCGTGGCCGCACAGACTGCGGGTCTCATCGCCCTCCCGCTGTGGGGCAGCCTGTCCGATAAGATCGGCCGCAAACCCGTCATTTATATCTGCGCCATCGGCCTAGCCATCCTGCAGATCCCGCTGATGAACTTCATCGATGATCGCCCATGGACCCTGCTGGTGGCCTCCACCGTCGGCGTAGTCATCGTCGCCGCCGGAGGTGCGCTGCTGTCCTCCATCATGTCCGAGGTCTTCCCCACCGCCCAGCGCACCCGCAGCATCGGCTTGGCCTACTCGCTGTCTGTCGCCGTCTTCGGCGGTACCGCACCGTATATCTACCAGTGGTTCGTAGCCCACGGCCTTACCTGGGCTTCTGGCTTCTACGTCGTCGCACTGTGCATCCTGACACTTGTCAGCATGTACATCCTGCCTGAAACCAAGGGCGTGGACCTGCGCGATGTCTAATCCACCCGCGAAACACTAAATCGCCGCTTCCCAGGCTTTCCCAGGAAGCGGCGATTTTTCACGTCCACAACTAATTAGTCGAGCGCTACCTTAAAGGGGGCGTCCGTGACCTCGCGGATGGACTCCTCGGTTTCGCCCTCGGCGACCTCGATAAGCGTCAGGCCCTCCAGCTCGTCCACGGTGAATACGGCGCGATCAGTAATAATGAGATCCACACACCGCGCGCCGGTCAGCGGCAGCTGGCACTCCGCCAGGATCTTGGAATCGCCGTGCTTAGATACGTGCTGCATCATCACCACGATGCGCTTGGCGCCGTGCACTAGGTCCATCGCACCGCCCATGCCCTTGACCATCTTGCCGGGGATCATCCAGTTGGCTAGGTCGCCGAACTGGGATACCTCCATGGCACCGAGCACCGCGACGTCGATGGCGCGGGAGCGGATCATGGCAAAGGACTCGGACGAGGAGAAGAAGGATGCACCGGGGGCTTCGGTAATGGTTTCTTTACCGGCATTGATGAGCTCCGGATCCACCTTGTCCTCTTCAGGGTAGGCACCAACGCCTAGAATTCCATTCTCAGAGTGCAGGACCACCTCACGGCCCTCTGGCAGGTAGCCCGGGATGAGCGTCGGCATGCCGATGCCCAGGTTGACGTAGTCACCATTGTCCAGTTCTTGTGCGGCGCGTGCCGCCATTTCTTCGCGTGACCAGGTCATTACTTGCTCACCGTCCTGAATTCGATTCCGGTTTCTTGTTTGCCCACTTCCACTACGCGGTCCACGTAGATTCCGGGCACATCCACCTCTGCCGGCGGAACGGCTTCTACCAACTGTTCTGCTTGCACGATGGTGATATCGGCGGATTTGGCTGCATCGGGGTTGAAGTTCTGGGCGGTTTTATTAAAGGCAAGGTTGCCAAAGCGATCCGCGCGGGCGGCATGGACGAAGGCGAAGTCCGGGGTAAGAGCTTCTTCCATGACGTAGAGCTCGCCGTTGAACTCGCGGGTTTCCTTCGGTGCGGAGGTCTCCGCGATGGTGCCGTCGGGGTTGTAGCGGGTGGGGATATCGCCATCGGCAAGCGGCGTGCCCACGCCAGCCTTGGTGTAGAAGGCTGGAATGCCCGCGCCACCGGCGCGCATGCGCTCTGCCAGGGTGCCCTGCGGGGTAAATTCGACGGTAAGCTCGCCCTCGAGGTACTGGCGCGCGTATTCCTTATTGGTTCCCAGGTAGGAACCAATGGAGCGGGCAATGCGGTGATCCTTGAGCAGCAGGCCAAGGCCGAAATCATCCGTACCGAGGTTATTGGAAATGATGGTGAGCTCGCTCGCACCCTGGGAGCGCAGCGCGGCAATGAGTTGCGCTGGAATACCCACAAGGCCGAATCCGCCCACCGCGATGGAGGAACCGTCCGGGATATCCGCGACGGCCTCCTCTACTGAGGCTATGACTTTATTCAACATGGGCCTTAGACTACGTGCGGTTCACAGACAGCACAAGGGTTCAGAATGCGAACACGATCGGGTACACTGAAGAGACCTGGGCCACTTAACCCTAAAAATAGCTTGGAGGACACACCGTGGCAGATACCCCCGTAGTGCAATCATTAGCCCGCGGACTCAACGTCATTCACTCGTTTAATGGCGAACGCCCACGGCAAACACTGGCCCAGGTTGCCGAGGTCACAGGCCTAGCCCGCGCCACCGCACGCCGTTTTCTACACACGCTTGTCGCGGAAGGTTACGCCCGCACCGATGGCTCGGATTTCTGGCTCACCCCGCGCGTTTTGGAACTGGGCTATTCATACCTATCTAGCTTGGGACTGCCGGATATTGCCCAGCCCCATTTGAGGGAGTTATCTACGAAACTCGATGAGTCCTGCTCCGTGAGCGTGCTCGACCGCGACACCGTGGTCTATATCGCTCGTGCCGCAGCACACCGCATCATGTCCACCAATATCACCATCGGCACGCGCTTCCCGGCGCACGCCACGTCCATGGGCCAAGTACTGCTCGCTGATTTAACGCCGGCAGAGCTGGATGCGTATTTCGCCACCACCGCTCCGCTCGAGCAGGTCACCCCGCACACCTTGGTATCCCAGGACGCGCTGCGAGCCCGCCTCGGCGAGGTCCGGCGGCGCGGCTGGGTCATCGTGGATCAAGAGCTAGAAATCGGCCTGCGCTCCATCGCCGTTCCCATCCGGGATCGCACCGGGCGCGCGGTGGCGGCCATCAATATTTCCACCCAGACCTCCGTGTATTCCACCCAAGATCTCACCGCGCAGATCCTCCCGGAGCTCCTCACCACGTGCGCGGCCATTTCCCACGATCTCACCACCACCGAAATTTCCTAAGGAGAATCCATGCATACTCAAGACGTCGTCCTGTGCTACCCCAAGCGCACCCCAGTCGGCCGCTACGGCGGCGCGCTGAAATCCGTCCCCGTCCAGGATCTGGCCAGCCTGGTGGTGTCCACCATCGTGGAAGAATCCGGCATCGATCCAAACGTCATCGATGACATCATCCTCGGCCAGGCCTCCCCGAACGGCGCTGCGCCTGCCTTGGGTCGCGTCGCCGCCCTCGATGCCGGCCTGCCCGTCTCCGTGACCGGCATGCAGCTCGACCGCCGCTGCGGCTCCGGCCTGCAAGCCATCGTCACCGCCGCCGCCCACGTCGCCACCGGCGCAGCCGAGGTGGTCATCGCAGGCGGCGCCGAATCCATGTCGCGCACCGAATACACCGTGGACAGTGACATTCGCTGGGGTGCTAAGGGCGGAAACATGGTCTTTCGCGATCGCCTCCAGGAGGCCCGCGAAACCGCCGGTGGCAAAAACCACCCCATCCCCAGCGGCATGATCGAAACTGCCGAAAACCTCCGCCGCGAGCGTTCCCTGTCGCGCGAGGACCAAGATGAGCTTGCGGTGCGTTCCCACCACAACGCCGCCCGCGCGCAGGAGCAGGCGCTTTTCGATGCCGAAATCGTCCCCGTCTCCGTCCCCCAGCGCAAGGGGGATCCCATCATCGTGGACAAGGATGAACACGTGCGCGCTGATTCTAGCGTGGAAAAGCTGTCCAAGCTGCGCCCAGTGATGGGCAAGCAGGACGACGAAGCCACGGTGACCGCGGGTAACGCCTCCGGCCAAAACGACGGCGCCGCCGCCGTACTCGTTACCACCCGCGAAAAGGCCGACGAGCTCGGTCTCGAGCCGATGGTGGTATTGAAGGGCTGGGCGCTTGCCGGCGTGGAACCAGAGCGCATGGGCATCGCACCGGTTGAGGCAACCCGCAAGGTCATGGACCGCCTCGATCTCACCTTCGATGACCTCGACCTCATCGAGCTCAATGAGGCATTTGCCGCCCAAGCCCTCGCGGTACTAGATCAGTGGGGGATCTCGCCCGAAGACCCCCGCTTCAACCCCAACGGATCCGGCATCTCACTGGGCCACCCGGTGGGCGCGACCGGTGCCCGCATCGTGGTTACCGCCGCACACCACCTGCGCCGCACCGGCGGCAAGCGCGCGCTAGTTACCATGTGCATCGGCGGCGGCCAGGGCCTTGCCGCCATCGTTGAAGCGGTCTAGCCTCCACAAGCGCTATTCGCTGCTGCCGTAATCCCCCACCGGGCGCTGCACCAAGGCGCCATCCGCGTTGGGCTCGCCCGCCGCGATGCTGGCAGTAACCAGCGCGGCTAGGGCCACGGCCGAAGCCGCAGCTGAGGCCATCGCCGAGTCCCTACCTGCCCGCATGGAATACTTCATTTCCTTAACGTAGCGCGAATGAAGGTTAGGGGAAAGGAAAAAGAGAATAAGGGGTAGATGAGGGGTGCGGTGGATAACCCGATAACGACACCGCACTTCGCTGTAAGCTGGAGTGGAACTTTGCTCGCATGATTTTAAGGGGACTTAGTCAATAATGATCCAATTCGTCTTTGGCGCCGCCGCAGGGTACGTATTTGGCACCAAGGCGGGCCGCAAGCGCTACCACCAGATGAAAAGCGCCTACCAAAAGACCGTCAACTCCCCCGCCACCAAGTCCGCGGTGCGCTCCGCGCGCAAGATGGTAGCCAACCGCCTGGATCCAGAGCCACGCATGCGCGAAATCCACGACCTTTCTGAAAAGCGCCGTGGAAAAGGAAAAATTCGGGGCGACCAAACTCCGCAAGCCGATCGCATCTATGAGCCGGATGAGGATTAAACCCCTTCCGCGCTAACCCCCTCCCCGCGCAGCACCTGAACTAGCGTCCGAGTGCCTGCCCGGGGATTTTATATGCCCGGGGTGCCGCGAAAGGCGCGGTCATTGAGCTCGCGGCGGGCCTGTTCCAAGGCAATCAGGTCCGCGAACAGGGAGTTATAGCCGGCCTCATCATCGGTAGGCCGCATCCGGCCCAATTGGGCTTTCAGCTGCGCTATCTGATCGCCCACGACGGTTTCCTGCAGCCGCGAGAGCACGGAATCCGCATACTTTTCTGCGCCCACGTCCGTGGGCAGAATGGCCTCGACTGCCAGCTCGGAAACGAAATTCCTTCCCGTCAGGTCCTGCATTTCCCCGGCAACGGCGGCAATCCAGTCCACCCCGGACATGGTGGCACCTTTTTCTGCCCCGCCCACGGCGGAAATCGCTTGGCGCACGATGCGATAGGCGTCGTTGGTATAGGCATCGGCAGTAATGCCATCAAAGTACGAGCCAACGACCTCCGGCATCTGCAAGGCCAACTTTAGCGCCTCCCGCTGCGGCCACAGATGGGTCTCCTTCGGGCTGGGCGGATGGATCATGGGTACATCCTGCTGCGCCGGCTGTGGCTGGGCATTTTCAAAGCGGCGAATCGTCGGCGTGTCTGCCTTCTTCGGCTTCTTTGCCTCCGCGCGCACTTGGCGGAGCACCTCTTCTGGATCATTCCAGCCCACCCAGCCGGCAAGCCGGCGGGCGTATTCGCGCTGCAGGGGCTGGTCCCTGATCTGGGCGACGATGGGCACCGCCCGGCGCAAGGCCTGCAAGCGGCCCTCGGCAGTATCGATCCGGAAATCAGCAATGACTGACTGAATGACGAACTCAAACATGGGGATGCGGTCTGCCACCAAGTCGCGCACCGCGGCATCGCCTTTTTCCAAGCGCAGATCGCACGGGTCCATGCCGTCTGGCGCCACGGACACGAAGGATTGTCCGGTAAATTTCTGCTCCCCGTCAAAGGCACGCATCGCGGCCTTCTGCCCAGCCTCATCACCATCGAAGGTGTAGATGAGCTCGCCGTAGAAATAGGAATCATCCAGCATGAGTCGGCGCAGCACCTGCAGGTGCTCCCCGCCAAAGGCCGTACCGCACGAGGCCACGGCAGTCTTAATGCCTGCCGCGTACATGGCCATCACATCCGTATAGCCTTCCACCACCACGGCTTGGTGGCCTTCTGCGATATTGCGCTTGGCCAAATCCAGACCAAAGAGCACCTTGGACTTGTGATACAGCATGGTCTCGGGCGTATTCATGTACTTGCCCAGCTTGTCATCATCAAAGAGCTTGCGCGCACCAAAGCCAATGACGTTGCCGGAAAGATCCTTAATGGGCCACAACAACCGGCGGTGAAAACGGTCAATGGGACCGCGTTTGCCCATCTTGGAAATACCGGCCGCCTCTAACTCCTCAAAGGAAAAACCCATGCGCAAAAGATGCTTGGTGGCGGTATCCCAGCCTTCTGGGGCGTAGCCACACTCGAAATCATAAATAACCTCGCGGCTAAACCCGCGGTCCAGCAAAAAATTACGCGCCGTTGCTGCCTCTGGGGTTTCCAGCTGCTTCCGGTAGAACTCGTGCACCGCCTTATTCGCCGCGATGAGCCGCTGCCTCGTACCCGGCTTCTCATTGCGGGCACCGGTCGAGCCGCCCTGGTAATTAATGTGGTAGCCAATCTTCTGCGCCACGGCTTCCACGGCCTCAGGAAAAGAGACCTGTTCCATCTCCATCAGGAAGCTGAATACATCGCCACCCTTACCGGTGGAAAAGCAGTGATAATAACCGCGCTGCGGGCGGACGTGGAAGGACGGCGTCTTTTCATCCTTGAAAGGGCTCAATCCCTTCAAAGAATCGTGCCCGGCAGGTTTGAGCTGCACATATTCGCCCACGATTTCTTCTAAAGGCGCGCGTTCACGGATAGCTTGGATATCACTGTCCGGAATTCTGCCCTTTGCCATGGCTACAGACTACCCCGCCCATATATCGGATGCTTAACTGCCAAAGCCAGGATGGTCGCATTGGACCGCGCCGGTTAGCAAGTACACAGAATCACCGTGTTTTACCCACATGTGGGGCGGCCTCTCCCCGGGTATTCCCACCCCCGGGACGGGGCAATTTTGGATATTGCTCTTGACGCGGTGGACGTTTATGTTTTCGAGATAGTTCCTGCAACAATAGGGAACATGTCCAAGTCCAAAGCGTCTAAGAAATCGCTTCCAGTGGCCCTTGGTGGACTCGCCATCGTCGCAGGCGCTAGTTACTTCGGCTTCGACCTCGGCGGTGATGAGGATGCAACGTCGACGGATGAGACCTGCGCTATTTCTTCCCTTCCTAGCGAAGCCGAAGAAACCGCAGACGATATTCTCGCCGGCGGTCCCTATGACTACCCCGACAATGACAATTCCCATTTTGGCAATTATGAAGGCGTCCTCCCCCAGCAGGCGCAGGACTACTACCGCGAGTACACGGTAGAAACCCCTGGCAGTAACCATCGCGGTTCGAGGCGCATCGTCACCGGCGGCGGCACCGAAACCGACCCCGATGTGTGGTATTACACCGACGACCATTACCAAACATTCTGTTCTATCCCGGACGCAGAGGATTAATAGTGCACCGCATTTTAATTACGGAACCCATCCGTACCCGTACGGATTTCTTCAATGCCTTAGGCCGCACCCACGGCTGCGTGGATTGTGGCCCGCGCAGCCTAGAGGAGCTAGGCAGCTTCCTGCGGGAGAATGAAGTATCCACCATCGTGGCTGCCAACATGGAAATGGAATTGGATGATTTCGCGGCCATCGCGGCCATCGCCCAAGACGAAGGCGTTAGGCTCGCACGCTAATAGCTAGTCTGCGGATGCTGTGGCTCCGCGAATACTGGCGCCCCGCACATGCTGACATTCCGGGATGCTATAGGTCCTCTGCAATAACTGAGCATCGCGCGCCCTCAGTTATCACTTTTTCGCCTCAAAAATAGCAGCGGAGGTTGCACTTTTAGAGAAAGGCCGCGCCCAAGCCCCTCAAAAGGGCAACCAAGCCTGCAAAGCTATTAGTCCAAGAACCCCGAAAGGTCAGCGCTGCGCCGGGCCAGCCGCTCCAGGCGGGATTCGGTCATGGAGGCGATCTGGTCGATGATGGCGCGGTCGCGGGCGGCGTCGGTATCGGCCTGCTCCCACCACAGGCGGAAGGTGGCATCGAGCGAACCGGGCGCGCCGGCAACGAGGTAGTCGTAGACGCGGTAGATGCGCTCGCGCTGGCGGTCTTGGCGGGCTAGATGCGCTGGTTCATCCATCACGTAAAGCACGGCAATCGTCTTTAAGAGCTTGACCTCTGCCTGCGCCAAGGGCGGAACGCGCAGGTCACCGTGCATGCGGCCGAGGGTATTGGCGCTGATGAGCTCGGAATTGGCCTCCGAGGTCGCGCCAATAGTGGCACCCACGTAGCGCCCTACCAGCTCAGAGGTCATCTTTTTCAGCTTGGCATAATCGCGCAGGGTGTAGTTGAAATTACCAAGGGCGTTGATGACATCGAGGTTGCGCAGGCTATCGGCGGCTTCCAAGAGTTCATCGGCAGTTCCGCCAAAGGCCTCGGCGCCCTTTTCTGCAAGGTGGGCTAGTTCCACCAAATCCCACAACACGTTCAAGGAAATGCGCTGGGAGATGATGCCGTCTTCCACGTCGTGCACGGAATAGGCAATATCATCGGACCAGTCCATGACCTGGGCTTCGATGCACTTTCGGTTATCGCTATGGCCTTTGCGCAGCCACGCTAAAAGGTCAGCGTCCTCATCATAAGCACCGTATTTGCGGTTGATGGTGCCATCCGGATTGGTCTTGGTCCAAGGGTATTTGCACGCGCCATCGAGCGCGGCACGGGTGAGGTTGAGACCAAAGCTGTGGGCGGTGCCATCGGCGTCCTCGGCTAAGACTTTGGGCTCTAAGCGGGTCAAGATGCGCAGAGTTTGCGCATTTCCCTCGAAACCGCCTTGCGCGACCTCATTGAGCGCATTTTCGCCGTTGTGGCCATAGGGTGGGTGGCCGATATCGTGGGTAAGCCCGGCCATGTCACAGAGATCCGGATCGAGTCCGAGGCCGGCGCCGATGCCGCGGGCAATCTGGCCAACTTCGAGCGAGTGGGTAAGCCGGGTGCGCGGGGTATCGCCATCACGTGGGCCTACGACCTGGGTTTTATCCGCCAATCGCCGCAGCGCAGCCGAGTGCAAGACGCGGGCGCGGTCGCGGGAGAATACCCCGCGGTGTTCTTCGATATCGCTAATCGTGGATCCTTTGGGCCGTTCTTCGGCCAGCCGGGCAAAATCAGCTGCAGCATAAGAGTAAGGCACGGCGTTTTAGTCTATTCCCCCTGCGTGCGGTCTGCGTCTTTATTTTGCATCGTTTCGTGCCGCAGCTTCTGATTCGGCCGCAGCATCAGCTCAATGCGGTACAGGCGCCTTTTCCAGGCACGCGCGCACCGGGGAGAGACGATGCTGGCGAGCCCAATATAAAACAGCCCGCCGCATTCGTGTGCGAGGTAGCGCCACCAAGGCTTGGAAAAGCGCCGGGCGGGATAAAAAGGCGTGCCCGAGACCGAGGCATTGAGCCCTTCCTGCTTGGCGATGACCCACGTGCGCAACCTGTGCAAGGGATCGGTGACGATGATGGCATCGGCAAGGCCGTGGGCATCGATAACCGCAGCTAAGGACTCGCGCGTATCGAGGCCTTCCTCCACGGCGGATACCTGCAGCCCAGGGAAGTACTCGCGCAGGTAATCGCGCGCGACCCCGGCCTCGGTAAACCGATCCCCGGGCAGCTGGCCGCCCACGGTAATGACGGGCAGGCCGCGGGAGGTGGCCAGCTCCCCGGCATGGCGCAGGCGTCCGGCTAGGATGCGGGAGGGGCGGCCATCGTATTGCGCGGTGCCTAAAACAACGACGTATTTCACAATGCTTCCCACCCTACTGCCTGCAGAGGAGGTTCTCCGGATTGAGCGTTCGGGCAGGTAGAGTTGTGGGCATGAATCTTAGTGCACGAATCGGCCGCGCTACCATCGCGGCATTTTTGCTCGGCTGCACCTCCATTGGCGCAGGCCAGGCCTTAGCCGCGGAGACCACTACCATCGCCCAAGCCGCGGATACGGCGGCGGTGACGGATAGGGTAAACGATGAGGCAGGGGTCTTAAGCACCGAGGAAATTAGGGAGATCAATGAGAAGATCACCCAGCTACAAAAAGACCAGTCGCTCATCATCTTCGTTGTCTTCGCAAACGATCTTGGCACTGATCCAGAAAGCTATGCGCGCAACATCGTCAACGAGAAAGGCCCGAATTCCGCGGCCTATGTCGTTGGTGTGAACGAGCGCCAGGTGGGCGTGCAGACCGGCGATCAATGGCCGGAAGGCCGCCTGGATCAGATGTACGATGCCGCCTACAGCAAGCTCTCCGCTGAGGAATACGGCGCTTCTGCGATCGCGCTTGCCGATGCCGCCCTTGGCTCCTCCAGCTCCTCCGATTCCTCCGGCATAGCCTGGTTGGGCGGTGGCGCCGCCGCCATCGTCGCTGCAGGCGGTGGCATCTGGTACTACTCGCGCCGCAATACAAAGAAGAATCAGGCAAAGACCTTAGAGTCCGCCCGCGAGATTGCGCCAGAAGATACCGATCAATTAAACCGGCTGCCGCTAAATACCCTGGATAAGTTGGCCCAGGAAGAATTGGTCTCCACGGATGAATCCATCCGCCGCGGCAAGGAAGAGCTCAATATCGCTCTATCTGAGTTCGGACCGGAGCGCACCCGCCCGTTTACCAAGGCGATGAATCATTCCACCTCTACCCTGCAAAAGGCCTTCAAGATTCGCCAGCGCCTCGATGATGCAGTTCCGGAGTCCCAGGCCGAGCGCCGGCAGATGCTGGTAGAAATCGTCTCTACCTGCGGCCAAGCCGATGACGCACTGGATAGCCAGGCAGAAGAGTTTGCCCGGATGCGCGACCTGCTGCTGCAAAGCGACTCCAAGTTGGACGAGCTCACCCAGCGCATCGTCGGGCTGCGGACCCGCCTGCCGGGCGCCGAAGGTACCCTGAAAAAGCTTCAAGAGGACTACTCCGCAGAGGTCCTATCCTCGATTGCGGATAACCCAGAATTGGCAAGCGCCTCCCTCGATGAGGCGGAAAAGCTCTTGGACCAAGCCCGCGAGGTGCAGGGCCAACCCGCCGGCCAACAGGGTTCGCTCGTGGGGCTTATCCGCGATATCGAGCACGCCACGGAGGTTACCGATAGACTCCTGACCGGTGTGGAGCGCGCCGAGGAGAATATTTCCTCCGCGCGCCGCAATCTGGGCGCACTCATTGCCGAGGTCGAGGGCGAAATCGAGGAAGCCCGAGAGCTGGAGCGCCAAGGCAAGTCCCAGGGAACCCAGGCGGATTGGGAGGCCCTCGAGGAGCTGCTTGAGCGCGCTTCTGCTGCGGTCACTGACGCCAAGCAGCAGGGCGATACGGATCCCTTGGGCCAGCACACCGCCCTTATGAGCATCGATACCGAGCTTGATGAGCGCCTCGACCGCGTGCGGGAAAAGACCTCCACCCACGCGCGCCAGCTCGAGCTTTTCCACCAGCAAATGTCGGTGGCGGAATCCAATATTCAAGCCGCCGAGGATCTCATTTCTTCGCGCGGGCGCATCGTCGGTTCCGGCGCCCGCACCGCGCTTGCCGATGCCAAGCGTCTCCACGCCCAAGCCCTGCATACCCAGCGCAGCGATATCCGCGGCGCGCTGCAATCCTCCCGCGAAGCCGTTGCCGCAGCACAGACCGCCCTGCAGCGGGCCAAGGATGATTCCGATGAGTACCGCCGCCAGCAACAACGCCAGCAGACGAGTTCCGCTGCCGGAAATATCATCACCGGAATGGTCTTAGGCCAAATCCTTGGCGGCGGTGGCCGCGGCTTCGGCGGCGGTTTCAGCGGAGGCGGCGGTAGCTTCGGTGGCGGTGGAGGAGGATTCTCCGGCGGCGGTGGCGGAGGCGGTTTCCGCGGCGGCTCCTTCTAAGCCCGGCTCAGAAGGCCTGCTTTGTTGGCGCTTAGCCGCGCACGATGCGCGGTGTGGCATCGACAAGCAGGCAGCTATAACTCAGCACCACCGCATCTAGGTCTGGAAGGCCATTGTTTTCAGAGGCCGCTACTTCTAGGCCATTGCCCCGCGGGTTAAGGCGCGCAACTTCGGTGCCCTCCGCGCCACCATCTTCGGCAAGGGCCAGGATGCGGCGCTGCTTGCCAAAGATGGCGGAGCGCTCCAAAAGGTAGTGGGTGTCTCCGCAGGTCGCGCGCAGGCGCGTGACGGTCAATCCCGTCTGCGAGACTTCATAATGCTTCGCGGCGCCGGAGCTCGCGCTGCGGCTGGCACGCGGTCGGGCCCGCAGGAAAAAGCGCGGGGAGGCGGTTGCACCGTCTAGCGAGGTCTCTACGTCAAAAAGCACATCCGGCTGTGTGGGATCCCCAGAGAGCGCGCCGGCAATGGTCAGTATCCCGTCTCGCACCCAGGCGATGTCGGTGCCGCGTACGTCGCGCAGAGTAGTACCTGTCCACTGCCACGGCATCGTTCCTGCCATTAGAAGATGAACACCGCCAGCAGGGCGACGATGGAAGCCAATACCAGCGTGATGATCCATACCCACGCGGAGTTTTTGGTGTTCTTTTCCAAAATGGCGCGGGTAAACCAGCTGAGACCGGCGATCTCGGCGGTGCTTAAGCCTTTCGCATCGTCTTCGAATTCCAAGATGGCCTTGCGCACGCCAGAATTCTTGGCGGAAAACTGTGCCACCTTGTTGTCATCGACGTCATCGATGATCCAATCGCCGCTATTTTCATTGACGTAATGAAAGGTGCGGCCATTGAGCGAGGCCTCCAGCCGCTTATCGCGTCCGAGGCGGCCGGCGAGGCGGTAGACGGAGCCATCGTCAAGCGTGGCCGAAGCGCCCAGATCGCTGACCTCGACGCGCCAAAAATTGCCGTCTACCTCGGCGGAATGCTCCGCAAAGACGCCTAGGCGCTCCGGCCCCTCCTCAACGAGGAGGACGGGCTTTTCGCGCTCGGAGCGATCCCAGCTGGTGTAGTGCATCTGCTTAGCATCCAATCAGGCGCGCGGCGAGGTAAGACTCAAGATCCTCAATCTTTACGCGCTCTTGCTCCATGGTGTCGCGCTCGCGCACGGTCACGGCGTTATCCTCGAGCGAATCGAAGTCGAAGGTGACGCAGAATGGCGTACCAACCTCGTCTTGGCGGCGGTAACGGCGGCCGATGGCGCCGGAGACGTCAAAGTCCACGTTCCAGTAAGCGCGCAGCTTATCCGCGAGCTCGCGGGCCGGGGTGGAAAGCTCTTCCTTCTTGGACAATGGCAGGACGGCGACCTTGATGGGCGCCAAGCGGCGGTCCAGGCGCAGAACCACGCGCTTGTCGGTGCCGCCCTTAGCGTTCGGGGCCTCTTCCTCGTCGTAGGCATCTACCAAGAAGGCCATCATGGAACGGCCCAAGCCGGCGGCCGGCTCGATGACGTACGGAATCCAGCGCTCGTCATTAGCCTGGTCATAGTAGGACAGGTCCTCGCCAGAGCCCTTGTCGTGAACGGAGAGGTCATAGTCGGTGCGGTTGGCCACACCTTCCAGCTCGCCCCACTTGGAGCCCTTGAAGCCGAAGGCGTATTCCACATCCACGGTGCGCTTGGAGTAGTGCGAGAGCTTTTCCTTTGGGTGCTCGTACAGGCGCAGGTTTTCTTCCTTGATGCCCAGGTCGGTGTACCACTTGTAGCGGTCATCGATCCAGTACTGGTGCCACTCTTCGTCCTCGCCTGGCTTGACGAAGAACTCCATCTCCATCTGCTCGAACTCGCGGGTGCGGAAGATGAAGTTACCCGGGGTGATCTCGTTGCGGAAGGACTTACCAATATTGGCAATGCCAAATGGCGGCTTCATGCGCGAGGAGGTCATCACGTTCTTGAAGTTGATGAAGATGCCCTGTGCGGTCTCCGGGCGCAGGTAGTGCAGGCCCTGCTCGTCATCGACTGGCCCCAGGAAGGTCTTCAGCAGGCCAGAAAAGGCCTTCGGCTCGGTCCAGTCACCTGGCTGGCCGGTTTCCGGGTCGTTGATATCCGCCAGGCCGTTTTCTGGCTCGTGGCCGTGCTTTTCCTCGTAGGCCTCGATCAGGTGATCGGCGCGGTAGCGCTTACCGGTGTGGCGCGATTCCACCAGGGGATCAGTAAAGACCTCCACGTGGCCGGAGGAGACCCACACCTGGCGCGGCTGGATGACGGAGGTATCCACACCCACGACATCGGGGCGGGATTGGACCATGTGGCGCCACCACTGGCGCTTGATGTTTTCCTTCAACTCCACACCAAGAGGACCATAGTCCCATGCGGAGCGGGAACCGCCGTAAATCTCACCCGCCTGGTAGACCAAGCCGCGGCGTTTACACAGATTAACAACGGTATCGATAAGGGATGCCATGGTTGTAAAGGACTCCTCTGGTAGGGGACAGTCGTGACAATCTCATTCAGTTTAACCCTTATCCCCCATCAGTAGTGGGATCAGGGGGTGGATTTAATTCGGTTAATGTACAGGTAATGACCAACTTGAGGTAATATAGTAGTGGTCGACAGATAATAGATACCGTATTGAAGGTGCCCACTCCCTATGACGACCGTTCAATTAGCATTTAATAACTCTGCGGCCGCAAGCGTTATCGCGGCCCTCGATTCCCCGCTGCGCATTTCCATTATTACCCGGCTGGCGGAACGCGACCACTACGTGCACGAGCTAGTAAAAGCCACCGGCAAGTCCCAGCCGCTGATTAGCCAGCACCTGCGGGTACTTAAGCAGGCAGGGATTGTCAGCTCTGAGCGCAATGGCCGCGAGGTGACCTATTCCCTAGTTGCGCCGGAGGTTTTAACCCTTTTGGAAGACGCCGCGAAAATCGCCTCTTAATAACCGGTCTGCATATAAAGACGATTTATTATAGCGCTTGTTGAAAAAGAGTTGATAATATGGATGGCATGTCCATTCATGAGAGTATCCCCAAGCTCGGCTCGCGCAATACTAAACAGCGCACCGCGGTGGTCGAGGTCCTGCGGGATATCGACAAGTTCGCCTCCGCCAAGGAAATTTATCACCAGCTCCAAGAGCGGCAAGAAAAGGTCGGTCTCACCACTGTCTACCGCACCCTACAATCTCTTTCCGATATTGATGCCGTAGATGCACTACACATGCCCAATGGCGAGACCCTGTACCGCCATTGCGAAACCGATGCGCACCACCACCACTTGGTATGCACCAAATGCGGCCGCACCGAAGAAATCGATGGCGGCCCCATTGAAAAGTGGGCTTCGGCCGTAGCCGCCGAGTACAACTTCGAACTCACCGGCCACGACGCGGAGATCTTCGGCGTGTGCTCGCAGTGCGCCGCCGCGCAGTAATCATGCGCGCTGTTTTAACCTCCCTATTTCCCTACTTCACAGCACCGAAGCGGCGATCGCGGCGGGCATACTCCTCAATGGCAGCGAAGAGATCCTCCGGGGTGAAATCCGGAAAAAGCTTGTCCTGATAAATCATCTCGGCGTAGGCGGATTGCCACAGCAGGAAGTTCGAGGTGCGCTTCTCACCGGAAGGCCGCAAGAATAGATCCACGTCCGGCATACCGGGATCATAGAGATTCTCTGCGATGGTGCTTTCTTTAATATCGCGCGGGCGGATTTCACCAGCAGCGACCTTTTCTGCAATCTGGCGCACGCCATCGACCATTTCCGCCCGGCCGCCGTAATTGACGCACATGGCCAGCGTCATTTTCGTATTATTTTTGGTCAATTCTTCGGCGGCCTCGAGCTCTTTAATCACCGAACGCCACAGGCGCGGGCGCCTTCCCACCCACACCACGCGCACGCCGCGCTCATTGAGCCACTCTCGCTGCCGGCGCAGCACGTCGCGGTTAAAGCCCATCAAAAAGCGCACCTCTTCTGGGCTGCGCCGCCAATTTTCAGTAGAAAACGCATAGGCCGAAAGGTACGGGACACCGGCGGCGAGGCAGGCATCGACGACATCGAGAAGCACCGCCTCTCCCCTGCGGTGGCCTTCCGTGCGTTTCATGCCCTTTTCCTGAGCCCAGCGGCCATTGCCATCCATCACCAACGCAATATGGCGCGGCAGCAGCTCATCCGGGATATTCGGCGGGGTCAGGCGACGAGAAGGATCTGGGGTAATCACGGACTACAGTTTACTGTTCCATCACCTGTAATGCGGACACATTTCGCTCCATGTGCCACTGCAGGTGCGCCCGCGCTAGCCGATGCCCCTCCTGCCGCTGCGCATTCGTCGGGTCCGTCGGGTAGCCATGTGCCAAAAGCCACAAGTGGTGCAGGGTTTCCGGATCCACCTCTGCAGCACCTGGTGGCCGGCATTCGTGGCAGGCGGCGCCGCCGACGGCCGGGTGAAAGGCGTGGTGCGGGCCGGGGCGCTGGCACTGGGCGCAATCAAAAAGGCTCGGCGCCCACCCGGCATGCGCCATGGCCTGCAATAAGAACGCATCGAGCGTTTGCGTAGGCTCCTCGGTTTGCAGATGCTCTAGCGTCGCCACCACCGCGTTGTAGAGATACGGGTCGCCGTCTCCATCCGCGTAGATGAGCCGCTCGGCCGATTCCAAGACCGCACAGGCGGCCGTATAGCGCTCGTAGTCTTCGATGAGACGCGCACCAAAATAATTCACCGTATCCGCTTGGGAAATCGTGGCCAGGTTCTTCCCCACATACAGCTGGACGTCCAAATTGACGAAGAGCTGCAGCCGCGAACCAAAGCGGGATTTTGCTCGGCGCACGCCCTTGGCCACCGCACGCACCAACCCATGGTTTTGGGTAAGAAGTACGATTACGCGGTCGGCTTCCCCAAAATCATAGGAGCGAATGACCACGGCGCGGTCGCGATAATTTTCGCGCATGGCCTTTTAGAACCCGAGCCTGCCCAGCGACTTGGCATCCGATTGCCAATTCTTCAGTACCTTGATGCGCAGGTCCAAATACACGTTCTGGCCCAGTAGCTCCATGATTTCCTTGCGGGCATTGCCCACGATGCGGCGGAAACGCAGGCCATCTTTACCTTCAATGATGCGCTTTTGACCTTGGCGCTCGAGGTACATGATGGCGTGAATATCCAGCACTCCCTCACGCGTGCGCGAGGGCAGCATTTCATCGATTTGCACCGCAACTGAGTGCGGCAGCTCCGCCTTCAAGCCAGATAGCGCGGCCTCACGGATGAGTTCTTCAATGCGCTTTTCTTGCCCCTCATCAGTGATGTGATCATCCGGATAGAACTTCGGGCCCTCCGGCAAGTGATCCACGATGACCTGCACCAAGTCATCCAGCTGCACGCCCTTTTTACTAGAAACCGGAATCACCACTGCCTCTGGATCTTCTTGCGCCAAGAGCTCGTGCAAGGCCAAAAGCTGCGCGCCCACTTGGTCCTTGGAGGCTTTATCCAGCTTGGTCACGATGCCGATGATGGGGGTCTTCGGCGCAATCGAGCGCACATTATCCAAGATCCACCGGTCACCCGGGCCGATCTTTTCATCTGCCGGAATGGTCAATCCGATAACATCCACATCCGCATACGTTTCTTTGACCACTTCATTCAGCCGCTCACCCAACAAGGTGCGGGGTCGGTGCAGGCCCGGCGTATCCACCACGACGACCTGTGCATCCTCGCGGTGGACCAAGCCCCGGATGGTGTGGCGAGTCGTTTCCGGCTGGTCCGCGGTAATGGCAATCTTTTGGCCCACCAACGCATTGGTCAGCGTGGATTTACCCGTATTCGGGCGGCCCACAAAGGATACGAATCCAGAGCGGAATCCTTCTGGGGTATCCGTGTACTGCGAATAATCTAACGGAGCGGCCTTTTCCCCGGCGGCTTCCGGAGCGGCATCATCGGGGTCATCTGGCAGGCCCTCGAATGCCGCATCAAACTGTGCATCAATATCAGAACTCATTACCTGCAATGATAGCCCACCGCACCAAAATCTCCGATTGTTTCACGCCACAACAAATCTGCAGGCTAAGCTAAGACAGTTCTCTCCTCCAAGGTGTATCTCTCACCGCTTTCTGAAAGGCACTCCGCCATGCCAACCAAGTCTCCCCTACTACTCCTGGGCGCTCTTCTCACCTTTTCCATTAGTGCCTGTTCATCCCCTGATGCTGACCCTTCGCCTTCCGAAGAGGAATCCACCAGTACTTCTACTAGTTCATCCTCCAGCTCACCCAGTGCCTCCTCTTCGAGCAGCGTTGCACAAGCCACCACGCAAGAGCCCACCTCCGAAACCCCAGCAGAACCAGAAACTCAAGTAACAACTGAAGAGTTAGGCACACAACCGCAGGCAGCCACCCCTGAGCCAGAGCTGCTGTACTGCGAAATGGGCCTTGGCGCAGTCGGGAGATTTTCTGATGGCTCTTCGCACCAAACCGAACTGTGCAATACCCCTGCACTCCAGCGTTCCGTGCGCGCGGAAGCGGTATGCGGTGGTATTAATGGGCACTTGCTTTATCCAGACGAGTGGCCCGAACTCTGCAATGGCGGCGCTCCATATTCGGGACCACCGCAGGGTGGAGCCTCACCAGAATTCTATGACGAAGGTTCTTTTGCAGAGACACCCTCGCAGGCACAAGGAGAAGGACTCTAGAGCGGTGCCTCGAAGCTGTATCCCGCCTACCTTTTCGCAGATGCTATAGGTCCACTGCAACAACTGAGCAAATTCGCGCCTGAGATATTGCAAATCGCGTTCAGATATACCCGAAGACGTTGACCTTTTGCGCTTTCGATCGGTTCAACAACAGCCCGAAGGCCCCGCTCCCTCAAAATGTACGAGGGGCGGGGCCTTCAATAGCTAAGAGATTTAGCCAGGCGCCTATTTCTTGAA
The DNA here is from genome assembly GCF_900637825.1 of Corynebacterium segmentosum. NCBI lineage: Bacteria > Bacillati > Actinomycetota > Actinomycetes > Mycobacteriales > Corynebacteriaceae > Corynebacterium > Corynebacterium segmentosum. The sequence continues at coordinate 1,759,951 of NZ_LR134408.1, forward strand.
TTCATCCGGAAGCGGGCCTAGCTGCGGTCCGTCCGGGTAGTACTTCCAGCCGTCCTTGATGCGGACATCATCGGACCATGGCAGTTTGTACTCGCCCTTGGCCAGATCTTCTACCCAGGTGAGGTAGTTTTCGGTCTTTCCGCCTGGGTAGCCAACGTAGCCGCGATTGCCCAAGTTGAAGATGTTGTTTTCGAGTCCCCAGTTGATGCGCGCCTTATCAGCCAGCGCTGGGAATACCTCTGCAGTGACGATTTCGCCCGGGTTGCGGTGACCCTCAGAAATCATGTGGCCGTCGTAGTTGCAAACATTGCCTTCACCGAAGTAGTAGAAGACTTGGTCATAGCCCGCCAAGTTCACCGATGCCGTGTACATGAGATTCTGGAAGGCGTTGGTCTTGTTGGTCATGATCCACTGGTCTTGGGTCTGGGTGGAATAGCCCGAGATACGGATATAAACATTGGCTCCCTTATACGCTGCTTCGCGGGCGAGCTCGGGGAACATGCCATCGTGGCAGATATTGACCGCGAGCTTGGACCCCTTCGGGCCATCGCATACCGGCATCCCCAAGTCGCCCGGGTACCACGGCTCGATGGGGGTCCATGGCTGCAGCTTGCGGTAGTGCAGCGCAATCTCGCCATCGGAGTTGATGATAATCGCCGTGTTGAACGGGGGCTTCCCCTCTTCATGGTTGGGTTCCATGATGGAGAAGACGCCCCAGACGTCGTTATCCTTACAAGCCTGCTTGTACTGATCCACCTTGGGGTCATCGAGCCCGATGAGGAATTCATCGTAGGACCAGATCTTGGTATTCAACCCCGAAGAGGAGTATTCCGGAAAGACGATGAGATCCAGGTCTGGGTAGCCAGCCTTGGTCGAGGCAACCATGCGGCAGATTTCATCGACGTTTGCCTGAACGTCTTCTGGGGTATTGACTACGGGAACTGGGTATTGGATAAGGGCCATCAACAGGCCGTCGGGGGATGCGCTGATGCTTCCGGTGCTGGACAAGACGGGACTCCAATCACGTCGTCGATTAAGTTACACCTATCACTTTATATGGCGAACATCACGTATCCACTAGAAAAACGACGCTCTTGTCTCAGATTGCAGACGCATCCCCTCTGGGAGACAGCTTTAGAGCTCCTCGGCCTGGAATTGCATGCTCGGGTGGGCGAAAGCGTCTTGGGCCTGAATGAGCTGCAGCTCGGTGGATTCGGCTTCATACGTGGTGCGCAGAAGCTCGTAGACGGAAGATGCGGTGCGGCGCAGCGCTTCTTTAACGTCATGGGTTTCAACGTAATGGCCGGTAAACAGCGCGGCGGTCACGTCGCCGGAGCCGTTGCGCTTAAACGGCAACAGCGGGGTCGAGAGCAAGAAAGCGCGCTCACCGTCGACGGCGAGCATCTCAATCTGATCCGCAGGGGTTTCCGGGCGCTTTACGGAGGTAACCAGTACCGTCTTCGGCCCCATTTCCTGCGCCTTCTTCACCGCCGCCAAGGTCTGGTCCAAGGTGCTGACCTCGGTATCGGTCAGATAGCCCAGCTCAAATTGGTTAGGAGTGATGATATCGGCAACCGGCACCACGCGGTCGCGCAGCAGCGGCGGAATGTCATCGGAAACGAAGCAACCCGACTTCGCATTACCCATCACGGGGTCGCAAGCATAGAGCGCCTTGGGGTTGACGGCCTTTATGCGGCGAACGGTGTCCACGATGACATCGGCAATGTCGGCACCACCCTGGTATCCGGAAAGGATGGCGTCGATGCCTTCAAAAGCACCGCGCTTTTCGATGCCATCGATGATCGACGTGACATCACTGGCCGGAATCATCGGCCCGCCCCAGTCACCGTATCCGGTGTGGTTGGAAAAATTCACCGTGTGCACGGGCCACACCTCGTGGCCGGCGCGCTGGAGAGGAAAGACGGCCGCGGAATTTCCCACGTGGCCGTAGGTGACATGAGACTGGATGGAAAGGATAGTCATAGCTATCCATTGTGCTACTGCTTATACACAGAGACAAAGGAATGGGCGAAATTATTCTTGGGGTTCCTCGTCGCGTGGTTCCCCAATCGCGGGGATGCCGCCGCCAGGCACCTGCTCATCAAGGCGTGCTCGTTCGGCAGCATCGGGAAAGGCCTTCGGGCCCGAGGGCTTTGGTTGGTAGCTCTTCCCGCGTGCGGCGAGGTCGTCGTACCAATCCGCCAGCAGTTCATTCTGCCGGGCAAACATTTCCTTTTCCTCCGCCGCGGTGGCGTGATCGTAGCCCAGCAAGTGCAGGCAACCGTGCACCGTCAACAGCGCGAGCTCGTGGCCGAGCGAATGCCCGGCGGCATCGGCCTGGCGCAGGGCGAACTCGGGGCATAAGACGATATCGCCAAGCATGGAAGGCCCCGGATCAGCGGCATCGGGGCGCCCGCCACCAGAAGTGGCGCCGGGAGTAAGTTCATCCATGGGAAAGCTCATCACATCGGTAGGGCCTTCCAAGTCCATCCAGCGGATGTGCAGATCCTCAATGGACTTCAGATCCACGCAGGTAATGGTGCATTCCGCATCGGGGTTGATGTCCATGGCGCCGAAGGTATAAGAGGCGACATCGATAAGCATCTCCTCGTTGACGCCATCAAAACCCGACTCATTGAGAAACTCGATACTCACTTATTTCCCCTCGTTTTCCGCAGCCTGTTTATTGTCAAAAGAATCATAGGCATCCACGATGCGGCCGACCAGCTGGTGGCGCACCACGTCTTGGGCGCTGAGATCCGCAAAGTGAATATCGTCCACGTTATTGAGAATCCGCCGCACGATGCGCAGACCGGATACCTGCCCGCGCGGCAGATCCACCTGGGAGATATCACCGGTGACCACGATGGTGGAGCCAAAGCCCAGGCGGGTCAAAAACATCTTCATCTGCGCCGGCGTGGTGTTTTGCGCCTCATCGAGGATGACGAAAGCATCATTGAGCGTGCGCCCGCGCATATACGCCAGCGGGGCGACCTCGATGATGCCGGCATCCATCAGCTTGGGAATCATCTCCGGATCGAGCATGTCCCGCAGCGCGTCATACAGTGGGCGCAGGTACGGGTCGATCTTGTCATTGAGCGTGCCCGGCAAAAAGCCCAGGTTTTCGCCCGCCTCGACCGCCGGACGGGTAAGGATGATGCGGGAGACCTGCTTATTTTGCAGGGCCTGCACGGCCTTCGCCACCGCCAGATAGGTCTTGCCGGAACCAGCCGGGCCAATGCCAAAGACCACCGTATTATTATCGATGGCCTGCACATATTCGGATTGCCCCACGGTTTTGGGGCGGATGGACTTGCCGCGGCGCTTGACGATGTCCGCCGCCATCGCCGCTGCCACCGACTGCGGCGCCTCTACGGCGACCATGTCCATGGTGTGCTTGACCGTATCGGTAGATACGGCATGGCCGCGCCTAGCGATGGCCTCGAGCTCATCGAGGATCTTCGCCGCGCGGGCTACCTCGTAATCGGGGCCGGTGACGGTGACAATATTGCCGCGGGCAAAAAGGTCCGCATCGAGGCGGTCATTGAGCACGCGGAGGTTATCGTCCGCGCTGCCCAATACGCTGCTGACATACGCGGAATCGATCTCACATTTCTTGGTGATGATAGGCACGTCTAATAGGCTACCAGCGCTCAGTCCGCATGCCGATAGCCGCCAAGGCCACCATCGCCGCGCTGGCGGTGCGCAAAACCTCCGGGCCCAATTTGATGGGAACGGCCCCAGCCTCGCGCAGCGTTGCCAGCTCTTCTTCCCCGATTCCGCCTTCGGGGCCGACCAAGAGGAAGACCTCGCAGTGCAAGCCCACCTCCCGGATGGATTCGGTGGCTTCCTCGTGCAGGACTAATACGCTCGCCGATTCTGCGCGCTCTGCCAGCTCCGCAACCAACTGGCGGGTAGTCAGCGGGCCGCGAACCTGCGGGATGCGGTCTCGCCGGGATTGCTTTGCGGCCGCTTCGGCCGCGGCCTGCCATTTGGTTATGGCCTTCGGCGCCTTCTTCCCGTCCCACTTGGCCACGCAGCGATCCGCCTGCCAGGCGATGATCTCATCCGCCCCGGCCTGTGTAGCCAGGTCAACGGCTAGCTCGGCGCGCTCGGATTTGGGGATCGCCTGCACCACGGTTACCCGCGGATTCGGTTCCGGAAGCTGGGTAACGGACTCGACGGTGCCGGTCAAGTGGTCCTTGCCCGAGGTCTCGGTGACGGTGAGGGTGAGGCGGATACCGGTGCCATCGATTAGCGCCAGCTTCTCCCCCTGCTGCATCCGCTTGACCGTCACGGCGTGGCGCGCCTCAGGCCCCGACAACGAAATGCTGTCTCCGGCCGCAACGGCGCCGAGATCTGGGTGAATGAAGACGGGCAGCGACATTAGCGGCGGAACTTATCGCGCAGGCGGGTAAAAAAGGAATCTTCTTGGCCGTCGCTGGCGGTACGCACGCGGGCGCCCTCATCGCGGGTATTGCGGATTTTTTCCAGAGCCTCGCGGCTCTTGCGGTCCAAATCCTTAGGAACCACCACGTCTACGTGGGCAAAGAGGCTACCGTAACCATCGGTGCGCAGGCGTGGCATACCCGCGCCTTCGATCTTGATGGACTCGCCCGGCTGGGTGCCCGGCTCGATATCGATGGTGAGCTCTTCGCCGTTGAGCTGGTCGATGGTGAAATTGGTGCCCAGGGCAGCATCGATCATCGGCACGTGCACGGTAACGTTCAGGTCATCCGCATTGCGCTGGAAGACCTCGTGTTCCTGGGTGTGCACCTCCACGTAGAGGTCACCTGCAGGGCCACCGCCGTGGCCGACCTCACCCTGGGAGGCCATGCGGATGCGCATGCCATCGTTGATGCCGGCCGGGATGGAAACTGTGAGATCGCGGCGCTTTTTCACGCGTCCGTCGCCGGCGCACTGGTTGCAGGGATCCTCAATGATTTCGCCGAAGCCCTGGCACTTCGGGCACGGGCGGGTGGTCATCACATTGCCCAAGAAGCTGCGCTGCATCTCCTGGATCTCACCCATGCCATTGCAGTTATCGCAGGTAACGGGCTTGGACTTGGAGTTCGAGCCGGTGCCGCCGCAGGAATCACACAGCACCGCGGTATCGACGGTGACCTTCTTCTTCAGGCCGGTATAAGCCTCTTCCAGGGTAATGCGGGTGCGCAGGAGGGCGTCGTTGCCAGGCTGCACGCGCGACTTAGGTCCGCGGGATCCGCCGCCGGCGCCACCGCCGAAGAACTCGGCGAAGATATCGCCTAAGCCTCCGCCGCCGAAGCCGCTAAATCCGCCGGCACCGGCGCCGCCACCGCCGCCTTGCTCCATGGGATCGCCACCCATATCGACGATCTGGCGCTTTTGTGGATCCAGCAAAACTTCCTGGGCAACCGAGGCCTCGCGAAATTTCTCCGCCGCTGCCTCATCATCCGGGTTCACATCCGGGTGATACTTGCGGGCCAGCTTGCGGTACGCCTTCTTAATTTCCTGGTCCGTTGCGTCCTTATCAACACCAAGGATGCCGTAATAGTCACGAGCCACTGTTAGAGATATTCCTTCTCGATCGTTTTGTTGGTATTACCTTGCAAAAATTTATGTAGCGACCGGCTAGTCTACTCGCACTACTCGCCGGCCAAAATTTCACTCACGTATTGTGCAACAGCAGAGACCTTAGAGATTGTTCCCGAATAGTCCATAAAGGTCGGCCCCACCACGCCAAGGCCGCCAAGCGTCGCCGCCTGTCCCCCGGTTCCAAAGCCATAACCGGCAGCAACGACGGAGGCATCGCGGAGTTGATCCTCTTCATTTTCGTCGCCGATCACCACGGAAACATTGCCCAGGTCCGGTACGCGTGCCAGCAATTTCAACACGACGACCTGTTCTTCTAAAGCCTCGATAATTTTGGGCAGGCCTTCCGGAAATTCGCGGGCGACGCGGGTGAGATTCGAAGTTCCCGCCAAAATCAAGCGATCGGAAGGCTGCTCCACCAAGGTTTCAATGAGCGTGGTCGCCACCTTGAGCACGTGGTGGCGAATATCCAGCGGGGCGTCGTCGACGAGGTGGGCGAGCTCCACGGAGGCATCAGTAAGCGTCTTGCCCACCAGCGCATTATTGACGATGTCCCTCAGCCGATACGTCTGATCCTGGTCAATGACCTCATCTAGTTCCACGTTGCGCTGATCCACGCGGCCGTTATCCGTAATCAGCACCAGCAGCACCCGCACCGGAGATAGCGTGACCACCTCGCAGTGCTTGACGCGCGAGACCTTCAAATTGGGCAGCTGCACCACGGCCGCCTGCTCGGTGACCTGGGCCAAAAGCTGCACGGAGCGGCGCAACACATCTTCGAGGTCTACCCCACCTTCCAAGAAGTTCAGCATCGCTTTGCGCTCTGGGGTAGAAAGCGGCTTGACCTCGTGCAGAGAATCGACGAACTGCCGGTAGCCCTGCTGCGTGGGAACGCGCCCGGAACTTGCATGCTGCTGCGAAATCAGCCCCTGCGATTCCAGCACGGCCATGTCATTGCGGATGGTTGCGGAAGAAACGCCCAGCCGGTAGCGCTCTACCAGCGTTTTAGAGCCCACGGGTTCCTGGGAGGCAATGTAATCCGCAACGATGGCCCGCAGGACCTCCTTGCGGCGGGCATCAGTTGAGGTGGACACTTCTCAGCGCTCCTATTCTCTGCGGGTTAGTTTCCGTCGATGTGCCGGCGTCTTTCTATAAATACAGCGTAAATCCAGCGCCAATCTTGAAAGTCTAACAAGAATAAGACCGAATAAGGGGTTTTGGTGGTCCAGAGGGAAATATAAGGAATTTCTGACGGCGGCTAGGACTCTTCGGCGATGAGGAGGTCGGAGACGATGCCATCGGCAAGCAGGCGCCCGGGCTTGGTCACTCGCACGTGCTGGCCGGCGCGTTCGAGCAGGCCGCGGTCGATGAAGTCCTCCAGTGCCGGGGCCGCGTGGGCATCGAGCCAGGATTCTGGGATGCCCTCGCGCAGGCGCAAGCCCAACATGATCTTTTCCATGTGGCGATCGGCACCCGTTAGGGTTTCGCTGTCTTTGATGGGCAGCTCGCCGTTTCCTAACGTTTGTATATAGCGATTGGGGTGCTTGACGTTATAAAAGCGCTCGTCGCCTAAGTGGGAATGCGCACCAGGACCTGCACCCCACCAGTTGCCGTCCACCCAATAGATGCGGTTGTGCTCGCATTCGCCGCCGGGCAGCGACCAATTGGAGACCTCGTACCACTCAAAGCCGGCGTCCTCGAGGGTCGTAGAAATCATTTCGTAGCGCCGGGCCAGCACGTCTTCATCCGGGGCGGGCAGCAATCCCTTATTCACCTTGCGGGCCATGCGGGTGCCGTCTTCCACGATGAGCGAGTACGCGCTGACGTGGTCGACGCCGGTCTCTAGCACGCGGTCCAAGGTCTCGCGGACGTTATCGTCGGTTTCAGTCGGCGTGCCATAGATCATGTCGAGGTTAACGTGCTGAAAGCCTGCCTCCCGGGCCTCGCGCGCGGCGGCGAAGGCGCGTCCGGGGGTATGGGCCCGCTCGAGCACCTGGAGCACGCTGTGCGAGGCGGACTGCATGCCGAGGCTGATGCGGTTAAAGCCGGCATCGGCAAGCGCGGCAAAGTACTCCGGCGAGGTGGACTCCGGGTTGGACTCGGTGGTGACCTCGGCGCCTGGGCTAAGACCAAAGGTAGAACGCACCGTATCCAGGATGCGGCTCAGGCCCTGCCCGCCCAGGAGCGAAGGCGTGCCGCCGCCGATGAAGACCGTATCCGCGGTGCGCCCCACGCGGCCCGCCGCCATCTCCAGCTCCTTGTCCAAGGCATCGAGGTACGGGCCGGTAAGATCGCGCGGGCTGCCCAACTCGCCGGGGGTATAGGTATTGAAATCGCAATAACCGCAGCGGGTGGCGCAAAAGGGAACGTGGATATACAGCCCGAATGGTTCAGTCATGAATCAAACCCTAATAGGCGGGGAACAAAATGGCCGAAATGGGTGTTAAACATGTAGTATATTGCCAACTTCCCGCGTATAGAAAGGTACCTTCAGTGGAGCCTCCCAGTCGATGTCCCCGCCACCTTATAGGCGGTGGGGAGTAAATCATGTTATCGGCTATTGCGATGATCCTGGCAGGCTTTGTCGTCATCGGGCTCATCATCGTCGCGAATGCTTACTTCGTGGCGCAAGAGTTTTCATTCATGTCCGTGGACCGCACCCAATTGCGGTCCATGGCTGCTGAAGGGGATAAATCCGCCCAGCGCGCGCTCGACATCACCAAGCGCACCTCTTTCATGCTCTCCGGTGCGCAGCTCGGCATCACCATTACCGGCCTGCTCATTGGTTATGTTGCAGAGCCCCTGGTAGGTCAGGGCCTTGGCGTGCTGCTCGGCGGCGTCGGCATTCCCACCGGCGTATCCGTGGCTATCGGCACCATCGCGGCGCTATTTATTTCCACCATCGCCACGATGCTCTTTGCGGAGCTTTTCCCCAAGAACTACACCATCACCGCGCCCATGAAAACGGCGTTGCGCCTGGCCGCGTCCACGCAGTGGTACCTGCGCATTTTCGGCTGGCTGATCCGCTTTTTCGAGTATTCCTCCAATGCGATTTTGAAGCTATTTCGCATCGAGCCGGTAGAAGACGTCGATTCTTCCGCAACTGCCGATGACCTCGAATCCATCGTCGATTCCTCGCACGAAACAGGCGTCTTGGATGAGGACACGTACATGGTCTTGGACCGTTTGCTCGACTTTCCCGAGCACGATGTCGAGCACGCCATGATTCCTCGCTCCCGCGTGGACGTCATTGACCCCGGCACCACCCTGGGCGAGGTGCGCGAATTGATGTCCGAAAATCACACGCGCTACCCCGTCATCGATGATGAACACAATCCCATCGGCGTGGTGCATCTTTTCGATGTCCTGGGCTCCGATCTCCCTGCTGCCACCAGCGCCACCGCCATCATGCGCGAGCCCCTGGTGGTTCCGGAACTCATGCCGCTTCCCGATGTCGTCGATGAGCTGCGCGGCGAGGAACAAAAGCTGGCTTGCGTCATCGATGAGTACGGTGGATTCGTTGGCATCGTCACCATGGAAGACTTGGCCGAAGAGATCTTGGGCGATGTCACCGATGAACACGATATCGAGGAAACCGAAGAAATCACCGAGCAGGACGAGTCTCACTGGCTAGTCGATGGCGATACGCCGCTGGATGAAATCGAGCGCGCCATTGGCCACGATCTTCCAGAGGGCGATTTTGAAACCATCGCCGGCCTGCTCATTGCGCACGCCGGCGCCCTGCCGGAGGTAGGCGAGGTCCACACCATCGCCTTGGAGGCAGAGCCGGACGACTGGGTGGATCAGGACGAAGCGCCCACCCGCTCCATTCGCATGCGTGTGGACGACGTGGACCGCCACGTGCCTTCCTCCCTCGCCATCGAACTTATTGAGGACTACGTTCATGATAGCGACGACGAAGAGGAGGAGGCATAATGACCGATACGTGGTGGTTCAACCTCATCGTCACGCTGCTCATTATTGCGGCTTCCGGCTTCTTCGTGGTCATCGAGTTTTCCCTCATGGGCTCGCGCCGCAACCGGCTTGAAGAAAACGCGGAGTCTTCGCGCACCGCCCGCGCCGGTCTGCGCTCGCTCAATGAGCTGACCATCATGCTGGCGGGCGCGCAATTGGGCATTACCGCCGCCACCTTCGTGCTCGGCGCCGTGACCAAACCGTGGGTCCATCATCTTCTGATGACCCCGCTAGAGGCCCTTGGCCTGCCGCTGGGCATTGCCGATGTCGCCAGCTTCATCCTCGCCCTGTTCATCGTCACCTTCCTGCACTTGGTGCTGGGTGAAATGGCGCCCAAATCGTGGGCCATCGCCCACCCAGAATCCGCCCTGCAGGTCATTGCCATTCCCGCCCGCGGGTTCGTGTGGGTTTTCCGCCCACTGCTGAAGTGGATTAACACAATGGCCAATAAATTGGTGGCCATGACGGGCGAGGAACCGGTGGATCGCGCCGGTGCCGCCGGCTACGACGCCGAAACGCTGCGCACCTTGGTCGAGCACTCCCGTGAGACGGGCGCGCTTGACGATAATTCCGCCAATCAGATTTCCGATGTCATCGAGCTGGAGAACTCCACGGTGGGCTCCATGGCGCGCGCCCACGGCTCCGAGGTAGTGCCCCTGCCTTCCGATGCCACGGTGGAACAGCTCCAAGAGCTTGTCCTGCGCAAAAACATTATGCGCGTGCTCGTCTTCCCCAAGGATTCCCGCGTCCCCCGCGTGGTGCACGTACGCGATACCCTCATGGCGGATCCCGATACCCCAGTCCTCGAATTCTCCCGCGCCCCGATCTCCGTCTCTTCTGCCACCACCGTGCAAAAGACGCTCGATCACATGCGCGCCCGCAATGAGCAGCTCGTCGTCGTGGGCAAGGCGGATAAGGACAAGGCCGTGTGGATCCTTACCTGGGATGACATCATGGGCCAGCTGTGGCCGCAGATTACCGAGCAGCTGGACAAGGTCACCCCTCCCCCAGCGGTTTAACTGTCTCGCCGAACCAACCAACCCCTTGGTTCGGCGCCTAGTAGTTTTATAAACAAAATTCAAAAGATAAACAAGCGTACACAAGCACGGTGTTTACACTTGGACTATGACCAACCGGAAGAACCCGTTTACCGCCACGCTTGGGGCCACGCCTCCCTACCTGGCTGGCCGTAAAGACTCCATCGAGGAGTTTGCTTATGCCTTGGACGATGGACCCGGATCCCATGAACGCATTTCCCTCGTCGTGGGTCCGAGCGGTATAGGTAAGACGGTATTGCTCAATGCCTTCAAAGACACCGCGTCAGATCGCGGGTGGCGCATCCTTAATGACACGGCAGCTGCCGGTTTTGCGGAACGGCTCCGTGCTGAAATTATAAATACCCTTCATCTCAACCGGACAGCGCTAAAAGGTTTCAACCTGCACCTTTTCCAATTGGGCATCGGCATGGAATGGGTTCCAAGGACATTATCCGCGGAAACCTACCCCTTAAGAAGGGCCTTGAAAGACCTCCTCCATGCGCAGCGGGAACTAGACCGAATTTCCCACAGCGAGCCCACTGGGGTGCTCATTACTTTGGATGAAATGCACCACCAGCGCAGTGATGAGGTCATCGATTTTGGAGCTACCATCCAGCACCTCGTGCGAGAAGGGGAAAATATTGCTGTAGTCATGGCAGGAATCCCATCCTCAATTAAACCGCTTTTGGCTAGCCAAGATGGCTCTAATCCTGTCACTTTTCTTCGCCGTGCGAACCGCATTGAATTGGACCGAGTGCCGGATACGGACGTCCGAAAGGCACTCAATGCTCCCGTAGAAGAAACAGAGGTTAATTGGGACCCGGACGCGCTGAATTCTGCCGTGTCTGCTTGCCAGGGATATCCCTTTATGATTCAGCTCGTCGGCCTATGGGCTTTCCGCCACCGAACAGACAATACGATTTCGGTGGAAGCTGCGCAGGAAGGCATTTCCAAAGCGCGCCGAAAGCTAGGGCAGCTAGTCCATGAGCCCGCCCTAGCGGAGCTTTCCCCCATCGATCGGACATTCCTGCTCCACATGGCTCAAGACAATGGCCCCTCATCCATGAGTGATATCACGGCCCGCCTAGGAAAAAGTTCGCAATATGCATCCAATTACCGGCGCCGCTTGCTTGACTCGGAACTAATCGAAATACCAGCCAGTGGCCAAGTAGACTTTGCCCTGCCCTACCTTCGGGACTACTTGCGCGAGCATGCCGCTAGCTTGGTCATCGATTCGTACTAATCGAGTTCAGTCACGCAACCCATCCTTAGCGCGGGTGTGGATAACTTGAGCTCGTGGCGCCACTGGGGCATCATGATTCACACTAAGTGAAGATTCAACGAGAACTCCACAGCCTCGCGCGCATTCGGGTAGCAGGCATCGTGCTCCTCGTATGTGCTCGAGGGCATGAACCAAGCACTAACTAATATTCCATCCATCCGGCACAACCATCCCACCTTCTGGCACGACCTCGATAACGGCACCTATCTCAAACTCGCACCCCGCATCGCGGTGCACCGCAATCATTACCACAGCCTGAACCTCTCCTCTCAGCTGCGCCTGCGCGCCATTGCCGCCGCCCGCAGCGCCTATACCGCGGTGCTCATTTCCAAATCCGCCGCCCGCCTCCACGGGCTATGGGTGCTTGCCTCCGCCGAAGAAAAAGTAGAAATGGCCCTTCCCCATAACTCTTTGCCTAATAAGGACCGGCGCCATCCAGAACGCATTTACCGCAAAACGAAATTACCCGGTCCCTTGCTGGTACACGGCGCCCGCACCGTTTCTCCGGCCCGGGCGGTGATCGATATTGCCCGGTTCCACGGTTTTCGCGAAGGCCTCATCGCTGCTGACTCCGCCCTGCGCGCAGGAATTTCGAAGAAAGCTCTTAGGCAGGAATTCGCCCGAATGGGCAGGGTACGCAATAGTGCCGTCGTGCGAGAAGTTATCCATCACAGCTGCGCCGCCTCGCCGTCCCCCTATGCTTCCTTTGCCCGTGCCCTGCTCATCCAGGCGGACTTTCCCTGGCCGATGTTTTTCGAGGTCCACTACACCGCCCTTCCCGGCATCACCGCGCAGCTGTGCATCAATAAGACCTACGTCATCGACATCACCGAACCGGGCGATGACACTACCGCCTCCATACAGCCGCTTGCCGATGCCCCATCCACCGCGGCACCAACGAAGCCGCGAGACCACGCTGAGCGTTCCCGCGACAAGCGCCTGCGCGATGCTGGCTTTATCGTCATACGGTGCTCCCCGCAGCAATTAGTTCAGCACCCGGAGCGCTTTATCTCTGAGATCACGGCCACTATCTCCGCGCGCCAGAACGCTATACGCTCCCAGCAGTCCCACAACTGAGCCATTCAACGCTAAAGATGAAGCCACGCAAGGTTCTAGTCCACGCAGGGTGGCCATCTAAAAATGCGACGGCCACCGAGAGAGGGAATCTCGGTGGCCGCTAAATTCCCCTTGCCTTAAGCAAGGAAGTCTAAAGGAGCTATGCAGTTGTGGCCCGGCGGGCTGCCTCGCGCTTGGCGCGGACTTTTTCTACGACCGCGGCAATGCGGGCGCGTTCTTCTAGGAATTGCGGCGGGTTATGCCCGCGCATGGAGCGCACGTACGCCGGGTGCGTATCGAGCACGGTGTGCTTCCACGCCTGCACGGCGATGAGCGCGGATTCCCCGGTGCACTTATACAGGTGCGGCAGGGAGACCATGTCGAGGTTGCGGGCGACGGCATCGGTTTGCGCCAGCACGTATTCCACGACCTCACGCAGGTAATCTGCTACCGCCTGCGTGCGCTGGCGCAGCGCTTCTGCCAATTCATGCACGACGATGGGCTTGGCAATGGGATACCGCTCATCCAACAAGCGCGGGGTGAGCTGCTCCGGCTCCTCCGCATCATTCGCGCCGGAAGGAGCGGCAGAAATGGTTCCCGAACGCACGCCAGACACTAGCGCTTGGCGAAGCCCAATCAGCTCACCCACGCAGCGCCCCGAGTCCACGCGGGCATCATCGACGATATCGCCGAGTTCTGCCAAGCAATCCATGGACAGTTCCTCATCCCAATCCTCGATTGCTTCAATGAGGTGCTCGAGGTATTCCGCGACTTCGTCGCCGATATTGTAAATCTCCTGGGTGAGCTCGCGGTGACGCAGCTCGGCGGCGATCTTCTGCATAGGCTTCGAGCCACTCCTTCCGCGGTTTTCATTTTCTAACCTCTAGTAGAGGTTGAGGTTTTCGGCGACGACTCATGACTCTATGCCAGATCGTCTACCGCGAGAGTGCGACACTCCGAAGCGTTTCACAGGTTTATGGCAGGTTCGCGCTTGCGCCATTGTGACCTGCAAGAAACTAAACACCCGAGGAATAAATTCCCCGGGTGTACCCGTTTCGCCGCTTTCTAGCGCTTGTAGATGTGCTCGATGGCGCTGGCATAGCGCTGCGCCACCACGTTGCGCTTGACCTTCATCGTTGGCGTGAGCTCATTTTCATCCTCAGTAAGGTCGCTTTCTAGGATGTAGAACTTCTTAATACCTTCCGCGTGGGACACCGTGGAGTTGACCTTGTTGACGGCGTCTTGCACCTCGGCGCGCAGGGTGGCATCGGTAGCGATATCGTCCATGGAGCGGTTTTCTGGGATATTGTGGTCCAGCTTCCACCGCTTGAGGATATCCGGATCCAGGGTGATAAGCGCCCCCACGAATGGCTTGCCATCGCCTACGACCATGGCCTGCGAAATCAGCGGGTGGCCGCGCAGGATGTCCTCCATCGGGCCAGGCGAGACATTCTTGCCACCCGCGGTAACAATCAGGTCCTTCTTGCGGCCGGTGATGGTGAGCTTGCCGTCATCGTCGATTTCGCCCAAGTCACCGGTGTTGTACCAGCCGTCCTCGAAGGCTTCCTCCGTGGCCTCGGGGTCATTCCAGTACCCTTCGAATACCATGCCGCCCTTGATGCAGACTTCGCCGTCATCGTTGATGCGCAGGGTAACCCCGCCGAGAGGCGGGCCGACGGTACCAATGGATTGGTCCACGTAGTCCACGGCAGCGGCCGCGGCGGTCTCGGTCAGGCCGTAGCCTTCGTAGATGGGCACGCCGATGCCGCGGAACCAGTGCAACAGATCGTGGCCCATCGCGGAGCCGCCGGTAATGCAGTACCGAACATTGCCGCCTACGCCCTGGCGAATGGTGGAATAGACCAGCTTGTCAAAGAGCTTGTGCTTAATTTTCAGCAGCCGGTCTGGGCCGTCCGGCGTATCGAGTGCCTTGGAGTAGTCGATGGCGATCTTTTCGGACTGTTCAAAAAGGAAGCTCTTGATACCGGAATCCGCTGCCTTCGAGGCCGCGGAGTTGCGGACCTTTTCAAATACGCGCGGCACGCCCAAAATCACGTTGGGGCGAGAGCGGGCGAACTCGATGGAGATGGTGGAAAAATCAGACCAGTGGTTCTGCGAAGCACCGCGAATGGCCACGGCAATCGATACGGCGCGGGAAAAGACGTGGGCCAAAGGCAAAAATGTCAGCGTATGGCTGCCCGGCACGGCGAAGACACCGATGGGGTTGGTGGTCAGCGCCCTAGCCTCCGAGAGCCAATTCCGGTGCGTCAGGATGCAGCCCTTCGGGCGGCCGGTGGTGCCGGAGGTATAAACCAAAGAGGCCAGATCATCGGTATTGGTGGCGGCGATGCGGGCAGACACCTCGTCGGTGCCAACGCTGCGGCCTTCGAATTTCAAGGTATCGATGGCGGAGGAATTGATCTCTAATACGCGCCGCAGCTGCGATGGCGAGCCCTTCAAATTCGGTTCCCCATCGTCTTGTAGGACCAGGTTTTCAACTAATTCGGAGTGCTCGCGGGTTTCGGTAATCGCCAGCACCGCGCCGGAGTCCTCGATAATCCAGCGCACCTGGGAGGCGGACGAGGAAGGATAAACCGGAACCGATGCCGCACCGGCGGCCCAGATGGCGTAGTCCAGCAAGGACCATTCGTAGCGGGTAGCAGAAATCAGGGCGATGCGATCGCCCTGCTCGACGCCTAGCGCGATTAAGCCTTGGGCTACTTCAAAGACCTCATCGATAAACTCTTTACCGGTGACATTGACCCACTCGTAATTAGCTGGGCGGGTAAACATGACGCCGTGCGGGCGCTTTTTCGCGGTATCCATCAGGGCGGTGAGGCAGGTCTCCCCCGGCTCAATGGTAAATTCCGCCGGGGTGTGCACTTGTTGCAGGGTCACGCGATATCCTTTCGCACAGCTAATAATAATCTCTGCCTACTGTACCAACCGGTTGGCGTATCAACGCGTTTTACCCACGATCGAAGCTGTAATTGTTCAGGGTTTATAACACCACAGTGCCCCATTTATTGGAGCAAACCACCAATCCGCACTAGGGCCACAGGCTGCCGATGAGCGCAACGATGAGAACTAGCGCAATCATGGACCACAGCGTGAGCGAGACCCGGGATTTGGGCAGGGCGCGCTTGCGGCGAACGGGCTGAGAGGTGCCGACAACCGACGGGTTTGCAGCGCGCTCATCCTTTTTGCGCTCTGGATCCCACAGGCCTTCACGGGGATCGACCGGCTGGATCCTATCCGAGCTGGCGCCAGGCACGTCGCCGCTCGCTGCGTTATCGCCCGCGCCCTCCGAATGTTGTTCAGCCATGGTCTTTTACTGTAGTGCCGCGATTGCGAAACTGGGAAATTAGGACGGCGCTGCGGTCCACGGCCCACATCAGGCACCAGGCCAGGCCAATCATGATGGGAACCACGATGATGACCACGATGATCATCTGTACCCACACGGGCGCCTGCACCAGGAACTGCGAAAATGCGCTGCTCACGTCAGTCAACCACTCCATGAGTCCTTATATTACTGCCCCACGGTAATCTGGCAGGTATGTCGAGCGCACAGATACCCGTTACCATTGCCACCCCATCTGGACGCATCACCGGCTTTAGCCGCGATGGCCTCTCCTACTTTCATTCGCTGCGCTTTTGCGAGATCCCTAGCCGCTTCGCCCCGTCGCGGCCGCTGGATGAGCCCCTCGACCAAGATGCGCGCACACCGCAGCCGGATGAGGTAGCGCTCAGCATTACTGCCCCGGAAAACGCGGCGGATTGCCCCGTGGTGGTCTATATCCACGGTGGAAGCTTTGAAGGCGGCTCGCATGAGGACGAGCGGGTGCCAGGCACGGTAACGGCCCGCAAGGGCATCATCCACGTCCGGGTGGGCTACCGCGTGGGCCTGGCTGGGTTCGCCCGCTTTGCCGACGATGAAGCGGACCGCTACCGCGGCATCGATGATTGCGTGATGGCGCTGGAGTGGCTGCAGGACAATATCGAATCCTTTGGCGGGGATAAAACGAATATCACCCTGGTAGGGCAATCCGCCGGCGCGGCGATAAGCCTGTGGCTTGCCCGGCGCGATCACTACCGCGGCGCTTTCCGGCGCGTCCTCGCCCTCTCGCCCGCCTACCCCCGCGATACCTTTGAGCACCGCGTGGCGGGATTGCACAGGTACCTCTCAGTGCCCATCGAACAAAGCGCTTTGGAATCGCTGTCGCCCGAGGCATTGGAAAAGGGCTACAAAAAGTTCCGCAAGAAGCACCGCTATGACTTGGCCCTAGGCCCGGCGCCGATGCAGGCATCCGAATTGGCGGATATCCCCATCGTGGTGAGCTCCACCCGGGATGAATTTTACGATCTCCCGGCCGGCAAGCGCATCGATAACATGGCCCTGGGCAAGTTCATTTGTAACTACCTGTCCCAGCGCTTCGGCTTCCCGCACGGCCACTACACGCAATGGCGCCAGCTCGCGCAGTACGTGGACCCGGACCGCCTCATGGGCCGGATGATCGGCGATTCCCTCGTGCGCCGCTGGACGGCACAGGTAGCTTCCGGCGCACCGGGGCCTACCTGGATGATGGAATTTACGAGGAAGCTTAAGCCGGCGCTGCACTGCGATGAGCTCTACCCGCTCTTCGGCACCGACTGCGAGCTGAACGAGTGGCTCTGCCACTTCGCCACCACCGGCGAGCCGGGTTTCCCCAACTATGGCAGCGACCACCGCGTGCTCGAGTTTGATTTGGATACCGGGGATCGGCGCATCGCCTATGCCACCTTGGATTACGTGGCGGCGGCGTTTTATGAGGAGGACTAACCGCTACTGCGCTAAAGACTGAAGCGCCGCGCGTAATTCGGCTTCCGCCAATTCCTCGCACATCCACGGGCTAAATACCGCCGGGACGGCATCGGCCGCGGCGATAAGTTGGGCGGGATCGACCCATTCCCAGGAGTCGACCTCGTCCGGGTTCGGCTGCCACTGCGCTTGGGAATCGAGCTCTACGCAGTAGACGGGGCAGATTTCATTTTCCACTAGGCCGGAAGAATCCACCGCGCGGTAGGAAAAGGTGGGCAGCACCTCGCGCAGGTTGGATAGCGCATCCGCGGGAATGCCTAGCTCGAATTCGGCGCGGCGAGTAACGGCATCGGCAGTCGCCTCCCCCGGGCCAGGATGCCCGCAGAAGGAATTGGTCCACACGCCAGGCCAGGTTTGCTTGCCCAGCGCCCGGCGGGTGATGAGCACCTTTCCGTGGCAGGTGACCCACGCGGAAAAGGCGAAGTGCAAGGCGGTGTCGGTGGTATGCACCTCGGATTTGAGGGCAGTACCAATGGCCTTTCCATCGACACCCGCCAGGACTACCCGTTCCGTCATAGGTTCAGATCCCCCACCCAGGTGACGTTTCCAATGTGCAGGCGGGCGTTCCAGAGGTTGCCCGGCGCGACATCGTAGCGGTATTGCAGGTTAACCGAGGCGCCCGCACCCAGCGGGTGATCCAGCCCCGGTGGTTCTACGCCGGGCGCGGAGTTTTCGTCATAGGGCAGGGCTTGCACCTTAGACCAGCCGCCATTGCCGTCGGCGCGCTCGAGGACGGGGTCGTCGAAGGCATCGGTAGGCAGGGCCATTTCGTTTTCATTCTTGAGCAAGATGGTCACCACGGAGCCGCCGGAATTACTATCCGTATACACTCCCTGCAGCTCCCAGCTAACACCGAGGCCGGCATCCTTGACAGGGCTCGCCAGGTTGGAAGTAACTTCCTTATCGTCGGTGTCTTCGGCCTGATAAGGCTTTTCTTCCGAGCTAGAGACGGTGATATTGTCCCCCAACCCGGTCTCTTCCGGCTGGAGAATGCTGCATCCGGCCAGGGTCACGGCGAGAAGGCTGACCACGCCTGCGCCTAAAGTGTGAGAAATTTTCACCGTGGATGGATCCTTTGCACGCGAAGATAACTTTATTTCTGCACAGATACCTTAGCCGAAAGCCCGCCCAAGGTATGCATCTGGGCTGCGCGCCGTGGCGTGTGGCATACTTGTCCGTTGCTTCACTCTTCCCTAGCTGCTTTCTTTCGCGTATTTGAATCGAGTATTTTCCTATGTCTTCCCTAGTGCGCATCGTCCGCAGCGCTTCTGCCCTGTGGCCTTTTTATCTCGGCGTCCTGCTTACCGCGACTATCACCGCCCTCGTCTCGCTGGTGGCACCGTTTTTAACGAGGGAGGCCACCGATGTCATCGTTGAGACCGTACAGTCTGGCGGCGATACCACAGGCGCCCTGCGCACAGTGCTGCTTTTAGCCTTAGCCTTGTTTATTGCCGATGCCACGAAGGCCCTGTTCAATAATATCGGCGGCTATATCGGCGATGTCATGGTCTCCCGGCTACGCCAAATTTTATCCAACCGGTACTTTGCCAAGCTCTTGGCGCTGCCGCAGGGCTATTACGATGACCAGATCACCGGCACCATCATTGCCCGGCTCGACCGTTCTATCGCCAATATCACGCAGTTTATTCAGTCCTTTGCCAATAACTTCTTCACGATGATCATCCAGACCATCGCCGTATTGGCCATTACCGCGTGGTTTTATTGGCCGCTGACTATCCTGCTTGCGCTGCTATTTCCCGTGTATATGTGGCTTACCGCCCTGACATCTAAGCGGTGGCAGGAATTCGAGGCTATTAAAAACGAACACATTGACCTCGCCAACGGCCGCTTTGCAGAGGTCATCGGCCAGGTCAAGGTCACCAAATCTTTCGTCAGTGAATCGCGGGAGCTTAACCATTTTGCCCAGCACTACGGCGGCGTGGTCGAGACCACTAAGCCACAATCGCGCTGGTGGCACACCATGGATACCTTCCGCGGGTTGGCCATGGCGGTCATCTTTTTGGGCATCTACGCCGTCATCTTCTGGCGCACGCTCGAGGGATATTTTTCCATCGGTGACATGGTGATGCTGCTGCAGATGGTGGCCGGAACCAAGCAGCCGGTATTCATGATGAGTTGGATCGTCGATACCGCCCAGCGCGCCATCGCGGGCTCCCGCGACTATTTCCATGTCATGGAGGAAGAAATCGAGCCCACTGCCCCACGCGAGCTCGTTGCTGCCACCACCGGTTCTGGCACCCCAGAGCTGGATCTCACCCCGATAGCCCCACTAGAGACCACCCCCGGCGCGCCGGTCTTTGCCTTTAATGACGTGTCGTTTTCCTACGAAGAAGGAAAACCCGTAGTAGAAGACATCTCTTTCACTGCGCATGAGGGCCACAAGGTTGCCCTAGTCGGCGAATCCGGCGGCGGTAAATCTACCTTGGTCAACCTATTGCTCGGCCTCTATCATCCATCGGATGGCGATCTAGAGGTCTTGGGTCACCGCATCGATGATCTCAGCGCGTCCCGGCTGCGCGCCTCTGTCGGCGTGGTCTTCCAGGAGTCCTACCTCTTTTCGGGCACAATCCGCGACAATATTGCCTATGGCAAGCCCGGGGCCACGGAGGAAGAAATCGTGGATGTGGCCAAGCGCGCCAATGCCCATGACTTCATTGAGGCCTTCCCGGATGGCTATGACACGGTCATCGGCGAGCGCGGGCTCAAGCTTTCCGGCGGGCAGAAGCAGCGCGTGTCCGTCGCGCGCGCCATGCTGAAGGACGCACCCATCTTGGTGCTCGATGAAGCCACCTCCGCGCTGGATACCAAGGCCGAGCGCGCCGTCCAAGCCGGCCTGGACGAGCTGATGAAGGACCGGACCACGCTGATTATCGCGCACCGCCTATCCACCATCGCGGATGTGGATACCATCATCACCCTCGAGGCAGGGCGGATCGATGAAATGGGCTCGCCTGCCGAACTCGCGCAATCCGGCGGCATTTATGCCGAGCTGCTCAAACTCACCCAATCCAGCTCCGCGGCGGACCGCCGCCGGCTGAAAAAGTACGGCTTTGTTACCGGGGCCAATTCCCGCAGCGAGCACGGCGAAGAAAGTGAATAAATCCACTGGGACTGCTGCGCTTAAAGCGTTAAGCTTGTGTGCATGCAGTTTCCTAGCCTAGAAGAGTTGCAAGCCCGCGGAACCCGCAAGTGGACCGTCTTCGATGAAGACGTCCTCCCGCTGTGGATCGCGGAGTCCGATTTCCCCACCGCCCCCGCCGTCAAGAAGGCGCTGCAGGAGATGGTGGATAATGAAACCTTCGGCTATACCCCCTCCCCCAAGGCCTCGGGGCTGCGCGAGGCCGTCGCGGATTTCTATGCGGAGCGCTACGACTGGCGCCCCAATGCCGATCACATCTTCTGGATAGGCGATGTCGTCCGCGGCCTCTTGCTCGGCGTGCAGTACTTTACCCGCGATGATTCCCCCGTCATCGTGCCCGTGCCCTCCTACCCACCGCTGCTGGAACTTCCCCGCACGGCTGGGCGCGAAAAGATCGAAACCAGCCTCGAGCTAGAGGAAATCGAGCAGGCCTTCAAGGACGGTGCCGGTTCTATTCTCTTGGCCAACCCCTATAACCCGCACGGCCACGTCTTGTCGGAGGACTACCTCCGCGGGCTGGTGGAGTTGGCGGAGAAATACGATGCCCGCATCTTGGCCGATGAAATCCATGCCCCGCTGGTCTATGAAGGAAAGCATATCCCGGTGGCATCGCTAAGCGAGGAAGCAGCGCAGCGCACCATCACCGTCACCGCCACCTCCAAGGCCTTTAATACCGCGGGACTTAAGTGCGCGCAGATCATCTTTTCCAATGCCGCCGATGCCCAAAAGTGGAACGGGCTGACCGGCGTGGCCAAAGACGGCACCGGCACCTTGGGCGTGCTGGCCGCCGAGGCCGCCTACCGCCACGGCGGGGGCTTCTTGGACGAGGAAATCGAGTACCTGCGCGAGACCCGCGACTGGTTGGTAGAAGAACTCCCGCAGCGCATCCCTGGGCTAAAGACCTCGCAGCCGCAGGCCACCTACCTGTTGTGGCTGGACTTTTCCGATACCGCCATCGCCGGCAATCCCCAGCCCGCCAAGTGGCTGCGCGAAAACGCCCGCGTCGCCCTCAACGAAGGCGATACCTTCGGCACCGGCGGCCCCGGCCACGCGCGATTGAACTTCGCTACCTCCCGCGAGATCCTCGGCGAGGCACTCGACCGCATGGAAAGGGCCTTCGCCGAGCTCAACTAGCTCTCCCCGCCACCCTTTCTCCTCGCCCCATCGCACCCGCGATGGGGCTTTTATTGCATTTTCACCATGCTTTGATTTCTCAACAGGTGGGCAGTAATATCTCATTACACGAATAGCCCCTATAGGGCTACAGAATTCGCATTCTCGTTCGCGTCGCCTGTCACCATGGCTCTCGGCGCGGCTGATGGTTTTAGTACGCAATGTTAAGGAGCCAGGATGGCTACCACCACTGCCTCAGGCACCCCCAAGAGCAAGGCCACCGTTGTCATTGCCTCGCTCATGCTCTTTTCGATGTTCTTCGGCGCCGGCAACCTCATTTTCCCACCGATGGTGGGCGTTTCCGCCGGCACCAACTTCTGGCCCGCCGTGCTGGGCTTCCTCGCCGCCGGCGTACTCTTGCCCGTCCTGGCCATCATCGCGGTCGCCATTTCCGGCCGCTCCGTGCGCGACCTGGGCGCGAACGGCGGCGCTATCTTCGGCGTGGTCTTTTCCGCCATGGCCTACCTGTCCATCGGCGCTTTCTACGCGCTCCCACGCACCGGCGCGGTCTCCATGGAAACGGCGATCACTCCCCTTTTGGGTTGGGAAGGCACCCTGGCCAGCGGTTTATTCAATACCGTCTTCTTCCTCATCACGTTAGGCCTGGCGTGGAAGCCCAATTCCATCATCGATACGCTGGGCAAATTCCTCACCCCGGCCCTGGTTGCGCTGCTAGTGGTCCTCATTACCTTGGCGGCACTGAATAACCCGCGCGATCCCCAGATGCCCACCGAGGATTACACCTCTTCCCCCATGGTCACCGGCCTTTTCGAGGGCTATAACACCATGGACGCCATCGCCGGCTTGGCCTTTTCCATCGTCATCGTAGGCTCCCTGCGCTCTAAGGGCTTTAAGACCCAAAAATCCCTGGTTAAGGGCACCATCACCGCAGCGCTGGTTGCCGGCACCCTGCTTGCTGCCATCTACTTGGGGCTGGCCTGGGTGGGCCAGACCTTGCCCGACGGCCAGTCCTATGAATCCGGCGCGCCGCTGCTTGCCGAGGCCGCCAATCTCACCATGGGCACCTTCGGCCAGGCCCTCTTTTCCGCCATCGTCGTCCTCGCCTGCCTGACCACCGCGGTCGGCCTTATCACCGCCACCTCCGCGTTCTTTGAGATGCTGGTGCCGAAGACGAGTTACCACTTGTGGGCCTGCATCTTCACCGCAATGTCCATCCTCTTCGCCTTCCAGGGCCTCGACACCGTACTGTCCATCGCGGTGCCGTTTATCACCTTCCTGTACCCACCGGCTATCTCCCTAATCCTGCTCACGCTTATTCAACCGGCAGTAAAGAAATCCGTCGTGTTCTACTGGACCTACCGCCTTGCCCTGTGGGTATCGGTCATCTGGTCCGCCCTGACCGTCATTTCCGCGCAGGGTTGGGCAACTGACGTCCTGGATCCCATCTTGTCGCTGGTGCCGGGCCAAGCGGTGGATCTCGGCTGGATTGCACCTACCGTCATCGCGGCCGTTATTGGCCTGATTGTGGATATCTCCATCAAGGCCGGCGAGAAGCACTCCAACTCCGTGACCGCGGCTGCCGATGCCGATGGCGATGCCGTCGTTGACTCGCCGCTCGATGCAGCGGCATCGCCAAAGA
Source organism: Corynebacterium segmentosum (assembly GCF_900637825.1). Taxonomy (NCBI): domain Bacteria; kingdom Bacillati; phylum Actinomycetota; class Actinomycetes; order Mycobacteriales; family Corynebacteriaceae; genus Corynebacterium; species Corynebacterium segmentosum. Next base: position 1,783,666 of record NZ_LR134408.1, read on the forward strand.
GCTAAGCTCCCTCCCTCCTTCTCTGCCCCGCCGTTGGCCCGCATTCCCCGGGTTCCACGGCGGGGTTTCTGTCTGCGGGCGCACTCCACGCGCAAGAAGCACGGAATAGCGCCGCCCCGCGCACCGTTGCACTATAGGTACTATCCCCGCGAGAAAAAGGATTATTTTCCCATGACTGATCACGCGCCACTTTCCGTATTGGACTTTTGCACCATCTATGACGGTGAAACCCCTGCCCAATCCATTAACCGGTCGGTGGAATTGGCCCAGGAAGCCGAAAAGCTGGGGTATTCCCGCATGTGGTACACCGAGCACCACAATATGAAGTCCATTATGTCCTCCGCGCCCGCCGTCCTCATCGCGCACATCGGCGCTAAGACGGAGCGCATCCGGTTGGGCTCCGGCGGCGTGATGCTACCTAACCACTCGCCGTATGTCATCGCCGAGCAATTCGGCACATTGGAGGAGATGTACCCAGAGCGCATCGACCTAGGTGTCGGCCGTGCCCCCGGCACGGACATGAATACCTTGGGCCGTGCGTTGCGCCGCGATGGTCAGTCAGCCGAGCGCTTCCCGGAAGATGTCAAAGAGCTCAATGCTTACCTAGAGGGCAAGGCCTATATCCCTGGGGTCAGCGCGGTTCCCGGCGCGAATACGAACGTTCCTATCTATATTCTGGGCTCGTCCATGTTCGGCGCTTCGCTCGCGGCAAAGCTCGGCCTGCCCTACGCCTTTGCCTCCCACTTCGCCCCGCAGCACCTCGAGGAAGCAACCACCTACTACCGGGAGAACTTCCAGCCTTCCGAGCGCTTTAGCAAGCCCTACGTCATCGCCGGTGTGAACGTCACCGCCGCCGATACTATGCAAGAGGCAGAAGCCGAATACGAGCGCGTGTGCTTCAACCGCGTGAAATCCTTCGCCGGCCGCGGCAAGTACCTGACCGACCAGCAGGTAGAGCAGATCATCGAGTCTTATCAAGGCCAGCAAATTTTGGATATGCTGCGCTACTCCGCGGTCGGTACCACCAAGGAAGTCACCGAATACTTGGAGAAGTTCCAAGAGCATGCCAAGGCCGATGAGCTCATGATTTCCCTGCAGTCCAGCTCACACGAGAATGTCATCAAAAACATGCACGTGCTGGCCGAGGGCTGGCAGCTCGATCCAGCCAACGTGGCGGGCACCCCGCGCTAAAATCCATTGCGCTAAACGGCGCCGGGCTGCACCGAGCGGGGCAGCCCTCAGCCGCACCATTCTGGCTGCTCAGCACCACCGGATTCGCCGCACAACAGCCGCTGAGATTGCCCTAATTAATGGTAAAATAAGCCCACCCCCGAATGGTTTTAGGGAGTTTATGTGTTGCATAACGCACACGTTATTCTTCATCCATGAAAGTATTACGTGCGCGCTCAGCGCTTGGCTGTCTCGCGATGGCGACAGCGCTGGGTACAGTAACAGCTTGTTCAGCGGGCCATACGGCGGTGGTAGATACCTCCGGCAACGAAGCCGCCCTAACGGTGGCGTCTAGTTCGGGGGCCACCTCGCTCGACTTCACCACTACCAGTGGGGCCGCCGCGCCCTCGGTGCTGATGGATAACGTCTATGAGACCCTGGTGCGCATCGATGAAGACGGGTCCATCACCCCAGGCTTGGCCAAGGACTGGGACATCAGTGAAGATTCGAAGACCTATACTTTCCACCTGCGCAATGACGTAACTTTTTCCAACGGCGATCCCTTCACCGCACAGACCGCCGCCTTTTCCATTAATTACGTCAAAAATGACTGGGCCAACGGCATTTCCTCCGCCATGGATCCCGTCGATAGCGCCACCGCGGTAGATGACCACACCCTCAAGGTGCGGCTGGACAAGCCGTCGAACCGCTGGCTGTGGTCCATGGGCACCACCATCGGTGCGATGATGTCACCTAAGGGTATGGACGACCTCGCAGCCCAACCTATCGGCACCGGCCCCTATGAGGTGGCGGGATTTTCCCCCTCGGAATTCGTCTCCTTGCACAAGCGCGATGATTACTGGGGCACACCGTCTGAACACGATGTCACGGTGCGCTACTTCCCCGATGCCATTTCCTCGGTCACCGCGCTGCGCTCGGGCGGCGTGGACGTCGTCTGGGGCGTGGGCAACCCCGAAATCCTCGATTCCCTAGATGATTCCATCGATACCAACGTTGGCACCACCAATGGTGAGGTCTTGCTATCGATGAATAATGACCGCGCCCCCTTCGACGATCCGCGGGTGCGCCAGGCCGTTTCTTACGCCGTCGACCGTCAAGCGGCCAATGACATCGTGTGGTCTGGCATGGCCACCGATACCGGCGGCGCGCCCATGGCGCCCACCGATCCTTGGTTCGAGGGCAAGAACTATTACGACTTCAACCCGGATAAGGCCCGCTCGCTGCTTGCCGATGCCGGCGCTGAGGGTACCCCACTCACCATCACCGTGCCCACGCTTTATTACGCGCAGGCCATCTCTGAGTTGCTGTACTCGCAGCTTTCCGATGTCGGCTTCGACGTCACCCTCGAAAGCGCCGAGTTCCCCGCCGTGTGGCTGGGCCAGGTTCACGGCGCCAAGGACTACCAGATGTCGATTATCTCCCACGTGGAGGCCCGCGATATTCCGGCGCTTTTTGGTAACCCGGATTACTACCTGAATTACGATTCCGCCCGCACGCGCGAGCTGCTCGAAAAGGCCGATACCGCCGCGCCTGAGGACTATCCCCGCCTCATGTCGCAAGCGGTGGACCAAATTATGGCCGATGCCGGCGCGCTAACCGTGATGAATATGCCGAATGTAGTTCTCACCCGCCACGGCATCAGCGGCTTGCACACAGATCAGGTCACCGACGCGATTGTGTTGCGCGATCTCACCGACGATAAGGAGGACCAATGAGTACCTCTCGGGCACAGGCCATAATCCGGCCGCTGCTACGCTTCGTTCTCACGCTTTTTATCGCCTCCCTCATCATCTTCGCGCTTATGCGCGCCGTGCCCGGCAACCCGGCGCGCGTCGCGTTGGGGGTTAATGCCACTGAGGACGCCATCGCCGAGCTCAGCGCAGATCTCGGCCTCGACCGGCCGCTCATCGCGCAATACGGCGAGTGGATGAAGGGCCTCGCTACCGGTGATTTTGGCAAGTCGCTGTCCTCGCAGCAGGACATCACCCCGCTGGTTGTGGACCGCCTGCAGGTCACGCTCATCCTCATCGGCCTGGCCATGGCCTTGGCGCTGGCCTGCGCGATTCCCATCGGCATGTGGCTGGCGCATAACCGCAATTCGCGGGTTGCCGGCCTGGTCTCCGCGGGAACGCAGTTGGGCATCGCCGTGCCAAGCTTCTTGGTCGGTATCATCTTGGTGGCCATCTTTGCGGTCCACCTGGGCTGGCTGCCGGCCAATGGTTGGGTGCCGCCCAACCGCGGCGTGGGCGATTTCCTGCGCCACCTGATCCTGCCGGTCATCGCGCTGGCCCTGGTCCAGGGCGCCATGCTCACGCGCTATATGCGCTCCTCGGTGCTCGACGTTATGGACCAGGACTATATCCGCACCGCGCGCGCCCTGGGCGATTCCCCGCGGGAGGCCCTGCACCGCCACGGGCTGCGCAATGCCGCGCTGCCGGTGCTGACGGTGTCTGGCCTGCAATTGACCTCGATGGTGGTAGGCGCCGTGGTCATTGAATCCGTCTTCGTCATCCCCGGCGTGGGTTCCATGCTGCTCGATGCGGTCTCCGTGCGCGATCTGACCACGGTGCAGACCCTCGTCATGCTGCTGGTCACCTTCGCGCTGGCAGTAAACATGCTTACCGATGTCACCTACCGCCTCATCGACCCCCGAATCAAGGCAGGTGACGCGCGATGAAAATGCGTTTTTCTGGTTGGCTAGGTGCCGTGCTCGTCGGCGCGGTCGTCGTAATCGCCCTCGTATCGCTGGTGTGGACGCCGTACGATCCCACCCTCGCCCAGCCGGGTAGCCGGCTATCCGGCCCCACCGCGGATCATATCCTGGGCACGGACCGCTTCGGGCGCGATACCGCCTCGCGCATCATGGCGGGCGCGAAAATCACCGTCTTCGTGGGGCTCATCGCCGTCGGCATCGCAGGTCTTATCGGCATCCCGCTGGGGATTCTGGCGGGCATGCGCCGCGATACCTGGGTAGAAGCGCTGGTCATGCGCGGCGCCGACGTGGTACTCGCCTTCCCGGCGCTCTTGCTCGCCATCATCGCCGGCGCGGTCTGGGGCCCATCGACGCTGACGGCCATGATTGCCATCGGTATTTCCGGCATCCCGTCCTTTGCCCGCGTAGCACGCTCTGGCACGCTGCAGGTGGTCACGCAGGACTATATCGCCTCCGCCCGCATCTCCGCCGTGCCGGGCTGGAAGGTTGCGGTGCGCCACGTGCTGCCGAATATCGCAGGCCTTATCATCGTCCAGGCCTCGGTGTATTTTGCCCTCGCCATCCTCGCGGAGGCGGGCCTGTCCTACCTCGGTTTGGGCACCCCTCCCCCTGCTGCCTCGTGGGGCCGCATGCTGCAGGATGCCCAGTCGCTGCTGAGCACCGATCCCCTCCAAGCCCTGTGGCCGGGCCTCGCCATCGCCGCCACGGTCTTGGGCTTTAACCTGCTTGGCGATGCCCTCCGTGACGCCCTCGACCCCCGTATGAAAGGAGCCACGCGATGAGCCTTTTAAGCGTGCGCGATCTCAACCTCAGCGCCTCCGAATCCTCCCTCGTCGGCCCGCTTAGCTTCGATCTCGAGGCGGGCGAAAAGCTCGGCATCATCGGCGAATCCGGCTCCGGTAAATCACTGACCGCGCTGTCCATCATGGGCCTGCTGCCCACGGGGATTTCCGCCACCGGCGAGGTCACCGTAGCCGATCACCAGATCATCGGCGCGCGGGATTCCGCCATCCGCCCGCTGCGCGGCAAGACCATGGCCATGGTCTTTCAAGAGCCTATGAGCGCGCTGGATCCCTTGATGCGCATTAGCGCCCAGCTAACCCACGCCGGTGCGCGCGATATCGCCGCGGCCCTAGAAGAAGTCGACCTCGACGCCGATCTCGCCTCGCGTTTTCCCCACCAGCTCTCCGGCGGGCAGCGCCAGCGCGTGCTCTTAGCCATGGCCATGGCGGGCAGCCCCGACGTGCTCATCTGCGACGAACCCACCACCGCCCTCGATGCCACCACGCAAGACGGGGTCCTCCGCGTCATCGAGCGCGTGACCGAACAACGCGGCACCGCCCTGCTTTTTATCACCCACGATCTCAACGTCATCCAGCGCATGTGCCCGCGGGTGCTGGTCATGCGCGATGGCTACATCGTGGAGGAAGGCCGCACCGAGCGCGTGCTCACTCAGCCGCGCCACGCCTATACCCAAGAACTGGTTTCGGCCTCGCAGCCGCCAGACTTCGCCCTCACCCCGGCGGGTGGGGAGAAGGAAATGGTGGTACTGGAGGGCATCGGCAAGCAGCATGGCTCCCAGGCCGCGTTGGCGGGGATCGATCTCTGCGTGCGTCGCGGCGAGCGGCTGGGCATCGTCGGCGGCTCCGGTTCCGGCAAGACCAGCTTGCTAAAAATCGTGGCAGGGCTGGATGCCCCGACCTCTGGAACCAGCACCGTGGACGGGCGCGTGCAGATGGTCTTCCAAGACCCGCAAGGCTCGCTAAACCCGCGGCTGAAGATATGGAAATCCATCGCCGAGGCCATGCCCGGGCGCTTGCCCAAGTCCGAGCAGCGCGAGCGCGCCGCCGCCGCGCTCGAAGAGGTGGGCATGTCCGGCAAGGCGCTCGACCGCTACCCCCACGAATTCTCCGGCGGGCAGCGCCAACGCATCTCCATCGCCCGCGCCTTGTGCGGCGAGCCGGATATCCTGCTTGCCGATGAAGCCGTCTCCGCCCTCGACATGTCCGTGCAAGCCCAGGTGCTGGAATTGCTCGCCCGCCTCATCGAGGACCGCGGGCTGACCCTGCTGTTTGTCACCCACGATCTCTCCGTGGTGCGCGGGCTCTGCGATAGGGTCGCCGTGCTCAACCGCGGCGAGCTGGTCGAACACGGCCCCACCGAGCGCGTGTGGTCTGCGCCAGAAAGCGACTACACCCGCCGGCTCATTGCCGCTGCAGGGCAGTAAGATCTCTGCGGCGTAGGGTGGTTGCGGTAGACGTTTTAAACGAAAGGAGTCCAGCAGGCTCGTGAGCATCGACCACCCTATCCCGCAACGCCCCAGCACCACCCAGTTGCTGACCGCTTTTAATACCGCCTCCGTGCGCTGGCCCGGTGCCCTGCGCGCGGCCTTGGCACTGCTGCTCCCCGGCGCCTTCGCCCTACTCACCGGCCACGACTACGCCATCCTGCTGCTGGCCACCGGCGCCTTCGCCGTAATTTTCGGCGAGGGCCACCCCTTTCGCACCCGGCCACGCGTCATCCTCACCGCCGGCCTGGCACTAACCACCGTGGCGACCGTAGGCGTGCTGGTCGGCCACCTCATTTTCGTCCCCGGGCACGGGCACTGGTGGCTGCTGCTCGCAGGGCTTTATTCCCTCCTGCTCGCCGCGCTGTGCGGCTTTACCCAGAACGCGCTGCGCCTGCCACCGCCGGGCGCTTTCTTTCTCGTCTTGGTCGGCGGCGGCTCGGTGATGCTGGCGCGGACGGATACGAGCGTCGGCCAGCTATTCTTCTGGTCCCTGACCGGCGTACTGGCCAGCCTGATTCTGGGCATGGCGCCCGCGCTCATTGATGTGCACGGCCCCGAGCGCCGCGCCGTCGCAGCCTTGGAGAAGGCCACCGCCGCGTTTGTCTCCGGCGAGGATGATTCCCTCGCCCGCCACCACCAAGCCCAAACGGCGCTCTCAACGGCCTGGCAAGCGCTTGCCGATGCCGGCATTATCCGCGGCGGCCGCATCATCAACTCCGCCGCCGCAGGCCTGGTGGATCGCACCTTGCAGGCCCAAAGGCGCATCGTCGCGCATAACCGCGCGCTGGACTTGGGTTCTTCCTCCGATCTGCTGACTGATTACGCCACCGATGTGGATCCGCACCGCACCGCCATCCCGCACACCCGCCCCACCGGGCGCTACCGCATCTACCGCGCCGCGGTGCGGGATTCGCATGCCATGGTGACCACGCAAAAGATCGTGGTCTCCGCCGCCATCACCACGGTGGTCAGCCTGTCATTAGGTTTTGACCGCCCGGACTGGGGCGTGGTCTCCGCCTTCCTCATGTTGCAGTGGGGGCCAGACCACGTCGCCGGCACCGTCCGCGGCATCCACCGCATGCTCGGTTCCATCGTCGGCGTCATGCTGTTTTCTATCTTCCACTACTTCGGCGTGTCCGGGTGGAGCCTGCTGCTAGCCCTCGCCGCCTGCCAATTCTGCGCGGAAATTTTCGTGGCCAAAAACTATGCCATCTGTGTCATCTTCTCCACCCCGCTCGCGCTCCTGATGGGCAATTCCGCGCAGCGCCCCCTCTGGCCCACCATCCAGGCGCGCATCAGCGAGGTCCTCATCTCCATCATCGTGGCCACCATCGTGCTGTGGTTCTGGCAGCGCTCCGCGCCCATCCGCAACCAGCACCGCCTGCAAACCCGCGCCATGGAATCCATGTCCACCCTGCTCGGTCTGCTGTTTATCAATACCCCCGAAGAGGTCCTTGCCAGCCGCCGCGACCTGCAATACGAGCTGCTATCCGAGCGCCGCGCCATCCAATCCCTCGCCGCCGATAACCCCGCCACCGCGCGAGAATTGTGGCAGCGACACATCGCCATCCAGCACGCGGGGTATTTCTTACTCGACTATTGCTCCACGCACCCGTTTAGGATGGCAAGCAGGGAGGAACTAGATGGCATCGTCAAGCAGATTCACGCCGCGCATGCCCAGCCGCGCTAGCTTGTGGAATGCGTTGCGGTGCTGAACAATTGAAGCCACTACCCTCGCCGAGCTAAGGACACCGTGACTTCTTCCTCCCGCGCCTATAAGCGCTCCCTCGAACCGCACGATAAGGGCAGCGCCGTCGGGCTCTACCCGCACAATATGCACCCCGGGCTGGTGCCGGGCATCAGCGTTGAGGACCAACGCAACCGCTTCGGCCTGGATAAATCGCTATTTTCCATCACCACCGTCCTCATCGTAGCCTTCATCATTTGGGGCATTACCATGCCCGATAACCTGGCCGCCGCCTCCTCCACCGCCTTAACTGGGCCATCACCAATACCGGATGGCTGCTGAATATCACCATGCTGCTGGCCACCGTGACCATGGCCTATATCGGGTTCTCCCGCCTCGGCTGCATCAAGCTTGGCACGGATACGGAAACGCCCGAATTCAGCTACTTCAGCTGGGTAGCGATGATGCTTGGCGCCGGCATCGGCGTCGGCATCTTCTTCTACGGGCCCTCCGAGCCGCTATCGCACTACCTCAGCCCTCCCCCGCACACCGTGGATAACGGCAGCTCCGTCGAGGCATTGCACCAAGCGATGGCCCAATCGCACTTCCACTGGGGCATTTCCCCGTGGGCAGCCTATGCTTTGGTTGGCGCCGCGATTGCCTACTCCTCCTACCGGCGCGGGCGCGTTCCCCTCATCTCTTCCATCTTCCAGCCGCTCTTCGGCTCCCGCGCCACGGATGGCCCGCTGGGCAAGCTTATCGATGTCATGGCGCTTATCGCCACCCTCTTCGGCACCGCCGCTACCTTGGGGCTTTCTGCTATTCAAATCGGCCAGGGTGTCAGTATCATTCGCGGCGCGGGCCCCATGACCAATTCCGCGCTCATCATCGTCATCGCCGTGTTAGGCTGCGCGTTTATTATCTCCGCGGTCTCCGGCGTCGCGCGTGGCGTGCGCTACCTGTCCAATATCAATATCACCTTGACCTTGGGGCTTGTAGCCTTCGTCTTCTTGGTCGGGCCCACCCTATTGCTGCTGAACCTGATTCCTTCGGGCATCGTGACCTATATCGATCAATTCCTGCCCATGATGGCCAAGGGGCTGTCCTGGGGCGATGAGACCATTGAATTCCAGTCTTACTGGACGGCGTTCTACTGGGCCTGGTGGATTGCGTGGACGCCGTTTGTGGGCATGTTCGTCGCCCGCATCTCCCGCGGCCGCACCATTCGCGAATTCGCCGCCGTGACCATCTTCGCCCCCACCGCCATCTTGGCGCTGGCCTTTACCATCTTTGGCGGCACCGCCATTTCCTTCAACCAAGAAGGTGTAGAGGGCATCGACGGTGAATCCTCCAATGAACAGGTGCTCTTTTCGATGTTCCAGGATCTTCCCCTTGGCACCATCACCCCCTTTATCCTGTTGGTCATCCTCGCGGTCTTCTTTGTCACCTCGGCTGACTCCGCCTCCGTGGTCATGGGCACCATGTCCTCCAAGGGCGACCCAACCCCGAATAAGCTCATCGTCATCTTTTGGGGCCTGTGCATGATGGGCATCGCCATCGTCATGCTGCTGACCGGCGGCGAGGACGTCCTCACCGGCCTGCAGAACCTCACCATCCTGGCAGCGCTGCCCTTCTGCCTCGTGCTGTTAACCATGATGGTGGCGTTCATCAAGGATCTGCGCTCTGATCCGATGTTCATCCGCCGCACCTATGCCCGTTCGGCGATGGACAATGCGGTCATGCGCGGCATCGCAGAGCATGGCGATGAATTCGAGTTCACCGTCCAGCACGCCGAGGACGGACGCGGGGCCGGGCATGACTTTGATTCCGCCGCAGATCGCTATACCGAGTGGTACCAACGCACGGACGAAGAAGGCCGAAACGTCGACTATGACTTCGAAACCGGTAAATGGTCCGATGGCTACGACCCAGAGGATGAGGAGAAGTAATGGGCCTTCCCAGCGATGTCGTCCTCGATGGCTACACCCTCATCGAGCAGCACGAGATTGACCACGAATTCTTATTGCGCGGCTCGCCACTTAGCACGAACACTCCCCTGCTCTTCGCGCTCACCATCGTCGGCATAGTACTCGTGGCCGCCAGCTTATTTCTCCGCGGGCGCGGGCGGGTCATCGCCGGTGTGCTGGGCGCGGTGCTCGCAGTAAGCAAGCTGTGGTGGATGCCCTTCGCCTTGGCGCGGCGCTTCGATGACGGCCAGGTCTTCGGCTATACGCTCAAGTACTTCCCGCAGTACTGGCCGGTAGCCTCCATCATTGTCGGCGCCATCGCGCTCATCGGCCTCGGCTCTGCCGTTATCCGCCGACATTAACATTATTTCTGCACGCCGGCGGCCTCGCGCATGGCCTTGGTCTGCGCGGAAGGGTGCTCGTTTTCGGTGGCCAGTCGCTCGAAAGCCACGGCGGCAAGCGCCGCCGCTTGCATGCCGAGCACGGAGTCATCAAAACGCATCATCGGCGAGTGGTTCCACTCGCGCTGGTTTTCGGGCGTCGAAGGGTTAGCCGTGCCCATCCACATAAACGTGCCCGGAACCTGGGAGAGGACATAGCCGAAGTCCTCGGACGCCATCATAGGGGCCTCGAAAGGCTGCATGTTTTCCGCGCCAAACATCTGCCCCCACAGCGTGGCAGCGAATTGGTTCTCCCGCGGGTTCGTCTTGGTCGTTGGATACAACACTTCGAAATCCACCTGCGCGGTGCACCGGTGCGAGGCAGCCACCGAGCTGGAGACCTCGGTGATCATTTGGCGGACGGCGTCGATCTTTTCGTCGCGAAGCACGCGCACCGTCGCCCCCAGCGCCGCGCGATCCGGAATGGCGTTATACGCACCATTGCCCGCCCATAGGTTGGTCACGGTGATCACGATGGGCTCCAGCGCGTCGAAGCGGCGCGTCAGCGCGGTCTGCAGTGCCATCTGGATTTCCGCCAGCGCCGCGACGGGGTCGATGGCATCGTGCGGGCGGGACCCGTGCCCGCCCTTGCCCAGCACCGTAATGGTCAGGTTGGACGAGCTTGCCATCATCGGCCCGGGAACATAGTGGAACGTGCCCCGGTCCTGCGGGCCCACGTGCAGGCCGTAGGCGGCGATTGGGCGTCGGCCAGCGGCATCGAGCACGCCCTCTTCGATCATCGGCTGCGCACCGCCCGGGCCTTCCTCGCCGGGCTGGAACATAAAGGTGACATCGCCATGCAGCTCCTCGCGGTGCTCACAGAGCATGCGCGCGGCCCCAATCAGCCCCGCCGTATGCAGGTCGTGGCCGCAGGCGTGCATGTATTCATTGATCGACGCAAAGGGGCTGCCGGTCTGCTCATGCACCTCCAACGCGTCCATGTCCGCGCGCAACAGCACCGAAACCGGCCGCTCGCCGCGCTTGCCGCCGCGCAGCACCGCCACCACGGAGCTAAGGTCCTGCCCCACATGAATCTCGAGCGGCAGTCCCTCGAGCGCCTCGAGGACCTTTTGCTGTGTACGCGGCAGGTCCAGCCCGATTTCCGGGTGGCGGTGCAGATCGCGGCGAATTTCTTGCAGGTCCTCCACCATGTTTTCGCCCATGTCCTGGAAAATCTCCGTCGCCGGCTGCTTGCCGATGCGCGCCCTTGTCACCGGCAGCGGCGGCAACTCCTGCGCCTGGCGCGGGACGGACTTACGTCCGGGGTGGTTGGGGCGGGCAATTTTCGTGGGATCGGTCATGTGGGCTCCTTTACTCGCTGTCGTATTCGACAATACCGCAGGTTATCCACAGGGTGAATGGGCGGCGAGGCGTCAGGTGTGACGCGTGGGGCGAGTTATCCACAGGCGGGGCGTCGCGGGCTTTCGCGCGGGTGAACGGTGGCTTAACCTCGCAGGCATGACCCGCTTGCAGGACTACGCCCGCCAATTAACCTCGCCGATGGAGCTTCTCGGCGAGGTCTTCGGCCTTGCCGAGGCGGACCTGCGGCGGCTTGGCATTTCCCGGCAGGAATCGCGCGAATTGCTGCTGCTTGCCGATGCCTACTTCGGCCCCACCTCCTTTACCCGCCGCCAGCGCACGTGCCGGGCGACGAAGCACTGCTTAACCACGCTCAAGTTGATTGAAAAATACGTCTCCCGCACCAAGACGAAGCGGGATGCGTGGGCGCTGCGGGCAGAGTTGTGTGGAACTTCGGGGGACATCGACAAGCTGGCGCGCACTCGGCTCAAGGAAATGTATCCTCCCCGTCAGCCGCAGCGCGGGGTGCGCATGACCCGGCGCAAGGGCGGGCCCTCCACGCTGTCTATTACTGGAGATTCCGATTTCATCGCCGACCTGCACTCCACCATTGGGGAGGATTCCCCGCTCGAGGCCGTCGACCGCATCTTCTTCCGCGGTGGTGCCACGCGCCCGGTGGCTAGCACCAATATCGTCATCCACCTCGATGAGCTGGATGAGATATTAAATGGTGGCGGCGAAGAGGTCACGCTGCAGATGACCAATGGTGCCGAAATTTCCGGGGCCAAGCTGGTGGAGAAAAAGCTTGCCGAGGTCGGCCTCATCACCCTCATCCACCCCTTCGAGGGCCCGGTCAACCTCTACAGGACCTCGCGATTCGCCTCCGAAAAGCAGCGGCTGATGGCCGCTGCCGAACACCCCTCCTGCCCGTGGGCGGAGTGCAATTATCCGGCCGATAAATGCCAAGTCCACCATCTCCAGGCGTGGAAGCACGGCGGCGAGACGAATATGGACAACCTGACCATTGCTTGCCCCTATCACAACGGCGTCAACGACGATGACCCGCACGCCCCGCCGGTGCGCGGCCGCCTGCATCGACACCGCGGCCGCATCGAATGGCTTCCGCCCTGGGCCTCGCCGCCCGGCTAGGTGCCGCCTTTACTTGATTCGAATGAGCCGGCCCCGAGCAGTTCTGGGGTTCCTAAGTAAGTGGCGCCTTTTCCTACCGTTGCTCTTCTCATTGCCGCCGATAGCAACCGCTGGTTTAGCGGTTGCCGGTTTGGCATGCCATAAGCCTTCTACCCTGTGGCCCGTATGCTGTGAGACCCGTGCGCCGTAAGGCTTGTGCACCGTGGGAACCGAATGCCAAGAGACTCGGCCACCATGGGATCTAGGGGCCCTGGGATCTTTGTGCCGGGAGAACGGTGCACCCGGAGACCCTGTGCCGACGGTGCGTTGTGGTGTGCCTCCATCGCTGGGTGCTAAGTCAGGGCCTTGGCGCGGTGATAGATGTTCGCGAGCGACCAGTGGCTAGCTGGGTAGGAGGTTTTAGGCTTCGAGGAGGCTGCGGCCGAAATAATCGGATTCATTGGTGATGCCGGGAAGCGCATAGAAGTAGCCGCCGCCGTAGGGGCGGATATAATCAGCCAGCGGTTCGCCTTCGAGGCGTTTTTGCACCGTGATGAATTGTCGTTCCAGGTCCTGCTGGAAGGAGATGAAGACCAGCCCCACGTCGAGGGTGCCATTATCCCGCACGCCGTTGTCGTAATTATAAGCGCGACGCAGCATAAGTTGGTCAGCGGTTTCTGGGGTGCGGGGGTTGGCCAGGCGGATGTGGGCATCGGTGGGAATGACATCGCCGGTGGCATCATCGAGGTAATCCGGCTCGGCGTGCTCGTCGCCGCCCGATAGCGGGCCGCCCGTTGCGCGGTCGCGGCCGAAGATTTGCTCCTGCTCGGCGATGGAAATGCGATCCCAAAACTCGGTGTACATGGCAATAAGCCGAACCGCCATATAGCTACCGCCCGCGGCCCAGGCAGGCTCATCCGAACCGGCCCATACGAGCGAATCGTAGTCATCGGGGCCAGGATTGACGATGCCATCCTTAAACCCCAAATGATTGCGCTGCGTGCCCGATGGCCGCGGAGAATTCATATAACCATTTTGCCGCCAGCGCACCGCCACATCGCCGCGCGTATGTCGCAATATATCGCGCAGCGCGTGGAGAACGGTATCGCGTTCATCGGCGCAAATCTGCAAGGCTAAATCACCGTGGCACATTTCTTCTTGCAGGGTGTCATCGGCAAACGATTCCATCGCGCTCAAGTGCGCGGGCTTGTGGGCGGCAAGGCCGAAGCGGCCATCGAAAAGCGAATCGCCCACCGCGAGGGTGATGGATAAGTGATCGGCCGGCAGCTCTGGGCCCAACTCGCCCGAATCCATCGCCGGATAGGCAATTCCGTCGGGGGCGGGCGTGCCACCTGCGGTTAAGATGCGCGCCCTTTCACTTAGCGTGCGCAGGAGCTTGTCCAAACGGGCTTTTGTCTTCACCTGCACGTCCAGCGCCACTATTTCCGAGTATTTCTGTGGGAGATTGATGATGCCTTGCTGGTGTTCGCCGTGGAAATCCAGCGCGCCCGGGCGATCCAGTGAATCGGTGGATTCCAGCGGAAGCGAGGTGGGCTCGGCTCCTGCTCCCGGGGCTGCGCCGACGGCCGCGGAGGCGGCGAGGCCAGACAAAAAGGAGCGGCGGGAAAAGTTAAACGGGCACGGCACTAGTTCATCCTCCGGATAACGGTCATGGTGGCAACCGGGGCGAGCAGCTCATTCGCCTTGGCGACGCCCGCCTGCAAGCGCAAGCGGTCCTCCTGCGGCCAGTCCGCAAAAGCCACGCTAGACGCACCACCGTATTTATCGTCGAATTCCTCAGCAAGGGCGTCCAAATCCGCGAGCTGATCGTAGATGGGTGCGGTGTCTAAACCGCGATCCTCAACCAAAGAGCGCACGGGATCCAGCGTCACCCGCGTCGATGTAATAACCCCGCGCAGGGCGGCAGGCAGGGCATGGGCGCCGAAATCGCGCTCGCCGCGCAGGTCAAAGCGCTCGAACTCCTCCATCACCTCATGCGCGCGCAGCCCATAATCCGGGGCGGGGATGGCGAAATGGGCGGTATCGAGGGCGTGGGCGGTTTTGTCGGTGGCATCGGCAAGCGCGGTGGCGGGCAGGGTGGCATCGCTAGGCGGGCGGTTGGACCACAGGATGCGCTCGATGTCTTCGTAGCCCTCCAAATCCGGGCCCGGCCACTCCGCGCTGGAATCGTCGAAGGAGCGGTAATACTCCAGGTAGTCCAGGTAGGCGGCTTGGGCGGCGGAGCGGGAGGAGGAGGTGGCATCGGCAAGCGCATGCGCGCGCTTTTGCAGCTCCGGCACGCGCTCTTTCTGGTTTTCTGCCTGCTTGATGGACACCGCGGCGACCTCGTGATCCGTAATGGGAACCATCTTGGGCGCGTTGCTCACCGTGGACCCCGTTACCGTGAAGGCGTCCGACTCCACTGCGGAATCGTTGTGAAATACGCAGGTCAGGTGGTAGGTTCCGTCCTCCAGCTGCGGGTTCCACTCGCGGACAGCGGGAGTGCCGACGCGCTCGAGGACCTGGTAGGCATTGCCCTTGTCATCTGAAACATAGACCGTAAGGGCAAGCCCGGTGGTGTTATTGATCTTCCATTTCGCCTCGCCCTGCACGTCCTCAGGCGCCGGGCAGGAATACACATCGCGCACGGCGAGCTCGCGCGTGGGTTGCTCGTCGCTGTGCCCGGCGAGCCTCGCCTGGGCAGCCGTTTGCGGGATGGAAAGCCCAACGACGAGCGCGAATGCGGTGGCGAAACGGGAAATCTTCATAAATTAGAATGGCAGGTTCTTCAAATCAAGGCCGGGGTGGCCGCTCATGAACCAGCCGATGATGCCGGCGGCGATGCCCAGTGCGGCGAGGATGCCGATGATGCCTGCCTTGGAGGAACCGGATGCGGCGTGGTTGGTGTCCGGCTGCTGGGCCTTATCCAGCGTGGTCACGGCAGGAACGCCCTGCTCGGTAACCTTGGTGTCATTCATACCATCGACAACCGGCTTCAGGTTGGTGCCAGCGCGCGAGGTGTCGTCGACGCGCTCGACGGAGCTGTAATCCTCCGCCACCGTGCCATCGGTTTCGTTGAGGAAGAGCTTCGGGGCCTTCTCCGCGGCGGCGAAGTCGAACATGCCGGTGAGCTCACCCGCGCGATCATCGAAGGAATCGCCGCCCAAGCGGCCCAGGCCCCAGTTGTCCTGGATGAACTTGGTCACCGAGGTCTGCTCGGTATAGGTGGAATCGATGTGGTTGGTCTTGGCGTAGGGAGATACAACCAGCAGCGGTTGGCGGGTGCCGGGTCCGCACTGGCCGTTCTTATCGCCCTTGATGCCTACCTTTGCGGCAGCGGCGGTGCAGATTTCCTTATCCTGGTGCGGGTCGGCGGAACCATTAAGGATTTCCGGCGCCTTGTGGTCGTACCAGCCATCGGAATCGTCGTAGGCGATGACGACTGCGGTGGAATCCCACTCCGGGGAGTTCTGCAGCTCGTTGATGTAGTGGGTGATAAACGCCTGCTCATCCAGCGGGTTGGAGTAGCCGGCGTGGCCATCCTGGTAGTTGGCGGCCTTGAGGAAGGACACGGAGGGCAGGTTGCCCTGCTCGATGGCGGTATCGAAGTCCGCGAGGTCGTACTGGTGGTTTGCCTGGTCGGTCTTGCCAATCATGTCATCGCTGGACGGGGCCAGGTGGTGCGGGTTGGCGGTAGACGCGTAGTACTGGAACGGTTCGTGGTGAGGGTTGTAATCCGTCTGGTTCTGACCGGTCAGCGTGGTGTGCGAAGAACCGCAGCGGGCGCGGGAGTCCTTCGTCGCCTCATCGGTGGGGCGGAATCCGCCTTGGAACCAGCCCCAGGTGACGTCCTTATCGTTGAGCTGGTCACCAATGTTCTTGGAGTGCATCGCGGTGACTTGGTTGGTACCGGCGGAGGACTTATTGGAGCAGTCATCGAAAAGCGGGTCCGGGTCGCCCACCACGGTGGCGGTGCTGCCGTCCTCGGATACGCCGGCCAGGGCGTGGTTCTTGCCATCCTCGATTTTCTGCTGGTCGCCCGTGGCTGGATCGTGCATGGTCGCATCGGCGACGGTGCCGGAAATCAGGTTCAGCGCGCCCGGGGTGGAGGGACCGAAGATGGTGGAGAAGCTGTTGTCATTCAGCGCAAAGTTCTGCGCGTAATTCCACATACCGGTCACGGTATTGCCGTCGTAATATCCCATGGTCATGCCGGGGGTGGCGTACGAGCCTTCGCCATACTTATCGATGTCCGTGGACACCGTCTCCGGGAACTTGTCCATCTTGCCGCCGTTGTAGGCTTCCTGCTCATCGGCGTAATGGTGGTTCTGGTCCGTGGTTACGGCGTGTTCGGGAGCGATGCGGAAGGGCTTGATGGAGTTGGGGTTCTTCTCCCCCAGCAGGTCAGTATTTTCGAGGTTTTCTGCCCGCGGGGTGTCGTCCTTGGCGGTGAATTTGGGGGCCGGCTTCTCGCTGCCCTGGAGTTTCTCGTCGTCGTTATTTGCGGCGTGTGGGTAGGTGCCGAAGTAGTGGTCGAAGGAAATGTTTTCGGAGTAAATGACCACGACGTGATCGATGGGGGTCTTGGTTTCGGCCTGTGCGATACCGGGGACCAAGGAAGTTGTGGCAGCGGCTGCGGCGCACACTGCCACAGCGCGAGAGCGAAGCTTCATCTTATTTTCCGCCTTAAGTCGAGTGAAACAAAGAGGGAGAAAGTGGCTGTGGCTCGCCGAAGAGTCATCGGTCGCTTTCGACTCGAAATTAAACGCCGCCCACCCATAAACCGCAAATACTCAAAAAGGGCATTCCTAGTCTCAGGAATACCCTATAGGTGCAGCTCAGCCTCGCTTTTAGGCGGCGGCCACCGCGGAGATTGTTAACTGAAAGTTAAGGTACTATTACGCTGCACTTTCCAGTACCTAGTCGTCCCCGTCGGTCGACAGCGCTGCCACGAAGGCCTCCTGCGGCACCGACACGGAGCCCAAGGTCTTCATGCGCTTTTTACCCGCCTTCTGCTTTTCCAGCAGCTTGCGCTTACGCGAGATATCGCCGCCGTAGCACTTGGCCAGCACGTCCTTGCGCATGGCGCGGATGTTTTCGCGGGCGATGACTTTGGTACCAATGGCCGCCTGGACGGGGACCTCGAATTGCTGGCGTGGAATCAATTCCTTTAGCTTCTTGGTCATCTTATTGCCGTACCACTGGGCGGAATCGCGGTGGATAATGGCGGAGAAGGCATCGACCGGGTCGCCGTTGAGGAGGATATCCACCTTGACGAGGTCGGATTGCTGCTCGCCCGCCTCCTCGTAGTTGAGCGAGGCGTAACCCTTGGTGCGGGATTTCAACATGTCGAAGAAGTCGAAGATGATTTCACCCAAGGGCATGGTGTAGCGCAGCTCCACGCGGTCTTCGGACAGGTAATCCATCCCGCCCATCTGACCGCGCTTGGATTGGCAGAGCTCCATGGTCGGGCCGACAAACTGCTCGGGCACGATGACGGTCATGGAGACAATAGGCTCGTAGACCTCATTGAGCTTGCCTTCCGGCCAATCTGAAGGGTTGTGAACCCAGCTTTCCTCGCCGTCTTCTGCCACCACGCGGTAGGTCACGGACGGGGCGGTAGAAATCAGGTCGAGGCCGAACTCGCGTTCCAGACGGTCGCGGGTGATCTCCATGTGCAGCAGGCCCAAGAAACCGCAGCGGAAGCCGAAGCCGAGGGCGACGGAGGTCTCGGGTTCGAAGGTCAAGGAGGCATCGTTAAGCTGCAGCTTTTCCAGCGCATCGCGCAAGTCGGGGAAATCGGCCTGGGAGATGGGGAAAAGCCCGGAATAGACCATCGGTTCAGGGTCCTTGTAGCCCTTGAGCGGGGTCTCGGCGCCGCCGTGGGACCAGGTGACGGTATCGCCCACCTTGGTCTCGCGCACGTCCTTCACGCCGGTAATGAGGTAGCCCACCTCGCCGGGGCCCAGGCCCTCGCACTTTTGCATGGTGGGAGAGACGATGCCGATTTCCAGCAGCTCGTGGTTGACGTTGGTGGACATCATCGTCACCTTCTGGCGCGGAGTGAGTTTGCCGTCCACCATGCGGATATAGGTCACCACTCCGCGGTAAGTGTCATAGACGGAGTCAAAAATCATCGCGCGCGCGGGCGCATCGGGCGCGTACTCCGAGGAAGGCGGCGGAACCAGCTCGCAGACCTTATCGAGCAGCTCAACCACGCCTTCGCCGGTCTTGCCCGATACCTTCAGCACTTCCTCGGGCTCGCAGCCGATGATGTTGGCGATTTCCAGCGCGTACTTATCCGGGTCCGCCGCGGGAAGGTCGATCTTATTGAGCACCGGGATGATTTCCAGGTCATTTTCCATCGCCAAGTACAGGTTGGCGAGGGTTTGGGCTTCGATGCCTTGGGCGGCATCGACAAGCAGGATGGCGCCCTCACACGCCTCGAGCGCGCGGGAGACCTCGTAGGTAAAGTCCACGTGGCCGGGCGTGTCGATCATCTGCATGACGATCTGCTCGCCTGCCGATGCCCCGGATTGCGGCACCCACGGCAGGCGCACGTTCTGCGCCTTAATAGTAATGCCGCGTTCGCGCTCGATATCCATGTTATCGAGGAACTGGTCACGCATATCGCGCTCCGCAACCACCTTGGATAGCTGCAGGATGCGGTCTGCCAGCGTCGACTTTCCGTGGTCGATGTGAGCAATAATGCAGAAGTTACGGATCCGGGAGGGATCCGTAAACGTCGTGGCCGCAAAGTTTTCAGACATACGTCTACAATAGTCGACATGAATTCCGGCATGCTCACCCGTCTGCGCGAGGCGCTCGGAATCAGCGAGCGCGAGCCCGTGGACTCCGGCCTCAACCGCATCAACTCCCAGTTAGGGCTGGACAGGTCCACCCAGAGCCACGAGCCGCGCAAGGCCGCCTCCATCCACGTCGAGGCCACCGCGGCGCACCCCCGCTCCATCTTCTTCTCCCCCGATATGGATGGCCAGGCCGATTCCGGCGAGGTGGTGTGGGTGTGGACACCTTCGGAAGGCAAGCAGTCCCCTCCCCGCGAGCGCGCCATTTTGGTGGTCGGGCGCACCCGCACCACGGTGACGGGCCTGCTCATTTCCGCCAACCCAGAGCATGCGCTTGACGATGCCTGGCTCGAAATCGGCTGCGGCGAATGGGACGCCTCTGGGCGCAATTGCTGGGTGCGCTTGGACCGTTTACTAGAGGTTTCCGAGGAGCAGGTGCGCCGACAGGGCATCCTTTTTCCAGAACGCAGGTTTGAAAGGATTGCGAACCGCTTGCGCTCGCGCTATCACTGGGCGTAGTTCTGCGGCGCGGCGCCCGCAAACTTGGCCGATGCGCGGTTGCGCTGCTACTATGTGCAAGTTACTTACTTTCCGGGCGCGTTGGTCGGGGCGGGCAGGACCTTGGGTTCGCTCTTCGAATACCAGCGCCGAGCGCTCTCCTCGTTCTTAGCGAGGGGATTCGCGGGACACGTCCGGCGGGTTTGTTTCTGAATCAATCATCTTCGATTATCAAGAGGTATTTTCATGGCTAATATCAAGTCCAAGCAGAAGCGCGTTCTGACCAACGAAAAGTCTCGTCAGCGCAATAAGAGCGTGCGTTCCGCGGTTCGCACCGAGATCCGCAAGTTCCGTGCGGCCGTAGAGGCTGGCGACAAGGCTGCAGCAGAAAAGCAGCTGCGCGTTGCTTCCCGTGCGCTGGATAAGTCCGTTTCCAAGGGCGTCTTCCACCGCAACGCTGCTGCCAACAAGAAGTCCGGTTTGGCCACCGCCTTCAACAAGATGGACTAGTAACTAGCCTTCTTGTCTCCCCCGAGCAAAGCGCTGCCTGTGTGCAGCGGCTTGTTCGGGGGATTTTTATTGCGCCGGTTTTGTTGCGTCGGATAGACCTAGGCTAGGTCATCGTCGAAGTAAGCCTCGAAGATCTTGCCTGCATCCGCGTAGGCCACCGACAAAGATGTCCGGCCATGGGTTTCCACGAAAGTCTGGATGGCGGTTTGAAACTGCGTGTGGATGATATTGACCGTCGGAATGAGCCTAGGATCCGAGGCCTTCCACCCTTCGCGCGCTTGCAATGCCCGGCGGATGTGCATCATGACGCGTTCGTTTCGGCGCCAATACATAGACAATAACTTCCCGTCTTGGGAAAGCGCCTGGGCGGTCAATTGGGAAATCTCCGGGAAATGATCGTTACCCACGGCGTGATCAAATTCCGCATTCGCCATGATGGCAGAATCCTCCCGCAGGCTACCCGTGGGCAGGCCAGCGGCAAAGTTCTGCAATTGCTGGTCGAACTTTTCCGAAACCTCCGGGCCCAGAACCGCCGATTCCTTATCCTTGACGTAGTTAAAAAGGGTGCGCCGCGATATCCCTACGTCTTGTGCAAGCGTTTCCATGGTGAACCCGTCATACCCGTGGTCAATGACGAGCCGCAGTGCTGCGACGCGGATTTCTGAAATGCGCGGCATACTCTCTCCCCTCTTTCCCACGAACCCGTGGGAAACCCAATTATTCAATCCCCTTAAACATGGGATTTTTCTTCACCTTATAGTCTTTCTCCCTGCCAAGAAAAACCGACCCTTGCTAGGCTTCCCTAACCACCACAAAGCGCTGAGGTTCCCGCATGTCAACGCGGAATTCTCGGCCCGTAGACAGTCAATCGCAGGGATATTTTGCGCCGAAGCGCCGGCACATGTGAGCACGCAGGACGCGCGGCACAGGAAGGCAGGGGCGCTGGGCTTCTCCCGCGAGCGGGTGCTAGCGCCGGAAGCAGGGCCCAGGCAGCTCTCCCCATGCAGGCCGATACTCTTCAGCACGCCGAAGTACACCTTTATGGGCTAATATGTTCGAAAGGGCGATGGTGTTCGTGTCTGCGGGGGCGGCTAAGATAAGTCACCAATGAACAACGTCAAGCCTCTGGTGAAATGGGCCGGCGGGAAACGCCAGCTCTTACCGCATATTCACGCCGCGCTGCCCGCTGGGACGCCGCGGCGTTATTATGAACCCTTCATCGGCGGCGGCGCGGTTTTATTTTCGCTCACCCCGGCCTCTGCGCGGGTCAATGACCTCAACTCGGAGCTGATTAATTTATATGAGGTAGTGCGCGAAGGCGTCGACGAGCTCATCAGCCTGGTTTCGACCTATCCGAACGACGCGGATTTTTTCTACCAGCTGCGCGCGGTGGACCGGGATGCGGACCGGTTCGCGGCGCTTTCTGCCACCGAGCGCGCCGCGCGGACGCTGTATCTAAATAAAACCTGCTATAACGGCCTATACCGGGTAAATTCCGCGGGGCAATTCAATGCGCCTTTTGGTCGTTATAAGAACCCCACAATTTGTGATGCGGATACGCTGCGCGGGGTCCACCAGTATTTTCGGGACAATGACATTACCTTCACGCAGGGCGATTTCGCCGCGGCGGTGGCAGGTGCTGGTGAAGGAGACTTTGTCTATTTCGATCCGCCCTATGACCCGGTCAACGTCACCAGTTCCTTTACCGGTTATCAAAAAGGCGGTTTTGACCGCGCGGAGCAAGAGCGCTTGAAGGCGGTGTGCGATGATCTCGATGCCCGCGGGGTGAAGTTCCTCCTGTCCAATTCCGCCACGGAGTTTATCCGCGAGCTCTACGCGGATTTTTCCATCGATACCGTTGCGGCCACCCGCGCCATCAATTCCGTGGGATCGCGCCGCGGCAAGGTAGATGAAGTGCTCGTGCGCAACTACGAGGTGGGCCATGAGTAAAGCACCGAGCACCCAGGAACAACGGGAGCTTCGCGCGCTGTTCGGTGTCCCCGAGGGCGAAAAGCTTGGCCTCGATGATTGGGGATGGCTGCGCATTCTGGCCTCGGGGTGTGGCGAGGAGCTGGAAGAAAATGGATACTTCTACCTCACGGCCAAAGAACTAAAAGAGCTTTCTGGCCGGGAGCCGCGGCTGATGGCCAAGCACGATTTTTCTACCTCGCGCCCGTGGATTTTCAAAGAACTGGGTTTGGGTATTCTCCCGGTGAGCCGCAGCGAATACTTCATCGGGCCATTGGACCTGTACGAACGGTTCCCGGACCCGACCCACGCCGGGGCGGGTTCCGTGCGCACGCTGGACATGCCCGCGGGCCTTGACACCCTCGATATCGAAAGCGTGAACTCGGAATCGATGGCGTTGAATGTGGCATCGGCAAGCGGCATGCTCGAGCACTTCCTGGGATGCGAACCATTGCAGGCCACCGTCGCGGGGCGCATGTCGTCGCTGGAGATGACGATTCCGGTGCCGGATGTGGGGCTGGAAGTCAAGGTCGACCGCGCGCAGATGGAAATCGACGGCGGCTTCGAATCGCTCGAGCATTTGGTGCTGGTGGAGGCGAAAAACCACATCTCCGAGGACTTCAATATCCGGCAATTGTATTTTCCGTACCGGCGCTTCCAGCAATGGCTATCCAAGGCCGTGGTGCCGGTCTTTTTGGTCTACTCGAATGGGATTTTCCACCTGTACCGGTACGATTTCAGCGATCCCGCGGATTTTCGCAGCATCGCGCTGGTCGACCACGCCCGCTACGCCTTGAGCGCTTCGCACCTCAACGTGGAGGATGCGCTGGGCATCATTGGCTCCGTCGATGCCGAGCCGGAGCCGGCGGGGATTCCCTTCCCGCAGGCCAATAGTTTTGAGCGCGTGGTCAACCTGGTGGAGCTCATCGCGCAGCAGCCGATGAGCAAGGAGGACATCGCCGAGCAGTACGATTTCCATCTGCGCCAGGCAGACTATTACGCCAATGCGGCCTGCTACCTCGGGCTGCTGGCGCTTGCCGATGGCCACTATCAGCTCACCCCTCGCGGCGAAAAGGCCATCGCACAGCCCCGGCGCGATGGGCGCAACGCTGCCCTCCTGCGCGCGTTGGCGGCGCGGCAGGTATTCCGGCAGGCGCTAGAGGTCAGCCTGCGGCGTGGGAAGGTGGCCGAGGCGCACGAGATCGCGGCGGCGATAGAAGGACTCGGCCTGGGCGCTGGCACGGCGAGGCGGCGGGCCTCGACGGTGGCGCAGTGGATCCAGTGGGCGCTGGATGTGGTGGCAGAAGGCGAAACTGAAACCCTGCCCGGGCTTTAAGTCACGAGCTGCTGCACTCCGGCGACCACGAGCGCGAGTCCGGCAATGATGAAGAACAGGCCCGATCCGATATCGATCCACGGGCCCGCGGCGATGAGCTTGCGGCGCACCGCATTCGTAGAAATCACCATGGCCACCACGAGGAAGAAGGCGAAGGCCGAGAGTGCCAGCGCCAGGGTCAGCGCGATGGCCAGCCACAGCGGCGGGGATGCCGGTAGCTGCGGGGCGATCATGGCGGCGAGGAAGAGCACAATCTTCGGGTTCGACAGGTTCGTTGCCAGCCCCATCTTGAAGGAGTGGCGCAGCCGCCCCAGCTTGGCCTCGGCGTCCTCCAAATCTACGGGCGGGTTGGTGCGCTGTTCGAGGCCGCTGCGCAGCGCCCGCCATCCCATGAAGACGAGGAAGCTGCCGCCGATGGCCTGGACCGCGCCTAAGATCCCGGGGAAGGCGGTCAGGAGGGCGGCCGCGCCAAAGACGGTGGCACCGCACCAGAAGAACACGCCGATTTGAATGCCCGCGGCCGCAGCGATGGCGTGGCGGCGCGACTTGGTGGCATAGCGGGTGACCAGGATGATATCTGGGCCTGGCGAGGCCACGCCCACCAGGTTCATCAGGAGAATGGTGAAAAAGGAAGTCCAGCTCACTGCGCGGACTCGCCTTCCAGGCGGCTGAGCAGGTCCTCGCGGCCAAACATGCGGGCCGAATCGATGGCAGTTGGCTGGCCGGCGGTAGCGGAGGCGCCGGCGTTTAGGAGGGCATCGATAACCGCGTCTTCTTTTTTGAAGATCGCACCTGCCAGGGGCGATTGGCCGCGATCATTGAGCAAGTTCACGTCGGCGCCGGCACTTGCTAGCGCGGTGACGAGTTCCGCGTGGCCGTGGTAGGCGGCAAGCATGAGAAAAGACTGGCCGTCTTGGTTGACCAGATTGATATTGACGCCCTGGTCAATGTAATTCAGGAGATCCGGGTTTCCCTCCCGCGCCATGTCAAAGAGCCGACCGGCGAATTCTTGCACTTGTTCCTCAGACATGGACTCTAGCTTAACGTGCCAATTCCGCGATTCGTTTTACGGCCGCCTCAACGGCGAATTCGGGCTCACCACCTTGGCCTTTAACGGCGGCGTCCAGTTCGGAGACGAGGATGACGGCGGCGGTGATGTCATCGGCAGTCCAGCGCCTGGCCACCGGCTGGGTCATTTTCACCACATACGGGGCAAGCCCTGTTTGGCTGGAAAGTGTGTACTGGTCCCCGCGGGCAGAATATAGGCGCGCGATGGCGCCTACCTTATTGGCCAAGGCCGCGGCGATGGCCACGGGGCTGGCGCCGAGCTGGAGGGCGCGTCGGCAGGTGGAAACGGCGGCCTCGACGCGGCCGGCGACGGCGGCATCGGCAATGTCCCAGTTGGCGACCTCGGCCACGCCGACGTAATAATTGCGCACCGCTTCCTGCGTGACGTTGCCGCCCGTATCGGCCACGAGCTGAGAGATGGCGGAGGCAAGCTCGCGGAGGTCGGAGCCGACGCCGTCGAGAACCGCGTGCACGACATCCGGGGTGGGGCGAACGCCGTGGGAGGCGAACTCGCGGGTGGCCCACTGGCCTAGCTCATTGGGGTAGAGCGAAAAGACCTCGTGCACCTCCGCAATCTTGCGCAGCTTCGCCACCAGCTCGGGCGCCTTCTTCTTTTTCTTCAGCGTCTTCGCGGCCACGGAATAGACCACCACCATGGTCATGCCCGGCGCGGGATTGACGCAGGCGCGCAGGATGATATCGACTACCTCTTTCCCGGCGCGTTCGCAGTCCGTGATGACGATGACGCGGTTATCGCCAAACAGCGATGGGCTGGTGGCCTCTAAGATTTCGCCCTCGGATACCTCGGAGGCCTTGAGCGTCATCAATTCGGGGCGGGAGGCCTCGCCTTCGGCCGCAGCCTTGTGGATGGTGTGGCGGGCGCGTTCGGTGAGGAATTCATCGTCGCCGAGAATGAGGTGTACGGGAGGCATGTCCATCATTTTAGCGCTAGGCGGCAAGCAGACCCAGACAAGCGATAACCCCCGCCAAGGTCAGCCATGGCCGGTGATAGAGCAGCCCGGCGATGACCCATCCATATGCGAGAAGCGTAAATAGCGGGTGGGCGGTGATGGTGACCACGGGCAGGCTGGCCACGCCGTGGGCGATGGTATTGATCCACCACGCTGCGGGTTCGATGAGTTTTAATAATCCCGCGGCGATAATGCTCAAGGGTCCTAGCTGCGCGGCGATGGCCGCGAGCAGCCCTACCACGGTAATGGGTGCGGTGCCGGGCGCTACTAGGACATTGGCGAGGACCGAGACGACGGATACCTCGCCGGACATGAGGGCGATAAGCGGCAGAGTGAGGATATCGGCGGCAATCGCCACCGCGATAGCGCGCAGAAAGATGGCGGGCCAGCCGGTGACCGCTAGATGGGAATAAATAAGCGGGCTTAGCATGACGATGCCGAAGGTCGCCGCGCACGATAGCGCGAAGCCAAAATGCACCGCGAGGTCCGAATCCACGAAAAGGAGGGTGAGGATGCCGAGGCTGAGCGCGTGGATGGGTTCCATGGTGGAAGAGTGCAGCACCGCGAGCAGGCCTACTACCCCGGCGACGGCTGCGCGCTGCACCGACGGTTCAAGTCCCACCAAGATGACATAGGTGGCTAGCGCGGCCAAGGACACCGCCACCCTAGTGCGCGGTCCGGCGGCACACGCGGCGCAAACGATGGCGGCGAAGGAACAGACGATGGCCACATTGGCACCAGATACGGCGCTGAGGTGCGATAGCCCGGTATCGATGTAGAGTTCGCGCTCGGCGGGGCTTTGCAGGGAGGTATCGCCAAGCACCATGCCTGGGATAAGCCCCTGGCTGCTCGGGCCTACCGCCTCTAGTACGACCGCGCGGAAGTTATCGGCCACCCGTGCGGCCCAGCCGGCCAAGCCCGAAGGGGGCGCGTCGATACGCAGGTGGGAGGCGTTGGCTATCACGGTTCCCACTCCGGGTTGGTCGGACTCGGAAAGCTGTACCGCGGCCGTGACCTGCGTTCCGGCGGGTGCGCTCAGTGGTTCGGGGCTAAATACCGGAAGCTGCGCGGGGTAGCCTGGGACATCGAGCCGGATGAACCAACCGCCGGTGCTCGTTTGGGTCGGCGCGGTGACCACGCGGCCGGTAATCTCGCGGCCGAAATCGAAGGCGGCCGCTCGCGCCTGCCGCACGGCGGCTACGAAGGCGGCGGCGCTGGCGATCACGCCACAAAAAATAGCTTGGCCCCAGTGCCGAGCGAGCAGGCATATTCCTACGACACTGCCGATGCACGCCACGGCCCACCCCTGCCCGAAAACCAGCACCGCGATGACCGCCACCCATGCGGTCAGGGCGCCGGGCAGCAGACGGAGTTCTTTCATCGCGGCGTGGCCTCTTCTGCCTACAGCTGCACGTCATCTTTGAGCTTGGCAAATTTGGCGGGACCAATCCCGCTGACCTCGAGGAGTTCCTCGACGTCCTTAAATCCCCCGCGCTCTTCGCGGAAGGAGACGATGGCTTCAGCGGTCACCTCCCCTACCCCGTTAAGATTCATGAGTTCGGCGGCGGTCGCGGAATTGAGGCTGACTTTATCGCCGCCGGCGGGTGCGGCGGTGGGGGCATCGGCAAGCGCGGGGTCTGGCGGAACACCTTGGGGCAGGATGTGGAGCTGCTGGCCATCGGCAAGCCGCTGCGCTTGGTTGAGCGTCATGGTCTCCGCCTCCGGCAAGGGCGTGGCGGCCGCGAGGGCATCGGCGACGCGGGCGCCGGGTTCGAGGGTCTTCAGGCCGGGCGCTGCAACCTCGCCGACGACGGATACGACGATCTCGCTGGGCTCGGCGGTAGTGCTTTCCATCGCCGCGGGTTCGGGCATGCCGGACTCATCCGAATTGCGGGAGCTCAGTCCCAGCCAAATAATGACGCCCACCACCACCATGATGGCTACCGCGCACGCCTGCCAGCGGCTGATGCGCACGCGCGGGCGCGGGTAATCGACGCGGAGGAGTTCTTCCTCGCCGGTGGGTTGGGTAAATTCGCGGAGTCGTTCGCTGATTTTGGGAGACGCCATAGCTCACAGGCTAGGAAGCCCCCGCGTGCGGTGCGGGGATGTGGGCGGAGGCGCTGTGGATAAGTCGTTGCGGGACGCAACCAAACGGGCTGAGGCGGGGCGGTTATCCACAATCAGGGGCCCACAGGCCGGCCAGCTTCGCGCGTGCGTGCGAGGGACTAGGAGCTAAATACCGCAGAAACCCCGATGGCGGAGGGACCAGCGTGCACGGCGAGTACCTCGGTTAAGGGCGTGGTGATAAAGGACGTGCCCTCTGGAAGGGCATCGCGCAAGAGGCCCTGCAGCTTGTCTGCCGCTTCGCTGGCCTGGTTGTGCTGAATGGCGATGAATGCGGGCTCCCCGGCGGCGCGAGCGGCGATGATCTCTACCACCTTGGTAAAGGCCTTGGTTTGCGTGCGGGTTTTTCCCACCAGCTCCAGCTTGCCGTCCACGATGGACATGATCGGCTTGGTGGCTAAAAGCGCGGTGGACAACATGGCGGTGGCGGCAGACATGCGGCCTGAGCGGCGCATATCCTCCATGGAATGTAGGTACACCCAGGTAGCCGCGCGTTCGATGCTGTCGAGCGCCGCCGCGTGGCATTCTTCCAGCGCCGCGCCCTGTGCCGCCTTGGTAGCAGCCGCCATCGCCGCCGCGCCCATGACCATGCCGGCCGAGCCGGAATCGATAACGCGCACCGTATCAGGAAAAACCCCTGCCGCAGCCACCGCCGCCGACCACGTAGATGAAAGCTCCTTGGACAGGTGGATGGCGATCACGCCATCATCCTGTGCCTTTTCCATTTCCCGGCCGTAGGCCGCGGCCAATTCGAGGGAGGACAGGCCCGAGGTGGTGCGCAGTTTTCCGCCCTTGTCCTCGCTATCCATCACGTGCAGGTCAATGACGGTGATATCGAGTTCTGCAGCAATCTCTGGGGGCAGGCTGGCCGCGGAGTCAGTAATGACGCGAACGGTCACTAGATATCTGCCCCTCCATCACCGGTGACCTCGCCACCCATATTCCAGCCGTCGAAGTACCATTGCGCGCTCGCCACCGTCTCCGGCGTGAATTCCAGGGAGGTCACGGGGGTTTCCGGGTTGAAATCCGGGCGGGCGGTCAGCTGCGACCAGTGGGTATTTTTCAGACCGGACAAAATGCCGTACTGGCCGTGATCCAAGCCCAACAGGTGGCAGGTGAGAGCGGAAATTGCGCCACCGTGGGCGACGATGAGCACGGCTCCATCATCCCAACCGGAAAATTCCTGCATGAGCTCGTCGATGACCGGACGAGCCCGCCGCGCCACGTCCACGCGGGACTCGCCTTCTGGCGGGGCCCAGGTAGGGTCATGGCGCCAGATGGCGCGGGCGCCGGGAAATTCCGCATCCACTTCGGCAGAGCTTTTGCCCTGCCACTGCCCCAAATTGGTCTCGCGCAGGCGGGGATCCGTAGAAAAGTCCAAGCCGAGAGATTCTGCCACCACCCGCGCGGTTTCTCGCGCGCGCTGCAAATCGGAGGCGACGATTTTTACCACGCCCTGATCCCGGAGCAGGCGCGCGGCGGCGCGGGCCTGTTCATAGCCGACATCGGAAAGCTCAGTGTCCAAGTGGCCCTGCATGCGGCCGGAGGCATTGTAGGTGGTTTGTCCGTGGCGGATCAGAATCAGGCGGCGGCTCATGGTGGGGTTAAAGCTCCTCGTCCTCGCCAGGGGCCTTTTGCGCCAATGGCAGCTCATCAATGGAATCCACGGTGCGCGGATTAACGCCATTGGTCCAATCGCCGGGGCGCTCGGGAGGCTCAATGCCCTCGATCTCCACCAAGGGGCAATCGTGGTAGAGGCGGTCGAGGCCGTAGTGCTCGCGCTGGTCCGTGCGCTGCACGTGGATGACGATATTGCCATAATCCAGAAGCACCCAACGGTTTTCACGGTTGCCCTCGCGGCGCTGCGGCTCGAAGCCCTGGGCCGTCATCTGGTCCTCCACCTCATCCACGATGGAGCCGACCTGGCGCTCATTATCGGCAGAAGCCAGCACGAAAACCTCGGTGATGGCGAGGACATCGGAGACATCGATTGCCGCGATATTGCTTGCTAGCTTGTCCTGTGCGGCGTGCGCCGCGGTTGCCGCCATGCGGCGGGCGAGATCAGAAATAGACAATGTATAAAAATTCCCTTTTCGCGTCTGGTGAGGAAGTGTCTTTTAGCTGTCTATTCTTGCACGTTCGCCGCGATTGTGCCCAAACTTGAACTATAAAGGTTTATCCGGCTGCGCCGAGTAGAGATTATTTTTGGTGATGTATTGCACCACCCCATCTGGAACCAGGTACCACACCGGGCGGTTTTGGGCGGCGCGCTCGCGGCAATCCGTGGAAGAAATGGCCATGGCGGGGATATCGATAAGGTTGATATCCTCCCGCGAGCCGGCCGGCAGCATGTCCGTACTCAGCTCGTAGCCCGGGCGCGTGACGCCCACGAAGTGCGCCATATCCAGCATCTCTTCCCAGTTATGCCAGCTCATGATGGATTGTAGGGAATCCGCACCGGTAATGAAGTAGAACTCGGCGCCCGGGAAAAGCTCGCGCAGATCGCGCAGGGTATCGATGGTATAGGTAGGGCCTTTGCGGTCGATGTCCACGCGGGAGACGGTAAAGCGCGGGTTGGAAGCCGTGGCAACCATCGTCATCAAATACCGGTGCTCCGCGGCGGTGACCTCGCGGGAGGATTTCTGCCACGGCTGGCCGGTGGGAACGAAGACTACGGTATCGAGGGCAAAGCGGTGCGCCGCCTCGCTAGCGGCGACCAGGTGGCCATTGTGGATTGGATCAAAGGTGCCGCCCATGATCCCAATACGCTGGGAATTGGTCATGGCTGGAGAGTATAGCCGCTACCCTGCTGGGGAGTTAAGCCAGCCAGCCACGGTATCGGCCACGCGGGCATTGTCCTGTTCCACTGCCGCATCGCCCTTGCTATCGCGGAAATACGAAGCGTGGTGGGCGGCCTTGGTGGCCAAGGCATCTTTGGCGTTGCGCAGGCTGAGATCGCAGACGAAGTCGCCGGCAAGGCAGTAATCGATGCGACGATCGGCCGGCAGTGCGGCACTGTGAGGAATGAGATATCGCGGAATCGGCCCGGCCATGCCGCCGGGACGCCGCAAGGGATTGCCCAGGTAGATCGCCCCGGCGAGCTTG
Source organism: Corynebacterium segmentosum (assembly GCF_900637825.1). Classification (NCBI taxonomy): domain Bacteria; kingdom Bacillati; phylum Actinomycetota; class Actinomycetes; order Mycobacteriales; family Corynebacteriaceae; genus Corynebacterium; species Corynebacterium segmentosum. The sequence continues at coordinate 1,814,767 of NZ_LR134408.1, forward strand.
TCCTGCGACGCGAGGTAGCGCTCCGCGCTGGTGGCGATGATGGCCCCTTGCGAATACCCAGCGGTGATATAGCGCGGGCTGCATCCCGTTTCCTCTTCGTACTTCTCCACCACGCGCGGCGCGTTGTTCATGCCGCTGCGCAGGCTCTGCACAAACCCGACAGTGACCTGATAGACCAGCTCGTGTAAGGGGTGTTCCAGCAACACCCCACCGAGGCGGCGCATCAGCTGCAGCGGGCGCAGGTTTTCGCCCTCTTGGGCCAGCGGTGGCAGGTTCATCGAGGCGGGATACGCATCCGCATCCAGCGCCAGCACGTAGGCATTATCCATCGCACCGGGGTGGCGTTGTTCTACCAAGTGGAAGAGCGCGGCAAGGTTGGGGCCTTCATAGCCATTGGATTCCGCGCCCTGTTCCGAGTAGTGCTGCGGGCCGAAGTACTCGCCGTGCTCCTCGTTTTGGTCCGAGCCGCGCGCGGCAAGGAAGACGTAATCGGGGCAGGTCTCGGCCTGCGGGTGGTTCTCCCCCGCTGCCGCAACAGGGGTGATCATAGACGCGCCAAGCGCCGCCGTGGCGGCAATGGTGAGGACACCAGCGGCGGCGCGAAAGCGAGTTAAAAGGCGCACGTTCTTATGGGCGCACGTGGCCGGTGCCCTGGAGGACCCACTTGGAAGAGGTCAGCTCCGGCAGGGCCATTGGGCCGCGGGCGTGCAGCTTCTGGGTGGAAATGCCGATTTCTGCACCCATGCCGTAGACCTCGCCATCGGTAAAGGCGGTGGAGGCATTCAGCATGACGGCTGCGGCATCGACCTCGTTGCCGAACTTGACCAAAACGTCCGCATCCTGGGCCGCAATGCCCTCGGTGTGGCCGGTGGTAAATTCCGCGATGTGCGCGATGGCACCGTCGACGCCGTCCACTACCTTGGCGCAGATATCCATGGACAGCGACTCTTCGCGCCAGTCCTCCTCGGTGGCTTGGACGACGTCCGTGGCGCCGAAGCCCTCGAGCTCGTCCACGTCGCCGTGGACGGTGACGTCTGCATCCTGAAGGGCGCGGACGATGCGCAGCTTGGTGGCATCATCAAGCGCGGCATCGATAAGCACGCACTCCGTAGAGTTGCAGACCGAGGTGCGGCGGGTCTTGCCGTTGATGACCATGTCGATGGCCTTGTCCATATCGGCCGAAGCGTCGATGTAGAAGTGGCAGTTGCCGGTACCGGTCTCAATGGCCGGAACGGTAGCGCCGGTAACCACGGCCTCAATGAGCTTGGCGCCGCCGCGGGGGATAACCAGATCCACCAGGCCACGCGCGGTAATCAAGTCCTGGACGGAATCGTGGGTCTCGCACGGCAGGAGCTGGACCACCTCGCGCGGCAGATCGAACTCCGCGAGGGTGTCCTGCAGGAGTTCCACCAGCTTGGTATTGGAGTTGCGCGCGGACTTGGAACCGCGCAACAGCGGCACATTGCCGGACTTCAGCGCCAGGCCGAAGGCATCGACCGTGACGTTCGGGCGGGCCTCGTATACCATGCCCATCACGCCGAGCGGGACGCGCACCTGCTTCATCTGGATGCCGTTATCCATGGTGCGGCCCTGCAGGATCTCGCCTACCGGGTCCTGCAGGCCAGCGACCTGGCGCAGGCCATCGGCAATGCCCTCGACGCGGGCGGCGTCCAAGGTCAGGCGGTCAATCAGGGAATCGGACATGCCGCGTTCGCGGCCGGCCTCAATATCCTGCTGGTTGGCAGCAAGGATGTCATCGGTGTGGGTAATGAGATTTTCGGCTGCGCGCTGCAAGATTTCATTCTTGCGCGGCGTGGACAGCTGCGCCACGACGGGCGCAACGTCCTTTGCAGCACGGGCTTTGGACAGAACTTCTTCGCGTTCAGTGTTGCTCATGTCATACCAGAGTAACGTACCCGCCCGAGTTTTTCAGCCGCCCGCCGTGTACCTCACGCTTTGCCTAAATTAGGCAGGCCACGCAGAGAAAACCACCCCCTCTACCCGCACCCGAGAGTGCGGTAAAGCTCACAACTACAAATCCAATTGTTCAATTCCTTGAAATAGTTACTTGGGTATGTTTATTCTTTGCTTGATAGGTTTCACTGCACAAAAGGAGCACTCATGAAAAAGAACGTGGCCAAGCTGGGCCTGATGCTGACCCTGAGCGGGGTCGCCCTCGCCGCCTGCAGCACGAACGACGGCGGCAACGGTTCCGACGCGGGCTCCGGTTCGGGCGACGATCAGACCATCAAGGCCGTTGCCACCACCACGCAGATCTGCGATTACCTCACCCAGATTGCCCAGGGTGGCATGACGCTCCACAAGGTGGATTCCAGCGGCAAGGAAACCACCGAGGGCGATGGCGATACCACCCTCGATCTCACCTGCCTGTTGGCGCCGAATGCCAGCGCGCACGAGCACGAGATGACCCCGCAGCAGATGAGTGCCATGGCGGATGCGGACTTCCTCTTTAAAAACGGCGTCGATCTCGAGCACTTCCTCGATAACGCCGTGGAGTCTTCCGGCTTTGACGGCGAGACCATCGTCACCGCCGGCGATGACAACTCCAAGCACAAGGTAGACCTGCGCGAGTGGCCTTTCCCCGGTGAGGACGGCGAGGAACTAGAATTCACCCACGACCCGCACGTATGGACCTCCCCCAAGAACGCCAAGATCCAGGTAGAAAACATCGTGGATGCCTTGGCCGATAAGGAGCCATCCGTGAAGGAAGTCGGCGAAAAGTACACCAAGCAGCTCGACGAGCTGGATAAGTGGGTCACCGAGTCCCTAGAGACCGTCCCCGAGCAGGACCGCGTGCTGTTTACTTCGCACGATGCCTTTGGCTACTTCTCCAACGACTATGACGTGAAGTTCATCGGCTCCGCGCTCACGGACTTCAATAACCAGCAGGACGCCACCTCCTCGCACATCGAGGATGCCGCTAAGGAGGTTCGCGATTCCGGCGCCAAGGCCATCTTCGCGGAAAACTCCAATAACTCTAAGTCCATCGAGGCCATCGCCCGCGCCGCAGGCGTCAAGGCCATTATGGATGATGACGCCCTGTACGGCGACTCCTTGGGCGTGCCGAATAGCGACGGCGCCACCTACATCGGCTCCATCATCCACAACGTCACCACCTTGGTAGATGCCTGGGACGGTGAAGCGGCCGATCTGCCAGAAAGCCTGGATAACGCACGATGAGTACACCGCTTTTAGAGCTTTCCCATGCCTCCTGCGGCTATGGCACCACCACCATCGTGGACGATGTCTCCTTGACCATCCACGAAGGTGAGGCCATCGCGCTGCTGGGGGCTAATGGTGCTGGTAAATCCACTCTCTTAAAGGCCATCGCCGGCCTTGCTACGCTGCGCGGCGAGCATCAGCGCACGGCGACGCTGGGCTATGTTCCCCAGCACCACACCTGCGATCCCACCTTTCCCGTCACCGCCGGCCGGGTCGTGGAAATGGGCCTGCTCAATAAGGCCTCGTGGTGGGAGCGCATGGGCAGCATGCGCCGCCTGCGCCCGCAGATTACACAGGCGCTCGAGCTCGTCGGCATGGCGGATAAGGCGAAGACCCGCTGGGATAAGCTCTCGGGCGGGCAGCGCCAACGCATTTTTATCGCCCGCGCGCTGGCCGCCCACCCGGACCTGGTGCTCATGGACGAGCCCTTCAATGGCCTGGACCAAGATAGCAGGCAGGTGCTTTTAGGGATCATCGCCAAGCTCAAGGAAAGCGGGGTTGCCCTGCTCATTTCCACCCACGATCCCATTTTGGCGCAGCGCGCCTGCGATGCCGGAATGCTCATCGTGGACGGCCACAGCGAAGTCCTTGATACCGAGGATGCAGTCGAGCGCTACCTGGAGGCCACGTCGGTATTGCAGGGGGACATGTGACGCTTCTGCTTACTGCTCCCTATATGCAGCGCGCCGCCCTGTTCTTGTTGTGCGTGGCCTTGACCGGCGCAGTGGTCAGCGTGATGGTTAACCTGCGCCGCATGGAATTTAGCGTCGAGGCGCTGGTCCACTCGGTATTCCCGGGCATCGTCATCGGCCTGGCCGTGGCGGGCTTTCCCGGCATCTTGCCCGGTGCCGCCGTCGCCGCGGGTGTCGCCGTGCTCATTTTGGCGCGCCTGAATTCCGGCAGCGATGGCCACGATCATGAATCCGGTACCGCGGTGGTACTGACCTTGATGTATGGCATCGGCGTGGTCATCAGCCTCGCCGTGGGGGATCGCTCCGGCCAGCTGGAGGCCCTTATGTTTGGCCGCTTGCTCGATATCACCACTGACCGCATGATCCCCTCGATCATCTTGTGCGTGGTTGCCGCCCTGCTCATTCTGGCCACCTGGCGCTCGCAAGTAGCCGTCGCCTTTGACCGCGAATCCGCGCGCGCCACCGGCATCCGCGTGGGGCTAATCGATGTCACTGCCAACGTAGCGGTGGGCCTTATCGTCGTCGCCGCGAGCTCCGCCATCGGCGTATTGCTCGTTTTGGGTTTCGTGGTGGTCCCGGGCCTGGTCGGGCGCGTCCTGGCTAGCACCCCACTGCAGATGCTCCTGTGGGCGCTGGTGGGCGCGGTAGTCGCCGTATGCGTGGGCCTGTGGCTCATGCTTTCGGTGACCTCCCACCAGATTTCCCCGCAAGCCATCGTCGCGCTGTCGCTGTCCCTGACCGTTCCGCTCGCACTTTTAGGCAGGCGCATATGGGTGTCTTAACTTTGCCATTCTTCGAAGCCATCGCGGTAGGCTGCCTCTCCGGGCTGGTAGGTACGCTCATGGTGTTGGGCAATCGCGTCTTTTTTGCTGAGAGCCTCTCCCACGGCACCTTTCCCGGCGCGGTCCTCGGCGTCGTCGTGGCCAATGCGCTGGGTGCCAACTTGAGCGATGGGCTCATGCTCGGCTCCGTGGCGGTCTGCATTCCGCTGGCGATTTTCATGCATTACCTGGGCAAGGTGCACGGCGTCTCCTCCACCGCTGCGGCGGGCACCACGCTCACTCTGGGGTTTGCGATGGGTATCTTGTTGCTGCGCTGGTTCCAGCCGCTGCCGCTGCACGTCGATAGCTTCCTGGTGGGCTCGCTTACCACGGTCAACCACCGCGATGTCGCCGTCGCAGCCGGCCTGGTCATTATCTGCCTGCTGGCGGTACTAGCCTGCCGGCGCCGCCTCTTCCAGGCGTATTTCGACCCCACCACGTCCCCGCATAGCGGGCTTTACGATGCCCTGACGCTCGGCCTTATCTGCTTGACGATGGCCGCCGTCATCCCCGCCGTCGGCACCATCTTGTCCATCGCCTTGCTCGTGGCTCCAGCCGCGGGCCTGCGCCCGTGGGTATCGCGCCCGGAGGCGCTGCTTATCGGGGCGGGCATCATCGGCATCACCATCGCGGTGGCCGGGCTTTTTATCGCTGCGCACTTGAGCCTTTCGGCCGGCGGCACCATCGCCATTGTGGCCGGCGTGTTCTACCTCGCCAGCATGACGGCCTATAAGGCGATTTCCTAGCGCGCGGCGCGGGATGGCGCCGCGCGTTATTTAGTCGAGGCCAGGCGGACTGTGATCTCGCGGGCGGCCACCTCCGCCAGCGACATCTCGCCGCCTTCGGTCTGCACCGTCAATAACCCGGCCACGCTATCGCTTACGCGCAGCTCGTTGCCCAGCTCCACCCCAAAGCGGTCAAGGTAGCGCAGCAAGCCTGGATCCTCATCGCAGACGCGCTCTACGGTCACGGGCGCATCAAGCGGGGCGCTGGCGAGCGTGAGCGTGCCAAGATCCTCGATCCCGCCGCCAATATCGGGAATGGGATCGCCGTGCGGATCGCGGTCGGGGGATCCCAGCAGCGCATCGATGCGGCCGATAAAGCGATCGGAGCAGGCGTGCTCGAGGCGGTCAGCGTCCTCGTGCACCTCGTCCCAGGAATAGTCCAGGGTCTCTACCAAAAAGGTTTCTAATAGGCGGTGGCGGCGCACCATCTGCATCGCCAGTTCACGGCCTGCAGGGCTCAATGAGACGCCCTGATAGCGCTCGTGCTCCACCAGTCCTTGGGCGGCGAGCCTCTTAATCGCCTCGGAGGCGGTGGGCACCTTTTGTTCCAGGCGCGCCGCCACATCCTTCAGCGCTACCGGGGCGCCACCGGAGTGCTCCGATAAATCCCACAGAACCTTAAGATAATCCTGGCTGCGGGTAGGCAGTTCTTCTAGGTGCATATCCACCATCTTCATAATCGTGCTTGCGTCGTCCTTGGATAAGTGTTAGTTTAGCAGTAGTTCAACGAGTTGAACTTTTATTTTCACTTGCCACGGACAGTGGGCGGTACGTCCTTTCTTCGGTACACACACGACGCACCCAGCCATCGCTGTCCGTGGCTTTTGATTTTTCTAGTATCCCGCCTCTGGGTCCACCTGGGTGGGCATGGGCTCACCCTTGTCCCACGCGGCGGCATTGGCATTGAAAATATCGCCCATGTGATACTGCGCCACGTGCTTCGTCGCCCCGATATGCGGGGTCATGGTGCAATTGGGCAGGGAGAGCAGCGGGTGGTCATCGGGAAGCGGCTCTGGGTCCACAACCTCCAAACCGGCGCCGGCAATCTCGCCCTCGCGCAAGGCATCCACCAAATCATCCGTGACCACGGTGCTGCCACGCCCGACGTTAATAAACAGCGCAGACGGCTTCATGGCGCGGAACTTCGCGGCATCAATAAGCCCCTCCGTTTCCGCCGTGGCGGGCAGGATGCAGAAAATGACATCGGCCTCGCCCCACACGTGCGCGGCGTCATCCATGGCCACCACCTCGTCGGCGCACTCCACTGGGCGGCCGGAGCGATTCACGGCGGTGATGTGGACCCCAAAGGGCTTGAGCAAGGCAATGAGCTGCTTGCCGATGCCCCCAGCGCCCAAAATCGCCACCTTCTTCGGCCCCTGCTGGTCGTAGATCCACTCCTGCGCTTCATCCAGCTCCTTGGCCACCGACCAGGTGCCGGCCTGTGTAAAGGCCTTGTGCTGGTGGGCCTGGGAGAGCAGGAGACCCAAGGCGCATTCGGCCACCGGCTTGGCAAAGGCGCCGGCGGAATTGCACCACGGCAATCCCTCAGGGGTAATCAACCCGGCATCGATGAGTTGGTTGACGCCGGTAAAACAATGCTGCACCCAGCCGATATTGTCCGGCATCTCTGGGATGCGGCGCGGGCTGGGTGTGGTATTGACATAGACCTCTGCGTCTTCGAGGTTTTCTACGCGTTCGTGGCCGGCAGCGCTTAAGTCATCGACCATAGGCTGCCAGGTTTCTGGTCCCATAAAATACTTCATGGGAACCAGCGTACGGCACGCGGCTAGATGCGCGAGGCGAAGTTGGAAAGGTAATCCGCGTGCACGACCGAGCGGCGCTTATCTTCTGGCAGCTCGCTCATCTGCATGCCCTTGATCGCGTTCAATTCCTCGGAATCGAAGCGGACCTCACCGCGGCCGATAACCTCGCCCTTCGGGCCCAAGATATCGATGATCTCGCCCTTGTTGAATTCACCGCGGACATCGGTAATACCCACGGCAAGCAAGGAGGTACCGCCCTTGGTCACGGCTTCCTTCGCACCCTCATCCAGGCGCACGGCTCCGCCGGTATCGGCGCAGTAGAGTGCCCAGAACTTCCAGGCCGAAAGCTGGCGTTCCTCGCGGGTGTGGAAGACGGTGCCGACGGAGGCATCGGAAAGCGCGGGCCCAATATTATCGGTAGAGGTGAGCAGCACTGGAATGCCGCCGCGGGTGGCCAGGCGGGCGGCGGAGACCTTCGTGGCCATGCCGCCGGTGCCGACCTTGCCGCCATCGCCGGCAACAACGCCCTTGAGATCCTTACCGGTACGCACCTCATCGATAAACTTCGCATCCGGCTCGGCCGGGTTCTTGTCATAGAGGCCATCGACGTCAGAGAACAGGAAGAGCGCGTCCGCGCCCACCAAGTTGGCGACCAAGGCCGACAGGCGGTCGTTATCGCCAAAGTGCATCTCAGAGGTAGCCACGGCGTCGTTTTCGTTCACGATGGGGATGGTGCGCAGCTGGCGCAGGCGATCAATGGTGCGCTGCGCGTTGCGGGCACGGTCGCGGTGCCCGGCATCGGACGCCGTAAGCAGCACCTGACCGATGGTGCGCTGGTAGCGCGCGAAGGAACGGCCCCACTCATAGGCCAGGTGCACCTGGCCCACAGACGCAGAGGCCTGCTTCGTAGCCAGGTCGGTGGGGCGCTGGTGCAGGCCGAGCGGGCCCATGCCAGCAGCAACCGCACCGGAGGAAACGATGATGACATCGGAGCGCCCCATGCGCGCGTGGACGGCATCCACGATGTGATCGATCTTTTCCTGCGAAACGCGGAAATTCTCATCCGTGAGCGACGAGGAACCAATCTTGACAACGACGCGCTTGGCCTCAGCGATAGAGTTACGCAATTCGGATTCAAACCCAGAGGCTATCGGGTTTTCATCGAGGGCTTCAGGGAACGGGGTATCAGCGGTAGGGCCATCAAAAGGCTCTACGGGGAGCGGAAGAATGGGCTCTTTCTGTTGATCAGAAGACATAACTCAATAGTGTACAAAGCTTCCGGCACGAGTCCCCTTCATTGGGGCGTATTTCCCCCATGTGCGCAGCACATTATGCCCGGGGTGGGGGCACTCGCCCCAGCGGACGAGGCCCCACTTCCCCACTCGCGCGGTGGCTAACCCTGCCAGCGGTCGCGGTTGGCGCCCTCGCGGGTGACCTCTTCCTCGTCTCCGTAGTCGAATTCATCGACCAAGCCACGCCGGGCCTGGGAGGCGCGCTTGCGCTCCGCCGCGGAGACGCGGTTGGTGCCCTTCAGGCGGGCATCCTCGCCGCGGCTGGCCATGGTGGGATCGCCGCCGGTCATCGGCTCCCACTCGAAGGTAATCCCGCCAATGGTCACGGGGCAGCCTTCCACCGCGCCTTGCTTGTGCAGCTCGTCTTCCACGCCGGCCTTGGCCAGGCGGTCTGCCAAGTAGCCCACGGCCTCATCGTTTTCAAAGTCGGTCTGGGTAATCCAGCGCTCGATCTTTTCGCCTTCCACGATGAATCCGCCCTGCACCTCTGGATCCGGGCGCACATTAAAGTCCGCGAAGCTACCGGTGTTTTTCTTATGCGCCTGGGCCTTGGGGTGAATCACGGTATGCGAAGCATCCCGCTTAGGCTTGGGCTGTGCCTTGTGGTGCTCGGTGACCATTTCCATGAGCTTGAATTTCAGCGGATCCAAGCCCTTGCGCGCCGCCGCAGAGATGATAAATACCGGCCAGCCAAACTTTTCCTTGAGGTCATCCTTGACGAACTCCGCCAGTTCTTCCGCCTCCGGGACATCCGCCTTATTCAGGATGATGACGCGCGGGCGCTCGCGCAGGTCCCCCAAGCCGGTATCGCTTTCTAGCGCCTCCTGGTATTTAGCCAGCTCATTTTCCAGCGCCTCAATATCGGATTCCGGATCGCGGCTCGGCTCGATGGACGCGGTATCAACCACGTGGGCTAGCACCGCCGTGCGCTCGATGTGACGCAGGAAGTCCAGCCCCAAGCCCTTGCCATCGGCAGCGCCAGGGATAAGGCCGGGGACATCGGCAATGGTAAAGGAGCTATCGCCCATATCCACTACGCCCAAGTTAGGCTGCAGGGTGGTAAACGGGTAATCACCGATCTTCGGCTTGGCAGCAGAGAGCACCGAAATCAATGAGGACTTGCCCGCCGAAGGGAATCCGACGAGCCCCACATCCGCCATGGATTTCAGCTCGAGTACCAAATCATGGGCCTGCCCCGGCTCGCCCTGCAGTGCAAAGCCCGGCGCCTTGCGGTTCTTGGACGCCAGCGCCGCGTTGCCCAGGCCACCGAAACCGCCCTCAGCCGCGACAAAACGCGTGCCCGGCACGGTGAGATCCGCTAGGGTCTCGCCCTTTTCCGTGCGCACGACCGTACCCGCGGGAACCTCCAAAATCAGGTCCTCACCGCGCGCGCCATTGCGCATATCGCCGGCGCCGTTGCCGCCACGCTCGGCCTTAATATGCGGCCGGTAGTGAAAATCCATCAAGGTATGGATCTGCTCTGAGACCTCCAAGATGATGTCGCCACCATGGCCGCCATTGCCGCCATCCGGTCCACCCAGAGGCTTGAATTTCTCACGGTGGACAGACACGCAGCCATGCCCACCGTCGCCAGCCTGCAAGTGCAAGACGACGCGGTCAATAAAACGTGCCATGAACAGCCTCTCTTCGCTATCAATTAGATACTAAAGTCTATCAGCTCCACCCCACTATCCACGATGCGCGGAATTTTAGAGCTCGCCTTCGGCAGATGCTTGTTGAGCTTCCTGCTGCTTTTTCTTCTTGCGCCGCCGGTAGTTCTTCCACAGGATAATAAGCACGGTGAGCAAGATGATCGCGATGACCAAGATCATCCACCACGACCAGCCGAATCCAGCAGTATCAGGTTCTGGGTTCCCTGGCTCTAGCGGTACGCGCTCGGCATGGACAAGCAGCCTATCGGTATTAAGACCATAGGGAGTGCACGTAATCAAGGTGAGCTTATCGTGGCCGGGCTCATACGTCACCGCATCATAAGCTTCAGGCTTGACTACTTCCCTGCCGGTCATTTTGTACCGGAGGCGCTCCCCCATGACCTCGATGAAAATCTCATCACCTTCTTGCAAACGCGGAAGCTCATCAAACATCGCTGCATTGACCATGCCCGTGTGGGCAGAGATCACCGCATTCGTTCCATCACCGCCAACCGGAAGCGTGGAGCCATACATGTGCCCGGCGCCATCGTAAAGCACCTTCGGCGCAGTGGTGTGGAAGACGGGCAAATCCACATTGATGCGCGGAATGCGAATGCGGGCAATCATGTTGGTTGGACCGTCCACATTCAATTGGGACATATAGTCTTCCATGCCTGGATCGCTATCCACCGGTGGACGAGCGTGTGGGCCTTCAGCCAGCAGACGCTCGTTATATTCGCGTGCGCGGGCAAGTTGGCGGTCTTTTTCCTCTTGGCTTAGATCTTCGACCTTGCCGCTATAGGCTTCGGTCTGCCGCATCAGCTTATTGTGGTTGGCCAAGGTAGACACCACCGGATACAGCAGCAACAGTGCGCCGAGAATGAGCGCAATGATGGACACCGCGTTGTTCTTCTTTTTCTTCTTATTCTCAGCGGGCAACGGCTTTTCAACGGTCGTGGTCACGAGTTGCCTCCCTCTGGTCCAACGTGCTGATTGGAATCTTCGTCATCTTTTCGCCGCCGCGCAAGCACAATGAGGCCTCCAAGGATGAGTACTACTCCTAGTGCGACGATGCCGATCACTGATGCACCGGTAGATGCCAAACTGCCTAGAATTTTGCCATGCTTGCCATCTTTTTGGGAAGAATCTGGATCTCCTTCCGCGGCAGATAAGGGCCCCTGGTGCCCATCTTCTGTTGGAAGAGGCGGGAAACCATTCGCTTCAGGTTCACCGGATCCAGCATCCGACGAGGAACCTGGGGCCGAAGAAGGAAGCGACTGCCCACCAGATGGGACGGCAGGTGTCGTCGAATCCGTGCCTTTCATGCACTCCGAATATGCCACCACGGGCAGACTCGCGGCATCGGATACTTCAACTGGGCGCCGTTCCGCGTCCATGCCATCCGTAAGAATCGTTGTAGTGGCGCTAAGCTCGCCCACTGCATCAGCCTCTGCACGAACTGCGATGCTGGCTTTCACCACAGTTGAAGGATCTAGTCTACGAAGATCTGCCAATTGTTGCAGCGCGGAATCCTTAAAAGCTAGTTTCACCGTAGTCCCGGTGTTTTCTACGCGGTACTGATCCGCAGATAACTCGAGCTGCTTGCCGGCGCCCACGATTCGCACCGAGTCCACCGCAAGGCTTTCTGCTTTATGGCCTACCGACACTGTGGTAGTCACTTCATAGCGCTTAATCTCTCCATCAGCGCTGACATTCGGCGCGGACCCAGAAATCTCGTAGACAATCCGGCCGCCAGCTGCGACCGCAAAACGACCTCCGGCGACGCTACACGATGTCCGCGGTTGTATTTCTGTGTTAAGAACTTGCGCCTTGAGTTCAATATTATGCGCCTTACCGTCACCTGATACGGCGATGACGAATGGCGCATACGATACCCGGGAGTCTTTAGTGCCCTTGTTATCCGCCACGTTGAGGAGATACACACCAGGTTCTACGCCCTTGAAAGTCGCTTCCCCATCAGAGGTGGTTTTCTTCGCCATCGAGATAAAACGATCCGGATTATCGCGCAATAACTGCGGCACGTTGAGCTGCGGCAAGTCATTAATGTGTACATCTTTAATCAATAGCAGCTCAAGTTCACGGTCCCCAATATCCTGGAACCATTCTTCACCCACGGATTCCTTGAGATCGATATGAAGGTCACTGCTCCGCGATGCCGCATGTGCGACCGCCGAAATGCCGGATCCTCCCGGCATTTCCGGTACCGGCTGCGGCTGAAACGAGAGGCCACTAATAAGCCCCATCGTTATCACCGCGGCACCAATCTGCCGCACTCGCCGCACGCGCAATTCAACAACCTTCCACTACGCAGAATCCACTGCTAGGCAGGGAGAACGACATTCTACGTTTCGCCTCCCGCCACTCGCCCAAACCGCGCGCCCCTGCCCTTACGGGCGAGGCACGCGGGTATGAGCCACTTGCCTGTCTTAGGCGTTGCGGCGCTTCAGCTGGTAGTAGGCACCGCCGATGAACAAGAGCGCGCCGAGGCCGAGGATGATCAGCATCGTCCGCATACCGGTAGCCGGCAGCTTGCCCCAGATATTGTCCTTCACGTCATCAATAGTCGCGGTATAAATCACGCGAGTATTTTCACCCTCACCGCGCGTTTGATCAGACGGGGCAAGGTGGTGCGGATCTGGGTTGATGAGGTAGCCCTGAGGAGCCTTAGTCTCAACGGCACAATATTCCTTATTCGCATCGAATTGCAGGAAGTAGCCATCGGCCTTTGCTGCTTCGCCCTGTACTGGCTCAGCCGCTGTCAGCGTTGCAGAGGCTACAGCCGTACCTCCTGCATTGGCGCCCTTAATAGGATCAGCTTGGTCAGATACCTGCCACTTGTCACCGTCCTCGGTGCACTCAAAAACCTGGAATTCTGCGCCAGCACCGGTGGCTTCATCCTCAGTAGACTGACCGTTCAACGTCTTCATAATCGACACGTCGTTGTAGTGCGTCGTCGTCGCGCCTTCATTGTTCCCTGAGTTGTCCCCGCCAGGCGTGGTGGGGATGCCGGGATCTTGATCGTTGCCGTTCAAGTCCAAGTGAGCAAGGTTTTCAATTTTACCGTTGGCGGGGATACTCAGGACCGTGGCGTTGAACTTTACCTGCACAGAGAGACCAGCGTTCGTGGCTCGAGCCTTGGCAAGCTTTTCCCGCCCAGCGTCAGTGAATTTCACCGAGAGGTTTTTGTTGTTCTCTCCGGTAATTGTGACGGTATAGTCTTCACCTCGAACGAGGTTGTTTACTCCCTTAGCGCTCACGGTTACGCCCTCTGCACCGTCCGCGAAAGCAAGGTGCTCATTGAGATTATCCGTAATCTCGAAATGCGGGATATTGCGGTTTCCTTGGCGGTCAACGTCACCCGCAGGTACCGGAGCTTCAATGGTATAAGAAATGTTATCGCCAACGTTGGCGTTTCCATTTTCGGCGCTCTTCTTTGGCTGAATCAGCTGGTTCTTCGGGGAAACTTTAGGGTTATAGTTCACCGCACCGTCATCCCCGATTAAAGGAACGGTGACCAAGAACGGGGCGCCGATCGTGTAGTTAGTGTTGGTTTCGCTAGGAAGCTCAGTCACTTTGTACATACCGACGGCCAAATCCGTAAATTCAGCCTGGCCCGAATCATTCGTAACCTTTTCCTGCGCCGTAAATCCCTGGTCAAGCGGTGCGTTCTCTGCTCCGGCTTCAACCAATTTTTTCGCCTCAGACCAGCCGGCGGCGGTATCCAGATTATCGGTCATCTTGACCTTTTCGACCTTGAACTTCATCCCCTTAAGAGCGGTGTCCGTACTCAGATTGTCGTCTCCAACTGGATCACCCGAGTGTTTATCGATGGTGATGGAGCCCTTTGCGTTTGCATTAATAGAGGCGCGGGTATTTTCTCCCTGCGCCAGTACCGATACACCGTCACCGGGAGCAGCAAATGCAACTGGGGTGGCTGCGGCCAATCCTGCCGCAAGAGCGACCGCTAAGGTCTTAGAGGCAATACGAGACATTAGTAAGGGGGTCCTCTCATAGAGAATTACTGAGCCGAAGTTCAAGGGAGCCGGTCAGCGCGAAAATGAAACCAGTGTAAAAGTATATGCCGGTGATAGCCCACTACACAATTGGAGAAGCGAACTTTTCACCTGCTAAAAGATAGTTATTGAATAAAGAATAAATACAAAAGTTAGCGGTCAAGATGAAAGCTTCACCTTGACCGCTATGCCTTAATTAGCAAGGACCCACCACCCTGCTGGGTGCCAAGGATTAGTCCTGCTAGGACTCTTCTGGGGAATCGTCCTCATCGTCAGATTGACGCAGGTAACGCCACAGTCCAAATCCAAGAAGCGCAAGCCCCAGGATGAGGATCCATACGAGGGTCTGCATACCCGTTTCGGGCAGTAGGCCCGCGATAAGCCCAGATGGGCGCAGTGCACCTTGTGTATCGGAACCAGAAGCAGAATGAACGCCGTCTTGTCCTTGTACCTGCGCAGTCACAGTCACGGTGGAGTCTCCCGTATCTGGGTACCGATAAGTTTCATCATCATCCACCGGTATCTGTACCTCGAAACTGCAACTAAATTCGTCACCCACCTTGAGTGCTTCCGGCGGGGAGCAAATCTCCTGCGGGATAACGCCGTCTTGCGGAACCTCCACGGACTTGCCGTCCTTTAAAAGGTGCAATCCCGCCAAGGATTGGTCTTTGACCTGCAGGCCTTCCAGATCGAATACACCATCATTGGTGACCTTATAAGTCATGGGCATGGTCTTCGCATCTGCCGGAAGCAGCGTGGTATCGAATACATCACCCGTGAGCTTGCCCAAGGGCGTACCCTCAATGGACTTTTCCACATTCAATCCGGCAAATTCATTCTTTGCCACTACTGACCACCGCTCACCGGAACGGCTCGTGTCAGTGCCATCTTCGACCGGCTGGACATTAAATGCGATCGACCTCGTTGCTTCGCCGTTGTTTTGCTCGGCGGCATCGGCAGGCGCTCCGCCTGGGAGAGAACCGCCCGAGGGGTTTGGCAACGCAGTGATTCGATCGCCTGTGTCACCAAGGCTGAAAATGGAATCGTTGCCTTCTACTCCATCGTTGATCTCGCTGACCTGGCAATCGGAGTCCACAGGAACGTTCTTAATGGTGTGCTCGCCACCAGACTTCAACGTAAATTCCCCATTGGACGCATCTGGGTCATTGGGATCGCTACAAGAATGGCGGAATGTAAACTCTGCGTCCTGTGCAGGACCACCAAAGGCGTTCTTAGTGAATTTGACGTCATAATGCGCACGCGGATGGTAAATATCTGCACCGATCACCATGGGTTCACTAGTGGATGAACGCTCTGCCGCGGTTTTAAACGTGTACTCACGTTTCTTATCGTCTTTTTTGACGTCCTTAGCAGCAATAGTCGACAACGAGCTGTTTGGAATTTCTCGTTGGTCAGCGGCCCATCGAGCGTATTGGGTCAATGGCGTGCGGCTGCCCGCCGTGGCTTCCAGCTGGCCGCGTTCCGCAAATGCATCGCCGCCTAGTTGCAGCGTGCAGTCCACGCCAACAGGAAGTTGCAGGGGACGACCGCCCGTAGGAGCCTCATATGTTCGCGGCAACTCCGTCGCACTGGTATCGGCTAATGGGAAATTCTCAGTGATTGTCGTTGCCGCCGGATCCTTGCAAACCACAGTTGCGGTATATCCCGAAGGATTAGCTCCCTCAAGATATCCAGAGTTCCGGACAATCAGATTCACAGGTGCCGTACGTCGCTCTACCTTATTGATGAAGTGAAGATCCGTTGCTTTATCCGCACCAGGATTAGGGGCATTCTTTTCGATGTCCTTTTCTTCCGGGCTGATCTCCAGTGCCGCCGGGGTATTGGAGGCATCTTGCTCCGTTACTCGGCACGTTGCTCCTGCGGGAACTAGGGCCTCGTCAGAGTTGAAGGAAAGGACGCTATTTTCCCCTTGCGTACCAGCATCGTGGAATTGCTTCTTGGTGATAGAAGACGGGATTACAGATGCAGATTTAGGCCGCAGGTGTTGCGAAAGGAATGAAAGATCACCGATTATACTGGTCCTATAGCCCACAGCCTCGCATTGCATAGTGAAGTTCATTTCATAGTTGTTTGGAATTTCCTTCAGATTGCCCTCGCGGCCTACAAGATCCTTGCTGAGCTTCACCTTGGCGGTCTCGTACTCGTAGTGATTTACAAGGCGGACTTGGTTTTCGTCGTCTTCACCCGAGATGTTGAAAGAGGGCGAGGTCGACTTTTCATCTTTCAGTTCCTTGTCTTCCACCGCATTTCCGGCTTGTTGCTGGGTAGTCCATTCCACATGGGATGGCCGGACGAACGCTTTATTATCGTGTTCCCCGTCGTTGATATCCAAGTCCAGTTGACCGAATCGATCACCGGTTATATGGCAATCGGCGCCTACAGGAACCCCGGTGAACGTGGCATCTCCCTCACCCTTGACTGTTACCGTTTGGCTAAACAGGGGGTCACCACCGCCGGCAGCACCAGCTTCTTGGCACACCAAATTGTAGTTGTGCTCATTAAAGATATCTGCAACATTCTTACCGGCAGCCGAATACTGATCGCGGATGCTCTGGTTTGGCAACCACGCCTTGGTATTCAACTTAAGGTCCGAGATTTGACGCTTATAGGTGTTGATGAACGTGACATTTACATTATCTGGGTTGCTAAACGTGTAGTCCCTAGAACCGCCCACACTGGTATCTCCATTGAGATTAATGCTCTGCTCTAGGGAGACACCGACCTCCGGATCGATTTTCGGCTCGGAGATTGTGCAGTGCGAACCCACGTTAATCTTTGCTGATTCGCTCTTGCCTACCTTGATCGTCGAGGTCACGTGCACGCCAGTCGTACCATCCGGGTTGGTGCATCTTAGCTCGGCAGGGAAATCCTGCGCCACCTTAGCGTCACGACTAGCTTGCGAGATCAGATTATTGGGATCATCAAAATTAACTTCTTTGGCATTCGAAACCGTAGCTTGCAAGAAATGATAATCGTGGTGAATTTGAATGGTGGACTGTTCACCGATGGTGAACTTTTCCCCATTGCCTATTTCTTTAGGCTCGCCTTCATCGGCGGCGTAACGATAGTCTGAATCGATACCGATGGGATAGGTTTCCCCAGTATCGGACGTACGCTCTGCAGAGTCTTTTTCTTCAACTAATTCGCATTCCGTTCCCAAAGGAACGTCATTCGCCGCAATGTTTGCGCTCTTTCCTAGAGCTAAATCAAGTTTAGCGGAGTAGCCGTTATCGCAACGCAGATCGTAATTCCACGATGTTGGGGCCAATGACTCGCGCCCGGTAGAACGGAGGGAAATATTTAGGCCTTGGCCGGCAGGTGTGAATTTGTTAGTTGCAGTCGCAGTATTGTCTTCAGCATCAACGGAAACCTTTACTGGTTCAGTATCGGTCTCGAAGTTGATTCCACCGCTGACCTGGGGTGTCTCTTCCACAAAGCTACACTCGTTGCCATAGGGCACACCCAGCTTGCCATTCTTATCATTCAGCCGCGGATTGTCCGAGACCAACGTTGCCTCCCCGTTAGCAGGTACAGTGACTTTACCTTCGAGGTTGACGGTCCGGATTTGCGCATCATCGCCGCTACCTTCGTAGACGTTCCGCGGTCCGCAGCGATATGTAAAGGTATAGGAACCTGGAAGGGTCGCGTTGTTTACCGTGGATTCAACGTTTTTACGCAGGGTCACCGCCCCGAGCTTTGAGTCGAATTTATTCGTCACGGTGACCAAGTTCCGGCTATCGCCTGATACTTGGCGCATGGTAAGAATGCCGGCATTTTGTGCGTCTGCGTTGCTCAGCTTTTTTACATTACCGCTGGCATCTGTAGAGCTGATCGTTGCGCCTTTGAAGTCGGCCGTTGTAGTTCCAGTTGGCTCGTCTTCCCAGACGTAGCAATCGGCGTTGGCTCTGATTCCATCAATGGATACTTCGTCACCATTGTGGGAAAGGCTAACCTTTCCTTCTTTAACCGTCTTTCCGCCTACCTCGCAGCGGTAATTCACCTGGAAATCGAGGTCTTGTACGTCTTTATTGCCGGCAGCTAGTCCAGAAACCTGCTTTTGGATGACCAAAGGGAAGGTTTTGTACCCGAACTCCGTCTCTTCACGGAGCTCCTTCGTTTTACCCTTCTCCTCTAACCAGAAGTGATAGTAGTTGTTTTCATCCGTCTCAATGGGTTGCCCGTTCAAAGTGGCACTCTGTTTATCAACGGAGATCGTCTGGTTCTGCTCCTTAGAAACCTCAGGCGAGAATTCTAGAATGCACTCCCTTCCGACGGGCAGGTCCGGGATGACCGCGGAATTTTCCGGCTTAGCCTTGCTGAGATCCAGCGTTCCATTCCGCTGACCCATATTCGTGCCTTCACAACGCACGCTATATTTAAAGGCACCGCCAACCTTGCCATCATTTACTGGCTCACCGGTGATGCGCTTACTAAGCTTTAGTGAAGCTTTTTGATAATCGTAGGTGTTTACTGCATCAGCCTGTCCGGAGGCAGGGCTGCTGGGATTCTTCCTATCCGGCTTAAGTTCCACCTTGACCGCAGAATTCGGATTACCCGTAGCTTTTTGACCATTCCATGAGAGGCTAAAATCGGTCCCCGGAGGCACCTCTTGGCCCTCGGCAAATTTTTCGCTCACGGTACAAGACGCGCCCTCCGGCAAAGACCTAACTACTTCAGAGGTTCCGCTCTCTAATTCAACGTCATCTTCCAGCTTCACTTCTGGATAGGCGTTTTCAAATCCGGACGGAGCTTTACACGAGTAGTGCAAGGTAAACTTACGGGACTGAATATCGCTAAAGTTTGCCGCGGAACCATTTACCTTTTTACTTAGGGTTAACGCAGCTGGCGAATACTTGGGCTGCCAGGAAACCGAACAATTGGGTACACGATTGTCTTTTTCCGGCAGTAGTAATGTCGATTGCCCGTTTGCGGTGTCTTTATTTAAATCATAATCAGGCGGCACATTTCCGGCCTTGATTTGAAAGGTTTGGGCGCCGCCATCGGAATTGGTCAACGTACAACGCCAAACGGGCTCATAACGGTCAAACGCCTTGTCCGTCGGATTAAGTTGAGAACGGAATCCTATCCGGCCCGTGATGTTCCCATTCTCGTCAAGCCGACGCATCACCGTGCCGGATCCACCTGCGTTGACCGGGATATCAGTTTCAACATTGCTATCGCTGAGGAAAGCATGGTAATCGGCGTTCCGAGATACCTGTGTCGCCGCTTCCTCGTAAGAAGAATCGACCTTTGCTAGATCTTGTTCCCCATTAAAACTCAGCCGATTGAGGGACACGCCGATAGCGACAGCCTGCTTACCCGGCGTGCGAGAACCCATGCTGATTTGCATAGTCTTTGGATTATCTACCCCGACGACCCAAGACGAGTGCGCACCACCGACTCTCGAGTGACACACGAATCCTCTGTAACGACCATCAGCAATGGGTCCCCATTCCCGCCACGCCGTTGGCTCGTTGCCTTCGCCGAATTGTCTCTCACAGGCTTTTCGTTCTCTATCTTGGCGTAACTCCGTGGGTGCAGTGACTTTACTGCCGGCGCCACCGTCCACACTGATCATCTCACCAATGCCAGGTCCACCTGTAGATTCAGCATCCGCGACGGCAAAGCGGTAGTTAGACAAGGATCCTTCGACACCAGCGCGCTCGACCTTAATATTGCTCAATGTAAAACGGGTAAATGGGTCCTTTCCCCCCTCCATCTGCAGCACATCTTGGGTGATGTTCCCAGTTGCTTTCTGGAAAAAGCCGGGTTTACCAAAAATAGCTTCACCCCAGGTCGGATTAGTCTGTGCCGAGATTGATGTACTTGGATCTTTCGACGAAATCGCCAAGTCAAACGTAATGGTGTAGTCCCCAACATGTTGGGTGACGCGCCCCGGCCTCGTCATATCACTGACATCAAGCCAGCAAATCTGATTCGCCCATTGTTCAACATTGCCTGTGCCTGTACGGAAGGAACAATCACCAAAGTTGGTGCCATCCGAGCTATTCCTATTAGAGCCTTCGGCTGCCGCTGCGTGCGGTGTTGTCAGTTGGGGTATTACCAAAAAAGAAGCCCCAATGACAATACTAAGTACGAATGCCACAATGCGTACGAGTACTGAAGATAGGGACCGAAGCAGAGACGAGGCAGAATGAGCCATCGACGTGTCCTTCCGATTACGGTTCCGCCCACCACAGTGCACAATCCACTACGGTTCGGCGCAATTCTTTAGGCATGTTACGCGGAATAACGTGTCGCTTCTATCCATTAAACATGCCGCGGGTGGGCCATAGCTCAAGGCAGCCACCATCACATACATCATAGCCTAGCCCCTCGCCCATCGTGATATCGCGTTAGGTATCGCCGGCGCTATACCTGCGTCATCGCCTGTTAGAGAGCTAGGCAATTTCGGACGCAAAAATCCCGAGTCCTATAGGGCTCGATTGCCCTAGGACTCGGGATTTAAGTTCTAAAGGTTAAGCAGTAGCTTCTGCTGCAACCTCTTCAGCCGGGATGATGTTGACCATCCGGCGGCCGCGCTTGATGCCGAACTTCACGGAGCCAGCAGCAAGTGCGAACAAGGTGTCGTCGCCGCCGCGACCAACGTTCTCACCTGGGTGGAACTTGGTGCCGCGCTGACGCACGATGATCTCGCCGGCGTTAACCTGCTGACCACCGAAGCGCTTGACGCCGAGGCGCTTGGACTCGGAATCGCGACCGTTGCTGGAGCTGGAAGCACCCTTCTTGTGTGCCATGTCGTTTCCCTCCTTCGGGGATGAATTGCAGCCCGGTTAAGGCTTACTTGATACCGGTGATCTTCAAGGTGGTCAGAGGCTGGCGGTGACCCAGACGCCTCTTGTAACCAGTCTTGTTCTTGTACTTCAGGATATCAATCTTTGGACCTTTACCCTGTTCAACGATTTCCGCGGAAACAGAAACCTTCTCCAAGTCGGAGGCCTTGGACTTCACAGCGGCGCCATCGACGAGCAGAACCGGGGTGAGAGCCACGGCAGAGCCTGGCTCACCCTCGATCTTCTCGACCTTGACGAGGTCACCTTCAGCAACCTTGTACTGCTTGCCGCCGGTCTTGACGATCGCGTACATAGAGGGTTACCCCTTATCTAAACTCGCTCGGACACGGCATCCAGGCCGTTATCCGAATGGACACTTACATATTGCGTTCAGACCTCGCGCGAACATTTCCGCAATCACCGGGCGGCAATTGTGGGCTGATCCAGCGCCGAGAGTTCTAAACAGCGACTGTCAAAGACTACCCCGCCGCGGGTACAAAATACAAACCACGCACGTCGTACCCGCGTGGCGGTGCGCTAGGACGTAGCCCGCCGTGCTACGCGGCGCCGCCGCCGGCCCGCATCCTTAGCGCCAGTCTGCGGGGTCTCCGGCGCGTTGGTAGACGCCTTTTCCCCAGCACGTTCCTGTCGCGCAGCCGCTGCTGGCGCCCCGGTCTTTTTCACCGCGCGCTTCTTTCCGCGGCGAATAACCTTGGTCTCGGTCTGCGGGGCGCGAGCCTTCTGGGAATCCTTCTCCCCTTGAACAGGTGTAGCCGCTGGGTCACCCGCGTTGTGTGAGGTGGCCTTGTCCCTCGGGTTGGTGCGCACCACGCGGCGCTTGCCGCGACGGCCTCCCTGCGCCGGGGAGTTCTTCTTCCCACCACTGATATTCTCGTGGCGCTGCTCCGCTGTCCGCGAGGAGTTTTTACGCTTATCGCCGTGCTGTGCCTCCTGGGCGTTGGCCCGGTGCGAGGCCTGCACATTTGCCCGGCGGGAGTTCGGCTGGGTGCGCACGCTGCGGCGCCGACCGCGCCCGCGCGCCTTGCCACGGGACTGCTGCTGCTCGCCTCCCTGCTGGGCCGCATCGTCACGCCGTGCCTCATCCGAGGACTCCGCGGATTCCGCCTGTTGCGGCTGGGCAAAATCCTCTGGGCGCGGGCGATTATCGGAACGCGAATTCCCGCGCGTGCGGCGCTTGCGACGCGGAGAAGCCTCAAACTCGGCTACTGCCTCCTCGTAGGTCTTCTCCGATGAACCGGCAGCTACCGCCTTCTTCTCTTCAGCCTTTCCTTCAGCGGCCTGCTGACGCTTGTTCGGCTGCTCCTGCGCGCGACGGGACGCGGGCGAGGTCCGCGTTGCCCGGCGCGGCTTCTTGCCACGCTGGGTGCGCTTGTTCTCCTTCGCCGGTGCTTCTTGTCCATCGGGCACATAGGAATTAAATTCCTGTACCTCATCGCTTTCGGCGGCGTTGTCCGCCGCGGCATAGGCGATGGCCTCGATTTCAGAGACCTCAGACTTCTTCTGCGCCCGGCGGCGCTTCTTCTGTTTGCCCTCGCCGCGGCCTCTGTCGTCGCGGTGTCCGCGGCTGCGGTCGTCGGCACGCTTCTGGGAATCCTTCTGCTCGGAGTCGCCGGCCTCATCGTCTACGACGACATTGGCCACCAGTTCCTCCAGGGACGGTGACTGCTCGTCCTCGTTGCCGTAGAGCGGTGCGTCCGTCTTCTGATACTTCTGCGGCTGGGACGTGGCATTCCTGCGGCCCTTGCGGCCCTTCTGGCTCTTCTTCTCCGCGCGCTCGTCCTCGTCGTCGTGCTCGTGCATGGCCACGGCAGCCGGGTGCTGCTGGGGATCGTGCTCAGGCTTCTTATGGTTCTTAGAGGAACCGTGCGAGTGGTGGCCGGAGTGGTTGTCTTCTGCTTCATCAACCGGGTACTCGTGGATGATGATGCCGCGGCCATGGCAGTGCTCGCAGTCGGTGGAAAAGGTCTCTACCAGGCCGGTGCCCAAGCGCTTGCGCGTCATTTGCACTAAGCCCAGGGAGGTGACCTCGGATACCTGGTGGCGCGTGCGGTCGCGCCCCAGGGCCTCCTTCAGGCGGCGCAAAACCAGGTCCTGGTTTTCCGGCAGGACCATGTCAATAAAGTCCACCACAATCATGCCGCCCAGATCACGCAGGCGCATCTGGCGCACGATTTCCTCGGCCGCCTCCAGGTTATTGCGGGTCACGGTCTCTTCCAGGTTGCCGCCGGAGCCGGTGAACTTGCCGGTGTTGACGTCGATGACAGTCATGGCCTCGGTGCGGTCGATGACCAAGGTGCCGCCAGATGGCAGCCACACCTTGCGCGAGAGCGCCTTATGCAGCTGCTCATCAATGCGGTAGGCGGCAAAGGCGTCCTGGCCGCCGCGGTCCTTCGGCTTATAGCGCACCACGCGGTCCGCAAGGTCCGGGGCCATGGATTCCACGTAGGCATTGACCGTATTAAAGGAACGCTTCCCATCCACGATCAGGCGGTGGAAATCTTCGTTGAAGAGGTCACGGACAACCTTGATGAGCATATTCGGCTCTTCATAGAGCGTGACCGGTTTAGCGCCCTTGGAGGATTTTTCCTTCTTGGCCTGGGCAGAAATATCTTCCCACCGGTTATGCAGGCGCTGCACATCTGTTGCGATGGCCTCTTCGGGAACGTTTTCGGCAGCGGTGCGGATGATGGCGCCGCCATCGCCTGGCACCACGCGGCCCAGGATGTCTTTCAGGCGCTTGCGCTCTGGTGCCGGCAGCTTGCGCGAAATTCCGGCGCTGCGCCCGCCTGGAACGTAGACGAGGTAGCGCCCGGCCAAGGAAATCCGGGTGGTCAGGCGCGCACCCTTGTGGCCGATCGGGTCTTTTGCCACCTGCACCAAGATCTGGTCGCCGGATTTCAGGGTGTTTTCTACCTTCCGGGAACGCCCATGCAATTTGGTCTTGCGCCAGTCAATCTCGCCGGCATAGAGCACGCCATTGCGGCCCTGTCCGATGTCCACGAACGCCGCCTCCATGGACGGCAAGACGTTTTGCACGCGGCCTAAGTAAATATTGCCAATGAGGGAGGCCTGGGACTCGGTGGTAACGAAGTGCTCGACCAAGAGGTCATCTTCAAGCACGCCAACCTGCGTGACGACGCCCGCGCCGTCCTCGCGCTGCTTATCGCGGACCACCATGGTGCGCTCCACGGCCTCGCGCCGCGCCAAAAATTCCGCCTGGGAGACGATGTGCTGGCGCTCGCGGCCCTTCTCGCGCAATTCTGCGCGGCGTCGCTTCTGCGCCTCGATGCGGGTGGAGCCGCGGATGGCCTTGGGCTCATCGATAAGCTCAGGCTCCTTGTCCGCCGCATCCTTCTTGGAATTCTCGTTCCCGCCGCGCCCGCGGGAGGTACCGCGGCGACCGCGTCGGCGCTTGTCGGAACCCCCGCGCGCCGCCTTATTGCCTGCCTCGGCCTCGTCGGCCTCGGCATCTTCGGCAGGATCCGCCGCATCTGCGGCTTCAGCGATAGCTGCCATGTCCGCAGCCTCGTCCTCACCAAGCTCCTCGGTTTCCTGCTGCTGCGGCGGCATAAACAGCGGCGCGAAGTCATACGCGGCGGAATCGTCGTCGGTCTCCGCGCGCGGGACTATGCGCGGTGCATAGTAATCATCGTCGAAGTCTTCGCCGGCCTCTGCCAACACCTCATGCAGCTTGGCGGGATCCACGGTCCCCGTCGCCTCGCTGGTACCGGCAGCGTCAGCGTCGGCAGGGGCATCATCTTCAGCGCGCGCGGGCGCGTTCGCCGGCTCAGGATCCGGCAGACGGTCCGGCGCCTGCTTTACATCCGGCAATGCACTTTTTACCAGCGATGCA
Source organism: Corynebacterium segmentosum (assembly GCF_900637825.1). Lineage (NCBI taxonomy): Bacteria > Bacillati > Actinomycetota > Actinomycetes > Mycobacteriales > Corynebacteriaceae > Corynebacterium > Corynebacterium segmentosum. Next base: position 1,839,738 of record NZ_LR134408.1, read on the forward strand.
TCGACTTTTTCCTCAATCTGGGAGATTTCATTATCCACGTTCTTGCGCACGCGGTAGCGCAGATTCTTTTCCTCTTCCGCATCGGCTGCGGTGGTTTCAGCCGGGGCGCTATCTGCCTCCGCGGCATCGGCCCGCGCCGGTTTTTCCTTTGCCGCGGGCGCGGCCTTCTTCGTGGCCTTGCGGGTGCGACGAGCACGCTTGGTGGTCTTGGCCTTGCCCTCGGGCTTTGCTTCTGCTGGGTTCTCGTCCGCGATTGCAGGCTGCTCCGCATCCGAGCCCCCTTCATGGCGGGCTAGAGCAGCAAAAAGGTCGCCTGCTTCCGCGCGGGTAATGGAGCTCTGCGCGGTCTTGTTCAGGCCCATGTCCTTAAGCTGGGCCACCAGCTGGCGTGACGATAAGCCGAGCTTTTTGGCCAAGGCATACACGCGGGTTTTATCTTTGAGCTCGCTCGGGTCTATGCGCTGGGCCAAAGCCGCGGCTGCCTGGAGGTTTTCAGTTGTTTCTTGAGAGTTCTGTGCCGCCATTAGTTGGGCTTACTCCTGTACTTCGATTGTATGGTGCGTCGGCCACTCGGGCGCAGGCACAGCCCCAAAAAGGACCGCGCCGCTGCCGCACGAATAGCCACGATAAACGCACTGCGTTAAAGCTTGTAGGATTATGAAATTATGCGCACGCTGCGCGTGAGTTCCATTGTGTCACAGAATCTTGGCGGGGCGAGCAGGCTGTGGGCGATGATACGTTTGAACTTATGGCAGAACTGGCACCACTTCCCGCCCGGAAATTATCGCAGTACCGGAAACGCAATGAAATTACGCCGAAAGAGGCGTGCTTATGCGGCGTTCCGGCCGGCTTTGCCCTCGGTTTTGCTCAAACGGGGGCCAGCTACATGCTGATAGGCGCCGCCGTTTTTGCGGTCTTTGCGGTCATCGGACTAGTGCCCCTCATCCGCCACTATCCCCGCTCCACTGGGGCTAGCCAGGATGTCTACCTCGAGGGCGATTACCCCGCCATTGCTTATTGGGCGCCAGTAATTCCAATTGCTCTACCGCTGGCCATGGCCCCGCTATCCGCGGCTGGCTGGTTGCCGGACATTTCCCTGGCCCCACCCGTGGAAGGTATCTTAACCGGCGCGGTGTCGGCGTTCGCATTTCCACTGGGTTTGTGGGCCATGGATTCCCAGTCCTTCCGCATTGGCCGCCGCCGCATGCAGCGCATCGTGGCTGAAGATCCCTTAGAAGGGGTCACAGATCATGCCATGCAGCTTGCCGATGCCCACCTCGATATCCTCACCGCCCTCGTCACCGCCGGGGCCGTCCAGGGCAATACGACCACCACCAATGCCTTGTCCCGCCTGATGCAGGTGGAGCTAGATCCCCTGTCCGATGCGCTCCAGGAACTAAAAAAGCATGGGCTAGTAAAGGTAGAAAATATTGGGCTGCGATCAAAAGTAGAAAGCTGGCGCATCAGCCTCACCCCTACTGGCGTGCGCTGCCTCTATCAAATTGGCAAACGCTAACTTGGCAAACTTTGGTCTCCAGGAAACAACTTTGGGCCAATCCAGAGCATGACGTATACCAGGCCAACCAAAACCGGAATTTCCACGAGGGGTCCGATAGTACCGGCTAACGCTTGAGCAGAGGTGGCACCAAAGGTACCGATGGACACCGCGATGGCTAACTCAAAATTATTTCCCGCTGCGGTAAAGGCCACTGAGGCAGACTGTGCATAATTCATTCCGGCAGCTTTAGCTACGCCCAAAGCCAGAAAGAACATCCCGACAAAGTACAGCATCAGAGGCACCGCTACCCTAACCACCGCTATCGGCTGCTCCACGAGCTGTTCTCCCTGCAGGGAGAACAGTAAGACGATTGTGTACAGCAAACCGATCATTGCTAAAGGAGACACAGCGGGAAGGTAACGGTTTTCAAACCACTCACGGCCCTTAGTTTTCTCGGCCCATACTCGGGAGATAACCCCGAGCAAAAGCGGAATTCCTAAGAATACGAGCACCGAAGTAACAATGGACCAGAAAGAAAATTCGACAGAGGTGGTATCAAGGCCCAGCCATCCCGGCAGTATCTGCAGGTAGAACCACCCCAGGACACCGAACATCGCAACTTGGAAAACGGAGTTGATTGCTACTAATACTGCCGTGGCTTCTCGGTCACCGCAGGATAGGTCTGACCACACCAAGACCATGGCGATGCAGCGGGCGAGGCCGACAATAATAAGACCCGTGCGCAACTCGGGTTGATCCGCCAAGAATAGCCAGGCCAGTGCGAACATGAATGCTGGACCCACAAGCCAATTCAAGACGATCGACACGGTCATCAGCCGTCTGTCAGTGGCAATCTCCCGGGTCTTTTCATAGCGCACTTTAGCAAGCGGTGGATACATCATCACCAGCAGCCCTAAAGCGATTGGAAGGGAAATACCTCCAACTTCCCAAGCTGAGAGCGCCTTTCCAATGCCTGGAAGAAAATGGCCTATAAGCAGGCCAAGAATCATAGCTATGATGATCCACACGGGAAGAAAGCGATCGAGAAAAGCCAAACGCGGCTGCTGTGATGTAGCCATAACCGTCTCCTCTATTGACCCAAGTAGCACTGTATTCTGCACTACTGTAACCGTTCATATCGATGCTCGTCAATATGAATAGATGAGGCAAACGCCCATATACTGAAGGCATGGTTTCTTCGCACGGCACGACCAAAAATCCCCACATCAACGAATGTTGTTCACTCAGCAACGGCCCCCTAGACCAGGCCGATTCCGTGCATCTTGCCCAGCAATTCAAGGTACTTGCAGATCCCGCCCGACTTCGTCTTTTATCCATCTTGTGCGATGAAGGCTGCGGCCCGATGAGCGTTTCCGAACTGACCACATTATCCGGTCTCAGCCAGCCGACGGTGTCTCACCATCTTGCAAAATTGCGGGATGCTGGCCTCTTAGCCAAACGGCAAACTGGCCGCACCGTCACCCATGAAGTGCAAAAACAAGCTTTCACCGCACTGTGCAAGTTACTCTCCTTCGATTAAAGAGCCACTAACTATAAAACTTTGAGCTAATATGCCCGCAATTCTGTGAGCCAATCAACGTTTTTAGACCCTTAATAAATCCCTTTATAAAGGAAAAGGCCCGAGCTTAACGCTCGGGCTTCCTTGAAATCTAGCTAGCTTCAGTACTTAGAGATTCGGGAACCAAATTCCAATCTCGCGCTCTGCGGACTCTGGGGAGTCGGAGCCGTGCACGATGTTCTCGCCCACGCTGAGTGCGAAGTCACCGCGGATGGAACCCGGTGCGGCCTTGGAGACTGGGTCGGTGCCGCCGGCCAGCTGGCGCCATGCCTCGATGGCGCGCTCGCCTTCAACAACGCCGGCAATCAGCGGTGCGGAGGTGATGAAGTCCACCAGCTCGCCGAAGAATGGCTTGTCCTTGTGCTCTTCGTAGTGCTTTTCTGCGGTCTCGCGGTCAGCCACGCGCAGGTCCAGCTCGGCCAGCTTGAGGCCCTTGCGCTCGATGCGGGCGATGATCTCGCCCACGTGGCCGTTCTTTACGCCGTCCGGCTTAATGAGGATCAATGTACGTTCAGTCATGCCCCATACTGTACCGAATACCCACAACTCGTCCACGACCGAGGGCTATAAGCGGGGGCAGCATTAAGTAAGCTGCTGGACTATCTCCGTCGCGCGCTCGTGCGAGGTACCCCGAAACCACAGGCGCACTTGGTTGACCGCCGTGCCGAACTGACCGTTGCCGAGCAAACGCTTAATCTCTGCGCGCTGCTCTTTATCTAAATCATCAATGGTGGCTTCTTCTGCCCGCTGAAAATTAGCGCGCAGGGCAAGGGCCAAAAATACGGCGGCAATGATGAGCGCTACTAGCGGCAGCCACGGCGCGCCCGTGGCTGCGCGGGCAGCGACCGCGGCAATGCAAGCCAGGGCCGCGAGGACGAGATAGACGGTGCGCATGGCCACTACTTTTGGTTGAGGTGCTGGGTAGTTAAGTAACCGCGCTTCATGCGGGCGATTAAGTTACTGCGCAAATACGCCGCGAGCAGCCACTCCATGCCGAAGATGATGAAGATCGCGGCGATGGACCAGTGCGCCATAAACCCCAGGATAAGCCCCAATAGCTGCGCCCAGACGATGACGGTCAGCGCCCACTTCTTATTCATAAACGCGATCATGCCCAGGTGGAATATCAGGGCACCTACGACCACACCGTAGTTAAACGGCGTCCACAGCGTGCCGTCATACAGCTTGTACAACAGCGGCAGGGCTAAAACGAGCGTGATCGACTCCATGATGAGCGAGCTGGCGATGACCATGCCGTTAAAGCTCTTGAGCGGATCCTTGACGGGGTCCTGCCCCAAGCCCAATGGGCCGATTTCATTCTCCGCGATGTCGTCGCCACGGCGCGGCGGACGAGGCGGACGAGACCGAGGATCAGGGCTGGTCATGCGGGCTCCTTTCCAAACATCGCGCGGGCTTCGCCGGCGGTGACCACCGAACCGGTAATCACGATACCGGAGCCGGATTGCACCTCGGATTCCTCGGCCAGCTCCACGGCTTGCGCGTAGGCACCGGGCAGATCATCGGCCACATAGACGCGCTCTTCGCCATAAATATCGCGGGCCGTTTCCGCTAGCTCATAGGCATCGATCGCGCGCGGCGAGGAGTTTTGGGTGATGACCACCTCGCTCAAGTACGGCTCCAGCGCGGCGAGGATGCCCTGGGCGTCCTTATCGCCAAAGATGGAGACCACGCCGATAAGCCGGGCGAAATCGAAGTCGCGGTCGAGCGCCGCGCCGAGCGCCTTGGCGCCGTGGGGATTGTGGGCGGCATCGATAAACGTCGTGGGCGAGGTGCGCACGCGCTCGAGGCGGCCGGGCGAAATCGTCTTGGCAAAACCATTGCGCACAGAGGCAATATCCAGAGGATGCCCGGAAGCGGCACCGAAGAAGGCTTCCACCGCCGCAAGGGCAACGGCCGCGTTCTTGGCCTGGTGCTCGCCGTGCAGCGGCAAGAAAATATCCTCATACATGCCGCCGAGGCCCTGGATATTGACCTGCTGGCCACCGACCGCGATGCGGGATTCTAGGGCCGCGAACTCCGCGCCGGAGCGGGCCACGCCCGCATCCATATCCACCGCGCGCTGCAGGATGACCTGCATGGCCTCAGGGTCTTGCTCGGCGATGATGGCGATGTTTTCGTTCGGGGTCAGCGGGTCTTCGGCATCGGCGCGGCGCTTGATGATGCCCGCTTTCTCCCCCGCGATCTCCCGAATATCGCTGCCCAGGTAATCCGTGTGGTCAAGGCCCACCGGGGTAATCACGGAGACGTCTGCATTGACCACGTTCGTGGCATCCCACAGCCCGCCGAGGCCGACCTCGACGACGACGACGTCAACGGGGGCATCGGCAAACGCTGCATAGGACAGACCTACCAGGACCTCGAACTTGGACATGGGGACATCGGAACGCGCATCCACCATCTCCACGTATGGCTTGATTTCGTGCCACAGGCGCACGTAGTCGCGCGGGTGGATGGGCCGGCCATCGATGCCGATGCGCTCGGTGACCCGCTGCAGGTGCGGGCTGGTGACCAGGCCCACGCGGCGGTGGAAGGAACGCAGCAGCGAATCGACCATGCGCGCGGTAGAAGACTTGCCGTTGGTGCCCGCGATGTGGATGACATCAAAGGACTGCTCGGGATGTCCCAGCAAATCCATGAGCATCTCGATGCGCTCCAGGGTGGGCTCAATCTTGGTCTCCGGCCAGCGCTGATTGAGCTCGTCTTCCACCTCACCGAGCGCCTGCAGCTCCTCCGGGGATACCTCTTGGGGCGCGGCGTCGTTATATTCTTCGTCCTCGCCCATGCCCAGGTTGAGGGTCAGGCCCGATTCCGTGATCTCCACCGGGGTGCCATCGGTGCCTTCCTTGAGGGCATCGACGATCTCAAAATCGTCCTCTCCCCCGGTGGCCTCGCCATTGCCGTTGGCGTCGTGATTGAAGCGCTGATCTGTCACTACTTAAGGCCCTCCAAACGGCTGGTAATGCGCTCGACTTCCTCGCGCGCGATGTCTTGGCGCGCCCGAATCTTAGTGACCACCTCTTCCGGCGCCTTGGCCAGGAAGTTTTCATTGCCCAGCTTCTTGCCGGTCTGTTCCAGTTCCTTATTGGCCTTGGCCAGATCCTTTTCCAGGCGCTTGCGCTCGGCTTCAACGTCGACCGCGCCGTGGGTATCCAGCGTGACCTCCACGGTGGCCTGGGACAGGCGCACCTCAATGGAGGCCGAGGGGTTAAAGTCCTCGTCCGGCGCGGTGGTATTGGCCAGGTTGCGGACCAATTCCTCTTGGCCCTGCAGGTCTGCCGCGGCGAAGTCGAGGCGTCCCGGTACCTTCTGCGATGGCTTGACGCCCTGATCGGAGCGGAAGCGGCGCAGCTCGGTGATGAGCTTATCGGCATCGTCAATGCGGCGGGCGGCCACCGCGTCCTTGGTGGCGCCGCCGTTGGTATCGGCCACCGTGGGCCATGGGGCGATGACGATGGATTCCCCGCCGGTCAATGCCTTCCACAGCACCTCGGTCACATACGGCATGGTGGGGTGCAATAGGCGCAGCACGACGTCGATGACGCGGCCCAAAACGATCTGGGTATTGCGGCCTTCTACCGTTTCGCCATCACGCGGGATCTGCGTCTTGGCAATCTCCAGGTACCAGTCACAGAGCTCATCCCAGGTGAAGTGGTAAAGCAGCTCGTTGGCCTTGGCAAATTGATAATCGTCCAAGTAGGCATCGACCTGAGTGCGCACCTCTTCGGCGCGGTCGAGGATCCAGCGGTCGGCATCGGAAAGCTCCGTGCGTTTTGGCAGCGGTGCCACGCCGGCGCCGTTCATCAGCGCGAACTTGGTGGCATTAAAGAGCTTGGTGGCAAAGTTACGCGATGCCGCGGCGGCATCAGAGCCCAGCGGCAAATCCACGCCCGGGTTGGCGCCGCGGGCAAGGGTAAAGCGCAGCGCATCGGCGCCGTAATCGCGCACCCAGTCCATCGGGTCAATGCCATTGCCCAGGGACTTGGACATCTTGCGGCCCTGCTCATCGCGCACAAGGCCGTGCAGGTAGAGGTCCTTGAAAGGAATCTGCGGGCGGCCATCGGTGCCCTCACCCAAAAGCTCTGGGGTCTTGGTGCCGGCGAAGGTGCCGAACATCATCATGCGCGCGACCCAGAAGAACAAGATGTCATAGGCCGTAACGAGCACGTTGGTGGGATAGAACTTCTCCAGATCCGGGGTCTTATCGGGCCAGCCCAGGGTGGAAAATGGCCACAGCGCCGAAGAGAACCAGGTATCAAGGACATCCGGATCCTGCTCGTAGCCTGCCGGCGGCTCCTCATCGGGGCCGACGCACACGATGTCGCGTTCGACCTCGCCGGACTCGTTCGTGCGCTCCGGGCCGTACCAAATGGGGATGCGGTGGCCCCACCACAGCTGGCGGGAAATGCACCAATCGTGCATGTCATCGACCCACTCGAAATAGCGCGGCTCCAGCGACTGCGGGTGCAAGACGGTATCGCCCTCGCGCACGGCATCGCCAGAGGCCTTCGCCATCTGCGCGACATCGACGAACCACTGCAGCGATAGGCGCGGCTCGATGGGCTCGCCGGAGCGCTCCGAGTGGCCCACGGAGTGGACATAGGGGCGGATTTCTTTGACGATGCGCCCCTGCTCCCGCAGCGCCTCCCGGATTTCCACGCGCGCTTCTTCGCGCGTCATGCCATCAAAGCGGGTGCCGGTATGCGCGATGTGGCCGGTGGTATCCATGACCGTCGGCATATCCAAGTTATGGCGGGTGCCCATGGCGTAGTCATTGGGATCGTGAGCTGGGGTGATCTTTACCGCACCGGTACCAAACTCCATGTCCACATAATCATCGGCGATGATCTTCAGCTTCAAGTCATCGCGGAAGGGGTGATCCAATTCTTGGCCCACGAGGTGGGCGTAGCGCTCATCGTCGGGGTGGACGGCAATGGCGACATCGCCAAGCATGGTTTCCACACGCGTGGTGGCAACAATGAGGTGCGGCTCATCGTCATTGAGCGAGCCATAACGGATGGAGACCAGCTCGCCCTCGACGTCCTTGTAGACGACCTCGATATCAGAAACGGCGGTCTCTAGCACCGGTGACCAGTTGACCAGGCGGTTGGCCCGGTAAATCATGCCCTCATCGTAGAGGTTCTTAAAGATGGTCTGTACCGCACGCGACAGGCCCTCATCCAGGGTAAAGCGCTCGCGGGTCCAGTCCACGGAGTCACCGATGGCGCGCATCTGGTTCTGGATGGTGCCACCGAATTCTTCCTTCCATTCCCAGACCTTGTTGATGAATTCCTCGCGCTCATAGTCCCAGCGCTTCTTTCCCTCCTGCTCACGCAGACGGGCCTCCACCTTGGTCTGGGTGGCGATGCCTGCGTGGTCAGCGCCCGGCAGCCACAGGGTGGCATAGCCCTGCATGCGCTTGCGGCGAATGATGGAGTCGATCAGAGTGTGGTCCAAGGCGTGGCCCATGTGCAGCTGGCCGGTGACGTTCGGCGGCGGCAGCACGATGGAATAGGGCTCCGCCTCCGAGGATGCATCCGGGGTGAAGTAACCGGCGCTTACCCAGCCTTCGTAGAGGTCTTTTTCTACTGCCTGCGGCTCCCAGGACTTGGGAAGCTGGTCCGCGCGGTTGGTGCCAACGAGTTGCTCTTTATTCTGATCAGTCACCTGGCCAACTCTACCCTGTGCGTCAACTGGCACCACCGGCCTGTCTAGAGTAAGGGCATGTCTCACAACCCTGGCCACCGCGCCCGCCTCCGCACCCGTTACTTCACCCAAGCCAAAGACAACTCTCAGGCCTTCGCGTGCCTGACGAGCTACGACTGCTTGACCGCCGAAATCTTCGATGAAGCCGGGGTCGATCTCCTGCTCGTCGGCGATTCCCTGGCCAACGTGGTGCTGGGCCGCGAAACCACGCTCTCGCTCACCCTCGATGAGATGATCCCGCTGGCCACCGCGGTGGTTGCTTCGACCTCCCGCGCCTTCGTGGTGGTGGACCTTCCCTTCGGCTCCTATGAGGACGGCCCCTCCCAGGCGCTGGAGACCGCGGTGCGCGTCATGAAGGAAACCGGCGCGCAGGCCGTGAAGCTGGAGGGCGGTGCGGAGCGCGCTCCCATTGTTGCCGCGCTTGTCGCCGCCGGCATCCCGGTCTGCGCCCACATTGGCTTTACACCCCAGCAGGTCCACGCCTTGGGCGGCTTCGTGGTCCAAGGCCGGGGTGCCGGTGCGGAGAAGCTTCACGACGACGCCCGCGCCCTCGCCGAGGCCGGCGCCTTCGCCGTGGTTCTGGAGATGGTCCCGGCAGCCCTTGCTGAGCAGGTGACCAAGGAGCTGCCCATCCCCACCATCGGCATCGGCGCCGGCGCGCAGACCGACGGTCAGATTCTGGTGTGGACCGATGCCTTCGGCCTGGGAGGTCCCAAGGCGCCGCGTTTTGTGCGCCGCTACGCGAATCTGCGCGGCGCGCTGCTGGAAGGAGCGAAGGACTATGTCGCAGATGTGGGTGAACGTTCCTTCCCCAACGCCGAGGAGTCTTTCGAGGACTAAGGTCTTAAGCCATGCAGATCCTCACAACTAAATCCGAACTCCGTGCCTTCCGCGCGGCAGCGTCCGGTTCCGTGGGTTTGGTGCCCACGATGGGCGCGCTTCACGACGGCCACGCTTCCCTCATTCGCCGCGCCCGCGAAGACAACGACACCGTGGTGTGCTCGGTCTTTGTCAATCCCCTCCAGTTCACGGACCTGGGCGACTGCGAAGACTACCGCGCCTACCCGCGCACCCTCGACGCGGATGCCGCACTGCTGGACTCGTTGGGAGTCGATGCGGTCTTCGCCCCCAGCGTGGAGGAAATGTACCCGGGTGGCACCCCGCGGGTGTGGGTGCGCACGGGTGAGATGGGCTCGGTCTTGGAAGGTGCCTCGCGCCCCGGCCACTTTGACGGCGTGGCCACCGTGGTGAGCAAGCTGTTTCACCTTGTCACACCAGACCGCGCTTATTTTGGGCAAAAGGATGCGCAGCAAGTAGCGATCATCCGCCGCCTGGTGGCGGACCTCGACCTGCCGCTGGACATCATCAGCGTGCCCATCGTGCGCGCAACGGACGGCGTGGCCGAGTCCAGCCGCAATGCGCGCCTCAGTGCCGCCGAGCGTGAGCAGGCGGTCGCCTTATCCCAGGCACTCTTCGCGCTGCAGGATGGCGCCTCACGTGAAGAAGCTGAGGCCCAGCTCGCTTCCTCCCCCGGCGTGACGGTGGATTACCTCACCGTGGTGGACCCGGCCACGCTCGAGCCCGTAGATGCACAACACCGGCCCGCCTTGGCGCTGGTAGCAGCGCATGTGGGGCCGGTGCGGCTCATCGATAACTTGGTGCTGGAGGCTTAACCTTTCAGCAGGTGGGCTACGGCCTCGCGCTCCTCACGCAGCTCCTGCACGGAGGCCTCGATGCGCTCCTTCTGGAAATCGCTGAGCTCCAGGCCTTGGACGATTTCCCACTTGCCGTCGCGGCAGATGGTGGGAAAGCCGCAGATGAGGCCCTCATCGACACCGTAGGAGCCATCCGAAGGCACGGCGGCGGTGCGCCAATCCTCGGTGCCGTGGACCCAATCGTGCATGTGGTCCACGGCCGCAGATGCAGCCGACGCCGCGGACGAGCTGCCGCGCACCTCGATGATCTCCGCGCCGCGCTTGGCCACCTTGGGGATCATCTCCTCGCGGTACCACTGCTCATCTACCTCCGCGTTGGAGAAAGCGATATCCGGGAACTGGGTGGCGGAGTGGTTGCCCCAGACCGCAATCTTGGAAAAGTCCTTGGTGGCCTTGCCCGTCTTGGCCGCCAGCTGGCCCAAGGTGCGGTTATGGTCCAGGCGCATGAGCGCGTTGAACTGGGAGTTATCCAGATCCGGCGCGCTATGCGCGGCAATCAGCGCGTTGGTATTGGCTGGGTTGCCCACCACCAGCACGCGGACATCGCGAGCCGCGTAGTCATTGATGGCCTTGCCCTGCTCAGTAAAGATGGCACCGTTGGCCTCGAGCAGGTCAGCGCGCTCCATGCCCTTGCTGCGTGGGCGGGAGCCGACGAGGAATGCGGCGGAGGCATCCTCAAAGGCCACCTTGAGGTCATCGGTCACCGCAATCGAATTCACCAGCGGCAGGGCGGAATCGCGCAGCTCCATGGCCACGCCCTCGGCCTTTTCTACTACCGCGGGGATTTCCAAGAGGGCAAGGTCTACCGGGGTGTCCTTGCCAAATACGTCGCCTGCGGCAATCCGCCACAGCAGGGAGTAGGCGATATTTCCGGCGGCGCCGGTAACGGTTACTTTTACTGGCTGGGTCATGCTCATTCCTCCTCATATGTCGTGGAGTTGTAAGCGTCCCTCATGCACGCCACCCTCCACGGGATGTATCCACCCCCGAGCTTAGCGCTATACGGAGGTAGCGTGTTGTGAAATAAATCCCCCTCTTTCGGAGGGAAAACGCCGCCAAATTTCCGGATATTACCCCCGTTTACCTCCAAATTAACGCCCCCAATGGGCACATACCTCCCGCGGGGTGGGGCTAATCGGGCATGATGGAAGCGGCACAGACCCCACTGGGGAGCGCGCTTGCAGGGATGCATTCACTGCCTGTGGGCGGCTGCACGGTGGCCAACCACTGCCGCATCGAACCAGCATGAGGCCGGCCGTGCAGTTCCCGAGACACTACCCACCATCGCCACATCGGCGCCGCGAAGCAGAGATAGGACACATGCTATGAGCACTGAGCACACCGAACCGCTGCACGCTGCGGAGCAGGCGGAGGACTCCGACGCTCACGCTGCGGATTCCATCAGCACCGATGCCGTGGTGGATATCGCCATTTCCCAGTTTTCCGCGTGGGGTTTTTCTGAAACCAAGCTGGATACCATCGCCGCGGAATCCGGCATGTCCAAGCGCATGATTCACTACCACTTTGGCGATAAGCAGGGCCTGTATTTAAGCGCTCTAAGCACCGCCGCCGAGCGCCTGCGCCCTGACGAAGAAGACCTAGAACTCGATTCCGCGGTTCCGGTCGAAGGCGTGCGCAAGCTGGTGGACTGGATCTTTTGGCAGTACGTCAACCACCCCGAGGCCATCCGCATGATGACCTGGGAAACCGCCCAGTCCATCGTGGGCTCTTCCACCAATCCCGTGGCGGATTTTAGCGGCGTCGCCCTTCACCTCGATCGCCTGCTCATGCTGGGCCAGGACGCCGGCGCCTTCCGCCCGGGCATTTCCACCAACGATATTTTCACCATCATCGCCTCGCTCACCTCGTACCGCGTGACCAACCGGGCGATGATGGACAACCTGTTGGGCGTGGATATGTCCAGCCAGGCAAATACCGACGGCATGCACCGGCTTACCGTCGATGCCGTGCTGGCATTCCTCACCGCCAATATCCCCGATTCCGGCCACGAGTCTTATTTGGTGCCTTCTGATGCCGACGAGGGCGATGAAGCCTCCCCGCAAGATATCTACGGCGAGGCATAAAAGTAGGGGCACCGGCTGCTTGCCGGTGCCCCCTTCTCACTAAGCCGATTCCTTCGCCTCATCCTTGTAGGTGAATTCGGGCTCTGCGCCCTGGGTGACGCAGTCTGCGGTGATGTGCACGGCGGAAATATCTTCTCTGTCTGGCAGCTCAAACATCACTGGAACAAGCAGCTCTTCCAGGATCGCGCGCAGGCCGCGCGCGCCGGTTTTGCGCTCGAGGGCGAGCTCAGCGATAGCATCCAGCGCCCCGTCATCCATGTGCAGCTCGCAGTCATCCATCTCAAATAGGCGGCTGTACTGCTTGAGCAGCGAGTTCTTGGGCTCAGTGAGCACCTTGACCAGGGCCTCGCGGTCCAAGTTATCCACCGTCGCCACCACGGGCAGGCGGCCGATAAATTCTGGGATCAAGCCGAACTTCACGAGGTCTTCCGGGCGCACCTGGGAAAACAGGTCCACCTTTTCCCGCTCGTCTTCGGTGCCCAGCTTCGCGCCAAAGCCAACGCCCTTCTTGCCCACGCGATCCGCGATCACCTGGTCGAGGCCTGCAAACGCGCCGGCGACGATGAAGAGGATATTGGAGGTATCTAGCTGGATAAATTCCTGGTTGGGGTGCTTGCGCCCGCCCTGCGGCGGGATGGCGGCCACGGTTCCCTCCAGGATCTTCAGCAGCGCCTGCTGCACGCCCTCGCCGGAGACATCGCGGGTAATGGAGGGGTTTTCGGATTTGCGGGAAATCTTATCCACCTCGTCGACGTAGATGATGCCGCGCTGGGCGCGCTCCACGTCAAAGTCCGCTGCCTGCAGCAGCTTCAAGAGGATATTTTCGACGTCCTCACCCACATAACCGGCCTCCGTCAGGCTGGTGGCATCCGCGATGGCGAAAGGCACATCCAGCAGGCGCGCCAAGGTCTGCGCCAGGTAGGTCTTACCGGAACCGGTAGGCCCCAGCATCAAAATATTGGACTTAGAGATCTCTACCTCTTCGCCTTCGGCCTTCTTCCGGCGCGCATCTAGCGCGGCGGATTCTTCGGCCTTAATGCGCTTGTAGTGGTTATACACCGCTACCGACAGCACGCGCTTGGCCTTGTCCTGGCCAATGACGTACTTATCCAAAAAGGAAGAAATCTGCGAAGGCTTGGGCAGGCGCACCTCCGCCTCGGAAGACTCCTCGGCCTGCTCGTGGCCGAGCTCTTCTTCAATAATCTCATTGCAGAGCTCGATGCACTCATCGCAGATGTAGACCCCGCCACCGGCGATAAGCTTTTTCACCTGCTTTTGGCTCTTTCCGCAGAAGGAACACTTCAGGAGATCAGCGCTTTCTTGCATACGTGCCATTCAGTACTTTCACACTCGCTCTTGTTTACCGCTTTTAAAGGTGGGTAGGAAGGCTCGCTCACTTCCGTCCCCGCGGTTGGTTGTTCAAAAATCTACCTTAGTAAATCAACCCGACACGGCTCCTATTCATTCCCTCCGCGTGGCGAAATTCGCAGATCTTTATCCGCCCACATCACTAAACTTGAGATTGGATCCTCTACTTCCTCCACCACCGCCGAAGGAGCCATTTCATGTTTGACCTCACCAACCGTACCGCGATTGTCACGGGCGGGGCTGCGGGCATCGGCAAGGGCATCGTTGCCTCCTTGCGCGAAGCCGGCGCCAGCGTCGTCATTGCCGATATTGATACCGATAAGGCCGAAGCCACCGCCGCGGAGCTCGGTGCGACCGCCTACCCCGTCGATGTCACCGATAGGGCCTCCATCAAAGAAATGTTTGCCAAGGTCCACGCCGCACACGGGGCGATCGACATCGTCTGTTCCAATGCCGGGATCTTTCCCAACTGCCCGCTGGAAGAGATGACCGATAAACAGTGGGAGACAATGTTTGAAATCAACACCCACGGCACGTTCAAGGTCGTGCAAGAAGCCCTGCCGTATATGAAGGAGCGCGGCTACGGGCGCATCGTTATCACCACCTCCATTACCGGCTCGCACACCGGCTTTCCCGGTTGGGCACATTACGGCGCCTCCAAGGCGGCCCAACAGGGCTTTATCCGCTCCGCTGCCCTAGAAATCGCCCGCGATGGCATCACCATCAATGGCGTTTTGCCCGGAAATATCCTCACCGAAGGCCTCGAAGCGCAGGGCCAGGACTACCTCGATGAAATGACGCGCTCCATCCCGCTGCACCGGCTTGGCAGCCCCCGCGATATTGGCAATGCCGCGGCCTTCCTCGCCTCCACCGAGGCCGGATATATCACCGGCCAAACGCTCATTATTGATGGCGGCCAGCTCCTGCCCGAAACCCCGGAGGCCATCCTGCCGCCGCGCTAGCGCTTGCCGATGCCCAGCCCTATAACGCAGATAACCCCGCCGACACCGAGGATGGTGCCTGGCGGGGTTATCTAGTGCGGCTTTTATTGCAGCCAGCCGAATTCGAGCAAGAATGCCTCGACATCGAGCA
This sequence comes from Corynebacterium segmentosum, assembly GCF_900637825.1. NCBI lineage: Bacteria > Bacillati > Actinomycetota > Actinomycetes > Mycobacteriales > Corynebacteriaceae > Corynebacterium > Corynebacterium segmentosum. The sequence continues at coordinate 1,854,798 of NZ_LR134408.1, forward strand.
TTTCCAACTCATCTGGCGCGTGGCCGGCAACGAATGCGAAGGACTCAGCGACGTCCTTGGTCGTCGCGGGGGTCAGCCCCGCGTCAACGAGATTTTCCGCTACGCGGGCAGAAACCGGCGTCTGCGACACCGTATCCAAACCCGTACCCGTGGTGGAGTCCTTGAACATATCGCTAATGCCACCAAAGAAGGTCCGCATCGTGTTCATCTCTCTCACCTCTCAATGTTGCACTGTTGATAGGGTTGAATATACTTGGTACTTACCCACTAAGCAACCCCTAAGCCACTTAAAGTTAACCTTTTGTTAACTTTAAGTGGCTGTGAGGCGTATTACATGGTCACGGGCTCGTTCCCTCGGCCCGCGGGTGACTCTTAAAGGTCGCCGAACGGGGCGAAGCCGAAGTAATGGTTCAGGGTATCGCGCGCAATCCACGCGATTGCCACCACAATGATGGCACCTAGTACGGCATAAACGGTCCAACCCAGCACCTTCATTTGCCGGCTCGCGGGAGTATCTCCTACCACCACGCCGTTATCATCGCGAATGGGATCGCCCGTCATGGAACGCATGCCCAGGGCGAAGAGCAGGGGAATGCCGGCGCCGAAGACGAGGGCCAGTCCGGCGACGCGGAGAATAGATTCGAAGATTTCTGCAGCAGTCATGTTCTAGCGCTCCTCGTTCGGAGTAGATGAGGTGGGGTTCGTGCTCCCGTCGACCGCCGCTACCGGGGTCATACCCCCTGCGGCTGCGACGGACTCTTTCGCGCCAACGCGTGGCTCCAAAGAGGAATCCACGGACTCAGCGTTGTCATCCCAGTCATTATTGACGTTGGAGGCATCGACCGGGTTCATGCGGGAGCGGATAACGATGAGCGCGGTCATGGCCAGGAGCAGGACGAAGTCCACGATGGCACCGGTAGCTACCGTCGTGACAGAGGAAACGCCGTGCGCCAGCCACCACGATGCGAAGCCAACGAAGGCGGCACAGGGCAGCGTAATGAGCCAGGCAGCCACCATGCGCATCGCCACGCCCCAGCGAACTTCCGCGCCGCGGCGGCCCAAGCCGGTACCCAGGATGGAACCGGTGGATACGTGGGTCGTAGACAGTGCCATGCCGCCGGTGGCGGAGGTCAAGATGATGGCCGCAGACGTTGCCTCGGCCGCCATACCTTGCGGGGATTCGATCTCCACCAGACCCTTGCCCAAGGTGCGGATGACGCGCCAACCGCCGGACAGAGTACCGGCCGCAATAGCAATCGCACAGGCAACAATGACCCAGGTGGGAATGCGGGCATCGGCAACCGCATGGCCCGAGGCCACGAGGGCTAGGAAGATAACGCCCATGGTCTTCTGAGCGTCGCCGGCACCGTGTGCCAGCGATACCAAGCAAGCGGTCACAATCTGACCGTGGCGGAAGTGCTCGTTCTTTTCCTTATTAGGAATGGTGTTGGTTACCCAATACACGAGGAAGGTGGCGCAGGCAGATACCAAGGCAGCGATAATCGGGGACGCCACAGCCGGAATGATGATCTTGGCCATAATGGAGGTCCACTCCACTCCCCCAGTGCCCATGGCGGCGAAACCAGCGCCGATAAGGCCACCGAAAAGGGCGTGGGAAGAGCTGGACGGCAGTCCGAGCAACCAGGTGAACAGGTTCCAGAGAATACCGCCGATAAGGCCGGTAAAAACCACCATCAAAAGGGCCTGACCATCGGAATCAGCGGCTGCGCCCGACAGGTCATAAGAATCGAGGTTGACGATGCCCTTAGCCACCGTTGCCGCGACATTCACGGACAGGAATGCGCCGACGAGGTTGAGCGCGGCAGAAATCGCTACCGCGGTAAATGGCTTCAGCGCGCCGGTGGCAATGGAGGTTGCCATCGCATTGGCGGTGTCGTGAAAACCATTGGTGAAGTCGAAGGCTAGGGCGGTAACCACCACAATGCCCAAGATAATCAAAGTCGCTGTCACAGCATTGGCCCCTTGTAAGCAATCAACAAATGACGAGAAAGTGCATTTGCGACGCCGTTATTCGTCGCGCACCAAGAGCAGCGTACCCCGCAATAATAAGGCGAGCCAATAGCGTTTCTAAGAAGTAAACTGCACTTTGCCTAGTGTTAACCTTCAGCGCGCGGCTTAGTGCCAGCCCCATACCAGAAATCCGCGTTCTACCAGCATTTTTTCAAAATTCTAATCTATTTTCAGCCTTTAATACCGTGGTATAAAACACTAAGAGAGGTGCGCCGGCTTAACGCCAACGCACCTCTCAAAATATAGGGTGTTTACTTCCCGTTTTAACGGAAGGTAGCGAACTTCTTGACCACCCAGCGGCTCAGCACGAGCAAGACGATGCCCAGCGCGATGGAGGCGACACCCAAGGAAATAAAGAAGGTGTTTTCCGCAGCCGCATCCTCTGGGTTGTAGAAGCTAGCCAGCGAGCCGGCAAGCGCGGTACCCATAGCTACGGCCATCATCCACACGGCCATCATGCGCGATGGGAATGCCTCTGGAGCCACCTTGGTGGCTAGGGAGTTGCCCACCGGGGACAGCATGAGCTCACCCATGGTGAACAGGAAGAGGATCCAGATAATGACATACATTGGCGTGGAGTTTGCGCCCGAACCGGAGAACGGCAGGAAGAAGAAGAGCGAGACACCGATGATGATATTGGCCACGCCGAACTTCACCGGAGTGGACCACTGACGGTCACCGAGCTTCGTCCACATCGCTGCGAAGATTGCGGAGAAGATAACGATGAAGATCGGGTTAATGGACTGCACCAGTGACGGCGGGATCTCGAGGCCGAAGATGTGGCGGTCCAAGCGCACATCGGCGTAAATGGTCATCACGGTAAATTGCTGCTGGAAGATACCGAAGAACAGCACACCGGAGATGAACATCGGAATAAAGCCCAAGAGGCGGTTCTTTTCTTTCCGGGTCACCAAATCAGAGGTGTACATCTGAATCCAGAAGTACACGGCGGCGATAAGGGCAACGGCGGTAACGATATTGGACAGCCACTCTACCTTGATGATTCCAGTACCCAGGCCAATGACCATGACGAGGATGACGACGACGATCGCACCAAGGCCCATCATGCGCTGCTTGGAGTCCGCCGGGTTCGGGATTTCGTGGCCGGCATCCTTAATGGTGGTCTTACGCATGATGGTGTACTGGATAAGGCCCAAGGCCATACCGACGGCAGCGATACCGAAGCCCCAGTGGAAGCCCTTCCAGCCCCACATTGCGGTGGTAAGAAGCGGACCAAAAAGGGCACCGATATTAACGCCCATGTAGAAGATGGAGAAGCCGCCGTCACGGCGAGGATCGTCGCGGCTATACAGCGAGCCCAGCACCACCGACGCGGTGGTCTTCACGCCACCGGAACCAACGGCGATGAGGATAAGGCCGATAGCCAGGCCGGTTACGGCGGGGATGAAAGCCAAGACGAGGTGTCCGGCCATCACCATGATCGCGGAGTAGAACAGGGTGCGCTCCGCACCGAGGATGCGGTCTGCTACCAAGGATGCCAACAGGCAGGCCATGTAGACCAAGCCGCCGTACGCGCCGACGATCGATGTTGCATCGCCGCGGTCCAGGCCGAGGCCGCCATCGGTCGTGGCGTAGTACATGTACAGCAGCACGATGGACTGCATGCCGTAGAAGCTGAATCGCTCCCACATCTCCACGCCGAACAGGTTAGCCAGCCCCCACGGGTGGCCGAAGAATGTGCGCTCCCCGCTCGAAGAAGCGGGTGCGGAGGTCTGCTCCTCCGCCTCTGGATCCTTATTTGTCATAGCATAATACAACCACTCAGAGGTCTAATTCACAAATCGGGCATTATACGTGAAACATCGCACTGAAAAATCTGCCTAACGACCTGCAGATATTTCTCTGAAAGATTCACCCCATTTGGGGTAGCCGCTCGCGCACTACCACTCCCCTGCTACGCCCCTCATAGGCATATATCGAGCGCACTCATATGCACATAATAAAAACCCTGCGAGGGCTCCTCTCGAAGCGGCCTCGCAGGGTGTTAGCTGATGGAGTTAGCCCACCAGCACCGTATTAAGAATTGAGTTTGCGGTACTCAAAGACGGTATCGATGATTCCGTATTCCACGGCGTCTTCCGCGGTGAGGATCTTATCGCGGTCGGTGTCGATGCGGATTTGCTCGGCAGTACGGCCGGTGTGCTCCGCCAGGGTGTTTTCCATCAAGGTGCGCATACGCTCGATCTCTGCGGCCTGGATTTCCAAGTCCGAGACTTGGCCCTGCGTGCCCTGGGTTGCAGGCTGGTGGATCAATACGCGGGAGTTCGGCAGCGCCGCGCGCTTGCCCGGAGCACCAGCAGCCAACAGCACTGCGGCGGCGGATGCCGCCTGGCCCAGGCACACGGTCTGCACGTCAGGGCGCACGTAGCGCATGGTGTCATAAATTGCCATCAGGGCAGTAAAGGACCCACCGGGCGAATTGATGTACATGGTGATGTCACGGTCCGGATCCTGGCTTTCAAGAACCAGCAGCTGGGCCATGATGTCATTGGCAGAGGTGTCATCAACCTGGGTGCCCAAGAAGATGATGCGCTCTTCAAAAAGCTTGGAGTACGGGTTGGTTTCCTTCGTCCCCTGAGCGGACTGCTCAATAAAGGAAGGCAGTACGTAACGGGAACTTGGCATCTGCGACTTGTTCATAGTGTTTTCTCCTTATTCCCTAGTTGCTCAGTGGGCCGTTCACGGACTCGATAACGTGGTCAACAATGCCGTATTCCTTGGCTTGCTGCGCCGTCATCCAGCGATCGCGGTCAGAGTCCTTGGTGATCTGCTCGAAGGTTTGGCCGGTGTGCTCTGCAATAAGCTCGGCCATCTCGCGCTTGGTCTGGGCGAATTGCTCCGCCTGGATGGCGATATCGGCAGCGGTACCGCCCACGCCAGCGGAAGGCTGGTGCATCATGATGCGAGCGTGGGGCAGCGCATAGCGCTTGCCCTTCGTGCCACCGGAGAGCAGGAACTGGCCCATGGAAGCGGCCAAGCCCATGCCGTAGGTGGAGATATCGCACGGCGAGTACTTCATCGTGTCATAAATGGCCATACCCGCGGTCACCGAGCCACCCGGGGAGTTGATGTAGAGCGAAATATCGCGCGTGGGATCCTCTGCGGAAAGCAACAGGATCTGTGCGCACAGCTTATTGGCAATTTCATCGTCTACCTGGGTGCCCAAAAAGATAATGCGCTCGTGCAACAGGCGCTCGTAGACGCTGTCACCCAAGTTCAGGCCGGAGCCTGCTGGGGTGGTCATCTGAAGCTGGTCAGATTTCTTAGACATTCGAAAAGTCTCCTTGAGGACGGTTAATCTCTAATGCCACCACACTACTTAATGTGGCGATAATTGTGGGGTCTGTTCGCTATCAGCGTTTGCACCGATCTTTGTCTGCTTTTTCGACCCGGCGATGAGAAAAGCCCAGCCAGACTTCCTCGCCGGTGCGAGGGGCCAAGCTGGGCTTTTAAGCAGAAGATTTACTCCGCGTCGGTAGCTTCGTTCTCGTCTTCTTCTACCTCACCGAAGTACTGCTCAACGTCAACGTCGTTGCCTTCTTCGTCCTTGACGGTGGTCCGGCAAATGGCGGCAGCCAGTGCCTTGCCGCGGCGTACGTCAGAGAACAGGTTGGCGATCTGACCGTTGGACTGCAGCTGCTGGATGAACTGGTTCGGGTCCATGCCGTAGGACTGCGCGGTGAACAGGATGTGATCCGAGAGCTCCTGCTGGGAAACTTCCGGCTCTTCCTTTTCTGCCACGGCATCCAAGAAAATCTGCGTGCGTACGGACTCTTCGGCCTGCTCGCGGGTCTGCTGATCAAACTCTTCGCGGGAGGTGCCCTGTGCCTCGAGCAGCTGTGCCAGCGCCTTCTCATCGTGTGCCAGCTGGCCCAGGATCTGGTGCAGCTGGGCGTGGGCCTGCTCGTCGACGACGGACTGGGGCAGTTCGAAGTCGACATCAGCAAGCGCAGCCTTCAGAACCTCATCGCGGATCTGGCCGGCCTGCTCAGCCTTCTTGGACTTCTCGACCTCGGTCTTGGTGGCTTCGCGCAGCTCCTCGATGGTGTCGTACTCGGAGGCCAACTGGGCGAACTCATCGTCCATGTCCGGCAGCTTGCGCTCCTTGGTCTGCTGCACGTGGACCTTGAAGGTAGCCTCTTCGTCCTTGTGCTCGCCAGACTGGATGGTGGAGGTGAACTCGTTATCCTCGCCGGTCTTCATGCCGCGCAGTGCGGTGTCCAGACCCTTGATGAGGTTGTCATCACCAATGGAGTAAGACAGACCCTCGGTGGAAGCCTCTTCGATCTTCTCACCGTCAACCTCTGCGGTGATGTCGATGATGGCGTAGTCACCGGTCTTCATCTTGCGCTTGGTGTCCTTCAGCTCACCGAAGCGCTCTGCAAGATCCTCGAGGGCCTTGTCCACGTCTTCCTCGCCGGCCTTGATGGCCGGGACGGTGATGGAGATTTCGGAGAAGTCCGGAACCTCGAACTCAGGGCGAACGTCAACCTCGGCGGTGAACTCGACGAAGTCCTTGTCCTCGATCTTGGAAATGTCTACGTCCGGCTGGCCGATGACCTTCAGGTCTTCCGACTGAACAGCCTGCTCGTAGCGGGAAGGCAGCATGTCATTGACGACCTGCTCCAGAATCGGGCCGCGGCCGAAGCGAGCGTCGATCAGCTGGCGCGGGGCCTTGCCCTTACGGAAACCTGGAATAGAAACCTGCTGCGCGATTGCCGCGTAAGCTTGATCGATTTCCTGGTCCAGCTCCGCAAACGGAACGTTGACGGTGAGCTTAACGCGGGTATCGCTCAGCTTGTCTACGGTGGTCTTCACGAGTGAATCTCCCTGGCTTCATTGTTTTTCTACGTACATAAAAATTAAAGGGGGTCTGAAAAACCTTATTAGGGCATTTTCAGACCCCCATACGTCGGGGCGACAGGATTTGAACCTGCGACCCCCTGCTCCCAAAGCAGGTGCGCTACCAAACTGCGCCACGCCCCGTATGTAGGCCACCAAGTTGCCTTGGCTGCGTTGCATACCTGAGACAGTTTAGCGTGTTGGATTTAAATCTCCTAAATCAACCCCCTGTTAAGGGCGTAGCCGCAGGTTAGCGGCATAATTTCCGGCAGCTTGACTTAGAAATCGAAATCAAACATGCCATCAAAGAAGCCGCCGCCATCGCCGTCAGATAATCCATCGAAGAAGCCGCCACCGTCACCTGCGTCTCCCCCTCCGGCATCGCCGCCCATATCGCCGGCATCCCCGGCGTCTCCGGCATCTCCTGCGTCTCCGCCGCCGTCGGCGCCGTCCATGCCTTCGCTGCCCTCGGCGCCGCCCCAGTCGCCGTTTTCTGCGGCGGCTGCGGAATAGCCCACGCCGGACATGCCGGCAAACATGGCGTTAAACATCATGGAATAACCCATCATCCATACGCCCGTTTGCAGGGCATCTGCCCACCACGGGCGGGAGTACCAACCGGCCGGAACGGGGCGCCCAGCCACGGTTCCGCCTGGGTAATAGTTCGGGGTTTCCTCAGAGGCGTATGGGGACGCAGTCAGCTGCTCGCCATTCGCATCCACCGTGCGCTTCTCGGTGACCTTGCCCGCGGCGCGCTGGCCTTCTAGCGGTGGCAATTCCGGCCCCGGATTCATATCCATAATCTCGCGGGCAGCATTGACGTAATGCATGCCCTCAAGCGCCGATTCGCGGGCCAAGTTGGCCTGCTTGACCGTAGTGGCCCGCGAAATAGCGGAGTTGGCTGCGGTAAAGCGCTCCGATGCGTCCGCCATTGCCTGCTGCGAGGCGGTATCCGTACCGGAAATCTGCATGACCTGCCCGCCCAGGCGCTCAATCCACCGACGCGCATCCGCCTGGGCATCCGCTAACTGCTGCGCCTCTCGCTCCTCCCGGCTCTTTTTTGAGCTGCGCGAGGATAGATACCACGCGCCGCCACCGAGTACGACTACAAGAAGTAGGAGTTCCACAACAATCATCGCTTTCTTTACTGGAATTGGTCCTACCTATTTTAACGGCCTACCCACTGCGCGTGTTCCCTATTTTCGTTTTGGGGCGCTCATGCGCTAAAGTAGCCGACAGCGTTCAAGGTAACGCTGTGGGAATGTCGTATAGTGGCTAATACCTCAGCCTTCCAAGCTGAAGACGCGGGTTCGATTCCCGTCATTCCCTCGCTTTAACCCACCGTATGGTGGGTTTTCCATATCTGCAGCTAGGCTCCTGCTTGCCGATGCCCATCTCCCGCCAAGCGCGGCTATAAATACATCACATTGGGGCGGTGGCCAGAAAAGCGTAATCTGGTGTCCATGACCGTACCTAATATTACTTTGAACGATGGCAATACAATCCCCCAGCTGGGCTTTGGCGTCTTCCAGATGGACCCGGAAAAGACCGAGGAATACGTAGCCGAAGCGCTGCGCGTGGGCTACCGCCACATCGATACCGCAGCCATCTACGGCAATGAAGAAGGCGTGGGCAAGGCCATCGCCAACTCCGGCATCCCGCGCGAGGAGCTTTTCATTACCACCAAGCTGTGGAATGACCGCCACACCGATGCCGCTGCCGCACTGGATGAATCCCTGCAGAAGCTGGGCCTTGATTACGTTGATCTGTACCTCATTCACTGGCCTACCCCGGCCAAGGGCACGTACGTGGAGGCTTGGAAGCAGCTCATTGAACTGCGCAAAGAGGGCAAGGCGAAGTCCATTGGCGTGTCCAACTTTGAGCCGGAGCACTTAGATCAGCTGGAAGTGCACACGGACGTCGTCCCCGCGATTAACCAGGTGGAGCTGCACCCTTACCTGCAGCGCTGGCGCGAACTGGACGCTGGCCGCGCCCACGGCATCGCCATCGAGGCATGGGGCCCGCTGGGTCAGGGCAAGAGCGATATCTTGGAGGCACCAGAGGTTACTGAAGCCGCCGAGGCGCACGGTGTTTCCCCAGCCCAGGCCATTATCCGCTGGCACCTGCAAAATGGGGTCATCCTCTTCCCTAAGTCCTCGACGCCATCGCGCATTGCAGAAAACTTCGATGTCTTCGGCTTCGAGCTCACGGAAGCAGAGATGGCCGCCATTACCTCTTTGGAGGAAGGCGAAGACGGCCGCGGTGGACATCACCCCAATGACATGAACGACGCCTAATGCGTTTGGTGTAACCACCATATAAAACGCCGCGTGGCCCAAAGGCCCGCGGCGTTCATTTATGTTTATTCAAGGAACCTGGCGGCTTTAGCGCGGGTCCTTGGGCAGCTCGGGTGGGATATTGGTGCGCTCGTATTCTGCGAGGATATCGATGCGGCGCTGGTGACGGTCGGCGCGGGACCATTCTTGATCCAAGAAGGCATCCACAATTTCTAGGGCCTCTTCTTGCGAATGCATGCGCCCACCGATGCCGATGAGCTGCGCATTATTGTGCTCGCGGGCCAGGCGCGCGGTCTCCGGCGACCACGCCAGCGCGCAGCGCGCGCCCTTGACCTTATTGGCAGCAATCTGCTCGCCATTTCCGGATCCGCCCAGCACGATTCCCAGGGAACCTGGATCGTTGACGGTACATAGGGCCGCCTCAATGCAGAATGCGGGGTAGTCATCCTCGGCGTCATAGGTATGAGCGCCGCAGTCGATAACGTCATGGCCTTGTTTGGTGAGGTGTTCAGAAATCAGGTTTTTGGTCTCAAAACCTGCGTGGTCAGCTCCAAGATATACGCGCATAACCCCCACAATACCGGCACCACTGCCTCCTAGGCACCACTTTGCACATCCTATTTCGCTCATAGCCCGGCGCTGTTAAGCTAAAGCGCAGATTACGTGCTGCACAGAAAGGCTAAAACATGAGCCCTCGCGTCCTCGCACTCTACGGCAGCATCCTTGCTATTGCGGTGCTGTTATTTGCGGCGAATATTTTCTTAACTAATAAGAACTACCTTGTGCCGCTTATTCATACCGTACTGTTTACTGTCGCCCACCTTGTTCTGGGGCTGTGGTGGCTGAATCAGCGGGTAATAAAGAAAAATCGCCTCGGCGGTTTGGCCGCGGTGATTGGGATTTTATCCCTGCTCACCGCGGCCTCATGGGCTACGTGGGTGGCCGCCGCTTGGTCAGAATTCCAAGCGCAAACGGCCCTGCCCATCATCAATATCGCCGGGGTACCGGCGTTTTTACTCACGCCGGTCATCGCGGTGTGCTGCCTAGCCGCCGCGGTGCGCCGCAAGCAAGACCAGCAGCGCTTATAACTAGTCCTCTTCTACCTGCGGCATCTCCGTGCGGGAGCGCTTGAGCTCGAAGAAGTAAGGGAACTGGGCTAGGCGCACGGAGGCATCGAAAAGCTCACCAGCTTCCTCACCCTTGGGAACGCGGGTAATAACCGGGCCAAAGAAGGCGGTATCGCCCAGCTTAATAACCGGGGTGCCTACCTCATCGCCCACGGAAGAAATGCCGTTGTGGTGGTATTCGCGCAGCTTCTCATCGTATTCCTCGGTGTGGGCCACCTCCGCAAAGTCTGCGGGGAGGCCAACCTGCTCTAATGCCTGGGCGATGAACTCGTCATAGCCGCCATCGCCCTTCTTACCGCCGTTGCCCTTGGCATGAATCAGGGTGCCCATGGCGGTATAGAGCTCATCTACCTTTTCCGGCTGCTCGGTCTTAACCTTGGCAAATACGCGGGCAGGGCCCCAGTTGGCCTCCATCATTTCCATGTATTCGGGATCAAGATCGCGGCCATCATTAAGCACCGACAGGGACATCGGCTCGAATTCCACGGCAATATCGCGGACCTTTTCTACCTCTTTGATCCAGCGGGACGTTGCCCATGCGAAGGGGCAAGAAGCATCGAACCAAAACTTAACTGGGGTAGTCATTATTCCTCCTTGAAATAAGTGCAGTTTGCCCCACCACTGTAAACGCGCTGCTAACCTTGATGCATCACTATTTTCGTTAGCAAAGGAGAATCTAGGCAATGACCTCTGTAAACCTCACGTGGGAGGAAGCAAAAAATCGCTCCCAGATGCTCAAGGTTGACCACTACGATGTCACTTTAGACCTTAAGCATTCCGATACCCACTTCCTGTCCACCACCACGGTGCGCTTTAACACCCAGGAGGCCGGTTCTACCTTCATCGATCTGCGCGCGGACAAGCTGCACGAGGTGCGCCTGAATGGAAACCCGCTGCCCACGCAGTCCTATGACCCCACCTACGGCATTCCCCTCTCCGGACTGCAGGTAGCGGACTACACGCTCGAGGTCACCGCGGAAATCCCCTTCTCCCGTACCGGCGAGGGTCTGCACCGCTTCGTGGATCCCGCCGATAACGAGGTCTACCTCTACACCCAGTTTGAAACTGCCGATGCCAAGCGCGTCTTTGCCTGCTTCGACCAGCCGGATCTGAAGGCCACCTACTCCCTGCACTTTAAGGCCCCAGAGGAGTGGACCATTATCACCAATGGCCCGGTCACCTGCGAGGGAGATACCTCCCATTCTAAGATCGACTACCCGCTATCGACCTACCTGGTTGCCCTGTGCGCAGGCCCCTACCACGAGGTCACCGATACCTGGCGCGGCGAGCTGACCGAGCACCCCGAGGGCAAGCCGGCGCAACAGCTCGAGGTTCCACTCGGTATCTATTGCCGCGCTTCGCTGGCAGATTCCCTCGATGCCGAGCGCCTCTTTACTGAGACCAAGCAGGGCTTCGACTTCTACCACCGCAACTTCGGCTTCCCCTACCCCTTTGGCAAGTACGACCAGATTTTCGTCCCCGAGTTCAACGCCGGCGCGATGGAAAACGCCGGTTGCGTGACCCTCCGCGATGAATATGTCTTTAGCTCGCAGGCCACGCACTACAAGTACGAGCGCCGCGCCGATACGGTCCTCCACGAGCTCGCCCACATGTGGTTCGGTGACCTCGTGACCATGCAGTGGTGGAATGACCTGTGGCTCAACGAGTCCTTTGCCACCTGGTCCGCTGCCATTTCGCAGGCGGAAGAAACCGAATACGATACCGCCTGGGTCACCTTCGCCAACGTGGAAAAGTCCTGGGCCTACCAGCAGGATCAGCTACCTACCACCCACCCCATTTCCACCGATGCCAGCGATATCGAAACCGTAGAGCAAAACTTCGACGGCATCACCTACGCCAAGGGCGCCTCGGTGCTCAAGCAGCTGCAGGCCTACGTTGGCCGCGAGAACTTCCTCGCTGGCGTGCGCCGCCACTTCGCCGCCCATGCGTGGGGCAATGCCACCTTCGACGATCTACTCCGCCACCTCGAGGAGGCATCCGGGCGCGATCTCTCCTTCTGGGCACAGCAATGGCTGAAGACCACTGGTATTAATACCCTGGCGGTTGCAACGGCGGCCGACGATGACGGCACCATCACCCAGGCGCACCTTACCCAACGCGGCGATACCCTGCGCACCCACCGCGTTGCAGTGGGCCTGTATGGTACGCAGGACGGCAAGGTCGTGCGCACCGAGCGCCTCGAGATGGACGTGGAGGGCGAGGCCACCGAGATCCCAGAGTTGGTCGGGCGCAACCTCAATGACATCGATTTCATCCTGCCCAACGATGACGATCTGACCTACTGCCTCATCGATTTGGATGCAGGATCCCTGCAATTCCTGCTGGATAATATCGAGAAATTCGACGACCCCATGGCGCGCACCCTCTGTTGGTCCACCGCCTGGGAGATGACCCGCGCCGGCACCATGCGCGCCCGCGACTTCATCCGCTTGGTGGCCCGCGGCATGAAGGCGGAAACCGAGCTCGCCGTCCTCGAGCGCATCGTCTCGCAGGCGTCTACCGCGCTGAAAAACTACGCGGATCCGGCGTGGGCGAAAGACAGCACGGTTTTGGCGCAGGCGCTTGTCGATGGCGCCCGGAGCACCGATGCGCAGCGTTCCATCATCTGCACGCAGGCGCTGTCTAGGATTCGGCTGCATCAGCCGGCCCGCGACTACCTGCACGATCTCCTCGCGGATTCCGATGATGCCGGGCTGCGCTGGTTCGCCGTCGCAGCGCTTGCTGCCGCGGGTGCGCTTGCCGATGCCGAGGCCGCCATCGCCGCCCAGCTCAAGCGCGATAATTCCGCTACCGGCCACTACTCTTCCCTGCGCGCCCGCGCCGCGATTGCCACCGCGGATAATAAGCGCGCGGTATGGGAAGAGATCGTCGCCGGGGATCTCACCAACCGCGAGCTCACCTCCAAGCTGGAGGGCTTAAATTACCCGCACTCCGATGATCTCTTGCCCACCGCGGAATTCTTCGAGGTGGCCGAAAAGATCTGGGATTCCCAGTCCTCCGAGGTGGGCCTGACCACCGTCACCGGGCTATTCCCGTCCTGGGATATCACCCAAGACGGCCTCGATCGCGCCGATGCCTTCCTGCAGAAGGATCTGGCAGGCGGCCTGCGCCGCGCGATCACCGAGCAGCGCGACCGCGTAGCCCGCGCCCTGCGCAACCGAGAGGTCGACGCCAACTAGGTGACTATTTCTTGCGGAGGTTCAGCTCGATGCGCGGGCGCACCTGGATCTCCGTGAGCTGGGTAGTAGGCCCTGCCTCCACAACGGTGCGGATGGCGCGCGCCACCTCAACGGGCGCAATAACCTCGTTCGGGTTATAGTCCTGCAGGCCCTCCAGCATCGGGGTATCGGTGGGGCCTGGCGCCACGGTGGAGACGCGGATACCGGGCTCGGAGATACGCAGGGCATCGGCAAGCGCATACAGCGCGTGCTTCGTTGCTGCATAGACCACGTTATCGCCGTAACTTTTGCGCCCCGCCCCAGAGTTGATGAAGACGACGGTGCCCTCTGCCTTGCGCAGCTGCGGCAAGAGCGCGCGGGTGACCTCCGCCGGCGCGTGGACGTTGAGGTCCATGTGGGCGCGCCAATCGTGCGGGGTGGCCTCTTCCACCGAAAACTTCGTGGCGCGCGCCGCGCCGTGCACGAGCACATCGACCCGCTCTAGCTCGGGCAGCTGCATGCCCTCGTCCAAACCGGCGACCAAGTCGCTGGCAACCGGCGTGATATTCGCGGCCTCTGGCAGCTCATCGGCGCTGCGGCCCAGCGCATAAACGTGGTAGTCGCGGGCGAGATCCTTGATAATCTCGCGCCCCATGCCACCGGTGGCACCGGTAACGACGGCGATTTTCTCTGGCACATTCGTGGTATCAGTCATGCCACCCCATCATAGGGAAAATGGATGCTAGCGGTGCGCGGCGTCCGACCCCGTTCCGCGATGTGGAACGATAGGGGTTATGGCTACTCCTGCAATCGCGATCGTCGGCATGGGCCCGCGTGGCATCTCCATCTTGGAACGCTTGTCCGCCCGCATGAATGATTCCAGCTCCCCCGTCACCGTTCGCCTCATCGACGAGGCCCAGCACGGCGCCGGCCGCGTCTGGGAAACTGACCAAACCAAGACCCTGTGCATGAATACGCGCGCGGGCGCCGTCACGCTTTTTACCGAGCCCGGCGCGACGGTGAACGCCCCAGTGCTCGAGGGGCCGACGCAATACGAGTGGATCCAGCTGCTGCGCGGCGAGGGCGATAAGGTAACTCCTGCCAAGCGCGAGCTTTATGCACAGCACCCTCCCGCCCCACACATTGCCACCGAGTACCGCGCGGAGCTGGCCGCCACCCGCCCGGAATCCAACCCCACCCGCGCGTTATACGGCGAGTACCTGCGCTGGGTCTATGACGTGGTGCTGGCGCGCTTGCCCGAGAGCATTTCCACAGTCAGCCACCACCACCGCGTGGAGACCATCACCGCGGACGGCGCGGCCGATATCCTGCACTTGGACGATGGCTCGCAGGTGCGCGCCGATGCCACGGTCCTAGCCTATGGCTGGATGGCGCCGCACTTTAATGACGAGGAGCAGCGCTTGGCGGAATCTAGGCTGCGCTGGATCGCACCGGGCAACCCCGTGGAACAAGACTATGCCGACATTCCTGCCGGCGAAGACGTGTTGGTGCGCGGTCTTGGCATGGGCTTTTATGACATCATGGCGCTGACCACCATCGAGCGCGGCGGCAGGTTCGTCGAGGATGCGACCACTCGCTCTGGCCTGCGCTACGAGGCGAGCGGGAAGGAGCCGCGTTTCATCGTCGCCTCCGGCCGCGGTTATCCCTTCCACCCCAAGTCCGAGTACAACGAACTGCCGCCCACGATGCCGCGGCGGCGGTTGCATGGGGTCATCGATAAGCTGCAGGGCGCCGAGGATATCGACTTTGACGCCCAGGTTTGGCCCGCCATCGCGCGCGATAGCTACGAGGCGTATATCACCACGCTGGAACGGGTGAATCCGGCGGCGCTGCTCCGCCCGCGCGAAGAGATCCTCGCGGTCATCGATTCCACCGCGCCGGATGATCTCGGCGCCGCCCTCGCTCCCCTGGTCACCCAGCCGTGGGATATGACCGAGCTGATGTATCAAGTTGCTGGCTTTACCGGCGATATTTCGGCGCTCACCGCCCACATTGCGGATTCCCTGGAGGGCGATATCCAGGAGGCTGCAGCCGGCCACGATTCGCCCATGAAGGCCGCGCTGTGGTCGCTGTCCCAGTCGCGCAAGCCCGCCTCCATCCTCGGCGCAGAAGGCCGCTATACCCGCGAGTCCCGCACAGGCCGCTACGCGCAATTCATGTCCTTTGGGCAGATGGTGGGCTCGGGACCTCCGCTTTTCCGCGTGCGCCAATTGCTCGCGCTTGTCGATGCCCACCTGGTCCACTTCCTCGGCGATCACCCCACCCTCGCGATCGAGTCAGACCATTACACCCTGACTTCTGGCCCGCGCTCGGCATCGGCGCCCACGCTTGTCGATGCCTTTATGCACAAGCCCGATATCCGCGTCGCCGGCGACCCGCTCACCCGCGGATTGATCGAGGGTGGACGGGTGCGCCCGTTTGCCGATCACAGGCAGGACACCGGTTCCCCCGAAACCGATGGTGCCACGCGGCGCACCGTCCACCCAGATGGCAGCCTGGATGAACGCCTGCATATCGTGGGCATTCCCACCTATGCGCAGTGGCCGGATACAACGATTTCCCCCATGCCGGGAACGGATCCGCTCATGCTGCAGGAAACCGATAAGACCGCTGGCTCCCTGCTCAAGGTTGCCGGCGGCCACTAAGTACGCGTTTTAGAGCGCGTTTTAAAGGCGTCGAGCGCCTGCTGTAGATCCGCCAGCAGGTCATCGATGTCCTCGATGCCGATGGAGATGCGCACCATGTCTTCCGGCGGCACCAGTTCCGATCCTTCGGCCGAAACGTGGGTCATGTTTTGCGGGTGCTCGATAAGCGATTCCACCCCGCCCAGCGATTCCGCCAGGCAAATAAGGCGCGTATTCAAACAAATCTGCTTGGCGTGCTCTGGGTCGTGGAAGCGCACGGACATCATGCCGCCGAACCCGCGCATCTGCTGCGCCGCCAGCTCGTGGCCCGGGTGCTCTGCCAATCCCGGGTAGCGCACCTGTTTGACCTCTGGGCGGGCCTGTAAGAATTCCGCCACCTTTTGCGCATTGGCGCAGTGGCGATCCATGCGCACGCCGAGGGTCTTAATGCCACGCGCAGTCAGGTAGGCATCGAAGGGAGAGGCGACCGCGCCCACGTTGCCCTGGAAGTACAGCAGCTGCTCATCCACCTCGGGGTCATTGGTAACTACGGCGCCACCGAGGACATCGGAATGCCCGCCTAAGTACTTCGTGGTGGAGTGCAGGACGTGGTCTGCGCCGAGCGCGAGCGGGTTCTGCAGGTACGGCGTGGCGAAGGTATTATCCACCAACACCTGCGCATTGCCCTTGACCTTGGCCACCGCCGCAATATCGGTGATATTCAGCGCCGGGTTGGTCGGGGTTTCCAGCCAGATGAGCTTGGTATTGTCCTTCACCGCGGCGGCGACGGCATCCACATCGCAGGTATTAACGATGGACATCTCCACGCCCCACTCCGTGAAATCATTAAGCAGGCGGTAGGAACCGCCGTAGGAGTCATTGCCCAAGATGACGTGGTCACCGGGGCGCACCAAGATGCGCACCATCGTATCGGCGGCTGCCATGCCGGTGGCAAAGACGCGGGCGTAATCCGCGCCCTCCAGCGCGGCCAAGGTCTTTTCAAGCGAGCGAACCGTCGGGTTGGCCACGCGCCCGTATTCAAAGCCGCCGCGCAGTTGCGCGAGGCCATCCTGGGCGAACGTAGTCGAGGCGTAGATCGGCACGTTGATGGATCCCATGTGCGGATCCGGGTGATATCCAGCGTGAATGGAACGGGATGAAAATCCTTTTGCCAAGTTATGCGCGCTGTGTTCAGTCATGCCTCCCAATCGTAGACTAAGCGGTTCATCCACACCGGCCATTCGGCAATTTATATTCTGCCCTCTCCACGCATTGCCGATTCGGCGCCGTCAGTGAGATTTCAGGATTCTCCTCTAGAATGGGTGCGGTTAGTTTGTGTCCACGATCAAGAAAGAATGATGAGTACGAACCTATTTACCATGGCTCAGGGCGCTGCAGAGAAAAAAGACGATGCAGTAGAGTCCGTATCCAGCTTCTGGAACGACGAGAACGTTCAACTTTGGCTTATCGAGCGGCCCATCCGCATCGGCCTCATTATCATTTTGGCCTTCATTGCGCACTGGGCGCTGCGCCACCTCATCAACCGGCTGGCGAAAAACAGCATTAAGGCCTCCACCCTCAAAAAGCCCAGCCGCACCCGCAGCAGGTCTGGGGAGGATAGCCAGCCAGATGACACCCTGCGAGAAACCAGGGAGGCGCGCCGCGCCTCGCGCATCAAGACCCTCGCCGGCGTGGGGCGATCGGCGGTTGCCATCGTGGTCTGGGTTTCGGCTGGCATTGCCATCCTGGATGAATTGGAAGTCAACGTTGCCCCGCTGATCGCTTCTGCCGGTGTTATCGGTGTTGCCCTCGGCTTCGGTGCACAAGAACTGGTCCGAGACTTCCTCTCCGGTATCTTCATGCTCATTGAGGATCAATACGGCATTGGCGATGTCATTGACTTAGGCAACGGCGTCTTCGGTGACGTCGAGTCCATTTCCCTGCGCATTACCACCGTCCGCGATATCGACGGTGCCCTGTGGTACGTCCGCAATGGCGAAATCTTGCAGGTGGCTAACCACTCCGATGAGTACTCCGTTGCCCGCATCCAAATCCCTGTCGGGCTCTCCAATGACCCAGAGGTTGCCGGCGAGGTCATCGACAAGGCCGTCAAAGATGCCGTCAAGGACGAAAAGATCCGCAAGATGGTGCTCAGCACCCCGCGCATCGACGGCATGTCCAAGTTCGAGCCGGACTACGTCTCCTTCCGCGTGTCCACCAAGACGCTGCCGGGCCGCCAGTGGGATGTCCAGCGCTTTGTCCAGTCCCGCGTCCTCAACGTCATGCACGCAGAGGGCATCAGCACCCCTTACCCACACGGCATCGGCATTGCCAATCCGCATAAGGGAGACGATGCCTAAATGAATTCCGTCTATGAAGCCATCGGTGGGACCCCTACCTTTGAGCGCCTCGTGCATGGCTTTTATGACCAGGTCAAAGAAGATGACGTGATTGGCCCCATGTACCCGGATCAGGATTGGGAAGGCGCGGAACAGCGCCTTACCTGGTTCCTGATTCAGTACTGGGGCGGTCCCCAACACTTCTCCGAAAACCGCGGCCACCCGCGCCTGCGCATGCGGCATGCAACCTTTCCCATTGATATGGAAGCTCACGACCGCTGGCTCGAGCTGATGGGAAAATCCCTCGATAGTATCGAGGAAGACACCATCCCGCCGGCGTATCGCACCATGATTTGGGACCACATGCAGCGCGTCGCCGCCATGCTCATCAATAGAGCGCCTTAAGTTTCACCTGCTTGTAGCGCTGCCTGTGCAAGGCGTTACAGGCTGTACAAAGAGGCCCGCGCACTTCTACATTAGGTAAGTGCGCGGGCCTCTTTTACTGTGCGCTAGCGCCAAGTTAGCGCTGCCGGATGCTTAGTCTTTCCAGTCGAAAGCCTGGCGTACCGGCTCAGATATCAGCTTGCCGCCGCGGGTCATCACGCCGGAGCGCAAGCCTGGGAAGCGCTCGATCGCGGCATCCAGGTTGTCGTTGGCCACCGCGCGGATATACGGCAGCGTCGCCGAGGCCAAGGCGCGGGCCGAGGTATTGGCCACCGCACCGGGCATATTGGCCACGCAGTAGAAGAGGGTGTCGTGCACCTTGAAGGTCGGCTCGTCGTGGGAGGTCTTGCGCGAGTTCTCGAAGCAGCCGCCTTGGTCGATGGCGACATCGACAAGCACCGCGCCCTCCTTCATCTTCTTCACGGTCTCCTCGCGCACCAGCTTCGGTGCCGCAGCGCCTGGAATTAGGACGGCGCCAATGACGAGATCGGCCTCCTCCAGCTCCTTATCCAGCGTAGACGGATCAGAGATCAGGGTGCGCACGCCGCCGGCGTACTGGTCATCAAAGCGCTGCAGGACATGCGGATCCACGTCCAAGACCGTGACCTCTGCACGGAGACCGTGCGCCATCGCCACCGCGGACGCGCCTACCTGGCCGCCGCCGATGACCACCACGCGCGCAGGCTGGGTGCCCGGGATGCCAGAAACCAGGAGGCCACGGCCGCCCTGAGTGGACAGCAGGTGGTGCGAGCCCTCGATGACAGCCAAGCGCCCGGCGACCTGGGACATGGGGGTCAAAAGCGGCAGGGTGCCGCGGCGGTCCGTCACGGTTTCATAGGCAATGGAGGTTGTCTTCGCTTCCGTCAGCGCCTCCGTCAACGGGCGATCCGCCGCCAAGTGGAGGTAGGTAAAGACGGTGAGATCAGAGCGCAGGTACTGGTACTCGGACTCGAGCGGCTCCTTTACCTTCAGCAGAAGCTCGGCCTTGGCCCACGTCTCGTCCGCAGAATCAACGATGGTAGCGCCAGCCTCTACGTATTCCTCATCGGGAAAGGACGCGCCTACGCCCGCGCCCGATTCGATGAATAGCTCGTGCCCATCAGTAACCAAGGTCCGCACCTCGGTTGGGGTGAGGGCGACGCGGCTTTCATTATTCATGATTTCTTTGGGTACAGAAATGCGCACGGAGGTTCTCCTTCATGTGTTGGTTACAGAGGCGAAAATTTACTTCTCGCTGTCAGGTTAACGCAGAATGAGAAGGAGAATATAAGTTTGTGCGTATTTCACGAACGGGGGTGACTACAATAATCATGATTTCCACGATACTGCAGTGTATAGGGTTAAAAAGGCGAGCACCGGGAAGGCCCACCACCCCCGACTAGTGGGTTATAGGTATTAATCACTTTCCGTTTTGGGCGGCGGAATACCAGATTCGGGGAGTTTTACAGCACGGATAGCCGCGTGGAACGGTAGATGCTGCCAAACGGCGCATCAAGGCGCACCCACCGGCCAAGGCTCGATACGCGCAGGTGCCGGGGTATATCCATAGAGGCAGAGAACCCCGGGATTAGGCCCAGGTTGGTGCAGGCGAAAATCATCCGCATCGGGATTTCCACCGTCTGCCCATTGCCCTCAACCGTGACCACGGTCTGATTAAGCAGGCTGGGCGGCGGGCCCATGGGTCCAGAAAACTCCCGAGTCAGCTTCTGCCCCTGGTCCGAGAGCTCGCGAACTACCGTCACCGGCAGGGTATCTACCACGCTAAAGCCGGTCGCCGGGGGCAATGCGCCCGGCCACGACGCATCGCGGGACGGGCCGAGTTCCATAATGCCGGTGCCATCGTGTTCCGCGAGCTGTTGCTCCAGCGTCGACGCGGACACCACTGCTCCATCGCGGGAAACTTTCCCCTGCACCCGCCGGGAGGCTACGACCTCGAAGGGGGTGGTGACGAAGGCGTCAACGACGTCATCGGCAAGCTGGCGCAGGCGCACCGACGCAGTCGCGTCTACCCCAACTGCGCGCGCAAGAAGGGCCCGCAAGCCAGGTCCTCCGCTGCGAACTTCAAGCGACTCGGTGACCATGGCTTGCGGGCCCTACCTTTCTATGTGTGCACAGTGCGCCGTTTAGGAGGCGCTCATCTGCAGAATATCCTTTTCCTCATCCGTCAGCGGGCGCGGGGTGTGCTTCTTCTTGTCAATGACTACCTGCACACAATTCACCGTGGCCGCTACCTCCCCTGCAGCGGTCTTGACCTGCTGGGAAGTGGTAAAGGACGACGAGCCGATGTGGGAAACGGTGGTTTCCACGATGACGTGGGCATTGCCCTCAAAGGGAATGGGGCGCATATAGTCCACGTCGAGATGGCGCACCAAGGCCATGAAATCGATGCCCTTGGCATAGATATTCTCCTTGGCAAAAGCCAAGCGTGCTTCCTGGGCAACCTCAATATAGTTGGCGTTCATCATGTGGCCGTACATATCGAAATCGCCCCAGCGGGTGGGCACTTGGTGGGTATGCGCGTTATCGGTCGCCATCATTCTCCTCAGGGATTATCGGGTGAGCTTGCGGTGAGTGACGCGAGAAGGACGGGCGGCGTCTTCTCCCAGACGCTCTACCTTGTTCTTCTCATAGTCACCAAAGTTACCCTCAAACCAGAACCATTGCCCCTCGGCAACGTTGCCTTCCCACGCCAGAATGTGGGTACAGGTGCGGTCCAAGAACCAGCGGTCGTGGGAAATAACTACGGCACATCCAGGGAATTTCTCCAAGGCATTTTCTAGCGAACCCAGGGTTTCGACGTCCAAGTCGTTGGTTGGCTCGTCAAGAAGGATAAGGTTGCCGCCCTCTTTCAAGGTCAGCGCCAAGTTCAAGCGGTTGCGCTCACCACCGGAGAGCACCTTCGACGGCTTTTGCTGATCCGGGCCCTTGAAACCGAAGGCGGAAAGGTATGCGCGCGATGGCATCTCATTTTGGCCAACGTGAATATAATCCAGTCCGCCGGAGACGACCTCCCACACCGTAGCCTCTGGGTCGATGTTCTCGCGGTTCTGGTCCACGTAGGACAGCTTGACGGTCTCGCCGACCTCAACCGAGCCATCATCCGGCTCTTCCAAACCAACGATGGTCTTAAACAGCGTGGTCTTACCCACACCGTTCGGGCCGATAACACCGACGATGCCGTTGCGCGGCAGGGTGAAGGACAAGTCCTTAATCAAGGTGCGATCATCGAAGCCCTTGACCAGGTTCTTTGCCTCGACGACCTTATTGCCCAAGCGCGGCGGCGTAGGAATCTGGATTTCCTCGAAGTCCAGCTTCTTGTACTTCTCCGCCTCTGCAGCCATCTCTTCGTAGCGCTCCAAACGAGCCTTGTTCTTAGCCTGGCGAGCCTTGGCACCGGAACGAACCCATTCCAGCTCGTCCTTCAAGCGCTTGCGCAGCTTGGCGTCCTTCTTACCGGCGACCTGGAGGCGCTCTTGCTTCTTATCCAGGTAGGTGGAGTAGTTGCCCTCGTACGGGTACAGCTTGCCGCGGTCCACCTCGCAGATCCAACCCGCGACGTGGTCCAGGAAGTAGCGGTCGTGGGTGACGGCTAGGACGGCACCTGGGTAATCCGCCAAGTGCTTTTCCAGCCACTCCACGGACTCGGCGTCCAAGTGGTTGGTGGGCTCGTCCAAAAGCAGCAGGTCTGGCTCCGTCAACAGGAGCTTAGCCAGAGCCACGCGGCGGCGCTCACCACCGGAGAGGTTGGTCACTGGGGCATCGGAAGGCGGGCAGCGCAATGCCTCCATCGCCTGCTCGATCTTGGAATCAACCTCCCATGCATCGGCGGCGTCCAAGTCCTCTTGCAGCTTTCCCATTTCCGCCATGAGCTCATCGCTGTAGTTGGTCGCCATTTCTTCGGCGATTTCCTCAAAGCGCTGCTTCTTTTCAAAGATATCGCCGAGGCCCTCCTCGACGTTGCCGCGCACGGTCTTTTCTTCATTCAGCGGCGGCTCCTGCTGCAGGATGCCCACGGTAGCGCCCGGATCAAGGAATGCCTCACCATTGGAAGGCTGATCCAAGCCGGCCATGATCTTCAGAATGGAGGACTTACCGGCACCGTTGGGGCCGACCACACCAATCTTGGCGCCCGGGTAGAACGCCATCGTGACATCATCAAGGATGACCTTATCGCCAATTGCCTTGCGCACGTTTTTCATCGTGTAGATGAATTCGCCCACTTTTTACCCCTTTGCAAAAATTTGGGAGACGTATTTATCTACACAAACACTACATCAGAATGCGCGCCTAGGTGCCTCGGGTCGGGCGAACCCGAGGCGAATGGCTGGCGCTATGCATGCACGGTTTCGGCGGCCTCCTCCTCTTGCGTTGCTACTTCCTCGCCGTCTTGGGCTGCCGCACTATTTCCCGCTTGGATGCGGTCTGCAGCGGTATCAGCGGCGGTATCGCCCGGCGCGGAGTTATCTACGTCGGGCACAACTTCGTTTTCGCCAAGCTCTGGGATGGCGATGTTTTCCTGGTTGTATTGCGGCGCCAAGCGCTTTGCGCCGATGACGTGGCGGTTTAGGTCCAGGCCCACATACTGCGCCTTGATAAAGGTGCGGTAGTGGTCCTTGCCTTCATCATCGCGCCACTGGTCGGAGACGATCGAGCCGCAGACCAGTAGCGGCATGCCCTTGGCCAGGGATTTCTTGACGTTGATGGCAAATTGGTTCCACATCTCCACGTCAATAAAGAGGTGGTCTACATCGCGCCACTGCTGCTGGCCGCGTTGGTTATCGGCGTCGGTGCCGGTATCGGCGGGGCGATCAGGCACGCGCCGCGAGGATGCGATGCGCAGCTTGGTTTTATATGCGCCGGTCGAGGTCTTGGTCAAGATGGGATCTTGGGTAAGGCGGCCGGTTAACATCACTGGATATTGAGACATGGTGCTGAAATTCCTTTACTAGGTTGTGGGTTCGCGAGTGGTATGTCCCTCGCTCGCCTTCACATCCTGCTGCCGCAGCGCAACCCGCACCATGCTATGACCATCAACGCTGTGGATAACTTGTTGTTTTCTTCAACAAAGTGGCGCCAGGATGGTCACTTTCGGGTGGGTTATCCACAGGTGGGCAATAAATTAGTGCCCGCGGAATCCGCTTTCATCGCCGTGGCTCATATCCTCCAGCATCGCGTTATAGCGGGCGAGCTCAGCGTCATCGTCCGCCTCCGCCTGCACATCGTGGCGCCGCGCCGTCGCGCGGTCATCGCGCAGCCAATCCAAAAAGAGCTTGCCAAAGACAATGACCAAGGGGAATTGGCCAAAGCCCCAGGCGATGCCCCCGCCCACGCGCTGGTCCTGCAGCAAGTCTTGATCCCAAGGCAGCTCGAGGTACTGATAGAAGTCGAGGCCAAGCACCGTCTGCAGCTGCATCAGGTACACGCCGGCGAAGAGGTGGAAGGGCATCGACAAGAAAAGCATGCCAAGCCGGAAAGGCGTGGAATGGCGCTTAGGCAAGGGATCTGGGCCAATGACCTCCCAGAAGTAGAAGTAGCCGGAAATGAGGAACACGTAGTTCATGATGAGGTGGCCGGCGTGCTCCGAAATGGCGAATTCGTACAGGCTCGGGAAAAGGTAGAGCACGTAGAGGAAAAAGAGGTACTGCGCCAAGTTCACGAAGGGATTGGTAATGACCCGCACGAACTTAGATTGGGTCAGCGCCAAGGCATAATCGTGCGGGCTGGGTTGGCCCTTCGGACCCGGTTCGTAGGCCTCCATGACCAAGGTGACGGGCGCGCCTAGCACCATGAGCAGCGGAATGGTCATGGACAAAATCATGTGCACCAGCATGTGGATGGAATACATTGCTGGCATGTACAGGCCTAGGCCAGTGGACATGACGAGCGTAAGGCCCAGCGAACCGACCATAAACCACGCGGTGCGCCCCTTGTCCCAGCTCAATCCGCGCTTGTGCACGCGGTAAACGCAGTAGCCATATGCCGCGGCCAAGAGCAGGCCAATCGTGCCAAACATGATGTCAAAGCGGAACATCGTCCAGATATTGAATACCGTGGGCGCCTCATGCAGGTTATAGCCCATGAGGATCTGCATGGAGCTCAAGTTCGGATCCCGCGGTGGCGGCGGCACGGTGCGCCCCAAGGTGATGGCTACGCCAATCGTGCCCGCCATGACCGCGAGCTCCACGATGGCGATGCGGATAAAGAGCCGCGGGTTTTTATCTAACTGCGGAATGGTGAGTTCACGGTGGATAAGCCCCATAATGCCCAGCAGGATGGTGAGCACGAATTTGGTGATCAGGATGATGCCGTAGGGCGATTGCGGCAGGTCCGAAATATCCATCCGGATGAGCGTATTGACCAGGCCAGACACGGCCAGCACGACGATGGCCATGAATGCGATGGCGGAATAGCGCTTGACGGCGAAGGCGAGGTTCGGGCCCAGGCGCCGTCCGTGCGCGATGAGCGCCATGAGGCCGCCCACCCACAGCATCACAAATACCAGGTGCCACAGCAGCGAGTTCGTGCCGTAGTCGTGGTCGCCGCCGGTCGCGGAGTGGCCCTCAAGTCCGATGGGAACCACCTGCAGGATGGACAGCAAAAGCAGGACCGGCTGCATGGCCCAGGTGCGGCTGAAGCTGCCAATAATTCCCACGGTAAGGGCGATAAGCACCGCGATTCCCCACACGATGGTGGAGGAAATCTCCGTAAAGGCCATTTTCAAAATGGTCAGGTTGAAGACCTTAAAAAATGGCGTGCCGGTCAGGTCCGACATGATCATCGGGATTTCTACCAGCCCCACGGCCGCAACGCCGAAGGCCGACCACGTGCCAGTGCGGGCGGCGATATGGCCGTCGACCGATAAAGGCGCCTCGATGAGGGAATCGTTGTCCCCGCGCGGGGCGATGAGAAACGACGAGGCCAGAAAGGAGCCCACGGACAGCGCCATCAACAGCCACGCCAGCCCACGGAAAAGCGGCAGGCCAAAGGTGGTAATCCGCCCGGGGTCCGGAATACCTAGGGCAGCCAAGGAATCAGCCAATAAGAATAGGGAAATGAACCCCGCGACCAAGCCAGCAAAAAGCATTGCTGCAATAAAAATTCCCCAGGAAGGACGGGGTTTTTGCGTTCCAGACTGCGTGCCTTTGACCAGCGTATTGACCATAGCTCGCATTCTATAGGGCCACCCTAATGCAAAGCGAACGCATATTTTGCCCCTGAATGTGCCATGATAGAGCCTATGGACACCCGTCAACTTCTTTATTTCCGTGCCGTTGTAGACAATGGGTCCTTCACCCATGCCGCCGCAGCCCTTGAAATGACCCAGCCCTCCCTGAGCCTTTCCATCCGCAAATTGGAAAAGGAGCTCAATACCCAGTTGCTCTCCCGCGGGCGCTCGGGCGTAACCACCACGGAGGCGGGTGATTATGTCTATGACACCGCCCTCAAGGTCGATGCCCTGCTTGCCGATGCCCAACGCCACATCAGCGAAATCACCGGCGATAACGCCAATACCGTGTCCCTGACGTCGTGCCCCATCTTAAACTGGGAATTTACCCCTTCCGTCCTCTCCGAGCTCACCGAATTCCACCCCTCAGCCCGCATCAGCCTGGATGATTCCACCGCCGCCACTGCCATCAAGCGGCTCTTGGAAGGCCAGGTGGACCTCGCGCTCTTGCCGACGTCCGACCCCAAAGCCTTCATCCGCCGCTACTCTCCCGAGCTCACCATCCACGACGTCGCCGAATTCGACTACTCCCTCGCGGTGCCAGAGGCCATGGCAGACCTTCCTTCCCCTGTCTCCTTGCAGGACTTGCGCGAGGAAACCTGGCTGGTGCCTCCCCACTGCCGCGAGCTTCCAGGCATGGCGGAGCTTTACGATGACCTGTGGGAGAACCACCCCTCCTACAAGCCGGATCACATTCAAGACGTCGCATCGCTGCATGCCGCCATCCCGATGATTTCCAGTGGCTTTGGCATCAGCTTCATGCCCCGGTGCGCCCCCGCGCTGCATCCGCAGGGCATCGCTAAACTAACGGTCAAAGAGGATCTTCCGCGCTTCCATGCCATCTTGGCATATCGCTCCGACCGCGAACTTACCCCGGCCGCCCAAGAATTGGTCGACATTTTGCGCTCGCACGATTCCGCCCGGCCCCTGGCTTAGGAATCGCCGTGGCTGTGAGCTAATATGAGTGTGCTGTCCAGCCCCCATAGCTCAGCGGATTAGAGCAGTGGGTTTCTACCCCATGTGTCGCGGGTTCGAGTCCTGCTGGGGGCACCGCAGCTCAAGGCCACTTTCTGACGGATTAACACCGCGAAGAAAGTGGCCTTTGGGCACACAATGGGCACAATCCTTTGAAAATAACGTATCGCAACCGGAAGTGAACGCGCTTAAATCTTCCGGATAAAGATGACCGTATCTGTCCTTCGTAATGGTTACGCTCGAGTGTCCAAATATCATCTGAAGCACTCTAGGATTTGCCCACCGGACTTGACCCCGGGCTTGACCTCGGCAAATTCGTCAGCTGAGGAGCCGTGCTTTTGGCATACTCGAAGATAGACTTTCGGAATTAGTTAAAGTACGGTCAGACATCGCACAGAAAGGAAAGGGACCTGACCCCCATTTGGTGGACACCTGATATCCAGCCCAGTCGAGCTGGGAAGAAAGGTAATCTACCACCATGTCCAGGTACTCCGAACAGTTCAAACGCGATGCCGTAGCCCTCTATGAGAACAACGAGGACCTCTCGCTGAACTCAGCATCAGCCGAGCTCGGTATCAACCGTGCCTCGCTACACTCTTGGGTCAAGAAGTACGGCACCGGCAAACGTGCCCGCATTAAAGCGGTACATGATAAAGCCCAAGAGCTGAATGATTCTGCGCGAATCCGCCAGCTAGAGAAAGAAAACGCAAAACTGCGCGAAGAACGTGACATCCTGCGTAAGGCTGCGAAATATTTTGCCGAAGAGACTCACTGGTGATCCGCTTCCAGTTTGTCGATGACCACCGAACCGAATACTCGGTCAAGCGGATGTGCCACGTGTTAAAGCTCAATCGCTCCTCGTTCTACAAATGGGTCAAAACCCGCGAAAAACGCAGGTTAAAGATGTATTCTGATGCCGTTATTGGTGCAAGGATCACAACCGTCTTTGATGATGAGCACGGGCTTTATGGTGCTAAACGCATCGCCGCAAGCCTCAAGGAAGACACGGCGTATACCCCGGTCAATCACAAGAAAGTCGCACGAATCATGAAAGCCATGGGACTTCAAGGCTTTAGCAAACGGCGTCGATGCATCACTACCAGGCGTAAGCCTGACCACCGCGTCATGCCGGATTTACTAGGCCGTATATTCACAGCTGACGAGCCGAACCGTGTGTATGTCGGTAACATTACTTACCTGCCGTGTAAGGGAGGGAAAAACATGTATTTGGCCACAGTCATTGATACTTATTCGCGTAAACTTGCAGGTTATGCACTCGCAGACCACATGCGAGTCTCACTAGTCATCGATGCTCTAGCCCACGCACATGATGTGCGTGGCAGTCTGGACGGGGCTATTTTCCATTCCGATCACGGCAGTGTGTACACCTCACAAGCTTTTAGAAATTACTGCTCGTCGTTAGGTGTACGCCAGTCCATGGGAGCGGTAGGAACGAGTGCTGATAGAAGCCCTAGCAGAATCGTTTAACGCCACCTTAAAGCGGGAAGTCTTGCGCGATAGGAAAGTTTTTGACAGTCCGATCTCCTGTCGTCAGGAAGTCTTCCGGTGGTGCATGCGCTACAACACGCGCCGGCGGCACTCCTGGTGCAATCTTGTAGCGCCTGATGTCTTTGAAACCGAGACTTCGGCTATACTGACCAAAGCAGCATAGCTAGCCCCCGATGTGTCCACTTTCCGGGGGTCGGGCCCAAGTGACAAGCTCCATGCCAGCATTCTTGATTGAATACCATCGCAAAAAGGGCACTGTCCGATGTGAAAAGTTCGATTCACTCTCCGCAGCTACGCGTGAACAATTGCGTTTAGACCGATCCAATAATGACCCGGATATGGAAATTGTGGCGGTTGCTAGCGCGAGTGAGGAAAACCTCCGCCAGTCACACTCCCGATATTTCTCCGGAGCGTAGCAGTCACGGGGAGCTGAATGGCCGCCTGATGGCCTATTAGGAGGCCCCTCGAACTTCTTTATACCTGTGAAGCCTCGAGACTTTTTCGCAGCATGCCGGCTTTTTGTCTACGCTGGGGTCTTTAGCAAACGGCTCCTTCGAAAGGCTCGACAATGTCACTTCCGGCACCATCTCGTACCTCCTATGCCCTGGTTACGGGCGCTAGTCAGGGCATCGGCAAGGCGATGGCCCACGATTTTGCGGCGATGGGCTATAACGTCATCCTCGTTGCCCGGCGCGGCGAAATCTTGGAAGACATAGCCGCAGAACTTGAGCGCCGCCACCATATTGAGGCCAGTGCCCTGCCCGCGGATTTGGCCACCGATGAAGGGGTCGAGGTAGTCATTGATGCCATCTCCTCCAAGGAAGTCTCTATCCTGGTCAATTCCGCCGGCATCGCCAGCTTCGGGCCCTTCATGGACCAGGACTGGGGCTACGAGTCCTCCCAATTCGCCTTAAATGGCACCGCCGTGCACCGCCTGACCCGCGCCGCGCTGGAACATATGCTCCCGCGGCGTGCGGGTGCCATCTGCAATGTGGGCTCAACGGCCGGCAATATCCCCATCCCCAATAATGCGACCTACGTCTTTACCAAGGCCGGGGTGAATGCGTTTACGGAGGCGCTGCACTATGAGCTCAAGGGCTCTGGCATCAACTGTACCCTGCTAGCTCCTGGGCCGGTGCGCGAGGCGACCATCGCCGAAGAGGACCAGACCATCGTGGATAAGGTCGTGCCCGATGCGCTGTGGACCACCTACGAGTCCTGCTCCAAAGAGACCATCGCGGCCATGCAAAAAGGCCAGCGACGCGTGGTCCCTGGCCCCTTGTCAAAGGCGATGAACGTGGTCAGCAAGGTGCTGCCGACCCCAGTCATCGCGCCGCTCATTGGGCGGTTTTATTCCCAGATGGGCTAGCTTTCCGCATTCTCGTCGGCGGCTTGCTTGCTGGCGGCTTGTGCCGCCGCGCGGGCGTTTTTGCGGTCCACCCAGAAGTCGGCATTCTTGATACCCACCGCCTCTGGGTCGAATTCCGGATCCTTGCCCGCCTTCTTTTGCTTCTCGTAGTCCTTCAGGACCTTGAGCGCCGGCACCTGCAGGAAGAGGATGGCGATGATATTTAGCCATGCGGTGGTGCCCACGCCGATATCGCCCAGCGCCCAGGCCGAGCCCGGAGTCGTGGTAGCACCCACGATGACCGAGACGATAATCAGGATGCGCAGCGCCCACACCAGGCCGCGGCGAATCGGGCGAGACTTGACCCAACGGTTGAAGTAGGTCAGGTTGACCTCGGACATGTAGTAGTACGCAAGCACGGTGGTAAAGGCGAAGAAAGCAATGGACACGGCGATAAACGTCGGGCCCCAGCCGGCAAAGACGCTATCGAGGCCGGATTGGACGAAGCCGGGGCCGACCGCGACGTCATCGGGAAGCGAGCCCTGGTAGACAACCTCGCCATCCTCGGATTCGCCGCGGAATACGGTGTACATATCCGTGGAGATGATCATGAACGCCGTTGCGGAGCAGACGAAGAGGGTGTCGATGTACACGGCGAAGGACTGCACGAAGCCCTGCTTAGCCGGGTGGGAGACCTCCGCGGCGGCAGCGGACTGCGGGCCGGTACCCTGGCCAGCCTCGTTGGAGTAAATACCGCGCTTGACACCCCACATGATGGCCACACCCAGCATGCCGGAGAACCCGGCCTCGAGGTTGAAGGCAGACTTAAAGATAAGACCAAAGACCTCTGGAATCTGCGAGTAGTTGATGAGCATCACGACGATGGAGATGCCGATGTAAATCACGGCCATAAACGGCACGACCAGGGTGGCGAAGTTAGCGATGCGCTTGACGCCACCGATAATGATGATGGCCAAAATGCCGGCCAGGACCACCGCGGCCCAGGTGGAGTTAACACCCCACGCGGTATCGGCCGCTGCGGCCACAGCATTGGCCTGAATGCCGGGCAGGAAGTAGCTGGTGGCCAAAATCATGGCGATGGCAAAGAGGATGCCATAGACCATCATGAACGGCGCAGCCTTGGTGTGCTTATACGCCTTTTCGATGTAGTAAGCCGGGCCACCGCGGTACTCGCCGGTGTCCTGGTCCTTTTCTTTATAAATCTGCGCCAGGGTGCACTCGATGAAGGAGGTGGACGAGCCCAAAAGCGCCACAGCCCACATCCAGAACACCGCACCAGGGCCACCGAAGGCAATTGCCGTGGACACGCCGGCGATATTACCCACACCCACGCGGCCGGATAGCGAGACCATCAGCGATTGGAAGGAAGAAACACCGTCATCGGATTTTTCGCCCTTGGAAATTTGCCGCAGCATATCCGGCAGGCAGCGGACCTGCAGGCCCCGCGTTACCACGGTGAAATAAACACCCGCACCCAAGCACAAAAACACGAGGGCGGGCGACCAAATTATGGAATTGAGGGCATCGAGAAAGTTTGCCATCGAGAAACTCCTTAGTCATTCGCACCTCCCTTGTGAAGCACGATATAGAAAGTATGCCGTAAATCACTTCCCAGTGTCGGTAAAACGATAGGTAAATTTTTCTTTTTGCTTTGCGGGGTGCGGATCGGGGCGCGCGGAGGGCCCGGCCGGCCGGGGTTAGAATGGAACGCATGTCTTCTCCCGAAATCGCCGCAAAATACGATCGCCTCGTGTGGATCGACCTGGAAATGACCGGCCTCGACCCAGAGCGCCACGTCATCGTCGAGGTGGCCGCAGTCATCACGGACGGCAATCTCAACATCCTTGGCAAGGGCATCGATCTCGTCGTCCACGCCACCGAAGAGGAACTATCACAGATGGATTCCTTCGTCACCGAGATGCACGCAAACTCCGGCCTCGATAAAGAAATCCGCCAGTCCACCACCACCATCCGCGAGGCCGAGGACGCGGTGCTGGCGCTCATCAACGAGCACTGCGAGCACCCGGCTCCCCTGGCCGGCAATTCCATCGCCACCGACCGCACCTTCATCCGCGCCTACATGCCGCGGCTGGATGAGGCGCTGCACTACCGCATGATCGACGTCTCCACCATCAAGGAGCTCGCCCGGCGCTGGCACCCGCGGGCCTACTACAACCAGCCCGATAAGGGCATGGCCCACCGCGCGCTGCAGGACATCATCGAGTCCATTCGCGAGCTCGATTTCTATCGCCGCAGCGTCTTTCGCACCGATGAGGGCCCAACTTCTACCGAAGCCGAGACCCTCAAGGCCGAAACCACCGCCGATTACCAGGCGTTTTTGTAATTTACGCGGCGTGAGTTAACCTATATCTCGTTGCTTTCGCGCAACGATGGTGGCTGTAGTTCAGCTGGTAGAGCACCAGGTTGTGATCCTGGTTGTCGCGGGTTCGAGTCCCGTCAGCCACCCCAAACTCCCGAGCCCCGCGCTCGGGATTTTTTATATCTCCACCACCATTTCCTCCGAGCGGGCCCTCCCCGCGAGATCCGGCATGTCTCCGGTAATCAGGAATTCCTCGACGCCCAGCCGCTTGCCGATGCCCCTTAGTTCCTCCCCCACTTCCCCCACCGTCCCCCAGACGTCGTGGCCCAGGGACTCGTCGATGCGGCGCTGTTGCTGGTTCGTTAGCCCCTCCAGGTCCAATTCGCGGGCCGGGCGAAGCGGCGCGAATTCCCCGGTGGACTGGGCCATGACCTTTGCATAGGACTCCGGCAGCAAAAGGTCGCGCGCTTGGTCCGCGGTATCGGCGACGGCGATATTGAGGGAGGAGATGATAGGTGGGGCATCGGCAAGCGCGTGCTCGCGGTAAAGCCGCGCCGCCTTTTCCTGCATCTCTACGGGCCCGCCCAGGATGACGCCCAATCCCAGCCGCGCGGCCACCGTAACCGACCGGAAGCCGGCGAGGATATAGAGGGGCGTGCCCGCGTACTCGGGCCGCACCGTGACCGCCTCCTCGCTGCGCAGGTAGCGCAGCAGGGTCTCGACCTCGTTCTCGAACTGCGGCTTGAGCTCCAGCGGATCGCCCTGGCGCAGGGCCTTACGCACCGGTGCCGTAAAGCCCACCGAGGACCCCAACCCAATATCGATCCTGCCCGGATACAACGCCTCCAGAAGGTTGATTTGTTCCGCGACAAGAAACGGCGGGTGGTTGAGCACCATGATGCCTGCGGTGCCCACGCGAATGCGCTGCGTGCGCGCCGCTACGTGCGCGGCCAACATGCCCGGCTGGCCCGCTGGGATGCCCGGCACGCCGTGGTGCTCAGCGAGGAAAAACCTATGAAACCCCAGCCGCTCCACATGCTGCGCATGCTCGGCTACCCCATCGAGTCTGCCCGCCGCCCCGCGGTCCAAAATAGAAAAGCGCATGGCCACCACTGTAGCCATGCGCCTAAAGGTTGTGCGGATTATTGATTAGCGTCCGCGTTGCCCTTGGACCATTCCTCCCAGGACATATTCCAGTCGCCCAAGCCGTCCATGGGATTGAGCGTCTCGCCGTAGGTATTGAATACGCGGACGATATCGCCGCGCTTGACTGTGTTCTGGAACCACTGCGCGGCCTCTGGCGTGACGTTGATGCAGCCGTGGGAGGTATTGGAGTTACCCTGCGCCCACACGGACCACGGCGCAGAGTGCACGTAGATGCCGGAATAAGACATCTGAGTAGCCCAGTCCACCTCGGTGCTGTAGCCCCCCGCATCGTGCGGCAACCCGAAGGTCTCAGAATCCATCAAGAGCGACTGGTGTTGATCGCCAATGACATAGCGCCCGTTCGGGGTGTCGTATTGGTAATCGCGGCCCAGCGATACCGGAATGGTGCGCAGGAGCTCCTTATTCTTGTAGACCTTCATGGTCTTGGTGGCGTTATCCACCAGCGCGACGGTGCGATCCCCAATGGTGAAATCCGTCCCCGTATTTTCCCCGCCGTAGATTCCGCCACCGAGGTCCTTGCCGTACTGATCGACCTTGACCTCAACCTTGGTGCCCGGCTCCCAATACTCCTTGGGTCGCCAGCGCACCTCTTGGTTATTCACCCAGTAGAACGCGCCTTCCACCTCTGGGTTGGTCTTGACCGTAATCGTGTCCTCTGCCGCCTTGCGGTCGGTGATATAGGTACCGAAATTGACGCCGATGACCTGGCCCACGCCCACCTCGGAGCCCGGGATAGGCGTCATCGCCACCTGGGCGACGCCCGCGGCCTGCGAGGTGGAAAAGCTCAGGTTCTTCTTATTGCCGTCCTTGTCGGAGGCGACGATGGAATAGGTGTGGTTATAGCCAAGATCCTCGGCCGTAGTCCACTTCTTACCGTCCTCAGAGAGCTTTTCTTCTACTTCCACGCCCAGCTCATTGGTCATGGTCACACTCTTGAGCTCGGTGGTAGATTCCACGGTGACAGGCTTGGATGGATCGACGTCTTCTGCCCCATCCTTCACGGAAGCCGAAAGCTTCGACTTTTCTTTCTGCTCAGATTTCTCTGCTGAGCTCGAGGTAGTTTCCTGCTCCTCCGGGCGGTTTTCGGCGGCGGAATCAACGGAGCACGAGGCTACTACCAGGGAAATGCACGCAATGCTCGCAGCAGCAATGCGGCGGGAATTAGAGAGGGAGTTAATCACTAAGTAGACCTTAGAAACACAGTAGTTCTTTCAAGACCAATCCAGATTATCGCCTTGCCACCCCAAATACCAGAAACAAGCGCACCATTGTCCAAACTGTTATACTCCCCCGAAAACACGCTATGACCAGGCGATTTTACAGTTTTTCAACCGGGGTGCTAAAGTTTCTACTCGTTGCACAGAGAGCCGCACGGCAGGACGTCAACACTGCGCCATTAGCTCAATTGGCAGAGCAACTGACTCTTAATCAGTGGGTTCGGGGTTCGATTCCCTGATGGCGCACAACAGCGAAATCGCGAGGTATATGCCTCGCGATTTTTTCGCTTTCAAAGCTAGCAAAAAGGCCGAGCATCTCGCTCGGCCTTTGCTTGTTTTACTGCTTATTCACGCGCTGGGGCGCGACGACGGGAACACCGCGGTGCTCCACGATGTCTGCCTCTACCCCATAGACGCTTTCTACCAGCTCGCACGTGAGCACGTCTCCAGGCGCGCCCTGGGCGCGAATATGGCCCGATTTCAGCACCACCAGCTGGTCACACATGCGCGCGGCCAGGTTGATGTCGTGAATGGCCACCAGCCCCAGGCTGCCTTCCCGCCTAGCCTTCTCGCGCACCTCCTCGAGGACGAAGAACTGGCGATGCAGGTCGAGCGCGGACGTCGGCTCGTCCAAGAGCATCAGGCCCGGGTTGCCCACCAGCATCTGCGCCACGGCCACGAGCTGGCGCTGGCCGCCAGATAGCTCGTTGAGGTAGCGCGAGGCAATGGCATCCAGCCCCATCGCGTGCAGCACCTCGGCGCTGCGGGTGATGGGATCCTCGCATGCTTCCCGACGCGCCGCGATAAGCACCGTCTCAAACGCCCGCAGCGCCGCGGTGCTGGGCAGGTCCTGCGGGACGTAGCCGATGAGTTGGCGGCGGCGCTTGCCCCGCGGGCTTTCGCCATCCACCAGAAAATCCACCTCGCCCTTGTACCCGCGGTGCACGCCGGCAAGGGACTTGATCAGCGTGGTCTTGCCGGACGCGTTGGGACCTAAGAGGCCAACCAACTGGCCGCCTTCCAGCGTATCCACGTCGACCGCTTCGAGCACGGTGTGCTTGCCGTAGGCCGCGCTTATACCGCGCAGGGTAAGTTCTACGTCCACAGCGCCCTCCTTCGAGTCATCACGATGGCGATAAAGAACGGCACGCCCAAAAGCGAGGTCACAATGCCGATCGGGATGGCCAGACCAGGCTTAATCATCAGGCTCGCCGCGTGAGCCGCGCACATCACGGCCGCACCTGCGGCCATGGAGGCGGGCACGAAATAACGCTGGTCCTCGCCCACCAGCATGCGGGCGATGTGCGGACCTACCAGACCGATGAAGCCGATGATGCCGGCGAAGGCCACCGTCGTTGCCGCCACGAGGGAGACCACGATGAGCACCACCACGCGCAGCCGGGCGGTATTAATGCCCATGGCGGCGGCGCGGGCATCGCCAAGCCGCAAGGCCGTAAGCCGCCACGACAGCGCCCACAAAATGGGCAGGGCAACCAGCAGGACGCCCGCGAGCACGCCGTTGGCGACCCAGTTGGCGCGCGTGAGCGAACCCATGGACCAAAAGACGATCTGCTGCAGCGCCTCGGCCGAAGACTGGTATTGGATAAGCGCGAGCATGGCCTGGAAGAAGAAGACCAAACCAATGCCGAGCAGCACCATCGTCTCCGCCTTCGCGCCGCGTATAATGGCCGCCACGACGATGATCGCCGTCGCCACCGCCGCCGACAGCCACGCCACCAACGCCAGGTTGAACTGCGGCTGGGTCAGCAGCTGCCACTTCAGCACGATGGAACTTGCGCCACCGAAAGCCGCTGCGGCGGAAATGCCGAGCGTAAACGGCTCCGCCAGCGGGTTATTCAAGATGGTCTGCATCTCCGCGCCGGCCAGCGAGAGGCTGACGCCGATGAGCAGGGCCATGACGGCCATCGGCAAGCGCAGCTTCCACAGCACCGTATGCGTCTGGTCATCCAGGCTCGAGGGCTTCACGATGCCCCTGATGACCTCGCCGGGGCTGATGTCGATGGCGCCGACGAAGTTGCTGACCACAAACGCCACCGCCGCGATAAGACACAGGCCCGCGACGATGCTAATGCGCTGCCAGGTGAGCTTTTTGTGTTGCTGCGTAAGGGCAGCTACCTCCGCGCTTACCATTAATTCGTGCTAAAGAAGGTTCCCTCGCCAGCAACCGGCGAGTACTTTTCTTGCGCTTGCATCCACTCCTTGTCGACGTCCATATCCTCATACGCCTCCGGGTTGATCCACTTCGCGATCTGCAGCAGCGCTAGGTAGTTGAACGGCGAGTTGTAGAACTGGTGCCACATGCCATGCAGCTTGTGCTCCTTGACCGCACGCAGGTTCTCGAATCCTGGCTGGTTGCTCGGCAGCTTGGCGATGCTCGCCTCTGCCTCATCTTCGCCGATGCCATAGCCCACCGCGGCGTAGCCGACGGGGTTGCCCTCATCGTCCTTCTTCTCGGACCAGTCGCCGCCGGTCGCAATCACCATGTCTGGGTCCGCCTCGAGGACCTTTTCTGGGGTCACGGCACCGACCTCGCCCGGGATGATGCCATCGGCAACGTTTTCACCGCCGGCCTCGTTGACCAGCTGCGCGATATTGGAGTTATTCCACGAGCCACAGCAGTCCATGACTCCGGCCGCGCGCCAGACGAAGGTCTTGGGCTTGTCCTTTACCTTGTCCGCGCGCTCCTTGACCAGGTCCACGGTCTTTTGCCACTCTTTGTTGAATTCCTCGGCGCGCTCTTCTTTGCCGAAGATCTCGCCGAAGATTTCCATGGACTTGGTGGTGTTTTCCAGCGGCTTGGCGCGGAAATCGGTCACGGCGTACTTAAGGCCCGCCTGGTCCATCTTTTCGGTCAGGCCCGCCTCTTGCGAGGCGTCATACTGGTCCTTGGACAGCACGATGAGGTCCGGGTCCAGGCTCACCAGGTTTTCCACGGTGACATCGCCCTTGGAGATAGCACCAACTTCCGGCAGTTCAGTGACCTTGGGCAGCTTTTCTTCCAAGACGTTGTAGTAGTCCGGCACGTTTTTCTTCAGATCGGATCCGATGCCCACGACTTTATCCAGCGGGTCTTCAGTGTTGAGAATGCCGGTGGCGAAGATGGAGCGGCCCTCGCCCAATAGCACGCGCTCGGGGGCCTTGTCGAGTTCTACGTCGCGGCCCGCGAGGTCGGTGAAGGACAGGGCGGCATCGTCGCTGCCGCTGCTGTTGTTGGTGTTGTTGGTTTCTTCGGCGGCGCTGCAGCCTGCCAGTGCGGTGGCGGAGGCCGCTACCACGGCCAATACCTTGGGGAATCTATATGCCATTTTGAGTCCTTGGTCGATCGGAATCCTCGATA
Organism: Corynebacterium segmentosum; assembly: GCF_900637825.1. Classification (NCBI taxonomy): domain Bacteria; kingdom Bacillati; phylum Actinomycetota; class Actinomycetes; order Mycobacteriales; family Corynebacteriaceae; genus Corynebacterium; species Corynebacterium segmentosum. Next base: position 1,892,863 of record NZ_LR134408.1, read on the forward strand.
CGAGGATAAGGGCGAACTTATCCTAACCTAACCAAGTAAGGTGGCTCAAACCTAAACGGCTTCCTCGCTGAGGGCATAATCTTCCGGCTCGCCCTTGGGCACCTCGGTGCCGTCCGCCATGGTGCGATCTTCCAATTCGCCATCCGGATCCACGATGGCGATATCGAAGCCGGCCTCGCGGATGCGCCGGAGGCCTTCCTTCAGCATGCGCCGGCCCATCCGGTTGGATCCGGTGATATGAGATAGCTCCAGCACCACCGTGCCCTCGCCGAATTCGCATTCGGTGAGCTGATGCAAGATGGTCTCCGCTGCGTTGAAATTGATAAGCCCCTGCAGGAAGATCACCGTGAGGTCGTCCTCGGTTTCCATCCTGCGCACCGGGTGCACGCCGTAGCGCTCATCGGTGGACATCAAGTGCAGTCCCATGTCCTTCGATAGCAAGGTCAAGGCATCCACGCCGCGGACGGAGTTGCCCTCCTTATTGAGCCGCGGCGAGAAGGTCGCCACCCCCAATTGGCCGGGCAGGGTACCCAGCAGGCCGCCCGAAACGCCGGACTTCGCTGGGATTCCGACCTCGGCCATCCAGCGCCCAGCGCCGTCGTACATGCCCGCAGAGCTCATGACAGAAAGCGTCAGGCGGCAGACATCGGCATCGAGGATCTTCTCCCCCGTCACCGGCTGCGTGCCACCATTGGCCAGGGTGGCAGACATCACGGCGAGGTCGCGCACCGTGACCTTAATCGAGCACTGCTCCACGTAGGTCGACACAGCATCGTGGGCCTCGTCCTGGATGATGTCGTAATTGCGCAGCATATGCGCCAAAGACAGGTTCCTATCGGAGACCTGCAGCTCGGAATCGCGCACCTTTTCATCAATCTTCAACTCGCGGCCCGCCAGCCGCGAAAAGTAGCTGCGCAGCTGTTCCACGCGCTCGGCCGGATCCGAATCCACGCCGTTAATCAGCTGCGTTACCGCGATCGCGCCCGCATTGATCATCGGGTTCACCGGCCGGTGGTCATAGCGGTTCAGCGAAAGTTCGTTGAAGGCCTCGCCAGACGGCTCCATACCAACGATCTCACGCACCGCATCCAAGCCGAGCTCCTGCAGCGCTAGAGCATACGCAAAGGGCTTCGACACGGACTGCAAGGTAAATTCCACCTCTGCATCGCCAGCGGAATATACGTGCCCCGTCGTGGTGCAGATGGCCACGCCGAGGTAGTCCGGTTCCGCCTTGGCGAGCTCGGGAATATAGTCCGCCACCGCGCCGCTGCGATTTCCTCGCACCTGGGTCAAAATTTCCTGCAAATAAAAAGGAATTGGAGTTTTCATCGCAACTTAGCATACGAAAAAAGCCCCCACGGCGCGCGTGGGGGTAAGGCGGGGAAAATTAGTGGCGCTCAGACAGCAAGCGCTGCAATTCCTTCAGGTCGCTCTTGCGGCGGCGCGAGCGGAACACGGAATAGGCAATCAGCCCAGCAACGGCCGCGCCGACGCCACCGAGCACCAACTGCACGTTGCGGTCCTGCAACTTTTCGGTGGCGGCGTTCTTGGCGTCATCGACGAGGTTTTGCGGCTTGCTGCGATCCGCAATTTCATCCAGGGTGCTAGCCAGCTGGCGCCGGGTGCGTTCGATATCGCGTTGAATATCTTCAATATTGCGTGCCACGGAATTCTCCTCTTAGCTTAAGTTTCGCTCTTAACGAGCTTATCTTACCGTGCAGGGCCTCCCCCGCGCAGGCCGGGGAGCACGTAAAGTAGGTCCCATGACTGAAACTCGTTTGAACGTAGGAGATACCGCCCCCGCTTTTTCGCTTGCCGATGCCACCGGCAACACCATTTCCCTCTCCGATTACGCAGGCCAGCGCGTACTGGTGTACTTCTACCCGCGCGCCAATACCCCAGGATGCACCAAGGAAGCCTGTGATTTTCGCGATTCCCTCGAGGAGCTCAATGAGCTTAATATCGCGGTGGTAGGCATCTCCCCCGATAAGCCCGAAGCGCTGGCGAAGTTCCGCGATGATCACGACCTCAACTTCCCGTTGCTTTCTGATCCCGATAAGTCCGTCATGACCGCGTATGGCGCCTTCGGGGAGAAGAAGAACTACGGCAAGGTGGTCCAGGGCGTTATCCGTTCCACTTTCCTCGTGGAGCCGGATGGCACCATCGGCCAGACCCACTACAACGTGAAGGCCACTGGGCACGTCGCGCGCGTGATGAAGGGCCTCGAGTAAGCCGGTGGAGGAGATCCTCGTCCCGCGGCGTCGGCCAGCGCAGGCGCGCAGCCGGGAGCGCTTTTCTCGCATTGTGCAGGCGGCGCGCGCCGTGCTTGTCGATGTCGGCTTCGAATCCTTCACCTTCGATGAAGTCGCCCACCGCGCCGAGGTTCCCATCGGCACGCTGTATCAGTTCTTTGCCAATAAATACGTGCTCATCTGCGAGCTCGACCGGCAAGATACCGCCACCAGCCTGGCCGAAATCGAGTGCTTTTCGCGCCTCGTGCCGGCCCCGCAGTGGCCGGATGTTTTGGATGAATTCATCGACCACTTGGCGCGGATGTGGCGCGAGGATCCTTCCCGGCGCGCCGTTTGGCACGCCATCCAGTCCACCCCAGCGACGCGGGCCACGGCCGCCGATACCGAGCTGCAGCTCTTGGAGCCGCTCGCCGAGATCCTTCGCCCGCTGGCCACCGAGCACAGCGATGCGCAACGCATTGAGCTGGCGAGCTTCCTTATCCACACCGTAGTTTCGCTGCTCAATTACGCCATTTCGGGCGATCCAGACAAGTTCGATTCCGTGGTCATGGAGCTAAAGCGCATGCTGATTTCGTATCTCTTCGCGGTTGCCGCGGGATAAGTTTGTAGACGTTTATACAAGTTATCCACAGGCCGGCGCTGGGCGCGATTGGCGCCGCGGTAGCGCGCGCCTAGATTTGCAGGCATGAACGCACTGCAGGCCTATGCCACCCAGATTTCCTCGGCGATGGATATCCTCGCCGAGGCCCACGGCATGCCTGAAAGCGACCTCATCGAGCTCGGCCTGCCGGATGTCGAGGCCCGCGAGCTGCTCTGCCTGGCGGAGGTTTATTTCGGCACCACTTCCTTTAGCCGCAAGCAGCGCCTTGCCGCCGCGGGCGCGCGCCACCACGATTTGGTGACGCTCAAGCTCATCGAGAAGTACGCCACCCGCGCGGCCACCAAGCGCGCCGCGTGGAACCTGCGCGTAGAGCTGTGCCGGCAACACGGACCAGCCTCCGAGATTGCCCGGCTTGCTAAAAAGCGCCTGCGCGAATGGCGCCCGCGCCGCCGGCCACCGCGCGAGGGCGTACAACTCCTGCGCCGCCCAGAAGGACCGTGGACGATGCGCATTACCGCGCCCTCGTCCTTCCTCGCGGATCTCGATTCCGCCCTCGACCCCGATAACCCGCTCGCATCCTTCCGCGAACTCATCCGCGGCGAGGGCGCTGCCACGGTGCAGACCACGACGAACGTGATTATCCCGCTCAACGCGCTGGATCAAATACTGGAAGGCGATGGCGACGAGGTCACGCTTCGGCTGACCAACGGCTCGACCATCACCGGCGCGCAGCTCGTCGAGCGCACCTTCAGTGAGCACGGGCTAGCCACGCTAATCCACCCGGTAAAGGGCCCGGTCAACCTGTATCGGACCTCGCGGTTTGCCTCGGAAAAGCAGCGGCTGATGGCCGCCGCTGAAAACCCCACCTGCCCGTGGCCGCCGTGCAATCACCCGGCGGATAAGTCTCAGATCCACCATATGCAGGCGTGGAAGCATGGCGGGATGACCAACGCGGAGAACCTCACCGTGTGCTGCCCGTACCACAACGGGGTGAACCAAGACGATCCGAACGCCCCGCCCTTGCGCGGCCGCCTTGCCCGGGTAAACGGCAAGGTCCGCTGGGTCCGCTAGCGCTGCCTCATCGAGGTAGCGCTACTCGGCGTGCCTAAGCAGCTCTGCGCACACAACAGCGGGAAAGTGCGTCCGGGACATCCGGTCGAAGTCCTCCCTGCCCAGCGCACCCGCGCCCTCTGGCACGCTGCCCCACAACCGGTAGCCCGTGACCACCGGAAGCTCGTCCACGTTTAGCTTCGCCGCCAAGTCCGGCTCCGCGGGCAAGCTGCCACCGATGAGCCCCATCACGTTAATCCCGCGCCGCTGCGCCTCGCGAACGGTAAGTTCAGCGGCGTTGAGGCTGCCGAGGCCGAGGGAGGTGACGATGAGGAGGTTGGTGGCGACATCGGCAAGCGTGTAGTCGTCTGCCAAACGCACCAGCAGACCGCCGGCGCCTTCCACCAGCACCACACGGCCTGGTGCGTCCAACCCTGCGATCCAGTCCCGGAGTTCCTCTTTGCTCGGCGGCGTCATGCCCGCCCGGCGCGCCGAGAGGTTCGGTGCTAGCGGTTCGGGAAAGCGCGCCATCTCCGTGACCTCGACCCCGGCCAGGTCCCGCACCGTCGCCGCGTCGCCGCTCTTGTCCGGCTCGCCGGTCTGCAGGGGCTTGGCATAGACAACCTCGCACCCGCTCTGGGCAAAGGCACTGGCGAGCGCCGCCGTGGCCACCGTTTTTCCCACGTCGGTATTGGTGCCGGTGACAAAGATAATCATCGCTTTCCTCCTGCTACTGCAGCGCGCACCCCGCGGCAAATCTGCGCGACCTCGTCCTCGGTGCTGATAAACGGTGGCATGGTGTAGATGAGGCGGCCGAACGGGCGCAGCCACACGCCCTGGTCCACCGCTGCATCCGTGGCGCCTGCCATGTCGACGTCGCGCTCCATCTCCACCACGCCGATAGCCCCCAGCACCCGCACGTCTGCCACGCCCGGCTCGCCCTCCAACCCGGAAAGCCCGGCGCGCAGCTGCTTCTCGATGCCCGCAACCTGCCCCCGCCACGTTCCCTCCAGGATCATGGAGGTCGCCTCGGCAGATACCGCGCAAGCCAACGGGTTAGCCATAAAGGTCGGTCCGTGCATAAGCGCGCGGGGGTGCATACCCTCGGCTACCCGGGCGGTGGCAAGCGTGGCGGCCATCGTCATGAAACCACCGGTCATCGCCTTGCCCACGCACATGATATCTGGCACCACTCCCGCCGCCTGGGTGGTAAAGAGGTCCCCGGTGCGCCCAAACCCCGTGGCGATTTCATCCGCGATCAGCACGATTCCATGGCGGTCGCAGATTTCGCGCGCCCCGCGCACCAACTCGTGATCGTGGAAGCGCATGCCGCCGGCGCCTTGGACGACGGGCTCGATAATCAGGGCCGCGACCTCGTCGGTAATGCAGCCCTCCAATTCGCGCAGGTAGTCCTCGCGCGCCTTCTCGCTCGCCCCGCGCGTGGGCGGTGCCGGGGCGAAAATCTGCTGCGCCAGGGTACCGGTCCACATCGAGTGCATGCCGCCATCGGGATCACACACGCTCATCGCGGCGAAAGTATCGCCGTGATAACCCGAGCGCCAGGTCAGCATCTTGGTGCGCTCCGGGTGGCCAATCCCCTGCTGATATTGCAGGGCCATCTTGATTGCTACCTCCACCGAAACCGATCCCGAGTCCGCATAAAAGACCTGCGCGAAGTCGTGGCGCGTAAGCTCCATAAGATTGGCCGTCAGCCGCGCCGCCGGCTCGTGCGTGAGCCCGCCGAACATCACGTGGCTCATGCGATCGATCTGCTCCTTGGCGGCCGCGGTAAGCCGCGGGTGGCTGTGCCCGTGGGCGGCGGCCCACCAGGAGGACATGGCGTCGATGAGCTGGGTGCCATCGGCAAGCGTGAGGTGGACGCCCGCGGCCGACTCCACGACGCGCGTGGGCGCGCCGGGCTCGGCGTAGGGGTGCCAGATGTGGTGGGCATCGATTGTCGCTATGTCGTTAGTAGAAATATCCACCAAATTAGATCTAGCACACACTCTCGGCCGCTATAGTCCTTTTTATGAAAGTTCTTGAACGGCGTTCAATTCGCCGCGTACCCGTGGTTTTGCCGGCGGTTGCGGGCATCGAGATGTGGGAGCGCTTCAGCTTTTATGGCATGCAAGCCATCCTCGCGTACTAACCTCCGGCGGGCTTGGCATGGAGCAAACGCAGGCCACCGCGCTCGTCGGCGCGTACGGCAGCCTGCTCTATCTTTTCACGTTTGTGGGCGGCTGGGTCAGCGACCGCCTCTTGGGCGCCGAGCGCACCCTGCTTACCGGCGCCGGATTGTTGGTGTGCGGGCACTTTGCTCTTTCACTTATCCCCGGCACCGCTGGGCTCATCATCGGGCTCTTGCCGCTCGCGCTTGGCTCGGGGCTGCTCAAGACCGCCGCGATAACGATTCTGGGCGCCGCTTTCCCCGCCGAGGCCGGCGCGCGCGACGGGGTCTTTCAGATTTTCTACCTCGGCATCAATATCGGCGCGCTTTTTGGCCCCATGCTCACGGGCTGGCTGGCGGAGGAATACGGCTACCACGCCGGATTCTTCGCCGCAGCGGTGCTCATGTGCTGCGGCTGCGCCACCTACGGCGCACTGCGGAAAAAGATAAACGTTCCGTCGCGCCCACCACACCCCACCCAGGCCCCGGGTAAGGCGGGGCTGATCGCGCTGGCGGCGCTTGTAGCCGGCGTGCTGCTCGTCATCACCGTCTCCCCGGAGACGCTGACGGTGCTGCTTCTTATCGCCACGGTAGCGGCCGCAGCGGGGCTTTTTGCCAGCATGCTACGATCCCCGCAGGTCACCGCGGATGAGCGGCGCCGCATCCTGGACTTCATTCCGCTCTTCGCTTGTTCGACGGCCTACTGGACTCTGCAGCCGCAAATATACGGCGTGCTCGCGGTCTATTCGGATCAGCGCCTCAACCGAACCATCGGCGGATTCGAAATCCCGCCGGCGTGGACGCAATCACTCAACCCGCTATTTATCCTGCTGCTCTCGCTGCCGTTGGCGGCGGGCATGACGCGCTGGGCCAACTCGCGGCGCGCGCTCATGGGCTGCGGCATCATCTTCGCCGGTGCAGGCATGTTCCTCCTGCTGCCCTTTGTCGGCGGCGGGGAAAATTCCACGCCGTTCCTCGTGCTAGCGGGCACCATCTTTTTGATGTCTCTCGGCGAGCTCTTCATCGGCCCAGTGGGCATGGCCGCATCCGCCGCCCACGCGCCGCGGGCCTATGCCACCCGCTTTTCCGCGCTGTACTTCCTCACGATGGCCATCGGCGCCTCGCTGGCCGGTTCGATGTCGCAGCTGTACGATCCCACCTCGGCATCTGCCGAAACGACCTACCTTCTTATCATGGGCGGCGTCCCCGTCATCCTGGGGCTGGTGCTCCTCCTGCGGCGCAGGTAGGCCTCTATCGCCCGGCAGACTCGTCGAGCGCGCGGTCCGCCATCAGCACGTCGCGCATGCCGCTGAATAGGTCGCCCATGCCCTGCGGGTTGGAGGGCATGTAAAGCACGGAGGCTTGGCCGTTATTCGAGACATCGACCATCGCATCGAGGTACTGCGATACCAGCATGAGGACCTCGGGGGATTCCTGGACCCCGGCATCGCGCAGTAGCTCGTATTGCTGGGCGATGCCCTCTACAATCTCCTTGCGCTGCTCAGCAACGCCCCTACCCTGCAGCTTCTTTGCCTCCGCGGCGCCCTCGGCTTCTTTGACCACGCGAATCTTTTCCGCCTCCGCCTGGGCGATGGCCGCCTCGCGCTCGCGCTGCGCCGCGTTAATGGAGTTCATGGATTCACGCACGCGGGAATCCGGGCGGATATCGGTTACCAGCGTATTGACGAAGTTCCAGCCGTATTCGGCCATATTATCCCGCAGCGAGGCCGCCACGTTCTGCGCGATGGTGTCCTTGGAGGAAAAGGACTCATCCAAGCCCATATTCGCCACCGACGAGCGCACATTATCTTGCACATAGGCCACGATCTGCTGCTCGTGGTTGGACAGCATATAAAAGGCCTCGCGCTCGCGGCCCTCTACGACCTCGTACTGCACCGCGACCGGAATTTGGACGAAGACATTATCCTTCGTCTTGGTTTCTACCATCACGTCCAGCTGGCGTACCTGCAGCGAAATCTTATCGCGCACGCGGTCGATCCAGGGCATCTTGAAGTGCAAGCCCGCGTGGGCGACCGTCTGGAATTTACCCAACCGTTCCAAGATGGCCGCCTCGCGGGTACGCACGATGTAGTACCCATCGAATACGGTGCCGAGAATCAGCAAGATGATGACGCCGATGATGATTAAGCTCAACATTTCCTCTCCCTAACTACGTGTGTGAAATTAATTTTCGCACAGGCAGAAAGGGAGCGCTAGTGGTCATCGATAAGTGCAAAGAGCTTGCCCATCACCTCCGCACCGTTCTCGCCGATGCCATTGTGCTGGTACTCATTCGTCACCCACGGCCGCAGATCGCCCAAGTGCGCGGCGGTGGCCAGGGATTCTTCCAGGGGAACGAAGATATCGTCGAGGTAGATGGCGGCGGCGGTGGTGGGGGCATCGGCAAGCGCATAAGGCGCAGTAAATTCCCGCTCCGCCAAGCCGTGCGCACCCTCCTTGAATGCTTGCAGCGCCGGGTCCTCGTCGAACTGCCACGGGAAAATATGCTCGCCGGTCAGCCAGGTACCGGACTCGGCAAACTCCGGGAACTCCTCGCGCACGCGGTGTGCCGACCACTGCGTCGCCGCCTGCCCGCCGCTGCCGGCATAAATGGACTCGTGGATCGCCGCATAAAGCGGGGCCTCCGCAAAGCTCACGCGCTCGCCGATACCCCACAGGAAATCATCCCGCAGCACCTTCTCTCCCCGCACGGTGCGGAAGGGCTCTTCCAGGAGGTAGGCCAGGCCGTCGAAGCCGGTGCCCCGCCCCAAATCGGTGCCGATGGTGCGAAAGCGCAGCGAGGACAGCCGCTCGCCGGTGTGCAGGCGCTCGTCGGAATTATCGAGGTGGTCGATGATTTCCTCGATGCGGCGCTGCACCCAGGGGAATTCGCGGTAGAAGCGCTCCTGGCGGGCCTTGAGCTTGCTAAAAGTCGCGCGGTAGAGGTGATCCGCGCCCTGCAGCGTGGGGATACCGCCGGTGAAAAACGCGTGCTTGACCGACTCTGGTGCTTGGGACAGGTACGCGGTGATGCAAAAGCCGCCGAAGGACTGGCCGAACAGGGACCAAGTCTCCAGCCCCAGGTGCTCGCGCAGGCGCTCGGCATCGCGCACGATATTGTCTTGGCGCAGCAAGGCCAGGTGTTCGGCGCTGCGCTCTTCTGCGGGGCTCAGCCTATCGATGCGGTGCGAACGCCCCGTGCCGCGCTGATCGAGGAGGATGACGCGGTAGCGCTCGAGCGCCTTGCCGATAAGCCCCGTCGGCTTGACCGGCCGCGGCGCCGGAAATCCCGGGCCTCCCTGCAGGTACAGCAGCGCCGGCAGGTCCTCGCCTCCTGGCGGGATGATTTCACGGGCATAGAGATCAAAAGTCCCGCGCGGATTGTCATAATCCCACGGGACTTCCAGGGTGTGTTCAATAATATCGTGGCCGAAGCGGCGGTAGTGAGTCATGCCCACCCAGGTTAGTAGACCTCCAGGCCCTTTGCGCGGAAAACGTCGCGGACTTTTTCCACGTCCTCCGGTTTCGGCGGCTTGGTATCTGCCAAGTGGTAGGTCATATCGAGCCCCTCCCACTTGTCCTTGCCCATATTGTGGAAGGGCAAGACCTCGACGCGCTCCACATTGGACTTCCACCGCGCCACAATGGAGGCGACGTTTTCGACGTTCTCGGCCGAATCCGTCAGGCCCGGCACGACGACGAAGCGAATCCACACCGGCTTGCCTATCGCGTTGAGGCGGTCACCAAAATCGAGCGTGGGCTGCAGCTGGCGCCTCGTTACGCGCTGATAGGTTTCCTCGTCGCCCGACTTCACGTCCAGCAGCACGAGATCGATATTGTCCAGGTCCTCATCGCGCAGGCGCGAGCCTAAGAAGCCTGAGGTATCGATGGTGGTGTGGATGCCGGCGTCGTGGACCTCCTTAAGCACGCGGCGGGTAAACGCAATCTGGAAGAGGGGCTCACCACCGGAGATGGTCAGGCCGCCACCGGAAGCCTGGAAGATGGGCTTGTAGCGCTTGATGCGCTTGACCACATCGTCTACCCGCTCCAAGGTGCCGGTCTTCATCTCCATGGTGTCCGGGTTATGGCAGTACTGGCAGCGCAGGGGGCAGCCGGACATGAACATGGTCATGCGGGTGCCCGGGCCGTCGACGGCGGTTACCAGCTCCCAAGAGTGCACGAGGGCGATATCGCCGGTGCGGCGCGCCTCCATGAGCTCGGGGCGGGTAATCTCATCGAGTTCGTGGTCGGTTCCCAGGCCCGCGGCAACACCGCGAACGCGCTCGCCGGATTCCGGCGACAGGGTGACCACACCAGTAATGCCATCAGCCATGATTATGAACCCTGGTGGAAGGTGCGGGAAATGACGTCAAGCTGCTGCTCCTTTGTGAGCTTGACAAAGTTGACCGCGTAGCCAGAGACGCGAACGGTGAGGTTCGGGTACTTCTCTGGGTGCTCGACGGCATCTTCCAGCGTGGACTTGTCCAGCACGTTGATGTTGGCGTGGTACAGGCCAGAGTTCATCTTGTGCTCGTCGCGGCTGGCCTTCATGTCTGAAAGGCGTTCTGCATAGGTTGGGGTTGCCATGATGGTTCTCCTTGTCGTGATTCTTATTGTTCCATGATGAAGCCGGCATCCAGCACGCCCACCAGGTTGGTGATGCGCTCTTCTGGGGTGCGGCCCAATCCGGACGGGGTGATGGTATTGGTCAGCGAGATGCCGTCCAGGGCATCCTTGTAATCCAACTTGCCCACCGACAGCATGGAGGCGACCATGCCGTGGTTATCCGCGCCGTTTTCTGGGTTAGCACCCGGGGAGAAGGGGGTGCCGGCCTTGTGGCCCGACGGGAAGGAACCTGTTGCCTTGCCGTAAACCACGTTGGAGGTAATGGTCAGCACGGACTGGGTGGGGATGGCGTTGCGGTACATCGGGATGGCCTTAATCTTTTCCATCACGGTGTGCACGATGGTGGCGGCGATATCATCGGCGCGGTCATCGTCGTTGCCGTAGAACGGGAATTCGCCTTCGGTGATGTAATCCGTAATCAGGCCGGTCTCATCCCGGACCGGGGTGACCTTGGCGTACTTGATGGCAGAAAGCGAATCGGCGACGATGGAAAGTCCCGCGATGCCGCAGCCCATGGAGCGGATGATATTGGAATCATGCAGCGCCATTTCCACGGCCTCGTAGGCGTACTTATCGTGCGAGTAGTGGATGATGTTTAGCGCCTCGACGTAGGTGCCAACCACCCAGTCCAGCATCTCCTCGTACTTTTGCCAGACCTCGTCGAAGTCCAACGGGCCATCGCCTTGAATCGGCTCGTAGCCTTCGACGATTTGCTTGCCGGAGACCTCGTCCCGGCCGCCGTTCATGGCATAGAGCAGGGCCTTGGCGGCATTGACGCGGGCGCCGAAGAACTGCATCTGCTTGCCCACTTCCATCGGGGACACGCAGCAGGCAATCGCGGCGTCATCGCCCCACTCGTCGCGAATCTGGCGGTCAGACTCGTATTGGATGGAGGAGGTTTCGATGGAGATGTGCGCGCAGAATTCCTTGTAGCCTGCGGGAAGCTCCGGATCCCAGAAAATGGTGATATTCGGCTCCGGTGATGGCCCCAGGTTGATCAGGGTCTGCAGGAGGCGGAAGGAGGTCTTGGTGACCATGTGGCGGCCATCGCTGCCGAAGCCAGCATCGGACCAGGTGGCCCAGTACGGGTCGCCGGAGAAAATCTGGTCATAGTCGATGGTGCGCAGGAAGCGGACGATGCGCAGCTTCAGCACGAGCGCGTCGATGATTTCCTGTGCCTGCTCCTCGGTGATGATGCCAGCGGCTAGGTCGCGCTCGAAGTAGCAGTCGAAGAACGCAGACAGGCGGCCGATGGACATGGCGGCACCATCCTGGGACTTGATGGAGGCGAGGTAGCCAAAGTAGGTCCACTGCACGGCCTCGTGTGCGGTGCGCGCCGGCTCGGAGATGTCAAAACCGTAGGACTCGGCCATCGCCTTGAGCTTCTTCAGGGCCTTGATCTGCTCGGAGTGCTCCTCGCGGTAGCGGGCCCAGTGCTCGGAAAAGCCGGCATCGGCAATGGCATCGCGGGCCTCAATCTTTTCTTGGATGAGGAAGTCCACGCCGTACAGCGCCACGCGGCGGTAATCGCCGATGATGCGGCCGCGGCCATAGGCATCGGGCAGGCCGGTGATGATGTGTGATGAACGGGCGGCGCGGATGCGCGGGGTGTAGATATCGAAGACCGCATCGTTGTGGGTCTTGCGGTAGCGGGTGAAGATCTTCTCCACCTCGGGGTCTACCTCTTTACCTGCCTCGCCGATGGCCTGCTTCACCATGCGCCAGCCGCCGAACGGCATCATGGCGCGCTTGAGCGGCGTATCGGTTTGTAGGCCGACGATGACGTCATCGTCTTCTGAGATGTAGCCGGCCGGGAAGGCATCGATATCGGTCGGGGTGTGCGTATCGACATCGTAAATGCGCTTTTCGCGCTCGACTGACAGGTAGTCCTTTTCCAGGGTGTCCCACACGCGCAGCGTCTTATCGGTGGGGCCAGCGAGGAAGCTGGAATCGCCGTCATAAGGCGTGTAGTTGCGCTGGATGAAATCGCGGACGTTGATGCCCTCGGTCCAAGGGCCGGGCGCAAAACCTTCCCACCCTTGATACTGCTGGGGCTTAGTTGCGGTAGTCATAATTCCCTTCTTCTGGGTCAAATTTCCCGGGGCACATGCCGCCTTTTTCTTCCCGCAGCATCAAGCCCCGTCACCTCTCCATTGTCGGCCCGATTCGCGAAATTAACAACCATAAACATCGCCGTGAGCACCAGTTATAAACCGGTCATCATACTTTGCTGGTAGCCCGATTTATATAAACCTCCCGTACGTTTTTGTTCGGGGGCAATCTAGCCCCGATCGTGGCTTTGCTCACGTACACTTTGGCGCCGACCTGCGTGTACCTCTACTGTTAAGGCGGTCAGCTTCGCTTCCGTAACAAGGAGGACTTCGTGGCGTCCCAGCCCAAGCACCCCGTAGACATCGTTCCCCCCGCGCCGAAACTCGCCGCCCTTGGGCTGCAGCACGTCCTCGCGTTTTATGCCGGGGCGGTCATCGTCCCGCTGCTCATCGCCAGCTCGTTGAACCTGGACGCGGAAACTACCATCCACCTCATCAATGCCGACCTTTTAACCTGCGGCATTGCGACGATCATTCAGTCGGTGGGCATCGGCAAGCATATTGGCGTGCGCCTGCCCATCGTGCAGGGCGTGACCACGACGGCGGTATCGCCCATCATCGCGATTGGCCTGGGAGCCACCGACGGCGAGGGCGGGGTGGCATCGCTGCCCACGATTTACGGCGCCATCATCGTCGCGGGCCTTTTTACCTTCTTCGCCGCGCCAGTCTTTGGCAAGGTGCTGCGCTTCTTCCCGCCGGTGGTTACCGGTTCGGTGCTGCTGGTGATGGGCACCTCGCTGCTGGCGGTATCGGCCAATGACTTTGTCAATTATGCCGAGGGCGTGCCGGCCACGCGCGATTTGCTCTATGGCTTTGGCACGCTGGCGGTCATCATTATGGTGCAGCGTTTTTCCTCCGGCTTCGTGGGCACGTTGGCGGTGCTCATCGGCTTGGTCCTGGGCACGGGCGTGGCGCTCGCGCTTGGCGATGCCTCCTTTAGCGAAGTCTCCTCCTCCCCCGCCCTCGGCATTACGACGCCGTTTTATTTCGGCATGCCGCAATTTGACCTCGTGGCGATCTTCTCGCTGATTATCGTCATGATCATCACGATGGTGGAAACGACCGGCGATGTGTTTGCCACCGGTGAAATCGTCAAAAAGCGCATCCGCCGCGATGACGTGGTGCGCGCCATCCGCGCCGATGGTGTCTCCACCCTGGTAGGCGGCGTGATGAATTCCTTCCCTTATACCTGCTTCGCGCAGAACGTCGGCTTGGTGCGCCTGACCAATGTGAAATCTCGCTGGGTGGCCGTGGCCGCCGCGGGGTTCATGATCGTGCTGGGCCTGTTGCCGAAGGCCGGCGCGGTGGTTGCCGCGATTCCGTCGCCGGTGCTCGGCGGCGCATCGCTCGCGCTTTTTGCCAACGTGGCGTGGGTGGGCCTGCAGACCATTGCAAAGTCGGATCTCAGCGATGGCCGCAACTCCGTCATCGTCACCTCCGCGCTGGGCCTGGCCATGCTGGTGACCTTCAAGCCGGAGGTTGCCACTGCCTTCCCTGAGTGGGCGCAGACCTTCGTTTCTTCTGGCATGTCCATCGGCGCGATTACCGCCATCCTGCTCAACTTGTTGTTCTTCCACACCGGCAGCGCGAGCGCACAGGTCTCGCGCGCCGATGGCAAGGGCGTGAGCCTCAACGAGCTGAACGAGGCCTCGCGCGAGGAGTTTACCGCCGCGCTGCGCCCGCTCTTTAATAATGAGACCTGGCCGCTGGATCTGGCCTGGCAGTCCCGGCCGTTTAGCGATGTCAACGAGCTGCGCGCCGCCATCCAGGTTGCCGTGCTGACCGCGGATGCTGAACGCCGCGATGCGCTCATCCACGACTACCCCGCGATGGACGAGCTGCTTTTGGCCTCTGCCGATGAGGCGGCGAATATTTCCGCCGACCGCGGCTCGCTGGGACTCAGCGAGCTTGACGACGTGCAAACCGAGCGCATTACCGAGCTATCTGCCGCCTACCGCGAGCGCTTTGGCATGCCCTTTGTCGCGTACCTCGATACCAATGACACGGTGGAGCGCGTCATCGATGCCGGCGTGCGGCGCCTGGCCAATTCCGATGCGCAGGAATATCGCATTGCTCTCAGCGAAATCGTCGAGATCGCCAATGACCGCTTCGATATCCTGCTTGCCGATGCCAACCCCGTCCGCTCCTCCTGGGACCGCAAGTTCACCGAGGTAGATTAGGATCCGCAAAAGCACCGCAGTTCTTCAAGCAAGTACTGCGGTGCTTTTCTTGTGCGCCCGGTGAGACTTGAACTCACACGTCATAAGACACTAGAACCTAAATCTAGCGCGTCTGCCAATTCCGCCACGGGCGCGAGCAACGTTGAATAGTGTACACGGCGGGCTGATAAACAAGAAACTAGGGACATTCCGTATTGCGGCGGCAGATAGGTAGGCTGGGTGAGGTGAGTATGCACGAGGATCAGAAGAAACGGCGCGTGAAGGTGCGGTGGTGGCACATCGCCCTCGTCATATTTTTCGTGGTGCTTTTCCTCTTCCTCGCCTATTGGCAGTGGACGCGCTTCCGCTCCGGCTCAGGCACCTTCCAAAACTTGGGCTATGCCTTTCAGTGGCCGCTTTTTGCGGTATTCGTGGTCTATGCTTATCGCACCACCCTGCGCTATGAAAATGAGCGCCTCGCCGCGGAAAACGAAGCCCGCGAGATGGATTCGCTGCAGGCCTCAAAAAACGCCTCTGAAAATGTCGGCTCAGAATCTGGTTCGATAGGCGGAGATTCGGCAGCTGGTTCGGAGGCCGGTAGCTCGATGGGCCGCGGGTCGGCGGAGAAAACCGCCATCGATGAGGATTTCTTGCCGCAGCGCCCGCAGCTGAATGTGGAAGAGTTTAATGCGTTGAATCAGCCTCGGCGCCGCCGCGGCTCCCCCGCAGAGGGGCGCGACGAAGGTCCGACAGATAAAAGGAGAAAATAAATCATGACAAACCAGGTACACCCAGACCGCAAGGCGCGCATCCGCGGCCCGCTGAAGTTCTTTTCCATCGCGGCCACGGTAACCGGTATTTTCCTGATCATCCTGGTCATCCGCATGTTCTTCCAGTACGTCATGGGCGCAGAAATCCCGGAATGGGCGACCTATATCGCCATCGTGCACGGCATCGCGTACATGACCTATCTGCTGTCCATCCTGATTCTGGGCCCGCGTGCGCTGTGGCCCGCCGGCAAGCTGATTACCACCGCGCTCGCCGGCGTGGTGCCCTTCCTGTCCTTCTGGATGGAGCACAAGCGCCGCAAGGAAATCGAGGAGCAATTCCAGCTCAACGCTTAATTAGCTGGCCAGCTCCGCGATAAGCGGGACCAGCTGGGAAAGGGCGCGGCCGCGGTGCGAGACCGCGTTCTTTTCTGCGGGCGACATTTCCGCCGCAGAACGCGACTCGCCCTCTGGCTGGAAGAGCGGGTCGTATCCAAAACCATTGGCGCCGCGCGGCTCGCGCAATAGGAGGCCTTCCCAACGCCCCTCGGCCACGCGCTCTGTGCCCTCGGGGGTCACGAGGGCACACACGGAGACGAAGGCGGCGGCGCGCCGGTCATCCGGCACATCCGCCATCTGCGCCAAGACTAGGTCATTATTGGCCTGGTCGTTGCCATGTTCGCCGGACCAGCGGGCAGAGAGCACCCCGGGCATGCCGTTGAGCTCCTCGATGGCCAGCCCGGAATCATCCGCGATGGTCACCAGGCCCGTGGCGGCGGCCCCAGCGCGGGCCTTAATGAGCGCGTTATCGGCAAAGGTGCGGCCATTTTCGACGGGCTCTGGGTAGGGTTCGACCTCGGAAAGCAGGCGCAGCTCCACGCCCTCGATGCCCGCCTCGGACAAGATGCGATCGAGCTCGGCCAGCTTCTTCGGATTGCCGGAGGCGACAAGGATTACCATCCCAGCGCCGCTTTCTGCGCCGCGATGAGCTCGCTGCAGCCCTTCTGGGCCACATCCAGCATGCCGTTGAGCTGCTCGCGGCCGAAGAGCCCGTGCTCGCCGGTGCCCTGGATTTCTACGAAGTCGCCGGATTCTTGCATCACCACGTTAAGGTCCACCTCGGCGCGGGAATCTTCCTCATAGGGCAAATCCAAGCAGATTTCGCCGTCGATGATGCCCACGGAGACCGCGGCGATGGGATCGAGCAGTGGCTCGCCGGGGACAACGCCCTCGGCCTTGAGGTGGGTGATGGCATCGGCAAGCGCGACATAGGCGCCGGTGATGGAGGCGGTGCGGGTGCCGCCATCGGCCTGCAGCACGTCGCAGTCGAGCTGGATGGTGTTTTCGCCCAGCTCCTCCAAGTCCACAGCGGCGCGCAGGGAGCGGCCGACCAGGCGGGAAATCTCGTGGGTGCGGCCCTTGACCTTGCCGCGCATGGACTCGCGCGGCATGCGGTCGTGGGTGGCGGACGGCAGCATGGCGTACTCGGCGGTCAGCCAGCCCTCGCCGGAATCGCGCTTAAAACGCGGCACCCCAAGTTCGACGGAGGCGGTGCACATCACGCGGGTATTGCCAAATTCCACCAAGACGGATCCAGCCGGGTTGGTGGTGAAATTGCGGGTAATGCGGACGCTGCGCATTTGGTCGAGCGCGCGCCCATCGGCACGAGTAAATTCAGTCATGCCCTCCAGCGTAACTTAGAACTGCATGCCCGCAGTACCCAGCACGATCTCGCCGTCGAATTCCTCCCGCGCCGCCGCCACGGTGGCCTCAGCATCGCCCCAGGGCTGGATGTGGATTAACACCAGCGTGCGAACGCCCGCTTCCCGCGCCGCGCGCCCCGCTTCCGCGCCCGACATGTGCATGCCGGGTGCCATGCCCTCGGAGGAAGCACCCCAGGTGGCCTCGCAGAGGAAGAGATCGGCGCCCCGGGCGGCATCGACAAGCGCGGGCGTATAGGACGTGTCGCCGGAATAGGTAATGGTCTTGCCGGTCTTGGCGTGCTCGATGCGCAGCGCATAGGCCTCAACCGGGTGATTGACGGGGAAGGGGGTGATAAAGACGTCATCGACAAGCTGGCGCTCCCCCGCCACCCACGGGCTAAACGCCAAGGTATCGGACATATCGTCGATCCCATTTACCTCGTCAGAGGACAGGCGGCCTAGGTGCGTCGGCGTGGCGGAGGGGCCGAAGCAGAAGTTACGCGAGGCCGCCGGGGCGGTGGGATGGAAGCGGCGCCACACCATGAGGGAGGGAAAATCCGCGCAGTGATCCGCGTGCAGGTGGCTAAAGGCCACGTGAGCATCGCACGGATCCTGCAGTTGAGCTAGCTGGCCCAGCGTGCCCGAGCCCATATCCAGGATGATGGACGGTGCATTGTCGAAGGACACGACATAGCCGGAGGCAGGATTGTCTGCGGTGGGTACGCTACCGGAGCAGCCTAGGATGGTCAGCTTCATGGAACCAATAGTTCCATGAATCCGGCCCAAATGCTGGTACCGCGCGCAAAAGGGGGAGGATTAGCCGATCTGCGGGCCCAAAAAGCGCGTGGCCAGCTGGGCGAAGACCTCTGGATCACCGGTGGATTCGAAGGAATGGACCGGCTGGTTGCCCTCGGGGGCGAGCATGTCCGTTTCCGTGAGCAGGCGCATGACGTCCTTGGTGGTTTCCTCTGAGGAGGTCACCAGGGACACGTTTTCGCCCATGGCGAGCTGGATGATGCCGGTAAGCAGCGGGTAGTGCGTGCATCCCAGGACCAAGGTGTCCACGCCCTGGGCCTGCAGGGGCGCAAGGTAGCCCTCGGCGACGCCGAGGATCTGGCGGCCCGCGGTAATCCCGCGCTCGACAAAGGGAACGAAGTCCGGGCAGGCCGCGGCTACCGCCTCAACATTGGGGTTGACCGCGAACAGGTCCTGGTACGCGCCGGATTTGATGGTGCCCTCAGTGCCGATGACGCCGATCTTGCCATTGCGCGTGGTGGACATGGCGCGGCGCACGGCCGGGCGGATGACCTCCAGGATGGGGATATCATAGCGCTCGCGGGCATCGTGCAGGAAGGCCGCGGTGGCGGTATTGCAGGCGATGACCAGCATCTTGCAGCCGCGCTCCACCAGCTCATCGGCAATATCCTGGGAAAAGGCCCGCACCTGCGAGATGGGCCGCGGCCCGTAGGGGCCGTGGGCGGTATCACCCTTATAGATAACGGATTCTTGCGGCAGCTGCTCCATCACCGCGCGGGCCACGGTCAGCCCGCCGACGCCCGAGTCAAAGATGCCGATGGGAGACGACGCGTTGGGCATTATTTCCTCCCTGCCTTTGCGGGGTTATCGGAAGTGATGAACATGCCGGCCGCTACACCGCCCAGGGCGCCGAAGAGGTGGCCTTGCCAGCTAATGCCCTCGGCGACGGGCAATACGCCCCAAATCAGCCCGGAATAGGAAAAGCCCAGGATAATGCCCAAAATGATCTGCAGCAGGGAGCGATTGAAGACGCCGCGCACCACGAGGTAGGCCAGCCAGCCATAGACCAGCCCGGACGCGCCGATATGCGAGGTTCCGGCTCCGCCCAAAAACCACGTGCCAAGGCCCGCCACCACGGTGGTGATCAAGGTGACCTCCCACCACACCCGGCGCCCGGACAAGCCGATGAGGAAGCAAAACAGGGCACCCGGCAGCGAGTTGGACATCAAGTGCTCCAGGCTGCCGTGCAAGAGCGGCGCCGTGATGATGCCCCACAGGCCGTCTACATCGAGCGGGCGGATGCCGTAATTGGACAGCCCGCCGCCGAAGACGACGGCGTTAATCAAGTGGACCGACCACTCCACCGCAAGGAACCCCAGGGCCAAAGATAGGCCGGTGCTGATGCGGCCACGGCCGCGGTTGTTCGTGCTGGTCGGCGCCGGCTGATTACGTGAAGTTCCACCCATAGTCATAATGGGCAATATCTTAGCCGAGCAAGTCGCGATACGCGCGAAGCCCCAGGCCAGGGCGTGCGGCGGTGACCGCGGTGACGATGGCCTCCTCCACCACGTCGGCCGCCGCGGCGCACAGCTGGACCATATCCACCTCGGCGGGTTCCTGCGCCGTCGACAAGGCGAAAATGGTATCTCCGTCCAGCGGCGAATGCGCGGGGCGAACGGCACGCGCAATCCCGTCGTGGGCCGTCATGGCGAGGCGTTGGGCTTGGGCGGTGGTGACGGGGGCATCGGTAAGCACGGCGCCAATCGTCGTATTCAGCTTCGCCGCGGGGTGCGGCAGGTCGCGGTAGGCGTCCGCGTTGACCGGCGTGCGGCCCGGCGCGCCGTAAAGGCGACCTGTGTGCGGGTCGATGACCTCGCCCACGGGATTGGCCACCATCGCGGCGCTGACCTCGTAGTTTCCGACCTTGCGGGTGGCCAGGCCGAAGCCGCCGCGCAGCTTGCCCGCCGTGGCGCCGACGCCCGTGCCGACCGTGCCGACCGTCTCGTCGTGTCCGGCCATCGCCGCTCGCAGCGCCGCCGCGCCATCCTCCGGTCCCGGGCGGGAGGGGCCCGCCAGCAGATCGAAAATCACCGCCGCCGGCACGATGGGCACGCGCGGGCCGGGCTTGTCCTCGCCAAAGACGGGGAAACCCACCCCGTGCGCTTCCAATTCGCGCATGACGCCATCCGCGGCGGCCAAGCCGAAGGCGGACCCGCCCGCGAGCACGATGGCGTGGACGCGCTCCACCGTATTATGCGGCTGCAAGAGGTCGGTCTCGCGCGTGCCGGGCCCGCCGCCACGCACATCCACGCTGGCTAACGCGCCCTTCGGGCCGCAGTAGAGCACGGTGGCGCCAGTGTCCTCGCCGGAAAAATGGCCAATGCTAATGCCGTCAATCATTAATCCATCAACACTTCCAGCAGGGAATCCTGGCAATAGGCCAGCCATTCCACCAAGGTATCGCGGTCCGTCATGAGGTTTTCGTCGGTCGCGTCCCCGGCCGCGACGTATAAGCGCAGATCATTGAGGCCGGCCACGAAGGCTTGGGCTTCCTGCTCCGAAATGGAGACTTCTACCCCGCCGGTGGGGCCGAGCGCATTGCCGATGACCTGCAGGTTCTGCAGCTTCGCCCGTGCGATGTCATTTTCGTGCAGCGAGCGCAAAAGGGATGCATCGCCGTCGTATTCCTCATCGCCGGGCTTTTGGAAATCCGGGAACAGCCGCGCCAGGGAGGGATCCTCGGGGGCCTCGGTGTGGCCGGCGGGCATGTCCAACATTTCCGCGAGCTCGTCCTTCGGCGCGGACTGGGCGCGGCCGATGATCGCCTCAGAGACGGTGGCGGTGAGGTTGCCAATGACCTCGCGCTCCATGGGCTCGAATACCGCCGTGATTTTGGGCCCACGCATCAGCGATTTCTTCTTTTTCCACGGTTGCATCTATCTACCCTGCCTGTTGCATCGTCGCCCACAGACCCGCGATCTGGAGCTTTTTCACGTCCGCCTCAACCTTGTCCTTTTCGCCGCTGGACACGGCGGCCTTGCCTTCCGTGTGGACCTGCATCATCAGCTCGTTGGCCCGCTTTTTGTCGTAGCCCAAAACGGTTTGGAATACGTAGGACACGTAGCTCATCAAATTGACGGGATCGTCCCAGACGATGCACATCCACGGCAGATTCTCGCTCGCGGCCACATCAACTTCGATTCCTTCATCCAAGTCGGGCGTGGCCATGGGAGAGCTCATACGGACTTCGGGGTGTTGCGGCTTCATGCCTTATAGCCTAATCATTTTTCGCTGGCATTTTGGGCATTGGGTCTCCCCGCAGCTCACCAGGGTGGTGGCCCGGGTGTGCTGAAAGCTTCTTAACCTGTGAGTAGTATCAGGCTCATGAATGACATAGCACGCTCTATCGATCGCTCCACCGCTTTACTCACGGATAAATACGAGCTCACCATGCTGCAGGCTGCGCTTCGCGATGGCACCGCCCACCGCAACGTGACCTGCGAGGTCTTTTCCCGCCGCCTGCCCAATGAGCGTCGCTACGGCGTCGTCGCCGGCACCGACCGCGTGTTGCGCGCGGTAGAGGACTTCCGCTTCTCCCCCGAGCAGCTGGAACAGATGGATTTCCTGGATGAAGATACCCGACAGTACCTGCGCGACTGGCGCTTTTCCGGGCAGATCGACGGCTACCGCGAGGGCGAGCTGTATTTTCCCAACTCACCCATCTTGACCGTGCGCGGCACCTTTGGCGAGTGCGTGGTGCTCGAAACCATCGTGCTTTCTATCCTCAACGCCGATTCCGCCGTCGCCTCTGCCGCATCCCGCATGGTCACCGCCGCCGATGGCCGCCCCATTTTGGAGATGGGCAGCCGCCGCACCCACGAGTACGCGGCCGTAACCGCCGCCCGCGCTGCCTACCTCGCCGGGTTTACCGCCACCTCCAATCTGGAGGCCGGCTTCCGCTACGGCATCCCGGTATCTGGCACCGCCGCCCACGCCTGGACCTTGGCGCACACGAACCCGGATGGCACGAGCAATGAGGAGGCGGCCTTCCGCGCGCAAATCGATACCCTGGGCATCGATACCACCCTGCTGGTGGATACCTATGACATCACCAAGGGCGTCGACACCGCCGTCAAGGTCGGTGGCCCGGAGCTTGGCGGGGTGCGCATCGATTCCGGTGACTTAGGTGCGGTGACCCGGCGCGTGCGCAAGCAGCTCGATGAGCTGGGCAATCACAATACCAATATCGTTGTTTCCTCCGATTTGGACGAGTTCGCCATTGCGGGTCTGCGCGGCGATCCCGTCGATGTCTACGGCGTGGGTACCTCCGTGGTCACCGGCTCTGGTGCCCCAACCGCGGGCATGGTCTACAAGGTCGTCGAGGTTGACGGCGTGCCGGTGGCCAAGCGCTCGTCGTCCAAGCAATCGGTGGGCGGGGCAAAGCGCGCGCTGCGCACCTACCGGTCTTCCGGCGTGGCGGTAGAAGAGGTCGTCTACCCCTTTGCCGCGGAGGCGCCGGATACGGGCCAGCTCACCACCCGCGAATTGACCATTCCCTTGATGCGCGATGGGCACATCGTAGAGGACCTGCCCGATCTTGAGGCCTCTCGCACCTACTTGGACGAGGCCCGCAAGACCCTGCCGTGGGAGGGCCTGGCGCTTTCGCGCGACGATGCCGCCGTGCCCACGCGAATGGTGGGCTTTAAGGACTAGGTCGCTAGACTGTGTGGGGTGAGTGACCCCGCAGATGAGCCCCTAAACCACGACACGGAAACGCTGCTAGGCGCGGCGGTGGATGCGCTCGGCGGCTCCCGCCGCGAAGGCCAGGTTCGCATGGCCAACGCGGTATCCAAGGCCTTGGAATCCGAGCGACACCTCGCCGTTCAGGCGGGCACGGGTACGGGTAAATCCTTGGCCTACCTGGTTCCGGCCATCCGGCATGCGATGAACTCGGGTTCCACCGTCGTCGTCTCCACGGCCACGCTGGCCCTGCAGCGCCAGTTGGTGGAGCGCGACCTCCCGCGGCTGACGGAGGCGCTAGCCGATGTCATGGAGCGCACCCCCACCTTCGCCATCATGAAGGGCCGCAATAATTACGTATGCCTGAATAAGATCGCGGCCACACCGGATGACCCGGAGGCTCTTATCGATGAGTCCGATATCTCCTACCGCGGCAAGGCCGTGCGCCGCATCCACGACTGGGCGCAGGAGACCGAAACCGGTGACCGGGATGATTTAGACTTCGGCGTGCCGGATTTGGTGTGGCGGGCGGTATCGGTGACCTCGAATGAGTGCTTGGGGGCTGGGCGCTGCCCGCACGGTGCGGATTGCTTCGCCGAAGAGGCCCGCAGGGCGGCTGCCGATGTCGATATCATCGTCACCAACCACGCCATGCTCGCGATCGATGCCATCTCTGAGGCCAATATCCTGCCCGAACACGATGTGGCGATCATCGACGAGGCCCACGAGCTCGATGGACGCATTACCTCCGTGTCCACCGCGGAGATTACCTCCCGCGCCATTAAGATGGCGGCGAACCGGGCTAAGTCATTGGGCAATGCCGGAAACCTGGCGGAGTTGGCGGATGAATTCGATGATCTGCTGCGCGTGCAGGAGCCCGGCCGGTGGACGGATTTAGATGAGACGTCGCAGGCACATTTGCGCGCGCTTGCCGACGAGTTCCTGCGCGTTAAATCCCTCATCTCCCGCGCCCCAGAAGGCGAGGCCAACGATGACCCAGAAAAGAACGCCGAGCGCCAAAACTTAAGCAATCACCTCACGGACTTGGCCGAGGCGATCGGGCGAATCCTGGAGGTCTTCGCCACCGATGATCCCGCTGCGCAAGACGATGTGGTGTGGTTGGAAGGCACCGATACCCTCGCCGTCGCGCCGCTGTCTATCGCGCATATGCTGCGCGAGAACCTATTTGGGGAGCAAACGGTGGTTCTTACCTCGGCCACGCTGGCGCTGGGCGGGCGATTCGACGCCATGGCGGCACAATGGGGCCTGCCGTCGGGCACGTATGACACGATCGATGCAGGAACGCCCTTTGACCCGGCAAAATCCGGCATCTTATATACCGCCAAACACCTTCCGTCACCGGGGCGCGACGGCCTGTCCGCCGAAACCTTGGAGGAAATATACGAGCTCATCATGGCCGCCGGCGGGCGCACGCTGGGGTTATTCTCCTCGCGTAGGGCGGCAGAAGAAGCCGCGGAGGCCTTGGCGCCGCGATTGCCGTTTGATTTGTATGTGCAGGGCGAAGATGCCATCGGCACGCTGGTGGACAAGTTCTCCACGAAGGAAAACTCCTGCTTGTTTGGCACCTTGACGCTTTGGCAAGGCGTGGATGTGCCGGGGCCATCGTGTTCGCTGGTCCTCATTGACCGCATCCCCTTTCCGCGGCCCGATAACCCGCTGCTGCAGGCCCGATCCCAGGCAGCCGATGCCGCCGGCCGCTCCGGGTTCATGGAGGTCTCCGCCAATCACGCGGCACTCCTCATGGCGCAGGGATCCGGGCGGCTCTTGCGCCACGTGACGGACCGCGGGGTCGTCGCTGTGCTGGATAACCGGCTAGAATACAAGCGCTACGGCTCATTCCTCAAGGCGTCCATGCCGCGGTTCTGGCAAACCACGAACCCGGAGACGGTGCGCGGGGCGCTTAAGCGATTGGTCGCCGCAGCGCACACACGGTAGCCGAGTCCGGGGCGATCTCGGTAAACCCGGCGTCGATGATGACCACCGCGTCCTCCTGCGCGCAGGCGGTGCGAAATACTTCCGCGTCCACCTCGCGAACAGAGAGCGGGAAACCCTCTGCTGCCCAGGCGGCGGCTTCCTCTTGGCTCATGGCGGCGGCGAGCATCATCGAGCCATGGCCCACTTGGGCGGCGGCCTTGCCCGCGGTCATAGCGAGGCTGCGGTCGACGTAGATAATGGGGGCATCGGCAAGCGGAGGCCCTGGCTCGTCCATCGCGAGATCCGTATGACCGATCTGCAGCTTGCGGATCAACGGGTCCACCTCCCCCACGGCCGAGGGTGCAAAGGCACGCGCGCGGTCGTCAACGGTCACACCGGGCAGCAGCTGCACATCACGCCACGCCTTATTGCGCGCGCGGCGGGCGATCTTACGGATGCGGTGGCCGTACCACTGCGCGAGCGCCGCGGCGAAGGCACCGTCCTCACCGGCGCGGTCATCCAGACAGGTGGCCACCACGGCGCGAGCGGCCGCGGCGAGCACCTCGCTGCGCTCCGGCGGATCCTGCTTGGGCAGGTGGAGCGCGATCTGCATCGCTTGCACGGTGGACGGATCCGCGGGGTCCTCGTGAGAATCCCGGGTGGTACAGGCGGCAACGAGGCGTTGGTGCGCTATCTCGAACTTAGACATTGGCAATTCCCAACATCGGCAGGACGGCGTCGAGGCGGCGCGGTGTGATGCAGGCATCGGCGGCCTCGCGCAGCGCCGGCTTCGCATCAAAGGCAACACCCAACCCGGCAGCGGTGACCATGGCGATGTCATTGGCGCCATCGCCCACCGCGACTGTGGACTCCATCCCGATTCCGGAATCCGCGGCGAATTCGCGCAGAAAGTCTTCCTTGGCCTGGCGGTCGACCACCTTCCCAATAACTTTGCCGGTCAGCTTCTCATCGCGGATTTCCAGAGTATTGGCCCGCACGTAGTCGAGCTGGAGGTCTGTGGCCAAGCCCTCGAGTACCTGAATGAAGCCACCCGAGACCACCGCGGTGCGGTGGCCCAAACGGTGGAGGGTACCTATCGCTTCCTTCGCACCGGGCGTGAGCTCGATATCGCGGGCGACCTCTTCGATGATGGAGGCATCTAGGCCCTCCAGCACCGCGACGCGCTCGCGCAGGGACTCCTCGAAGTCCAATTCGCCACGCATGGCGCGCTCGGTCACCGCGGCCACCTCTGCTTCCTTGCCCGCGTGGGCGGCGAGCATCTCGATAACCTCGCCTTCAATCAGCGTCGAATCGCAGTCGAAGCACACCAAGCGCTTGCCCCGATTGCCCAAGCTCTCGAGGGAGATATCAATGCCGCGGTCCTCGGCAACCTCCCGCAGCGCCCGCCGCGCCGAGTCTGCGTCTTCTAATGTCATCGTAAGCTCCACCGCGGAAAGGGAATCCAATGCTATCCGGCGCATGCGAAACGTCTCCCCTTTCACGGTCTCCTGCACCGCGCTAATATCCTCGGCGGTAATCTCCGCGCCGATGAGTGCGACGGCATAGCTTGGCGCAACGGACACCTCGTGCCCGAAGGGCGCCATGGCCTCCCGCGCTCGTTCTTCTAGGGCAGCGTTACCGCACTGCGCGGTGAGGGCGAGGTGATTGGAGGGGGTGGCGAGGTGGACATCGGCAAGCGGGGCAGAGAAATCAGCCAACGCGGTAAAGAAAGCGGCGGCCGCCCCAGGCTCGTCCGGTCCGAAGCTAGTAATGGTCGTGGTTTCAGCTTGAGTATTCACACCGGCCATTATCCCACAGACGCCAAAGCCGCCCTCCCTACCTCTGAGAGGCTGGGGAAGGCGGCTGTAGTCAGGAGTTAAAGTGCGGGCTTAGTGCTTGCCCACGTGAGCTTCCTCGCGCATGCGCTCAACCATGTGCGGGTAGTGCAGCTCGAATGCCGGACGCTCGGAGCGGATGCGTGGCAAGGAGGTGAAGTTGTGGCCCGGAGGCGGGCAGGAGGTTGCCCACTCCAAGGAGTTGCCGTAGCCCCATGGGTCATCCACGGTAACGACCTCTCCGTAGCGCCAGGACTTGAAGACGTTCCAGACCAGCGGGATAACGGAAGCGCCGAGGACGAAGGAGAAGATGGTGGAAATCTGGTTGAAGACCGTGAAGCCATCGGACTCGAGGTAGTCGGCGTAGCGACGCGGCATACCCATGTTGCCGACCCAGTGCTGAATCAGGAAGGTACCGTGGAAGCCGATGAAGGTCAGCCAGAAGTGAATCTTGCCCAAGCGCTCGTCCAGCATGCGGCCGGTCATCTTCGGGAACCAGAAGTACAGGCCACCGAATGCGGAGAACACAACCGTACCGAACAGGGTGTAGTGGAAGTGCGCAATCAGGAAGTAGGACTCAGCCAAGTGGAAGTCCAGCGCCGGAGCGGCGAGCATAACACCGGTCATACCGCCGAAGAGGAAGGTAGCCATGAAGCCCATGGCCCAAATCATCGGGGTATCCCAGGTGATGTGGCCCTTCCACATGGTGCCAACCCAGTTGAAGAACTTCACACCGGTAGGCACCGCAATCAGGAACGTCATGAACGAGAAGAACGGCAGCAGGATGGCGCCGGTGACGAACAGGTGGTGTGCCCACACGGCCATGGACAGCGAGCCGATGGCCAGGATGGCGAAGACCAAGCCGATGTAGCCGAAGACCGGCTTGCGGGAGAAGACCGGGACGATCTCGGAGACAACGCCGAAGAACGGCAGCGCGAGGACGTAGACCTCAGGGTGGCCGAAGAACCAGAATAGGTGCTGCCACAGGATGGCACCGCCGTTAGCGGAATCGTAGATGTGGCCGCCTAGCTTGCGGTCATACAGCACGCCCAGAGCGGCTGCGGTCAGCAGCGGGAAGATCATCAGCACGATGGCGGAGGCGGTGAAGATACCCCAGCAGAAGACCGGCATGCGGAACATGGTCATGCCCGGTGCGCGCAGGGTCAGGATGGTGGTGATCATGTTGATGGCGGAGGCAATGGTACCGACACCGGTAGCACCCACACCGACGATCCACATATCGGCGCCGATACCGGGGGTATGGACGCCATCGGCAAGCGGCATGTACATGGTCCAGCCGAAGTCAGCCGCACCACCAGGGGTGATAAAGCCCAGCAGCATGACGACACCGCCGAGCAGGGTAACCCAGAAACCAAAGGCGTTCAGACGCGGGAAGGCCACGTCCGGCGCGCCGATCTGGAGAGGCAGGATGTAGTTACCAAAGCCCCAGACAACTGGCGTAGCAAACAGCAGCAGCATCACAGTGCCGTGCATGGTGAACAGCTGGTTGAACTGCTCATTGGACAGGAACTGCAGACCCGGGGTGAAAAGCTCCGCACGGATCAGCAATGCCATAAAGCCACCGAGGAAGAAGAAGCTGAAGGCCATGATCAAGTACATGATGCCCAGCTGCTTGTGGTCGGTGGTGGTTAAAAATACCCAAGCCTTTGAACCGGTCTTTTCCCTACCGGTTGGCTCTGGACGTGTGGGAGCGACGTAATCGTCGACCCGTGGCGCCACAGCGGTCATAGAATCCTCCTGAATAACAAAGTGTCAGCGGACTGGGTCCACCTACACCTAGGTTTACCTCGATTATATTAGGACATTTTCCCCTGTTCTTGCCAGCTTCCCTTAAAGGTCTGCCAGCTTGGGGGTATTCCCTCAATAACCACAACCGTCACATAGCCCCTGCACGTGGGGCGGGCATCATTTAAGGCCTACGTTCTCTCACCCAGGTTGTGGTGTCGCATGTCACAGCGTGCGCCAGATACGCAGGTCAAAAACCGAAAAACGCACCCCCGCTCGTTATCAACCTTTCGGTTGAGGTTAAAGCGAGGGTGCGCGGGAAAGGTTAGAAGTCCCAGTCGTCATCCGTGGTGTCCTCGGCCTTGCCGATGACATAGGACGAACCCGAACCGGAGAAGAAGTCATGGTTCTCATCGGCATTGGGCGAAAGAGAAGACAAGATGGCCGGCGAGACGCGGGTCTCATCGGCCGGGAAGAGGCCCTCAAAGCCCAAGTTATTCAGGGCCTTATTGGCGTTGTAGCGCAGGAAGCGCTTGACGTCTTCGGTCCAGCCCAGCTCGTCGTAGAGATCCTCGGTGTAGTCGATCTCGTTGTCATAGAGCTCGAAGGCCAGGTCGAAGGTGTAGTCCTTCAATTCTTCCTGGCGCTTTTCATCCAGCTTCTTGTATTCCTGCTGGAATTTATAGCCAATGTAGTAGCCGTGCACGGCCTCATCGCGGATGATCAGCCGGATGATATCGGCGGTATTGGTCAGCTTCGCGCGGGAAGAGAAGTACATCGGCAGATAGAAGCCGGAGTAGAACAAGAAGGACTCCAGCAGCGTGGAGGCCACCTTCTTCTTCAACGGATCATCGCCGTTGTAGTAGGACAAGATGATCTTCGCCTTCTTCTGCAGGTTCTCGTTCTCCTCGGACCAGCGGAAGGCGTCATTGATCATCGGCGTGGAGGCCAAGGTCATAAAGATATTGGAATAGGACTTGGCGTGCACCGACTCCATGAAGGCAATATTGGTATATACCGCTTCCTCGTGCAGGGTCTGCGAATCCGGCAGCAGGGAGATCGCGCCCACCGTGCCCTGGATGGTATCCAGCAGCGTCAGGCCGGTGAAGACCCGCATGGTGGTTTCTTTTTCTTTTTCCGTCAGCGTCTTCCAGCTGGGGAGGTCATTAGAGACTGGGACCTTTTCCGGGAGCCAGAAATTACCGGTCAACCGCTCCCATACCTCGAGGTCTTTGTCATCGGGGATGGTATTCCAGTTGATAGCTTTTACCGGGCTGTCATGACTAGCAACGTAGTCATCGTATTCGTGCGACACGCGATGTCACTCCAATGCTTCACTGTGTAGAATTTCGAGTCCCAGCATACCCAATGCCGCCCCGCCTCAGCCCGCCGCACCGCGCCTATATTAAAAGCGCAGTGCACAGCCAGGAAAGGACGCCCTCACCATGGCAGAAACCACTCCCCTTTTAGGCCCTGTAGTAGACCAACTGGGCACGGATATAGTCAGCGGGGACATGGCGGAAGGCACGCGGTTTCGCCTTGGGGACATCGAAAAGCGCTTTGGCATCTCCCGCACCGTGGCGCGCGAGGCCATGCGCACCCTCGAGCATCTAGGGATGGTTTCCTCTGGGCGCCGGGTGGGCCTCAAGGTGCTGCCGCGCGGTAGCTGGGCGGTCTATGATCCCGCCGTTATTTCGTGGCGGCTGGGCCACGATAGAACGCGCGTGGAACAGGTCGCGCGCCTCAACGAGCTGCGCCTTGGCATCGAACCGGTGGCGGCGCAGCTTGCCGCGCGCAATGCCAGCCCACAGCAGCGCCGCGAATTGCTGCGGCTAGCAGGAAGGCTCAGCGAGCTCGAGACCACCCCTTCCCCACGGGTGGGCGAAGAACTCGAAACCGACCTGCAATTCCATACCCTCATCCTGGAGGCCTCCGGCAACGAGATGATTGCCGCGCTGGCGCCAGCCTTGCTGGCCATCTTGAAGGGTAAGTCCGTCTTTGGTTCCCGCAAGCGGGATCCGATTCGCGGCACGACGCAGCTACATATGGATTTAGCGCGGGAGATTGACGCCGGCGAGGCCGAAGCCGCCGAGCGCACCTCCCGCGCTATCCTGGACCGCGCCCGCGCTTAGAGCATGCAGGAAACGCAGCCCTCGATCTCGGTGCCTTCCAGTGCCATCTGGCGCACGCGGATGTAGTACAAGGTCTTAATACCCTTGCGCCAAGCGTAAATCTGCGCCTTATTCACATCGCGGGTGGTGGCGGTGTCCTTGAAGAACAGCGTCAGCGATAGCCCTTGGTCCACGTACTTCGTGGCCTCAGCGTAGGTATCAACGATCTTCTCGTAGCCAATCTCGTACGAGTCCTTGAAGTATTCCAAGTTGTCGTTATCCATATGCGCTGCCGGGTAGTACACGCGGCCGATCTTGCCTTCCTTGCGGATTTCAATCTTGGAGGCAATCGGGTGGATGGACGAGGTGGAATTGTTGATATAGGAAATCGAGCCCGTCGGCGGCACTGCCTGGAGGTTGCGGTTGTAGAGGCCGTACTTGGCGACGTCCTCCTTCAGCTCCGCCCAGTCTTCTGCGGTGGGGGTGTAAATGGAGGAGGCATCGAAAAGAGCCTTGACCTTTTCCGTGCGCGGCTGGAACTCCGCCGGATCGTAGGAGTCGAAGAACTCGCCGCTGGCGTAGTCAGATTCGGGGAACTCGGTGAAGGTCGTGTCGCGCTCGCGGGCGATCTTATTGGAGGCGCGCAGGGCGGCGTACATGATGGCCGCGAAGTAGGCGTTGGTGAAGTCCAAGCCCTCCTCGGAGCCGTACTCGATGTGCTCGCGGCCCAAGTAGCCGTGCAGGTTCATCTGGCCCAGGCCGATGGCGTGCGAGTCATCGTTGCCCTTGCGCACGGATGGAACGGAATCGATGGAGGTCTTATCCGCCACCGAGGTCAGCCCGCGAATCGCGGTCTCCACCGTTTGGGAGAAGTCCGGCGAGTCCATGGTCATGGCGATATTCAGCGAACCCAGGTTGCAGGAAATATCGTTGCCCACCTGGTCATAAGAAAGATCCGCATTGAGCTCGGAAGCGGAGTTGACCTGCAAGATCTCCGAGCACAGGTTGGACATATTAATCCGGGAGGTCTTGACCGGGTTGGCGCGGTTTACCGTATCTTCATACATGATGTACGGGTAGCCGGACTCGAACTGCAACTCCGCCACGGTTTGGAAGAAGTGGCGCGCGTTGATCTTCTTCTTCCGGATGCGCGGGTCCTCGACCATTTCTTCGTAGTGCTCGGTAACGGAGATATCGCCGAAGGCCTTACCGTAGACGCGCTCGACGTCGTACGGCGAGAACAGGTACATATCGTCGTTCTTCTTGGCCAGCTCGAAGGTGATATCCGGGATCACTACGCCCAAGGACAGGGTCTTAATGCGGATCTTTTCATCCGCGTTCTCGCGCTTGGTGTCGAGGAAGTTCATGATGTCCGGGTGGTGGGCGTTGAGGTACACCGCGCCCGCGCCCTGGCGCGCACCGAGCTGGTTGGCGTAGGAGAATGCATCCTCCAGCATCTTCATCACTGGGATGACGCCGGAAGACTGGTTCTCGATGTGCTTGATCGGCGCGCCGGATTCGCGGATATTGGACAGCAGCAGGGCCACGCCGCCGCCGCGCTTGGACAGCTGCAGCGCGGAGTTGATGGAACGGCCGATGGATTCCATATTGTCTTCGATGCGGAGCAGGAAGCAGGAAACCAATTCTCCGCGCTGCTGCTTGCCGGCATTCAGGAAGGTCGGCGTAGCCGGCTGGAAGCGGCCGGTCATGATCTCATCGACGAGGCGCTCTGCCAGCTC
Source organism: Corynebacterium segmentosum (assembly GCF_900637825.1). NCBI lineage: Bacteria > Bacillati > Actinomycetota > Actinomycetes > Mycobacteriales > Corynebacteriaceae > Corynebacterium > Corynebacterium segmentosum. The sequence continues at coordinate 1,925,161 of NZ_LR134408.1, forward strand.
ACCATCGCCATCACCAAGGAAAAGCGCCGTCATAGAGACGCGGTCCTCAAAGCGCTCCAAGTACCGGCGGCCGTCGAAGGTCTTCAGCGTGTAGCTGGTGTAGTACTTATAGGCGCCAAGGAAGGACTTGAAGCGGAACTTATAAGAGTAGGCGCGCTTGAATAGGGACTTGATGAATTCGAAGTCATAAGCCTCAATGACCGCTGGGTCATAGTACTTATTGCGCACCAGGTAATCGATCTTTTCCTCCAGGTCGTGGAAGTAGACCGTGTTCTGATTAACGTGCTGCAAGAAGAACTGATTGGCGGCCTCGCGGTCCTTATCAAATTGAATCTTGCCGTCTCCGTCGTAGAGATTCAGCATGGCGTTGAGCGCGTGGTAATCCAGCTGCTCTTCCTGCGATACTGGCTCTGCTACGGTCTTTCCCAATTGCGTACTCACAGCTGACGCGGCCTTTCTTAAAATCAGGATTCTATTAGGTGTGTCGCACCGCGGCTAGGCGGCCTCATCCAGTCCCAGCTGGGAAGCATTAGCCAGCAGGCCTTCGCGACAAATTTTTATATCTTCATCGTTGCCGAGCAATTCGAAACGATATACATAGGGCACCTTACATTTGGCGCTGATGACGTCACCAGCCTTGCCAAAATCGGCGCCGAAGTTGCTATTTCCTCCGGCGATAACCGCCCGAATAAAACTGCGGTTGTGCTCATTATTAAGGAATCTAATTACCTGCACCGGTACGGGCCGGGAGTTTTGGTGGCTAATGGAGGCTCCCCCGCCGTAGGTGGGGCACACCAAGACGAAAGGCTCGTTAACCACTAGCGGCTCATCGGTGCGGCGCAAGGGGATTCGTGCGCTAGGGAAACCTAGCTTCTGCACGAACCGGTGCGTATTTTCCGTAGTAGAGGAAAAATACACGACCAACATGACGGCACCTCCCTCCTCGGCTGCTTACGCAGAGGCGGCTAGTGCTGCAAGGTTCTTGATGCGGTCAGGGCGGAAGCCGGACCAGTGCTCGCCGTTAGCTTCCACGACGGGTGCCTGGACGTAGCCCAGAGCCATAATGTAGTCACGGGCTTCATCGTCCACGGTGACATCTACCACGTTGTAATCCAGACCCGCGCGATCAAGGGCCTTCTTGGTGGCGTTGCACTGAACGCAAGCGGGCTTGGTGTAGACGGTGATAGACATAATAACTCCCTAAAATCCTTTTGCGAGATAGCTTTTGCTCGTAGAAAGCGGAGGTTCTGACCCCTTTTCGGGCCACTTCCTGCACCGCTCTGAGCGACACCAACGACACTATACTTTGGGGGAATTGACCGCAACTGACACAACATATAGTAGTTACACCCATGATATTCCCAGGAGGGCCAGGGGCGAGACCCCACATGTTGACCACCCCGGCACCCAACCGTGGAACTACACGCCTGCCATTCCTGCAGGTTTACCTTCTGTTCACCTAAACATGTGGCAAAGTTCACATTCTGGCGTCGAACCCCAGCAACGAAAAAATCCGCCCCACTCCGAATGCTCGGAGGAGGCGGACTTCCTTAAGTTTCAATTAGCCCTGACGAGCCTTGAAACGGGGATCCTTCTTGTTGATCACGAAGACCTTACCGTGGCGGCGAATAACCTGGGCGCCCGGCTTCTTCTTCAGCGACCGAAGGGACTTACGGACCTTCATCGGGCGCTCCTTTCGTTATGCGCAATCTACATGCGGTTGAGTAAATAAAGCACGGACTGGGAATCCCCAGCCATGACACGAGGAATAATTTTACCCCACGCGGCCATTAAGACCAAAACACTAGGGCTTAACGGGGTGCGGATTCCCGCGAGTAGCGGGTTTTCATCTCCTCGCCTACCTCATCCAGGCTACGTCCCATGGTCTCTGGTACCAAAATGCGGGTGTAGCCGATGGCGATGAGCCCCAGCACGCCGAAGACGCCAAAGGCCACCGGGCCGGTGAGCCACTCCACCAGCGGCAGGAAGTACTGGGCCACGGCCCAGTTGGTGGCCCACAGCGAGAGCCCAGCGATGCCCATGCCGAGGCCACGCACCTGCAGGGGTACGAGCTCAGAGATAAGCAACCAGGTCGTCGGCGAGACCGCTGCTTGCTGGAAGGCAATGAACGAGGCCATAAAGACCAGCGAGACCATCGCCATCGTGGTGGAATCGGCGGCGTGCGAGTACGCCACGGACAAGATGAAGAGCGAAATCACGTTGCCGGTCAGGCCGATGAGCAGCAGGCGTTTGCGACCGATGCGGTCGACCACCTTGAGGCCCACCCAGCAGGCGATGACGGAGACCACACCAATGACAATCGAGGTATAGACCGAGTTGGTGGTAGAAATCCCCACCTGGCTCATCATGGTGGGCGCGAAGTAGACGATGGCATTAACGCCGGTAATCTGCTGGGTCAGGCCCATCAGCATGGCGAGCAATACCGTCACCTGCATCCAGCGATTGGCCTTCAGTGCCTTCCACTCGGAGCCGCTGGAACGGCGCGCCGTTTCTTGGGAGGTAAGCTCTGCCAGATCCATCCCGGCGCGGCCTGCGACCTCGCGGGCCCGCCCCATTTTGTTATGCGTAGCCAACCAGACTGGTGTTTCTGGCAAGAAGATCATGCCCACTGCGAGGGCCGCGCCCGGTACGGCCGCAAGCCCCAGCATCCATTCCCAGCTTTCCGTGGGCGCGAGGGCAGAATTTACAAGGTAGGCCAACAGCTGACCCACCACGATCAGCAGGGTATTCAGGGAAACCATGCGCCCGCGGATCTTGGCTGGCACCATCTCCGAGATATACATGGGCGAGACAATGGATACCGCACCAACGGCAAAGCCCAAGAAGGTACGGGCCGTGGCCAGCATGGTCACCGATCCAGCCAGCGCGCACCAGATGGAGCCCAAAACGAAAATGATGCCGCCGGCAATCAGCGTAAAGCGGCGGCCAAAACGGTCCGCGATGCGGCCTGCGGTCAACGCGCCCACCGCGGCACCCACCAGCAGCATGGAGGTCACCCAGCCCTCTTGGTGGGCGGTCATATTAAATTCCGGGGTGATATACAGCAAAGCACCGGACATCACGCCGGTGTCGTATCCAAATAATAAACCGCCAAGGGCGGCAATTCCTGCAACTACCTTGACATAACTTTCTTTATTCACAGCACGCAATTGTGTCAGGAGACTACGATGAACGTCATGTCACCCGATGCCGAAAACTTGCAACAATCCATCATAAAACAGCTGGATGTACGCCCCTTTATCGATCCAGAAGAGGAAATTGCCCGCCGCGTGGATTTCCTCGTGGAATACTTGGAAATGACCCATGCCAAAGGCTACGTGCTAGGCATTTCCGGCGGCCAGGATTCCACCTTGGCGGGAAAACTCACCCAGCTAGCAGTAGAGCGGGTAGAAGGCGCCGAATTTTGGGCCGTGCGCCTGCCCCACGGCACGCAGGCGGATGAGGATGATGCCCAAATCGCCCTCGATTTCATCCAGCCCGATCACCGGCTCACCGTTGATATTCAACCGGCCACCGCGGCGCTAAGCCACGAGGTCGCCCGTGCGGTAGGCCAAGATTCCTTGAACGATTTCAACCGCGGCAATGCCAAGGCGCGCCTGCGCATGACCGCGCAATACGCCATCGCCGGCGAGGTGGGCGCGCTCGTTGTGGGCACGGACCACGCCGCCGAAAACGTCACCGCGTTCTACACCAAGTGGGGCGATGGCGCGGCAGACCTACTCCCCCTGGCCGGGCTGAATAAGCGCCAAGGCGCGGCTTTGCTCAAGCACCTGGGCGCGCCGGAGTCCACCTGGTCCAAGGTCCCTACCGCGGATTTGGAAGACGATAAGCCGCAGCTTCCCGATGAAGAGGCGCTCGGCGTCACCTACGCCCACATCGATGACTACTTAGAGGGCAAGGCGGTTCCCGATGCCGCCCGCGAGCGCATCGAAACCCTGTGGCGACGCGGCATTCACAAGCGCCAAATGCCCCAGGGGCCAGCCGCCTAGGCCAGCGCCTCTAGAGTGGCCAGCGCCGCGCGCTCCAGCGGCCGGTTATACGCCGAGCCGTGGGTCAGCGCGTGCACGGCCAGCGGGTGCAGTTGGTGCATGGGAATCCAGGTTTCAATATCTTTCGGCGCCCCATAGCCGCGGAAGATTTCTTCTATATAGGGCGCGCCGAATAGCGCCAGCATGCCCAAATCAGTGTGCGGGTGCCCGCCGTGGGCTGCGGGATCGATCATGATGCCACCCTGGGCATCGAAAAGCAGGTTGCCCGCCCACAGGTCACCGTGGATGCGCGCGGGCGCCACGTCCCAGCTACGGGCGGCAATGGCATCGCAGGCCCGCTTGACCAGGTCCCGCTGCGCGGTACTGATTCCGGCCGGCTCCGCAAAGGGCAGCACGCGCTGCTGGGTATAAAATTCACCCCAGTTATCGGTGGGCATGCACTCCTGTTCAATGGTGCCGATGAAGTTTTTGCCTTCCCATCCCTCCGGCGCGCTGCCAAAAGCCTGCGCCCCAGCGCGGTGCACGCGCGCGAGCTCCGCACCAAATTTTCGCGCGGCCTCTGGGGTAGGCGCTACCTCGTCAATGCGCTTGGTTACGATTTCCTTCCCGTCCGCGCGCACGACGGTGACTACCGCATCCGTGGCTTCCGCCAGCCACCGCAATCCGGCGGCTTCGGCGCCTGCTTGATCTTCATCGCGTACTCGCTTCGAGAAAGTCTGCATGACCGCCAGCATAACGATTTTCGCTGCTCCATTTTTGCTTGTCCCCGAAAACCTTTAGGATCATCGTGGCCTTAATCATCCCCTATCAGTGTGGCTTTCGTCCCTGCGAAAGCCTTGAGGTACACCATGAAAAACTTCAGTAAACTTGCCGCGATTGCCGCTTGCACTGCCGCACTCGTGGGAGGCAGCACCGTCGCTACCGCGGCCGTGCCTGGCAATACGGTCCTGACTGGCGATAGCGTCGTCGCCAACCCTAATTTCCTTGACTACGTACAAAACCGCGCCGGTGTAAAAGAAAACACCAAAGTCGGTTGCATTACCGATAACTCCATCGCCAACGAAATGACGCGGGTGTCCGGTGCGCATGTGGATCAATACCAGTGCGCCGGCGCATCCTTCGGCACCGGCGGCCAGCACATCGATGACACCCTGCGCACGGCCGCCCGCAACGGCGATCTGAATCCCGAGACCCGCAATGTGGTCATCCATGCCGGCGCAAATGACACCTACCCGCACAAGGACAATATCGCAGCTTCCGAGCACTTCCTGCGCACCGGCATGCGCAGCGCCATCGATGTCGCCCACCACTTTGCGCCGAATGCGAAGGTAACCATCGTGGGCTACCCGCGGGTATCCAATAACAACTCCGCGTGCCTGACCTCTGCCACCATTCCGATTCCGGCTAGCCGGGTGGCTTCTACCGAAGAGCGCCTGCAAAACACCCTGCGCGAGGTAGCTGCGCAGAACGGCGCTTCCTTCTTGGATGCCCACCCGATATCCACGGGCCACGATAACTGCTCTCCTGACCGCTGGTGGGTCAACCTAGTAGACCCGCTGCCACCGGCGCCAGGTAACCTGCCGCTGCACCTCAACGCCAACGGCACCCACGCGCTGGGCGAGCTCATCGGCCACTCGCTGAAGTAAGAAAAAGAGTCTCGAGAAGCTATCTAGCCTCTCGAGACTCTTAATTTGTGGAGCTAACGGGATTCGAACCCGTGACCCCCACACTGCCAGTGTGGTGCGCTACCAGCTGCGCCATAGCCCCATATACGAGGTGCAACCCTGTGGGCCGCAACTCGTATGAATATACATGGCAAGTATTTAACTCACCAAATCGCCTGCTACTTGGTGGCGATGTCTACCCAGTCATTCAAGGACTGGCCGGATTCGCGGTCCGGAATATCCTTGCCGTCTTGGACGATGCGCGGCGAGGAAACCGAGCCGGTTGCCTTGTTCAGCTTGTCGTAGTTGGCCTTGGCCACCTTATTGCCCTGCTTGATATCCACGTTCTTGATGGAATCAACCACGTCATCCTCGGCACCGAGTTCCTTGGCTTGGTCAGCGATGTCCTCGATATCCCACTTAGTGGCGATGCTCTGCTGGTTCTTCATCATGTAGTCGCGCAAATTCCAGTAGGTCTTTACGTCGCCAGACTTAGCCAGCTCCGACATGGCTGCGACGGCCTTGGTGGAGTAACCGTCCTCGTTTTCGACATCCTCGCCGTCTAGGAAGTTCAGCGTGCGCACGTGGACAATCAGCTTGCCGTCCTCAATCGCCTGCTTCATGTCCTCATCGGTGTTTTCCGCCAGATCCGCGCAGTGGGGGCAGGAGAAGTCTTCGTACAGGTCTACCTCTGGAGTATCGTCATCGGCCGCATCGGACTTCAGGGTAATCGCGTTGTCCTTATAGTCCATGGACATGTTGACGTCTTGCACCTCGATTTCATTGGCCTGCTTACCATTCCACACGATGTAGCCAATGACCACAGCGATAATGACGAGGAGGACGCCGACGCCCCAGATGAAACCATTGCCAGACTTGGCATTCGGGTCACTTACTTTGCTCATTTAAACCTTGCCTGTTGATACTTTCGGACTCTTGCAACCTACTGTGCCCACCGCTACGGGTGGAGCGCAAATTTCGTGAACGGACGTTTGATGGTCCATGCGGTAAGGGCGAGGAAGGCGGCATCGCGAAGCAGCGTCAGCCCATAGTTCATGCCGGGCTCCGCAGTAGCGTCACCGGCGCCAAAGCACCCGCAATCGATATCCAGCCCACGCAGCCATGCCTGGAGGATGCCAACCATGAAAAGCACCATGACCACCGCCGCAACCTTGGAGGATTCGCGGAGAAAAATCCCCAGCAAGAGCAGCCCTCCCCCGACCAACTCCAGCGGGCCAATGAGCTGGGCTAAATACCCAGACCATTCCGGCGTGAAAATCTCATAGGCCTTGATGGATTGCATGGTATCCAGCGGGTGCGCCATCTTTTCTACGCCAGCGATGATCCACACCGCGGCCATGCCAAAGCGGGCGATAAAGCTCACCACATCAAACGTCTTATTCACGCCGATTAGTTTAGCGTTTAACCTCCCCTTTTCAGATACATTGCCCTGTGCTTTTCCTGAGACTTCGCCCACTATGATGTAGCCCATGCCGCACTCCCTCATCATCGGTTCCGGTGCCGCGCTCGGTGCCGGCGCCCGCTATCTCTTAACCATCGCTCTCGGCGACGGAATGCTCCCGCTCCTCATCCTTAATATCGTCGGCAGCGCGCTGATGGGATATACCCGCCCAGGGCCCTTCTGGGGCACCGGATTCTTGGGCGGTTTTACCAGTTTCGCCGGTTTTGCTTTCTTCACCGCGGACTCCCACTGGAGCATCGCCCTGGCCTATGTCGCGGCCACGCTCGTGGGCTGCACCGCCGCCTACCTCGCTGGGGATAAGCTGCGATGAACCTGCTCTTCGTCCTTATCGGCGGCTTTTTCGGCGGCGCGGCGCGCTACGGCTTTACCCGCCTGCTGCCCTCGCCGTATTGCACCTTCGCATCCAATATCCTGGGTTCCTTGGTCTTCGGCCTGGCGGTGGGCTTTGCGCAGCTTGCCGATGCCCCCTTCGCCCATCCCCTCTTCGCCCTCGGCCTCGCCGGTGGCCTATCCACCTGGTCCACCATGGCGAAAGAGCTAGGGGAAATGGTCAAGCAGCGGCACTGGTGGCCGCTGTGTAAGTACCTATTTTGGACCATCGGGATCGGAGTGGTCCTAGCATGGCGCGGGGTGATGTGGGCCGGGCTTATCTATCACGGGATTTAGGTACGCAATTCCCAACTCGCCCCTAGCTACAGTGCCCCTACGACTTCTCTGCGTGCACTTCTTCCTGTACTTGGATCCGGCGGCAAAGAAGTTCCAGCCCGAAGCGCACCCATGGTTCCTGTGCTACGACGACGAGCTGAAACTTCTTAATATCAGTCAAGGCCTAGATGCCTAAGCCTTAATCCGCAATCGCCTCCAGCGGCGGCGTCTTTGCCGCGCGTTGCGATGGCCATACCGCTGCGATGACGCCCACAACCGCGGATCCCAGCAGCATGATCACCAGCATGCCCCACGGAACCTCGGCACCGCCAAGGCCTTGGTCATTCAGGATCTCGATGAAGGACCAGCCCAAGCCGAGGCCGATGAGGATGCCCATGATTGCGCCAAAGAGCGAAATCTGCACCGACTCCAGCGTGATCATCCGGCGGATTTGGCGGCGCTGCGTACCCACCGCACGCAACATGCCAATCTCCTGGCGGCGCTCGATAACACCCAAGGTCAAGGTATTGACAATGCCCAGCACGGCAATGATCACGGCGAGTGCGAGAAGACCGTAGAGAATGGCCAGCATCTGGTCGATGAAGCCAGCGGCCTGACCCGCATATTCCTTACCGGTGTTGACCTGCACCACCACGAGATCCTTGACGGCATCCTCGAGGTTCTGGCGTAGCTCTTCCTTGTCGTAGCCTTCTTTACCTAATACGCCCACCATCTGCACAGAGAATTCTCCGTCAGCGGCGACTTCTTCTGCCACGTCCTGCGAAACCACCATATTTTGAATGGTCTCGATGGGCTCAAAGGTGCCGACCAGTTTGGCTTCCGCAGTCTTGCCCGGCTTGCTGCCGGTGACCTCGTAGGTCTCCCCTACCTTCCAGCCATTTTCTTTGGCGAAGTCTTCCGTGGCGGCAAAGCCGCCTTCAATATTGGCATCGCCTTCTACCATGTTCATCGCCAGCATCGAGGTGGGGTCAGCATCCACCGTCACGGTAAACAAACCGCCAGTGCCAAAGTCCAAGGAGGCCTGACCGTCCACGGCAACCGGTGCCGAGCCAACGGTAATGACCTTATCCACACCGTCTGCCTCTGCGGCACGCTCGCCGGTTTCCTTCGGCGTCGGGAAGCTTCCGGAGCTTGGACCGGACAAGATGTAGTCCGACGTAATAGTTTGGTCCACCGTATCCGAGATGGAGGCCTTCATTGTCTGGCCCAGCATGCCGATGCTCGTGACCAATGCCACGCCCAAGGTCAGGGCAAAGGCCGTGGCGGCAGTGCGGCGCGGGTTACGCCGCGAGTTGGTAGCGGCCAGTTTGCCGATGGACCCGAAAGGCGCCCCAATTGCCTTACCCAGCGTTGGCACCAGCGGCAAAGAGAGCGCCGGTCCTGCCAAGAAGAAGCCGATAATCACCCCGACGGCGCCGAGGCCGACGAGGATGGCGCGGACGTTCGTTTCGGCATCGCTAAGCACGCCCGCAAACGCCGCAATAATGCCGCCAATCATGAGGATCGCACCGAAAATCGTGCGGACCTTCAGCGAAGAACCGGAGGCCGACTCCGTCGTGCGCATCGCTTCAACCGGCTCCACGGCACCCGCGCGCCGCGCCGGAGCCCATGCGGAGACCACAGTGACAATCGTGCCCAAAATGATCGGAACTACCACGGCGGAAACGCTCAGGCCCAGGCCACCGCCAATGTCCATACCGTTGGCGCCCATAACCGCCTTGATCACGGCGACCAATCCCACGCCGGCAACGACACCGACGATGGATCCCAGAACGCCCACGATGACGGATTCCACCACAACGGAATTGGTGATCTGGCGGCGCGACGCGCCCAAAGCACGCAAGAGCGCGAACTCCTTGATGCGCTGGGCCACGATCATGGAGAACGTATTGGCAATAATAAAGGTGCCCACCAACAAGGCGATCAGACCAAAGGCAACGAGGAAGTAGTTCACGAACTTCAATGCCTCGGTCATTGCCTCACTGGTCTGCTCTGCAAGGCGCTCACCTGACTCGGCTTTGATGTCGAATTTGTCATTGAGGTCATCGACAAGCGCATTCGCATCCACACCATCGGCGGCAGAGACCTTCAGCTGGGAGGGATCACCAAAGCGTTCTAGGTAATCCGACTCGTCCATGCGCAGTTCGATGCTATCGCCCTGCTCCACCGGCGGCTCCACGATGCCCGTAACCTTAACCTCATCCTGGCTATCCGGATGAACCACCAAAAGCTTCTGACCAACGGAGATATCGTATTTCTCCGCAGCGGACGAATTGATCGTTACCTCATCTTTGGCCTTTGGCTCATCGCCTTCCGTGAGTTCGCTCGCGCCACCGACGGTTTTATCCGCGGAATAGTACGGCACGAGGCTCGCAGTACCGCTTTGGGTTTGGAAGGCCTCCGAGTTTTCATCGGCAACAACCACAGTCTGCGAGTCAGCGACGTTGATGTTTTTAACGTCGTCATCATCAAGCAGCTGCTTGCGCAGCCCTTCATCCAGCTTCTGGTCGCTGTCATCGTTCTCACTGACCACCGCGTCTACCCCGCGGAATTGGTTATCCACCGCAGAATCAAAAGTGGCCTTCAATGAGTTAGTGAACATGAAAGAGCCAGCAATAAAGGCGGTGCCCAAAACCACCGCCAGAATTGTCAGGCCAAGGCGCAATTTATGCGCCAAAATATTGCGCACGGATACCCTGCGCATTGCGTTTCCGCGTGCCATTTAACCCTCAATCTCTGCCATTACATTGTGAATGGCCTCCATCGTTGGATCCTGCAGTTCATTAACGAGCTTGCCATCAGCAAGGAAAACAACACGATCGGCGTACGACGCCGCCTTAGCATCGTGCGTCACAATGACCACAGTCTGGTTATCCTGGTCCACCGCAGTGCGCAGAATATCCAATACCTCGGCCGAAGAATTGGAATCCAAGTTACCCGTAGGCTCATCGCCAAAAATAATCTCCGGCCGCGACACTAAGGCGCGAGCACAGGCCACACGCTGCTGCTGACCACCAGACAGCTCCGCCGGACGGTGCTCCAAGCGCTCCGCCAGCCCCAGGCGACGTGTGACTTCTTCGAACCACTGCTTATCGACGTCCTTGCCCGCAATATCGGTCGGCAGCGTGATGTTTTCCGCAGCCGTCAAGGTGGGAACCAAGTTGAAGGACTGGAAGATGAATCCCAGACGGTCTCGGCGCAGCGCCGTAATTTCCTTGTCATTGAGGTGGGACATATCGGTATCTCCGATAAACGCCGAGCCAGAGGTAGCAGAGTCCAACCCTGCCATCGTGTGCATCAACGTGGACTTGCCCGAGCCCGAAGGGCCCATAATGGCCGTGAATTGGTTCTTTCCAAACTCAATGGAAACGTGATCAAGGGCGATAACGGCCGTGTCATCGCTTCCGTATTGCTTAAACAATTCAACGGCGCGTGCCGCGGCATCAGTCATAAAGCGTGTTCTCCTTGTAAATGGGAAATTACCTTTCTACATAGTAACCCGCCTGGTCGCAGTGTCCCATCATCCCATGGGCTGATTTGGGGGCACTGGTGTGGTGGTTTTGGGTTGGTGGGGTTTTATTTTTTGTTGTTGTATTTGTTTCTTTTGTGGTTGAGGAATTGTGTCCAGGTGTAGTGCCAGTGTGTGTTTGTGGTGGCTAGTGGTCCTTTCGGGTGGTCTATGTGGTAGGTGCCGTCGGTGTGTAGCCAGGCGATGGTGTCGGTGACCGGGTCCATGATGTAGTGGACGCGTTTGTCGGTTTTGATGTTGTGGTGGTGTTGGCACAGGGTGACGAGGTTGTCGGGGCTGGTGGGTCCGCCGTTGTGGTATTCGATGCGGTGGTCGAGTTGGCATTTGTGTGCTGGCATGGTGCATCCGGGCCAGCGGCAGGTGAGGTCTCTTCCTTGTGTGTAGGCGCGGATGTGGCTGGTGGGCTGGTAGCTTTCGGTTTCTTTTGGTTTTAAGTGTCGGGTGAAGGTGTCGATGTTTTCTAGGTTGGTAATGCGGGACCAGCCGTAGCCCGGGAAGTAGACCTTTGTATCTGCACTCCCGGCGGCTCCGGAACCGTCATTATGGTCGGGGTTAGTGGCGGCTGCGGTGGTGAAGGTATTGATCGCAACTTTGGTATACGTGTTATCCAGGATGAGTTGGATAAGCGCCTCACCGGCACCGCACTGGTTGTGTTCTGCTTGGGAATCGATGTGGCGGGCGATAATAGCAGCCGTAGCTTTATCACACGTCAGGCTCATGGTGGCGCGGTTGTTATGCACTGACAGATTCAGGGTGGGCTCGACCTCGTCTGTGTCATCGTCTGCCAGGTGGTGAGTGTCGATGAAGTCGCGGATAAACCGGCGGATATCCGCCACCGTGGGCACATGCTGGCACGGTGCTGTCGGGGTGAGAAAATCTGCCAGGGCGGCATCCACGAGGCCTATGTGGTCGTGGTTGTCGCCTATACGTTCTATTTCCCTATCGATAACCCTCAGGCGTGGTGTATCCAGGATCCACTGCTCAGAATTCGTGGCTGCCACTAGCGGTAGTTCTTGCATGCGGAAGTGTGCCCTGATAATCCCCGACAGGGTGCTGTGGGTTAGGCCTAGGTCTTTAGCCAAGCTGGTCAACGTTAAATCCACATCGTCGTCGAGGTCTGGAAGGAGTGATTGGTAGAAAAACCAGGAGTTTTTCCGGGCGTGTGCTCCAGCTGCAGCAATAGGATTGTCTGGGGTGTTGGTGGCGTAAAAGACTACCGGTACCTCCCCCTCAGCCTCACCATCAGAGTCGTAATCAGGATCAGTGTTGGTATCAGGATCAGTGTTGGTGTCGTAGTCCAGTGGCTCGCCGGCTTTACGGGTATTCCCCGGCGTGGTGTCGCCTACTAGCTCGTGCCTGGTGGTAGCTGGTGGTGTGCTACTTGTCATCGTAACCGTATCCCCCGGGGTGTACTACACCCTCAAAAGTGTCGAATGTGTTTTCGTCTAACACGGATTCACCCTACCCACCACACCTGACACTAGGGGGTAAAACCACGACACCCGCCACGCATTCCCCCAGCTCGACGGAGTACACGTCGCAAATGCATGCGGGGGGTAAAACACCAAGTAGTCCCCGAAACACCAACCACCCACAATTATTTGGGGTGGTGGTCTTTCGGGGACTACCAAAATCACTATGTTGTTGTTTTGTTGTTTGGTGTCGGCGGTGACTTACTCTCCCACAACCTCCCGGTTGCAGTACCATCAGCGCGTACAGGCTTAGCTTCCGGGTTCGGAATGGGACCGGGCGTTTCCCTGTAGCTATGAACCACCGACAAACCTATCAGAACACTACCCACTGTGTGTGGGTGTTGTGTCAGATACTGCATAGTGGACGCGACACACACGATAATGTGTATTTTTGTTTGTTTACTCGCTTCACAAGTCCACCCAACAATCATCCCCACACGTGGTGTTCGGGGGTTGTTGTGGTGTGTTTGTTTTGGTCAATTAGTACCAGTAGCCTTCACACCTTACAGTGCTTCCAAGTCTGGCCTATCTACCCCATAGTCTTTAGGGGACCTCAAAAGAAACCTCATCTTAAAACAGGCTTCCCGCTTAGATGCTTTCAGCGGTTATCCCTTCCGTACGTAGCCAACCAGCGATACCCCTGGCGGGATAACTGGCACACTAGAGGTACGTCCGTCCCGGTCCTCTCGTACTAGGGACAGCCTTCTTCAAGTTTCAACGCGCGCGGCGGATAGAGACCGAACTGTCTCACGACGTTCTGAACCCAGCTCGCGTGCCGCTTTAATGGGCGAACAGCCCAACCCTTGGGACCTACTCCAGCCCCAGGATGCGACGAGCCGACATCGAGGTGCCAAACCATCCCGTCGATATGGACTCTTGGGGAAGATCAGCCTGTTATCCCCGGGGTACCTTTTATCCGTTGAGCGACACCACATCCACAAGTAGGTGCCGGATCACTAGTCCCGACTTTCGTCCCTGCTCGACATGTCTGTCTCACAGTCAAGCTCCCTTGTGCACTTACACTCACCACCTGATTGCCAACCAGGCTGAGGGAACCTTTGGGCGCCTCCGTTACATTTTGGGAGGCAACCGCCCCAGTTAAACTACCCACCAGGCACTGTCCCCAACCCAGATCATGGGCCAAGGTTAGATGCTCAATCCGATCAGAGTGGTATTTCAACAACGACTCCACCACCACTAGCGTGATAGCCTCAACGTCTCCCACCTATCCTACACAAACCGAACCAAACACCAATACCAAGCTATAGTGAAGGTCCCGGGGTCTTTTCGTCCTGCCGCGCGTAACGAGCATCTTTACTCGTAATGCAATTTCACCGGGCCTGTGGTCGAGACAGCAGAGAAGTCGTTACGCCATTCGTGCAGGTCGGAACTTACCCGACAAGGAATTTCGCTACCTTAGGATGGTTATAGTTACCACCGCCGTTTACTGGGGCTTAAATTCTCAGCTTCGCTAACAAACGTTAACTAACCGGTCCTCTTAACCTTCCAGCACCGGGCAGGCGTCAGTCCATATACATCAACTTAACGTCTTCGCATGGACCTGTGTTTTTGATAAACAGTCGCTTCCCTCTATTCTCTGCGACCCCACAACACTCCAACCGCACAGGGTCTTCACGTCACAGGGCCCCCCTTCTCCCGAAGTTACGGGGGCATTTTGCCGAATTCCTTAACCACAGTTCACCCGAACGCCTTAGTATCTTCAACCTGACCACCTGTGTCGGTTTAGGGTACGGGCCATACACACACTCGCTAGAGGCTTTTCTCGACAGTACAGGATCACCACCATCAACCCTTTTGGGTCTACGCATCACGCCTCAACCACAAAGTGTGGCGGATTTACCTACCACACGGCCTACACGCTTACACCACCAATCCACTAAGTGGCGCGGCTACCTCACTGCGTCACCCCATCACTTGAACCACACATCAGGCCCCACGACATCAACACCACCAACACTCAAAAAAGTGAAAAGGTAGCGTATCCGCAGTGGTTAGTATCCGTGCTTTATCATGGGCGCACATGTACGGGTACCAGAATATCAACTGGTTATCCATCGACTACGCCTGTCGGCCTCGCCTTAGGTCCCGACTCACCCTGGGAAGACGAACTTGACCCAGGAACCCTTAGTCATCCGGCGGTAAGGATTCTCACCTTACAATTCGTTACTCATGCCTGCATTCTCACTCGCACACAGTCCACGCCTCCTCACGGTAACGCTTCCACCCATGCACGACGCTCCCCTACCCAAACAACAAAAAAATGTTGCTTGCCGCGGCTTCGGCGGTGTACTTGAGCCCCACTACATTGTCGGCGCAGAACCACTCGACCAGTGAGCTATTACGCACTCTTTCAAGGATGGCTGCTTCTAAGCCAACCTCCTGGCTGTCTTCGCGATCCCACATCCTTTTCCACTTAGTACACCCTTAGGGGCCTTAACCGGCGATCTGGGCTGTTTCCCTCTCGACTATGAAGCTTATCCCCCACAGTCTCACTGCCGCACAACACAATTGATGGCATTCGGAGTTTGGCTGACATTGCTAAGATTGTAGTCCCGCTCAACCAACCAGTCGCTCTACCTCCACCAAGCTAATACGACGCTGCACCTAAATGCATTTCGGGGAGAACCAGCTATCACGGAGTTTGATTGGCCTTTCACCCCTACCCACAGCTCATCCCCGCAGTTTTCAACCTACGTGGGTTCGCGCCTCCACAACCTCTTACAGCTGCTTCACACTGGCCATGGGTAGATCACCCCGCTTCGGGTCCAGGACATGCCACTTATCACCCCATTAGGATTCGGTTTCCCTACGGCTACCCCACACGGGTTAACCTCGCGACATGCCGCTGACTCGCAGGCTCATTCTTCAAAAGGCACGCCATCACACTATAAAAAGTGCTCTGACGGATTGTAAGCACATGGTTTCAGGAACTATTTCACTCCCCTCCCGGGGTACTTTTCACCATTCCCTCACGGTACTATCCACTATCGGTCACACTGAGTATTTAGGCTTACCGGGTGGTCCCGGCAGATTCACAACAGATTCCACGAGCCCGTTGCTACTCGGGAACCCAACAACCCCCACATCATCATCTTCAGCTACAGGACTCTCACCTACTCCGGTAGGCCATTCCAAACCACTTCACCTAACAACAATGCAAAAAGGGCGTGCCACTGGTAGATGACACAAAATCAGGCCCCACAACACCGCACACACAACCCCTACCAGGTATCACATGCACACGGTTTAGCCTCATCCACGTTCGTTCGCCACTACTAGCAGAATCATTATTATTTTCTCCTCCTACGGGTACTGAGATGTTTCACTTCCCCGCGTAACCCCCACAACAGCTATGAATTCACTGAAGGGTAACCCCACATAACCAGGGCCAGGTTTCCCCATTCGGACATCCTCGGATCAACGCTTTATTGACAACTCCCCGAGGCTTAACGCAGCCTTACACGTCCTTCATCGGCTCAGCATGCCAAGGCATCCACCATGCGCCCTAAATAACGAACACACCAACCACCACACACAAACCACACAACACGAAGCCATGCAGCCAGCATGTGGCAGCAACAAGTGAACTTGACAAAATAAACAAAAAGAAAAATCACATCACACACACAACACCACCCACACACAAGCAGATGGCATCATGTGAGATGCTCGCGTCCACTATACAGTTCTCACACAACACCCCAAACCAGCAACAAACACCACCACAATGAATGGCATCCATCAACCAGTCAGGCACACAAAAAAGGGGGATAATGCCCCAGACACCCAACAATGCACCAACGTACAATCAACACTCATTTTTGCCTGCATGGACACTTTTACGCATGTCACAAAGCACTGTCTCAACACTTAGACCCTGCTGATTAAGGTGTATGTCCTACCCGGAATTTCCAAATTCGGTGGCAGCAGAACACTCGCCCACTCAACCACCAACCCACCATCAAACAACAGTGGACAACCCACAACTGTGGGTCATGGCTGCAACTGCAGCCTAGTAAAAGCTCCTTAGAAAGGAGGTGATCCACCCGCACCTTCCGGTACGGGTACCTTGTTACGACTTCGTCCCAATCGCCGATCCCACCTTCGACGGCTCCCTAACACGTTTAGGCCACCGGCTTCGGGTGTTACCAACTTTCATGACGTGACGGGCGGTGTGTACAAGGCCCGGGAACGTATTCACCGCAGCATTGCTGATCTGCGATTACTAGCGACTCCGACTTCATGGGGTCGAGTTGCAGACCCCAATCCGAACTAAGGCCGGCTTTCAGCGATTCGCTCCACCTCACAGTGTCGCAGCGCGTTGTACCGACCATTGTAGCATGTGTGAAGCCCTGGACATAAGGGGCATGATGATTTGACGTCATCCCCACCTTCCTCCGAGTTAACCCCGGCAGTCTCTCATGAGTCCCCAACCAAATGCTGGCAACATAAGACAAGGGTTGCGCTCGTTGCGGGACTTAACCCAACATCTCACGACACGAGCTGACGACAACCATGCACCACCTGTACACCAACCACAAAGGGACGAACTATCTCTAGCCCAATCTGGTGTATGTCAAGCCCAGGTAAGGTTCTTCGCGTTGCATCGAATTAATCCACATGCTCCGCCGCTTGTGCGGGCCCCCGTCAATTCCTTTGAGTTTTAGCCTTGCGGCCGTACTCCCCAGGCGGGGCGCTTAATGCGTTAGCTACGGCACGAAAGTCGTAGAAAGACCCTCACACCTAGCGCCCACCGTTTACGGCATGGACTACCAGGGTATCTAATCCTGTTCGCTACCCATGCTTTCGCTCCTCAGCGTCAGTAACTGCCCAGTAACCTGCCTTCGCCATCGGTGTTCCTCCTGATATCTGCGCATTTCACCGCTACACCAGGAATTCCAGTTACCCCTACAGCACTCAAGTTATGCCCGTATCGCCTGCACGCCCGGAGTTAAGCCCCAGAATTTCACAGACGACGCGACAAACCACCTACGAGCCCTTTACGCCCAGTAATTCCGGACAACGCTCGCACCCTACGTATTACCGCGGCTGCTGGCACGTAGTTAGCCGGTGCTTCTTATCTAGGTACCGTCACAAAAAGCTTCGTCCCTAGCGAAAGGAGTTTACAACCCGAAGGCCTTCATCCCCCACGCGGCGTCGCTGCATCAGGCTTGCGCCCATTGTGCAATATTCCCCACTGCTGCCTCCCGTAGGAGTCTGGGCCGTATCTCAGTCCCAATGTGGCCGTACACCCTCTCAGGCCGGCTACCCGTCGCCGCCTTGGTAGGCCATTACCCCACCAACAAGCTGATAGGCCGCGAGCTCATCCTACACCGAAAAAACTTTCCAACCACCACACTAAAGATGGCTCCTATCCGGTATTAGACCCAGTTTCCCAAGCTTATCCCGAAGTGCAGGGCAGATCACCCACGTGTTACTCACCCGTTCGCCACTCGAGTACCCTGCAAGCAGGGCCTTTCCGTTCGACTTGCATGTGTTAAGCACGCCGCCAGCGTTCGTCCTGAGCCAGGATCAAACTCTCCACAAAAAGAATTTCAGCACAACACTGAAAAGGCCGTGAAAAGCCCAAACCTAACCAAAAGAACAAACCACCACAAACCCACAAAAGCAGGCCCATGCTGGCGTCCAAAAATTACTACAAAGAAAAAATAAACTGCCTCCCCCAACCCGACGGGGCACAAAAAAGGGAGACAAAAAAGTTGAACACAATCACATGCCAACCAATCCATCAATGCAGCCGAAACACTAAACAGTATTCAAAAAGATGCGTATTCCAACACCTTACCGGCACACACCAACCAACAAACCACCATTAGGTTCGCCGGCCAACAGACCAATCAACACACAACCATGCACACAAAAATAAAAATAAGTACATTGGCACACTATTGAGTTCTCAAACAACATCCACACACCACAAGAAAATTAACCAAACGTTAACCTCTCAGCGGCGGCTCGCACTAACTTACCCAACAACCTGAACCAAGTCAAATCCTCGAGCCAAGTCAGTACACAAAGTCACAAACAAGTAACCAACCGGCTACCTCTCGGCGACTTCGATAAAGTTACACCCAACCCCGAAAAACACACAAATCCCCAGCACACACCGTGAAAATGTGTACTGGGGTGAGGTTAATTAGAAGATTTCTTCTTCCTGCGTCCTTTCGATGGTGGCTCCAAGCCGCGAAAGGTTCTCCACAAAGTGGGGATAACCGCGGTCAATATGGAAGACATCGTGAACGGTCGTGGCTTCGTCTGCGCACAGAGCGGAGAGGACCAGGCCGGCTCCGGCGCGAATATCGGAGCTCCACACGTGCGTAGAAGAAAGATGGTCCTTACCGCGCACGACCACGTGGTGGCCGTCTACTTGGGCATCGGCGCCCAGGCGCAGCATCTCGTCAACGAAGCGGAACCGGGATTCAAAGACGTTTTCCGTGATCACGGTGGTTCCTTCGGCGATGGCGGAAATGCCGATGGCCATGGGTTGGAGGTCCGTCGGAAAGCCTGGGAAAGGCAACGTCTGGTAATCCACTGCGGTGGGGCGCTTTTCCATGCGCACGCGGAAACCGTTTTCATAGGTTTCAATATCCGCACCGGCGGACTTCAGCTTCTCCAGGGGAAGGTGCAGGTGGCGTGGGGCAATGCCGCCGACGGTGATATCGCCTTGCGTCATGGCGGCGGCATAAGCCCAAGTGCCGGCCACGATGCGGTCACCGATGACCTCGTGCTCCGTGGGATTGAGCCGCTCGACTCCGTGGATGGTGACCTCAGAGGTGCCCTCGCCCTCGATATTGGCACCCATGGATTTCAACATCTCGCACAGGTCCACGATCTCCGGCTCGCGGGCGGCATTGTGGAGAACGGTGGTGCCTTCGGCCAAGACTGCGGCGGTCAAGATGTTTTCCGTCGCACCAACGGAAGGAAAGTCCAAGCGGATGGTGGAGCCGCGAAGCTCGGAGGCCTCAGCCACCACGGCGCCGTGTTCAATGCGCGTGGTAGCGCCGAGCTTTTCCAAGCCGGTCTGGTGCATATCGAGCGGGCGGGAGCCAATGGCGTCACCGCCGGGCAGCGCTACCTTGGCATGCCCGCAGCGCGAGGTCAGTGGGCCTAGGACGCATACCGATGCCCTGAATTGGCGGACCGCATCAAAGTCCGCGTTGGATTGCGGCTTGGCGGGGGTGGTGATGCGGACGGTGCTGCCATCGATTGTCACCTCGCAGCCCAAGCCTTCGAGCACCTTCTTCATCAAAGGTACGTCCAGAATCTCTGGGCAATTGGTCAGCGTCGTCGTCCCCTCCGCCAGCAATGCGGCGGCCATGAGCTTAAGGACGCTGTTTTTCGCGCCATCTACTTTGACGGTGCCTGCAAGGCGGGCACCGCCGGAAACAATAAACTGATCTTTCACAGGTTTCTACGCTACCGGTTATCAGGGCAACGCGCCGATCCGGCGGGCAGCATTGACGGCTTCGTAGCGAGTATGCGCCCCCAACTTGCGCATCACGGAGCGCAAGTAGGATTTCACGGTTTCGGCGCCAATTCCCATTTCTTCTGCCGCTTCGACGTTGGTGTGGCCGAGCGCCACGCAGGAAAGGACATCGAGCTCGCGGGCGGACAGCTTGGTCGATTGCTTCACGCGCACGGGAGAAACCATCTGATCGCACAGTGCCTCAAGTTCCTTGCGCAAATCCTCGTCCTCGACGCGGTTGGCTAGCATGCACAGCTTGGAGTGGGTGGAACGAACCTGTTCCCATTCCGCACCGTTCATGGCGTGACCGCGGGAAGCGCCTCCCTTTCCGCCATCGGCGCGGCGCATCGCGGAATTGACCGCAAGGTCTTGCTCCAGGGTCCGGGCCGTCATCGTTACTTCCTCGATGACCTTATCGCCCAAGCGCACCGGGGAGTGCACGCCAACGTAGAGCACTCCGCGGATTTCACGCTGCACAGTAACGGGCACGGCCACGATCGAGTGCAGGCCTTCGTCTTGAATGACGCTGTCGTTCTCGTGGGAAATGGTGGTAGCCCGCGTGTAGTCCGATACGCCCACCGCGCGGCGGGTGGTAATCACGCGCCCGCCGACGCCCACGCCGGCATCGATAAGCAGATTCTGCAGCGCCGGCGTACGCAGGCCCACCCACTGGGTAATTTGCAGGCGGTTATCCGCCAATAATGTCGCGTACATCGTCACTGGGATTCCGGTGGCGGTTTTGAGGGACGACAGTGCCGCGCGTACGGATTCTTCATCATCTTTGAGGCGATGCGACTCCATGAGACTCTTTCCTCGTCGGGGGTAACCAAGCAGGTGCACCCGATATCCCCGAAAACTTGGGGACCAGCGGGTAACTACGTGGAATTATAGACAGCAAGTGGGGGTAATTCGAAATCGCCTCTTTGTTTCCCCAGCGGTGAATCCCACATTCCATGTCCGAATAGGCTGTCTGCAATAAATATACCACTCTGTCTACTTAAGTAGTGTATCCTTACGCTTGTACCTGATTTGACCGCGAATCTGATTCCCAAAGGAGTCTTAATAAATGGCTATTTATAACAATGTCCTGGAGACCATCGGCGGTACCCCGCTCATCCGCATCAACCGGCTAGCAGAGGGCAAGGGCGCCACCGTGCTGGCCAAGGTAGAGTCCTTTAACCCTGGCAACTCCGTCAAGGACCGCATCGGTCTGGCCATCATCAAGGCCGCAGAAGAGTCCGGCGACCTGAAGCCGGGCGGCACCATCGTTGAAGCTACCTCCGGTAACACCGGCATTGCCCTGGCACTGGCTGGTGCGACCTTGGGCTATGACGTGGTCCTCACCATGCCAGAGACCATGTCCAACGAGCGCAAGGTGCTGCTGCGCGCATACGGTGCAGAAATCATCCTGACCCCGGGCGCTGCCGGCATGCAGGGTGCGGTTGACAAGGCCAACGAGATCGTCGCCGAGCGCGGCAACGCCATCCTGGCTTCCCAGTTCGCTAACGAGGCCAACCCCAAGATCCACGAGTCCACCACCGGCCCGGAGATCTGGGAAGACGCCGAGGGCAATGTCGATGCCTTCGTCGCTGGCGTCGGCACCGGCGGCACCATCACCGGTGCAGGCCGCTACCTGAAGTCCAAGAACCCAGACGTCTACCTCGCCGCCGTTGAACCGGCTGACTCCCCTGTCCTGTCTGAAGGCCAGGCAGGCCCGCACAAGATCCAGGGCCTGGGTGCCAACTTCGTGCCGGACGTGCTCAACCGCGAGCAGCTGGATGAGGTACTGACCGCCTCCCTCGAGGAGTCCATCAAGCTCTCCCGCGCCCTAGCTACCGAAGAGGGCTTGCTGGTTGGTATTTCCGCCGGCGCAAACCTCTCCGCCGCACTGAAGCTGGCTGAGCGCCCCGAGTTCGAGGGCAAGACCATCGTCGTTGTCCTGCCAGACTTTGGTGAGCGCTACGTTTCCACCGTTCTTTTTGAGGACATTCGCGAGGCATAATTAGCCCCGCAACCTAGTCCATGAATAAAAGGCACCCGTCAAGCTTGGCGGGTGCCTTTTTGTGACCAGTACTATAGTCCGCATGAGCATTATTAAATATATCCGCGAAGATTTAGCCAATGCCCGCGACCATGACCCAGCTGCCCGCGGCGACGTTGAGAACGCGATCGTCTATTCCGGCCTGCACGCCATCTGGTCTCACCGCGTCTCCCACTGGCTATGGAAGCGCGGCCTGCGGGGCCCTGCGCGCATCCTGGCCCAAATTAACCGCTTCTTTACCGGCATCGAGATCCACCCTGGTGCAACCATCGGTCGCCGCTTCTTTATCGACCACGGGATGGGCATTGTCATCGGCGAAACCGCGGAAATTGGCGATGGCGTCATGCTCTACCACGGCGTGACGCTCGGCGGTCAGGTGCTCACCCAGACCAAGCGCCACCCCACGGTGGAAGATAACGTCACCATCGGCGCAGGCGCCAAGGTCTTAGGCCCCATCACCATCGGGGCTGGTTCCGCCATCGGCGCCAATGCCGTGGTGACGAAGGACGTCCCGGCCGATCACATCGCCGTGGGTATCCCCGCCCAAAACCGGCCTTCAAATAGGCATGAGCGGGTCAAACTCGTGGATCCGGACTACTACATCTAAATAGACTAAAAGCGGCCCACAGGCTTATGTGGGCCGCTTTTTGCTGTGCTTAACCGCGCAGCAGATCCTGGTATTCGGAGTTCTTGTCCATAAAGTGCGCCACTGCGGAACAGGTGGCGATGACCTTCATGCCGGCCTCCCGGGTTTCATCGAGGGCCGCCTTAATCAGCGGGGAGGATAAGCCCTGGCCGCGGAAGTCATCCCCGATGACCGTGTGATTAAATTCGCGGGTATCACCGGAATCTACGTACTCGCAGATTCCTGCCTCCACACCATCAACGGTGAGCACGAAACGGGACAAATCGGACTGATGAGAAATTGCTTTTTCCATGTCCCCCATTAAACCAAAAATGGCCCCTCCTTGATAATAAGAAGGGACCATAGTTGTGGCCAGAGCCAGGATCGAACTGGCGACCCCACACTTTTCAGGCGTGTGCTCTACCGACTGAGCTATCTGGCCAGAAACCCGAAGGTTTCCGCGACCTTGACGGGACTTGAACCCGCGACCTCCGCCGTGACAGGGCGGCGCGCTAACCAACTGCGCCACAAGGCCATTTTCAGTTTTGTATGCCTCTTGGGCACGGGTAGTTACTTTACACAGCAGTCTAGAAACAACACAAATCAGCACTACAAAGGCGGTTTTCCCGCGCTTGCCGATGCCCCTGCATCAAGGTGGCACCACCACACAGCGGCCTAAAACCAAAAAAGAACAGCACCCGCCGAAGCGTGTACTGTGCAGAATGCGACCTTGACGGGACTTGAACCCGCGACCTCCGCCGTGACAGGGCGGCGCGCTAACCAACTGCGCCACAAGGCCAAATGAGAAATTATTTAGAACCAACACGAAAGTGTTGGTACCCCCAACGGGATTCGAACCCGTGCCGCTGCCGTGAAAGGGCAGTGTCCTAGGCCGCTAGACGATGGGGGCCAGTCGCTTCTTGGCGACTTCTAGAAATATACTGGAGACATCACCAAGAAACAAAATCGCTCCCCCAGAAGGAGTTTTTACCATGTCTGAGCAGCAGAAAACCTGTTCCTGCCACGAGCCGGATGTACACGGATACAACGCCGATAGTAAGAGCAAAGCGCGTTATCTGGCGCGCCTAAAGCGCATCGAAGGCCAGGCGCGCGGGATTCACCGCATGGTCGATGAGGACCAGTACTGCATCGATATCATCACCCAAATCTCCGCGGTGACCTCCGCACTAGAGAACGTCTCTCTGGCGCTCTTAGAGGACCATATAGAGCACTGCGTGGCCGGTGCGGCGGCCGAGGACGGCGAGGTGGCTAAGGAGAAGCTAGCAGAGGCTATGCACGCCATTAAGAAGCTCGTAAAAAACTAGAAAAGGAGCCGCCCGAAGGCGGCTCCTGATGTGGGCCCTGTGGGGATCGAACCCACGACCTGCGGATTAAAAGTCCGTAGCTCTACCAACTGAGCTAAAGGCCCAACGTCGTTCTATATTAGCGTGTTGACTTTTAGATCTCCTAATTCACCCCTCGCCTGAAAGCATCCACACACAGCAAAAGGAGGGCTTCCCAGCCGGGAGGCCCTCCTTTGCCATGGCGGTGGAGATTAACCGCGCATGTCACCCTTTTCCATGAAGTTAACCTGGAAGTCGAAGGCGGACTTCAAGTCGTGCGGGGTGTGCTGGAACTTGTTTTCCTTCGCACGCTCGTAGTACTCCTCCAACAGCGGACGGTAGTCCGGGTGAGCCACGGCGATAATCTTCTCTACGCGCTGCT
This sequence comes from Corynebacterium segmentosum, assembly GCF_900637825.1. Taxonomy (NCBI): domain Bacteria; kingdom Bacillati; phylum Actinomycetota; class Actinomycetes; order Mycobacteriales; family Corynebacteriaceae; genus Corynebacterium; species Corynebacterium segmentosum. Next base: position 1,949,883 of record NZ_LR134408.1, read on the forward strand.
TTGGAGCCAGGCCACGCAGGTCAGCCACACCGTATTCGGTGATGATGACCATGGTGTCGTGCTCGGTGTGGTCCGTGTGGGATACAAACGGAACCAGGGCGGAGATGGCGCCATCCTTCGCGATGGACGGGGACACGAAGGTGGAGATGTACGCGTTACGGGTGAAGTCACCAGAGCCACCGGTGCCGTTCATGATGCGGGAACCGGACACGTTGGTGGAGTTGATGTTGCCGTAGATGTCTCCCTCGATCATGCCGTTGGAAGAAATCAGGCCGACGCGGCGGATGACCTCAGGGTGGTTGGAAATCTGCTGCGGGCGCAGGATGATGTGGTTGCGGTAGCGGTCTGCCTCCGCGTTCATCTTTTCTGCGTACTCCGGCGACAATGCGAAGGAGGTTGCAGAAGCCACGGTCATCTTGCCGGCATCGATAAGGTCCAGCATGCCGTCCTGGATGACCTCGGTGTATGCCTGAATGTTTTCGAACTTGGAGTCCAAAAGGCCTGCCATCACGGCGTTCGGCACGTTACCCACGCCGGACTGCATGATGAACTTGTCGTACTCAAGGCGGCCTGCGGCTACCTCGCCCTCCAGGAACTCGATGAAGTTAGCGGCGATCTTCTCAGAGGTCTCGTCCGGCTCGCGGAATGGAGCGTTGCGGTCTGGGGAGTTGGTCTTAACAACTGCAACGACCTTCTCCTCTGGGATCTCCATGTAGGTGGTACCGATGCGGTCGCCCGGCTTGTTAATCGGGATGGGCTGGCGGTTAGGCAGCTTGTCGATGCGGTAGATGTCGTGCATGCCCTCGAGGTTCTCGGACTGCCACTCGTTGATCTCGATGATGATCTTGTCTGCAGCCTCGACGAACTCGAGGTTATTGCCCACTGCGGAGGAGGGCACGATATGGCCTTCCTCGGTAATGCGTACGGCCTCGATGATGGCTACCTGGAAGTCACCGTAGAAGCCCTCTTCTACCTGCTGGCCCAGGTGGGACAGGTGAATGTCCTGGTAGAGCGCGGTGCCATCGTTGAACTGCTTACGCAGCAGTGGGTCAGAGTTGTACGGGGAGCGGAAGTTAATGGCTTCCGCCTCTGCCAAAACACCGTCGCAGTCCGGGGCGGTAGAAGCACCGGAGAAGAGGTCAATCTTGAACTCTTCGCCCTTGTCATGCAGCGCCTTCGCCTTATCTGCAATGGCGGTAGGCAGACCCTTAGGGTAACCGGCGCCGGTGAAGCCGGAGATGCCTACGCGGTCACCATTGTTGACGTGCTTCGCAGCCTCCTCTGCAGAAACTACGAGCTTCTCAAACGGGGCGTATGCGATTCTATCGGACAACTGTCATCCTCCTTTATCTGCGAGTAGACCGGGGTTACGGCCAACCCAATTTAGTTACACAGACCACAGTAGCGAAAATTAACGTTTTTGCCACCATCATTGTGTGATATTCACCCCAATCATGGGAATCCTCGGTAACCACCACCTTGCTGTTAGTTGCTAAATTCCGCCGTTAACGAGCACAATTAGGGCGTGAATTTGCGCATTGGAAACTATGACCTCTCCTCCCCCGTCATCCTCGCCCCCATGGCGGGGGTAACCAACGTTGCCTTCCGCACGTTGTGCCGGGAGCAGGAGCTGGCCCGCACCGGGACGGTATCGGGCTTGTATGTCTGCGAGATGGTCACCGCCCGCGCCCTGGTGGAGCGCAACGAGAAAACCATGCACATGACCACCTTTGCCGCGGATGAGGATCCGCGTTCCCTGCAGATTTATACGGTGGACCCCGAATACACCTATAAGGCCGCCAAGATCATCGTGGATGAGAACTTGGCCGATCACATCGACATGAATTTCGGCTGCCCCGTCCCCAAGGTGACCAGGCGTGGCGGCGGCTCTGCCCTGCCCTATAAGCGCCGCCTGTTTGGCAATATCGTCTCTGCTGCCGTCAAGGCCACCGAGGGCACGAATATCCCCGTCACGGTGAAGATGCGCGTGGGCATCGACGACGAGCACCACACGCACCTCGATGCCGGACGCATCGCCGTGGATTCCGGCGCCGCCGCCGTGACCTTGCACGGGCGCACGGCCGCGCAGCGCTACTCCGGCGATGCCCGGTGGGATGAGATCGCCCGGCTCAAAGAGCACCTGGCGGATACCGGCGTTCCGGTGCTGGGCAACGGCGATATTTTCCGCGCCGATGATGCCCGCCGCATGATGGAGGCCACGGGCTGCGATGGCGTGCAGGTCGGCCGCGGTTGCCTGGGCCGGCCGTGGCTCTTCGCGGAGCTGGGCGCTGCCCTGCGCGGCGAGTCCATCCCCGCCGAGCCAACCTTGGGCGAGGTCACCCAGGTCATTCTCCGCCACGCAGAGCTACTCGCTCAGCACGAGGGCGAGGATCACGCGTCCCGGGACATCCGCAAGCACATTGGCTGGTACCTGCGCGGCTTCCCCGTCGGCGGACAGGTGCGCGCCGGCCTAGCCAAGGTGGATTCCTTAGAGAGCCTGCGCGAATTGCTGGCGCCCTGGGCGGATTCTGATGCCTTGGCCGCCGATGCCGATGGTGCGCGGGGGCGCCAAGGCTCGCCCTCCAAGGTCGCGCTTCCCGATGGCTGGCTTGATGACCCCGAGGACGAATTCGTTCCGGTTGGCGCCGATATTTATAACTCGGGCGGATAAACCCACACCGGTGTGACTCAGCAAGCATTTGCGCGGTTTGTGAGCTATCATTTCCTGCATGCGTACTGCCTACCGTGAGCATCTGGACAACTTCTCGCACGACCTCATCGTCATGTGCGATACCGTCCGCACCATCATGGATAAGGCCTCCCAGGCGCTGCTCGATCGCGCCCTGGAACCCGCGGAGGAAGCGCTTAGCCTCACCGAAGAACTCGATGAGATCCGCTCGCGCTGCTCCGAACGCGCGGTAAAGCTCCTGGCGTTGGAAAATCCCATGGCCCAGGATCTGCGCCAGGTAGTCTCTTCCATCTACATCGTCGAGGATCTTTTCCGCATGGGCCAGCTGGCCCAGCACATTGCCGATGCCGCGCGCCGCCGCCACCCTGAGGCCGTCGTGCCCGCTGAATACCTCGGGTTCATGGAAGAAATGTTCCGCCTGACCCAGGAAATGGGTTCGGTGGTGCACGATATTTTGGTCACCCCTGATGCCGAGCTCTCCGTCAACCTGCGTTCCGATGATGATGCGGTGGACGATATTAACCACCACCTGCTGCGAATCCTCACCCAGCGCGAATGGGAAGGAACGGTGCGCCAGGCCGTAGAGACAGCACAGATTACCCGCTACTACGAGCGCTACGCCGATCACTGCGTTTCCGTGGCTGGGCGCATCATTTACTTCGCCACCGGCCTATTGCCGGAAGAGTTTGAAAGAAAACTCCAAGAGGATCAAAAGGACGCCGAGTTCGAGGCCCGCATGAGCGAACTGGAACGCCAATTCCGCCGCTAGGACCATAGACCTAAAACTGCCACAAGGGCGGTACCTCCCTGCGCTGGAGGTACCGCCCTTGTCGGACAATCAGGGGCTACGTATTAGCCGAAGCGGCCGGAAATGTAGTCTTCGGTCTCCTTCTGGGAAGGGTTCTCAAAGATGCGGGTGGTTTCATCGAATTCCACCAGGTGGCCCGGCTTACCGGTAGCTTCCAAGGAGAAGAAGCCGGTCTTATCGGACACGCGGGCGGCCTGCTGCATGTTGTGGGTCACGATGACGATGGTGAAGTTTTCCTTCAGCTCGTGGATAAGATCCTCCACAGCCAAGGTAGAAATTGGGTCCAGTGCGGAGCAGGGCTCGTCCATCAGCAGGACTTCTGGCTCCACGGCAATCGCGCGGGCGATACACAGGCGCTGCTGCTGACCACCAGAAAGGCCGCCGCCTGGCTTATCCAGGCGGTCCTTGACCTCGTCCCAAAGGTTAGCGCCGCGCAGGGACTGTTCGGCGACTTCCTTGAGCTTCTTCTTATTCTTTTCACCGGATAGCTTCAGGCCGGCAACCACGTTGTCCTCGATGGACATGGTGGGAAATGGGTTGGCCTTCTGGAAGACCATGCCGATGGTATTGCGCACGGATACGGGGTCCACCTTGGGGCCGTAGATATTGGTGCCATCGAGCAGGATCTCGCCCTTGACGGATGCGCCAGGGATGACCTCGTGCATGCGGTTCAAGGTGCGCAACACGGTGGACTTACCGCAGCCGGAGGGGCCGATGAAGGCGGTCACGGCCTGCGCCGGGATCTGCATATTTACGTTCTGTACGGCGTGAAAATCGCCGTAGAAAATATCGACGTCATTGAGCTCGAGCTTAGACATTGTGGAGGTTTCTCCTCTTAAGGGGTGTATAAGTGGCGGAATCGAGTGCGGCTATTTCTTGACCGAGAACTTCGCGGAAATTACGCGCGCCGCAATATTGAGGATGGCGATGAGGATAACCAGCGTCAGCGCTGCGCCCCACAGCTTATCCAGCACGGCAGGCTGCGCGCCGGCCTTGTACATATCAAGCATCATCAGCGGCAGCGAAGACTGCGAGCCCTTAAACGCGTCCCAGTTGATGACCGAGGAGGAACCAACCAAGACCAGCACTGGGGAGGATTCACCCATCACGCGGGCAATGGCCAGCATGATGCCGGTCACAATGCCGGACAGGGCGGTTGGCAGCACGATGCGTGCGATGGTTTTCCACTTGGGCACGCCGAGCGCATAGGAAGCCTCGCGCAGGTCCATGGGAACCACGCGCAGCATCTCTTCGGTATTGCGCACCACGATGGGAATCATCAACAGGACCAAGGACAGGGCGACGGCAAAGCCGGAGCGGCCAAAGCCAAAGAGCGTAATCCACATGGCGAAGATGAACAGCGCCGCCACGATGGAGGGCACGCCCGACAGGATGTCCACCATGAAGGTGGTGGTGCGGCCGAGCCAGCCACCCTTGGAGTATTCCACCAGGTAGATGGCGGTAAAGATGCCGATCGGGATGGACAGGATGGAGGCCAGTGCGGTTTGCACGAAGGTACCGACGATGGCGTGGGCGGCACCGCCGCCTTCGGCGCTATTCATCACGCCGCGCTGGGACAGCGTCCACCAGTCAGCGGAGAAAATCACGCCGCTACCGCGCGAGATTAGCTCCCAGAGGACCCAGATCAAAGGGACCATCGCCAAGGCCATAGCGGCCCATACAACGACGGTGGCAATGCTATTGGCCGCCTTGCGGGAACCGGAGATTTCCAGGAAGGTTGCCCCACCAGCGGAGGCCGGCTTGTTATTTGTCGTAGTAGTCATTGTTGTCCTTCCTTACTTGCTCTTCACGATGGCGCGGGCAATGGCGTTGACCACGAACGTCAGCAAGAACAGCATCAAACCGGCAGCGATATACGCACCGGCGCGCGTCTCGTTACCGAACTCGGCAGCGGCGAGGGCGATGGCCGTGGCGAAGGTAGTGCCGCCATCGAAAAGCGAGAAGCGGAAGTCCACCAGCGGCGAGACCACCATGTACAGCGCCATAGTCTCACCCAAAGCGCGGCCCAAGCCCAGCATGGAGCCGGCAACGTAGCCGGACATGCCGAAGGGCAGGACGGTCATGCGGATGACTTCCCAGCGCGTTGCGCCCAGCGCCAGAGCGGACTCGATCTGGCCGGGAGGGGTTTGCACGAAGACCTCGCGGGCGGTGGCGGCGATAATGGGCAAAATCATCACAGCGAGCACGATGCCACCGGTAAAGAGGTTGCGGCCGGTAGCAAAAGCGGGCGAATTATCGTAATGGGTAAACAGGAAGAACCCGCCGGCCCAGGATTCCAGCCAGGTATAGAAGCTGGACAGGGCCGGGCCGAGGACCTGCCAACCCCACAGGCCGTAGACGATGGACGGCACGGCGGCCAGCATGTCCACCAAGAAACCCAGCGGCTTAACCAGGCGTGCCGGGGCGTAGTTGGACAAGAAGATGGCAATCGCAAGCGCCACTGGCATGGCCAAGATCAGGGCGAAGACCGAGATGAGGACGGTGGTGCCGAACATGGTCGGGATACCGAACTTCATCGCGGAGGTATCGGTGGTCTCCCACCGCTCACCGTGGGTGAAAAAGCCCAGCAGGCCATTCTCGTTCACGCTGAGCGCCGGCACGGCGCGCCAGATGAGGAAGGCAGCAATCGCCGCGATCATCACGGTAATCAGCGTGGCAGAGGCCGTGGAGAGGAATTCGAAAATGCGGTCACCGGGGCGCTTGACGGAGCTACCGGAGCTGGAGGTAGCCAAGTCATTCTCGTTATCGCCACGGGTATGAGGCTGTTCAACGCCAGAGACGGGAAGGGTCTCCGAGGTCGATGCCTTGGTGAGATTATTGTCTGCCATGAGACGTACTAATCCTTATTTAAAGTGGAACAAAGGGTCATGCGTTACATGCCTGCGCCCCCAAAGCGCGTCTCGAGGGCGGCAGTGGGGGCGGGCGGAGCGTTATTTCGCGAGGTAAAGCGCAGTTTACGCCTTACTGCAGTGCGTCAACGGCGCTCTTCAGGCGGTCAAGGTGGTCACCCTTAACTGGGATGAAGCCCTGCTCTGCCAACTGGTCATCCTGGTGGTCCAGAACGTCGTTGAAGAAGGTCTTGACCAGTTCAGCGGTCTCGTCATCGTAGCCAGCGGAGCAGACGATGTTGTAGGTGGTCAGGATGAGCGGGTATGCACCCTCTGCATCGGAAGCGAAGAGGGCCTTGGAGTCAACGACCATGTCGTTCTCGGAAGCGGTGTCCTTGAACTCCAGGTTCTCCAGCGCCTTGTTGACGGTATCGTCATTCAGCTCAACCGGGCCGTTGCCAAAGTCAATCTTGGCCTTCTTGACGCCGTCAGCTTCCTTCTGGTCAGCGAAGCCGGCCTCAACGTAGGTGATGGCACCCTCGATGTTTGCAACCTGGTCAGCAACGCCGGAGGAGCCGTTTGCGCCCTCACCAACGGAGTCAGGGAACTGCTTGCCTTCGCCGTCCCAGTTACCGGTGGAAGCGGTCAGGAACTTCTGGAAGTTATCGGAGGTACCGGACTCGTCAGAACGGAAGATGACGTGGATGTCGGTGTCCGGCAGGTCTGCGCCCTCGTTATCAGCGGCAATGGCCTCGTCATTCCACTTCTTGATCTCGCCCTTGAATATCTTGGCAATGGTATCGGTGGAGAGGTTGATCTCCTGGTCGCCCAAGTTATAAGCGATGGCAACTGGGCCGATGGTGGAAGGCAGGTGCCATGCGTCGTTGCCGTCGCAACGCTCCTTGGCAGCCTCAATCTGGCCGTCGTCTTCCTTCAGCGGGGAGTCAGAACCAGCGAAGTCTGCCTGGCCGTTCAGGAATGCCTCAACACCCTTACCGGAGCCGGAAGCGGTGTAGGACAGGTTTGCGTCTGGGTTGTCCTCTGCGAAGACGGTGCCGAAGTAGGACATTGCGTTCTGCTGGGAGGATGCGCCCTCACCAACAAGCTCGCCAGCGATGCCGCTGCCCTCGGAGGATCCCGAGGAATCAGAGGAAGAGGAGGTGTCCTCAGAGCACGCTACGAGAGCGGTAGAGGTAGCGGCCACGAGACCGAAGATAGCGGCAGAGCGCTTGAAGTTGCGAATCACGGGAAAACCCTTTCCGGTGCAGATCAGAGATTGATTGTCCGAGGAAACCGCATCCCCATCAAAGGGGAACCCACATCCCACGTCCGCTTTTCGGCAGCGGGGTGCAGGTGCGCAGGCGCGGCTTTCTCACAATCAGTAAAGCTAACCGGCGGAATTAACCAGCAGGGTGACGTGAGGTAAACACTTAATGAACATGCCAAGAAGTTGACATGACCTTAATCGCACTAGCCCCAGACAACGTGCTCTTCATCAACGGAAAAGCCCAGCCGCTTGTAGGCCTTCAGCGCCGGTTCATTATCCGCTTCCACGTACAAAATAACCCGCTGAGCTCCCTTTTCTACCATGCGGCGCAGGCCAATCTGTAGCAATGGACCGCCCAATTTTTGGCCGCGATACGCCTCTGCAAGGCCCACCACGTAGACCTCACCAAAGCCGGAATCTTCTTCCTCGTGCCACTTGGTCCAGTGGAAACCAGCCAGGGTCGGGTGCCCCTGCTCCTTCTCATCCCAGAAGAACAAGACGTCCTTAGGATCGAACCATTCGGCTTCCATGCCGCGGTGCAGGCGCTCTAAATCCCAGCCGCCTTGTTCTGGGTGCCAATTAAAGGCCTCGTTATTAACGCGCAGCCACTCGTTTTCCACGGTGTCCTTGCCCCACTTGTCCACCGCCTCGCTGTAATTGGCGGCTTGTAGCGGAAGCTCGCCTACGTGGGCTGCGCTATCCAGATCACTGCCCTCGATGCCCATGACCACGAGGGTGCGGGTGACCTTCAGGTCGCGGGAATTAGCCAAGGCCTGAGCGGGCTTGCCGTTGCCATGCGCCCAGGTCTCGAGGTTGGTGGTGGCGTTAGCGGTGGCATCGTAAAGCGCGGTGCCATAGCCCTTGCCGCGATAATCGGGGGCGATAAAAAGCTCCGCGGTGGAATCCTCGCGGCTGGATACGCCAATGGGCTCGCCATCCAGCCAAGCCACCAAGTGCTTGTGATGCAGGCGCTCATCGCGCAGGCCATTGAGGAATTGCTCCGACAGCGGGGCGATGCCGTCGGTCTTTTCAGCGTGCGCTGCTAGTTCTTCCAGGGTGCCCGCAAGCTCTGGGGAGGCGGGGAGGTTTTCTTCGGTGATATTCATGGTGCCCATAATACGTAGGCTAAATTTGAAAGCGTGAGTGTAGTCAAAGTCGACCGGCGCATTGTGCACGTCCTCATCGTGGTGGGCGTGGTCATTGCCGCATGGGTGGCCGATGCCTGCGTGGCCATGCATTCTGAGCACAAGATTGCCCAGGAGGTTAAGGAGAACTCCAGGCTGGAAAATTCGCCCCAGGTGTATATCGGCGGCACCCCGTACCTGTTGGCGGCAGGCTCCAAGGAAATTCCTTATCTGCAGGTCAAGGCGCTCGATGTGGAGGTTCCCAAGCTGGGCATGGTCAATGCCTCGACCGTGCTGCGCGATATTACCGTCACCCCTGAGCAGGTAGTAAGCGGCGATATTGAAGGCGCACCCGTATCCACGTATTCGCGCGGAATTTCCCTCGACGGCGTGGCGTTAGGCCGCCTTTTGGGCATTACCGATCTCTCCATTGCTAACCCGGATGATATTTCTCCCTCCGGCGGCGTTTCTGCCGAGGCGGAGCTTACCGGCACCCTGCCCGGCGATAAGGAAAAATCCACCGCTATGGTCACACTGCGCCTGGTGGGCCCGGAGTTCCGCATGGAGGTCTACGGAACCGATGATCCGCGCCTCAAGGAGGCGTTTTCCCTCAACTTCGATACACGCGAGCTCCCGCTGCCGGCGCAGGCCACCATGGTAAGGCTGCAGGGCGGCACCATTTACTTTGAGGTCCAGCGCCGCAATATCAAGGTCCAGATGGCCCAGCTATCCCCGCTGGAAATCGAGGGATCTGAGCAACGAGCCGTGGAAGAGGCCGAAAAGAAGGCGGCCGATACCGCCAATAAGGTAGGCCCCGCACCGAAAGAGGGTGAATCCTAGCGGAGGCGAATAAAGTCCCGCAGCACTTCCTGCACGGAGCGCTGGGCCACCTGCCGCCTGTCTTGCGGGGCGTAGACCTCGATGGCATCGGCCACAGAGGTCAGCGTGACGTGGCGGAAGGTCCCCTCGGATTCGCCATCGGCCTGGAAGCGCTGCGGGGTGTGGCAATCGAGCTCGACGTGCTTGGCGTCATCAAAGCCCAGGGTCTTTTCCTTCACCAGCCGCTTGAGCCAGCCGTGCTTATCGGCGCCAAAGAGGTGCAGCAGGCCGATGACCCCACGCACACCGCTGAGTTTTTCCAGACCGAAAAGGGCCAGGCCCTCATCGAAAGAATTGCGCGGGTTGGTCACGACCGGCAAGGGCCCCAAGAAGGTCCAGGGGTTGGTATTAGAGGTAAATAGGAGCGGGAAGTCCTTCTTATGGAGCGTCTGCCCCAAGCGCGATTCCGCGTGCACCGTAATCTGCGGCGGGTTGCGGCGCGCGCGTAGCCAGGCCCGAATGGCCACGTTCAAGTAGCGCAGCGGCGTGGCGGAAAAGCCTTGTTCGCGGGCGCGGTCCACGCGTGCGAGGACGTCCGCATCCATGCCAAAGCCGGCGTTGACGGCAAACCAGCGTTCGTTCCAGGTACCCAGGTAAATGGTGCGGCGCAGATCGCGCTCGAGCATGCGGGCCAGAACGTGGGTGGCCTCAACCGGCGTATTGGGAAAGCCGAGGGCGCGGACGAAGACGTTCGCGGATCCGGTGGGAATGACGGCGAGCGCCGGCACCTCGTTTGGGCTGGGGATATCTTCATCGGCCGGTCCCAGCAGGCCGTTGACAATCTCATTGACGGTGCCATCGCCGCCCACGGCAATGATGACATCATAATCATCCCTGGTAAGCCCCCGAACGATGTCTTCTGCATGCCCGGGGTAATGGGTGAATTTGACCAATAGGTGCATGCCTTCTACGGCCCGCAGGGCGGGCACGATTTGGCGAAAGAGCCCGTTGGATTGCGAGGTCGAATTGGGATTGGAAATCATCAGCGCATGCACAACGGACCAGTCTAGTAGTTAAAGCGGCCCCGGCACGACTAGGCTGGACGCCCATGAGCGAAAATACCGAGAACACCAATACCCCGAACGTCGAGACCGCCGCCGCGTCCCACCCGGAAAACACCTCCGGCGCGCTCAATGGCAATGACGCGGTCAACCAAGCCGCCGAGCAGTGGAAGGACGCGGCCAGCCACAATATCCCCGCCATTGAGCTTGGCGATGTCCCTGTTCCCGCCGATACCGCCAACCTGCGCCAGGGCCCGTCGCTACACGATGGCCTGCTGGGGCTCCTCCCCCTCGTAGGCGTCTGGCAGGGCGAGGGCCAGGCCCACGACACCGATGGCAGCGAATACACCTTTGGCCAGCAGCTGGTCGTCGCCCACGACGGCGAGAATTACCTGACCTTTAGCTCGCGCACCTGGAAGATCGATACCGAAGGCAAGCCGCAGGGCCCGTCTACCCGCGAGACCGGTTTCTGGCGCATCTCCGCCAAGGATGAAATCGAGGTCACCTACACCTCTTCTACCGGCATCGTGGAAATCTTCTACGGCGAGCCCTTCAACGAGCGCGCTTGGCAGCTCGAATCCGCCTCCACCATGGTCACCGAGACCGGCCCGAAGAACCTGGGCCCCGGCAAGCGCATGTACGGCCTCATGCCCAATAACAACCTGGGCTGGGTAGATGAGCGCATGGTCGATGGCGAAATGCGCCCCTACATGTCCGCCGAGCTCACCCGCATCGCCGGCTAGAGCCGGCTAAGACTGGCTAGGCCCCTAGCGCGGCATCGATAAGCCCCCGGATTTCTTCCTCGTTATCCGGGGCTTTTAACGTTTTCTCATTCAGCTTGGTCACCCGCACCGCCACGCGCACGGAAGAGACCAGCCACACCGAGTCGGACTTTTCTAAGTACTCCACCGTCAGCGGCTTGGCCTTGCAGCGATAGCCGCGGTCCTGGGCGTAATCAAAGAGCGCGGCCTGCGTAGTGCCGGGCAAAATGCCGCGGCCGGCGGCGGTGCGCAGCTTCTTTCCCCGCACCGCCACCACGGTAGAGGTAGCGCCCTCTAAGATTTCGCCGGTATCTGGATCCGTCAGGATGAGATCGTCGTAGCCCTTGTCCTTGGCCATGCGCAGCATCGCCATCGTCGCGGCGTAGTTCAGCGTCTTGGCCGGTAGCTCTTCGGCCACGTGCCACAGGCGCGGGCTCGTCAGGACGGTGACGCCGGTGGTGCGTTGGTGAAGAGGGACATCGCCAAGCGGCTGCACCGTCACCCACGCGGTGGGCACGCCGGTCGAAGCCCGGCCGCGGGTATACGTCCAGGTGCATTTGGCATCGGGATGATCGGCATCGGTACCGCAATAATCCGCGATCGCCAGCCGGGTCGCCTCCTCCCACTTGTGCATCGGCGGTTCCGGCAAATCGAGCGCCCGCGCCGAATCGCGAAAGCGCTGGGCGTGGCGGGCGAGGTTAGCCGCCTTGCCGCCGCGGACCAGAAGCGATTCAAAGATGCCATCGCTGCGGGTCACGGCGGCATCATCAGCATAAACCAGCGGCAGGGAGGGCGAATGCTTGCGCACCGACCCACCAAAGGGTTCCACGACGTAGATGACCGGCTCTTTTCGCGGGGAGGGTTTCATAGACTCGATTATGCCCTACCATCGGTAGATGTGAGTTATTCTTCGCCACTTCTTCAACGCGCCGGTGCCGCCGAGCACCAGGACGCGACTGTACTCGATGCCCAAGGTGTGGCCTGGCACTATGGCAATCCCCTCGGGGAACAGCGTGCGGCCGAGACCGGGACCATCGCCATCGACCGCTCGCAGCGCCGCGTGCTGCGCGTCAGCGGTGCGGATGCGCCGGGTTTTCTTAATAACCTGCTCACGCAGAAGCTTGACGATGCCCCCTCCGGCTTCTCCGCCGGCGCCCTCGACCTAGATATCCAGGGTCACATTTTGCACCACATGGATATCACCCGCGCGGGCGAGGACTTCTACCTCGATCTGCCCGCCGCGCAGTTCGAATCCGCCCAGGACTTTTTGACCAAGATGGTCTTCTGGTCCGAGGTCACGGTCGAGGAAGCCGATATCGCCATCGTGACATTGCTGGGTGAGGCCGATATTCCTACCCCACCCACCGTGGTCTTTTCCCGCGAGGTGCAATGGCCGGGAATCAAGCGCGTTGACTTGGGCTTTCCGCGCGAACAGTTGGTGGAATCCATGGCCGCCCTGGAGGCCGAGGGCGCGCGGCTTGCCGGGCTCATGGCCTTTACCGCCGAGCGCGTGCGCGCCCGCGAGCCGGAGCTTGCCGCCGATTTGGATAAGAAATCCATCCCGCACGAGGTTCCGCAGTGGATTAGCCGCAGCGATGCCGATCCCGCCCACGTGCACCTGAATAAGGGCTGCTACCGCGGCCAGGAAACCGTGGCGCGCGTGGAGAACCTGGGCCGCTCTCCCCGCCTCTTGGTGCTCCTCCACTTGGACGGATCCGCGCCGGAGCGGCCGAATGTGGGCGATGACATTTCATTTAATGGACGTAAGGTAGGTCGCATCGGCACCATCGTGGATGACTGCGATTTCGGCCCCATCGCCTTAGGTCTAGTCAAGCGTTCTGCGCTAGATGCAGGCACATTGGACATCGGCGATACCGCGGCGTCGATCGATCAGTCCTCCATCCCCGAAGATGAGGGACCCAAGGCCGGGCGCGAGGCGGTAAACCGGCTGCGCGGGCGGTAGATTTTCCACTCATCGGGGGGCCGGTGCGGAATTTTTTTCGTCACACGCGCTATTGTGTCTTACAGGAAGATACACAATTGACAAGCCGATGGGGCGCCCAAGAATCCCTGGAGCGCCCTACTAGCCCAAGGGGGTCATGCACATGGGACGCGGACGCGCTAAGGCAAAGCAGACCAAAGTTGCACGCCAGCTCAAGTACAACTCACCCGAGATGGATATCGAGTCCCTTCAGCGGGAACTCGCTGCTCAGCAGGAGGGTGACTCCCACGACTACGAAGAGGATGATCCCTACGCCGAGTATGTCGACGAATGGGATGAGGACAACGACGACGAGCGCTAATCTTCCGCTCGCCGGATAAATCCACAAAAGGCCTTAGGTTATTGACCTAAGGCCTTCCTCTTGTACCTAGAAGTTTGAGTGCTCGCCGTGCATGATAACGCGCGGTTCTTCGCCGTCCGCCTCGCGGACGCTGCCTAGCTCCCACGCGTCGATGTGGCGGGCGGTAAGCATGGCCAAAGCGCGGTCGCGGTCCTCTGGGTTAACCACGGCAATCATGCCCACGCCCATGTTGAAGGTCTTTTCCATCTCCGCCAGTTCGACCTTGCCCATGGAGGAGATGAGCTTGAAGATCTGGCCTGGATTCCACGTGGAGCGGTTAACCTCGGCGCTCAATCCCTCTGGGATAACGCGCTCCAGGTTGCCGGCCAACCCGCCGCCGGTGACGTGACAGAAGGTGGATACGGAGCATTCCTGTGCCAGCGCCAGGCACTCTTTGGCGTAGATGCGGGTGGGTTCCAAAAGCTCCTCGCCTAGCGGGCGGCCGAGCTCTTCCACATAACCATCCAACGGCATACCCGCCTGCTCCAGCAGGACGTGGCGCGCGAGCGAATAGCCATTGGAGTGCAGCCCGGACGAGCCCATGGCGATGAGCACATCGCCCTCACGCACATTGTCTGGGCCCAGCACGCCATCAGCCTCAACCACGCCGACGGCGGTGGCGGAGACATCGTATTCATTCTCCCCCATCATGCCTGGGTGTTCGGCGGTCTCTCCGCCAAGCAGCGCAGCACCTGCCTGCACGCAGCCCTCGGCAATGCCCTTGACTACCTCGGCTACCTTTTCCGGCACGACCTTGCCCACGGCGATGTAATCCTGCAGGAATAGCGGCTCGGCGCCGCAGACGACTAGGTCATCGACGCACATGGCCACCAGATCGATGCCGATAGTGTCGTGCTTATCCATGGCCTGCGCCACGGCGAGCTTTGTGCCCACGCCATCGGAGCCGGCGGCGAGGATGGGTTCCTTGTAGTCGCCCAGTTTGAATAGCCCCGCAAAGCCGCCGAGGCCGCCCATGACCTCTGGGCGGGTGGCGCGCTTGGCGTGTGGGGCAAACAGGCTAACCGCGCGGTCGCCCTCTTCGATATTGACGCCGGCTGCGGCGTAGGTGTTGTCACTCATGTTTTTGAAAGTTCCTTAAGTGTTTTTATTGGGTTCCGAGCAGGGTGCGCACGGCATCGGCATTGGGGTTTCCGGCGGGAAGGCCAAGGGGGTACTCGCCGGAGAAGCAGGCGGTGCACAGCTCGGAGCGAGGCTGCTCGGTGGCGGCGACCATTTCATCGATGGAGACAAAGCCCAAAGAATCAGCGCCGATGGTCTCGCAGATGGTGGAGCAAATCTCGTCCGGATCATCGGACGGGCTGGCGTTGGCAATCAGCTCGCCGGGCGAGGCAAAGTCGATGCCATAAAAGCACGGCCACTTCACCGGCGGGGAGGCGATGCGCACGTGGACCTCGGCGGCGCCGGCCTCGCGCAACATGCGGATGAGCGCGTGCTGGGTATTGCCGCGCACGATGGAATCATCCACCACGACGAGCTTCTTGCCGTCGATGACCTCGCGCAGTGGGTTGAGCTTTAGCCGGATGCCCAGCTGGCGCAGCGTCTGCGTGGGCTGAATAAAAGTGCGGCCCACATACGCGTTTTTCACCAGGCCGTGGGCGAAGGTGAGGCCGGATTCGCGGGCGTAGCCCACCGCGGCCGGGTTGCCGGATTCCGGCACGGGGATGACCAGGTCCGCATCCTCCACCGGGTATTCGCGGGCCAGGCGGCGGCCGATCTCCACGCGGGAGGCGTTGACCGAGCGGCCCTTGATATCGCTATCCGGGCGGGCCAGGTAGACGTATTCGAAAACGCAGCCGCTGCGCTTGGCGGGCGCGAAATTTTCAGAGCGGATGCCGGCCTCATCGATGGCAACGAGCTCGCCCGGCTCGATCTCGCGAATAAATTGCGCGCCGCAGATATCCAGCGCGCAGGTTTCGGAGGCGACGACCCAGCCCTTGGCCAGCCGGCCCAGGACCAGCGGGCGCACGCCCTGCGGGTCGCGCGCGGCGTACATGGTGTGGCCATCGGTAAAGGTCAAGCAGAATGCGCCCTTGACCCGCGGTAGGAGCTCGCGGGCGGAGTCGAAGACGGAGGTGGTCTCATCGACGCCATCGGCAAGCAGCATGGACAAGCACATCGAGTCAGAAACCGACTCCTCGTGCGGCTTAATCAGGCCGCGTTCGACGGCCTCTGCGCGCAGCTCGAGGTAATTGACCAGGTTGCCGTTGTGGCCCAGGGCAATGTCCACGCCCGTAGAGGAGGTGGAAAACATCGGCTGCACATTGGACCATTCCTTGCCGCCGGCCGTGGAATAGCGCGTGTGGCCCACCGCCACGTTGCCAGTCAAGGCAGAAAGGGTCGATTCATCGAAAATATTGGCCACCAGGCCCATGTCTTTGAAGACGACGATGCGGTCATCATCGCCCACCGCAATGCCGGCGGCTTCTTGGCCGCGGTGCTGGAGAGCAAAAAGGCCAAAGTAGGTAAGTTTGGAGACTTCCTCCCCGGGAGCCCAGACGCCAAAGACGCCACACTCTTCGCGGGGTTCCTCCTCGTTATGATCGTCAAGGTCAGTGATACTAGGAGTATGTACTTCTACCACGGCGTTTATATTAGCGCGTTGGGCCGTCGAAAACTAACGGAATGATGGGAAGCCACTGTGCAATCTCCCCTGAACGCGACCCGGAAGCATCGACGCGACCTGTGTTTTTAACCTCGTCCCAGTCCGTGACACCGGTGGCCAAACGCAGCCAGGTCTCCGCATCCATTTCCACCACATTGGGTGGGGTGCCGCGCGTGTGGCGGGGGCCTTCAATGCACTGCACCGCAACAAATGGGGGTACGCGCAGCTCCACCGAGTGCCCCGGCGCGTCGGCCTCGAGGGTGCGGGCGGTGCGACGGACGGCATCGGCAAGCAGGGCCCTGCCTGGCTTTTGTTGCCCGTCCGGGTCCTGAATCCAATCCTTGATGGCGATTATGGCCGCGCGCGTGGCGGCGGGATCTACGGGTTTAGGCATAGCCACAGCATAGCTACTGTTATCTTATTGTTTATGTCACCTACTGACGCTGCTGCGGAAACCCAGAAGTCCCCTACCCTGACGCTGCGCTTTATGGCATCGCCAACCGATGTCACCATGGCCGGCGCCCCCGGCATCAATGGCGGGCGCGTGCTGGAATGGATCGATAAGGCCGCCTACGCCTGCGCCGTGCAGTGGTCCGGGCAGTACTGCGTGACCGCCTATGTGGGCCATATCCACTTCACCCGGCCCATTCCCTCCGGGCACATCGTGGAGGTGCGCTCGCGCATCGCGATGACCGGCCGGTCTTCCATGCACATCATCAACGAGGTGCTGTCTGCCGATCCCCGCGAGGGAATTTTCACCCGCGCCTGCGATTGCCTGGTCATCTTCGTGGC
The DNA here is from genome assembly GCF_900637825.1 of Corynebacterium segmentosum. NCBI lineage: Bacteria > Bacillati > Actinomycetota > Actinomycetes > Mycobacteriales > Corynebacteriaceae > Corynebacterium > Corynebacterium segmentosum. Next base: position 1,967,018 of record NZ_LR134408.1, read on the forward strand.
CAAGGATCCCGAAAGCGATAAGACCACCCCGGTTCCCACCTTCGTGCCGGATACCGATGAGCACCTGCGCGTGGCCGAGGCCGCGAAATCCCGCATCGAGCTGCGCAAGGCCATCGAGCTGGAGATGGACAAGCAAACCTACGATGGGCCTTCCGATGCCCCACGGATGGTCAACCGCTTTTTGGCCAAGCCCACCGACGTCAACTGGGGCGGCAAGGTGCACGGCGGCACCGCGATGCAGTGGATCGATGAGGCCGGCACCGCCTGCACCATGGAGTGGTCCGGTGAGCGCACCGTGGCCGTCTATGCCGGCGGTATCCGCTTTTATCGACCCATTTCCATCGGGGATCTCATTGAGGTCGATGCCCGCATGATGCGCACCGACCGCCGCTCGATGCAGATGTCAGTGCACGTGCGCTCCGGCGATCCGCGCGGCGGCCGCGACAATTTAAAGACCGCCATCCACGCCACCGTGGCCTATATTGGCATGGACCGCGATGGGCAGCCGATGACCGCACGCACCTTCACCCCGCAGACCGAGGAAGACATCCGCTTGGCCGAACACGCCAATATCTTGCGCGAACTGCGCGGCGAGTACTCCCCTAAGCCGCTCATTGTGGCACCGCACAGCCAACACGTGGATTAAATTTCCAACAGATTTTCTATTGCGTGGCGCTTATACCCTAGCGTGGTATTAAATAGGTAACAGAAACCACGTTAGAGAAATGAGTTGAAATGTCTAACCCACGCCTGCGCCGCAGGGTGCAGTACTCCGCCACATTAGTTGCCTCCGCGCTGCTGCTGGCCTCCTGCCAGAACCCGGCCAATCAGGAGGATAAAGATGAGGCTTCGGCTACACCGACGACCACCTCTTCTTCTACCTCCGCGGAAAAGACCTCAGAAGCATCTTCCACGGCATCGAGTTCTAGTTCCGCTACCAGCTCCAGTAGCGCCAGCAGCTCCGCCACAAGCTCTTCCACCAAATCAAGCAGCTCCCACGCCAAGCAGCGCTCCGAAATCGAGGGGCATGTGGTGGTGCTTTCTACCGGCGGCACCATCGCCAGCACCCACGATGACAAGGGCGCGGTGGTGCCCACCGTAAAGGGCTCTGACTTGGTGGACCCGCTGTACTCTGAGTTCGACAAAGACAAGTTGGAGCTTGAGGTCAAAGACATTGCCAACCTGGATTCATCTGCGATGACCTTGGCCGATACCGATAAAATCATCACCGCCGTACACGAGCAGCTACAGCGCAATGACGTCGATGGCGTAATCGTCACCCACGGCACCGATTCCATGGAAGAGACCGCCATTGCGCTCGATACTTTCCACGACAGCGATAAGCCTGTCGTACTCACCGGTGCAATGCGCCCGTTCGATGACGATGATCCAGACGGCCCAGAAAACCTCGCTACCGCGGTAGAGACTGTCACCAACCCGGACTATGCCGGCCACGGCGCATTCATCGCCTTTGACGGTAAAGTTATCCCCGCCCGCGGCGCGTTCAAATCTGATACGGAAAAGGCCGATGGCTTTGCTACCAATAGCCAGGAGAAATTCCCAGAACGCCCCGAGCCGCTGAAGTACGCTCCGCTTGGCGATGTCCGCGTGGACATCATCGCCGCCTACCCCGGCGCCCCAGCGGATCTCATTGAACAATCCTTGGCCAAGGGCGCGCAGGCCATCGTCATTGAGGGCATGGGTTCAGGGAATATCGGCCCCGATCTGGCTAATGCCGCCATGGAAGCCGCCAAGTCCGTTCCCGTCGTGCTCACTACCCGCGTGGATCACGGACCCGTCGAGGGTATCTACGGCGGCGCCGGTGGCGGTGCCACGCTTGCCGATGCCGGAGTTATCCCCTCCGGCAACCTCCGTGCACCCCAGGCCCGCATACTGCTCGCAGCCGCGGTTGCCACGGGAACGGATGCACAGAAGCTCTTTTCTCCTGCAGGATAAGGCCGTATACTTTAGCGCGACGCTGAAAGGAGGAGAGCATGGCAGACATTTTCGACGTTGGACAGTACATCACTGAGCGCATTCCCAACGTGGACAAGCTCAAGCTGTACAAGCTGTGCTACTTCTCCCAAGGCTGGCATCTGGCGTGGACGGGTCGCCCATTATTCCAGGCGGAGTTTCAAGCGTGGCGGCACGGCCCTGTTTCCAGCGAGCTGCGCGCTCAAACCTGGCAGGTAGCAGGGACCAAAGAGCCCTGGCCAGTCCCCTATGTTCCCGGTGGTCAGTCCGACAATCTCAGCACATACGAACGCGAAGTCGTAGATAGCATCATCGCATTTTACGGCGGAGTTAAATCAACCAAGCTTTCTGATTTGAGTCATGGCCTTGCCTGGAACGAGGCCCGCCGGGGCATCCCGAAAGACCAGAAGTCTAACGAGAAGCTTCGCACAACGACCATCCTCCAAGAATTTTCCCAAGCGATAAACTCCCACAATCCCACCCCACGACCTCCGCTACAACCAGCAGAAGTTCTTTTGCCTAATGTTGACCTCGACGGAGACGTGGATGAACTCTTAGCCTCGCCGCAGGCCAAGGAAATCGAACAGGACTGGTGGGAGACTTTCCGGATATTGGCGGACCGATAAACAGGCATGCCGTCTGAAAACAATGGAGCAACGGACGAGGAAAAAATCGCATACTTCCTCGTCCGTGCTGCGTGTAGTTTGAATAAGCAATGCAATAATCGAGTAGAGGGCGACAATCACGTTCACGCATACTCGGGCTACGCAGTTGATATGCCATCTCTCGAATCCGCGATTTTTGCACCATTTCAAATCATCATGGGCCAAGCGCGCCGCCCAGGTATATATGACCGAGCAGCCGCGTTACTAGTTCATGTAGCTAAGGCGCATGCTTTTCACGATGGAAATAAACGCACTGCTCTACATTTAGCCATCTTTTATTTAAGGCTGAACGGAATTACCGTTCACCCAACACCTAATGCAGAAGCGGGAGCAGATCTCGTTACTTCTGTTACTAGTTCCGAAGAAGATTTGGATGCCCTCGTGGACTATGTCAGCACCACATTAATAAAGTGGACAACGCTCAATCGGGGCTAGGCTATTTGTTTCTCATTCCCCACGAGAATTCAAATATCCTGTCTGCCTGGCGCTGCACACTCAAAAGTCTAAGGCGCACCGCACGAAAAGCACCGGAAGCGGGTCTAAAAAGATTAGCCATTGGGGCTAATGCAACCCAGTTTTAAAACACGAACTCTACATATCTGGGTGAGTGAATTTTAAGGTGAGCCTGCAGAGAGAAATCGTCCGATTCTTCAGAACATGAACTGCGAGCTAGCCAGCGCCAACGACGACTTGCCACACTGCCACGAGATGCACCACCGCCGCCGCGATGGTCGCGGTGTGGAAGTGCTCGTGATAGCCGTAGTAGCGCGCGTTGCGCCCAGGCCACTTAAATCCATAGACCAGCGCGCCCACGGAGTAGACCACTCCGCCGGCCAGCAATAGCCAGACCACTGCCGCGCCGGCATCGCTCCACAGCGTGGGCAGTAGCGGCAGCACCAACCAGCCCAACGCCAGGTAAACCACAACGTCGAGCCACCGCGGGTGCTCAATCCACACCAGGCTCAATATCACGCCCAAAATCGCACCCGCCCACGCAATGGCCAGCATCCACGCGGCCTGAACTGGGGATAACGCAATCAAACACAGCGGGGTGTACGTGGCGGCAATAAACACCGCAATCGTGGCGTGGTCCGCTCGCCGCCACCACTGCACCGCCCGGGGACTAGCCCACGGATAGCGGTGATACAGCGCCGAGACTCCAAAAAGCCCCACCAGCCCTAATCCATAAACGGTAACGCCCAGGCCCTGCCACCAGTGCAGCGTCATCCACGCATACGTGATGAGCACGGTAGAGGCGATCACCGATAGCAACGCCGCCAGCGCATGACCCCATCCACGGGTCAGCGGCCGCTCGCCACGATCCGCCATCCAATAGGTGCGCTGCACCAAGCCTTCTTTCAAGGGATGCTCCCCCGCCTCTTTTGTTCCTTCAGCATGCATCTGAGCCACAGCGATACTTCTTTCTCCCACCAGAGCTAAGTTACGTTACCGTAAGTGTACTGAGAGGAATAAAGAGCTTCAAGGAAAAGGAGAATCTAATCCTTTTCGCCCGAATCCAGTCCATCTACGATCCGCACGGTTTCCATAGCTACACGCGTGACCTTGCCAATCAAATCGACGATATAGCGCGGGTTGCCTACCTCATCGGCCCAATCATTCGGGTCGTTCACAATTCCGGAAGCCTTGTCCTTCTTTACCTGGTACCGGTCAATCAACCAGGCCACTGCCGAGCGTGAGCCCAGCATGTACTGGTCCGCTTCCGCCGGAATACCTGAAATGGTCACTTGCTTGTTGTAGATCAGCTTCGTCACGTCATTGACGTTCTTGCCTGTTTCCGGATCCTTGCGCTTGGCCCACTTCATCTTGTGCACGCGCCAAGTCTCGCGGTCAGACTCATCACCCTTGACCTGAATATCCAACGGCCACGGTTCTACGGATTCGTAGTCCACGTGCAGTGCCATCAGTTCTTTGCCAGCCGCAGCAAACTTATCGAACTCCGCACGCGAAGATGGCGTTTCGATATGCGGCAACATCTTCTTCAAATCCGCCGCGTACTGAGCACGGTAAGCAGGGTCATGCAGTTTGCCATAGACAAAGTGGAAGATGTCATCACCGGATGCATCACTGCCCAGTGCATCTCGGTAAATCTGCTTAATCTCATCCGTAATGTTGTCTACGCGCACATACCCATCAACATCCTCACCGACCTGACCATAGACACTGGCTTCGCCCTGCTTGACGACGTTCCCTTCACCGAACAGACCACCGTCCTCTGCATCGACTGGGGTCCAGGTGAAGCGGGTAAAGAATTGGCCGCCCGAGCCTGCGCCAGTCACATGTAGATCTGGGAGTAGGGACGTTGCAATTACAGAAAAAGGCACAGCGGAACCATTACCCACTTGATAAAAACCGATATTGGAGTGCTCTGATGTCGGGAACATCGAGGGTAATTGGTACCGAGAGTGATTTAGTAACGCGCCGAAACTTGACTGCTGTTTGCAAAACGGACGATAGAGAGCTAAGCGATAGTCCTTATCCGATCGCCTGATTGAGCGCCCTGCGGCCGCAGCGGTCTCAAGACTCACCGACCACTTTATTTTCACTGGATCGGCAAAATTTATAGCGCTGCTTTTTAAAAACTCGATAAATTCTGCACGCTTCTTCTTGACTGGGTTGAATTTGTGAAACTCGTCTTTAGCGGTGACATATTCTGAAATGATCGAATCAAACCGGTTCGATAGTGTCTCGAACGAAAAATTATAGTTCCATGCATCTCTTCCCGTTGCTAAACCACCAGACCCTATTCCAAAAATCTTTTTGGATCCTGAACCTTTTGCACTAATCTCGGGCCAAGTCTCGAATTCCACGGAGCGTTGATTAAGCCAGTCACCTTCTTTGTTCGGTTCGATGGTCTGCCAGTCAATGGTTTCAATCACGGAAGAATCGACGATCCCAAGCTTTTCTTCAGCGGTGAGATAGTCACCGATGTCTCGGTAGTGCAGCCGAAAGCCAGACTTAGAGGGATCTTTGATGCCGACCGCGATGGCTACAGTATTGCGGGACCCCGAACCGAAGACTTTTCCGCCTTCCTTTCGTGACTGTTCACCAGCAGTGCGCTGGTTGCCGCGCAAGTTAAAAATATAAAGGTCGGTGAAATCCTCGGCCATCGACAAGCGCACGCCGTCGCCTGAATTGCTATCTATCCAGCCGCCGTTGGAAACAAAGGCAACTATTCCTTTTGGGCCGATGCGGTCTGTTGCCCAACGAAATGCTCTCAAATAGGAGTCGTAAACCATGTGACTTACTCGAGCGTTACTCTTTGCCACATAGGTCTCCGCAATGCGCTTGTCTAGGCCGGGGTACTTCTGGTTGGCGTTGAGGTCGTTCGCAGACTTTTGTCCCGCAGAGTATGGCGGGTTGCCAATGACCACGTTGATGGGCGCATTCTTCTGCCGCTCGATGGTGGCGTTGTTTTCGCGGAAGATGTTGAGGTCTGGGATATCGCCATCTTCGTGGACTTGGAAGGTATCCGCTAAAGCGATGTTGGTGAAGGGTACATAGTCCGGAATTGGCTCACCGTTGCGTTGCGCGGCTTCCTCACGCAGGGCGTTGTAGGTAGTTTCGATATTGACGGCGGAGACGTAGTACGCCAGCAGCATGATCTCAGTGGCAAAAAGCTCGTTGGCATATTTGCGTGCCATATCTTCTGGTTTGATGAGCCCAGACTGCAATAAGCGCACCATAAACGTCGAGGTCCCGGCGAAGGGGTCGAGGATGCTCACGCCTTCATCGCTAAGCCCCTTGCCAAAGTGTTTTTGGGAGACCTCATCGGCAGCGCGCAGGATGAAGTCCACGATTTCCACCGGAGTGTAGACAATGCCGAGGGCTTCCGCTTGCTTCTTGAAAGCCTTGCGGAAGAAGCGCTCATACAGTTCCTTAATCACCTGCTGCTTACCGGAAGCAGAGGTTACCTCGGAAGCGCGCACGCGCACAGACTCGTAGAACTTTTCCAGCGATTCGGTCTCCGTATCCAAGTTCGCCTTCGATAAAGCTGCAACCATTTTCTCCATGACCTGCGCCACGGGGTTATGCGTAATGAAGTCATGGTTTTCAAATAGTGCGTTGAACACCGGTGCAGTAATCAGGTGTTGCGAGAGCATAGAGATGGCATCATCAGCCGAAATACCATCGTTCAAGTTATTGCGCAGGCCCTCAACAAACTCATCAAATTCTTGGCGCAGGTCCTCATCGGCGTTTTCTACCAGCGCGGTAATGCGGGTGATTTGGTTTTCTGCAATAGTGGCAACGTCATCGGCCCAGTCCTCCCAGTAGGTGCGGGTGCCGACCTTATCCACCAGCTTGGTATAGATGGCCTCTTGCCATTGTTCCAAAGAGAACAAGGCAATCTGCTGGGTCATCGCGGAAGAATCTTCAAAAGCCTCAGTGGACTTGGTACGTTCCGCATCCTCCAGCTTTTCTTTATCGCTTTTCTCCTTGTCACCAGGGACATGGTTGACATCAATGGGCAGTTCTTCTTGTGCGTTGGCTCCATTGAGCGCGATGGAATTAATCTTGGCGTTAAAGCGATCATCGTGTGCGCGCAACGCGTTAAGGATCTGCCAGACCACCTTGAAGCGCTGGTTATCATTGAGCGCCTCCGAGGGCGAGACATCTTGCGCGACGGCGACCGGCAAGATGATGTAGCCGTAGTCCTTGCCCGCAGATTTACGCATCACACGGCCCACGGATTGGACCACATCCACCATGGAATTGCGCGGGTTGAAAAAGATCACCGAGTCCAGCGCCGGTACATCCACGCCTTCCGAAAGGCACCGCGCGTTAGTCAGTATCCGGGCTTCGTTTTCTGCCGCAGGTGATTCGATCCATGACAACTTGGTGCCTCGCTCCATGGCGTTCATGCCGCCATCGACGTGCTGGGCAGCAACTTGGAGATCAACGTTGGTCAAGGAGACATCATTAAGCACCGCCTTATCCTTCAGCAGCTCCTGGTGAGTCCTAATCAGGGAAGGAAAGCTCTCCGCAATCTGGGTAGAGGTCTTAATGTCCTTGGCAAAGGCCACCGCGCGCTGCATGGGGTTGGCGTTTTCATCGAATCCACCCTTCTTTCCTTGCAGCTCACCAGAGCGCTTGGCCAAGCCATTCCACGCACCGATCATGGCGGAGGCAAGCGAGAGGTTGATCTGATTGTCTTCGCTATGGGCCATAGCGTTGGCAGCCACGGATTCATCAACGGTCATGACCAAGACTTTGTAATCCGTCAGCAGGCCCTTGTCCACGGCCTCGCCAAAGCCCAGCCGGTAGAACTCGGGACCGTAAATGCCCTCATCGTCCATGGAAGTGAGCTCGGCAGAGTGCTCGGCAGCCTTGCCTTTTACGGCGTCATCGAAAAGCCGCGGCGTTGCAGTCATGTACAAACGCTTAGAGGCCTTGATGTAGTCCGCGTCGTGCACGCGCACGAAGTTACTGGAATCCTCGCCGGCCAGGGTGATGCCGGTGGTGCGGTGGGCCTCATCACAAATGACCAGGTCAAAGTCATCTAGGCCATGCTGCTGTGCCTCGTGCACTGCTGGCAAGGATTGATAGGTGGAAAAGACGATATTGAGCCCCTTGGCGCGCTTTCCAGACGCAAAACGCCGCGCAATATCCGCGCCCTCAGTAGAGACGGGGACTTCCAAGTCATAGACCGCAATGTCTTCGGCCTTTTTAGATACCTTCGAGTCCGAGCACACCGCGAAGGCGCGCATATCAAGGTGCCCCTGCGCCGTCCATTCCTTCAGCGTCTGCGAAAGCAGCGAGATAGAAGGGACTAGGAACAGGATGCGAGCCTTGCCCATTACGTTGTTAGCAGTTCCACCTCAGGGCGCCGAAGATTCATAGCCTGTCCACCCGATTGGGCGGGTTATGTTTATTTCCGTTCCCTCCGTCTGAAAGGACAGTGGAACTAGTCGCTGGCTTCGGTATGGCTTATTTTCGTCCCTGTCTGACAATGATCCGGGGGGTGATGCCGCCGAAGACAGTGACATACTCCAGACTGCTAATAGGAACCTGACCCAGCCCAGGTGGTATGAGGTCTCACAGTAATGTGGATGCCAGCGTGAAGTATGTCCGACCAACCCAGCGATGAAGCTCAAATAATCCAACTTCTAATTCATCGCTAGGAGGCATACACCCATGGCCTATGACTTCGTCATTGGCGTGGACGTCGGCAAATACTTCCACCACGCCTGCGCCCTCGATCCCCAAGGCAGGCAAGTCCTGTCCAAACGCATCAACCAGCATGAAGGCTCGCTACGCAAGCTCTTTGGCCAATTCCTCGCTGACGACGCCTCGGTCCTTGTCATTGTCGATCAACCCAACAACATCGGCCGGTTAACCGTCGCAGTCGCCCAAGACATGGGCGTCGACGTTCGCTATCTACCAGGACTTGCGATGCGACAGCTTTCTCGCATCCACGTCGGCAACTCCAAGACCGATGTACGCGACGCCTACGTTATCGCCCATGCCGGTCTTAACCTTCCAGATTCCTTGCGCAGTGTCGACCGCGTTGAGGACGTCTTTATCCAGCTGAAAGTTCTCAACGGTATCGACGAAGACCTCGCCCGGGCCTACACACGCCTGATTAACCAGATGCGATCCGCGCTCGTAGGAACCTATCCTGCATTCGAACATGTCCTGCGCGGACAGATGATTCACCGAAAGTGGATCCTCCACCTACTTGCAAAATACGGTGGCCCCACCAAGATTCGACGCATCGGTAGAACACGCCTGAAAGCCTTTGCACGCAAACACAGGGCACGCAATCCTGAGCCTGTCATCGATGCCATGCTTGCTGCCATCCACGAACAGACCGTATCCATTGCCGGCGCAGAATACGCCGAACTTGGCGTAGCAATGTCCGCCACAGATGCACTAGCCAAACTCGAGCATCGTAAAGAAATCGAAGCGCAGGTACTCAAGCTGATTCAGGACATTCCGCAGACCGAGATTCTTTTATCCATGCCTGGTATCGGCCCGCGTAGTGCAGCGCAGATCCTCATGACTGTTGGCGATATGTCCGACTTCCCCGATGCAGCGCACCTAGCATCCTATGCAGGGCTATCACCGCGGACGAATCAGTCAGGAACGTCTATCATGTCGAATTCGCCTAACCGGGCTGGCAACAAAAAATTAAAGAACGCCCTATGGCAATCGTCTTTTGCATCGATCAGATTCCACGAGCGTTCCCGGCAATTCTATGAACGAAAACGCAAAGAAGGCAAAAGACACAACGCCGCAGTCGTCGCACTCGCACGCCGGCGCCTCAACGTTCTCTTCGCCATGATGCGAAACGGCGAGCTCTACCGAGACATCTCCACAGTCCAGGAGGCCGCAGCAGCCTAGAACCAACAGACCCTCACCTCAAGCCGATTGCACAGCAAGCCCAATCGGCTCCTCACCGTGCCCGAAAACAACATCCACAAGGAAAAGCAGAAACCCTTCACACCCCCAACAAACTCACCCACGGAATTGACAAACTATATAGGAACACCCCCCAATCTTCTGCCACTCGCTCCGCGAGGCGCAGCGCAGTAAACGTCTTACCGGTACCGCAAGCCATGATGAGCTTGCCGCGGTCATGGGTCTGAAATCCCTCGATGGCCTTGTCAATGGCCGTTTGCTGGTGTGGGCGCGGCTCAAAGGTCTTGCGCTGCGAGAGGTTGATTTGGATGTTTTTATCCTGCACCTCAGAGCCTGGGAAGGCGACGTCCCAGTTAATGGGCGATTCCGCGATGGCAGAAATACCAATGCGGCTGGTGGGGATAATCTGGTTGGCCAATGCTTCCTCGGCGTGCGAGGACCAGTGGTCCGTGGTGGAAATGATCATCCGGCTGCCGAAATGCTCGCGGCCATGTTCCGTTTCAAAGGAATGCCCCGAGGCCTCAAAGAAAGAGTCCAGGTGCGATTTCTGGATGCGGGCAGTGGACGCATAGAACTTGCACTGGATAGCGGTCCACGTCCCGTCATCGCGGCGGCGAGCTACCAAGTCAATCCCGGTATCGGCCTTGCCACCGTTATAGCGCCAGTCAGTCCACCGGCTGACCTCATCAAACTGTGCCTTGAGAGTGGGATCAGTCTGAAAATAATTGACCATCAGCTTTTCAAAAGCGATACCATACTTCGCCTTTGGTTGGTTTTCGCGCAGCTGTTCCAGGACCTCAGAGAACTTTGACATAGGAACATTATGCCTGAGGGGGCTTCAGGTTTCCTTCGTTATTGCTGCATTTCGCTAGCTGTAGCCCGATGAAATGGCTTACTCAAGTGGTCAGCCCCGTTTACATAGGGAAATGATTGCCCAGGGTTGGATATATCTTGAGTCTTTACGCGTTTTAGTCCTTGCGCCCGTCCGCATAGTCCACAAGGAAGCGCAAAAAATGTTGGGCCGGATCAGAAAGACGATTCTGCGCACTCCACACCACCCGTAGCGGCCGGTCAAAGCTGATTCCCACCACCGGAACCTCTACGTATTCTCCTGTAGCGAGCTGTGACGCCACCGCTCTCCGCGCGATAACCCCCGGCGCACCCAGAGCTCCTATCGCAGTACGTTGAGCTCCCAGAGACCCGAACTCCCCTGCCGGCGGGGCGAGCACTCCCAGAACATCCGCCACCACCTCTCGTGTGCCGCTTCCCTGTTCACGCAGCACCAAGGGCGTAGATTGCAGCTCCTCCTTCGTCACTGGAGATACCTTCGTTTCCAATGTTGGTGCTGACGTTGATGCTGACGGGGTCACTGGCTGATTGTGGTTGCGCGGCTTCGCCCAGCGATGCTCTGCGGGGACAACAACCACGAGTTCATCGTGCCCGACCACACGCTCGTGCAGTTCGTGGGCCACCCAGTGGCCCTCAATAATCGCTAGTTCTGCCTGTCCTTGAACCACGTGGCGCTGCGCCTCCCGGCTGTTGAGCTGACGCATGTACAGATAAGTATGTGGGTGAGCGCGTTGGTAGGCCGCGGCCCAACGGGGGTAGTCCACTTCAGACACAGTATGAGAAACCACCAAGCTAATGTCCTCGGTGGCCCCAACCCCAACGGCTGTTTCGAGGCCACGCGCGCATTCGTTCAGGGCCCCTTCTAATCCCTCGAGTACACGGACGACTTGACTGCCCACTTCTGTCACGGAACTACCCGCCGCTCCGCGCCAAAAAATGCGATTATTGAGGCGTTTTTCAAACTTGGCGATGCGCGTACTAACCGTTTGTTGGGAGACATTCAGGTGTTTCGCAGCCTGGTTCATACCCCCATATCGAGCTACAGCAAGGACGGCATCAACCGTGAAAGCATCGGGAACGTAGCTGCGTCGAACGGGAGAGAATCCATCGTTACCATCTTCTCGTGAGGGGTACATTCATTTATTGTAACCCCGTTCGGATTATGCGCTCTCCCGCACACATCAAGCAGTGCCTAACCTGAAGAATATGTTAAAGATTCGCAATGAGATAGAGCTCCCTCCGCTAGGACCTGGCTGGGCCGGAGCAGTAATGGGACTCGGAATCTCCTCGTCTCTCATCGATGCTCACCTGAGCCCAATCCTGGGCCGCCTTCCAGCAGAAATCATGCTCGGCGTTGCAACGCTTGTCTTCTTGGCGTTCACAGCGGGATTTATTAAGCACCGCACTCCGGGATTCAACTCCAGCGACATGCCTGCATGGGGCATGGTCTCCATGGGCATCCTCGCTTTGGGTAGTGCCTACTCACTTATCTTTGACGCCTGGTTGATTCACACCGTGTGTTGGGCGGTAGGAACAATCCTGAGCGTCATTACCTGTTTAAAATATCTCAAGTTTCTTTTCTCCGACCGCCCTTCTAACCCCGCTTTTACCTGGGGATTACCCCTTGTTGCCCCCATGGTTTCCGCAACCTCGTCGGCGCAATTAGTACCGCATGCTGGTGAATGGGGCTCGGTCATCCACGGCATCGGCGTGTTCTGCTTCGTAGTGGCTTGGGTGACAGGACTGCCGACGTTTGCCGTCGTTTACCTGCGCACCTTTCCCAAGGTTCCCATTAGCTTCGCTGCCACCGCTTGGATCCCGATGGGGTTGGTCGGCCAGTCCACCGCCGCAGCACAGCTACTCGCCGGTGACCAATGGCATTTCCGCGCCATGGTCTATGGTGTAGCGATGCTGGGCTTGGGCGTGCCGCTGAGCATCTACGCTTTGGCCAAGCACTGGGGTACCGCCCTAGGAAATACCCCAATGTGCTATAACCCCAGCTGGTGGGCCAGTACCTTCCCCGTGGGCACGTGCTGCCTCGGCACCCATACCCTATCCACACAGCCCGCGGCGCTCGCGTGGGGTCTGGGCTGGATGGATACCGTGAGCGCCGCCCTGCTGGTCCTGCTTCTCCTCCACGTCACTTGGGCTGCTTTCGGAGCCATCAAAACCGTTTCCGAGCATTTCAAGGTCAGCCAAATGAGCCACGCATAGCTTCAGAGGGTTCGGCAGTTTAAAAACCTTGTGGATCGTGCTCGGCGAAGAATTGGGGAATCGCCTGGAGCAAGTGTTGGTTCCAGACTTCGCGGGTGCTAAGGGCCGATGCGTGGTCGGCGTGTGGGCGCACGTATTCGCTAAGGTCGATATTCTTTTCTTGGGCTATGCAGCGAAAATCGTCATAGCTTTCCGGCGGAACGAGGCGATCGTTGTCGCTGCGGACAATCTTGATGGGTGGCATGTCCCTGGTGAGGTGCGTAGCTGAGGTGACGAAATCTGCGCGGTCGGGATATTCCTCGGGCGTTCCACCCAGGTATTTCTGCACGGTATCGCGGGAGCCCTGCGCGGCATAGGGATCGTCAGAATCATAGATGTGGTGGACATCGAGGGCTGGTGAATCCGCATACACGGCGCTGGGAACGGCCGGCGTGCCAGGGCAATCGGCGGAAGGTAGGTGGTTGGGGTGCGCGGCGGCATCGGCAGTCGCGTTCAGGACCAGCTGCCCACCGGCGGATTCACCATAGGTAAAGAAACGCTTTGGGTCGCCGCCATAATCTGCGGCGTGGGCATTGACCCAGTTCATCGCGCAGCCCACCTGTTCCGCTGCCACCTGCCACGTGGGCTGCTCCCAGCTGGATAGCGTGTAGTCGATGGATAATACGAGGTAACCGCGCTGGGCCATCTGCCGCATATTGAAAGCCTGGGAGCGCTTGGTCATCTGGCCCCAACCGCCGCCGTGGACATACATCATGACCGGATGGGGCCCACTTTCTTGTGGCGTGTAGATATCCATATCTAGATCGTCGCCGTGGAAGGAATCGTAGGCCACCGTATGGTCGGGGCCCTCGTTGGTGCTTTCCACCCCGGCCCAGCTAAAGGCAGCGGGAATATCCACCTCGGTACCCTGCCCCTTCGCGGCGTGAATCTGCGTGCCGAAAAGCACAAGCCCGGCAGTGAGGGCAATCGCCGCGAATGCCCCTGGCACGTAGAAGCTGCGGGAGGCGAATCCTCCAAGCACCGCAAGGACCAGGAGAATAAGGGAAAAGAGAACCACCGGCCCGATATACTGCGGGCCAATGAGCGCGCCGGCACCCCAATACGGAATATGCGGCGTAAACGGCGCCACCGCAAGCCACAGCGCTAGGAAAGCGACAAGTGCAAGCGGTACGGACAGCAGCCGGGCAACGATCTTCATACCGGCAACGTTAGTCCTCGTTTCTGCAAATGCGTGGGGGAGATTGCAGCTCCAGTCGGCGTATTTTCTTCTATGACGTTTCACTGCACTCTGCGGCTAACGAGAGTCTCTAAAACTCCTTGTCTCCACACCAGTGCCCGCGCTGATGAAGAAGCGGGCTCGGAGCTCTTCAATATCTTCGTCAGCCCCCGCTTCTTCCCAACACGCAGCCAAAAGATCGTTACCAGAATTGAATCCATAAGCTGCTGACATTGGGCCCAGCCGCTTTGCCAAGCTCTTTAACCGAACGCCTTCTTTTCGCAAGGAGTCCACGACAAGAGTCGCCAAATAATTGAATTCCATTATTTGAGAGGCCAGGTCCTCCACCGTCTTTTCTACTGAGGTTACGGGCAATCCGTCGATATTTTCTATATCCCCGACCCCTATCTCACGATCGTCATAAATGTGGATATCATTCTGACTGGTTTGTTTCCGCAAGGAAGCCGAGAAAGTCTGTGTATTCGGAATCAAATCACCAATGCTATGGATAAGTGCTGCGGACTCATGAGACACAACGATCTTATTGCCGGCGTCTATACGTTCTACCGCAAATAGATTTGGTTCAAGGGATATCCAGGCTTCCCTGATATCCGTTAATGGACCAAGCTGAACTGAGGGAAGAAGGTAAATGCCCCTGCGTGCCCGCGTTAGAATCCCGCTCCCTGCCAAGCGATTTATGTGGAGGCGAGAAATACCTTCGCGTTGAGCCTGAGCCGTAGTGATAATGCCCCACTGATTCGCCGCTAAGGATTCTAGCTGCGCCAGAATTTCTACAGCTTTCATTTCGACACCGGACCCCTCTACCCTTGACCTTTTCTTTACTTGTATCAGCCAGAGGGATACAAGTAAAGACGGATTGAGTACCTACGTTGCACAGGCTTGAAAGCAAAAAGCCCGGCTGAAGCCAGGCTTGAGCTAAGCGATGCCAGAGGCTGGCTTACTCTACAACGGAATTAACGCCCACGACGGCGTAGCCGAAGAGCTCAGGCAAGGTGGAGAACCATGCCTCAAGCAGCTGGGAGATGGCCACGGATTCACCGTCCAAAGTAAGCGCCCCGGTTTCGGTGATCTCACCCACGATGGCCGCGTTGGGGGCGTCCTCGTCCACGGCGAAGAGAGCGAGGTCGAGGTCGAGGCCGGAGGCATCGGCAAGCGCATTCAGCGCCAACTGGCCGCCGTGGAAATACACCATCACTGAGTGGGTGCCACCATCATTGGGCGGATAGCAGCCGGACAACGATCCTCAAGTATTCGTGTCCGGAGATGCGTGGTGGCGGCTTTAGTGGAGAAAAGCCGCCTGCTAGCTCGCGTTTTTAAAGGAAAGGCGGCGGTCCCGCAGGGGCAGGGCGTCCTTCCGGCTTAGCTCCGCGATACACAGTGCGATGACGAAGCCTGCCAAGGCGATGAACGAGGACCACGGCAACCACAAATCAGAATCTGACTTGGCCAGCGGCGGGAATAGGAAGAGTCCCAAGACGGGCACGGCATAAATGATGCGATTCTGCCCGCGTGCCAGGACGCCTAGCAGTGGCAATACGGCACACAAGACGTAATGATCCCACAAGATACTGCTGGTAGCTGTAAGAACCGTAAAGATGCCTACGGCAGCAATGCGCCACGGATCCTGTGACCGCACAGCGGTAACAATAACCAGTGCAATCAATGCCAGGGTGACAAGTGGCGGAATAATGCTGGCAGCCAGTGAAGGATCATCGACAATGGTGACAAGAAGGTTGTCATCTTCAACGCGGTTGGTGCTGAGCTGGGAGGCGATCGATCCGTTGACGGGGGCGACCATTACTGATCCCATGATGTCCTGAAGGGTATCCCACCAAGAGGTAAACACGTTCCAACCAGAAACGACGATTGAGTACAGCACAGCGATGGCGCCTGTCCCGAGTGCTACCACTCCCGTTTTCCGCGCCCGCGGAAATGCCACGCAGATGAGCACGAGGACAATGGGGGTTAGCTTCACCGCAGATACAAGCCCTAGTGCAATTCCCGCGCGCACTGGGTGCACGCGGGACGCAGCAAGGCCGTATGCAACTCCCGCAAAGATCAATGGGCTGGTCTGGCCAAGAATCAACGATGACTGAAAAGCCGTCGATACCCAGCCCAAGAGTATGCCGAAAAGCAGGGTCATGGTCGGTATTTCTTCTTCAAACCACAAGAACCAGGCGGAGGCTATCAGCACCACCAACGCCCAACCGGAAACAACCGCGAGCACTATCACGGAGACATCAAAACTCATGACTTGCACGACAAAGCTCATGACATCGGCAAGAAATGGGGCGTGAACATAAGGGTGCGGAAACCCAGTGACATCGGAGTGGGCGATGGTGTCTAGCCACACATCACCACGGGGCATCGCGAAATCATGTTCATTGATGCTATAGAGGTGTTCCCGGTTTCCATCGCTTACGAGCAATCCCGCTACCCATAACGCATCCCAGTCATCGTAATTCATTTTTCCGGCGGAAATTATGGCGACCACTAGGCCAAATACCAGCCCAATACCATGGTGGCACCACCGCAGCACTGTTGATGCGGGTGCGGAGGCTTGGTGGCGGGAATGCGCACTCATGGGACTCCTACTGTAAAAATCACGATTCGAATCAGAGAGAAAAGGCTTTGTTTATTAGGCGGCGGCCTGGACTATCGAAGATTGCCTAAACGCTACTCAAGCCCGGCCGAAGCCGGGCTTGTGCTAGGCGGTGGCAGGGGCTTGGTTACTCCACGACGGAGTTAGCACCCACGGCGTGGCCGAAGAGGTCAGGCAAGGTGGCAGACCATGCCTCAACCAGCTGGGAGATGGCCACGGATTCACCGCCCAGGGTAAGGGCACCGGTTTCGGTGGTCTCACCCACGATGGCCGCGGGGATGCCGAGCTCTGCCGCGCGGGCGAGCACCTTATCGGCGCGGTCGGCGGTGGTGGCCACGAGCGCGCGGGAAGCGGACTCGGAGAAGGCCGCGGTAAAGGCGTCCTCGTGCACGGCGGTGAGATCGAGGTCGAGGCCGAGTCCGGCGGCATCGGCAAGCGCACCGGCGCGCTTGGCCATCTCAAAGGCGGCGACGGCAAGGCCTCCCTCGGAGACATCGTGCGCGGCGGTGAGCAGATCGTTGCCGTGGAAGAAGTCCGCGAGGCGCTTCTCATTGGCCATGTCCACCTGCGGCGGCAGGCCGTTGAGGTTGTCCTTATCGGCACCCTCGGCGCTCACCAGCTGCCAGATGGAACCGCCGAACTCATCCTTGGTCTCGCCCAAGGCGATGAGGACCTCCTTCTCATTGACGGTGCCCAGGTTATTGCCAATGGCCTGGTGCACATCATCGATAACGCCGAGCACTCCCACGACCGGGGTGGGCAGGATGGGCTCGGAGCCGGTCTGGTTGTAGAAGGAGACGTTGCCGCCAGAGACGGGGATGGAGAGTTCCACGGCGGCATCGGCAAGCCCATGCACCGATTCGCGGAACTGCCACATCACGTCCGGGTTTTCCGGCGAGCCGTAATTCAGGCAGTTGGTAATCGCAACGGGCTTGGCGCCGGTGACCGCGACGTTGCGGTAGGCCTCCGCCAGGGCCAGGCGCGCGCCCATGTTCGGGTCCAACTTGGTGTAGCGGCCGGACGCATCGGCGGAAACGGCGACGCCGCGGCCGGTCTCCTCATCGATGCGCAACACGCCCGCGTCCGCGTGGTGGGACTGGACGGTATTGCCGCGCACGTAGCGGTCATACTGGTTCATGATGAAATCGCGCGAGCACAGCGAGGGCGAAGAGACGAGCTTTTGCAGGGATTCGACCAGGCCGCGCTTGTCCGTGCCCTGGTATTTCTGCAGCTCATCCTGCCACTCGGGACGGGCGTAGGGGCGCTCGTAGACGGGCGCTTCATCCGCGATGGTGCCAGCTGGGGCATCGACGACGACCTCGCCTTGGTGGCGGATGACCAGGTGGTCACCCTCAGTAACCTCACCGATTTCGGCGCAGGTGACCTCCCAGTGCTCGCAGATTTCGCGGAACTTCTCCACGTTTTCCGGTGCCACGACGGCGCACATGCGCTCCTGGGACTCGGAGGCGAGGATTTCCGCGGCGGTCATGTTTTCCGCGCGCAGCGGCACCGCATCGAGGTTGACCTCCATGCCGCCATCGCCGGACGCAGCCAGCTCAGAGGTGGCACACGCTAGGCCGGCGCCGCCCAAGTCCTGGATGCCCACCACAACGCCGGCGTGGTAGAGGTCCAGGCAGCATTCGATGAGCACCTTCTCCGCGAAGGGGTCGCCCACCTGCACGGCCGGCAGCTTGCGCTCCGCGCCGTCTTCAAAGGTATCGGAGGCCAGCACGGATACACCGCCGATGCCATCCAATCCGGTACGGGAGCCAAACAGCATGACCTTATTGCCAGTGCCGGAGGCGAAGGCGAGCTTCAAATCATCGACCTTCAACGTGCCCACGCACAGGGCATTGACCAGCGGGTTTCCCGCATACGTTTCATCAAAGACGGTTTCGCCGCCAATATTGGGCAGGCCCAAGGAGTTGCCGTAGCCGCCCACGCCGGAGACGACGCCGGGCAACACGCGCTTGGTATCGGGGGCATCGGCAGGCCCAAAGCGCAGCTGATCCATCACGGCAATCGGGCGCGCACCCATGGCCATGATATCGCGGACGATGCCGCCCACACCAGTGGCCGCGCCCTGGTAGGGCTCCACATAGGAGGGGTGGTTATGCGATTCCACGCGGAAGGTCACCGCATTGCCATCGCCGATGTCCACCACGCCGGCGTTTTCACCAATGCCGGCGAGGATCTTCTCCCCCATCTCCTCCGTCATGGTCTCACCAAAGTAGCGCAGGTGCGTCTTGGAGGACTTATAGGAGCAGTGCTCGGACCACATCACGGAGTACATGGTCAGCTCCGCGTCGGTGGGGCGCCGGCCCAAAATATCGTGGATGCGCTGGTATTCGTCATCCTTTAGGCCGAGCTCAACGTAAGGCTGTTTTTCATCCGGGGTGGACTGCGCCTTTTCTACGGTGTCATTAGAAACGGTCATGTAGGTGTGGCCTCCTTAAACCGCCGGCGCTTCCGCGACGGCCTTGATGGCGGATACGAAAAGTCCCAATCCGTCGGTGGATGGGCCGGTCAGCGGGTCAATGGCGTGCTCTGGGTGCGGCATGAGGCCCACAATCCGGCCGGACTCATCGCTTACACCGGCAATGCCATTGATGGAGCCGTTGTAATTATCGGTATAGCGGAAGACCACGCGGCCTTCGCCCTCGATGCGGGCGATATCGTCATCGCCTGCTTGGAAGCGGCCTTCACCGTGCTTGGCGGGCACCAAAATCTTTTGGCCCTTTTCAAACTCGCTGGTCCAGGCCGTGGTGGAGTGCTCCACCTCCAGGTAGGTATCGGTGCAATGAAAATGCAGGCCCTTATTCCGGGTCAATGCGCCCGGTAAGAGGCCTGCTTCAGTCAAGATTTGGAAACCATTGCAAATGCCGAGCACCGGCATTCCCGCCTTGGCGCGGTCGATGACGCTGCGCATGACGGGGGCGAGCGCCGAGATAGCGCCCGAGCGCAGGTAGTCACCATAGGAAAAACCGCCCGGCACGACTACCGCGTCCACGCCGCGCAGATCAGCATCCGCGTGCCAGAGGTTAATGACCTCGGCGCCGGCGGTGCGGGCTGCGCGGGCGGCATCCACATCATCCAGGGTGCCGGGGAAGGTAATTACTCCGATTTTTGCGGTCACTTACTTGACCTCCAGCTGCGTAACCTCGTAGTCCTCGATGACGGTATTAGCCAGCAGCGTTTCTGCCACCTTATCCAATTCCTCCGCGGTAACGGAGTCATCTACCTCGAGTTCGAAGCGCTTTCCTTGGCGCACATCGCTGACACCGGATACTCCGATGCGACCCAATGCGCGGACGACAGCTTGGCCCTGCGGATCCAAAATTTCCGCCTTGGGCATGACATTGACAACTACACGAGCCATGAAATTTTTGCCTTACTGTATGGGGCTTAGGTCTGCCCGATTCAGTGTAGTCATACCCCCGCCCAATCCCTAGATATACCCCCACTGCAGGGTTTTCACCCCAGCAAAGCAAACACCGCGTAAATTACGACCAACAGGAAAACGAATTTTGCGCGGCACCCAGGTTTCACCGCCTGCTCGCGCGAAACCCGCCCCTTGCGGCCACGGGTACACCGATTGTTCAGCGAGTAAAGATAAAAGGCGTCCATGACAACTTTCTCTAAGATTAAGGTGACTTCTATGGCTCTTCGCCGCCTTGGCAGGGTAGCCCTCGCTGCCGGTTTCTCCACCCTCTCCCTATCCGTCGCGGTGCCTTCCGCCATGGCCGCCCCGGATAATTCCACCGCGGTCATCTCTGAGGTCTACGGCGGTGGCGGAAACAAGGGCGCGAGCTTTTCCAATGATTTCATCGAGCTTTATAACCCCACCGATGCCGCGATCGATCTCACCGGCTGGTCCGTGGAGTACTTTGCCTCCAATGGCAATAGCGGCGGCAAGATAACACTTTCCGGCACCATCGCTCCCCACGGTTATTACTTGGTGCAGGGCGCTGCCGGCAATGGCCAGGCCCAGGCGCTTCCCACCCCGGATGCGCAAGGCAAGGTCAATATGTCCGGCACGAAGGGCTCGGTGCAGCTTGCCGATGCCACCGGCAACACCATTGACCTCCTAGGTTACGGCGCCGCCTCTAAGTTTGAAGGCTCTGCCACCGGTGCTCTGTCTAATGACACCTCTGCTTCCCGCAACGCAGCGGGTGCCGATACCGATGACAACTCTGCGGACTTCACCGTCGGCACGCCTTCTCCTACCAATTCCGGCAACGAGTCCCCGGCCCCACAGCCGGGTGGCTCGGGTGGCTCCGAGAACCTTCCCGCGCCCGAAGGCATAACCCCGATTGCGGAAATCCAGGGCACCGGCGCTACCTCCCCACTCGAGGGCCAAAACGTTGCTACCCAGGGCGTTGTCACCGGCGTATGGAGCGAAGGTGGCTTAAACGGCTTTACCATCCAAACCGGCGGCACCGGCAAAGAAGCCACCGATGCCTCGCAGGCGCTATTTGTCCACATGGGCAAAAAGGGCGCCGATAAATACCCCAGCATCGGCGATTCCGTCGAGGTCACCGGCCAGGTCTCCGAGTATTACGGCGCCACCCAGGTCAGCGCTTCTTCCCTCAAGCAGCTCGATACCGCGTTGGAGGAGGTCACCCCGCTCGCCGTGGACGAGCTGCCCCAAGGCGATTCCGCCCGCGAGCCCTTTGAGCACATGCTCATCCAGCCCGGCACGCACACCGTGACCAATAACTACTCACTCAACCAATACGGCGAGGTCGGCCTCGCCCCGGGCGATGAGGCCTTCCGCCAGCCTTCCGATGTCCACTCTCCTTCCACCGAACCCAATTCCGATCTGCAAAAACTCGCCAAAGACAATGCGGAAAAGCTCGTTACCTTGGATGATGGCCGCACTCGCGATTATTTAAGGACCGATAAGGACACCCCGCTGCCCTATATCGCCCAAGATGGCGGCACGACCATCAAATCCCTGCGCACCACCGATACCATCGAATTCCAGCACCCGGTCATCGTGGGCTACTCCCACGAGCAGTGGCGCTTCCAGCCCACCGAACCGGTCACCGGTGAGACCGCCGGCGCCGATCTCCCCATCTCCTGGGAAGAATCCCGCGATGCGGAGCTGCACGCCGTTGATGACGTCAAGGGCGAATACACCATCGGTGCCTTCAACGTGCTGAATTACTTCACCTCCCTGGGCGAGGAATTCGGCGGCAGCGCCTATTCCGACCGCGCGGGCAATAAGGTCACCGTCAACCGCGGCAAGACCCGCGGCGCCTATACCGAATCCGCCTTAGAGGACCAAGAGCGCAAGATCGTCGCCGCCATCAATGGCCTGGATGCCGATGTCATTGGCCTTTCCGAAATCGAAGATGGCTACGCCGTAACCGGGGACTTTGACCAGCGTGATAAGGCGCTGAAGCGCCTGACCGAAAAACTCAACGAAGCCGCGGGCTCCGAAAAGTGGGCCTTCGTGCCCTCCCCGTCCAAGGATCAGGTCCCTGCGCACCCCGATGTCATCCGCACCGCGTTCATTTATCACAAGGACGTGGTCAAGCCCGTGGGCGAATCCCGCATCTTCCAGGGTCCCCGCTTTTCCGGCACCGCCCGCGAGCCGCTGGCCCAGGAATTCCAGCCGCTCAATAGCGATGACGAGTCCTTCGTCGCCGTGGCCAACCACTTCAAGTCCAAGGGCTCGGTGGCCAAGGGCGATGAAGATTCCGGCGACGGCCAGGGCAATAACCCCAACGTCCGCAACGCCCAGGCCCAGGCCGTGCTCGATGCACTGCACAAGCAGGACGATTGGAAGGATAAGCCGCTATTCGCCCTGGGTGATTTCAATACCTACACCCACGAAACCGCGCTCGATGTCTTCCGCAACGATGGCTTTACCGTGCCTGCCGAAAAGTACGGCGCCGATACCTCCTACCAGTTCGACGGCCTGCTCGGCACCTTAGACCACGTCCTGGCCAATGAGGTTGCTTCGGGCGCGCTTGCCGATGCCCAAGTGTGGAACATCAACGCCGACGAACCCGTCGCCTTTGAGTACTCCCGCCGCAACTACAACGCCGTGGATTTCTACGACGATTCCCCCTTCCGCGCCTCTGACCACGACCCCGTCAAGGTCGGTTTCACGCTCGGCGAGGATGAATCCACCGACGCCCCAAGCGGCGACGACCAGGACGACGACAACACCGATGGCCCAGGCTTCGGATTCGGCTCTAGCTCACTTGGCACCGGCGCCATTATCGGCTTCGCCATCCTAGCTGGCCTGCTCGCCATCCCCGGCTTCATGGCGGCCACCGGCAACCTGCAAAAGATCATCCCCGCTGGAATCTGGGGCATGCTCCCGCAGCAGGCGAAGGACTTCATTAACGGCCTAAGCAAGTAGGAGCGCCTACTCGTACAGGCCCATCTCGTCAGAAAGCACCACGAGCTCGTCTGCCGCCTGTTGCGTTGTTAGTTCATCTGTTCGTTTCATGCTACCTACTATAAAACCTCCGCCGGACTAACGCGGAAGGTAAATGCTGTAATCAGCGGGAGTAGCGCCCGCGTCGAGGGCACGGCGAGCTGCCTTGACAAAGTCCTTAATGACCTTGCGGTCATCCAGGTTGCGGGCAGAGATGGAAAGGCGCACGGTATTGCCGCGCTGGGCGGAGCGCTCTGCCGCGCGGATAATGTTTTTGCGCCACCATTTGGCGGAACCAAATCCCTCACCAAAAGAAAGGTTGCGGGCTTGGTGGAATTTGCCGGTCGGTACTTCCAGGATGCCCCGCGTGGAAGCTGCCGCCTCAAAGGGGAATTTGGGCAGGACCTGCAACGTTCCGGGAGACATGCGCCAGCGCGGGGGCGCGAAGATGGTGGGTTCAAAACCAATCTGTGCCATCTGCCGGGTCGCACCGGCTAGGCGCAGCTTCGCCTCGTGTGAATTGAGGTTGGCAAACTCCGCGCGGCGGCCTTGCACTGCTTGATCAAAGCCATTGAGGATAAGCGGACGGCCCGCGGCCGCTTGATCCTTGAGCCATTGTTGGGTGTCTTTGTCCTTGGCCAGGTGCCAATTGCCATCAATATGCGGGGCGATGAGCAGGGAGACGGGAATTTCCTCCCGGTCCAGAACCGACAGGAAGCTTGTAGCCTGCTTCCGAGTGTCCTCAAAAATACTGGAGATAGAAACCAGAAGGTGGCTAGTCATAGCTCAAATTATCGCACAGTACCGCCAGATCCGCGCGCTGGCCAGAACGCTGGCCAGGGTGCCGGCCAGCGCGTGACTGTGCGGCGTGGTTACTCCGTAAGGCCGGTGGCCTTGTTGATGGTCCAGGCGTATTCGAAGGCGTTTTGGCGCCACTTATCGTAGCGGCCGGATACGCCACCGTGCCCGGCGGCCATCTCCGTCTTAAGCAGGAACTCGCCGCCGGTGGCGGTAGCACGCAGCTGGGCAATCCACTTCGCCGGTTCCACGTACAACACGCGGGTATCGTTCAGCGAGGTGATAGCCAAGATATCCGGGTAGTCCTTGGCCTCAACATTCTCGTAGGGCGAGTAGGACTTCATGTAGTCGTAGTATTCCGGATCGTGGTACGGGTCGCCCCACTCTTCCCACTCGGGAACGGTGAGGGGAAGTTCCGGCATGAGCATCGAGGTCAGCGGATCCACGAAGGGGACGACGGCCTGGATGGCGGTAAAGCGGTCGGGAGCCATATTCGCCACGGCGCCCATGAGCATGCCGCCGGCGGATCCGCCTTCTGCCACCATTTGGTCCGAGGTGGTCACGCGGCGCTCGATGAGGTCATCGGCCACTGCGATGAAATCGGTGAAGGTGTTTTTCTTCTGCAACATCTTGCCGTCGTCGTACCACTGACGGCCCATCTCGCCGCCGCCGCGCACATGGGCCACCGCATAAATCATGCCGCGGTCCATCAGCGAAAGCCGGGACGCGGAGAAGTACGGGTCCATGCTGGCCTCGTAGGAACCGTAGCCATACAGCAGCGTCGGATTGGGCTTGGTGCGATCCAGGTCGGAACGGTGCACCACGGAGACCGGAATCTTGGTGCCATCGCTGGCGGTCGACCAAATGCGGTAGGCCACATAATCATCCGGATCATAGCCGCCCGGGACTTCCTGTTCCTTTAGCAGCGTGTACTCGCCGGTATCCACCCGGTAATCGAAAAGCTGCGCGGGCTGGATATAAGACACGTAGCTTACGCGGACGACCGGCGCGTCCCATTCCGGGTTGCCAGCCACGGCGACGGTGAAAAGTTCCTCGTTGAAGTTGAGCTCTTCGAATTCCCCGAAGTCATCGCCAACGCGCATAATGGCAGCCCTTCCGATGCCGCCGCGGCGATAGCCCACTACCATGTGGTCGCGGTAGGTATCCACGCCCTCAATGCGGGTGGTGTCATCGTGTGCCAGGAGCTCCGGCAGCTCGCGCAGGGCGGGAAGCTCCGCATCCACCTTGGCATAGCCCACCGCGAAGTTCGGGCCAGTGGCGTTGTGGGTGACAATCCAGTAGTCCTCCCCGCCCACCACGGCATGGTCTACGTCGTAGTCCACGCCGGTCTCGCGCGTCCACAGCGGCCGGAATTCACCCTCGGGGTTCTCCGTATCCAGCACCCAAGCTTCCGAGGTAATCTTCGAGCCCACGCCAATGAAGAGGTATTTATCGGAGCGAGCACTGCCGATGCCCACGTTAAAGTGCTCATCCTCCTCGTGGAAGACGCGCACATCCGCGGACTGCTCGGTACCTACCTTATGGCGCCACACCGCATCCGGGCGCCAAGCATCATCCACCGTGGAATAGAAGATATAACCATCGCCTGCCCAGGTAGCGCCATAGAAAATTCCGGTGAGGTGATCTTCTAGAAGCTCTCCCGTGTCAAGGTCCTTAATGGACAGCTCAAAGCGCTCATCGCCGGCAAAATCCACGGAATAGGCCAGGTAGCGGCCGGAATCTGAGATGGAGGCCGCACCAAGGGCGAAGAAGTCCTTGCCCTCTGCCAGGGCATTGGCGTCCAAGATAATTTCTTCACCCTCTGGACTGCCTTCTTCTGGAATCACCGGTGCGGTCCACGGATCGCTGCCCTCTTCTACCGGGATGCGGCAGGAATAGCCGTAGTTCTTGCCCTCTTCGGAGCGGCCGTAGTACCAGTACTTACCGCGGCGGGCTGGCACGGACATATCGGTTTGTTTAATGCGGGATTTAATCTCTTGGAAGATATTTTCCGTCATCGCATCCAAGTGCCCGGTATGCGCCGCGGTGTAATCATTTTCGGCGTTGAGGTAATCCAGGGTTTCCTGCGATTGCTTATCGCGCAGCCACTCGTAATTATCCACGAATTCGCGGCCGTGAAATTCGCGCTTTACGGGGTGGACTGGGGCTATCGGTGCGGTCGTCTTTTCATCGCTCATGCCCTACCACTGTACGCGTCAGCCGCCTTGCCCCAGAAGAAGGCGACGAGCGGGCCGCGGCGGACGGGGCAAGACCAGAACCCCAGCCGCCAGCTAGGAACGCGGCGCAAGGAAGTCCGCGAAGCGCTGACCTGATAGCTTTTCGTAGGCCTCGATATAGCGCAGACGGGTGGCGGAAACTACGTCATCGGGAAGCGCGGGCGGGGTGGTCTCAGAGGACTTATCCCAGCCGGAGGCAGCAGACGTCAGCCAATCGCGCACGTACTGCTTATCAAAGGAAGGCTGGACCTCGCCTTCCACGTAGGAATCGGCGGGCCAGTAGCGGGAGGAATCGGGGGTGAGGACTTCATCGGCAAGCACGAGCGTGCCGTCCGCATCGAGGCCGAACTCGAACTTGGTATCGGCCAAGATAATGCCCTTCTCCTCAGCCAGCTGGGCAGCCCTGGAGTAAATGCGCAAGGTGGCCGCGCGCAGCTCCTCGGCGCGCTCGCGGCCGAGCTTGTCTGCCACGTGCCCGAAGGACACGTTCTCATCGTGATCGCCCTGCTCCGCCTTGGTGGCTGGGGTGAAAATGGGTTCGGGCAGGCGGGAGGCCTCGACAAGGCCTGCGGGCAGCTCGATGCCGCACACGGTGCCGTCTGCCTGGTATTCCTTCAAGCCGGAGCCGGTAAGGAAACCGCGCGCCACGCACTCGAAGGGCAGCATGTCTAGCTTTTTGACCACCATAGCGCGGCCCAAGCACTCTTCCGGAATGCGGTCATCATCGAGCGGTCCGGCGAGGTGGTTGGGAAAATCGATGGCATCGAAGAAGAACTTCGAGGTGGCCGTGAGAACCCGGCCCTTATCCGGGATGGCGGGTTCCAAGGCAAAGTCGTAGGCGGAGATGCGGTCAGAGACCACCATCAGCAGGGTGGTGTCATCCACATCGTAAATATCGCGGACCTTGCCGGAGGCTACATGGGTATAAGAAGAAAGCTCAGGACGCATGGTCCTCATCATAACGCGCGGGCGTGCGCGGGCACATAAGCCCGCGCACAGCGCTAGAGAATCTCACCCGGCGTATAGGCAGCGGCCTTGGGGTGCTCGCCCACGAGGGCCTTGATGCGGTGCAGGACCTGGGAGACCTGGGATTCGGCGGCGCCGATGAAGGCGTGCTTATCCTCGAGGACCCTTTCGAGCTCGGCCTCGTCCATGGGCAGGCGGTCATCTGCGGCAAGGCGCTGGATCAAGTCCTGGTTGCCGCCGTTTTCGCGCATATTCAGGGCCACGGCCACGGCGTTTTCCTTGATGACCTCGTGGGCGGTCTCGCGTCCCACCCCGGCGCGCACCGCGGCCATGAGGATGCGGGTGGTGGCGAGGAAGGGTAGGTAGCGCTCCAGCTCGCGGTCGATCATGGCTGGGAAGGCGCCGAATTCATCGAGCACGGTAAGGAAGGTTTCGAATTGGCCGTCGATGGCAAAGAAGGCATCGGGAAGCGCCACGCGTCGCACCACCGAGCAGGAGACATCGCCCTCGTTCCACTGGCTGCCGGCGAGGTCTGCGGCCATGGTGAGGTAGCCGCGCAGGATGACCTGCAGGCCGGTCACGCGCTCGCAGGAGCGGGCGTTCATCTTGTGCGGCATGGCGGAAGAACCGACCTGGCCTTCCTTGAAGCCCTCGGTCACGGTCTCGTTGCCGGCCATCAGACGGATGGTGGTGGCAAGCGATGCCGGGGCGGTTCCCAGGGAGACGAGGCAGGAGATGGCATCGAAATCCAGCGAGCGCGGGTACACCTGGCCCACGGAGTTGAAGATGCGGCGGAAGCCCAGGTAATCCGCGATATTGGTCTCTAGGGAGGCGAGCTTATCCTCGGAACCGCCCATGAGATCGAGCATGTCCTGCGAGGTGCCCATGGGGCCTTTGATGCCGCGCAGCGGGTAGTGCGAAAGCAGGTCTTCCACGCGTTCGATGGCCAGCAGCATCTCATCGCCGGCGGTGGCAAAGCGCTTGCCCAGCGTGGTGGCCTGCGCGGCCACGTTGTGCGAGCGCCCAGCCATAACTAGGGATTGGTACTCGGCGGCGTGACGGCCAATGCGCGAGACCACGGCGATGGCCTTATCGCGGATGATTTCCAGCGAGGTGTGGATCTGCAGCTGCTCCACGTTCTCGGTGAGATCGCGGCTGGTCATGCCCTTGTGGATGTGCTCGTAGCCGGCCAGCGCATTGAATTCTTCGATGCGGGCCTTCACATCGTGGCGGGTGACGCGCTCGCGCTCAGCAATGGATTCGAGGTTTACGTCCTCGATCACGGCTTCGTACGCGCTAATGGCCTTGGCGGGGATGTCGACGCCCAGGTTCTTCTGGGCGTGCATCACGGCGATCCACAGCTTGCGCTCGAGGATGATTTTATGCTCCGCGCTCCAGATATTGGCAAGCTCCGCAGAAGCATAACGGGAGGACAGGACGTTGGGGATATTCTTCTTCTCAGCCACGTGGCTCATTATTCCATGCCTGCCCTCCCCCGTGGCTACTTACTAGATAGAAATTTCACCGGCTGCCGCGCGCTTGCCGATGTCCCCCCGGACAAACCCGCCCGCAAACTCAATGCCCTGGACGGTGGCGTAGGCGTTCTCGCGCGCGGCGTCTAGCGTGTCGCCCTTGCCCAGCACGTTGAGCACGCGGCCACCATTGCTCTGGAATACCCCATTGGAGTATTCCGTGCCGGCGTGCAGCACGCGCTCTGGATCCTCGAGGCCCTCGCCCGTAATGGCATCACCCTTGCGGGGCGAGGCGGGGTATCCTTCAGCCGCCATGACCACGGTGATGGCATAGCCGTCCTCCCACTGCAGCGGCTCGAGTTCTGCCAGCGTGCCGGTGGCGGTGGCGTTGAGCGCCTGCGCCAGCGGGGACTTAAGAAGTGAGAGCACCGCTTGGGTCTCTGGGTCACCAAAGCGGCAGTTAAATTCCACCACCGCCGGGCCCTCTTCGCCCCAAGCCAGCCCGGCATAGAGCAGGCCGGAATAGGGGGTGCCACGGCGCACCATTTCCTTGGCAACCGGGGTACATACCTCGTCGACGATGCGCTGCACGTCGTCCCTGCCAAGCCACGGCAGCGGTGTGTACGCGCCCATGCCGCCGGTATTGGGGCCCTCGTCGTTATCGTAGGCGCGCTTGTGGTCCTGGGCGGGCAACAGCGGCACGACGGTCTCGCCATCGACAAGGCAAAATAGCGATACCTCAGGCCCGTCCAGGAACGATTCCAGCAGCACCGGGTTGCCGGCCCCTAAGACCGCATCCACATGGGCGAGGGCGGCGGCGCGCTCGCCGGTGACCACGACGCCCTTGCCGCCTGCCAGGCCATCGTCCTTGACCACGAACTGCGGCCCGAAATTATCGAGCGCGGCCTCAATATCGGCCTCGCTAGCGCCTTGGCGCAGCTGCTGCGCGCGGGCCGTCTTGACCCCAGCGGCCTCCATGACTTCCTTGGCAAAGGCCTTGGAGCCTTCAATTTGGGCCGCGTCCTTATTCGGCCCGAAGACGGCAATGCCTTCTGCGCGCAGCGCATCCGCCACGCCGGCAACCAGCGGCACCTCGGGGCCGATGACCACGAGCTCGGCATTGATCTCCCGGGCGAGTTCCACCATGCGTTCTGGGTTATCTACCTGGGAGTATTCCGGGTGCAGGGTAGCCAGCGGTGCCATGGCCGCGCTGCCCGGCGCGACGTGGATCTCCGCAGCCTGTGGATCAGCGTGCAGTCCTTTCACGAGGGCGTGTTCACGGCCGCCCGAACCAATTACGAGAATGCGCATGCCCACCATCATAGCTGGGGGTAGCCTGGCAGCTATGGCTTCTGTATTTAGCAAAATCATCACTGGTGACCTACCCGCCCGCTTTGTCTACCGCGATAAGACCTGCGTGGCTTTCTTATCCATCGAGCCGCTGCGCTACGGCCACACCCTGGTCGTGCCCGTAGAGGAAGTGGATAAGTGGACCGACCTCGATCCGCAGACCTGGACGCACCTGAACGAGGTGGCCCTAGAAATCGGTGAGGCCATCAAGAACGCGTACGATACCCCGCGCACCGGCTACGTCATCGCCGGCTTCGATGTGCCGCACACCCATATCCACCTCTTCCCCACCGAGAAGATGGAAGAGTACGACTTTTCCAAGGCCTATGCCGCCGAGGACACCGACGATGCCGCCATGGATGAGGCGGCCGCGCGCATCCGCCAGCACCTGGGCACCAACGAGGATGGCTACCGCGAGGACTAATCCTCCGGTTCCTCCAGCGCGGGCAGGCGCACCGTAAAGGTGGTGCCGTGGCCGAGCTTGGAGTCCACGCTGATGCTGCCGCCGTGCTGTTCCACTAGGGAATGTACGATGGCAAGGCCCAAGCCGGATCCGCCGGTATCGCGCGTGCGCGAGGAATCCGCGCGGTAGAAGCGCTCGAAAATGTGGGCAGCGTCCTCAGACGACATTCCCTTGCCGTCATCGATGACGTCTACCAGGATGTCCTTGTTGTCGCGGCGCAGCTGCAGGGTGACCGTGGCATCCTCGCCGCCGTGGCGCAAGCCATTGGAAATCAGGTTGAGCAGCACCTGGTGGAGGCGGTCTGCATCGCCATTGACCACGGGGATGGACTGCGCATTATTAACCACCTTGACCTCGCGCTCGGGGAAGGCAGCGCGCGCGGACGAGCCCACCGAAAGGGAAAGCTCCAGAAGATCCACCGGCCGCAGGTCCAGGCGCGTACCTTCCGCGCGGGTCAGCGCCAGCAGGTCCTCTACCAGCAGCGACATGCGCTTGGATTCCTTATCGATCTTGGAAAAGACCAGATCGACATCGTTTGTCGCCCCAGAGCGGTAGAGCTCCGTGTAACCGCGCAGGCTGGTCAGCGGGGTGCGCAGCTCGTGGGAGGCATCGCCGACGAAGCGGCGCATCTGTTCCTCTTTTTCCTGCGCCGTAACGACAGAGCGCTGCAGGTGGCCCAGCATGATATTGAGCGCGGCGGCCAATTGGCCGACCTCCGTATGCAGCGGCCATTCGGGCACGCGCTTGTCCAGGTCGCCTGCCGCGATTTCCGATGCCGTCGATTCCACCACCCGAAGCGGCCGCAGCGCCCTGCGGATAAACCAGAAGCCCACGCCGGCCATGGCCGCCAAGGCAATCGCCGCAATGGATACCTGCACCATGGCTAGGCCGTGCAGGATTTCCTTTTCATGCGTCATGTCCTTGGCAATGACGGTGATAACGCCATTGGAATCCGCAAAGGCCAGCGCGCGCCACTTGGTGTTATTTTCAATCGAGCCCACCGTCGTGGGGTACCCGCCCAAGGGAACGCCCTCTACGTCCGGAGTGGTGGACGTGGGCCCGGAATAGCGAATGGTGCCATCCGGAAGGTAATTGAGCACCACGTATTCCGTGGGCGGGCGTTTGGTGTGATCACCTAGGAAGAAGTCATTGCCCACATCGCGGGCCCACGAAGACGACGCCGAACGCAGCTCGCTATCGACGTTGTTATAAAGCACGTTGCGCATGATCGAGTTCACGGCAAAGGACGAGCCCGTTAACCCGAGGCCGGAGATGACCACGAGGAGAACCACAAGCCAGGTGCGAAGCGGCATCGCCTGCGGAATCTGCTTGATGTAGTCGCGCTTGGAGCGCTTCTTTTTTCCCTGCCCCTGCTGCGGCAGCTGGTCCAGCTGCTCATGCCATTTCTTGGGCGGCTGCTGTGGCTGCTGTGTCCGCTGGGACTGGGACTGCGCGGGCCTGCCCGCAGCGGGGTTCTCCTGTGAATCTGCCATTATAAAACGTCAGTTTAGGACCGCGGGGTGCGCAGCACATAGCCAACGCCGCGCACGGTGTGGATAAGCTGCGTATCGCCGGTATCGATCTTGCGGCGCAGGTAAGAAATATAAGATTCCACGACGTTGCCATCGCCGCCGAAATCGTAGTGCCAGACGTTGTCCAGGATCTTGGACTTAGACAGCACCACTTCCTTGTTTTGCATGAGGTAGCGCAGGAGGTTGAACTCCGTGGGCGAAAGCTCGATGAGCTCGCCGCCCTTGGTGACCTCGTGGGTATCATCGTTCAGGGTCAGATCGGCATAGCTCATGGTGGCGTCATTAGAAGACTCCTCGGCGGCACCGCCGCGGCGCATGATCACGCGCAGGCGGGTGATGACCTCTTCAAGGCTAAAGGGCTTGGTGACGTAATCGTCCGCGCCAATGGTCAGGCCGTGGATGCGCTGATCCACGCCGTCCTTAGCGGTCAGGTACAGCACTGGGCCATCCAGGCCCTCCTGGCGCAGCTTGCCCAAGAGCTCAAAACCGTCCATGCCCGGCATCATGACGTCCAAAATATAGGCATCCGGGTTGACCTCGCGCGCCACGCGCAGCGCCTCATTGCCCGAGTTAGCGCTGTAGACCTCAAAATTTTGGAACTTCAACGATACCGTCAGTAGTTCCACGATATTCGGCTCGTCATCAACGACGAGGACTTTGGCAAGTTTATTGTCTTCCATGCGTCCTGTAGCTCCTATTACTTCCTGTTATCTGCACACCTGCGTGCGTGCAAGCTTCACTAAGCCATCATGGCAAACCCAGTTTCTAGCCTACTGATAAGTTTCTGGCTGAAACCTGTGAAAGCAAAAAGCCACGCTTCCCTCTCCACCCGGACCGAAATCCGCGGTAGGAAAAGAAAGCGTGGCTAGCGCGCTATTTGGCAGTTACGGCTTAGAAGTCCTGCGGGCGCGGGATATTGCGCAGGTTGGACTTGGCCATGGACAGCATGGAGCCCACGCCGCCGCCGAAGACGGTGCGGGTAGCGGCCTTGGAGAAGCCCAGGAGCTGATCGAAGGTCAGCGTCGGTGGCAGGGACAGGGCGTTGGGGTCAGTGACGACATCGATAAGCGCAGGGCCGTTATACGCCAAGGCCTTCTTGATCTGCTTCGGAGCCTGCTTTGGATCCTCGATGCGGAAGGTCTTGATGCCTGCGGCTTCTGCGATCTTGGAAAAGTCCACGGACTCGTGGTCGGTCTCGTGCTCCGGAATGCCGCCAACCAGCATCTCCAGCTTGACCATGCCCAGCGAGGAGTTATTGAACACGAACATCTTGACCGGCAGCTGGTGCAGCTTAACCGTCAGCAGCTCGCCCATGAGCATGGACAATCCGCCATCGCCAGAGAAAGTAATGACCTGGCGGCCAGGATTAGCCTGCTGCGCGCCGATGGCCTGCGGCAGGGCGTTTGCCATCGTGCCGTGGCGGAAGGAGCCGATCTGCTCGCGCTTGCCATTCGGGGTGATGTAGCGCGCGCCCCAGACATTGCACATGCCGGTATCGACGGTGAAGATGGCGTCATCGTCGGCCTCTTGGTCAATGAGATCCGCAATGTACTCGGGGTGGATCGGGGTGTGCTTTTCCACGTTCGAGGTATAGGCCTCCACGACGTGCTCCAGCTTGTCGTAGTGCTTCTTCAGCATCTTATCCAAGAAGGAGCGGTCCTTCTTCTCCTCCACGTGCGGCAGGATGTTGTCGATGGTGGCGGCAACGTCACCGGTCACGGGGTAGGAGATCTTGGTGCGGCGGCCGATGTGGGAGCCGTTGATATCGACCTGGGCCACATTGCCCTTAGGCAGGAAGTCGTTATACGGGAAGTCCGTGCCCAAGAGGATCAACAGGTCCGCCTCGTGGGTGGCCTCGTGCGCGGCGCCGTAGCCAAGCAGGCCGGACATGCCCACGTCAAACGGGTTATCGTACTGGATGTACATCTTGCCGCCGAGCGCGTGGCCAATGGGGGCCTTGACCTTTTCTGCCAGCTTCAGCACCTGCTCGCGGGCATCTTTCACACCGGCGCCCACGAAGAAGGCGACGGAATCGGCCTCGTTGATGGCCTGGGTCAGGGCTGCGGCCTCGGCCGGGTCCGGGTAAACCACCGGGCGGCCGGTGGAGATCTTGGATTCTACGAAGGTGTCATCATCAACCTCTTCGGTAGAAACGTCGCCAGGGATAACCAGCACGGATACGCCATTGCCGGCCATGGTGGACTGGATGGCGTGGTGGAGTACTACCCCGCCCTGGTCACCGGACATGACCATTTCGCAGTAGCCGGAGCACTCCTGGAAGATCTGCTCCGGATGGGTTTCCTGGAAGAAGTGGGAACCAATCTGACGGGAAGGAATGTGCGATGCCAAGGCCAGCACCTTGGCGCCATTGCGGTTGGCATCATAAAGGCCCTGGATGAGGTGGGTATTGCCCGGGCCACAGGAGGCAGCACACACGGCCAGCTTGCCGGTGGTCAGCGAGTCCGCCTCTGCGGCAAAGGCCGCTGCTTCCTCATTGCGCACGTGGATCCACTCAATGGAGGAGCGGCGCACCGCGTCCACGATCGGGTTGAGGGAGTCTCCCACGAGGCCATAAATGTGCTCGACGCCCTGCTTTTCTAGCGTCTCAACAAGTTGTTCTGCGTAATTGCGTGCCATTAAACATCATCCTTAACTCTTTAACTGTTCTAGTACCACTGTGCTACTAAACATGCAGGAAAGTCCAGCAATTCCTACATACTCACACCGCCCGCCTACTTGTGAGGAAGGCAATACTAACCTGAAATATCACACACCGATTCGCTACGGTTTCTAGCGATGAGCATCGAGTCACCTGATACAGCGACACAGCCCCCGCACCGCGCGGCCGCGGCGTCCTCCACCCCAGCGCAGCGGTGGTCCTTCTTTGCCGTGGTGTCCTTGGGGCTGCTCATGGTGGGCTTGGATAATTCCATCCTTTATACGGCGCTGCCGCAGCTCACACAGCAGCTGCACGCCACTGACATGCAGCAATTGTGGATCATCAATGCCTATACGCTGGTTTTATCGGGCTTGCTCCTGGGCACCGGCACGTTGGGCGATCGCATTGGCCACCGCCTGATGTTCCTTATCGGCCTGGCCACCTTCGGCACCGCCTCCCTCGTGGCGGCTTATTCGCCCAATGCCTGGTTGCTCATTTCCGGCCGCGCCCTATTGGGCCTGGGCGCTGCCATCATGCTGCCTTCCACCCTGGCGCTTATCCGCCTGACCTTTCCCAATGAGGTAGAGCGCAATAAAGCCATCGGCATCTGGAGTTCTGTCGCCGTCGTGGGCGCTGCCGCCGGGCCCACCGTGGGCGGATTCCTCCTAGAGCATTTCTGGTGGGGCTCGGTCTTTTTGATCAACGTGCCCATCGTGGCCCTCGCCATTATTCTTACCTTCCTCCTTGGCCCACCCAACCTGCCGAACCCGCACAAGCACTGGGATTTCCCGTCCTCGTTCTACGCGCTTATCACCCTGTCCAGCCTGGTCCTGGCCATTAAGACGGCGGCGGCCACCGAAATCAATGTCGCGCTGCTGGCCTGCTCCATCGCCACCTTCTTGCTCGGCGCCGCGGCCTTTGCCCACCGGCAAGCCCGGCTTAGTGATCCACTTTTAACCTTTGACATCTTCTACTCGCCCACCTTTACCGGTGGCGTGCTTACCGCCGGTGGCGCCATGTTTGGCCTTACGGGCCTTGAGCTTTTAACCACCCAAAAGCTGCAGCTTGTCGATGCCCTCTCGCCCCTCGACGCCGGTCTTTTCATCTCCGCCATGGCGGTTGCGGCCATCCCCACCGCCATTGTGGGCGGCAGTGTCTTGCACCGTGTGGGCTTTTTGCCCATCATCAGCGGCGGTTTCTTGAGCATGGGCATCGGCATGCTGGGCATCATCTGGGCCGACCGCGCCGATAACCTCGCGGTATTTATTACCAGCCTCATCCTCACCGGCTTGGGCGCCGGCTCCTCGATGTCCGTTTCTTCTACCGCCATCATTAACGCCGCCCCCTCCCACCGGGCGGGCATGGCCTCTGGCGTGGAAGCCGTCTCCTACGAGTTCGGCACGCTGCTCTCCATCGCCATTACCGGCTCCCTCATGCCACTACTGATGACGCACAAGCTTCCCGATGCCCTCGCCCCGCAAGGCACCGATGCCCTCCTATCGCCCGCCACGCATGACGCCGCCGCCGCGGCGTATGACTCCGCGTACTTCCTCACCGTCGGCGGGCTTGCCTGCCTGACCCTAATCTTCGCCGCACTAACCGCCTGGTGCTTCCGCGGTAACCCGAAGTCTGGGGCGCTGTCTGCGCAAAGTAGCCGATAAATAGCCACCTAGCTAACTTATAAACTTTTACCCCCTAACTGTTTGTGCAGCTAGGGGGTAATCTTTTGAGCTGGAGACGAGACTTGAACTCGCAACCTACGCATTACAAGTGCGTTGCGCTACCAATTGCGCCACTCCAGCACCGCGGAATTTCTTCCGCTCGTTGCATGGTACCCGAGGACCTCGCCCAAGTGGAAAGCCGGTCCCCCTTGTATGCATTTGCGCCCCACAAGGGTTAAAGTTCAGGCTGAAATTATTACTAGTGTCCCACCGCTTTTTCGAGGGTTATTTTCGTGTCACTACTGTCCGCTATGCGGGAGCGCCTGCGCGTATCCGCAGGCCAAGTCGCCATCATTGACGCGGCCAAAGCCGCACCCCCACCATCGCCACTCGCCCCGGTCGATCTGACCGATGCCGCCCAGGTCACGGGCGTGATGGAGATTGCCGCGCGCATCGGCGAGCTGCTCATTAGCGCAGGATCCGCTAACTCGGATGCACGCGCGCAGGTGCACCTGGCGGCGTCGTCGTACGGTTTGCACTACTGCCACGTGGATATCTTGATGAATACCATCACCATCCACACCGCGATCGGCACGGGCGATAAGCGCCAGAACCTCCACGTCTTTCGCGTGGTGCCGGATGTGGGCGTGAACTTTTCCAAGCTTTCGGAAGTAGACCGGCTCATCCGCGATATCCACTCCGGTAGGGTGCCGCCCGCGATGGCGGAAAAGCGCCTGGATGACATCGACCGAATGCCGGCGCCGTATAAGCCGTCCACGGTGATGCTCGGCTGGGGCGGCATGGGTGGCCTGATTTCCATGATGCTTGGCGGCGATCTCCTCGTTGGCCTCATTGCCTTCGTGGTTTCCGCGCTGATTATGGGGCTTAATGATTGGTTGGCCAATTACCGCCTGCCGCCCTTTTATCAAAACGTCGTCGGTGGCTTCTTGGCCGTTTTCCCGGCCGCGATTTTGTATAACGTTGCCGCCGCCTTCGGCATTAATATGTCGCCGGCGCAGATCATTGCGTCCGGAATCATCGTGCTGGTGGCGGGGCTGACGCTGGTGCAATCGCTTGTCGATGGCATCACCCGCTCCCCTGTGACCTCTTCCGCGCGTTTTTTCTCCGCGCTGTTATCCACCGGCGCGATCATCGCCGGCGTGGGTGTGGGCATTCAGCTGGCCTCCGCCATGGGCTTTGACCTGCCGCCAATGGGCACCTTGGCGCCGCCGGTTTATCACAAGATTCCACTTTTGGTGCTGCTCGGCGGCACGGGTTCGGCCGCATTCGCGCTGGCTTGCGGGGCTAACTGGATAGAAATTACCCTCTCAGGCCTCACGGCGGCCGCCGGTATGGTCTTCTACTACTTCGTGGTCGTGCCCTTCGGCGTCGGCCCGGTGATTGCCTCCGGCATATCCGCCATCGTGGTGGGCCTGGCCGGCGGCTTGATGTCGCGCCGGTGGGGCATCCCGCCGCTCATTACGATGATCGTGGGCTATACGCCCATGCTGCCGGGCCTCATGCTGTACCGCGGCATGTATGCCTCCATCAATGAGCAGATGATTACCGGCTTTACCAACCTGGCCACCGCGCTGGCCATCTCCGGCGCGCTGGCAGCCGGCGTCGTCTTTGGCGAACGCGTCGCCCGCCGTCTGCGCCGCCCGAAGTACTTCCGCCCGTACTCCGCGTTCAAGCGCATCGGCCGGTTCTCCTTCCACAAGGCAACGAACCTGGCGCGCAAGGCCCCGCGCATCCCGCGCGTGCCGATGTCCCCTTTCGCCCCGCGCGTTAACCGCCCCGAATTGCCACCCACGCTGGGGCCAAAGCCACCGCAACAGGCACAGCCCCAGCAGCACGCCCCAGGCACCACTCCCGCGGAGGAGTTGTGGCCGGCGGGCTCCCAGTGGCCGGCCCAGCCGCAGGATACCGAGCGCACCACCTACACGGTGCCCGGCCAGAAATCGCCCGCGCCGGAGGAATCCGATCACACCAAGCCCGGCGGGGAGGAACCCAAGGAGCCCTAAACGCCGCCGGTAGCGTACAATATTTAGCCTGATAGCTTTCCCAACATTCAGGAGGACTCGCCGTGCCACCCAAGGTCCAAGACACGCACCCACAGGCAGAACAAGATATTGCCCTGGCAGAGGAAACCGCCCGCGCCGCCCGCCGCGTGGTGGCCACCTACTCCCAAGACTTCTTGGACGGCGTGACCTTGATGTCCATGCTGGGTGTCGAGCCCAAGGGCCTGGTGCACAAGAAGGTATTGGCAGAACAAGCCGATGCCGCGCCGAAGAAGTCTACGAAGAAGGCCACCAAGAAGTCGACCTCCAAGGCTTCGAAGAAGTCCACCAAAAAGTCGACTAAGAAGACCACTAAGGCTGCCAAAAAGTCCACCAAGAAGTCGACGAAGAAAGCAACGAAGAAGTCGACCAAGAAGTCTTAAGTTAGTCTTGGGCTATGAGTGAGCGCGGCAATGACTTCGTAGTAGTGGCAAACCGCCTGCCGGTAGATTTAACTACCGCGGCCGATGGCAGCCAGGCGTGGACGCCCTCGCCCGGCGGCCTGGTCACCGCGCTCTCGCCGGTGCTGGAAGCGCACCAGGGCTGCTGGGTGGGGTGGCCCGGCGTTGCCGATGCCGCGCCCGAGCCCTTCCGCACCGAGGCCGGGGTGCTATTGCACCCGGTCAGGCTTAGCGAGTCCGATTTTGAGGCCTTTTACGAGGGTTTTTCCAATGCCACGCTGTGGCCGCTTTATCACGATCTCATCGTCACCCCGACCTATGACCGCGACTGGTGGGATGCCTACCGCGAGGTCAACCTCCGCTTCGCGGACGAGGTAGCCCACGTGGCCGCAGAGGGCGCGACGGTCTGGGTGCAGGACTATCAGCTGCAATTATTGCCGGGCATCCTGCGCCAAATGCGCCCCGATCTCACCATCGGGTTCTTCCTGCACATCCCCTTCCCCTCCCCGGATCTCTTCCGACAGCTGCCCTGGCGGGAGGAAACGGTGCGCGGCATCTTGGGCGCCGATCTCATTGGCTTCCACCTGGAGGCCAATGCCCGCAATTTCTTGGAATTGGCCCACCGCCAGGGCCTCGAGGTGCGCGGGGAGGCCACCACCCGCGATGTCACCGCCCATATCAGCCTCCCCGGGGGCCGCACCGTGGGCGTGGGCGCGTTCCCCATTTCCATCGCTGCGCAGGATTTCGGCCAATTTAGCGACGAGGATAAACGCCGCGTGGCCCAATTGCGCAAGGATTTGGGCAGCCCCAAGCGCATCATTTTGGGCGTGGATCGCCTCGATTACACCAAGGGGATCCTGCAGCGACTGACCGCCTTCGAGGAGCTCTTGGAAACCGGTGCCTTGGATCCGGAAGAGGTCACCTTGGTGCAGCTGGCCACGCCCTCGCGCGAGCGCCTCGATCACTACAAGGCCACTCGCTCGCAGGTCGAGGAGGCCGTCGGCCGCATCAATGGCCGCTTTTCCCGCATGGGCCACCCCGTGGTGCACTACCAGCACCGCGGCGTGCCCAAGGACGTGCTGCGCTGCTACTACCGCATGGCCGATATCATGCTGGTCACACCCTTTAAGGACGGCATGAACCTCGTGGCCAAGGAGTTCGTGGCCTGCCACGATGACGGTTCCGGCGCCCTGGTGCTCTCGGAATTCGCCGGCGCCGCCACGGAGCTCGATGAGGCCTACCTGTGCAATCCCTTCGACATCGAGTCCGTCAAACGCGCCCTGCTCAACGCCGTGCGCGCGCTTTCCGATGCCCCCTTCACCACGACCCAGCGCATGCTCACCATGCACGAACAGGTCATGAGCCACGATGTGCGGCTGTGGTCGCAGTCCTTTTTGGGCTGCCTGCGAATTACCCGCACCGGCACCACCTCGCACGCTCCCGATCCGCACGGAAAGGACTCCTAATGCTTCCTTCCCACCCCCGCGCACGCGCCGCTGCAGCGACCGCGCTGGGCGCCGTTACGCTGCTTGCCGCCTGCGGATCCGAGGACGATGCCCCGCAGCCTGCGGGCGATGACCGGATTGTGGACAAGCAGTGGCAGGTCGTCTCCATCAATATCGCGCCGGATGCGGCGTCCACCATCCCAGAGTCGATTCCCCACGCGCCGGAATTTAGCTTTGGCGAATCCACCATGGTGGGCACCACTGGCTGCACCCGCCTTGCGGCCCGGCTGAGCTACACCGCCGATGATGAGCGCGAAAATATCCGCGATGGCAAAAAGCTGCACTTCGATGAGGTCAAATACGACGACACCGATAAGGACTGCGAGGGCGGCTCCGTGTGGGCCGATAACCTGCTGCGCAACCTCATTAGCTCGGATAATGATTTTATCTACACCGTCAATAGCAATAACCAGCTCATCCTGGAGCTGGATACCGATGAGGTAGATTCGCCCTCCATCAAGCTGGTCTCCCGCGGGTAGCATGTGATGCCATGACGCTTTCTACCACCATTAAGGCCTTGGCCGCGGCAGAAGAGCTCGCCGTGGTCTCTGATTTTGACGGCACGCTGTCGCCGTTTGCCACCGCCATTTATGACGTGGAAATCAACGCCGATGCCGCCCGCGCCCTGAACCACTTGGCCCACCTGCCGCGCACCACCGCCGCGGTACTATCCGGGCGCCACCTCGAGGGCCTGCAGCGCGTGTGCCCCCTGCGCCACCCCGTCCTCTTCGGCGGCTCCCACGGCGCCGAGTCCTCCTGGCAGCAGACCGAGCTCACCCCCGCCATGCACGAGCACCTTGCGCGTAAGGAGGAAGAAATCCGCGGCATCATAGACCGCTTCCCCGGCGCGGAGCTGGAGGCCAAGCCCTTCCAGCGCGTGCTGCACCTGCGCTCGCTCGAGCTGGAGAACCCAGAGCAGGCCGCGGCCGCCTACGAGGCGGGCCTGGCGCTCGATACGGCCGGTTTCCCGCGCACCGCTGGCAAGTCCGTCATCGAGTTTTCTGCCACCACCGCCACCAAGGGCACGTGGCTTGAGGCCCTCCGCGAGCGCACCGGCGCCACCGCCATGGTCTTCTTGGGCGATGACATCACCGATGAGCACGGCTTCCGCGCCCTCCACCAGCCGCCAGACGTGGGCGTCAAGGTGGGCGAGGGCGATTCCATCGCCGCCGTGCAGCTTGCCGATGTCGACGCCGTCGCCCACTTCCTCACCGAGCTCGCTACCGCCCGCGCGGCCGCGGTACAGTAACCGATTTCCCCGGCGCAAACCGCGTCTGCAACACCCGCCGCGGCACCGCCTGCGCCTCGTCAACACCGCGTGACACTGCACCTGCCTTTGCGCGGGCCGCGCCCGCCGTATCTGTCGCGCCGGCGATGAGCTTTTCCAGCATGTGCCCGGCCGCAGCCCCCTTGGCCTTATTGGGCTGGATGACGGTGGCCAGGTCGAGGCGCTGCGCCGCATCGATGCCGTCAAAGCCGGTCACCGATAGATCTTCTGGCACGCTCAGCCCGCGCTCGCGGGCATAGGCCAGCACGCCGAGCGCCATGGAGTCGGTCGTGCACAGCACTGCCGTAAGCTCCGGATGGGCGTCGAGCAGGAGCTCGGCGGCGGCGCGGGTGGTGTGGGCATCGTTAATGTGCTGCGTGACCACGGGCACGGTTTCGGGCGCGATGCCCGCCTCGGCGAAGACATCGAGCGCGCCCATCACCCGCGAGCGCTGCACGTGCATCTCCGCATCCTGGACTTCCTGCCAGGAAATCGGGCCGTCGTGGCGCTGCAGGCGCAGGCGGATGGCGAGGATGCCAATGTGGCGGTGCCCGGCATCGATAAGCGCACGCGCCGCTGGGGCAATCGCCGCGCGATCATCAATGCCCACAAACGGTAGCCCCGCATCGGTGGGCTGATCGCAGACCACCAGCGGCAGGCCCCGGCCCCGCGCGGCCGCGAGGTAGGCATCGCCCGCGGCGACCGAATAGACCACGAAGCCATCCACAGCGGCAGACCCCACCAGGCTGGTCGCCTCCGCCTCGCCCTCCGGGCCGGCGGGAATCAGCGTCAGCGTGGTCTGCGCGCCTGCCGATGCCTCCGCCATGCCTGCCAAGAAATCCACCGACGCCATGTCCTCGAAGGCATAGGACAGGTGCTCTGTCAACAGCACGCCCACCGACCCGGCGCGGCGGGTGCGCAGGCTGCGGGCCGTAGGATCGGGCCCCGGGTACCCGCGAGCCTTGGCCGCGGCCAAAATGCGCTCGCGCGTTGCCGGGGAGAGCTGGTCAGGGCGGCTATAGGCATTGGATACGGTTGTGCGCGAAACGCCCAACTCCGCGGCGAGGGAGGCCAGTGTCTTCCGGGTGGGGCTGCGTTTAACCATGCCTGTTACCTTACCCTGCGCCCCGCCGTCCAATTTTCAATGCATGTTCAATTGACAACGATTGCCAGCAAACGCACACTGGAGGGTATGCACACGTCACTACGCGCAACAACAGCCCTACTCGCAGCAAGTGGCCTCCTTTTTACCGCCGCGTGCTCCTCCGACTCCGGTTCCGGCTCCGACTCTGATTCCGGCTCCGACTCCGGCGAAAAGAAGCTTTCCATCGTCGCCTCCACCTCCATCTGGGCCGATGTTGCCCAGGCCGTGGTCGATACCGCCTCCGGCATCGACATCGAGGTCGACCCCATCGTGGAAGGCAACGACACCGACCCCCACCACTTCGAGCCCACCGCGGCCGATATAGCCAAGGCCAATGACGCCGACATGCTCGTGGTCAACGGCGGCGGCTACGACGCCTGGATTTACCAGGCCGTTTCCGATCAGGACAACATCATCTCCGCCCTGCCGCTGACGGACCACGGCAAGCTGGACGAGGATCCCGATGTCATGACCATCGATGCTGCGAAGGCCACCGCCAAGGATGACCCAGACAAGGTCACCAATATCGAGGGCAACGAGCACATCTGGTACGACCCCGCCGCCCTGGAGGAGGTCGCCGGATCCATCGCGGACCAGATCAACGAGAAGTACTCCGATGCCGGCGCCACCACCGAGAAGATCGACTCCCACGTGG
Source organism: Corynebacterium segmentosum (assembly GCF_900637825.1). NCBI lineage: Bacteria > Bacillati > Actinomycetota > Actinomycetes > Mycobacteriales > Corynebacteriaceae > Corynebacterium > Corynebacterium segmentosum. The sequence continues at coordinate 2,010,503 of NZ_LR134408.1, forward strand.
ACCAGCTGCGCGATAAGCTCAAGGAGCTTCCCGATGGCCTGAATTACGCCCAGACCGAGCCCATCGCCGATTACCTCATGAAGTACACCGACGCCAAGGACGTCACCCCCGAGGGCTTCCGCAAGGCCACCATCTCCGAGGGCGAGCCCGCTACTGCCGATGTCGCCGCCTTCATCAAGGCCATTGACGATGGCGAGGTCGATCTCCTCATCTTCAACCCCCAGACCGAAACCGATACCGCTAGCCGCATCAAGTCCGCCGCAGAGGACAACGACGTCGATATCGTAGAAATCGGCGAAACTCCGCCAGACGGCAAGAAGTTCTGGGAATACTACGACGAAGTCACGAGCAAGCTGGGGAAGCACTAGTGCTCGTTGAATTCCATGAGGCCGCAGTAGACCCGCTGTGGTCGCAGCTTAATCTCGCCGTGGACAGCGGCGAGTTTATCGCCGTTTTAGGCCCCAATGGCGTGGGCAAATCCACCCTGCTGGGCACCATCCTCGGCACCCGGACGCTGACCAGCGGCCGCGTCGACGTTAAGTGCCGGGTCGGGTTCATCCCCCAGCAGCGCATGTTCCCCGCTGACCTTCCACTGCGCGCCCGCGACTTGGTTTCGCTCTCCGTGGCGCACGGGGTATTCCGGCACCGGCACCCACCCCGTGGACGGGTGGACGAGCTTTTGGAAGAGGTGGGTGCCACGGGGCTGCGGGACCGGCGCGTCGGCCAGCTATCCGGCGGCCAGCAGCAGCTCATCCGCCAGGCCCAAGCCCTGGCCAATGACCCGGACCTCATTCTTGCCGATGAGCCCCTCCTCTCCCTCGACCCCGCCCGGCAAAACGCCACGGTTGACAAGCTGGACTCGCTGCGCCGCGAGCGCGGGACGTCCATCGTCTTTGTCACCCACGGCATCAACCCCGTGCTCGGGGTGACGGATAAGGTCCTCTACATCGCGCCCAATGGCCACACCTTCGGCGCGGTCGATGAAGTCATGCGCTCCGAGGTCCTTTCGGAGCTCTACGGTTCCAAGGTCAATGTCTTAAACGTCGACGGGAGGCTCATCGTTGTCTAATTTCTGGGAAGATACCCAATACTTGCTCAGCGTGGACTTCGTGCAGTCCTCGCTCATCGCCTCCGCGCTGCTGGGCATCCTGTCTGGCGTGATGACCTCGCTCATCGTGCTGCGCCAGATGTCCTTTTCCGTCCACGCCACCTCTGAGCTGGCGCTCATGGGCGCCTCCGCGGCGCTGCTCTTCGGCCTCAACCTGGGCTTCGGCGCGGTCGCCGGCGCCATCGTCGCCGCCATCATCCTGGCTATGCTGGGCTTTAAAGGCCAGCAAGACAGCGCCATCGGCGTGGTCATGAGCTTTGGCCTGGGCCTCTCGGTGCTGTTCTTGCACCTCTACCCCGGCAATTCCAATACGGCGATGACGCTTTTAACCGGCCAAATCGTCGGCGTTTCCTCCGCCTCGGTGTGGCTGCTGGCCGCCACCACGGTCATCATCGTCGCCGCCGTCGGCTTCCTCTGGCGGCCCATGCTTTTTGCCTCCGCCGATCCTGAGATGGCCCGCGCCGCCGGCGTGCCCACCCGCGCCATCTCCGTCGCCTTCGCCGTCCTCGTCGGCCTCGCCGCAGCGCAGTCGGTGCAAATCGTCGGCTCGCTGCTCGTCATGGCGCTGCTTATTACCCCCGGCGCGGCGGCCGTGCAAATCACCTCCTCGCCCCTGCGCGCGGTGCTGTGGTCCACCATCTTCGCCGAGGTCTCCGCCGTTGGCGGTTTCATCCTCTCCCTGGCGCCTGGCCTACCGGTCTCCGTCTTCGTGACCACCATTTCTTTTGTGATCTACCTGGTGTGCCGGTTCATCGGCTGGCGGCGGGGCAAGCGCGCCATCCGCGATGAGGTAGCGGCCAAGCATTTCCACGCCGATAACCGCACCGCCGCAGAGGCCCACCACGCCGACTAAACTCGGCGTGCATGCATATTCATCGTCGCACCGCGGATGTGGATGGCCACACCCGCCGCTTCATCGTCATCGAGCCCGAGAACCTCGGGCCTCAGCCGGATCTGCTGCTGTTTTTCCACGGCTCCCACCAGTCCGCCAACGTCATCCGCCGCTTTACCAACGGCACGGTGGACGCGCTTGCCGATGCCACCAATACCCTCATCGTCTACCCCGACGGCATCGACCACCACTTCAACGACACCCGCGCCAACCTGCCGGTCCGCGCCCGCGAGCTCGGGGTGGATGACGTTGCCTTTAGCACCTTCCTCATCGAGACCATGCAGCGCGAGTACGCCACCGCGCGCACCTTCGCCGCCGGCTATTCCAATGGCGGGCAGATGGTGCTGCGCCTGCTTTACGATGCCCCCTTTACCCTCACCGGCGCCTGCGTCTTCGCCTCCACGCTGGGCGAGGGTTCCAATCATGCGCCCACCCACCCCGATGGCTACCGGCCTACCCCGCTGCTGTTTATCCACGGCACCGAAGATCCGATTGCGCCCTATTACGGCGGGCTTGCCGCCATCGATGGGCAGCAAACCCGCGGGTGCGTGCTTTCTGCTCCCGCCACCGCGGAGCACTTCGCGCTGGCCAATGGCTGCCGCCCGCCCAGCGAAAGCCAGCCCATCCCCGGGATAACCTCCACCTACTACGACGGCGACTTTCCCGTGGAACTGTGGACCATGGAAGGCCTCGGGCACGTGATTCCCTCTAGCAAAGAAACGCCTCTGAGCATAGGGCCAAATACGGATTCCTTCAATGCTGTGGATAAAGTCCGCGATTTCTTCGGCTTAGGTGACGCTTGAGGGTAGTTGTCCACAGGAAGGTGGGGCATCGGCTAGCGCGGGCTTGCGGGGCTCTTTAATCTCTGGGGCATGAACGCGCTGCATACATTTCTCAAGGGCCTGGCACCCGGCATGGATATCATCGCCGACTGCCACGGCCTCTCGCTGCGCGCGCTGCTTGCGGCCGGGTGCCCCGATACCACCGCCACCCGCCTGCTCACGCTTGCCGAGACCTAATTCGGCACCACCGCCTTCCGCCGCCAACAACGCGAATCCATCGCCGCCAGCCGCGCCAACGGGCACAGCCTGACGGCCCTGCTCACCATCGAGCGCCACGCCGCCAAGCTGAAGAAGAAGCGCGATGCCTGGGCGCTGCGGCGCGAATTGTGTGGGATGAAGGGGAAGGTCTCGGATATCGATAAGCGGGGCCGCGCCCGCGTCAAGGAGCTCAAGGGGCCCGTCAAGCGCCAGCCCGGCGTGAAGATTTATCGCCGCGCCGACGGCCCGTGGACCATGTCCATTACCGGCCCGTCCGCCGATATCGCCGATATGCACGCCGCGATTGATAAGGACGCCCCGCTTGCTTCCGTGCAGAATATCTTCCACGGCGAGGCCGCCGCCCGCCCCAGCGTGACAACCAATGTCGTGCTTCGCTTCGACGAGCTCGATCGCATCGTCGATTTCGGCTCCGGCCCCAAGCCCGCCGCTGGCTCCAAGTCTGCCACTGACCACAAGCCTGGCTCTAGCACTAGCCCTCAGCCCGGCTCGAGCTCCAACACCCGCGCCGGCTCATCAGCCGGCACAAACTCGAAGCCCAGCGCCGGTTCCGCCTCCAACGCCGCCGCTGGCCCTGACTCTACCCATGATTCTGACTCTGACGGCGATGTCGTAGTCCAGCTGACCAATGGCGCCACGATGACCGGCGCCGAGCTGGTGCGACGGGCGTTTACCGAGCACGGTTACGTCACGCTCATCCACCCAGTGGAAGGTCCGGTAAACCTCTACCGCACCTCGCGCTTTGCTTCTGCAAAGCAACGCCTGATGGCAGCGGCCGAAAACCCGGTCTGCCCATGGCCGGAGTGCCGCTACCCCGCCGATGAATGCCAGGTTCACCACCTCAATGCCTGGAAAAACGGTGGAGAGACCAACTCTCGAAACTTAACCATCGCTTGTCCGTACCACAATGGCGTGAACGACGATGATCCCAACGCCCCGCCCCTGCGCGGGCACTTAGCCCGGGTCAACGGAACCATCCGATGGCTGCCACCCTGGGCAGATAATGGTTAATTGTTGCAGGTCACAACGATTCGCCCCCAGAACGTTGTGCCCCGCAAAGGATCCAGCGCGCCTTTGACGCTAGCTGCGCCACCAACCGCACCGGCGGCTGGGGAGGCGATTCTGCGCGCTCGACTTTGCCAGCACCGAACGTGGGTGGCGCTTATCCGTCGCGGCGACCTGGCGCGGCAGGAATGGGTTATTTTTCGGCGACGCGGCGTTGGCGCGCGAACTCGGATAGGACCGAACCCGCGGCGACGGAGGCGTTGAGGGATTCGACCCACCCGGTCATGGGAATGGACATGAGGACATCGCAGGTCTCGCTGACCAAGCGCGAAATGCCCTTGCCCTCGGAGCCGATGACGATGACCACGGGATCCGTGCCGCCTTCATAGGTATCCAGCGTGTGATCGCCGCCGGCATCGAGGCCGACGACCTGGTAGCCGTTTTTCTGGAATTCCTTCACGGTGCGGGTGATATTCGTTGCGCGGGCGACCGGCAAGCGGGCAGCGGTGCCTGCCGAGGTGCGCCACGCGACCGCGGTGACAGAAGCCGAACGGCGCTCCGGGATGATCACGCCATCGCCGCCGAAAGCGGCCACGGAACGGATCACGGCACCCAGGTTGCGCGGATCGGTGATGTTATCCAGGATGACGAACATGCCGGGGCGCGGGTTCTCGGCGGCGTTGGCAATCAAATCCTCCACCGCGGCGTACTTGTACGGCGGGATCTGCAAGCCGATGCCCTGGTGCATGCCATTTCCCGTCATGCGGTCCATCTCGTGGCGCTGAACCTCGATGATGGGGATATTGCGGGTATTGCACATGGACACGGCCTCAGAAAGCCGCTTATCGTTGCGCGTTCCGGCAGCGATGTAGAGCGTGGTGGCCGGCACCTTGGCGTGCAAACACTCGATGACCGGGTTGCGGCCCACCACCATCTCTGCGGTTTCTTTTTGGTGGCGCCCAGAGTTGCGGCGCTCGCGCTCCAGCTTCGCCTTGTGCTTAGCGTGGTAGACGCGGTCCTCGGCCTTTGGGGTGGGGCCCTTTCCTTCTAGGCCCTTGCGGCGCTGGCCGCCGGAGCCTTTGGTAGCGCCCTTCTTATTCGTCTTGCGGATGCCCGCGCCACCGCGGCCATGGGTTCGTGCCATCGTTTCAGTCCTTTCGAGGAAACCGTTCAATAACCAGCGGAAATAACGGCGTAAAGCTTTCTAGCGCTGGGTCAACGACCACGTGGGGCCGTCTGGGGTATCGGTAATGGTGATGCCGGCGGCGGTAAGGCGGTCACGCACGGCATCGGCAGTAGCGAAGTCTTTTTCCGCGCGGGCCTGCGTGCGCCGTTCCAGTTCTGCCTGGACCAGCGCATCAAGCGCCGCGTCTGCCCCGCTAGCTTCGCCTCCATCTTCCCACTCCAGCGGGTCAAATCCAAGTACGTGCGCCATCCCGCGCACCTGGGCGGCCTTCGCGCGGGCGGCGTCCTCGTCCCCGGCGGCCAGGTCCTTATTACCCGCGCGCACGGTGGTGTGGATGGCAGCCAGCGCCTTGGGCACGGCGATATCGTCGTTCATGGCGTCCTCGAAGTCCGGCGTCCAGTCGCCGCGCTCGACGCCTGCAAAGCGCTTGACGAAGCCCTCAATACGCCGGTAGCCCGCCGCCGCCTCCGTCAGGGCGGATTCGGAGTATTCCAGTACGGAGCGGTAATGCGCAGAACCCAGGTAGTAGCGCAGCTCCACTGGGCGCACGAGCTCTAGCATATTCGAGATGGAAAGCACGTTGCCGAGCGATTTCGACATCTTCTCGCCAGCCATGGTCACCCAGTGGTTGTGCATCCAGTAATTGGCAAACTTATCGCCGGCCGCGTGCGATTGCGCGATCTCGTTTTCGTGGTGCGGGAATTGCAGGTCCAAGCCGCCGCAGTGGATATCGAAATTGGAACCCAGGTAGTACGTCGACATGGCGGAGCACTCGAGGTGCCAGCCCGGGCGGCCGCGGCCCCACGGGGTGGGCCAGCTAGGCTCGCCTGGCTTGGCGGCCTTCCACAGGGCGAAGTCGAGCGGGCTGCGCTTACCCGCGTTATCTGACTCGCCCTGTTCCATCTCCTCGACGCGATTGCCAGAAAGCGCGCCGTAGTCGGATCCTTCCGCCTTGGTCCAGGCCTCGACGTCAAAGTACACGGATCCGGCCGCGCCATCGGGGGCGGGAACGGGGTAGGCAAAGCCGGCATCGATAAGCCGCTGCATGTACTCGACCATCTGGGTGACAAAACCCGTCGCGCGCGGCTCCACGGACGGCGGGAGCACGCCGAGCAGGTTATAGGCCTTGGTGAACTCGCGCTCGTAGGTGGACACCCACTCCCACCAAGGGCGATTATTCTCGGCGGCCTTGGTGAGGATCTTGTCATCGATATCGGTGACATTGCGCACGAGCGCGACATCATAGCCTTGTGCGAGCAGCCAGCGGCGCAGGATATCGAAAGCCACGCCGGACCGCAGGTGGCCGATGTGCGGCTGCGCCTGCGGGGTGGCGCCACACAAGTAGATGGAGGCGTGGCCGGGGCGAATCGGCTCGAAGTCGCGTTGGCTGCGGGTGGCTGTGTCAAAAATGCGCAAAGTACTCACGCCACCCAGTCTAAATCACCCGTGTGCGGGGTTAGTGTTGGCGCCGCCAGACAACGGCCGTTGCCACCGCCGCGCGGCCCTCTTTGCGGCCGGTAAAGCCCAAATGGTCGGTCGTGGTGGCGGAAATGGACACATCGGCGCCGAGGATTTCCGAAAGCACGGCCTCAGCCTCCTCGCGGCGCGGGCCCATCTTCGGCGTCTGTCCGATGAGCTGGGCGGCGGCATTGCCGATGATAAAACCTTCCGATTCCAGCAGCTCGCGGCACTCGCGCAGGAGCTGGGCGCCGGACACGCCATCGTATTCGGGCCGACCCACGCCTACGAAGGAGCCGAGATCGCCGAGGTGGGAGGCGGAGAGGAGGGCATCGACAAGCGCGTGGGCTACGACGTCGCCGTCGGAGTGGCCTTCGCAGCCGGGGGCGTCATCGAAAAGCAGCCCGGCAATCCAGCAGGGCTTGCCGGCTTCGATCTGGTGGGCGTCGGTCGCGATGCCGACGCGGGGGATGATGGGCTCAGTCATGCTGCTCCTCTGCAAGGGCGTGGGCCAGGGTCAGGTCCGTGGGGGTGGTGATTTTGAAGGCGAGGATATCGCCCGGCACGGTCTCCACGCGCTGGCCGTGCCATTCCATCAGGCTGGCATCGTCCGTGGCGGTGAAATTCGGCTGCTCGCGCCAATAATCCAGGTTGGCCTGGCGCAGCGCGGCGAGGCGGAAACCCTGCGGGGTCTGCACGGCGCGCAGGCGGGCGCGATCGGGGGTGCCCACCACGGCGTTACCGGCGACTTCCTTGATGGTATCGGTCACGGGAACCACCGGCACAACGGCGGGCGCACCGGCAAGAACGCGCCGCGCCACCCGCTCGACCATCGCGGTGGGCGTAAGCGCACGGGCGGCATCATGGATGAGCACCACAGCATCCTCGTCCGGAATTGCCTGCAGGCCGGCCCAAATGGAATCGGCGCGCTCGCCGCGCCCATGCACGAGGCGCACCGGGATATCTGCGCCCACGCGCTTGACGATGCCCCCAGCTTCCCCCTCCATAGCCGGGCTCACCACCGCAATGACCTCGTCCACGAGTCCGGAGTTGGCCATGGTGCGTATGGATCGCTCCAGCAGGGTGCGGCCGTGCAGATCGACGTAGGCCTTGGGCACCTCCGCGCCGAGGCGGGTGCCTTGCCCGGCCGCGGCGATTAAGGCGATAACGCGGGGTTTAGTCTTCGTCGTCGAAGGAGAGGTCATCGAGATCGATGTCGTTGTCGATATCGGTGGTGATGGACTGGTCATCGACTAGGCCTGCGGCGCGGTGGCGCTCGATGGTGGCGTCGATTTCTTCCATCATGGTATCGGCTTTTTTATCATCGACAGGCTGCGCCAGCGCCAGCTCGCCCACCAAGATGGTGCGGGCCTTGCCCAGCATGCGCTTCTCGCCGGCGGACAGGCCGCGGTCCTGGTCGCGGCGCCACAGATCGCGCACCACCTCTGCGACCTTGTTGATATCGCCGGAGGCTAGGCGCTCCTGGTTGGCCTTGTAGCGGCGGGACCAGTTGCCGGCTTCTTCCACGTCCTCATCGCGCAGCACGGAGAAGACCTTTTCCAGGCCCTCCTTGCCCACGACATCGCGCACGCCGACGTTATCCGCATTCTTCTTGGGCACGCGGACGACGAGATCGGATTGGTTAATGTGCAGCACGAGGTATTCCAGCTCTTCGCCGCCCATTTCGCGGGTTTCGATATCCTCGATGACCGCCGCGCCGTGGTGCGGGTAGACGACGACCTCGCCGACCTTATATTCCATTGCCACTCCTTATAATCCCGTGAATATGCCGATAACTAAGGCCGCCATTTTATCACGCGCGCCATGCCTACCACCGGATGCCCCCGATTACCCCCACGGACTACCCGCTAGCTTAGCGAGAAACTGTGTACTTTATATCGAAAGGGACTAGGCTAAAGATTTGATAAGCCCTGAGATCGCAATTGATGGAGGATGCTCAACGTGCAGTCCCTGAAGTCCGCCGCCCGCCGCGGTGCCATTATTTCCGTTACCGCCGTCTCCGCTTTGGCGCTGGCTTCGTGCTCGGCAGGTCACGTCGCCCAGACGGCAGAGAAGGTAGCTGCGGTTGATGGTGCTTCTGCCAGCACCGATGACGATAAGATTGCCGTCCGCGATGTCACCATCCTGGCCGAGCCAGACGGTGGCGCCGCGTTGAAGTTCAACGCTGTCAACCAGGGCTATGAAACCGATGTCATCACCTTGAAGTCCGTGAAGGTGGACGGCCAGACCGTCGAGATGAAGCAGACCCAGCCGCTGCAGCGCGATCACTCCATCGTGGCGGATTCCCAGGAGAACCTGGATGCTAGCCCGGAGCACGATTCCGAGACCGTGCAGTACGTGGCCACCCACCTGGATAACGATGACTTCGGCTACGCAGGCCACCGCCCGGTTACCTTCGAGTTCTCGAATGGCACCATCGAGATCGACGCCACCGTCGCTGCCTCCCAGATGGAGTCCGGTAAGTACGACCGCGATGTGGAATCCCCAGAGGGCTACACCACCGACGCGAATACCGGTGACTCGCACCACTAAAAGCCCCCACCGCACGCGCGCCCTGCTCTGCGGAGCACGGGCGCGTTCGTTGTTTTTCCCGCCACGTTCTAGGCTCTACACCATGGCCAAAAAATCTCGCCCCGTCCACACCTGCTCTGAATGCGGTTATGTCTCCCCCAAGTGGCTCGGGCGCTGTCCCGATTGCGGTTCGTGGGGGACGATGGAGGAAAAGGCACCGGTGGTGGCGGGGGCATCGGCAAGCGGGGGGCATGCGAGCGTAGCGCCTGCGAGCCCGGTGCAGCCCATCACGCAGGTGGGCGCGCAGGCGACGAAGACGGTGCGCACGGGTATCGGCGAGCTCGACCGCGTGCTGGGCTCCGGCATCGTGCCGGGCTCGGTGGTGCTCATGGCCGGCGAGCCCGGCGTGGGCAAATCCACGCTGCTTCTCGAGGTCGCCTCCCGCTGGGCGCAGCTCGGCCGCACCGTCCTCTACGCCACCGCCGAGGAATCCGCCGGCCAGGTCCGCGCCCGCGCCGAGCGCACCGGGGCGCTGCAGGAATCGCTGTACCTCGCGGCCGAATCCAACCTGGACGCTGTCTTTGGGCACGTCGATGCCGTAAAGCCCGGCCTCATCATCGTGGACTCCGTGCAGACCATGCACGCAGTGGGGGTAGAAGGCGTGCCCGGCGGCGTCGCGCAATCGCGCGCCGTGACCGCGGCGCTGACCTCGCTTGCGAAATCCACCGGCATCCCCGTGCTGCTGGTGGGGCACGTGACCAAGGACGGAAACGTGGCGGGACCGCGGGTTTTGGAGCATCTTGTCGATGTCGTCTTAAACTTCGAGGGCGACCGCCAGTCCAGCCTGCGCATGCTGCGCGGGATGAAAAATCGCTTCGGCGCGACCGATGAGGTGGGCTGTTTCGAGCAAACCGCCGGGGGTATTCGGGAGGTCGCGGACCCGTCGGGGCTCTTCCTTTCCCACCGGGGTACGACGCCGGATGGCTCCGCGGTGACCGTCGCCATGGACGGCGTGCGGCCCATCCTTGCCGAGGTCCAGGCGCTGACCGTCGACCCCGTGGCGAAGAACCCGCGGCGCGTGGTCACGGGGCTCGATGCCAACCGCGTGCCCATGGTGCTGGCCGTGTTGCAGGCGCGCGCCGGCCAGCGCACGAACGATAAGGATGCGTATGTGGCCACGGTGGGCGGGATGCGGATTACCGAAACCGCCACCGACCTCGCGGTGGCGCTGGCCACGTGGTCCTCGCTGCACGAGCAGCCGCTGCCGGCGAAGACCGTGGTCATCGGCGAGGTGGGCTTGGCCGGCGAGCTGCGGCCGGTGCCCAATGTTGAGCGGCGCCTGCAGGAGGCGGCGCGGCTGGGATACAAGCGGGCGATTGTTCCGTGCGGGGAAATCAACCCCGTGGACGGGATGCAGGTGCGCCAAGTCGCGACGCTTGGCGAGGCCCTCGCCGCGGTCCAGCCGTAGTTCAATCGTAACCGGTGGCGGGTTCTAGCCCGGCTGGTGACGAGGGGCGGGCGCTCCAGCAGCGCAAACTTCCGCGCTGCCTGCTTCCGCGCGGGCTATTTCCGCCCGAACTGGTTCCGCGTGGTCTGCTCCCGCCCGAGTAGGTTCCGCCCGAGTAGGTTCCGCCCGAGTAGATAACGCGCGACCTGCTCACGCGCGGGCTGCTTCCGAGCGGGTTGGTTCCGGGCGGCTGACTGCAAGGAGGCCGCGCGCTTAGCGGAGGGTGAAGTCCTGCGGCGGGGAGGAATTATCGCCGATGACCGTGTGGGCGAAGTAGGCGCCTGGCTCGGCGGTCGGGCGGTCGGTGCACTTGCCCGGCTCGGACGCCTGGCGGGACCATTCGGCCTCGAATTTCAGGTCCTTGCCCGCGGGGAAGGTCTGCTCGCCGGTCTGCACGGAGGCGTAGCAATCGGTATCGGACCAGACGCGCTGGTTATCGGCCATCTTGTAAACCTCGAAGCGCAGCGAGTTCTCGTCCAAGTCGATCTTGCAATCCGCGGCGGTGGGGTTGGTGACGGTCATGAAGAACTTCGGCAGTTCGCCGTCCGGCACGGAGTAGTTAAGCATGGAGGTGCGCACCTCCAAATCCTCAAGCGAGCAGGTGTCCTTCGCGGCGTGCACGGATTCCTCGGGCTCCTTGCTTTCCGATGCCCCATCCTTGGCTTCCGACTCCGAGGCAGAATCGGATTCGGACTCGGACTCGGATTCGCTCGTCGAATCCGCGGACGTGGTGGAGGATTCGCTGGTGGTTTCTGCGGACGTGGTTGCCGCCGAAGACTCTGAGGACGCGGCAACGGAATCGTCGCTTTCGCCGCCGAAGGCGGCCACCGCCGCCCAGATTAGCACCACGGCCAGGACGATCACGATGATAAGCGCGGCAACCCGGCGGCGCTTATAGATCTCTTCTGGAAGGGGCTTATTCTGGTTCACGCACTCAATTTTAAGTGGTAGAAGCGCCAGGATCCGCTAAGCGCGCTCCGCGTGTCAACTCAACGCCGTAAGAGTACAATGGCTCCACGCGCGAGTCCTCGAGGAGGTAGCGGGCGCCGACGATGCCGAAGGAGCCATCGTCAAGCTGCTTGCGCACATTAGGGATGCTGGCCACGACCTGGGTGACGGTTTGGAGGGTGTGTTGGCGCTCGACATCGGCAAGCGTGGCATCAGGCCCCGCAGTCCACGCGGACGTCGCGACCTTCTCGATGATGGGTCGCTGCAGGCCGATGGGCAGCTCGCCGCCGCGGACAAAATCCACCGCGGCCGCCACCGCACCGCAGGACTGGTGGCCCAGGACCACCAACAGGTTGGGGTGCAGGTGGTCGAGCGCATAATCCAAGGAAGCCAACACGGAGGCGTCGAGGATGTGGCCGGCGGTGCGGATGACGAAGGCATCGCCAAAGCCGATATTGAAGATGTGCTCGATGGGCGCGCGGGAATCCGAGCAAGCCAGGACCACCACGCGGGGATCCTGGCCCTTGGTGAGCCCCTCGCGCTCATAAATCTTGTTGAGATCCATGATGGTGCCGTCAATGACACGCTGGTTTCCGGCTTGGAGGGCCTCCCAGACTGCCTGCGGCTCGTGGGCAACGTTACTTAATGGCATGAACTATATTTTAATGCCCTAGACTGTCGTTCACGATGGATACGCACGCACTTCTTTCCTGGTTTGATGCCAATGAACGCGATTTGCCCTGGCGGCGCCCCGGCACCTCCGCCTGGGGAGTGTTGCTTTCCGAGGTCATGAGCCAGCAGACCCCCGTCGCGCGCGTCGCCCCCGTGTGGGAGGAATGGATGCGGCGCTGGCCCACCCCCGCGGACTTCGCCAAAGCCTCCCGCGCCGAGGTGTTGCGCGCGTGGGGCAAGCTCGGCTACCCGCGGCGCGCGCTGCGGCTCTGGGAGTGCGCGGGGGTAATGGACGAGGTTCCGTCAGATGTGGATGAGCTGCTGGCGCTGCCTGGAATTGGCGACTACACCGCCCGCGCCGTGGCGTGCTTTCACTTTGGCCAGAACGTGCCGGTGGTCGATACCAACGTGCGCCGTGTCTATGCCCGCGCCGAGGACGGCAATTTCCTCGCCCCGCCGCCCTCCAAACGCGAGCTCGCCGCTGTGGCCGCGCTGTTGCCCGAGCGCAACGGGCCCCGGTTTTCTGCCGCGCTCATGGAACTCGGCGCGCTGGTGTGTACTGCGAAAAATCCCGATTGCAAGCGTTGTCCCTTGCGCGCGACCTGCGCCTGGCAGCTCGCCGGGTGCCCCGAGCCTTCCGCCGCGGAACAATCCCGCGCCAAAAAGCGCGTGCAAAAATTTGCCGGGACCGATAGACAGGTACGCGGCAAGATCCTAGACGTGCTGCGCGCCGCCGATCACCCGGTGCCGCAGTCCGCAATCGACGTGGTCTGGCCCGATGCCGCGCAGCGTTCCCGCGCGTTGGCTTCGCTGCTTGACGATGGCCTCGCCGAGCAAAACCCCGCCGGCCTCTTCCACTTGCCGGACTAACCACCTGCCGGTTTAACCGCCCGGCGGGCCTGTCAGCGTTAAAGCGCAGCGACTCGCTACCGCCAGCGGCCGCGGAAGTTGAGCCCGCCGGGGAGGTTGACCCACATGCCACCGCGGGAATTAAAGGTCACCGGCCCAATCTTCGTGGACATGGAGGCACCGGATCCGGAAATGTTTATCCAGCTATTCTTGCCGGTCTTTTTGCGCGAACGATATTGAAGTCCCATAACGGGTCATTCTAGCAATACCCCCGTGCACGACGCTGCGCCACAGAACCATCGGGCCGCTGTACCGCCATACCGCCGGACAGAGATATTCCCCCGGCTGGTGAGCAAATTGACCATGGGTGGGCGCATACGAAAACCACCCAGGGTTCGCGGTGGAACCGTGGGTGGTTATGTGGCGCCGCGCGCGGCCGGTAGGCGCGTAGCCGGCACGCGCGGGCCGGGCTGGGGCGCGGCGGGACGAGCCGAGCCCGAGCCGGGTCGGGGCTTGGCCGATTAGTTACATCGGCTGGCCAGCACCTGCTGGTGGCGGGTTCTTGCCATCATCGTCGGAGTTGCCGAGGCCCGGCTTTTCCGAAGGCACGTCCGGGGAAATGACATCTGGCTCGCCGTTGGTGTCAATGCCATCATTGCCGGAACCGGAACCGCCGTCCTTCGGGCCACCATCCTTCGGATCGTCGCCCTCGGGGCCGCCGTTGCCGTTGCCGTCGCCGTTGTCACCGTCGGAATCGGAACCCGAATCGGAACCGTCGGCGGCGTCTTCGGAGGGGTCGTTGTCGCGCACGGAGGCATCGGCAAGCGAGGGCTCATCGATGTCATCCGGCAACGGCTTCGGGCGCGGGGTGAAGGTGAACGTAGCGCCGGAGTCGTCCTTGGACTCGCCGTCCCAGCCTTCGACGTCGACCGAGATGATCTCGCCGGCGCCAATCTCGCCGAAGAGGATCTTCTCCGAGAGCTGGTCCTCGATATCGCGCTGAATGGTGCGGCGCAACGGACGAGCACCGAGTACCGGGTCGAAGCCGCGCTGGGCCAGGAGGTTTTGGGCCTTATCGGTGAGCTCGATGCCCATATCGCGCTCTTCCAGCTGGGTACCCACGCGGTCAATGAGCAGGTTAACCATCTGCACGATCTGCTCGCGGGTGAGCTGGTGGAAGACCACGACGTCATCGATACGGTTCAGGAACTCGGGGCGGAAGTGCTTCTTCAGCTCGTCGTTGACCTTTGCCTTCATCCGCTCGTACTGGGCGTCCGAATCATTCTCGCTGGCGCCGGTAAAGCCCAAGCCCACCGGCTTCGAGATGTCCTGGGTCCCCAGGTTCGAGGTGAAGATGAGGACGGTGTTCTTGAAGTCGACGACGCGCCCCTGGCCATCGGTAAGCCGGCCGTCTTCCAGCACCTGCAGCAAGGTGTTGTAGATCTCCTTGTGGGCCTTTTCGATCTCATCAAAAAGCACCACGGAGAATGGCTTGCGGCGAACCTTCTCGGTGAGCTGGCCGCCCTCTTCGTAGCCAACGTATCCCGGAGGAGCACCGAAGAGGCGGGAAGCGGTGAAGCGGTCGTGGAACTCACCCATATCGATCTGGATGAGGTCATCATCCGAACCGAAGAGGAAGTTAGCCAGCGACTTCGACAGCTCGGTCTTACCCACACCGGACGGGCCGGCGAAGATGAAGGAACCGGAAGGACGGCGCGGATCCTTGAGGCCTGCACGGGTGCGGCGGATGGCGCGGGAGACGGACTTGACCGCCTCGTCCTGGCCAATGATGCGCTTGTGCAGCTCCTCTTCCATGTTGAGCAGGCGGGAAGATTCCTTCTCCGTCAGCTTCAGCACGGGGATGCCGGTCCAGTGCGCCAGAACCTCAGCGATTTGGTCCTCGCCCACCTCGGCGATTTCCTCCAGGTCGCCGGAGCGCCACTGCTTCTCCTTCTCGGAGCGCTCTTCGCCCAGCTTGCGCTCGTCATCGCGCAGACTGGCGGCCTTTTCGAAGTCCTGGGCATCGATAGCCGCTTCCTTTTCCCTGCGGACCTCGGCGATGCGGTCATCGACCTCGCGCAGGCCCTTCGGGGCGGTCATGCGCTTGATGCGCATGCGGGCACCGGCCTCATCGAGGAGGTCAACGGCCTTATCCGGCAAGAAGCGGTCATTGATGTAGCGGTCCGCCAGCTGCGCGGCGGCGTGCAGCGCCTCATCGGTGTAGGACACGCGGTGGTGCGCCTCGTACTTATCGCGCAGCCCCTTCAGGATGAGGAAGGTATCATCCAGCGAAGGTTCATCGACCTGCACCGGCTGGAAACGACGCTCCAGCGCGGCATCCTTTTCGATGTGCTTGCGGTACTCATCCAGGGTGGTAGCACCGATGGTCTGCAGCTCGCCGCGGGCCAGCTTGGGCTTGAGCAGCGAAGCGGCGTCGATGGCACCTTCGGCAGCACCGGCACCGACGAGGGTGTGGATCTCGTCGATGAACAAGATGATGTCCCCGCGCTGGTTAATTTCTTTAAGAACCTTCTTCAGGCGTTCCTCAAAGTCACCGCGGTAGCGGGAACCGGCGACCAAAGAACCCAGGTCAAGCGAGTAAAGCTGCTTGTCCTTAAGGGTTTCTGGGACCTTGCCGTTGACAATGTCCAGCGCCAAGCCCTCAACCACAGCGGTCTTACCAACGCCGGGCTCACCGATGAGCACCGGGTTGTTCTTCGTGCGGCGCGAGAGCACCTGCATGATGCGCTCAACCTCAGACTCGCGGCCAACGACGGGGTCTAGCTTGCCGTCCTTGGCTGCCTGGGTGAGGTTGCGGCCGAACTGGTCCAGCACGAGCGAGTTGGAGCGCTCGCCCGAGCCGCCGGAGCCACCGCGCCCACCAGCGCCGGCACCGGAACCTGCGCCCGCGCCGATGGGGCCTGGGGCCTGGTTCGAGTCGCCGCCGCCTTCTTGCTGGCCGCCCTCGTAGCCGGACAGCAGCTGGATAACCTGCTGACGCACGCGCGGCAGGTCCGCGCCGAGCTTCGTCAGCACCTGTGCGGCAACGCCGTCACCCTCACGGATAAGTCCGAGCAGGAGGAACTCCGTGCCGATATACTTGTGCCCCATCTGCAGGCCCTCGCGCAAGGACAGCTCGAGGACCTTCTTGGCGCGCGGGGTAAAAGGAATGTGGCCGGTGTGCGGCTGGCTGCCCTGGCCGATGATCTCTTCTACCTCACGGCGCACGTCCTCCAAGGAAATACCCATGGACTCTAGAGCCTTGGCGGCTACACCTTCTCCCTCGTGGATAAGGCCGAGCAGGATGTGCTCGGTTCCGATGTAGTTGTGGTTAAGCATGCGTGCTTCTTCTTGCGCCAAAACGATGACGCGACGAGCACGGTCTGTAAACCTCTCGAACATGACTCCCCTAAACTTTCGCTTCTAATGTGGTACCCACTGTAACGCCGCACGCCCCAAAGGATTTCCTCTTTTTGGCCCCCATTGGCCTATAAACGCCCCAAACCGCCCATACTCGCAGCTCACATGGGTGTACGCCGGTAGCGAACAGGGCCTTTTTGCCCTAGAATCTTCTTCATTCTCCCTGTCGCCTCGTAGATACAAAGGAATAAAACAGCCGTGCCGCACCTTCCCGAATTCTTTGCCTCCCAGCACAACCTGCACGAAAAGGCAGTGCTGGATGAGGGCCCTAATTCCACCCTTTTTGCCGTGGAGGATGGCTCCACGCACGAGGAATTTACGGTGGAGATCTTCGCGGCGAAGGCAAAGGGCATCGTCAAGGCCTCTACCGCCCTGCACGGCCTGCACCACCCCGCGCTCGCCGCCCTGGTGGGCTCCGGCACGACGGCGGATGGCCAGGAATTCTTAGTCCGCAAGGCCTGCTCGGGTACCGCTTTACCCGCGCTTGCCGATGCCCCCGCCAAACCCCACGCCCAAGAAATCCTCACCCCCGTGGCAGGCGCTGTGGATTTCCTGATTAGCCGCAACCGCGCGGATTTCGCCGTCCACGGGCTCAAGGCCGATCGCGTGTTTGTGGATGAGGATAATAAGGTCGCCGTCCTCGCCGCCGCGGGTCCAGGTGGTGCAAGCACGGCGGAGGAATCCGCCGAGAACGATGGGGAGAAATCGGCGGAGGAAACCGCCGAGAAAGCTGCGAAGAGCGTGACCGGCGCCGATGCCGTCCGCGCCTTCCAAAAACTCGTCGCCGCCACGTGCCCTTCCTTCACGCCGGAGGAGGATTATTCGAGCGCTAAAGAGGTCGTGGCGGCGCTGCGCCCCGAGCGCGATCTCGATACCTCTCAATTCCCATCGGTACAGGCCGAGGAACCCGAGCCCCAGCCGCAGCAACACTTCCCGCCGCAACCGCAGCAGCAGTTCCCGCCGCAGAACCAGGCGGGACCGCAGTATCAACAGCAATACCAGCAGCAATACCAACAGCAGCCGATGCCACCGATGAATGCGGCCCCGCCAAAGAAGAAGGGCAAGGGCGGGCTCATCGCGCTCATTTCCGTTCTGGCCGTCATCGCGGTGGCCGCCGCGGGAGCGTTGTGGTTCTTCCTGTCCTACCCCAGCTGGGATGCCAAGGAAAAGAACCTAGCGGATGCTTATCCGAGCCTGATTGGCTCGCGCAGCGGCCAAGACGGCGCGCTCGGCGCGGAGTGTTCCTCCCGCACCCCAGAGGACGGGCAAGAAGCGAAGATCACCTGCTCGGGGGATGGCTTCAGCTACACTGCCGCCTACTACCCCAGCGTGGAAGAACGCGATGCGGTCCTCCCGGATGCCGATCCGGTAGAGCTATCTAATGATAAGTGCACCATCCAAAGCTACGAGGCCTCAACAGATCCGCAGACCTACGTTATGGCTGTGGAAGGCACCCAGTCCATCTTCATGGTGTGGGGCGACGATGCCGAATCCGCGCGGCTAAAGCTGCCGCTGTGTGCGCAGTAGGTGCCGCAAGGAAACCGGCAGCAGGCTAGCCGGGAACGCCCGCGCGGAGGCCAATCCTTCGGCGCGTCGGGCGCCGTGCAACGTCACGGCGCTAGTCGGCGGCGGGCACGCGCTTGAGCAGGGGCGCTAGCACGAGCACGAAAAGCGAGAGCACGCCGGCGAAAAGGAAGGCCCAGTGCGCGCCTTGGGCGGTGGCGGCGGCCTCGCTCATGCCCTCGGCTTGGCCGGATTTGGTGCCGCTGGTCAAAAAGGCCACGAGGAAGGCGGTACCCGCCGCGCCGGCGAGCTGCTGCAGCGTATTTAGAATGGCGGAGCCGTGCGAATAGAGGTCATCGGGAAGCGAGGACAGCGAGACCGTCATCAGCGGGGTCATCATGAGCGCAATACCCACGGCGAACAGGATATGTATGCCGATGACCATCCACACCTCGCTGTTTTCTGTCAGCAGGGTCATCAACCAGATGCCGGTAGAAAACATGATGGCGCCGGGAATCAGGAGGGGCCGCGGGCCAAAGGCATCATAAATCCGCCCCACAATCGGGGAAATCCCGCCCTGCAGGAGGCCGCCGGGCATGACTACGAGGCCGGTGACCAGCGAGGATACCGCCAGCGAGGTCTGCAGATAAATGGGCAGGATATTCACCGTGCCCAGTAGCAGGGCGAACATGAGCAGCATGGCGATGACCGCGAGGGTGAAATTGCGGACCTTGAACGGGCGCAGATCCAAAAGCGCGCGATTTACCTTGGCCAGCCGGAGTTGGCGCACGGTAAAGGTGATGAGGGCGAGGATGCCGAGGAGGAGCAGGAGGGCATCGGCAAGCGAGCCGCCCTCCACCATCTTTTCGATGGACGATAAGCCATAAATGAGCCCGCCGAAGGCCAGGGCGGATAAGAACACCGACGGAATATCGAGCGGGGTATCCCTGCGTTCACCCACGTTGACTAGGCGGAAGTAGCCGGCGATGCTGATGGCGGCGATGAGCGGGACCATGGTCCAGAAGATGACGTGCCAGGTCGCCATACTCAAAATAAACCCGCCGACGGTAGGGCCCAGGGCCGGTGCCACGGAGATGACCACGGTGATAATGCCCATGACGGTGCCGCGGCGCTGCGGTGGAACGAGCGTCATGGCCACGGTCATAAGGGTGGGAATCATCAGCGCGGTACCGGCGGCCTGCAGCACGCGGCCGGCAAGGAGCAGCCCAAAGGCCGGGGCGAGGGCCGCCAACACCGTGCCCGTGAGGAAAACGCCGGTAGAGGCGCCAAAAATCTGCCGGGTGGTGAATTTATCCATCAGGAACCCGGTGGTGGGAATGACCACACCCATGGTGAGCAAGAAGCCGGTCAGCAGCCACTGCGCGGAAGTCGCCGGGATGGAGAAATCCGCCATGATGGTGGGCAGCGCCACCGAAAGCGCGGTTTCGTTCAAAATCATCACCATCGCGGAGAGCACCAAGATGGTGAGGTTGGCTATGACCTCTGCGGAGATTTTCGGGGCGGGATTCTGAGACACCAAATCAGGATACTGAGTTGGCTTAACCTGCAAAACTTGGGGCGTATGATTTAGATGTCTTTTCCTGCACCCTCGATTCACGTTAGGCAATCCCACAGTGCATTTCCTCAATGATTCCCGCCCACCCTACGAGCTGACCTACTCGGATGTATTTATGGTGCCGAATCACTCGGATGTTGGCTCGCGGCAGGCGGTCGACCTCACCGCAGCCGATGGCACGGGCAATACCATCCCGCTCATCGTGGCGAATATGACCGCGGTGGCTGGCCGCCGCATGGCAGAGACCATCGCCCGGCGCGGCGGCATGGCCATCCTGCCCCAAGACCTCAGCCTGCAGGCCGCGGCGGAAACGATCGCCTCGGTGAAGGCCGCCGACCTGGTCTATGACACCCCGATTACCATCAAGCCGCACCACACGGTTGGCTATGCCAGCAACCTTTTGCACAAGCGCGCCCACGGCGCGGCCATCGTGGTCGACGGTGCGCTGCCCGTGGGCATCATTACGCCAAAGGATCTGCGCGGGCAGGATAATTTCACCGCCGTGGGCGAGCTCATGACCACGGATTTGGTGACCCTGCCGGTAGGCATCGACCCACAGGAGGCCTTTACCCGCCTGCGCACAACCTCGCGCAAGCTCGCCCCAGTGGTCAATCCGGATGGCACGCTGGCGGGCATTTTGACGCGCAAGGGTGCGCTGCGGGCGACGATGTATAAGCCGGGCATCGACAAGCAGGGGCGCCTGCACATCGGTGCCGCGGTGGGCATTAATGGCGACGTTGAGGGCAGGGCGCGGGCGCTTGCCGATGCCGGCGCTGACGTCCTCGTCATCGATACCGCCCACGGCCATCAAGACAGCATGCTGGAGGCGCTGCGCAAGGTTAAGGCCCTGGATTTGGGCCTGCCGATTGCCGCTGGCAACATCGTCACGGCCGCCGGCGTGCGCGAGTTGGCCGCGGCGGGCGCGGATATTATCAAGGTCGGCGTGGGCCCCGGCGCGATGTGCACCACCCGCATGCAAACCGGCGTGGGCCGCCCGCAATTTTCCGCCGTGCTGGAGTGCGCCGCCGCAGCCCGCGAGGTCGGTGCGCATGTGTGGGCCGATGGTGGCGTGCGAGATCCCCGCGATGTGGCCCTAGCGCTGGCTGCGGGCGCGTCCAATGTGATGATTGGTTCCTGGTTC
Organism: Corynebacterium segmentosum; assembly: GCF_900637825.1. Classification (NCBI taxonomy): domain Bacteria; kingdom Bacillati; phylum Actinomycetota; class Actinomycetes; order Mycobacteriales; family Corynebacteriaceae; genus Corynebacterium; species Corynebacterium segmentosum. The sequence goes on from NZ_LR134408.1 coordinate 2,031,358, forward strand.
GCCGGCACCTTCGAATCGCCGGGCGACCTCAACAAGGACGCCGATGGCTCGTTCTACAAGGAATCGTTCGGCATGGCCTCGCGCCGGGCGGTGCGCGGCCGCAATTCCGCCACCGAGGCCTTCGAGCGCGCCCGCCGGGAAATGTTCGAGGAAGGCATTTCCACCTCCCGCATCTATCTCGATCCGGAGCACGGCGGCGTGGAGTATTTGGTGGACCGCATAATCTCCGGCGTGCGCTCGTCCTGCACCTACGCCGGGGCCGATTCGCTGGCTAGCTTCCACGAGCGCGCCACCGTGGGCGTGCAATCGGCCGCCGGCTTTGCCGAGGGCCAGCCGCGGGCCACCAACCGCTAGGGTGATTCAGGCGCGTGCTACTTTTGCAAGTATGTTGACTCGCTATGACCAGGCGGCCTCGCGCGCGGCCGCGCAGGTTATGGGGCAGTATTCCACCAGTTTTTCCCTGGCCACGCGCCTTTTGCGCGGGCGGGTGCGCGAAGACATCCGCCACCTTTATGCCGTGGTGCGCATCGCGGACGAGCTTGTCGATGGCACCGCTGACCAAGCCAGCATCGATGCCGCCGCCGCGCTCGATGCCTACGAGTCCGCTATCTTGGCCGCGCCGGAGAAAAGGCTGCACACCGATCCCGTCGTGCACTCTTATGCCATTACCGCCAGGCGCTGCGGATTCCAGCGCGAGCACCTCGTGGCCTTTTTCGATTCCATGCGCGCAGACCTTAACCAGCGGGAGTATTCCGCTTCCGAGCTCGCCAAGTATATCTACGGCTCCGCCGAGGTCATCGGCCTATTGTGCGTGCAGGTCTTCCTGGCGGAAGAGACCGTCTCCGCCGCCGACCGCGCCGCGATGGACCGCGGTGCGCGCCACTTGGGTTCCGCGTTTCAAAAGATTAACTTCCTGCGGGACCTGGGCGAGGACTCCTCGGTCCTCGGCCGGGCCTATTTCCCGCAGGCTGCTGGTGGCGCGCTTTCCGAGGCCGCCAAATCCGCGCTCATCGCCGACATCCGCCGCGAGCTCGCCGCCGCCGAAGAAGCCATTAACCTCTTGCCGCTATCCGCCCGCGTTGGCGTGCGCGCGGCCGCCGATATCTTTGCCGAGCTCACCAACCGGCTCGCTGCTACCCCCGCCGCGGAGTTAAACACCACCCGCATATCCGTGCCGAATCGCACCAAGGCGTGGCTGGCCGCCCGCGCCGTGCGTGCGGTGCGCGCGGTGAGGTAGTGCACCGCGCGGAGATGGGCTCACGCGTAGATGAAGGACCCCCGCCAAATACCGCAGACTAAGGAGAATATGATGCGCGCCGTTGTCATCGGGGCCGGCATCGCCGGCCTGGCTACCGCTGCCCTACTGGGCAAAGAGGGCTACGAGGTCACCGTCGTAGATTCCCTAGACGAGGTCGGCGGGCGCGCGGGCAGCTATACGGAGGCCGGGTTCCGCTGGGATACCGGACCGTCCTGGTACCTCATGCCGGAGGCCTTCGACCACTTCTTTTCCCTCTGCGGCACCTCGACGGAAGCGGAGCTCGACTTGGTGGGCCTCTCACCCGATTACCGCGTCTATACCGGCAGCCCCACCGCATCCACTCCTGGCAGCGGCTCGCGACCTACCCCCGTGGATATTCACTCCGGAACCGATAACGTGGCCCAACTCTTCGAGTCGATAGAACGAGGCGCCGGCAAGCAGGTGCGCACCTATTTGGCAGATGCCAGCGACGCCTACCAGGTAGCGCTCGATCACTTTTTGTACACCACTTTTTCGGCGCCGTTGAACCTGGTGCATAGTGATATTCGGCATCGGCTAGCGCGAATCGCGGCGCTTTTAACCAGCAGCCTGCAGCGCTATGTCAATGAGAAATTTTCGGATACGCGCCTGCGCCAGATTCTGAGCTACCCAGCGGTTTTTCTCTCCTCTGAACCTGCCGCAACCCCCGCGCTATATTCACTGCTCAGCCATACCGATTTGGTGGAAGGCGTGCGCTACCCGCGCGGTGGATTCGCTGCCGTAGTCGAGGCCATCTACCGCCAAGCCCAAAATTTTGGCACCACGTTCCGCTTGGGCGAAGAGGTCACCGCCATAACCACCGCCGGCGGTTCCTCCGCCCGCGCCACCGGCATCCGCGCCACCGGTGTCCGCACAACAAACGGGCACATCGGTGCCGATATTGTGGTCTCGGCTGCGGACCTGCACCATACCGAAACCCACCTCTTACCGCCGAAGCTGCGCACCTATCCGCAGCGCTACTGGGCCCGCCGCAATCCAGGGCTCGGCACCGTGGTGGTGCTCGCCGGTGTGCAGGGAAAACTCCCGCAGCTAGCTCACCACACCTTTTTGTTCAGCCAGGACTGGGACCCGGATTTCCGGGCCGTGTTTTCTGGACCAGAACCTATGCGCCCGCTCGGGGCCTCGCGGTCTATCTATATATCCAAAACCTCAGCCACCGACGCCGATGTGGCACCCGAGGACCACGAAAACCTCTTCTTCCTCATTCCCGTGCCGGCTGCAGAAGACCTTGGCCACGGCGATGCCTACCATCCCGAGGCGTCCCCACGCGTTAAGGCGATCGCTCAAGCAGCCATCGACCAGCTATCGGCCACCGCCGGGATTCCAGACCTGCACGAGCGAATTACCATCACCCGCACCCTTGGCCCCGCCGATTTTGCCGAGCGCTATCACTCCTGGTCAGGCGGGGCTTTGGGGCCAGCGCATACGCTTTTTCAATCCGCATTCTTCCGCGGGCGCAATGCCTCGCGCAAGGTGACCGGCCTTTACTACGCTGGTGCGACCACTGTGCCAGGCGTCGGCGTGCCGATGTGCCTGATTTCTGCAGAAAACATCATCAAACGCCTGCGCGATGACCGCTCCGCGGGCCCGCTTCCTACCGATGGTGCCTGAGGCCGCTCGCCGGCTCGTTTTCCACTTGCCGCCCACTGCTCGCAGCGCGGCCTCCGATGCGCAACGCCTCTCGTTCGGCCTCGATTGTGCAGCCTTCGATGCACAACCTCTTTTGTGCAACCTCGGATGCGCATCCTCCTATGCAATAGGTCCTCGGTGCTAACTGAGCAAACTCGGCCCTGAAATGTAGCATTTTTCACTCAGATATCACCGAGGAGGTTGCACTTTTGTGAAGTCGATAGAAGTACGTAGATGTAGGCAAAGAAAAAGGCTGCAGCCGGTGTCGGGGCGCTAACGTGTGCCCGCGTGGGCGGGCACCGAGTGGGCGCCGGGTATGGCTACTTCTGTTCTGGCTTTACCAGCGGGAAGAGCACGGTCTCGCGGATGCCCAAGCCGGTCAGGGCCATGAGCAGGCGGTCCATGCCCATACCGGTACCGGCCGTGGGCGGCATGCCCTGTTCCATTGCGGCGAGGAAGTCCTCGTCCAAGACCATGGCTTCCTCATCGCCGCCGGCGGCAAGGCGGGCCTGATCCTCGAAGCGCTCGCGCTGGACGACGGGATCGACAAGCTCCGAATAGCCGGTGGCTAGCTCGAAGCCGCGCACGTAGAGGTCCCACTTTTCGGTCACGCCGGGCTCGGAACGGTGCTGGCGGGTTAGCGGGGAGGTCTCCACCGGGAAGTTCTTCACAAAGATGGGGCCTTCCAGTTGGTCCTCGCACAGGACCTCCCAGATTTCCTCCACCAGCTTGCCGTGGCCCCAGCCTTCCCCCTTCGGCACGTCGAGGCCGATGACCTTGGCAATTCCCTTCAGGGTCTCCACGTCGGTATCGATGGTGACCTCCGGCTGACCGGGGAACTTGCGCTGCAAGGCCTCGTTCAGGGAAGGATACATCTCGATTTCGGGCCATTGCTCGCCGCCGAAGTCGAAATCGGTGCCGTCGGCAAGCGTGACGGTGGTGGAACCAAAGACCTCGCGAGCCACGGACTGGATGGACTCGCGGGTCATGCGGGCGCAATCATTGTAATCGCCCCAGGCGGCGTAGGTCTCCAGCATGGCGAACTCCGGCGAGTGGGAGCGGTCCACGCCCTCATTGCGGAAGTTGCGGTTGATTTCAAAGACGCGGTCGATGCCACCGACGACGGCGCGCTTCAAGTACAGCTCCGGGGCAATGCGCAGGTAGAGGTCAATATCGAGCGCATTGGAGTGGGTGATAAACGGGCGAGCGGCCGCACCACCGTGCAGGGTCTGCAGCATCGGGGTTTCGATCTCTACAAAGTCCTGGCTTTCCAGGTAATTGCGCAGCGCGCGCATGACCTTCACGCGCACCATGGCGTTCTTGCGGGCCTCTTCGCGGATAATGAGGTCGTTATAGCGCTGGCGCACGCGGGTATCTTCAGCCATATCCGCGAAGGACACCGGCAGCGGGCGCAGGGACTTGGCCGCCATGGTCCATTCCTCAGCCATGATGGACAGCTCGCCGCGGCGGGAAGCAACCACGTGGCCGCTAACGGAGATGAAGTCGCCCAAGTCCACGTCGGACTTCCAGGCATCGAGGCGCTCCTTGCCCACCTTGGCCTGCGAAAGCATAGCCTGCATCTGGGTGCCATCGCCGTCCTGCAAGGTGGCAAAGCACAGCTTACCGGTATTGCGCATGAAGATAAGGCGGCCAGCGATGGCGTGGGTGACCTCGGTTTCCTCGCCGGGCTCCAGGTAGGTCACGCCCTCTTCATTGCCCGGCTCTTCGCCCTCGGCCACTACGCGGAAATCATGGCGCAGTTCCTTAAGCGCGATGGTGCGCTCGACGGATACCGGGTAGGCCTCCACGCCGGATTCGAGCAGGCGGTCGCGCTTTTCGCGGCGGATGCGCAGCTGCTCAGGGACATCGTTTACTTCAGTATTCTTCTGCTCGCTCACGTTAGCCAAGGGTAGTCGATCCCGCCCGCTACCCGCGATTTGGCCCAGCCATGTCTGCCAAAGCAACGAAAGAGCGCACAGACAGCAAGTACACACCATGACGCTGTATCGACCGAGAACATTAACGATTCCTACAAAATATCGTTTAGCCCTCGTTTAAGCCTGCGCTTCCCCACCTATAAAAAGAATCCGGCCCTGAGATACTTACTCAGCGCCGGTATTCTGTAGCTGCGGGTACTGTCCCGCTCTATAGCTAAGTTTTTATACCTATTCTAAAAGGAAAACAAGTGTGTGATGCCTAAATTGACATATTGAAGTGTCCCAGGTTTTGTTCCGTTTGAGTAGATGGGAAAATCTGGAACATGCCAAGAAAAATTTTGATCAGGATTTAAAGGACCGTGTGGTTCGTCTTGTAGAGGACCGCATCGTGGCGGAAAACATGTCAATGCGCCCCGCATGCCAGGCAGTAGCTCCAAAGTTGGGGGTTTCATGGCACACAGCTCGTCAATGGACTTAAGCCTGCTCGCCGTGCAGGAAGAACCCCAGAACCTGTTCCTGAAGACGTGGCTGCCGAAAATGCCAGGCTACGCCGCGAAAATCACCAGCTTCGAGATACCAACGAGTTGCTGAAGGCCGCGTCAGCTTTTTCGCCTCACGACCAGGCCCCAAGCCTCGATTATGATCCGGTTCATCGATAAATACCGGAATTGTTTCTCTGTCGAGTTCATCTGCAAGACGTTGAAAAATAACCGGGCTGGCGGGTTTATCACCTCGCGTGGTTATCGCCAGTCCAAAGCCCGAGGGCTTAAGTGCTCGTCGCCTTCGTGACGGTTGTGCTAATTGAACGCATTAGTGCTATTCATCGGGATAATGACGGTGTCTTAGGCGTGCGGACAATGTGGCATGCACTTCACCGTGATGGAATCTGTTGTGACCGGCTATTTGGTAGCAGTGTCGTGACCATCCGGTAGCGCTTGAGTGTGAAACCGGTAGCAGTTCACAATGCTCGGGACGCTTCATTCCGGGAGATACACCGCTCGGGTGCGGCACGTACCGGAAGGACTCCGGTTACGACGGATTACCGTGCGGTGATAGCGCTGTCAGATGCGAGGTTTTGGTACCGGTGTACTGGGGACTCGGTACTGCTGTGTTCTGGGTAGTTGGTACTGCGGCGGGCCGACGGAGTCGGCTCGGCTGTTTCCTTTATTCATCCGGTTCTATTGGGGAGGTGGCTTTGCGCATGTCAAAGTCTCCTATGCGGATTGAGAGTGTCTAATGGTTTGTGTGTAGGTTCCCAACCTGCATAAGGAGATAAGCCAGAATGACTAGTGTGGCACGACGAGATCCGGCTGATAAGGCCAAGATTGATGCGATTGAAAAGAAGCTTCTTGCTAACCCTGAAATCGCGAAACTGATTGATGACCTAGGCACGTCTACAACGGATGCCAACGACCTGGTTCGGGGCATGTTGCAAGTCTCGATCACTAGAGGTTTGAATGCTGAGATGGATGCCCACCTTGGCTATGAGCCCGGCGATAGGGAAGGCAAAGCTGCTGCTGGAACAGACAGTTACCGCAACGGCACCTACCCGAAAACCGTGGATTCTAACTACAGGCCAGTGACCGTTGGTGTGCCGAGAGATCGGGCTGGAACATTCTTGCAGACTATGGTCCCTAAGGAGTTGTCAAAAGATAAGTGTGCGGTTCGAGTCGACCTTATGGCCTAGATCGTTTTCCATTACTACGTGTTCTTTTAAAGAGATTTATCTTCTTCCTTCTGGGGTCCGAAAAGTTCAGGAGCGTGAACGGAAATGGGTATGGGGAAGCGTCGACCGGTAGATGGATCAGTCATCTCTAGGCACTCAACATGGAAGGTTTCGCGTACGAGTTCAGCGGTCATAACTTCCTCGGTGGGCCCTTCGGCCACAATGCGCCCCTCACGCATAGCTACGATTCGATCGGCGTAACGCGCGGCATGGACCATATCGTGGACCACCATGACCACCGTAGTCTCGGCACGGTTAAGATCTCGGATGAGGTCCAAGATGGACAATTGGTGCGCGGGGTCGAGGTAAGTAGTTGGCTCATCAAGCAAGGTAATTGGTGTTTCTTGCGCCAACGTCATAGCGAGGAAAACGCGCTGGCGCTGGCCGCCCGAAAGGTCTGCGGCGGGGGTATCAAGCAGCTCGCTCACCCCAGCACGTCTGGCTGCACGCTCTACCGCTTCATGATCTCCGGCCCGCATCGTTGCTAGCGCCCCCGTATAGGGATAGCGGCCGTAGCCGATGACGTCGCGCACTACTACACCTTCCGGGGCCACGGGGTGTTGTGGCAGGAAAGAAACTTCCCGGGCAAAAGCGCGCGAGGAATACTCGCTGATATCTTTTCCTGAGAGGTAGGCTGCGCCTGAGCTGGGTGTAAGTTGGCGGCCCAAGGTCTTGAGAAGCGTCGACTTACCGCAGCCATTTGGCCCGATAAGGGCAGTTACTTGACCGCTGGCTAAGTGGAGATTTACATTCTTGACCACATCTGGACCACCGTAGCCCACGGTTAATGCGCTACACGTCAGTGTCATGTCTAGCCTCCGTTTCGCACTCGGGTGAGCCGAGTCAATAAGAAAATGAAGTAAGGTGCGCCAATCAACGCGATGAGCGCACCGACGGGAATTTCCGTGGGCGCAAAGGCCCACCGGCCTACCGAATCGCATGCGGTGACAAGGACCGCGCCGCCGAGCGCCGCCACGGGTATTTGCCGGCGCAGATTCGTACCGACCACCAAACGGGCAGCATGCGGGACGATAAGCCCGGCGAACCCCAAGACCCCGGCCGCGGCGACCCCTGCGGCGCCGAGGATGACGGCCAAGGCGATGGCTACGAGGCGCCACGTCCTAGTCCTAACACCGATACCGGCCATGGTGGAATCATCCAGCGCCAGCATATCCAGGTGTTTTGCCACCACCATCGCAACGGTTAGGGCGAAAAGGATAAAGGGGGCGACAATAGTGGCATCGCCAAGCGAGCGGGCGTAAAGCGAACCTTTCAGCCATGTCATGGCCGCGCCCGCTTCTGGGGCGGCGCGCACCAGCAACAGTTCGGTGATTGCGCCCAGCCCAAAAGATACCGCTACCCCGGTAAGCGGCAGGCGTACCGGATCACTCGCCCCACGTCCAGCGAGGAGGAGAACCAGCGCAGTTCCCGCCAACGCGCCGATAAAGACAATAAAAGTCAACAGATGGGCCGGCAGGGCGCCTGCTCCCATGAGTACTGCAACGGCCGCGAGTCCACCGCCGGAGGTAATACCCACCGTATCTGGTGCAGCCAAGGGGTTGCGCAGCGCAGATTGCAATAGGCAGCCGGACACGGCCATGGCGACGCCTGCGCATATACCCACCAAGATCCGCGGGGCGCGGTACTTCCAGATGAGAGGCTCTCCGGTAAAGAAAGCGGTGACCACCTCAGCCGGCGGCTTCATCACTGCACCGACGCCCATGCCGATAACCGCGCTACACACCAACGCCAGGGTGAGTCCTACTAGCACTACAATAAATCTCTTATGCCGCATGCTTGCTCCTCCCCAGCGTATGGACGGACCACAGCACCAGTGGCATGCCAGCCAAAGAAGTCACGATGCCCACTGGGGTCTCGGCCGGCGCCCAGATTGCTTGGCCAATCGAATCGGCTACTAGGAGCACCGCCGCTCCAACAATTCCAGCCACGCACAACCCCACGCGGTGATGCGGACCACAAACCCGCCACGCAACTGCTGCAGCCATCAACCCCAAGAACCCAATCGGCCCGGTTGCGGCCACCGCCGGAGCAATGAGCACTACCGCCGCCACAATGGCAGCCAACCGAATTCGCTCCGGCTTCGCGCCTACAGCACCGGCCACGGCATCGCCAGCTACGAGTAAGTCCAATCTTTTCGCACTGACTAAGGTCAAGGGCACCACGACCAGCACGGAAACCAGCGCGGGGACAATTTCGCCCAGACGCACCCCTGCAAGCCGCCCAGAAAGCCATGACATCACCGTAGCCAGTTGAGCCTCATCGATTACCAGGAAAATGGAGGTCAAAGCGCTACACAGCGTGGAAACGGCAACGCCAACAAGTACCATGCGCTGGATCGCACCGCTCTTACCGACGCCCACAGTCACCCCCACAGCAATCCCTGCGCCCAACAGTGCGCCGGGCAGTTGGTCGACGCTCGAGGTTTCGCTTCCTACAAACATTGCGGTCGCGACTGCACCGAGTGCCGCGCCGGAGTTCACGCCAGTAATGGACGGATCGGCAAGCGGGTTCGCGGTAGCCGTTCGCAGCAATAGCCCACCCACACCTAAAGCGATACCCACCACCGTGGTAGCAAGGAGGCGGTCAAAAGCCACGCTATGTAGCTCTTCTTCCAGCCACGGGGCATCAACCGGCACCCGAACATGGCGAAGCCGCCACCACCACACGAACGCGGCGACAGCGGTGGCAAGGACCAGACAGGCGCTGGCTTTAGTTCGTAGTGCCACTACTTTTCAGCGGCAATAATGTCATCGAGCATGTGCTCGGCAGAAAGCGGCCCGCGGGCGCGCGACCAAATATCTTGATCTACTTCTACGATGTCACCGCTTCCTTTGACATAGGGCGTCTTCTTAAACGCATCGACGTCCTTGTACATAAAGACCCGGTCAGCCTTCATACCGGGAAGCTTATCTCCAGTCAGCTCCGCTACATCGGTCTTAGATTCGATGGATGATTTCTCACCTTCAAAGGCGTAGTCATAGCCCACCTCACTCAGCAGGGACTGGGGGAAGGAAGGGTTGACCCAGGTATAGAGCAGCTCGCTGGACCAACCGGCCACAACAGCACGGCTGCCTGGCTTTACCGTGTCCTTCGTCTGAGCGATCTTGTCCTCGATGCGCTGACGGACCTCTTTGGCTTTTTCCTCTTTACCGAGCTTGGCCGCGATCTCATCCATCGAATCCAGCACGTCCGAGTAAGTCTCATCTGAGTAGGATTCGGTATCCGCAATCTCTTCTAGCTGTGGCATGATATTGGCCTGACGGGTAGGGCTAGCCAGGATCAGATCTGGCTCCAAGGACTGGATAACCTCTAAGTTCGGTTGCTTGGCTTGGCCGACTGAGGTGGCCTGCTCCAGCTGACCCTTCAAGGTGGTCGGCGCATCCGACTTACCGATTTCCACGATTCCCACTGGGGTCACATCGAGAGCCTTGAGGATTTCCTCGTAGCGCCAATCGAGCGCCACAACTCGCTCGATCTTCTTATCTCCGTTCTCTTCCGTAGAAGAAGAATCAGAAGAACACGCCACAAGGCCTGCCCCTAGAGCTAAGGCGGATACGAGCGCGAGAACTACACGCCCTTTTGTAAACGATTTTAGCATAGCCTTACTTTATATTAATAAGAGTTTACTGTCTAGTGTCAGATGCGAGTGGGGTTGCCCGCAAATCGTGGGCACGTAGTCAAGCTACCTAGTGGTTAGGCAGCTATTTCTTCTTCGTTTCTGGTTTGGGTGATATGGTTCTCGAAATCGATAGGGCTGACCATCCCGAGGGCGGAGTGCCGGCGTCGACGGTTGTAGACCACTTCAATCCAGTAAGCCACAGCCTGACGCGCAGCATCGTGGGTGGGCCAGCGCTTCCGGTCGTAGAACTCGGTCTTAAGCGTCGACCAGAACGACTCAGCCATCGCATTATCGAAACACACCCCGGTACGCCCCACGGATTGAGCAACGCCCAGATTGCGGCACGCCTCCCAGAGCTTCTCACTGGTGAATTGTGTCCCACGGTCGGCGTGAAACACCAGCCCGTCAGGAACATCACCGCGCAATGTATGCGCCATCCGCAGGGCCCGTTCGGCCAAACTTGTGTCTTGCACGCTATCCATAGCCCAGCCCAGTAACCTGCGGGAATGGCCGTCGCGGACCGCGCACAAGTACAACCATCCTTCACCGGTGCGCAGGTAGGTAATATCCGACATTGAAGTGTCCCAGGTTTTGTTCCGTTTGAGTAGATGGGAAAATCTGGGACACTTCAGATCGAAGCTGCTAGTAGTTACTACTATTAGAGCGTGATTATTAACGAACTTCGGGAATTAACGGCCAAAGCAGCCGCCCATGCGCAGCGCTTCCAAGACGGAGGAGACCACACCGTAGCCGCAGCTCTCCTGACCAAATCAGGAAAACACGTTCTCGGTTTAAACGCACACCATTTCCTTGGTGGCCCCTGTGGCGAAGTCTCTGCTTTAGCAAACCATGCCGCTAGTTATCCAGGGGATCCCATCCAAGCAGTAGTCGCCATATATGGACCTACCGGACAAGTAATTTCACCCTGTGGTAAATGCCGCCAGGTACTTTTTGATGTCGATCCATCTATCCAGTGTATTGTGCGCGGAAGCAACGGCCTCGTTGCGCCCACTGTGGAAGAACTTCTTCCATTCGCGTTTAACTTGCAAGACTTGGAAAAAGAGCAGCGCATCTACATGTGGGAAGGCTACGAGGATTCCATTCGGAGCGGAGAAAAGCGTCAAACAATCCGAGTAGATGATCCCTTCAATGAAGGAAAAGCCCAAATAGTCTTTGAGAAGGAAACCGGGGAAGTCGTCAGCTTACCCGCACAGGTCACAGCCGTTGTATCTACCCAGCGCGGGCTGCTGTCGGAAAAGCAAGCTAAAAATGACGGGTTCAATTCTCTATCCGAGCTTCACGAAGCTCTAGATACTCACTACCCCGGATTAGCGGATACAGACGAAGTTGACGTTGTAGAATTCGAGCTCCAGTAGACTAGCCAGACCGAAAATCGAATCATTCGCTACCTAACCAAAAAGCCGCTGTTCGGAAATTTTTGAGATATTTCGTCAAGATTTACAAGTGCCGCCACCAAAGGGCTCCCAACTGGAGGAAGCGAGATAACGACTCCTCCATAAGTCCAGTCGATTGAGCCTTCGCCGTTAACCACGGTACTTCGGCACTACTGACTACATGCCGCGCCAGCAGGATCCTTTAATCCCGCCCGCTACCCGCGATTTGGCCCAGATATGTCCGCCAAGCCACGCCGAGCGCGCAAAGGAACGCATAAGCCCCTCCACCGCGTCCACATAGTGGGATACCACCCCCTTAATTCACCCGCACTGCAAGAATTTGCGTGAACCGTGACATACTGTTCAGGCCTGTGATACACAACACCCCACCTTCGACACGCAAGGAGACACAGCCATGAACTCTCTCATCCTTGTCATCATCGGCGTGGCGATGATGCTGGCCGGCTACCTGCTCTATTCCAAGTTCCTGGGCAAGAGCATCTTCCGGTTATCTGAGAACTACACCACCCCGGCGCACCGCCTCAAAGACGGCGTGGATTATGTTCCCACCAATAAATACGTGCTGTGGGGCCACCACTTCACCTCAGTGGCGGGTGCGGCACCGATTATCGGCCCGGCAGTAGCCGTCATTTGGGGCTGGCTCCCGGCATTCCTGTGGGTCACATTCGGCACCGTTTTCATCGCCGGCATGCACGACCTCGGTGCGCTATGGGCCTCGCAAAGGCACAAGGGTCAGTCGATTGGTACGTTGTCGGGGCGCTACATCGGCAAGCGCGGGCGCAACCTCTTCCTCATTGTGATCTTCTTGCTGCTGCTCATGGTCAATGCCGCCTTCGCCGTGGTCATTTCAAACCTGCTCATCTCCACGCCCTCGGCGGTCATCCCCACGTGGGGTGCCATTGCCGTTGCCCTACTTATCGGCCAGGCCATCTACCGCCTGAACTGGAACCTGCCGCTGGTCTCCCTCGTGGGCGTGATGGCGCTGTATTCGCTGATGGTCCTGGGTGACCGCTTCCCGGTCGTGCTGCCGGAGACGGTCCTGGGCATTCCCGCCAACGGCGTGTGGATCATCTTGCTATTTATCTACGCCTTCATCGCTTCGCTGCTGCCGGTGTGGGTGCTGCTCCAGCCGCGCGATTACATCAATGGCCTGCAGCTTTTCGTCGGTCTTATCATTTTGTACGGCTCCTTCCTCATCACCCGTCCGGAGCTCGCCGCCCCTGCCGTGCGCGAGAACGTTCCTGACGGGACCCCAGGCATTTTCCCGCTGCTTTTTGTCACCATCGCCTGCGGCGCCATCTCTGGTTTCCACGGCATCGTGGCCTCGGGTACCTCGTCGAAGCAGATTGATAAGGAAACCGACGTTCGCTTCGTGGGTTACTTCGGCGCGGTGGGCGAGGGCCTGCTGGCGCTCGGCACCATCATCGCCACTACCGCCGGCTTTAAGACCCTGGCGAATTGGGAGGAAATCTACGCCGAGTGGAACGCCGGCGGCGTCAACGCCTTCGTGCAGGGCGGCGGCGCGCTGATGAACGAGGGCCTGGGCATTCCCACCTCGCTGTCTGCCACCATCCTGGCGACGATGGCCGTGCTCTTCGCCGCCACCACCATGGACTCCGGCGTGCGCCTGCAGCGCATCGTGGTCCAGGAGATTGGCGAGATCATGGGCATCCGCATCACGGCGCTGGTTTCCACCATCATCGCGGTGGGCCTGGCCTTCGGCCTGACCTTCTCGGCGGGTGCGGACGGCTCCGGCGGTATGACCATCTGGCCGCTCTTTGGTACCACCAACCAGCTCATGGCCAGCCTATCCTTGGCCATCGTCGTGGTCATCCTCACCCACCTGCGCCGGCCTACCCTGCCGGTTATCATCCCGCTCATCTTCGTCACCATCATGTCGCTGTGGGCAGCGCTGCTACAGCTGAAATCCCTGTTTGCGGATCAGAACTGGCTGCTCTTCGGCATGGACGTCGTCATCGTCATCGCCTCCATCTGGGTCATCGTGGAGTCGATCGGCGCCATCTCCAACGCGCGCAAGGAACCACCGCTGGAGTGGACCGACGACGATACCGACGCTCCCCTTCCCCAGCATGCTCGACAAGCTTAAGGCCTTCGGCGCGGGACTCAATGAGTTCTACCAGGCCCCGTACCGCGCCGTCTTTGCCAAGGCCCAGCAGCAAGAAGATGACCTATTTATGATGCTGGTGGCCTCGGAGGCGCTCGGCATCCCCAACCCCGCCAGCTACTACACGCTGGAGCTATTGCCGCTGGTCTACGAAGATTTCCACGCCTGGCACACACGCATGGGCATGGATAAATCACCCCTGGAGAATATTCAATGCTGCTAGAAACCGCGCCCATCATGTTCTTTGGCGGCAAGGGCGGCGTGGGCAAGACCACCCTCGCCACCGCCACAGCCCTGTCGCTTTCCCAGGACCACAACGTGTTGTTGGTCTCCACGGATCCGGCGCACAACCTGGGGCATATCTTTGATGCCACGCTTTCCGATGCCCCCTCTCACCTCACCCCCTCCCTCTCCGCCATCGAGCTCGATCCGGCCCGCGCCACCGAGGAACACCTCGCGACCGTGGGCGCCTCGATGCGCCGGTTCATGCCGGAGCACTTGCACGGCGAGGTAACAAAGCACCTAGATTTGGCCCGGCAATCCCCCGGCACGCAGGAGGCGGCGCTCTTGGAGCGCATGGCCACCTTGGTCGCTAACGCGGACGAGTATGACTACCTCATCTTCGATACCGCCCCGTCCGGTCACACCTCCCGGCTGATGGCCCTGCCGGAAATCATGGCGGCCTATACCGATGGGCTGCTTGCCCGGCGCGAGAAATCCGATAAATTCGGCTCGCTGGTGCGCGGGATGTCCGCGGAGTCCGGTGCCGATAACGATCCGGTGGACCGGCGCAATCAGGAAATCCGAGCCACGCTCTTCCAGCGCCGCGAGCGCTTCGAGCACCTGCGCGCTGCGCTGACCTCTCAACGCACCGTATTTCATATCGTGCTCACCGCCGAGCGCCTGCCCGTCTTGGAGTCTTCCGAGTTCCACGCGGATCTCACCGGCAATGGCGTGCGGGTAGGCTCCATGTTGGTCAACCGCCGCACTCCGGCGGACCAAGGCGAGTTCTTGGCCTCCCGCCGCGCCGCCGAGGACGAGGCTCTGGCGCTCTTGCACGATAAGCTTCCCGATACCCCGGTTCACGAGATCCCCTGGCTGCCAGAAGAGGTGGGAAGCCCCGAAGCCGTGGCGCGGCTGGCGGAGCATCTATAGCGGTTTGTAGTGATCTCTAACGGCCCATCCAGTACCCAGCGGCCCCGGGTGAGATCGCAATCTGCTAAAACGGAGAATATGACTTTGCTCACCAATGACTTCCTGTCCCAATTGCGCGAGGAGGCCGCAGCGGACTCCCAGCTGCGCGTCGCGCGCAATGCCATTACCAGCGTAGGGGTGGCCAAGGCGGCGCTCGACCGCGACCGCATTACCGCCCTCTACCCCACCACCGAGGTAAAACTCGATAGCCTCGGGGTTACCGACCAGATGCGCTCCGGGCGCTGCTGGATGTTTGCCGCGCTCAACGTGTTCCGCCACCGCGCGGCCAAGGAGCTCAATATCGATGACTTTGAGTTTTCCTTTACCTACCTGCAGTACTTCGACAAACTAGAGCGCGCCAACTTCGTGCTCAACCAACTGCTGGATCTCACCGAAGACGGCACCGACTGGGATGACCGCGACGTGGCTACTTCCCTCGAGCTCACAGGCGACGACGGCGGCTGGTGGTCATTTTTCACCAACCTCGTGGACAAGTACGGTGCCGTACCGGCCGAGGTCATGCCTGAGGTGCACTCGTCCGGCCACACCGACCAGATGAACCGCGATATCGCCACCATCATCCGCCGCGCCGCGCACCGTGCGGTGGAAGGCGAGGGGGATCGCGGGGGCATTATCAAGCAAGCCCGCACCGATATCCAACGCGTGCTCGCCATTCACCTGGGCACCCCGCCCGAGGAATTCACGTGGAGCTACCGCACCAAGGACGATCAATTCTTCCGCGTGCACTCCACCCCGCGCGAGTTTGCGGATAAGTACCTGCCAAAGTTGGACGAGTACGTCGTGCTTGCCGATGACCCCCGTAGCACCAACGATAAGCACCGCCTCTACACCAGCGCCGGCGTGAACAACGTCGCTGGTGGGCAGGCCGCCGGCTACCTCAACGTGGATGTGGACGAGCTGCGCGCCGCCGCGCGCGCCAGCATCGAGGCCGGCGAGCCTGTGTGGTTTAGCTGCGATGTCGACCGCCAGTTCTCCTTCCAGAACGCCGTGTGGGACGAAGGCCTCGTCGATACCGATGGCCTCTACGGCATCGACTCCACCATGAGCAAGGAGGAGCGCTTTACCTCCGGCGAATCCGCGCCCACCCACGCGATGGCGCTGACCGGCATCGACGGTGCATCGCAAAGCGCTGCACGAGACGGTAAGGAAGTACCTCGGGCATGGCGCGTGGAGAATTCCTGGGGCACCAAGCCGCCGCGCAAGGACGACGCCGATGAGGTACCGGGCAAGGGCTTTGCCACGATGTCGGATGAATGGTTCGGCGAAAACGTCTTCCACATCGTCGTGCGCAAGGAATTCCTCACCACTGAGCAGCAGCAAGCACTAGAGACCGAGCCCATCGAGCTTCCCTTCTGGGACCGGATGAACTAAGGAGCATCGAGAAATGAATGAGATCAATCCACAGGAAGTTCACACCACCAACGCCACCCTCACCAGCGAGCCGGCCATCAGGGCGGCGCGGAATGCGGTGGCGCAGGAGGGCATCGATAAGCTGAGCGTCGACCGCGATCTCGTGCGCGAACTCACCACGGCGACCAGCCACAAGCTCGATAAGTGGGGCGCGGCCAACCAGAAGGCTTCTGGCCGCTGCTGGATTTTTGCGGGCCTGAATTCCCTGCGCGGCGGCATCATGGACCGCACCAACATCAAGGATTTCGAGCTTTCGCAGACCTACCTGTACTTCTACGACAAGCTGGAAAAAGCCAATTGGTTCCTCACTGCGGTAGACGAGCTCAAGGACCGCGAAATTACGGACCGCACCTTGACCAAGCTCATGGATGACCCCATTGGCGATGGCGGCCAGTGGTCCATGTTCGTCTCGCTGGTGGAAAAGTACGGCGTGGTGCCCAAGTACGCCATGCCGGAGACCGCGTCCTCCGAGGCCAGCGCCATGCTCAACCGCAACCTGCAGACCGTCCTGCGCCGCGCCGCCCACCAGATCCGCGTGGGCAAGTCTGGGGCGCAGGAGCAGGCGCTTGCCGATGTCTACCGCATCCTCACCGCCAACCTCGGCCTCCCGCCCACAGATTTCCAGTGGCAGTACCGCGATAAGGACGATAACTTCCACCGCGAGGGCACTTTTACCCCGCAGGACTTCGCCCGCGAATACCTCCCGAAGGATCTGGGCGAGTACGTCTGCGTGGTCAATGACCCGCGCAATAACTACGGCGAGCTCTACACCGTGGACTACCTGGGCAACGTCGCCGGCGAAAAGGTCACCTACCTCAACGCCCCGGTCGAGGTATTGCGCGATGCCACTCGCTCTGCCATCGAGGATGGCCAGCCCGTCTGGTTCGGCTGCGATACCGGCCAGCAATCCGATGCCGATAGCGGCGTCTGGGCCAAGCGCCTGCACGATTATGAGGGGCTGTATGGGGTGGAGATGGGCATCGAGAAGCCGGACCGCCTCCGCCTCCACGAGTCCCTGATGACGCACGCGATGGTCTTTACCGGCGCGGATATCGCCGAGGGCGGCGACGTCACCCGCTGGCGCGTGGAGAATTCCTGGGGCACCGAGAAGGGCGATAAGGGCTTTTGGACCATGGCCGATGACTGGTTTGACGAGTACGTCTTCGAAATCGCCGTCCACCCGTCCCGCCTGCCTGAGCAATACCAAGAGGCGCTCAAGTCCGCCGAAATCACCACCCTGCCGGCGTGGGATCCGATGGGCGCGCTGGCGAACTAACGCGCCGCGAAAAATCGTGCCGCGAAGTCTGTAGCGTTCGCCGATGTAGCTGCGTTGCGTGAAGCCGTGCTCATTTGCGTGGCGTGACGCGGTAGCCTCACGCCACGTGGCGGACGTACAGCATGCAGGTAAGGTCGCGGTCCTCATCGATGGAGATTTCCTTCTCCCCCACCCGCTCAAAACCGCGGGAATCGTAGAACTGATAGGTGCAGCCATCGTCGGTGTAGAGATAAATATCCTTGCCGGGGTGGCGCTCCTCAAAGGCCTCAAGGAGCGCGGTGCCCACGCCCTTTACACCCGAGTTTGGGTCCGCGACGAGGAAGCCGATTTCACCGTCCACGGTGTTTTCGGCCAGGTAGCTGACCAACATATCCTCGTTCGCGGCATCGTAGTCCTCGCGGTGGCCGCCAGGGCGCAGGCTATTGAAGAGATCTACGGCCTTGACATAGGCCTTGCGCCACCATGGATACGGCAGCGCTGGTTCGCCTTTAATCGATGCCAAAATCACGCCGAGGAAGCGCCCGTCATCGGCATAGGCGGCCAAGATATCGGTGGCCTGGGCGCGCTCTAAATCCCAAAAATAACGGCCGTAGGCACGCTCAAAGCGCGGGTTCTTCACAAACCAGTGCAGGTGCATGCCTTCGATGGCAAACTCAATCGCCTTGGGTTCATCGCGCGGGTCAAGGTCGCGGATGTGAATTTCGGTCATTAGTCCTCCGGGGATTGGTTTTGTTCGCGCTGCTTTTCGCGCTCGAGCTCGGCCTTAGCCTCGTGCTCTTCAATATTAGTGAATCCAATCCCCAGCGGCAGGCCAACGTTGTCAATTAATCTGACTCCGCCAATGGTGGCAGCAACCAGCAGGCGGGCATCACCCTCGGCAGGCGGCGCGCCTAAATCGCGGCCTCGTACTTCTAGGTATTCCGGTTCTACTCCGGCGGCTTCTAGGACACCTGCGGCAACCTCGCAGACCTTGTCCGCGCCCGCCTCTGCCGCATGTGCCCCGGCGGTAAGCGCGGCGGACAGGGCGGCTACGTCCTCTCGCTTATCCTCGGGCACGCGGGTATTGCGCAGGCTCATCACCACGCCATCGGGCATGCGCACGGCGGGAACGCCCTGCACGCGAACCCCAAGGTGCAGGTCCTGCACCGCGTGGTGAATGGCCAAGAGCAGCTCGTAGTCTTTCTCACCGATGAGGACATCGGTAGGCGACAGCGCCATCATCAGCGTGAGGTAGAGGGTGAGCTCGCCGGATAGGTCTGGCTCTAAGCCTGCGGACGCGGATTCAGCATCAGGCGTCTGCTCGGCAGCGGCGGAGTTCGCAGCGTCGTGTGCGTCCGCGACGCCGCGAGCCGAAACAGTTATCCGGCGGCCATGAGGCCAGAGTTTTTCGGGAGTGTAATCCCAGATGACGTCCACGCCCTCGGCGCGCAGGAGTTCTACATCTTCGGCGCGGGGTTCTTGGAGGGCCACGACGGTCACCGCGCCGCGGATGCGGCGGGCCGCGCGCACCAGGGCGATGTGCCCGGCATGCACGCCGGTAGTCAGCGGCACGAAGGCCACGGGGCGGCCGGTCTTGCGCAGGGCGCTTCCCACCATGCGGATGCGGTCGACCTCGCTGATGATGGTGGCTTGTCCCATCTTCAAGCTCATCGCGATTCCTCCTGCAGGGCCCACATTTCTAATTCGGTGCGATCTTCTACTTCACCCAATCGCCGAGCGGTTTCTAAATAGTGGCGGCGCATTCCGGGATCCGTGGCGCCGCGATAGGCCGCGATGATGTCCTCTGTATCGATGTCGAATTCAGACGGTGGGATCTCATCAAACTCGGCAAAGAAATTGGCTTCTACGGCCGCTGCTAGGTGCAAGCGGCTGAGCATTTCTATGTAGTAGGAGCGGGCGGCAAAGGCGGGACGTTCGGCATCGGAAAGCGGCACTGCCTGCCCCCGGAATTCGGTCACTACGAAGTCAGCGATGTTTTCGCCCAGCTCATCCAGCGTGGATACGGCCCAGCGCCCGCCCGCCATGGGTGCTATGGCCGCCACGATGCAACCGTGTGTCTCCAGCGGATCGAGGCCTTGCACGCCCCGCGATAGGCAGGTGTGGAAAGCGATGAGCCCCTTGTGCACGTGGTCCTGGACTAGCTCGACGGCAGCGTCCAACCGCGCCTCACCCACGGCCAGAATCAGCGCCTGGAAAGAGCCAAGTTCGGCCGGATCATTGAGCATCTCCACGGTGTGGCCGGCACGCTCCATGGCATTGGCCAGGGAGATCCCGGCGAGGCTGCGTCCGAAAAGGACAACACGCATGCGCGGTGGACGCATTTATTTATCCTTCTTCATCTGTGCCAACAGCTCCGAAACGGACACGGAACCATCGCGCTGCTCGTCGCTGCGGCGGCGGCCACGGGTCTGCTGCTGGCGGCGCGATGCCGTTTGCTTCTGCTCGGCCGCCACGTGGTGGCCCGAGCCCTTGTATTCCTCGCGCGCGTCCTTGCCGGTTGCCTGCTGCGGGATATTCTGGGTCACCGCATCGGAAGCGGGCTCAGCTGCGGTGTCATCTTCCGGCTTGCGGTGGCTGCCGCGGGAACCAGAGTGTGCCGCGCTATCGGTACCCGCGTGCTGGGAGCCGTGGCGCTTGATGTCGGAGTCTCCGCCCGAATCCCAGCGCACGGCCTGGAAGCTGCCGGTATCGAAGGAAACGTCCTTCGGTTCCTTCGCACCCGCGGCCTCGCTGGACGCGGCGGGCTTGGGGGCATCGGCAAGCGGCTCGGCGGTCCGGCCGGTGCTGCGCTGGGCGCGGGTGTTTTCGCTGATGATGTCATTGAGCGGGTTGGAGTCCGCGTGCGCACCAGTTGGCTGATTGCCCAGGCGGCCGGCGATGGCATCGGCAGAAGGCGCGCCGGTAGAAGCCTGCTCGAAATCGATCTCTTCTTCCCGGTGATGGGACGCCGCGGCGGTCTGTGCCTCCAGCTCCATGATGCGGCGCGCCTCAGCGTGCAGCGCGGCGGGCTCGTAGGTGAACTCGTGGCCGGACAAATCCTCGATCTGCTTGCGGATAGAAGCCAGCTCGGTGCGGATCTCATCGAGGATCTGCTGATCCGGCAGCTCCTTGCCTTCGGCCGCGCGGGCCTGCTTGAGCTCCGCGCGGTGGGCGCGCTCCTGCAGCTCCAGCTTGGTCACGGATTCCTCGGCCTGGCGGCGGTAGCGCATCACTAAGAAAAAGCCCACAACCGCGGCCCACAGGGCGGCAATCAGCGCAATCTTGAGCGCCGCTGCGGAGCCGGAAATGAGCATGACGATGCTGGCGATGCCGGCCAAGATGACGAGGGCGATAATCCCAATTTGTCCCAAATCCGGCGAGGACGACGAGTCTTTGGAAGAAGAGCGCGGCTGAGTCATGTTCCCTAATGTACCGCTTGAAGCCCGTCTGGTGGCGGCGGGGTCTCGCAGTGTCGCTCCAATCGCAGGCCAGCCGCGGACATGGCGACGCCGCCGATAGCAGAAGCGAGCACTCCCACCAGATCATCGGAAGCCGCGACAAGGGTTCCCGCATTTGGGATCACATACACCGCCACGCCGGCATAGAGCCCGCCGACGATCGCGCCCGTCCACGCCGAGGCCTTGCCCACCAGCATGAACTGCGCGATGGTCATGGGATTAAGCTGCGAATTATCCAACCCGATGCCGTGATCCTCATCGGTGGCCTTATCCACCTTCCAGGTAAGCCCCAGGCACACCACCACCATGAGCCATAGCGTGGCAGAGACCGTAACCGGGATGGCCATCATCGAGCCATAAAAGCGCGTGGTGAGGATGGCCGCCGCGGCGGCCATGAATACCCCTACGCCGATAAGCGCACCGAGCGAGGTTCGTTTCATAACTCCTCCATCAGGCCCAGGCGGTGGATATCTGCGGTTTCCTGCGGGTTCAACGCGGCAACCAGCGCGGAGACATCCTGTCCCTTCAACTTAGCAGCCGGATCGGCGGCTAACCAGGGAATAAGCACGAATGCGCGCTCGTGGGCAAAGGGGTGCGGGACGGTAAGTTCCGGGTCGGAGAAGCTATAGCCCTCAATATCAACGATGTCCACGTCCAGGGTGCGCGGGCCCCAGTGGCGCACGCGCACGCGCTCTGCCGCCTCTTCCAGCTTCTGGCCGCGGCGCAAGAGCTCCAGTGGGCTCTCCTCGACGTCCACGATAAGCACCGCATTCAAGAATTCATCCTGGTCCGTTACTCCCCATGGCGGGGTTGAATAAACGGGCGAGGCCGCCACGATGTCCTCGCGGAACTCCGTAAATACCGTCCGCAAAAGCTCCACGCGGTCATCCATATTGGAGCCGATGGATAGTACCGCGCGCATTACTTACTCCCGGGGTTCGTGCCAAGGCGCGCGTGTTTGCGGGAGCGGCGGGCGACGACGGCGACATCGGCAAAAGTGCGCGGGATGGGCGCCTTGGGTTTGTGCACGGTCACTTCCACGGCATGGAGGTCGGCGAAGGAATCCATGATGGTATCGGCCACCTCGCTGGCGACGGTCTCGATGAGGTCGCGGGAGGGGCCTTCGACGATGCTGGCGGCTACATCCGCAAGCTCGGCGTAATTGATGGTTTTGGTCAGATCATCGTGAGCTGCGGCCTCGGCGAATTCGGACCAGCAGGTGATATCGACGATGAAGGGCTGGCCGGTGCGCTTTTCCTCAGCAAAGACGCCGTGGTAGCCAAAGCACTCCAGGCCGGTTAATTCGATGCGATCTGCCATGGTTAATTCCTTTCCGTACCCATCGCGGTGGAGGTCACTGTGCCAGTGCCGGTGGCGGCATTGCGGTAGCTACCGGTGGCATTGGCGCCGCCTACATAGGACTTGCCGGCATTCCACGCGGCGGCCACGTCGACGGCATCGCGGGATACGCCCACCTCGTGCACGCGCACGCCCCACGCGCCCATCTGGGCGGAGATGGCGGTCACGGCGGCGGTGGCGGGATCGGCAAGCAGCGGGCTTGTCTCTACCCCGCGGTCTTCCCGGATGGCGGCGAGGAAGCGCTTGCGTGAGGCACCCACCAAGATGGGGAACTCGCCATCTAGAAACTCGGGCAGGGCCTTAAGCAGCGCCCAGTTATCCTGCGGGCTCTTGGCAAAGCCGAGGCCCGGGTCCAGCACGATATTTTCCTTTTTCACACCCGCATCCAGGGCGTTATTGCTCAGGCGGGCGAGGGTCTCGTGGACGTCGCGGACCACATCGCCGCCGTGATCCGCCGTGCCCGCCGCGGATCCGAACGCGCCTTCCTGCAGCGTGCGCCAGTGCATGAGACAGACGGGCACGCCGGCATCGGCCATGGCGGCATACATTTCAGGATCGGCAAGGCCGCCGGAGACATCGTTAATCATGTCCACCCCGGCCTCGGCCGCCGCGGTGGCGACCGAGGCGCGCATCGTATCCACCGAGGTTCGAATGCCCTGCTCGTGCAGCGCCTGGATGACCGGGACCACGCGGTCGGCCTCTTCCTGCGCCTCCACGCGCACCGCACCCGGGCGGGTGGATTCGCCGCCCACATCGATCATATCCGCGCCCTGTTCCACCAGTTCACGGGCATGAGTGGTGGCAGCGTCGAAGTCGAGCCACCGCCCGCCATCGGAAAAGGAATCCTTCGTAACATTCACGATGCCCATGACGAGCGTGCGCTTCGCGATGGTCAATTCTCCAACTGAGGAAGCCGGATGCACTGCGTTCTCCTTTTCGCTCGACAAACTCGACTGCGTACGCGCTACGTACGAATAAAACTGAGCACTTCTGCGCGCGAGGCGGCGTTATTTTTAAACCCGCCGCGTACCGCGGAGGTCGTTGTGGTTGCGCCCGGCTTTCGGATGCCGCGCATGGCCATGCACAGGTGCTCGCACTCGATGACCACGATGACGGATTGGGCCTCGAGAACATTAACGAGCGCATCGGCAATCTGCTGGGTCAGGCGCTCTTGGACCTGCGGGCGCTTGGCATACAAATCCGCCAGGCGGGCCAGCTTGCTTAGCCCAGTGACGTGTCCATCCTTGCCGGGAATATAGCCAATATGCGCCACGCCATAAAACGGCACGAGGTGGTGCTCGCAGGTGGAGTAGATGGGAATATCGCGCACCAAGACCAGTTCCTGGTGATCCTCGGCAAAGGTCTTATGCAGCACTTCCGTTGGATCCTCGTGCAGGCCGGCGAAGACCTCCCGGTAGGCGCGGGCCACGCGTGCCGGGGTTTCGCGCAGGCCTTCACGGTCAGGATCCTCACCAACGGCAAGGAGCAGCTCGCGGACGGCCGCCTCCGCTCGCTCGTGGTCATACGGCGCGCGGGCGGGCACCTGCTGGTTATCAGTGTGATTTTCAGACATGCACGTACTTCTTACTCTTTATCATCGCGCGGCTTTTCCGCATCGCGCGCGTAGGGGTTATCGCGGCGGGAAGACTCATTCCAACCTGGGGTGAACCATTGGCTGGTTTCTCCCTCGGGCTTGTGGTGCTTGCCCCTGCTTTCCGATGCCGAATCCGATCGCCCTTCCCCACCGTCGCGCTCCCCGCGGTCGTTGTGGTCGGCGCGGTCGTGGTCGCTCCGGTCGGCGCGGTCGCCACCCTCGCTCTGGTCCGCGCGGTCGTTCTGATCCGCGCGGCCGCTGCGGTCGCTGCGGCCATCGCTGCCGCCGTGCAGCTCGCGCACGGTTTCGGGGTCCACGTAGTCGCCGGCGTGCTGGCCAAAGTTAAAGCCAACTTCGCCCTTGAGCTCTTCGCCGGCGAGGCGGCGCTCGCGGGCGGCGCGGGAGGCATCGAGAAGCGTCATGCGTTTTGGAAGCTCCTCGCCGCGCTCCTTGGCCAGCTCGACCGGGGTCTTGACCGGCGCGTAACCAATCTGGCGCGGGAAGCGATCGTCTTCGCCGGGGAAGACATCGTAGGCATCGCGCGGGACGATGCCGTCGAAGATGCTCTCCAGATCCGGCCGGCGCAGGGTCTCCTTCTCAAGGAGGGCCTCGGCTAGCTTGTCCAGGAACTCGCGGTTGGTGCGCAGGATGTCGTAGGCCTGCTCGTGCGCGCGCTCGAGGAGGTAGCGCATCTGCTCATCGATCTTGGCCGCAACGTCATCCGAATAATCGATGGAGCCGCCGCCCCCGCCCATGTGGCTGAACGGATCGCCCTGCTCCTGGCCGTACTTCACGGTGCCCAGGTCGGGCGAAAAGCCGTACTCGGTCAGCATCGCGCGGGCAATCTTGGTGGCGTTCTCAATATCGGAGGACGCGCCCGTGGTGGGCGCACCGAAGACCAATTCCTCGGCGGCGCGGCCGCCCATGGCAAAGACCAAACGGGAAAACAGCTCGTCGCGGGTGTACATGCCCTTGTCGTCTTCCTGCGAGGTCATGGCATGGCCACCGGTGCGGCCGCGGGCCAGGATGGTGACCTTGTACACGCGCTCGATGTCCTTGAGCGCCCACGCGGACAGGGTGTGGCCGCCCTCGTGGTAGGCGGTGACCTTCTTCTCGTGCTCGGAGATGATCTTGCCCTGGCGCCGTGGACCGCCCACCACGCGGTCGGTGGCCTCTTCCAGCGCGTCGTAAGTAATGACGTTGCCGCCGATGCGGGCAGTGAGAAGCGCGGCCTCGTTAAGCACATTGGCAAGGTCTGCACCGGACATGCCGGCGGTGCGCTTGGCCAGCTGCGCCACATCGACCTCTTCTGCCAGGGGCTTGTCCTTGGCGTGCACGCGCAGGATCTGCTCGCGGCCGGCCAGATCCGGGTTGGTGACCGGAATCTGGCGGTCGAAACGGCCGGGGCGCAGCAACGCCGGGTCCAAAATATCGGGGCGGTTGGTGGCCGCGATGAGGATAACGCCCTCGCGGTCGCCAAAGCCGTCCATCTCCACCAGCAGCTGGTTCAGGGTCTGCTCGCGCTCATCGTGCCCGCCGCCGGTACCGGATCCGCGCTGGCGGCCCACGGCGTCGATCTCGTCCACGAAGATGATGCACGGGCTGTGCTCCTTGGCCTGCTTGAACAGGTCGCGCACGCGGGAGGCACCGACACCGACGAACATCTCCACGAAGTCCGAACCGGAGATGGAATAAAACGGCACGCCGGCCTCGCCCGCAACGGCGCGAGCCAACAGGGTCTTACCGGTACCCGGAGGGCCATAGAGCAGCACACCGCGCGGAATCTTCGCGCCCAGGTCGTGGTAGCGCGTCGGATCCTCCAGGAAGTCCTTGATTTCCTGCAGCTCATCCACGGCCTCATCGGCGCCGGCAACATCCTCGAAGGTATTGGTCGGCATATCCTTGGTCAGCTCCTTGGCCTTGGAGCCGCCGATGCCGAACATGCCGCCGGCACCCTGCTGCATGCGGGACATGAGCCAGAACAGCAGGCCGAAGAGGATGATCATCGGCAGCAGGAAGCTGAGCATGGAGCCCAAGAAGGATTCCTGGGTGACGTTGGTCTCGTACTTCTCCGCACCCGAATCCTTGACCGCATCAAAGACCTGCTCGGAGGCGCGCGCGGGGTACTGAGACACGATCTCTTGTACGCCCTCGCGCTCTTCTACCGTGATTTCGTCCTTGAGCTTGATGCGCAGGCGCTGCTCGCGGTCATCAATTTCTACCTCGTCAACGTTTTTATCCTGCAGCTGTTTTAAGGCCACGGAGGTATCCGCGTCCACGTATCCGCGGGTCTCGTTGCTAAAGAACGTAAAGGCGTACAGCGCTACGAGGATCAGCGCCGCAATGCCGCCGTAGCGAAGGAGTTTATTGTTTTTCATTACTGCGCGATTTTAGTTGGTGGTATAGACATCAGGGTGAAGGGTGCCCACAAAGGGCAGGTCGCGGTAGCGTTCCGCGTAGTCAAGGCCATAGCCAATGACGAATTCATTGGGGATATCAAAGCCCACATCGAGCAGATCGATCTGCGCCTTGACCACTTCCGGCTTGCGCAACAAGGTCACCACGTTGAGCGACTTCGGGTTGCGCCCCCGCAGGTTGCGAATGAGCCAGGATAGCGTCAGGCCCGAGTCGATGATGTCTTCCACAATGACCACATCGCGCCCGGCGATATCCCGGTCCAAGTCCTTCAAGATGCGCACCACCCCAGAAGAAGACGTGGAGGCGCCGTACGAGGAGACGGCCATAAACTCCAGCTCCGAGGGGATGGATAGCTTGCGCGCGAAGTCCGTCAGGAAAAAGGCCGCACCCTTTAATACGCAGACCAAAAGCAGGTCCTGCTCGGCGTCGGCATATTTCTCAGATACCGCATCCGCCAGCTGCTGGACGCGGTCTTTAATTTCCTCTTCCGTGATGAGGATTGCTTCTACATCGTCTCCGTAGCGGTTTGCGGGGACGGCGAAGTCTTTCTTGTCGTGCACGTGTGCGCTCCTTTAATGACCAGACAATAGTGCCAGTTTGCCACCTATACGTGCTACTTCCAACCTCTGCCCCGCCTGCCGCGCCGAACTCACAGCCACCGGCCCTTGTCCGTGCCAGTTGGTACACAGCTTGCCGATGCCCCCAAGCCCTTCCCTCGTCACCTTCACTCCCCGCTCGATGAGCCAGGCCGCAATAGCGCGCCGGCGTCGCGGCTCCGGCAGCGCGGCCAATTCCGCACAGTCCGCGGTGGCCGCCGTGGCGAGGTATTCTTCATCGCGCGCGGTATCCATCGCCGCCTGCGCCAGCGCCGGCACCGCATCACCGCCGATAACCCGAGACAACTCTGGGATGATCTCCCGTCGCAGCGCTACCCGCCGAAAATCCGTATCCGCGTTCTGCGGGTCCTGCCACACGTCCAGCCCCAGCTCCGCGCACGCGCCCTCCGTATCGGCACGGCGTACCTGCAGAAATGGCCGCACCACCCGCGCGCCTTCGACCACTGCTCGCTCCGGCATGCCGGCCACCCGGCCGCGCAGGGCGCCAAGGAGGAGCGTTTCCGCCTGGTCATCGGCCGTGTGCGCCACGGCAATCTCCAGCGGCCCTCCTCCTCTGCGCGAAGCTCCGTCTTCGCGCGCGGCTGCGGACATCGCTTGGTAGCGCGCTTGCCTAGCCACCGCTTCCAGCGAATTCCCCGCTTCCTCCAGTACCCGAACTGCGAGCACCCGCGCCCGCGCACCCAAGCTTTCTGCTTGCCGAGCGGCCCTTTCAGCCTGCTCACGCGAGCCATCCTGCAATCCGTGGTCGACGCACAGCGCGATCATGTCATGACCCTCAGCGATCATTGCCGCGCACAGTGCCAAGGAATCCGCGCCGCCGGATAGCCCCACCGCCACGGTATGGTCCAACTGTGCCGCGCGGACCGCGCGCCGGCAGGCCAAAAAATGCGGCGAAACCCGCGGCCAAAACGGCATAACTCCAGGCTGTGGGCTCATTTAAAACTCGTGCAGCGCCGCGGCGAGGTCATCTTGGGCCGCGCGCGCCGCCATAATCTCGCCATCATTGACCAAGAACGCAAAGGAATACACTCGCCCGGATTGGCCTTGCGCGGTGCCCGCCAGTGCGGATACGCCGGTCAACGTGCCGGTCTTTGCCCGGACAAACCCGCGCGCCGCAGACTCCCCGTAGCGCTCGTGCAGCGTGCCGTCGCCACCTGCGACCGGCAAATACGCCGTCAAGGGGCGCAGCTGCGGTTCTTCGACCGCGCCGTTGACAATCTCCGCCAGCACGCTCGCGCTCAACCGATTATCTACCGAAAGGCCCGAGTTGTCCTTGATATCCACGCCGCTGACATCGAACCCGTGCTCACGGAGCACGTCCAGCGTGGCTTGGGTGTCGGCCTGGAAGCTGGGCTGTTTGCCGCGGGCATCGGCAAGCTCGCGGGCAATGGCCTCCGCCATGACGTTATCGGAATGCCGCACCATCTCCAGCGCGCGCTCGCTCAAGGGAGCCGACTCGACGCTGGCCAGCTCCTCCGCGCCTTCCGTCACCGTGCCGGGGGCGAATTTATCCGTGCCCAGGCGCTTGGCCAGCTCGCCCGCGACGTCGAGGGCCGGGGTGTGGCTGCGCGGGACATCGCCCTCCGTTGCGCCAATGCGCCCGCCGTAGAGCATGGCCGGTTCCAAGGGCGCGACGAAGCCCTCATCCACGTTCTCCGGATCCCAGCCAGGCGCCTGCGGCTCGCCCGCCCACGCGGAGGTATCGATGTACACGCCCGCCGCCTGGGTGCCGGTCTTTTTAATCTGATTCGCCAGCTCATCGAGCTGCTCGTTGGTCATCCAGACATCGCCAGCCGCCTTGATCACCACGTTGTTCGGGTCCTTGCCGCGGTAGACCTTGGTGGTAATCCGCTTGGACTCATCCAGGGCCAGCGTTGCCGCGGCGGTGGTCAGCACCTTCGTCGAGGAAGCCGGGGTCAGCGCCTTATCCGCAGCGCGCTCCCACACCACCGTGCCGGTCTCACTATCGATGACCTGCCCGCCAAAGGTGGCCAAATCCTCGTTCTTGCCCAGCTCATCGAGCTTCGCGCTGAGCGCCGCAAAATCCACGTCCTGCGCCTTAGCCGGCTGCAGGGGATTTTCCGGTGCCTGGACCGTTTCGGCCTCGCCATGCGAAAGATCGCCGTACTCGCGCTGGATGGTAACCCCCAGCGCAGCCGTGCCCCCGACCGCCGCCGTGACCACCAGCGCGGTTACTGACCACCAAACCTTCTTAGCTTTCATCGCCACCAACCCTAGCGCGGATGGGCAACGCGCTAGACTATTGACAGTAATTAACACCCAATCCCATATGGAGGACATCGCTGTGAGCGTTGAAGTAACCATTGAAATCCCAAAGGGCTCCCGCAATAAGTACGAGGTGGACCACGAGTCCGGCAAGGTCTACCTGGACCGCTACCTGTTCACCCCAATGGCCTACCCCGCCGACTACGGCTTCATCGACCACACGCTTGGCGAAGACGGCGACCCCCTCGACGCCCTCGTCATCCTCCCCGAGCCCGTTTTCCCTGGCGTCATCGTTGAAGCCCGCATCGTCGGCGTGTTCAAGATGACCGACGAGGCCGGCGGCGACGACAAGCTGCTCGCCGTCATCGATGACCCGCGCTGGGAGCGCTACCAGGACATCAACGATGTGGAACAGCACATCAAGGACGAAATCGAGCACTTCTTCGTGCACTACAAGGACCTCGAGCCCAACAAGGAAGTTTCCGGTTCCGGCTGGGGCGACAAGGCTGAGGCCGAGAAGATTCTGGAAGAGGCCAAGGCTCGCCTGAAGTAGGTCGCGGGGTTTGCGGGGGCTTCGGGGGCTTTAGGGCTCGGTCCGCGCTTTTGCGGGGCCGAGCTCGGCGTTTTAGGGCCGTGAAGTCTGTTTTGAGGCCCAGCTGATGCGTTTTGACAAATAGGCCGCGGAAACCGCGGGGTTTGAGGTCACTATTTGTTAAAACGCATCAAAACCCACCAACCAAGCACCCAACCGCGCTGAAAACCGCCCAACCGCGCCACACAACCTTCGTTTCGGGGGATCGAGGGAGATCGAGGGATACGAATGGAAATTTTTCGGGGGAAAAGTGCCGCTCAGCAAGCGGTACGCCACGGCGCCGTCCGGATCGCGAACGGCTTCTGCCTGTCAGAGGAACCGACGCCAAACCAGCTCGCGCGCATCATGAGCGAGGAGTGGCCGGATTGCGCGCTCGACGGTTACTCGGCCGCGCTCAAGCACGTCGAAAAGCCGCTGCGCTTTCCGCTGGAATTCCTGCGCAGCTCATCGCTGCCGTCGAGTAAGTACTTCACTTCGCGCCGCGCCCGGCCGAAGGGCGCGTTGACCTGGGACGGCGTCACCGTGTGCAATCCACTGCAGGCGGTCGAGGCGATGCCGGAGGATGATGCGGTCGCCTTCCTCGAGGACTTTTATTCCGGCAAAGATGGGGTCAGCCGGCTGGAGCTGAATAAGCTGGACTACCAGCGGTTTCCGCGGCCGGTAAAGCGTGCGTTGGACAGGGCGATCATCGGCACGGATAGCGTGCCGGAGCGCCAGTTAACGCGCGCCCTCGCGCCGCATTTCGCGGTCCAGAACAATATAAAAATAGGCCCCTACCACTGGGATCTGATGATTAAGGAGCACAAAATCGCCATCGAGGTCGATGGCTACGCCTACCACCGGGGCGAAAATCGCCGCCAGTTTGAGTTGGACAGGCACAAGCTTAACGATGCCGTCCATCGCGGCTGGAAGCCCCTCCACTTCACCGCAACGACGATTGACCACTACCCAGATTTCGTGGTGCAGCAGGTAATGGCCACGGCAAAGAATAAGCGACCCTTTGCGCGTCCTCCCTGGCAGTGGCACCGCTTGTGGCGGCATGAAAGCGCGCGGCGCTGAAGCAAGGCTGGCTCAACAGCTGACCAGCGCAAGGCCGGGCATAGGCCCAGCCGGGCCAGAGTCTGGGCCAGGGCCAAAACCCCAGAACCACAGCCCGGCGCGCCCGAGGAAACCGGCTATTCCTTGCGGCGGCCACTGCGGAGAACGTGACCGCGCAGGGGCTCGACGAGCGCGATGGCGAGGAAGGTCACCGCCCAGCCCACGGCGAGGAAGCTGAAGGAAATGAGGAGCCGTTCGGCGAGGTCGACGCCTTCGTCCCAGACGATGCTCAAGAACATTGTGCCGGCGATGCCGGCACCGAAGAGGAAACCGAAGATACTGAGCGCGACGATGGGTCCCATCACGGCGAGGGTGTTCGCGCGGAATTGGAAGCGGCGCGGCACGCCCATCAGGTCAAGGGAGCGAATGAGTTCTTTGTCCTCGAAGGCGGACGATACTTGGCCGAGGAAGATGGACATGCTGGTCAGCGCGAAGCCGAAGAGCAAGGTCAGGACGACCCCGGTGGAGACGTCTCGGAACACGATGCCCGTTTCTTGTTCTTCTTTCAGAGCGGTGGCAAGCGCATCGGTGCCATTGGGCGAGCCCATCAGGAAGCCGGCGAGGAAGCCGAAGAAGCCGATGGCCGCGCTTTGCCGCCAGGCGCGGCGGGCGTTGGCGCCCACGCGCTGGCAGGCTACGAGGTGCGCGGTGCCGGGGAGCAAAGCCAAAAGGCGCGCGCCGAGTTGCAGGAGGTAGGGCGCGACCAGGTTGATGCTCATGATCACCGCGAAGAGCGGGACGACCATGGAGATTTCGGGGGTACCGGATTGGCCTTTGAGCAGGACACCGCCGACGATGACGATGAGGAGGAAGGCGATGAGGCGCCACCATCGGAAAGCGGCGGGCATCTGGCGTTTAGCCACGCCGAGGGGGCTGACGCGCACGCGCCACATGCCAGCAAGGGCCGCAGCGAGGGCGAGGAGGAAAAGGACTGCGGCCACCGCGAGGTATCCCCACCAGGGCAGGATGATTTCCTCGAAGGCAACGGGGCGGTCCTGGAATTTCACGTGCGTGAAGACGGGGGCGATGAGCACGCTGATGAGCCAGCCCAGCACGATGCCGATGAGGGCTTGGAGGCCGGTCTCCACGGCGGCCATGCGCTCGACCTGGTGGGAGCTTAGGCCCAAAAGGCGGAGGGTGGACAGGCGCTGTTCCCGGCCGGAGGCGCCGAGGACCGCGGCCTGCGCGGTCAGGTTGAAGAGTGCGGGAACGATGAAGGCGCAGGCCATGAGCGCGAGGACGAACCAGGGCATGAAGTAGTTTTCCGGGTTTTCGCCGGCGGCGGCGCGCAGGGCGGGCACGGCGTCTTCTGGGTGATGAACGCGCTGCCAGAACATCCAGGTGCCGCCGGCGACGAGAAAGGCGATGGCAGAACCCAGCGTCAGGCTCACGATGGCCAGCACGCTGACAATGCCCGCACCGGAGCGGGCGCGGACGGATTCGCGTTGGAGACTGAGGACTAGGGTCGCGGTATTCATGGCTGCACCCCCAGGCGGCGGTCATCGTGAATGATGCCGTCGCGGATTTCCACGCGGCGCTGCATCCAGTCCGCCACCTTGGGGTCATGGGTGACCATGACCAGGCTGGCGCCGGATTGGCGCACGGTGGTGGTCAGCATCTGCATGACCTCGTGGCCGGTGGCTTGGTCGAGGGCGCCGGTGGGTTCATCGGCAAAGACGACGCCGGGGTTGGCCACGAGGGCGCGGGCGATGGTCACGCGCTGGGCCTGGCCGCCGGAGACTTGGGCGGGGCGGCGGTCCGCGAGGTCGCCGAGCCCGAGCTGGTCGAGCAGTGACAGCGCCTTCGAACGGGCCGCGCGCCGACCCAGCCCGTTGAGCATCGCGGGCAGCGCCACATTGTCCAGGTTGGTCAGTTCCGGCAAAAGCTGGCCGTCCTGGAAGACGAAGCCGAAGTGGCGGAGGCGGGTGCGGGAGCGGGCGGCATCGGAAAGCGTGGAGATGTCCGCGTCGCCGAAGCGGACGCTGCCGTCGGTGGGCGTGAGCACGCCGGACATGCAGTGCAGCAGCGTGGATTTGCCGGAGCCGGAGGGCCCCATGATGGCGACGAGCTCGCCCGGGGTGATGTCCAGGGTGATGCCGGCCAGCACGGGGCCGCCGCCGAAATCCTTCGTGATGTCGTGGAGGGAAAGTGTCTGTGTCATGCTGTTCATTTCACCGTGCCGGGCGTGCTATTCCTACAGCGCTAAGGATACTTTCCCGGTAGTGCTAGCTTTACCCCTGCCTGGGGCGCGCGCGATTAGGCTTGGGGGCGTGATTTTCAGCAAGAAGCAGGCCACCAGCAATGAGGAGCGGCAGGCGCGGGTCATCGCGGAGCTGACGGCCTCGCGCCGCGCGATCGCGGATGCCTACGAGGTAGAGCGCGCCCGCATCGAGCGGGATCTGCACGATGGCGCGCAGCAATATTTGGTGGCGGCCAGCATGAAGCTCGGTGAGGCCCTGCTGGATGCCACCGGCACCGAGGCCGAGCTGCTCACCGCCGCGAAGCAGGACGTGGATCGCGGCCTGCGTTCGCTGCGCGCGACGGTGCACGGCATTCACCCGCAGGTCCTCCAGGATCACGGTTTGGTGGCCGCGCTTGCCGATGCCGCCTCCGCCCACGGCCCCCACGTCAGCGTCTACGCCCCACACCCGTTGCCGCGGCTTTCCGCCAGCGTGCTGGCCTGCGGTTATTTCTTTGGCACCGAGGCGCTGACCAATGCCGCCAAGCACGCGCCCGGCGCGCCGGTTTCGGTGCTCATCACCTCGGATGCGGCGCTGCGCATCTCGGTTGTGGATGAGGGCCCGGGCGGAGCGCAGGTGGAGCCGGGGCGCGGGCTGGCCGGCATGGCCGAGCGGCTGGCGGCCTTTGGCGGGGAGATGTCGCTGTCCTCGCCGGAGGGAGGCCCAACGCGGGTAAGGTGCACGATTCCGCTCCTTTTGGAGCGCGGGCAGACGGGAGTATCAGCATGAGTGGATTAAGGATTGTGATTGCGGATGATTCCGCGATCCTGCGCGAGGGGCTCGCCGGGCTCTTGGAGCGCCGTGGCCACGAGATTGTAGGCAGGGCGGGAACGGCGGTGGAGCTGGAGGGCGTCATCGGCAAGCTGAGTGCCCAGTTGCCGGACGTGGTGATAACGGATGTGCGCATGCCGCCGGAGATGGGCGATGATGGGCTGAAGGCGGCGGTGGCGCTGCGCCGGGCTTATCCGGGCCTGCCGGTGATGGTGTTATCGCAGTACGTGGCGCCGGCGTATGCGGTGGCGCTGTTTGATTCCCCGGATGCGGGCACTGGGTATTTGCTCAAGGATCGCGTTTCGGAGGTGCGCGATTTCTTGGCCAGCCTCGAGGTGGTGGCCCAGGGCGGCACGGTCATCGATCCGACGGTGGCGCAAGCCCTGATGCGCTCCGGGCGCAGCGGGTTGGGCGAGCTGAGCCCGCGCGAGCGCGAGGTCCTGGAGCTGATGTCGCGCGGGAAGTCCAATAAGGATATCGCCGCCGAGCTGGTGCTCTCGAATGCCGCGGTGGCCAAGCACGTGTCCAATATCTTTACCAAACTGCGCCTAGACCCCAGCGAGGATAACCGCCGCGTGAAGGCGATCTTGCAGTACCTGTCCGCGGCCACCTACGGCGGCTAGCGCGCGGCACGTAGACTGCGGGGTATGCAAAACGTACAGCCAACCGAAGTTCCCGCAGGCGCGCAGCTTATCGATGTGCGCGAAAACGACGAATGGGCCACCGTGCACGCGCAGGGTGCCACCCATATTCCCATGAGTGAGATAACGGGTCGCATCCAGGAAATCGACCCGGACCGCGATATTTATGTCATCTGCCACTCGGGCGGGCGCAGCGCGCAGGTCTGCCAGTATCTGGAACACGCCCTGGGCTGGGATGTTATTAATGTCGAGGGCGGTACCAACCAGTGGGAGGCGGATGGCCTGCCAGTTATCCGCAATTAATTGGCCTTTACCCATCTTTTAAGATTATGATGATGGTATGTCTTCCACTAATAATTCCGGCATACCAACCTCCCTGCTCGAATCCCCGTCCTTCCAGCTAGAGCGCCTGCGCCGCCGCACCCGCGATGGCGTCGAGGCGGCCCTGCAGACCAAGCAGACCACCATCCGCGAGTTCTGGGTGCTCACCTGCCTCGTGGAGGCGGATGCCGCCTCCCAGTCCTTCCTGTCTGAGACCTTGGCCATCGACGCCTCCGATATGGTGCGGCTTATTGATGCCCTCGAGGACCGCGGCTGGGCCAAGCGCGAGCGCGATCCCAAGGACCGCCGCCGCCAAATCGTCGCGTGCACCAAGAAGGGCACCAAGACCCACAAGGACTTGACGGAGCTCGTAGCCAACGCCGAGGATGACGCGCTCGACGTATCCACCAATAAGCAGCTCAAGCACCTGCGCAAGCTGGCCAAGGCCATCATCGCCGCGGACGAGGACGAGGCATAAGGATGGACGAGCCCGAAGAGTGTAGTAGACCTAGCGTCCCGCAGCAGTACCTCCTGCGCGATCTGGCCCCGCGCCCGCGCACGCTGTGGGACATCATTACCACCACCGCGGAGATCCACCCGGAAGCCGCCGCGCTTGACGATGGCGAAATCATCACCTACGCCGAACTCGTCCACGAGGTCCAACTGTGGGCCACGGAGCTGCACGTCAATGGCGTGCGCCGGGGCGATCGCATCGGCATCCGGATGACGTCTGGCAAGCGGGATCTCTACCTTGCCATCCTGTCCACCCTGGCCGCGGGTGCGGCCTACGTGCCGGTGGACGCAGACGATCCGGATGAGCGCGCGGAGATGGTCTTCGGCGAGGCCGATATCGATGGCCTGTTTAGCGATGACGGCTTCCGCTTCCTGCGCGAACACCCGCGCCACGCGGCAGAGGGCGTCGAGGCCCCGCGGCCCGAAGACACCGCGTGGATCATCTTTACCTCTGGTTCCACGGGCAAGCCAAAGGGCGTGGCCGTCAGCCACCGCTCGGCGGCCGCCTTCGTGGACGCGGAGGCCAGCCTCTTCCTCATCGATCATCCCCACGGCCCGCTAGGTCCAGAAGACCGCGTGCTAGCTGGGCTTTCGGTTGCCTTCGACGCATCCTGTGAAGAGATGTGGCTGGCCTGGGGCCACGGCGGTTGCCTGGTCCCGGCTCCGCGTTCCTTGGTGCGGTCCGGCATGGACCTCGGCCCGTGGCTGATTCGCCGCGATATCACCGTCGTCTCCACGGTTCCCACCCTGGCGGGCCTGTGGCCTGCGGAGGCGCTGGATAATATCCGCCTGCTCATCGTCGGCGGCGAGGCCTGCTCCCAAGAATTGGTGGACCGCCTGGCCACCGAAGACCGTGAGATGTGGAATACCTACGGCCCCACGGA
The DNA here is from genome assembly GCF_900637825.1 of Corynebacterium segmentosum. Classification (NCBI taxonomy): domain Bacteria; kingdom Bacillati; phylum Actinomycetota; class Actinomycetes; order Mycobacteriales; family Corynebacteriaceae; genus Corynebacterium; species Corynebacterium segmentosum. The sequence goes on from NZ_LR134408.1 coordinate 2,067,739, forward strand.
GGCCACGGTCGTCGCCTGCGCGCAACGGATGATCCCGGGGCACGCGGTATCAATCGGGCTGCCGCTGAATGGGTGGGATTTGGTGGTCATCGATAAGCAGGGCCAGCCCGTTGGCTTGGGCGAGACCGGCGAATTGGTCATCGGTGGCGTGGGCCTGGCCAGCTACCTGGACCCGCAGAAGGATGCGGAGAAATACGCGCCGCTGGAATCCATGGGCTGGCAGCGCGCTTACCGCACCGGTGACCACGTGCGCCTGGAAGAAGACGGCCTGTACTTTGTGGGCCGCGTGGATGACCAGGTAAAGATTGGCGGACGCCGCATTGAGCTGGGTGAGGTCGACGCAAATGTCGCCGCGCTGGATAACGTCTACAACTCCGCCGTGGCCGTGCAAAAGACCCCCGGCGGTGAATCCGTGCTGGTGGGGTACGTCTCGCTGGAAGATGAGGCGCGCGGTTTTAACCACGGCGTGGCCCACGAACGCCTGGCGGAAACCATGCCTGCGGCGCTGGTCCCGCGCATCTGCGTGATGGATAAGCTGCCGGTGCGCACCTCCGGCAAGGTGGATAAGAAGGCGCTGCCGTGGCCGCTGCCCGGCGTCGGCGTGGAATCGACCACGCTGACAGAGACCGAGAAGTGGCTGGCCGAGCTCTGGGTCGAGACCCTCGGTGTATCCGTGGAGGATGAGAACGCCGATTTCTTCGACCTTGGCGGCACTTCCCTGGCCGCGGCGACGCTGGTGGGCCACATCCGCGATCGCTACCCCACCGTGGCCGTGCGCGATCTCTATGATCACCCACGTCTTGGTTCGCTGGCAGAACTTATCGCCGGCGCCGAACCGCGCCCCGCGGCGGAGCAACAGAAACCGCTGCGCGAGGTCACCCCCGTGGGCGCTAAGACCCGCATGGCCCAAACGCTACTGCAGATCCCCGCCATGACGCTGGCGGCGACCACCTGGCTGGCCTGGCTCATGCTGGGCTCGACCGTGGCCTCCGCCTTGGGCGTTAATTGGGCACAGTCCTTCCCGTGGTGGCTGGTCATCGCGCTGGTGCTCATCTTTGCCACGCCGCTGGGGCGCCTCCCCATCGGTGGCTTTGGCGCGCGCCTGATTACCGCCGGCATCACGCCCGGCGATTACCCGCGCGGCGGTTCGATCCACCTGCGCATTTGGGCCGCGGAGCGGTGGGCCGATGCCTCGGGATCGCGCTCCATTGCGGGCGCCACCTGGGTCAATAACTACGCCCGCGCCCTAGGCGTGAAGATGAAGCGCGGCGTGGATCTACACTCGCTGCCACCGGTGACGGGCCTGCTCACCCTGGGCAAGCACGCCGCGGTGGAACTGGAGGTCGATCTCACCGGCTACTGGCTGGACGGCGACGTCCTCCACGTCGGCGCCATCGACATCAAGGAAGGCGCCCGCGTAGGCGCGCGCTCCACCCTGCTCCCTGGCACCGTGGTGGGCAAGTACGCCCACGTGGAGGCGGGTTCCACCGTCACCGGCCGCAAGAAGATCAAGGACGGCCAGCGCTGGTCCGGCTCGCCCGCCAAGAAGGTGGGCCGCTCCAAGCACCGCTTCCCCTCCAAGCCGCCAAAGCGCCACCCCTGGTGGGTGGCCATTTACGGTGCGACCTCTCTCTTCCTGGCCGCGCAGCCGCTCATCGCGCTGCTTATCGGCGCCATCGTGGATTTAGCACTGGTGCATTCCACCTCCGGCAACCGCTTCATCGGCGCGGTGCTTTTCGCTCCCCTTGCGGCGCTTGCGGCCTTTGCCACCTACATGCTGCAGACCTGGCTGGGCGTGCGCATCCTGTCCATCGGCATCTCACCCGGCGTGAACCCGGTGCGCTCTGCCGCCGGTTGGCGCCTGTGGGCCATCGAGCGCCTCATGGATGAGGCCCGCACGCAGCTCTTCCCGCTCTACGCCTCGCAGCTGACCCCGCGGTGGCTGCGCGCTTTGGGCGCGCGCATTGGCAAGGACGTGGAGATTTCCACCGCCGTGATGATCCCCGCACTCACGGACGTCAAAGACGGCGCCTTCCTTGCCGATGACACCATGATCGGCGGCTACGAGCTCGGCGGCGGGTGGATACACACCGGGGAGGCCAAGGTGGGCAAGCGCTCCTTCGTGGGCAACTCCGGAATTACCGCACCTGGGCGCAAGCTTTCCAAGAACTCCCTGGTTGCGGTGTTATCTTCCACCCCGAAGAAGACCAAGTCCGGCGCCAACTGGTGGGGTTCCCCACCAGAGCGCATGCGGCGCGTTACCGCGCAGATCGATGCCCCCGCTGAGTCCGCCGAGGCCCTGACCTATAACCCGGGGTTCAAGCTCAAGGCCGCCCGCGGCATCGTAGAGACCATGCGCCTGCTCGCGCCGATGTTCTCGGCCATGCTGCTCGCCGCCACCCTGGGGACGCTGTATTACCTGCTTGCCGATGTCGGCTTCCTCACCACCTGGGCACTTTCCGGCCTCGTGCTCATGGCAATGGGCGCTATCGCCATGGCCGTGACCATCGCCGTGAAGTGGATCTGCGTGGGCAGGCACAGCGCGGCCGACCACCCGCTGTGGAGCGCCTTCGTCTGGCTCAATGAGCTGCAAGATACCTTCGTAGAGGTCGTCGCCGCCCCGTGGTTCTTCCAGCACACCTACGGCACAGGAGAGATCAACCTGGGCCTGCGGGGGCTGGGCGTGGACATTGGCAAGGGCGCCTGGATCGATTCCTACTGGTTCCCCGAAACCGATCTCTGCCACGTCGGCGCCGGTGCCTCCGTGGGGCCCGGCACCGTGGTGCAGACCCACCTCTTCCAGGACCGCGTGATGAGCCTGGATACCGTCACCATCGAGGCCGGCTCCACGCTCGCCTCCCACTCGGTGGCGCTACCCGCCTCGCTCATTGGTAAATCCAGCACCGTCGGCCCCGGTTCCCTGGTCATGCGCGGCGACCGCGTCCCCGCCAACGCCACCTGGCAGGGCAACCCCATTGAGCCGTGGGGATAGCCCACGCCTGGATCCGGAGTTATGTAAGCAAAAGACCCCTCCTCAGCCAAGCCGCTGAACGGTTGACCACCACGAGGAGGGGAATACTATACCGAGTATAATCGGACGTGCCGCCTCAATCAAAAATATTTTTAAAGAGCCTTTAAGTTGGTAGCCATGAGTAGTAAACGGATTAAAAAAGAGTGGTTATCAGAAAACAGGTTGGAGCCCTACCTTACAAAAACTGGTGGATCCACAGATAAGGCTTTTGAGCTCTACGAACTCGATCGCCACCTTAGTGCTTCCCTTTTTCATGAGATAGCCTTCATCGAAGTAGCATTACGTAACTCAGTTTCTGGATATCTCAGCTCCGAATACGGAGATGATTGGTATTGCAAGCTCGAGATGGGGTTCGATAAACGGGTTCGAGACAATATCACAGAAGCATGGAATAGCCTGCCAACAGACTTCACCAAGAATACCGAACGAAGCAAAAGGCTGGGAGGACGGGTCATTGCTGCTTCCATGTTTAGAACTTGGACAAATATCCTCGATACAGGAGGCTCCACGGGCTTACCAGCCCCTTTCAACAATGCTGATCATGACAGAATTTGGTCCCGCCAAGCCTTAATTTCTGTCTTTCCAGGTGCGAATTCAGTAGCTCGGAAGAAAGATCCTGAATTTTCCACTCACGGTCTGACCCGTAAGTGGGTTCATTCCAAAATCCTCGAGATAAAGAAAATTAGAAATAGGGTTGCGCATCACGAGTCTGTAGTCCTTCGCGGCATCCCTGTCACGGGCACAGATACTCGATTACGGCCTAGAGAATGCCACGAGGCCTGCCAAGATGTAGCAGCGATGTTGGACCGTGATTTAGCCTCTTACCTCACGGAAAACCTGCCCACAACAGCAATTCTCACCGAGTTGGACACCTTCTACGCAAGTCTAAATAATTCAAACAAATCATAAATGACCCACCTTCCCTAGGCCGCTAAAGCCTAAGTACCAACCCAACGACAGGGAAAGCAGGTCATTGTGTGCCGGGCCTATTAAACCCGAGACACGCTATCTTCTACACGTGGCGGTCCAGCCAATCCACAACGGTATCGAGGGCCTGATCAGCGGCGGGCTCGTTAAATACCTCGTGCTTCTGGCCCTCCCAGTTGATGTATTCCACATCTTCAGAGGAAATGGAGTTGTACCAGTCCTGGGAGAAGTACGGCGGAACAATGCCGTCCTTGGTGCCGTGCATGATAAGCGTCGGCGCGGTGAACAAGTCCGCATTGACGGCATCATAGGTTGCAATAGCACCCAGCTGCAGCGCGGTACCGGCGCTGGTCTTCTGCGCGATAAGCGGGCTGGTAGCGTACTCGTCCTTCACGGCCTGGCTGGTGGAAATGCCCTCCGTGAACGGGTTAGACAACATGACCTTCTTAGAAAGCTCCGGCGACTGCGCACCAATGTGGGTGCGGTGCGGGATTAGGTTCTGCGCGTAGTTGGCGTTAAAGCTGGTGATATCCGCCAGCGGCAGGCGCTCGAACAGGGTGGGGTCGAGCTGCTTTTGCACCTCAGAAATTTCTTCTGGGGTGACGGTCTGGCCGGTTGCCTTCTTACCGGAAAGGTTCAATGGTGCACCGCCACCATTGGTGATGATGCCATCGACCTTGCCAGGTTCACGGATACCGTACGCCTGCACGGTCAGAGAGCCCATGGAGTGACCCAACAGGAAGGTCTTTACATTGGGGTGCTCGCCCTTGGCCATATCGACGACGCGGTCGAAGTCATTGAGGATGTACTGGAAGTTATCAATGTGCCCCAGCGGCGTGCTGCCGGATGCAGATTTACCGTGTCCACGGTGGTCCAGGCGGTAGACGTTGTATCCGGCATCCAGCAGGCGCTTGGCCACGTAGTCATAGCGACCAGAGTGTTCGGAGACACCGTGGGCCAATACGACATTGCCGCGCGGGTTTTCTACCAGCTGCTTGCGGTAGTAGATCTTCACGCCTTCGCCATCGTGGCTATCAAAGTAGCCGTCTTCATCGGCGATCTGTTTATCAGACACCGTCGAGCGGCCAAGCACGTCGGTCTTATCGGCCGCTGCCTCAGCGGCTGGTTCACCGCCACCCGCAAATGCGGTAGCAGTGAGTGTTCCCGATACTGCAATCGGTGCCATGGATACAGCGGTAGCGGTAGCCAAGACACACAGTTTCTTCCTTATCATGTACATACTCCTTAGATGTGGGTTATGCCACGCATACGGGCAAGATGACTCTTAGGTCACCCTAATAGTAGTTTTCTCGGGAACGTAATTCAAGAAGTTTTTAATTATGGCTGATGTTTCTTTAAGCAATAGCCCCCAAATCACGGTCCAACCCCAGCTAAGACTAAGCCACCACAGAAGCCGTAGACACAGCAAAGCTGGAAGACCGACTATCACGATCTTCCCGCCGAAAAAGCGCTAGGCCTTAAAGCTACTAATCACCAATCTGGTCGCGCCCACGCTTAACAATGTTCGTGTCCGGCTCCCCCACCAATTCATGGTCCTTGTTGGTGTACTCGAATTTCGAGAGCACATAGCGCATCGCATTGACACGAGCGCGCTTCTTGTCATTGGACTTGATGGTAATCCACGGCGATTCTTCCGTATCCGTATAGCGGAACTGCTCTTCCTTCGCGCGCGTGTAGTCATCCCACTTATCCAGGGAAGCCAGGTCCATCGGCGAGAGCTTCCACTGGCGCACCGGATCAATCTGGCGGATGGCAAAGCGCGTGCGCTGTTCCTTCCTAGTAACCGAGAACCACAGCTTGGTCAGCGAGATACCCGATCCTAAGAGCATATTTTCCAGCATGGGGACCTCACGCAGGAACTCTGCGTGCTGAGACTCAGTGCAAAAGCCCATAACCCGTTCCACACCGGAGCGGTTGTACCAGGAGCGGTCAAAAAAGACGATCTCTCCCGCAGCAGGGAAATGCTCGATATAGCGCTGGAAGTACCACGACGTGGATTCGCGCGGTGAAGGCTTCTCCAAAGCCACGGTGCGCGCACCACGGGGGTTCAGGTGCTCATTAAAGCGCTTGATGGTACCGCCCTTGCCAGCAGCATCGCGGCCCTCAAACAGGATAATGTGGCGCTGGCCGGTTTCCTTGGTCCAGTTCTGCCACTTCAAAAGCTCAATCTGCAGCGAGCGCTTAATGGTGTCGTATTCATCGCGCGTCATGCGCTCGTCATAAGGATAATTCTCGCGCCACGTTTCCACGGGAGAACCATCCGGCATGATCAGCGACGGATCGTCTTCATCCGCTCCATCGACGACAAAGCCGTCTGTCTTTGCAAGGTCAATCTCAGGGAGTTCATCGTCTTTAATATCAGCCATGCACTTAGTGTAACCCGTTCGATGGCTTCTAGCGCGCCAAAAGGCAACGCCGCCCCTGCATACAGGTATATAAAACAGAAAACGAAAAATGGCCTACTCCAACCGGAGTAGGCCATTCTACTTCAGGAGCTTTATAAGCTCACTTTAGAAGGCTGTTCTTACTGGAACATGCCGAGCAGCTGGGAAACGCCCTTAGCGATGTCGATGTAAGGCTCGACGAAGTTGTAGAAGCCCTCGAACACATGGGCAGCTGCAGAGTAGATGTTAGAGATGTCGCTGGAAAGAGTCTGCATGTTTTTCTCCTCAGATTATAGGGATTTTAGTGAATTACTTGGAAGACAGGGAAGATGCGGCGTGGAAGTTCTCAGCACCGTCAACAATCAAGTCACGGACGGTAGCGAAGCCCTCTTTAATGCCGACGAGGGAATCCAGGCCCTTAACGACATTGTTCCAGCCTTCCCAGGTGTTAACAAAGTTGTCCAGGTGCATCTGAATGGTGGAGAGGTCCATATTTGAACTCCTAAAGTATGTTCCGAAGCTTTTTGCCCCGGAGGGGGTTTGCAGTTTGCAGACACCCTCAGTGGGCGTCACAAGAGATATTTTGGCACAACTTCGATTGAAAGCAAGTCCACTTCGCGGAAAATTTTTGACTTTTTCAATTTACGCTGAGATGGTGCTGTCTTTTATATAAGCACATAATGGAATTTATGACATCCATCCAAAGCTCTGAGCTGCAGTTTTAAAATCTCCACACAGCGGTTTAGTTAAATTCGGGTGAACACTGTAACGCTCAAGGGTGCAAATGGCGATAAATATCGCCTCCCCGAGACGCTAAGCTAGTCAGAACTTTCTTCCACCTATCACCCACCCAAGCACCCACATCAAGGGGTAGTGTGACGCATGTGGCTGGTGTTATTAGGTAAGGGAACGCTTACTTAGCCTCAATGTCCTAGTTTTCAGCGCCCCATGACAAAGCCGTCACCCCTTAAGAAAGACGTCAATGACTAGCGTTTTCGTCGTTTATGTCGCGATTTCGATGCATTTTCATCGTCCCCTAACACGGCAAACTTACAAAATGCCTTAGACACGCCGAAGCGCCCCTCCATTGTGCGGTATATGCACATTGGAGGGGCGCATTGACACTTAACGTGCCCCACTGAGGCGTTGACGCGTAAATCTCTTATATCGCCTGAGAGGCCTATATAAGGGCTATACGGCAGGCTTTCTAGGCTCTCTTGGTTTAGAAGCCCATGCCGCCCATAGCGTCAGCGTCAGGCATAGCGTTGTTGGAGCCGGCAGGCTCTGGCTTATCGGCTACAACGGCCTCGGTGGTCAGGAACAGTGCTGCAATGGACGCAGCGTTCTGCAGTGCGGAGCGGGTGACCTTAACCGGGTCATTGATGCCGGATTCCATGAGGTTGACGTACTCACCGGTGGCGGCGTTGAGGCCCTCGCCGGCAGACAGGCCGGAGACCTTGTCGGCCACCACGCCAGGCTCGAGGCCAGCGTTGTGAGCGATCTGCTTCAGCGGTGCGGACAGTGCCTCGCGGACGATCTTTACACCGGTTGCCTCGTCGCCTTCGGCCTCAATGGAGTCAAGAACGGAAGCGGCCTGCAGCAGGGCAACGCCACCGCCGGCAACGATGCCTTCTTCCACGGCTGCCTTGGCGTTGCGCACGGCATCCTCGATGCGGTGCTTGCGTTCCTTAAGCTCAACCTCGGTGGCGGCACCGACCTTGAGCACGGCCACCCCGCCGGAGAGCTTAGCCAGACGCTCCTGCAGCTTCTCGCGGTCGTAATCGGAATCGGAGTTCTCGATCTCGGCGCGGATCTGCTTGATGCGGCCATCGATCTGCTCCTGGGTGCCAGCACCCTGGACGATGGTGGTCTCATCCTTGGTGACAACGACCTTGCGTGCCTGGCCCAGGTACTCGAGCTCGGCGGTCTCGAGGGAGAGGCCAACTTCTTCGGAGATGACCTGGCCGCCGGTCAGGATGGCCATGTCCTGCAGGGTGGCCTTGCGGCGGTCACCGAAGCCCGGAGCCTTCACGGCAACGGACTTGAAGGTGCCGCGGATCTTGTTAACCACGAGGGTGGACAGGGCTTCGCCCTCAACGTCCTCGGCGATGATCAGCAGCGGCTTGCCGGACTGCATGACCTTCTCCAGCAGCGGGACGAGGTCCTTGATATTGGAGATCTTGGAGGACACCAGCAGGATGTAGGGATCCTCAAGGACTGCCTCCTGGCGCTCCATATCGGTAGCGAAGTAGCCGGAAATGTAGCCCTTATCAAAGCGCATGCCCTCGGTAACCTCGAGGTCAACGCCGAAGGTGTTGGACTCTTCCACGGTGATAACGGAATCCTTGTTTACGGAACCGTTGCCCACGGTGTACATTGCCTCAGCGATCTTCTCACCAATTGCTGGATCCGCAGCGGAAATACCAGCGGTGGTAGCGATCTGCTCCTGGGTTTCTACTTCCTTTGCGGAAGACAGCAGGGAGTCCACAACCTTCTTGGTAGCGGTCTCGATGCCACGCTTGATGCCCATGGGGTTGGAGCCTGCAGCTACGTTGCGCAGACCCTCACGCACGAGTGCCTGTGCCAGAACGGTTGCGGTGGTGGTGCCGTCGCCGGCGACGTCATCGGTCTTCTTGGCAACTTCCTTGACCAGCTCGGCGCCGATCTTCTCGTAAGCATCCTCGAGCTCGATTTCGCGAGCGATGGAAACGCCGTCATTGGTAATGGTCGGCGCGCCCCAGGACTTTTCTAAGACGACGTTGCGGCCCTTGGGGCCGAGGGTGACCTTGACTGCGTCAGCCAGAGTATTCAGGCCGCGCTCAAGGCCGCGGCGGGCCTCTTCATCAAAAGCGATAATCTTTGCCATAGTGTTTGTGCTCCTTGGATTTATTGAGGACGACACTCACGTCTTTCTCGCTGCGGACGCCCGCGACGGCATGGCTGGTGAGTGTGGACCAACCTCAACCACAACGATGGAGATTTATCTAGCACTCATTCTGTGCGAGTGCTAACGACTATTCTGGCACTCTCCTACCCCGACTGCAAGGTGCAACGCGCTTGCCTCTAGCGATCTTGCGCCTCCCGCAGAGGCGCCAGATGTAGACGTACATATCCGTATATATAAGGAAGCGTCCTACTGCGCGGCCGCCGCAGCCTTGTCCTAGTTGTCGGTCTGCTCAGGGGCTTGCACCTTGCGCGCGGTCCAGCGGTAGATGAAGCTCAGCGCAGCGATAAACAGGACGATGCCAAGCACCGTCGCGGAGGTACCGCCGGAAAAGACCTCCAGCGGGCTATCCCCGCCGGAGCCGGCGATGATGGCGGCATTGACCACACCGAAGAGGGACTCGCCCACGATGAGGCCGGTGGCCAACAGCGTGCCCATGCGCTTGGCAAACTCCGGGCGGGATTGGCGTGCGGCCCACTTATTATAAAAGGTACCCAGGATGGCGCCGATGGGAATGACGATGGTCAGTGCTGCGGGCAAGTACATGCCCATGCCGACGGCAAGCGGAGACAGCGAGCCCTTGGAAGTGAACTTGTGCAGGCACTCGTCCACGATGATGAGAACGGCACCGATGCCCATGCCGGTAAAGATGAGGCTCCAGTTCAGCGAATTTTCAAAAATGCCGGAGGCCACCGAGGACATCAGGGCGGCCTGCGGGGCAGCAAGGGCATCCTCGCCGGCGCCTTCCATACCCTGGAAACCGAATCCGGTGAGCATGAGCTGCAGGATGGGCGGGATCACCAGGGAGCCGAAGACCACACCGATGATCAGCGCCACCTGCTGTTTCCACGGGGTAGCGCCAACCAGCTGGCCGGTCTTTAAATCCTGCAGGTTGTCATTGGAAATGGTGGCGATGCCAAAGACGATGGCCGCGGTAAAGAGCGTATAGGCCACCAGGGAGAGCGGCTCCGCGCTGCTGCCGCGGGTCACGGCCGCGATGACTAACGATGCAGTAAGCACCGCGATCACGCCAATGGAGGAAATCGGCGAGTTGGAGGCACCGATCAAACCAGCCATATAACCGCACACGGAGGCAATGATTAGGCCAACCAGCAGGGTAAAGACCACAGAGACGGTAATGAGCACCACCATGTGGTCATGGATATCGGTACCCTGCACGAAGTCCCAGAGCAAGAGCGCGATGGGAACCATCAGCACCACGATGGTGGTTACCACATAAGGGAAGGGAATATCGCGCTCGGTGACGTCGACCGTGCCACCGGATTTGCGGGTGCGCGAAGAGGCCAAGGACTGGCGAATGCCCACGGTAATCGGCCCGGCGATCTTGATCAGCGTCCAGATGGCGGCAATGGCCATGGTGCCCACGCCGATGAACCGGATGTCATCGGCGAAGGTGGGATCGACGACATCGGCAAGCGCGGCAGCAGGCCCCACATCACCCGTGGTGCGGATGGGCAGCAGGACGAAGTAGGAGATGACCACGCCGACCAGCATTGCAATGCCCACCGGCAGGCCCACCAGGTGGCCCACGCCAATGAGCGCGGTGGACAGGCTCGCGCCCAGCGTGGTGGCGCCGGAGCCGAGCTTGAAATAGGTAGACACCTCGGCGGCCGCGGCCTTCATCGAGGTCAATAACGCCATCGCGGCGGAGACCAGGCCACCGACGACGATGACGCGCAGGCCCTTGGCATTCTCCCCGTGGCTGGAGTCGTCGCCAGTCTCATCGCCCACGCGGAGGACCTCCGCGGCGGCAACACCTTCCGGATAAGGGAGATCGGAACCGGTGACCAGCGCGCGGCGCAGCGGGATGGAATACATCACGCCCAGCACACCGCCGATGATGCACACGCCTGCGGTTTTGAAGAATCCAAAGCCTTGCCAATAGCCCACCATGACCAGGCCGGGCAGAACGAAGATGATGGCGGACAACGTGCCTGCAGCCGAGGCAATGGTCTGCACAATGTTGTTTTCTTTGATGTTGTGCCCGGCAAACCGGCGCAGCACCGCCATGGAAATCACGGCGGCGGGGATGGAGGTGGCAAACGTCAGGCCCACCTTCAGGCCCAGGTAGACGTTGGCGGCGGTAAAAATGAGGGTAATCAGGCCGCCGATGATGACTCCACGCAGGGTCAACTCGGGCAGACTGGCCTGCGAACCGGCGGCGGGAGCTTGCGTAGACGCCATGCCAGGTCCTTTCTAGTATTGCTTTACTGTTTTTTAATCTCAACCATCTTCGCGTCGGCCACCGGAAGGTACCTGGCGGGAAGATGGGGAAAATTCTAGGCCACCGCCGCCCCGTGTACCTATTCCGTTTATTTTATGGCTTACTTTATGGCCCGCGCACGGCAGGGTACCGTGGAGTGCATGACAAATATCATTGACAGCGTACGCAGTGACCGCGACACCATCTTCCGCCAGCTCAGCGAGCTCGTTGCATTCAACTCCGTGCACAATGAGCCGGGCTTGGAAGACCAGGCCCAGGACGCGAGCCAGTGGGTGAAGGCCGCGCTGGAAGAAGCCGGGGCAACGGTAGAAACCATCGAGACCACCGATGGCTCCACCGCCATTTTGGGCGAGCGCAAGGGCGAAGAAGGCGCCAAGACCGTACTGCTCTACTCGCACTACGACGTGGTCCCCGCCGGTGACCGCGCGGCGTGGGAGGCTGATCCCTTCACCTTGACCGAGCGCGAGTCCGCCGATGGTAGCACCCGCTGGTACGGCCGCGGCGCGGCAGATTGCAAGGGCAATGTGGCCATGCACTTGGCGGCCTTGCGCGCCCTCGAGGCCAATGGCGGCACCAAGGTGAACCTCAAGTACCTCATCGAAGGCTCTGAAGAGCGCGGCGGCGAGGGCCTGTCCCAGCTCATCAAGGACCGCCCGGAGCTTTTCGCTGCCGATGCCATCCTGATCGCGGATGCCGGCAATGCCGCGGTGGGCCAGCCCACCTTGACCACCTCCCTGCGCGGCGGCGCGCAGATTGAGGTCGAGGTCAATACCCTGGCCGCGCCCGTGCACTCCGGCCAATTCGGCGGCGCGGCCCCGGATGCGGTGAAGGCGCTGATGCGCACGCTGGATTCGCTCACGGATGAGTACGGCCGCACCACCATCGATGGCGTGGATACCAGCGCCCACTGGCAGGGCCAGGAATACCCGGCCGAGGCCTTCCGCGGCGATGCGCAGCTGCTCGAGGGCACCGAGATCATGGGGTCCAAGGACCCAGAGGGCGCTACCCCGGTGGCGGATATGGTGTGGTCCCGCCCGGCCATTTCCGTAACCGGCTTTACCTCTACCCCGGTGGCTGAGGCCGTCAACGCCGTTCCCGCTACCGCGGCGGCCAAGCTGAATCTGCGCGTTCCAGCAGGCACCGATGCCCGCGCCATCGGCGAGGCCGTCTGCGAGCACGTGAAGAACCACGCCCCGTGGGGCGCGCACGTCAAGGCTGAGGTCGTGGAGGCCAATGCCGGTTTCTCTACCGACCCGAAAAAGCCCGCCGTCGCACTATTGGGCCACTGCCTCTCCGAGGCTTACGGCAAGGACACCGCAGCCCAAGGCATGGGCGGTTCCATCCCGCTGACCACCGAGCTGCAAGAGGCACACCCCAACGCGGAAATCGCCCTCTACGGCGTGGAGGAGCCCAAGTGCACCATCCACTCCGCCAATGAGTCCGTCGATCCCACCGAGATCGAACACGTCGCCGCCGCGGAGGCTCTTTTCTTGCAGCGCTACGCTTAAAAAAGCGCGCAACGGCGGCATATAATACTGTGCACGAAAAGTAATCTTTCGAAGTTGTGGAAAAACCGGTAAACTTTTGACGAGTTGACCCCGTTTCCGGCCACGCTACTTGCACAAGTGGGACAGTTCGTACTCGGCCGAGTGCGAACTGTCTTGGTGTGTATATGCTCCCGGCGCATATGCCCCACGCACCGCGGCACCGAGGGTCTGAGAACTTGACACAACCTAAGGAGCGCAGATTCCAACGTGCTAATACTTCTGGGTGCCCTCATCGTTGCCACCGTGGTTGCACCGCTGCTCATCATGAATGTGGGCCGCCCAGCCTTTGGTTTATTGGCAATAGTTCCCGGTGTCGGTTTCGTGTGGACCCTCGCGCACTTTGCCCGGGGCACCTTCCGCGATGGCGGCACGCTGAATTACACCATCGAGTGGATGCCGGCCGCGCACCTCGCCGTGGATCTGCGCATGGATGCCCTAGGCGGGCTCTTTAGCCTCATTATTTTGGGCATGGGCGCTCTGGTCCTGCTGTATTGCTGGGGCTATTTCGATTCCACGCGCCGCCGCCTTGCCATGTTCGCCGGCCAAATGGTGGGCTTTGCCACCGCCATGTTTGGGCTTGTGGCCTCCGATAGCCTGCTGCTCATGTACGTCTTCTGGGAGATCACCTCCCTCTTGTCGTACCTGTTGGTCAGCTACTATGCCGAGCGCGCCTCTTCGCGCCGCGCCGCGCAGCAAGCCCTGATGGTCACCGTCTTGGGCGGGTTATCCATGCTGATGGGCATCTGCCTGCTCGGACGGCAGACTGGGGCGTGGACGTTTAGTGAAATCCACGCCTACGATCACTTCCCCCAAACCCCATACGTCACCGTCGCCATCGTGCTCATCCTGGTCGGTGCGCTGACCAAATCCGCCATCGTGCCGGCGCACTTCTGGCTTCCTGGTGCCATGGCAGCACCGACGCCGGTCTCGGCGTACCTGCACTCCGCCGCCATGGTCAAGGCCGGAATCTACCTGGTCGCGCGCCTGGCACCGGATATGTACGAGGTGGCCACCTGGCACCTCGTGGTCATTTCCTTAGGCGTCTTTACCATGCTCCTCGGCGGTTGGATGGCGCTGAAGCAAAAGGACCTCAAGCTCATTTTGGCCTATGGCACGGTCTCCCAGCTGGGCTTTATTACCTCCATCGTGGCGGTTGGCTCCCGGGAGGCCATGCAGGCGGGCCTGGCGCTGACCTTTGCCCACTCGCTCTTTAAGGCCGCACTGTTCATGGTGGTCGGCGCCATCGATCACTGCTCAGGCACGCGCGATATTACGAAGCTATCCGGCCTCGGCCGCAGGCAGCCCTTCCTTTACGGCATCGCCCTAATCTCCGCCCTATCCATGGCGGGCGTTCCCCCGCTCTTTGGTTTTGTGTCCAAGGAGGCCGTGCTGGAATCCACCATGCACGAAGAGCTGCTCATTGGCATGCCACGCAATATGATCCTGGTGGCCTATGTGGCAGGTTCCATCCTCACCATGGCCTATGCCCTGCGCTTTTTGTGGGGTGCCTTTGCCTCCAAGAACCTCCCAGACGATAGAGACGGCGTCTCTAAGGCCGTAGCCACGATGCACAAGGTCAACGTGGGCCTGTGGCTGGCCCCAGCCGTGCTCACCGCGCTGACCATCGCGCTCGGCCTCGCGCCGCAGGCGCTCTCGACGGCCATCGATCAGCACCTCGATTCCACTTTCGGGGCAGGCGAGCACCACGGCCTGGCACTCTGGCACGGGTGGTCGGTGACCTTGGGCGTATCCGCCATCATCATCATGGCCGGCATCATCGTCCACTGGCGCCGCCAGGTGCTGGAGCAATGGCAGTTTGCGTACCCCGCGCTTGGCGATGCCGACGCCGTCTACGACAAGGTCATTTCCACCCTGCGCAAGCTCTCCCTGCGCACCACGGCCGTTACCCAGCGCGGTTCGCTGCAGCTCAACCTGACCGTCATCTTCGCCACCCTCATGGTGCTGCCGCTGACCATGTTGATTACCGGTGATCTCACGGATATCCGCATGGTGGTTGCAGAAAACCCCTGGCAGGTCATCGCCGCCATCCTCATGATGGTGGCCGCCATCGCCGCCACGGTGACCGATAATCGTCTCTCTGCCGTCATCATCGTCGGCATTACCGGTTATTCCTTGTCCTTCGTCTTTGCCATCCACGGTGCCCCGGACTTGGCGCTGACCCAGCTGCTCACAGAAACCATCATCATGGTGCTCTTCATGCTGGTGCTGCGCCGCATCCCGGCCTCCACCGAATGGAAGCAGGACCCGAAGATGGGCCGCCTTCGCGCCTGGCTCTCCGTCGGCACCGGCCTGACCGTCACCATCGTGGCGATGTTCGCCATCAACGCGCGCTCGGCCGAGCCCATCTCGCAGTACATGCCGGAGCTGGCAAAGGAGATTGGCCACGGCGCCAATGCCGTCAACGTCTTGCTGGTGGACCTGCGCGCCTGGGATACCTTTGGTGAGATCACGGTGATCATCATCGCCGCGCTCGGCGTGGCCTCCCTGATTTATCGCACCCAATCCTTCTCTAGGGATAGCCGCCGGCCCACCCTGCAGGTCACCGGCCGGCGCTGGCTGGCCGCGGGCGCGGAATCGGAGCAGGCGCTCAACCGCTCGCTGATGATCGATGTCTCCACCCGCGTGCTCTTCCCCTCCATGATGGCGCTGTCGTTCTACTTCTTCTTTGCCGGGCACAATGCGCCAGGCGGCGGCTTCGCCGGTGGCCTTGTGGCCGCGCTCGCGCTCATCCTGCGCTACCTGGCCGGTGGCCGCGCAGAGCTCGACGAGGCCCTGCCCATCGATGCCGGGCGCACCATGGGCGCTGGTCTCTCCTTCTCCGCCCTGGCGGTGGTGGTGCCGATGTTCTTTGGCCACCCGCCGCTTACCAGCGGATATACCTCGCCCGAGATCCCGCTTATCGGCGCGGTCTCGCTGCCTTCGGCGCTGGTCTTTGACTTGGGCGTCTACCTCATCGTCGTGGGGCTCACGCTCTACGTGCTCAGCTCGCTCGGCGCCAAGCTGGATGAGGAAGAAGAAATGCGTAAGCAGCGCGCCCGCGACCGCGCCCGTTCCCTTGCGCGGAAGAACCGGGAGCGCAGCACCAAGCAGAAGGCCCAACGAGCGCAAAAACAAGAGAAGAAACAAGAAAAGGTACCAGCCGCAACGAGCCCCTCCGGCACAGATTCCGGGGACAACGCAGGAAAGGAGAAATAAATGCAAGCCAACCTCTTCCTCCTGCTCGCCGCCGGAGTGATGGTTTCTGCGGGCATCTACCTCTTGCTCGACCGCGCCATGACCAAGATGCTGCTCGGGCTGCTCTTGCTGGGCAATGGCGCCAACCTCTTCATGCTGCAGGCCGGTGGCCCGGCGGGCTCACCGCCCATCGATGGCCGCGAGGCCCAGCCTTATGGCAGCGATATTGCGGATCCACTTACCCAAGCGATGATTCTTACCGCCATCGTCATTTCCATGGCGCTGACGGCCTTCATCCTCACCTTGGCCTACCGCCAGTACCGCTACCGCACCGCCGACGTCATTGAAGATGACGCCGAAGACACCGCGATTGCCGCCAAGGCCTCCAAGCCCGGTAATGCCGCGGCGAGCGCGGATCATGATGCCTCCAATGACCCCGCCACTGGGCGCGCCACCAAGGAAGGCGATAATTTCGGCCCCGAGTCCTTCGAGGAGCCAGTGAAGGGAGCCGAAGATGACTGAGCCATTCCACCAGGCGGCCGAGGCGATGTACCCGTACGTCGGTGCGCTTATCCCGCTGCCGGTTATCATCCCGGCGGTGGCCGCAGCGCTCTCGCTGCTTTTTGCCCGCATGCCTAATGTGCAGCGCCAGATCGCCTTTTTCTCCCTGCTGATTACAGCCGCGGTGAACGCGAGCCTGATCATAATAGTGGATTTCCATGGCATACAGACCCTGCAAATTGGCGGCTGGGACGCCCCAGTGGGTATTACATTGGTAGCGGACCGGCTCTCCACGATGATCCTCTTTACCTCCTCCGTGGTGCTGTTCTCCGTCATTTGGTACGCCATTTCCCAGGGTGTGCGCGATGGCACCAAGGACGAACCGGTCGCGGTCTTCTTGCCCACCTACATGTTGCTGACCATGGGTGTGAATATCTCGTTCTTGGCCGGCGACTTGTTTAACCTGTACGTCGGCTTTGAGGTCTTCCTCGTCGCCTCGTACGTGCTGTTGACCTTGGGGGCATCGGCAGGCCGCGTGCGCGCCGGCGTGGGTTATGTGATGGTCTCGATGGCCTCATCCATGATCTTCCTGCTGGCGCTGGCATATGTCTATGCCTCCGTCGGCACCATGAACATGGCGCAGATTGGCCAGCGCATGCAGGACATCCCGGAGGGCACCCGCACAGCCATCTTCGCCACCTTGCTCGTGGCCTTTGGCATTAAGGCCGCGGTGGTGCCGCTGGCCGCCTGGCTGCCGGACTCCTACCCCACCGCGCCCTCGCTGGTGACGGCCGTCTTCGCCGGCCTGCTCACCAAGGTCGGTGTATACGCGATCATCCGCGCGCGCACGTCCATCTTTACCAATGGTGGCCTCGATACCGTGCTGATGTGGGTGGCGCTGGCCACCATGCTGGTGGGCATCCTGGGTGCCATCGCGCAGACCGATATTAAGCGTCTGCTGTCCTTTACCCTGGTCAGCCACATCGGTTATATGATTTTCGGCGTCTCCTTGGGCACCGCCCAGGGGCTATCCGGCGCCATTTTCTACGCCATCCACCACATTCTGGTGCAGACCGCGCTCTTCTTGGTCGTCGGCCTCATCGAGCGCCAGGCCGGTACGTCCTCGCTGCGGCGCCTGGGCTCGCTGATGTATTCCGCCCCGCTTATCGCCGTGCTGTATTTCATCCCGGCCATCAACCTGGGCGGCGTACCGCCGTTCTCTGGTTTCTTGGGCAAGATCATCCTCATTCAGGCAGGCGCCAATGAAGGCTCCTGGCTGGCATGGGTGCTTATCGGTGGCGCACTGGTGACCTCGCTGCTGACTCTTTATGTCATGATGCTGGTCTGGGCCAAGGGCTTCCAGCGCGACCGCGCCGATGCCCCCGAGGGTAACGTCGCCCTGGCTCGCCCCGCCCCGCTTTCCGATATCACCGATGAGGTCGAGTTCTCCTCCCGCCAGGACGTCGGCCGGGTGCCGTTCGGCATGGTGGGCGCCACAGCGCTGCTAGTCATCGCCTCGACCTCGATTACCTTCCTAGCCGGCCCGATTTCCGGCATTACTTCCCGCGCGGCCGAATCCGCGCAGGATACCTCCATTTATCAGTACGCCGTATTGGGCGAAAACGCCGATAACCCCACTCGGCACCTTGATCAGAAGGAGCGCTACGAAGGCGGCGCGGACTCCTACAAAGAGCGCAGCCACCTGCTGCCGGATCCAGACCCGGCCCACGAGCCGAAATCCACCACGCCGGAGACACCGACTTCGAAGACGCCGAGCGAGGATGCGCCGGGGAAATCAGGGGCATCGGAAAGCCCTACGCCAGTAAAGAAGGAGGCCCGCGATGACTAAGAGCCGCTTTGCCGGTGTGCGCTACCGTTTCCGGCCGTGGTTTACCGTCTGGATCACGGTCATGTGGTGCATGCTCATGGGCGAAATCACGGTAGGCAATGTGGTCGGCGGCCTCCTCGTCGCCCTGGTCATCGTCTTTGCCCTGCCGCTGCCGGCGATGCCCATTGCCGGCGTCGAGGTCGCGTGGGGCAAATTCTTCCGCTACATGCTCCGCTGGTTCTGGGAGCTGTTTTACGCCTCCCTCAAGGTGGGCTGGCTCGCCTCAAGGCCGCAGCCGCTGCCCAAGACCGCCATCCTGGAATTGCCGATGCGCCTAGAAAATGAGTTCATCCTCTCCCTTGCCGTGACGCTATATAACCTGCAGCCGGGTGGAACGGTGACGGATATTGACATCGCCAATCGCATGATCACCATCCACATCCTGGATGCCCGGGATGAGGCGCAGATCCAGCGCGAAATCGATGCCGTATCCCGCCTAGAATCTTCCATGATCGAGATCTTTGAAAGGAGCCACCCATAATGGATCCGCAGATCTATCACGCCATCCTGCTGGTTCCCGCATTCCTGCTGTGGGTCTCCGTATTAATTACCGTCTGGCGCATTATCACCGGGCCCAACTCCCTCGACCGGCTGGTGGGAATGGACGGTTTTACCGCCATGTTCCAATGCGCGCTGGCGACCTATATGTGCTGGTCGTTAGATACCTCCGTGGTCTCAGCCATGCTGGTTATCGCACTGCTCGGCTTCATTTCCACCGTCTCCGTTACCAGGTTTAGGAAGAGGGATAACCAATGAGTTGGTCTTTAATCGCCGATATCCTCTCGCTCATCCTCGTCATCAGCGGCAGCCTGCTCATCCTCGCCGCCGCCATTGGCCTGGCGCGCTTTAAGGACACGATGTCCCGCGTGCATGCCGTGAGCAAGCCGCAGACCACCGGGCTCATCCTCACCATCATGGGTGCGTTCATCCGCATCACCGGGGCAGAATCATTCAGTATGGCCGAGCGTGGTGATTTGGGTATGCTTATTTTGCTGGTACTGTTTGCGATGTTTACCAGCCCGGTGACCGCGCAGCGCACCTCACGTATCGCACGCCGTGAAGGCCTGTACGGTTCCGAGGAATCGATGTCGCGCAATGACCGCCCCGCCGGCCGTTCGCTGCGCCGCAAATAGGAGGCACCTTTAACCGTGAAAAAGCTATACGGACTGCCTACTCTGGCTACCCTTTTGGTTGCCTTCTTCATCTTCAGCATCTCCCGCTATAGCAAATACGACGGTCCCAATGCCTTCATCTGGCGCGTGCCGCTGGATTTGAAGATTTACTGGCTCGCCGGCGGCGAGGTGGCCGAGGGCGCCAACCTCTACGACAACGCCTACATTGGCAACCTACCTTTTACCTACCCTCCCTTTGCCGGCACGCTATTCAAGTGGATTTCCTCGCTTGCCGATGACCCCCTTATCATCCTCTGGCAAGGCGGCACCATCCTTGCCTTATTGGCCGTCATCCTCATGGTCTTCCACGAGCGCGGCCTCAAACTATCGCCGCTGACCTGGGTCGTCGCCATCCTGCTGGTGCTCTGCGCCCCGGCTGTGGAGCCGATGTACGGCACCTTGTTCTACGGCCAGATCAACGTCTTTTTGATGTTCCTGGTCGCCCTCGACCTCATTCCTAAGAAGTGGGCGCTGCCCGGCGTTGGCATCGGCCTCGCTGCCGGTTTGAAGCTCACCCCGGCCTTCATGGGGTTGGTGCTCCTATTCCAAAAACGCTGGTGGCAGGCGGTCATCAGCGTCCTTACCTTCGCGGTGACCGTGGCGATTGGTTTCGTCACCATCCCGGACGCCGAGGTGTTCTGGACCGATGCCATCTTCAATTCCTCCCGCGTGGGTGAACACACCAACCCGGGCGCGCAGTCCATCCGCTCGCTCATGGTGCGCGCGTGGGGCATCGACGGCGGCTGGATGTGGCTCGCCGCCGTCGCGGTCGTCTTCGTCCTGACCTGCCTGGCACTGCGCACCGCGATGAAGCACAAGAACAACTCCGCCGCCATGGCCTTGGCCGGCATTAGCGCGTGCTTGGTCTCGCCCTTTTCCTGGTACCACCACTGGGTCTGGGTCTTCCCGCTGGCCATCGTGGTCCTCATCTCCGTCAACCAGGCACTGGGCAAGCGCCTGCGCGGTGTCATCGGCGCGCAAGTTGCAGCGCTGGTCTCCTTCGCGGCCATGTGCATCGTGCTCCTGCCCTATGTCTCCGCAGCCTTCTGGCTCGAAGCCGCCAACCGCTCGCTCAACCACTGGGATTTCCAGCCGTGGGCCATGCTCTTTTTCACCGGCTCCGGCATCCTCTACATCGCCTTTTATGCCCTCTGGGGATTCATCCCCGGCACCCAGCCCAGCGAGGACGAGCCCCACGCCGGCCAGCACGCGGCACAGCCCGCTGCCCAACCGCAGCACCATGCCCCGCTGCAGCAGGGTCAGCCGCAGCACTCCCAGGCGCAGCGCACCCAGGCTTCCGGTGTACCCGCAGCTGGTGCACCTGCGTCTGGCGCACCTGAGTCTGGCGCTACCTCGCAGGGTGCTTCTGCCCCCGATGAAACCGCAGAGTTCCCGGTATTTAACCCCGAGACCCGCGAGTTTCCTTCCACCGAGGGCTATACCGATATCCCGGCTCCCCCGTCCTACGGCGGCCGCCACGCCCGAGACAACGGCTAAGCGGCGCGCGACCGCGCACGCAGCTAGGGCGTGCGGTAACCACCTGCGAACCCCTGCACCGCGGCCAGCTACCTGCTGTGTGGCACTAGGCGTGCGGTCACTGAGCGCGCACGCTTAGAGCCGGTCATCGGTTAGCTAGTTAGTGGTCAGCTGCTTAGCGCACCGGCCGGAAGGTGTGCAGTTCGCGGCAGGTTTCTTCGACGACATCGCGCCAGCTGCCGGTTTCTTGGAAGAGGCGGCGTTGGCGTTCGTATCCGGCGCCGCCGTCGATGATTTCGTGCACTACGGCCAGTTCTTCCGCGCAGCCCAGCTCACGGGCCAAGGGAGTTAGTTCTTCGACCATCTGGGTCAGTTCATCTTTGACCCAGGCCTCGTCCGTGTCGCGCGAGGTAATAACGAGGGCATCCATGCCGTAGCGCGCCCCGCGCCATTTGTTTTCCGCCACGTGCCACGGCTGCAAGACGGGCAACTCCTCGCCCGCGTCGATCATGCGGTCATAGTGCACGACCAAGCAGTGCGTGAGCGCGACGACGGCGGAGAGCTCCCGCAGATTCGAGGTGGCATCGGATACGCGGACCTCTACGGTGCCCCACTTCGAGGCTGGGCGGATATCGAAGTGCATCGAGCCGGTGTGGTTGATGACCCCGGAGATGGCCTGATCCCGCATATAGGACTGCCACTCGCCCCACGTGAAAAATTGGTAAGGCATGCCGGCGGTGGGCAGCTGTTGATAGAGCATCGTGCGATTGGAGGCGTAGCCCGTATCCAAGCCTTCCCACCCCGGCGAGCAGGCAGAGATAGCCAAGAGGTGGGGGTACTTTGTCATCAGCGCATTGATGATGGGCCAGACGCGATCCTCGTGGCTGATACCCACGTGAACATGGGTGCCCCACAGCAGCATCTGCTTTCCCCAGTATTGGGTGCGGGCGATGATCTCTTGATAGCTGGGTTTATCTGACAGCGGGTTTTCCCGGAAATCCGTAAACGGGTGCCCGCCTGAGGCCCACACATCGATGCCGAGCTTATCCGCGGCTTCCTCCACGGCGGCCAGCGAAGTTTCTAGCTCCGCCATGGCTTCCGGCACCGTGGTACAAATGCCCGTGACTAGTTCCACCGTATTCTGCAGGAATTCCTTTTCCACGTGAATATCGGGGTGGGCGGCAGTGGCGAGATCGATCAACTCAGCCCCGCGCGGGACGAGATCGCGCGAGTCGCGGTCCACGAGCGCGACTTCCCATTCCACCCCGAGCGTGGGCTCGGGGGAACGGGCGAATACTTCTGCCGGAATCTTCACCGGTCTAGCTTAACGGGTAGGGGGTAATATTCCATGAATTTTATTTAGGCCTGGGGGACAGCGAGGGCGACCACAACGGCGCCGTCTTCGGTGGCTTCCTTGGGCAGGTCCTTATTCATGGGCTTTACTTCTGCCTGGTAGCGCGCGGCAACTTCCTTAGCCAGCGACTCCGCGGAGGCATCGCCCTCAGGGTAGAAGACGGTGGTCTTGGGCACGGTCAGGACATCGCCTGGCAGGTTGCCCACATAGCCCACCTTGAAGCCGCCGTCCTTCAACACATCGGCTTCGTTCTTGGCCTTATCGGATTCACCGGAGTTATTAAGCACGCTGACCTTAATGTCATTGCGGTCACGCGCGGCAGACGGCGCATCATTGCCGCCGGCCCGGGCTTCATCCCCGGCGCGGCCTTCACCGTGCTGATCGCGCGCGCCGGTATCGCGGTTGGCGTCGCGGTTAGCCTCGCCCTCGGCGCCGCCGTTCGGGTGCGCGTTCTCACCCTCGCGAGGCGGCTGGTTATTGGCGCCATCGGCACGGGAACCATCGCCGCGCGCGCCATCCGCGGCAGGGCCGTCGGCGCCGTTGCCCTCTTGGCCGCCATTGGCGGAGCCGTCTGACTTCGACTGCTCGGAATCGGAAGCGACGGTCGAATCATCGTCCTCCGAGGTCATGGCATAAAGGCCCCACAGGCCAAGCATCACGGCCACGGCGATAAGCACCATGGCGAGCCCGCGCAGTGGTAAACCGCTCTTTTTGGCGTGGGCGCCTCCCCCACCGCCGCCGGTCCTGGCCGCGGCGGCCCCGGCCCCAGCCCCGGCAGCGCCAGCAGCAACGTCCTCGCCGTCTACCTCATCGTCATAAGCGCCGTCGTAAGCACCTTCGTAGGCGTCGTCATAATAAGCATCGCCATAATCGGCCGCGGCGTCATCGCCGGCGGCGTCGTCGAATTGCTGGTCGTATAGATTATCCGGATTCTCTTTAGTCACTTCAGTAACACTAGTAGCAGGTTCTAACGCGGTGGGGTATTTCCCCGCGCGGCGCGCCGCGTATTTTCGCGCTCCTCCCGCAGGCGCTTTAGCCGGGCCACCAAGAGGGGATGGGATTCGGCGGCGGCGGGGGCATCGAGAAGCAGGTTCAGCCGTTGGTGATAGCGCACCGGCGAGATGTCCAGCTGCGCGCGAATGGCCTCTTCCTTGCGGCCAATGCTGCGCGGGGCGGTTTCCTCAAAGTCCAAAATGGCGGCGTCTAGGTCAGACAAGGGGTTCATGCTTAAACTGTAGAACATGACTATTCGTCCCATCGTTATCCACGGCGAGCCCGTGCTTCATCAGCCCACCACGCCGGTGGAAGAATCCGAGATTTCCAGCCCCGAGATGCAACAGCTCATCGCGGACATGTACGAGACCATGGAGGTCGCCCACGGCGTGGGCTTGGCTGCGAACCAGGTGGGCATAGGCAAGCGGCTCTTCGTGTACCACTGCCCCGATACCGAAGGCCCGGATGGCACCGAACTGCCCGCCGATAAGGCCGGCATGCGCAAGGGGTGTGTTATCAACCCAGTGCTGGAGACCTCCGAGATTCCAGAGACCATGCCTGCCGATGACGGCTCCGATGACGAAGGCTGCCTCTCCGTGCCGGGCGAGGGCTTTCCCACCGGCCGCGCCGACTGGGCGCGCGTGACCGGCAAGGACGAGCACGGCAATGACATCACCGTGGAAGGCTACGGCTTTTTCGCCCGCTGCCTGCAGCACGAAACCGGCCACCTCGATGGCTACGTGTACACCGATACCCTCATCGGCCGCTACAAGCGCCAGGCAAAGAAGGCCATTAAGCGCAATGGCTGGACCGAGCCGGGCTATTCCTGGATGCCGGGCGAGGACGAAGACCCCTTCGGACACGACGATTAATCATGTCCCGCATCTTTCGCTCCGATAACGTGCAGGTAGGCGATCGCGTCGTGGCCCGGCGCGATTTCGGCGGGGTGCATAGCGATGTCATCGGCCACGTCCTCAGCCTCGAGCCGCTGGTCATCCGCCCGCAGCAGGTCGGCGGCTACCCGTCCGATCTCGAGGCCGTGGAAATCGCCCCCGAGCAGCTGAAGATTATCAAGCGCCTTTCACCGCGCATGGTGCGCAATTCCGATATCCGCGCCGTCGAATACGCCACCGCCCAGGCCTTTCCCGGCAAGGAGCACACGTGGACCGCGGACGGTTCCTGGCTCATGCGCGCCGGCGATGGCGTAACGGGCCGGTCCAATTCCGCCGTCCCGCTCGGGCCTTCTGCGGGCTTTAACCCGGTGCCGCTCGCGGAAATCACGGAGTTCTACCGCCGCCACGATCTCCCGGTGCGCCTGCTTATCCCGGAGCGCATTGGCAAGCCTGCAGAGCGCCTGCTTGCCGATGCCACCTGGCACACCGAACCCGAAATCCTCGTCATGGTCCTGCGCGATCTCGCGAACCTTCCCGCCGAGGCCCCGGGTTCTCACCCCACCGGCGCGGAGTTTCGCATCGATGCCCAACCCGATGACGCGTGGTTGCAGATGTACCACTTCCGCGGCCAGGCGCTGCCCGTCCAGGCCCTGGAGTACCTGCGCGCCCGCATCGAGGGCACAATGGGCTTTGGGCGGCTAGTTATTGACGGAGAGACCGTCGCCATCACCCGCGGCACCATCACCGAATCCGGCGACGGCACCGCCTGGCTGGGATACTCCGCCGTGGAGGTATCGCCCGCGCACCGCCGCCAGGGCTTAGGAGCGCTTTTGGGCCAGCACATGCTGCGCTGGGGGCGCGACCAGGGCGCGAAGCACGCCTACCTCGATGTCTTGGCGTCTAATACCGCCGGCATTCACCTGTACGAAAAGCTAGGCTTCATCGAGCAGCACCGCCAGATCTACGCCCTGCTGCGCGACGAGCCCGCCGTCCGCGGCCTGGACTAGTCCGGGCCATTGCCCGCGCGGTACTGTATTATCCATGCGCATCACCACGTGGAATATCAACTCCGTTCGCACCCGCGCCCAGCGGGCGCTGGACCTTCTCCACACGCACGACATCGACGTGCTGTGCTTACAAGAGACCAAGGTCAAGGACGATAAATTCCCCCGCGAGGCCTTCGAGGATGCCGGCTACCATGTCACCTGCCATGGCCTCAACCAATGGAATGGCGTGGCCATCATTTCCAAAGAAGAACCGGAAGAAGTCTTTACCGGCTTCCCCCACCAGCCTGGCTTTGCCAAGGACCCAGAAAAGCCCCAGGACCGCGAGGCCCGGGCCCTTGGTGCGCGCATCCGCGGGGTAGAAATCTGGTCGCTGTATATTCCCAACGGACGCGAGATCACCGACCGCCACTATGACTACAAGCTGGACTTTCTCTACCAGCTCGCCCGCTACGCCGCCGGCCGCGCCCAATCCAAGCTGCTTCTCACCGGCGATTTCAATATCGCCCCGCGCGATGAAGACGTATGGGATATCGAGGCCTTCCGCGGCAAGACGCACGTTACCGAGCCCGAGCGCGCCGCCTTCCAGATGCTTGAGGAGGCCGGCCTCGAGGAGGTCACGCGCCGGTTTACCGAGGAACAGCGCTATACCTACTTTGATTACAAGGGGATGCGCTTTCACAAGAATGAAGGCATGCGCATCGATTTCCAGCTGGCCTCGCCGCCGCTGGCCAAGCACGTCACCGGCGCGCGCGTAGACATGGAAGAACGCGCCGGCGAAAAGACCTCCGATCACTGCCCACTTTATGCAGATTTCGATCTGCCCGATTTCGATTCCGTGCGTTAAATGACCTGGTCGCTCGATCTCAGCTTCTGGCAGCTGGCCTTCCTCATCGTCGATTATTCCATCAAGATCATCGCCGTCGGCTTCGTGCCAGAAGGCCGCCGGCCCTCCAATTCCACCGCGTGGCTGCTGGCTATTCTGGTGCTGCCCGTCATCGGCCTGCCGCTGTTTTTGCTCATGGGCTCGCCGTATATCAACCGGCGCCGCCACCGCATCCAGCAAGAGGCCAATGAGCGCCTCGAGGATATTTCCGCCCGCACCCCGGACCACCCCAAGGGCATCCTGTCAGCCGAGGTGGAATCCGTCATCAAGCTC
Source organism: Corynebacterium segmentosum (assembly GCF_900637825.1). Classification (NCBI taxonomy): domain Bacteria; kingdom Bacillati; phylum Actinomycetota; class Actinomycetes; order Mycobacteriales; family Corynebacteriaceae; genus Corynebacterium; species Corynebacterium segmentosum. The sequence continues at coordinate 2,094,473 of NZ_LR134408.1, forward strand.
AACCGCGAACTGACCGGCTTTCCAGCGCTCATTGGCCACAACCTAGGCCTGCATGCGGATTACGATGAATGCATTCGCTCCATCGCCGCGGCCGTGGACCGCGCCGAAAAGTACGTCTCCATCGAGGTCTATATCCAGTCCTGGGACGAGGTCACGGATGTGTTTTTCCAGGCCCTCGCCCGCGCCACCGCCCGCGGCGTCAAGGTCCGCCTGCTACTGGATCAGATTGGCAGTTTTAAGTACAAGGGTTATTCCTCGCTGGGGGACAAACTGACAGACATCGGCGTGGACTGGCGCCTCATGCTGCCCATCCAGCTGCACAAGGGCCGCTTCCGCCGCCCGGATCTGCGCAACCACCGCAAGCTCGTCATCATCGATGGCGAGGTCGGCTTTATCGGTTCCATCAACCTGATCAAGCGCCAATATAAAACCACTGACCGCTTTTGGATCGATTACATGGTGGAGCTATCTGGCCCCATCGTCACCGCCATGACCGCGGTCTTCGCGGTGGATTGGTACACCGAATCCGGCGAGAACCTCCCGCTAGATGAGCTGCCCTATGACGATGCCCAAACAGTCGACGCCAACTACCTGCAGATGATTCCCTCCGGCCCCGGCTATACCACCGAGCCCAACCTGCGCATGTTTAATTCCCTGGTACACCACGCCAAGCAGCGCCTAGTGCTGTGCTCGCCGTATTTCGTGCCGGATGAATCCCTCTTAGAGGCCGTGACCACCGCCTGCTACCGCGGGGTGGATGTGGAGCTTTATGTCTCCGATACCGCGGACCAATTCATGGTCAACCACGCCCAGTCCTCGTATTACCAGGCGCTGCTTGAGGCCGGGGTGCATATCTACCAATTCCCCTACCCTTATGTTTTGCACTCCAAGTTCATCATCACGGATCCAGATGACCAGGAGTTCAATCCGCTGTGCATGTTCGGCTCGTCCAATATGGATCCGCGCTCCTTCGGCCTCAACTATGAGACCACCATGCTCGTGGCCAAGGGTGATCTCCTCGCCCAGTTCAACCAGCTCGCCGCCAATTACCGCGCGGTCTGCCACGAGCTCACCCTTGAGGAGTGGAACCAGCGCGGGTTCGTGCGCCGTTATATCGATAACGTCATGCGGCTGACCTCGGCCCTGCAATAAGCTTTGCTTGCCGATGCCCCTCCCAACCCCCGAATCCTTCGCAAGGCTAAGACCGCCTCGCCCAAGGCATCCGTTGCTCCCTCCCCAGGGACTAACCCTGGGGAGCAGCGATTAAGCATCGCGCTTGTGCAGAACCAGCACGCCGAGGGCCCACAGCACCACGGCCCAGATGAAGAATACGACGCCGCTGCCTGCGGCCTCCGTCCACAGCGCGTTATCCACTGGGGTATTGAACAGCCAGTTCTGGAAGGCGGTAAAGGGCATGTAGCTGCCGATCTTATCGCCGACGACGGGAATCATGCTGACCATCTGGTCCACGCCCAGGTACAGAATGAGGCATAGCGCCACAGAACCCGCGGTCTGGCGAATGAGCATGCCAACGCCTTGGGCAAAGGCCACCACGAGGGCTGCGGCCAGCGGGTACTTCCACAGCTGCTCGCGGCCGACTTCATCGTTCCAGGGGTCGAAGGTGGCGGAAATGGAACTATCAGCAAGCAGATCCGTAAGCAGGTACGCGCCCACCACACCGATGAAGGTCAGTACGGCCGCGATGACCGCGTATAAGACCAGCTTGGCCACGGCCACGCTCCCGCGCCGCGGGGAGGCCATGAAGGTAATCGCTTGGGTGCCGAAGCGATATTCCGTGGTCACCAGCATGATGGCCTGAATCATCAGCACAGGCAGGCCCAGGGTTACCAGGAATACGACGGTGAACTCGGGCCCAATAAGCTGGAAGCCCATGTCAACGGCCTCCGGCTCGAGCGGCTCCATAAACGCGGCGCTAACGCCGGCCCAGCCCCACGAGAACAGGAGGAATAGCGCGGTGGTCCACCAAAAGGAGCGGGTGGTGCGCAGCTTAATCCACTCGGATTTCAAGATATTCAACATGGCGGATTAAACCTCCTGCTCGTTGGGGCGGGCGAACCCACCGGACTGGCCTGGCTGGCCTGGCTGCGCGCCAGGCGTGCCGGCGTGATACTGCACGGCATCGCCGGTGAGATCCATGAAGGCATCCTCCAGCGACGCGCTTTTCAGGGTGAGCTCGTGCAGCGGCACCCCGGTGGAATAGGCCAGCTCGCCCACGAACTCGGTGGTCTGGTTGATGACCTCGAGCCGCGGGCGGCCCTCCTCGTCCTTGGAGTCGGTAAAGGAAACGCCCTCCTTCTTTAATGCCTCCCCGAATTCCGGAAGGTGGTTCGAGCGCACATACACCAAGGACTGCGAGTGGCCGCGGACGAACTCGTGGGTGGGCTTATCCGCAACCATCTTCCCCTTGCCAATGACCACGAGGTGGTCAGCCGTCTGGGCCATCTCGGACAAGAGGTGGGAGGAAATCAAAATGGTGCGGCCTTCTGCGGCCAGCGCGCGCACGAGCTGGCGCACCCAGCGGATGCCTTCTGGATCTAGGCCGTTGACCGGCTCATCCAGGATGAGGATTCCGGGATCGCCCAATAGGGCACCCGCAAGGCCCAAGCGCTGGCCCATGCCGAGGGAAAAGCCGCCGGCTTTCTTACCGGCGACATCGGAAAGCCCCACCAGCCCCAGCACCTCATCCACGCGGGAGGTGGGAATGCCGTTAGCCGCCGCCATCCACTTCAGATGATTCGCGGCCGTGCGGTTGGGATGCACCGCCTTCGCATCCAAAAGCGCGCCCACCTCACGCAGCGGGTGCGCGAGATCGTGGTAGTGCTTGCCGTTGACGCGGACCTCACCGGCCGTGGGCTCGTCCAAGCCCACGATCATCCGCATGGTGGTGGATTTGCCGGCACCATTGGGACCCAAGAAGCCGGTGACCACACCGGGCTTTACTTGGAAGGTGAGATCCTCAACGGCGCGGACAGACCCGTAATCCTTAGTCAGTCCTTGTACTTCAATCATGAGCACTAGAATGCCATATTTTTGGATACCTTACCGGTTCAATTTTTCCACCCGCCGCCGCAGGGCGGGAAAGGCGTGGCGAAATGGCGCGATAAGCGGTAATTTTTCCACCTCATCTAGGCCCACCCAGCGCAGCTCGTGGGATTCCTCGTTGGCGGTGGTGGGCAGGCGCAGGCCGCTGCGGGTGCGCGCCAGCACGGTGGTATAGGTCCACTCCCCCGGCAAATCCCCCGCCGGTGGATAGGGCCCGGCCGTAACTTGGGTCTCGAGCACCTCGACATCGGCAGGCGCGATGGCGCATTCCTCGTGCGTTTCCCGCAACGCGGCCTGGGTGGGGCTTTCTTGTAAGTCCCGCGCCCCGCCGGGAATCCCCCAGGTATTGCCATGATTGGTCCACGCGGCGCGGTGTTGCAGCAGCACCTCGCGCCCGGCGACGAGGAAGAGGCCGGCGGCACCGAATTTTCCCCATACGCGAATGCCACTGGGGCCCGCCGCCCAGCCGTCTCCACTGTGAGGGTTATGCATATTTCCTATCCTAGCCACACACGCGGGTAAATGGTGGCGCCCAGCACACTGGGGGCGTTATTCTAAGTGAATGACTGAGCAGGCAGTGCGGGTAGAGTCAGAGCGCGATGAGGACGCTCACCCCAGCGATCACTGGCTGGATGAGGTTACCGCGCCCTCTCGCCCGGCCCTCAGCGGGCTCACCCACCGCGCCATGGAATGGTTTGCGGGCCCGGCGCGCCTGCTGCGGCGGTTTTATTACTTCGCCTCCACCACCCCAGGCAAGCTTTTTACCGTCACCCTGATCCTCACGGTGGCATTGGGAGCCGCCGGCTTATCGATGTCCCAATCTTCCGCCGCCCGCCACTCCGACCTCGACGAGCTGCTCAATACCACCGAGCCGATGTCCAATGCGGCACACCACCTCTATAGCTCCCTTTCGGTGGCAGATACCATCGCGACCACCGGATTCGTGCAGGCCGGCGTGGAATCAGAGGGCAACCGCGAGCGCTATAACGATGCCATCGATGCCGCCTCCATTGCTGCGACCGAATCCGTGCTGGGCACCACGCCTGACGATGCCCGCGTGCGCGATCTCGTTACCTTCATCCAGCGCGAGCTGCCCATTTATACCGCGATGATTGAAAAGGCGCGCTCGAACCACCGTGCCGGCAATGCCGTGGCTAACTCCTATATGTCCAATGCCTCCTCGCTCATGCGCGAGCACATTCTGCCGGCGGCATCCGAGCTATTCCAGCTAACCACTGCGAAGGTCAACCAGCAGCAGCAAAAGCTCACCTCGCCGCAGTGGGTGCCGCTCTCTGGCCTTTTGGCTGCGGTCTTCTTCCTCATCGTGGCGCAGTGGTGGCTGTGGCGCCAGACCCGCCGCCGCTTTAACCGCGGCTTTTTAACCGCAACGGTGCTGCTCTTCTTGGCCATTTTCTGGGTGGCGCTGTCTAACTTGGCCACCTGGTCCACCGGCCACCAGGGCTTCGAAACCGCCTCGCGCCCCTGGGATTCGCTGACGGCCTCGCGCATCGAGGCCCAGCAGGCGCGCACCTCAGAAACCCTCGCGCTGGTGCTGCGCTCCTCTGAGGAAGATACGCTCGAGCGCTTTTCTGGATCCGTCGAGTCCATCGAAAAGGCGCTGGGTGATTATGAAAGCGCGCTGCACGACGATGACGTCGAGGTCAACGATCCCGAGCTCATCCACAGCGCCCGCGCCGCCACCGAAAAGTGGCAAGACTCGCACGAAAAGCTCATGGCTGCGCTGAGCGAAGGCGACTATGACGAAGCCGTCTACCAAGCCACCATCACCGATCCCGAGAATGGCGAGACCACCGCCGCGCAGTCCTTTAATGAGCTCGATAGCGAGCTTTCAGAGCTCATCGGCCAGGCGCGCATCGCCATGCGCACCTACCTAGAGCGCGGGCTGACCGCCATGACCGCGGTCTCCTCCGCTGTCTTCCTGCTCACCCTGTGCGCCATCTTCGCGGTGTGGCTGGGCATTCGTCCCCGACTGCAGGAGTACCTCTAATGCGCTACCGAGCACCCCTGACCGCCATCGTTGCTGCCTGCAGCATCCTCGCGCTGGCCGGCTGCGATATTCGCTCCGTCCCACCGCTGGAATCGCCCGAACAGCAGGCACTCGATGCCAGCCCCGGCCCGCCGCTGCCGGAAGGCTCCGCCATAGAAGAGGCCGGCACCAACGCTCCCAACCAAGAAGACGATACCAAGCTCAAAGGCACCTACCGGCCGGATGATAAAACGGCGAAGGAGCGGGTGCCGGACATCGTCAAGCGCGGGCGCCTTATCGTGGGCGTGGACCGCTCCAATAACCTGCTGAGCTACCGCGATGCCGCCTCCGGCGATGTCCGCGGCTTCGAGGTCGATATCGCACACGAGATTGCCCGCGATATCTTCGGCGATCCCAATAAGGTGGATTTCCGCTTCGTCGAATCCTCCGACCGCACCGCCGCGCTGGATAATGGCACCGTCGATATCATCGTGCGCACCATGACCATTAGCCCCGAGCGCGAGAAGGAAGTGGCCTTTTCCATCCCCTACATGACCACGCAAACCCGCATGCTGGTGCTGACCAGCTCCGGGATGAATTCCATCGATGATGCCGATGGCAAGAGGCTGTGCGGGGTGCGCGGGTCCACCGCGCTGGATACCATCCGCGAGCGCGCCCCCCGGTCCGATATCCTCATCACCCGCTCCTGGGGCGATTGCCTCATGGCGCTGCAGCTCAACCAAGCCGATGGCGTGGTGGTTGATGATGCCCTGCTGTCCGGCATGGCCGCGCAGGATTCCTACACCTCCATCGTGGGCGAACCCTTAAAGACCGAGAACTACGGCGTTGCCGCGCGCCTTCCCAACAAGGATCATGACACCCGCCCGCTGCTGCGCCAGGTCAATTCCACCTTAGAGCGCATCCGCCGCGACGGGACGTGGTCCGACATCTTTGACAGGTGGCTAGGCGCTTACCTAGACGAGCCCACCCTGCCGTCGGGGACATACATCGAGGAAGATAAGTCATGAACCATAACCCGAATTTCAGCGAAGACGAGCTCGAATACCTCGAGCCCGAAAACCTCGATACCCAGCGCCAATTCCGGCAGCCCACCAAGGCCTCCTACCGCGACGCTGACCCCGACCGGGACCGCGACCAAGACTCCAACCCAGACCGCAGCCAGGACCGCGATCGCGACGCCGCCGATTCCCCCAACACAGCCAGCACAGCCGATGACGCTGACACCAACGCCGCCAACGCCGCCAACGCCGCCGCTGGCTCGGATACCGCCGCTACCAACGCCGGCGCGGACTCCCCCACCGCGAGCACCAACGCTGCCAACCGCAGGCCTGCCAACCGCGACGTCGGGGCCGACACCTCGGCCACCGCTCACAACGCTGGTGCTAGCGACAATGGCACTAGCGAAGCTGATGTCGATACCGCCGCAGCGCAGGTCCCTGGCACAGCCCCCGCCGCTGCCTTCCCGGATACGGAGGCAACGAGCAGGCAAACAACGGACGGCAGCACGACTGGCCCTAGCACTGCTGCCCAGGGCACGGCGGGTCAAAGCACAGCTGGACAAAGGACGGCAGGCCAAAGGACGGCGGGCCAAAGCACGGCTGGTCAGGATACCGCGGCCCAGGGTGCGCGAAACGGAAACACCGCCGACGAGAGCGGCAACGCCGGCGATACCGGCGGAGTGGGCACGGCGGCCGTGGCGTATGACCCATTCGCGAGCGAACCCATCGAGCACCGCGGGGATCCGGGGACTTCGGCGGTGGCCTTTGATCCTTTCGCCGATGACGATGAAGACGACGACGGTTCCATCGACCCGGATCACCTCTCCAGCCTGCTCGCGGACTTAGAGAATATCCGTGCTCAGCGCGAGAGCGAACGCGATGAGAAAACGGCCCAGGAAAAGTCCTCGGAACGCTCGCGCCGGCAGGCGATCGATACCTTCCGCGAGCGCCGCGGCACGCAGCGCACCGAGCGGCCGGTTGCTGATGGCATGGTGCGCCTGCCGTTTATCACCCCGGCCGATCCCACCGCCGCCCTCATCGACCCCAAAGAGAAGATCAAGGGCAAAAAGGTTCCGCCGCCGCAGCTGGAACCGGGCGATATGGTCGCGGAGCAATACGAAATCCTCGGCGGCATGGGCTGGATTTACCTGGCCAATGACCACTACGTCTCCGGGCGCGTGGTGGTGCTCAAGGGCATGCAGGCCCAAAAGTCCGCCGATGAGACGGCCGCTGCCGAGGCGGAGCGCGAGTTTCTGGCAGACATTACCCACCCGGGCATCGTCAAGATTTTTAACTTCATCGACGATGACCGCGTGCCAGGTGGATTCATAGTCATGGAGTACGTGGGCGGGCCATCGCTAAGAAGCAGGCGCAATAAGCAGCCTAACGAGCTGCTACCCGTTGACATTGCCATTGGCTATATCCTGGAAATCCTGCCGGCGCTGGAGTACCTGCACTCGCGCGGCGTGGTCTATAACGACCTGAAGCCGGATAACATCATCGTCACCGAGGACCAGGTCAAGCTCATTGACCTGGGTGCGGTCTCCGGCATCGGGGCGTTCGGGTTTATCTACGGCACCCAGGGCTTCCAGGCCCCGGAGGTCGCGTCCAAGGGGCCGTCCATCGCCAGCGATATCTATACCATCGGCCGCACCCTGGCCGCGCTGTGCCTCAAGCTGCCCAGCGAGGACGGCGTCTTCCTCCCAGGCATCCCCAACCCGTCCAAGGAACCGGAGCTGCGCCGCTTCCTCTCCCTCTACCGCCTGCTGCTGCGCGCGACGCACCGCGACCCGCAGCGCCGGTTTAGCTCCATCAAGGAGCTGCGCACCCAGCTCTACGGCGTGCTGCGCGAGGTCCTCGCCATCCGCGACGGCCGCCAGTACCCCTCCCAGCACTCGCTTTTCTCGCCGCAACGTACCACCTTCGGCACCAAGCACTTGGTCTTTCGCACGGATCAGCTTATCGATGGCATCGACCGCACCATCCAAATCACCGCCCCCGAGGTCGTCTCCGCCTTGCCGACGCCCCTAGTAGACCGCGACGATGTCGGCGCCAGCCTGCTGCAAGGTACGTCTTATGCCGAGCCGCAGGAAGCCCTCGAGACCCTGCGCCAGGCCATGCGCACCCCGGAATACGAGCATTCCGCCGAGATTCCCCTCGGCGTGGTGCGTTCCATGATCGACCTGGGCTATACCGACGAGGCGCGCCAGTGGCTAGGCTCCATCGAGGACCGCCTGGGCCAAGATTGGCGCTACCAGTGGTACGCCGGCATCACCGAGCTTTTGCACGATGATTACATCGATGCCCAGGAGTACTTCGCCACCGTCCTCGATTTATTGCCCGGCGAGGCCGCCCCCAAGCTCGCCATCGCGGCCATCAATGAGCTCATCCTGCAGCAGATTGATTACAGTGAAACATCGCTTATCGATGCCACCGTAGCCCGCGCCTGCTCCAACCTCTACACCACCCTGGCGGATCTCCCCTCTTCCGCTTTTGAGGGGCAGCCGGAAATCTGGTCGCACGTCACCCAAGACCCAAGCGCACTGCGGTTTAATTCCATGCGCCTATACGGCATCGTCTGGGCCACCAACCCCACGACCGTGTCCTCCGCCTTTGGGCTTGCCCGCCAATTGCGCGCGGAGGGGCAGGTGGAACTTTCCGTAGCCACCTTGGATAAGGTGCCCAATGCCTCGCGCCACTTCCGCATGGCGCTGCTGACCACCGTGCTGCAGCTTATCGTGCACAATCTATCGGAATCGCGCATTCGCCGCGCTGCCCGACGCCTCGAAGAAGTCCCCACCAACGAGCCGCGCTTCCTCCAAATCAAGATCGCCGTCATCTCCGCGGGACTGAACTTCCTGCGCAACGCCGATCTCGCGCGGGCGTCCTCGCCGAATGATCTCTTCGAGTACGCCTTTACCCAGCGCGGCCTGCGCACCGGCCTGGCCGAGACCCTGCGGGCCCTTGCCCGCCAGGCCCCGTTTAGCCGCCACCGCTATGCGCTGGTGGACTTGGCCAACCAGGTCCGGCCTATTACTACCTTCTAGGGCCTACTTGAATAGGCCTGCCTCGCGCGCCTGGGCGGCGACCTCCGCAGACTTCTGCGCAATGGCCAGCTCCTCGTTGGTGGGAACCACCAAGACCTTGACGGGCGAATCATCGGTGGAGATGACCCGCGGCTCATCGGAACGGACGAGGTTGCGCTCCTTATCAAAGTCGATGCCGTACATATCCAGGTTGTACAGCGCGTCCTGGCGCACCTCGGTGTCGTTCTCGCCCACGCCGGCAGTGAAGGTAATGGCGTCCACGCGGCCTAGGGCAATCATGTAAGAACCGATGAAGCGGCGCAGCTGGTGGATGTAGATGTTATACGCCAGCCATGCGTCTTCATCGCCCTTATCGATGTGCTCGCGCAACGTACGGAAATCATTAACGCCCGCGATGCCCTTGACACCGGATTGCTTATTGAGCAGCTTATCGATGTCATCGATGCTCATGCCCGCCTGGCGCACCAGGTGGAAGATGATGCCTGGGTCGATATCACCGGTACGCGTACCCATGGCGAGACCAGCCAGCGGGGTAAGGCCCATCGAGGTATCGATGGCACGGCCATTGCGGATGGCCGCCGCAGAGGCGCCATTGCCCAGGTGCAGCGTGATCTGGTGGGTATGTTCCGGATCGCGGTCCAAAATCTTCGGCACCTGCTGGGAGACGAACTCGTGGGAGGTGCCGTGGAAACCGTAGCGGCGGATATCGTACTTGGAGGCAACCTCGCTATTGATGGCATACAGCGCTGCGGCCGGCGGCAGGGTATTGAAGAAGGCGGTATCGAAGACCGCCACGTGCGGGATATCCGGCAGGATCTTGCGCGCCACGCGGATGCCGTCCAGGTTGGCCGGGTTGTGCAGCGGGGCCAGCGGGATGAGATCCTCGATCATCGATTCAATTTGATCCTCGATGAGCTGCGGTTCCGAGAAGAGGCGGCCGCCGTGCACGACGCGGTGTCCCACGGCGATGATATCGACGTCCTTCGTTCCCACCTGATGATCATCCATCAGGTCAAAGGCGCGCTTTAGGCCAAAGGAGTGATCGGGAACTTCCAGTTCCTCGGTGACCTTTTCCCCGCCGACCTTGATGGTAATGGCGCCGCTCGGCTCGCCAACCTGTTCCACCAGGCCAGAGACGAGTGGATCATCGGTGGCAGTAGCGGTTGGGTCCACCAGCTGAAACTTGATGGACGAGGATCCCGAGTTAAGGACCAGTACGTATGACATTTATTTCTCTCCAGCCTGGATAGCGGTAATGGCAACGGTATTGATGATGTCCGGAACAGTGGCGCCGCGGGATAGATCGTTGACCGGCTTGTTCAGGCCCTGCAGGATGGGGCCGACGGCCAAGGCGCCACCGGTGCGCTGCGCGGTCTTGTAGCCAATATTGCCGGCATCCAGATCGGGGAAGACGAAGACATTGGCCTTACCGGCGACATCGGAATCCGGCATCTTCTTTGCGGCAACGCCAGGATCGCACGCAGCGTCGAACTGCAACGGGCCATCGACCTTCACCGAGGAGTCCAGCTTCTTGGCGGCCTCGACGGCCGCGATGGCGCGCTCGACATCCGGGCCGGTGCCGGAAGCGCCGGTGGAGTAGGACAGCATGGCCACACGCGGGTCGATGCCGAACTGGGACGCGGTCTGCGCGGACACCACGGCGATTTCGCCCAGCTGTTCCGCGGTTGGGTTCGGGTTCACGGCGCAGTCGCCGAAGGCCCACAGGCGCCCGCGCATGACCATCAGGAAGATGGAAGAGACCACCGAGGCATTCGGCTTGGTCTTAATGATCTGGAAGGACGGCTTAATGGTGTGGGCGGTGGTGTGGGCGGCGCCGGATACCATGCCATCGGCAAGCCCCTTGTGCACCATCATGGTGCCAAAGTAGGAGATGTCCTGCATGGTGTCGCGGGCCTGCTCCAGGGTCACGCCCTTCTTCTTGCGCAGCTCCGCGAAGTCCGCGGCGAATTCCTCTGCAAGCGGCGATTCCAGGTGGTCAATGATATCGGCGCCCGAAATATCCAGCCCCAGCTCCTTGGCGCGGGCCTGGATATCGGATTCCTTACCCAAGATGGTCAGCCGGGCAACCTCATCGCGCAGCAGCGCATCAGCGGCTTCAAGGATGCGATCATCATCGCCCTCAGGCAGGACGATGTGGGAGCCGGTGGAACGGGCCTGGTCGATGAGCTGCTTCTGGAAGAGGTCCGCGGACATGACGGGCGCGGTCTCCTCGGCGGCCTTCAACGCACCTGGCACGGCCTCCAGATCGGTGAAAACGCCGGCCACTGTGGCTCCAAGGGACTCGGCCTTGCGCTGCGCCAGCTCCGCCGCGCGCTCAGGGGCGCCGGAGATAATGACCAGCGGTAAGCCCAACGCGGCGGCGACCTCCGCATCGAAGGAGATCTCACCGGTGCCTTGGACCAGGAGGGCATCGGCAGTGGCGGTGGGCGCGTTGGCCAAAACATCCGCCACGGTGGGGTCGAAATCTTCTAAGCGGAGCAATTCAGCGCCAAGGCTATCCGCCAAGGCGGGAATATCGAGGCCATCGAAGCCGCGGCCGATGGAGCTTAACACTGTGGACTGGGATGCAGACATGCGGATTACCTTTCCTTTGCCGTCACGGGGAACTCTGGGAACACGCGCCGTAACATTATGCCGTACATCACAGTTACTAGCACGTGGTGACGTCTCCACTGTACGTGAATCAGCCGCTTTTCCGCGCCCCGGCGCCCTCCTAAACTAGGGGTTGTGAGCACCGTGACAATTAATACATTGCCACCGCGTAGAATGTGAGAAAACCTAAAGAAAGGACACCCTAAACAGATGACTAGCCCAGTGCGTGTCGCCGTCGTCGGCTCCGGACCGGCCGGCATTTACGCCTCTGACCTCCTCGTAAAATCCGATGTGGACGTGCAGATCGATCTCTTTGAAAAGATGCCCGCGCCCTTTGGTTTGATTCGCTACGGCGTTGCCCCGGATCACCCGCGCATTAAGGGCATCGTGCAGTCGCTGCACAACATCATGGAGAAGGAAGAAATCCGCTTCCTGGGCAATATCGAAGTGGGCAAGGACATCACCGTCACGGAGATGCGCGATTACTACGACGCCATCATCTTCGCCACCGGCGCCACCGCCGATAAGGAAATGGGCATCCCCGGCGAGGATCTCGAGGGCAACTACGGTGCCGGCGAATTCGTGGGCTTTTATGACGGCAACCCCAACTTCGAGCGCGACTGGGACCTGTCCGCGGAGTCCGTCGCCGTCGTGGGCGTGGGCAATGTCTCGCTCGACGTGTCCCGCATTCTAGCCAAGACTGCCGACGAGCTGCTGGTGACGGAGATCCCAGACAACGTCTACTCTTCCCTGAAGGAAAACCGCGCCAAGGAGGTCCACGTCTTTGGCCGCCGCGGCCCGGCGCAGGCCAAGTACACGCCGAAGGAGCTCAAGGAGCTCGATGAGTCCCCCACCATCGAGGTCATCGTCAGCCCGGAGGACATCGAGTACGACGAGGCTTCCGAGGAGGCCCGCCGCGCCGCCAAGTCCACCGACCTGGTCTGCCAGACCCTGGAGTCCTACGCCATGCGCGAGCCTGGCGATGCCCCGCACAAGCTCTACATCCACTTCTTCGAGTCCCCAGTAGAGGTGCTTGGCGATGCCGGCCACGTCACCGCCATCAAAACCGAACGCACCCAGCTCAATGGCGATGGCTCCGTGAGCGGTACCGGCAAGTTCACCGAGTGGCCCGTGCAGGCGGTTTACCGCGCGGTGGGCTACCACCCGCAGTCCGTTGACGGCATCCCCTTCAACGAAACCACCGCAACCATGCCCAATGACGGCGGCCACGTGCTTGCCAATGTCGACGGCGAAAAGCTGCCCGGCCTCTACACCACCGGCTGGATCAAGCGCGGCCCGGTGGGGCTTATTGGCAATACCAAATCCGATGCCAAGGACACCACCACCATGCTGCTGGCGGACTACAAGTCCGGCGACTTAGAGCCGGCGACCAAGCGCGATCCGCAAGACATCCTGGATCTTCTAGAATCCCGCGATATCGCCGTGACCACTTGGGCCGGCTGGCACCGCCTCAACTCCGCCGAGCAGGCCGCCGGCGAGCCCCACGGCCGCGAGCGCATCAAGATCGTCGAGTGGGACGAGATGGTCAAGCACGCCGGCCCGCAGCGCTAACCAGCGCCGCGCCGAGCGGGGGCCGGCCGGCGCTGCCGTGCAAGGCTGGTCGGCGCTCGGGGCTGGCCGACGCTGCCGCGCGGGGCGGACGGGCACCGCGCGGCGCGGGGCGGACGGGCACCGCGCGGCGCGGGGCTAGTCGGTATCGTCTACGCCTGAGGTCAGCTTGGGGTCGAGCTCGACCCCGCCCTCGTATTCAACGACCTCGATATCGGGCACGTTTTCCGCCTGCGGGTCGATGCCGCGCGCACCGCCCTGCGCGAGCAGGCCAGGCGTGGAGGTCACGCTCACCTTGTGCGCCGCCAACGCGGCGCGGTCGCGTGCCTCTTCCACCGTTTCCGCCGTCGTGGTCACAAGCCCCATGCGCCGGCCCTTATAGGCATCGGGCTTGCCAAAGAGCTTCACGTCCGTCTCGGCGTAGTGGAGGGCGGAGGCAATGCCGGTAAAGGCGACATCGGCAAGCGGCTCCTGCGCGTGCAAGAACATGCTGGCGCCCGGGGTTATCAACGTGGCATCGATGGGATAGCCCAAAATGGCGCGGGCGTGCAGGTCGAACTGGGAAAACGCTGCGTATAGGCGGTAAGCATCGCCGTGTCCGAAGGCCGCGGGGAGACCGAAGAAAAGTAAACATCATCGCCGGCGACGAAAAGCTCCACGCCGTACACGCCGCGCCCGCCCAGCTCATTGGAAATGCGCGCCGCAACCGAGCGCGCGTTCTCCAGCGCAATCTCGCTCATGCCGGTGGGCTGCCACTCCTCAATCAAATCGCCCTTCTCGTGGCGGTGGCCAATGGGCTCGCTAAACCACGTGGCCAGCTTGCCCGTGGCCGGATCGATGGACCGGATGGCCAGCAGCGTGACCTCGAGGTCGAAATCCACGAAGCGCTCCGCCACCACGCGCTGCGAATCCGAGGACACGCGGCGCACCGTCTCCCACGCCTCGCGCACGTCTTCCACATCCCGCGCCAGCATGTGGCCCTTGCCAGAGGTAGATACGTCCGGCTTAACGATGCACGGAAACCCCAGCTCCGTTGCCGCCTCTTCCAGCTCCTCTACCGAGGTGGCAAAGCGGTAGGCCGAGGTCGGCAGGCCAATATCTTCTGCCACCGCGCGCACCCGCTCGCGGTCCTGGGTAAGGGCGCATGCGCGCGCCGTGGGCACGACGACGGCGTCGCTAGACTGCTCGACCTGCTCCAGGGCCTCCACCGCGACGATTTCCACCTCCGGCACCACGTAGTGCGGCTGAATCTGCTGCACCAATTCCGATACCTGCGCGGCGTCAGTAATATCCGCGACATAGCTATAGTGCGCGACCTGGTGCGCCGGCGCCCCCTGGTACTTATCCACCGCGTGCACCTCAAGGCCCAGGGACTGGAAGGAAATAGCCAGCTGCTTTCCCAACTCGCCCGCGCCGAGCAGCAATACCTTCGTGGCATTGCCCGTCAGCGGCGTGCCGATATGACCGGCGATTTTGCCTGGAATATCCATGACTTTGCTCCTTTGATTCCGCTCCTAGCAGCAGATACTTCCCCAAATTATTTCATAGATGCCCGCCGCAGCCTGGACGCACATGCGTGAAGTGCACAAACGCAAGCGCCCGGCCCGGGAAAATCTTCCTCGAGCCGGGCGCTTCTAAGCCACAGGGCTACAAGCTATGCCTGCGCCTGTTCCGGTGGGACCGGGGCATCGACAGGCTCTGCCACGGTAATAATGTTGTCCTCATAGCCCAACGCACCACCGACGAACTGGCCGCCGCAGGTGATAAGCACCAGGCGGTTCGCCCCGTCCGCGTCATTGACCACGTCCGGGAAATCCGCGCCCTTAGGCAGGCGGTACGGCTTTTCCGTCACGCGAAAGGTGCGCTCCTCACCATCGATGACCACGGTAAATTCCTGGTTTTCCTGCAGCCGGGTGAATTTCTCCGCATAGCCTGTGCCTTGGCCCTGGTAGTTCACGTGGCCGGTGATGACACTGGAGCCGATGTTGCCGGCATCGCCAGGCACCGCCGAGGCGGAGTACCAACCCAGGCGGGAGACATCGTGCGGCGGCAGCAGCACGCCCTGGTCCGTCACCTGCACCGGGTCCACGGCGGCGAAATCGCCGTCGATGCCCACAGACATACCTTCGAAGCCGTGGAATTCGCCCGGGGCCGGCTCGAATTCGTGCTCCTGCGCGCCCGAATCATCGACGAAGGCATCGGGCTTGTCCGCAGCACCTGCATCTTTGTCTGCCGGTGCGCTCACAGACGCGCTTGCCGATGCCCCCACATCACCCTCATCCCCCTCCTTATCGCTGGTTAAATACAGCGCCAACTGGATTAGCACCAGAATTACGGCTACTACCAAGACGATAAATCCGATAATCTTGCCCCAGCTCATGGGTTCTTTGCGGCCGGTCTCCTCAGACATTGCCCCGACTCCTTTTAATTGTCACTTTTGTTGTTCACATCAGATAGAAAGTCCCCTCCAGTGTGTTCAGTTACACCCTGAAGGGGACTTATCGTGTTACGTCTAGGCGCTATTGCCCATTAGCTGTCCAGTGTGCGCAGGCTACTGAATGTAGCTCTGCATGCCCGCCTCGAGCTGGGTAGCACCAGATGGCACGGACTTAATTTCTGCACGTCCGGCATCGGATGGCAGCGGGTTACCGGTCTGACCTGGCACGTGGCCGTTAGCTTCGGAGCCGTGGTGCTCTTTACCAGCGTGCTGACCAGTATCACCGGGCTTATCCTCACCATTGCTTTCCGGAGCATTGTGCTCACCCTGTCCCTCGGAGTCCTGCTTCTTGGAGTGCTCTTCCGACTGATCCTTCGGGTGCTCCTTCGGCTGCTCCTTTGATTGCTCCGTGGAATGGTCATGGTTGTGGTGACGGTCATGGATGATCTTGCCCAAGCCGATGCCCGGAATCAGGATTGCCCACCATGGAATCTTGCCCTTAGACGGCTTGCCTGGGGTCTCAGAATCCTTGGACGTTACCGTCTGATCCTCGTCAGTGATGTCCTTATGCTCAGCAATCTCATTCGGCTGCTCAACACTCGGAGTCTCCTCACCGTTCTTATCAACCTGGATGGAGGTCAACGTCTCAAAAGCAACCGCAGCCTCAACCGGCTCCGTCACATCATCGTTAACGGTGATCTCCACCTCAACGCTGCCTGCAGACTTCTCCGGAGTAAAGGTCTTGGCACCAGCGCCCAGAACAGTTGCGCCATCAGCCTTGCTAATCAACTCAGCGTTCAAGGTGTATTCCTTACCCGGAACCAAACCCTCATAGGTAACCTCATCAACAACCTCAGCACCGGCAACAACCTCATGCGAACCGTGAGCAAAATCAGCGTTGGTGGAAATCCACGGCTCGTCCTCAGGCGAAGTCGTGTCCTCGTCCCCGTGGGAAATCACAGTCTGGTCTGCATCGTCGATGTCCTTGTGCTCAGCAATCTCATTCGGCTGCTCAACATCCGGAGTCTCTTCGCCCATGTCATTGACCTCAGTGGAAGTAAGCTCCTCAAAGGCAACCGCAGCCTCAACCGGCTCCGTCACATCGTCATCAACAGTGATCTCCACCTCGACACTGCCTGCTGACTTCTCCGGAGTAAAGGTCTTGTGCCCAGTACCCAGAACAGTCATACCGTCCTGCTTGTTAATTAGCTCAGCATTCAAGGTGTATTCCTTACCCGGAACCAAGCCCTCATAGGTAATCTCATCGACAATCTTGGCACCAGCAATAACAGCGTGGGAGCCCTCTTCGAAGTCAGCGTTAGTGATGATCTTCGGAGTCTTCTCAGAGCCCTCGGAGGTCACAGTCTGGTCATCATCATTGATGTCCTTGTGCTCACCAACGTGGTTCGGGTTGTCCTCATCGGTCGGCTTATTCTCACCGTGCTTATCCACCTCGGTGGAAGTCAACGTCTCGAAAGCAACCGCAGCCTCAACCGGCTCAGTTACATCCTCATTGACAACGATAGTGACAGCCTCAGTGCCATTAGCGCTCTTCGGAGTGAACTTGTGGCCCTTGGTCTCGCCCAGAACGGTCTTACGGTCTTCCTTGGAAATCAGCTGGGCATCCAAAGTGTATTCCTTGTTCGGAACCAGACCCTCGTAGGAAACCTGGTCGACAACCTTGGCACCAGCAACAACCTCGCGCAGGTCGCCCTCGAAGTCAGCATTAGTGGAAACCTTCGGGGTCTTCTCGTCGTTGCCATCAGTAGGCTCGCCTGGCTCATCCGGCTTGCTCGGAGTCGTCGACTCGCAATCCGAAGGCTTATCAGACTCAGAGGTCTCGGAAGCTTCAGAGGACGTGGTCTCTACAGACTCGGACTCAGAAGGCTCGCTGGACTCAGACGAAGACGGTTCCTCAGACTCGGAAGGCTTCTCGCTCTCCGAGTCGCCCGGCTCCTCAGACTCACAGGTCTCACTGGTCTTCGGGGTAGAAGAATCCTCAGAAGAAGGTGCAGAGGTCTCACCCTCGCCACCATCACCAGGCTTACCCGGAACCTCCTCGGTAGTGGTGGTGGTCTGCGAGGTAGTAGTCTCAGAAGGCTTCTCAGACTTTACAGTCTGATCCTTATCGTTGATGTCGGTGTGGTCGGCGATGTCATTCTTCTTACCAGTGTTGGAATCCTCGCCGTCCTTGTTCACTGCGGTAGAGGTCAGGTACTCAAAAGCAACTGCCTCATCAACAGTCTCGGTAACACCTTCATCAACAGTGATCTCGACTTCCTCGCTGCCCTTGGAAGCGGAAGGTACGAAAGTCTTCTCACCGTGGCCAATTACCGCGTAGTCGCCGTTCTCATCCTTCACCTTGGAACGCAGCTCAGCATTCAGAGTGTATTCCTTGCCAGGGACCAGGTCCTGGTACTCGACCTTATCGGTGATGACAGTGCCAGACTTAATCTCATCGCCCTCAGCCTTCTCAGCCTTGGTGCCGATGGATGGCTTCATTTTAGAGGTTACGGTCTGAGCTTCATCCTCGATGTCGCGGTGCTCGGCAATCTTCTCCTCATCAGAGCTCGGAGTTTCCTTACCGTTCTCATCGACCTGCTTGGAGTACAGATCCTCGAATGCGACGGCAGCCTTAATGACTCCCTCAACATCGTCCTTGACCTTGATGTCAACTACCTGCTCACCAGCAGACTTATCCGGGGTGAAGGTAGCTTCGCCCTTGCCAACGACCTCGTGCTCACCCTTGTCATTCACTGCCTTGTTTCGCAGCTCTGCCTTCAGGGTGTATTCCTTACCCGGCACCAGGTCGGTGTACTCGACGGTGTCCTTGACAGTAACGCCAGCCTTTACCTGAGTAGCGTTGTCAAAGTCAGCATTGGTATGAATCTCCGGCTTCCACTCAGTGTTGACGGTCTGCTTCTCATCGTTGATATTTTCGTGAGTAGCGATCGTGTTCTCATCAGTTGAGTTAGAGGTGTCCTTACCGTCCTTATCTACCTCGGTAGATACGAGCTTCTCGAAGGCAACCGCTGAGTCCACAGCAGGATCTGCCTTGTCGTTAACGACAATCTCAACGTCCTTCTTGCCAGCAGACTCATCCGGAACAAGCTCCGTAGAGCTTTCACCCAGTACGGTCTTGCCATCGGCCTTGGAGATCAGTTTCGCCTTCAGGGTGTAGTGCTTACCCGGAACAAGATCCTCATACGTCACAGTGTCAATAACCGTGGCACCCTTTTCCACACGGTTGCCGTCCTTGATGGAAGCTTCCGTTTCAATCTTGGGCTCAAGATCCTTCTGCTGCTCGCTAGTAGTAGGAGTCGGTTCTGGATTAGGTACTACATCAGTCGTCTTATCCGGAGTCGTCTCGGAGGTGGTGTCCTTCGGAGTGGTCTCTTCAGAATCAGACGGCTCAGGATTCTCAGTCGTTTCGTTCGGAGAAGTCTCCCCGCCAGGGTTTTCCGGAGTGGTCTCGTCCGAAGGATTCTCCTCAGAAGAGGTCGTGGGCTCTTCGGAGCTACCACCATTGTCAGGCTCATCAGGCAGACCAGGCTGGTCTACCGGAATGACAGACTGTGCCTTTGAATTGCGCTTGTTGTTCGGATGCACAACAGTAATAAATGCATCTGCAGGCTGCTTTGCTATCTCCACCGTCGAGTCTTTTACAAGCTGCGGCATAGCTTCGGTTCCCTCAATTTTATAACCCGTAAGCGCCGTAAAATCTTCGTGCGATCCAGTAAACCCTGGGAAATAGTCTTTGCTATTCCCTACAATCGTTTTAAAAGGTAGATACTTTGGGTTCTGAGACGAATTGAGGAACATCAACAGGTAGACGTAATAGTTAGCAGCCGATTTTTTATCCCCTCGGACAGCTGCAGCTTCCATCTTCCGTCCGAGATTAATGACGGCGTCGTGATACCTCTCATCGAACTCAAGTTTCGTAGCGTTCTTCTTCTTATACGCTTCGAACGTATTGAGAGGGGTTTTAGCGTGCGGTTCAATACACCACGCCCAGCCCACATCATTATTTTTGTTTCCACCATTGTTAAAGCCGGGCCCTGCTGGCTCTCCCGCCCAAACAAGCAAACCCCAGGAGTAGTCCGCGGCGAAATGCTGTGGATCCTTTTCCTCCTTCTTAAGTTCGTTGCCCAATGTACTATTGGGCGTAAAATCGGTAGGCTCAGCAGCCTCCGCCTTCACTCCCGGAACGGTGACCATTGCCGCAATAACCGCAATTGCAGCAAGCACCGCGGTTAAGACGGACCATCTCTTCCGAGATAGACCTAACACTCCGCTCATCTTTTCCCCTTAAAAAGGACGTATTCTTACAACTTTTATCTGGACAGCTTGCCTTTCAGCTGTACAGACATCACTCATGAAATCTTGAACACAAAGTAGGCAACACTGGTTCATAAAATCAGTGAGGAGCCTTTAATTGCTCCTTTGGCAGAGTACCAATAAGGGCACCGATAGCGCATAAGACAAGTCTTATTAGCATGGCAAATCAACAACTTTGCGGTCAATAGATGCCTTCCAATAAGAGGCTTAACAAAAAAGACAACCCGGCCCAAATAGACCTTTGTTCGAAAATGAAGTTGGCGGGTTAATTATTATTATCTGATAGATAAATGTAGGCTTGGAGAACATTTAAAAACCCTATTTACACCGTTAACCCTGGGTGCCAGTTCATCACTCTCCGGAATAAAATGACCCGAAACACCAGGGGACATCCCCGATTGCCCATTACGTTGTTAGCAGTTCCACCTCAGGGCGCCGAAGATTCATAGCCTGTCCACCCGATTGGGCGGGTTATGTTTATTTCCGTTCCCTCCGTCTGAAAGGACAGTGGAACTAGTCGCTGGCTTCGGTATGGCTTATTTTCGTCCCTGTCTGACAATGATCCGGGGGGTGATGCCGCCGAAGACAGTGACATACTCCAGACTGCTAATAGGAACCTGACCCAGCCCAGGTGGTATGAGGTCTCACAGTAATGTGGATGCCAGCGTGAAGTATGTCCGACCAACCCAGCGATGAAGCTCAAATAATCCAACTTCTAATTCATCGCTAGGAGGCATACACCCATGGCCTATGACTTCGTCATTGGCGTGGACGTCGGCAAATACTTCCACCACGCCTGCGCCCTCGATCCCCAAGGCAGGCAAGTCCTGTCCAAACGCATCAACCAGCATGAAGGCTCGCTACGCAAGCTCTTTGGCCAATTCCTCGCTGACGACGCCTCGGTCCTTGTCATTGTCGATCAACCCAACAACATCGGCCGGTTAACCGTCGCAGTCGCCCAAGACATGGGCGTCGACGTTCGCTATCTACCAGGACTTGCGATGCGACAGCTTTCTCGCATCCACGTCGGCAACTCCAAGACCGATGTACGCGACGCCTACGTTATCGCCCATGCCGGTCTTAACCTTCCAGATTCCTTGCGCAGTGTCGACCGCGTTGAGGACGTCTTTATCCAGCTGAAAGTTCTCAACGGTATCGACGAAGACCTCGCCCGGGCCTACACACGCCTGATTAACCAGATGCGATCCGCGCTCGTAGGAACCTATCCTGCATTCGAACATGTCCTGCGCGGACAGATGATTCACCGAAAGTGGATCCTCCACCTACTTGCAAAATACGGTGGCCCCACCAAGATTCGACGCATCGGTAGAACACGCCTGAAAGCCTTTGCACGCAAACACAGGGCACGCAATCCTGAGCCTGTCATCGATGCCATGCTTGCTGCCATCCACGAACAGACCGTATCCATTGCCGGCGCAGAATACGCCGAACTTGGCGTAGCAATGTCCGCCACAGATGCACTAGCCAAACTCGAGCATCGTAAAGAAATCGAAGCGCAGGTACTCAAGCTGATTCAGGACATTCCGCAGACCGAGATTCTTTTATCCATGCCTGGTATCGGCCCGCGTAGTGCAGCGCAGATCCTCATGACTGTTGGCGATATGTCCGACTTCCCCGATGCAGCGCACCTAGCATCCTATGCAGGGCTATCACCGCGGACGAATCAGTCAGGAACGTCTATCATGTCGAATTCGCCTAACCGGGCTGGCAACAAAAAATTAAAGAACGCCCTATGGCAATCGTCTTTTGCATCGATCAGATTCCACGAGCGTTCCCGGCAATTCTATGAACGAAAACGCAAAGAAGGCAAAAGACACAACGCCGCAGTCGTCGCACTCGCACGCCGGCGCCTCAACGTTCTCTTCGCCATGATGCGAAACGGCGAGCTCTACCGAGACATCTCCACAGTCCAGGAGGCCGCAGCAGCCTAGAACCAACAGACCCTCACCTCAAGCCGATTGCACAGCAAGCCCAATCGGCTCCTCACCGTGCCCGAAAACAACATCCACAAGGAAAAGCAGAAACCCTTCACACCCCCAACAAACTCACCCACGGAATTGACAAACTATATAGGAACACCCCCCCATTTTGTGAAACCCGCCACTTAAAAGCGGCCCCAAGACTCAAGTTTGGCCAGTTCTTCAAGTGCGACCATATGTTCGCGTCCTTATGGCTCCGGCTAACGCGCAGTTGCATATGTTTTTCTTCTAATGTCCAGTCAAGAAAACTGTACTCAATTAAGAAAAGTTCAAAAAAGTTCTTCAGATCACAGTTAAACGTGGACAACACCACTTAAATTTGCACCCTGTGAAGGCGTCGTGCATCTTTTCTAGTCCTTTTCTAGCGCGCGATAAAAACTCCGCCCTCCATTCCCCTTCGGGAAACTCGGCAGCTCTATGAACAAAACCCTGAATGTTCACTTTCTCCACACCAATAGGGCCGAGGCGACACCCATGCTCGAGATATATTACATTTCACTTAATAATCCGGAAATGTCTGAAATCACGTTTTCGCTAAGACCAACGCAGGCCAGATAACCATAGGAACTTCCTGCCATTTAATCAATTTAGCAACAGCTAATTATCTATTTAATGGAAATGTCAACAACGATTTTTACGTGTAGTTAACCTTCTTACACGGTGCTAATATTTCCATCGGTTCAATAAAATTTACCTTTTAGAAAGGACCGAAAATGTCTATTACTTCATTTATTGCAAGCGCCGTGGCTGCAGTGCTGCCCCTAGCAGGCAGCATCGGCCCGGTCGATGCTCAGGACCAGCTCGCTGAGCCGGACGTGCACCACACGGCCGAAGCGGAACAATCCACCACGGACCAGTCCCCCGAGCCGGGCGCCCACGCCGATAAGGGCCGCATCACCGGCGACAAAGAAGACATCATCAACGGCGCCGACGAGGAGCAATCCACGCCGAATCTGCAGAGCGGCAAATTGGCTGTGCAGCGCGAGCTCGCACTTGCTACGCAGGAGCTTGGTCACGAGTTTCTGAACATCAATTTCCAGGACAACCACACCGCGCACCTAATTTTCCTGGAAACCTATAACCCGGATACCGATCAGGCAGCCGTAGACCGCGTGCTCAACGCGCTCAAGATCAACGGCTACGACAATCTGACCGCCTCGTACTAAAAACCACGAGCAAGCTCGACACCTGCCGAGGATCAAAAAAGGGCGAAGTACCTCAACCTGGTACTTCGCCCTTTACTTTGTCGTGGCCCGGCGCGGGCCTAGCCAGGCACGCGCTCACGGCAGCGACGTAACGCCTCTGCCTACTGATCCTCCATGACATCGTGGCGCACAATGGTCTGGTCGCGGCCGGGACCGACGCCGATGTAGGAGATGCGGCAGCCGGATAGCTCTTCCAAGCGCAGCACGTAGTCTTGCGCCTTTTGGGGGAGCTCTTCAAAGGTCGAGCAGCCCGTAATGTCTTCTTCCCACGCGGGCATGGTCTCAAAGATGGGCTCGGCGTGGTGGAACTCAGACTGGGTAATGGGCATCTCGTCGTAACGCTTGCCATCGACGTCATAAGCCACGCAGATAGGAATCTCCCCGATGCCGGTCAGCACATCGAGCTTGGTCAAGAAGTAATCCGTAAACCCGTTTACTCGCGTGGCGTAGCGAGCAATCACGGAATCGTACCAACCGCAGCGGCGTGTGCGGCCGGTGTTCACGCCGACCTCACCGCCGGTGGTCTGCAGGTACTCGCCCCACTTATCAAACAGCTCGGTGGGGAACGGGCCGGCACCCACGCGGGTGGTATAGGCCTTGATAATACCCAACGAGGTCTTAATCCGCGTCGGCCCAATGCCAGAGCCAACCGATGCCCCACCCGCAGTCGGGTTCGAGGAAGTTACGAACGGGTAGGTGCCGTGGTCAACGTCCAACATGGTGGCCTGGCCGCCCTCCATGAGTACATTGTGGCCATCAGCAAGCGCTTGGTTCAGCTCGAGCTCGGCGTCGATGACCATGGGGCGCAGGCGCTCGCGGTAGCTCAGGAAGTACTCCACAATCTGCTCGGCCTCGATGGCCTTGCGGTTGTACATCTTCACCAGCATCTGGTTCTTAATCTCCAGCGCGGACTCGACCTTCTGGCGCAGGATGGACTCGTCGAAAACATCCTGCACGCGGATGCCAATGCGCGCGACCTTATCGGCATAGGTCGGCCCGATGCCGCGGCCGGTGGTACCGATGGCGCGCTTGCCCAGGAAACGCTCCTGCACGCGGTCGAGAGTCTGGTGGTACGGAGCCACGAGGTGCGCGTTCGCGGAAATCTTCAGGCGGGAGGCATTCGCCCCACGCGCTTCCAGGCCATCAATCTCATCAAAGAGCGCCTCGAGGTTAATCACCACACCATTGCCCAGCACGGGAATGGCATTTTCAGAAAGAATCCCAGCGGGCAAGAGCTTTAGCTCGTATTTTTCACCGCCGACCACGACGGTGTGCCCGGCGTTATTGCCGCCGTTCGGCTTGACTACGTAGTCAACTTTCCCGCCGAGGATATCGGTAGCCTTGCCCTTGCCTTCGTCGCCCCATTGGGCGCCGACAATGACGATCGCTGCCATCTTTTAAGTCACTTCCTCATTATTGAAGCCAAAATACGCATTTACCTTACACTTTTCTGGCCGCAATAGCCCACGTAGCATGTTGTGCATGCGTTTTTTGTTCCTCCGCTGCGGCGCCCCCGACGTTGATTTGCCCGCAGAGGCCTATGATCTTTCGGCCGTTCCTTCCCGCAAGGAGCTCGCGCTTGTCGATGCCGCCGCCACCAACCTCCTCCCCCACGACCCCACGCCTTCGCTTGACGATATCGCCGCGCAGCCCGATGTCCGCCACCTCGGCGCCCCTGCCGCCGCCCCGCAGGAGCCTTACTTAGAGGACCGCCTGCGCGTCGTCGTCGCGGGCTCGGATTCGGCGCTGAACGCCGTCATCACTCGGCTTATGCGCGCCGATAACCTGTGGGCCGAGGTCGCGTTCATCCCCACGGGCGAGTCGGCCGCCGCCGCCAATTGGGGCCTGCCCGCCGCGCCGCAGGAGGCCCTCGAGCTCGCCCGCACCGCCCCGGTTCGCCCGGTGCCGCTCATCCGCAACGATTCTGGACAGGCCGTCGCCGGCTCGGCAACCATCTCGGATTGGTCCAATGGCCCGCTTACCGGTGAAATCATCATCGATGACGCTACCCTCGCTGCCTCCGGCCGCCGCACTTTCGGCGCGCGGCTGGTCCCCATGACCGACGCCCCGGGCATCCTGGCGGCCCGCGCAACCTCTCCAGTCGAGCCCGAAGGTCGCCTGCGCTCCCTGCTGCGCAAGCCCGGCCGCCTCGACCCAGACTCCGTCCACACCGGCCGCGCCGTCCAGGCGGGCGGCCCCCAGCTGCGCGTGCTTGTCGATGCCATCCCCCACAAACGCCCCCTCACCCGCGTCACCTTCTACCGCCACCTGCGCGACCTCCAAGTCGTGCGCCCCTAGCCTCCTTCGCAGCTCACGCCGGTTCAGCCAGCTCACCCCGTCTCCGCTGACTCGGCCCTCGGTTGACTCAGCTCGCGCAACTCGGCAAGCGCCCCGCTCGGCGGATATGCGGGGAGGGGTCCTGCTAGTCCTGCCCCTTCTGCTTATCACTCGGTTTATCATCGCGCCCCCACACCTCCGGCGGGAATGCCGGATGCGAAGAGGTAGGAACCAGGTGCGCGACGGCAGACTCGCGCGAAAGCCCGCACACCATGAGCATGTCCACCACGATGGACCTCGTCTGCGCGAGGATCGTATATGCGGAAAGCGTCGCATCTTCTTCGATAAGATCCATGCCCGCTTGGCCGCCCACGTAGCGCAGCCGCTGCACCAGCTCGGGTATCTCTATCGCCTCATCGTGATCCCGCTTTTGGCGGCCGTAGAGTTCTCCCACCGCGAGGATAATTTCTGATAGTTCTTCTAGGAGCTCTAGCTGCTTATCGGACACGGTATCGCCGTCTTCGGTAAGCACAAGCGCGCGGCGCGAAAGCACCCGCACCCCGCGCACCGCGTTATCTACCGGCAAGAGGATGCGCTCCAGGGACCGAATATTCCTGCGCGAGGTCCACAAAAGCGGCGATACTTCCGATGCCTCCCTGCCCGATTGCGCCGCGCTCAACAGCGTATTCACGTCATTTTGCGTGCCGCGCACCGCATCGCGGGCGTCGCGAATGATCTCGGGATTGGTATCGCGGATGCCATGCGTGACGTCGTTAAGAATGCTCGAGGCAATCCTCAGCACCTTCGACACCTCGCGCCGAGCCTCCTTCAACGGCGAATTAGGGATAAGCGCGATCGTGATAAGCCCAATGCCGGAACCAATCATCGCGTCGATGGCCCGGTGCAGGCCACCCGGCCCCTCGGTGGGCGGAAAAATCGTGGCAATAAGGATGGATCCAAAGACAATCTGGTTGGATACCAGCGGCGATTTCGTAATAAAGGACCCCACCACCAGGCCCGCTCCCACGATGAACAGGATCTGGAACGGGCCCTGCCCCACCACTTGGAAGAGCAGATCACCCAAGGCCACGCCGACGATGCCGCCCAGCGACATCTCCACCGCCCTTTTCATCCTGTCCCCGCCCGAAAGCCCCAGGATGATGACGGCCGAGATGGGCGCGAAGAACGGCTGCGGATGCCCAACGACGGAGCTTGCCACCCAATACGCCAATGCGGCACCCACGGTGGCCTGGATTATATAAACGAAGCGCGAACGGATGCGTTGCAGGCGCGATACTACTGAGCGGTCCACCACCCGCAGCATTTGCCTCGTTGAGACTCTTTGTTTCGCTTCCGACATGACCTCCAGCATAGAAGACCTCCCTCTACCACCGCCCCCGTGCGTCCGCATCCCGGCCCGCGCCAGGTTGTGGATAACGCGCTAATTGCGCGCCCCAGCGACCCCCGCAGCGCGAGAATTCCACAGATTTGCCGTTTCGCCTTGCACATCCATTGCTGTGTACCCGTGCCGCTTTTACGGTCAGGAGCCGTGAACACAGAATTTTTACAACTTTGCCGTCGCGGTGTGGACCTCGTCGCCGAGTTTCAGGGATGCTCCGAACAAGAGCTCATCGAGGCCGGCGCCAGCCAGCTCCTCGCCGCGCAACTCGCCCGCCTCCAACACACGTATTTCGGCCGCACCTCCAATAGCCGCAAGCAACGCCTCGCCTGCGAGGCCGCCCGTTCCCGCGGCCACGACCTCGCAGTGCTTGAAAGCATCGAGTCTTTCGCCCACCGCGTTAAAGACACCAACCGCAGTTGGGATCTCCGCCTGGAGCTCTGCCGCGCAGAAGCCCACCTGATTCCGGCGATCGCAAAGAAGCGCCTCAAACAGCTCAACCCCGCCAAGCGTCCCTCCCACGGCGTGCGCTATACCCGACGCCCCGATGGTCCCCACACCATCTCCATCACCGCAGATCCCACCGATATCGCAGATATCAAAGGCGTTCTCGCCTCCGTGGATAAGGAAAACCCGCTCGCCGCAGCCAAGCAGGTAATCCTCGAGGGCAATCCCGGCGCACTCCCCGCGGTGCACACCAACGTGATCATCACCCTTGACCAACTAGATCGCATCACTGCTAGCCAGGGTGATGACATCATGCTTCAGCTTTCCAACGGCGCACGCATGTCCGGCGCCCAGCTCGTGGCCCGCACCCTCGCCCAGCGCGGTTACGTCAGCTTGGTCCACCCCGAGCACGGCGCGGTAAACCTGTATCGCACCGAGCGCATGGCCAGCTGGAAGCAACGCATGCTAGCCCGCGCGGAGCATCCCATCTGCGCGTGGCCCGGCTGCTCCACGCCTGCCGATGACGCCCAAGTCCACCACCTCACCGCCTGGGCCGCCGGCGGTCCCACGAACCAAGAAAACCTCGTAACGCTCTGTGCCCATCACAATGCGGTGAATCAAGATGATGATTCCCGCCCCACCGCCCGCGGGCGCATGGTCCGCATCGAGGGCCGCATCGCCTGGATCCCGCCGTGGAGCGGTAACCCGCGGTTTATCCCCTCGCCCGCCCATTCACCACGCCCAACGAGGAGTTCCGCCTAGCCCTCACCCATCCAGTCCATCCAGTCCATCTGGTCCGCCTAGTCCACCGGGATCGCTGAGCCTGTCGTCTCCACGCGGCCTGGCCAGCCTCCCTTTCTGCCTACTCTTCCCAATCTGGCTTATCTGACTGATCTGGCTTACCTGACTGCCCTGGCTGGCATAGCTTGACTGGCTCATCTCCGGCAAAGGCCCCGCCACATGCTCGCGCCCCACAGTCAGACTAAGAGATAGGTCCAGGGATAGGCCCAGAAATAGGAAAAGCCGCCTCCCACAGAGGGGAGAAGCGGCTACTTCGTCGTGCCTGCTGCGCGATCGCACGGCAATCGCACTGCAATCACGCGTTCGGCGTCGGCTCAGTATGGGCCTAGTTTAGGGTCGGGCCTACTTGGCGGTGGTCTTGCCCACGGAGTGGAGGTCCTGGCATGCCTCGATGACTCGCTCGGACATACCCTGCTCTGCCTTCTTCAGGTAAGAGCGTGGGTCGTAGACCTTCTTGTTTCCTACCTCGCCGTCAATCTTGAACACGCCGTCGTAGTTTTCCATCATGTGGCGGGCCACTGGGTTGGTAAACGCGTACTGGGTATCGGTGTCCACGTTCATCTTGATGACGCCGTAGCGCAGCGCCTCTTCAATCTTCTCCTTCTCGGAGCCGGAGCCGCCGTGGAAGACGAAGTCAAAGGCGTGCTCGCCCTCGCTCAGGCCGAGCTTCTTCTGCGCAACCTTCTGGCCCTCCAGCAGGACCTCGGGGCGCAGCTTCACGTTGCCCGGCTTGTAGACGCCGTGCACGTTACCGAAGGTAGCGGCCAACAAGTAGCGGCCCTTCTCGCCGGTGCCCAGGGCATCGATGGTCTTTTCAAAGTCTTCCGGAGTCGTGTACAGGTTATCGCCGGCCTTAGCCTCGACACCGTCTTCTTCGCCGCCAACGACACCAATCTCTGCCTCGAGAATGATGTGTGCCTTCTTCGCCTTTTCCAGAAGCTCCTGGGCGATGACCAAGTTTTCATCGATCGGAATAGCAGAGCCGTCCCACATGTGGGACTGGAAGAGCGGGTTCTCACCGCGGTCAACGCGCTCCTGAGAAATAGCCATCAGCGGACGAACGTAATCGTCCAGAACTTCCTTCTGGCAGTGGTCGGTGTGCAAGGCGATATTAACGCCGTAGTGCTTCGCAGCCTCGTGTGCGAAAGCGGCTAGCGCCAGAGCACCGTTAACCTTGTTCTTGACCGCGAGGCCAGAGCCGAACTCTGCGCCACCGGTGGAGAATTGGATGATGCCGTCAGACTCTGCCTCGGCAAAGCCCTTCAGTGCTGCGTTGATCGTTTCAGATGAGGTGCAGTTGATGGCCGGGAACGCGAAGCCGTTCTGCTTCGCGGTGTCCAGCATCTGGTTATACGCCTCGGGGGTTGCAATTGGCATGAAATTCCATCCTTAACTGGGATTGCGGTCAAACACGTTCCAACAGCCAATTATGCCCACATTTCCGGAATCCCGCCGTAAAATTTCTGTGACATTTCCTGTGTTTACAATCCGCCTCTCAACACTGCGGCGTTCCACTCGGCAAACCTCACAGAGAAGATCACCCACAGAGAGGAGCAATAGCGCGGTTAATCGCGGCCTGAATTTTCGTGCAGGTCCCGCGCCACCCGGGCGCACGCCTCCAAGAGCATCCAGCCAGACAGCTGCACGGATAGGTCGCGCTCATCCACGCGAATGATGCCCATCTTTTCACTCACGGTCGTGTGCCCGAAGCCGTAGTTGTGGGGAAGCCGGGCATCGGCAGTCCAGTCAGAGCCAAAAATTGGCAGGCCATCAACCTCGAGCCGGTGCTCCCACACGGATTCGGCAGACGCCACGACCATCCGGGTCGCCAGCTTCTTGGTAGCCCGGTTGGCGGGCGAATCCCCGGGCAGGCGCACGGCGACATCGGCAAGATAGCGCATCAGGATGCCCTTAAACAGGCCGCCGTCACCATCACCGGTCTCCCAATCCACGACGCCGGAGGGAGTCGCCATCCCGGAGGCAATAGCCTGCACCAGGCCACGGATCTTGATGATGTAGCTCATCATCTCGGAAGCCAGTTCGGCCTCGTAAACGCTGTCGATCTGCTCCAGCTTGCCGATGCTCGACTCCTCCCGCATCGCCAACACAATCTCCAGGCATGCCCCGAGCATCACGCCCTGGCAGTACGGGTGGACTTGTTTGACGATCTCGGGGCCGTCCATGCGCATGCGCACGCCGTCCATGATGAAGCCATCTTCATTGACCAAATTGTCGTAGACCCAGTCAACGATGCGGCGAGCCGCGGTGATTTCTCCCATCCGCGCCAGCATGATGGCACCAGGACCGTTGGCAGGCACATTCATGAAGTTCTCGCCATCGCGCCACGGCAATATCCCCAGCGAATCATCGAGCCCCTCGGTGATATTGCGCTGCAAAGATGCCAACGCCTTGGGCGGTTTCATCTTCTTCACCTCGCCCACACGCCCGAAAGCAAGCGCGAGCCAGGCCTTGTCATCGAAGTACTTATTCTTGGTCAGCTGCGTCAGGTTCCGGACGCGAATCCCGCGCGTGGTATCAAGGATGCGCTGGCGGAGGACCTTGGTGTTCTTCCGCTCCGCGGCATCGACGAGGCAGTCGAGGTAGTGCGCTTGCCACCAGTAATGCCAGTGCACGAGGAGCTTTTCTTTCGTGGTGGGCGGCCAGCTGACGATGGCGAGGTTGGTTCGCGGCAGGCCCCATACGGAATGCGCATGGCGCTCATCGATGGCGGTTTCCGCGAGTTCGGCGCGGTGGGCCCACTTTTCTTCCACGTTTTCTTTATCACTCCAGTAGCAAGGTTTATTACAGTTAGTGTAACGATCTCTTACCAGGAATTGTTCAGATCGGCGTGCTGCCGGATCCAGGCATGCATGGCGATGCCCGCGGCCACGCCAGCGTTGATGGACCGCGTGGAGCCAAATTGCGCGATGGAGCAGGTCATCAGGGCGGCGTCTTGCGCAGCGGCGCTTACTCCGGGGCCTTCTTGTCCGAATAGCAGCAGGGCGCGTTCCGGTAGCTCGGCCGTTTCGAGGGGCACGCAACCGGGGGTGTTATCAATGGCCACGACCGTGAGGTCTTCCTCAGACGCCCAGGCAATAAGTTTATCGACGCTCTCATGATGCCGCAGATGCTGATACCTATCCGTCACCATGGCGCCGCGGCGGTTCCACCGGCGCCGCCCCACAATGTGGACGGTATCGACGGCAAAGGCGTTGGCGGTGCGCACGACGGTGCCGATATTGGCGTCATTTTCAAAGTTCTCAATGGCGATATGCAGGCTGTGCCGCCGCTTATCGATGTCCCCCTTAATCGCCTCCCTCCGCCAATACCGATACGCGTCGACGACATTGCGACGGTCGCCCTCACGCAGCAGCTCCGGATCGTATTTGTCCGCCTCCGGCCCTTCCGGCCAGGGCCCTTCCCAGGGCCCCACGCCGTGCCGGCCCTCATTCCATTCGGTCGGACCCTTCGCCTCCTCGGGCTGCTCTCGCTGTTCTCGCTGCTCCTGCTGCTCCTGCTGCTCTGGTTGAGCAGTACTCTCGCCGCGCACACCCTGCCCAGTCTGCGCGTCGTGCCCAGTCTGTGCGTCCTGCTCCATCTCGTTACGCGAGTCCAAGGTCACCCAAGCCAAGCAGGGAACGGTACTCAAGGCCCTCGGCCGAGATGACATCCTCGGCGCCGGTAGCGCGGTCAACGACGGTAGCCACGCCTACTACTTCTGCCCCGGCCTCGCGCAATGCGGCGACTGCCGTGAGCGGCGAGTTGCCGGTCGTGGTGGTGTCCTCGACGACCAGCACCTTCTTTCCAGCCACATCCGCGCCCTCGATACGGCGCTGCATGCCGTGCTTTTTGGCTTCCTTGCGCACGACGAAGGCGTCGATATCGCGGCCATCGGCATGCATGATGGAGGTGGCAACCGGATCCGCGCCGAGGGTGAGCCCTCCCACGGCCGCAAAATCCCAATCAGCGGTGAGCTCGCGGAGCAAGGAACCGATGAGGCGGGAGGCTTCGTGGTGCAAGGTCGCGCGGCGCAAATCAACGTAGTAATCGGCCTCTTTGCCCGAGGACAAAGTCACCTTGCCGTGCACAACGGCAAGCTCCTTGACCAGTTCCGCGAGACGCTTCTTCTTGTCTTCTTGCAGGTGCACTTCAGTCATCGCATTGCTCCTTCTTTAGAGTTTTCTTCGGCATATGAGGAAAGTCCTGGCTATGTGGGCCAACGCAACATTCTAGGCTACTCCCCCTGCCGCGGCCCCGACTCGTCCTGGCAGTCTTTATCGCGTGCAGCGGCTGGGCCACTGGCGTTTCTGGAACTACCTCGAGAAGAATCTCTGGATGGGCCCGTGGACGAGCCTTCGGCTGAACCTTCGGCCGCGTCTTTGGCCGCGTTCTTGGCCGCGTCTTTGGTCATATCTTTCGCCGCGTCTTTGCCCGGGCCTGGGGAGGCATCGCCGAGGCCGCCGCTGAAAGAGCCGCCAAAAGCGCTGCCAAAAGTGTCACCGAAGATGGAAGCCTCCCCGAATTGCCGGCGCGGCAGGCGGGCGGCGCCTGAATCGGGGGTGGGGCGCTCATTGCCATCGGCAATGGCATCGACCTCGTCCGCCCCGATCGCCGTGTGCTCAACCGGGCCGCGGGTCTCGGAGTACGTGCGCGACGGCATATCCAATGGTTCCTCCGGCCTTTGGATGACCGGCCGGGAAAACTCCGGCTGTCCCACCGACGTTGTGCCTCCCACTGCTTCAACCACAGGCGCGGCGGGGATTTCCCTGGCTGGGTCTAGGTCCTCGAGGTGAATGGTGTGCACGGAGGAGGAGCGGGGTGGGAGGACGCGGGCGGCATCGGCAAGCAAAGCTAGCGGCGGGAGCATTGCTTCCCAATCCGCGGTACGCGAATGCTTGGTGGTTTGTGCCAAAACCCACTCGGTCTCCAGCCACAGCGCCGACACCACCTGCGGCATGCGCTGCAGCGCGATGCGCACGCGCTCGTCCACCATCCGCTCCGTCACGCCGCGATCGGAGGAATATACCTCAAACCCCTCGATGTTCATGGCCAAAAGCAGGTCCTCCGACATCTCGGGCTCTTGGCTGTCGAAGCGCTGGAAATCAATGACCACATCCGATGCCGCCCCCGTCCTCATCGCCATCACATTGACGCCGTCGATATCCATCAGCAGCATTTCGTGGCCGTACACGTTGCCGGCGACGATGTCTTTCGGCGCGGCGCCAGAGGAGGCGACTCCCCTCGTCCATTCATCGACAAGGTACTGGTCCGACTTCATGTACTCAAAGCCCCGGGTTTCCGCCCAATTCTTGCGCTCCCGGCGAATGGTGCCAGGGATAAGCGGCCGCGGCCTTCCCACAGGTTTAGGCTTCGCGTGAGCTTCCGGTTGCTCTTCAGTTCCCTTCTGGCCCGCCTCGTCGGAGGAGGCATCCGCATCCGATTCCGTATCTTCAGCTGAGCCCGCAGCAGGATGAATGCCAGAGCCTGCGCCAGAAGCTGGGGCAAAATCCGGATCAGTTTCCGACACCTTTTCAGTGTTGCCTGCGGTGTGAGCACTGTCGACGCTCTCGTTAGTGCCGTCAGTGTCGTTGCTGTCGTTGCTGTCGATACTGCCGTTGCTGCTGGCCCTGCCGGCACCGTCTGCACCGGATGCAGGGCCTGCGGTTGTGGCGTCGGTTGTGTTGCCCTTTACGACATCATTTTCCGAAAGAGCTTCGGACTCGCTGGCACGGCGGGTGTCGCTGGCGCTGCGGTGCGCATCGTCTGCAGTGCGATGGTGACGCCCTGAAGAGGTAGCGGAGGAAGAATCGGATTCAATATCGGGGGACGGCGAGTACTTTGCCGCGAAACTGGAGGAGGATTCAGCACCGGCTTCATCTTCAGGTTCTGCGACCGCATCGGTGTCTGGGGCGCCTTCGGTGTCCGCAGTGCCTTCGGTGTCTGGGGTGCCTTCGGCATCCTGGTCACTGCCGTCAGCATGGTCAGTGTCGTCCGTGTTGGTAGCTGCGCGGAAGGGCGCGCCCTGGTCTTCCCGAGTGCCCAATTCTGCCCAGGTGTCCTGGTCTCCTTGGGCGTCCCGGTCTTTCCCGTTGTGTTGGGGCTTCTCGCCTTGAGATTGTTCCGCCGCCGAATTATCGGAATCGTCTGCAGCGGTGTCCTGCCGCTGTGTATCCGTGTCGTGGTGGAAATCGGTGTCCTGCTGGGATGCGGTGTCTCGCTGGGCATCGGTGGCGCGCTGCGTGCGGTCGTAGTACAGCAAAAAGCCACCGGCGATGCCGAGTACGAGCGCGAAAATCAGGAATAAAGAAGCCATCATCTCCCGATAATAATAGGTACCGGCACCCCACGGTGCCGGTACCAGTCGGAGTCGGAGCGATTAATTGGGATTAATCGTTAACCGAAGTCCTATCCCCGCGTTCCACCGGGTTGGTCGGGTCTGCAGACCACTGCGACCAGCCGCCGATGTAGTGGCGCAGGCCGGTGAATCCGGCGTCTTCCATCGCCGCGAGGGCCAGCGCGGAGTGGTTGCCCGAACCGGAGTAGATGATTGCGTCCTTGGTGTTTTCCTGGGTCAGCCCAGCCGCGGCCAGCACCTCACGGATTTCATCCGGAGACTTCAACGTGCGCACCCCATCGTTGTGGAAGAGGCGCTCGGGAATATTGACCGCACCGGGGATGTGGCCTGCCTTCAAATCTAGGTTTTCGCGGCGACCGGCAAAGCGGTTGCTGGAGCGCGTATCGATAAGCACGCCATCATGCTTGCGGACGTCATCAATCGTGGCGGTAGGTAGCTGGCCGGGAGTGACCTCGAACGTCGAGCCGACCGCAATATTGCCCGGGCCGGTCAAGGTTTGGTAACCGTGCTCGAGCCAATTTTCCAGGCCACCATCGAGGATGCGCACATCCGTCAGGCCTGCCCAGCGCAGCGTCCACCACGCGCGGCCGGCGAACAGCCCGCGGCCCTCGTCATAGACCACCACGGGGCGGTCTTCCTGCAGGCCCCAAGAACGGATCCAGGCTTGCAGCTTGTCTTCATCGGGAAGCGGGTTGCGGCCATTGCGCGAGCCGGGAAGGCCGACGAAGGCCGCGCCGGTATCGCCGAAAAGCGCGGTGGGGATGTGCTGGGATGCAAAGTCGATGAAGCTTTGGCCCGTCTTGGGCTGCCAGTGGGTGCCGAGGAGGGTGAAACGATCGCCGTGGTAGATGGATTCTTTGAGTTCCTGCGGGGAAACTAAAATGCTCATGCCTTCCAGTCTAAAGGCATGAGCATTATTTTTCGCCCCGATATTTTAGCGAGCGGAGATGTCTAGCTCCGCGCCGCCATCGGCGACGTCGACGTGGACGGTATCGCCATCGGCAATTTCGCCAGCCAATAGCTTCTTCGCCAGCTTGTCACCGATAGCTTGCTGAATGGTCCGGCGCAGCGGGCGGGCACCGTAGGCGGGGTCATAGCCGCGGTCGGCCAACCAGGACTTGGCGGAATCGGATACCTGCAGCGTCAGGCGGCGGGCCTCCAGGCGCTCGGTAAGACCGCGCAGCTGGATGTCCACGATGCCGCGCAGCAGCTCCTCCGACAACGGCTCGAACATCACCACATCATCGAGGCGGTTGATGAACTCCGGCTTGAAGGCACGCTTCACGGCCTCCATGGTCTCGTCCTTCGTACCGCCGGCGCCCAGGTTGGACGTTAGGATGATGACGGTATTGCGGAAGTCAACGGTGCGCCCCTGGCCATCGGTAAGCCGCCCCTCATCCAGGACCTGGAGGAGGACGTCGAAGACGTCGGGGTGGGCCTTTTCCACTTCGTCGAAAAGCACGAGCGTATAAGGCCGACGCCGCACGGCCTCGGTGAGCTGGCCGCCGGCCTCGTGGCCGACGTATCCCGGAGGGGCACCGACGAGCCGGGAGACGGAGTGCTTCTCGCCGTATTCGGACATATCGATGCGCACCATGGCGGATTCATCGTCGAAGAGGAAGTCCGCCAGCGCCTTGGCCAGCTCCGTCTTACCCACGCCGGTGGGGCCGAGGAAGAGGAAGGAACCGGTCGGGCGGTTGGGGTCAGCCACGCCCGCGCGGGAGCGACGCACGGCATCGGAGACGGCAGTCACGGCCTCGCGCTGGCCGACGACCCGCTCGCCCAATACCGATTCCATATTCAACAGCTTCTCGGTCTCACCCTGCAGCATCTTGCCGGCGGGAATGCCGGTCCACGCGGAAACGACCTCCGCGATAGTGTCCGGGCTAACCTCCTCATCCAGCATGGTATTGCGCTGGGCGGCAGCCTTTTCCTCGGCTGCTGCCAGGTCCTTTTCCAGCGGCGGTATCTTGCCGTAGTTGATCTCGGAGGCTAGGGCGAGGTCGCCGTCGCGCTCGGCAATTTCTGCTTGGCGGCGAAGATCGTCGAGCTCCTCCTTAATATCCTGCACGTCATCGATGGCCTTCTTCTCGTTGGCCCAGCGCGCCTTGAGCTCGCCGAGTTTTTCGCGCTGGTCCGCGAGCTCGCCCTGCAGGGCGGCCAGGCGGTCCTTGGAGGCGGCGTCG
Organism: Corynebacterium segmentosum; assembly: GCF_900637825.1. NCBI lineage: Bacteria > Bacillati > Actinomycetota > Actinomycetes > Mycobacteriales > Corynebacteriaceae > Corynebacterium > Corynebacterium segmentosum. The sequence goes on from NZ_LR134408.1 coordinate 2,131,216, forward strand.
GATTCCTTCTTCAGCGCGAGCTCCTCGATCTCCATGCGGCGAACGATGCGCTCGAGCTCATCGATTTCCTGCGGCGAGGAGTCGATTTCCATGCGCAGACGGGAGCCAGCCTCATCGACTAGGTCGATGGCCTTGTCCGGCAGGAAGCGGTTGGTGATGTAGCGGTTCGATAGCTCCGCTGCAGACACCAAGGCGGAGTCCATGATGCGCACGCCGTGGTGCACCTCGTAGCGCTCCTTGAGCCCGCGCAGGATACCGATGGTGTCTTCCACGGACGGCTCTGCGGCGTAGACCTGCTGGAAACGGCGCTCGAGGGCGGCGTCCTTTTCGATGTACTTGCGGTACTCATCCAACGTGGTTGCACCGACGAGGCGCAACTCACCGCGGGCCAGCATGGGCTTAATCATGTTGCCAGCATCCATGGAGCCTTCGCCGGTAGCGCCGGCGCCGACGATGGTGTGCAACTCATCGATGAAGGTGATGATTTCGCCCTCAGATTGCTTGATTTCATCCAGCACAGCCTTAAGGCGCTCTTCGAACTCGCCGCGGAACTTGGCGCCGGCGACCATGGAGCCGAGGTCCAGGCTGATGAGCGTCTTGCCCTTCAGGGACTCGGGGACGTCGCCAGCCACGATGCGCCGGGCCAGGCCCTCGACGATCGCAGTCTTGCCGACGCCCGGTTCACCAATCAACACCGGATTATTCTTCGTCCGGCGCGAGAGCACCTGGACGACGCGCCGGATTTCCTGATCGCGCCCGATGACCGGGTCGATCTTGCCCTCGCGCGCCCGCGCGGTGAGGTCGGTGGCATACTTTTCCAGGGCCTGGAATTGGTCCTCCGGGTTCTCCGAGGTCACCTTGGCGGCCCCGCGCACGGAGGGGAAGGCGCCCTTGATGGCGTCGTAGGTTGCGCCGCGGCCGGTCAGCAACTCGGCGGCGTCGGTCTTCGAACCGGCGATAGCGGCGAGGAGGACTTCGGTGGACACGAACTCATCGCCAAGCTCGCCCGCCAATTCCTGCGACTTGGTCAGTACGTTTAAGCCATCCCGGTTGAATTGCGGGTTGGACATATTGGAGCCCTCGGCGCTGGGATAAGAGTTAACCAGCTCGCGCGCTTCCTTCAGCACGGTATCCGGGTCAACGCCGGTGGCCTTGAGTACCGGCGCGGCGATGCCGCCTTCCTGCCCAAGGATAGCCGCCAGCAGGTGCGCCGGGCGGATATCCGGGTTGCCATTCGCAGACGCAGTCTGCAGGGCTTCCTGCAGCGCCTCTTGTGTTTTAGTGGTGGGGTTAAAAGAACTCATGTGTACGTTTCTCCTTCTAAGATTTATTCGTCCATTTTAAGGATTCACTTGGTATAACGCACATAAAGTTGAGCCTATTCCACTCAACCCAAATTTTTTGAGTCCACCCGGCTCAACTTCCCACGCTATGCTCCCCAGCGTTGCCGTCATGCAGCAAAAGTTCTACCCAAGTCCTGCCGGCATAGGAGTGAGCACGCCGCACTGCCGAAGCTGGGTTCAAACCGGGTTCCAGCGAGGCAGAGAGGTTCCGGCCGACAACCTCCATGAGGCGGGAAGTTTGCAGCCGACGGCCTGAGCGTGACGGAGCCCCAGCAGGGCGCGGCACGACAAAGCCGGGCCACCACACCAAAAATGTGGGAGCCCGGCTTGCGCAGAGTAGCTGCGCAGGGTGGATTTGTGAAGGCTAGGTTTCTTGTTTCTGGCCCACGTGGCCGATGCCCTCTTTGAAAATCGTGCCGCGCGGCGGAAGCAGACCCATGAATTTGAATGTCAGGTACACACCGATGGAAATGGCCAGCGAGACGGCACCGAACGCGCCGGTAAATCCGTACATCACAGCCATCGGCGCGATAATGGTCCACGAAATCTCGAACGGGCCGAAGCCGATATAGGCCATGCCGTATTCAGATAGCGTGCCGGATTTCAGCTTCGGGTCGACGATCTTGAGCACGGCGATGCCGGTAGCAACGGTGGCCGTCGCCCAGCCCCAGCCGAAGATACCGCGCTCGATCCAACGCTCGCCAAAGAACTCGGCGGGGAACCACATCAGGAAGAAGCTACAGAAGATGGTGCCCAAAATAAACAGCACCAGCAGCGCCTGCCAGTAGGAAGCGATAGCAGCAGGAACGATGGCGGCCACACCGAAGGCAATGAGGTAGTCGGTAGCAGCACCGGAGATGGAGGATACGGAATCCTTATCCAGATAATCCTCGGCGCCGACGAAGTTCATGATGGCGCGGAAGATGAGGCCGATAACCATGGACATCGCAAAGAGCGGAATGGAAACATTTTCCCAAATGCTGGAAATGCCCTTATTGACGCCGTACGCCGTCATGACCGTGAGGATGATGAAGCCGAAGTGCAGCGCTAGCGGCTCGATGGAAGAAGGGTTGGTGGTGGCGCGACCAAGGGAGGGGCGATCAGCCAGGTTCTTGATGTAGCCGCGGCGAATCTCTTCCGGCAGCTCCTTGGGCACGTAGGACACCTTGCCCTTGCGGATGCCCCAGTTACCAGCAATAACGCCGCCGATAATCGCGGCCAGCGTGCCGACGGTCGCGGAAGTAAAGCCCAATGACGCTGCCGCCTCGGCGCCGACGCCCTCCAGCGCGCCACCCACAGCGGCGGCCGTGCCGAAGCCACCGGTAAAGCCAACCGGCAGCATCATGCCGAACCAGTTGGGGGTATCAAAGACTGGGGCGAAGAAGAGCAGGCCGAGCACGATGAACAGGCCCCACTGGCCGGTGAACATCATGGTGGAATAGCCCCACATATTGCGCGCGCCCTTACCCATGTTGCCGCCGACTTCCATGGAATAGGCCATCGAGGCAAAGACCACGGCGATGAGGATGGAGGTGTAATCGCCGAGGTTATCGGAGAAGTTGATCCAGCCCAGCACGTTGGGGCCGACGAGCAGGCCAATCAGGCCGGCGGTAATGGGGGCAGGCAGCAATAAGTCCTGGAAGATAAACTTCACTTGGTGGCGCAAAATATTGCCGATGACCATGAGTAAGGAAATCCAACCCACGTCCAGCATGAGGGTATAAGCGGAAAAATCTTCCATGGGAATCCTTTCTAGCTGTGCAGTTATGACAGGCCGCTCACTTGTAGAGAGCTCGCAGATAAAAAGTACATTACCTACCATCTAGTGAGCCACAACATACGGCGCATTTTCACCCCCGCTACAATGGCACGGTGGAGCACTACCTCAGCATCATCATCGGCGCGGGCCAGGCAGGCTTGGCGACGGCCCACCAGCTCACCTCCCGCGGGCTTATCCCCGCCCAAGACTTTTTGCTTATCGATGCCAACCCCGCCCCCGGCGGCGCCTGGCGTCACCGGTGGGATTCCCTGACGCTGGGCAAGGCCCACAACATCGCGGATCTGCCGGGCATGCCCGCCCCGCTTGCCGATGCCTCCTCCCCCGCCTCCCAAGTAGTCGCCTCCTACTACGGCGCTTACGAGGACAAGTTTCAGCTGCGGCCCTACCGCCCGGCGCGCGTCCGCAGCGTCCGCCCCCTGCCCGGCACGCACAGCGCGCGCAATCTCCACGGCGCGCTCGGCCCGCGCGATGAGCGCGCAACAGAGAACCCAGACGAGCCACGCGGTGCGCACGCCTCGCACGACGAGCCCGAGCCGCGCGGCGCGTTTCTCGTGACGTTGGAGTCCGGCGAGCAGTTTTCCGCGGACACCATCGTTAACGCCACCGGCACGTGGGATAGGCCGTATATTCCTTATATTCCGGGCATCGGTAGTTTCGGCGGGCGCCAACTGCACACTAAGGACTATTCGGCGGCGGAAGGTTTTGCAGGCCAGCACGTGTTGGTCGTTGGCGGTGGGTTATCCGCGGTGCAGTTTTTATTGGAGCTTGAGGGCATCGCGCAAACCACTTGGGCACGCGGCGGGCACCGGATTTTACGGATACGGAGTTCGATAAGCAGTGGGGTTTGGATGTGGAAAAGAAGGTCCGCGAGCGGGTCTTTAGCGGCAATCCACCGGCCTCGGTGGTCTCGACCACCGGGATTCCGCCCTGGCGGGAATACCTGGATGCAGTAGAGCGCGGCGTTTTGGTCTCGCGCGGCATGTTCGATGCCATCGATGCGACCGGCGTGCGGTTTGGCGAGGCTGCGACGAGCAGCAGGACTGCGGCGAGCGACGGGGCGGCCACGGGTGGCAGGACTGCGGCGAGCGATGAATCTACGGCGCACTGTGAGACGGTGGCGGACGGCGACGGTGCTGTGAGCGGTGGGTTTGTGGGGGCATCGGAAAGCGGGGCGGCATGGCAGCCGTACCCGGCGGGCACGCACCTGGCGGTGGACGTCATCTTTTGGAATACCGGTTTTCGTCCGGTACTCGACCATCTGGCGCCGTTGCGATTGCGCTCGCGCAAGGGCGGGATTGTCATGCGCAACGAGGTCTCGCCTGCCGCGAACCCGCGGGGTTTCCTCGCCGGATATGGATCGACTGCCTCGACGGTAGGAGCGACGCGGGCGGGGCGCTTGGCGGCACGCGAGGTCATCAAGGTGCTGGAACTGTAGCGCGGGGACGATAATGTGCACGCTAAAAGGCAGGCAAGCACACTAGGATGGGAAAACATGTGGGAATTGGGCGAGCACTTCCGGAAGTACGCAGACGACTACCGCGATGCGGTGCATGAGCAGTTTTTCCTCATGGTGCCGGAGGCGCGGCAGGTCTTTTCCCTTTCTATGCAGGACACCCACCGGTCCATGGTGCACGCATTGGCGTGGGTGATTGAACACGCGGAGCCCAGCAGCGCCGGCACGAAGGCGGGGTCCGGGACCGGGGTTGGGGCTGCGTTGCCTGAGGCCGTCCGGGAGAAAATCGCGCAGCTCGGCCGCGATCACCGCAGGCACGGCTTCCCGGCAGAGGTCTATGCGCGGTTCGAGGAGGCGCTCATCAAAGGCCTGCGGGTGTTGGCGCTCACGTGGTATCAGTACGACTTCGCCAGCGCCGTCATCCACGAGGTCTGCGCGGAGATGGCCACCGCGGCGCGCGAGGCGGACCTGGCCGGGGAGGCGCCGGCGTATTCGGGGCAGGTGGTTGCGGTGGAGCGGCCGACGCGCGAAACCGCGGTCATTCGCGTGGAGGCGGGGATGCCCGCCGACTTCGAGCCGGGGCAGTATTTCCCCGTCACCACCCAGTACCTTCCCGGCCAATGGCGCATGCTCACCCCAGCTCAGCCAAGCGATGCCACCGGCCAGCTGGTCTTCCACGTCGCCGCGGTGAGCGCGGCTTCGCGGTCGCTTGCGCATACCAAGCCGGGCGATTGGTGGACTTTGGGCCGGCCCACCGGGTCCATTTGGCAGGACCTGCGCGCGTTGCGCGGCGGCAGGCTGGTCATCGTGGCCTATGGCACGGGCTGGGCGGCGGCGCGGTGCTTGGCGCTGGCGGCCCGCCAGGCCGCGGATGCGGGCGAGGAGGGACTCGCGAAGAACCTGGACCTGCAGATTTTTGCCGTTGCGGATAGCCCCGGCGCGCACTATGACACGCATTTCCAGCAGAACCTTGCGGCCCTCTACCCCGATCTCAGCCTGCGCCGCATCATCCGGCAGGAAAACGACCCATGGTTGCTGGGGGCACGGCCGCTTGCCGATGCCGCCACCCTCACCCTCTCCCCCGACCCGACCGATGTAGTAGTCAACGAGGTTGAGTTATCCACAGGAACCCCCACCTACTTCGCCCTCTTCGGCAGCGCCGAGGAGGTAGCGGAAGGAAGGAGGGGGTTGGAGAAAAGGGGCATCGGCAAGCAGTGGATCTTGAGCCACAGCTGGGGCCGCGACAGGGAGTGGCTGCCAGAGGATTATGCGGCGCAGTCTTAGTCGTTGAGTTCTAGCACCGGCAGGGAGCGGCGCGTCTTCGCTACTTCGTGCGGGTCGATATCGGCGTAGAGGATCTCGTCTTCGTAGCCGGCTTCTGCCACGCGCACGCCGTTGGGATCGACGATGGTGGAGTGCCCGATGCCGGTCGGTCCCGAGGGAGTCCCGGCCTCCGCGTTGCCGCCCGGGCGGGATTGGCCCGCGGCGAGGATATAGCTGGTGGAATCCAGCGCCCGCGCCGCCGTGAGCAGGCGCCACTGCTCCAGCTTTCCGGGGCCATCCGCCCAGCTGGTGGGCACGACGATGAGCTGCGCTCCCTCGCGCGCAAGCTCCTTGAACTGCTCTGGGAAGCGGATGTCGTAGCAGACCACGACGCCGACGGTAAGGTCATCGACGTCAAAGGTCACCAAGGACTCCCCGGGCTGCACCGTATCGGATTCGCGGTAGTCAAAGGCATCGTAGGTGTGGATTTTCTCGTAGCCGCCCAGCACGCCAGGGCCTGCGACGAGCGCGGTATTGGATACGCGGTTGATGGTCTTATCCTCGCGCTCGACGGTATCGGCTGGGCAGAACATGCCAACGACGACGGTGACCTCCAATTCCTCCGCGGCTTCCTGAATCGCGGTGGCGAACGGGCCTTCGAGGTTCTGCGCCTGCTCGTCCAGGCGGCCCGAGCGGAAGTTCTGCGAGGTGGCCTCGGGCAGCACGATAAGGCGCGCGCCCGCCGCCGCGGCCTCGCGGATTTTATCCAGGGCGAGTTCTTGGTTTTCCTCGATGCTGCCGGTAGACGTCAATTGCACTGCTGCTACTTTCATAAATCCCAACTTAGTGCAGCGTCACCTAGTTATCCACAGGTTGGCGGTTTTGCCCTCGCGGCCACAGCCCGCAGCGGCCACGCTTAAGGCCATGACTTATGTAGATATTCCTGAACACCTTCCCGTACATGTACGCACGTTGAGGGCGCGGCCGGCGGCGGCGTTGCCGGGGGCGCACTTAAGCGTGGCCTCTCGGACGTCCGCTTCCCTCCAGCGCGCGGTGGCGCAATGGTCTGAGACGCAGCAGCTTAGCGATGCCACCGTTTCCCAGCACCTGCGCAGCCTCCACGACTTTCTGGATCGCGCCCGCGCGCTCGATTCCTCACTGGCTGCGAACTTGGGGAGGGCGCGATGAATTTATCGACTGCCCTGCGCCACAGCGCCGCGCAGCTCGCCGCGGATCGCTCTGGCCTGCACACTCACTATATGGACTCGCACCACGATTGGCGCTCGCTATCGCTGGGTGGCCCCGCGGGCGTGGCGGCGCGCTCCGGTTTGGCCGAGGCTACCGAGTGGCTGAGTAGCCCCCTTGAGCAGATGGAGCGGGTCATCGAGGTGCTCGACCGACACGCGGACTTGCAGGCCTGGCGCGAGGGGGTGGAGGCGCGGATCATTTCCATTTTGGGCAAGATCGACGAGCTTTCTGGCCCCGCCGCGCTGGCCGGGGCCGTGCAACTGCGGGAGGTGCGCGCGCTTGGCGATGCCCTCGATTGGCTCTGCTCCCAAGAAATCGACGCCCTCTGCACGCCGGCCGGGGCGGAACCGCCTAAGCGGCTGGAGGATTTTGCCGATCTCCCCCTCGATACCATCCACGAGATTAACCTCGCCCAAGCCAGCGACCGCGTGGCGCAGCTGGCCGCGGATAATCCCGATATGCGCATCGTGGAGACCAGCCCCGGCCGGCTGGTGGCGCTGGTGGATCCGGAGGGCTTTCGCACGGAGCCTGCGTCCGTGACCACGTTTGTCGAAGGCGTACACTCCTCCGACCCCACCACCTGGCAGCGCGCCGTGGACCGTGGCCGCAATATTGCTAAGGCGAGTGGTGGTCCTGCCGCCGTGTGGTTGGGTTACCAGGCGCCGTCGAGTTTGCCGCGCGCCGTGCACGCCGATCCCGCGCGGGCGGCGGGGCAGGAGCTGGTGCGGTTTCAGCGGGGCATCGGCAAGCGGTATCCAGGTGCGAAGCGAACGGTGGTGGGCTATTCCTATGGCTCCGTCGTGACCGGATATGCGGCACGCGAGGAGGATATCGCCTCCGATATCGTGTTCGTGGGCAGCCCCGGCACCAGCGCGCAGCACGCCCGCGAGCTGCACGGCACCGTGTGGGCGGCGACTAATGACAATGACCCCATCGCTATCGCGACGGGGCCACTGAGCGGAATCCACGGCCCGGATCCCACCACCCAGTCCTTTGGCGCCACTCCCCTCCCCGGCGCGGATGGCCTGCCCGGGGACCACGGGTCCTATTGGGAGGATCCGCAGTTCCTGCGCGGTTTGGGCACGGTGGCTGCCGGAGAATCCAGGCCGGATTAGCGCAGGCTGTGGGGCGCCGGTTGTGGGTTTAGAACAGGCCTGCGGGGACGTCGGAGTACGAGACCAGCATGTTCTTGGTTTCCTGGTAGTGGCCAAGCATCATCAAGTGGTTCTCGCGGCCCAAGCCGGATTCCTTGTAGCCGCCGAAGGCGCTGTGTGCCGGGTAGTCGTGGTAGTGGTTGACCCACACGCGGCCGGCCTGAATATCGCGCCCGGCGCGGTAGCAGATGTTTTGCTGGCGCGACCACACGCCGGCGCCGAGGCCGAAGTTGGTGGTATTCGCGATCTCGATGGCCTCTTCGTAGTCCTTGAAGGTCGCCACAGAGAGCACTGGCCCGAAGATTTCCTCCTGGAAGATGCGCATCTCATTGCTGCCCTTAAAGACCGTGGGCTCGATGTAGTAGCCGTTTTCGAGGCCCTCGACCTTGTTCACGTGGCCGCCGGTGAGCGTTTCCGCGCCTTCTTCTGGGCCGATCTTGAGGTATTCGGTGATCTTGTCCATCTGCTCCTGAGAGGCCTGGGCGCCCATCATGGTTTCGGTATCCAACGGGTGGCCAATCTTGATCTTCTTGACGCGCTCGATGGCGAGCTCCAAGAACTTATCAGCAATATCCTCATGGACCAGCGCGCGCGATGGGCAGGTGCAGACCTCGCCCTGGTTGAGGGCGAACATGACGAATCCCTCGACGCACTTTTCTAGGTAGGAGTCATCTTCATCCATGATGTCTTTGAAGAAGATGGACGGCGATTTGCCGCCGAGTTCCAGGGTGACCGGAATGACCTTGTCCGCGGCGGCCTTATTGATGAGCTTGCCCACTGGGGTGGATCCGGTGAACGCGATCTTGGCGATGCGGTCCGAACCCGACAATGCCGCACCAGCTTCCTCGCCCACACCGTTGACGATATTGAGCACGCCGTCTGGGAGGAGGTCGCCGATGATATCCATGAGCAAGAGGATGGATGCTGGCGTTTGCTCCGCGGGTTTGAGAACGATGCAGTTACCGGCGGCCAGGGCCGGTGCGATCTTCCAGGAAGCCATAAGCAGCGGGAAATTCCACGGAATGATTTGGCCGACCACGCCGAGCGGCTCGTGGAAGTGGTAGGCCACGGTGTCTTCGCTGATTTGGGACAGGCGGCCCTCCTGCGCGCGGATGGCGCCCGCGAAGTAGCGGAAGTGGTCAACGGCCAGTGGGATATCGGCGGCCAAGGTCTCGCGGACGGCCTTGCCGTTTTCCCAGGTTTCCGCGACGGCGATCTTTTCCAGGTTCTCTTCAATCCGGTCCGCGATGCGGTGCAGCAAGAGCGCGCGCTCTGCTGGCGTGGTCTTGCCAAAGGTGGCGAAGGCCTTTTCCGCGGCATCGATAGCCGCATTAACATCGGCTTCCTTGCCGCGGGCCACCTGACAAAATACTTCACCGGTCACGGGGCTGATGTTGTCCATGTACTCGCCATCGACTGGCGGTACCCACTTACCGCCAATGTAATTGTCATAGCGGTCGCGGTAGTTGACGATGGCCCCTTCGGTTCCGGGTGCTGCGTACAAAGTCATGATGGTGGTGTCCTCTCGTGCAGAAATCTCGACTGTGGCTCTTGCCAGGTGCGGTCCTTGCCGGTTATGGCCCGGACCACTGCAGGCGCTCTACCGTGGCGTATCTCACCTGCTTTCCGGCCATAGTAATGCACTTTTTCGCATCTCGCACAAAATAGGGGTGAGAAATTAACATTTCTTCACAGGCCAAAGTCCGGTTGTGCGGGCGCGACATTTCCAGGGTGAAGGCGTAGCGACTGCGAGAGGACGCGGGAACGGGTAGGCGCCGATGGGCACCGAGAGGGCTCCCGCGAATGCGCCGAGAGAGAGCACCGAGGGAGGAACCACGGAGGTGAAGGGCTTTTGGGCAGAGATAAACCCTCCATACCTGTGCGGGCGCTATGCCGTAAAAGGTATGGAGGGTTTTAGTTGAGGTTTCTCGTCCGCAGGACGAATTGGGCGGTTTAGCCGGTTTAGCCGCCGTTGTTTCGGCGATTGCGTTTGCGATCGCGCGCGGTGCGCGGGCTCCACATCACCACGGAGGTAGACCGCGGGACGTGGACGAGCTCACCGCTGCGCTGGGAACACACTGGGGCCTGCGAGCCTTGTGGGCCTTGCGGGCCTTGTGCGCCGCGGGTGTGCTGCCCCTGGGCTTGGGGGTGTTGTGCCCCCGAACGCTGCCCGGCGGCGAGTTGGTCGCGGAGGGCACGGACTTCATCGGCAAGCGCATCGCGTTCAGCCTCGAGCTGGTCGCGTTCCTCGGTTAGCTCGATGATGGATTTGATGCCGGCGAGATTGACGCCATCGTCTTGCGAGAGCGCCTGAATCTTGCGGAGCAGTTCAATATCGCGATCCGAATAACGGCGGCCGCCGCCCCGGGTGCGGGCCGGGGAGACCAAACCCATGCGGTCATAGGTGCGCAGGGTTTGGGCGTGCATCCCGGAAAGCTCGGCGGCCACGGAAATGACGTAGACCGCAGTAGCGGAGCCTTCTGCCTTTCCAGTACTCATTGTGCAATGCACCTCCTGCCTTAATTGCTCTCCGCGCCGGCCCAGCCTGCGCGGGGATTAAAGCCAGAGTCCTTTTCGGCTTGTGCATAGGTACGCAGGGCGCTGGAGGCCGCAGCATCGAGCTTGGAAGGCACGGTGACCTGCACGCTCACCAAGAGGTCGCCGGCCTTACCGGCGCGCTTGGCAATGCCGCGCCCACGCACGCGCAAGGTGCGACCATCCGGGGTACCGGCGGGGATCTTCACACGGACCGGGCTGTCCAAGGTGGGAACCGTGATGGTGTCACCTAGGGCGAGCTCGGCAAACGAGACGGGGACGGTGATGTGGATATCGTCGCCGTCGCGGGTAAAGACCTTGTCGGGCTTAACGGTGACCGCAACGAAGAGGTCACCGGCCGGGGTGCCATTCGGGCCAGCCTCGCCTTGGCCGGCGATGCGGACCTTTTGGCCGTCGATGACGCCGGCGGGGATGCGGACCGTGATATTCCGGGTACGGTGCACCGTTCCGGTGCCGTTGCAATCCGAACATGGATCTGGGATGCGGCGGCCCGTGCCATCGCAATCCTTGCACGGGGCGGAAAAGCCGAAGGCACCGCGGTTTTCCGAGGTGTACCCGGAGCCATTGCAGGTCCCGCACGTTGAGGTCTTGCCGGAGGAAGAACCCGAGCCGTGGCACGTGGTGCACGGCGCATTACCGCTTAAGGCCAGCGGGATGGTGGTCCCCTTGGCGGCCTCGCGGAAATCGAGGGTTATTTCCGTTTCGACGTCGGCCCCCCGCGACGGTTTAGCTGAGTGGCCAGCACTACCGCTGCGGTTGAAAACGCTACCGAAGATATCCCCAAAACCGCCGCCTTGAGACGATCCTCCAGTGGCTCCTCCGAAGAGGTCCGAGAGGTCGAAGTCTTGCGCACCTTGTCCACCCATGTTCGTGGATCGAAACCCGCCGGGAAAGCCGGCGCCTCCGTTCCGTCCAAAGCCACCGCCATTACGCAGCATGGCCTTGAACTGGTCGTATTCTTTGCGCTCGGAGGCATCGGAAAGCACATCGTATGCTTCCGCAACCCGCTTGAACCGGTCCGCTGCCGCGGGGTCATCGGGGTGGGTATCGGGGTGGTTTTCGCGGGCAAGCTTGCGGTACGCGCGCTTGATCTCGCTTTGGTCTGCGGACGAGGAGACCCCCAGATCCGCATAATAATCTTTGTCTGCCCATTCGGGTTTAGCGCTCACTGGGCATCTCCTCCTTTCAAGAAGAATCGGTTGTAGTTAGTAAAAAGGGCGCCGGGGGAAGTTGAATCAGTCAGTTCCCAAGGCGCCCTTTTCCCGGATTAATCGGCTTGTTCGGTGCCTTCCGAACTGCCGGAGTCCTCACCGGGGTCCGCGATGATGACCAGCGCGTTGCGCACCAGCCTCTCACCTACGCGGTAGCCCTGGCGCAGCACGGTGCCAAGCACCTGCTCATCGCCGGAGGACAAATCCTGCACGGCCTCGTGCATCTCTGGGTCGAAGGGTTCGCCCTCTTCACCAAAGGCGGTGAGGTTGTGCTGCTCTAGGCCCTTGCGGAGCTTATCCGCAACCGCCTTGAGCGGGCCCTCCAAGTCACCGTGCTGCTTGGCCAAATCGAGGTCATCAAGAACCGGCAGCAAGTCACTAATGACCTTTGCCTTCGCGGTCTCGATAACGGATTGGCGGTCACGCTCGGTGCGGCGGCGGTAGTTGGTGTATTCCGCATTCAGACGCTGCAGGTCTTCCGTGCGTTCTGCCAACTGCGCCTCCACATCGTTGGTGGCAGCGCCGGTGGAGGTGGGCTCATCGCCCTCCGCCTCGGCTTCGACCTCATCGGCGTTGACATCAGCCAGCGCGTCTTCGAGGTCAGCATCAAGGGTGGGATCCAACTTGGCTTCTTCGGAGGCATCAGCCTGCGCGTCGTTGGCAGCCTGTGCTTCCTCGGCCTTTTCGGCGGCAGCCTCAGCGCGGTCAGCCGAGGTAGCCTCCGGATCCGTGTTTTCCGGGTCGCCTGGGTTTTGCGGCATTCCGCTGTCCTGAGTCATTACTTGTCGCCATCCTTGTTGTCGTCGGAGTTCTCGTCTTCGTCCACAACTTCAGCGTCGACCACGTTCGGGTCGCCCTGTGCAGCGCCAGCATCGGCAGCACCCTCAGCGCCACCCTCTGCAGCCTGTGCCTCGTAGATCTGCTTGCCCATCTCCTGAGATTCGGTGGACAGCTTCTCTACTGCGGACTTGATGGCATCGAGGTCATCGCCCTTGAGTGCCTCGTCGACGGCGTCAGCAGCCTCGGTGACCTTGGTCTTGGTGTCCTCAGAAACCTTGTCCTCGTTGTCCTCCAAGAACTTGCGGGTCTGGTAGGAGGTGGATTCTGCGTTATTGCGCAGCTCCTGCTCCTCGCGACGCTTCTTGTCCTCCTCAGCGTGCTGCTCGGCGTCCTTAACCATACGGTCGATCTCTTCCTGGGAAAGGCCGGAGCCTTCCTGGATCTTGATGGTGTTTTCCTTGCCGGTGCCCTTGTCCTTGGCGGTCACGTGAACGATGCCGTTGGCGTCGATATCGAAGGTGACCTCAATCTGGGGCACGCCGCGAGGTGCCGGTGCAATGCCGCCGAGCTCGAAGGAACCCAGCAGCTTGTTAGCGGTAGCCATCTCGCGCTCACCCTGGAAGACCTGGATCTGTACGGAAGGCTGGTTGTCTTCTGCGGTGGTGAAGGTCTCAGACTTCTTGGTCGGGATGGTGGTGTTGCGCTCGATGAGCTTGGTCATCACGCCGCCCTTGGTTTCAATGCCGAGGGAGAGCGGGGTGACATCGAGAAGCAGCACGTCCTTAACCTCGCCGCGCAGCACGCCTGCCTGGAGGGCAGCACCTACTGCAACGACCTCATCTGGGTTAACGCCCTTGTTCGGGTCCTTGCTGGTCAGCTCCTTGACCAGGTCAGAGACGGCCGGCATACGGGTGGAACCGCCGACCAGCACGACGTGGTCGATATCGCCGACGGAAAGGTCAGCATCCTTGATGACCTGGTTGAATGGAGCCTTGGTGCGGTCCAGCAGATCCTGGGTGATCTTCTGGAACTCGGTGCGGGTCAGGGTCTCGTCCAAGAACAGTGGGTTCTTATCAGAGTCAACGGTGATGTAAGGCAGGTTGATGTTGGCCTGCTGGGAGGAGGACAGCTCAATCTTGGCCTTCTCTGCAGCCTCGCGCAGACGCTGCACGGCGCGCTTGTCCTTGGTCAAGTCAACGCCCTGGGAGCTCTTGAAGCGGTCAACCAACCAGTCAACGATGCGCTGGTCCCAGTCATCGCCGCCCAAGGTGTTGTCACCTGCGGTGGCCATAACCTCAACGACGCCATCGCCGATTTCCAGCAGGGACACGTCGAAGGTGCCGCCGCCCAAGTCGAAAACCAGGATGGTCTGCTCTTGCTCGCCCTTTTCCAGGCCGTATGCAAGTGCTGCCGCGGTGGGCTCGTTGACAATGCGCAGGACGTTCAGGCCGGCAATCTGGCCGGCTTCCTTGGTGGCCTGGCGCTGTGCGTCCTCGAAGTATGCAGGGACGGTAATAACGGCGTCCGTAACATCCTCACCCAAGTAGGACTCTGCATCGCGCTTCAGCTTCATCAGCGTGCGAGCGGAAATCTCCTGGGAGGTGTAGTCCTTGTCATCAATGTTGACGGTCCAGTCAGTACCAATGTGGCGCTTGACGGAGCGGATGGTGCGGTCCACGTTGGTCACGGCCTGGTTCTTGGCGGACTGACCAACCAGGATTTCGCCGTTCTTAGCAAACGCTACAACGGAAGGCGTGGTGCGGGAGCCTTCGGAGTTAGCGATAACGGTGGACTCGCCACCTTCCAATACGGAAACGACGGAGTTCGTCGTACCAAGGTCAATACCTACTGCGCGTCCCATGATTCATTCTCCTTTTTATCGAGTGCAGTTAATAAAGTTGATTGTCAGTGACTCAACTCTTCGTTGCGTCCTTGCGCTACTCTAACAGAACTATAGCGCCCCTACACAAAACCTTGAGCCTGTGTCACTCAATCTTAACAACGGGCCACCCTGCAAAGTTATTCCCGCAGACTCAACTTTCTTGAAACTTTTTATATTTTCCCAGCTAGACAGGTTGTAAAGCTGGACCACCATCCCAGCCGCCCCAGATACACAACAAAGAAAAACTCTTCCCCCTTGAGCCCCACAGAGCCCAAAGTCACCCACACGGCGCCCCAAAAAGTGACCCAAAGGTGGCCAAAAGTTACCAAAGAATGGGGCACAAAGAGGATTGTCAGCCTTCACCCGCTCGCAGATACTGGACACCACGGCAGCCACTGGTTGCTATCCAGAGAATGATTGTTGTGTAGATTCACTTCCCCCACCGACATGAAAGGAAATGTCAATGCTCGATACCCTTGTACACCTCAGCTCCGCCGTTGACTTCGATACTGTCGTTAAGATCACCAAGGGCATTGTTGGGCTGATTTCTCAGTCCGATTCCAACTCCGAGGGCCTGTCCTCTGTAGTTGAGGGATTGTCCTCCCAGGGCAGCGTAGAGTCCACCACTGAGACCACCGCAGCAACCGAAGAGGCTGCCACCACCGCCACCGCCGCAAACGCTTAAAACCCCGAACGCTTAAAACGCTCGGTAGCGTTTCACACTCCTTCGTGAAGACCAGTTAAACCTCCCCCACCCTCGTTGCCGCGCGGCATGCGCTGCGCAATTAAGCTGCACGATTAAGCAGCCAGAAGGTGCAGGGAGGTTGAGCTGTTTTAGCACCCTATTTCTCAGATATGCGTTTGTATTTACACTAGACGCGCACGTCTATTTAGCCCGCCGCGTCTAGAAAGCATCCTTCTCGCCGTGACCCACGCCCCTCGCCCACCGCTGTATCACCGCCTCCGCTCGGCGATGACCCTCCAGCGCACCGCAGCATTGATCGCCACCCTGTGCGTAGCGCTTACCCTGCTCGCAGCGTTTCTCACCCCAACCGAGCATCAGCTTTCCGCGGCCATCATCGGGCTTATCCTCACGGTGATCACCGCCTCTGTGTACCGCTACCCCAAGACCATGACGGTGGCGTTCCTGGGCATCTGGGTCGCTGCCATCCTCACGGTGGGCATCCCCTATGCCAGTTGCGTCTTCCTCGCCCCGGTCTTCCTCGCCGTCTTCGCGTTTCACGGCACTAGGTGGCAGACCTTCTTCCTGCTCTTGGCATTTTGGGGTGTCGGCCTTATCGATCCTGGCACGCACCGGCTGGTTTTCCTCCCGGCGCCCGCGCTGGTCTGGGGCATGCTTTTAGCTGTCAGCGCCCTTATCGGCGGCACGCTGGCGCATTCCGCCAAGCGCTACAAGAAGGCGATGGTGGAATGGAACAACGATGTCAAGCGCCGCCAGACCGACTTGGCGGAGACCCTCCACAATTCCGTGGCCTCCAGCCTAACGGTCAATACCATGCAATTAGAGGCCTTGAGCTTGGAATATGCCCAAACACCGGAGCTTAGCCAGCGCCTTGCTGAGCTTAGCGATGCCATGCGCGCCTCCATGTCCGAGGTCCGCGCGCTCACCAAGGTGCTGCGCACCAATATCGAGGGCACCACTGAGGCCGCCAGCCTTGGTACGCTGGCCCCACCCACCAGCTTTGCCCAGCTGCTTAGCCGCGAAGAAGAACGGCTCTCCAAACTCAACAGACGCCCAGTAGTCAACATTAGCGGGCAAGATTTCTGCCCCGAATTTCCTCCCACGGTGCTCGAATCCATCGCCGCCATCACCACCGAGGCGTGCCTGAACGCCGTGAAGTACTCGCCTCCCGGCGCCGAGATTGTCATTTCGGCGCGGCCTCATAGGGGCTGGACGCAACTGAGGCTGAGCAATCCCATAGCCAAGCCCACGAACACGTCGGCAGAGACATCGTCAGGCATCGGGCTTTCATCCATGCAGCGCATCGCCGCGACTATCGATGCCAGGCTGGATACGAGGGGCATCGACAAGCGCTGGGAGCTCACCCTATCCCTGCCACCTTCGGCGCATAAGGCGCGTTAATTATGCCACGCCGCATAGCAGGGCCGCGCCCCCTTCAATTAAGCTATGCCTTGCTTATTTTGACGTAGATTTTATGACAAGGAGATTGGTCATGCAGACCGCGCTCGCTAGTATCCTCACGCCCTTAATGATGTCCACCTCCCTGTTCGGTGCGGACCTCACTCCTGGCGATCTCCCCCACAACACCAAGTACGAATCCTCCGTAGAGCTCGTCTTCGGCTGCCCGGCTCCATGGTGCTTCGAGTAAAGACAGCGCTGCTGCTTGTCGATGACGACCCCCTCGTCCTCGAGGCCCTAGGCCACTACTTTGCTACCGCCGAGGACATGGAGGTCCGCGCCACCGCGGAAAACGGCAAGGACGCCCTGGAGCAGCTGAAGGCCAACGACATCGATGCGGTTATCGCCGATATTCACATGCCAGAAATGGATGGCACAGTATTACTGCGCGAAATCAACAAGCTGGAGGATCCCCCAGTTTTCATCGCGATGACGGCGATGGATAACGATGACACCCTCAAAGAGGTCATGTCCCACAAGGCCGCAGCCTATATCCTCAAAAGCTCCAAGCCCGCCTATATCCAAGACACGGTGCGGGAGGCGGTGCGCGGTGGCACGGTCGTCGCCCCGCAATCCTTGACGCGCCTCTTCCAGCAGATGTCGGAGCTGCAGACCGACGATGACGACGCGGCCGCCGCGCCGGCCCACGCACCGGAAACGCCCACCATCTCCCCGGCACAAGAGCGCATCCTCGACCTGGTCTGCGAGGGCAAATCCAATGAGGAAATTGCCACCAGCACCCACTATGCCGCCGGCACCGTCAAGAAGTACGTCTCCAGCCTGCTCAGCGAATTCCACGCAAAATCTCGCCTCGAACTCGCCGTTAAAGCACTGAAAGCCGGTTACGGAAAATAGGGGCTTCCCTTAAGAACGCACCTGCACAGCACAATGCGCCCCCGCAACGTTTCGTACGCGTTGCGAGGGCGCTGCTTTGACCGCTTCTAAGTCAGATTCTGAAAAGTCGGCAGTGCTGGGTAACTGCCACTAGCTTTCTTAAGCGTTGCGGTTCCTACGCACCAGGAAGAGACCGCCTGCAATAGCCATGATTCCGGCAATAACCAGTCCAATGACAGACGCGCCGGTATTGGCAAGGCCAGTGGTTCGCTGCGAGTGGTCACCCTTGGCAGGGGCTGCAGCCGTCGTGCTGGTGGCGGCATGAGACTGCGAACCGTTCTGCGGCTGGGTGGTCTCCTGCTGCTTACTGGGCTCCTGCGGCTCGGTTCCCTTAGGCTCGCTCGACTTCGGCTTGTCCGGCGTCGTGCTCGGTTCCTCGTCCTTGTTCTTGCCCAGCGGCAGCAACGGCACAGGGAGCAATGGCTGCGGCAACGTCGGCGTCGTCGTGGTGGAAGACGGCGTAGGCTCAGGGCTTCCCGAAGGCTCGCAGTCCGGGTCCTCCGACTCAGGTTCCGTGGAAGGAACCGTGGTCTTGCCACTCTCGCTAGGCGTAGGCTCCGATGGCTTGGACGGCTCCGACGGATCCGATGGCTTAGGGGACTCAGACTCCGATGGCTTACACGTCGGCGTAGTCGTCTTGGTCGTCGTCACCTCCGTAGACGTAGTAGACGAAGGAGAAGAAGGCTCAGATCCTTCCGGTTCAGGCTCAGGATCGTCGGACTCTGGTTCCGTGGTCGTTACCGTAGTCTCACCATCTTCACTAGGCGTAGGCTCCGAAGGCTCTGACGGTTCCGTTGGTTCCGACGGTTCAGGAGAATCCGAAGTAGTCGTCACCTCCGTAGACGGAGTAGAAGAGGTAGAAGACGGCTCCGACTCCTTTTCCGTATCCGGCTTTGGTTCAGTTTCGCTTGGAGTAGGCGCCTCCGGGTTTTCATCGACGGTCAGGGCGGCTCTCGCAACATCTTGTTTAAATAGATGCGCATTTCGGCTTTCGACCTTGACACCGAAGTGGTCCTTGCTGGGATCGAATGAGCACTTAGTAGACCTCACCCGTTGCTTTACGTGGATGGTAGAGCCTTCAGGTATCCATACGTCGCCAGCGGACATCTTCTCATTAAACTTCCACTCATACCGGCTGAGCCAACGGTAGTTTGTCAGATCCGTTCCGTCGGAACCCGTATAAATGGTCGGCTTAGCCTGCGGGTTCAGGGTGCGCTTTGGATAAGCGTCACTTGGGAAAACCTTATCGGTGAGATTCTCCCCATTGCGGCCCCTCACCGTAAATTCTGGTTTACCGTTCAATTCGAAGTGGTCAGCAGTGGTCCCGAGCCACAAATCTGCCATCCAAGTTCCGTAGCGGCCCGGATTTTCAAAGGTAAGCGTACCTTCCGCATCCCGGTAGCAGGCAGCATTGTCCACCTCGCGGCCGTTTACCTCGTTCATTTCCCATTTCCCGTACGTCCAGTCCAGCGTCGGGCGGATATCGATTTCGGCCCCTACTGTCACACCGAGTTCTTCTCCGGCTTTGACAGTCTTGTTAACCGTGACAGGAATATCGACACTTAGAGAAGTGTCGGCGCCAAAGGGAGTAGTCGATTTAAACCCAGGGCGAAGCTCGCCGGTTGCAAATTCAAAAGCAATAGTGTTGTGCTCGTCCACCGTCGGAGCTTGGGTAAGTTCCCGCTTCTTACCGTCGCTCCACTTGAAGTCCAACTTATCTACCGATTTCACGGTCAGTTTCGGATCAACATTCAGTTCAAACAAAACTGCGGTGATATCAGACTCGCCATATTTCCATTTTCCCAACTTTGGATAAGGCGCCGTACCGTCAATTTCGATGTGAGCATTGACGGTTTCACCAGGTTTTACTTTAGTTTTATCCGTGTCCAAAGTAATTCTGGCCGTCTTGGGGCCATGCCCCAGGTTGTCACCGTGAGACGGCCCCTTTAGCGACTCGTCAGGAATGAAGGCATTAGCAGGGGTTACAACCGCAGCCCCCCCTACCGTCAGGAGCGAAGCAGTAAGCAACGCCATTACTTTCGTGGAAGCTTTTCTGGAAGTCCTCATGGAAACCTCTGGCAAGTAGATGGATAGGGGCTAGAGAATGCTTAAGATTCAGCCGTGAACATTAACATGAGCTGTGAAAAGTGTACGGCTCATGTACAAGATTGGACACATATCAACTTTGCATATGAGGCGATTTGAATGAAATGCAGCCCCGCCCCATTTACCCCACACATCCGCATAACGCTGACCTCGCCAGACCGTCTTTAACACGGTTAATTTCGGGGAAACCACACCTTCAACACCGGACCACCGCCACCCCCTAAAACTCTGTACGCAGCACGTTAGCTTTTCCGCTTTTACCCCCGAGTGTGATTTTGCAAACGAGACTAGCATCACGTTCCTTCCGTCCCTATAATCAAATTAACAGCAAAGGGGTGAAAATCCTTGCCTACCAGCGCATTTATGCCGTTGCCGGCACTTATACCCCAGTCTGGAACGCAAAGGGACTTGCACTTTTATCACAGGGAGTGCTCACCCTTTTTTAATATCGTCACTTCGTAGAAAGCAGGTGAGTGTTGAACACCAACTTGGCACGCGTCCGCCGCCCTAGCGACAGGCCCCCGGTCACCAATACCGTTAGTACTATGGCTTGTTGATTCGCTTGGTGTAAACCACCGAGCAGCGGCGCGCGCATTCCGCGTGTTCCACTCATTGCCACGTGTGCGGCGTTAAAACGCCCCGCATGCTTTCTCATTTCCATAGACTTACCAGCCACTTTCTGCCACCGGCGCTAAAAGTCACAGCATAAAGGCCACACCGCGGTGTGGGTTGGCCACCAACCTGGAAGTACACGTTTCGAAAAAGAGGTTGAATTTCACATGACTTCTCCCGCATACACCCGCACGCCACTATCTGATGATGTTGAGGCCGTACTGCCCGCCGCCATTAAGCGCGCGCAGGGCTGGCTCGATTCCACCGCAGATGAAAAGGACAAGGCCACCGAGCAGCTCGCGGAGCTGCTGCGCGATGACAACGGCGTGCGGTTCACCATGGACTTCGTGGACCGCGTCATGCGCCCAGAGGATGACAAGGTCGCGGCCAAGGCGCTGAAGGACATTTCCTCCCAGTACGATCCTTCCTTCCTGGGCAGCATCAATGGCGCGCTCGTCGGCGCCGGCGGCTTCTTCGGCCCCATCCTGCCTAACCTGGTCATGCCGGTAGCACGCATGTACATGCGCAAGATGGTTGGCCACCTTGTGCTGGACGCGGAATCGGATGCGCTCAATGACACCTTGGAAAAGGCCGCCGCCTCCGGCGAGCAGTTAAACCTCAACCTCCTGGGTGAGGCCGTGCTCGGTGAAGAGGAAGCAAAGTCCCGCGCACGCCGCACACTGGAGCTCATCAAGAACCCGCGCGTGACCTACGTATCCGTCAAGGCATCCTCGATGGTGGCGCAGCTGAATAACTGGGACATCGGCAGTTCCGTGGAGCGCCTGAAGGACCGCCTGCGCCCGCTCTACCAGGAGGCCGCACGCCGCAACCCGCAGGTCTTTATCAACATGGACATGGAGGAATACCATGACCTCCACCTGACGCTGCGCCTGTTCAAGAGCCTTTTGAGCGAGCCGGAGTTCAAGAACCTGGAATCCGGCATCGTGCTTCAGGCTTACCTGCCCGATACCTTCGATGCCCTCCAGGACATCGCGGAATTTGCCAAGCAGCGCGTGGCAGAAGGCGGCGCCAAGGTCAAAGTGCGCATTGTAAAGGGCGCCAACCTGTCCATGGAAACCACCGAAAGCGAAATCCACGACTGGCCATTGGCTACCTACACCAACAAGCTGGATGTTGACGCTAACTACTACCGCCTGCTGGATTACATCCTGCAGGAGGAATACGCAGACTGCATCCGCATCGGTGTGGCCAGCCACAACCTGTACACCGCCGCCATGGCCTACGAGCTGGGTGTAAAGCGCGGCGTGCTGCACATGCTGGATTCTGAGATGCTGCAGGGCATGTCCCCCGCGCAGCAGGCAGCGGTGCGCAAGGTCTACGAGGGACGCCAGATCCTCTACACCCCGGTGGTCCACGCGGATGACTTCGACGTCGCCGTGTCCTACCTCGTGCGCCGCTTGGAGGAGAACTCCGCGCCGCAGAACTTCCTTTATGCCCTCTTCGCCCCAGGCGAGGAGCCGCTGGCAAGCCAGGAAGAGACCTTCCGCAAGGCCGTGGCCAAGCGCTGGGATACCTTCGCTGGATCGCGCCGTACCCAGAACCGCCTCGAGGATTCCGGGCGCCAGGCACCGGATTCCGGCCGCTTTAGGAACGAGCCCGATACGGACCCGGCCATTACCCCGAACCGCACCTGGGCCAAGCGCGCGCTTGCAAATGACCCTGGTGAGCACGGCGTCCAAGAGGTCACCGACCCCTCCGCCGTGGAAAGCTACGTCGCCCGCGCCAAGGAACTGGGCACCGAATGGGGCAAGCGCCCCGCCGCAGAGCGCGCCGCAGCCTTGGACGCCGTCGCGGATCAGCTGGCCGCCAAGCGCGGGGACTTCATCTCCGTGGCAGCCTACGAGGCCAATAAGACGGTTACCCAGACTGACCCGGAGGTTTCGGAAGCCATTGACTTCTGCACCTACTACGGCCAGTCCGCCCGCTTCTTGGAAGAGGCGCACTCCGAGTTCCACCCGCACACCGTCACCGTGGTGACCCCGCCGTGGAACTTCCCCATCGCCATTCCTACCGGCGGCATTGCGGCCTCCTTGGCGGCGGGCTCGGCGGTCATCGTCAAGCCTGCTCCCCAGGTAGTCCACTGCGGCAAGATGGTGGTTGAGGCCTTCCGCACCGCACTCGAAGCAGAAGGCCTAGACCCGGATCTGGTGCAGCTCGTGCTGACTGATGAAGGCGATGCCGGCAAGGCCCTGCTCTCCCACGATGACGTGGACAACATCATCTTGACCGGTGCCTCTGATACCGGCGCTCTCTTCCGCTCCTGGAAGCCCAAGATGAACCTGATGGCAGAGACCTCCGGTAAGAACGCGCTGGTCATCACCCCAGCCGCCGACCCGGACCTGGCCATCCAGGACCTGTACAACTCCGCCTTCGGCCACTCCGGCCAGAAGTGTTCGGCCGCTTCGCTGGTGATTTTCGTTGGTGCTGCGGGCAAGTCCAAGCGACTGCGTGAGCAGCTGCTGGATTCTGTGAAGACCCTGAAGCCTGGACCGGGCTATGACATCACCACCACGATGAATGGCCTGGCGGAAAAGCCGAGCGAGAAGCTCCTGCGCGGCCTGACCCAGCTGGAGCCGGGCGAGAAGTGGCTGCTGAAGCCGGAAAAGCTCAACGAAGAGGGCACCCTGTGGTCCCCGGGCATTCGCGATAATGTCCAGCCGGGCTCCTGGTACCACAAGAATGAGTGCTTCGGCCCCATCCTCGGCATCATGTACGCCGATACCTTGGAAGAGGCCATCGCTTGGCAAAACAGCACCGGCTATGGCCTGACCGGCGGCATCCACTCCCTGGATGACAAGGAAATCGAGTACTGGATCGACAACGTTGAGGTGGGCAACGCCTACGTCAACCGCGGCATTACCGGCGCGATTGTCCAGCGCCAGTCCTTCGGCGGCTGGAAGAAGTCCGTCATGGGACCGGGCGCGAAGGCCGGCGGCCCGAACTACGTGGCCCAGATGGGTACCTGGACCGATGGCGAACTCAAGCCGCGCGACGTGGACATCGCCCCGGCCAGCGTGAAGATCCTGGAGCGCCTGCGCGATGAGCTTTCTGATGAGCTCAGCAAGGACGATCTGGAATGGCTCTGGCGCTCCGCCGAGCTGGACCGGATTGCATGGCTCGAGGAATTCGGCCGCACCCACGACCGCACCGCGCTGGTTTCTGAGGCCAACCGCTTCCGCTACCGCCCGCTGCTCACCAAGCTGCGCATCCGCGTGGGCGAGAACTACAAGCTGCGCGATGTCGCCCGCCAGGTGCTGGCCTCCGGCATTACCGGCACGGAAACGGAAATCTCCGCCGCCCCAGAGGTCGCCGCCCAGCTGCAGGAGCTCGGCTTCGACGTGAAGTCCATTTCTGATGGTTCCTTCGCCGCCGCCGTGGCTAATGACGAGTCCTCCCGCGTGCGTGCCCTGGGCACCGTGCCGGATTCCGTCTACGAGGCAGCGGTGCGCTCCAACTCCGTGGTGCTGGACCAGCCCGTGCTTGCCGATGGCCGCCGTGAGCTCATGCCTTACCTCCTCGAGCAGGCAGTCTCTGTGACCATGCACCGCTTCGGCATCATCCGCAACGTGGGCAACCTGCGCGACTAACCCGCCGCTTGCCACCCGCCGCGGCACAGTGACCAAGCGCCCCACCTTCTCCCCACCCTTTCCGCTGGGAGTTGGGTGGGGCGCTAGCTTTTTCTCTGCCTTTCCTGCGCTATCTCTAGGTGGTTTCGTGTGGCATAGTAGATGAATGACTACGCCAGATAACCATTCCCCTCACGGCGCTGAGCAACCCTCGGCCCAGAACTCGACGCAGCGCCCGCAGTACCCCTCGGCGCTCGAGCAAAACACCGTCAACCGCAAGGCCGATGCGAAGAACCCCTACGCCGCGCCCCTGGTCTCCCCCGATGAATCCCAGCTGGGCGCTGAGGTAGCCACCGCCGATCCCGCCGATCGGGATAATAAATCCGCCGTGCTAGCGAAAGACTTCCGCAGCATGGCCAAGATTTCGGTGTGCTTTATCCTCATCGCGGCAGGATTGGGCCTGGCGGGCTTCCTGCTGCGCTTTATTTGGGTGGGCCTGCTGCCGGTTATCCTGGCCATCCTGGTCTCCACGGTGCTGTATCCGGTCACCGCGTGGCTGCGGTCCAAGGGCTTTCCCCGCACCCTGGCAGCGGTCACGACGCTGTTAGGTTTAGTGGTTATTTTCGGCGGCATCTTTGCCGCCATGGCGCCCATGGTCACCGCTCAGTCCAAGGTGCTTATCAATGAGGCCGAAGCCGGCATTATGCAGCTGACCAAGATGGTCAACGATTCCCCACTGGATATTGAGGTGGACCAGCTGCAATCGGTCTTCCAAGACATCGTGACCTTTGCCAAGGGCCAGGCATCAACAATTGCCACCGGCGTCGTCTCTGGTTTTTCCATGGCCAGCTCCATTGCGGTAGCCACGGTCATCATGCTCTTTATCACCTTCTTCATCATTAAAGACGGCGATAGGTTCCTGCCCTGGCTGCGCAAATACACCGGCAACTCCGCCGCCTGGCACATCACGGAGCTCACCTCGCGCGTGTGGAAGACGCTGTCTGGCTTCATTCAGGCCCAGGCTATTGTCGCGCTTGTCGATGCCGTCTTTATCGGCCTCGGCCTCTGGGTCCTCCAAGTCCCACTGGCGCTAGTCATCGCCGTTATCACCTTCTTCGCGGGCTTTATCCCCATCATCGGTGCGGTCACCGCCGGCGCCCTGGCCGTCATTATCGCCTTGGTGTCCAATGGCCTGACCAATGCGCTGCTCGCGCTCGCACTTATCATCATTGTCCAGCAGGTAGAAAGCAACGTCCTCCAGCCCATCCTGCAGTCCAAGGCCATGGGCCTGCACGCGGCCATCGTCCTGCTTTCTATCACCGTGGGCTCCACCCTGGCCGGCATCGTCGGCGCTTTCCTTGCCGTACCGGTCGCCGCCACCATCGCCGTTGTCCTGCGCTACCACGCGGAAATGGCCGCCCTGCGCGCCGGCGAGGTCTCCCCCGATGACATCGAAGTCGTCACCGGCTCCAAGGCCGCGTCCAAGGACAACAAAGATGACAAAGATGACGACGCCGAGAACACAGACCCCGAAGCCCAGCGCCCCAACGACGGCGACAACACCAGCAACACCCCCCGCGAGGAGTCTCCTCGCGAGAAGGTAAAGCAGCTTTTCGCGGCCATGAGCCCGCTCACCTAAAGAGCATTCCCTTTCCCCTACCGAGCAAAGCGGAGGGGAAGGGAATCGGGGGCACCGTTTAACGCAAAAAGCCTAAGTCGGCTGCGGCCGCGGCAAGCTGGCGGGCGCTGCGATCCAAGACACCGGCCCAAGTGCCCATCGATTCCTCATTCGCGGAATCGGAGACCTGCTTTAGCAGGGTGCAGGGCACGCCAAAGCGCTGGCAAGTGGCTGCGATGGAATAGCCTTCCATATCGCACAGCTGGGACCTTTTCACCAGCTCATTGCGCAGCGCGGTAGTAGAAACAAACATGTCTCCGGTGGCCAGCCCCCGTGTCGGAAGCTCGCCGGAGGTTTCCAGCTCGATGAATTCTGGCAGGAGGTAACGGCTGATATCGGTCAGCACGTCTAGCTTGAAATCGTGCTTGGTTACTTTGTTGATCTCAAAGACGCCATCCATGCCATCGACAAGCGCGCCCGCCGTACCAATATTGACCACGCGCTCGGGCAGAGCATCGTATGCTCGGGCCTCAGCCAATACCTCAGTCAGGGAAATCGCCGCTGGGACCGTGCCGATACCGGTAATAAGCAGCGCTTCACTGTCCGGAAGGTGTGCAGCTTCGGCATCCACGGCCGCCACGAAGAGGGTTCGTCCAGATAAGTTTTCCATGCCTGCGACGATACCTGTAGGCGGCTCGGGTGACGGAGTCGGCTGCAGCGTTTTACGTCCGTGGTTTGCTTATTTCCCTGGCTCCTTGGATTGGAAGGCGGAAAATAATAACGCGATTCGGGAAGCAACTTTGACTCGTCATACACGCAATCACGATATAGTAAGTGCGCAAAGGGCTTCACGGCCTTTCTCTTTACTCTTCCCTACACCACATAAGGGCCTCTCGTAAGGAAAACTCAGCCTTCAGAATCTTTGGAGTCATACGGTACTTCTCAAGGCCGCGGCAAGCGCATCGTCACCGCTGTTATCGCGATCATCGCGGTCATTGCCTTAGTAGCTGCCAGTACGTGGGCCTATACCGGAACAGCAAAGCCAAAAGATCAGGCACACGAACCTGCGTTTGCGGATATCCACTCTTCCAAGCCATCCTCTGACGCCGCCGACAAAGAGGCGGATTCGTCCAAGGAAGAAGGCCCAAACAAAGGGGCCGGCAAGGACTCAGGCTCTAGGGATGACTCCGATGAGGAGTCCAAGCCGGCCGACAAGAAGAAGGACGCTACTGCGCAGAACGCTGATGCGAAGCTGCAAGGGCAGAAGGATTCGCAGGCAAAAGTTGGAAGCCAGGAACCGAGCGCGGGTGAAAAGTGCGGATCCTATGCTGAGGCCCACATGGGTGGTTTTTATAGGCCCGTGCAGATCTACTGCGATGCCAACTGGCTTTATGCCGGCGATGAAGAAACTTCCTTCCACACCTGGTACCAGTGGTCCGGGGATACCTGGGCAGTGGTTGAAAAGGATGGAAGTAGCTCTCCAAGGCTGGCGTGCCAAAGGAAATCGTGGAGGATTTGCTGACGTGTTAAGCCGCTAGCTTATGGAGGTGTGGCCGCAGGCGTATAAAACAACCGCGTTTCGCTAAAAAGTAGGGTGCTTTTAGCGCAAACGCGGTTGTTTTGGACAGTGTGGCGCGCGCCCCGCGCGGCCCCAGTGCTAGCGCAGGCGGTGGCCCACGAAGCCGGCGGCCAAGGTATTGCCGGAGGATTGGTCAATGAGTAGGAAGTTGCCCACGGCGCCGCGGGCGGCGTAGTCCTCCACGGGCAGTTCGGCCTGGGTCTGGATGGTGATGTGGGCGATATCGTTCATGGCCACGGTCTCGGGGTCTTCTACGTCGGCCACGCCATCGAGATCCAAGGTACGAGCAATGGTAGCGATGCGGGCTTTGACCAAAGAGGAACCATAGCGCAGCTTCACCATCTGACCGGGCTTGAGATCCTTTTCGGTCAAGCCGACCACCGTGGCGTCGAATTCCCGGGTGGCTTCGGGACGCTGGGAGCCGGCGAGGAGATCGCCGCGGGTGAGATCGATGGCATCGACAAGCAGGAGCGTCACCGAATCGCCGGCGGCGGCGGAGGGGGCGGGGCCATCGGCAGTGTCGATCTGGGTGACGGTGCTGGTGCGGCCTTCGGGCAGGTGCACCGTATCACCCACGGAGATGGACCCGGCCTTCACGCGGCCGGCGTAGCCGCGGTAATCGGTGGCGTGCTCGCGAATGACGTACTGGATGGGAAAGCGAAAGTCCAGCTCATCGGCGCGTCCGGTGGCAACAGGGATGGTCTCAAGAACCTCGAGGACGGTGGGGCCGGTGTACCAGTCCATGGTGGTAGAGCGCTCGACCACGTTATCGCCCTTGAGCGCGGAAATGGGCACGACGGTGGTGTCGGTGATGCCCAGGCGCTGCGCAATCTTTTGGAATTCGGCCTCAATATCGCGGAAGACCTGCTCATCGTAGTCCACGAGGTCGATCTTGTTGACCGCGAGGACGACGTGGCGCACGCCCAGGAGCGCGGCCACGTTGAGGTGGCGGCGGGTTTGTTCGACGACGCCGTGGCGGGCATCGATAAGCAGCACCACCACCTGCGAGGTGGACATGCCGGTGACCGTATTGCGGGTGTACTGCACATGCCCTGGGGTATCGGCAAGGATGAAGGTGCGCTTATCGGTGGCAAAGTAACGGTAGGCCACGTCGATGGTAATGCCTTGCTCGCGCTCGGCGCGCAGGCCATCAACCAGCAGGGAAAGGTCCATGCCGTCGAAGCCGCGATCGGAGGAGGAACGCTCCATGGACTCGACCTGGTCCGCGAGCACGGACTTGGTGTCATAGAGCAGGCGGCCGACGAAGGTGGATTTGCCGTCATCAACGGAGCCGGCGGTGCATAAGCGCAGGGTATCGCGCTGTTTGAGGGCGCCGACATTCGGCGCGAGGGTAGTCGTCATCAGAAGTAGCCTTCCTTCTTGCGGTCTTCCATGGCGGATTCAGAAAGTTTGTCATCGGCGCGGGTGGCGCCGCGCTCAGACAGGGTGGAAATGGAGATTTCCGCGAGCACCTCATCGGGGCTGGAGGCGGTGGAGTCGACGGCACCGGTGCAGGACATATCGCCGACGGTGCGGTAGCGCACGGTGCGGGTTTCTAGCTGCTCATCACCTTTCGGCCCGCCCCATTCGCTTGGCGAAAGCCACATGCCGCCGCGGTTGAAGACCTCACGCTGGTGGGAGTAATAAATGGGCGGCAGCTTTAAATCGCGCGCGCCGATGTATTCCCAAATATCGGATTCGGTCCAGTTAGAAATGGGAAAGACGCGCACGTTTTCGCCGGCCATCTTGCCGCCGTTGTACAGGTCCCACAGCTCGGGGCGCTGGCGGCGAGGGTCCCAGCCACCGAAGGAATCGCGGATGGAAAAGATGCGTTCCTTGGCGCGGGCGCGCTCCTCATCGCGGCGGGCCCCGCCCAGCACGGCGTCGTACTCGCGCTTGGCGATGCTCTCTACCAGCGGCACCGACTGCAGCGGGTTGCGCGTTCCATCGGGCCGTTCCTGCAGCTCGCCGCTATCGATCCAGTCTTGGACGTGGGCGACGTGGAGGCGGGCACCGGATTCCGCGACTAGGTCATCGCGGAATTTGATGACTTCGGGGAAGTTATGACCGGTATCCACGTGGAGCAATTCAAAAGGCACCGTGGCCGGGGCGAAGGCGCGGCGGGCCAGCTCGAAGACGACAACGGAGTCCTTGCCACCGGAAAAGAGGATGCCTACCTTATCGAATTGCCCGGCTACCTCGCGCAGGATGTGGATGGATTCATTTTCTAGGTCTTGTAGGTGTGGGGAAAGTGTGCTCATTATTCGTGTAACCCGCATTCTGTCTTGCCATCTGCAAATACTCGCCCGGAGCGGGCGTCCTCGCCCTCGCCGACTGGGAAGGTCAACGGCGCATCGCCGATGGACCGGTATCCCTGCAGGGTCAGCGGGTGGATGATGAGGTCGTTTTCTGCGATGTACTGATCGGTATCGTCCAAGTTCCAGGTAATGATCGGCGAAATCTTTAACCGCCCGGTGCGGTCCAGGCTGAGCGCCGGGGCATGGGCGCGGTGCTCGGAATCGGCCCGGCGCAGGCCGGTGACCCACCCTGCATAAGGATCCATGGCCATGTTCAGCGGCTCCACCTTGCGCATGCGGTTATAGGCGGCTGTATCGCGCGCGTACAGGCGCGGGCCGTAGACCTCGTCTTGCTCTTCGGGGCTCAGCAGCGGCAGCACGCGGACTAGGGGGAGATCCGGGTAGCGCTTATCCACCTCTTCGGCCACCTGGAGGGTCTCCGGGAAGTGCCAGCCGGTATCGATGAAAAGCAGGTCAGCAGCGAGCCCGGCGCGGTGGGAGAGCTCTGCCAGCACGGTGTTTTCCATGGACATCGTCACCGCTAACCGGCCGGGGGCGTGCTCGGCGGCCCACTCGGTGATGCTTTCTGCGGATTCGGCGTAGAGCTTATCCGCCCACGTGTCCACTAGCTGTTCATTGCGCGCGGCCACCTCGGCGGCAAGCGGAACGGTACCGCGCGTGCCTTCGGGCGAGATGTGGGGATCGCGGAAGTTCTTTCCGCCATCCAGCAGGTTCGTCGTTGGGGTCATGAGCTCACACACTAGGCAACCACAGCACCTGACGCAGCACGTTTTTCTGGAAACGGCGCTGAGCTTGGCAGAAGGGGAGAATAAAATGTTTTATTTCTGAACCGAGCGGACTAGTTTTACAGACAATGTAGTCTATCGCGGGCCAACCAAACTCGCCCGAGGAGGAGCTCTTATGCAGCGTGTCGCCATCATCGGAGAAGGTCCTGCCGCCTTATCCACCGTGGAAAGGCTTCTTAGCGCCGGCATGTGCGTAGACCTCATCTCAGAAAAAACTGCACCGTTCGGTCTACTTCGGCGGTTCGCGGGGCTTGTCGGAGTATCCGAAGAGGCCGTGGCACACGAGTGCGCACCGGGCACCACGCCGCGGCTGCGCTTGCTGGGAAACGTGCGCGTGGGGATGGACGGCGATATCACTCATAACGAGGTCCATCAGCTGGCCTCCCACGGTGACCGCGAGCTCATCGTCATGGAATTAAAGGCCCGTGGCATTCCCGTCACCACGTGGGAGGGACTGTGCACGCCTATCACGGATTTTGAAGATTGGACCAACGTCATCGCCCGGGCACAACTGGCGCACGTCTTGGTCTAATTACGGCCTTGTGGGCTGATACCAAAATACAAATATCGTTCACCCCATGTGTGCCGACCGGATAAACTTGCGCAGGTATTCCCTATTAACCCTCGAAAGAAGCGCAGGTTTATGGATCTGGTCCGAATTCTTTTTACTCGCTCGGCGCCCTATACGCCCTACGTCATAGCGGTACTTATCCTGCAGGCCCTATCCACCGCGGCGACCCTGTATCTGCCGTCCTTGAACGCCAAAATCATCGATGAGGGCGTATCCAAGGGCGATATCGACTATATCTGGCACACCGGCGCGATCATGCTGATTGTGGCCTTTGTCCAGGTCATTACCGCCATCGGCGCGGTGTGGTGCGGCAGCCGCACCGCCATGGGCGTGGGCCGGGATCTGCGCAGCGAGGTCTTCCGCAAGGTCACCACGTTTTCCGCGGAAGATATGAGCGAGTTCGGCACGCCCACGCTTATTACCCGTGGCACCAATGACGTGCAGCAGGTGCAGATGGTCTACATGATGATGCTGAACTTCATGGTCACAGCACCCATTATGTCCATCGGCGGCATCATCATGGCCATCCGGGAGGACGCCGGACTGTCCTGGTTGGTGTGGGTTTCTGTCGCGGTATTGCTCGGCACCATCTCCGTCCTCATCGCGCGGCTTATGCCGCTTTTTCGCTTTATGCAGGACAAATTGGATACCATCAACGGCACCCTGCGCGAGCAAATCACCGGCATCCGCGTCGTGCGAGCCTTTGTGCGCGAGGCCTATGAAACTGAACGCTTTACCAAGGCCAATAAGGACATTACCCAGCTTTCGCTGAAAATCGGCCAGCTCTTTGTCCTCATGTTCCCGCTTATCACCGTCATCTTGAACGTTGCCACGGGCGCCGTGCTGTGGTTTGGCGGCCAGCGCGTGGATGCCGGGCTTGTCGATGTCGGCGGGCTCACCGCCTTCCTCCAGTACCTGCTGCAAATCCTCGCCGCCGTCATGATGGGCACGTTTATGGCGATGATGCTCCCGCGCGCCCTCGTGTGTGCCCGCCGCATCACCGGGGTCTTAAGCCACGAGCCGTCCATTACCCCGCCGAAGGATACCGTCACCCCGGCGACCAATTCCGGCACCGTGGAGTTTCGCAATGTCAGCTTCTCCTATGCCGGCGCGGATGCCCCGGTGCTAGAGGATATTTCCTTTACCGCCCCTCCCGGCACCACCACCGCGATCATCGGTTCTACCGGCGCGGGCAAGACCACGCTCCTCTCCCTCATCCCGCGCCTGTACGTCCCGAGCGAAGGCGAGGTGCTTATCGATGCCACCCCTACCACCTCCCTCTCCCGCCCCGACATCGTCAGCCGCGTCTCGCTGGTGCCACAAAAGGCCTACCTGTTTAGCGGCACGGTGGCCTCCAACCTGCGGTTGGGCCGCCCCGAGGCCACCGACGATGAGCTATGGGAGGCGCTGCGCGTGGCACAGGCGGACTTCGTCGATGACCTGGACATGCCGATTGCGCAAGGCGGCACCAATGTATCGGGCGGGCAGCGCCAGCGCCTATCCATCGCCCGCATGCTCGTGGCCCAGCCACGCATTTATCTCTTTGATGATTCCTTTTCCGCGCTGGATGTGGTCACAGATGCCAATGTGCGCGCCGCCATGCACCAGTCCTTTGCCCAGCGCGGCGAGGCCGTGACCACCATCATCGTGGCCCAGCGCGTGGCCTCCATCCAGGATGCCGATCAGATTTTGGTCATCGATAAAGGACGGATTGTCGCCCGCGGCACCCACGCCGAGCTACTGAAATCCTCGGGCGTGTACCAAGAAATCGTTGAATCCCAAGAAACCGCCGGAGTAACTGGAGGAGAGCACTAATGGCCAAGGACACCACACGAGACTCCTCCGCCGAGGACGCCGAGCTCCAAGAACTTGAAGCCAAGGTTGCCGCCGATGAATGGTCCGGTTCCGCACCGCGCCAGGCCAAGAATTTCTGGCCTTCTGCCAAGCGCTTGATGCTGCTTCTCATGCCCTATAAGCGCATGCTGGCGGTAGTGGCGGCGATGAACATAGTCTGCGTCTTCCTCGCGGTCTTTGCCCCTAAGATCTTGGGTGATGCCATGGACGTCATCTTCTCTGGCGTCATCGCCCGCGAGCTGCCGTCTGACATCTCGGCGCAACAGGCCATCGACGGCATGCGCGCCCAAGGCCAAGATCAGGTGGCCGATATGGCCTCCGGCATGGATTTCATTCCCGGCGAGGGCATCGACTTTACCCGCTTGGGCACGCTTATCATCGCGATGATCGCGATGTACATCGTCTCTGCCGCCTTCGAGCTCTGGCAGGGGCTCATCTTAAACCGCCTGACCATCGACACGGTCTACGAGCTGCGCCAGCGCGTGGAAGCCAAGGTGCATGCGCTGCCGTTGAATTACTTCGATTCCAACCAGCGCGGCGATATCCTCTCGCGCACCACCAATGACATCGACAATGTGCAACAAGCCCTCCAACAGGCGTTGTCCCAGCTGTTTTATAACATCCTGATGATCCTGGGCATCACCGTGATGATGCTGAGCATCTCTTGGCGGCTCGCCCTGGTAGCACTCTTGGCGCTCCCGCTAACCGCGCTGATCATCGGGGTCATCGGCGGGCGCTCGCAGCGCCAATTCAAAACCCAGTGGCGCGCTACCGGCCAGCTCAATGGCCAGGTAGAAGAGTCCTTCTCCGGCCACGACTTAGGCATCGTCTTTGGCCGCACGGAGGATATGACGCGCCAATTTGATGAGCGCAATGACGAGCTCTTCCGCGCTTCCGCGCTGGCGCAATTCCTCTCCGGCATCATGATGCCCATCATGCAATTCGTGTCCTACCTGTCTTATGTGGCCATCGCTGTGCTTGGCGGCCTGCGCGTGGCCAACGGGCAGATGACCCTGGGCCAGGCCACCGCCTTTATCCAGTATTCCCGCGAATTTAACCAGCCACTGGGCCAATTGGGCGGCATGATGCAACAGGTGCAATCCGGTGTGGCCTCTGCCGAGCGCGTCTTCGAATTCCTCGATGCGGAAGAACAATCGCTGGAGGTAACCAGCGATGAGCTGGCCGGCCGTGCCCGCGGCCGCGTGGAGTTCCAGGACGTTGCCTTTTCCTATTCGCCGGAGAAGGAGCTTATCACCGGACTCAACCTGCGCGTGGAGCCGGGGCAAACCGCGGCGATCGTCGGCCCCACCGGTGCAGGAAAGACCACCATGGTCAACCTTCTCATGCGCTTTTATGACATCGATTCAGGCCGCATTCTTATCGATGGCCACGATACCGCCCACATGCCCCGCACAGCCCTGCGCTCCCAAGTGGGCATGGTGCTACAAGATGCCGTCCTCTTTGAGGGCACCATCATGGACAATATCCGCTACGGCCGGCTCGATGCCACGGACGATGAGGTCATCGCCGCGGCCAAGGCCACCTACGTGGATCGCTTCGTGCACTCCCTACCGGAGGGCTATGACACCGTCATCGACCAAGATGGCGGCGCCATCTCCGCCGGCGAGCGCCAGTTGATTACCATCGCCCGCGCCTTTTTGGCCCAGCCCGCACTGCTCATCTTGGATGAGGCGACCTCGTCCGTGGATACCCGCACCGAGGTGCTCGTCCAAGAGGCCATGAATGCCCTGCGCGCCGAGCGCACTTCCTTCGTCATCGCCCACCGCTTGTCCACCATCCGGGACGCTGATTTGATCTTGGTGATGGAAAACGGGGGCATCGTCGAGCAAGGCTCCCACGAAGAGCTGCTGCGCGCCCAGGGTGCTTATTGGCGCCTGCACCAATCGCAGTTCGCGGAAGGCTAATCCCCTCTGGGGAATGTATACCCCGAAACATTGCTGGATTTTTGTGTGCTACGCTACACTCTTATCACGCTCTATCACTCACAGGGAGGGACTATTATGTCCAACTCACTCAAGACAGAAAACAACCAAGCACCAGAAGAAAACACCGAGAACAATAAGGAAGAAAAGCGCGAATTGCGCCGCGCGCCCTTAGGCCCGGATTCCCTGCTGTGGAAGTGGGGATCGGATAACCGCCTGCAGTTGCTGCGCGGATATACCGGCATCTTGCAGAATATGCACCCGGCCATCGGGCAATCCCTGCTGGATCACTCGAAGTTCTTCGACGAGCCATTCGCCCGCCTGCAGCGCTCCACGCCGCAGATTATTCAGTCCATCTATGACGATGGGGACATCGGCGAGCGCATCCGCGATTACCACGTCACCATTAAGGGCACGCTGCAAAATGGCGAGCGCTACCACTCCCTCAATCCGGAGACCTATTGGTGGGCACACGCTACCTTTGTTTACCGCGTCATCTATGCCCAAGAACTTTTTGGTACGCCATTTACCAAGGAAGAGCGCGACCAGATCGTGCGCGAAGGCGTGACTTGGTGGGATAAGTACGGCATGTCTGAGCGCCCGGTCATCGATAATTACGATGACTTGATGGCGTATATGGATGAGATGGCAGATACCGTCCTCGAGCGCAATGAGACCGTGGACTTTGCCCTGCGCACCGCCCGCGTCGAGCCGGTAAAGGCCCCGAACGGCGTTCCGGAGGCCGTGTGGAAGGTCATCTGGAAGCCGATTATGCGCAGCGCCATCTGGCTAACGGTGGCGACCTTGCCCAAGCAGTACCGCGATATCTTGGATCTCAAGTGGACCAAGCGCGATCAAAAGCGCTTCGACCGCATTGCCAAGTCCGTCCGCTTCATCATGGATCACCTGCCGGAAGACAAGCGCTACATGGAGCCCGGCCGCTCCCTGATGATCAAAAACGGCATGATCGAAGGCAAATACAAGGAGCCGAAGAAGATTCAGGGCTATGCGCCGAAGACCACCGATTCTGACTCCGCTTCCGCCGAATCCGCGCACGGCAAGGATGCTGGCGATGACGCCGCCAAGCGCCGCGCAGCTGGCTGCCCGTTCTAAGGCAGGAACGCCGATTTCCTAGAACACGTGGCTCCGTGAGCTGAATACTGACTCCCAGATTCGCGCCTTTAGGCTTTAAGGTAGAAGCATCGTGGAGCATCAGTAGTAAAGGAGCACGAATGACCACCGTGTTCGGTTGGATTGCTATAGCCGCATCGATTCCGGTGTGGCTATACTTTTTCGTCCGCGTCGGGGCGCTCATTAAGTTCATCCGCTCGGGCGGGCCCACCCAATTAGAGCGCACCAACAGCCCCGTAAAACGCCTCGGGCGCGTAGTGGTAGAGGTCTTCGGCCACACCCACTTCAAGGGCAAACCGCTGGTCAACGCCGCCCACTGGTTAGTCATGGTGGGCTTCTTATTTGGCATCCTGGTCTGGTTTGAGGCTTATATCCAATCCTTCGCCCCGGATAAAGGTTGGCCGGTCTTAAGCACCTGGCCGGTCTATCACTTCGTGGAAGAAGTGCTCGGCATCGGCACGGTGCTAGGCATCTGCTTCCTCATCGGCGTGCGCCTGAAATTAGGCGATACCGAGCGCGGCAGCCGCTTTTTCAACTCCCAAACGGCAGCGGCCCGCTGGGTAGAGGCCATCGTCTTCATCGAAGGTCTTAGCATGCTCCTGGTCAAGGCCTCCAAGATCGCGGCCTTTGGCCACGGTTCCGCGGTCGCGGATTTCTTGACCATTCACCTGGCTAAGGCGCTGCCCGAATCCCCGGTGTTGGTCAGCTTCTTTGCCTTGGTCAAGCTGCTTTCTGGGTTCCTCTTCATCTTCTTTATCGCCCGCAACTTCCAGTGGGGTGTCATGTGGCACCGCTTCATGGCGTTTTTCAATATCTTTTTCCAGCGCAATACTTCCGGGGAAAAGGCGCTCAAATCCCTGCCCACCCCGGACTTGGAAGAAGACATCACCCCTGGCAGCTGGAAGATGCTGCTGGATTCGACCGCATGCACCGAGTGCGGCCGCTGCCAAGAGCTGTGCCCGGCCTGGAATACCGATAAGCCGCTCAGCCCCAAAAAGGTCATGATGGATCTGCGCCAAGGCGCGCTGGATAATTACAACCCGCACGAGGGCCTCGATGTGCTCTCGATGGCTGGTGTCATCGACGATGATGTCCTGTGGTCCTGCACCAACTGCGGTGCCTGCGTGGATCAGTGCCCCACTGATATCGAGCACATCGACCATATTGCGGACCTGCGCCGCTTCAAGGTCTTGGCAGAATCCGATTTCCCATCGGAGCTCACCGGCCTATTTAAGAATATGGAGACCAAGGGCAACCCTTGGGGCCGCAATAATTCCGAGCGCCGCGCCTGGATTGATGAGGCGCGTGCCGATGGCATCGAGGTACCCATCATTGGCGAGGACGCCACCGATTTCTCCGATATGGAATACCTCCTCTGGGTAGGCTGCGCCGGTGCCTATGATGACAATGGCCGCCGCACCACCCGCGCCGTCGTGGATCTGCTGCACACCGCTGGCGTGAAGTTCGGCGTGCTTTCTACCGGTGAGACCTGCACCGGCGACCCCGCCCGCCGCGCCGGCAACGAGTTCTTGTTCCAGATGATGGCGCAACAAAACGTTGAGACCCTCAACAACGCTTTCGAGGGAGTGCCTAAAGGTCAGCGGAAGATCATTACGACCTGCCCGCACTGCTTTAATACCATCCGCAATGAGTACCCGGACTTTGACGGGCATTTCGATGTCTTCCACCACACGCAGCTGCTCAACCGCCTGGTGCGCGAAAAGCTCCTACAGCCGGTTCCGCGCACCCCGGAAAACCGCAAGCCCATCACCTATCACGATCCATGCTTCCTGGGCCGCCACAATAAGGTCTTCGATCCGCCGCGCGAGCTTCTCCAGGCCACGGGCGTGGAATTGCGCGAGATGGACAAGTCCCACGACGAGGCCTTCTGCTGCGGCGCCGGCGGCGCGCGCATGTTCATGGAGGAAAAGCTGGGTTCTCGCATCAATGAGTTCCGCACGGAGCAAGCACTCGAGACCGGCGCCGAGGAAATCGCCACCGGCTGCCCGTTCTGCAATGTCATGATGACCGGCGGCGTGAAATCTTTGGCTACCGAGTCCACCCCCACCACCCAGGTCAACGACGTGGCCACCATGCTGCGCAATTCTATTTCCTTGGATGACAAGGGCACCCTTCCAGAGCCTCGCCCCAAGGCCTTTTTGGGCACCCCAGTGCGCCACCTTGCGGCTTCAGCTACCACTACCGCTGAATCCCCCAAGGCACCCGCGCCTGCCGATGCCCCCTCCTCTACCAACACCCCCACCGCTACCACGCCACCTGCCGCACCCTCCGCGCCTTCTGCTCCTTTGGCACCGGCGGCTCCAAGCGCGCCCTCTACTCCGACGGCACTGGCGGTCCCCAATGCTGCGGCTCCATCCGCACCAAAGGCTCCTTCTACCCCGGCTGCTCCCAAGGCCCCTTCGGCACCCAGCGCACCCAGCGCGCCGAGTACCCCGAAATCCACTAATGCCCCGGCAGCGCCTACTCCGCCTTCTGCACCGAGTGCTCCCTCCGCGCCTAGCGCGCCAACCCCACCGGGTGCTACCAAGCCGCCAAAGGCTCCCAAGGCCCCCGCTGCTCCTACCGCTCCGGGTTCTTCTTCGGCACCTAGCGCCCCGGCGGCTCCGAAGGCTCCGGCAGCACCAAGTGCCCCGGCAGCTCCAGGTGCCCCGACTCCGCCGGCTGCTCCAGATGCGAAGGCACCCGCGGCACCCCAACCGCCTAGTGCCCCGCAGCCACCCGCCGCTTCGCAAGCACCAACTACGCCACAACCACCTGCAGCTCCACAGCCGCCAAAGGCTCCGCAAGCTGCCAAGGCGCCACAAGCTCCAGCAGCGCCAAAGCCACCGCAGGCCGACAAGAAACCCGAGGCAGCGGCACCACCCGCGCCTCCTGCTCCGCCGGCATCGGCCATGCCGCCCGCTCCGCCGGCACCACCGGCGTCATCGGAAAGCGCAGAGGCTCCCAAGGCCCCCAAGCCACCGGAGCCGCCGAAGGACGCGAATACCGAGTAGGCATGTGCAGGGGTGAGTGCGTACGCTGTGATTCATGCAATTAGATGTGGGATGGGCTGCGGATACTTTTGTTCTGGCAGCAGGTGCGACGGAAAACACCACTAGCCTCGTTTCCTTTGCCTGGATCATGCTTGCGGCGCTACTGGCGCCCATAGTGTCATTCATGTTGGGCAACCGGCTGCCGGCCGTTGCCCTTTTGATCATCTTTGGCATGGTCATCGGCCCATCGCTTTTGGATGTCGCGCATGAAGATGCCGGCATCAGCATGCTGAAAGAGCTGGGTGTTGGTGCGCTCTTCTTGCTCGCAGGTTTTGAGATCGAGATTTCTACGCTCAAGACCAAAGAGGCGGGAACCGCGCTATCCACCTGGCTTATCTGCCTGGCGGCCTGTGGTATCGGTGCATACTTCTTGGTCGATAACGTCCCAGGCGCCATCGTGGTGGCACTCGCACTGACGTCCACGGCGTTGGGCACGCTCCAGCCCATGCTGAAACAGGACCGCGTGCTCGAGACCAAAGTGGGCAAATCAGTCATGATTCACGGCGCTATTGGTGAGGTCGCGCCCATTACCGCGATGGCGCTTTTGCTCAGCACGCGCTCCACGTGGACCACGCTGCTGATTATGCTCGCGTTCATCGGCATCGCCGTGGCCGTTGCCATCATGCCGGCAGCCATTGCCACGACGATTCCGTGGGTTAAAGCGGCGTTTATCTCCGGTGCAGGGTCCACCAACCAGACCATTTTGCGTCTGATCATCCTGATCCTTGCCACCCTCATGGCCGTCACGGCGGTCTTTGAGCTCGACATCGTGCTTGGTGCCTTCGCCGCCGGCATCATCTTGAACCGCATCATTCCGGATGAGTTCCATCGCCGGCTGGAACACCGCCTCGATGTGGTCTTCCACTCCATGCTCATCCCGGTTTTCTTCGTGGTCTCTGGCATGACGATTAGCTGGGATACCATCGCCAATAATCCGGGGAAGGTGCTGGGCATCCCGGCGCTTATTCTCGTTACCCGCGGCCTGCCGGTATTCCTGCGCGAGAATGTGGGCCACACCGGCTCCGAAATTGAAACGGTGCGCGAGCGCCTCCAAGTCAGTTTGTACACGGCGACCGGCCTGCCGATCATCGTTGCCGTAACCTCGCTGGCGGTTAATTCGGAATTGATGAAGCAAGAAACCGCTTCGATCTTCGTCGCCGGTGGCGCATTGACCGTTGCCATCTTCCCGTTCCTGGCCAACTTGGTGGGAAGGAAAGACTCCAAGACGGTTGATGAATCCGATCCACAGAAGAAGTCCGATTCTAACGAGGACGATAAGGAAGAAGAGTCGCAAGAGCTCTAATCTGTGCACTCCACGCTAGAAACCATGCCCTGCCACCGCGGCAGGGCATATTCTTTTTGAATTAGCTTGTCTATTATGGTGGCTGTGACTAATAGCTACGGATCCTCCCCCTATGACCGGACACTGCGTCTATCTGATTCAGAGCGCAACGATGCCCTGACCGATTTAGCCCGCGCAGTGGGCGAAGGCCGCCTATCGATGACCGAGTTTGAGGAGCGCTCCGATAGCGTCATGCAGGCCGTCACCCAGAAAGACTTGGCACCGATCTTTAGCGATATTCCTGCGACCGGCTCGCAAGAGGTAAAGATCTACTCCCAAGGCGATGTAGACCGCGCCTATACTGCCGCGAAGAAGCCCCGCATCGCTACGGCGCTGACCAGCTCGGTGGTGCTGCTCACGGCATCGCCCACTCTTGTCATGCTCAGCGCCACCATGAATAGCCCCTGGTTGCTGGCGGGCGGCGCGGTAGCCGCAGCGCTCATCCCCATCGTGTGGATCCTGTTGTACGTGGCCAAGGTGGGCCCGCAATCCTGGCATGCCCCCTCGGTGCGGCAAATTGAGCGCCAACAGCAGCGCGAAATCCGTGCGCTGACGGCACACGAGCGAGCGCACCAAAAAGAATTAGAGAAGAAAATGTGGGCCCAACGCCGCCAGCAGGCCGGAGAAATTACCGGTCAGGCTATGGAAATGGCGAAGAAACAAATCAGCAAGTGGAATAATAAATAGCGCTGAGGTGCGCTGCAATATTTCTTAGCGCTGTGAAAGATGGCACAATATGGCCATGACTTCTCCCAAACCCCGCATCTTTGACCAGTCCGAAAAACTAAAGGGCATCGCTTACGATATTCGCGGTGAGGTCTCAGCGGAAGCGGAGAGAATGGAACTGGACGGCCACACCATCCTCAAGCTCAATACCGGCAACCCCGCCGTCTTTGGCTTCGATGCACCCGATGTCATCATGCGCGATATGATCAGCGCGCTGCCCACCTCCCAGGGCTACTCCACTTCTAAAGGCATTACCTCGGCCCGGCGGTCCATCGTCACGCGCTATGAGCTCGAAGACTTCCCTCATTTTGATATCAACGATGTCTTCTTGGGCAATGGCGTATCAGAACTTATCACCATGACCACCCAGGCGCTGCTCAATAACGGCGATGAGATCCTCATCCCGGCACCCGATTACCCGC
This sequence comes from Corynebacterium segmentosum, assembly GCF_900637825.1. NCBI lineage: Bacteria > Bacillati > Actinomycetota > Actinomycetes > Mycobacteriales > Corynebacteriaceae > Corynebacterium > Corynebacterium segmentosum. Next base: position 2,172,588 of record NZ_LR134408.1, read on the forward strand.
TGTGGACGGCGGCAACCTCGCTGGCCGGCGGCACCCCAGTGCACTACCTGTGCGATGAGGAAGACGACTGGAACCCATCCATCGAGGACATTAGGTCCAAGGTCACCGAAAAGACCAAGGCCATCGTGGTTATCAACCCGAATAACCCAACCGGCGCGGTGTATTCGCGCGAGGTCCTGCAGCAGATCGTGGACATCGCCAGGGAGCACAACCTGCTGATTTTGGCCGATGAGATTTATGACCGCATCCTTTATGACGATGCGAAGCATATCTCCATCGCCTCGCTGGCCCCCGATCTCTTGACCTTTACCTTTAATGGCCTATCCAAGGCCTACCGCGTCTGTGGTTACCGCGCGGGCTGGATGGTCATTACGGGCCCGAAGCACCATGCGCACGGGCTTATCGAGGGCCTCGAATTGCTGGCCGGTACCCGCCTGTGCCCGAATGTTCCTGCCCAACATGCCATCCAGGTGGCGCTGGGCGGGCGCCAATCCATCTACGAGCTCACCGGAGCGGGGGGACGACTGCTGCGCCAGCGCGATATCGCCTACGACAAGATCAATGAGATCCCCGGTGTGTCCGCGGTAAAGCCCAAGGGCGCGCTGTACCTCTTCCCGCGCCTGGATCCCAATGTCTATGAGATTCACGATGATTCCAAGCTCATGTTGGACATCCTCAAGGCCGAAAAGATCCTCATGGTCCAAGGCACCGGCTTCAACTGGCCGCACCCGGATCACTTCCGCGTGGTCACGCTGCCCTGGGCTTCCCAGCTGGAAAACGCCATCGAGCGCTTGGGCAATTTCTTGGTAAGCTACCGCCAATAGCACCCCAGCAGGCGATTGGTAATTGCAGTAATAATCGTTCACAATACACCGTATGGGACGGCATTCCTCGGTTTCTAATTCCGCATCGGACTCGGCTTCGCGGCATCGGCAAGCGCAGCGTCGATCTGGGTCCAGCGGGCACGCGCCAGGCCAGTCGGCGTTGGAACGCCTAAATCCACGTCAGCTGGCGCAGGAGGTATCCGGCCACCCGTGGCGCGTTGGCCTGGTCACTGCCATCGGTACGGCCCTTGTCGCCATGCTGATTGGCCTCGTCCTGCTGTGGCCCTCTAGTGCTGCCTCAGAGCACACTTCGGAGGAGTTCGAGTCCACCTACGCGCTGAACCACCCGCAGGTTGAGGCAACAGTGGAAAAGACCGACCATTCCGCGTGCCAATCGGAGCAGACCGGCCTGGCCTTCGATACCCCGCCGCTGATTCCGGAAAAGGAAGAGGTGGACTGTGACCGGGCGCTGGTGAAGATCACCTCCGGCGAGGACGAGGGAAAGATGACCCAATTGGTCACCTACGGCAACGCGGGCGACCCAGAATTGCAGCCGGGCGATAATATCGTGCTCTCTAAGGCCACCGATCCCACTGGATCCGTCTCGTATGCCTTTGCCGATTATCAGCGCAGCAATAGCCTCCTGCTGTGGGGAGTGGTCATCGCTATTGTCATCATCGCTTTTGCGGCCTGGCATGGGGTGCGCGCGATCATCGGCTTGGGGTTGAGCCTTGGCATCGTCTTTAGCTTCCTCATCCCAGCGCTCATCGCAGGCACCAATCCCTTGTGGGTGGCGCTCGCTGCCTGTACCGCCATCATTCTCCTTGCCGTTCCCCTCGTCCACGGCGTGAATTGGAAATCCGCCTCCGCAGTGGGCGGTTCCCTGACCGCGCTCGCCATCGCCGCGTTCCTTGCGTGGGCGGCCATCGATAGTTCGCAGCTGCAAGGCTATAGCTCCGAAGACAACCTCAAGCTGCTGCTGTATATGCCCAATGTGTCCATCCTGGGCGTGCTGCTGTGTGGCTTCGTCGTCGGCGCATTGGGCAGCCTTGCCGATGTCGCCATCGCCCAAGCCTCCACCATCACCGAGCTGCACGAATCCGATCCCGCGGCCTCACCGCTCGAGCTTTTCCTATCCGCCATGCGGGTCGGCCGCGACCACATTGCCTCGATGGTCTATACCCTCATTTTGACCTATACCGGCGCCGCATTGCCCCTACTCCTGCTCATCACCGCCGCCGAACGCCCCGCGGGGCAAATTCTCAGCAGCGATCTCGTCGCCACCGAGCTCCTGCGCTCCGGCGTCGGCGCCATGGCGCTGACCCTCGCGGTACCGATTACCACGCTGATTGCCGCGTTTACCGTCCCGTCACACCGCCGTTAGAGCGTGCGGCCCAGCGCCTGAATCTTCCAACCGGCGTTGGACCAAGCCGCAACGTCGAGCACATTGCGGCCATCGATAATGTGCCTATTATCCACGAGCTCGCCAGCCTCGTTCGGATCCAGCTCCTTAAACTGCTGCCACTCGGTGGCCAGGATGACCAATTCCGCCTCCCGCAGGGCGGATTCCGTATCGGCGGCATAGTCCAAGGTGGGGAAAACCTTCTTGGCGTTGTCCATACCCTCGGGGTCATAGACGGTCACCGCGGCACCCGCCAAGGACAAGGACCCAGCAACCGAGAGCGCCGGCGAATCGCGCACATCATCCGAATTGGGCTTAAAAGCACAGCCCAGCACGGTAACGCGGTGACCCAATAGGGAGCCATGGAAGGCTTCTTTAGACAGGTCCACCATGCGGTCGCGCCGGCGCATATTAATCGCGTCCACCTCGCGCAAGAAGGTCAGGGCCTGATCGGCGCCGAGCTCACCGGCGCGCGCCATAAAGGCGCGAATATCCTTAGGCAGGCAACCACCGCCAAAACCCAGGCCCGCGCCGAGGAACTTGCGACCAATGCGCTTGTCTATGCCAATGGCATCCGCCAGCGCCACCACATCTGCCCCCGCGATCTCACAAATCTCAGAGACCGCATTGATGAAGGAAATCTTGGTGGCCAAAAAGGCGTTGGCGGAGACTTTTACTAACTCTGCGGTCTGCAGGTCGGTCACGATGAAGGGCGTATCCTGCGCTAACGGCTGCGCGTAGATCTCGCGGGCAAGCTCCTCCGCACGAGATTCCGATTCACGGGTTCCAATCACGATGCGATCCGGGGTGATGGTGTCGTGCACCGCATAACCCTCGCGCAAGAATTCCGGATTCCACGCGATCTCCACGCGGGTTCCCTCGGGCGCCAAACTATCCGCCAGTTCTTGTAGTTCCGCCGCCGTTCCTACCGGAACGGTGGATTTGCCAAAGATGACGTGCTCCCCGCGCAGCTTGGGCACCAAGTCCGTGATAACGGCCTTAACGTAAGTCATATCCGCCGCATAAGAGCCGCGGCACTGCGGGGTTCCCACGCCGAGAAAGTGCACGTTGGCGAATTGCGCAGCCTCGTCATAATCCGTGCTAAACCCTAAGCGCCCAGCATCAATATTGCGCTCGAGCACCTCCGGTAGCCCCGGTTCAAAAAATGGAACCTTACCCGATTGCAAGACGGCGATCTTATCCTCGTCTACATCGACGCCTAAAACTTCATGCCCCAATTCCGCCATGCAGGCGGCGTGGGTGGCACCCAGGTAACCGGTGCCAATAACAGTCATCCGCATAAAACCTCATCTTAGAGATTTTATGTAAATACCAGATTAATCCCTGCGGAAGTTCAGGTAAGACTTTGATGGCGTTGGCCCGCGCTGACCTTGGTATTTCGAGCCCAATGCGCCCGTGCCATACGGACTTTCCGCCGGCGAGGTCATCTTAAAGATAGCCAGCTGGCCCACCTTCATCCCCGGCCACAGCGCAATGGGCAGGTTCGCGGTATTGGAGAGCTCCAAGGTGATGTGCCCGGAAAAGCCAGGATCGATAAAGCCCGCGGTGGAGTGGGTCAACAGCCCCAGCCGTCCCAGCGAGGATTTGCCCTCCAAACGCCCGGCAAGGTCAGCCGGGAGGGTGAATTTCTCCAGCGTGGCACCAAGGACAAACTCGCCGGGGTGGAGAATAAAGGATTGTTCCTCTTCTACTTCCACCAAGGTGGTAAGCTCCGGCATCTCCTCTTTGGGGTCAATGTGCGTATAGCGGGAGTTATTGAATACCCGGAAGTACTTATCCAAGCGCACGTCAACGGAAGAAGGCTGGATAAGCTCACTATCAAAGGGGTCGATGCCCAGCTCTCCGGAATCAATGGCGGAACGAATATCACGATCTGAAAGAAGCACGGACCCGATTCTACTCAATCGCCTACCCAAGGTGTATAGTAGGGAAAGCGCATTTGGCGCAGCGCCGACGTAGTTTAATGGTAGAACTGCAGCTTCCCAAGCTGCTGGCGCGGGTTCGATTCCCGTCGTCGGCTCCATGTCATGAGTCGCGACATGCTTGACAGGTGAGTCGCGACATCGTTGACAAACCGGCATCTCAGTTTCTTTTTGTTCTGGGATGCCGGTTTCTTCTTATTCTGGGCCTAGGGGTGGGTCTCCTTGTTTCCAGTAGGGCTTTTGGTAGTTGCGGCTGGTGTCGATGTAGTGCTCGGTGATGACTTCTCCGGTTTCGGCTAGTGATGTGATGACGTGGTTGTCGGCGATGACCATGAGGATTTTCTGTCTTTTCCATTTGCGGCCTATGCCTAGGTGGAAGATTTTGCCGGCGTAGCGCACGGTGGTTTTGCCGTTGTCCCAGACGACGTCGTTTCTTGTGCGCCATTCTTGTGTCGGGTTGTGGGCTGGGTTGGCTTTGGTGCCGGTGGTGTAGGCCTGGTGTGGGGTGCGTCGGCCTAGTGCTTTGTGGGGGCGTGTGGTGTTGTAGTAGTCGCGGAATTCATTGAGGAGTGTCTGCAGGTCAGCTACGGTTTTAGCGGGTGGTCGGGCGTTGATCCATTTTTTGAGGGTTTGGTGGAATCGCTCGATTTTTCCTTGGGTTTGGGGATGGCCTGGTCGGCCGTTTTTCTGTTGGATTTTGTTGGCGTTGAGGACTTTTTCAAAGGCGTTTCGTCCACCTTTGCGTCCTGCTAGGCGGGCGGTGAAGACGAGGCCGTTGTCGGTGAGTGTGGATGCTGGTGGTCCGTATTCTGCTATCAGGCGTGATAGTTCCTCGGCGACTTGTGTGCCGCTAAAGGCTGCGGCTGCGGTGATTGATAGCAGGTAGCGGGAGTGATCGTCGAGGAAGTCAAGGACTTCGATGCGGGTGGTGTCCGCTAGGTACAGGTGGGTGATGTCAGCCTGCCAGCATTCGTTGGGCATGGCTGCTTCGAAGCGGATGAAGGAGCTTTTGGGCTTCTTTTTTGGTGCTGGGGTGATGAGTCCTTCTTTTCTTAGGATGCGGCGGATTGTCGAGGTTGAAGGGACGCGTTTGCCGTCTTGTTGTAGGTGGTAGGCAATGGTTTCTGGACCTGCGTCGAGTCCGTGACGGGTGAGCTGTTTACGGATTGTGATGATGTCTTTGCACACGGTGTCTGGCACGGCTTGGGGGTGAGTGCGTGGGGCGCGGGATTTCGGCGCGATGGCGTCTGTGCCACCGGCATCGAAGGCATGAAGGATTTGGTAAACGCGTTGGCGAGAGATACCGAATTGCTTGGCTACTTGTGATGGGCTGCGCTTTTGCCCGCGGACTGCTTTGACGATGGCGAGGTTACGGTTGGGACTGTTCATAGTGTCAAACATGTCCCGACTCACCTGTAAAACATCACCTGACACGGTAAGGGTGGGCTAAGTGTCAAGTTTGTCCCGACTCACCTGTCAAGCATCAGGACTGCCTTCGCAGGAACAGGGTGTCAAATATGTCGTGAACTCAGACACCGTCGTCGGCTCCATTTACTTAAGACGCTATACAGGTAACAAACCAGGATTCAGTTGTATCATCATCCTGAAGTGCTGATTTGAAACCATAAAACATCGGCGAATCGGACAAGTGCTGCTGGCATAGAATTAGTCTGAGTAAAATTGTTTTCATTGTCATTGAATATCACAAGTGAAAAGTTCAGCTATTTTCGACTCCGGATAGCTTCCGCACGTAGTTTTCCTACCTGCATCACAAACGAAGAATGTCCGGATTCTAGGGCTCTACATTCTTAAGTAAGTGTGCCGCCGCCTTGGCTGACTAGTAGGACCCATCGATGTAGAGGTAGAGAGAATGGCGAAACACTCCACTTCCAAGACAGTTAACGCTAACGCCATCATTGCTCTGGTACTCATCCTGCTCGGATTGGGAGTACTGCTCTACCCTGTGGTGGCAACTCAATGGAACAACTATTCACAGTCGCGAGCGGCGGACGAGTACTCCAAATTAGAAAAGCAAGCCCCTCCAGAAGCCCTGCACACTGCTTGGGACCAAGCGCAAGAATACAATGCCCAACTTGGTGAGATTAACGTAGCTGACGCATGGACTACATCGGATGATGAAGACTCACCTGAATACCAACGGTACCGCCAATACCTTTCTATATTGTCCGAAACTGACGCAATGGGCCGGATTGTGATTCCCTCAATCAAATCCGATCTGCCCATTTACCACGGTACTTCAGAGCAAGCCCTTTCCCGCGGGGTAGGGCACCTCTATGGAACAGATCTCCCCGTGGGAGGTGTGGGTAATGGTGAAGGCCGGCATACTGCGTTGTCTGCTCATACTGGACTCCAGGATGCCACGCTTTGGGATAACCTTTCCAAAGTAAAAGAAGGAGATCATTTTTATATAGCTACTGGTGGTAAAAAGCTCAAATACGAAGTCCACCAGATCCGTGTGGTCGATCCATCTGACACAGCTTCGCTCAGGCGCGAAGCTGGTCAGGATCTCTTTACCCTCATTACCTGCACTCCCTACGGAATCAATACTCACCGTCTGCTTGTCACTGGCCACCAAGTACCAATGGATCCGGATGACGATTCCGCCTTCGATGGCTCTGGATTGCAATGGCAATGGTGGATGTGGGCCATTTGTGCCGCTGCCCTAGTGATTGTCCTGCTTCTGATCTACTGGTGGCGGAGATATGTTAGCGAAAGAAAAAAGGCCTCAGATCTTTCCACGGAGAATCCTAGTTGCGCCCTTTAGCGCGGTGTATCTGTATCCCCGCGGACTCGGCTCAGTCTATCTAGTTACTAGCAATACTCACCTGGGAATCCAAGCTGCAATTGGTCAAGTACTGCCTACAGCTAGCTGGCAGCGCTTGCCACCCACATTGTGCTAAGAACCTCTCGTCCACAGCGTCCAAACACCAGCAGACCACATTGTCTGGATTGTTTCATTCCACTGTCCAGCAAGCCTACGCCCAAGCTACGTCGGACCAGGCACGTGAGGGTGTTGAGTTGTGCAATGAGCGTTTCCCTGAAGTCGCCGACTATCTGGAGTAAACGTTGGATAAGCACCTTGCATTCATAGGGCCCGACCCCCGGAAAGTGGACACATCGGGGGCTAGCTATGCTGCTGTGGTCAGTATAGCCGAAGTCTTGGTTTCAAAGACATCAGGCGCTACGAGATTGCACCAGGAGTGCCGCCTGCGCGTGTTATAGCGCATGCACCACCGGAAGACCTCTTGGCGACAGGTAATTGGGTTGTCAAAGACTTTCCGATCACGCAAGACTTCTCGCTTTAAGGTGGCGTTAAACGATTCTGCCAGGGCGTTATCAGCACTCGTACCTACCGCTCCCATGGACTGGCGTACACCAAGTTGGGCGCAGTGGTCCCTAAATACCTGTGAGGTATACACACTGCCGTGATCGGAATGGAAAATTGCCCCGTTAAGGCTTCCGCGGACTTTTCTGGCATGAGACAAAGCTTCGATAACCAGCGATACCCGCATGTGATCCGCGAGTGCATGACCGACAAGTTTGCGAGAGTAGACGTCGATGACCGTGGCAAGGTACATGTTCTTGCCACCCTTACACGGCAGGTAGGTAATGTCGCCGACATAAACGCGGTTTGGCTCTTTAGCTGTGAACTTGCGGCCTACTAGATCTGGCATGACGCGGTGACCAGGCTTACGCCTGGTAGTGATGCATCGACGCCGTTTAGTAAAGCCTTGAAGTCCCATGGCTTTCATGATGCGTGCAACTTTCTTGTGATTGACCGGGGTATACGCCGTGTCTTCCTTAAGGCTTGCGGCGATGCGTTTAGCCCCGTAAAGACCATGCTCATCATCGAAGATGGTCTTTATTCTTGCACCTATAAGACCATCGGAATACATCTTTAACCTGCGTTTTTCGCGGGTTTTGACCCATTTGTAAAACGAGGAGCGATTGAGCTTTAACACGTGGCACATCCGCTTAACCGAGTACTCGGTTCGGTGGTCATCGACAAACTGGAAGCGGATCACCAGTGAGTCTCTTCGGCAAAATACTTAGCAGCCTTACGCAGGATATCGCGTTCTTCGCGCAGCTTAGAGACTTCTTTTTCCAGCTGGCGGATTCGCGCAGAATCATTCGCCGCTTGGGCTTGATCGTGCACTGCTTTTATGCGGGCACGTTTGCCGGTGCCGTACTTCTTGACCCATGAATGCAGCGAGGCTCGGTTGATGCCGAGCTCTGCTGATGCTTTGTTCAGCGAGAGGTCCTCGTTGTTCTCATAGAGGGCTACGGCATCGCGTTTGAACTGTTCGGAGTACCTGGACATGGTGGTAGATTACCTTTCTTCCCAGCCCGACTGGGCTGGATATCAGGTGTCCACCGAATGGGGGTCAGGTCCATACACACGCCGCAACCTGTATGGACGAAGGTGTGGTCTAACAATCCAACAGAGCGGATGAATCAAAAATCCGGCGGCGTACCGACGTTGTAGGGATCTTCCCTAACCACAGTTCTGTGATCCGCCTAGTCGGCTCTGTGCTAGCTGGACAGCCTGATGATTGAATCCAGCAAAAGCGCTACATGTCGCTGGCGAGCTTGGAACAAACCCGCAACCTCATAGCCGCCAACAGCTTCAATGCCAGTAACACGAAGACCACCGAAAATGCAGGCTAATGAACCGACATCAACCCCGAGCCGGACCCCACCACTGATCCTGACACCGCCCCCGATTCAGAAAGACCAGATACACCACGTCCACGGACGTGGCCAGAATCCTAAGCAGGAGTCCTAGACTGTCTACCAGACTGAACTCCCGCTTCGAACTGCAATTATGCTTTTCTGCGCCGTAACACAACACAGCCGAGGAGGATAATTGTAGCGCCCGCTATGACCCAAGGAATTACGCCGGCTCCGCCTGTCTTAGGCAACTCCCCTTTGCTGACATCCGCTATCTGAATAATGCCGACCTTCTTGTCGCAATTCGTATTGCTGGATTTGTCGCACTCATTGCCGGCTGCCGTCAATGCGCCGTCCGAAAGAATCTTGACGACCGCAGCGCCATCACCATTCCATGCCGTAGAGAACTTGACCGGCTTGGGCAGCAGGTTATAGCCCTGCGGCGCCTTTGTCTCAATGAGGTAGTAGACGCCCGGGGCGTCCAAACCCTTTAATTGCACACGGCCACGATCGGCGGTTGTTGACTGTTCTACCAACGGATTGGTGTCAGTATTAACACTACCGTCAGGCTTTAACTGCAACTTCCCGTCAGTGTCACCACGATGAACCGCGAACTCAGCGCCCTCCAGCAAACCATCTTTTTTAATCTTGTCTGGCGACTCTGGATCGTAGCTAACTTTTTCAAGGAAGACATTCATTTTTTGGTTCTTTAACGGGATGCAGGCAGTGTCCTTCCAGCCACCCATTTCTACTTCATTCATGAGGCCGAATTGTGGCTCATGGAGGCCGTCTTTAATATAGCACCGGCCATTTCCAGCGGGTTGAGGGCTCTGACCGGCCGGAACTGAAGAATTATCCAATTTCGTCGCATCTAACTTGAAGTGCACGGTGACTTCGTAAACATGCTGACCAGTGCTTCCTTCCACCCCTTTTGGCTTAATAACCTTTGGTTCAGTATTAGCGTTAAGCTCATAGGGGCCCGAACCTGAAAACTTCTTTGGGTCACTGGACTTGTCAAACTCGTCTTTGAAAATGACAGTCGCATCAATTACGGAAGCGGCGCCAACAAATTTCGGCGCATCTATCAGCTTGCCGTAGATAACGTCGTTACTGTCGAACCCTGGCGCATCCGGCGCAGAAACTACGACATTGTACTTCGCAGTGTATTCGTCCTTTGCATTCTCAACAGGCTGTGGTTCGCTATCAACAGCGACTTTCGTGAAGCACGCTTCCGTTGCCACGTTATCGGCATCAGCCGGGTTTGCCTCGGCATCTGTAGGCTGTAACCCAACTCTGTTGGGCTTACATACTGCTTTAAGGTTGCCAAACTTATCCGTACGCACTGGAGAAGACACGACGTACTCAACCTTTGCACGACCGGGGATAGTCCCCACGTATCCATGCATGTAGTTTACTTCACGTTCGGTCGCGGACGGTACGTTCATTCCGGCGTAGATGCCTTTGCCCGAACCTACCTGGTCAGGACCTGGTAAACGCCCATTGATCTTTGTCGAGCCATCTCCAAACCCCTCAAACCGTGCGCTCGGCCCTTTGGCATTAACACCATAGTGAGTATCTGTGGGTAAATACTCAAAGAAAGAGCCACCAGAGCTCGGATTATCAGTGGTATTTTCGAGCGTTATTGTCCAATACGTACGAACCTCATTACCTACTGTCTTGGTCTCAGACCGCAGCTTTTTCACAGCAAGATTCGACTGCAATTCGGGTGGTGGGGGGACGAGGTCGGAGGCTGCGTCAGTGTTATACGAAGATGGCAGGTTATTCATAACATTGACCAACTCAAACTTTGGTTTGTTTGAAGCCGCATCCGTAATTTTCAATTCAAACCCTAGCTGGTTCGCGTTGGAACTACCGGTGCCGAAGCCAAGGTTCCCATTAGAGTAGGTCCACGCCTTACCCCATGAAGCGGACGGATTGGAGATTCCTCGTCCATCTAAGGTTTTAATATTGGTCAAATCCCAGGTCTTAATTTCCCCAGTCGCTGTATTGATGCGTTCAGCAATGAGTTTATCCCCTGCCTTGGCTTTACTTTGAAAGCCCCACATATACCGCTGATCGCTTGGAAGAACCGCCCAATCCTCCGAGTAGGATAGCGTTTCATCCTTGAACACTGGTTTGACACTCACTTTATCCGTGTCAACTTTATATAAACGGCGAGTACCAGAAGTCGAGGTGTTGGCTATGAAAAATCCTTCGTTCGTATAAACACCCGCATTAATAACATCTTTATCTCCGTCAGACGCAAACGGAGATCCCGAGCCTCCGTCTTTCAGCAGGGGACCCAGGTTATATACATCACCAGTCCGGGGATCTATTTGAAGAAGGTTTCCCCCCGGATAGCAAGGATCACCACCGCGATCCTGACTGATGGCATAAAGCCAATTATCCTCCGTGTTGAAGGCTAAAGCGTTGTAGATCCAAGGAGTCCTACCAACTTCCTGGTAGTCACGCCCCTGATCGACTTGACGGCTTAGAATCGAAGCGTCGCGGCTCGGCGTACTTGTCACCACGTATATGGGACTCCCGTGCTCAAATTCTTCCTTAGTCAGACTACGCGGCCATTGCTTGGACTTGACCTCCGCGTCTGGACTGCATTTTGGCGCAGGCACGCTAAAAGTTGCGGAGAATACAGTCGGTCGGCCTCGACGAACTCCTGTGAATTGAATTTCAGCATTTCCTCCGATGGTTATTGTTGCTGGGAGGGTGACCCGATATTTCTTATCATTAATCTTCTCATAGGTCGCAGGGGCTTCAGACCAACCACCATTTTTTCCTGTGTAAGAGATTTTTTGGTCATTCGGGTGGCTGTTCTGAAAGATTGGATTGTTGACTTCAAGGAGTACTTCTGTTCCCTTGGGTAAAGTAATTGCACCGTTCGCTAGTTCTTTTTGAGGAATCTGGAAAACGGGAACAAGAAAACTTTGATGGCCTGCGTTTTTTTCATAGGCTTGAGGTTTGATTGTAAAGGTACGTTTTTCCGAAGCACCGGAATTCGCTGCATATGGTGCAACAGAACGAGGCATGATCTGAGGCGCAGATTCTGTTTCACCTGTTTCCTCAGGAACTGTGTGGGAATCCTCTGTCGCATCTTCACGGGGCGCAGCCTCGGCCTCGGGAGCATTTTCTGCAATCGTGCCATTGGCGGTGACGGAGATTCCGTTTAGCGTTGATTCCCCCTCAATCGGTGGGGTTTCCAGGGAATAGGTTGTCCCGGCAGATACCCGAGTATCAAGCTGGGCAATGCGAATAGTAATTAGACCACTTGAGATATGCGTCGATAGGTTCTGCCCTTCACGGACAGGTACATCTTTACCATCGATCTTTAAGGTGTAGTCTCCATTCCCTAATTCGTAATTTCCGGAATTAATCGCACTAAATTCAAGTTCATTAACGGTTCCATCGTCCGTAAAGTGCCCTTCGAATACCGCGGTATTGTTGTCCGCGATGTTTAGGGGCTCGGGAGAGTCTAAAGCAGTGCCGAGTTGGCTGGTCTGCGCCGCGGCGACTGGACTTGCGATGGTGGGTAATGCTGCTAGGGCAATGAGGCTGAAAATGAGGGTCAACGTCGCAATAAGTGGTGCTACACCTCGATACCTCCGCCAACCTGACTGGGCTGCGTAAAGCTTGCTCCAAGACATTAACGTCCCTCACTTTCTGAGTTTTTTCTCCGGCTAATAACGATGATGACGATGCCACCGACAATAAGAATCGCGGCGACGATAACCAGACCAATGACCTGCGCACCGGTCATTGCCAATGATTCCTTAGGGTTTTTCGACTTGGATGAGGCATCCGGGGTAGTTGTCGAGTCAGTTACCTGGCTTTGGGGCGTAGATTCCTGCGAGGGATCTGGATTCTTTGATACAGAAGGCTGCGGGGGTTCTGGCGGTAACGGTGGTGGTGATGTGGTAGCTGGGTTGTGAGTCTTAGCCACAATCACCCCAGGGACAGGATTCGGGTTCTCTGACACTGTGTGGAATGGGACAGCGACTACAAAGTCGTTGATTTCCCGGTAAGAATCATTAGGTGCAGTAGAACTTACTAGGTAAAAGCCGTGAGCTAGGTTCGTAAAAGTCGCCTCGCCTTTGTAGTCCGTGTCTTGGGTCAAGCGTATGTCTTTTTCCCACCCGCGAACTTCGTTCAAATCTTTTTCTTCAAGCAAACGCTTATGGGCTGGATTTGTCGGCGCCAATCCGGCCAGTCGATGCAGGTGAATACTTACTCCCTGTATTTCACCCGCTGGCGCTGCACCATCACGATCTGGGTTGCCCTGGGTTAACCGAATAATTAGCTCATCCGTGGCTACGCTCTGTTCCACACCGGTCGCCTCAGCCAGTCCAGCAACTTGTAATGCTTCGGACGTGCCTAAACCTAGGCCCATGCAGGAAACAATGCACGCTACACCTGTAGCAACAACCTTGGCAGCCCTTGCTTTAAACCCCGTCATCGTCTCGCTCCCACGAGTTATTCTGCTCATTAGAATACTTTTCTGCGTCACCGCTTGTTTGCGTCAGCGGGTTTCTACTGTTCTTGTTCTTCAGGCTTTTCTGTCGGTGTTTCCCTGAGGTACTGAGACGGTTTTTATGCTGCCGGCGCAACCACCAGGTAAACCAGCAACCAACAATCACTACTGCTGTCAGTAGCGCATACATCCACCACTGCCAGCCTGGACCGTGAGAGTTGTCAAAAACTTCCTCATCACCGGATTCGATTGGTACTTGGTGTCCGCGCACTAGCAAACGGTGAGTATTAATTCCGTAGGGCGTACAGGTAATAAGAGTCACGTAGTCTTGCCCATCTACTGGCCGCAGGCGTTCTACTTCATGCGGTAATACAACGGAGATTTCGTCTACCACATATTTCAATTTGTGGCCTGCAACCTGAAAGTAAAACTCATCACCCTCACTTGCTGATTTCAAGTGGTCAAACATCGTAGAGTTTGACAGCCCGGTATGGCCAGTAATGATCGAATGGGTCCCTTGACCGCCAACTGGCAAATCGGAACCATAAAGATGCCCTAATCCACGCTGCAAGGTCTCGTCTGAGGTGCCATGGTATATCGGCAGATCCACGTCGATCGCAGGAAAGATTAAGCGAGCCATTGCATCGGTCTCACCCAATTGCTTCAAGTAGTCCTCGTACTCAGGGCTATCTACCCCAATGCGGTCGAGCCACGGGTCAAAAATCGGACCCATAGTACGCTCACGGTTGTACTTATGAGCACTATCCCAAATCGAATCCTGTAGCTGTTGTGGCGCAGCTTCATCTAAGCGGGCATACTCCTGAGCGGCCCGTGAGGTATTCCAGTTATTCCATGCCGTCGATACCACTGGGTAGAGCATTACCAACAGACCAATGACTACTACTATCACTGGCAGCACTACGCTGCTGCGCAACCGATTCTTACTTGGCTGGTCAGCGTTTCTCTCTACCACCGAGACACCTGACTGATCCACGGAACAACTCTCCACAATCAACACCCATTACCGCGATCAGCACACTAACTGTGTATGCTCCATCGTGGTTTAAGGCTATATAGCCTTAAACCACGTCACAGGAGCAGATCTTAGGTAGGCCAAACCACTACAAACATCGTTTTGAGTATGAATCGTGGCTGCGCCCGCCCAGCCACGATTCCCCAGTTACTCAGAACTAGTTCTTGGCGCTCCGTCGTGCGAACCAAACACCAGCAGCAACGATAGCTGCACCAATCGCAGCCAAAATGCCTACACCAGCACCACCAGTCATAGGCAGATTCGGGGTGTCGCGCTTGATGTTATTAATTTCGGAAACCAGAGTGATTGCGTCGTCGCCATTAGCGTCACTTATTTGCGCAATGTTTTCTCGCTTGAAATCAATTTCGGTCACGGGAGTCTCTGGCAACGCGTAACCGGCTGGCGCCTTCGTCTCTTTCAAGCAGAACTTTTTAGTATCAGTAACTTCTTTATTATCTGCAAAGTCGGTTGCATGCAAGCCATCGATGGTAACAGTGCCGTCTTCACCTGTCGTCCACTTGTCTGCGCCCTTGACAGTTAGCTTGTCACCTAAAGCCTGAGCTGAGGTGCACTGATAAAGCTCAAATTCGGCCCCTTGCAGTACCTTACCAGCTTCCTCACCGTCCTTTTTCACAACCTTAAGTTTGCCATGATAGGTAACTACCTCATTGGTTGTGTTTTCAACGTCATTCCCCGTATTAGGGTTATTAAAAATAACCTGTCCCTGGTTTTTCAGCTCGGTGGTAGCACCAACCTCTTTACGTTTAACGCCAAAGGTCAACGACATTTTGGCTCCAGAGTTAACCTTTGCCAACCCCGCGTCAGTCAGACTTACTGTCAGGGTATTATCGTTATCGGCCGAAGGCTGAGTCACAGCGTAATCGCCTGCACCCAAAGCTGTTTCTCCAGCCTTAACCTCAGTGACCTCTTGGAATTCCAACCGTGGATCCAACGTATCGGTGAATACAAATTTCTTTAGCTTGCTCTCGCCCCTCCAAGTTGGTGCATCCGCATTAATGGTGTAGGTGTACTCATCCTGGATGTTTTTATCTGCGTCTTTCACCGTTTTCTCGGTTTTAGTCTCAGTGTTCTTCGGATACGCAACGACATCATAGTTCCACGCATCCGAAGCCTCATTGACCATCGGTACCGATACAATAAATGGAGCGCCAGCCACAATCCCGTTCGGTGCCTTAGTTTCCTCTACCAGGTACAAGCCTAGATCCAAGCCCGTAAATGCAACTGTTCCGCCATCCCCGGTCGTCGACTCCTGGGTAGCGTTAGTCTTTTTACCTTCAGGAATGGCAGCAACAGTTTGTGGGAAGTCCGCCCAGTTATCGGTTTGCAAGTTGTAATCCAACTTGGTGATCTTGTACGTCACGCCTGGCAGCGCTTCACCAGGAACACCCTCCATCGTCTGACCGGTAGCAGCATTACCAGACTCCGCACCCTTTTTCTTGTGCAGGGTGATAGATCCCTGCTTGGTGAAATCGATATTGGCCTTGTTTACAGGGCCCGCCTGCGCCACCGCTTCAGTATCTTGCGCCAACGCCCCAGGGGCGGATACCCCCAATGACAAACCAATAATTGCCGCACACGACACTGAACGAACGACACGAGAAGTTACAGCCATAGCAATGTTCCTTTGCTTTTAAGTTGTGGAGCATTTCGCCCACCCAAAATTGCCGACTCACTCTGAAAAAGCTCGCACCCCGTCATCACCTCGATGAATCTTAAATAGCACTGAAACATCGATTCTGAGGTAATTGCTCAGCCCGCACAATCGCCCATTAAGGAGAACTATTTTCCTTAAATTGAGTCATTTTAGCGACTAACAATTGTTAGGTTCAGGGTTTGCTGTGAATCGCTGAAAATTACCTTACTCCCCACTTAATACTAGCTGCAACTTATATGGGCGTAATACAGAGCTGCGCGCTAGCCGCAGGTTCTACGCCAAGCGACGGTTGGGTGATTACGGGGTAATGCACTACGCCCTCAAAGGGGGCGCGTAGCGCACAGTAGGCCTTTAACCGCAACGCACGATGGGCTGTGGATCGTAAACCGTGGTCTTGGTCTCGCGGGAAAGCTCCTTGCCGCTGAGATCCTTGATGATGCGGGTATCGGACGTCGTAAAGCCCGGGGAGCCGGACGATGGCGAGCAGTCGCTGCCCGGCACGGACATCGGCTGTGGCTCGGTCTTGGCCCAGCGGCCGTTATTGATGGATTCCACCTCTACCGTCTTGGTGCCCTTCAGGCGGACGGTGATATTGCCGCCGCCAAAGCTGGTCTCTATCTGCACTGGGGTATTGAAGGTATTGGTGAATTGCAAGTCAATCGCGCCCTCGTACACGGTGGCCTCGCGGCCGGCCGGGTAGCGGGAAATGTAATACGAGTGCGGGGTGTGCGCGGTATCTTGCATGCCGGCGAAGTACGCGGCGTTATACAGGGTGGTGGCGAATTGGGAGATGCCACCGCCCACGGCGGAACCGGAGTGTCCGTTGATGATGATGCCGGATTCCACATAACCCTGCGCGGTGCCGCGGGGGCCGGTGTAACCGTTGAGGGAGAAAGTCTCACCGGGGTTGACAACGGCGCCGTTAACCTCTTGGGCAACGAGCTGGATATTGCGCCCAGAGGCGGAGGAAAAGCCGCCGGTGGTGAACTCACCCACGGTATCGTTAAACGTCGCGTTTTCGGCGTCCTCGGTGGTGAACTCGGCTGGGTCAGGCTTGTAGATAGCGTCCCATTCGCGGTCATCGCCAGTCACGCGCTTATCAAAGCCCTCCATGGTGGGCTTCCAGTCAATAATCTCGCCGTCCTGGGAGGGGGTGACCTGCCTGGAGCCACCGGCGAATTTCACCTTGGCGTTCACGCCAGGCACGTCGGCGCCATCGGCGCGCTCTTGCAGCAATTGCTGCGCGCGGTTGCTATCCACCACCAGGTGCAGCTGGCCGTCCTTTTTCTCAATGCTGGTGAACTGGGAGATCTCCGGCTTATTCAGCGTGGCGGTGACGTTATTTTTCGCCTTCAAGGTCAACGGATTATCCAGGGCCTTGGCGGCATCGCCGGTGCGCATCTTTTCAATGGCCGCCTCATTAATGGCCGGCTCGATTTCTTCCGGTTCCACCTGCACGCCGTCTTTGTCCAACCAATTCGCTGCCACCGCATCGTGCAATTCGGTGCCGTCTACGGTCTGGCCCAACGTGGGATCGGTGACCTTGAGCTCGCCATTATTAAGCTCCAGCATGCCATCGACGGGATCGGTAGAAAGCTCGTCTTTGACGCGGTCAAGGGTGGGCTGCAGCTTGCTATCGTCCACATCGGTTTCTACCGGGATATCTTCGGTGGAGCGAAAGAAGCTGGCCAGGCGGGTAATTGGGTTGAGGGAAGGTTCCTCGATGCCATCGACGGCGGCCTGATTATCCAGGGCCAGGCCGGATTCGGCAGGGGTAAATTCAGACTGCAGATCGCCTGCGGTCACGGTCACGGGCTGGGTCTCAACACCCTTGAGCTCGTCCTCGAGCTTGGCCACGGCGGCGGTGCGCTCCATGGCGGAAATATCCACGCCGCCCACGGAGACACTGCGCGGGATCTTGTCCTGGTTTGCTATGACATCCCAGGCATAAGCGATGCCCGTAATGAGGACGAAGCCAACGATCACGCCAAGCGTGATGAGCCAGCCCTTTGCACCGTTTTTTCCTTCTGCCTTCTTCACGCCTTAAAGGTTAACGGGTAAAGGGGCGTTTTTCCTAGTCGCTGTCCCCATCGCGTACGTGGCGGGCAGCATCGCCGAGGCGCTCAGGGGCCAACCTGCCCTCATCCACAGCGCCCACGACGGCATCGATCACCGCATTGATATCTTCCTCGGTGGACCACAGGGGCATGTCGGCACCGGCGGCGAGGGAGGTAATGACGGCATCGGCAAGCGGCAGCGAATCCGAAATGGCCGCCATGCCGCCAATGTCATCGGTATAGATGGTGCCGTCATACTGCAAGGCCTCGCGGGCAAGGCCGTAAGCCTCCGGCAGGATGGAGGCAGGAGTCTGGCCATCGCCCAGGCCCGGCACCGCGAGGTGGCCCATCATCAGCGCCGCATTCGGTGCTGCGGGAATGGCATTCCGGAAGGGAATGAATTCATGGTTCTCAAGCTCTTCGAGCGGCGGGGTAATGGCCTCTGCCAGGTGGGTATCGCCCGAGGCGCGACCGTGGCCCGGGAAGTGCTTGAATACGGCCTTGACCCCGGCGGCATCCAGCCCGCGGGCAAAGGCAGCCCCGTAATCGCCTGCTTGGGCGGGGTCGGTGGAAAAGGCGCGGTCGCCCACGACTTCGAGGCCATCACCATCGACATCGAGCACCGGCGCGAAGTCCACGTTGATGCCGTAGTCCATGAGCCGCTTGCCGATGTCCCCCGCCAGCTGTTCCACCTGCTCCGGCGAGTTTTCCGCCGCCATCTGCTGCGCGGAGGGGTATTGGCCCAAGATTTCAGAAAAACGCTGCACGCGCCCGCCCTCAAAGTCGATAGCGACCTCAAAATCGCGGCCTAGTTCCGCGCGCAGGGCATTAATATTGCGGCCCTCTTCTTCCAGCAAACCGGGATCCGCCCAGCTGGGGATGAAGATGCCTCCCACGCCGGCCTCCAGCTTGGCCTTGGCATCCTCGTAGCTTGTTGCCGGCGGCATGAGCACCGAGGCGGCGGTGGCGCGAATATCCTCGGGCGCAGGTGCTGGTGCCGGGGCTGGGGCGGCCTCGGTGGCGGGCGCGGAGGTACCGGGTGACGAGGACGCGGGAGCCGCGGATTCGCGCGCCTTGTCCTCGTCCGAGGCGGAATTAGAGCAGGCGCTGAGCACCGCCACGAGGCCCAAACTGACAATGATGCGGGAATATGTCATGCCTTCCAGTGTGCAGGATTCCTCGCGAACTGTCCTAGGCGGTGGGTAGACTAGTGACATGAGTAACGGCAAAACAATGTTAATTGCCTATGATGGCACCGAACGCGCCGACCGCGCCTTGGAGTACGCCGCCCAACTTTTACGCCCCTCCACGGTGGAAATCCTCACCGCATGGGAGCCGGTGGCCCGCCAAACCGCGCGCGCCGTCAGCCGCACGGGTATGCATCAATCCACCGTGTCCCCCGATAGCGTGGAAGACGATCCGGCTTACGAAGAGGCGCTGAAGATCTGCCGCCAGGGCACCCAATTGGCCGAGAACCTTGGCCTGGCCGGCCGCGCGCACCTCGTGGAATCCGCCACCACCATCTCTTCGGCCATCGTGGATGCCGCACACGAGCTCGACGTGGATGTCATCGTGACCGGCACCCGCGCGCTCACCGGCTTCCGCGCCTGGTGGACCAACTCCACGGCGGACCAGATCGTGCGCAATGCGGGCCTACCCGTCTTTATCGTCCCGCAAGAAAACGACGAAGACGCGGAAGAGGACGATCCGGAATACTTCTAAGTAGCTGCTAGTATCTTTAGCCATGGCTCTGGAATCCGATTCTTTAAACAAGCGCACCCTCGGCCCCGCCGTGGGTAGCGCTGTTGTGGGCATCGCCCTGGGCATTATCACCATCATCGGCATCGCCCAGTTCTCCGGCAGCGATACCGTGCCGGAAGGCGATGCGGTCTCCCCCGATGATGCGGTGCTGGGCGGGCCTGAATACGGTTCCCGTACTTAGATGGGCGCACCGGCGTGCATGACCGGACCGATCAGCTCCCCCGCGGCCCACATAGCGGTTCCTATGTACACCGCTACCGCGCACTAGCCCGCGCCCTGCGCCACCGCTGTGCGCGCCTTGCCCGGCCCTACCCGCTCGGCATTATTGCCTTGGCGCTCATCCTCGCGGTGCAGCCGTGGGGGCTGACCGCCGCCGATACCAAACACGATCTGGTCGCCAACCCGCGGCACTTCCTGCGCGGCGCGCTTGATGCCTATACCGATATCTTTACCCTGGGCCAACTGCAGAACCAGGCCTATGGCTACCTCTTCCCGCAGGGCCCCTTTTTTATTTTAACCGAGCCTCTGCCGGATTGGATAGCCCAACGCCTGTGGTGGCTGCTGGTCTTAAGCGTGGGCTTTATTGGCTTTTACAAGCTGGCCACCCGGATAGGCCTGCGCGGCCGGTGGGTCTGGGTGGCGGCGATGCTCTATGCCCTGTCCCCGCGCTCGCTGTCCACGCTGACGGCCATTTCTTCTGAAACCTGGCCGGTCATGCTCGCCCCGTGGGTCATCCTGCCCTTCCTGCGGGAAAAACTCACCTGGCGCGATGCTGCCGCCGCCACGATTCCCGTGGCGCTGATGGGCGCGGTCAACGCCACCGCCACGCTCGCGGCGTGCACCCCGGCGCTTGTCATCGTGGCCTACCGCCGCGCCTTCAAGCCCGGCGCGGCCTGGCTGCTTGGCTGCCTGTGCGTATCCGCGTGGTGGATTGGCCCGCTTTTAATCTTGGGCCGCTACGCCCCACCGTTTACGGAATTTATCGAATCCTCCCGCGTGACCACCCGGTGGCTGAACCTGCCAGAGATCCTGCGCGGGACAACGAGCTGGTCACCCTTTGCTGATGCCGAGCGCATCGCTGGCAACGAGCTCGCGACCTCTGCTTTCTTTGTCCTTATCACCATGGCCGTGGCCGCGATAGGAATATATGGCCTGTGCCGGTTGCCCCGCGTGTGGTCCATCATGCTGATCACCGGCGTAGCGATATTGGGCTGCCAGGCGGCGTGGTACCTCGACGCGCTCGATGGGGTGCTCGCCCCCCTGCGCAACCTGCACAAATTCGATCCGCTGGTGCGCATCCCGTTGCTGTTGGGCTTTGCCCGCGCCTGTCAACGCCTGCCGCTGCCCACGGGGCTTCGCCCCACCAAGAAGCAGACGGTAGGCGCGCTGGTACTGCTCGTGTGCATCAGCGCGCTCTCCCCGGCGTGGTCGCAGCGGCTGCTGCCCTTAGGCGCCTACGACGAGGTGCCGGGCTATTGGCATGAAGCCACGGATTACATCAACGAGCATGCGGAAAATACCCGCACCCTGATTTACCCCGAGGCCTCCTTCGCCCGCCAAGAGTGGGGTTGGACCCGCGATGAGCCGGCGCAGCCGCTTCTTGATGTCCCCTGGGCCGTCCGCGATGCCATTCCCCTCGTGCCGCCGGAGGCCATCCGTGGCCTGGACGGCGTGATGGCAGCGCTAGACGAGGACCCGGCCAGCGGCGTGCGCGCTCTGCAGCGCCTGGGCATCGGCGCGGTGATGGTACGCCACGATCTCTTCGCCGCCGATAATGACACCTTGAGCAGTAAATTTGGCGGTGACGTGCATACTTTTGGCGAGGTCGATGTGATTATGCTCGAGCAGCATTCCATGGCTTTGACCTCAGCCGATCCCGTCCGCGTGGCCGGTGGCGGCGAGGCACTCGCTTTCCTCGATGCCCATAATGGCCCTGCCGCCCGCGAGCTGGTGGATAGGGACGCCGATATCGTCACCGATACTCCCACGCTGGTGGATCGCAACTACGGCACGCTCCACGGCGCCGCCTCGGCACCGCTGGCCGCAGACGATCCCAGCCACGTGTATAACCGCCTGCGCGATTATCCCTCCGCCGGCCCACTGACCACGGTGGAGACCCACGGCGGCGATGTCGAGGTCTCTTCTTCTGCCGCCGATGCCACCGCCTTCGGTGGAGCCCAGCCGGAAAAGTCCGCCACCGCCGCCGTCGATGGGGAACATTCCACCGCCTGGTGGCCCGCACCCGGCGATGATGAGGGCTGGATCGAGCTGCGCGGTGACTTTAACCAACCGCGCCTAAAACTCATGGCCACCAGCTCCACAACGGTTACGGTGCGCTCGGGCGGCGCTGCAGTAGAAGTGGATCTGCAGCCCTTCCGCTCCAAGACGGTGCGCGTGCCCGGCGGGGATTCCCAGGCCATCCGCGTGGAATTATCCCACCGCACCGGCATCGCGGAACTGGAGGTAGAAGGCCACCCCATCGAGCGCGTGGTGACCGTACCGGATACCTCGCCGAATGTGCACCAATTCTTCTTCCAGCAGATGGTGCACGATACCGGTGTGCTCATTCGCGATGTCACCGTGCCGCGCCGCATGGAGGTCACCGTGGATTCCACCAAGCCGGTGCTCATCGATTCCCACCGGTACTCCCCCGGCAGCACCCTGAGCCTCGAGCCCGGCGTCCACCGCGTGCGCACCACCGGCGCGTGGGTGTCCATGACGGAGAAGGGCTGGACCCCGCCGAGCGATTATCGCCTCACCGATTTTTCTATCGCTGCTGCAGAGGATGAGCGTCTGCTCATTACCGGCCGCGCCTTTAATAAGGGCCTGCGCGGGTTTATAGGCGATACCGAGCTCGCCCCGTACGAGATCGATGCCGCCACCCAGGCGTTTATCGTCCCCGCGGGTACTCATGGGGAATTCCGCATGACCTTTAAGGCGCAGCCTGCCTACCGCGCCGCCCTGCTCTTTGGGGGCGCGCTCGGCCTGGCCACGCTGGGGTTCTGCCTGCTTTTCGCCGCGCGCCGCGGCCCGCAGCCCACCTGGAACCCACATCCTGGCGGCATGGCCTCTGCAGTGTACTCGCTGGTCTGCCTCGCACTGGTGGGATGGCCAGCGGCGCTGGCTGGCGTGGCCGCCTGGATCATCGTGCGGTGGACCACCATCCCGCGGGCCTTTTTAGCCGGCGGGACGGTAGCAGCAGCCGGGGCCATCCTCGCCCGGGCCCCATGGACATCAGGGGCCTATGCCGGAGATTCCGTGCTGCTTATGTGCTTATGTGCCGCGGGGCTGGCCTGCCTTTTCGCCGCCGACGGCCCTGGCCCCGGCCCCGGACCCGGCCCATCAGAAGGTCGCGGCCCGGGCGCTCGATAAGCGTATAGCTCGCCGCAGAAACCACAATGGTGCCTATCACCGTGACGGCAAGGATGACCCAAAAATCCAGCGGTTTCCCGCTAAATAGCGCCACCCCGGTCAGCGGGAAGGCCACGGCGAGCACCGCCACATGCCACAAGAAAATGGAATAGGACCACGCGCCCAGCGCCTGCATCAGCGGCGAGGTAAGCCACGAGGTTCCACGTGGAACCAAGGCCACCGGCACCACCACGCACGCCGCGAATATCGCCCCGGCGATGATGCGGCGGGCAAATTCCGCCGGCTCCGGATGCACCAGCCCGGCCGGGCCAAACCAATCCCGGCTCGCCACCCACAGCACGAGCCCCGCCAGCACAACCCAGATCCAGCGCACTTGCAGGAGGCGCGCCGTGCGCTTGCCGATACCCCTTTCTTCCACCTCCGCCGCCAGCATGCCCACCGCGAACCAGGAGGCATAGGCTGGCGGCCAGATTTGCGAGTTGACCTGGTCCTCGGAGTAGTCCGCGACAAAGGGGATAAAGCCCCACCCCCAGCTCACCACCGCGGCGCCGGCGATAACGGCCATGCGCCAGCGCTGCGGCAGGCTGCCAATGGCCCAGACCAGAAGCGGTAGTACCAGGTAAAAGAAGAACTCCACGCACAGCGACCACAGGTGGGTAAGGCCCGGGGCAAGGCCATCGACCACATAGATCTGCGTGGAGGTCAGGTTGGCAAGGATCTGGGTGGGGGTGATGGAGTGGGCATCGGGAAGCAGCAGCAATACCGATACCACGCAGGCATAATAGGCCGGTGCCAAGCGCGCGATGCGGGAGTGGGCATAGCCGCGCACCGTGTGCAGCCCGCGCCGGCGCCACAGGAGGAAGGCGCTGAGGGCGAAGAAGACGGCGACGAAGAAATCGAAGCGCCCGGCAAATCCCCACCCAGTGCCGGTTTGGAAGGATACGTGGGTGACAATGATCCCTAATGCGGCAACCGCGCGTAGGCCGTCTAGCTCCGGCAGGTGCTGGGGTAGTCTTTTCACAGATGCCTGCGTGCGCACGCTTGCTCCTTTACCCCGGAAACCTGAAACTGATTGGATATAGTACTGCAATGAGCCGCTACCTTTGGCCACGCTCGCCACGGGCGTGGGTTGTCATTGCCGCAATCATTTTCCTCCTCATTGGTACCCTCGCGCCAACGCTCTACAATAATCGGACCCGCCCGCTGGGCTTGGATAAGGATTTTTCCACCTCAAGCGGGCCCACCGACGCGGTGTGGATGGACGTGCGCGCCCTCATGGCCGGCGAGGCCCCTTCTGATACCGCATCCAGCGATGACCCGCGCTGCGCCGACACATCCGCCCCGATGTGGTGCTACCAGCACCACGAGCCGCTCACCCTGGAGCGCACCATTGCCACCGGCGAGGTCGACGATGATGACACCATCGCCACCACCGATTCCGTCACCAGCCTGCTTGCTGGAAAAGACGGGGACTCCCAAGAGGAAATCGCCACCATTGATCAGCACTCCGTGCTCAACCGCGAATCCACGTTCCCGGTAGCCGATCCTGTCAATAAATGGGTCCTCGCCTTGCCCGAATTCAACGCTGATCTGACCCGGGAGGACTTCGAGCGAGACGGCCTGACCTATTTCTTCCCTTCCGGCACGGAGCAGCGCTCCTACGCATTTTTTGATGTCCTGGCCCAAGAATCCACGCCGATGGATTTTACCGGTGACTCAAAAGTAGATGGCATTCCCATCTACTCCTATCACCAGGATTTACAGCCGCTGCCGCTGAAAAACACCTTTAGCAATATCAGCGCGGGGCTAGATAGCACCACCAAAACGGATGAGCTGAAATCCGGCGATTTCCAGTTAAAAGGCCCCGCCAGCCGTTTTTATGACCGCCACTCGCGCGAGCTTTTAGATCTAGATGCCGATGCCACCGTCATTGTCGAGCCCTTTTATACCGTGGGCCGCGATATTTCGGTCGAGCCTACCACCGGCACCATCGTGGATGTCCGCGAAAACGTCAAAGTCTTTTTCGCTACCGATATCCAGCAGGCAGGCACCCTCATTGCAAAGGATGACACTGCAGATCGCTCCGTGTTGGCCGCGGATTTCCGGTGGTCTGAGGACACCCGCACGCAGCGCCTCGCTGAGGTCCGCCCGGTGATCTATACCATGCGGGGGCTTATGGCCGTCGGCTGGCTGGGCAAGGCCATTGGTGTTTCCCTGCTGATTTTTGCCGCCTACCAATACATGCGCCGCCACCGTGACGCCCATGATGCCCCGAACTCCTAGGCGCCTCCTCCTCGGCCTGTGGGGCATCGTTCTGGTGGCCGCGGTGTGTTGGCCATTCGCGCTGCCCGGTGAATTCCTCTGGCGGGATATGGTGCTTTTGCGCGATCCGGGGATCACCCCGTCCGCGCTGGGAGGGGGAAGCCTGCCTGCCCGCAATGCACCACAAGATGGGTTCTTGGCCATACTCGGCGGCGCGTGGGCCGCCCGGGTGCTTATCTTTAGCGCCGCTGGGGCCGCCGCGCTCACCGCCGCGCTGTGGTCTCGCACCACGGTATCGGCGCTGGCCGCGATGACCATCGCGGTGGCCAATCCCTTTGTCCTCGAACGCCTCTTACAGGGCCAGTGGTCACTGGCCATTGCCGCCTGGCTGCTCCCGGTCATTGCTTGGGCGGGGCGCCGCCACAGCTGGTTGGCGTGGCTGGCCATGTGGGGCGCGTCCCTCACCCCTACCGGTGGGCTATTCGCGGTGGTCACGGCCCTTTTTACCTGCCGGAAGCGGGTGGGCATGGCAGGTTTCCTCTTATGGCTTCCCTGGCTGGTTCCAGGCCTTTTCCAGCCCAGCGTGCCTGGTGATACCGCCGCGGCCGTTGCGGCGTTTTCCCCGCGCGCAGAAGAACACGTGGGCACGGTGGGTGCGCTATTGCGGCTCGGCGGAATCTGGAATGGCGAGGCCGCCCTTGGCCTGGCAGTGTTCGGCCTCTTCGTCGCAGTTCTCGCGCTGGCGGGTGCGCACCGCGTCCCGGCGCGCTTGACCGTCCTAGCCGCGCTGGGCATAGGTGGGGCGCTGGCATGTTGGCTACTGCCCGGCATGCTGGAATGGGCCATCGATAACGTTCCAGGGGCGGGACTCTTGCGCGATAGCCACAAACTCACGATGCTCGCGCTGCCGCTATACGTTGCCTCCATCGGTGCACTGCCGCAGATTCCAGCCGCACTGGCGCTGGTAGCCGCCACGATTCAGGTCCTTCCCGCCCCGTCCCGCCTTGCCGTGCTTTCTCCCCGCGATACCGGGGTGGATGAGCAGTTGGTGCGCGATATCGACGGACGCCTGGCGTTCTTTCCGGAGCGGCCCAATTTGGTGGAGGTTCCCCCACCTGATGGCCGCGCGCATGGAGAAGCCACCCCGGGAGTCGCGGTCGATCCCTATTCCAAGGCCGTGCCGATGGTGGAATCCGGCGAGCTCAGCGTGGACGGTGACGTCATCGATCAAGCCTCGCCGCAGTACCGCGCGGCGCTGCGCGCCTGGCAGGACCGCGATATGGCGGGCCTTGCGGATCTTGGGGTGGGCGTCGTTGTGATAGATGGCGCCATCGCCGCAGAGACCACCGCCCCGCGCCCCGAACTACCGTGGGCGCTTACCGCCCTGTGGATTGCTTACCCGCTACTAAGTTTTCTAGCAATTGCGCAAAGGCAGCGCCGGTCTTCTCCCACGAAAAGCGCGCGGCAAACTCCCGGGCATTAGACCCTAAGCGCCGGCGCAACTCCGCGTTCTCTAATAACTCTTGGGTGGCCGCCACGAAGTCGCCCTCTTCTTCTACAAGGATTCCGGTCTCGCCATCGATTACGCTATCACGCAGGCCAAATGCATAACCCACTGTGGGAACCCCATGTTGGGCGGCCTCCATAACGGCAAGGCCCCATCCCTCTTTGCGGGAGGGCATGAGGTGGGCATCGGCACGCGCGAGCAAGGCGTGCTTATAGTCTTCCGTAACCTGGCCGCGAAAGCGCACGCGATCGGTCACGCCGAGCTTTTCGGCATAATCGCGCAAGTTCGACTCCCACCAGCCCGAGCCAATCACATCCAAAACCGCCCCCGGTGTGCGCGCCACCGTATCCATGGCGTGCTCGATCTGCTTGTGCGGGACTAGCCGCGAGAGGGTCACTAAGTGTTTATCCGCCTCGCGTTCGAGGGAAGGCACGTGCGCCGGAATGGGGTCTAAGCCATTGGCGATGATCCGCGCGCCGTCAATGCCGAGCGCGTCCAAATCCTCGCGCGAGGCCTGCGAGACCGTGACGTAGGTCGAATCCCGATATACCCGCGGTGCCACGCGCGATTCCAAAAACCAGCCCAGCCGCCCGAGCACCGGACCGGCCACGGGCCATTGCTCGTGGTGGCAATGGTGCGTAAGTAGCACCGTCGGCGCGCCGGAAATCAGGCGCGCGAAGAAGGGAATGCCGTTTTGGGTATCGATGACCGCGTCGATGCCGCGCAGATCCCCCAGGCCCATTCTCCCGGTCGCGATGGCCGCCCACGCGCGCGGATACACGCCAAACTTGGCACCGCCGCGGCTATAGCGCACGCCACCCCGGACCTCCCGGCGCGCCGCATTCATGTGCTTAGAGGTGCGAAAGACCACCTCGTGGCCCTGCGCCGCTAGGTACTCCCCCACGCGTTCGAGGTAACGCTCGGAGCCACCGCCCTGCGGGTGGGTGGAATCGCGCCAGCATAGTAAAAGAATTTTCATCGTGGGGTATTAGCCTAGTGGTTTATGAAACACACCCGCGACATGGCCACGCTCTCCCGCTCCTGGGCGCTGCTGCGCTCGTTCCGCTTCGAGCAAACCCGCCCCGATATTTTCTACGGCGGCCTGGCAGAAGATACGGCCACGCTGGTAGAAAACTTGGGCCGCGATTTGGGCGTGCCGCTTGCCGATGCCCTCGTGCTCGACGTAGGCGGCGGCCCCGGCTATTTTGCCGCCGCCTTCGCGGACCGCGGTGCGTCCTACGTTGGCCTTGAGCCCGATGCGGGGGAAATGTCCGCTGCCAATATCCGCCTCAGCAATTCCGTGCGCGGCGATGGCACGCGCCTGCCCTTCGCGGACAATTCCTTCGACGTGGTCTATTCCTCTAATGTCGCCGAACACATCCCCCGCCCGTGGGATATGGGCAAAGAAATGCTGCGCGTTACCCGCCCCGGCGGCCTGTGCATCATGAGCTATACCGTCTGGCTGGGCCCCTTCGGCGGCCACGAAACCGGGTTATGGGAGCACTACATAGGCGGCGCCTTCGCCCGCGACCGCTATACCCGCCGCCACGGGCACCCGCCCAAGAATGTCTTTGGCACCTCGCTATTTAATGTCCCCTGCTCCACCGGCCTTACCTGGGCCGAGTCCACCGGCGCGCTAAAGCTCGCCTTTCCGCGCTACCACCCCAGCTGGGCGTGGTGGCTGACCAAGGTTCCTGGTCTGCGCGAATTCGCCGTGTCCAACCTGACGCTGGTACTGCAGCCCGACTAAGCCACGCCACAGCTCGCGCCGAGGTTGACCTGCTATGCTGCCCAGCATGCCGGACCAACTACAGCGCTCACAGCTCTCTCCCGCCGTTCGCGCAGCTCACCTGGGGTGGGCCGTAGCCAGCGTCGTCGCCACATTTGCCGGTGCGGCACTCATTGGCATCGCCTGTGGCCTCATTACAAAGAGCGGTTCCTGGGTCGCCTTTGGCATCGCCATCGGCGGCGCCTTCTTCGGCTTGGGAACAGTCTGGTACGGATTTTCCCGCCGCTTGGGCTGGTCGTGGCGCGATGCCGGGTTTGTGAAATCCGAGCATTCCTTATGGCACCTGCTGTGGTGGATTCCCCTCGCCATCCTGAGCTCTGGTGCGGCCACGGGCGCCGTCAATGCACTCCTGGGCAGCGAACCAGCCGGCAATAACCTTTCCGCCAGCCTAAAGATCAGCCCCGCCGCCACCATCATGGTGGTACTCAGCACCGCGCTTGTCATTCCCCTCGTAGAAGAGGTGGCCTTTCGCCGCGTCCTATTGGATTGGCTGCAAAATTCCATGCCCACCTGGGCAGCAGCGCTTATCACCACCGCCGTCTTCGCCCTGGCACACGGCATCCCCGCAGTAATGCTCTACATCGCATTCTTTGGCACCTTTTTGGTGCTCGCGCGCCTCTGGTTCAAGACACTTACCGCTCCCCTATGCATTCACATTGCAAATAACACGGTCGTGGCAATCACGGCCCTGGCGGGACTATCGGGCTAAGCAGTCCCTGCGCAGCAGGAGAAAAACGCTAGTTCAGTAGCCGAGGTGGAAACTACGTCCAGAATGCTTCAATGTACCCAGAAGTACGGAAAGGTTTCTACAGTATTTTATGGACACAACTTCTGGCACCATGGAGAGAGTGAAGAGCTCTAACCGCAAGAAGATCATTGAAAATTTGGGCAAACCCCGCATTGAGCCGTATCTAGAGGCTGCAAATGGAAATGAGAAGCATGCACTTGCTCTTTATCGTTGGGGCGTTGAGATGACTGCCTCCGTTCAAGAAACACTGGGTATTACCGAGGTTTTTCTTCGTAATTCCATTGATACACAATTGCAAAAGTGGAACAGCGAACAACTTGGACAACGCAGTACCAGTTGGCTCCTCGAGGCCCCAGCAAGGCCTTTACGTAGCCTAACGCAAGGCAAGAGGTTAGAAGCTAAAAGGCGGGCTCAGAAGTCAGCAGATCGTCGCCCTGCTAGTCATTTTCGGCATGGGCAGGCGATTACACACGATGATGTGCTTGCTCACACGATGTTCGGGATGTGGAAAGATATCCTCCCTAATCATGCACCTGGCGCAGATCCGGAAAAGACCGAAAATAAAAACCGCTTCACCTTATGGGAAGGGGCAGTAAAGGACGCTTTTCCTTTCGCAGATGATTTAAGTGGCGAAAAGACTTACTGGAGAGTTGCCCACCTGCACGATCTTCGGAATCGCGTCTCACACATGGACAGTCTGTTAAACGTAGATATTTTGGACGTTACCAAGGATGCCTTTACCCTAGCAGAAAGTATTAATTCTGCATTAGCCAGTTGGTTGACCAGTACTAGCACTGTTAGTGCAGTACACAAGAAACGACCGATATAAGAAAAGGCCAACAGGCGCTTTTCGTCCTGTTGACCTTTTCAACTCATGACAAGGGAACCTGTCCTTGCCTTCTCTGATCCTTAGCATACATGATTTGCATACCTGTGCCAAACCGACCATCGAAGTTGGTGAAACTCTAAACTATTCGGGGTAGTTTCGCTGAAATGCTAGCTAATTTGACCCCAGAACACTTTACTCCGCCGGGAGCACTTCAGGATCTGCAGCGAGACGACGAGTAATGGCTGCAGATTGAGAGGGCGTAGGGTATCTCGTAATTCGATATCTCGGGCTATAGCAAAAGCTATAGCTTTTGATTCTCATTCTCCTGGAGCTTTTTGTTCTTAGACTCCTGGTACCTTTTGGTTGCAAGATAAGTGCTGAAGGCGCCCATTAACGCGCACGCACCGGAGCTGATCAAAAGTCCCGTAGACGGATTAGATGTGGATATTGAGAAAATAAAAACCCCAACTCCAATGGTCAACGCAAACAAAGCTGCAATTAGTATTGATGATTCGCGCATATTTCCTCACAATCTTGGGACAGTATCTGTTTGCCCGTGACTGAACTACCCCGGATTTTATCCCTAGACATTTGCCTTGATTCCCAATTTATCCTAGGGAACGTTTCGAGGCTTTCAAGATAAAAACTAGCATTTTCAATCCAAGATCGACCTCAGTACCGCTATTCCAGTGGTTTCATCGGGACCAGCCCTGGAAAGCAAATTCCTCTTGGGGTTTAAAAGTCGTAGTAGAATAATAAGGGCCCCAACGAGTGCCAGCTCATTGTGACCCTCGGGTCTAAACACCCACATGAAGAATCGCGCTAACGAACTTCACGGTAGCGGTCACAAAGTTGAGGACTCCGCTCATCAAGTTAAGGATTGCAGCTCCTTTGGTGGCGAGGTCTTTTCCGTTGTAACTGGGGTATCGGTTTAACCCCAACAAAGATCTAACCCCAGAGCTTTACGCTGCTGGGGTTAGCTTTATGCGGGGATTACCGCGGCTGAACGCGTTAGGAAGCGGCGTCCTCCACGCGCTTCTTCAGGGCGCGGAATTGGTTCCACACTTCCTCGGGCACACGGGAGCCCAGGAAGTTCAGGTACTCGGCGTTGTCTTGCATATCGCCTTCCCATTCCTTCGGGTCAACGGCAAGGGCGGCGCGAACGTCGTCGACATCGAAGTCAAGGCCTTCCAAGTCGATGTCCTCGGCGCGGGCGGTGCGTCCGACCACCGTGTCCTCGGCCTCTACGTTGCCTTCGATGCGGTCGATGATCCACTTGAGAACGCGGGAGTTCTCGCCAAAGCCCGGCCACAGGAAGCGGCCATCGTCGCCGCGGCGGAACCAGTTAACCAGGAAGACCTCTGGCATGCGGTCGCCGCCCTTTTTGCCCATGTCAATCCAGTGCTGCAGGTAGTCACCGGCGTTGTAGCCCATGAACGGCAGCATGGCCATCGGGTCGTGGCGTAGCGCGCCAACTTCGCCCTCTGCGGCTGCGGTCTGGCCGGAGGATAGCAGTGCACCGATCATAGTGCCGTGGTTCCAGTCGAAGGACTGGGTCACCAGCGGAACCGTGGTCTTGCGGCGGCCGCCGAAGAGGATGGCATCAATCTTGACGCCCTTCCAGTCGTCGTATTCCGGCGCGGCGGTTGGGCACTGGGAAATCGGCACGCAGTAGCGGGAGTTCGGGTGGGCGGCCTTGGTGGACGATGCCGGCGTCCAGTCCTCACCGGTCCAGGAGATGAGGTGTTCTGGTGCCTCGTCGGTCATGTCCTCCCACCAGACATCGCCGTCATCGGTAAGCGCAACGTTGGTGAACAAGGTATTGCCCGGCTTCATGGTATCCATGGCAATTGGGTTGGAATCGTAGTTGGTGCCAGGGGCAACGCCGAAGAAACCGTTTTCCGGGTTCACGGCGTAAAGGCCATCCTCGCGCAGGTGCAGCCAGGCGATGTCATCGCCCACGACCTCAGCCTTCCAGCCTGGAATGGTGGGGGTGATCATGGCCAGGTTGGTCTTACCGCACTGGGATGGGAATGCGGCGGCGACGTGGTAGTTCTTTCCTTCAGGGTTGGTCAGCTTCAGGATGAGCATGTGCTCAGCCATCCAGCCTTCTTCCTTGGCCATGACGGACGCGATGCGCAGCGCGTAACACTTCTTGGCCAGGATGGCGTTGCCGCCGTAGCCGGAACCGTAGGACCAAATCTCCTTGGTCTCTGGGAACTGGGTGATGTACTTATTGTCGTTGCACGGCCAAGCAACGTCCTCTTCGCCTGGCTGCAGCGGGGCACCGACGGAGTGGAGGGCGTGGACGAAATCGCCGTCCGTACCAATCTTGTCCAGTGCTTCTGCGCCCATGCGGGTCATGATGCGCATGGACAAGACCACATAAGCGGAATCGGTCAGCTGCACGCCGAGCTTGGGCTCTGGATCGCTGATCGGGCCCATGCAGAAAGGAACGACGTACATGGTCCGGCCCTTCATGGATCCACGGAAGGCCTCCGCCATTTCTTCCTTCATGGCCTTTGGCGGCGCCCAGTTATTGGTTGGGCCCGCATCTTCTTCCTTCGAGGTGCAGATGAAGGTGCGGGATTCCACGCGGGCAACGTCCGCAGGGTTGGACCGCGCCAAGTAGGAATTCGGGCGCTTTTCCTCATTGAGCTTGATGAGGGTGCCTTTTTCTACTAGCTCCGCGGCGAGGCGGTCAGCCTCTTCCTGCGAGCCATCCACAAAAGCCACCTCGTCCGGCTGGAAAAGCTCGACGCTTTCATTAATCCAGTCGATCAGTTTTTGATTGTCTGTAGGCAGCTCTCCAACGAGGCCCTGAATGGTGGCGGTCATTAAAAATTCTCCTCTGGATAGGATGTGAAAATCGGGGCACATCACGGCCCAACTTTGCCTTCCGCCTCCAGATTAACCGGCAGAGCCAAAATATTGGTCACATTAAGTGTCATTTTTCCCACTCCGGTTATATCCACCGCCGTGAGCGGACGTTTACCAAGCGCACCACGAACAATTGTGATATTAGGCGTGATATCCTCCACACCATTTCGGGGGTAGCAGAGTTGCCCATTCGCCCGTTCCGCGCCACAAGACACCACCCCCGTCAAAGCCTCCGGTTATCCCCCTCCCCCATACGGCGGGGAAAATACCCGGCGCGGCATATTGCTTGCCATGCCTGGACAGGGAAAAATAGGGCGCGATGAATAGCACGGATAATCCTCAAAACACCCCTGCCGGAGAAATGCCGCCGGGTCGCCCGCCGCAAACGGACTTCAACGCGGTCTTTGATAATGACCTGGACTACCCGCGCCTGGGCAATGTCACCTTCCGACGCGGCACGCTCACGGATAACCAGCACCAGCTTTTTGAGCAGCGCTGGCCCGAGCTGGGCCGCGTCTTAAGCGATGAGCTTATCGATGTCGATGAGTGGTTCGGCCGCACCGGCGCCAAGACCATCGTGGAAATCGGCTCCGGCACCGGTACCTCCACTGCGGCCATGGCGCCGCTGGAGCAGGACACCAATATCATCGCGGTAGAGCTCTATAAGCCCGGTTTGGCCAAGCTCATGGGGCAGGTGGAGCGCGAGGGCATCGATAATATCCGCATGATCCGTGGCGATGGCGTGGAGGTCATGGTGCGCATGATTGCCCCGGAATCCCTCGACGGCATCCGCGTCTTCTTCCCGGACCCCTGGCCCAAGGCGCGCCATCACAAGCGACGCATCATCCAATCCGGCACGCTCAACCTCTTTGCCTCCCGGTTGAAGAAGGGTGGCGTCCTGCACGTTGCGACCGACCACGCCGGCTATGCCGAATGGATAGATGAGCTCGTACACGTCGAGCCCAGCCTGGAGTACAAGGGCTGGCCGTGGCCGGATTGCCCGCAATTGGTGGATCGGCAGATCATCACCAAGTTTGAGGGCAAGGGCCTAGATAAAGAACACGTCATTACTGAATACCTGTGGGAGAAGAAGTAAATGAGCACCTATCTACTGGTGTGGGACGCACCCAATATGGATATGGGGCTCGGCTCCCTGCTCGGCGGGCGCCCCACCGCGGCGCACCGCCCTCGTTTTGATGCCATCGGCCGGTGGCTGGTCTACCGCGCGGTGGATGTCGATGCTGATCCGCAGGCCGCAGTATTTACCAATGTCTCCCCCGGCGGCGCCGATGTGATTCGCCCGTGGGTAGAGGCCATCCGCAATGTGGGCTTTGGAGTCTTTGCCAAGCCGAAGATCCACGAAGATGATGACGTGGATCCGGATATGATCGACCACATTGAAAAACTGCGCGATGATCTCGCCGGCGTCGTGGTGGCCTCTGCCGATGGCCAGAATTTTCAGCCCTTGTTAGAAGAGCTCATTGATGAGGGCCTTCCCGTTACCGTCCTGGGTTTCCACGAACACGCCTCCTGGGCCGTGGGCCACCCCGAGATCGACTTTGTTGACTTAGAAGATATTGACGGCGTCTTCCGCGAGCCGCTGCCGCGCGTCAACCTGGATAACCTGCCTGAAGGTGGTGCATGGCTCCAGCCATTCCGCCCGCTGGCTGCGCTACTGAATAATAGCTAGGAGGCTTACCCCACATGTTTGAAAAATGGGGACGATTTTCCTACGCGCACCGCAAGGTCATTCCCATCGTCATCCTCAGTGCCACCCTTGCCCTCTTCGTAGGCTTTGGAACCCAGCTCGAGGAACGCATGAGCCAGGAGGGCTGGGAGGACCCGAATGCGGCATCGACAAGCGCGGCGCAAATCGAACAAGAAACGTTCGGCCGCGATAATTCCGGCGACGTGATTTTGCTCTTTAGCTCGCCCGATAAGAACTTCGATGCCGCCAAGGAGCACTTGGCGCAGCTCAAAGAGGATTACCCGGATCAGATTGACTCTGTCACCAGCTATTTCGATAGCAAGAACCCCAACCTGGTCAATGATGATCACTCGCTGGCCTTTGCCGCTATTGGGCTCAAGGGCGATGATGAACAAACCCTGAAGGATTTCCGCGCCATCGAGGGCGCGCTGACGGATACCTCCGCGCCGGTCAAGGTTGCCGGCGCCACGGCCGTGGCGGACGCCCTCGATGAAGGCATGGCAGAAGATATTGCGCGCGCGGAAAAGGCGGCGCTTCCGCTCGTTGGCCTGCTGCTCCTCGTGGTCTTTGGCTCCGTGGTAGCGGCGTTCATGCCGCTTATCGTCGGTGGCCTATCCATCCTGGGCTCGCTGGGTATTTTGGCCGTCCTGGCCGGTTTCCTGCAGGTCAACGTCTTTGCCCAGGCAGTGGTCACGCTGCTGGGGCTGGGCTTGGCCATCGATTACGGCCTATTTATGGTCTCCCGCTTCCGCGAGGAGCTGGATAAGGGAAGCTCCACCAAGGATGCCGTGGCCACCACCACCGCCACCGCCGGGCAGACCGTGGTCTTTTCCGCGGCGATGGTCGCCGTCGCGCTCTCCGGGCTCTTCCTCTTCCCCCAGGCCTTCTTGAAGTCCGTTGCCTATGGCTCGATTTCCGCCGTCGGCCTGGCGGCCCTGCTGTCCGTCACCGTCTTGCCGGCCCTGTTTGGCATGCTCGGGCCCAAGATCGACCTGTGGTCGGTGCGCCGCACCTCCCGCACGGCCCGCACCATTCAGGACACCTGGTGGTACAAGCTGCCGCGCTGGGCCATGCGCCGCGCCAAAGGCCTGACCCTGGCCATCTGCGGCCTCCTCATCGCGCTCGCACTGCCGATCATGAGCATCACCTTCGGCGGCATCAACGAGACCTACCTGCCGCCCAACCACGACACCCGCGTGGCGCAGGATACCTTCAACGACGAGTTCCCCGCCTTCCGCACCGAGCCGGTCAAGCTCGTGGTGGAAAATGCCACCAACGAGCAGCTTGTCGATGTCGTCATGCAAGTCCGCGGCCTCGACGGCCTGACCGAGCCCATGGGGCCATCGACCGCTACCAAGGACGGGACCACGGTCCTCTCGGCCGGCATTAAGGACCGCGAGGACTACGCGCGAATCGTCCACGAGCTCGAGGATGTCAAAGCGCCCGAGGGCGTCAACCTGTATGTCGGCGGCACGCCAGCCATGGAGGTCGAATCGCTCGATGCCCTCTTCCACAAGCTGCCGTGGATGGCACTGTACGTCGTCCTCGCCACCTTCATCCTCATGGCATTAGTCTTTGGCTCCTTCGTACTGCCGATTAAGGCCATTGTCATGACGCTGTTGACCTTGGGCGCCACCCTGGGCATCCTCACGCTCATGTTCGTCATCGGCGTGGGCTCCGGCGCGCTAAACTTCTCGCCCGGCCCGCTCATGAGCCCCATTCTGGTGCTGATCATCGCCATTATTTATGGCCTGTCCACCGACTACGAGGTCTTTTTGGTCTCCCGCATGGTGGAGGCGCGGCGGCGCGGCGATTCCACGGACGAGGCCATCGCTGCAGGCACCGCGCATACCGGCGGCATCATCACGGCTGCGGCCCTGATCATGATCGTGGTGGCGGGGGCGTTCGGCTTCTCCGATATCGTGATGATGAAATACATCGCGTACGGCATGATTTTTGCGCTGCTTATCGATGCCACAATTGTCCGCATGCTCCTCGTCCCCGCCGTTATGCACCTACTGCGCGAAGATAACTGGTGGGCGCCTAGCTGGCTGCATCACATGACCACTAGGCTTTCTGGTGGTTCCACCCGCCGTGGGAAGACCATTCCCTTCAGTGAATTAAAGCGGCGCCTTGAAGGAGATAAATAATTGAAAAATTGGCTGCAAGTTATCGCCTCGCTCATAGTCCTGGCCATCCTCATCTATGTCTTCCGCGATGAGCTGGATTTTTTGAGCGAAGGCTTCTCACGGCTCTCCCACGCCGAACCGGGGCCGGTAACCCTCGTGGTCGTTGCCTCTATTATTTCCGTCGTGGCGATGGGCGAGGTCATGCGCCTGCTCATCCGCGCCGGTGGGGTGGAGGTTGAGGCCACGGAAACCGCCGCCCTTACCTTTGCATCCAATTCCTGGTCCACCACCATGCCCGCCGGCCCCGCCTTTTCTGCCATTTTGACCTTCCACGTGCAGCGCACCTGGGGCGCCTCGGTGGTCCTGTGCGGTTGGTTCTTCGTGCTGTCATCGGCCATTTCCACCTTGTGGCTGGTGCTTATTGGGCTTGGCGGCGTGCTCTTCCTTAACGCCGATATGGCCCTGTGGTCCCTCATCGGCACGTTGGCGGTAATGCTGGCGCTCTCCGGCGGGCTCTTCTGGCTAAGCAACAACCCCGAAACGCTGGAGCGCTGGGTAAAAAAGCAGCGGCTGGTAAAAGGCTCGAAGCGCGAAGCCCTGCTCGAGCACGTGGAAAGCCTCAAGGAAGTGCACCTCACCCGCCGGCAATTCGCCTGGGCATCGTTCTACTCCTTGGCCAACCGGTTAATCGACATGGTCGCGCTCTGGGGCTGCGTATGGGCCGTAACCGGCCAGATGCCCACGACCGATTCGGCCGATAACACCACCACCATCGCCGGCGTCGCGCTGGCTTATCTCACTGCCAAGCTGGCCGGCTCCGCTCAAGTCACCCCGGCGGGTCTCGGCACAGTGGAAGCAGCGATCATCGCCACGCTCGTGGCCACGGGCATGACCGCGGTCGATGCCACCAGCACGGCGATCATCTACCGCCTTATCTCTTTTGCCTTCATCACCGCTATTGGCTGGGTCATTTATTTCTGGCACTATGCCCGCAAGGGCATTACCTACGCCGCGCTATCCCGTAAAGAAAAAGAAAAGGAAACCGTATGACTTCCACGCGTATCGCACCGCTCATTGACATCATCGCCTTGATGATTTTCGCCATCGCCGCCCGCCTCGCCCACGGTGGCCTGAGCTTTTCCGGCTGGGTCGATGCCTTCTGGCCCTGGGCGGTAGGCGCGCTCATCGGCTGGGCCATCATCCTCGCCACAAAGGTCCAGGGCAAGTGGAAAGAGGGCGTTGTAGTCTGGCTGTCTGCCATCATCGGCGGCATGGCGCTGTGGATCATGGTCAATGGCCGCCTGCCCCACTGGAGCTTCCTCATCGTTGCGACCGTGATGTCCGCCCTGTTCTTCTTTGGCTGGCGGCTATTTGCCCGCAAGTAGCAGATCGTAAAAAGCGACTTACCCTAGAACGCGCATCAGTCAAATCAATTCAGCAAATTTTTGACTTCAAGCCGTCAACCCTACCCCTTATGGGGGTAATCAGCTCGAAATAGCAGTTACAACTAATAGTACGGGAAAAGCTTTTAGTGAATAATTGCCCGTATCCGAGTACAGAACTTCAAAATCGGATACCACTCAATTATCCCCACAAGAAGTTGAAAGGTTCCCGTAGTGAAAGCTGCAACACGTAATTATCTAGCGCTTGTGGCTTCAGGGGTTCTCATGACTGCCGCTTCCCCTGTCGCCGGCGCTATCGATTCCGCCGAATCGGCTCCACCAGTTGAAGAGCATTCAGAACTTCCAGAATCCTCTTTTATTGACGAGGCACTTAAAGGCTCAGGATCCGCTGAAGATTCACAAGAGGCGAAATCAATGGCCGAAGAAGCCTCCAAACTCCCTCCCCTTTCATCAGGGCTCTTGGGCCCAGGTGACCATATCGGAGATCAATACACCGCTTTCTACCACGATCCAGTAGAACTCGACTCCTCGGAGCCTGGACAGCTCTTCCGATCAGAATCTGTGCGCAACCCCAAAAATCCACTTGGCATCAGCAACGTCGGCCCCTATAAGGCAGACCGCATACTCTATTCTTCCACCAACCGTTCTGGAGAAAAGATCCAAGTAAGCGGGATGGTCATTGAGCCCAAGGCCGAGTGGGACGGAGAAGGCCCACGCCCTGTCGTAGCATTTGCGCCGGGAACCCAAGGTTTAGCGGACCGCTGTGCCGCATCTCGTAAAATTGCAGACGGGGTTGGAGACTACGAGCAGTTCTATTTCCATCAGTACCTTAAGAAGGGCTATGCTGTAGTATTCACCGACTACGAGGGCCTTGGCACCCCTGGCATGCACACGTACATGGATCGCGCATCCCAAGGCCATACAGTCCTCGACAGTATTCGAGCTGCGCAGCAACTAGAAGGCTGGGACATTAACGAAACCAACCCAGTATTTATCAATGGCTACTCCCAAGGCGGTGGAGCTGCGGGCCCGACCCCCGGAAAGTGGACACATCGGGGGCTAGCTATGCTGCTGTGGTCAGTATAGCCGAAGTCTTGGTTTCAAAGACATCAGGCGCTACGAGATTGCACCAGGAGTGCCGCCTGCGCGTGTTATAGCGCATGCACCACCGGAAGACCTCTTGGCGACAGGTAATTGGGTTGTCAAAGACTTTCCGATCACGCAAGACTTCTCGCTTTAAGGTGGCGTTAAACGATTCTGCCAGGGCGTTATCAGCACTCGTACCTACCGCTCCCATGGACTGGCGTACACCAAGTTGGGCGCAGTGGTCCCTAAATACCTGTGAGGTATACACACTGCCGTGATCGGAATGGAAAATTGCCCCGTTAAGGCTTCCGCGGACTTTTCTGGCATGAGACAAAGCTTCGATAACCAGCGATACCCGCATGTGATCCGCGAGTGCATGACCGACAAGTTTGCGAGAGTAGACGTCGATGACCGTGGCAAGGTACATGTTCTTGCCACCCTTACACGGCAGGTAGGTAATGTCGCCGACATAAACGCGGTTTGGCTCTTTAGCTGTGAACTTGCGGCCTACTAGATCTGGCATGACGCGGTGACCAGGCTTACGCCTGGTAGTGATGCATCGACGCCGTTTAGTAAAGCCTTGAAGTCCCATGGCTTTCATGATGCGTGCAACTTTCTTGTGATTGACCGGGGTATACGCCGGGTCTTCCTTAAGGCTTGCGGCGATGCGTTTAGCCCCGTAAAGACCATGCTCATCATCGAAGATGGTCTTTATTCTTGCACCTATAAGACCATCGGAATACATCTTTAACCTGCGTTTTTCGCGGGTTTTGACCCATTTGTAAAACGAGGAGCGATTGAGCTTTAACACGTGGCACATCCGCTTAACCGAGTACTCGGTTCGGTGGTCATCGACAAACTGGAAGCGGATCACCAGTGAGTCTCTTCGGCAAAATACTTAGCAGCCTTACGCAGGATATCGCGTTCTTCGCGCAGCTTAGAGACTTCTTTTTCCAGCTGGCGGATTCGCGCAGAATCATTCGCCGCTTGGGCTTGATCGTGCACTGCTTTTATGCGGGCACGTTTGCCGGTGCCGTACTTCTTGACCCATGAATGCAGCGAGGCTCGGTTGATGCCGAGCTCTGCTGATGCTTTGTTCAGCGAGAGGTCCTCGTTGTTCTCATAGAGGGCTACGGCATCGCGTTTGAACTGTTCGGAGTACCTGGACATGGTGGTAGATTACCTTTCTTCCCAGCCCGACTGGGCTGGATATCAGGTGTCCACCGAATGGGGGTCAGGTCCTGCTGCCGCTGCTGCCGAGCTATATGATGACTATGCTCCGGAGCTCAACATCAAGCTTGCGACTATCGGTGCTGCGCCAACAGACCTTACGCTGTTGCCTTCTACCCTCGACGGCTCCTTGTATTTCCTCTTCGAGTCGTATGCCCTTCTAGGGCTAAGCAACTCCTATGGCGAGGATCTATACTCGCATCTCAATGACCGGGGCGCAAGAAAGCTACAGGATGCGACGAATACTTGTACCATGGGGCTCCTTAAGACCGCCGGCACTACCGTTGAGCGGATCAGCAACGATGGCAGAACCGTGCAAGACTTCATTGACAGTGAGCCTTTCAAATCGATGCTGGCAGAGCAGCATATTGGCTACGCTGCTCCCGCGATTCCAGTCGTCATTACGCATGGCCGCGGTGATGACGTGATTCCGTACTCTACTGCTGAACAGCTCGTAAATGAATGGACTGAGCGCGGCGCCGATGTCACTTTCATCCCAAATAACGCCCACACTCACCCGACCGGCACTATTCCGCACATCATCGAATCAGTAAAAGCTATTGACGCTGCGCTACAGCACGAGGAGGGAAGCCAGTAAATACTGCTCCCTTACGCCATGAAAAGGCTCCGATGGGGTTGCCCGTTAAGTGAAAAAGCTTTCCTTTCCGATCTCGTGGGGTAACCATGAAATAGTTGAACTCGGTCTTTCTTCTCTAGCATGAAACTAGGCGCACTAGCGGCCATAGGTCGCGATCAGGGGCGTGAACACCTGTGAGCAGATAGCAGGGCGCTTTTGTCCGGCAATGCGCCGGCGCATTCGCGTATCAGTATGAGCAACAGAACGCGCTCAAAACGTTAGGGCGTGCACATGCAAACGAGCACTAGGACGTGGCAATCACACGGGGCAAGGAGGTCGCGGGCGCGACTTCCGCGGCAGCACCAAACCTATAACTACTCGTAGTGGATTAATCGTCGCATCCTGTTTTCAAAAACTCATCGCACTTATTTGCTCATACGGAGAGTTTTATTAGCTAGCGACCTACTGTGGATGCTCTTCGCTATAGCGCAGCAAGGTTTCCGCAACAATCTGGGCTCCAAGTAAAGCTTCGTCACGCAGCTGTGCTTCGGAGTACTCAACGCCTTTGATGATTCGATGCTCAGCGTGGATAACACTCGCAGTCTGCTGGTCTGCACGGAAAACAACCGGCCACAGCGCACGATTATTAAAGTCGCTGATCCAATTAAGATCCGCTGCTTCGGACTGACGAGCCTGGATCATCCCACCAATACCAATGTTCGTGTCCTGATCAACGATGTAGACAGGAACCCCATTGACCTGAGTCAGCAATCCACCAGTCGACAGCTGCGAGCAGCTAAGCCCCTGAGTAGAAAGTGCCTCCCCAATAGATTCGACGGATGCTTCACGCAATGCTGGCTGCTTCTTTCCAAACAATCCCATGGTCTTACTCCGCCCCTTCAAAAAGTTCTTCAATCTTTCCCAACGCATCGAACCCAACCTGCAGGCTAGCGTCGATGAGCACATCCAGCTGAAATTGGGACACACCTTGGGTGAAGTTGAAGTGATTGCGGAAGACAATCGTCCGGCGTCCCTCGATGAGGTTAGGAACCACTTTGCCGAAAGCCAGGTTGTCATTCGTCGCATTAATAGCGTTCATTGCCTCCAGCTTCTTGTCCGACGGGATTGTTCCAAAAGACTCAATGCGGACAGTGAAATACTCACCCTCGGGAACGAAGATGGCAACACCTTGCGGAAAATGGGAGCCCCACTCGCCGTTTTCCTCTCCCGCAGAAATCTGCAACGTATTCAGAGACTTGACGAGCATGGGAGTAGAGAAAGTGGTGATGTCTTTATATGAACTCATTTTGCTCCTACTTTACAAGAGGTTCTCTAAAGGGAGATCCTTATTGATCCAGATTCTTTCCTTAGCACGCTCATTTAAGTCCTCATAGTAGCTTAAGAAATCTCCGATGGACTGCGCTTTTGCATCTGTAGCTTCTTTTGCTCCAGCCCATACAATTTTGTCCGGTTCGGAAAAATCTGCTTTAAGGATCGGATAGTCGCCGGCTAATGTATCGAAAACAATCGAATCAGCGATTTCGTCGTATAAATAAGGTGACCATGTATAGCGTTGGTAGGGGCCCGACCCCCGGAAAGTGGACACATCGGGGGCTAGCTATGCTGCTGTGGTCAGTATAGCCGAAGTCTTGGTTTCAAAGACATCAGGCGCTACGAGATTGCACCAGGAGTGCCGCCTGCGCGTGTTATAGCGCATGCACCACCGGAAGACCTCTTGGCGACAGGTAATTGGGTTGTCAAAGACTTTCCGATCACGCAAGACTTCTCGCTTTAAGGTGGCGTTAAACGATTCTGCCAGGGCGTTATCAGCACTCGTACCTACCGCTCCCATGGACTGGCGTACACCAAGTTGGGCGCAGTGGTCCCTAAATACCTGTGAGGTATACACACTGCCGTGATCGGAATGGAAAATTGCCCCGTTAAGGCTTCCGCGGACTTTTCTGGCATGAGACAAAGCTTCGATAACCAGCGATACCCGCATGTGATCCGCGAGTGCATGACCGACAAGTTTGCGAGAGTAGACGTCGATGACCGTGGCAAGGTACATGTTCTTGCCACCCTTACACGGCAGGTAGGTAATGTCGCCGACATAAACGCGGTTTGGCTCTTTAGCTGTGAACTTGCGGCCTACTAGATCTGGCATGACGCGGTGACCAGGCTTACGCTTGGTAGTGATGCATCGACGCCGTTTAGTAAAGCCTTGAAGTCCCATGGCTTTCATGATGCGTGCAACTTTCTTGTGATTGACCGGGGTATACGCCGTGTCTTCCTTAAGGCTTGCGGCGATGCGTTTAGCCCCGTAAAGACCATGCTCATCATCGAAGATGGTCTTTATTCTTGCACCTATAAGACCATCGGAATACATCTTTAACCTGCGTTTTTCGCGGGTTTTGACCCATTTGTAAAACGAGGAGCGATTGAGCTTTAACACGTGGCACATCCGCTTAACCGAGTACTCGGTTCGGTGGTCATCGACAAACTGGAAGCGGATCACCAGTGAGTCTCTTCGGCAAAATACTTAGCAGCCTTACGCAGGATATCGCGTTCTTCGCGCAGCTTAGAGACTTCTTTTTCCAGCTGGCGGATTCGCGCAGAATCATTCGCCGCTTGGGCTTGATCGTGCACTGCTTTTATGCGGGCACGTTTGCCGGTGCCGTACTTCTTGACCCATGAATGCAGCGAGGCTCGGTTGATGCCGAGCTCTGCTGATGCTTTGTTCAGCGAGAGGTCCTCGTTGTTCTCATAGAGGGCTACGGCATCGCGTTTGAACTGTTCGGAGTACCTGGACATGGTGGTAGATTACCTTTCTTCCCAGCCCGACTGGGCTGGATATCAGGTGTCCACCGAATGGGGGTCAGGTCCTCTTTAGCTGTGAACTTGCGGCCTACTAGATCTGGCATGACGCGGTGACCAGGCTTACGCCTGGTAGTGATGCATCGACGCCGTTTAGTAAAGCCTTGAAGTCCCATGGCTTTCATGATGCGTGCAACTTTCTTGTGATTGACCGGGGTATACGCCGGGTCTTCCTTAAGGCTTGCGGCGATGCGTTTAGCCCCGTAAAGACCATGCTCATCATCGAAGATGGTCTTTATTCTTGCACCTATAAGACCATCGGAATACATCTTTAACCTGCGTTTTTCGCGGGTTTTGACCCATTTGTAAAACGAGGAGCGATTGAGCTTTAACACGTGGCACATCCGCTTAACCGAGTACTCGGTTCGGTGGTCATCGACAAACTGGAAGCGGATCACCAGTGAGTCTCTTCGGCAAAATACTTAGCAGCCTTACGCAGGATATCGCGTTCTTCGCGCAGCTTAGAGACTTCTTTTTCCAGCTGGCGGATTCGCGCAGAATCATTCGCCGCTTGGGCTTGATCGTGCACTGCTTTTATGCGGGCACGTTTG
Source organism: Corynebacterium segmentosum (assembly GCF_900637825.1). NCBI lineage: Bacteria > Bacillati > Actinomycetota > Actinomycetes > Mycobacteriales > Corynebacteriaceae > Corynebacterium > Corynebacterium segmentosum. Next base: position 2,217,403 of record NZ_LR134408.1, read on the forward strand.
CCGGTGCCGTACTTCTTGACCCATGAATGCAGCGAGGCTCGGTTGATGCCGAGCTCTGCTGATGCTTTGTTCAGCGAGAGGTCCTCGTTGTTCTCATAGAGGGCTACGGCATCGCGTTTGAACTGTTCGGAGTACCTGGACATGGTGGTAGATTACCTTTCTTCCCAGCCCGACTGGGCTGGATATCAGGTGTCCACCGAATGGGGGTCAGGTCCTATCCTACGATTGCCGTCTGTTTTAGGGCTTTAACACGGAGGATAAGGGCGATCTCGAAATGAGAAGGACATTGCACTATGAATAATGGAGCTATATCTGTCTTGTTTTTATAGCTGTTTTCTTCAGCTATCCATTTGTTTAGTGCCACCGACAGCTTTATTGCTAATCGGCCAATATCGATTTGTTCGATATCTATCCACATAGATCTTCCATTCCGCACTTCAGAATTTGGGCCTGACCCCGGAAAGTAAACGCATTGTTCTCTTAGACGGCCACACCATCGCGTGTGAATTGTTCCCAGTACGTAGACATGGGCGTAGATTACAATTGTGCCAACCCGACCGAGCCAGGTATCAGGTAGCTCCACCAAACAGGGTTCATCTCCGAGGGCAGGAGAGCACGGAATCCACGCCAAACAACGCAGAAATAAACGATGCCAAAGCGTTACGCCAGGTTGACGACAAGGCTTAGCGCCCGGCAGGCGATTTTACTCACCGGTTATTCCTGATGACTATTTTTTGATGCGATTGACCAGTACCGCTCCAACTATGGTGAGCAGTATGAGGATGAGAAACCCGAGGATCGACTTGTTTGCGATACCGACATAACCTGAAATTGCCAGCCCAAATAGTGCAACGACAATCGCATTAGGAGATATTTTATGCCTGTTCATTAGGCCTCCTTCACACTTGATCGTTAAATGGGCCTGACCACCGACAAAACGACTGAATTCGGAAATCCGGCGGCGTACCGACATTGTAGGGCTCTTCCTTAGCCGCAGGTCTGTGATCCGCGCGGTCGGCTCTATTCTAGCCGAACAACATGATGATTGGATCCAGCAAAAGCGCTACATGTCTGTCCTCGATTCAGAAAGAACAGATACACCACTTCTACGGACTTGACCATCCCCGCCACAAACAGAGTATCGAGGATGATTTTTACTCATCCTTTCATCGTGATCCGAACCGGCTAGCACAGCAGGAAGTTGTGTACGGTATTTCCCAGTCAAAGACCGGTTATCACCGTAGAAGAGTGAAAAGGGCTAGTACCACTAGCCCAGACCCACTAACGAGCCAACCTCAACCACGCATCCTGCCGTCTAGCCTCGGAGCCTTAAATCTGTGCGAACGTTCTCAGCTTAGAACGGCAGCTTGAATGGCACGCCTGCTGCGATCTGGTTGTAGGCCCAGTAAATGTAGCCGATGATTTCACCAATCAGGTCGAATGCGCTGGACAAAGCAAACAAGGTTTTCTCCTTCAACTGTCACGAAACTCTTATTTGGGTATCGTAACGCCATAGCACCGCGTTACATCGGTGCAATATTGTGCTTTTTGGGCAGGTCATGCGCAGACTTTGTGGCCAATTGCCGCAGCGCCTGGCGCAGGGCAATGCGCGATTGATTCGGTTGAATCATGGCATCCAAGTAGCCGCGTTCCGCTGCCACGTAGGGTGCCGTCATGGTCTCATCGTAGAAGTCCATGAACATCTTCTTGGTCATCTCGCGCTGCTCTGGGGTCTCAGCGGCCTCGAGCTGCTTGCCTGCAATCATCACGACTGCCGCGGCCGCACCCATGACGGCGATCTGCGCGGTAGGCCACGCCAAGTTAATATCGCCGCTCAAGTTCTTCGACCCCATGACGGCATAGGCGCCGCCGTAGGCCTTGCGCACGATGAGCGAGACCTTCGGCACGGTCGCTTCCACGACGGCGAAGGCGAATTTCGCACCGCGGTGAATCAGACCCACCTTCTCCTGCTCCACGCCCGGCAGGTAGCCCGGCGTATCGACGACGAAGACGAGCGGGACATTGTAGGCATCGCAGATGCGAATGAAGCGCGCGCCCTTATCGGCGGCATCGGCATCGATGCAGCCGGCCAAGTGCATGGGGTTATTGGCCACAAAGCCCACCGTTTTGCCGTCGATGCGGCCAAAGGCGGTGATCATATTCGGCGCGAAGTTTTCTTGGATTTCGATGAGCTCATCGTCATCGCCAAGCTGGGTGAGCAAATCCATCATGTCGTAGCCGGCGTTGGTGTCATCCGGCATGAAGGAATTTAGATCCTCGTCTTCGGTAATTTCGGCATCGGAAGGCGCGGGAAAGGTCGGCGACTCATCAAAGCAGGTCAGCGGCAGGTGATCCAAAATATCGCGCACCATGTCAAAGGCGTCTTCTTCAGAATCCACCACGGCGGAGACGTTGCCGTTGAGCTCCTGCTGGCGGGCGCCGCCCAACTCAGCGGAGGTGACGTCTTCACCGGTAACCTCACGGATGACATTGGGGCCGGTGACATACATTTCCGCTTCCTCATCCACGGCGATGACAAAGTCAGTGGTCACCGGCGCGTAGACCGCGCCGCCGGCGGATTTACCCATCATGATGGAAATCTGCGGGCTGCGGCCAGATAGCGGCAGCTGGCGGCGGGCGATTTCGGAGTACATGGCTAGCGAAGTCACCGCGTCTTGAATGCGGGCGCCGCCGGAATCTTGGATACCGATGACCGGGCAGCCAATCTTGATGGCCATATCCATGATCTCAGTGACCTTCTTACCAAAAGTCACACCCACGGAACCGCCGTAGACCGTCTTATCGTGGGCATAGATGCACACGGGCCGGCCGGATACGCGGCCATAGCCTGTGACCACGCCATCGGAATAGATGGCCTCCGGGTCACCCGGGGTCTTGCCCAAGGAGCCGGTTTCGACAAAGGAACCTTCATCCAAGAGCTCGTTGATGCGCTGGCGAGGGGTGGTACGGCCTGCCTCGTCGCGGCGTGTGCGGGAACGCTCGCTGCCTGGATCTTGCGCCTCTTCTAGGCGCTTGCGCAGGTCAGCGAGTTTCTCAGCGGTTGTTTGCTTGGCCGCCACGTATCTTCTCCTCGATCCAATCGTTCATATGCTTGCCCACGGTGCCAATGGCTGGCTCGTCCGGCACTGCCAAGTGATCGCCGGGCAGCTGCACAATATCTAGATCCTTAACGATAACGCCCCAGCCGCCATCCGGATCAACCTCAGCGTAGCGCGGCTCCAGCTCGATCGCACCGTCATGCATCCGCTCGGAGCGGAAGAGCAGCACGGGAACGCTGACATCGGCCCAGCGGTGGAAATCGATCTTGGCCAGAATCTGGTTATCTACGAAGGACGCCCGCTGGTGCTCCAAGACGCCGGCGGACAGGCCGTGTTCGGAGGCATCCGTCGTGGCCAAGAATTCCGCCAGCATGGTCATCAGGGCATCCTCGCCCATGGTTTCCAGCATCTCGTACGGAGGCTCGAAATCCAGGCCATAGGTCTTCTTGGCAAAGGCGGCGTAGCGCTCCCACCGGGCGCGGGTTTCTTCCGGCGTATCCGGTGCCGGGTGGGAAGGCTGCGTGGTATCGAGCAAGGCGATGAACGCGACCTCGGCGCTCTCCTCCCCGCGCTTGCTGCGCTCTGCCAGCTGGTAGGCCACCTCATAGGCCAAGGCGCCGCCAAAGGACCAACCGCCTAGGACGACCTTGCGGCCGCGCGCATAGTGGACGATGTCCTCGATATAGGCGGCGGCTCGCTCTTCTAAGGAGCCTTCAATCCTTTCGACGCCGTAGACGGCGACATCCGCTGGCAACCGGCGGGTCAGTGGCTGATAGACCACCGTGGTTCCACCGGCCGGGTGGAACATGAATACGGCTGGCCCATCGGCCTCGCGCAGGACGCGAATATTTCCCTCCACCTCGGTCTCAAGGCCCTCACGGACCAGATCAGCCAAGGTTTCCAGCGCCTCAGCGTCGAGGACCTGCTGCGCGGTGACGTCGATGTGGGCGCGCTCGCGCAAGCGCTTGGCAATCTGCGCGGCCACCTCCTCAGAGATTTCCGGAAGCGGCGAGGTCACGCCCGCCGGGGCCTTGCCGGTAATGCTTGCCCATGTGCCAAAGACCATGCGCTCAGAGGCATCGCGAGGGGCAACGCCCACACCTTGCTCGGAGGCCTCCACAGTCTCGTCTGCTGCGGACGCGGGCTCTGTAGCTGTCGGTGCAACGTCGGCGCTAGCGTCACTGTTATCTATGCGGCCGCCGGCAACGGCCTCCTCGACCATGGTGATGACGTCTGCTAAGGAGGCATCGCGAAGCGCCTGCACCTGCAGCGGTGGAATCTGAAAGTCATTTTCCACGCGGTTTTTAATGCGCATGCCCATCAGGGAATCCAATCCCAGGTCAATCAGCGGCAGCTCGCGCGGCAGATCCGAGACGTCATAGCCCATGGATTCGGACACGATAAGCGCCAGGCGGTCCTCGACGGTCTCTTGGCGCGGATCCCAGCGCACCGCGTCTACATCCGCGTCATCGGCAGTCGGCTCCGGGGCGGCGCTGCCCTCTGGCACCGCTGCAACCCCAGGGATCGCACCCGCGCCCAAGTCCAGGCCGGAGGCAAAACCTTCCGCCAAGAGCTCCGTCCTGGTGTCCTGCACGCTATAGACGGCGATGGACATGCCGCCGATGGACGTGGTGACGACGGTGGTAATTTCCCCGTACGGCGGGAGATCGCGGTGTTCCTCCGCGGCCACGATATGTGCCCCAGGCTGCACTGCTTCTGCGGCGGCCTCCACGATAGCCAGCGCGGACGGGGCTTGGTCGGCGTTGGTGGAAAAGGCCACCTTGCCCTCCGGCAGGTTCACGCGGGTACCGGGCAGGCCGGAGACCCCAGCCGAGGGCCGCGCATTGGTCCAGAAGCGCTGGCGGTTGAACTGGGTATACGGCGCTTCCGTCTGCGCGCCCGAGCCCACTACGGCGGCGAAATTCACCGGGGTTCCGGTTACGTAGAGCTTGCTCAATAGATCCAACAAGGACTCGGTGGGATCCACCTTGCGCTTTAGGCTATACAGCAATTGCGCATCGGCCTTGCCCACGGCAAACGCGGTAGACATAAGCCCCATGAGCGCCACCGGGTTCGGCGAAATCTCCACCAGCTGGGTGTGGCCTGCGGCAAAGGCCTGTTCCGTAGCGTCCTGCAGATACACAGGGTAGCGGGTCATGCGCAGCCAGTAATCCTCATCGTGGACGGTGGCGCCGGGGCGGTAGACCTCACCCTTATCCACGGAGGAAAAGAGCGTCGTATGCAGCGGGCGGGCTTCCATACCGGCGATGGCTGCTTCGAGCTCGCCCAAGATCGGATCGACGGCGGAGGTATGCCCCGCCGCCTTCACGTTGAGGGCGCGGGCGAATTTTCCTTCCCCATCGAGTTTTTCCACCAGGTCCAGTACCGCCTGGCGCGGCCCACCCACGGTGGTCATGCCGGGGCCGGTATAGACGGCTGGTTCGATGGATGCATCGAGGGCAGCGATGTCTTCGGCGGACAGTTCAACTACTGCCATGGCGCCTTGGTCGGCCTCGCTTAGCGATGCCTCTCCCTCGCCCATCAAGCGCGCGCGGTGGCAGGCGATGGTCATCGCGTCCCGCGCGGAAATGCCACCCGCGGCATAGGCCGCGGCGATCTCACCCATGGACATGCCCATAACGCCCGCCGGGCGCACGCCGAAGGAGGCCAATAGATCCGTTAGCGCGATCTGGATGGCGGTGATGGCAACCTGCGCGGTTTCCGTGTCATAGGTTTGGGAATCGTCCTCAACAATGTCCAGGATCGACCAGCCAGATTCGAAATCAACGACCTCGTCGAGTTCTTTCAGCCGCGCACTAAACAGCGGCGACAGGGCAATCATGTCCTTCGCCATCTTGCGGTGTTGGGAGCCGAAGCCGGAATACACGAAGACCGGTCCCTGCACCTGCGGGGAATCCGCCGCGGCGATGCCTACAGACACCTTGCCCTCGGCCACCTGGCGCAGGCGCTTAATGGCCTCTTCAATGGAGCTGGCCATGACGACGGCGCGCGAGCGCGCGTGGTTGCGGCGCGCGACCGTGCGCGCTACATCGGCCAAGTCTGGCTGTTCTGCCTCTAAGAAATCCGCGAGCAGCCCCGCCGCACGCGCGCGGCGAGAAGGCAAGAGGCCGGAGACAGGCAACGCCACCGTGCCGGTGGATAGCTGCGGCTCGCTGGTACGCGGGGTGCCCGGGTAATCCGTCAAGACGACGTGGGCATTCGTGCCGCCAAAGCCAAAGCCCGACACGCCGGCCACCTTTTTCCCGGAGTATTCCGGCCACTCGCGCGGGTCTTCAACGACCTCGAGGCGCTCGGCCACGAAATCGATATAGCGGTTCGGGCCAGCGTAATTGATATTCGCGGGAATAATATCGTGCCGCATGGCCTCGATGACCTTGATGAGGCCCACGACGCCCGCGGCGGATTCGGAGTGGCCGATATTGGTCTTGGCAGAGCCCAAGAGCACGGGCGATTCAATGCCGCGCCCAGCGCCCAGCACGCGGCCGAGCGCGCTGGCCTCGATGGGATCGCCCAAGATGGTGCCCGTACCGTGGGCCTCCACATAATCCACGTCCTCGGGCGCCACGCCCGCATCCGCGTAGGCGCGGCGCAGCACGTCTTCTTGCGCTTCTGGGTTCGGTGCGGTCAGGCCATTCGAGTGGCCATCAGAATTGACGGCAGAGCCCTTGAGGACGGCTAGGATTTCATCGCCATCGGCCTCCGCGTCCTCTAGGCGCTTGAGCACCAGCACGCCGGCGGCATCGGCACGCACGATGCCATCGGCGTCATCGGAAAAAGCATGAATGGCGCTGGTAGGAGAGGTGACACCCAATTCCGAAAAGGCGGTGGAGGCGTGCGGAGCGGCCAAGATATTCACGCCACCTGCCAGCGCTACATCGGCGGCGCCGGTGCGCAGATCCTTGATGGCATGGTCGACCGCAACCAAGGAAGACGAGCAAGCCGTATCCACATTGATAGACGGGCCGCGGAAATCCAGGGCATAAGAAATGCGGTTGGCAACAATTGCCGAGGAATTACCCGTAAGCGCATAAGGGTGCATCTCCGTGGGATCGGCCGTAATCAGCATGCCGTAATCATTATTGGTTGAGCCCATGTACACGCCCGTGTGCGTGCCGCGCAGCTCATTGGCAGGAAGACCAGCGTTCTCCAGCGCGTGCCATACCAACTCGAGCAGGATGCGCTGCTGCGGATCCATGTTCGCGGCCTCCAACGGCGATAGGCCGAAGAACTCCGCATCAAAGGATGCAACATCGTCGATATAACCGCCATCGGTATTTTGCTGCGCGATCTTCTCGCTCATTACCGGATCGGCGCTGTATTCAGACCACCGCCCCACCGGCAGCGGACCAGTACCCGCGCGCGATTCCGCGAGCATGGTCCAAAATTCCGGCACGTCTTTGGCACCTGGGAAACGACCGGACAAGCCGATAACCGCAATATCAGTACCCTGCGCAGCGCGAGTCGAGCGCTGCACGCGCGGGGCATCGTCGCGCCGCCCCGCGGGCTCAGTGAGCAGGCGATTGGCTAGGAGCTCAATCGTGGGGTACTCATACGCCACCGTGGCATCGAGCCGCGTGCCTAAGAGATTTTCTAATTCACCCGATAGCACTACGGCATCTCGTGAGGAAAGACCATAATTTTCCAGTGGGGTGGAATCTAAAATCTCTGTAGCGGCAACGCCCGTGGCCTGGGATACCCAGTCACGCAGCCATGCACGAAGTTGCTCGATGGTCATAAACCGTCTTTCCTAGTGGGGTTAATAGAACGACAAATACCTATATCGCTCTATTTTGTCACCTTGTTAACTTAACGTCCGAATCCGGCTTTAAGCTTGGTAGTCCTTTTTTGCCACGCGGCGGGCAATCTTATGCGAGGAGGTGCGCTTAATTTCTCCCGGCGCCTTCCACACGATATCGCTCGGGGTAATGCCGTGATTCTTCGTCACGGCCGTGCGAATCGCCTCGCCGGCGGCGGCGTCGCCAGATGGATCCGCGTCATCAGCGCGCTCCACCAAGAGCACCAAGGACTCTGAGCTCTCACCCTCCACGGCAAAGGCGGCGATGGAATCTGGGCGCACGTGCGCGGATGCGTCCTGCACGGTGCCTTCAATATCTTGCGGGTAGTGATTGCGCCCGGCGATGACGATGAGATCCTTAAGGCGGCCGGTGATATACAGTTCGCCCTCGATGATGGTGGCGAGATCGCCGGTGGCCATCCACCAATCATCCTCCGGCAAGCCATCCTGGATGCGCTCGCCCAGGGTATTGCGGAAGGTAGTTGCGGTTTCTTCTGGGCGGTTGAGATAGCCCGTTGCCATATTTTGCCCATGCACCCAGATTTCACCAATGGTGCCCTCTGGGACCTCGGCCTTGGTTTCAGGATCCACGATGGCTAGGTGCTGGAACGAGACGCCCTGGCCATTCGAGGCGAAGGCAACCGTTGCCGCAGACTTTTCTTCAATAACCGCCTTACCGTCCGCCAATTTCTCGCGGTTGAAGTGGGAGATGATCGGGCGCTTGTCACCCTGTGCGGTAGAAACGATGAGGGTGGCTTCCGCCAAACCATAGGAAGGGCGCAGCACGGAGCGCTCGACGCTGAAGGTGTCCAGGAATTTCTGCACGGCTGGTTCCGTCACCGGCTCAGAACCAATGAGGATGCCATCGACGTTGGAGAAATCCGCGTCCTTGCCGTAGCGCGCGGCCAATTCCAGGGCGAAATTGGGCACGGCGGTATAGGTCTTCTTCTCATCCCCCGGCTGGCGGCTGATGCGCTCAACCCACCGGTTGGGGTGTTGGATGAAATCGCGCGGGGTCATCAAATCCAATTCGATGCCCAGAATCGTGGTGAATAGCGCCAAGATGATGCCCATATCATGGTGCATCGGCAGCCACGAGACCACGCGCGGCGGGAACTGCATGTTGATCGCGCGGAAGATCTGCAGCACATTAACCAGGATCGCGCGGTTGCTCAGCTCCACGCCGGCAGGGGTGCGCGTTGAGCCAGAGGTGTACTGCAAGAAGGCGGTGGACTCCACGCCCTCACTGACGACCGGCTTCCACGACGCCGCCAAGGAATCTGGCAGCGCATTGGTGGAGATGACGCGCGGGCGCTCGCGCTCGGTGGAGAAATAGGTGCGCACCGCCGCGGCCGATACGCGGTTGGTCAACACAACGGTGGGCTCACAGTCAGCAAAGACCGCTTTGAGGTGATCCGCGTGCCCCGGCTCATTCGGATCATAGAGCGGAATCGGGGTCATTCCCGCATACATCGCACCCAAGAAACCAAAGAGGTACTCGGGGGAGTTGCCCGCCAGGATGGCCACGCGGGTACCGGGTTCTGCGACCTGTTGCAGGCGCGCTGCCACCACTTTGATCCGGGTATTGATCTCTTGGCGGTTGAGCTCGCGGGAGGTGTCTCCCTCATCGTAGAGCCACTGGCGGATTACTACCTGCGAGGTATCCGTTTCTGCCTGGTAGAGGGTCTCTGCCAGGCCCGCCAAGGTGAGTTCTGCGGGGAGGGCGATATTGCCCTCGGCATCAAAGAACTTCCCCATGAGTTGCTGTATATCCATCGATTCTCCTTTGGTAAATGGTTTTGTCTTAAAAAATATCGATGTGTTAGCGCCTCATGTTACACGGCGTCGATGACCCGGTGGGCCCAGTCCACGACCCACTGGTTTGCAGTAGTCCCATCAATCACGCCGTCATTGCTGGCGTACTGCGCATGCACCCCATTGGCCCCGATCAAATCCTTGGCGCGTTCCAAACCATTGCCCACGCCGGTGGGAGCATCACACACGGAGTCATCCGGGGCACAGATCTGGTAGGTCCTATCCGCGAGCTCGCCGAAGCCATGCGGGCGCGCGCCGCGCATGGTCGCTCCAGGCACGATGGGCTGGACGAGCCCGGAGACGGGCTCCAAGGCAATTTCGGCACCGATTCCGCCGAGCGCGTGGCCTGGATTTTGGCCCACGCCGTTTTCACGCCGGCCATCTGCGATCAGCGCCACGCCCGCGATATTTTCCGCGGGGATCACGCCTTCGCCACCGCCAATATCATCGGCCACATCGCCGGCGATGACCGCACCTTGGGAAAATCCGCTCAAAATGAACTTGGTCTGTGGGCAGCTATCGTGCATGCCGCGCAGCTCTTCATTCATCTTCGCGGTGCCCTCATTGCGGGAATCGTCGTAGCTCATCTCCTCCTGCGCATTGATATTTTTAAATTGCGCAGTATAAGGAAGGGTCCACACCTTCACATCATCCCCGTAGGCCTCCCGCAACGGCTGCGTAATAGACAGCATGAACGAGCGCGGATTAGCAGAAGGGTTCAAGGGATCATCGTCTGCCGCGGATTCCCAGGTGCCTGGCGCGGAAATAAACTCCACTGCTGGGCACCAATCCGGTTGAGATGGTTCCGGTGGTGCCGCAGACTCTGACTCCTCGGGGGCGCTAGGCCCCGCCGAGTCCGAGGTCGTGAGGTAGTGCACCGCCCCCGCGCCGATCACAACGAGGAGGGCGAGGACGGCAACGACGGTAATGATTTTTCGCATGAACTAGTTGTACCCGGAAAACCTCAAAGGAAGCTAGCAAAGGGCTGAACGTGCGTTGTCCTGCAGCAGCTTGGTGAGCTCGTCAAAGTCCTTATCAGAGCGTTGCTGTTCAATCAGTTGCCCGGCCACTGCGGGAATGGTGATTTCATCCTCGCCGCAAGCGCCCTGGCCAGCACCGAGGAGCTGATCTTCTACCCCATTGACGTTCACGCCTGCATCCTTCAACGAATCCAGATACGCAGCCTCTTCCTTGGGCAGCTGCGCGGATGGGATTTCAGAGATCTCACGGGCGCCGCGGTCCTCCGGGGAGTTCGCGGAACCAGAGCCGTTCCGCGGCTCCGCGGAATCCTTGGAATCGTCCTTGGACTCGGAGGGCTCCTGCGAGGAGGAAGCACTGCTAGATGCAGACTCGCTACTGCTCGTGGTCGATTCCTCGGAGGTCTTTTCGCGCGACAGCGGCGCCACCGAAGTGTCATTGCCGGAGTCACTATCCACGGTGGCAGAGTCACACCCTGCCAAGCCGAGGCATAAGACCGCTCCTACGATGGCTAATTTACGCATGCTTACTTCTTTTCAGTCTGTACGCGGCCCATGACTTCACTGATCGTTCCGTGCTGGAACTCCTGCTTCAATCCACCAGCTGCGATTTCGGAGTAATCAGAGGTGGGCCAGCCAAATTCGCCGTGCTCCCAGCCTTTCTTACCCCATTCATCCATGATGGCGCCCTTCAAGATGTAATGCGCGCCGGATTCTGGGGACCAGTAGATGGAGCCATGTTCAAACTCCTGGAAGAAGCCATTGCCGTCCTTGACCTTCTTCTCACCATCTGTGGGGAAGCCCAGTGGGGATTCGACACCGCCCATATCCTTGTACTTTTTGCCAATGGCACCAAAGGACACCTGGTTCTTGCCGTCCGGGTTGCGGGTCAAAACTCCGTTTTGGAATTCCTGGGTATAGCCTTCGCCCACCTTCTTGACCGCGCCGGTCGGGTACTTCAGATCGCCGCCTTCGTAGCCCTTCTCGCCCCACTTCTTAAACATGTCGCTGGTAATTTCCCAGGCGCCGGTCTCTGGGCTCCAGTAAATGGAACCGTGTTCGAAGTGCACGAAGCGTCCCTTGCCATCTGGCGTCTTAAGTTCATCGGACTTCGGGAAGCCCAACCAGGAGGTAGGGCCACCGATTTCCGCATAACGGGCACCAATGCGGCCGTGCAGGGCGTGCGCACCGGTCTCCGGGGACCAGTACGCCGTACCGGTTTCGAAGTCTTGTGCCTTGCCCTTATCGGCAACATCATATTCGTTATTCAGGCAGGAACCGATGTGGCCTTCCTTGGTGGCCTTGGCGATCTCGCCTTCGGTCTGGCAGTCCGCACCGCGGTCGGCCTTGTCAATGTTGAGGGCATCCGCAATGTAGGGCCATGCATTTTGCATCTCAAATTGCCAGAATTCCCAGCTGTGCACGCCGGAGGGGCGGAATTGCACCACAGGCTCCACATTGGCGCGCTTCGCGTAATCCACGAAGGTCTGGGTGGACATACGGGAGATGACCTCCAAGCCCATGCCGGCCAAGCTTGCCTGGCCCTTGGCCACGGAGGTGGCATTGCCAAAGTCATCCTTGCCGTTACCGGCAGAGACATAGACCTGCATGTCCTTGAGGTTTTCGATGCCCAGCTTTGGATCGTGGTCGATCCAGTCCTGCGAGCCCGGCTCGCCCCACATCTTGCGGGAATCGAAGCCACCGGCATCGCGCTGCGCAGCCATGATGGCCTGCGGCATGCCGCGGGTGGTCGTATCAAGGTAGCCGGAGAACGAGCCCACGAAACCAAACAGGTACGGGTTGCGCTCCGCCAAGTTGATCGCAGCGGTACCGCCCATGGACAGCCCAGTGACCGCGCGCTTCTGGTTGGAGCGGTATTCCTTATCCAAGATGGGAACCAATTCCTTGGTCAGGAAGGTCTCCCACTTGTAGTTCTTGCCTGCATCCGGCTGCTGCCAGTCGGAGTAGAAGGAGGATTCGCCGCCCACCGGCATGATGAGGTTGACGTTGCGGTCCGCGTACTGGTTGAGGATATTGGTCTCAATGGTCCAGCCGGACTCGTCATCGCGGGCGCGCAGGCCGTCGAGTGCCCATACCTCAGGGAACTTCTTTTCCGGCTGCGAATACCAGTCGCGCGCGAGCTGGATCTGCACCTTTTGCTCTTGATCCGGCATCGCTGCGGACTTGATATAGACCATCAGGTGGCGGTTGGACAGGTACTCCACACGGTTGATCTTTACGCCATCCGGCAGGCCCTCTACCTCTGGGTACTCGGTCTCCACTGGGGTACGAGCCGGCGGATCCTTGGGCGCAAAGTGGTCAGACAGGCTGCCGCCACCGCCTGGCTGAGCAGAGCTAATATCACCAAGTGAGCTTTGGGCTGTGGCATTGGGCAGCAGGGCCAGTCCAACGGCGATGGCGGTCGGTACGGCTGCTACCGCAAGCCCCTTGCGGGCCTTGCCCGGGGAAGTGTTTTTGCGCATAGGTAAACGTCCTTGAAGATTTACCGCGGCTACATTCCGAAGGTTCCCCTCCTCCGGACTGCCGCCTGCGGCGTGAGCTGTCTATTGTGCGCTTAAGTTTAAGTTGAACTTGAGGCTTAAGAAAGGCTGACACGCCGGAGGCAATTTATATCACCATTTATTGCGGTTCGGACGAGGCTGAACTCAAGCCCTATTACAGACGCAAAAAGTCCCCTACCACAAGGTAGGGGACGAAAGCGTCAAAAGGCTTTTACCAAGCGTTCATAACGTTGAGAACCTGCGGCTTCGACTTCTCCAGCTGGTAGCCAAACTGTAGCCAGTTGTGCAGCCCCTGTGCCGGGTAGTCCACGGTCGGGTTCAGGCCCTGCAGGCGAGCTGCACCTTCCCAGACGTGGGTGGTGATGCGGGAACCAACCTCAAGGGCAGCACCGGCTGCTTGGTGCTCTGGGAGGTAGCGCTGGCGGTCAAGGTCGCCCGGGATACCGGTTGCGGCGGAGATGTAGACATCGGTATTGCGCAGCTGCGGGATGAGCAGCAAGGGGTCATTCTGGAAACGCTTCGGGTTAAACAGCGAGCCGTACATCGCGTTGATGTTGAACCCACCGGCATCCAGCATGGCAAAGCGCATGAAGGTCTGCGCGCCCGGCACCGTCGTGGTCAGGTAGCCAGAGAAGGACAGCGCCTGGCGGAACTGGTCATTGTGCTTTGCGGCCAAGGTCAAGGCAGAACCAGCGCCCATGGACAGGCCAGCAATAGAGTTATTATTGCGGGCCACACCAAAGTTGCTCTCCAAGTAGGCGGGAAGCTCGCTGGTCAGGAAGGTCTCCCACTTGTAGTTGACCGGCTCGTTCGGGTCGTACTTAGCGGGTGCCTGCCAGTCAGCGTAGAAGGAGGACTCGCCGCCTACCGGCATGACCAGGGTGATGTTGTGCGGCTCGTAGGTACGTGCCGCGTTGACGTCATTGACCCACGCGTTGGTGCGGTCGGTCGCACGCAGTCCGTCCAAGAGGTACAGGCCAGCGTTGCCGCCATTCTTTGCGGGCTGGATCTGCACTGGGATATTGCGGCCCATCGACTGAGACCACACGTCGCAGCGCTGGACCCACCAGCCCACCTGGTCCCACTCGCACGTGCCAGTATTGTCCGCACGCAAGAAATCGCGGTGAGCTGCGTGCGCCTGCTGGGTGCCGCCTGCCACTACGGCAAGACCCAGCGCTACGGCGACTGCCATGATGACCGAAAGGACGCGACCCCTAATAGATGCAGTCATCTTTCTCCTTCACAAAGTATTTGGTAATTGTCACTTAGCTTTATCGCTCGGAATCTGTGAACCGTTAACATCCCGACGCGAGAAGCCTAACTAGCAAGCAGTCTAATGCACTCCCGGGCCAAATGTTGCATCTTCCCCCATCAGTCCAGGTAAGACCCCGGATCGGAAGAGAAGGAAAGCGTCCGCCCGTCTGTCAGGGAAAATTTAATATTTTCCCAGAATCGGCCCCAAGTTAAGGGATCCCTGTACGTAGCAAAGAGTTCCTGAAAATCGGCATCGTTAAGCGCGGTGCGGGCCTTGCGGGCCGCGTCCTTATCAATCCAGAACGGTACGGAATCAATATCGGCCGCGGAATCCGCCACCTGCCACGGCATGCCCAGGCTCTTATCGTGGCCAATCCGCCCGCCCTCGATGCGGGGCTGGCGCGCGGCCAACGGGTTGCTCAGGCCAATCTCATCGAGCACGCGCACATCCAACGGGGCATTCATGGAGGTAAGCCCCAGGTTCAAGAAATAGACCGTGGGCGGATCCGTGCGCGAAGGATCCCCCTCGGTAGCCAGCCAGGAGGGGCTGCCATCGTCTTGCAGGTAGCGGAAGGTCATGGCATCGCCGTCCTCCAGCTCCTTAATCGCGTCCGTATAGCCGTGCATCATCTCCCTGCGCAGGAATTCTTCGTGGTGGCGGGGCGGTGTATCCATCTGCGTGGCGTGGGTCCAAAAATCGCGCTCGTCCACAATGGAAATATCACTGTCATAGACGGCTGGATCCACCGGGTGCCCGCGCAGCGCAATGACAATGGCCCACACGGCGCAAGCGACAGAAGCCACCCATACCCGCATGTTCACCACAAAAATGGGAAGCAGCGCGGCAAAAAGCGGAAGCAGCAGCATGCGCCCATGCATGAAATCGCCGCCCACGCGCAGGACATAGAGGGTGTGCAGCACCGCAGTACCAACGAAGATGTAGACGGCGCTTGCGGTAGAGCGCAGCTGCGGCGGGCGCAGCTCAGCCTTCCAGAGTGCGGCTACCACCAGCACGGCAAGCGGCAGCACCAGCCAATAGGGCCCAATGAAGTCACCGAGGTAGGTAAAGCCCTTTCCCCATTCGGAGCCGCTGGCGGATTTCGCCACCGCCGTATGCGGGGTCAATAGGCCGTAGTATCCCATGCGGAAAATCTGGTAGCCCAAGGGCAGCGGCAGGGCGATGGCCAGCACCTTCCACGAGCGCGTGGAAATCAACAGCACGATCCCCACGATGCCGCCGTACAGCGCCAGCTCGGGGCGGATCAGCCAGGACAGCCCGGCCCAGAAGGCGAGCCAATACGCGGCGGAATTCCCGCGCGCGTGGCGGTGCGGGCGCACCCACTGCAGCAGCAGCCACCACAACATGGCCAGGTAGAACAGGCAGAGCCCCCATTCCAGGCCAGAGGTAAAAAAGTCACGCGCCGGCGGCAGCGCCACATAAACCAAGGCGCCAGCCGGAAGCACGATGCCGGAGTGCATGCTTGCCGATGCCCACGTGCCCAGCACCATCGCCGCCACGGCCAGGACCAGCCCGAGGTAGATGGCGATGGATTCTAGTTCAGCATTGCTGACCCACCGCACCGCTAAGATGAGGTATTGCCACAGCGTGGAGGTATTGGCCTCAACGCGCTCGCCCACATTGAATACCGGACCGTTGCCGGCCTCTAGGTTGCGGACGGTGCGCAGGACGATAAGTCCATCATCGGAGATCCAGCGGCGGGCGAAACCGCCCCACAAAGACAAAACACCGATGACAAGAGCCGAGGCTGGAATGCTCCAGCGCGCGAGGGCCTTGTTATCGGTGTTAAACACGAGGATCGAGTGTATCAGTCCGATCGGAATTTGCTACATCGAAAATCCGCCGCTGCCTAGACCAATGGCATGACGTAGACGGCCATGGCGATACACGCCAGCCAGGCGATGGCGAGGAATTGCAGGGTGCGGTCCCCCAACGCGATTTCTTCCGGCGCACCACCTTGACCGCGGTCCACGTCGGCGGCATAGCGCAGGATGGCGATGGTAAACGGCACCATGGAAATCTGGTACCACACGCCACCGGAGGTTGCGGCATTCGCCAGCTCAAAGCCCCACAGGGAGTAGAAGACCACCACGGCGGTGGCCGCTAGCGTCCACACAAAGCGCAGGTAGGTCGGCGTATAGCCCTGCAGGGACTTGCGGATTTTCGCACCGGTCTTTTCCACCAGCAGGATTTCGGCATAGCGCTTACCGGAGGCCATAAACAGCGAGCCAAAGGCGGCGACCAGCAAGAACCATTGTGAAAGCTCAATATCGGCCGCCACGCCGCCAGCCATGGTGCGCAGCATGAATCCAGAGGAAACCAGCGCGATATCGATAACCGGAATGTGCTTCCAGCCAAAGCAATAGCCCAGCTGCAGGGCGATGTAGACCGCCATGACGATGGCCAGCTCTAGCCCCGCGGTGGCCAAGAAGGACAGCCCGATGGACAGGCCAACGAGCACCACGGCCATGACATAGGCCACCTTGATGGGCAGCACGCCCGAGGCGATCGGGCGGAAGCGCTTAGTCGGGTGCTCCTGGTCCTCGCGCCAATCCTTGGCGTCATTGATTAGGTAGATGGAAGAGGCGCCGAGGCAGAAGACGATGAAGGCTAGGAGGACATCGACAAGCACGCGCCCGTGAAAGAGCGACTCCGCACCGGCCGCGGCGGGCGCGGCCAGCACGAGGATGTTTTTTACCCATTGCTTCGGGCGCAGGGCCTTGACCATGCCATCGACCAAATTCTTCGGCGGCTTGCGCTTGCGGCCGGTATCGACGCCGGACGTATGCGGCTCCGAATAGAGAAAGTGCTGATTTTCAGCCTCACTCATGCGTCTTTCTCCTTCGTCATTGCCCGCGCGGTGGCAGCGCCAATGGCTGCGCCCGCGACGGTATCGGTTGGATAATGCACCCCGAGCACCATACGCGATGCCATCATCACCGGCACTCCCACGAGCGGGGCCTTGGACCCCGTCAGGCGGGAAAGGCCCACCAAGAAGGCGGTGGTGGAGGTGGCATGCGAGGACGGGAAGGACAGGCGCGAGGGGGTTTTCACCCCAACGCGCACGTAGGAATAGTCGGGCCGCTTGCGCCGCACGATGCGCTTGAGCACCACGCTTGCCGCATGCGCGGTAAACGCTGCGGCACCGATCCGAACCCAACCTTCCCGGCGTTTTTTGTCCAGGCTGGCCCCGAGGGCCGCGCTGCCCATCCAGCCCAGGGCGTGCTCACCCAGGTGGCTTAAACCGCGGGCGGTGGGCACTACGCCCGGCACGTCAAAGGCGGCGTTCTGGATGGATTCCAGGACGCGGGATTCTGCGATGGAAAGCTTATTGGGCATCAAAAACCTTCTTCCAGGAGGACCGCGCAGTCAATTCCGGCAACGCGGCGCGGTAGTGCGCCCGCAGGTCATCGAAGTTTTCTTCAATTTCCTTTAGTAGGCCGCGGGTTTCGGCGATAAGCTCCTTGGCCAAATCGCGGTCGCGCTTGCGGAAGGCTACGCCCGTGCCGCCGGCCGTGGACACGGTGGCGGAATCCAGGCGGGACAGAGTGAACCAGCGCGCCTCTTCTGGGGTGAGGTTCAGCTGCGGTGCCGCGTGGTGCGCCGGATCCTCCTTGCTCAGCAGGTGCTTAAGGCCCTTGGCCGCCCACGGCAGCTTTTTGACCTTGCCCAGGCGGCCGCCCACATTGCGGGTGGGAACGCCGGGCGCGCCGGTCGGCGCTGGCAGCTGATCCGCGGATTCGATGATGACCGCATCCGAGTAGTTCTTGCGGATCTCCGCGATGCGCGGCAACGAGGTATCCAAGATATCGAAGAGGCGGTCTGGCCCCGCAAGGAAGTCCTTCATGGCCTCAATTTGGATGGCCATGGTGGAGTATTCCATGCACATAGTGTGCTTGAGCGTGGATTTAAAGATAGACCTAGTAATGCCAGATACTGCGCCATCGTGGTACAGCGAGGCCACGATCAGGCGGTTGCGCAGGTGGAAATAGGCCTGCCAGTCAATGGCATCGTCCTTATCCGCCCAGGCCATGTGCCAGATGGCCGCGCCTGGCCAAGTCACGGTTGGGAACCCATTGCGGGCGGCGCGCAGGGAGTACTCGGTATCGTCCCACTTGATAAAGAGCGGCAGTGGCTGGCCGTTGGTCTCTGCCACCACGCGCGGGAAGAGGCACATCCACCAGCCGTTATATTCCACGTCCACGCGGCGGTGTAGGTCGCGGGAATCGTACTTCTTTGGATCCAAGCGAGTTTCTGGCGTGCCAATGGCGCGCAGCGGGTACTTGGCAAAGTCGTGGTCATACACGGCGTGCGGGGCGGCGCCCCACATGAAATCGGAGCGATTGACCTGCTCACCGGTGGTGCGCAGCTGGGAACGCTCCTGCAGGTTGAGCATCTGCCCGCCCACGATGATGGGCCTGGCGGCGTAGCGTGCAGCCTGGACGGCACGCAGCACCGAATCCGGTTCGATGGCGATGTCATCGTCCATGTACAAGATGAAGGGCGAATCGGTGTTCTCCAGCGCCTCGTACATGATGCGGGAATAACCGCCGGAACCGCCGAGGTTACCCTGGCGGAATTCGCGGAAGCGATCGCCAAAGTGCGCTACCGCCTCGTCGTATCCGGGCTCATCGGCCGGGTGCTGATTGCCCTGGTCCGGCATGAGGACGAAGTCGATGATCTCATCCACCACCGGATCTTCTGCCAGCGCCTGCAGGGCTGCGACGGCGTCCGTGGGGCGGTTGAAGGTGGGGATGCCAACGGCGACGCGCTTTTCGGAAGGGGCGAGCTCGGTGCCATCGGGAAGCGTCTGCGCCGCTGGGGCCTGCGGGGAGCACCAGGCAGCATCCGCTAAGGTGGTTTCCTTTTCCGCGGTGATATCGAACCACAGCCAGCCGCCGTCCTCGAAGTTTTTGAGCGGCAGCTCAAACTCGTGGTGGCCGGTGCCCACGAGGTGGTTGGCCACGGAAATGCGCTGGCCATCCTGCTTGGAGCGGTACAAAGAAATATTTGCCTGACCCTCGATCTCCAGGCTTAGAACCACCGAGCGCAATTGCGACCAGCGGCGCCAGTAGGAGGCTGGGAAGGCGTTGAAGTAGGTTTCAAAGGAGGCTTCCTCGCCGGCCGGGATGGTCACGGCGGTCCGGTTTGTCCAGCTCAAGCGCTCGCGGTTTTGCTCCGCCTCGATGAGGTAGAGCATGCGTACGTCAAAGGGTTCGCCGCGCTTGGGCAGCAAGATTCGCTGCAGGGGCTCATAAGCCGTGGTGTTGTTGGCAGTCACGATTGCTTCGATTCTCCAAACGATTTAAACAGTAGTCAGCGACCTAGCGTAGTTGTTTTCGCGCGACTGCTCGGGTTTACACGCGGACAATAAAAGAAGGGCCGAGGAATTCCTCCTCGGCCCAGGGTTAATGAGGCACCTTATGCGCTCACGCGCTCGGTTACCGGGTCGATGCCCAGCTTGTTCAGCATGTAGTAGACGCGGGCCTCTAGGTCATCGGCAAGCTCGCGGGCCTGCTCAACGGTCTCAGCCGGAGCGATGTCCCAGATCTTGATGTCCTTGCCGGCTTCATCGCGCTCGACCTCGCGGCCCAGGTAAACGATGTAATCCGGCATGGCCACGGTCCGCACCTCTTCGAGGTACTTCTTGGGAGCCTGGCCCATGCCGCGCTCGCTCATGACGTGGGCTAAGTGGTCATTGCCGTCATTTTCCGGGTGTGCGGCGGCGGTATCGACGTAGAGCGCCTCCCCCGCGTGCTTTTTGGTGAGGTCCGCGGCGGCCTTGGCCAGGGCGTGGTTATTGCCCGCGGCGAAGCGAACGTGGATGCGGTGGGCTCCGAAGAACTCGCGCACCTCGCGCTCTACCAGCACGGGGATGAATTCCACGAGCCCGGCGTTGGCGGTGTGCTTGGCGATGACCTCGTCCAGCTTCGCATCGATGTCAGCACGGGTATATCCGTGACCGTACTTGGTATGTAGGTCATGACGGAGGGTTTCAAACTGGTTCATTGTTATCCCCTTTCCTGGATTCTTTCCCCGTTTGCTTTTTGTTAACTTAAAGTTAACTTTACAACGCGGTGTGACATACGTCAATTGGTTGGTCATAACCCAGTAGTTAGCCCTCGCGTGGAGCAAGTTACGCGTGGGGCGCACTGGGCTATAGACTCTGCCTTTGATGATCCTGCTCATTGATAATTACGACTCGTACACGTTTAACCTCGCGCACCTCATCGCAGAGGTCTCTGGAACCGAGCCCCTCGTCATTCCCGCGGGCGAGGCCGCCGGCATCCCAGAGCGCGTGCGCGCCGGCGAGTTCAACCACGTGGTTATCTCCCCTGGCCCCGGAACCCCGGAGGAAGACAACGACTTTGGCATGTCCCGGCGCGTTATCGAGGCGGCCGCCGCAGCGCGAATTCCCCTGCTCGGCGTCTGCCTTGGCCACCAGGGTCTGGCGATGCTCGCCGGCGCCCGCGTACGCCGCGCGCCCGAACCGCGCCACGGCTTCGTATCCACCATTAGCCACTCCGGCGAGGGGATTTTTGCCACCATCCCGCAGGATTTTCAGGCGGTGCGCTACCACTCGCTACACATTGAGCCAACCCCCGGCATCACCGTGCACGCCCGCAGCGAAGACGGCACCGTCCAGGCCCTCAAGGTCGATGGTCTGCCACATTGGGGCGTGCAATTCCACCCCGAATCGGTACTCACCCAGCACGGCGCGACCCTGCTACGCAATTTCCTCGGCGGTTTTCGCCTCCTCCACCGCGAGGTCCCCGGCGCGATTGACTGCCCACGGGTCTTCGCGGCGCTGCAGGCAGACGGCAACGACGCCTTCTTCTTGGACTCCGCCGACGCGCGCGGGCGCTATAGCATTCTTGGCGATGCCACCGGTCCGCTTAGCCGCTCCTTTCGCTACCGGCTTGGCGATGCCCCCGATATCCTCACCACCCTCGAGCGCGAGCTATCCACGCAGGTCTTTGACGCGCCGGATCTGCCGTTTACCGGCGGGGTAATCGGTTACTTGGGCTACGAATGCGCGCAGCTTACCCTGCCCATCCAGCTGCGCCACCGCTCGCCTTATCCCGATGCCTACTTCATCCGGCCGCAGTCCTTCCTCGTCTACGATCACCACCGGCAAGTGGCGCACCTGTGTTGCCTCGACGGCGACGGCGCGCAGAGCCTGCTCGACCGGCTGGAGGAAGCCCTGGAAGGCGGGCAGGTGGGAAGCGAGGGGGCGGCATCGGCAAGCGCGGGTGCCTGGCGCACCACCGACTATCTGGACCGCATCCAGCGCGCCCAAGAGCTCTTGCACGCCGGGGAAAGCTACGAGGTATGCCTGACCGATACCTATACCGCGCAGGCGACCGGCGATATTTATGCGGCGCTGCGCCGGCACAACCCGGCACCGTACGCGGCACATCTGATATTCGACGGTGTGGAAATCTGCAGCGCCTCGCCCGAGCGTTTCCTCAGCGTGCGCGATAACCGCGTCGAGGCCAAGCCCATCAAGGGCACCATTCCAGCCCACCAGGACCCCTCCCTGCTTCGCGATGACCCCAAGACCCGCGCCGAGAACCTTATGATCGTGGACCTTTTGCGCAACGATTTATCCCGCGTGTGCGAGCCCGGCACCGTGCGCGTTCCAGGGCTGATGAACGTGGAAAGCTACGCCACCGTGCACCAGCTCGTCTCCACGATTACCGGCCAGCTGCGCCCCGGTGCCACCGCGCTCGATGCCATCCGCGCCGCCTTCCCGCCCGGCTCCATGACTGGCGCGCCGAAGCTGCGCACCTGCCAGATTATCGATGCCCTCGAGGCCGGACCCCGCGGCGTCTATTCCGGCATCGTGGGCTACCTCGGCTATTCCGGCGAGGCGGATTTCAGCGTGGTCATCCGCACCGCGGTGCGCGCGGGTTCCGAGGTCACCGTCGGCGCCGGCGGGGCCATCGTCCTCGATTCCGATCCCGCAGCCGAGCTGGCCGAAAGAAATCTCAAGGCCCAATCTGTCATAGGGGCGTGGTCATGAGCTCCTATATCTGGCGCGACGGCGCCTTTATCCCCTGCACCCCACCAACCGCTTCCTGCACCGTGGCCGATTCCTGGCGCCATTCGCAAGGCCGCACGCACGGCCTCCAGCTCCACCTGAAGCGCTTCGAATCCGTGGCTGGAGCCTTGCCCGCCGGCTTCGTCCCCGCCATGCTGGAGCTGCTTTCAGGCGGCGAGCTTTTCCCCCGCATCGCCCTCATAGCCGGCAACCTATACCTCGATATCCGGCCTGCCCCGGCCCCGCGCGCCCACACGCGCCTTACTTATGCTAAGGCCCCCGATCCCCGCGCACAGCCTCTAGTTAAAGGCCCGGACCTGCCCGCCCTGGCCGCCTACCGCGAGCAGTATCAGGTAAGCGGCACCGATGACACCGCGATTGTCGATGCCCACGGCGCTATCGCAGAAACCACCACCGGCGCGCTCATCGCCTGGGACGGCGACACCCTCCTGCTTCCCACCGGCGTGCGCCTGCCCAGCGTGACCCTGCGCCAGGTCCTGCACCGCTGCGAAGACTTAGGGCTTTCCACCGCGCAGCGCCCGTTGACCCCGGCACTCGCTGCGGAATGTCCCCTGTGGTTTATCAACTCACTGCACGGCATTAGCCCCGTCAGCTCCATACACACACCACACGGCACCATCACTCCGCCGCCGCACCCGGAGGCCGCAAGCTGGCAAAACTGGTGGTGGCAGGGTTTTAGTTCCGAAACTATGGGTGAACACTACACATAACACTCAACACAACACTCAACATGTGCAGTGTTGTGTTGAGTGTTGGGTGTTGTGTTGAGTGTTCACGCCGAGATTTCTATTAGCTCGGGCAGATCGCGGCCTTTAGCCTCGGCCCCGCAGCGCACGCTTTAATTCGCTGCCGATAATGGTGCGCGCAACCAACGCATCCGAAATGATCCCGCCCATCTGGACGAACGGATGGACTTGGCCCTTAAATTCAATAGAGCTCACTACATTTCCCGCATTGAGCATCCGCCCAACGTAGTCACTTACCTCAGAGACCAACGGATCAAGTTCACCGGTGATCACCGTCGCTGGAGGCAGCCCCGCCAGATAGCCATTCCTGCCGGGAGACATGCGGATATCCGTGCGGTCTGCGGTGCCCGCGTAAGAATCATAAAAATAGTTAAGGCGCCGCCGGGTGAGGTAGTAGCCGTCACTAAAATCCGAATGGGATTGCGTGTCAAAGGTGGATAAATCCATGACGGGATAGATCAACACTTGATGAGCCAGCTTATCGCGCAGTTCTTGTGCAATCACCGCTGCGATATTGCCGCCCGCACTGTCTCCGCCCACGGCAACGCGCGTTGGATCGATGCCAATCCCCAGTTCTCCTTGTAACACCCCGTCTACTACTGCACGGCAATCATCTAGTGGTGCTGGGAAGGGGTGTTCCGGTGCACGGCGATAGTGCACGCTGATACAGATGATTCCCGATTCTGCGGCAATGTCCCGCACGGTTGTATCCGTGGTCTCTAAATCCCCCAGCACCCAGCCGCCGCCGTGGAAGAAGATGAAGGCAGGCTCTGCTGGTGGGGCATCGGAAAGCGCGGGCTCCTGTGGTATATAAACCCGCACCGTGACACCGCGCACCGAGGTCTCGTACACGGAAGCCATCGGGGTTTTCTTGCCCCACGCCGATGCCGTTTTCAGCTGGGTGGAACGGTTTTCCTCTGGGGTGCGCGTGTCCAGCTGCGAGGCATCCCTGTTCAGCTCGAGGAATTTTTGGGCTTCGGGCTGAATAAACACCATAAAAATACTTTCCAGTACTGCACCTAGTAAGCGATGCGAGCACTCATCATAGCTGGGTTGGATAGCGGAAAGGCCCGCCGGGTGTTCCGGCAGGCCTTCTTTGCTTGCTGCTTTTTCTTATCGGGAATGCGCGTTGCGCGGCTGCGCAGTTTCAAATGCTCCTGGAGCCGCTCCGGGGACATCTTCCACATGCTGCGGTCCGCGTGCCCGGGCTTGGTGTATTTCTTGCGTTGCGCCATGCCGTCACCTCCTAACCTGTGAGGTGACTAAGCATAGCGTGCCCAGGGCGGATTAGCAGCTCTTAGTGTCCACGCTCTTGCTCGATGGCCTTGCCCTCGTTCCAGAAGGGCACGAGCTTATTATCGAATAGGGACAGCGCGGCGCCGATGGCCATGTGCATATCCAAGTACTGGTAGGTGCCCAGGCGGCCGCCGAACAACACCTTGTTCTCCTTGGCTTCTTGGGCGGCTAGTTTGCGGTACGCCTCCAGCTTGGCGCGGTCCTCCGGCGTATTGATGGGGTAATACGGCTCATCGCCCTTATCGGCAAAGCGCGAGTACTCCTTCATGATGACCGTCTTATCGGAGGGGTAGCGGTCCTTGCGCTCTGGGTGGAAGTGGCGGAACTCGTGGATGCGGGTGAAGTCCACATCGGCATCGTTGTAGTTCATCACCGGGGTCCCCTGGAAGTCACCGGTATCGAGGACCTCGAGGTCGAAGTCCAAGGTGCGCCAGCCGAGCTCGCCTTCAGCAAAGTCGAAGTAGCGGTCCAGCGGGCCGGTGTAGATAACCGGGGCTTCCGGGGACTCAGCGCGCAGATCCTCGCGGACATCGAACCAGTCGGTGTCCAGGCGGACCTCGATGTTTTCATGATCCGCCATGTTTTCTAGCCACGCCGCATAGCCATCGACGGGCAGGCCTTCAAAGGTGTCGTTGAAGTAGCGGTTATTGAAGGTATAGCGCACCGGCAGGCGGGTGATATTGCTGGCCGGCAGTTCCTTGGGGTCGGTCTGCCATTGCTTGGCAGTGTAGTCGCGGATGAACGCCTCATAGAGCGGGCGGCCGATAAGCGCGATGGCTTTTTCCTCCAGGTTCTTGGCCTCATCCACAGAGAATTCGCCGGCTTGGTCCTTGATCAGTTCGCGGGCCTCATCGGGCGAGTAATAACGGCCGAAGAATTGGTTGATAAGCCCCAGCCCCATGGGGAATTGGTAGGCCGTGCCATCGTGCATGGCAAAGACGCGGTGCTGGTAGTCGGTGAAATCGGTGAACTGGTTGCAGTACTCCCACACGCGCTTATTGGAGGTGTGGAAGAGGTGCGCGCCGTATTTGTGCACTTCAATTCCGGTGGTGGGTTCCGCCTCGGAGTAGGCATTGCCGCCCAGGTGCTCGCGGCGCTCAACGATGAGCACCTTCTTTCCCAGCTGGCTAGCGGCCCTTTCCGCAACGGTCAGACCAAAGAATCCGGAACCAACAACGATGAGGTCATAAGAAGTCATGGCTCCCACTTTATTGCACGCCAGCGAGGAACACGGGTCATCGGCGTGTCGCAACAAGATTCACAGTTGTCACACTCGTAGCATCACTATCAACTGTTAACTTTTGGCAACCGTTTTTACAGCTACATCGGCACCTAACTCAACCCAGGGAGAATAGAGTGAAGCAACGACGTCGACTAGTCCCCACGAGGTCACCGTGGACCACACCCGTCATCGCGACGGTTTCCTCCATTGCCCTCGTCATGGCGGCCGCATTCGGCGGCCAGCAGGTCCTCAAAACCCAGGACTCCGGTTCCGGCGGCCCCATCGAGGTGAAAAACGCCTCAGAAAGCTTTAGCGACGCCGACTCCGTCGTCGTTGATGATCCCGCCGTGGCAGCGCAAGGCGATGGCGAGGGCCCGCGTGCCGTCAAGCACTTCCACCGCGACGAACCATTCAACATGTTCGCTGTGACCTGGGAGGGCAAGCGCGACGTGCACTCCTTCGTCCGCTCCAAGCAGGAGGACGGCTCCTGGAGCGAGTGGTTCGATATGGATGCCATGAACTACGGCGATGGCAAGAACGGTACCGAGCTTATTTACGTGGGCGATACCAACGATGTGCAGGTATCCATGGCCAATGTGGACCTCGTGACCGGCTCCAACCTGGATGACGATGCTGAATTGCTCGAAAAAGCAGCCGGCGCTGCGGATGCCAACCGTGCCGCACCGCTGCCCTATAACGTCGGCGATATCGCCCCTGTAGCTGATGAGAACAACACCGACCGCACCACCGTGTCGGACCTAGATGCCGTCTTCATGGACGGCAATGCCCAAGAAGGCCACGCCATCGAACCAACTGCCACCACCGATGGCATGCCAAAGGTAGTTTCTCGCTCCGGATGGGGCGCCGATGAATCCAAGCGCTGCCAGCAGCCCACCTACGATGACGGCATCAAGGCGATGACGCTGCACCACACCGCGGGCTCCAATAACTACACCCCGGCACAGGCCGCCGCGCAGGTTCGCGCTGCCTACGAATACCACGCACAGAACCTGGGCTGGTGCGATATTGGATACAACGTGCTCGTGGATAAGTTCGGCACCATCTACGAAGGCCGTTACGGCGGACTCGACAAGGCCGTCCAGGGCG
Source organism: Corynebacterium segmentosum (assembly GCF_900637825.1). Classification (NCBI taxonomy): domain Bacteria; kingdom Bacillati; phylum Actinomycetota; class Actinomycetes; order Mycobacteriales; family Corynebacteriaceae; genus Corynebacterium; species Corynebacterium segmentosum. The sequence goes on from NZ_LR134408.1 coordinate 2,244,301, forward strand.
CCCACGTTGGTGGCTTCAACTCCCATAACTGGGGCATTTCCATGATTGGTAACTACGAAATTGCGGAACCATCACAGAAGATGCTGAACTCGGTAGCAGAAATCGCCGGGTGGAAGGCCGCTATCTCAGGCATCGATCCCACCGGCACCGCTACCCTGACCTCTGGTGGCTTCGGCGGGTCCAAATATGCGGCCGGCGCGCAGGCAACCGTGCCTGCCTTCAGCGGACACAATGATTTCCACTACACCCAGTGCCCGGGTAGCCACACCGTGCAGCACTGGAAAGAGATCCGCGATAACACTAAGCAGAAGTACAACGCGGTTAAGGTCGGCGGCAGCGCCGCTGCAATGAACTGGGATAAGAAGCCATCGATTAGCGGCGGTCAGTCCACCCCGGGCGGGACCACCTCCTCCATCGGCGGTGTCGACATTCCAGTATCGACCATCCAGGCCTTGGCTGGCATCGCCGCCGCGGTCTTCGGCGTCCTGGTTGCCAACGACCGCGTGGCACAGCCGGATACTGATAAGAAGGTTGCCGGTAACCTGACCGCGGGCGATATTCCGAATATCGTCAACAAGGTTGTGCAGCTTTCTAATAACGAAGGCCTCAAGGAATCCTGGACCTCCGTCCTCAACGCCTTTGGCCCAGTCCTGGGACTCGCCGTTGGTGGACCGAACTCCACCGATTCCGGCAAGATCATGTACCAGCTCTTCCAAAACGGCGTGGTCCTCTCCTCCAAGGACTCCGGAGCCAAGGCCCTGACCGGGGAGATTGCTAAGAAGTGGGCAGAGGGCGATAACGCCTCCAAGCTCGGCCTGCCCACGACCAATGAGATTAAGAACGGCAAGGAAATCCGCGTCCAGTTCCAGGGCGGCGAGATTGTCTACAACATCGACACCGAAAAGGTAGACATCTACACCAAATAGTCTCCTCCATGGAGACGAGGCGCTAGAACCAGCGCTCCAAAACCTTTGCCACGCCCGCCTGGTGGTTGGCCACGGTGACCGCATCAGCGGCCGCCTTGACCGCCGGGAGGGCGTTTTCCATTGCCACCCCGCAGCCGGCCCAGGTGAGCATCTCAATGTCATTGGGCATATCACCAAAGGCAATGGTCTCTTCCTGCGCTATCCCATGCTGCTTGGCCAACCACTCCACGCCGCGGCGCTTGGTGACGTTGGGGGCCGCAACCTCAAGCACGCCCTCCTGCATGGAGTAGGTGATATGCGCCAGCTCCGAATCAATATGGGGAGCAATCAAGTCATAGAGTTCCGGTGCGGAATATTCCGTATTCCGGATAAGCAGCTTGACCACTGGCTGCGCCACCAGCTCGCCCACGCTGACGACGCCAAAACCCTCAAAGAGGGCATTTTCGGAGTAGTGCGGGTCGACGACGAAGAGCTCCTCGGGGGCATCGGCAAGCGAACCGCCCGCGCGTTCCGCGCCAAAGCCGACGGTACCAAGGACGCGCTGCGCAACCGTCACCACCTCTTCTAACGCGTCCGGGTACAGCTCGCGCGCGGATAAGACGCAGTCCTCCGCGGAATCATAGAGCACCGCCCCATTAGATGTCACGCATACCGGGCGCACCGTGAGCTGCTCCAGCACCGGCTCTATCCAGCGAAAGGGCCTGCCGGTGGATAACGCAAAATAAGCACCCTGCTGCACCGCCCGCGCCACTGCGTCGCGGTTGCGACGCGGGACGCGATGATTGCGGTCCAACAGGGTGCCGTCAATATCGCTCGCGATGAGCCGAGGGGCCCGGGTAGGGAAAGTATCCATACCCGCGAGTTTACTTCAGGATTTAGAAGTCCATCTCATCCTCATCGGAGTCTTCCCAGTTCAAGGAACGCTTGATAGCGCGCTTCCATTCACCGTAGAGGTAGTCCACCTCTTCTTGCTCCATCTTGGGCTTGAATACGGTGAGGTCACCGCGCTGGGTATCCAGGATGCTGAGGTCCTCCCAGAAGCCATTGTCCAAGCCGGCAGCAACAGCGGCGCCGGTTGCGGTGGTCTCAATGTTCTTCGGGCGGTGCACCTCCACGCCCAAGATGTCAGACTGGAACTGCATGAGCAGCTCGTTGGTGGTCATGCCGCCGTCCACGCGCAGCTCGGTGATCTCCACGCCGGAGTCCGCCACCATGGCATCCGCCACATCGCGGGTCTGGTAAGCGGTTGCCTCGAGGACGGCGCGTGCCAGGTGTCCACGGTTGGCAAAGCGGGTCAGGCCGACGATGACGCCGCGGGCATCGGAACGCCAGTGCGGAGCGAAGAGACCAGAGAACGCTGGGACGATGTACACGCCACCGTTGTCCTTGGTCTCGCGTGCCAGGTTCTCGATGGCAGAGGAGTTGGGGATGAGCTGCAGGTTATCGCGCAGCCACTGCACGAGGGAGCCACCCATGGAAACGGAGCCTTCCAGTGCGTACACGGGGCGCTCGCCCTCGCGCTGGAAGCAGACGGTGGTCAGCAGGCCGTTTTCGGAGAACTTCGGGGTGGTACCGGTGTTCAGCAGCAGGAAGAGGCCGGTGCCGTAGGTGTTCTTGGCCGAACCCGCGCGGAAGCAGCCCTGGCCAAACATAGCGGACTGCTGGTCACCCAAGATGGCGCGAATGGGAACGCCGGCGAGGGAACCGCGCTCGCGGACGGTGCGGAAATCACCCAGGGACGGGCGAATCTCCGGCAGCATGGACATCGGAATGCCCATTTCCTTGCACAGATCTTCGTCCCACTCCAGCTTTTCGATGTCCATGAGCAGCGTACGCGAAGCGTTGGTCACGTCCGTTGCGTGCAGCGCTTCCTTGTCGCCGTCGCCCTCGGCACCGCCGGTCAGGTTCCACAGCAGCCAGGAGTCAATGGTGCCGAAGAGCAGCTCGCCCTTTTCGGCGCGCTCGCGGACACCATCAACATTATCGAGGATCCACTTGACCTTCGGGCCCGCTGGGTAGGAGTTGATCAGCAGGCCGGTGCGGCGGCGCCACTTATCCGGGCCCTCTTCACCTGCCAGTTCCTTACAGATGGCGGAGGTGCGGGTGTCCTGCCAGACGATGGCGTTGTAGACGGGCTCACCAGTGTTCTTATCCCACACCACGGTGGTTTCGCGCTGGTTGGTGATACCGACGGAGTCGATATCTTCTACTGTTATATCGCCATTGGCCAAAGCCTCCCCCACAGCACGGCGGGTGTTGCTCCAGATCTCCTGCGGGTCGTGTTCTACCCAGCCCTTTTCTGGGAAGATCTGCTCGTGCTCGAGCTGGCCCACGGATACCTGATCGCCATCGTGGTTGAAGATGATGCAGCGGGTTGAGGTGGTTCCTTGGTCAATAGCTGCGACGTATTTCTTATCACTCATGTGTCTAATTTCTCCTGTATAGGGGGTGGATTAAAGCGCAATGGACAATAGGCCAACGGCAACAGCCGAAAGCAGCGGGCCAACAATCGGCACCCATGCATAGCCCCAGTTAGCGCTGCCCTTGTCCTTAATGGGAAGGACGAAGGCGTACATCAAACGCGGTCCCAAGTCACGGACCGGGTTGATGGCGTATCCCGTAGGCGTACCAAGGGACAGGCCGACGGCAACAACGACGAATGCCACGCCGAAGTAGCTCAGTGGGCCCAGCTCGCCACCGGCAGGACCGAAGGCGATGAACATCAACAATACGGTGGTGGCGATGAACTCGGTTACCGTATTCCAGCCATTGTGTGGGTGTGCGGGGGCGGTGAAGAAGATTCCCCCGGTTTCAGAATTGGCGCCGGTAACCTTGCCCTCTTCGTCGTAGTTATTCGCATCGAAGAGTTGCTTGAACGCGGCCCATGCCAGGAAGGCACCGAACATAGCACCCAGGATTTGGCCTAGCGCGTAGAACGGAACCAGGTTCCATTCAAGCGAACCATTGAGCGCGAGCATGAGCGTTACCGCAGGGTTCAAGTGGCCCCCAGTCGGGTCGGCGACGCTGGCGCCGACGAAGACGCCCATGCCCCAGCCCAAGGCGATAACTATCCAGTCGGAGCCACGCGCACCCGAGGTGCGGAGGTTCACCAGCGCACACACGCCGTTACCAAGAAGCAGCAGCAGCGTGGTGCCGATAAACTCCCACAAAAATGCATCAGATCCAGCCATTAGCGCCTCCCCTTATCCTTGAGTCTCGGTCGGACGAGCGGAGCCAGCGCGGACCAGAATGTCGTTAGCTTCGCGGTCGGTCACAGCTGCCTCAGCGGCCAGCTCTGCCTCGGTGTGCTTGGTGAAGGTATCCACCTCGAGCTGCTTGTCTTCCTCGCTCCAATCCAGCAGCGGAGCAACGAAGTCTGCCACGGCAGGAGCTGCGTTGACGCCACGGTCACCAAACTCGATGGCGACGCGGAGGCGACGGGTCAAGATATCGTCCAAGTGCAGCGCGCCCTCGTGGGTGACGGCGTAGCGCACCTCAGCCCAGAGGTAGGTTTCAGCACCGGGAACGGGCTCGAGCAGGGACTCATCGTCCTGCGCAGGAGCCAGAACCTCGCCCAAAAGCGAACCGTAGCGGCCGAGCAGGTGCTCGATGAAGTCCTCGCTCAGGTTGTAGCGGCGGGCCAAGGTAGGAATCTGGTTGGCCAGCGCGTGGTAGCCGGCAGCGCCCAGGATCGGGGTGTGCTCGGTGATGGACTCTGGCACCTTGCCGCCGAGTTCTTCCACGGCTAGGTCAACGGCATCCTTACCGATGACGCGGTAGGTGGTGTACTTACCACCGGCAACGGAGACCATACCCGGGGCCACGCGAGCCACGGCGTGGTTACGGGACAGGTTGGTGGTGGAATCGGACTTGCCGGACAGCAGCGGGCGCAGGCCGGAGTAAACACCGACGATGTCATCACGGGTGATCTGGCGGCGCACGCGCTGGTTGACCTCATCCAGGATGTAGTCAATATCCGCCTTTGTAGGGGCGGGATCCGGAAGGGATAGGCCCTTCTCCCAGTCGGTATCGGTGGTACCGATGATCCAGTAGTCACCCCATGGGATGACGAAGAGGACGGACTTTTCGGTCACGAAGCACAGGGCTGCTTCTGCATCCAGGGCATCCTTTGGCACGACGATGTGCACACCCTTGGAAGCGTGAACGGTGAACTTGCCTTCCACGCCGGCCAGCTCCTGGATTTTGTCGTTCCAGACACCGGTAGCGTTGATGAAGACCTTACCGCGCACGGTGGCCTCGCGGCCGGTGGCGGTATCGCGAACCTTGGCGCCAACGACGCGGCCGCCGCGGTCCTTATCAAAACCGATGACCTCGGTATTGGTGCGCACATCGGCGCCGTATTCAGCGGCGCTGCGCAGCACGGTCATCGTGTGGCGGGCATCGTCCACCAGGGTGTCGTAGTAGCGCACACCGCCGACGATGGCGTCTTCCTTCAGGCCAGGGGTGACCTTGAGGGCGCCCTTGCGGGTGAGGTGCTTTTGCATCGGCACGCTCTTTGCACCGCCCATGAGGTCATAAAGGGTAAAGCCACCGAACATCATGACGCGCTCCCATACGTGGTGGGTGAGCGGGAAGATGAACTTCAGCGGCTTAACTAGGTGGGGAGCCAACGTGGACATGTTGAGCTCGCGCTCCTTCAGTGACTCTGCCACGAGGCGGAAGTCAAACATTGCAAGGTAGCGCAGGCCACCATGGAACATCTTGGAAGAGCGGGAAGAGGTACCAGCGGCGAAGTCGCGGGACTCCAGCACCGCGGTCTTCAAACCACGGGTTGCCGCATCCAGTGCCGCGCCGGCACCTACGGAGCCACCACCGATGATGACGACGTCGTAGTCCTCATCCGCGTAGCCATTCCACACATTTTCAAAATATTCGGGGTTAAAGGATTGATTGCTTTGCTGGGTCATTAGAGACCGCATCTCCTTCCTTGGTGCTCATGTGTGCTTGCTCCGACAAACAATGAATGAGATGGCGTAAGCACAGCTAAAAGCAAGTTTTGGATGATTCATGATGGCGACTATTGCGCTCTAAAAAGTAGAGCCAATATCTCCTATCTCCTATGGTAGAGGTCACCGCTTAAACATTCACTAGAGGTTTCTCACACGTAACTTCCGGCCCCGTAAGCAGTCAATTCCCGCCCTTTGATTAGCCAACCAAAAAGAAAACCACCCCCTCGCGGGGGTGGTAACGCCAACGTTTGCACGCGCCTAGTCTTTTTGTAACCGGGCCATCGCTTCCAAAACCTCGGACATACCTGCGCGCTCGGCGGAATACGTCACAGCCTGCGCATCCTTGACCACCTCGATGGGCGCGGTCTCCAGGGCAACGACCGGGATGTAATTCAAGAATTCTTCATCGCCCGGCTCATTGCCAAAGACCAGCGCCTCGCTCGGCTTGGCTTCCAAATCATCCAGGATGCAATCCACGCCGGCGGCGGCCGTGACCGAGGTAACCTTCATCGCTTCTTTATCCAAAAGCGGCTTTTCGGCCTGCTCATCAAGCTGGATATGCCACACCGCCTGCGGGACATCGAGATCCGCATCGCACGAGACCACGATGAGCACCTCCGCTGCGGGGTAGATGCTTTCTAGCGCCGCCTTCAACCGCGGGGTCAGGGCATCGTCTTCCCAGTTCAGCGTGCTTTGATGCGCCACCACTACGCGCGGGATGGCAGAAAACTGGGCCTTGAGCCGGTGCGGCAGACGGGAAACTATCAGGCGGGACTGGGTCGCCGCGGCGAGCAATCCCTGCTCTACCACGGATCCTTCCCAGATCTCCTTGCTGCTTGCGGCAATAGAGGCTTGGGCCTGCGCCACATCCGTCTTCAGCTGGGCCATAACATCGGCGACCTTATCCTTGCCCTCATCCAAGCCGCGGGTTGCCTCTTCCACCACGGCATTGAGGTTGGTCTTGACCCACTCCAAGGTATCGGCCGCGATGTGCTTCTTTTCCTGCGGCTCTTTGCCATCGTGCTCATCCTGCCCTTCCTCATCCTTGGCAGAGGCCATGTGGTTGCGCACGAGTTCAACGGTGGAAACGGAAACGCGATCTTTGAGTCCCACCAAGTCATCGCGCAGGCGACGCACTCGGTGCCGCTCCGTTTCCACCTCCGCATCGCGGGCTTCGGCCTCTTCCAGCGTCGGGGCGGAACCACCCTTGCGCGCAGGAACCCAATATTCGCCGGCGGGCATGGGGCCGAACTCCGCCTCGTAATCCTCCCAGAGTCCCTCCAAGGCCTCCTGCATGCGGCGGCGGATTTCTGCGGTATCGGCCTCCGGATCCCCGGTGGGGTAATACGGCTCGAGCGCGGTAATAAAGACCGGAGTCTTGGTGCGGCCCAAGTTCTTCTTGTGACCCTTTGTCCACAGGCGCTGCGAGCCGAACATCACCTGCGGAACAATTGGCACGCCCGCTTCAAAAGCGATGCGGGAGGCGCCGGTTTTCATGCTGCGAATTTCAAAGCTGCGGGAAATCGTGCCTTCAGAAAAGACGCCGACGAGCTCGCCGGCCTCGGCAAGCTCTACCGCCTTGCGCAAGGACTCTTTGCCATCGATGCGGTCTACCGGCACGTGCCCCATAGCGCGCAGCAGGGCGCCCACGCCTGGGGTGCTAAAGATGCTGGCCTTGGCTAGAAAGCGCACCAGCCGTTTTTTGCGATAGGCAATGAACGCGCCGAACAGAAAATCCATATACCCGGTGTGATTGCACACAAGGACGGCACCGCCGTCATCGGGAATATTCTCCTCCCCAGACAGGCGCATCTGCAGGCCTTGGGCCAAGGTGAGGCCGCGCCCGATGTGGGTGATCTGGCGGTACAAGAAATTCGTCGCAGCGTTCATGGTGCTCCTTTAGCTTTGTTCCGCAGGCTACTGCGGCGTGAGGACATCCTTGCCCACGAATGGGCGCAGGGCCTCTGGAACAACGACGGAGCCATCGGCTTGCTGGTGGTTTTCCAAGATCGCCACGATCCAACGGGTGGTGGCCAGGGTGCCGTTCAAGGTGGCGGCCACCTGCGTCTTCCCGTTCTCATCACGGTAGCGGGTGGACAGACGGCGGGCCTGGAAGGTGGTGCAATTGGAAGTGGAAGTCAGCTCGCGGTAGGTGCCTTGGGTTGGCACCCACGCCTCGTTATCGAATTTGCGGGCCGCCGAAGAGCCCAAGTCACCGCCGGCGATATCGATGGTGCGGTACGGCAATTCCATCGCAGCCAGCATTTCCTTTTCCATATCGAGGAGCTTTTGGTGCATGTCCTCGGCGTCTTCCGGCTTGCAGTAGACAAACATTTCTAGCTTGTCGAATTGGTGCACGCGCAGGATGCCGCGGGTGTCCTTGCCGTGGGAACCCGCCTCCCGGCGGAAGCAGGAGGACCAACCCGCGTACTGCAGGGGACCATTGGATAGATCGATGATCTCATCCTTGTGGTAGCCAGCCAGCGCGACTTCGGAGGTGCCCACGAGGTAGCGATCATCGGCCGGAAGGTAGTAGATCTCATCGGAGTGCTGGCCCAAAAAGCCCGTGCCGGACATGATCTCTGGGCGCACCAGAACCGGCGGGATCATCAGCTGGAAACCGGCTTCCCGCGCCTTTTGTGCAGCCAACATCAGCATGCCCAGCTGCAGGAATGCACCATCGCCGGTGAGGTAGTAGAAGCGGGCACCGCCGACCTTCGCACCGCGCTTGACGTCAATGAGTCCCAGGGACTCGCCGAGTTCAAGGTGGTCCTTAGGTTCGAAATCGAAGTGCGGGATCTCGCCTACCTCTTCAACGAGGACGAAGTCATCCTCGCCGCCGGCGGGTGCGCCTTCAACGACGTTATCGATCTTGTACTGCAACTCTTCCACCGTGGCCTCAGCCGCGGACCGAGCCTCTTCGGCCTCTTTGACCTTGGCTTTCAGCTCATCTGCGCCTTCCAGCAACGCCGGGCGCTCTTCCGGGGAGGCCTGACCAATCTTCTTGCCCAGGGATTTCTGCTGGGAGCGCACCTCATCTGCCTTCTGGATGGCAAGGCGGCGCTTCTCATCGGCAGCGAGGAGCTGATCCACGAGCGAGGGGTCTTCCCCACGGGTGACCTGGGAGGCGCGGACAACGTCTGGGTTTTCACGGAGTAGCTTGAGATCAATCACGGAACTGATTCTAGCGCACTGCCATTGCCTTGCCGTGGTAATAACCAGCGAATTATTATGGAATCATGTCCTCCCTAGAATTACCGGCCCGCGAAATCAGCGATGGCCCCACCCCAAAGCACGCTCAATTGCACGATATTCTGGAGGAATTATGTAATACCACCCTCAAACCCGGTGATATCCTCCCCGGTGAGAGGCTCTTGGAGGAAACCTACGGCGTCTCCCGCATTACGGTGCGCCGGGCCATCGGGGATCTCGTTGCCGCCGGAAGATTGCGCCGCGTGCGCGGTAAGGGCACCTTCGTAGCCCCCAACCCCTTGGTATCGCGCCTGCACCTGGCTTCTTTTTCTGATGAAATGAGCGCCCAGGATGTGGTGGCTTCCTCCAAGATCCTCAACAGCGGCCGCGCGAGCGCCCCGGAGGCGGCCACCCACTTCTTTGGGGCCCCTGCCACGGAAGAACAGATTCATTTGCGCCGGCTGCGCTTGGGCGATGGCGAGCCTTATTCCATCGATGATGGCTGGTATAACTCCGCTTTTGCGCCGAGCCTGCTGGAAAATGACACCTATAATTCGGTGTATTCCATTTTGGATAAGACGTTTGGCGTCCCCATCACGGACGCGGACCAGACCGTCTCCGCCATTGCCGCCAACGAGGAGATCGCGCCGCTTCTCGATGTCCCCGTGGGTTCCCCACTGCTGCACATCGTGCGCTGCTCGCGCTCGGGGGATAAGCCCGTGGAATGGTGTTCCTCGGTCTACCGCACCGATAGGTACCACCTGAATACCCGCGTTTCCCGGGATACCTCAATCTAGAAAACACCCTGCTTAAAGGGTAAGATAATGGGCCTTATGAAGAAATCACCTGCGTGGCGTTCCGCTGTGGCCGTCCAGATTGCCTTGATCTCAGCAATCGCGGCGGCCGTTTTCATGGGCATCTACGGCATTGTCAGCAACCACGGGTCTAACGGGGGCGATACTACCGCCGCGTCCGAACAGTCCTCTGCGGGCGGTGCCGATGGCTCAGGATCCTCCGATGCAAAGGTGGAGCCTTTTACCTCCGCTTCCGCTGGGTCCTGCGTGACGTGGGATATCAATGAGGATGGCTCTGCCGCTTCCTTCAAGGAGGTGGAATGCTCGGAGCAGCACCGCTTCGAGGTCTCCACAGTGGAGGATCTCAGCGTCTACCCCACCAGTGAATTCGGCCCGGATGCCTCGCGGCCCGCGCTTACCCGCCAGCACCAGCTGCGCGATGAGCTCTGTGAGTCCGCCACGGTGAGCTACCTGCACAGCAAGTGGGATCCGCACGGCAAGTACGATATTGCCTCCATCTTGCCGCCGGAATCCGCGTGGAATAACGGTGACCGCACCCTGCTGTGCGGCCTACAGACCACCGATGATCACGGCGTGCCGCAGTTGACCACCGGCAATGTTGAGGCCTCCGAGCAGGCCAACCTGGCCAAGCCGGGCGAGTGCCTGGCCATCGATGATCAGCAAGTACCGCATGTGGTGGACTGCGCCCAGCCGCACCAGCTGGAGACGGTATCCGTCATCGACCTGGGCAAGAAATTCCCCGACGCGTACCCGGATGGCAAGGAGATGGATAAATTCCTCTCGGATTCCTGCACCGCTGCCGCCGAGGACTACCTGGGCGGGGAAGAACAGCTCTACCAATCCACGCTGCAGCCGTTCTGGGGCACCGTGTCTGAAGAGTCCTGGAATGGCGGCACCAAGTCCGTGAACTGCTCGCTCGTCCACGCCCGCGATGATGGCGGCTTTTCCTCCATCACCGGTGCCGCCACCGGCGGCCGCCAGGCGCTCTCCATCGACGGCAACCCGCCGGAGGAGCGCCCGGAGCGCAACCCGATTCGCGATAATAAGCCGGCACCGTAAATGTATTCCGTATCGGAAGAACGCTTCGAGGAAATGGTCAATGACGCCCTCGATCAGGTGCCCGATGAATTCGTGCGCAAGATGCGCAACCTGGTGATCATGGTGGAAGAAGAAAACCCCGATGATCCCACCTTGCTAGGGCTCTATGAGGGCGTCGCCCTGCCCCAGCGCACCTTCGACCACACCGGGTATTTGCCCGATGCCATCTTCATCTACCGCAGCACTTTGCAGCGCTGGGCCGCGTCAGAAGAAGACTTGGCCGAGCAGGTCAAGGTCACGGTCTTCCACGAGCTAGGCCATTACTTTGGCATGGAAGAACACGAACTGCACCAGCTGGGCTGGGGCTAGAGCTCAATATCGGCCCAGCGGGTAAGCGTCCACTCGCCAAATTTCTTGCCGCGCGGCTCCATCACGGTAAAGCGGCAATTGGGCATATAACCGGTATAGGCAAAGTCCGCGTCCGCCCCGGTGGCGTGCTTGGTTACCACCCGGATGGCGGCGCCGTGGCTGACGAGGATGACATCGCGGTCATCGGCAAGCTGCGCCGCAATCTCTTCCAACGCGGGCTGGAAACGCGAAAGCACGTCCTGGAGCCGCTCGCCGCCTTCCATGGCGGCCTGGCTATCGCCGTAGCACCAGCCGCGCATGGCCGTATCGTGGCTGCGGTGGGCGGCCTCGCTGGCATCGAGCTCCCAATCGCCGGCGAAAATCTCCTGCACATTCGGGATGACATCGATGGGAATGGAAAAGCGCGGCAGGTTCCGCTCCTGTTCAAAGGCGCGCGCCGCCAAGGTGGCGGTCTGCTGCGCCCGCAGCGCAATCGAGCACTTGAAGTCGACCTCGCGCTCGCCCACAAAGCCTGCTAATTCCCGGCCCACCTCCGTGGCCTGGTTGCGCCCCAGATCCGTAAGCTCCGCGCCCGGCGGCCGGGTATCAAGCAGCCGGGAGACATTGGAATGGGTTTGGCCATGGCGCAGCAGGATGATTCTTCCAGTCATGCGTCCAGATTATTGACCCCTGCGCGCCCTCGCCACCCAGGCATCCGCCTCCGCCAAGTCCCGCGGTGGGTGGCCGGCGGGCGTCGCGGTGGGCCAGGAGCCCAAAAACCGCAGTTCCTCCGCCCGCAACCACACCGCACGCAGGGCCTCAGCAACCGGCTGGTCATCGATATGCCCAATCAAGTCCACATAGAAGCGGTAGTTACCAAAGGTTTGGCGCGTCGGCCGCGACTCAATCCGGGAGAGATCCACCCCGCGGTGGGCGAAATCTTGTAACGCCCCCACTAGGGTTCCCGGCTGGTTGGGCAGGGTGAAAATGACGCTGGTGCGATCCTGGCCGGTGCGCGCGGTCGGGCGCCCCGGCAGGCCCACCAACACAAAGCGGGTGGCCGCTCCCTGCACGTCGGCCACGCCGCTCGCCCTGGTTTCTAGGCCGAAGATTTCAGCCGCCCGCGCTGGCGCCGCCGCCGCGTCGACCTCCCCGCGCGCTACGGCCTGCGCCGCCGCCGCATTCGAACTAGCCGGCACGAATTCCACGCCCGGCGCGTTCTCCGCTACCCAGCCGCGGATTTGTTGGAAGGCCACCGGGTGCGTACTGAGGCGCGTGATGTCTTTCGTTCCCGGCCTTGTCATGATGCTGAAGGTAACGGGGATATCTACCTCGCGGTAAATCTGTACGGGATCGCCTTCTACCAGCGCGTCAAAGGTCGTCGTCACCGCCCCATCCACGGAATTTTCAATGGCGACGCAGGCATAATCGGCCTGCCCGGCGCGCACGGCCGCCACCGCCGCTGATGGCGAGTCCACCGGCAGGGTCTCCACGGTCTCCCCGCGCGCTTCCCACTCGGTAGCGAATTTGTGCACGGCGGCCTCCGTGAACGTACCGGCGGGGCCTAAGAAAGCGATGGTTGTAGTCATGCCCGTCACCTTAGCCCACTAGACTGGTGCGCCATGGACTTTTCCATAGAACGACTCCGCGCGGATGTGCAGGGCATGGGCCCCGCAGAGCACGGTTTTACCTACCTGGATCTGCAGCGCACCCCCGCCCGCACCGGCCGGCTGCGCGGGTGGGTCCTATCTGCAAAAGATCTCAACGATGTCGCGGGTATGCCCACCACTTTGGGCAATGCCAAGCGCACGTACTATCCCGCGGTCAGCGAGCCGTTCATCGCGACATTGGAAAAGCAGGGCGCCATATTCATTGGCAAGTCCTCCACGCCGGAGTTGGGCTTGCGCGTCGATACCGAGCCGGTGGATCTTCCCCACCCCGATAATCCTCTTTATCCAGGCCGCACCCCGGGCGGTTCTTCTGGCGGCGCGGCCGTCCAGGTAGCCCGCGGCCTCGTGCGCGCGGCCCAGGCCAGCGATGGCGGCGGTTCCATCCGCGTTCCCGCGGCGGCCTGCGGGGTCGTGGGGTTTAAGCCTGCGGGCAGCCATCTTGGCGCGGAGGGTTTTATCACCCGCACCGTGGCCGATAATGCGTTCCTGCACGGCCACCGCATGATCACCCCGCGCGCCCGCATTGGGCTCTTGCTTGAGCCCCTGTTTGCCGCGGCCCGGGTGGAAGCCCACCACCTGCGGGCGGCACGCGAGGCCGCAGATCGGCTGCGCACCGCGGGGTTTGAGGTCGTCCCCATTGCGCCTTATCCGCAGGCAGGGGCCACGTTTGCGCACTTCCGCGAGATCTTTACCTCCCGGTTTGTGGGTCTGCCACAGGCAGAGGGCTACGCGGCTTGGGTGGCCCAGCAAGGCGCTACCGTATCCGCCGCCGAGCTAAGCGCCGCGCAGCGCCATGTCCGCCACCTCCCGGAGCTCCTAGCGCAGCAGTGGCGGGTCGATGCCATTATCACGCCCATGCTCACCGCGGATCCCCCGCCGCGGGGGCATTTCCTGTCCCTTCCGCACGCGGAGAATTTCAACGCCCAAACGCGCTGGTCCCCGTGGGCTTCGCTGTTTAATATGGCCCAATTGCCCGCCATCTCTGTACCTTGGGCCATCCCCGCGCACCCGCCCGTCGGCGTGCATGTGGGAGGCATTACGCTTTCCGATGCCCAGCTTTTAGGCCTCGCCCACATCTTGCACCCATGACCAAGAACCTACGCGCCGAGCTGCTCATCGTCCTCACCCTGACCTTCGGTATTTCCGGGGTCAGGGCGGTGCTGCGGCTTATCAATTCGCTGGCAGCCCCGCAGCCGCTCAATGAGCAATCCGTCACGCTCAACTCCAGCCAATCCGCCCTGGCGTGGGTGGATTTGGGCCTGCAATTGTGCTCGGCGGCGGTCCTTTTTGCCTATGGTGCGCTAGTACTTTTCCTGCTGGCGAAAGACCACATTAAACCGGCGGCCTACCGCGCCTCTGATTGGTTGCACGGCGCGGGACTCGCCGCGCTCATCGGCATCCCGGGCTTAGTTTTGTATTTCGTCGCGGTGCAGTTTGGCTGGAGCAAAGAGGTCATTCCCGGTGACTTCGATAATGCGTGGTTAGAGATTCCGGTCTCCCTCATCAAGGCCGCCGCCAATGCCTTTGCGGAAGAAACCGTGGTGGTCATGTGGCTAATGACCAGGCTGCGCCAAGCGCGCTGGTCGCTGCCCGCCGCCTTGGCGGCAAGCTCCATCCTGCGCGGTTCATATCACCTGTACCAGGGGGTATCGGCCGGCTTTGGCAATATCATCATGGGCGTAATCTACGGCTACTACTATCACCGCACCGGCCGCGTGTGGCCGCTTGTCATCGCGCACTTTCTTATCGATGCGATCGCTTTCCTCGGCTATTCCTTCGGCCTTTCCGTACTTTAAGTGTGGCGTGCTCGCGAGGAAAGCGGGGGAATTGGCCGGCGCCTTGTAAGGTATAGCGCATGACTGAATCAGGACGAGATCCGCATCGGGAGGCGCGCCGCGCTGGCGATAGCTCATCCAGTGAGTTCGTCCTTGGGGCCGATGGCCGTCCCCTCAAGGACCGCTACGGTCGGCCCATTCGCCGCCGGCCGCGCACGAATCGTGCCGAGCCGCAGCAGCACATCCCGCGCCAGGAAACCCCTACCCGCTACCCCAGCCAGTACCGGGCCCAGCAGCGTTCCGCGCAGCAACCACCACAGCAACGGCCGCCGCAGCAGCGACCGCCACAGCGATCGCAGCCGCAATCGCCGCAGCAGCTGCAACAGCGCTACCAGCCACAACAAGCGCAGCAACCGCCCCGCCGCCACTCTAAGCCGCACAGCCGCCGGAAAAAGACCAATCCAGTCAAACGATTCTTTGGCTGCGCCGGCATCTTTATCCTCGTCGTCGTGGTCTGCAGCCTCATCTTCGCACTGTGGGCCGATACGCGCCTGACCCGCGTAGATGCCCTCCCGGATGAGCAGGTGGCCAATACCTCTGGCACCAATTGGCTGTTGGTGGGATCCGATTCCCGCCAGGGCCTGTCCGAAGAAGACCAACAAGCGCTCGGCACCGGTGGCGATGTGGGCGAGGGACGCACCGATACCATCATGCTCCTGCATATCCCGCGCTCCGGCCAAGCCCAGCTGGTCTCCATTCCGCGCGATAGCTACGTGGAAGTACCAGGCTTCGGCATGGATAAGATCAACGCCGCCTTTGCCTACGGCGGGCCAAAGCTCCTCACGCAAACCGTGGAGGGCAATACCGGCCTGCACATTGACCACTATGCCGAAATCGGCATGGGTGGTTTGGCCAATGTGGTCGATTCCGTCGGCGGCGTTGATATTTGCGTTGCAGAGCCCATCAATGACCCGCTGGCGGGCATCGATCTGCAGGAAGGCTGCCAGAAGCTAGAGGGAAGCGATGCGCTGGGCTATGTGCGCACCCGCGCCACCGCAATGGGCGATCTCGACCGCGTGCAGCGCCAGCGCGAGTTCTTCGCGGCGCTCCTAGATAAGATCACTTCCCCGGCCACGCTGATTAACCCCTTCCGGTCGATTTCCCTGATTAATCAGACCGCCTCTTCCTTCATCGTCGGCGATGGCGACCACGTATGGCACCTAGCCCGCGTGGCACTTGCGATGGGCTCCGGCGTGGACACGGAAACCGTCCCCATTGGCGGGTTCCAGGACACCGTCGTGGGCAATGTCGTGCTCTGGGACGATGAAGGCGCCCAACAGCTATGGGACTCTATGAAATAGGCCTGAACTCAATCTTCGTATCGGAAAAACGTTATTGAGAAACCAGCAAGTGTGGTTGCTATGAAGAATTCAGGGTAAATTCTCCATTCCACAGGATCCATAGAAAGCATCCTAATTATGCCAAGCATGAAGGCTACTGCGCTGGCGGCTGCGAAAGCCCAGGCTATGCGCCGCGGCCCTGAGTTTTTCTTATTCATGCCTTAACTCGTTTTAGCTAGATTGCGAAGAAAGCGGCCCTTTCCTCCTCGTATTGTCGGGAAAGGGCCTCTTTGTTGTGGTGCGTTTAGCGCAACGTCACCTGGCGGGACTTGATGTTTTCTAACTGCTTGCGCTCTTCTGCGTTCAATTGCGCGTCATTGGAGATTTCTTCTGCCAAGGCCTTATCTACGCCCGCGAGCTTGTCCTCATAAGAGGAGTAATCAACCTCGGGCTGCACGTCAAAGACGGGAGCGATGAGGCCGTGGGTGCGGAATACTCCGGCGAACTTGGTGTCCTCGCCCAAGTTCAGCTCGCCGCGCGCGGCGACTCGCGCCAAGGCGTTGAGGAACGCGGCCTCATCGTCGTTCGGGCGCACCCAGCGCACGTGCGCTTTGCCGCCGCCGGCATTGGCCCAAAAGGCGGTGCCGGTAATGTCGTTGCCCACCTGGTGGGATTCGATGACCGAGTCATTGGCGGCGCGCATGGACTGCGATACCTCAGGGGTGACCTGCGCGCCTTCCGGAATCCACCAGCTGAAGTCCTGGTGGACTTCAATGTCGACGGTGGTTGCGGCATCGATAAGCTCACTAAGCTCCGGCTGCGAGCCATCGGCCGCGGTCGATTCCAAGGTAGAACCTGGCTCGTTGTTCTTGACCCAGTTCAGGGCGAAGGCCAGATCCCGGCCAGGGTTGTGGGTGTGGGACTGCACCTGCAGTGCCACAAAAGCATCGCCGCCGAATTCCTCATCGCGGATCAGCGCCGCGGTGGCGCCCGGGAGGACGGTGGAGACGTAGACGTTCCTATCGCAGCCCTTCACGTCAAGCTTCGCAAAAGCGGAGGGCACGAACTCTTGCATGGCAACGAGGGAAGCCTCCGCCGCGAGGCCGCTATAGGGGCGCGGGTCTTTTTCCAAGGCGGCGCGCTCTTTGGCACGGGCAGCAAGCTTCGCCTGACGGCGGGACATGCCCTCAGGCAGGTCTTCTTGTTTCTTTTTCTTCTTGGCCATGCCTCCAAGATACCTGCTTTCTACAGCTCAATAGCGCGCAGGGCCACCTCCGGCTGATTGGTGGCAAGCATGTCCACGCCATTGGACCAAGCCCACTTCATGTCCTCCGGCTTATCAACGGTCCACATATACGTGGGCAAGCCCTGCGCACCAATAATGGCCGCCTGCATCTTGGCGCGCAGCAGGGAAACCCCCAGGGCGCTCGGCCGCGACCACATGAAATCCGAACGATTAAAATGGCGTTCCCAATCTCGGCGCAGGTAAATGCGGTCAATGTGCGGTGCCAAAATCTTCATGCGCCGGATGGCTTTATGGGAAAAGGAAATAACGTGCATGCGCGGATCCTCATCGAGCCCGGCGGCGCGCAGCCGTTCCATGACCCGCTTTTCCAAGGCACTACCTTGCCCGGAGGGGTGCTTGGTTTCAATATAAAGGTGGTGGGGCTTGTCCCCCAGCATGGCCAGGAGGTCATCGAGAAGCATCATGCGCTGCCCCTTGCCGATGTCGACCTCGCTCAGCTCCCGCCAGTCCATCGCCGAAACTCGCCCGGCGCGCCCCGTCATTCGCTCCAAGGTGGGATCGTGCTGGACTACCACCTTGCCGTCGCGGCTTAACCGCACATCGCACTCCACGCCATGGATGGGAAGCTCCATGGCCTTTTCAAAAGCTAAGGGGGATAGCTCCGGGTATTTTCCGGAATATCCCCTATGCGCGACGATGTGCACTAGCCAAAGAACTTTTCTTTGATGTCATTGAGCGTCTTGGCAGAAGCGTCGAAACGCTCCTTTTCGTGCTCGTTGAGCTGCAACTCTACCGGGCGCACGATGCCGGTGCGGTTTACGATGGCCGCGGTGCCGATGTAGAGGTCCTCCACGCCGTACTCGCCCTGCAGGTAAGCAGAGACGGGAAGCGCCACGTCTTGGTTCTGGATAATCGCGGCGGTAATGCGTGCAAGCCCCATGCCGATGCCGTAGGAGGTCGATCCCTTTGCATCGATAATGGAGTAGGCGGCGTCGCGGGTTTCTTCAAAGATCTTTTCAATGCGCTCGGCGTATTCCGGATCTTTTTCCAGCTTCTGCGAAAGCGGCACACCGGCAACATTCGCGGTGGAGACGGCCGGTAGCTCAGAATCGCCGTGCTCACCAATGATGTAAGCGTGCACGGACTTCGGTGCCACGCCTTCCAATTCACCCAGCATGTAGCGGAAGCGCGCGGAGTCCAGAATCGTACCGGAGCCGATGACCCGCTTGTGGTCAAAGCCGGAGGCCTTCCATACCGCGTAGGTCAGGATATCGACCGGGTTGGAGGCGACCAAGAAGATGCCGTCGAAGTCATTAGCAATGACATCCGCGACGATGCTGTTCATGATCTTGACGTTCTTATCCACCAGGTCAAGGCGGGTTTCGCCGGGCTTTTGGGCGGCGCCGGCGCAGATGACGACCATGTCAGCGTCCGCGCAATCCGCGTAGGTTCCCTTGGTGACGCGGGTACGCTGTGGCGACCAGACCACACCGTGGTTGAGGTCCATGACATTGCCTTCCAGCTTCCGCTCATCGATGTCGATGATGGCCAGGTGGTCGACGATGCTCTGGTTGACCAGTGCGTAGGCGTAAGCGACTCCCACGTCACCCGCGCCAATGAGAACGACTTTATTTCCTACATGCTTTGCCATGACCCTATTGTGCAACGCCCAGCGGGGTTTTGCATGCGTAATGTTTCACACTGCACAACGCGGTACGTTCTGGGATAATGGGCAACCATGAAACGCGCCTTCAGCCGCGCTGCACTAATTTCTCTTGGCGTAGTCGCGGATCTCACGCCCGTCGTCCGCATGACCAGTCGGCAGACGTTGCCGCCCCATATGTCGGCCGGAATCTTAGGCGCAGAGCTGGCCACGTGGGCCGCGGTATCGCCGTCCCTGCTGCCCCGCCCGTGGTGGGTGACGGCGGCCAATGTATCTATCGGGCAGGCCATCGGGCACCTCGGGGCGGCCTCGACGAGCTTTGTGCTCAACCGGCTGGGCAAGCGCCCGCAAGACCGCTTGGGCCCGCAGCACCGCCAAATCTTGCACTTAGCTATTGGCGCCGGCACCGCCTTCAATGCGGCTCTCTCGCTGCGCAACCAGGAAAAGCAGGCGGGTCTGGTCAATAAACAACTGGTTCGCGGTCCGGCTACCGCGGCCATCGGCCTAGCCGCCGGCACCGCCGGATAC
Source organism: Corynebacterium segmentosum (assembly GCF_900637825.1). Classification (NCBI taxonomy): domain Bacteria; kingdom Bacillati; phylum Actinomycetota; class Actinomycetes; order Mycobacteriales; family Corynebacteriaceae; genus Corynebacterium; species Corynebacterium segmentosum. The sequence continues at coordinate 2,263,812 of NZ_LR134408.1, forward strand.
GGCGCGCTACTACTGGTGGGCGAGGCGGCACAGCTGACCGTGACCAAATTATCGCGCCAATTGGGCCGTTGGGTTCCAGCACTCGTGGCCTGGCCGGTCGTTACCGCCGGGCTCACCGTGGCCGCGGTGGGGCTATCGGACCGCGTGGTATTCCGGCGCTGGATCCGTTCGCTCTCCCACAAGGCGCAGCGCCTGAATAAACAAATTTTTCCCGGCACGTCGATGCCCTGGGAGCCGGAGCGCTCCGGCAGCCCGTGGTCGCTTGAACCTTGGTCCGCGCTGGGGCAACAAGGGCGGCGTTTTGTCTCCAACGGCCCGCGCGCCCGCGATATTCGCACCATCACCGGTGCTCCCACCAAAGAACCCATCCGCATTTATGCTGGCTATATCCCAGGGCGTTCTTTTGCCCAGGCGGCGAAGAAGGTGCGCTCAGAATTGCGGCGCACCGGTGCGCTGCGCCGGGAGACCATCGTCATTCAGATGCCCGCGGGATCCGGGTGGATTAATAACTGGAGCGCGAGCTCCTATGAGTTTTTGACCGCCGGTGATTGCGTCACCGTCACCATGCAGTATTCCTACCTGCCCTCGGTTTTCGCCTACCTCGTGGATAAAAACGCGCCCAAGCGCGCTGCGGCCGAGCTCATTTCCGTGGTGCAAGAAGAAATTGACAAGCTCCCAGAAGAAGATCGCCCGCGGCTCTACCTTGCAGGGGAATCCCTGGGTGCCTACGCCATTATGGATAATTTCCAGAACAAGGACGAACTCCTCGCTGCCTGCAGCGGCGCGGTCTTTTCTGGCCCGCCGCGGATGACGCGCTTTACCCAGCGCCTGCGCCGCGATATCGGCTCGCTCGAGCGGCTCCCCGTCATCGATGGTGGGCAACACGTCCGCTTTGTCGCCCTACCGGAGCACTCGCGCCACGATGCCTTTGGCAACGATTTTCCTTCCAGCTGGCGCCGGCCCCGCGTGCTCATTGCCCAGCATGCTTCCGATGCCATCGTGTGGTGGGACCTGAACCTCATGTTCCGCCGCCCCACCTGGATGCACGAACCCCAACCAGAGACACTCCGAGCGGATACGCTCCGCCACCTGCGCTGGGCACCGTTTATTACCTGGTGGCAGATTGGCCTAGACCAGATCAACTCCCTGAACGTCCCAGGTGGCCACGGGCATAACTACTTTCAGGAGATGCTCTGGTACTGGAATGAGGTCCTAGGCTCCCAATCGCGCCTGAACCTCACTCCTAAATTAGCCCGGAAAATCGCCGGTTTTATCCGGCTCGATGCCTAATCGCACTTCACACCGGTGCTGTGGTGCGGGCAGTACCCATTCGGCACCTTGTGCAGGTACTGCTGGTGCTCGTCTTCGGCCAAGTAGTACTCGCCAGAGTCCGTATCGGCTAAGCGTTTTACTTCGGTCGTAGTTTCCCCAAAACCAAATTCTTTCAGCTTATCCGCGTAGCTATCCACGATTTCCTGGATTTCCTCCCGCTCTTCTTCGGTGCGGGGATAAAACGCGGAACGGTACTGCGTACCCACGTCGTTTCCTTGGCGGAAGCCCTGCGTCGGATCGTGGGCTTCCAGTGCCTTCACCACGAGGTCGCGCAAGGAGATCTTCTCCGGGTCATAGGTGACCTCGACGGTTTCTGCATGGTTGGTTTGCCCACGACAGACCTCGTAATACGTGGGGTTCGGGGTGGTGCCGCCGGCATAGCCAACGGAGGTGGACTCAACACCATCGGTCTCCCAAAACATCTTTTCTGCACCCCAGAAACAACCCAGGGCAATCAAGATCGATTTCTGGCCGTCCTTCCACGGACCGGTAATTGGGGTATTCAGCACCGCGTGCGGGGCTGGGTCCAAGACCGGCTCGCTGCGGCCCGGCAGGGCATCTTCCGCAGCCACCATCTTCGGCTCTGGTTTAAACATCCACATCAGGTAAAGCTCCTTTCTCTATTTCCCTAAATAACGTTGTACTGGGCTAATAGATTCCCGGGCCACTAAATATTCGCGGTAATTGCAGATTTCAAATTAATCATGGCGAAATCTTTCGATCGTGCCTATCATCGGGACACGTACCCGAAGAAAGGATTACACAAATGGCTGTTTACGAACTTCCTGATCTCCCATACGCATACGACGCACTGGAGCCACACATCTCCGCAGAGATTATGGAGCTCCACCACGACAAGCACCACGCAACCTACGTGAAGGGTGCTAACGCTGCCCTCGAGGCACTGGAAGAAGAGCGCAACGGCGAGGCTAACCCAGACCGCATCCGCGCCTTGTCCAAGAACTTGGCTTTCAACCTGGGTGGCCACACCAACCACTCCATCTTCTGGAAGAACCTGTCCCCGAACGGTGGCGGCCAGCCCACCGGTGAGCTGGCAGAGGCTATCGACCGCGACTTCGGTTCCTTCGAGAAGTTCCAGGCACACTTCGCTGGTGCTGCTACCTCCCTGCAGGGTTCCGGCTGGGCAGTGCTGGGTTACGACCACATCGCTGACCGCCTGATCATCGAGCAGCTCACTGACCAGCAGGGCAACGTTTCCGTTGACTTCACCCCGCTGCTCATGCTCGATATGTGGGAGCACGCTTACTACCTGCAGTACAAGAACGTGAAGGGCGACTACGTCAAGGCCGCTTGGAACGTCTTCAACTGGGACGACGTTGCAGAGCGTTTCGCTGCAGCTAAGAAGTAACTTCTAACTTAGTTACTTTCTGCCGCCTTTCCCTACTGGAAGGGCGGCATTTTTATGCTTGCACTAACCCCATCAAGGGTGTGGCGCAATTTACACCGCCGCCTGTGAAGAGAATGCTGGTACGCATGACCAGAAACCGGCGCGCCACCATCGCCATGCTCCTGTTGGGTTTGGCGGTGTTTTCTAGCCTCTATACCACCCAAGCAATTTTGCCCACGTTGGTAACGGATATGGGCATCTCGCACACCGAGGCGGCCATGACCGTTTCGGCCGCCACCGGCGCGTTGGCCATCTGCGTGGTTCCGGCATCCATCCTTTCTGAGCGCTATGGGCGCGGGCGCATCCTCCTCATTTCCGCCATCGCCGCCACCATCTTGGGCCTCGTGGTGCCCCTGGCCCAAGAGGGCTGGCAGCTCATTGCCCTGCGCGGGCTGCAGGGCGCAATGTTGTCTGGAGCACCGGCAACGGCGATGGCCTGGTTATCAGAAGAGCTCGAGGACAATGCCTTGCCTAAGGCGATGGGCCTTTATATCGCCGGCAATTCCGTAGGCGGGCTCACCGGCCGCATCATTCCCGCTGGCTTGGTGGAGTTTTCCTCGTGGCGCTGGGCTCTGCTTGGCTCCGCCGTGGTGTCCCTGGCCTTTGCCATTACCTGTTGGCTCCTCCTGCCCGCCCAGCAAAACTTTCACCCCAAGGAAATTCACTTCCGCTCGGAGCTGAGTGCGGTCTTTGGGCACTGGGCGAATAAGGATCTCGCCACGTTATTTATCGTTGCCTTTTTATCCATGGGCACGTTCGTGTCCATGTATAACTTCCTCACCTTCCGCCTAACCGGGGATTTCGGCCTATCACCGGCACTGGCTGGTTTTACCTTCCTGTTTTATCTCTCCGGCACGTGGTCCTCGGCCAGGGCGGGCACGCTGGTCGCGCGCATTGGGCACGGTAAAACGATGGCTGGGTCCGCCGTGCTTTTTACCGTGGGCATTATCCTCTGCGCCGGCAACCTGGCCATGACTCTTATCGGCATGGTGTGCCTGACCGTCGGTTTCTTCGCGGTCCACTCCACAGCGTCTGGCTGGGTGGGGCAACTGGCCACCCACGACCGCGCCGAGGCGTCCTCGATGTACGTTTTCTGCTACTACCTGGGCTCTTCCATCGTGGGCGCCTTGGCAGGCGTGCTTTTCGATGCCCTCACCTGGCACCAATTCATCGCCTGCTTCACCGCCTTCGCGCTCGCGCTCACGGCGCTGACTTGGACCAAGATTAAATCCGACTAAACTCGGTTTTATGCCTCAAGATAAGTGGTCGAGCCGCACCTGGCACCGCAAAGCCTCACGCCCCGTGTCCATCTGGATGATGGTCTTCATCGTAGTGGGCGCAGCACACATTTTCGTGCCCAATTATCGCTGGGTACTTATCCACCTCTTCACGTTGGGCCTAGTCACCAACAGCATCCTGGTGTGGTCGCAGCACCTGACGGAGAAATTCGTGCAACAAAAATTGCCCGATTCCGCCCGCCCCAAACAGCTCGCGCGCATCTACATCCTCAATATCGGCATCGTCATCGCCGTCGCGGGCCAAATCCTCGTGCAATTCTGGGCTCACCACTGGATACTGACCCAGATCGGCGCCACGCTTATCGCGCTTACCGTTTTATGGCACGCGGTGTCCCTGTTTGCCCAGTGGCGAACAGCTAAGGATAAGCGCTTCCGCCCAGTTGTCGGCGCCTACGTGCTATCCGCGCTGTGCTTGCCGGTCGGTGCGGTCTTCGGCGCGATCCTGGCCATTCACCCGGGCGATCCGCAGTTGCTCTTGGCCCATATCGCCGCCAATATCGGCGGTTTCATCGGCCTTGCCGCGGCAGGTTCGTTGACCATTCTCTTTCCCACCATCTGGCGCACGCAGGGCACCAATGAGCGCATGTCCTCCTCGTTCCTGCTGCTTACCTTGGGCGTGGTGGCAACGACCATCGGCGCGTTTCTGAACTTCCCGCAGCTTGGGCTGATCATCTATTGCATCGGCTGGATCTTGAGCCTGCAGCAGTGGCTTGGCAATGTCATCGACGTCGCCCGCGCACCGCGCGACCGCGTTAACTTTGCCTCCGTCTCGGTGCTCATGGCCGCGCTCTGGCTGGTGCTATCCCTGGCGTACTACACCACGCAGCACTTCCTCGTGGCAGAACCAGGGCTTCCTACGCTCGGCCTCGTCGTAGGCTTTGCGGCGCAGCTGCTCATCGGAGTCATGAGCTATCTCCTTCCCACCACCATGGGCGGTGGCCCCGGCGCGGTCCGCGCAGGGCTTCAGGAGCTGGATCGGTGGGGCCTGTTGCGCGCCACATTCGTCAATGGGGGGCTGCTCATCTGGATGGGCACGGATATCTCCTTGCTCAAGGTGGTGGCCTCGCTGCTATGCATCGGTTCTTTGGCGGTCTACCCCATATTCATTGCCCGTGCGGTCAAGGCCCAAAAGCAGGTGTTGATGAAAAAGGCGGAAGGTCCCGCACCGAAAACCACCGCGGACTGGAACCAAATCTATATCGGCATCGCCATCCTGGCGGTAATCTACGCCCTGTTCGCGGCGCTCTAGAGCTCCGGGATTCCCGGCGCGCCGGCGCCCATCCACTCGCGCACTATCCGGGTGGCGTGGACATCGCCGGCGTTATAGTCCAAAAGGCGCTGCCGGACGCTCATGTCACCGGCCAGGGCCTCCCGGCGCGCGTTGACGGATTCTTCGCCATCAAAGTCCTCTTCCGGCCACCGGAATCCCGCCACTGGGGCCACCACTTTGAGCCCCAGCCCAAAGGGCCCCGCGAAGGATCTCTTCACGTAGGCAAACATATCCACCCACTCTGGGGAAGAGATAAAGTCTTCTACTTCCCGTTCATCCACCTCCCGGAAGCGCTGCGCGGAGCGGCGCATCCAGTGGTTCTCGCCGTGGGCGGAATAGCAATAAGCGGCAAAGGTCTTGCCCTCCGTGTGCGCTTTATCGCGCAGCCGCATTAACCACCGCCAAAATTCGGCGAAGTTCTCCGCCTCGGCGCGCCCGCCCAGCGGCTCCCACGTCACGAAGGGGTGGTACTCGCCCTCAAACCACGCGCCCCACAGGTAAGCGCCTTGGTCCATGTAGGCCTCCATGTCCACATCCACCTCGACATCCGCCCGCGGCACCGACGTATCCCCGCGGCGCAGCAGCGTCTGCCCGGCACGCCACGCGGCGGCGAGGCGGGAGGGCTCGCCCACATTGGCATCGATAAGCGCCTGCACCGTGGTAATGCCGCGCTCGCGAAAGGGGCGGGCGCGATCGCCCGGTAAGAAAAGGGAAATATCGTCCGCCGCCACCAGTTCTTGTTCGCACAAGGGCCAGAACCTGCAGCTAGTGCACTCTTTGACCCGCACCGGCGCGGTGGGCAGCGGCTTATCCCAGGCGCGCTGCACGTCAAACTTCGCCGTCTCCGTGAAGAAGGCCTGTTGGCGATCCTGACCGATGGCCCCGCCCCGCCCGGAATTCAGGCCCATGTCCTCTAGGGCCTCGGCGGCTAGCGCCAAACGATAGCCATCGACGGCATGGTGGCGGGCCTTATACGGAACCTCCATGGGCTCGCTCAACCCAAGGCGGTGGGTGGGCACGGCAAGCGTAGTTTTCTTTGGGTCCTTGCGCGCGACGCGGTGGTTGCTCACAATAATGGGGGTATAAGAACCCGCCTCCCGCAACAGCAATTCCACGTGCACTTTCCACTTTTCGGTGGCAAAGACCGCATTGGTGATGTGGGTATAGCCGGAGGCAATGGCCTCCAGCGTGGCCATGGCGCGTTCCCAATCATCGCCTTCTAAATCGATGCGCCGGAAACGGCCAGGGGCTTTGCGCGGGAATAATTCCATGACCGCGTCTACGGCGGCGCTGTGGCGCTCGGCCCGAGCAATCGAGGATCGGGTGCGCGGAATCTCCGGGTGGGCGCGCCGCTGCACCAAGCGATAGCGGCACCCAACGAGATCCGAAGCTACAACGACATCCTCCACACCGGGTGAGCTTAATAGAACAGCAAGGTAATGTTGAATCCAGACTCGATCGAACGTAAGGGAAAATAATGAGTATCCTCAAGAAATTGAAAAAGGCTCGCCAGGAAGCACGCGCGCAGGCCAAGGCGGCGAAGGCGCGCGCCAAGGCTGAGGTAAAGGCCCAGTCGAAGGATCGTCGCCGCCAACAAAAGCTCCTTGCCAAGCAAGAAAAGCACCTCGTTAAGGCCGAAGAAAAGGGCCTTAAAAAGCGCCGTAAACACGAACAGAAAATGGCGGAAAAAGAACTGGAAAAGTTGCGCGAGGGCCACTTTAATGCCGGCAAGGTCAAGCGCTATGCCGGCGCACTGCGCACCGCCGCCCCGCTTTTGCTTCCCCTCGTTTATCGCGCATTTGTGAGCCTTAAGTCCGAAAAAGAAAAGCGCAAGGCCCACAAGGCGGGCGTAAGTTCGGCAGAAATGGCCTCCTTTTCCGGTTACGGCGCGCCGCTCAAGGCCCGCACCGCCAGCATCCGTAATTCCCTCAAGGACGTAGATCTGCCCGCCGGCTTCAAGCGGGACGTGCGCGAGCGCCTCGAAGAGGTTGATGCCGCGATCGATAACGCCGAATTCATGACGGAACAGCAGCGCCGCCGTGCCCATAAGACCATTAGCGGAGAGATCGATTCCGTTACCGCGGAGATTCAACAGCGCCTGGGCGAATAATTTCTCCTCCGCCTCCCATCGCCGTTCACCTTTTTGGTGGCGGCGATATTTTTATGCGCGAGGGCCACTAACTAAAACTTTATTGTCTACTATTTTCCACACTGGTAGAATTGAATTAGAGTTAATTTAGAATCCAAATACCGGTATTAGGTAAACATATCTAGCCAATAAACCATGGAGGTACTATGGCACGCCGCGAAATCACGCAATTTTATGATGACCTTGATAATCAACTCATTGGTGAGGATGAATTAGAGGTAGTCCGCTTCAGCGTCAATGGGCGCAGCTACTTGATGGATCTATCCCGCGACAATGCCCGCCGCTTCCACGAGGCAATCGCCCCCTTTGTCGAGGCAGCACATGCCGCCCCCGATGCGGAATCCCCACAGGTCGATCCGCGCAAGGTCCGCGAATGGGCGCAAAAACAGGGCCATGACGTAGCGCGCCGCGGCAAGATCCCTCAGAACATCATCGACGCATACAACGCAGCCCACTAGATTAGAGCACGCCCTGCTCCCTGGCGGCCGCCACCGCGGAGGTACGCGAGCGAACGCCCAATTTGTCATAAATGTGCACTAGGTGGGATTTCACCGTGGCCTCAGAAAGCATGAGGTCATGGCCGATCTGCCGGTTCGAGGCCCCCGCCGCCACCAATTGCAAAACCTCTAGCTCGCGCGGGGTCAACGAGGTGCGGGGCGTGCGGACCCGGGTCATGAGGCGATCGGCCACGATGGGCGAAAGCGCCGAGTCCCCCTCCGCCGTCGAATGGACGGCATCCAAAAGCTCCTGCGGCGGGGCGTCTTTTAGGAGGTAGCCTACCGCGCCTGCTTCGATGGCGCCGAGGATATCCGCATCGGTGTCGTAATTGGTGATGACCAGCACCTTGGGCGGCGTGCTCATGGAGGAGCGAATCTGCGCGGTGGCTTCGACGCCACCCATCACGCGCGTTCCCTCGAGGCCCGCCCCGAATCGCAGGTCCATGAGGATGACATCGATACCACCTGCTTGCGCCGCGGACACAGCGGCCTCCGCCGTCGCGACCTCACCCACGACGTCGATATCTTCTGCGCCTTCGAGCACCGAACGCAGCCCCAGCCGCACGATCTCGTGGTCATCTGCCAAAAGGACCCGAATCACGACATCCCTCCTATCGATGTTTTTCTCAACCAAAAGTTTAATCTACCGCCTTATCCAAGGGCATACTAACTGACACAGCCGTGCCCTCCCCCGGCGCGGATTCTATGACCACATCGCCGCCTAGCTCCTGCGCGCGGCGCCGCATGGCAGATAGGCCAATATGCCCCAGCCCCGCAGGCGCGCTTTCCACCGTCGCGGGCTCAAAACCCTGCCCATTATCCACCACATCCACGCGCACCTCGTGGGTTTCATAGGTGACGGTGATCCGGGCGCGGCTGGCACCGGCATGCTTGACGATGTTCCCCACCGCCCCCTGTGCAATCCGCAATAACGCCGCCTCCACCTTCATCGGCAGCTGCTGCTCCGCGCCCTCGCTGTCCACCTCCACTTGGAAGCCAGCCGTAGCGGCGAAGTTTTCCGCCATGCGCGTCAGCGCCGCCTCGAGGGACGTCTCCGTTAGTGTGGGCGGCTGCAGCGCCGCAATCATGGCCCGCGCCTCGTGTAGGTTATCCGCCGCGGCCCGCCGCGCAAGCTCAATGCGCCTGCGCGCGGCAGCAATATCTTCTTTATCGAGATCCCGGTCGGCGGAATGCAGGAGCATCTGAATCGATGACAGCCCCTGGGCCAAGGTGTCATGAATCTCGTGGGCAATGCGCTGGCGCTCGGCCACCATGCCGGCGTCTCTTTCCGTGGCCGCCAATTGCGTGCGGGTTTCTATGAGCTCCCGGTTCATGCGCGATAGGGTGCGAAACGCATACGTAATCGCCACGGTTACCAGTGCCGAGACCGCAGGGCCCATCACCCCGCCAAAGGTCAGCCCTCCCGGTATCTGCACCACGATGGTAAGCACGGTAGCGCCGATAACGCACAGGATACCTGCGGTCATATCCAACACGGTCAGGTACAAAAAGTACATGACGAATACCAGATAGATGGCGGCGGGAGCCACGAATAGATCCGCGCCCCATAACACCGTGAGGATGCTTATCCACAGGTAGTGCATGGGCCGCGGCCATTGCTCCGCATAGATCGATCCCGCAAAGTAGACCGCCGCGAACCCTACCAATAGCAATAGGTTGATAAGGGACTGGGATAGCGGCATTTTCACCGAGGTAAAAATACCCACCACCAACAGGACCGCCGTTAAGAAATGAATGCCGGTGCGCAGCGCATCGGAATCCCGATCTAATGTGGAGCTCATGCGCAAAAGCCTACTTGTCCTTCTCGCCGTGACCGGAATAGGGATCGCGGGATGCCAGACCGAACAAGCAGACCAGACCAACCCGGAAAGCGAGGTGGCATCGGAAAGCGCCGCCGTCAACGTCGCACAGACCGCCGAGGTCAACGAGTGGAGCGATTGTCCCTATATCCATCCCGGTTGGCTGGAAAATACCAACGGCGAGCGCCTTACCAAGCAGGGCATCGACACGCGCTTTCCCACCCCCGCCTGCGTCTTTTGGTCCTATCAGGACCACCCGCAAGCTACCGTCATCGTGCGCGATATGCCCAGCGTAGAAGACGCCCGCGCCGCGGTGGATTGGGCCGCGCCAATCGATGCCACCGAGCCCGCCTCCTTTGCAGGCTGGGAGGGCGGACGGGGCATCGTCAATGAGCAGGCCGTCTACGCCGTACAAAAGGATACCCACGCGGTGCTGGTGTGGAGCAACCAGCAACAAACCTTCAAGTCCGAGCAGATTGCCCAAGAAGCCATTGCCAATTTAGGGCTTTAAACCGCGACGTCGTTATAGGGCATCATCGGCGAAACCCAGGGGAAGACGACCTCCATGAGGAGGAAGAACACTCCCACCGCAATGGCGATGGCGAGCAGCGCCTTCACTGGCTTCGGCCCCGGCAATAGGTTCCACAAAGCGCGATACATTACTTAGCTTCCTTTCCAACTTCCATCGCGTGCACGATCATGCGCTCGGCGTTGGAAAATTGTGGGTGACAAGTGGTGAGGGTCAGCATTCCCCGCGTAGGGTCCGCTTCAGTTCCTGGCACGGGGTCGATCACTGAGACATCGCCAGGCGTGGTGATATGCCTGCCGGCAACGTGGCTATATTCTTCCGGTACTTCATCGAAGCAATCCGCGTGCTCGCCATCAATGGGCAGCACCTTGTAGGTAATCTTTTCCGTTTGGGTTTCGATGATGATGTCATCGCAGGTGTGCAAGGAACCCAAGTCATTGAATGGGGCGCCCTTGCCCACGCGGTGCCCAGCCACCGCAACATTCCCCACCTCACCTGGCATTTGTGTGTCTTCATAGTGGCCGGGGCCGCGCAGAAGATCATCGTCATCCGTGCCTTGGATGATGGCAAAGTGATAATCCGAACCAAAGGCAGGGATGCGCATCTGCGCGAAAGCCTCTCCCAAATCAGGATCCATTTTCTCCCGTGGGTTGCGCCACTGCTGTTCCAGCTTCGCATTGGCCTCGTCCTGTAGCCGCCCTGATTCCACATTTGTCCAATAGGCTTCATAGAATGCAAAGAGGACCAAAACCACGCCAATGGTAAGCATGAGTTCCCCAAGAACTTTAGTCATGCTTTAACACCCTAATATATACCGCCACATCGAAAGGTTAAGCATGTTCGAAGTCTTCATGTACCCGGTTTCCGGAATCATGAAATTCTGGCATTGGCTTATCGGTAGCTTCGTCGATGAATCCACCGCCTGGCTTGTTTCCATTATCCTGCTGGTGATTACCGTCCGCGGTATCGTCTCCCCGCTGAACTGGATGGCGCTGCGCTCTGGCCGCATCAGCGTCCTCATGCGCCCAGAAAGCACGCGGATTAACGAGCAGATGAATCACGCCGAAACTACCGAGGAGATGGCGGAGCTCATCCAAAAACAGCAGGATTTGTCCAAGAGCTATAACTACAAGCCTGCCGCCGGCTGTATTCCCCCACTGATTACGATCCCCGCCTTCCTTGGCTTGTACCAAGTCATCTTGCGCATGTCGAATATCGAACAGGGCTCGTCCACGGTGGGCATGCTTGACGCTGCCGATGTCGCAGCCTTCCGGGAGACCACCTACTCCGGGGTCCCCATCACGGACTTCGCCCGCGATCACGGCGATCTGCTCAACCCAATCGTTTTTGCCGCCATTGCCTTTACCCTGGCCAACTCCATCATTTCCGTGGTGCGCAGCTTCCTCACCACGCAATTTGATCAAAAGGTCAACCGGCGGATCTTCATTATCATCGGCATCCTGCTGATTGTGGCGCCCATCTTGCTCTGGTACCTGGCCCATAGCGGTCCGCTTCCCGTCGCCATCATCCTGTACTGGGGCTGGGCTTACCTGTTCACGCTGGTCCAAACCATCGTCTTTGAGATCATGCTGCACAAGCGCTACCCGCTCACGGAAGAAGTCCACGAGATGCGCCGCGAGAGCATCCGCGCATGGCGCCAGAAAGATAAAAAGCCCGCCCTTTCCAAGGAGGAAAAGAAGCGGGTCAACCGGCTGCGCGTAGAAGCGCGGAAATACCTTAGATCGAATAATCAGCAGGAGGGGCCGACAGCATCTGAGTAGCCAGCTCGCGGGCCGTATATAGCGGCCCGGCTTCCTTGGTCAAGCGGGCTCCGGCAAGACCTCCATCAAGGAAAATCAAGAGCTGGCTTGCTTGAGAAGCCGAGGGATAGCCATTGCGCTCCGTCAACAGCGCCGTCAAGGTGGAGTGCACCCAATTGCGATGCTGCATGCAAGCCGCAACGATGCCGCGCTCTGAATCCGTTTCCGGCCGCGGGTACTCGCCCGCTGCATTCAAGAAGTGCGAGCCGCGAAAACCTTCTTCCGGCTCTTCCTCAATAACCTTGTCAAAAAAGGCCAAAATCTTCTGATCCGGATCCTGCATGGCAGCCGTGCGCTGCTCCCAGTCTTGGCGGAACTGCTCGTCCAAAGACTCTACATAGGCAATGACCAAGGCATCCTTGGACCCAAACAAAGAATATAGGGACGCCTTGGCTACATCCGCTTCACGCAAGATGCGGTCAATACCAATGACGCGAATGCCCTCGGTTTTAAAGAGCTTGGTTGCAGATTCCAGCAGCCTGCTTCGCGGGCTGGGCCGATTGCGGCGCGACTTCTTCTCTGCCATGGATTCCTCTCTACAACGACAAAACCGGTTCATCTATACTTTATAGACAAACCGGTATGTACGCTAATTAAATGCGGATTATTGCTTCACTTTGTCCACAATCCACAGCAAAATACAAGCACCCGCGGTGGCCGCGACGATGGAGAAGATCCACCCACCGCTAGCCTCAATATTCAGCAGCTGGATGATGATGCCACCGATGAGGCCGCCGACAACACCCACCACTAGGTTGGTAAACAACCCGTGGTCACGCTTCATAATCTTCTCTGCCAGCCAACCGGCGATGATACCAACAATGATTGAGGTGAATAGACCTAAACCTAGTCCCATGATTTCCTCCTAATATAAACGTATCGAGTATTTCCCAGTGTAAACCCCTGTGACTCAAGTAGGGATAACAAATACGACACATTTGTATAGCAAAGTGGCTCTAAAACACCAGAAGCGCTCCACCCCCTCGCTTCAAAGCTGGGGAGAAGAGCGCTGGGAAGTCAGGCTAGCGAAAGATTTAGCCTTCGTCGTCTGGACGTACCACCATCATCGGGCACGGTGCAGACTGCAGCAATGCGCGGGAAGTAGAGCCCAGGACCATGCCCTTGAAGCCACCGCGTCCGTGGGAACCAACGACGAGAAGCTGCGCACCCTCGGCAGCCTCCGTCAGCGCACGGACGGGGCGGTCACGGGTGATCTGCTTCTTCACCTCAACATCTGGGAACTCTTCGCGCGGCTCCTTCAGGTTTTCTTCCAGTACCTCGGTCTGTTCCTTTTCAATTTCTGCCCACTCAGATTGAGCTGCAGAAAGGCCGGCCAGGGATGCCTGGATTTGCATATCCATCCAGGTGTGCACGGCAACGAGGGCCGCGCCGCGAGCCTGAGCCTCGCGGAAAGCATAGGAGGTGGCCTTCTGAGAGACCTCGGAACCGTCCACACCAACGACCACCGGGCCATACTTGGTGGAATCGGTGACGTTATTATCTTCACGAACCACCACTACCGGGCACGCAGCGTGTGAAACAACCGCGGCGGAAACAGAGCCCATAACCATGCCGGACAGGCCGCCCATACCGCGCGAGCCCATCACGACCATGGTGACGTCATGGGACATTTCCAGCAGCATGTCGATAGGAGAACCCTCTGCGATGGTGTGCCCAATCTTGAGCTCTGGGGCTACCTCGTGAGCGATTGCACGAGCTTCCTCGATCTTTTCCAGGGTCTCGTCCTGCAAATCATCGTAGAGATCCTTCGGCGGGACCATACCTTCTGCATACAGGAACTGCGGTATGGTGTAGCTCGAAGCGATGCGCAGGGGGATTTCCCTCTTCATCGCCGTATTTGCTGCCCAACGGACGGCGTTCTTTGAGGCGTCAGAGCCGTCGACGGCGACGACTACAATGTCTTCCTTAGCCATGATCTTTCCTTTCAGTGGTTATAACTTAATTATAGTACGGATTAGGCTTAACGGTTGACGGTTGCAGGATCAGAATTGGACGGAGAGAAAATTTCGAGGAGCATCCGGAATACGTCCCTTAACACCGCGCCAATTCCGTCAGAGAAAAAAGCCATCACCTGGTCCGCGAGAGAATTAATATCCATGCCAAACACACTAATACATCGCAGAAAAGGATTCACCCCTTTGCCCATCAAAAATGGGCTCAACCCTACGCGCGTGCGCACGCCGGAGGCAGGCCTTAGCACCTGGGATTTTCTCAGCGAAGTCATCTCCTCCCAGCGCCACCGCCACCCCAATGATGATGCACAGGCACTGCGCGAGCGATTTGCCGCGGGCGAGGTGGTCCTGCGCGATCAAACTCCCCTGAAGCCAGGTACCGTGCTCGGCAAGGATGTCGATGTCTTCTTCTACCGCATCCCCGCACCAGAAATACCCGTATCCTACGACATCCCCATCATCTATGAAGATGACAACATCCTGGTAGCAGATAAGCCCCCATTCATGGCCACCATGCCGCGCGCCCGGCACATCGTCGAAACCGCTACCGTTCGCCTCCGCCGTTCCACCGGAAATAACGAATTAGTGCCGGCACACCGCCTCGACCGCCTTACCTCCGGCCTCCTTCTATTCACTAAGCACAAGGATGTCCGCGGCGCCTACCAGTCCCTCTTCGCGGAAAAGAAAGTCCACAAGACCTACCAGGCGGTCGCGGAATTCCGCCGCTTGCCGACGCCCCTCCAATGGTCCTCCCACCTGACTAAAACCCCCGGTGAAATCCAGGGCCGGATAGCAGATGGTGAACCGAATGCTTTCACCACACTAGAATCGGTACAACCCATTGATAAGGCCCCTTACGAAAAAGTTCACGGTCCGCTGCCAGATCTTGGTCTCTACACCCTCAAACCACAGACTGGAAAGACCCATCAATTGCGGCTGCACATGTGGCAGGCGGGCATACCGATCCTCGGCGATCCGGTCTACCCCACTATTTTCCCCGAGGAGGCCGAAGACATGGCCATACCCATGCACTTAACAGCGACGGACTTAGAATTCACGGATCCACTCAGCGGAAAGCCGCGCCATTTCACCTCAGGCCTTCCATTGGCCATGTACCAATTGCGTTAAGCTGAAGTGTCCCAGGTTTAGTTCCGTTTGAGTAGATGGGAAAATCTGGAACACTTCAGTTGGGAACTCATCTAGCCGGGCGCAAGAAGTTAAATTAGGGTCATTGACACCGCAATCAATTAACTTAAGCGGGGGTCAGTGGCAGCGCCTGGGAATTATCCGAACTTTTCTCAGCTATCATCAGTTTACATATTGGATGAACCAAGTTCTAACTTAGACTCTATTCATACATATGAACTCATGCGTATGATCCGTATGCTAAGCAGAAAAGCGTTAGTGGTAGTTCCTTCTCATGATCCGGAGATGGAAGCAATGGCAGACGAGATAATCGCTATTGGTAGCGCGAGATATCAGGGGCTATAGGGATTAAAGAGAGATGATTTGGCTATGAAGGAACTGCTTTTTGATCAGCTATCTTCGCGTCTTGTTAGGTCAGCGCAAGAGAGTCGAGAAGCTTCAGATGTTCTTTTTGATATTGCTATTTCCTGCAAAGCAGACGAATTTATTGTAGGGGAGCATTTTGATGGACAGTTCTGGGGGATGGATGCGCTACAGACTTTGGTTCCGCTAGCTGTGAAAAGGCGGCCACAGGGGTTCACGCTAGGTACTGGATCTATTTTATCCCGGTTCCATGATGGGGCTGAGATAATTCGTAGAACTGCAGCACTTATGAGTGCTTTTGGTGGAGAGTGGGAATTTGGAATAGGCAATGGATATGGAGGAATCTCCGAAAATCAAAATTTCAGTATCCCTCAGAGCAGGCAACTTACGCGAAGCGAATGTGGGTGGGAAACTGAAAAATTTGGCTATCCAATGGATGAACTAGAACTTTACTTCCGTATGGATTCCTTTTCTCCGTCAGCTTTGGAAGAGCGATGGTGCTATCCAGGTTTTATTCGTCCGCCGTCTTCTGAGGTAATAAGTATCGCGCGACAGCGTAAAGGGGAGTCATCGGTAGCTTTACGGTGCCTGTGGCAGGATGATACTGACATACTTCGACAAGAAATTGAATCTTTAATCGGTGCTAAGGACTGGGTGCATAGTGGCAACAATGTATTTGAAAGCGTAATTTCTGGTAAGAAAACTATATATGCAGAGATTTTGTTTAAAAACTGGGAATCGCGGTTGCTTCTCCTTCAGTAAGAAGAGAGTTTATCCGAAGGACTTATAAAGATAGTTTTGACCGGATTTTCGTTTGTCCAGTTGTAACAAGTCTCGAAAGATATTTTTCATGTTCTAAATCACTTTTAAAGGAGGGAAGATGACAAGCTTGCTTGTCGCCGACGGAATAAAAATAATCCGTGGGAATAGAGTCATTGTCGACGATTTTTCGTCAAAGCTGAGGTCCAGTGACATCGTGGCAATGGTAGGGAGAAATGGGGCTGGAAAATCAACCATTATGTCAGCACTGACAGGTCATCTCATACCTACAGAAGGAAAGATTCACGTCCTGTCGGATAAAAAAGAGGAAAATGGCGATCTATCTTCTTCGGTCGCTTTCGTATCACAAGGTCGTCCGCTTTATTCAAGTATTACGGTAGAACAGCATACTCGACTAGCCCGTGATATTAACGATTCTTTTAACTATCAGTGGGCAAAAGAGAGAATTGAGTCACTTGGAATATCCGGTAAATCAAAAGTATCTCAATTATCTGGTGGGCAGCACACTCAAGTTGCGCTGATTATTTCTCTCGCTAGGAATAAGAAATTCATGATTCTCGATGAGCCCATGGCTGATCTAGATCCAGTAGTCAAAATCTGGGTTCGAGAACTCTTGGAACAGGCAGCGAAAGAAGACGGTGTTGGGATACTAGTATCGTCACATACCGTGTCTGATTTATCTGCAATACTTACCCACCTTTGGGTAATTGAAGAAGGGAATCTTCTTGCGTCTGTAGCGAGGGAAGAAATTGAATCGCAGAAAGATGGCGCCTTTGAAGAATTTGTGCTTGAACATCTGACTAGGAAAGGCATCTAATGCTAAAAGTAGCTTTGCACTACTTCAAAATCGACCGACCCGCTTGGCTATCATGTGCGGCAATTCTTGTGCTATTAGCATTACTAGCGACATACGAAGTCAATTTCAAGCCTTATCTTGGCATGACAGAAATGCTGGCGGGTATTGTCCCCATGTTCGCTGGAATTGTGTGGGCAGTGGCTCTATTTTCAAAAGAATTTGAGACGAAATCTGTTGTCTGGGCTTTAAGCCAAGATCTATCATCCTCCAAGTGGTTTTTCTGCCGTATTATTAGCCCTTTAATCTCAGCACTAATCTTTGGAGTTTGCGTATGGGGGATTGTGGAAGTCAGTCAGCTACGTGCGAGCGGGTTGAACCAAGTCAAAAACATGATGTCATACTCCTACATCGCTGGTCACGCCCTGTACCCAGCTGTGGTGACGGTACTAATGGTGTCTATTGCTTCTATTGCTGGCGTAGTTTTTAAAAAATCAATTCCTGCCGTGGCCATAACTTTTGCATTAGGCCTATTGGTGGGAACGACAGGAGCCTCTTGGCTTAATCCTCTCCTTCCCGTTGAAAAGGGGGAATTTTCAGGACCGCACCCAGATCCAGCCCTTCTTCTAGTCCCCGGCGATATTCTTGAATCAGAGCCAATCGAAAACGGAAAATACTTGGTTGAGTTTTATCCAAATTCAGCGTTCTGGCAAACGCAGACGCTTTACACCTTAATGTGGCTCTTACTCTCACTAATCCTCTTGGTCTCCACGCTTTTTCTATTTAAACGGGCTTCCAAAAAGGCGGTTTAGTCCTCGTGCAGTCTTTTGCACGAAAGTAGTGATAGGAGCTACGACCCTGATTGCCACTCCAACTTCCTTCCGGAAGTGGTTTCAGGGTCTTTTCCTTTATGGCTGAGTGTACCCAATGAGTGCTTATCCATTGTCCGTCTCTCTTACCCGACTGGACTCGCAACATAATGTCGCCTCCGACCCATATCGCAGCTTTCCACGGTGGGAAACGCGGGTCAACCCATACTCAGGGCTGATGTATGTTACTGCTGCTGCGAATGAGAAGATGCCGGCGTGGATTGAGTGCCACGTCAAAGCGTTGAACTATCTCGGCAAAATACCGGCGATCATCGTGCCGGATAATGCTTCTACGGCGACCTACCGGCCAAAGAAGAATTCTACATATCGAATGGTCACTGACCGCTACGCAGCGGTTGCCGACTATTATGGGGTCACAATTGTGCCGACAAGACCTGGCAAGCCTCGTGACAAAGCGGCAGTAGAACGCGCTGTGAAAGGTTACCCCACACTAGTGGACGTAACCTTCAAAGCCCAAGGCCCGAACAAGCTGTGGGTGGCCGACATTACGTATGTTCGTACGAAGAAAGGCTTTGTGTACACCGCGTTTGCCACTGACGTTTACTCCCGGCGGATCGTTGGGTGGGCGTTATCAGATTCCATGCGCACCGAGGCATTGCCGCTGCAAGCACTCAATCAAGCGACCCAAGTGTGCGAGGGAAACAACAGGTCTCATTCACCATTCGGATCACGGCTTATAGTACGTCAGCGTTGTCTACAACCAGCGTCTCGCCCAGCACGGGATTGTCGCTTCTACTGGGACTGTCGGTGACTGAAATTGTCAGATGCGAGTTTTTGGTACCGGTGTTCTGGGGACTCGGTACTGCCGTGTTCTGGGGTGGCCCGACTGAGTCGGCCCGGCTTTTTGCACTATTTGTCCGGTCCTATTGGGGAGGTGGCTTTGCGCATGGCAAAGTCTCCTATGCGGATTCGGTAGCCGTTGTTGAGACGGCTCACGAGTGAAGGCCTGACCCCCGGAAAATGGACACGTCGGGGGTTAGGCCCCACCCCAATGTATGTGCGATCTGCGTATAGCTAGCACCGTCAAGGCACATCGCAAGGATCTGTTTGAAGTTAGCCACAACAATGAGCTTCTTTCCAAGTAGAAGTTGATGCGACACCAACGAATCGTGGTGTCGCATCAACTATGAAAGAAAACCCTTGCAGTACCAGGTACGCGCAACCCTGGTACCAACTACGCGGACTCACGGTACCAACTACCCCAAATCGACACTGAAATGGCAATGCTCTGGCTGAAAACGTTAACGGCTCTTACAAGAACGAGCTGATCCATACTCGCAGGTGGAATGACGTTGTCGAGGTAGAAATCGCGACGTTTGAGTGGGTGTCATGGTGGAACGAGGTAAGGCTCCACCAAAGCCTGGGATATCGAACCCCGGTCGAGGTGGAAACCGAATTGTGGAAGAAAAACCCGCAACAAGGAATAATAGAAATCAAGGCACATGCCTAGGAACAAAACTCGGGACACTTCAAATCGATGTCTTTGAAGCCGAGACTTCAGCTACACTGACTAAAGCAGGATAGCTAACCCCGACGTGTCCACTTTCCGGGGTCAGGCCCAGAGTACAAGTCGCAAATGCATGCGGGGGGTAAAACGACAAATAATCCCCGAAACACCAACCACCCACAATTATTTGGGGTGGTGGTCTTTCGGGGACTACCAAAATCACTATGTTGTTGTTTTGTTGTTTGGTGTCGGCGGTGACTTACTCTCCCACAACCTCCCGGTTGCAGTACCATCAGCGCGTACAGGCTTAGCTTCCGGGTTCGGAATGGGACCGGGCGTTTCCCTGTAGCTATGAACCACCGACAAACCTATCAGAACACTACCCACTGTGTGTGGGTGTTGTGTCAGATACTGCATAGTGGACGCGACACACAAGTGAATGTGTTTGTTGTTTGTTTACTCGCTAGAACAAGTCCACCCAACATAACCAAACAGTGTTTGGGTTGTTGTGGTGTGTTTGTTTTGGTCAATTAGTACCAGTAGCCTTCACACCTTACAGTGCTTCCAAGTCTGGCCTATCTACCCCATAGTCTTTAGGGGACCTCAAATGAAACCTCATCTTAAAACAGGCTTCCCGCTTAGATGCTTTCAGCGGTTATCCCTTCCGTACGTAGCCAACCAGCGATACCCCTGGCGGGATAACTGGCACACTAGAGGTACGTCCGTCCCGGTCCTCTCGTACTAGGGACAGCCTTCTTCAAGTTTCAACGCGCGCGGCGGATAGAGACCGAACTGTCTCACGACGTTCTGAACCCAGCTCGCGTGCCGCTTTAATGGGCGAACAGCCCAACCCTTGGGACCTACTCCAGCCCCAGGATGCGACGAGCCGACATCGAGGTGCCAAACCATCCCGTCGATATGGACTCTTGGGGAAGATCAGCCTGTTATCCCCGGGGTACCTTTTATCCGTTGAGCGACACCACATCCACAAGTAGGTGCCGGATCACTAGTCCCGACTTTCGTCCCTGCTCGACATGTCTGTCTCACAGTCAAGCTCCCTTGTGCACTTACACTCACCACCTGATTGCCAACCAGGCTGAGGGAACCTTTGGGCGCCTCCGTTACATTTTGGGAGGCAACCGCCCCAGTTAAACTACCCACCAGGCACTGTCCCCAACCCAGATCATGGGCCAAGGTTAGATGCTCAATCCGATCAGAGTGGTATTTCAACAACGACTCCACCACCACTAGCGTGATAGCCTCAACGTCTCCCACCTATCCTACACAAACCGAACCAAACACCAATACCAAGCTATAGTGAAGGTCCCGGGGTCTTTTCGTCCTGCCGCGCGTAACGAGCATCTTTACTCGTAATGCAATTTCACCGGGCCTGTGGTCGAGACAGCAGAGAAGTCGTTACGCCATTCGTGCAGGTCGGAACTTACCCGACAAGGAATTTCGCTACCTTAGGATGGTTATAGTTACCACCGCCGTTTACTGGGGCTTAAATTCTCAGCTTCGCTAACAAACGTTAACTAACCGGTCCTCTTAACCTTCCAGCACCGGGCAGGCGTCAGTCCATATACATCAACTTAACGTCTTCGCATGGACCTGTGTTTTTGATAAACAGTCGCTTCCCTCTATTCTCTGCGACCCCACAACACTCCAACCGCACAGGGTCTTCACGTCACAGGGCCCCCCTTCTCCCGAAGTTACGGGGGCATTTTGCCGAATTCCTTAACCACAGTTCACCCGAACGCCTTAGTATCTTCAACCTGACCACCTGTGTCGGTTTAGGGTACGGGCCATACACACACTCGCTAGAGGCTTTTCTCGACAGTACAGGATCACCACCATCAACCCTTTTAGGGTCTACGCATCACGCCTCAACCTCTATGTGTGGCGGATTTACCTACCACACGGCCTACACGCTTACACCACCAATCCACTAAGTGGCGCGGCTACCTCACTGCGTCACCCCATCACTTGAACCACACATCAGGCCCCACGACATCAACACCACCAACACTCAAAAAAGTGAAAAGGTAGCGTATCCGCAGTGGTTAGTATCCGTGCTTTATCATGGGCGCACATGTACGGGTACCAGAATATCAACTGGTTATCCATCGACTACGCCTGTCGGCCTCGCCTTAGGTCCCGACTCACCCTGGGAAGACGAACTTGACCCAGGAACCCTTAGTCATCCGGCGGTAAGGATTCTCACCTTACAATTCGTTACTCATGCCTGCATTCTCACTCGCACACAGTCCACGCCTCCTCACGGTAACGCTTCCACCCATGCACGACGCTCCCCTACCCAAACAACAAAAAAATGTTGCTTGCCGCGGCTTCGGCGGTGTACTTGAGCCCCACTACATTGTCGGCGCAGAACCACTCGACCAGTGAGCTATTACGCACTCTTTCAAGGATGGCTGCTTCTAAGCCAACCTCCTGGCTGTCTTCGCGATCCCACATCCTTTTCCACTTAGTACACCCTTAGGGGCCTTAACCGGCGATCTGGGCTGTTTCCCTCTCGACTATGAAGCTTATCCCCCACAGTCTCACTGCCGCACAACACAATTGATGGCATTCGGAGTTTGGCTGACATTGCTAAGATTGTAGTCCCGCTCAACCAACCAGTCGCTCTACCTCCACCAAGCTAATACGACGCTGCACCTAAATGCATTTCGGGGAGAACCAGCTATCACGGAGTTTGATTGGCCTTTCACCCCTACCCACAGCTCATCCCCGCAGTTTTCAACCTACGTGGGTTCGCGCCTCCACAACCTCTTACAGCTGCTTCACACTGGCCATGGGTAGATCACCCCGCTTCGGGTCCAGGACATGCCACTTATCACCCCATTAGGATTCGGTTTCCCTACGGCTACCCCACACGGGTTAACCTCGCGACATGCCGCTGACTCGCAGGCTCATTCTTCAAAAGGCACGCCATCACACTATAAAAAGTGCTCTGACGGATTGTAAGCACATGGTTTCAGGAACTATTTCACTCCCCTCCCGGGGTACTTTTCACCATTCCCTCACGGTACTATCCACTATCGGTCACACTGAGTATTTAGGCTTACCGGGTGGTCCCGGCAGATTCACAACAGATTCCACGAGCCCGTTGCTACTCGGGAACCCAACAACCCCCACATCATCATCTTCAGCTACAGGACTCTCACCTACTCCGGTAGGCCATTCCAAACCACTTCACCTAACAACAATGCAAAAAGGGCGTGCCACTGGTAGATGACACAAAATCAGGCCCCACAACACCGCACACACAACCCCTACCAGGTATCACATGCACACGGTTTAGCCTCATCCACGTTCGTTCGCCACTACTAGCAGAATCATTATTATTTTCTCCTCCTACGGGTACTGAGATGTTTCACTTCCCCGCGTAACCCCCACAACAGCTATGAATTCACTGAAGGGTAACCCCACATAACCAGGGCCAGGTTTCCCCATTCGGACATCCTCGGATCAACGCTTTATTGACAACTCCCCGAGGCTTAACGCAGCCTTACACGTCCTTCATCGGCTCAGCATGCCAAGGCATCCACCATGCGCCCTAAATAACGAACACACCAACCACCACACACAAACCACACAACACGAAGCCATGCAGCCAGCATGTGGCAGCAACAAGTGAACTTGACAAAATAAACAAAAAGAAAAATCACATCACACACACAACACCACCCACACACAAGCAGATGGCATCATGTGAGATGCTCGCGTCCACTATACAGTTCTCACACAACACCCCAAACCAGCAACAAACACCACCACAATGAATGGCATCCATCAACCAGTCAGGCACACAAAAAAGGGGGATAATGCCCCAGACACCCAACAATGCACCAACGTACAATCAACACTCATTTTTGCCTGCATGGACACTTTTACGCATGTCACAAAGCACTGTCTCAACACTTAGACCCTGCTGATTAAGGTGTATGTCCTACCCGGAATTTCCAAATTCGGTGGCAGCAGAACACTCGCCCACTCAACCACCAACCCACCATCAAACAACAGTGGACAACCCACAACTGTGGGTCATGGCTGCAACTGCAGCCTAGTAAAAGCTCCTTAGAAAGGAGGTGATCCACCCGCACCTTCCGGTACGGGTACCTTGTTACGACTTCGTCCCAATCGCCGATCCCACCTTCGACGGCTCCCTAACACGTTTAGGCCACCGGCTTCGGGTGTTACCAACTTTCATGACGTGACGGGCGGTGTGTACAAGGCCCGGGAACGTATTCACCGCAGCATTGCTGATCTGCGATTACTAGCGACTCCGACTTCATGGGGTCGAGTTGCAGACCCCAATCCGAACTAAGGCCGGCTTTCAGCGATTCGCTCCACCTCACAGTGTCGCAGCGCGTTGTACCGACCATTGTAGCATGTGTGAAGCCCTGGACATAAGGGGCATGATGATTTGACGTCATCCCCACCTTCCTCCGAGTTAACCCCGGCAGTCTCTCATGAGTCCCCAACCAAATGCTGGCAACATAAGACAAGGGTTGCGCTCGTTGCGGGACTTAACCCAACATCTCACGACACGAGCTGACGACAACCATGCACCACCTGTACACCAACCACAAAGGGACGAACTATCTCTAGCCCAATCTGGTGTATGTCAAGCCCAGGTAAGGTTCTTCGCGTTGCATCGAATTAATCCACATGCTCCGCCGCTTGTGCGGGCCCCCGTCAATTCCTTTGAGTTTTAGCCTTGCGGCCGTACTCCCCAGGCGGGGCGCTTAATGCGTTAGCTACGGCACGAAAGTCGTAGAAAGACCCTCACACCTAGCGCCCACCGTTTACGGCATGGACTACCAGGGTATCTAATCCTGTTCGCTACCCATGCTTTCGCTCCTCAGCGTCAGTAACTGCCCAGTAACCTGCCTTCGCCATCGGTGTTCCTCCTGATATCTGCGCATTTCACCGCTACACCAGGAATTCCAGTTACCCCTACAGCACTCAAGTTATGCCCGTATCGCCTGCACGCCCGGAGTTAAGCCCCAGAATTTCACAGACGACGCGACAAACCACCTACGAGCCCTTTACGCCCAGTAATTCCGGACAACGCTCGCACCCTACGTATTACCGCGGCTGCTGGCACGTAGTTAGCCGGTGCTTCTTATCTAGGTACCGTCACAACAAAGCTTCGTCCCTAGCGAAAGGAGTTTACAACCCGAAGGCCTTCATCCCCCACGCGGCGTCGCTGCATCAGGCTTGCGCCCATTGTGCAATATTCCCCACTGCTGCCTCCCGTAGGAGTCTGGGCCGTATCTCAGTCCCAATGTGGCCGTACACCCTCTCAGGCCGGCTACCCGTCGCCGCCTTGGTAGGCCATTACCCCACCAACAAGCTGATAGGCCGCGAGCTCATCCTACACCGAAAAAACTTTCCAACCACCACACTAAAGATGGCTCCTATCCGGTATTAGACCCAGTTTCCCAAGCTTATCCCGAAGTGCAGGGCAGATCACCCACGTGTTACTCACCCGTTCGCCACTCGAGTACCCTGCAAGCAGGGCCTTTCCGTTCGACTTGCATGTGTTAAGCACGCCGCCAGCGTTCGTCCTGAGCCAGGATCAAACTCTCCACAAAAAGAATTTCAGCACAACACTGAAAAGGCCGTGAAAAGCCCAAACCTAACCAAAAGAACAAACCACCACAAACCCACAAAAGCAGGCCCATGCTGGCGTCCAAAAATTACTACAAAGAAAAAATAAACTGCCTCCCCCAACCCGACGGGGCACAAAAAAGGGAGACAAAAAAGTTGAACACAATCACATGCCAACCAATCCATCAATGCAGCCGAAACACTAAACAGTATTCAAAAAGATGCGTATTCCAACACCTTACCGGCACACACCAACCAACAAACCACCATTAGGTTCGCCGGCCAACAGACCAATCAACACACAACCATGCACACAAAAATAAAAATAAGTACATTGGCACACTATTGAGTTCTCAGACATCATCACCACACAACAGCTACATGCCTAAAAGCATGGAACTCGTTGCGAGTAAAAAATTGTTTTCGTCAGGGCCTGTTTTCCTATCGCCACTTCAGCCAGAGACAGTGTCTGTCTCTGTGGGGCGCTGTCGGTCGCGCTGACTCGTATTAAGTTACACACCGCTTTAAATTTTCACAAACTCGCTGTTCAGCACGAATTTCGGACACTTTTATTTCATGCCAAGCCAGCCCGCAAGGCCTTTCTCCCACAGGCTGCTTATGCGGCGTGCATACATCGGCAGGGTTACGGCCCATACGGCGTAGATGCCAAGGCTTATAAACATCCCCACCGCGGCCGAGACATAGCCTTGGGCGAAAAGCCAGACCAGCACTGCGATACCGAGGAGGTACGCGACAAAGACTCCAAGGGTCCTCTTCTCTAGGAACTCGAGGTACGTAAGCCCAGGTACGGTGACGGCCGCGATTGCGGTGATGCCGGCGGCGACCTCGATTGTGTTCCCCCAGAAAGAAAGGGCCAAGCCCACGGCGGCGCAACCAAGGATGGGGATGAGCCCGGTCATTGCGGTCATGGAAGCCCAGCGGCGACGCGTGCCGCCGAGCGTGACGTAATCCCTGAGCGTATCGCGCAACATGCCCATGGGCTGGCTGCTAAAGAAGGCGAAGAATACCCAAGCAATGAAAGCGATGAATTCCATCGGTCCCCACAGCGTGCTCATTAGCGAAAGCACAACGTTGATGGCTAAAAATACGACGACCAGCACCCACATGCGGACCTGGCGGCGGTATACAGCCTGCGCGTCGAGCGTCGGCGGGAAACGCCCAAGCTTGGATGCAATTCCCAAAGGAGTCGTCGAGTAGCCCGTCCTGGTTGGGGTTGGTTCGCGCCACAGTGCCCATGCCAATGCCGCCGCATAAACAGCCAACGCCCACCAGCCCTGCCGTGCAGCCGTTCCTGCCATGGCCACGACAGCGAAAACCGTGACGATGATCCGACGGTGCTCATTCCATATCTGTGAGCTCAGGCCAAGTACTTGGTACTTATCAAAACTGGGTTGATACGTCAGGATGGGCACAAGGGGCAAGAGCAAGGTGACAGTTCCCCACTTTTCGCCAAAAAGTACAGGGTAAAGCGCGATGAAGAATAGGACTGTAACCCCAACCCATTCCGTTGTGTGCCATAGAAGTTTCATGACTGCTCCTCCAATGCTCGGACAGCCTTTTCAAGTGATACCTCTGTTACCCGGAGGTGATGTTCGTTGGCATAGTGGAAGACGGGATCGGGCGAGGTAGTGCGGGCATCGACAAGCACCTGGTCTCCCAGGCTGGTTGAAGCGTGCTCCAATACCGGCAGGTCCAGTGCGGAAATGGCCGCGGAGATCGCCTCTTCGGGCCCGCTGATTTCCAGGAAGGAATCAACAAATTCGTCCACGGGACCGCTAATGGGGTGCTCCCCCATAAGGGAAATAGTGTCCAGCAAGCCCTCTATCTCGTTGAGGTGATGGGTGGATACCACGATGGTACGACCGTGCTCTTCCCGGAGTACCTGGTAAAAGAGTTCGCGACGCGGCAGGTCGAGGCCCAGATAAGGCTCGTCCAAAAGCATTATTTCGCAACCAGAGGCAACGGCGAAGACAAATCCCAACGCCGATTTTTGCCCTCGCGAGAGCGCAGAATACGCCTTATTGGGGATGTCGAAGCCGGCGATGAGGTCGTCGTAGCGGTCCGCATTCCAGTTGGGCCATCGCGCCTGACCGACGGCGCCGAGTTTCTTGCTTCCCCACGAATCCGGCAGCGGATTGTCGATGCCCATGAGGATTACCCGGTTGAGCACGGATTGGTTATCAAAGGGCTGGCGGTCAAAGACCGTGATGCGGCCGGATTGAATTTGGCCGGCGATTTTTCGCAATAAGGTGGTCTTGCCAATTCCGTTGCGGCCGACCAAGCCATGGGTAAGACCTGCGGAAAAGGTGAAGTCGCGGGTAGTAATCATGAGTACATTCCTCTGCTTTCTGCAACCCGATCGAAAAGGTCATGGAGCTGGGCCCGGTTGTAGCCCAGGCGCACTGCTTCATCGACAAGCGGGGCCATATACTCCGCGGCAAAGTCACCTCGCCTGCGCTCGCGAATGGCACCCGATGCACCCTCGGCCACAAACATGCCGATGCCCCGCCGCTTTTCCAGCACTCCTAAGTCCACCAAGAGGGTGATCCCCTTTCGCGCGGTTGCGGGGTTGATGTTGTGGAAATCCGCCAGCTCATTGGTGGAAGGTGCCTTATCGCCCTCCGCCAGAGTGCCGTCCACAATGGTGTCTTCCACCAAGGACGCAATCTGCCGAAAGAGCGGCTGCGTGGAGTTATCCATCATCACCTTCGGCTCGTTAGCTACTTAGTTAGTTGTGTAACTAACCATATAACACGCTTGCCGACGCCGCAATGGTCACCGAATTCTTTTCATTTGCAGCCAATATGCTGGGAATTAGCGAATTGTGATCGACGTTTCGGGGTGAATAAGGCACACTGGAGGTAACAAAGAATTTTATTTAGAACAATTAGAACGGAACTTAGGAGCCATGCTTGAACGCACACTTGTCTTTGTCGATACCTCATACCTGCTCGCGAGCTTTTATAACTCTTGGGAAACGGGGGCCCGCGCGCAGCTAGAAATCGATCTGCCCGAGGTGGTCAGCACCATGGGCGGAATGATCGAAGAGCAATTAGGCAACCCGATTCAACGCCAATACTGGTACGACGGAATCCCGGATACCGGTCCGCACCGCTACCAACGCGCCCTTCGCACCTGCGAGGGCGTGCAATTGCGCACGGGACAACTCATTGAATGGGGTGAGCGACGCACCCAAAAGGGCGTCGACACCCGGCTTGTGGCCGATATGGTCATGGCCGCCGTGAAGAACCAGTTCACCGACTTCGTGCTGGTCAGCGGCGATGCTGACATGATCCCCGGCGCGCAGACCGCCGTAGACAATGGCATCCGCGTGCACCTGTACGGCTTTGGCTGGGACTCGATGTCCGCAGCGCTGCGCCATACGTGTGATTCCACCACCATCTTGGATCCGCGCGAGGACTTCGCGGATTCCATGGAGCTGCAGGTCCTCGAGGGACCGCTTCCCCCAGTTGTGCGCGATGCAGCGCAGAAGGCAGAGGGAGCAGAAGAGGAGCTTCCGGGCACCGAACACTGCGACGAGTGCGAAGAGCCCTCCGAGGTAGAAACCGCATTCGGCACCCCAGAAAAGCCCACGCCGGCACCTACCCCAAAGCCAGCGCCGCCTCAAAGCGCACAGCAGGCTGCGCCACCAGCCCAACAAGAGCAGGAAAAGCCCGCCGCGGAAGAGGCCGAGGCTACCGATCAAGCAGCACCAAAGCCTGCGCCGAAACCGTCAATGATGGCACCGCGGCGCAAGCTGCGCTCGAAGTACGTCCCGCTGCCAGAAGAGGTGTGGAGCTCTGCCGGGTTCCAGTCCCCATTCGATGTAGGCCAGCAATACGCATCGTGGTGGTTTGATAATGCCGCCAACTCAGAGCAGCGCGACCAAGCCCACTTACTGTCTGGCGGCGGATTGCCACCGGAAATCGACCGCCCGCTGCTGCAGTTCGCCTGCGAAACCCTGCATGAATACACGCTGACGGAAACCCAGCGCGTGAATTTACGCGATGGGTTCCACTCAGGGATTCGCGGCGTGCTAATTAATATCCGCCGCGAGAATTAATCCCCGGATTCGATTTCCTTCTTTTTGGCCATATCGGCGCGCAGCGCATCGAGCCGCGCGCTGGCCTTCATGTCGTTGCCGGCCGCTTGAATCTCGCTCATGCGGTCGCCACCGGTTGCCTGCTGCAACTCTTGTGCACCAAGGGCATCGGCATAGCGCTTTTCAATCTTGGAGCGGACGGAATCCAGGCTCGGCACGGAATCATCGGGCTTGAGCTCGTTCATGGAATCGAGCGCTTCCGCGTTCTTTTCCTGCATTGCAGCCTGATCCGCCTGCGCTTCTAGCTGGCTCACCTGGGCCAGCTGCTCCTTCAGGCGGGCCTCGGACTGTTTTTGCTGGTTCTTGGCTTGCTCTGCCGCCTGCTCCGCCGCCGCGTACTGCTGCTTGACGTCTTCCAGTTCCTGTTCCACCGCAACGAGCTGGGAGGCCACTACCTCAGCGGCTTGGTTGTACTCATTCGCCTTCTGTGGGTCCTCGGCGGAATCCGCAAGCTCCAGTGCGCGCTGGGTTTGGGACTGGTAATCCTGCTGGGACTTCACCAGGCGGTTCATCTGCATTTCCAACTGAGACTTGTGCCCGATGATCTCTGCCGCATGATCAGAAATCTCTTGGTGCTGTTCCTTGGCGGCCTTAACCGCCTGCTGGATTTGGACCTTTGGATCGGCGTTCTCATCAATCTTTTGATCGAGAGAACTCATCACGTACTTCCAGCCCTTGCTGAAGGGGTTAGCCATCACTATCTCCTTTGGTCATAAAAAAGACGCTTTCTAGCGAGTTTAGCGATACTCACCAGAAAGCGCCGTGGAAGCTCTGAAAATTCAGATTCTATGCCTGCTGTGCGTTCTGCTCTTCAACCTGGCGGCGAACCTCAGCCATGTCCAGGTCCTTGACCTGCTTGAGCAGATCCTCCAGTGCTGCGGGCGGCAGTGCGCCGGCCTCACGGAAGACGAGGATGCCATCGCGGAAGATCATCAGGGTAGGAATGGACTGAATCTGCAGCGCGGAAGCAAGGCCCTGGTTTGCCTCGGTGTCCAGCTTGGCAAAGGTAGCATCCGTGTGCTCCTCGGATGCCTTCTCGTAGACAGGGGCAAAGCGCTTACATGGGCCGCACCAGTCCGCCCAGGCATCGACAAGCGTAATGCCTTCGCCGGTTACGGTCTGTTCAAAGTTCTCTTCAGTGACATCAATAGTAGCCATACTCGTTGTAACTCCTTTAGATTGTGGTCTATTCCCCACCGTACCTAAATTTCTTCCTTGCCTGATACCCCTAGGGGGTATAGTATGGAGGCATAAGCAACCGAGAAAGGATGATAGTCATGGCAACGAAGAACTACACCGTAGAAGGAATGAGCTGCGGACACTGCGAAATGTCCATCCGCGAAGAGGTAGGCGAAATCGCCGGCGTTGAGGCGGTTTCCGCAGACCACACCACCGGCGCAGTGTCTGTCTCCGGCAGCGATTTCACCGATGAGCAAGTAGCAGCCGCCGTAGCCGAAGCCGGATACACCCTTAAGTAGGCGAATACTATGTCACACGTTGATCTCGGGGTCTCGGGCATGACCTGCACGTCCTGCTCTTCCCGGGTAGAACGAAAGCTCAACAAGGTAGACGGCGTTGAGGCGAGCGTTAACTTCGCCACCGAATCCGCCTCTATTGAGTTCGATCCGGAGACTTCTACGCCCGCGGATCTGATCAAGGTCGTCGAAGGCGCCGGATACAGCGCCTTCGATATGTCCGGCAGCGATGACGGCGACCAGGACGAGGACGCAGAGGGCACGCCGGTTGATGATGCCCGCGCTGCCGAACAACAGAGCCTGCTGCGGCGCACCATCATCTCCGCGGTATTGTCTGCCCCCATCATGGTCGTCTCCATGGTGCCTGCCCTCCAGTTCCAGAACTGGCAGTGGGCCTGCGCCATGCTGGCCACCATCGTCTTCATCTTTGGTGGCGCCCCCTTCCACTCCGCTACGTGGACCAACCTGAAGCACGGCTCGTTCACCATGGATACCTTGATTTCCATGGGTACCTCGGCCGCCTACCTGTGGTCCCTGTACGCGCTATTCTTTGGCAACGCCGGCGAGCCCGGCATGACGATGAGCATGTCATGGTCCTCCAGCTCGGCCGAGATGGACCATATCTACTTTGAGTCTGTGGGAATGGTCATTACCTTCCTGCTCCTCGGCCGCTGGTTCGAGGTCAAGGCCAAGGGGCAGTCTTCTGAGGCGCTGCGCACCCTGCTATCCATGGGCGCGAAGGAAGCCTCCGTGCTGCGGGATGGCAAGGAAAAGCGCATCCCCATCTCCCAATTGCAGGTGGGCGATATCTTCGTTGTGCGCCCGGGCGAAAAGATTGCCACCGATGGTGAGGTCGTCTCCGGCAATTCTGCAGTCGATGCCTCCATGATCACCGGTGAATCCGTCCCGGAAGAAGTGGGCGTGGGCGATACCGTTACCGGCGCCACCATTAACGCTTCCGGCAAGTTGGAGGTCAAGGCCACCCAGGTGGGCGAGGACACGGTCCTTTCCCAAATGGCCACCTTGGTCACCAACGCGCAGGCCTCCAAGGCTCCCGTGCAGCGCCTGGTGGACCGCATCGCGCAGGTCTTCGTGCCGGTAGTCATCGGCATTTCCGTCCTCACGCTGCTGGTACACCTCATCTTTGGCGGCGTGGCGCCGGCGTTTATCGCCGCTGTCTCCGTGCTGATCATCGCCTGCCCATGTGCACTGGGCCTTGCCACCCCGACCGCCATCTTGGTCGGCACCGGCCGCGGCGCCCAGTTAGGCCTGCTCATTAAAGGCCCGGAGATCCTTGAGTCCACCAAGCAGGTCGATACCATCGTGATGGATAAGACCGGCACGGTTACCGCCGGTGAAATGTCCGTTACGGCCGTGCATGGCGATGTCCTCGATTATGCCGCCGCCGTCGAGCGGAACTCCGAGCACCCCATCGCCCAAGCGATTGCCCGCGAGCGCGACGTGGAGCCCGGCACCGATTTTTCCACCAGCACCGCTGGCGTGGAAGCAACGGTGGATGGGGTCCGCGTGGGCGTCGGCAAGCCGCGTGGAGACCTAGGCCCGTACGCTGAGGCCTTCCGCGAGGCAGAGGCCGCGGGCGCTACCCCGGTGGCGGTGTACCTAGACGATGAGCTCGCTGGGCTCATTGAGGTCCGCGACACCGTCAAGCCCACCTCCGCTGAGGCCGTCCAGCAGATGAAGCAGCTGGGCCTGACCTCGCACCTGCTGACCGGCGATAACGAGGGCGCTGCGAAGCGCGTGGCCGAGGAAGTTGGCATTACCGAGGTTACGGCCGGCGTGATTCCGGAGGAAAAGGTCGACGTCATCAAGAAGCTGCAGTCCGAGGGACACAATGTGGCGATGGTTGGTGACGGCGTCAACGATGCCGCGGCCTTGGCCCAAGCGGACCTTGGCTTGGCGATGGGCGCCGGTACCGACGTTGCCATCGAGGCCTCCGATATCACCTTGATGAATGGGGACCTGCGGTCCGCCGCCGATGCCATTCGCCTGTCCCGCCGCACGCTGCAGATCATTAAGGGCAATCTGTTCTGGGCCTTTGCCTACAATATCATTCTCATCCCCGTGGCGGCCTTTGGCCTGCTCAACCCGCTATTTGCAGGCATCGCCATGGCATTGAGCTCCGTATTCGTCGTCTCTAATTCCCTGCGTCTCCGGAAATTTTCTAGCCAGCGCTATGATTAGCGCATGCTCAGCCGCAATGAACGATTAGACCGGCTCCCGGTCACCAGCAAACACAAGCGCCTACTCTTGGGCTCCGGCCTAGGGTGGGCGCTCGATGCTATGGATGTCGGGCTCATTTCCTTCATCATGGCTGCCTTGGCCGTGCATTGGGATTTGAGTAGTACCCAAACCTCCTGGCTCGCCTCTGTTGGCTTCCTCGGCATGGCTCTGGGTGCGACATTCGGCGGGCTCCTTGCGGATAAATACGGCCGCCGCCACATCTTCTCCCTCACCCTCTTGGTCTATGGCCTGGCCACCGGCGCCTCCGCCCTGGCCGGTGGGCTGACCATGCTTATCATCTTCCGCTTCATCGTCGGGCTCGGCTTGGGCGCGGAGCTGCCGGTCGCCTCCACGCTCATCTCCGAGTTCTCGCCGCGCCGCATCCGCGGGCGCATGGTGGTCCTCCTCGAGGCCTTCTGGGCGCTCGGCTGGATCCTCGCCGCACTCATCGGCACCTTCATCGTGGGCGCCGGCGAAAACGGCTGGCGCTGGGGCTTTGCCGTGGGGCTCATCCCCGCCGCTTATTCGGTTTACGTGCGCTTGGGCTTGCCGGAATCGGTGCGCTTCCTCGAATCCAAGGGACGCCACGACGAGGCCGAAAAGATCGTGGCGTCCTTCGAAGAGGCCGCCGCGGGGCAGCCGCTTGACGATGCCCACCCGGAACCCACCGCCTCTACCGAGACCTCCATTTGGGGGACGGGCCTGCGCCGCCGCACGGCGGCGCTGTGGACCATTTGGTTTTGCGTTAATTTTTCCTATTACGGCGCCTTCATCTGGATTCCGTCCCTGCTGGTTGCCGATGGTTTCTCGCTCGTAAAATCCTTCAGCTTCACCCTCATCATTACCCTGGCACAGCTGCCGGGCTACGCCACCGCCGCCTGGCTCATTGAGGTCTGGGGCCGGCGGATCACCCTCGCCGTATTCTTGGTCGGCTCTGCCGTCTCCGCCGGGCTCTATGGAACCGCAAGCTCCGAGGTATTCATCATCATCGCCGGGTGCATGTTGTCCTTCTTCAACCTCGGTGCCTGGGGTGCCCTGTACGCCATTGGTCCCGAGCTCTACCCCACCGCGCTGCGCGGGCGCGGTACGGGCGCCGCGGCGGGTTTTGGCCGCATCGCCTCCATCGTGGCACCACTTATTGTGCCGCCGTTGATCGCGGCGACCGGCGCTGGATTCCTTTTCGTACTCTTTGCAGCGGCATTCGCCATCGCCGCCGTGGCGGCATTTACACTACCCGAGTTGAAAGGTAAAGCACTTGCTCAATAAATTAGCCCTTGGGGCGTGGATCGGCGTCATGGTGGCTCTGACCACGCTGAAAGCCTTCTTCCAGATTGGTTACTTGTGGAAGCCCGAAAATCAACGCGTCCGCGAGCTACATCTAGTTCCCTTCGATGAATTCTCCGGCACTAGTTGGTTTGCCCCGCTTTTCGAATACGCCGGTAATACCGCCTTCTTCATCCCCTTCGGGGTCCTGGTATTTACCCTATGCCGTTCCGTAAAAGCTTCGACGGCCTGGGGATTTGCGCTTAGTTTAACGCTGGAGACGGCCCAATACGTCTTTGCACTGGGCCGCACGGATGTCGATGATCTGCTCTTCAACACCCTCGGCGCGCTCATCGGTGCAGCGATCGCCAACTGGGGCGGGCAACGCTTCTTCCCAGTGTGGCGGTGGCTGTCCTTGGCTGCGACAGGAGTCTTTATCGTGCTGGTGATTTTAGGTCCCCGCTTAGGCGATCCCGCAGCCGTCGTAGACTTATAAGCCCCCTTGTTATCCGTGCGCCATGTTGACGAACTTGGAATAGTGCAGCTGGTGGGCCACCTGCACCGTGTCAATGGGCCCGCCGCGGTGCTTGGCCAAAATAATATCCGCCTCACCGGCGCGCTCATTATCGCGGTCCTGCGAATCTGGGCGGTAAAGCAGCATTACCATATCGGCGTCCTGCTCCAAGGAACCTGACTCACGCAGGTCAGCCAATTGCGGTTTCTTATCATTACGGGCTTCTGGCCCACGGTTCAGCTGCGAAATGGCAATCACCGGAACCTCAAGTTCCTTGGCCAATAGCTTGAGCTGGCGCGAGAACTCCGAAACCTCTTGCTGGCGCGATTCCACCTTTTTGCCCGAGGACATCAGCTGCAGATAGTCCAAAACGATGAGGTCGAGGCCGTGCTGCTGCTTGAGCCTGCGGGCCTTCGAACGAATCTCCATCATCGTCAGGTTCGGGGAATCATCAATAAATAGCGGTGCATCCTGAATGCGGTTGAGCGTGTCATCGATCTTCGCCCAGTCCTCCGTGGAGACTCCACCACTGCGCATATCGGTGAGCTTAACCTCAGATTCCGCGGAGAGCAGGCGCATCACGATCTCTGACGCGGACATCTCCAAAGAAAAGATGACCGAGGACTTACCGTGCTGCAGCGAGCACGAGCGGATAAAGTCCATCGCCAGCGTGGACTTACCCACACCGGGGCGCGCCGCCACAATAATCATCTGGCCGGCATGCAAGCCATTAGTGAGCTTATCTAGATCAATAAACCCGGTGGGCACGCCCAATTCAACGCCACCAGCCTGCTGCAGCGCCGCCAATTCATCAATGGTGGGGTCAATCAGATCCCCCAGCACGCGGTAGTCTTCGGCAGTCTTGCGCTGGGCGATAGCAAAGACTTCCTGCTGGGCCCGGTCAATCACCGATTCAATCTCGGCATCCTCGGTGCCAGAAAACCCTAGTTGGACCACGCGCGTACCGGCATCCACTAGCCGGCGCAGGACAGCCTTCTCCGCCACGATTTCCGCGTAATAGCGGGCATTGGCGGCGGTAGGAACGGTGGCCAATAGGGTGTGCAGATAAGGTGCGCCGCCAACGCGCTCGAGGTTATTAAACCTATCCAACCGCGAGGAAAGGATAAGCGGGTCAATGTCTTGGCCCGCCGCGTAAAGGTCCAGCATCGCGCCATAAATTAGCGCGTGGGCCGGATAATAAAAGTCATCGGGCTCGAGCTCTTCAATAACTTCCATGACCGTATTGGGGCTAAGCAGCATTGCACCCAATACGCCTTGCTCGGCTTCCCGGTCCGACGGCGGCTGGCGATACTCCTCGTAGCGCTGCGGTTGGTCCTGTTGGTACCGCGGCCGGCGCGCTACGGCGTTATCCGGCGCAGGCGGTTCCGGTGGAAGCTGTTCATCATCAAAGCTCGCGTTGGTCATGTGTCCCCCTTGGTGTCCGTGAAGCGACCTTGTGTAACGCTGTCCAAGTGTAGACCAGCGCCCAGACACTACCCGCCTGGGTATAACTTCCACAGTTATCCACAGGGGATTGTGGAATTACCAGGTAGTCCAATCATCGCTTTCCATTTACCGAGGTCACGACTGTGGATAACTTGCCACCTTTCTGACCTGCGGCGATAATAACTGCTGGTCAGGGAGCTATTTGCAGGTGTGAAAATTACCACATGATAGTGGAATATGGCCTGTGACCAGCGGGTAAGGCAAGCAAAAATCTTGGTGGGAAAGAACGCCGAATTCCACATTCATCCACAGATTTTCACAGTTATCCACAGGCCAGTTGGGTAGGCAAAAGGCCCCAGGAATTCTCCACCTCACATAGAGAATTCGTGGGGCCTTAAGCCGTGCTGTTGTCTTTGGGTCTGTGGACCGTCGTGCGCTGCTTAGGCAGCGACGACCGAGAAGTTCACCTTGCCGAGCACGTCAGCGTGCAGCTTCAGCTCGACCTGGTAGTTGCCGGTCTTCTTGACCAGGCCCTTGGGCATATCAACGATACGCTTATCCAAGTTAGGGCCACCGGCCTTGGAGACGGCCTTGACAATGTCTTCTGCGTTAACGGAACCGAAGAGCTTGCCGGAAGTGGAGGTCTTAACCTTGACCTCAACGTTCGTCAGCTGCTCAAGCTGGTTGCGGACCTCGCGTGCGTGGTCCAGGTCGCGAATTTCGCGAGCTTCCTGGGCGCGCTTGATGCCCTCAATCTGCTTCTCAGCGCCGCGGGAAGCCACGATGGCCAAGCCGCGGGGAAGCAGGTAGTTACGTCCGTAGCCGTCCTTAACCTCAACAATTTCGCCAGCGGCGCCGAGGTTCTCAACGGCAGCGGTGAGGATCAGCTTCATGATCCCTGCCTTTCAATTGAGTTAGTTGAATAGTTGCGGGTAACAGACTTAGAACGGGGGTTCAGAATCAGCGCCTCCGAAACCACCAGCTGGCGGTGCGGAGTTCCACGGATCCTCTGCAGGAGCCTGGTTCTGCTGCTGCGACTGCTGCTGTTGCTGTCCTCCAAAGCCGCCCTGATTATTGTTATTCGAGCGCTGCTGCTGGCCGCCGCCATAGTTGCCGCCACCCTCACGGGGATTGCGGTTTACCTGTGCGGTGGCGTAGCGGAGCGACGGACCGACCTCATCGACGTCGATCTCAAACACGGTGCGGTTTTCACCCTCGCGGGTCTGGAAGGAACGCTGCTTCAAGCGGCCGGTAACGATGATGCGCATGCCCTTGCTCAGGGTCTCGGCGACGTTCTCCGCCGCCTGGCGCCATACGTTGCAGGTCAGGAACATAGCTTCGCCGTCTTCCCACTGGTTCGTCTGCGAATTATAGCGACGAGGCGTGGAGGCGACGCGGAAGTTAGCTACCGCCGCACCCGCCGGGGTGAAGCGAAGCTCGGGGTCAGCAACTATGTTGCCCACCACCGTAATATTGGTATCTCCCTGTGCCATGTCTTTACTCCTTATCGGTTACGTGGATTATGCCTGATCCCAGTATCCGCTACTTGCTGTCGGTGCGCAGAACCTTGGTACGCAGGATGGTGTCGTTCAGGTTCAGGCGACGGTCGAGCTCGGAAACCGAAGGGTGCTCGCACTCCAGGTTAACGACGGCGTAAATGCCCTCTTCCTTCTTCTCGATGGGGTATGCAAGGCGACGCTTGCCCCATACATCGAGGTTCTCAACCTTGCCGCCGTCCTTGCGGACGATGTCGAGGTACTTATCTAGGGACGGGGTTACGGTGCGCTCATCCTGATTAGGATCCAGAATGATCATGACTTCGTAGTGACGCACGGACCTCATCACCTCCTATGGTCTAGTCGTTTTCGGCTGCATCACCTTTGCGGATGCAGCAGGAGGGTACGTTGCGTCAAGCAACCCCACCACAGTACCGCATATGACCGGCGAAAAGAAATCTATCCCGTCGTGGTGGCGGCGAAAAAGATAGCTCCCGTCGCGGGGATGATGGTGAGGAAAACGATGGCAAGGATGCCCAAGATGATGGGCCCGCGCTTATCTTCCCTGTTATGAAACAGCCAAAAGGCCGCCATGACGCAGATAAAGCCCAACAAGATCGACACCATGCCGATTAATGTCACAATCATTGAAATACTCCCACCACTGGGTCGCGGCCCATATGCGCCGCACGCACTTTATCTTCCGTTCTATTCCACATTTGCCGCAGCACAATCACCGCCATCGCAATGATGAAGCCATCGCGCACGAGGATTGCCACGTCCAAGAGCTCGTGTGGAATGCCCTTATTATCGATGCCCAGCATGTGCCACATGAGCAGGGGCCATACGAGGGCATCGGCAAGCGCCCAGCCCAGAACCAACCGCCAACGCGGCACGGCCAAGGCCGCCGGAACCACCAGCCAGAGCGAATACTGCGGGGACCATACCTTATTGACCAGCAGGAACGCCGCGACGATGAGGAATACCAACTCCGCTACCCGCGGGTTAAGCGGGCTGCGCCAGCCGGCCAGGGCAATACCTGCGCATAAAAGGATGAACGCCACGAGGGAGAAGGTATTTAAAAAGTCCTGGCTGAAAGAAATACCCAGATTCCGGCTAATCAGGGCATACAGGGTGGTCCATTCCGCACCGCGTTCTTGGTTCAAACGGAAAAATTCCGCCCAGGCGGCCGGGTATTTCAGGGCGATGGGAAGGTTGACCGCAAGCCACGCGGCGGCCGTAGCGACGGCGACCTTTGCAAAAGCGTCCCAGCGGCGATTGCGCCAGGCAAGGACGAAAAACGCGCCCAGCAAAAATATCGGCCATAATTTGAATGCGGTGCCAAGGCCGATGAGGATGCCGGCGAGCCAGGGGCGGTGGCGGCTAATGGCCAGCAGCGCGCCGACGGCGAAGGCGATGGCAGGTATATCCCAATTGCTAAAGGCATGGATGATAATCAGCGGGCTGGCGGCCACCAAAATGGTGTCCCACGTGCGGTTTCCCACCAAGAGGTAGACCATGTAGATGACGCCGACCCAGATGCAAGCCATGACCAAGGCGGTGAGCCCAAAGTACCAGCCGGCGGCGGGCACCCCGGCCCATTCCACGAGGCCATAGGTATGGCGCGAAATCCAGCCCATCAGGCCCTGGAACATGCCCGCCAATACCGGGTATTCCATATAGCGGGTCAGGCCATCTTCCTGCCAGGAAAAGGCGTAGGGAAAGCCCGGTTGATCGAGGCCGCGGCCTTCATACAGCGGGACGATGTCGTTATAGCAAAAGGAGGTGTACTGGCGGTTGGCGGACCAATCCAGGTTGATGGTGCCGTCTTCGCCGCGGGTGCCACCAGCGCAATTCGCCTTGGATAAGAACCCGCCGGCCAAGAAAACCCAGGCTACTGCGATCAGCGCGCGCAGAGGGGTCCACCACTGTGTGTGGCCATCCCGGGCAAAGCGCCCCCTTGGCCCGCCCAGGAACTCGATGACGCCGCGCGCCATCGGTTCGTCTGCGGCGGACATGCGCTGATCGTGGCTCACGCGTACCGCTCCTTGCTTAGCCTAAGAGGTCAGCCAGGCCGCCTTCGCGGCCGAAGAAGTCATCTAAAGACGGGGCCTCAGGCCGGGCCGGCTCATTATTACCGCCGCCATTGCCCCGGTTGCCGCCGTTTCCGTTATTGCCGCCCTGGTTCTCAGGCGGCTGCGGCGGGGCATCGTGGCCCGCATCCGGGGTCTCGGCAGGTGCTGGGCTGGCCTCTTCTTCTGGGGCGCCGTCCTGGGCTGGGCCAGTGTAGTTCTGTGTACCCTGCCCACCGGAACCGCCGCCTGGGTTATAGGCCGGGGCACCACCGCCGGCAGATACCGTGCCGAAGCGAACGGGGTAAGCCGAGGGGAATTGCTGGAATTCCTGATCCGCCAAGGAGTTATCCAATACGGACTTCCAGATCTTGGTTGGCGCGCCGGCACCGTACATGATTCCGCCGTACTGGTCGAAGATGGCCGAGGTGTTGTCCGCGGTACCGACCCACACGGAGGTAGCAAGCTGCGGGGTGGCACCAACCATCCAGGTGTCCTTGTTGGTTCCGGAATCGCCCAGCTGGGTCGTACCGGTCTTGGAAGCCGAAGTGCGGCCGCCAGCCAGCGAGCCATTGGACCATGCCGCTACCGGCGCCATGGCCTCAAGGACGTTATTGGCCACATTCGCGGAAACGCGGCGCTCGCCCTCATCGGTTGGGTGTTCATACAGAACTTCCCCGGCGGCATTTTCTACGCGCTGCACAAAGTGCGGGTTGTGCCAGACGCCCTGGTTCGCGAGGGTGGACATCGCGGTTGCCATGTCCAGCGGACGGGACTGGTACTGGCCCAAGACCACGCCTTCAAAAGGCTGCTTGCCGTTTTCAGTCAGCGTCTCTTCGATGCCCGGCAACGAGCGGGCAACGCCCAAGGCGTGGGCCATATCCGCGGTGTCCTGGGTGCCATTTTTCAGATCGCTCTGCAGGCGCAGGTAAGAGGTGTTCAGGGACTGCTTGGTGGCCTCGCGCAGGTCGCAGACGCCACAGCCGCCGCCCACGTTGGTAACCAGATCGGAGCCCGGCAGCTGGTACGGCGCCGAGGAGTAGTTGGTATCCAAGCTAATGCCCTGCTGCAGCGCAGCGGCGAGCGCCATAATCTTGAAGGTCGAACCGGTCTGCAGCGGGGAGTTGGCGTAGTCCCAACCGTTGGAATCATGCCCGCCAAAGTAACCGCGCACCGCACCCGTCTTCGGGTCGATGGTCACAGAGGCCGCGCGCGCGTCTTCTTGCAGCGGCGCCAGCTGGTCATCGACTGCCTGAATCGTGTTGTTTTGCACGTTCATATCGATGGTGGTGGTAATGCGCAGGCCGCCGGTGGAGACCTGGTTTTCCGTAATTCCTACGTCCTCGAGCTCGCGGATGACCTGATCCTTAATGTGGCCATTCGCGCCTGGGGCTTCCGTGTATGCCGAGTACTCAGCGGGATCGCGGGTCTCTGGGAAGACCATTCCATCGCGCTCTTCCTTGCTGAGATCGCCCATGTCCACGAGGCCGTCAAGCACGTAGTTCCAGCGGCTTTCGGAACCCTCCTGGTTCACGCGGGGGTCTAGGCCAGACGGGG
This sequence comes from Corynebacterium segmentosum, assembly GCF_900637825.1. Taxonomy (NCBI): domain Bacteria; kingdom Bacillati; phylum Actinomycetota; class Actinomycetes; order Mycobacteriales; family Corynebacteriaceae; genus Corynebacterium; species Corynebacterium segmentosum. The sequence goes on from NZ_LR134408.1 coordinate 2,305,151, forward strand.
ACTGAATGAGGCCGGCGAGCATGGCGCCTTCCTCGGGGGTGAGGTCCTTGGCGTCCTTATCAAAGTAGGCGTTGGATGCGGCCTGGATGCCGTAGGCATTGCGGCCGAAGTAGACCGTATTCAGGTAGGCGTTGAGGATGTCCTCTTTTTCCCACTCGTTGGTCATCTTGATGGAGTAGATGAGCTCGCGCGCCTTGCGCACGTAAGAGTATTCGTTGCCCACCAGGGTGTTTTTCACGTACTGCTGGGTAATCGTGGAACCACCACCGGCGGTGTCGTTGCCGGTGACCTTACCCAGTACCGCGCGGCCCAAACCGGTGAAGGAAAAGCCGGAGTTATCCCAGAAGTCGCGGTCCTCTGCGGCGAGCACGGAGTCCTGCACAAAGACGGGGACCTCATCCAAGGTCACGTGCGTACGGTTGCCTTCCGGCGGAACCAAACGCGCCAACTGGGTGTCGTTATCGGAGGCATAGATGGTAGAGACCTGGTTATTGGCCAGCTCTTTGGGCTCCGGAACGGTGTACTGCGAATAGGCATACGCAAAAAGGCCTGCAGGCAGTGCCACAAAAACCAATAGGAGGGCCACAACGACCCACGGCCAGATGCGGCGCTTTTGGGGTTCTTCGCCTTCTTTGCGGCGGTCCACCTTAGTGGACTCGCCAGTAGATTCCTTCTCGGTCACTGATTCGTGTCCTCATTCATCCCTGGTAACAAACTAAATAATTGCAGCTTACTGCCTAACGCGGTGCGTCGAAAACTAACACGCGTTAAAAGCCGTCGCAGAACGCAACAAATGATTCCACCGGCAGTGCCGGCAGACCTCCACCTCATGCACGGTAAATTCCAGGCCTTCGCCGACAAATTCCGCTATTTCTTTCTCGCTGCGGGCGCTCCCGGCGCGCCGGCCCAGGCTCTCGCCGTACACCCACCGGGTCAGGCGCAGGTCCTCCCCGCAGACCGGGCAGGGCTTATCCATGGTGCGGCCGTGGTGCTCAGCGGCGGCCCGGAGGAGGAAGTCCGCATCGCAGACCTCGTCGCGCCTCAGGTGCCCGGCGCGGTATTCGCGGACGTGTTGGGTGCGTTCCCACTCGTGGGAAAGTTCGTGCTTGAAGGCAACGGAATTCACCCGCATTATCTTAATTTCCTCTTCTTGATCGATCCATATGCCGTCGTGCTACCACCAGGCATAATTTCTGGCCTAACGTTGCGCAGGCACCACACAGCAACGAATTAATAAAGGAGCATAGTGTGTCTGACAAAGTAAAGGTCGCCATCGTCGGCGTCGGCAATTGCGCCACGTCCCTTATTCAAGGCGTGGAGTTTTATCGCAACGCCGCAGCGGAGGAAAATATTCCTGGCCTGATGCACACCCAGTTCGGGCCTTACCACGTCGGCGATATTGAATTCGTCGCGGCCTTCGATGTCGATGGGGACAAGGTGGGCAAGGATCTTGCGGAGGCTACCCGCAGCTCCCGCAACTGCACCATCACCATCGCAGACGTCCCAGACCTAGGCGTCACCGTTCAGCGCGGCCCCACCATGGATGGCCTGGGCCGCTACTACCAGGAGTCCATCACGGAATCGGACGAAGCTCCTGCCGATGTCGCAGCTGCCCTCCGCGAGGCCGGTGCCGAGGTTGTTGTTTCCTACCTGCCGGTTGGTTCCGAAGAAGCAGATAAGTTCTACGCCCAAGCCGCCATCGACGCTGGTTGCGCGTTCGTGAATGCCCTGCCGGTCTTCATTGCTTCCGACCCAGAGTGGGCCAAGAAATTTGAGGACGCAGGCCTGCCCATCGTGGGCGATGACATCAAGTCCCAGGTTGGTGCCACCATTACCCACCGCGTTATGGCAAAGCTTTTTGAAGACCGCGGCGTGCGCTTGGACCGCACGATGCAGCTCAACGTGGGCGGCAACATGGACTTCAAGAACATGCTGGAGCGCGAACGCCTGGAGTCTAAGAAGATTTCTAAGACCCAGTCCGTGACCTCCAACGTGCACAATTCCCCTATCGCTGGCAAGCGCGCAGACCGCAACGTCCACATCGGTCCCTCGGACTACGTGGAGTGGCTGGATGACCGCAAGTGGGCCTATGTCCGCTTGGAGGGTTCCGCATTCGGCGAGGTCCCACTGAACCTGGAGTACAAGCTCGAGGTCTGGGACTCCCCTAACTCCGCCGGCATTATTATCGATGCCGTCCGCGCCGCCAAGATCGCCTTGGACCGCAAGGTCGCCGGACCGGTACTTTCCGCTTCTTCCTACCTAATGAAGTCCCCTCCAGTACAGAAGGCCGACGACGTCGCGCGCAACGAGCTGGAAGATTTTATTAAGGGAAGCTAATTTTTTCGTCGCGATACTACCGCCAGGCGGTAGTGCACGATAGAATTTAGTTTTATGACGCAACACCATGATGAGACGGACCCAACGAAGTCCCCGTCCGACTACGAGGACGCGGTAGAGGTAGCCCGGGATATCCAACCGGCGCTCAATAAGTTAATCCTTATTTTCCAGCGCACCGCAGAGGGTTCATCGCTGACTACCTCGCAGGTCTCCATCATGAATCAGTTGCGCTTGCGCGGGCCTTCCCGCGTATCCACCATTGCCCAGGCGGAGCTTATTCGCATGCCCACCGCGTCCAACGCGCTCTACCAACTAGAGCGCCGCGGGTTCGTGGAACGCCACCGCGATGAGGAAGATCGCCGCGGCGTGCTCGTCGCGCTCACCCAACTGGGCGAGTCCGAATTGGCCATAGTTTCCGGGCAACGCGCCGCGGCCCTTGCAGAGATTATGCGGTGGCTCGAGCCCGAGGACTTGGCCACCGCGCGCGAGATGGGCGCGGTCATTTCCAAGCTTGCGGATGTCTACCGCCCCACTATGGATAGCGAGTAGCGCGCTTGCGGCCACATGCAATTTTAGTTTTGCGGCCGTAACAGACGATAATGAGCTTTAGTACTCACTAAGCTTTCGCATACATATTCTTTCTATGGGCAAAAAATCTCACCAACCGCTGCTGCCGACCCTGCACAAGGGCTCGGCCGAAGAGCCGCTGCGCATCCTCATTTCTTGGAGTCCTTCCTCTTCCGGTACGGAACCCCTCGAATTCGCCGCCTGGCTATCGCGCACCGCGGTGATTGAGGTGCGCGTTATTTCCACGGTTTTCCAGCCCTGGACCACGACGTCTTTGTCCAAGTTGGGCGGGAAATACAAAAAATGGTTTAAAGAGCAGAAGCAAGCATGCGCGACAGCCACCGCTGCGGCCCTGACGGAGGCAGGTATCCCGGAAAAGTACTGGAACGATACGCCCTCCGTGCTTGTCGATGGCCCCTCCCGCCCCCAGCTCCTTACTGAGATGGCCCAGGATTTTCAGGCCGATATCATCCTTCTAGGCCCCAACCAGGCCGCACCCAAGGGCCGCTTTTTCCCCGGTTCCACCGCGGATACCCTCCTGCACTACTCGCCACTACCCTTAGGGCTTATCCCACGCAAGGCCAAATTATCGAAGCACGGCGTAACCCGCTTCAATTTTGTCATTACTGAACGCGGTGAGCGCGCGGATAGGGAATTATTGGGCGCAGCCGCGCTGGCGGATCGCTGGGATCTACCACTGCGCATCTTGGCCTTCTCAGCGGATGACCTGCTTCATTCCCCGTCGAAGGATAAAAGCGATATTGCGCTTAAGCTCACCGCGGAGTGGCACGAGGATTCATTGGCCATGCTCGACCGTGCCCGCGACCACATCCAAGATGCCTACCCGGAGGTCGAGGTCACCTCCGAGATCGGTTCTGGCGCCGGGTGGTCCGGTGCCGTTGATTCGCTCAAGTGGAAAAAGGGCGATCTGATGTTGATGGCCTCTGCCCCGCAGGGGCCCATCGCGCGGGTCTTTTTGGGCTCTACCGCAACCGAGTTGCTCCCTCATATTCGCGTACCGGTACTCATTCACCCCGCGACCGACTAGGCTTGGATCCATGAGCTCGCGCCCAGAGCACCCCGAAAACGACCTAACCACCGACGCCGATTATGCCAACCTGCGCCGACCCGAGCCGCAGAGCTTCGATGATTTGGCAGACGAGCCCGATCCCGTCGAGGTAGCCGCCGCCAACCGGCGCTCCACCCGCCAAGCCATCTGGTACATGGTGTCCGTACTAGTTATCTCCGCGCTGTATGGCTTCGGCGTAGCACTCTTTTCGCGCCTTAGCGGCGGCCCTCTGTGTGAGGACGGCACCGCGAGCTGGCTGTGCACCGAGGGCCAACGCACCTTCTTTGCCATTTCCACCATGATCATCCCGCTGCTGGGCATGATCGGCTGCGCGATCATTATGGTGCGCAAACTGCGCCGCTACCTGCGCTGGCGTAGCTGGATGGCGATCTTCTGGGTGATGGCCTTCAATTTCATGATCTGGGCCATTAGCGATATCCAGCTAATTCTGGTGGACTCGGCTGCCGTATAGAGAATCGCACGGGCCTGACCCCCAGAAATTAGATACGTCGAAGGATCAGGTCCGCAATTAGAATCTCCGGTTTCGGATACGTCCCGTTGCGGTAATTATCTTCTTCCAGCACTAGCGTTAGCTGCTCTATCATCAAAGTAATAGCCCAGGTGGCCATCTATTTTTGCATTTAGCTTGCGGGTAACTTCCTTTCGAGGATAGGTAAAAGTTGATTCGAAAGGTAGCCACGATAATCGCCTTATTGTGCACCGGAACGAGGCTTACCACGGGCTCCAGATACACCACACTAGTGGACGTAACCGTAAGAGTGATGGGAACGAATGAAACGTCTCGAAACATACTTCGTTAGCTCCAATATGCTAGATGCCCTAGCTGGAAGCACCGCGAGTTTAATAACGCAGATAATAGTGGTAACCCAACTGGGTTTTACCGGCACAGACCTAGGTATACTCAGTTCCGTATCGATCATTCTGTATCTAATGTCAGCAGTCCCAATTGGAAGACTGGTTGACAGTCTACGGCCGGTTACTGTCCTAGTTGCAGCGTTAGCTGTCAAAGCGTCAGTTCTAATTGCACTTGCTTGGCTCTATGTTTGTGACGGCTTATCTTTTTGGACCGTTCTCGTTCTCCAGGTGCTTCAATCTGTTGTTGGTATTTTCATTGATAACTCTCAGATAATTACTGCCACTTCAATTCAATCCTCACTCGGGGACTCAAAACTCGTTCCTCGGCTTGAATCGACAGATAAAACAATCGGAATTTTAGCCCCCGCTGTAGTGGCGCTTATCGCAGCCAAGGAGTTCTATAAAGGGGGCTACATAGGGGTTGCGGCCTTAGCTTTATGTGCGCTAGTGATGATCGCATTCCCCGTCAGAAAGTTAATTCGGCAATCTTCCGGCTCCGCAATTGCTAGTACCTCCGGTAAAAATCAAGAAACAATGTCGGAAAAGGAAAAGAGCTCGCTGCTAACGGGATTTAAGCTCATCGCTCACGATAGAGAAAGCTTGGTTCCAGTGCTTCTTATCGCAGCCGGTAACTTTGGACTAGCTTTTATTGACTCCCCCAAGACTCTTTTTCTACTACGCGAAATGAGCATGAGCCCCTCAGAATTTTCCAACCTGAAAATTGTCGGGGCTATCACAGGGCTCCTCGCCTCATTGTTAGCGGTACGGATCATTGACAGATTTAAATTTGCAGAACTCGTCACAATAGCAACGTTAGGACAGGTTTTGCCACGCTAGCTTTTCTATCCGTAGTCATCTTGGACGCTCCCGCATTCGCTTTTACCGCAATTTCCAACGCATTGTGGTCGGCATCCGTTGTGCTGATCAACGTGGCGGCAATGAATTTTTTCGTAAGTCAACTCCCTGAAGGAAAAATCGGAATCGGGTTATCTTCGATGCGAACAGCAGTCATGGTCGTAGTTCCGCTAGGCGCTCTTCTCGGCGGATATTGCATCGACCACGCTGGCTATACTTTCTCTGTTTTTTCCTGGGCTACGATGTCTATCGCGACCTTCCTAATTGGTACGAGTTTATTTTTAAAGCGATGAACTATTTCATTTATTGAAAGAAAATTGGAGCCAGTCTATCAGTCGCACAGATTGTGTCACCCAAAGAATGAACGAAAGCAAAGCCCACGCTTCCATGGAAAGGGGCAGTTATTTCGAACGACCTGGTTGTGTCAGACAAACGCTAGCGGTAGCTGCGAGCGTCCGTACGTGACAATCGCGCACGGGCCACGGAAGTCGCGTGCGCGACTTCCGTGGCAGTATCAAACCACGAGCGGAGGTGAGGTTGTGACAAATAGTTGCGCGGTCAAAAACGGTCGTAGGGGCCATGACCATCAAGCATATAAGCCCACACGCAACCTCATGGCTTGTGATGATTCTGCAACTTTCTTGTAATTAGCCGGGGTATACGCCGGGTCTTCTTTGAGGGGCGCGGCGATGCGTTGGAGTACCGTAAAGCCCGTGCTCATCGTCGAAGATGGTCTTTATTCTTGCACCAATAAGACCATCAAGACCGTCAGACTGCATCTTCTATCCTGCGCTTTTACAGGTGGGCACCCATGTGTAAAACGAGGAGCGATTGAGCTTTAACACATCACACATCCGTACAAGGCGAGTACTCTATTCGGTGACTATAGAAACACTGAGAAGCACAACTCCTGTGATTCTGCGTGAAGCACAATATTTCAGCACACTATGTCGCGGCGTTGTACAGAATGTCGCGTTCTTCGCGCAGCTTCGCATTTTCTTTCTCTAGTTGGCGGATCCGTCTCAGGATCATTCGCCTCTTGGGCTTTATCATGCAGCGCTTTTATGCGGACACGCTTTCCGGGGCCGCACTTGTTGACCCCATGAATGTAGCGAGGCACGGTTGATGCCGAGCTCTGCTGATGCTGAGTTCAGCGAGAGAACCTCAGCGTTCCTTGTTCCTTATAGGGGGCCACACCATGGCGTGTGAACTGTTCTCAGTACCTGGACATGATGGCAAGATTATCAATCTTGCCAGCCCGACCGGGCTGGATATCAAGTGTCCACCAAACAGGGGCCAGGTCCTAGCAACTTCTCACAATCCATAATCAAAACTTCGAATTTTGATCGACTAGATTCGCAGCTACCTTAGCGCAATCTGGTCGCCCGCAGTGCTGGGTCTCTACGTGTTGGATGCAGTCATCACAAATGAGCACCTGCTGGCGGCACGTGTCCTCATTAATGCAGTTGTGGAAGGTATTAGTACCCTTGCCGCAGTGCACGCAGTGACCCAATTGGATAAAGCCCGGGTCTTCTAGTCCTTGGCCGAACTCCTGGTGCATGCGCTTGTCAAAGACGTACATGGAGCCTTCCCACAGCCCATCATTGCCGTACTTTTCGCCGTAGCGCACGATGCCGCCATCGATCTGATAAATCTCGTTGAATCCACGATTTTTCATCAGGGAGGAAAGGACCTCGCACCGGATGCCGCCGGTGCAATAGGAGACGACCGGCTTGTCCTTCATCCAGTCATATTTGCCGGATTCCAGTTCCTCAATGAAATCATGGGTGGTGCGCACATCCGGCACGACGGCATTTTTGAACTTGCCAATCTCTGCTTCCATGGCATTGCGGCCATCGAAGAAGACTACCTCATCGCCGCGCTCTTCTACCAGCTTGTTGACCTCTTCCGGCTTGAGGTGCGTGCCGCCGCCAACGACTCCGTTTTCATCTACTTTCAGCTCGCCCGGCGCGCCAAAGGCCACGATTTCATCGCGCACTTTGACCGATAGGCGCGGGAAATCCTCGGCTCCGCCATCGGACCACTTGAACTGCATGCGCTTAAAGCCCGGGTACTCACGGGTTTGGCGCACGTAGCGCTTGCAGGCATCCATGTCGCCGCCGACGGTGCCATTGATGCCGTGTTCCGAAATGAGGATGCGCCCCTTCAAGCCCAGGGACTCGCACAGGGTGCGCTGCCATAGCATGACGGCGGTGGGATCCTCGATGGGGGTAAAGCAATAATACAGGAGAACTTTGCCGATAGTCACGCCCATAATCTTAGGCCCGCTACCGGCAAGATCCCCAATTCCTTAGCGCTTTTGGTAGAGCGCCTTCTTGCGGGCGAAGACCGGATCCGAGGTCACGAGCACGCCAAGGTTGCGGAAGATTCCCTCATCCACCGAGCCCAGGATGGTGGTGGTGTGGACGTCGCAGCCGGCGAGTTCCTTGATCTGTTCCAGCGCCTTGCGGGCATCCTCGTCCTTCGCGGCGGATACGGATAGCGCGATGAGCACTTCATCGGTGTGCAGGCGGGGGTTGGAAGAGCCCAGGTGCTTCGTCTTCAGCGTTTGGATTGGCTCTATCGATTCGGGTGAAAGCAGGTGGGTATCGTCATCGATGCCGGCCAGGTACTTGAGGGCATTGAGCAGCATCGCCGCGGAGCAGCCCAGCAGCGGGGAGGTGCGGCCGGTGATGATGGTGCCATCGTGAAGCTGCATCGCGGAGGCGGGTCCATCAGTTTCCTCCGCGCGCTTGCGGGCCGGGCCAACCACCGGGCGGTCATCGGCCTTTATGCCAGCCTTCGCCATGACGACGGCGGCGCGTTCAGACTGTTCATCGCCCAGCCCGGCGCGGGCTTCTTCTACTTTGGCCTTGAAGTAGCGGCGGATGATTTCCTGTTGGGCGGCGGCGCGGCAGACCGCATCATCGGTAATGCAGTAGCCGGCCATGTTCACGCCCATGTCCGTGGGCGATTCGTACGGCGTGGTGCCGGTGAGCTTTTCCAGCAGGGTCCGCAGCAGCGGGAAGGCCTCAACGTCGCGGTTGTAGTTCACCGTGGATTCGCCGTGGGCGCTCAAGTGGAAGTGGTCAATAATATTGGAATCGTTCAAGTCCACGGTGGCGGCCTCGTAAGCGAGGTTGACCGGGTGCTCGAGGGGAAGATTCCAGATGGGGAAGGTCTCAAACTTGGCGTAACCAGCGTTATTGCCGCGCTGGTGCTCGTGGTAGACCTGCGATAGTGCGGTGGCAAGCTTGCCGGAACCAGGGCCAGGGGCGGTGACAACCACCAAGTCCCGGGAGGTTTCGGCAAATTCGTTCTTGCCAAGGCCATCCTCGGAGACAATGAGGTCCGTATTCGTGGGATAGCCAGGGATAACGCGGTGGCGGGCTACCTTAAGGCCGAGGCGCTCGAGCTTCTCGATGAACGCTTCTGCCTGCGCATTTCCGTCTTCCACCTGGGTCATGACGATGTTTTCAACCAAGAAACCGCGGCTGCGGAATACGTCCACCAAGCGCAGGAGGTCGTCTTCATACAGGATGTCTAAATCAGCGCGTACCTTGTGGCGGGCAATGTCTTTGGCGTTGATGCACGGGAGGATTTCAATTTCCTCTTTGATGCGCTCCAGCATGGCGATCTTGTTATCCGGGGTAAAGCCCGGCAGCACGCGGGAGGCGTGCATATCATCGAAAAGCTTGCCGCCCATTTCCAGATAGAGCTTTCCGCCGATTTCTTCGCGGCGGGCCTGGATGTGCTTTGACTGCAGCTCAATGTATTTTTCTCGGTCAAAACCGATTTTATGCGTCATGATTTATCGACCCTTCAATAGAAATAAAATCAATCCGCGCTTCGAGTTTACTCTTTTTCATCCCCCGGCGCCACGCGCCCTAGTTGGGGGGGCGACCAATGATGTCACTACACTGAAGCTATGCCTGAAGGTCACGTGATCCACCGCCTAGCCCTCACACTCAACGCTGACTATCGCGGGATGCCACTCAGCGTGACCAGCCCGCAAGGCCGGTTTGCCACCGAGGCGGCCATCCTGGACGGTACAGAAATCGACCACGCAGAGGCCTTTGGCAAGCACCTCTTCGTGCACTTCACCGCCGCCAACCCGGCACATATCCTCTATATTCACCTAGGGCTCATCGGCAAGCTCAGCTTCGAACCCCGCGAGGACACCCGCGGGCAGATCCGCATACGCATAGACAATGGGGCGCAGGCCGCGCAGCTGCGCGGGCCCCAATTCTGCCTGCTGCTCACGGAGGAGGATTACCAGGCGCGGCTGACCAAAGTGGGCCAAGATCCGCTCCGCGCCGATGCCGATCCTGAAGTCCTGTGGGCCAAGGTGAGCAAGTCCCGCCGCAGCATCGGTTCCCTCATGATGGACCAGCACCTGTATGCCGGTGTGGGCAATATCTACCGCGCGGAGGCCCTCTTTCGCGCCGGCCTCTCCCCCTTCACCCCTGGCAAGGATGTTTCCCGTGAAACATTCTTCGCCATCTGGAAAGACCTGGTAGAGCTCATGAACTACGGCGTAGAGCACGGCCGCATCGATACCGTGCGCGCCGAGCACTCCCCCGAGGCCATGGGGCGTGAGCCGCGCAAGGATGATCACGGCGGCGAAGTCTACGTCTACCGGCGCGCCGGCCTGCCCTGCTATGTCTGCGGCACGCCGATTACGGAACAAGTAATGGAGGGCCGAAACCTCTTCTGGTGCCCCACCTGCCAATCTGCTGCTTAAGGCCTATAGTGGCGGGCATGCGACCTGCCTATAGTGTATCCACCGTTCGTTCCGCCGAATCCGCGCTCCTCGCGCAGCAGAGCCACGATGATGAGCTCATGCGCCTGGCCGCTAGAGGCGTTGCTGCCGCGGCGAAATCCATACTGACGGGCCCTGCGCCTCGCCGCATCACCATCCTCGCCGGGCCTGGCGGCAATGGCGGCGATGGCCTTTATGCAGGCGCTTTCCTCGCCGAGGAGGGCTATGGCGTTGACGCGATACTCGTCGCCGATGCTGCGCACGACCCAGCGCTGCAAGCTTTTACCGCTGCCGGCGGGACCATTACAGATCAACCGCACGCGGAGGCTACCGGCCTACTCATTGATGCCGTCGCCGGCCTCAACTCCACCCGCGGGCTTAGCGGTGCGGGCCTTGCCGCGTACCGCGCGGCCAAGCAGCACGATACCCCGGTGCTTTCGGTGGATATCCCCTCTGGCATCAACGCCGATACGGGCGTGGCCGCGGAGAACGCGGTCGAGGCAACGATTACCGTGAGCTTCGGTTGGGCGCGCGCTGGCCACGTCTTCGCCCCGGAATGCGGCACGGTGGTCCTCTGCGATCTGCAGCTGCCCAACGCGCCGCGCTCCTTTGCGGAGGAGCTAACGGCCACCGCAGAGCCGGCGGGCTATATCGCCAACGAGCCCACCATCGAACTCCCCTTCCAGTGGCCCGCGGAGCCCGTGCTTGCCGATGCCCACCTAGGCCACGTCACCGCCCCCAAGCCCGTGGGCTGCACGGGGCCCATCGTGGACCCCACTCCCCAGGCTTCGAGCACGAAATACACCGGCGGGGTCACCGCCATCTGTGCTGGCAGCAACGCGTATCCCGGCGCGGGCATCCTGGCGGCTACCGGCGCGATGCGCGCGACGCCCTCCATGGTGCGGGTGATAGATAACGATGCCGTGGTCCCCCACCTGCCCGAGGTGGTTCCCCACCCGAACGCCGAGGATAAGGTGCATGCCCAAGCGTGGGTGGTAGGCCCCGGCCGCGGCACCGATGAAGCAGCGGCCCGTGAGCTCCGCGCCGTCTTGGATCGCGGGCTGCCCACCATCCTGGATGCCGATGCCCTGACGCTGCTCGCCCAAAGCGCCGATCTGCGCGATCGCGTCCGCTCCCACCCGCGGGTCATCCTTACCCCACACGCCGGTGAGTTCCGCCGCCTCTACGAGGCTACCTTCGGCCGCGAGCTCGATCTCAGCGAGGGCGTGGGCCCGCGCCAGCGCGAGCTGGCCGAGGACTTGGACTGTTTTATCCTGCACAAGGGCCGAATCACCACGGTGACCGCGCCCGGCCACGCCATCTATGGGATGAATGCCGGCCACTCTTATGCGGCCACCGCCGGCTCCGGCGACGTTTTATCCGGCATCCTCGGCGCGACGATCGCGCAGGTAGACCACGAAAAGGCCGATGCCGAGTACATCATTATGGAGATCCTCCACGCCGCCGCCCTACACCAGCACGCGGCCGCCATCGCGGCGCATACCCCCGATGGTTTCGGCATTTGTTCCGCTTCCCAGATCGCTGCGGCGATGCCCCAGTCCATCGCGCGATTGCTCGTTATGCAACGCTAGCGTCCCGCTTACTCACGCGGCCGTCTTTAACCTCCACCACGTGGTCGGCGAAGGTGAGCAAGGAGCGATCGTGCGTTACGAGCACGGTGGCGGTGTGCATCTCCTGGGTAATATCGCGCAGCAGGCGGATGATTTCCTGGGAAAGGTGGGAGTCGAGGGCGGAGGTGGGTTCATCGGCAAGCAGTAGATTCGGCTCATCCATCAAGGCGCGCGCGATATTGACGCGCTGGGCCTGGCCGCCGGAAAGCTGGCCGATGCGGCGATTGCCCATTCCCTTAAGGCCAACGAATTCTAACAGTTCATCGGCGCGATCCTTGCGCAGCTTGCGCCCGGCCATGTGATCCATGATGAGCAGCTGATCGCGCACCTTGAGCGAGGACAACAGGTTGGACTGCTGGAAGATGATGGAGTTCGTACCGTTGACCTCTACGGTGCCGGAGTCCGGGGTGATGAGCCCGGCGCCCACGGAGAGCAGCGTGGACTTACCGGAACCGGACTCGCCCACGATTGCGGTGAGGGTATCGGAGTCGGCACTAAAGGTGGCATCATCAAGCGCCGTGGTCGTCGTCGTGCCGTCCTGGAAGGTGACGGTGGCGTTGAGAATATCAAGAATGGTGGACATTTTAGGCATTTCCTCCCAATGCATCGAGGGGGTTGGCTTTGGCTACGCGGCGGGTAGAGACCAGGGCACCGGCCATACCCAGGATCCAGATGCCGACCGCGGGAATGATGATGGTGCGCACGGATACGTCGAAGGGGACGGTGCCGGAGGCCAGCAGGCCAAGCAGCCAGCCGACGAACGCGCCGAGGATGGTGCCGGCCGCCAAAATCAGCGCGGCCTGGGCCAGGGCATCGCGCAGCAGGTAGCGCACCGTGGCGCCCAGGGCGCGCAGGATGGAGAGATCGCGGGTGCGCTGCAGGGTCCATACCGTCAGGAAGGCCACGGTGACCAGCGCGGAGATGCCGTAGAGGAAGCCCTGCATGGTCAGCAGCGAACCGCGCTCGGACTGGTAAGCGGGCAGGCCGGAGAAGGAATCAGACATCTCGACCGAACCGGGGACCTCTTTGGAATGCAGGGCAACCGTACCGACTACGTCCCCTGGGGCGTGGCTTACCTCCTGCCAGGTTTGGGTAGATACCCATACCACCGGCGAGTGGGAGAACTGCGTTTCGGCGACGGTGCCCTCTACGGAAAGGTCTACCCCGCCGATATTCACGGTGCCGGAGGCCTCAATCGTGTCAGACAGGACGGCGCCATCTTCCGGAATGGTGGCGTTGGTATTGGGGATGGTCGTACCGGCCGGCAGGCCCATCACGCCTACCGCGCCCTCGCCCTCCAGCTTGGTTTGCGCGATGCCCAAGGCAATCGCATCGCCGGAAAGATCCTTTTCATGGATCTCGGACTCGTTATAGGCGGGCTCTTCGGTAGAAAAACTGACGTAGGGGTGATCTTGCGCCACGGCCTCAAGCGCCGAGGTATTTTGCTTGGACAGACCCTCCGTCAGACCGGAGAGCATAACCAAGAGCAGGGTGATAAGCGCCACGGTGCCGCCGATGAGCCCGAAGCGGCCGCGCGCTGCGGTGATTTCACGAATAGCTAAGAACATACTTCTATAGTCCCTTTGCGCAGGTCAGAAGTAATCGGCGGCCTAGTTGAACCTCCAGTCAACCAACTGGTTGATCCCTCATCCACCCTCCGGCAGATACTGTAGGAAATTGTGTTTTCTGGACAGAAATTATGGCTCTGGGGCCTGCACGCCATGTTCGCGTTCCTGCTGCTTTTCGGCGTGGCCCGCGCCTATATCGATGACCGCTTGGACGCCCGCGCCATCCTTTTGGCCATCGGCCTAGCCGCGGTGTACGCGGCCGCGCGCTGGATTCCCACCTGGCTCTGGCTCACCGGGCTGTGCCTGCTCTGGTTGGGGCTCATGGTCCACGCGCAGGATTTCATGTGGCTCGAGTTCCCGCTTATCTTCGTTTTCCTGCGTGCCTTGCCCAAGTGGCCAGGGCTTATCTCCATCACGGCGCTATGGGCGGCGGCCGCCTTCATTCCGGCGTGGCTGCATCCGGATGGCTGGTCCATCGCCGCGGCCATCGGCCCGCTTATCGGCACGACCTTTGCCGCGGGCGTGTTTTATATCCAGCGCCGCTTGCAGGCGGAGGCGGCGCACCACAGGGACATCGCCAAGCAGCTGCAAGAAACCCAGGCCGAGCTGGCCGCCAGCGAGCACCAGGCCGGGCGCCTGGAAGAGCGCGAACGCCTGTCCCGGGATATCCATGACACCGTGGCCCAAGGGTTGAGTTCCATCCTGTTACTCTCACGCGCCGCCCGGAATACCGATGACCTAGAGACCAAGAACGAACAGCTCGCCGTCATCGAGGACACCGCGGGCGAGAACCTGGCCGAGGCCCGTCGCTTCGTCCGCGAGCTCGCCGGTCCCGATGAGCGCCTGGAGACTCAGTTGGATTCCATCCTGTCCCAAATGCGCCGGCGCACGGAGGCCCTTGGTGAGGACACTACCTTTGACCTCGTCGTTTCCGGCAGCGGGGGCGTGCCCGGCGATATCAAGCAGGTGGTCGTGCGCGCCGCGCAGGAGGGCCTTAATAACGTGATCAAGCACGCGCACGCCTCCCGCTCGGTGGTCACCTTGGGTCTTTTTGAGGATGCGGTCACCCTGGACGTCGTGGATAATGGTCACGGTGTAGTTGAGCCCCCGCGCCACGGCGGCGATAGCGGCTTTGGCCTGCAAGGATTGTCCCAGCGCGTGGAGAGCGTCGGTGGCTCCCTGAGCCTCGAATCCGGCGACGGCACCGCCCTTGCCATTAGAATCCCCCTCAAGGAGCAGCCCCATGGTTAATGTCATGCTTATCGATGACCACCCCGTCGTCCGCGCCGGGCTGCGCGCGATTCTTAATACCTTTGCCGATGTCCGCGTGGTCATGGAAGGCGATAACGGCGCGGACGTGGACAAGCTCTTTACCGATGATGCCCCCGAAGTCGACGTCGTCGTCTGCGATATCCAAATGCCAGGTGTCGATGGCATCACCGCCACCAAGAAGGTCACCGAAGCAGGTGGCCCGCCCGTGCTCATCTTGACCACTTATGACACCCAAGCCGATATCTTGGCCGCGGTCGAGGCCGGCGCAATGGGGTATCTGCTTAAGGACTCGCCCGAGCAAGAGCTGCACCAAGCCGTGTTAAACACCGCCGCGCGCCAGCGCACCCTCGCCCCAGAGGTAATAAACTTATTGGCCCAGCGCGTAGGGCAGCCGGAGCAATCCCTGTCCACCCGGGAACTGGAGATCCTGCGCGCCCTCGCGACCGGATCGTCCAATAAGGAACTGGCCAACCAGCTCTTTATTTCTGAGGCCACCGTGAAAACACACCTCATTCACATCTATCAAAAGCTGGGCGTAGACACCCGCACTGCCGCGGTAACTGTGGCCCGCGAAAGGAAACTGATTTAATGCTGGACTGTATCGTTATCGGCGGCGGCCAAGCAGGTTTAGCTACGGGCTATTACTTGCGGAAAAAGCGCCTCGATTTCCAGATCCTTGATGCCGAGCCCGCCCCCGGCGCGGCCTGGCGTCACGCGTGGCCATCGCTCACGCTATTTAGCAATAGCGCCTCCTCCAACCTGCCCGGCTGGCCGATGCCCCACTATGAGGGCTTCCCGCCCGCCAGCCACGTCATCGATTACTTCACCCGCTACGAGCAACGCTATGACCTGCCCGTACGCCGGCCAGTGCGGGTCCAGGAGGTCACCCACGGTGGCGAGCGCTTTCACGTCACCACCGATGATGAGCACCTCACCGCGCGCACCGTGGTCGCGGCTACCGGCACGTGGTCCTCGCCGTTTATCCCCTACTACCCCGGTTCCTTTGCCGGGCGGCAATGGCACTCGGCGGTCTACCCCGGGCCCGATCCCTTCCGCGGTGAGTCCGTCGCCGTCGTTGGGGCCGGCAATTCCGGGGCCCAGATAGCCGCAGAGCTCGTGCTCTCCGGCGTAGACACCACGTGGTTTACGGCGAAGCCGCCGCGGTGGATGCCCGATGACGTTGACGGCCGGGTGCTCTTTCAGCGCAACCGCGCCCGCCTCAACGCCATGATGCGCGGCGAGCCCGATCCCGGCGCGGATACCAACTTGGGCGATATCGTCGTTGTTCCTCCCGTCAAACGCGCCCGCGATGAGGGCCTTCTTAAGGCCTCCCCGATGTTCTCCAGCCTCGATGAGGTGGAGGCAGACCACCTCATTTGGTGCACCGGGTTCCGCCCGGCGCTGGGGCCTTTCCGCGCGCTTCTCGATGGCCGCACCCCCACCGTCAAGGGCCTGTTCCTCGTCGGCTACGGGACCTGGACGGGCCCAGGATCCGCAACCATTACCGGGGTGAGCCCCTTTGCCAAGCAGACCGCGGGGGACATCGCCAAGCTCTGCTCCCCCGACCTTTAGCTGCCCAAAAATGGTTGCATCACAATTCACGTATCATGGTGAGCATGAGCACGCTACTTGTTACCCGTAACGAAGATAAATCCGTCACCACCTCCTTTGAGGAAGGGGAATTCCTGGGCGAGGGTGACCTGACCGTTGACGTCTCTTATTCCTCGCTGAACTACAAGGACGCAATGGCGATTACCGGCGATCCCGGCGTCGTCCGCACCAACCCGCTGGTGCCCGGTATCGACGTGGTCGGTACCGTATCCGAGTCCAACGTGCAGCGCCTGCCGGTGGGCACCCTCGTTGCCTCCTTCGGCGATGGCCTCGGCGAATTCCGCCACGGCGGCTACACCCCGAAACAGCGCGTCAATTCTCGCGCCACCGTTGCCCTGCCAGCAGATTTCACCGCGGAACAGGCCGCTGCCGTCGGTACCGCCGGCTACACCGCGGCACTGTGCGTTAACTCGCTGCGCGGGCTTCCCGAGGGCCCCGTCCTCGTCACCGGTGCCACCGGCGGCGTCGGCTCCATCGCCGTCAACCTTCTGCGCAATGCCGGCTACGAGGTCCACGCCATGACCGGCCGCCCCGACGATTACGCCAACTACCTCCACGAGCTCGGCGCGCACGAGGTCATCGACCGCGCCGAATTCACCGAACCGGGCAAGCCCCTGCAAAAGGCCATCTACGCCGGCGCCGTAGACACCTCCGGTTCTCAGGAGCTGGCCAATGTCCTGGCCCGCACCAAGTGGGGCGGCACCGTTGCCGCTACCGGTATGGCCAGCGGCCCCGACCTGCCCGCCACGGTCATGCCCTTCATCCTGCGCAACGTGCACCTTGCCGGCGTGAACTCCGTCGATGCCCCACTGCACTACCGCCAGAATGCTTGGCAGCTCCTCGCCCGCACCCTGGACCTGTCCATCCTGGAGTCCCTGACCAATACCCTTCCCCTGGAAGATGCGGTAAAGGAAGCGCAATCGCTCATCAACGGCAGCCACCACGGCCGCACGGTGTTGAAGATTTCCTAAGGTCTTAGTCTTTAGGACCTACAAATAGGCAGGCACCCCGTCAGTGACGGGGTGCCTTTCTTGTGCGATCGACTCCTTGGGTTCTAGGTATCGCCCGTTAAGCTGCGCATGATTTTTCTGGAGATGAAACCCAACTGCTGCAATTCCTCTCCCGTCAAGACGGAGACCACCTTGTCATCCACCTTCGCGGTATGGCTCTCCAGTGCTGTAGCGAATGCTTCCTCGCCTACTTTCGTCACTGTGACTGCAATAGCTCGGGGTCCCAACTCCTCCGCGTGCCTCCTTATTACCAACTCGCGCCGCTCCATCCGGACGAGTTGTCGATGCAGCCGCGATTTCTCCCACCCAAGTTCCGCGGCCAGCTCATGCGGCCGAGTGCTCTGCCCACGGCGGCGCTGCAGAACGGCCAGCACCGCATAGTCGGCCTCACTCACATTCGCGGATGCATGCAGCGCGTTGGCCAACTCCTTATGCAACGCGCGCTGCATCGCTACAAAGTCCGCCCACGCTGCACTTTCCTCTGCGCGCACGGCATCTCTCCCTTTAGCTTTTGACTTAAATGGTATTATACCCTGCGCAGTTGATTACTCAACCATGTATTGACTGTGACAGTTGACCCATCAACCCCCAACATTATAAAACGGCTTGGATTAACCGTACCAATAATTCGCGTGCGCCATACTTTTGCCGGTTTAACCGTATGTACTTCGCTTTTTATAACCTATTTATTGGTGTTAGTATTCGGTTGCTTTTCTCATTATTTAGTTTCTGTTAAGTAAAAATTGGCCTATTTTCAGACCGCCCGCAACTCCGATTGAGCAGACGCCTGTCTATGATGGCGGGCATGGATAAACTTTTTAGCGCCTGCGGATTCGATTTCCTGGACACGGAAGAACTCATCGCGGAGCTTCCCGCAGACCGGACCCTGTGGGATGCGCCTGCTTTTGATCAAGTGCTCTACTATGCGGATCCCTCTGGCATCGCCGTCACGGCGATGGAGTACGAGGGGGAGTGGACCGTATTGCCGTCGTTCCGAGGCGGGGAAGACGTTGAGGCAACGCTATATCGCGCCATGCCATTTATTGGCATCTTAGAAATGGAAGATTTCCGGTGGGCAGTGCTTAGCGATGCCCCCTTCACGCTTCCCACCGGCAACCCCGTGGGCGGCGAAAAACTGCGCGGCCGCGTGCGGCCCGCAGTCGTTGCGCTGGACTATGAATTAACGGAACCGGCGGAGTTTTCGCTGCGATCCCCAGCGACTGAACGATTTTATAAAAACTACAAGCCCAGCCTGCTCAACCCGCAGGTCGAGCTAGCTGGCACCGTGAATAACGTCGAGAAAAAGACCAATAAATTTGGGGGAGGGGAGTACTGGGTATGCGAAATCGATGGACTCCCGCTCATCGTTGATGCCCCAGTTGAGGCGGGCCAGGGAATCCGGGCGCACGGCATCGCGCTATGCGCCACGGAGTACTGGGATTAACCGCCTCGCCGCTAGGAGGAGGTAGCTCCTACTGTTGCGGAGCCGCAGGTACCAGGGCTACAAGGCGCTCGAGGTAGTCCTTCACAAACTCGATGGTGCTGGACGGCTCGATCTTTCCGTCTTCACCAAGGAGCTGGGGAGAATTGCCCAAGAATACCTCGGGCTGACCGGGCATCGGCATGTCGAAGTAGGACAGGGCTAGGCGCACGTTCTTGTGGGAAGAATAACCACCCATGCGGCCGACGGAGTGGCTGATGATGCCTGCTGGCTTATTTTTCCAGGCGACATCGGAATTGGGTTTGGATCCGATATCGATGGCATTTTTTAAGCACGCCGGGATGGTCCGGTTATTCTCGCTGGTGACGAACAAAATGGCATCCGCTTCCTTAATTGCTTTACGGAAATCGGTGTACTCTTCCGGCGTGGGTTTATCCTCCACGCCAGGATCGTCGTAGTCGAAATCATAGAGTGGGAGTGTGCGGAGGTCATAGCGCTGGCACTCAACGTGCTCGGGGACGAGTTCCATAGCGTGGTTGGCGATCTTTTTCGCAATGCTTTCCCGCCGCAGGCTGCCGACGAGTACAAGAAGTTTCATGATGTGTGTCCTTTCTGTGGAGACTTGTAAGTTTTAGAAATCCCAGTCGGCATCGGAGGTCTCTACGGCTTTGCCGATGATATAAGAGGACCCCGACCCCGAAAAGAAGTCATGGTTTTCATCCGATCCTGGCGTGAGTGCCGCAAGGATCTTCGGGTTGACCTGGCATTCCTCGTACGGGAAGAGGTTGGGATAGCCCAGATTCATCAGGGCTTTATTAGCGTTGTAGCGCACGAATGTAGCGACATCATCCATAAGCCCGTATGGTTCATAGAGCTCGCCGGAATAGCGCATCTCCAGGTCATAGAGCTTGCGCACCAGGTCAAAGGTGAATTCGCGCATTTCTTCGCGGCGAGCGTCCGTGGCGTGGTCGAGTCCCCGCTGGAACTTGTATCCGGAGTAGTAGCCGTGGACCGCCTTATCCCGCAGGATGAGCCTGATCATGTCAGCGGTATTGGTCAGCTTCCCGTGCACGCTAAAATGCAGTGGTAGATAGAAGCCGGCGTACAGCAGCAAGGAGGACAAGAGGGTAGAGGCAACCTTGCGCTTTAGTGGGTCGTCGCCGTAGTAATGCACCATCACACTGGTCGCGCGCTGCTGCAGCACTGGGTTATCCACGGCCCACGCATAGGATTTTTCGATCTCTTCGGTGCTGGCCAGGGTGGAAAAGATGGAGGAATAGCTCCGCGCATGCACGGCCTGCATGAAGGCTATATTGGTATAAACGGCCTCCTCATGTTCCGTCCGGGCATCTTGAATCTGGCTGATTTCACCCACCGTGGCCTGCACGGTATCCAGTAGCGTCAGGCCGGTAAAGACGCGAATGGTGAGATCGCGCTCGGCTGGATCCATGCGCGACCAATCGTTGCGGTCATTGGAAAGCGGGACCTTCTCCGGCAACCAGAAATTCGAGGTCAGGCGGTTCCACACCTCTAAATCCTTATCATCCCAGATGCGATTCCAGTTCACTGGGCGCAACGGGGTGGAGGCATCGTGGCGAAAATGCGGCGGGGTTTGGGATCGCTCAATGAGCTCTTGATATTTCATCGGTACTTTCTCTTTTCTTTGTCTTCGAGGCCCTAGCCGTCAGGCAATGGACGCGTGGGCGGTGGGGTAGAGGTGGTGCGCAAAGAAGTCCTGCAACCCCTCCCGTACGCGGGCAACATCGCGGTCGGTACCGAGCAGCTCAAAACGGTAGAGCTCAGGCACGCCGCACTTTCGGGCTATCTGTGGCCCGGCGCAGCAATACGCCTCACCAAAATTGGTATTTCCAGAGGTGATGACGCCGCGCAGGAGTGCGCGATTTTCCGGAACGTTGAGGAATTGGCGCACCTGCACCGGAATCGCCGCCTTGATATTGCCGCCGCCGTAGGTCGGGACGATGAGCACAAAGGGCTCGGTGACATAGAGCATTCCTTCACGCTTCGGCCGCAAAGGAATGCGTGCCGCTGGAAAGCCCAGCTTGTGGACAAAACGGTGGGTATTTTCACTGACCGAGGAAAAATACACAAGATTAGCGGCGGTCTTAGTGCCGCAGGGTGGCGTCGAGGCTGTAGTCATCTCGCTCCTTAGTGGCTGCGCCGAAGCGCACTTTCTGCTTCAACTACAGATCTAACGTACTTTTAACTACGCCGCAACTAACCACCGTTGACATGCGCAAATAACCCACCTTCCAAAAGAGGAGGGGCAGGAAAGTTACATGCGCACCCACACGGCGCGGGCTGCATGGGAGCTCAAAGAAAACGCCGCGGAATGTTCATTCTGGGCATTCTCGTTTTGGTTACCCTCTACGCGCACGGCCATCCCGCCGGAATAGGGCTGGCTTTCGCGCACGCTCACGGCAGCGCCGATGGTCAGGTTATTCTCGCTGAAAAAGCGCAGCAGATCGGCATCCGCATCACTGATGCGGTCGACTACACCGCCCTCGCCGGGCTCTAAATCGCTGAGTTTGCGCAGATCTCCTGGCTCGGACGCGGGGGGCGCGGCGTAGTCTGCGGGGTAGTCACCCGCGGCGCTGGGGATGGGGTCTCCATGCGGATCGCGGCGCGGGAACCCCAGTTCAGCGTCTATGCGCTCCAGAAAGAAATCGGAGACGCAGTGCTCCAATTGTTCAGCCTCCGCGTGGACCTGGTCCCAGCGGTAGTGCAGGGATTCCACCAGGAAAGTTTCAATAAGGCGGTGCCGCCGCACCATGGCGAGGGCAAAGGCACGCCCCTCGGTGCTCAGCCCGATGGCACCATACGGCGTATGGGTGACGAGACCCTTTTTCTCCAGCCGCCGCACCGCATCCGACGCGCTGGAGAGCCGTACGCCTATGTGCTGGGCGAGCATCTTTACCGTCACGGGCTCGTCGTGCCATTCGCCCAGCTTAAACAGGGCCTTGAGATAGTCCTGATTGGACGGCGAGAGGCCCGAGACGTCCACGCTCATTGGTTACTTAACCACCAGGTTCACCATCCGGCCGGGAACGTAGATCTTCTTCACCACGTTCTTGCCGGAGGTGAGGTCAGCCACCTTGGCATCGGCAAAAGCGGCCTCGAATACGGTGTCTTGGTCAGCATCGGCCGCGACGTTGATGCGGGATTTAACCTTGCCGTTGATCTGGACTGGCACCTGGATCTCATCATCTACCAGGTATTTCTCCTCAAAGGAGGGAAGTGGCTCGTAGGTGATGGTCTCATCGTGGCCAAAGCGCTGCCACAGTTCCTCCGCAATATGCGGGGCGATGGGGGAGACCAGCTGGGCGATGGGCTCCACCGCCGCGCGCGGTGCCTCGGTGCGGTAGGTCTTGGTCAGGTAGTTGACGTACTCGATGAGCTTGGCCACCACCGTGTTCAGGCGCAGGTTCTCGTAATCATCGCGTACGCCCGCAATGGTGCGGTGCAACTGCTTCAGGTCATCCTGGGTGAGCTCGGCATCGGTAGTAGCGACTTCGCCAGTGTCCTCATTGATGGCCAGGCGCCACAGGCGCTGCAGGAAGCGCTGCGAACCGACAACGTCCTTGGTCGCCCACGGGCGGGAGGTATCCAGCGGGCCCATGGACATCTCGTACACGCGCAGGGTATCGGCGCCGAAGTCGCGGCAAATATCATCCGGGGCCACGGCGTTTTTCAGGGACTTGCCCATCTTGCCGTACTCCTGGTTGACCTCTTCGCCGTTGTAGTAGAACTTGCCGTCCTTTTCCTCTACCTCTGCGGCAGGGACGTACACGCCGCGAGAATCGGTATAGGCGTAGGCCTGAATATAGCCTTGGTTGTACAGGCGGCGGTACGGCTCCTGCGAGCTGACAAAGCCCAGGTCAAAGAGCACCTTGTGCCAGAAGCGGGCGTAGAGCAGGTGCAGCACGGCGTGCTCGACGCCGCCGACGTACAGATCCACGCCGCCTGGGTCGTTCGCACCATGCTCATCTGGGTGCGGGCCGGTCCAGTAGCGCTCGTTTTCGATATCGCAGAAGGCCTCACTATTGCGGGGATCGATATAGCGCAGCTGGTACCAGGAAGAACCTGCCCACTGGGGCATAACGTTGGTATCGCGGTAGTAGGTCTGCGGGCCATCGCCCAAGTCCAGTTCTACCTCTACCCAGTCGCGGACCTTGGCCAGCGGTGGCTGTGGCTCCGAATCCTTATCTTCTGGATCGAAGGAGGCCGGTTTGTAGTCTTCCACCTCGGGCAGCTCAACCGGCAGCATCGACTCTGGCAGTGGGTGGGCCATGCCATCCTTGTCATAGACGATGGGGAAGGGCTCGCCCCAATAGCGCTGGCGAGCAAAAAGCCAGTCGCGCAGCTTGTACTGAATCTTGCCGCGGCCGGAGCCGTCCTCTTCCAACCATTCGATGGTCTGGGCAATGGCCTCCGCCTTATCCAGGCCATTGAGATCCAGGCCCTTGTCGTTGGCGGAGTTTAGCAATGCGCCATCTTCGGTCCAGGCTTCTTCCTCGATATTGCCGCCGGAGACGACCTCCGTAATCGGCAGGCCAAAGGCCTGGGCAAACTCATAGTCACGCGTATCGTGCGCGGGCACCGCCATGATGGCACCAGTACCGTACCCGGTCAGCACGTAGTCCGCGATGAAGATAGGGATGCGCTTGCCAGAGACCGGATTGGTGGCATAGGTTCCCAAGAATACGCCGGTCTTTTCCTTATTTTCCTGGCGCTCCAGGTCCGACTTCGCCGCGATATCCGCGCGGTAGGACTCGACGGCTTCCTTTGGGTCATCATTGCCGTAGGTCCAGCGCTCGTCCACGTCATCGTCGTAGGGGATAGGGGACAAGAGGGCATCGACAAGCTCATGCTCCGGTGCCAAGACCACATATTCCGCACCAAAGAGCGTATCTGGGCGCGTGGTAAACACGTCGATGCCGTAGCCTTCCGCAGGGAAGGTTACCTCCGCACCGCGGGAGCGACCGATCCAGTTGCGCTGCATGGACTTGACCTTCTCCGGCCAGTCCAGCAGCTCCAGATCATCGAGCAGGCGATCCGAATACGCGGTAATGCGCATCATCCACTGGGACAGATTTTTGCGGAATACCGGGAAGTTGCCGCGCTCAGACTTGCCTTCCGCGGTGACCTCCTCGTTGGCCAAGACGGTACCCAAGCCCGGGCACCAGTTCACCGTGGAGTTGGACAGGTACACCAGGCGGAACTCATCGACGGCCTGGGCCTTCTCCTGCGCGGACAAGTCCTCGTAGTAGCGCCCGTCCTTGGTGGTGCGCTTATTGGCCTCCAATTCCTTGATGAGCTCAGCAATGGGGCGGGCCTTTTGCTGCTCTTCATCGAACCAGGAATTATAAATCTGCAAGAAGATCCACTGGGTCCACTTAAAGAATTCTGGATCCGTGGATTCCACCGAGCGGCGCGGATCGTGGCCCAAGCCCAGCATGCCCAGCTGGCGGCGCATGTTGTCGATATTGGCCATCGTGGTGGTCCGCGGGTGCGTACCGGTCTGGATGGCGTATTGTTCGGCCGGCAAGCCGAAGGCATCGTAGCCCATGGTGTGCAGCACGTTCTTGCCCAGCATGCGGTTATAGCGGGCGTAAGTATCAGTGGCGATATAACCAAACGGGTGCCCCACGTGCAGGCCCGCACCGGAAGGGTAGGGGAACATGTCCTGCACGTTGAGCTTTTCCTTGGGCAGCTCGCCCGCACCCGTGGCTAGCGAACCGACCGGGTTCGGCGCGTTAAAGGTCTCATGGTCCTTCCAATACTGCTGCCAAGTCTTTTCGATCTGGTTCGCCAGCTCAGGGGTGTAGCGGTACGACGTGGAATCGCTCGGTTTAGTCATAAACACACAGTGTAATAGCCCCAGCCCGGCGCGGGGTAGGCAGAGGTGGGTTTTGCTCCACTAATCTGGCACCGGACTGGCACTCCGGCGGTGACGGCGGGGGCCTGGGGCAAGGACTAAGGCCCGCCACGAGATGTTCCGGCAGTGTTTAGGAGCTATTAACGCACAGTTCCTTTCGTGGTTAAATCACGCCTTTATCTTCAATTCAAGGCTTTGCACCCAGCCATGTCTGGGTCATTTCTCTCTTGCTCGCAAGGCCGGCATCTCTTCGTCTCTCACTTCCACAAAGGACAATTCATGCGCACCTCTCTCCGCATTGGCGCCGCTGCCGTAGCCGCAACCGTGGCTACCGCTGGCGCAATTGCCCCAGCCACCGCCGCCGAATCCCAGGGCCCAAAGAACATCATCTACATGATTGGTGATGGCATGGGCTACGGCCACGTGGCATTCAATAACCTCTACGAAACCGGCCAATCCAAGTACCTGGTCGACGGCGCATTTAGCGCCGAAGGTCCAGAAGAACTCGACGGCGAATCCGTGCAGCGCTTCGAAGACTTCAACCGCCTGTCCATGACCACTTACCCAAATAACTCTTCCTATGACCCACAAAAGGCGTGGGCTAGCCATGAGTACGTGGATAAGGGATACACCGATTCCTCTGCCGCCGGCACCGCCATGTCCACCGGCGTGAAGACCGATAACGGCAAGCTGGGCGTGAACGATTACGGCCACGAGCAGGAAAACACCTCCGAGCGCGCCAAGAAGTCCGGAAAGTCCGCCGGTGTGGTCTCCTCCGTGCCGTTTAGCCACGCCACCCCGGCTTCCTGGGCGGCGCACAACATTTCCCGCAATAACTACCTGGAGATTGCGGATGAGATGTTCAACTCCGATCTCGATGTCATCATGGGTGCCGGCCACCCGTTCTACGACGATGACAATAAGAAGAAGGATGAGGCCAAGTACAAGTACCTATCTGAAGAGGTCTACAACAAGCTGTCTTCCGGCGAGTCCGACTGGAACTACGCCGAAACCAAGGAGCAATTTGAGGCCTTGGCCCAAGGCGATGTCGCGGCGGGGGAGAAGTACTTCGGCCTGGCGCCTGTAGCCTCTACCTTGCAGCAGGGGCGCTCCGGCGAGTCCACAGTGCCTTATGACATTCCGTTTAACGATGTCGTGGATCTTCCCACCATGACCACCGGCGCCCTCAACGCGCTGGGCCAAAATGACGAGGGCTTCCACGTCATGATCGAAGGCGGTGCCATCGACTGGAGCGGCCACGGCAACGAATCCGCCCGCGATATCGAAGAGGTACAGGACTTCAATAAGTCCGTCGATGCCGCCATCGACTGGGTAGAAGAAAACTCCTCCTGGGACGAGACCCTGCTGGTCGTTACC
This sequence comes from Corynebacterium segmentosum, assembly GCF_900637825.1. Taxonomy (NCBI): domain Bacteria; kingdom Bacillati; phylum Actinomycetota; class Actinomycetes; order Mycobacteriales; family Corynebacteriaceae; genus Corynebacterium; species Corynebacterium segmentosum. Next base: position 2,331,423 of record NZ_LR134408.1, read on the forward strand.
GCTGACCACGAAACGGGATACCTCTCCGGCGCCAATGAGCGCTCTGAGGGCAAGTTCAACTCCATGAACGGTGGCGGTGGCAATACCCTGCCCACTGGCCACCAGTGGTACTCCACGCAGCACACCAATCAGGTGGTCCCATTCTTCTTCAAGGGCGCTGGCTCCGAGGCCCTTCGCGCGAAGGCCACCCACACCGACCCCGTGCGCGGTGACTACATCGATAACACCACCTTGGCCAAGCTCACCTTGAATGAATGGTGGGTAAAGCACGATGACCAGGGCGGCAACGACCAAGCAGACGATTCTGCATCCGATCAGCCTGGCAACAATGACAATGGCGGTGACGGTTCCTCCAAGAGCGGGCTCTTCGCCGGCATCGCCGGTGCCGGTATCGCCTCGCTGGCCATCGGGGCCATTGCCTTCTTGGCGCAAAAGCTGGGCATCATCACCATCAACCCGAATGCGTGGCGGAACTTCTTCCACTAATCCTGGGCGATCAATTGCGCGCAAAGGCTTTCATCACTCTTGGTGGTGAAAGCCTTCTTTTTGCCCTCTGCCTGCAGAATCCACATCTTTTCAAAAATGATCTAGGCTGGTGTAAATGAGCCAGGAGAAGTTTCGTAGCCAGCTATCATCTTTTCTAGACGCGGCGGTTTTTCAGGGGGTCCCGCATCTTCGCCTCGCGCCGGATACCGATACTTTAGAGCTTTACCTGCCAGCCGTAAGCGCGGCCTATGAACCAGAAGACCCGCAATGGACCGTGACCACGCAGCTATTGGATGGCACGGAGGTCACCCGCAAGTTTTATTACGTCGCCGGTGAAGAACCTGGCTTGTGGGTTTCCATGCCGCAGCCCTTTACCCACCTTGCCGTAACGTTTGCGGAGCAGACGCTGGAGTTTGCGGGTATTGCCAATGGTGGCCTGCTGCTCGATTCCGCGCACCGGCCCGTCGATAGCACGCAGCCCATCCCGCAGGGCGCGTACACCTTCATCGCACCGACCGGCACGCAGCTAACTCCCGCCCCGGATAGCCAGCCGCGCCCGCATGGCGCGTGGGAAGGCTGGTCCATCTTTGAGGTAGCGGCACAAGATTCCTTCTCCATCGCTGTGCCGCGCCAGGACAAGGCCACCATCACCGTTGCGGAGGGCGCGGATTTTTCCTGGGATATGGCGGTCAAGTCCCTGCCCAACGCGCGCGGGTTGGACGGCGAGCTGGTGTACACGAAATCCCCACGCCTCTTGGTCAATACCCCACTGCACCTGCAGCTGACCTATGTCCCCATCGGTGGGGAAGAGGAGGAAATCTTAGAAGATGAGCTGCCGGAGGGAATCCATGAGGTTCTACCCGGCGACGTCTTCGAGGACCCCTGGGTGGGCCGGTATCGCTTTAGCCTGTTTAAGGGCGAAGAGCTTGTCGATGTCCACTATCTCAACTTTGCCGAAACCCTCCACATGCGCTCCAAGAACGAGGGGCCCCGCGGCACCAACTTCCGCTTCATCGATGCGCTGGGGAACCTGTCACCGTTTAGCTATGCCTTGGCCTCGTCCCCCAATAAGCCCATTCACATGGAAAAGGGCCAACGCGTATTTGGCGAAGACGAATCGGTGCGCGAGGAGACCATCAGCAGCGAAGCCGGCTACGAGCTGACCTTTGAGGTCATCCCGGCGACCATCCGCACGCGCGTGAAGCGCACCGCGGCCGAGCCCGTGGATTATATGGATAAGCAGGTCATCCTGGCGGATCAGCTGGATGCGGATGCGCTCTTTACGGTGCACTCGCCGGAGCCGCTGCCGCTGGCGAAATTCGTGGTCATTGATAAGAACCAGAAGATCCGGGATCTCGTCACCGCCAATGGCTCGACGGAGGCGACCAATACTCTCTCCGTGCCGAATCGCGCCCTCAAGGCAGCGCTGACAAAGAAGTCCTCGCTGGAGCTCTACCTCCTGTGGTCCACGCTGTCCTACGCGGAGTACCTGGAGGGCCTGCCGGATAAGGAGCGAGCGGCGCATCTAAAGCGCAGCATGGACCGCCGCGTGATGGAATACGAGGCAACCGCGGCAAGCGATCTGATCTATGCCGCCATCGCCACGGTGCGCAAGGCGCCGCTGGTCGCCCGCGCCACCATCGAAGATGGCATCTTGATACCCGAGCAAACCCACGAAGAAGAGGTGGAACTCTTGGCGTGGACGTGGCCGCTTGGCAACCCCGCCAGCGAGCCGCTGCCCGTGGAGCCGGTGGAGGAGGGCTTCGAGCTGCCGGAGGAATTACACGAGGCGGGCGATCTCATCGTGGACTTCCGCGAGGATGAACCGGCCAGCGATCTCGCCGCCCCGCAGTACCCGCCGGCGAGCTCGCTCATCATCTTCCACGATGGCGAGAGCGAGAATACCGCCGGCACGTGGGAGACCTATGCCGCCCTGCGCCGCCTCGCCCCCAAGGCCAAGGAGACCTTCGAGGGCGTTATCAAGGACATCGAGGCCGATCCGCGCGCCAGCCTCGATGCGCTCATGCAGGTGGACTTCGAGCGCGGCCAGCGCATGCGTGCGTTGGTGCGCACGGGCCTGATTACCCGTTCCTTTAACGGCGATGGGGAAGAGGCAGCGGAACCCTCTTCGGTGCTCGCCGCGCTTGCCGATGCCAACCAGGCCCACGTCGAACACTCCGGCTCCCCCTCGCTGTGGCGTACGGCCACCACGGGCGTAGACGATGTCACCCGCCCCATGCTGCTCATGAGCGCCACCGGCGAGGCCCCAACGCCTGCAACGGATAGCGCGCAGCTGTGCGATGACGCCCACCGCATCGCCGCGCTGCGCGAGTGCTTCAATAACGACTTGGCGCTGACCCGCCTGGGAACCATGTCCAACCTGCGCTCTACCGCGCTGCAATTGCGGGTAACCCTGCAGCAATTGGGCGTAGATAAGTCGGTATTGCACACCCTGCTCGCCCTCGATGCCTTTGGGGATGGAAACACGGATCTTGGCGGCTCTGCCTGGATGCCGTTTATTTCCTATGTTTTTGCCATTACCGCGCGCGGGGTGGCCAATGGGAAGCTCACCGATCCAGCCGTGGCCTCCGCGCTAGATAACGCCCTCCCGCAGCTCGCGGAGGCGGTTTCGCTGGCCCCGGAGCTGTTTTACCGGGATATTCTCACTGCGGAGGCACTTACCCGCGACTACAGTGACTGATATGCAGGTTATTTCCACCAACGTCGCCGTACGCAGGCCGGATCCGAGCGGGAGGCACGAGTTTTCGGGCATCGACAAGCGCCCCCAAGACTTCATCGATATCTCCGCTCCCGGCCCCAATTACGGCGATGGTTCTGGCGTGCGCGGTGATTCTATCGGCGATAGCGATCACCACGGTGGAAGTGACAAGGCCGTTTATGCCTATGCCCGCGAGGAACTGGATTATTGGGAGGATTCGCTGGGCCGCACGCTGGCTTCGGGGTCTTTTGGGGAGAACCTCACCACGCGCGGTATTGACCTGTCCGCGCTGCTTATCAATCAACGCCTCCACATCGGCACGACCACTCTCGAGGTCTCCATACCCCGCCAGCCGTGCGCTACCTTTTCCGGCTGGGTGCAGGAGAAGGGCTGGCTCAAGCGGTGGACCGCGCGCGGCGATTGCGGCGTCTACTTCCGCGTCATCACGCCCGGCCGCATTTCTGCGGGGGATGCCATAACCTGTGGCCCCGCTCCCGCGCACGATATCACCATGCGCATGGCGTTTGCGGCCAAAATGGGGGACCGGGCGCTGGCCCGGCGCGTGGTCGATGCCAAGTGCTTGCCGCCCCAGCACGCAAAAAAGCTCCGGGTATAAACCCGGAGCCAAAAATCTTTGCGGCTTTAGGCCGGCTGCGTGCCCTCTGCGGCGCTGACGACGGGCGCCTTCGCCTTGGGGTAGCGCCCGTGCACCATGTAGTAGTACACCGCCGCGACGACGATGAGGCCGGCGAGGATGAGGTACATCGTATCGAAGCCGGTGGCGCTCACGATGGGGCCAAGCCCGAAGGGGGCGAGGCCAATTCCGAAGTCCATCAAGAGGAACATCGTGGAAATACCCGCGCCTATCTGGGCGGCCGATACAGAGCGCACAGAGATGGCCTGGCAGGCGGGGCTTAGCGTACCGTAGCCCATGCCCGTAAACGCACCCGCAACCACGAGCATGACGTCATTGCTGGGAAAGCCCATGATGATAAGGGCGATGGCGAAGGACACCAGGCCCAGGTACATGACCGAGTTATCGCCCTTGTGGTCCTGGATTCGGCCCAAGAAGAAGCGCATGATGAGCATGACTACGGCGTAGCCGATGAAAAAGAGGCCGGCACCAGTGGCCAGATCCTCTTCGCGCGCATAGGCATTGAGATAGGTGACCACGCCGGAGTAGGCGATGCCCACCAGGAGCATGAAAAAGCCGATCGGCAACACGTTGGGGTGCACCGCGTTGCGCAACTTGAAGGCCGGCTTTTCCTCATCGAGCTCCGCCGGGTAGCGCAGCACGAGCGCCAGCACGAGGGAGACGATATTGGAGCCTAGGGCGACCGCGAAGAGGGTGTTATAGCCAATATTATTGGCCAAGAACAAGCCCACCGCGGGGCCGAAGGCGGTAGCCAGCGTCGTGCCGAGGGCGAAGTAGCCGGTGCCTTCCGCGCGGCGCTGCTGGGGGATAACGGACTGGGCGACGGCCATCAGCGCCGTAGAGGTTAGCGCATAGCCCGCGCCGTGAAGCAGGCGCACCAGGATCAGGACGGCCACGTTATGCGCCACGAAATAGCCCACCGTCACGATGCTGACCAAGGCCAGCGAGGTCAGGGCGGCGCGCTTTTGCCCCACGCGGTCCACCAACCAGCCGGAGACGATGCGCATGAATGTCGCGCCCAAAACGAAGGCGCTAGAGGCAAAACCACTGACGGTATCGGATGCCCCGAAGCTCTCGACGGCATAGAGGGCCATGGTCGTCACAGTTAGGTAAAAGACAAGAAACTGGCCAAAATTAGCCACCCACGCCAAAAGGAACGTGGGTGTAATCAATGGCGGCTGAGCTGCCGCTGAATTCGTTATTGACAAAACTCACTCCAAATAAAAAATAAAAATCCTCCCAACCGCGCACGGCCCCAGAAGGGCCGCGTGCGGGGAGAAGGAAAGCAATCACAATTATGCGGGGAGTGAGTATACGCCGCGGGCACTTAATTGTTTAATCAAACGCGGTTATAAGAGCGTTCTAAACTGTGATTGCTGGGCGGTATTAGGCATTCGCATAAGGGTCGCGGATGCCCAAGTACTGCACGGTGGTGTATTCCGCAATGCCTTCCGCGCCGCCCTCGCGGCCCAAACCCGACTGCTTGACGCCACCGAATGGGGCGGCGGCGTTCGAAATAACGCCGGCGTTGAAGCCCATCAGGCCGAACTCCAAGCCATCGGCCACGCGCCAGAGGCGATCGGAATCTTCGGTAAAGACATAGGACGCCAAGCCGTACTCGGTGTCGTTGGCGATCTCGAGCGCCTCTTCCTCGGTGCTGAAGGTGATAATCGGGGCAACAGGACCGAAGATCTCTTCCTGAGAAACGCGTGTTTCACGTGAAACATTGCTAATGACGGTCGGCTCGTAGAAGTAGCCGTCGCCACCGGCGCGCTTGCCGCCGGTAAGGATGGTGGCGCCCTTCTCGGCGGCATCGTCCACGAGGCCGGAGACGCTATCGAGGGCCTTAGGCTCGATGAGCGGGCCACAGGTCACGCCCTCATCCATGCCGTTGCCCAGCTTGAGCTTCTTAAACTCCGCGACGAGCTTTTCGGAGAACTCTTCAGCCACGGATTCGTGGACCAAGAAGCGGTTGGCCGCCGTGCAGGCCTCACCGATATTGCGCATCTTAGCGCCCATCGCGCCCTTAACCGCCTGATCAATGTCCGCATCTTCGAAGACGATGAACGGCGCGTTTCCGCCGAGCTCCATGGAGGTGCGCAAAACGTTATCGGCCGCGCCCTTCAGCAGGGTCCTGCCCACTGGGGTGGAACCGGTGAAGGAAAGCTTGCGCAGGCGGGCATCGGCAAGCAGCGGCTCCGAAATAGCGGAAGCGGACTTGCCGGATACGACGTTGAGCACGCCCTTGGGCAGACCCGCATCGAGCATGGTCTGCGCGAAGTACTGCGCGGTGAGGGGAGTAAGCTTCGCCGGCTTGAGCACCATCGTGCAGCCCGCTGCCACCGCGGGGGCCACCTTGCGTGTGGCCATCGCGAGCGGGAAGTTCCACGGGGTAATCAACAGGCAAGGGCCCACCGGCTTGCGGCGGGTGATCATCCGCAACGTACCTTCGGGAACGGTTGCGGTGCGGCCGTAATCGCGCACCGCTTCCTCGCTAAACCAACGGAGGAACTCCCCGCCGTAGGTGACCTCGCCCTTGGACTCCGCAAAGGGCTTGCCCATCTCAAGGGTCATCAGCGCGGCGAAGTCGTCCGCGCGCTCCTGCACGAGCTCGAAGGCCCGGCGCAAGATCTCTGCGCGCTCGCGTGGCGTGGTGCGGGCCCACTCATCCTGTACGGCGCAGGCGGCATCCAGGGCGGCAGTGGCATCCTCTGAGTTCGCGGAAGCAAGCGTCGCGAGCTTCTCACCCGTGGCCGGGTTTTCTACGTCGAAGGTCTCCCCGGAGGCGGAGTCGCGCCACTCACCACCGATGAGCAATTGGGTAGGAACCTTTGCAATTACCTCTTCGATATTGATGCTCATAACCATCACCTTTCTTGAAAATATAGACTTACACCACACTACTCCGATTTCGGCTTGGATCGACGTGGTTCAGAGTCGAGCTCCTTAGGTCGCTTTCGGGCGACACATAAAAGACACATAAGAACCGGTTTGAATATTTTTCATTTGTTTCTTCCGCCCTATAGAAATTTAGGCTAGGCTAGTGCGCATGAAGAAAATGACTACTCGTTGGTGGTGGCGCGCGTAACTCGCGGGCCTTTCTTCGCACCCCATTTTTAGGCTCGCTTTCTGCGGGCCTTTCGGCGTTTTCAGTGCCTTCTGCTCGCGGATACTCCGGGTCCCTCGCACTCTGTACCTCAGTTACTCCCGAAAGGGCACTGCAATGACATACACCGCCACCCGCGATATTGCCTATTGCCGGGATGCCTCCGCGCTATTTCATAGCTTGGCGCAACCGAGCGATTCCTTATTATTGGAAAGCGCGGATATTGAAACCAAGAAGAACCTCACGTGCCTCGCCGTGCTCGATGCCGCGGCCAAAGTGACCTGTACCGGCCAGCGGGTTCGCGTACTCGCATTCAGCCCGGCGGGGGAGCAGCTCATCACCATGCTGCAATCGCGCTTCACAGACCGGATTGTTTCACGTGAAACCACGGAGATTGTCTTTGAGTTCTCACCCTCCAGCGAGTCCGATGAACGGCAGCGACTGCTGGATGAATCGACGGCCGATATCCTCCGCGCGCTGCAACGCGATGATTCCTATTCCTCGCCCCTGTTGCCCTTCGTCGCGGGGGGCTTTGCCTATGACTATTTGGCCACCTTTGAAAACCTGCCCGAGGTAGGCGAGGGGCCCAATAAGTTTCCCGATTATGAATTCCTCGTGGCCCAGACCGTCCTCGCGGTGGATCACCTAACGCAGACGGCGCGCGTAGAGGGCTGGGATATCGACCAAGCCCGCTTGGAAGACAAGCTCGACGCGCTTGCCGCCACGCCCATCACCGCAATAGAGAATCCGGCGCCAGGCCAAACCGCGGGGACCCTGACGGCGACCGCGGATATTGACGATGCCGCGTTTTGCAAGCAGGTAACGCGGCTCAAGGGCAATATTGACTCCGGCGATATTTACCAAGTCGTCCCCGCCCGCACCTTCACGGTGGACTGCCCCGATGCCTTCGCGGCCTACCGCCAGCTCCGGGAGACCAATCCTTCGCCGTATATGTTCTATCTGCGGGGAGAAGATTACGAGCTTTTCGGTGCATCACCGGAATCCAATCTGAAGTTTGACCCCGCGACGCGGCAGGTGGAGCTCTATCCCATTGCCGGAACTAGGCCCCGCGGGCTCAACCCGGATGGCACGATCAACGATGAGTTGGATATCCGCAATGAGCTAGAAATGCGCACGGATACCAAGGAGCTAGCCGAGCACACCATGCTGGTGGATCTCGCGCGCAATGACCTCGCCCGCGTGGCAGAGCCCGGCACCCGGCGGGTGGCGGACCTGCTCCAAGTGGATCGCTATTCCCGGGTCATGCACCTGGTCTCCCGCGTGACCGCCACGTTGCACGAGGACTTCGATGCCCTCGATGCCTACCGCGCCTGCATGAACATGGGTACGTTGACCGGCGCGCCCAAGCTGCGCGCCAGCGAGCTCATCCGCCAGGCAGAACACAAACGCCGTGGCTCCTACGGCGGCGCGGTGGGGTACCTGCGCGGCGACGGCGCCATGGATACCTGCATTGTCATTCGCTCCGCCTTCGTGCACCGCGGAACGGCCGCCGTCCAGGCAGGCGCCGGGGTGGTGCACGATTCCGTCCCCCAATCCGAAGCCGATGAAACCCTGCACAAGGCCTATGCCGTTCTCCACGCCATTGCCCTCGCGCACAACGCCACCCTGGAGGTACAGCGATGAATTCACCGCACGTGGTTCTGCTCGATAACCACGATTCCTTTGTCTATAACCTCGTCGACGCCCTCGCCGGTTACCGCACCACCGTCTACCGCAATAGTGTCTCCGTCGCGGAGGTGCTGGCGGCCGAGCCCGATATTATTGTCCTTTCCCCGGGCCCCGGCCACCCGCGCGACGCTGGCTGCATGATGGAGCTTATCGATGCCACTTTGGGCACCATTCCCATCCTCGGCGTCTGCTTGGGCTTCCAGGCGCTGCTGGAATACCACGATGGCGGGGTAGGACCGTGCGGTCCGGTGCACGGCAAGTCCATGCCCATGACGCTTACCGATGCCGGCGCCGCCCACCCAGTCTTCGCCGGGCTAGCCACCGATGCCGATCCAGCACAACCCGGCGTCCCCGGCACCCAGGTCCCAGTGGCCCGGTACCACTCCTTGGGGTGCACCCAGGTGCCAACCGGCATGCGGGTGCTCGCGGAGACGCAGGCAGAGATCGGGACCATCGCCATGGCCGCCGAGACAGACGATGGCATGGCGCTGGGCATGCAATTCCACCCCGAGTCGATCCTCTCGCCTCGCGGCCCAGACATGCTGGACCGCTGCATCCACCGACTATCCACTCATCCCACTATGGAGCTAAAACACTAATGACGAACCAAAACCCGCTGAAAACACTGCAAGCCTTCTTGGATAATCCCGCGCCCACCGTGGAGGAGGCCACCGAGGTCTTTACCCCGGTCGCCGTGGGCGATTATGACGATATTCAGATCTCCGCGCTGCTGACCCATATCCGCACCCGCGGCGAAACCCTCGCGGATATCACGGGTGCCGCCAAGGCATTCCTGAAAGTGGGCCACCCATTTCCCATTACTGGTGAGGGCCTCATGGACTCCGCGGGGACCGGTGGCGATGGCGCGAATACCATCAATATCACTACGGCGGCCTCCTTGGTTGCCGCCGCTGGGGGAGTAAGGATGGTTAAGCACGGCAACCGGTCCGTTTCCTCCAAGTCCGGTTCCGCCGATGTGCTCGAAGCACTAAATATTCCACTGGACCTCGACGTGGACCGCGCCGTCCGGCAATTCGAGGCCTCCAATTTCACCTTCCTCTTCGCTCCGGCCTACAACCCGGCTGTGGCCCACGTACAACCGGTGCGCAAGGCGCTCGGGGTCTCCACCATCTTCAATACCTTGGGCCCCTTGCTCTCCCCGGGCCGCCCCGAGCTACAGATCATGGGCATCGCCAATCCCTCCCAGGGCCCCATGATCGCGGAGGTCTTCCGGGAGCTGGGGCGCACGCGGGCGCTCGTCGTCCACGGCGCCGGTACCGATGAGATCGCTACCCACGGCACCACGCAGGTTTGGGAGCTGAAAGATGGCGAGATTTCGCACTATGAGCTGACGCCGGAAGAGTTGGGCATCGCCAAGCATGAGCTCAGTGAGCTCGCCGGTGGGGACGGGCAGGATAATGCCGAGCACGTGCGCGCCATCTTCAATGGTTCGGGCAAGCCGGCGCACTATGATGCGGTCGCGGCATCGGCTGGAGCGATGTTTTATCTGGCTGGCACCACGGCCTCGATTGCAGAGGGCGTCGCCCACGCCAAGGAGCTCATCGATAGCGGGGACGTGGACCGATGGCTGCGCATCCACGAGCAAGCGGAATACTGAGAAGGCCACACGAGGGAAAAGAAATGACAGAACAAAAACTGCCGACGGTGCTCGAGGGGATTGTGGCGAAGCGCCGCACCCACCTTGCCGGCATTCGCGAGCGCATCGCCCACGTAGATGTGGACAAGCTTGAGCCATCCCGCCGTTCGCTTTTTGCGGCGCTCAATGGCACCAATCGCTTCATTATGGAGTGCAAATCCGCGTCGCCGTCGCTCGGGATGATCCGCGAGGATTACCGCCCCGGCGATATAGCGCGTGTCTATTCCCGCTACGCGGATGCCATTTCCGTGCTGTGCGAGCCAGAGCGGTTCGGCGGGGATTACGATCATCTGCAGACCGTGGCGCAGTCCACGCATCTGCCGGTCTTGTGCAAGGACTTCATCGTCGATCCGATTCAAGTCTATGCCGCGCGCTACTACGGCGCGGACGCGATTTTGCTCATGATGTCCATCGTGGACGATGAGACCTTTGCGCAACTGAAGTCCTTGGCGGATGAGTTGGGGCTCGATGTTTTGACTGAAGCCATCACCAAGGAGGAGGTGGACCGCGCGCTGTCATTCGGGGTGGAGATCATCGGCATTAATAACCGCAATCTCCATGACTTGAGCATCGACCTCTCCCGCACCGAGCAGCTCGCCAGGTACGTGCCTAACGATAAAGTCGTCGTTTCCGAATCCGGCATCCGCGATAACCACACCGTCCGGCGCTTGGGTGCCCACGCCAATGCCTTCCTCGTCGGCTCCCAGCTGACCTCCCACGAGGACATCGACCGCGCCGCCCGGGATCTGCTCTTTGGCGCGAATAAGGTCTGCGGGATCACCGCCGCCTCCACCGCCCAAGCCGCCCGCGCCGCCGGTGCCCGCTACGGAGGGCTCATCTTCGCTCCGGATTCCCCGCGCAATGTTTCACGTGAAACCGCCGAGAAAATCATCGCCGCCGAACACGGCTTGGACTACGTAGCCGTGAGCCGCAGCGACGACCCCGCCGAGTTGCGGGAGATAGCGACAAGCCGTGGCCTGTCCGGAATCCAGTTGCATGCCCCGTTCCAGGGCAGCGTGGATGGAGACCTCGCACTAATCGAAAGCGCACGCGCTGCCCTCGCGGACACCGACGCAGAGTTTGTCTGGCGGGCCATCGACATGACCGACCCTCAGTGGGTAGAGATGGCGCCGGAACTCGCCGCGAGCGTGGACCGCCTCGTGCTCGACTCGGGTAGGGGAGGCACCGGGCGCAGCTTTGATTGGACGGCAATCCCGGATGACATCAAGGCCCACAGCCTCTTGGCCGGTGGCCTCAATCTCGAGAACCTGGAAGGCGCGCTCCGCGTGGGAACAGCAGGGCTCGACCTGAACTCAGGATTAGAAACGCGCCCCGGGCACAAAGACGCCGCCCTGATATCGCAAGCGTTCCGCACCATCCGATTATTCAACCAACCTGACAAGAAAGATTAACCATGCCCGTTTCACGTGAAACACTCCTTCCCGCATACTTCGGGGAATTCGGCGGCCAATACGTGCCAGAATCCCTCATCCCCGCATTGGATCAATTGGAGCAGGCGTTTGTCGATGCCCAGAATGATCCCAGCTTCCGCGAAGAGCTTTCAGGATTGCTGCGCGACTACCTGGGTCGTCCGACCCCCGTTACCGAGGTAAAAAAGCTCGGCGGGAAAGCGCGGATCTTCCTAAAGCGCGAAGACCTCGTCCACGGCGGGGCCCATAAGACGAACCAGGTGCTCGGCCAGGCCCTCCTGGCTAAGCGCATGGGGAAGAAGCGAATCATCGCCGAGACCGGCGCGGGCCAGCACGGCACCGCAACCGCTTTGGCCTGTGCGCTGCTCGATCTCGAGTGCGTGGTCTACATGGGCGCCAAGGATGTCCAGCGCCAGCAACCCAACGTCTTCCGCATGGAACTCATGGGCGCAAAGGTCATCCCCGTCGATACCGGCTCCGGGACGTTGAAGGATGCCGTCAACGAGGCCCTGCGCGATTGGACCGCTACCTTCCATGAATCCCATTACCTGCTCGGCACCGCGGCGGGGCCGCACCCATTTCCCACTATCGTGCGCGAGTTCCACCGCGTCATTTCTACCGAGGCCAAGGCGCAGCTCATTGAGAAGACGGGCGGCCTGCCCGATCTCGTCGTCGCCTGCGTGGGCGGCGGTTCCAACGCCATCGGCATGTTCGCAGACTTCATCGACGAAGAACAAGTGGAATTGGTTGGCGCAGAGCCAGGCGGTGCGGGCCTCGATTCCGGGGAGCACGGGGCCACCATTAACAATGGCACGGTGGGCATCCTCCACGGCGCGCGCAGTTACCTCATGCGCAATTCTGACGGCCAGGTGGAAGAATCCTATTCCATCTCCGCCGGCTTGGACTACCCCGGCGTGGGGCCGCAGCACGCGCACCTTCACGCAACCGGTCGAGCGAAATACGTGGGAATTACGGACGCCGAGGCCCTAGAGGCATTCCAACTCTTGTCCAAGAAGGAAGGCATCATTCCCGCCCTCGAATCCTCTCACGCGCTGGCGTACGCCCTCAAGCGCAAGGCCGAAGACATCACCATCCTCGTCTCACTTTCTGGCCGCGGCGATAAGGACATCGACCATGTCCGCCACACCTTGGAATCCCACCCTGAACTGCAACTCAAGGAGAACTAATCATGGGCAGCCGTTACGATAAACTTTTTGCCGCGTTGCGTGAGAAGAATGAGGGCGCGTTTGTCCCTTTCATCATGCTGGGCGATCCAACTCCTGAGGCGAGCGTGGATATCATCCGCACCGCAGTCGCCGCCGGGGCGGACGCCCTCGAGCTCGGCGTCCCCTTCTCGGACCCGGTGGCGGATGGCCCCACCATCCAGGCTTCTCACATTCGCGCCCTCGATGGGGGAGCGACCCTTGATAGTGCTTTGGAACAGGTGCGGACGATTCGTTCCGAGTTCCCGGATCTACCCATCGGCATGTTGATCTACGGCAACGTTGCCTTCGCCCGCGGGGTGGGCCGGTTTTATGCGGAGTTCGCAGAAGCGGGTGCCGATAGCATTTTGCTTCCCGATGTCCCCGTGCGCGAAGGCGCCCCATTCATCGCCGCGGCAAAGGAAGCCGGTATCAACCCGATCTTCATCGCCCCTGCGCGCGCCGCGGAACGCACGCTCGCCGGCGTTGCCGAGCATTCACAGGGATATATTTACGCCATCTCCCGTGATGGCGTCACGGGCACCGAGAAGGAATCCGAGACCACCGGCCTGGACGAGGTGGTCGCCAGCATTCAGCGCTTCGACGGTCCACCAGTGCTGCTCGGGTTCGGCATCTCCTCACCGCAGCACGTCGCCGATGCCATCGCCGCAAACGCCGCGGGCGCCATTACTGGATCCGCGATCACCAAGATCATCGACCGCCATGTTTCACGTGAAACCGGTGCCGCTGGGACGATCGAGGATGCCGATGCCTTGCACGCTGAGCTGACCGAATTCATCTCCGCGATGAAGAAGGCGACCAAGAAATAGTGCCCTTTAAAAGGTAGCAGCGCACGAAAGAGCCCCCTGGCTTCCTCCCACATTTGTTGGGTAGGGAAGCCAGGGGGCGCAAATGTTTCACGGGAAACTAGGCCGCAGTCTCCGCCTCTTCGTCGTTCAGGGTACCGACCTTGTCGCGGGCGAACTTATCGACGACCATCGCAATGGCACCATCGCCGGTCACGTTCGCTGCGGTGCCGACGGAGTCAATCGCAATATAAGCGGCGATCATCAGCGCGACCATTCCGTCATCGAAGCCCATCATGTCCGCCAAGAGGCCAACGGCCACCATAACGGCACCACCCGGGACACCTGGAGCGGCGATCATCATGATTCCCAGCAAGAAGATAAAGCCAAGACCGGTGCCAGTGCTGATATCCATATTCGCCATGAAGACGATGGCGAAGGCATAGAGCGTCAGCTTCATCATGGACCCGGACAGGTGAATCGTCGCGCACAGCGGGATCACAAAGCTCGCGACCGGCTTCGAGATGCCGTTTCGCAAGCTGGATTCCAAGGACACCGGGATGGTCGCAGCAGAAGAAGACGTACCCAATGCAGTGAAGTATGCCGGCAGCATATTCCGCAGCGCCTTAAACGGATTCTTACCTGCAATGGCCCCGGCGACCACATACTGGAGTACGAGGTACACCAGCGTCATGACCACGGCCAGGATCAGGACCTTCGCGAAGGCAGAAAGGACATCGCCAATATTGCCGTTCATACCCAGGCCAAGGAACATGCCGAAGATGTAGAACGGCAAGATGGGAATAACGAATCCCCAAATGACCTTAACCACCACATTTTCCAGTTCCTTGGTGACGGTATAGAGCGTATCGGACTTGACCGTCGTCATGGCGACGCCAATGCAGAAAGAAAGCAGGAGCGCCGTCATCACTTCAAACGGTGGTGCCATCTCCACCTCGAAATAAGGCGAGAGAGAGCCCTCATCCACGTCCGACACGTTGGTCACTAGGGTCTGGCCCGCCAACATCGAGGGGTAAAGCCACTTTGCCAGGCCATAGGCAATCAAGCCCGAGAGAATGGTGGAACCGTAGGCAATGCCCGCCGTAACCCCCAACCATTTTCCTGCGCCCTTGCCAAGACCGGCGATCGCCGGGGCGACAAGGGCGAAAATCAGCACAGGAATGAAGAAGTTGAGGAAGTTTCCAAAGAGCCCGTTGAAGGTCGCAAATGCTCGACCAAACCACTCCGGGGCAAAGAGGCTAAAGACAATGCCAAGCACGATGGCGAGAACGATGCGGAAAAGGAGAGAGTCCGCTATTTTCTTGAGGTTCATGCAATCACAATCAGGTTAGGTGTTCCCAGTCCGGGGACTCACTTGGGTGCGGTCCAACGGAAGGAGAGACAGCGTGGTGCAGGTGCAAAATCGAACGAATATCTATCGGTCGATCCAAAATGAATATTACCCGAGGCACCTTATATTTAAGACACCAACCCCGTAGCTTAATTTCCAATCTCGCCCTGCAGGATTAGACTGTGGATATGGTCGCAGTGGGAATCATATTTTTAATCCTTGCCGTATTCCTTATCGCGGTGGGCGCACTCGCCGCCACCAAGCGGTTGCCCGGCAATAAATACATCGGCTTGCGCTTACAAGAGATCCGAAAGTCACGTGAAGCGTGGGATAATGCTCACGCCGTTGCGGGGCCCTTCTGGGCCCTTGGCGGAGTTTCGCTGCTTTTCGGCGGCGTCGTAGCCTTCCGCGCGGAGGGTTGGATGTGGCTTATTCCGGTCACCACTTTCGTAATCGCCATCCTCTCGCTTTCCGTCGGCTCAAACCTTGGCTCCCGCGCGGCATTTCTTTATGAGCAAGCGCATGCCGATGAGGACGGTTGTGGCGATAGCTGCAACTGTGGCTCCGGCGGCTGCAGTGGGGAAGAGGCGGCCACAGACTCCGCCGCTCAACCCGAGGTTGATCTGGGTGCCCTCCGCCAAGCCGCCCGCCACTCTGATAATTAAATAACTAGTTTTCGAGTTTCCTTCTCCCTCCCATTCCTGTCCGGCAATCGCGCCACACAAGTACGGGGCAGGGAGAGTTTTATGACACTGTGACGTTATTATTCCAACCACGGTGTCGCACACTTTTCGTCACAGCTAAATTAAGTAGGGGGTATTTAACGAAACCAACCTATGTTGGACTCCATCTATAGTGGCGTGCCACAACCTACGGGGATTCCTGTGGGAATTCCTAGAACTCGCATAGAGGTTCCGCAGAGCTCGGCTCCGCCACTACACCTAGAGCGGGGAAGGGTAGACAATGGGAGGCATGAAGAAAACCACAGCCCTCGCCGCAATCGCCGTCTCCACTTTTAGCATCGGTTCCTATGTCACCGACTCCCACCGCGTCGAACCTGAATCGCACGCCGCAGGAGGGGACGGGCCACATCCCATCGTTAATGACTTAGGTCTAGATTCCGGCACCTATGAACTCACGCCCACCGAGGCCGGGCCGGTCGCAACCTGGAACGGCAACCTGTCCTAATTTCGTGTTTCACGTGAAACCTACACAGAACCATTTCACTTTAGCTGCCCCGACATATGATTAACCGTTGCCGAAATCATGTTCCGGCCGTGAACCATTCAGGATAGAGTAGAGGCTATGACTATCTGTTCGCGTCGCATGTTTTTGCTCGGATCCGCTACGACTTTCGCAGGTGCATACCTCGCGGCCTGTGGCTCAGAACCGTCCGCGGAAATCGCGGCAACGGACATTCCAGTAGGCTCCGGAATCATCGTTGACGGAGTTATCTTCACGCAGCCGAAAGAAGGGGAGTTTAAGGCCTACTCCCAAACCTGCCCGCACCAACAAAATCCCATCACGGAGATCGACGGCATGACTGCCACCTGCCCGGCGCATCATACGTCCTACAACCTGCAGGATGGCTCAGTCATCGAAGGCCCAGGCCGAGACCCGCTCAAAGAGTACGAAGTAAGCCAAGAAGGCTCAAAGGTCTCCACCGCATAAATACACGCCGGCATATCACGCTTTATACTCATGGTTTCACGTGCAACCATGCGGCTTAAGAAGAGCACAGGGGCGAAAAATATCCCCACTACCTTTCGTGGAACCACGCACGACGGTTTACACTTTGGGTCATGCTGCACAGACTCAAAAAGCCAGATCCCCTCATCGTCCTCATCCTTGCGGCCGTGGCAATCGCGATCATTGCACCGGCCCGCGGCACCTTTGCTGACGTATTTGGGAATCTGACGAATGTAGCGATCGCGCTCTTGTTCTTCCTCTACGGCGCGCGCTTATCCACCCAAGAGGCCTTGAATGGCCTTAAGCACTGGCGGCTCCACCTCACCATTCTCGCGTTCACCTTCGTGATTTATCCCCTCACCGGTCTGGCCCTGCGGCCCCTTACCGGGTTCATCACTGACGATATGTACATGGGGATCCTATTCCTTACGCTGGTCCCGTCCACCGTGCAGTCCTCGGTGGCGTTTACCTCCATTGCTAAGGGAAACGTATCTGGAGCAATCGTCTCCGCCTCAACCTCAAACTTGGCCGGCGTCTTCATCACGCCCGTCCTGGTCATGTTGCTCATGGGTACTGGTTCCGGCCTGCATATCGATACCTCGGTCTTTGGGGAAATTTCCCTCTTGCTTCTCGCGCCATTCATATTGGGCCAATTAACCCGGCGCTGGATTGCGGACTTCGCTCAAAGCAAGGCAACAAAGGTGGTGGACCGCGGCTCCATTGCCATGGTGGTCTATTCGGCCTTTTCTAAGGGCGTGGTCGATGGAATTTGGTCCTCCATCTCTGTCTGGGAGATCGTGTTCCTCGTGGTTTTCGCCGCAGCCTTCGTCATCTTCATGTTGTGGCTGACGCGGTTTATCTCTGGAAAACTAGGATTCTCACGTGCCGATATCATCGCGATCCAATTCTGCGGGTCCAAGAAGTCCTTGGCCACTGGTCTTCCCATGGCCTCTGTCATCTTCGCCTCAGGATCGACGTCCCTTGGGCTTTTGATCCTGCCGCTGATGATCTACCACCAGGTGCAGCTGATGATCTGTTCTGTGTTGGCCTCCCGGTACGCGCAGGAGGACGAGGAGCAACTACACTAGGTGCCCATGGCTAATTACCTTTATGTGCGCACCGAACTGACCGTCCCGGGAGTGGGCTCAGCGGTCCACCTCGCAGAGTTAGAAGAACACGACGCCCAGCGCTGCCGCATGCACCGCATGATCGCTTTGGATCCCGCGGATTCCGTGGTCGGCGTAGCAACCCCTAATAGTTCCACGGGAAACGTCGACACGCCGCAGGAAGTGGTTCCGCACCCCGAAACCTACGATGAGTTCCCGGATATTAGCGCCCGCTACATGGACCAAGAACAGTTTGAGGCGCTGTGGACGGAAGCTACCACCAAGTTTGGGCTTTAGCTAAGCGCGGACTAAAGCACCACGTTCACCAGCAGCATGTAGAAAGCGGTACCGCCGAAGATGGACAATCCGGAATCCCGCTTCCACCTGTGCAGCCCGGCGGTGACCAGCACGCCCAGCAACACTGGCCATAGGCCGCCGGTGCCGTCCGCCTGTCCGGCAACAGCATAGACCACCAAGATGGTCATAACACCCACGGGCATCATCAACCCCAGCAGCGAAAAGAACTCGCTATCCTTCATCCACTTCTTTGCGGAGAAGGGAAGCTCGCGCAATAAAACGGTCACGATACCTACAGGGATAAGGACCGCAGCAATCGCCCCTAAACTGACTCCAGCTGGCATTTAGTTCTCCTCCTTCACGGTCGTGGAGGCAAGCGGCTGCAGCCGCCAGGTGAGCGCGTTATCAACGCGAGGCGATAGGTAGCGAATGATGAGCAATAAGAAATAGGCGCTCAGAGAGACCATTAGCAGCTGCCCTGGGGTAATGAATGCGGCGAGGATGCCCAAGGCCGCGGCCGATAGCGGCAGGGACAGATCCTGATTATTGCGGAAGGAGTCCATCGCCAAGACAACGAATAGGGCTACGAGGGCGAATTCCATTCCCTCGACAGAAGAGGGGATTACCTGGCCGGCGAGCGCGCCAACGATGCCGCCGCCTACCCACAGAATTTGGCAAAAGATTTGTATGCTCAAAATGCGGGTGCCGGTAGGCCGCTCCTCGCGCGGGAGCGCCGAGACGATGGCATACGTTTCATCCGTGAGGGCATAGGTGGAATAGGCCTTGCCCACGGGGGAATTAATCCGTTTGCGGGGGAACGTTAGCCCATAGAAGATATGGCGGAAATTCACCATAAACCCGGTAAGGAGCGAGGACAGCGCGGAGACACCACCGGTAACCATGGAAATGGCGAGAAACTCCATTGAACCGGCGTAGATAACGATGGAAAATATGGGCGTCCACCACCAGCTAAAGCCGGATTGCACCATCAAGAGGCCAAAAGCCAAGCCCAATGGAATTAGCCCGAGAGCCGCCGCCCACGTGTCTTTAATGCCCTTGTGGATTTCCTCGCGCATACGGGTCAGTGTAACCGATCACATACCGGCCGCTAGGAATTAATTATCATCCACATTCACGGGATAGGTGGAATACAGCGGCAGGGGCATTGGCTGGCGTTTCATGACATCGGCCCAAAGATCGGCCGGGCCTGGGGCCACGACATCCTGTGCTAGGGCGGGTGCTACGAACCATTCACCGGCCTCGATTTCTTCCTCCAGCTGCCCGGGACCCCACTCGGCGTAGCCGGCGAACATGCGCATGCCGGTGACCAGTGGCTCGATATCTTCCGGGTTGGAGCGCAGATCCACGTGCGCTAGACGCGGTGCGAGGCGGTTGAGTTGTTCTTCTTTATCTGGGTCCACGCCTTGCTTGGTCTGCGCCAAACCCACGACGGACTGCTGGTTGAGCGGACCACCGATATACAGCGCCTGCGGTTTAGCAACGACGGACATCCACTCTGGGAGCACGTTAAAAATGGCCACTTCTGAGCGCTTGGTGAGGTCCACGCCAAAGGTCATCATGTCATTGTGCTCAACCAATAAGATAACGGAGCGGGCGAATTCCGGGGACAGCATCCCTGGGGCGGACACGAGTAGTTGCCCTGGGGCGGGATCGTTGCGCTCGAGGGCATTAAATAATCTATCGGCAAACATCACTGTTTAGACTCCCACCACTGGCGCAACTTCGCAATAGCTTCTTCCCGCTCGAGGGGGCCGTACTCCAGGCGCATTTCCTTCAAATAGGACCAAGCCTGTCCCACTTCGGGCCCAGGGGAGAGGCCTAGGATCTCCATGATCTCGTTGCCATCTAGATCCGGGCGCACCCGTGCGAGGTCTTCCTTGCGGCCGATCTCTGCGATTCGCTCCTCCAATTGGTCATAGGTTCGCTGCAAACGCCGCGCCTTCTTGGCATTGCGGGTGGTGCAATCGGCGCGCACCAGCTTGTGCAGGCGGGGGAGGAGGTCACCGGCATCATTGACGTAGCGCCGCACGGCAGAATCGGTCCATTGATTTTCCCCGAAACCGTGGAACCGCATGTGCAGGTAGACCAACTGGCCAATATCTTCCGTCGTGGCCTTGGGGTATTTCAGCTTCCGCAGGCGCTTGCGCGTCAGCTTGGCGCCCACCACCTCGTGGTGGTGGAAGGAGACCTTACCGTCGGTGTTATCGAAGGTATCGGGCTTGCCGATGTCATGCAGCAACGCCGCCCACCGCAAAACCAGGTCCGGGCCGTCTTCTTCTTGATCCATGGCCTGGCGCAGCACCTTCAGCGAGTGCGCATAGACATCCTTGTGCTGGGCGTGCTCGTCCGTGGTCATGCGCAGGGCAGGGATCTCCGGGAAGATGTAATCCGCAATCCCGGTATTAACCAGCAGGTCGATGCCATCCCACGGGGCTTTGCCGCACATGAGCTTGTCCAGCTCCACTTGGACGCGCTCTACCGTGATGCGCTGGATCTCTGCCGCCATATCGCGCATGGCGGCCACCACGCGGTCTGCCACGTGAAACTCCAATTGGGATGCAAAGCGCGCGGCGCGCAGCATCCGCAGCGGATCATCGTGGAAGGAGATTTCCGGTTTATCCGGAGTATCGAGCACCTTATTGGCCACATCGTGGAGGCCGCCGAGGGGATCGTGGAACTCAAAGGTGGCATCGGCAAGCAGCTCAATGGCCATGGCGTTGACCTTGAAATCGCGCCGCACCAGATCGCCCTCCAGGCTATCGCCGTAGATGACCTCGGGGTTGCGGGACTGCCCATCATAGGAATCGGAGCGGAAGGTGGTGATTTCAATCTGCTGGCCCTTGTACACGGCGGACACGGTGCCATAGGCAATGCCGGTATCCCATACCGTTTCGGCCCACTCATCCAGGATTTCCTTGACCACCTCCGGGCGCGCTGGGGTGGTGAAGTCCAGATCATTGCCCAAGCGGCCGAGGAGCGCATCGCGCACCGAGCCGCCCACGAGGTAGAGGGCATGCCCGCGCGCGCTGAATTTGTCTACCAGCCCGCTCAATAAGCCACTGAGCGAGTTCACGGTAGACTCCGCGCGCGCAAGAACGCCGATTAACTGAGTGTCCTGAAAATTCACGGGTGAGAGTCTACTACGATTGGCAGGGATGACTAACCAAGAACAAGGCTCCGCGCAAGGCCCCTCCAAAGGAGGCGGCCGTAGCCGTAACCGGCGCCGGCGCCGGCGGCGGCCGGATAACCGCACGCGCCGCACTAACCAGCAGCGCAGGCAGCAACGCGGTAGCAATAATCACGGCACCTCCACCGTCATGGAGACCCGCGATGAAACCTCGGCGGGCGGGCTCGTAATCTCCGGGCTGGCCGAGTGCGTCGACGGCAACGGTAAAGCGGACCTGTCCCGCGTCTACGTGGCTCTTATCGGGCGCCTAGACCGTCGCGGGCGTTTATTGTGGTCCATGCCTAAGGGGCATGTGGAAAATGGCGAGGCCAAGGAGGTCACCGCGGAGCGCGAGGTATGGGAAGAAACCGGCATTTCCGGCGAGGTTTTCGCTGACCTCGGGGTGATCGATTATTGGTTCGTCTCTGATGGCGTGCGCATTCACAAGACGGTGCACCACCACCTCCTGCGTTTTGTGGACGGCATCATGAACGATGAGGATCCAGAGGTGACCGAGGTGTCCTGGATCCCCGTTTCTGAACTCATCGAGCACTTGGCGTACGCGGACGAACGCAAGCTCGCGCGCATCGCGCACGATCTCCTCCCCGATCTCGCACGAAAGGAAGCCGACGCAGGGAAAGCGACCCCACGCTAATGCACCAGCGCCTGAAATCACTCGCCGCGGCTGGCGGCTGCGCGGTACTCGCCGGTTGGGGATTGTTCCTACCAAACGCGGCGGCCCAAATGGACTCTGCTCCGGACAAGCAGATGGATATCCAGGCTTGGCTGGGCGCGCGCGGCCCGGAGCGCGCCGATCTGGACCTTATCGATGCCCAGCCCTTTACCGTAGGCAATGACCTGCGGCTGCGCTTCCGCGTGCACAACCCCACCGATCAGCCCTTAGAAGATCTGCAGATAACTAGCCGGCGCGGCGATAGCGTGGCTAATGCGGCAGAAGCGCGGACGGAAATGGCCACCGGTGATTTTCCCTATTACGGCCCGGGCATGATCACCGCGCCGCTGCAACCAGGTGAAACCCGGGAATTAAGCTTTACCGTACCCAGTGGATTGGATGCCGAGCGCACCTTGGCCATCAATGAACCGGGCGCCTATCCGCTGCTTTTTACCCTGACCGGCACTCTCGAGGGCGATGCGGTGAGCCTGGCAGAAGAGCGCTTCGTGGCCCAGTTCTCCGAAGAGGGCCCCACAGATCCCGCTGCGGCCGCGGCACCGGAAGAAGCGGCACCAGAAGAAGAACACGACGATGCCGAGGATTCCCAACCGCACGATCTCACGGTGGTTTATCCCATCAGCGCGAACCTGGACATCGTCCCCGGCGGGCTTGGGGGAGAAGAGCTCATCTTGTCCTCCGATAATTTAGGCCACGAGCTACGCAAAGGCGGCCGCCTCGATAGGTTGATTTCTACCTACGAGGATCATGACCTGCAGGGAGCGGGCTGCGTGGCCATCGACCCCGCGCTGCTCGATACCGTCAACCGCATGGCGCAAGGCTATACGGTCAATTCCACGCGCCCCGCGCAGGGCGATCGCCCTAAGCGCCTGCGCGATTCTTGGTCGCGGGGCAATGACGATGAC
Source organism: Corynebacterium segmentosum (assembly GCF_900637825.1). Lineage (NCBI taxonomy): Bacteria > Bacillati > Actinomycetota > Actinomycetes > Mycobacteriales > Corynebacteriaceae > Corynebacterium > Corynebacterium segmentosum. The sequence goes on from NZ_LR134408.1 coordinate 2,354,399, forward strand.
AAGGGAGAGCCGGGCGAGGCAAAAAATGATGCCGAGCGGTGGCTGGAGCGCCTGCGCGAACTGGATTGTTTCATCGCCATGCCCTGGGCCAATGCGAATGCCTCTGCTGTGGCACGGGCCAATAATCCCGCCCTTCTCTTTGAGGGTTTGCAGCGCGGCAATCAAACCATTGAGCGCATCCTGAGCAAGGCACCGGCCAGCAATATCTTGGCGGTAGGTTCCGGTTATATTGACCAAAAATTGCCGGTGCCATCCCTGGTTGCGGATAATTCGAACTGGTCCGGCGAGGCCGCGACTTTCGATGCCTCCCTTGGCGCCCTGCTATCCCAAACCGGCTCCAAGCCGCAGACGGTTGGCTATTCCAACCCGGAGCTGCGCTATGACTACGCCAAAGATTCTGCTCTGTCTCGCGCCATCACGGGCGGGGCGGCCCTCAGCCTCGCGGGTGGGGAAGATACCGTGGCCAAGCTTCCCAACTACTTAGACCCAAGCGCGGCCGAGCATGCACTCGACGCCGCGGAAGAACTGCTCGACTCCGGCCACTCCCGTCCCCGTGGGATCAGCACAGTGGAATTGCAGCAGGGCGATCCGAACGCTCCCACCGGCAGCCCCTTTATCGATCCGGCCGTCTTTTCGGAACCCGAATTGGCCCGCGTTGAGCAACAGGCGCGCTATACCGATGAGCTGATGAATATCGTGGTGGATGACCCTGATATCACCATGACGCGCTCTGAATTCGTGCTGCCACTGCGCCGCGATCTCCTCAATTCCTTATCGCTTAATAATCGCGATAGCTTGAGCACCCACGCCGCAGCGCGCCAGTCCTTTTCCCGCACCATGGAGATGCACTCCAATACGCTGCGGGATCTGCGCGATTCCGTCTCCCTCATCCCGCCGGGCAATGTTTATACTCGCGTATCTGAGTCATCGCCACTGCTCATCGTGGCCGAAAATGGCCTGCCATTGCCGGTGGAGGCGAAGCTGCAATACGATGCCCCCGATGGCGCGCGGCTCAACACGCCCAAAAGCGTCCGTATTCCCGCTAAGGGCTCTATTACTGTATCCATGACCGCTGATATGCCGAAGGACGCGGATCGCACGGACATTGGGCTGTGGCTGGCCACTCCTAAAAACCAGACCATTTCGCAGCCCATCACTATCTCGGTGCAGACACGTGCCGGTATCGTAACCTTATACGCTGCCGGCATAGCCGGCGCTCTCGCGCTGGTTTTGGCTACGCTCTTTCGGCTTGGCCGTCACCGACGCAAAAATCACAAGGCTGAAAAGTAAAAGTTGAAGTTGTATCCTCTATGACCGAAAAAGATGGCCGCCAGGCCCACCACGCGGAGAAGGCACCTGCAGGCGCGGTAGACCCCACGGATACCGCCCCCAATGCGGAAGAAAACCGTGTCCCGGTTACCGCCGGCGCGCGCGGCCGCATCGTGCGCGCCTCTCCACCCGCACCGGTACCAGAAAAGCGGCCCACGCCCTCAGTGCAGAACACCACTGTGCCCCCTGAGGAAGATAAGTCCGCGCTGACTGGCCGCAATGCGGAAATCGAGGCCTCCAATCAGGACGTCATCCGGGCGACGGGAACGATGGCCATCGCCACGCTGCTCTCGCGCATCACCGGCTTCCTGCGGCAGATGCTGATTGGCGCGACCCTTGGTGCCACGGTGGGTACGGCCTTTAGTAGCGCCAACCAGATCCCCAACCTGGTCACCGAAATCGTGCTGGGCGCGGTGCTGACCTCACTGGTGGTTCCGGTCTTGGTGCGCGCGGAAAAGGAGGACTCGGACCGCGGCGAAACCTTCGTCCGAAGACTTTTTACCCTGGCGTTTTCCATCTTGGGCATCGTCACCATCCTCTCTGTTATCTTCGCGCCGTTCTTAACGAGGATGATGCTGCCTGAAGATTCCAAGGCCAATGCCGTGCAGGCGACATCATTGGCCTTCTTGCTCTTGCCGCAGATCCTGTTCTACGGCCTTTTCGCCCTCTTCCAGGCGGTCTTAAATACCAAAAATATCTTCGGCCCTGGTGCCTGGGCGCCGGTGGTTAATAACATCATTTCCATCAGCGTCCTTCTGGCGTATCGCTTTTTGCCAGGCCGCCTCGACCCGCACGATCCTACGCCGGTGGCGGATCCACACATCATGCTGCTGGGACTAGGCACCACCACGGCGGTGATCGTGCAGTGTTTGATCCTTGTGCCGTACCTGAAAAAGGCCGGCATCAACCTGCGCCCGAAGTGGGGCCTCGATGCCCGCATCAAGCAATTCGGCGGCATGGCGCTGGCCATTATTACCTATGTGGCCATCTCCCAGCTAGGTTACGTGGTCACCTCCCGCGTGGCGGCGTATGCCGATGCCGGTGCGCCGCTGGTCTACCAAAACGCGTGGCTGATGCTGCAGGTTCCGTACGGCGTTATCGGCGTGACCTTGTTGACCGCCATCATGCCGCGGCTTTCGCGCAATGCCGCCGATGGCGATGTCGATGCCGTGGTGCGCGACCTCACCTTGGGCACCAAGCTGACCTTCATCGCGCTTATCCCCATCGTCATTTTCATGACGGGCTTCGGCGTGCCCATCGCCCGCGCGCTATTCCAGTACGGCGCCTACGGCGCAGATAGCGCAGAGCAGCTCGGCCTCACCATCAGTTTTTCCGCCTTTACCTTGATCCCTTATGCGTTGGTGCTTTTGCACCTGCGCGTTTTCTACGCCAGGGAAGAGGCGTGGACGCCCACCTTCATCATTGCGGGCATCACGTTGACCAAGATCGTGCTGACCTTGCTGGCACCGCTGATGACCAGCAACCCGGACCGGGTGGTCATCCTTCTCGGTACCGCCAACGGCTTTGGCTTTGTCTCCGGTGCGGTCATCGGCGGCTTCCTGCTCAAGCGCAAGCTGGGCAGCCTAGGCGGCAAGGCCGTGACCCAGACGGTCCTCTGGTCCTCCGGTGCCGGCGCGGTAGGCCTGATTGTGTCCTGGGCGCTGTACTGGCTCATGCAATTGGTCTTGCCGGAGCAGCTGCCTTCGATCGTCTCGCTGGTCAAGGTCGTCGTGCTGGGCATCGTCTTTGTGATTATCACTGGGTTGGTGCTGTCCAAGTCCTCCTTGCCCGAGGTGCAGAACCTGGCGCGCGCCCTCCAGCGCATCCCGGGAATGTCCCGGTTCATCACGGTGGACAATTCTAAGGCCATCGAAGTCGAGGAACCAGACCTGCAGGAAATCCAGCCGGTCTATACGCAGGATTCCTTCAACGCCACCTTGGTCCCGCCACCAATGTCCGCCGGTATCGTCCGCGGCCCGCGCTTGGTCCCCGGCGCCCCCGTATCGGACGGTCGCTTCCGCCTCCTGCAGGATCACGGCGCTGTATCCGGCGCCCGGTTCTGGCAGGCCCGCGAACAAGCCACCGGACGCCTCGTGGCGCTGACGTTCGTCGATACCAATACCCAGGCGCCCATCGCGCCGTCGACGCCCACGGTCTCTGCCCGCCGCTCCGCCGAAATCTCCCGCAATACGCGGCGTTTGGCCGAGCTCAACCTGGAGACCATGGCGGATAATATCGAGATTTTGTCCTACCGCACCGGCTGCCTGGTGGTGGCGGATTGGTTTGAGGGCACCTCCCTCAAGCAGGTGGCAGAGGCAGATAACCTCGACCCCAACTCCGTCGCCCGCGCTACCGCGCCGCTGTTCGCCGATGCCGCCACCGCCCACGACGCCGGCCTCATCCTCGGCGTGGAGCACCGCGACCGCTTCCGCGTATCCACCTCCGGCATCGTCAAGGTTGCCTTCCCCGCGGTGCTGGATGGGACGTCTGCAGAAAGCGACCGCGCGGCCCTCAGCTCCGCGCTAAGCATGCTGGTCGAATCCACCGAACCATCGCCGAAGAAGCTGCGCGATATTTCCGATGACGCCAACCTCACCGCCGATGAGGCCGCAGAGCGACTCGAAGCAGCACGGCTGGCCTTTGACGCTGCGGATGCAGAGACCCGCGAAGAAAAGCTGGAAGAGCTGCAGGAGGCGGAGGGGCTGACCTCGGCGGGTATCGCCAAGCGCCTGCGCGAATTCGCCCCGGAAGAGCAGGAAGAAAAGACCGAGGCCCTCCCCGTGGTCGTTGAAGATGAGCCCACGCAGGAAGAGGATCCGAAGCAAGAACCCGGCTTTGGCGGCCGCGGTTATTCGGGCTCTGGCGTCGTGGTCATCGGCATTTTCGCCACCATCTTCGTCGTAGGCATGGCGGCGCTGACGACGTGGGTGATGTCCCTGCTCAGCGATGTAGAAAAGACCAGTTCGGTTACCGAAACCGTGCAGGGCTCCACGATGATCCCGGATACCCCGCCGGTGCACCTCAAGGAATCATCCGCCATCACGGTGCCAGATGGCGAGGATAATGAGCAGCTAATCGATGGCAAGACGATCACCACCTGGTCCACGAAGGAATCCGGTTCCGGCGCCTTGGTCACCCTGGATAACCCGGCCCACCTTTCTGTCATGACCGTGACCCACACCAGGTCCAATGGCGCGCACTACGAAATCTATGGCGTTAATAAAGACGACTTCGATCCCAAGCACCCGCAGCTGAGCTCTCTTCCCAAATTGGCGGAAGGAAAGTTCAAGCACTTAAACGAGGAGCTGGAGCTCAAAGAAACGCCCCAACAATTCGATGCCGCGCTCATAGTCATCACAGAACTGCCTAAGTCAAAAGAGGTAACACTGGGGGAGGTCCAGCTTGTAGGCCATCCTTAATACCGAGGTCAGCGGGTTGGAAAAAGAATTTTTACTTCAAGGCTTGACTAAAACGCCCAATCGGGTATCGTAGTTGGTGTTACATCAACAACAACGTTAGGAGAATCAATTATGTCCCTCGCAGCAGGTACCTACACCATCGACAAAGAGCACACCGTCATCGGATTCGTTACCAAGCACGCCATGGTCACCAAGGTGCGCGGCAACTTCGGTGAATTCGAAGGCACCATCAACGTCGCCGAGAACATCGCTGACTCCACCGCAGAGGCCACCATCAAGGCTGCTTCCATCTCCACCGGCAACGAGGACCGCGACGGCCACGTAAAGAACGAAGACTTCTTCAACGTGGAAGAGTACCCAGAGCTTTCCTTCACCACCACCAACGTCAACGTTGATGAGGACGGCAACGGCACCGTCACCGGTGACCTCACTATCAAGGGCACCACCAAGTCCGTCGACCTCAAGGTTGAAGAGGTCGCTACCGCTGAGGACCCATTCGGCAACTTCCGCCTGGGCTTCGAGGCACAGACCAAGATCAACCGCAAGGACTTCGGCATCGACTTCAACGCTCCGCTCAAGACCGGCGGCGTCCTCGTTTCTGAAGACATCAAGATCGAGCTCGAGGTTTCTGCCATCAAGCAGTAATCGCACTTCTTTGAAAACCTTGGGCTCTCACAGCCCCCTGGTTACCAACAGCTAAAGCCCGCGCCGCGTACCCACTCGGCTGCGGGCTTTAGTCATATTCCCTGCCCAAGACTTTCAATCTTGCGCCCGCGCTAGCGTGGCACGGCGCCCATACCAGAGCAAACTCACCCTTCCTTTGCTCCTAGGATGCAATAATGATGGTGTACGCCTCACTGAGGTACGTGGATTTAATGTATGAATCTGCGCCTACGCGAATAATCAGGCAGATCTTGATTGCCGGGACGAGACGCAAGGAGAACACCATGAAAACGGCCACTACTTCACAAGGCCTCACCTACGCATCGCTGGGGATATTGGCGGTCTCCTCGTGCCTGTGGGCTATGTACATGCAAGACAATGCATTTGTAATTATTGGCCTGCTTTTTGGAACGGCGGTCACCGCTTGGCAGATTCATCACTATAAGGCGACGATTCCACTTGCCGTTAATTCCATTGCGATAGCCGCCGGGATTGTGTCAGCTGTGAGCTTTGCAGTCCGAGAGAACATTTCAAGTTCCGCAATGGCATCCTTTAGCTTTGCCACTGCTGGCGCACTGATCGCATACGTTGCTTTCGCCGCTGTAGCGATTATCAAATCTCAGCAGAAGTGAATGCTGAGCCCAGCATCGCCACACTCCGCTTACCAAATCCAATACCTTGTTACATCTCCCGCTGCGGTAACTATAGTTTCTAACTATGACGACACAACGCGATAAAACCCAACACGAGCTGCTTCGGGAGCGCGCTGCGGCAGTAGACCTGCGGGCATACCACCTGCACCTGGACTTATCTCAGGTGAAGGAAAGCCCCACGTTCGGTGCGACAAGCCGCATAGAGCTCACCACCACCACCGAGCCCGAGCTTTTCCTGAACTACTTGGGAGAATCGGTAGAACAGGTAACGGTTAACGGTCAGGCGCAGGACGTCGACTTTGATGGCAGCCTTATCCGCCTCCACGAACTGCCGGTGGGGGAGGAGCTAACGATTGAGATCACTGGCGTCTCGCGCTACTCGCGCACGGGCCAGGGTTTGCACCGCATGCACGACCAGGCCGATGACGCGACCTATCTGTACTCGCACCTTGAGCCTTCCGATGCCCGCCGCATCTTCCCCTGCTTTGAGCAGCCGGATCTCAAGGCGCCGTTCCACGTCACCATGACCGCGCCGAAGGACTGGCAGATCCTCTCCAACCAGCCGGAGACCGAGCGCGAGGAGCACGGGGACAATGCCACGGTCCGCTTTGCGCCCACCCCGCCGCTTTCGACGTACCTCACCTCTTTTGCCGCTGGGCCGTATAAGTATCAAGAACGCACCTGGAACTCGCCGGATGGCGATCACTCCGCGCAGCTGCGCGCCTTTGCCCGCGCCTCCATGTTTGAGTATTTGGACGAGGAAATCCTGGAGCTTACCGCGCAGGGCATGGACTATTTCCACGAGAACTTCGGCTTTGCCTACCCTTGGGGCAAGTACGATTCCATCTTCGTGCCGGAATATAACCTCGGCGCCATGGAGAACCCGGGCCTGGTGACCTTCACGGAAAGCTATATCTTCCGCTCTAAGGCCACGCGCAGCCAGAAGGCCGCTCGCGCAAATACCATTTTGCACGAGATGTCCCACATGTGGTTCGGCGATCTTGTCACCCCGCAGTGGTGGGACGATCTCTGGCTCAAGGAGTCCTTTGCCGAGTTCATGGGCGCCGATGCCTCCGTGCACGCCACCGCCTACGAAGAGGCCTGGGTCAACTTCGCCGGCCAGCGCAAAAACTGGGCCTACCTGCAAGATCAGCTTCCCACCACGCACCCCATCAAGGCCGAGATCCCAGACGTGGATGCCGCGCGCCAGAATTTCGATGGCATTACCTATGCCAAGGGCGCGGCGGTGCTCAAGCAGCTCGTGCACTACGTGGGCCGCGATAACTTTTATGCGGGGGCGCGGGATTACTTCCAGGAGCATGCGTTTGCCGCGGCCACCTTCGATGACCTGCTCACGGCCCTGAAAAAGCACACTGACCGCGACCTCGATTCTTGGTCAAAGGCGTGGCTGCGCACCTGGGGTCCGGATACCCTCACCCCGGAGCTGCACACGGAGGGCGAGAAGATTACCGAGCTCGCGGTGAGCGCCGAGGCCGAGGATACGACCCGCCCGCACCGCCTGAGCGTGGCGCTTTTTGATGCCCGCCTGAACAAGTACCGCGAGTTCGACATCGACCTTCCCGCCGGTGGTCACCGCACCATCGTGGATGAGGCAGCGGGTGAGAAGGCCCCGGCTCTGCTGCTGGTTAACGATGCCGACCACACCTACACCAAGGTCCGCTTCGACGACGTTTCGCTTGCCACCATTAGCGATCACCTCTCCGAGGTCCAGGATGGGCTCAGCCGCGCGGTCATCTGGACCTCGTTGTGGAACCTCACCAGGGACGGGGAGTGGAATGCGGAGGAGTACGTGGGGGTCGTCGCCAAGTACGCGCCCGCAGAGACCAATGCCACGCTGCTGACCACCGCCTACGGCAATGCGCACTTTGCCATCCAGCACTATGTGGCCGAAGACCGCCGCGAGCAGGTGCGCACCGAGTTCGCCGATGCGCTGTGGGAACAGCTCGGCGCCGCGGATCCGGGCTCCGATGCGCAGCTCATTCTGGCCCGCACCGCCATTGCCGCACTGGCCGCAACGCCGGAGGCCTCCGGCACCGAGCGCCTGCGTGACCTGCTCGCCGGCGCGGTGGAGGGCCTGCGCCTCGATCCGCAGATCCGCTGGTCCATCCTGCGCGCCCTGGCCGCCCGCGACGGCGTCGCATTGGATGAGCTGGAGGCAGAAAAGCAGCGCGATAATACGCTGACCGGCGCCGCCGAGTTCTTAGGCGCTAGCCACGCCTTCCCCACGCCGGAGACCAAGCGGGCCGCCTTCGATAGCGCGCTAACGCCAGGGGAGTACTCCAATGCGGAAGTCGATGCCCTGCTGGCCGGCTTCAACGCCCCGCGCTCGGCGGAGTTGCAAGAAGAATTCGCCGAGGAGTTCTTCCGCCGCGTCGAAGATATTTGGGATAACCACCCCATCGAGATCGCCAACCGGCTGATCCGCGGCCTCTACCCGGAATCTTCCATGGCGGAGTCCGCTACCACGGATCTCCTGCACAAGGATTTGCCGGGTGCGCTGCGCCGCGTGCTCCTAGAGTGCCGCGATCACCTGCGCCGCACCCTGCGCGTGCGCGCTCAGCAGTAGGCGGGTCAATAGACTGTACCGCCGCCGGCTCGCGCCGGAGTTCCCCTCTGGTCACAATTGCTTTAACACTTGTTGATCCGGGGGGAATCTACAGATGCCATTAAGTCCTGACCACAGCGACGAAGAATTAGTTGATGCTTTTATCGAGGGGGATAATAAAGCCTTTTCCGCCATCGTGGAACGCCACCGCAAGCGGCTGACCACCGTGGCGCGGCGTTATACAAGGAATGAGTACGACGCGCAGGATGTCGTGCAAGAAGCCTTCCTGCGCGCTAGCTGCAATCTCCATAATTACCGGCGGGAATCGGCCTTAAGCACGTGGCTGCACCGCCTGGTGAAAAACACCGGCTACGACTATTTAAATCACCGGGCTAATAGGGAAAACGCCTCGCTCGATAGCGATGATTTTGCCGATGATCGCAATCCACTGCTGGCGCATAACCCATCTGAAAACCTTGCCGAGCAGCTCGTCGTCCGCGAGGCTATGGAGCTTTTAAGGCAAGACCAGCGCGAAGCACTCATGCTTACCGATGTCGCCGGGTTCCGCGTCAACGAAGTTGCCACCGCCCAAGGCGTAAAGCCCGGCACCGTTAAATCTCGCCGCGCACGCGCGCGAGAGGTACTGCGCGAAGCCATCGGTTAACATCTCGATATCGCATCATTCTTGCATCAATTTCGCTGCGGCGAGCCTTTGCAATATGAACGATTCGCAATCTGGCGGGTAGACTCTTGACGTTACGCAAAATGACACTGTGATTTTAGGGAGTTAGCAATGACCGTCCACGATGTTGCCATCGTAGGTTCCGGACCTGCCGGTTATACCGCCGCGCTTTATGCCGCTCGTGCTGAACTCAGCCCCATTGTATTTGAGGGATTTGAATACGGTGGCGAATTAATGAACACCACCGAGGTAGAGAACTACCCGGGCTTCCAAAAGGGCATCATGGGCCCAGAGCTCATGGAAGAAATGCGCGCACAGTCAATCCGCTTTGGCGCGGATCTGCGCATGGAAGTCGTCGACTCCGTTGAGTTGGAGGGCGATATTAAAAAGCTCCACGTGGGCGATGAGGTATTTGAAGCCCGCACGGTAATCCTCGCCACCGGCGCCGCACCGCGCCACCTTGGCATTCCCGGCGAAGAAGAGCTCTCCGGCCGCGGTGTTTCCACCTGCGCTACGTGCGATGGCTTCTTCTTCAAGGGACACAATATCGCCGTCATCGGCGGCGGCGATTCCGCCATGGAGGAAGCTACCTTCCTGACCAAGTTCGCGGAGTCTGTCACCATTGTCAACCGCTCCGAAAACTTCCGCGCATCTAAGATCATGTTGGACCGCGCCCAGGAGAACGAGCAGATTAAGTGGGAAACCAATAAGGTTGTCGAGCGCGTGCTTGAAGATGACGGCAAGGTCGGCGGCCTAGAGCTCAAGGACGTTGAGACTGGGGAAACCTCCACCTTGGATGTCACCGCCATGTTCGTTGCCATTGGCCACGATCCGCGCTCGTCCTTCCTCAACGGCCAGGTAAAGCTGAACGACAACGGCTACGTTGAGGTTGATCAGCCTTCCACTAAGACCTCCCTGCCTGGCGTTTTCGCATGCGGTGACTTGGTAGATGATCACTATCAGCAGGCCATCACGGCCGCAGGATCTGGCTGCCGCGCTGCCATGGATGCGGAACAATTCTTGGCTGCAAACCGTTAGATCCAGTATGAGTAACGTCAAAAAGGTAACCACCGAAACATTTCGTTCTGATGTCATCGAGTCGGATAAACCCGTCGTCGTAGACTTCTGGGCGGAATGGTGCGGGCCATGCAAGAAGCTGTCTCCGATCTTGGAAGAGGTCGCAGATGAGCTCGACGGTGAAGTCACCATCGCCCAGGTCAACGTCGATGAAGAACGAAACCTTGGTGCCATGTTCCAAATCATGTCCATCCCAAATGTATTGATTTTCAACAATGGCGAGAAGGTCGATGAGTTCGTTGGCCTGCGTTCTAAAAATGACATCGTGGCGCAAGTGAAAAAGCAGTTATAGCTGTTAATCTTGTTACTAAAGTTAACGAGTAGGAAATCTGCCATGCGGTCCAAAGTCCTAGGGCCGTGGAAGGGGTGAAAGGCGTGAATCGCGTTCTTCGGGTTGGTGATTCAAGTGTGCGCGTAGCTGAAGCTCGCGCCACCTTGGCTCGCCTTGGCCTCTTATCAGATTTCACGGGGGAACTGTCTGCCTGGAAAAAGCAGAAGTACTCCGAGACTGATAAGACCTTTGATGCCGATCTCGCTGACGTGCTCAAGGCATTCCAGCAGTCTCGCGGCATCCTCCCAACGGGAGAGATCGACGATCTCACCCTGCGCGAATTGCGCCAAGCCTCTTATACCCTGGGCAGCCGCGTATTGAGCTACGAACCCACCAATGCATTGGTGGGCGATGACATCTCGCAATTGCAGCAGCAACTGCAAGAGCTTGGGTTTTATCAAGATCGCGTCGATGGCCATTTTGGCCGCACTACCCACGCTGCACTCACCGAATACCAGCACAACTGCGGGCTGCAGGAAGACGGCGTGTGTGGGCCCGCGACCATTCGCGCGCTCAGCTTGCTCGGCCGCCGCATCACCGGCGGTTCGGCGCACAATATTGTAGAACGCGAGCGCGTGCGCAATGCCGGTCCAAAGCTGGCTGGCAAGCGCGTGGTCATTGACCCTGCGCTGAGTGGCAGGGACTCCGGCTTCACCGTCAAGGGCCGTTTTGGTGATATTTCTGAGCAAGAAATCCTCTGGGATCTCACCCAACGCATCGAAGGCCGCATGATCGCCGCCGGCATAGAAACCATTATTTCGCGCCCCCGTACCGATGATGCGGACGTGCAATCCCGTGCCGAGCTGGCCAATGCCTTCGATGCCGATATGGTCATCTCTTTGGCGTGCGATTCTTACCCCAACGAGAAGGCCCATGGCGTCGCCACGTTCTACTTTGGTTCCGAATCCGGAAACTCCTCACTCATTGGTGAGACCCTTTCTGGCTTCATCCAGCGTGAAATCGTGGCCCGCACCGATCTGCAGGACTGCTCTAACCACGGCCGCACTTGGGATCTCTTGCGCCTGACGCAAATGCCGGTGGTACAAATCTTTTTGGGTTATCTCACTAACCCTGAGGACGTCAAAATCCTGACCAACCCAAAGCGCCGTGACGATATTGCAGAAGCAATCGTCATCGCCGTTAAGCGCATGTACCTCATGGAGCAAGACACCGCCATTACCGGCACCTACAAATTCTCCGAACTTCTCCAGGCGGAGCAGGCTTAGCCCCTCCTCACTAGGTTTGGGGCGCAGGCATTCTTTTGTGGCTTAGCCACCGTGTAATATCAGTCCAGTTATTGACTACTACACAGTGAATGGATTCCCATTATGGGCAGCTCAACCTCCGCCCCAATTTCCACAAAAGAAACCCGCCGCGTGGTAGCTGCCACCACAATCGGAACCGCGATTGAATGGTATGACTACTTTCTCTATGCCGCGGTTGCCGGCCTGGTATTCAACCAAGTGATGTTCGGCCCCTTAGAAGGCGGGGTAGCCAGCATCGTGTCCTTCGCCTCCGTGGGCCTATCTTTCCTTTTTCGCCCACTTGGCGCGTTCCTAGCGGGACATTTCGGTGACCGTCTTGGCCGCCGCCTCGTTCTCATGGTCACCCTTTTTGCCATGGGCGGGGCCACCACACTGATTGGCCTCCTGCCCACCTACGATACGGCGGGAGTATGGGCTCCCATCCTGTTGATTTTCCTCCGCATCATTCAAGGCATCTCTGCCGGGGGAGAGTGGGGGTCAGCGGTACTGCTTGCAGTTGAGCATGCTCCCAACGATAAGCGCGGCCTCTTCGGCGCTGGCCCACAAATCGGAGTCCCCATCGGCCTACTGATGTCCTCTGGCGTGCTGTCCATCATGAATATGATCGCGCCAGGGGATGCCTTCCTTGAGTGGGGTTGGCGCGTGCCTTTCTTGCTTTCCTTTGTCCTCGTGATCATCGGCTACGCCGTCCGCGTTGGCGTAGATGAATCACCAGTCTTTCAGGAGATCTCAGATAATAAGAAACGCGAGGCGGCAAACCCCATTGGGATCCTTTTCAAACGGTATTTCCCGCTTGTCCTCGTCGCGGCCCTAGTCTTTGCCGGCAATGGCACCGTGGGCTATATGACCACCGGTGGCTATATCCAAAATTATGCAACCAACCCCGAGGGCCCGGTCTCGCTCGCGCGTGGCGATGTCCTCAATGCCGTCACCCTATCCGCCTTCACGTGGCTCATCTTCACGCTTTTCGCTGGCTGGTTATCGGACTACATCGGGCGCCGCGCGACGTATCTCATCGGATTTGTCATTCAAGCAATCGGCGCAGCGGCCCTTTTCCCGCTGGTAAATACGGCGTCCCTGGGATTGCTTTATGCCGCCCTCGTCTTCCTGACGGTAGGCCTCGGCTTAACCTACGGTGCGCAATCTGCCATGTATACCGAGCTTTTCCCCGCATCCATCCGTGCCTCGGGCGTATCGATTACCTATGCCATTGGTTCTGTTCTCGGCGGTGCCTTCGCCCCGATGATCGCCGCAGCATTGGTAGAAGCAACGGGCACGACCTTTGCGGTATCCGTCTATCTTGTCTCCGCAAGCATCGTCGGATTTATTGCGGCCCTACTCCTGCGCGAGCGCAAGGGCATTCCGCTTGGCGCCGAACATGAGGAAGAACAAGCCAAGGGCCATTTCATCTTTTCTGAAAAATAGTGCCCTCGCTCTAAAGAGGAGGGCACTTACTTTGCGGATGTGGCAGGCACCTGGGGAACCTGCCACAGGAGCCAGTTATTTATCCCGCTCCATCAGCGCCATGATGCGCTCGAAATCTTCTTGGTCGCCGAATTCTACGACCATCTTGCCCTTGCGCTTGCCCATGGTCACGGTGACCTTGGTATCGAAGCGATCCGAGAGGCGCTCGGCCGAGTCGGTGAAAAATTGCGGCTGTGGTACCTGAGACTTCTTCTTATTCTCCGCAGGCTTTCCGTCGCGCTTATACAGCGTCACGGCTTCCTCGGTGGCGCGCACGGATAAGCCCTCCGAAATAACCCGGTCCGCGATGTAGTCCATCGCTTCCTTGTCATCGAGGCCCAAGATAGCGCGGGCGTGACCAGCCGAGAGCGTGCCTGCGGCAACTCGCTTTTGCACATCCACTGGCAACCGCAGCAGGCGAAGCATATTGGTCACCTGCGGGCGGGAGCGGCCAATGCGGTCCGCTAGTTCGTTCTGGGTAACGCCGAACTCTTCCAAAAGCTGCTGATAGGCGTGTGCCTCTTCCAAAGGGTTGAGCTGGACGCGGTGGATGTTTTCCAGCAAGGCATCGCGCAGCAGGTTGTCATCTTTGGTGTCGCGCACGATGGCCGGGATGGTGGCCAAACCAGCCTTGGAGGAGGCGCGCCAACGGCGCTCACCCATGATGAGCTCGAATCCGCCCTCCTCGGAGGGACGGACGACGACCGGCTGCAGGAGGCCGAACTCGCGGATGGAGTGAACCAGCTCGCTGAGCTCATCTTCATCAAAAACGGTGCGCGGCTGCTTGGGGTTGGGGACGATTTCCCCCACGGAAATCTCGCGGTAGGTCGCACCGATTGCTGCCGGCGTAGCTTGCCGCTTCTTGGAGGAATTGGACCCAGAGCCTTGTTGAATGGTGGGGGCGCCCTTCACGCGCTTCTCGCCGCGTGCCTTGCGCTCGCTATTGCTCGTGGAATTTCCCAGGATAATATCTGCGGCGGAATCACCCAGCCGTGGCTTGCGGGTGGGCGCATCGGGGCCGGACGGGATGAGAGCGGCCAAGCCTTTGCCTAGGCCACCTTGCTTTTGTTCTGCCATGAAATCCTATCCTTCCAATTCCGCATAAATTTCGGGGCTCACGCCAATCGCCCCCGTGGTGGGATGTGGGCGATAATCACCGCGCCTGTTGAGCTCGCGAGCCGCCGCGAGGTACGCCCGTGCACCGGTGGATGAAGGGGCGTAATCAATGACCGTAGTCCCGTAACCAGGCGCCTCTGAGACGCGCACTGAACGCGGGATGACGTTACCCATGACAACGGCGCCAAATTGCTCGCGAACGTTATCGGCTACATCCTCAGCCAAACGCGTACGTGCATCATACATGGTAAGGAGCACCGCAGAGATATGCAGATCTTCATTGAGGTGCTCGCGAATCATCGTGATATTGCCCAATAACTGGCCCACGCCCTCCAGTGCGTAATACTCGCACTGGATAGGAATGATGACTTCCTCCGCACACGTCATGGCATTGATCGTCAGCAAGCCCAAAGATGGCGGGCAATCGATAAAGACGTATTCAAAGCCGTGTTCTTCTAGGAACCCTTTATGCAGGGCATCGTAAAGCCGAAACTCGCGGCGCACGAGGGAGACCATCTCAATTTCCGCGCCGGCGAGATCGATAGTCGCGGGGATGCAATAAAGGTTGGAATTGTGCGGGGAAGCCTGCATAGCCTTTTCCGCAGTGCAATCGCCCAAGAGTAATTCATAGCTGGAATCGGTCCCTGAGCTATGTTCCGCGCCCATGGCGGTCGATGCGTTTCCCTGGGGGTCAAGGTCAATGACCAATACCTTCTTGCCTTCAGTAGCAAGGGCTGCGGCCAAGTTAGCGGCGGAAGTGGTTTTACCTACGCCGCCCTTCTGGTTGGCAATGGTGATAAGGCGCGGATTAGTCATGCCGTCTACTTTAGTTCACGCGCGGGACACGGATAATCGTGGTTCCGTGAACGGTCGTGACCTCGGCCTTTCCGCCGCCGGCCTTCTTAATATCCGCGGCATCGCGCTCCAGCTCTTCGTGTACAGAAGAACCTTTCAGCGCGATCATCTCCCCGCCTTTGCGCACCAGGGGAAGAGACCACTTTGCCAACTTCCCCAGGGGAGCTACCGCGCGGGAGGTCACCACGTCTGCGCCGGCCACTGCCTTCTTAATGGGGCCTTCTTCGGCGCGCCCGCGCCGCACGGTGACGTTTTCTAAGCCCAGCTTTTCGGTGACCTCATTGAGGTAGTTATAGCGCTTTAAAAGCGGCTCAATGAGCGTGATGTGCAGGTCTGGGCGGGCAATGGCCAGCGGAATGCCGGGCAAGCCGGCACCAGAGCCGACATCGATAACCGTGGCACCTTCCGGAATGACTTGTTCAATAACTGCGCAGTTTAAGATGTGGCGCTCCCACAGCCGCGGTACCTCGCGCGGGCCGATAAAACCACGAGTGGACCCGTCTGTAGCGAGCGAATCGTGGTATTCCTGCGCGAGCGGCAGGCGAGAGCCAAATACTGCAGACGGGTCCATCTCGGACACTATGAGAATCTCCTCAGTAGCTGTTTAGTTGTCGTTCTTCCGCTGTTTCTTCGTGCGGTTATCTTTCTTGCGAGCGCCTGGCTTTGGAGCGGTAGTGCGCTTGGCCTCAATCTTAGCGGCCTCTTCCTCTTCTTCTTCGCGGTCCATCTTGCCGTAGATGATGCGGGTCTGGAAGAAGGTCCACACGGTATTGGACAGCATGTAGAACAGCAAACCGATGGGCCAGATGAAGCCGGAGAAGATCAGCATTGCGGGCATGACCCACAGCATCATCTTGGACATCATGGCCATCTGCTGCTGCATCATTTCCGCATTCTGACCCTGCGGGGCAGAAGTCTTGCCCTGGGCGCGGCGCTTTTCCTGGCGGTTCAGGCTCATGCGCGCGTTGAAGTGCATCAACACGACAATCACGGCAATCATCGGCACGATGATGAACGCCGCCTGGGTGGTGGTGGTAACACCTTCCACCAAGGGCGAGTTCAGGCGCAGGTTCGTCACCAGCGGAACGCCGAAGATCTTGGCGTCCAAGAACTGCTGGACGAGCTCCGGCTTAAAGATGTAGTTCGCGGTATTGGCATTGTCCTCAATGGACATCGGCTCGCCGCTGGGGTGTCCAAAGCCGCCGGCTACAGACACCGTGCGGTCGAACGAGCGCAGCACGTGGAAAAGACCAATGAACATTGGAATCTGCACCAAGACCGGAAGGCAGCCGGCCATCGGGCGGACGCCAGCGTCCTTATAGACCTTCTGCATTTCCTGCGCGGCGCGAGCTTGATCCTTGCCGTACTTCGCGCGGATTTCCTGCACCTTGGGCTGGATTTCCTGCATCTTGCGCGAAGATCGAATCTGGCTCACGGTGGGCTTGACCATGAGCGCCTTCAGCGTCCAGGTCAGCAGCACGATGGCCAAAATCCACGTAATGCCCCAGGCGGGATCCATTACGAGGGATAGCAGCCAGTGCCAGAACCATAAAACGGCCGAAATTGGCCAGTAAATGAAATTAAGCACGAGTGTTTAATCCTCAGTTGTTGTTGGTGACCGGTACCGGGACTGGATCGAATCCGCCCGGATGCCAGGGCCCACATTTGCACACCCTAGCCATTGCCATCGCCGTACCTTTAAGCGCGCCATGTCTGGACAACGCCTCTAAGGCATAAGCACTGCATGTCGGTTCGAACCGACAGGTTGATACCATCTTAAGGCCCGAGACATGTTTTTGGTAGAAACGAACCGCTTTAACCAGCGGCGCGGCCAGTCCGGAGGCTGCAGGAATTTCTTCCCCACGGGTATTTAAATATCCCATTGCTTGCGCAGCGCCTTAGTAATATCTTTTTCTAATTGCTCACTGGTGGCTGTCGCGCTTGCAGGTAGCGCACGGATGACAACATCCACGCCCGCTGGGAGCTTGGGGATGAGCGTCATGCACACATGGCGAAGCCGCCGGGAGGTGCGGTGGCGTACCACTGCATTCCCGACGGCTTTAGAAACAATGAGGCCGAATCGCGGCCCAGTGGCCGCGATCTCGGCCGGATTGCCCATGGTGCCATTGGAATTCGCACTCATGGTATCGCGCGCATGCACGACGACGGTGCGAGTGCCCTGCCGGCGACTGCCCTTCATCGTCCGCCGAAATTGCGGCGGTGATGTGAGCTTGTGGTGGGCTGGCAGCATGACTTATGCGGACAGCTTTGCGCGGCCCTTCTTGCGGCGAGCGGCCACAATTGCACGACCGGAGCGGGTGCTCATGCGAGTGCGGAAACCGTGCTTACGTGCACGGCGACGGTTGTTCGGCTGGAACGTGCGCTTACCCTTTGCCACGTCAATTCTCCTTGAAGTTGTACGTGGACATACTGCCGCCTGAAAACGGCAGTACATCCACTGATGAATGGATTCCATGAACCTGACGCGTCACTGTTATCCAAATGCTCGGCGAGCTTTGGTAGCCCAGCCAATGCGAAGTGACGCCGTCCTGTTCATACGCAACTCTCTGTTGCAATAGACCATGCCAGATTACGTGATTTAAACCGCTGGAAACAAATCGACACCCGGTTACACCCGAAATTACATAAGTGTTTTTTCCTGCAGCTAGAGGGCCAGTTTTCGCGCTCATGCTGCGGCTAATCCTTCGCGCCGCAACCCTCCATAGCATTTTGCATTTTAAGTATAAATCCTCCGTTAGACACACCCGCCTTCGCGGCGGTAGAACTAAGGAATCGAATTCCACAGCAAGCTAACCGTTGTGGATAACTCTAAATAACCACTTGAGAGTTTTACTGTTTCCGCAGTACAACGCCATAAAGTGGGCTATCACAAGTTATCCACAGCCATGCACTAAGCTGTGAATAACTATTTCTTCCACACCTGTGGATAACTCTGTGGAGATCGAGGTGACTCGATAAAAACCACTGTGAAAACCGCGGTGGAATCCACCGTGGAATTTGTTATTTACTGTCCACCCGTCCCCGAGAGAATTATTGAAGGTAGCCCGTTGTGACTGAACCACAAGCGAACCTAGAAGCTGTGTGGCGCGCGATCGTCGATGATCTGCTCGCGCAATCCGAACAGCCCAACTCTGAGGTCCCGAGCTTTTCGCATACGCAACGCCTCTACCTGCAGTTGGTTCGCCCGATCATGATGGTGGAAGGCTACACGCTTGTCGCAGCGGAAAATGTCAACGCCAAAGAAGTTGTAGAAAATGAACTCGGCGGATACATCTCCAAGGCCCTTACCCGCCACCTTGGTCGCCCGTGTTCTTTTGCCGTCACCTTGGCTACCCCACAGGAGCCACAACCGCCGGCTAACCCGTCGAATTCGGGGCCGGCACCGGGAGGGGCATCGGCAAGCACGCAGGCCCCTTCCTCCCAACCCAACCCGCAGGCGCAGCACATGCCACCGGCGCAGACCGATTCTTCCTCCGCGCACAATTACGTCTCTCGCCCCCAGCAAACGGATGCAGCGGCAGCCCGCGGAAACAACAACTCCACCGCAGGTCAGACCCCGCCTAATTGGCGCTCCAGCCATGCCCCGGCAAGCCTGGATGAA